>CAWJPJ010000006.1:0-1256906 GCA_963844715.1 uncultured Phycisphaerales bacterium | reverse complement strand
GAGGAAGATCATCGACCGCAAAGGCGATCGTGCACGACGTGACACTCCTCGAAGAGCTATGCGACATGGTCAAAAGTACCAGCTTTGCGGCCTGGGCCAAGCGCGCCCAATCCCGTCCTCACCACGCTTCGCTATTTCCGCAACGAATATGACGAACTTTTGAGTTCCGACGATTCCCCCGGCCGAGCCCGTCGCCGCCGCGCAAAGGAGACCGTCCAATGAGCGCGCCACCACCGTAGTCATGCCCTGAAAATCGACGGCAACGACGTCAGCGGACGCGCCGACGAGACCATCCTCGACGTCTGCAAAGAAAACAAAATCGCACGTCCCCACCCTTTGCTTTCTCGACGGCCTCTCCGGATGGGGTGCCTGCCGTCTCTGTCTGGTCGAGGTCAAGGGATCAACAAGCTCCTCCCCGCCTGCGTGACCAAAGTCGCCGAAGGGATGGACGTCACCACCGATTCCGCCCGCTTGCAGAGCTACCGGCGCATGATCGTCCAGATGCTCTTCTCCGAGCGCAATCACGTCTGCTCCGTCTGCGTCTCCAACGGACACTGCGAACTGCAGAGCCTCGCTCAGACAATGGGCATCACGCACATCGACATTCCCTATCGCTATCCCAAGCTCCCGTTCGACGCTTCCAACGACCTCTTCCGCCTGGATCACAATCGCTGCGTCCTCTGCACGCGCTGCGTGCGCGTCTGCGACGAAATCGAAGGCGCCGCATACCCTGGACATCGCCGGCCGCGGCGTCGAATCGCAGCGTCATCATCGACCTGGATCAACCCTGGGGCGATTCCCAAGCTGCACCGGATGCGGTAAGTGCGTCCGCGTCTGCCCCACCGGCGCCCTCACCCGCAAGGGCACCGGCGTCGCCGAAATGGAAAAAAACGACCAGTTCCTTCCCTATCTCACGCGCATGCGAGGAATCAATCATGAGCGCAACCACGAATCAAAAAGTCGCGCATTGCCACGGTCTGGCTCGACGGCTGCTCCGGCTGCCATATGTCCTTCCTGGACATGGACGAGCGGCTTCTCGATCTAGCTCCCTCATCGACCTGGTCTACAGCCCGCTGGTGGACGTCAAGGAATTTCCCCGAAGGCGTGGACGTGACCCTGGTCGAAGGCTCCGTCAGCACGGATGAGGACGTGCGTGAAAATCCGCAAAATCCGCTCCCGCACGCGCATCCTCATCGCCCTGGGCGATTGCGCTGTCACGGGCAACGTTCCGGCCATGCGCAATCCCTTCGACACCGAATCCGTTTTCGAGCGGGCCTATTTCGAAAATTGCCGCGATTCAGAAGCAAAAGCCGACCCTTCATCTGCCCACGCTTCTGGACCGCGTTCGCCCGGTGCATGAAGTCGTGAAGGTCGACGTGTTCGTCCCCGGCTGCCCGCCGCCGGCTGATGCGATCCATTATGTCGTCAGCGAATTACTCGCCGGCAGAACGCCAAATCCGGCGAGCATGACTGTTTGACGTTAAATGCGGACGCGTTCAGAAGGTGATTGTCGATGGCACGCGAACATCGTTATCGATCCAGTGACCCGCATTGAAGGCCACGCCAAGATCACGCTGAAGCTCGAACGACGACGGCGACGTGGCCGACGCCATGTTCCATGTCACGCAGTTCCGCGGCTTTGAAAAATTCTGTGAAGGCCGGCCGCTCACGGAAATGCCCTCGCTGATGGCCCGCACCTGCGGCATCTGCCCGGTGAGCCACCTGACCGCCTCCGCCAAGGCCTGCGATGCACTTGCTCGCCGTCAACATCCCCGAACCGCCGCCAATCTTCGCCGGCTCATGAACCTGGCCCAGACTGGTCCAATCCCACGCCCTCAGTTTCTTCCATCTCTGCTCCCCCGACCTGCTGATGGGTTTTGACGCCGATCCCGCCAAGCGCAATCTCTTCGGCGTCGCCCAGGAAAATCCCCAGTTGGCCCGCGACGGCATCCGCCTTCGCCAAATCGGCCAGACCGTCATCGAAATCCTCGGCGGGAAACGCATCCATCCCGCCTGGGCCGTTCCCGGCGGCGTCAACAAACCGCTCGCTGCCGCGGATCGCGACAAAATGCTGGCCATGCTGCCCGAAGCCCTGGAGATCGGCCGCCGCACGCTCTCAACTGGTACAAGCAAATCTGCCGGTAACTTCGCCGCCGAAGCCCAAACCTTCGCCAACTTCCCTACGCTCTTCATGGGACTGGTCACCGATAGCGGCGGCCTGGAACACTACGACGGCCATCTCCGCATCGTCGATTCCCAGGGCGAGTCGTCGTCGATAAGTTTCCCCCGCAGCGCTACCAGGAGCTGATCGCCGAAGCCGTCGAGCCCTTACAGCTTCATGAAATTCCCCTATTTCAAGCGAGCTGGGCTACCCGCAAGGGAATCTACCGAGTCGGGCCCGCTGGCGCGGCTCAATATCATCGATCACTGCGGAACGCCTATCGCCGACCAGGAATGGGCCGAGTTCCGCGACATCCAGCGCGGCGCCGTCCTCAGCTCGCTTCCATTATCACCATGCCCGGCTCATCGAAATCATCTTCGGCGTCGAAACGATGGAGCCAACTCCTGAATGACCCCAACATCCTCGACACCAAGGTCCGCGCCCGCGCCAGGCCCAATCAGAGCGAAGGCGTCGGCGTCGCCGAAGCCCCGCGCGGCACGCTCATCCATCATTACCGCATCGACGACAACGGCCTGATGGTCTGGGCCAACCTCATCATCGCCACGGGCATAACAATCTGGCCATGAACCGCGGAATCCTCCAGGCCGCCCAACAGTTCGTCCACGGCGACAAGATTTCCGAAGGCGCGCTCAACCGCGTCGAGGCGGTCATCCGCTGTTACGACCCATGCCTCTCCTGCGCCACCCACGCCATCGGCAGATGCCGCTCCATATCGAATTGGTGAACCCAACCGGCGAGGTGGTCCATGAAATCCGACGCAACTGACAGCGCCGGTCCTGGTGATCGGCTACGGCAACGTGCTTCGCCGCGACGACGGCGCCGGCCTGGCCGCCGCCAAGGCGTTGCGCGATCGACTGCCCCGGCAATCTGCCGCTGTGCTGGCCGTGCATCAGCTTCTGCCTGAACTGGCCGAGCCTTCAGCCGGTCGCAGCTTGCCATCTTCATCGACGCCGACGCGCAACTCCGCCCGGCCAGGTCCGCAAGCAAAAGCGTCGCCATCGACTGCCAGGAACGGCGGCCAGCACCATCGGCCACCATCAGTCGCCCCGAGCATTCTCTGGTCTGGCCGAGCAGCTCTACGGCCACGCGCCACAGGCCATCCTCTTCAACATCGGCGGTGCGGATTTCTCTTCCGGCACGGCCTGTCCGAACCGGTCCGCACGGCGCATTCCGCGCATTGGTCATCGACGTGATCGATACCGTCAACGAGGCCGTCTGATACGCCGGGAGCGACGGCCATGCATGAATTCTCGACTAGCCGAGGCGATTCTGGAATCTGGCGCAGCCGCATACGTGCCCGCAGGGCGCAACGCTGCGAGGCCGTGCGCATTCACGCCGGCCCCATGCGCGGCATCGACGCCGAGTCCATGGAATGGCCTGGCAAGGCCTCGGCCAAGCCAACGCCGCTAACCTGAAACTAAACCTTCTTCCCTGGCGTCTGCAATGCGCGCGCCTGCGGCCATCAGTGGCAAGCATCGGAATTGGCCGAGCGCTGCGATTGCGGTTCGAACCCAGGTCCGCCCCGTCGGCGGCGACGAATTGCAACTGGTTTCCATCGAAGTGGAGACGACGAAGCAGAGAGGAGCCGATCATGCAAGTCGCAAGTTGTCCAAAACGTTCTGAAGCTCAACGACGAGATTGGCCGCGCATGAATCGCACGCCGTCTGCGCAGAGCCGGCGTTTTCACGATCGATTTGATGGGCGCGCCCGGCTGCGGCAAGACCGCCCTCATCGAAGCCACCCTTAGCGTCTCGCCCGCACGCTTGCGTGTCGGCGTCATCGTCGGCGATCTCACCACCCAGCGCGACGCCGACCGCATCGCCCGCTTCACCGATCGCGTCGTCCAGGTCAACACCGGCAAAGGCTGCCATCTCGAAGCCCATCACGTCATGCAGGCCATGGATCGCATCGATGTCGAGTCGCTGGATCTGCTCTTCATCGAAAACGTCGGCAATCTGATCTGCCCCGTCGGTTTCGATCTCGGCCAGGACGCCAAAGTCGGCATGTTCTGCACCGCCGGCGGCGACGATAAAGCGGCCAAGCATCCCTACATCGTCTGCGAATCGTCCTTGCTTGCTCAACAAGATCGATCTGATTTCGCACGTTCCGTTCAACCGCCAGATTTTCCGTGACGACATCGCGCGGCTGAATCCCGACGTACCGGTGATTGAACTCTCGGCAATCACCGGCGACGGTTTGAACGCTTGGCTGAATTGGCTCCAGGACCATCGCCGGGCGGCCAAGGAAGATAAGCATGGAAAACCGGCGTTGATAAGCACGAACAAGGATTTAGTCGTATGAGAACTTCACATCCCCAATTTACTACCGACAAACATTTTTATCGCCGGCTCATTTGGATGGGGCTGTTGGTGGCGGGGATCAACCTCATCATCTGGGCCGCGGCGCGTGTTGTCCTTTCACCATTACCCGCTGCTGCTGGGGTTTGGGGCCGAGGCTTTCTCGCTTGGTCTGGCCCATGCGCTGGATGCGGATCATATTTCGGCCATCGATAACGTCACCCGAAAGCTTATGCAGGAGCGGAAACGCCCCATGCTGGTTGGCTTCTTCTTTTCCGTCGGGCATTCGACCATCGTGATTCTGCTTTCCCTGGCCATCGCCATGACGGCCGCGCGCATCCAATCCCGCTTCGACGGACTGGAGCGCATAGGCAATGTGGTGGGAACGGCCGTTTCTGCGCTCTTCCTGTTTGGCATCGCACTGATCAACCTGCTGGTGCTCCGTGGCGTCACGCAAACTTTCAGGCGGGTCAAGCGCGGCGAGCCTTACGTCAATCAGCAACTCGATGGGATGCTTTCTGGTATGGGCGCGATCGGCCGAATGGTCCGGCCCATCATCCGCCTGGTGGACGCCAGTTGGAAGATGTATTTTGTTGGTTTTCTATTTGGACTTGGATTCGACACGGCAACGCAGGTCGGATTGCTGGGGATCGCCGCCGCCGCCGGCACACAGGGGGTGCCCATCTGGTCGATCCTCCTTTTCCCTTTGCTGTTTACGGCCGGCATGTGCGTAGTCGATACGGCCGACGGCGTCCTCATGCTGGGAGCGTATGGATGGGCGTTTGTTCATCCGGTGCGGAAGCTCTATTACAACATGACAATAACGGCCGTCTCCGTGTTTATTGCTATCATGGTGGGCGGCATCGAGGTGCTTTCACTGGTGGGCGGTCAATTCAATCTTCAGGGGCCATTTTGGGATCGCATTAATGCCCTGGACTTTGTCTGGGTGGGTGTCACGATCATTGGGATTTTCGCCTGTAGTTGGATTTTCTCCACCGCTGCTTATCATCTGCTAGGGTACAGCAAATTGGAGGTGGCCGTGGCTGAAAGCTTTGCCTCTCCCCTTTCGAATGATAAGCCGTCGCTCAACCGATGAATTCGGCCGTCAGGGCCTTGCATCGTAAATCATGTATCCGCCCTCGGCCCTGCCGCGGGCAGCTTCAATGCCATTTCCTCGCTCCGCGGCTTACTCTTACCTGTAGGCCCAATTGCCGCCAGATGCCTACGTGTGTCGCCCGGACGTAGGGGGTTCACCTAAGCATACAAACGGTGAACCCCCCGATGGTCTGGCCGCCGGGGAATGTCGATAATGTTAGTGTAACTTAACAACGAGGCGTTATGTCCATCCAACGAGTCTGTCAATTTCTAACCGAAAAAGGCGTTCCCCACTCCCTGAACAATCACGCCCTGGCCTACACGTCGCAGGAAGTGGCTCATTCAGCCCACATCCCCGGCCGCTATATGGCGAAAACAGTGATCGTTTGGATCAATAATGATCTGGCCCTGGCCGTCGTGCCCGCCAGCAAGGAACTGGACTTGGACGCGCTGCGCGCGAAACCGGCGCTGCCCATGTTCGACTGGCACAGGAAGCCGAATTCGCCCGTTTCTTTACGACCTGCCAGCCCGGAGCCGTACCCCCGTTCGGAAATCTCTTCGGCCTGCGAACCTTCGTCGACATCGGCATGGCGCATCCAGGATTTTCTGGTCTTCAACGCCGGCACTCACACCGACGTGGTCTGCATGAGATTTTCAGACTACGCCCGCCTGGTCAAACCGCTGATGGTTCACATTGCCGTCCCCCCAAAATCGGATCGCGCCGGCGCCGCGCATCTCCGCGCCGATCCGCTCCATTGGCTCAGGTGGCTCAGGCCCAGGCAGGCTCCCGCGGTGGACAAGCCGGCCAAGTCAACTGCAACGACACCGCCTTCGCCGTTCAGGTCGGCTGCTCCACCGTCCATCACCTCGCCGCCGACTAGCGAAAACATCGCGCCCGACCTAAGAACGAAAAGGCGTCTTCCGATCTCGCATCGGAAGACGCTTTTCTCCTTTCAATTCCGGGTCGTCTTGCCACCCGTCGGGGTCCCCGGCCGGCCCCACCGCCAGGTCATTTGTAAGCAAATTCCCCTACGCAAGTTCGCGGGCGATACCGCGATTTTCCGTCCCAACGAAAATTCTAGAGTATCGAAACGATCGGAAATGACTCTGAATCGGAGGACTCGTGTTGAAATCCGGCGTCCGAAAAGCAGACGATATGGCAGATTGCACCCAATGTGTTTTCCGCGACACCTGCTGGCTGAACCAACTCGCCGTCGGCGGCCGAGGCCGCGTGGCATGGGTCGGCGGAGAAACCAATGTGCGCCGCCGGCTGCTGGAAATGGGATTTTGCAACGGCACCTGCGTGGAAATGCTGCGGCGGGCGCCCTTGGGAGATCCCATCGAATTTCGCCTCCGAGGGTATTGCGTATCGCTCCGCGACGAACAGGCCCGCCACATTCGCATCACGATGGCCTGAAGGACACCGACGCCCGCACGTCATGCCAGCTTGTTGCAAACAACCTCCTGTTCGCTCCGTCCGAACGGCATCCATGACAGTGGCGCTGGCGGGCAATCCCAATTCCGGCAAGACGACGATTTTTAATGCCCTGACCGGGCTGCGCCAGAAAGTGGCGAACTATCCGGGCGTGACCGTCGACAAGAAGAGCGGGCGTTGCCGATTGCTCGACGGGCGTTTGATCGACATCATCGATTTACCGGGGACGTACAGCCTGGTGAGCCAATCGCCGGACGAGCGCGTAACCATGGAGGTTCTGCGCGGCCTACGGGCGGAGACGCCGTCACCGGACGCTATTGTCGTTGTCGTCGATGCAAGCAATCTTCAACGAAACCTTTATCTGCTGAGCCAGGTCATTGAATTGGGCAAGCCTGTGGTGCTAGCGCTGAACATGATCGACGTCGCGCGGCGGCGCGGCATGGAAGTATCCCCAGCGAAACTTCAACAGGAACTCGGCATCGGCGTGGTCTCCATCATCGGGCACAAGCGCCGCGGCATCGCCGAACTTAAAGAAGCGATCGTTCATGCCAGGAAACCGGTGGTGCCCGATTGGCTTGCGCGCTTCGCAGCATCAGCGCCACGCCAATAGCGACCCGATGCGGGCCGATATCGAATCGCGTTACGATTGGATCGAGCAAGTCACCGCTCGATCTCGCGGCGATGGTCCTTCGCAAGGCGTCACCTCTTCGCGAAGTCTCTCCGAACGTGTCGATGCAATCTTGATTCACAAGATATGGGGCCTTTTGATCTTCGCCGCCGTGATGAGTCTATTATTCATGACGATCTTCTGGCTGGCGCAGCCCATCATGCAGTGGATCCAGGACGGCGTGCAATGGACGGGCGGGCTGGTCGCCGCACATTTGCCCAAAGGCCCTATGCGCGATCTGTCGACCGACGGCATCTTCGCGGGTGTTGGGGCGGTGGTCGCCTTCGTGCCGCAGATCGGCGCTCCTGTTCATCTTCCTGGCGATCCTGGAGGACAGCGGATACCTCGCGCGCGCGGCATTTCTGATGGATCGATTACTCAGGCGAGTCGGACTGCACGGCAAATCGTTCATACCGCTGCTGAGCAGTTTCGCCTGCGCTATTCCAGGCATCATGGCGACGCGCACAATCGAGAACCGCAAAGATCGCCTGGCGACGATCCTGATCGCGCCCTTCATGGGTTGCAGGCTCGCCTGCCCGTCTACACGCTTCTGATCGCGACATTTTTTGCCGCCCGCGGACCAGCGGTTCAGGCGGGAATCATGCTGGCCGTGTATGCGGCGGGCATCTTCGCCGCCGCCGGGACAGCGTGGATCTTTCGGCGAACGCTGCTGAAGGGCTCCACCGATGCGTTTATTATGGAACTGCCCGAGTTATAAGCTGCCGCAGGGCTCGGAGATTGCCCGGCAGGTCTGGGTGAACACCTCCGAATTTCTCACCAAGGCCGGCACCGTGATCTTCTGCATGAGCGTCCTGCTCTGGGCCCTGACCTATTACGGCGTATCGCAAAAGTATCTGCGTCACCTTGAAGCGTCCGGCGCTTCGGCCAACGTCGTCGCTGCCGAACGAATGAATCACTCGCTCGCCGGCCGATTTGGGCATTTGATTGAGCCGGCGATCAGGCCGCTGGGCTATGACTGGAAGATGGGAGTCGGCCTGGTCAGCGCCTTCGCGGCCCGCGAGGTCTTTGTTTCAACGATGGGAATCGTCTACAGCACCGGCGACGTAGAAGACGGCCACGGGGCCGATTTGTCCGAGGCGATGCTCGCCGACCGCTATCCCGATGGACGAAAGGTGTGGAAGGCCCCCGTGGCAATCAGCCTGCTCGTCTGGTTTGTGCTGGCGATGCAGTGCATGAGCACGTTGGCCGTGGTTCGCCGGGAAACCGGCGGCTGGGGCTGGCCAATCTTTATGCTGATTTACATGAATGCGCTGGCGTATGTCGTTTGCTTGTTCATTTTCCAAATGAGCCAGTGCATTGCTTAAGGTTCACATGCCGATTTGGCTGCAAAACCTGCTCGTGGCATTCGCCATCTTGGCGTGCGCTGTTTATGTCGCCTGGCAAGGCATCGGCGTGTTCTTTGGCCGCAAGAGTCGATTGGGCTCCTGCTGTGCGCGAGGTTGTCCGCTGCATGGAAAGTGCGCCGCCCGCTCGACGCCGTCCCAAGATTCAGCCTGCTCACGAAATCCCGGACGGCATCTCCGATTGTTTCCCGGCGACGGCAAGTAATTTTGCCTTGCGAAATGTCAACACGTAGCCCCGACCCGACAAAATTGTCTCCAGGTGAATCTTCTGCATTTCCGGCGGCCGGCTATGAACATCCGACCTTCGACGCGTTCACCATTGCCAAAATGCCCACTCGGACCACCTCAGACAATTTCGGCCATGCCTGAATGAATCCAGCCAGTTCGGGGTGTTTTCGCAGAATCAGTGACAAGTCAGGTGACAAGCAATCTCCGGGGCTCCGTGCAAGTTGTTGTTTCTCCATATTGTTGTGAATAGCGTTCAGGGGTCTCATAAACCCTTGGTCCCTGGTTCGAATCGCCTTGATCGGTGTGCTGCTTGAACAACGAGGACATTCAGCAGTCTCGCCATAACCCTGAGCTCAATTTCCTCGGCCCAAAGGTTGGGATTTCCTTCCTCAGATATATCAATCACAACTACGGGACGGGCGGCGCCTGATCCTTCGCTTTGAATCAAATCCCCAACGATTCCATACAGCGTCCTGCGCCCTTGCCCTGCCCGAAATAAATTGGCTATGGGCGACCAACCGTCACGGAACGTCATCTCAAATTCCGCTCCAAGAATGGAATCGACACGTTCCTGCAGTTGCGCCGCGCGTGCCGCCCCCGTGTAGATCCTATTCGCTCGCTCTTTTACGCTATTCAGTGCCGTGCGGAAAGCCTCTTCGCTCCCCAATTCAGTCAGCTTAGTACCCGAGCGTTCAAGACCCTCGCGCATATATTCCGCGGCTAAGGGCACATTCTCGGCTCCTCGAACGTCGAGGCGGTCTTGGACAAAGCGTCGCGCGCTTATTAGGTCTTGGAACAAGTCCCAAGTATCGAGTTGCAAGTCGACGATGCGGTAGTGCTGTATCTTGCGGCCCATTGCCAAGACCACTTGATCTACGGCAAGACCCTGGTGTCCACGGCGCTGGCCGCGAAGTTCGTCCGAGAACTCACCCTGAGGATCGATAATGAGAACCCCCATCTGAGGGTGTTGCGCATACGCGCAAAGCATCATTTTGGCCAAGCCGGACTTTCCTGAACCGGTCTTTCCGAAGACGCCGATATGGTACGCTTCACCCGCGCCCCCCGGTCCGCTGCCAAAGTGCTTGAACCACATCGGATAGAGTATGTCGTTCGCGTATGCCCGCCCCAAATAAACAATCTCCTGCTGGTACGCTGACAGCATGCTATCCAACAGGGGTTGATCTACCCGAAAGACGCGGGTGCCGGTGGGCGGGACCATCCCGAGAACTTCCGGCGCGTAGCCCCCGCTTTCCTTACGGAATGTTGCCCCGACGACGAGGTCGGCGATCCGCGTATCCTGTCGATTTGTGATGGGTGGTATTTCTCCCGTTCGCTTTACGAGATTCCGAAAAACAGAATCTTCGTGCCACCGGTTTCGAAGTTCGATTCCCACGACCTGACCCACGGAGACGATGGGTGTCCCGTTCTGACTAGCGCGAAACGCAGTAAGCGACACCGACTATCCGCTCCTCGGTCGCTTCCAGTAACAAATCGAGAGTCAACTCGGTATTGCTTGACGGACTGCCAATTACAGCAACGTCTTTATCGTGTTCCCCACTCATAGATGACTAGCCTCCACGCCCGCCTTCCGTGCGGTAGTTTTGAAGACACAATAATGTCGTCTCAACGTCGACGGATTCGCCGGCGACATGCTGGGCGACGGTTTGTTCTATCACCGACACACCAGCGCCCAAACTCTTGACCATTCGATCCGCGAGAAACAACGGGTAAGGCTCAATTACGGCAGGGCTGAAGAACTGTCTCTCAATACCATGCAGCGCCAGAGATAAGCGCGGCAGTGACGTGGCGATTGGTTTCGGGAGTTCCAGGCGCACGGCGGGCGCCCAGCCGAACGGCCGGAAAAATACAACGCGCATGTCCGCGAGCTGCTGATTAATGATTGTCTGAGTCGCCTCCGGACAACTGCCCCTTGGTAAGTGGTACTCCTGATCTTCGCTTCCAAAGTGATAAATTTCCATCGGTGCCGTGTACTCGCCGGGCATAAGAATCAGGGTCGCCAACGTCTTGCCGTCGGTCTCCGGCAGATTGCGTTGGAGCAGACCGGACAACTCATTTCGGCCGGAATACTTGGGAACTGCGACGGTGCGATCGCTGCCCAGCAGCGTCACAAATCGATCGAGCACATTCTCCTCATGCCACCGGCTTCGGAATTCATCTCGGAGTACCTTTGGAGCTTCCATCTCGCTCGTTAGCCCTTGATTGAGGTAGATAAGGAGAATAATGAACGAGCCGTCCAAAAGAACCAGGTCGTGTGGTGATTTTGCGGCCACGTCGAGTTCCATCGAAATCATTAGGCCGCGTAGCGTATTGGTTACGTTCTTGCTGTGTTCGAGGCATTCGACCCACATTCGATGGTGCGGCTTCTCCCAATGGCGACCTCCTTCGAGGTTCCTTCGACCGCGACCGACGCGGCCGCGCACAAGTCGAGTGCGGTGAGGCGGTGGACCTGATACGAGCCGTCGATTCCGACTACAGATGGCTCACGCGGAACGTCGAGGTCGGCTTTTCGCCTTATCCAGCCGCGCCGCTCAGCCTCGGCACGTAAGGGGGCTTTCGCCTCTTTAAGTAATCGGAGATTCCGGTTAACTCCCTCCGCTACCGGCATAGCCTTCGCCAAAAGGTCTTGTACCAGCGCATCGGGGAGATCGGCAAATGCTTCCAAGGCGTAACTTTCATGTCATTCCGGCCACAGCCGAAACGACTCATTAGAGTAATTTAAATATTCCGCATTTCGGGCCGCGCGAGGAAGTAGCCATCGCTGCAAGAAATACGCTGACAGGTCCTCGGCCGATTGGCAATACCAGTGCAGACGTGTTTGATCGCCTCGCAGAAACTCTCGGGTGTTCTTCGCAAGCGGCATCACGAACAATTGGCGGCGGATTCCGTGGTTCATCAACTGCGTCGAAAGCCCAACATGTGCCAGAACGCGGCGGACGACCTCGCGTCGATTGCGAAAACCCGTGCCCCATGATTTGTGCTTCGCTGTTTTATCACAGTAATCCTCGGCGTATTCGCGCAGCCGCGAGTAAGCTCCGTCGGTGAACTGGAACTCACCCCACCCGCTGGTGTATCCCACGGGAACCATCAAAAGCCGTTCACCGAACCTAACGCGGTTGTATACGGATGAGCGGCCGAGTGCAGAGGTCGTGGCGAGCATCGCTAATCGGCCGTCCGCGGCGCCATTCGCGATCAGAGATTCACCACGGCTGTATTTGCGGCGAAACGCCTGTCGCACTTCCTCGCTGCAACACAGCATGGCGATAAGCTTCCCCGCAAGGAGCATCGAATACGGCGGGACCGCCCCCAGAATAAAGGCCTCCATCACGTTGCGTAATCGCGCTTTGCGCGTCTGTAAATCCCAACCGACCCACGCATCGCGCGCTGCGACACTGAAGACTGGATCGCAAAGGCCGAAAAGCCCTATCAATTTTCCATTGCTCGCGTCTTCGACAAGGAAGCGTAGTCTTCGACCATAACCGGATGACGTGGGAATGCTCCAATGCAGGCTGGCAAAACGAAAAAGAAGTTCGTTCTCCGATTCCGGGAGTACTTCTACGAGTCTCGGGGATATCCGATCTGGTTGCACCTCAGACCCCGACGCGATGCGCTGAATCAGGTCGCTTTCATAGCGCCCGAGCCGGCACCGCGCATCGTCGACGCGGTGTTGCACGGAAAGGTGGTGTAGGCTACGGAGTTTGCGCTTGCCCGCTCTTTTTGAAACGACGATTTGGTCGTCTCGGACCTTAAAGCCCTGTCGCCGCAATGAATCTTCGATTAGTCGCCGAAGTTGGGTGCGTTCCCGCCGCGACGGATTACTCATTGGAAGGGTCCTTAAGTTAAGGCAAGTACAATCAAATTATACGGAAGAGTGTTCTCGAACGCGAGGTTGCGGCCAGCCCGTCTAGCCGCAACGCAGGCCCTTCTATAAATTGGGGCACGGTTGAGTGCGTCACGCCCGGCGGTTCGATTCGCGACGCTCGCAAGGGGGCGTCGTCGATCCTGGGGGTTTTCAGGCTCGCTCAATCACTACCGTCATACGGAGCTGCGCGAGAAAGTCGAGGGTAGCAAGTAGAGAGTAGACGATGCGGGGGTCTTCAGGCGCGTTCTATGACTAACATCATATACAGCCTGTGTCGTAGGAACCAAGCCGGGTCTACGCGGTCCAGGTTATTGTCCAGGAAATCGTTCAGATAGGTAATGACGCCTTCGAGTAGATAATGCAGGCCGGGTTGTTTGCGTTGGAGGCGGAGTTGGGTCATGTGTGCCGCGGGGCGGAAGGCTCGGTTGGACCACATGTTCACGTAGGCGAGCATGGGGAGGACGTTTTTGGAGATGTCGCGTTGGTGGGCGATTCGCCAGCCGTGGCGGGGGAGGAGGGTTTGAAATTCTTCCCAGTTGTGGCAGGTGTTGTCGTCGCTGGCGTGGCGCTGGAAATAATCGGCGGCGATCCAGCGGCCGCCGGGTTTTAGGATGGCGTCGATGATGGGGAGGGATTTGTCGAGCCGCAAATATTGTAAGGATTCGGAGGTGAGGACGGTGCCATATTTTGGGCGTGGTCGGCGACGGGGAGGCGCTCGAGTTTGCAGCGAACGAGGGGGACGCCGGGGTGCGTGGCGGCGATGTGAGCGGCCTGGACGCGGTCGGGGGTGAGTGCGGTGGGGGTGAAGCCACGTTTGTGGAGCAGGCGGGAGATTCCGCCCATGCCGCAGCCGACGTCGAGGACAGGATCGTTGGGGTTGGTCATCTGGTCGATGAGGAGTTCGGCGTAGCGGAGCTGGGCGCGCGAGATGTCGGCGAGTTTCATTTCCTCGGGGATGAGGTCGGGGTCGTCGAAGTAGCCGTAGTGAAGAAAATCGCTGGGGAGAATTTTGGTGACGAGGGCGAGTTGAGCGTCGACGAAGGCGTGGCGGTTGGCCTTGCGATTGCAGTGGAGGTGCGCGGCTTTTAGGAGATGGATGGGATTGAGGGCTCGCCAGAAAAGGCCGGCGAGCATTTTGCGCATGACAATTTTGCGCGGGCGCACGGCGGCCCAATAGAGGGATTCGTCGGCTAGAGGAGGGGCGAGTGTGGGACTTTTTGACGCATTGAGAGTTGACATGGGACGGAGGCCTCCGTGCCGGGCAGGCAGCGGTAGTCGGCCGCTGATCGATCCGTCACTATAAGTAAGGACGGTATGTTATCGGATTTTTGGGGCGGTGGAAAGTAGGTGCAAATGTGGGAATAGTTGCCAGTTGTTAGTTGCCAGTTGCCAGTGGAAATGCGGGGATGGTTGCTGGTTGGCCACCACGGCGGCTCTTCGACTAGTTGCCAGTTGCCAGTGGAAATGCGTGGATGGTCGTAAGTTGCTAGTGAGGAGGGGGATGGGGGCGGAATGACGAATGACTGGTGATAAATGAGTCGCCGCGGCGACCAGGCCAGGTCAATGACTTAATGACAGAATGGCGGAGGGGGCGATTCCGGAGAGGGTGGATAGTCGAAAATCGATAGTAGAGGGGCGTTTCGTCGGTCGTTAGGCCTCGGCTTCCGGGGGGTACATCCTGGAATCGTCTAGTTCGAGGCGGGCGTACCATTTGATTCGGTAGAGGATGGCCGTGAGGGTCCAGGTGATGGCGAATAGGGATACGATCACGAGGCCGATGGTGCTGAGATGATCGTTTAGGGCGTCGATCAGCCGGTGGAATGAGGCGGTTGAGTTGAGGTGGGATGGGATGACGGCTGGGGATTCGATTGCGGCTGCGGCGAGGGCGAGGGTTAGGGAGACGAAAGCGATCGTCATGTTAAAACGGAGCTTGCGGAGGGGGTTCAGCATCGCCCAGGCAAGACAAGCGAGGAAGGCTATTGTAAGCAATGCGGGGACGTGATGGGACGCGGCGAGGGACCAGGCCCAAGCGGCCAAATTCAGGAACACGAGCGGAAAATAGATCGGCGCGATGCGGCGGCGCGTGTTCATGGGAGGGTCTCCGTCGCGATTTGGGCCAGGGCGAGTGCGGGGGCCGAGTGCGGCGGCCGAATGCCTGAGGCGAGCGCTGCGGCGTGGTGCGTTGGGGAAGAAAGAACGTGCGCCGCAACGGCAATCGCCTGGCAAAGTGCGAATCGCGCCTGGTCTTTTTTACATCAGGGTCATCTTGATGTAGCGAATGAGCGAGGGCACCATTGCGGCGGCCAATACGGCAACCACGGCGATTCCGACGACTTCCAAAACTGTTTTCGTATTCATGGGACAACTCCTTTAGGAAAAGTTCGACTTCGCCGCGCCTGCGTTGGGGGCGCCGGCGAAATGTCGATTGTTCAAAAAATCTGACACGAGTGATTCGACCATTTGGACCGCCTCATCGACGGCGGCGCGGACGGGCTCGCTCAAGTCCATCTGCATGTCCAGGTCGGGATTGAATGGGGTGGGCTCGCATCCGACCAGGAGGACACGGCCGAACTTGGCGCCCATCGAGGCGGCATGGCGCAGGACTTTTTCGGGATGCATGCCGTGGGCGTCGAGAGTGAGGGGCTGATCGCCGGACTGAAGCGACGAAATGTCGGGCTCGATGAGATAAAGCGTGCCGGGCGCATTGCCGCGTGAGACTGCATCGATGAGGACGACCATGGCATGTTCATCAAGCAACGAGTATGCCAGATCGAGGCCGCGGATTCCGAAGTCAGTGACGCATACGCCCTCGGGCATCTTACGTTTGGCGAGTTTTTGCGCGACTTCTACACCGAAGGCGTCGTCGCCGAGGAAAATGTTGCCGATGCCGGCGATGAGAATGCGGGGAGGGGACATGATTTAAGCCTCTGGCTCCTGGCGGCCGGATAGATCGAAAGAGAATTTCAGCTCATCCTTGATCTTGATGAGGCCGGCCAGACCGGTGACGCGTTTAATTTGGTAATCGGGGAACTTGATGGTGAATTCGCCGCTGACTCTCATGGCGCGTTCGGCGAGGCGCACCTGGGTATCGATGGACAGCGGCCTGGTCGCTCCGTGCAGGCGCATGTCGCCGCGGATTTCGGCGCGATACCAGGCTTCGGTGATTTTGGTGATTACGATTTGGGCGCTGCGAAAGGAGATCTGGGGAAACTTGCCGACCTCGAGGACATCGTCGAGAGCGGTCTTTTGAATCTCTTGCCGATCGCTTTCCTTCACATCGTCGGTCAATTGGAGCGATTGGGCTTGCACGGTCATTTCAAAAGAAGATTGGCCGGCGCCGTCGGGGGAAAATCGAAATTCGCCGGAAAAATCGCGAACGGCGAATGTGGGGCTGTGGGCGAAGGCCGCCAGGAAACCGGCGGCGAACGCCTGGACGGTGAAGCGGCTGTTCGGTACGTCCAGGACGTAGCGCGTTGCGCTGGTGGAAAGGGGATTTGCCGGCGGACCGCTCATCTTTTTTCCTGGCCCAGGAGGTTGAACTGGAATTTGAGTTCATCCTTTACCTTGATCAAACCCGCGGTGCCGGCGACGGCTTTGATGTTGAAGTCGCGGAAATTGATCGTGAAATCGCCGCTTAGTTGCATGGTGCGATCGGCAAATCGGAGTTGGGCGTCGATGGGCAAGTGGCGGATGATTCCGTGCAATCGGAGCAGGCCTTTGATTTGGGCGCGGAACCAGCCGGGCGTAATGTTGGTCGCGAGGATTTTGGTGCTGCGGAAGGCGATGTCGGGATATTTGGCGACTTCGAGAACTTCATCCATGGCGATGCGCTGGATTTCCTGGCGTTCGTGCTCGGTCAGGCCGTCGCTGAGTTGCAAGGATGGGGACTGGACCGTCATGGAATAGGAACAATCGCCGGGTTGGTCGGGGGAAAAGATCAACTCGCCGGCAAAGTCGCGGACGACGAAGATCGGATTGTGCCCGAAGCCAGCGAGGAGTCCGGAGGCGAAAGCCTGAACGGTGAACCGGCTTCGGGATGTATCGAGGAGGTAACGGGTAGCCAATGTCGATGGGGACATCCGATCTACATCGCTTTCAGCTTGAGATAGCGCTCGAGGTCGGGAATAACCCCCTTGATGCCGGCCTTGACGGGTCCTTCCAGGTCGGGCATGAACGTTGCCAGGGCAGCCTTGGCATTACGCCGAAGGACGGGATGCGCCATCATCAATCCGTGCCCAGGAGAATCAGGGCGGCGCCGCCGGCTAAAAAGAGGACGTCACGCGTTTCGCCGTCGTCGGATAATTCGTGCTCGGATTTCATGATAAAGGACCTCCAATCAAATGCGTGGATCATTGTGCCTGGCGGCGGGGACGACTTCGTCCACGCCGAAGAAAAAGCGATGGCCGATCATGCCGTCGCAACCGAGTTCCCAGCCCGGGTCCTGGTCGACGGTGACGGCCAGATGGATGCGGTCTTCATAGTCTTGTTCAATGGAAACAACGGTGGCGACTTTGCCCTCAAGGGCGAGATCGAAAATATCGGCGCGGGCGACGGGTCGCAGGACGACCTGATCGCCGGGTTTGATTTCGACGCCGTCCGCGAAGACGCGGTCGAGTTTCCGCTCGGTGTGGAGATCGCCGGGAAATGAGGGGAATTCATCCATTGGATTGCTCCTGGGCCACGGGCTTTAGTCCGCGAATCGTTCCGTGCAGATTCATCAGTTGATCGCGGGCCAGCGCTTCGGTTCGTTCCAGCAGATGGCGGACGCGTTCGTCCATGCCGGCGGCGGCGCGTTTTTCTTCGTCCGTCAGCGTCAGAATGCGCAGGGTCAGAATCTCGTCGATCTCGGTTGAGTCGAACAAATCGCCGGGGCTCTCGGGGGCGAGCTGCGGGTAGTCGCTTAAAATGATCGGGGAAGACAAGACCGTGTCGCGAGTTCCTTCTTCGCCGACCAGCACCGGCCAAGCCCCCAGGTTGCGGCAGTCGGCGGATTGGGTTTTCCATATTGCCAGGGGATCGGTTTGGGAGACGAACTCTCCTTCCTCGGCTCCCAATATCGTGTGCGTGGATACAAACGATCGCAGGAGCGCCTCGTTCCGGTCTTGCGCATCGGGCAATTCGGTTTGATTTGTGATCCGGACGGTGAGCCTGAATAGATCATCGGCGACCGGCGCCGCGAAAATCTCGATCGTGCCTTCAATGGCGCGCTGGTCGCGGATCAATAGTCCGGCGATCTTGCCGAACTCTTCGCGCAGAGGCTCGATCGTTCGCCGAAGCGGATATTGAACGAAGGTTCGATAGGACTGGCGGACCAGATCGGCGATCTGAACCATCCCAAAATCGACTTCTCGTTCCTCGGCTTCCTGCCAGCTTTGATATAACTTTTCGCCGATGCGCAGGGAGGGCGTGGTTCGATATTCGGGCTCGCCCTCGGCGGGGAGTTCGTCCAGCGGAGGATCGATTTCTCCCACCTGGCGATTGACCAATTGCAAAAACCGCACGATCGTCCGCAGGCGCGTTCGGCCGGTGCCGTGGATCAGGCATTCGGTCTGCATCATCCAGGCATCGGCGCCGGTTTGCGCTTTGCTCCATGCCTGGGGGTAAATGCCGCCGAACGTCCAGCGATGGGAGTTTTTCACGGACTTGCGGTACGGATAAAGAACGTATCCCTCGTAAAGCAGAGCGCGGGTGATTCTGTCGACGAAGCCGCGATTCACGTTTCCACCTGTTCAATTTGTGAGCCGATCAGCTTCTCCATCGCCGCTTCCCAGGTCGGGAGGGAATGGCGGGTTTTGAATTCGTAGAGCTGATCGAAGACATCCTTGCGCAGCGGCAGCCACGCGGTGTTCGGATAATAAAACGCCATCATTTCCCGCCAGACCTTCACGGGCAGCCTGAAATTTGCCTCCTTTTCCCACGGAATTTGGGAAATTTGCATGTTTCCGTCTTCGCTGGAAAAGAAGATTGTTCCACTGAACAGGAAGCAGAGCGGGACTTCACCCTCATCCAATCCATAAAAGTATTTCGCCGCGGCGATATTGAAATCATAGGTGCAGGCGACCGGAAGTTGAACCGTCGTGGTCCCTTCAAAGGGGGGAACGACCGCCGTGGTATGGGCCCAGAGCATCGTGCGCATGGTTTGTCCCCATCGGGACGGCTCGCCAAAGAGATCGCGGAGGCGAGCTTTTTCCCCCGCGTCGTATCTCCGCTGCGCGGGTTCGATGCGAATCTGGCATCGCAGCGCGACGGCGTGAATTTTGCCGAGTTCCGCATCTTTGACCTTGAGGGCGAAATGGATCATGGGCGAAGCCGCGAATTGCACGGGTTCAGCCCCTAAAATGTCGAACGAGAGATCAGGCATTGGGTCCTCCCTTGGAGCCGGATTTATTTCTCACCTCCGCGAAGAAAGCGGCGAGTTGTTCCCATACTTCATTGCCGCCCGACAGTCCGCGCCAATAGGTTCGGATCAGCCCGACCAGTTTGTAACATTCATCGATCGGGGCCCGGCAATAATCCCGGGCTTTTCCGACTCGATTGACGAGCAGGGCCTCGACATCCGGCTCCAATTCCTTGAGCACCGGATTGGCCTCGACCAGCTCGTCCCAGGTTTGCAAAGTCAAAAGCGATTCGGTTGCCCCGGCCGGGCTGGGAAACATCGCGACGACTTTTCCCGCCGGCGTGCTGAAATAAAAGAAGGCGAGATTGATCGGCAGATGCAGCCCCTCCCATTGCTCATCGGTGATGCGAAAATCCTCGAGGCATTCGATCCGTCGCGGCACCCGGCGATATCGCACGCCGCGTCCGCTGAACAAAATCGCGCACGCATCGCAACTGCACACCAGGCGACGGGCATTCACTTCCAGCAAGTGCTGGTGCCGGCCGTTCAAGGGCGGCCCCGCACAGCTCGCAGGTTTCCACATTTTTGCGCGGCCGCACAAAGCCACGCAGGCCTGGCAGCGGTTGTTGCGATGATGTGTCGGTGATTGACATACGCGCCTCACCCGGAAATCACCGGCAGCGCCAGGCCCTTGTGTTCCGCCTCGCCGGCGACCGATTCAGTGGTTTGGCCCTCCACGTCAATGCCCGCCACATCCGGCGCCTTTTCCATGATAGCCTCTTCGATGGTGCTCTTGAGGGTCATCGCCGAAGAGGGGCATCCGTGGCAGCTTCCTTGGAGCCGCAGCCGCACAACGCCGTCGTCGAGGCCGAGCAATTCGACGTTTCCACCGTGGGAGTGCAGATACGGCCGGACTTTTTCCAGCGCCTCGGCGACGCGCGTCTCGATATCGAGCGGATGCAAGCCGTACAAAATCAGCAAACTCGCGATGAGGTCATCCTTGGCCAGGGAATCGATCAGCGTGGTTCCGGATTCGGGGCTTTCGGCGACCTGATCGAAAATCCGTTCCAAAACGGCGCCGTGCATGTCCATGACGCACTGAACGATTTCCCTCATGCGCCCCTTCGCCTGCGGGTCGGGGAACTTGTCGATTTCCTGCAACAGCGTATCGATCCGTCTGATCCGCTCGCGCAGGCGAAGGTCTTCCGTCGCGTTGGCCATCTTCGCTCCTTGTTTACGCGCTGCGACCCGAACATGGGCTGATGGTGGACCTCGAGGGTCTTGCCGCCACCGAGGTACATGTGCACGCCGCACGGCAAACACGGATCGAAGCTTCGCACCGCGCAGCATGATGTCGATCCCTTTGAACTTATCCGGCCCATTTTCCTCGAAAATCGGCGTGTTTTGAACTGCATCCTCGTACGGTCCCGGCGTCCCAAACGAATCGCGGGGATTCGCGTTCCAGGGAGTGGGGGGGTAGGGGTGATAGTTGGCGATCTTTCCGCCGCGAATTACGACGTGATGCGAAAGCACGCCGCGCACCGCCTCATGGAACCCGCAGGCAATCGCTTCGTCCGGAACCTTGAACTCGGTCCAGGTCTTGGTATTTCCCGCGTGTACTTCCGTCAGCGCCTTTTCGACGAAATAAAGCGCCGCCGCGGCGGCATACGCCTGGAAATAGGTCCGGGCCCGATCGCGCTCGATGCAGTTGCTCCATTTGGGGATCTTCCATTCGAATTCCACTTCCGGCATGGACATCGTTTTGGGCAGATAGATCTTGACGCTGCTGCCGGTCGCCTTGATGTAGCCGATATCGACGAGCCCGGATAACGCCGTGGACCAGAGCCGCGCGATCGGCCCGCCGCCGGTATCGAGCGCCAGATGGTCGCCCGTCCGCTTGTCGAACCAGCGCGGGGACATCACCCAGCTGTATTTGTCGCTGAAATCGCGCTTCTGCGGGCGCGGCGTTGTGGTCTGGTTCCAGGGATGGCGCCGATCCACCGGGTTCCCGAGCGGATCTTCCTTGACGAACATCTCCTGGTCGTTCCAATCATCGTAATAGGAACTTCCCAGCAGGATGCGGATGTTCAGATTGATGTCGATCAGATCGTTGGTGACGAGTTTGCCATCGACGATTACGCCGGGCGTGACGTACATCGCCTTGCCCCATTTGCTCATGTTCTTGTAGGTGTAGTCGCACACGTCGGGGTTATTGAACGATCCCCAGCATCCCAGCAGGACGCGCCGCTGGCCCACTTTTTCGTAGCCGGGGAGGGCCTGGTAGAAGAAATCGAACAGATCATCGTGCATGGGCACGACTTTCTTCATGAACTCGACGTATTTCATCAGGCGCACGAGATAATCGGTGAATAACTGCACCGTCGGCACGGTCCCGACGCCGCCCGGATAGAGCGTCGAGGGATGCACGTGCCTGCCTTCCATCAGGCAGAACATTTCCCGCGTCATCCGGCTCATCGACAACGCCTCGCGGTAGAAAGTCCCGGTGAACGGATTCAGCGAGGTCATGATGTCCGCGATGGTGCGAAAGTGATGGATATCCGCGTGCGGAGCCGCCGTCTTCTGCGCTTTGGCCCAGACGGATGGATTGGTCTCCTTGACCATCTGCTCGCAGAAATCCACGCCGACCAGGTTGTCCTGGAATATGTTGTGGTCGAACATGTATTCCGCCGCTTCGCCGAGATTCACGATCCATTCGGCGATCGCCGGGGGCTTGATTCCAAACGCCATGTTTTGCGCGTAACAGGCGCAGGTCGCGTGATTGTCCCCGCAGATTCCGCAGATGCGGCTGGTGATGAAATGCGCATCGCGCGGGTCTTTGCCTTTCATAAAGATGCTGTACCCGCGGAAAATCGAAGAGGTGCTGTGACACTCGGCGACAACCTTTTTTTCAAAGTCGAGCTTGGTGTAAATCCCCAGGCTCCCGACGATGCGGGTAATGGGGTCCCAGGACATCTCGACGAGTTTCCGATTGCTGGTCGAAGTGTCTCGTGCCGGTGCGGCGGTGGTGGTCATGACATATTCCTTTCAAGTTACGGGCGTGAATAACTGACGGGGTGATAACCGGTGGTGAGGGCGGGGCGGCGATGGCGCCACTTCGGCTCCTGGTTCACCGTATGATTCGTGAAACTGCGAAGGGTGCGGATGGTTCTGCCATAGATCGCGATACCCTTGGTGGAGACGGCCGCCCCGGGGGGCTCGTCCATGAACGGCATGAATTTGTCGGGGAAACCGGGCATGGTGCAACCGATGCAGATGCCGCCGACGTTGGGGCACCCGCCAATTCCCGCCATCCAGCCGCGTTTTGGAACATTGCAATTCACCACGGGGCCCCAGCACCCGATCTTCACCAGGCACTTGGGCGAGCCATACTCTTTGGTGAAATCCGCCTGCTCGTAATAGCCCGCTCGATCGCAACCGTCGTGAACGGTCGCGCCGAACAGCCACTTGGGCCTGAGCTGCTCGTCGAGCGGAATCATCGGCGCAAGTCCAGCCACCTGATAAAGCAGATAGAGGAGCGTTTCCATGAAGTTGTCGGGCTGCACGGGGCACCCGGGCACGTTGACGATGGGGAGGCCGGCCTTGGATTTCCAACTCCATCCCAGGTAATCCGCCAGGCCCATGCAGCCGGTTGGATTTCCCTCCATGGCGTGAATGCCGCCATAGGTGGCGCATGTTCCGCAGGCCACAACCGCCAGCGCCTTGGGCGCCAGGCGGTCGATCCATTCGCAGGTGGTGATCGGTTGACCGGTCTTCTTATCCGTTCCCAGCGCTGCCCAGTATCCCTCTTCCTTGATTTTTTCGTTGGGGATGGACCCCTCGATCACCAGCACGAACGGATCGAGCCGTCCCTCCTCGGCCTGATACCAAAATTGCATGAACTCATCCCCCACCTCGTACGCGAGCACGGGATTGTGCAGATGCACCTTAGGCAATCCGGGGATCGCTCCGAGCAAGACATCTTCCACACTGGGCTGTGTTGCCGCCGTGATGGAGACCGAATCACCGTCGCAACCGAGGCCCGCGGTGATCCAGAGGATGTGGATTTCCTTCACCGGCGATGGGCGCTGCGTCTTTCTTCCGTATGGAGCGTCTGTCTGAGTCATGATGGCGATCCTTTCTTATGCGCCTTCCGGTTTGGAATGGCTGTATTTGAGCAGGCCCACGAAAATGGAGCCGCCCACGATGTTTCCCAGCGTGGTCCAAAGCAGAAAGCGGCCGAATTCGGTTGTTGGGATTCCCTGATGCGCAAAAATACCCGCGAGCACTTCCACCGAGCCCAGCACAACGTGATGCAGTCCGACAAATCCGATGCAGGTTGCGATCAACCAGACGAACATGATCTGGCTGATGGTGTCGTGCGCCGCCGCGACCAGCCAGGACATCAATCCCATGAGCCAGCCGGCGAGCATGGCGCTGAGGAAGATCGTCTGGCTTCCATGCGCGGTCATGCGCTCGGCGATGGCGCCGAAAGCCCGCGCGGACGCCACGCCCATGTCCGGCGCGATCGTCGCGGCCAAAAAGGCGAACGCCGTCGCGCCGAGGAGATTCGACACATACACAATTCCCCATAATCGAAGCAGCGACGCGAACGTCGTCTCGCGGCTCAGCATGGGCAGCACCGCCAACGTCGTCTGCTCGGTGAATAGTTCCGATCGTCCCACCACCACGAAGACAAAGCCCACCGCATACATATTGGCGATGAGCAGCCGCGAAATGGCCTGGGGGAGATGCCCGTCGGTCAGCGTCCACATGACAGCCATGAGCAGGGCGCTGAATCCGATGTCCAAACCCGCCGACAATCCGGAGAAAAAGAGCCCGCTGAGGGGGCGCTGCTGGGACTCGACGCCCTCCTCGATCTCGCTGCGCAGAATCTGGCCGCGCGCCTTCTTGGGCGGCTGATCGTCGATCGTGCTGACGGAGATATCGGAAGTCATGATCAGCAAATCCTCGGCAGTTGCTCGCCGGCGAGCATCGTCACCACGCGCTCGCCGCCGACCAGCGATTTCAAGACCACCATTCCGGCGTGCTCATCCACGATTTCTCCGATGATGGCGGCGTTTTTTCCCAGGGGATGGGAACGCATCGCCACAAGCAGGCGGTCCGCATCGCCGGCGGGGCAGACGGCTATCAACTTGCCCTCGTTGGCGACGTACAATGGATCCAATCCAAGCATTTCACACGCCGCCCGCACTTCCCCGCGCACCGGAAGCCTTGCCTCCGTGATCTTCACTCCTACTGCCGATGCGTCGGCCAGTTCGTTTAGCGTGCTGGAAACGCCGCCGCGGGTTGGATCGCGCATGCAGCGAATTGAAGGGACCGCCTCGAGCATTGCTTCCGTCAGGGTCCCTAGCGGCGCGCTGTCGCTTTCCAAAACGGTTTCAAATTCGATTCCTTCGCGCACGGACATGATGGCGATTCCGTGATCGCCGATGGTTCCGGATACCAAGATTCGATCGCCGGGCTTGGCGTTGTGTATTGAAAGGTCGCGGCCCGCCGGGACCACGCCAATTCCGGAAGTGGCGATAAAGATCTGATCTCCCTTGCCGCGATCGACGACTTTGGTGTCGCCGGTGACGAGTTGAACTCCGGCTTCTTCGCAGCTTTGCCGCATCGAGGCGACGATTCGCTTCAGGTCTTCAAGCGGCAATCCCTCCTCCAAAATGAAAGCCGCGGACAAAAACATCGGCTTGGCGCCGCCCACCGCCAGGTCATTGACTGTTCCATGCACGGCGAGCCTGCCGATATCCCCGCCCGGGAAGAAGAGCGGCTGCACGACGAAGGAGTCGGTTGTAAACGCGAGCCTTGGCGATTTTGTGCCGAGGCTAAGGGTCGCCTGATCCTCCATCGCCATGAGCGTTTTGTTTTGGAATTCCGGCATGAAGACGCGGCGGATCAGGTCGGCGGTGAGGCCGCCGCCGCTTCCGTGTCCGAGGAGAATGCGGTCGTAGTCGTATTTCGGGGTCGGGCAGGTGCCGAACATTTCCACATTGATCGGCTCGGCGGCGCTGGTCATAGGACATCCTCCTCGCCGCGAATGACGTGAATCAAATCCCAGACAATGTGCAGCAGGGTCTCCTGGGTTTCTTGAATCCGGGGAATGCTGAAACTCCGCACCACGAAGCAAAAATCGCAAAACTCGGGCATTTTCCCGCCATCGCGTCCGGCGAATCCGACTGTGAACATTTTCAATTGTCTCGCGGCCTGGAGGGCCCGGTTCACGTTGGATGATTTCCCGCTGGTGGAGAAACCCATGGCGATGTCGCCGGGTCTGGCCAGGACGTGGAGCTGCGCGGCGTAGGCCATTGAAAAATCGAGGTCGTTGCCGATGGCTGTGAGCGTCGCCACATCGGTCGTGAGCGCAATCGCGGGGAGGGGCGGGCGTTTTTGAATGATCGGGTGCATGCACTCGACGGCCATGTGGAGCCGCATCGCAGCAGCTTCCGCCGTTGCCGAAAACAAAGAGCCGCGCGCCTTCGTCAAACGCGTGGGCCAAACTTGCGCAGCATCGCGCGATCTGACCCGCGTTTTCTGAAAAGAATGTTTCTTTCGTCTGGATCGCTTCGCGGGCCTGGGCATGACTTTGGCCTGCAATTCGTCCAGTGTGAAAGTCGGGGTCGGGATGGTCGCGGATGCGGCGGTCATGCGTGCGCTCCCGCCGTGACCGGCAGTGAGATTGTGGATCGATTGCGATTTGCATCGAGATGCCGGCCGTAGTGGTAGTAAGCGGCGCATGCGCCTTCGGCCGAAACCATTGTGGCCCCCAGCGGGGTTTGCGGAGTGCACGTCTTCCCAAAGGCCGGGCACTGGTGCGGTTTCTTCAAGCCCCGCAAGACCTGCCCGCTGATGCAAATGGACGACTCCTCGGTCGAGATGTTCTCGACTTCGAAAATCCGCTCGGCGTCGTGGTCGCGATATTCGTGGCGGAGCTTGTAGCCGCTTTTCGGGATCAGACCCACGCCGCGCCATTTGCGATCGCAAATCTCGAAGACCTCGTCGATCAGCTTCCGGGAATGCACATTCCCCTCGCGCAAGACCGCTCGGCTATACTGGTTCTCCACCTCGGCCCGGCCGCTTTCCAACTGCCTGACCGTCATCAGCACGCCCTCCAGCATGTCCACCGGCTCGAATCCGGTGATGACGATCGGCACTCGATAATGCCTGGCGATCGGTTCGTATTCCTCGTATCCCATCACGGTGCAGACATGCCCGGGTCCCAGAAAACCGCGGACCCGGTTTCCTTCCGCCTGTAAAATCGAAGTCATCGACTGCGGCACCGTTACGTGCGACACCAGGACGCTGAAATTCATCAACTTCCTTTGGTGCGCCATCCAAACCGCCATGGCATTCGGCGGGGCCGTCGTCTCAAAACCGATGGCGAAAAAGACCACCTTGCGATTTGGATTCGCCGCCGCGAGATTCACGGCATCCAGGGGGGAATAGACCGTGCGCACATCGGCGCCCTGCGATTTGAGCGAGAGGAGATCCCCGCGACTTCCCGGGACGCGGAGCATGTCGCCAAAGGAACAGAAGGTTACCTCCGGTCGGGCGGCGATTGCGTGGGCTCGATCGATCATCTCCAGGCTGGTGACGCAAACCGGGCAGCCGGGGCCATGAACCAGCTCGATTTCCTGGGGCAGGATTTCGTCGATGCCGTATTTCACGATCGTATGGGTCTGCCCGCCGCAGACTTCCATGATCGTCCATGGGCGGGTCACAGTGTGCGCGATCGCGTCGGCCAGCTTCGAGGCCGCTGTCGCGTCGCGATATTCGTCGAGATATTTCATGGGGTGGGTTGCGGCTCGTTGATTTCGTCAAGCTGGTTCATCTTTTCCAGAAACTCAAAGACCTTGTGCGCTTCGTCTTCGTCGATCGCCTGGAGTCGCAAAACCGACGTGCACGAGCACGTAGTCTCCAACCTTGGCGGTCGGCACGTGGGCGAGGCAGACGCGCTTGGTGACGCCGCTGAAGTCAACTTTGCCCATCAGGACGTCGTGTTCCGCGTAGGTTTGAATTACTTTGCCCGGGATAGCGAGGCACATATCGACTCCTGGCCGTGAGAGGCCTTCCCCAACGCCGCGGCGATCGCCAATTGCCCGAGGCTCAATCCGCCGTCGTTTGGCGGGACGAGCTTGTGGCGGAACACCTGGAATCCTTCCGATTCCAGCCGCGCTGCGCATTCTCCGGTGAGCAACGCGTTCAGAAACACTCCGCCGCTAAGCACGACGGTCGTGACGCCGCTCGATTTGGCAATCTTCCGGCACGCGGACGCGATCATGACCGCCACGGTCGAATGAAACCGCCGCGCCATAACGCCGGATTTCGTTCCTTTGTTCACATCAGCAAGAACCGCGCCAATCAGGGGGCGGGTATCCACCACCCAGGGACCGTCGCCGGAGATTTCGAACGGATAACTTCCATTCACTTCGAGCCCCGTCGCCAAATGTTCCATCTCGATGGCGGCCTGCCCCTCATAGCTGACTCGGTCTCTAATTCCCGCCAGGGAGGCAACCGCGTCAAATAATCGCCCCGCGCTGCTTGTCTGCGGCGTGTTGAATTGCCGCGATATCATTCGCCGAACGGCTTTGATCGAAATCCCTCCAACCCGCGCCGCGATGGAGGAATCGTCACACCCGGCGTCCGTCAGATGGGAAACCGCCATTCGCCAGGGCTCGTGGATGGCCTTTTCGCCTCCGGGCATTCCGACGCAGCGCAAATGGGCGGCTCTTTCGAATCCGTGATAATCGCCCAGCAGGAATTCGCCGCCCCAAACGGTTTCGTCGGTTCCGAAGCCGGTGCCGTCGAACGAGACGCCAATGACTCTTTCATCCAATCCATTTTCCGCCATGCAACTGGCCATGTGCGCGTGATGATGCTGTATCGCCAGGAGTTCCAGCCCCTCCTGCTTTGCGCGCCGGGCCGCGTAATGCGTTGAAACGTAATCCGGATGCATATCGTGGGCGATTAATCGCGGCCGAATCTCGAACAGGTCCTCATATAGGGCGACGTCCCGCTCAAACGCCCGGGCCGCTTCGAGATGATCCAAATCGCCCAGGTGATGACTGATGAAGGCGTGATCCGCATTCGCGAGGGCAAATGTCGCTTTGAGCTGGCTGCCCGTGGCGAGAGTTGGGACCGGGCATTTTGTGGGCAAATGAATCGGCTGGGGGGCGTAGCCGCGGGAACGGCGAATCGGAAGCTCACGCCCCTCGACAATCCGTGTCACCGAATCGTCACAGCGGACGTGAATCGGGCGATTGTGAGTTAAGAACACGTCCGCAATCGTTCCCAGGCGCGCGACCGCATCGTCATCGATGAACGCAATCGGCTCGTCCGAACTATTCCCGCTCGTCATCACAAGGGGGATTCCATCCATAGCCTTGAGCAGGAGATGATGCACGGGCGTGTATGGAAGCATCACGCCAAGCCAGGGATTATTCGGCGCGACGGAGGCGGCGATTTGGGCTGAAATTTCGGTCTTTTTTCGCAATAAAACGATTGGACGCCGCCAGGAATTCAGGAGCTTTTCTTCGGCTTGATTTACTTCGCACAACAGCCGTGCCGTGGCGATGTCGCGGACCATGATCGCCAGGGGTTTTTCCTCGCGATGCTTGCGGCGGCGAAGTTCGGCAACCGTCTCTTCATTTCGCGCATCGCAGGCGAGGTGATAACCGCCGAGGCCTTTGATCGCGGCGATTCTTCCGTTTTTCAAGGCGTCGGAGAGATCGCGGATCGGATCGGCCGTCGCAATTCTCTTCCCGGCTGCATCCAAAATCTCCAGGCGCGGCCCGCAGACGGGGCAACACGTGGGCTGGGCGTGAAATCGGCGGTCGGACGGATTTTCATATTCGCGGCGGCAATCGGGGCACATCTCAAAGGACGCCATCGTCGTGCGGTTTCTGTCATAGGGAGCGCCTTGGACGATCGTGAGTCGCGGGCCGCAATTGGTGCAGTTGACGAATGGATAAAGATGCCGGCGGTTTCGCGGATCGAACAGATCGAGCAGGCATTCGTCGCAGGTCGCGACGTCGGGGGAAATGAAAATCTCGCGGTTGGGCGAATCGTTTCTTTGGCTTGGTACGATCTGGAACTGGGTTTGGCCGCGGGGCGGTTGCGAGCGGGAGGAAATGTTCTGGATGCTCGCCAGCGGCGGGGGACTGGCGGTGATCGCCCGCATAAACTGGTCGAGATCGGCGGGCGTCCCCTCGGCTTCGATCTCAACGCTGCCGGCGTTGTTTCTGACGAAGCCGCCCAGTTGGTATTTCGTTGCTAACCCATACACAAAGGGCCGGAAGCCGACGCCTTGAACGATGCCATCGACAACGATTGCGATTCGCTTCATGTCGGACCCTGTGCGGACCCGCCTGAGGTGAATCTAGTTCCGCGGGGGCGTAAGCCGCAGCGCACAAAATCGGGACGAGGCGAGGCGTGGGTGGGTCATGGTGCGCTGGCTGCGTCAATTCGTCTTGTGGTGCGTCAGGTTGGCGAGCTGCGCTAGAGAGTGGGGAGCTGCGCTAGAGGATGGCGAGCTGCACGTACAGGGTGGAAAGTAGAAGGTGGAGAGTAGAAGGATCGGGCTCGGGCTGGCCCTTCGACGAAGCTCAGGGCGGGCAACTGGTCGCAGAGCCGCCGTGGCGGCCAACTCGCAATCAATTATTTTGAATGACCAGGGTTTTTAGGAAACGGGTGTTGAGGTCGGAATTGATCTGGCTTCGATCGGCGATGAAGGAAAAACGCTTGGTGACTTTGAGGATGGGGGGCGGGCCGGTCGGGGTGGTTGGATTGTAGGCGACTTGGCCGGGGAGGATGGCGTTTTGCCAGCCTTCGACGACGATGTAAACGGTGAAGGTGTCGGAGCGCGTGGTGATGAGGTTGCTGATGCGGTTTAGGACCATGTTGGCGGAGCGATACTCATTGGCAAAATTGACATTGGTGAGGACGCCGGCGCCCTTTGCGGCGGTAAAGACCGTATCGGGGGTTCCCGTGATGCCCATTTGGGTCGGATCCTGTCCCAGAGCGAATTTGCCGTTCCCGGTTTGGAAACCGGGAACCTTGTTTAGATCAAAGATGGATGTGAAGGGACCGTTGCCATTGCGATAGGTGACAATGGCCTGGGCAATCGTTTCATCGTCGATAGCATAGTTTGCATCGTCGGCGGCAGTTACGAAGGGCAACATGCTGAGGACTTTCCAACTGGCGGTGTTGATGTTGATGAGGCCGTCAACGCCGGCGTTGTCCTGACTCATTTGGTTGGTGGCCGTGGCATCGGGGCTAAACACGGGGGTCGGCTGAGCAGTGGCCCCGGTTGGGTTGGCATAACCGGATGCCGGAGGGCCTACGGAGTACGGCGCGAATCCGTATGACGTCGGATTACCCGACTGAGACGCGGGCCAGTACTTCTGTGCATACGGATACGTCGGCTGTGCACCCCCGGCCGTATTGGTGCCCGGATCGTTGAATCCGGGATCAAAGTTGGGCGTCAAATTGCTGCTGTTGGACTGGACGGTCAGGTAGTCAAACAGCCGGGCCGTCCAGTCGTACCATGACGGTGCGTCGGGATTGGCGCTGCTTTCCATTGGCCCGAAGCGTCCCACGTTCTCGTACCCGTCATCGTTCGTATCTCCATCGTCGGCGAGAGACGCATCCATCGGAAGAGAATTCAGTTCAAGGAAATCCGCCACAGGGTTGGTTGGCGTGAATGGGATGACCTTAGATGCCTGGATGACGACGCGCAGGCGATAAGCGCCGATGTAAGGGACGTTGAGGATGTCGCCGTTGCGGGCGAAGCTGCCAAACGGGAACTGCTGGGGCGGGGAAGTCGTGGTCCCGCTGGCAACCGTGGGTGGATTGGCCGGGGTCACCGTTGGGTTTGGTCCGGGCATTCCCTGGTTATAGATTTGGATTGGTACCGTCGGTACGTCCAAATAGCTTGCCGCAGACGATGCCGTGTATATGGGTCCGAAGTTTGGGGTGGATGCTCCCAGCGGGGGAGCCGCTGCTCGCCATTGGGGAGTAGCGGGGAAGCCCGCACCACCGAATTGTTCCGCGTCGGTGCCTGGGTATTGGCGGGGGAAAGTAATTCCGGCATTGGTGCCGACGTAGGGTCCAGGATTGAAGGCAAAGAAGCCGTTATTCTGGCTTTTCGCGCGGAGGTAGCTCCACGCGGTATAAGGCGTGATGGCTGTGGTTTGAAAACCTGTGAAGTCGTATGAATCGACGGGGACCAGGTCGTAAAGGTTGGGCGTGCCGGGCGACGGCGCTCCTTCGTTGTAGTCATTCAATGGGTCGTAAGTCTGATTAGTCGTAATGTTTTGGGTGTACGTCCCGTCCGCACGGCGCGGGCGAAGGAGGACGAATTCGCCGCCGGTGACGGGCGCGACGTCCTGGATTACCTTTGACAATCCTGGAATGTATACGTCCACGGTATTGTTGGTGGCTCCTGAGCCAGTCCAGGGGGCTCCGGTCGGTATCGTGCAATTTGGCGCGCGGGTCTTGGCGTCATAAACGAGGTCGGCGTTGCCGCCATGTGAAGCGCTGGCGTCGTAATTCTCTAGGAGAGCATAGCCATGCGCGGGAATGGCGATCGCGTTTTGGTTTTCCGTTAAGGCTGGCGAGGCGACATTGGTCGCGTCGGAGGGGAGGGGTGCGGTATTTTCAGGGAACATTTCCGTGTAGAGGAGGGCATTGGCCGCTACAGGCGTCAAGCTCATGGCGGGATAAACACCGGGGTTTTGGCGATTAATGATCCCCGCCTGCCAATTGTTCATCGTGATAGGCGTGTTGTAGGGATTGTAAAGCTCGATGGCGACGTAACCTTTCAGGTTCCCGGTGGAAATGTCATTGTCGGCGTAGACTTCGCTGATAATCGGCTGTGGGATGGCGCTGTCAGACGCGCGCCTCAACCACGGAGGCGACATTGTTCACATAGGCGGCGAGCCAGATGGTTCGGCTGATGATCGTCTGGGTCTGATCGCGCAGGCCTAAGGCGTTCACTGCGGCCAACGCCGCGCGCAGGGCTGCGACGTTGGTGGGGTCCATGAAAGTATTCGGTGTTGCTGGGGCGGCGGGCGCCGTTGGATCGCGCAGGACGGAACGGAACATGTGCCACGGGATATTTAACGCACCTGCGTTGGCTAGAGTGTAAGGGCTATCGTAGGTACTGGCGTTCTGATAGTTGGGGGCGGCGGGCCCGGCAGGGGTTGGGGCGAAAGGACACGAATTGGCGGGATTTCCGGCCATGACGGACCAGAATGCGCGATAGAGTTCACGGAAGGTGGCTGTGTTGATGTTGGTCTTGACGGGGTGCCGGCTAATGGGCTGAAGCTGCCAGTGTTGCAGGTTTTGGGGATACCCGCTGAGCGGGGCGCCAGCCACTGTAGTAACGGGATTAAAGTTCTGGTTCGCATCGTCGACGCTGACATAGGTGTAAGTATCGCCCGTGGCCGGGTCGGTCTCGGTGACGAGGTCGTTGAAGCGGTAGAGTGCAGCGGTGTTCCAAAGACCTTTATATTGTCCCCAGGTTCCCCAGTTCGCGTCGTAGCCGGTGATGACGAAGTTGCCGTTGACCATGGTGCCCGAAGCCGGCGGCAGCGCCGGTTCCGGGCGGAGTTAAGCAGTAGAAGTAGTAGCCGTTGTAGGAGACGACGTCGTACAACTTGTAAGCGCCGGCGGGCGGGGTGGCGGACCAGGTGCCTTGGTACTGGTTGCCGGCGACGGTCCCGTAGTAAGGGAGCATCACTTGCCCGAGCGGCTCGCCCTCCCCGGGAAATGAGGACTGCGGCAGAGTGTCCATAGGCTGCTGGGGATCGCAGATGCCGGAGTCGTAGACGGGATCGATGTAGTTGGAGACGGGGTTTCGGGTGACGAGCAGAGGGCGAAGGGGCATATAGCTGGGATTTCCACCGGCGGCCTGCCAGTTGGCGAGGGTGTTGTAATCGAAGTTCTGATACCACCAGGTTCCGACGTCCGAGACGGGAAAAGCGCCGTAGGGCGCGGTGGGGAGGACGTTGGTCGTCGTGGCGTTCGCCGGGGTCGCGGGGACGTTTTTGTTTTCATCCGTGGTTGTCGCGAGCGTCGTGTTTGAGCCGCCTATCGAAATATTGTAATCGCTGAATGGAGAGGCCGAGCCCGTGATGACGCGGTTGTTCTGGTAGTAGCTCAGCGAGTAGGGAAGAAGGCTTTCGAGAAGGGTTTGGCCGGTGTTGGAATTGGGGATGCCGAAATGATAGGCGAGGGCCGCCTCATCGCTGAAGGGGATGGCCTGGAACCGGTTGTTTCCTACCGCGGGGTTGCCGGCGGTGTAGGTGTTGAAGCCCGGGTTATCAAGACGGTCGATGAGCTGGTGTTCAAAGGCGTCGCCGGGCGAGACGTAAACGAAATCTCCATCACGGGCGGTGACGTCCTGTGGTGCCGTGAAGGTCGTTTGCCAGGTCTCGTCCAGGGGGATGCCGCCGGACTGAGCGTAAAGTCCAGAGACACGTCCGGCCATGGGGGGATTTTCGGTGGCGGGGACGTTGAAGCGGTACTGGTTGAAGGCGGGGTTAATCTGCACGGCAGTCGCCCCCCAGCCAGCAGGAACTGTGGCGAGATCGCCGCCGGGGCGCATGCCGAGATTTCCGTCATTGAGCATTTCCAAAAGTCCGACGCCGGACTGGAAGAAGCCCCAGTTGGTGAGCTGCGAGACGTTGCCGCCGGCGGGGTAGGAGTATTCGTTGTCGCGGGTCCAGGCGGTGTTGACGTTGATGGCGGAGTTGTTGTCGATGATGCGGACGGCGGCATACCAGGTGAGGCCGTCAAAATTGGCGCCAGGGATTCGGAAGAGGAGAGAATCGGCGATGCCGTCGCCGTCGGCGTCGGCGGCTATCACTATATGCCCGCCGGTATTGATACCGTCGTATGCGGCTTGCAACGGAAGGGCGGGTAATGGCGACGTTTCCGGAAATGTGTCGAGGGATGTATCACTCAGGGTCGGGACGGTCACGTTAGCGAGAGTTGCATAGCCGGGATAAAGCCCCGTGCTTGGAAGGGTTCCGAACATCGCGCTGCCATCAGGCGATTCGAACGGCAAACCGAGGACGGATAATGCGCCGGCTGTTCCCGAGTGAGAGATATTCTGCCAATAAGGCTGATTTACGGTACCCCCTGAGGCGGTGCCCTCGAGCGGCTGCGACGGATCCGCAACGGATGGAATTCGATCAGCAAGCCAGGGTTGAGCAGGTCCCATGGCGGTGAAGGGAAGGTGAGTAGCCAAAGTCCATGCGCCGCCGGGTTTGGGGGGGCGGTTCCGGTGACGGGCGGCGTAGTTGGGTTATTGGCGTAATAAAAGACCGGGATAACTCCGCCGCCGACGACGGCCGGGTTTCCCTCGTACGCCACGGTGTCTCCATAGCCGTAGGTTAGGAGGGGCGACCATACTCCGCGGAAAGTTGAGCGTGGATTCGACCACGGAAAGGGCGCGGACCAATAGGTCGTGTTGGTGAGTAAGATTCCCGGCGTGAGGGTATTTTTTATGCAGGTGTAGAAGTTAGCGGGATTAGCCGGGTCGTTTACGGTATTGCCTGCGGAGTATGTTTGCGCGGCGTTCCATTGGCCGAGATAACCTGGCGGGAACGACGAAGTCATCATTCCACGGAAGTTGCCCAGGGCATCGTTAAGATCATCGACAAACAACCCCCCGATGATTTTTGATAGGCCGTCGAAGTTGGCTTCGCTTTGGACGTTGAGGATATTTTGCTGGGAGTTGATTCGGTCATTGTGGCTGGTGGAGATGAAGGCGGTGCCGAGGATGGAGAGGAGGAGGAGCAGGACGATGACCAATAGGAGGACTGATCCTTTTTTCCAGCGGCGTGAAGTTAAATGAGCGAGCTTCATACTCTTTTACCCGGCTTTGAAAATCCGAATGACGAAATCCGAATGACGAATCAACGGGAAATCCGAAACCAGAAACCAGAATGACGAATCTCTCCGCAGGCGAGTCGCCGTGGCGACAAATCCGAATGACCGGATCCTTTCTCCACCCGCGGGGTACCGTGGGCGGAGGCCTCAGAAAGACCCGCGATGAGCATCGGGTAACTCATTCGGGCTTGGGTCATTGATTCTGGTTTCGGGCTTCGTCATTCGGGTTTTCCTTTCTCATTTCAACTTGAACACATATTCGTACCAGGGTCCGTCCTTTAACTTATCATTCGGGTCGTCCACCTTGATGAGAATACGAATCATGGCGGGCATGTCGTTGTACCAGGCGGCGACGTAACGGGCGTTGTCCTGGGGGTTGAGGGAGTCATTCATCTGGAAGGGGTTGCCGAGGCCGTTTCCGGCGGTGTTTGCCAGGGGTCCCAGGTTTGGATTGGTGGCATTGGCGTAGAAGGCGCAATTGTCGAAATTCACGTCGACTTCCCAGGGGGGAGAGTAGATGAACGGGTTGCCGGTGGTTCCGTTGACGGTGTTATAAAAGAGGGTGTAATAATCGCGCAGGGGGATGACGTCGGGGAGGCCGGGGTAATAGGTGTATTGGGTTATGCTGGTGGCGATCTGGCGATAATTGATGGCGATGCTTGGGCTGGTGGCGGTGCCGACGTTGGGGAGATAAGTGCTCCAGGGCTCGTTGGTGTCACTGGGATTGGGGACGCCGTAGATGGTGGATGCGCCGGAGTTGCTGCGGGGCATTCCGTACCAGCGGATTTGGTGGTTGCCGCTGCCGTCGATGTAGTAGTCGATTTGTCCGTCCTGTCCGATGCCGGTGAGGTTGCCCGAGGCGGGGTCCTGCTGGAGATAGTCGCCGGCGTACTCGACGATGAACTGAGAGCAGTGCTGGAGGAGATAGGGGGCAACCTGGGCGACCATGGCGCTGGTGAGCGGGGTTTGAATTTGGGGATTGACGGCTACGCGGGCGAGATCGGGGTTGGGGCCGGTCCCGCTGGTGACGCCGTTGGCGCCGGAGAAGGTATAGAGGGCGGTCGAACTGGAGAGGCCGCTGGGCACGGTGTAGTAGGTGACGGTTGGGGAGACGGTTGTGGGTATTACGGCGGCGTATTGCTGGGTTACCGGGAGGTTGTAGATGAGAGGGTTCCACCAGAGATGAAATTGGGAGGGGAACGCGGTGGGGCCGGTGTAGCCGGCGTGCTGGTACTGGAGAATTTCATCGGCGATGGCGCGGCGGAATTGGTCGGGGGTAATGCAGGCGAGATCGTAGCGGGAGGAATGGGAGACGGTGGTGAGCTGGTTGTTGGTGAAGTTTTGGTCGTCGGGGGTGTAATAGGCGAGGGGCGTCATGTTGCAGCCGTTTGCGGCGTAGGGGTAGGCGAAGGTGGTCTGGTATGTGGGAGGAAAGTTGACGGTTGTCGGTACGCCCGGGCTGCTGGCGGTGTAGGAAAGGTATGGATAGCGCGGGTAAAAGTGTTCGATGAAGCCGTTGGGGGTGTTGGAGTTGGTGACGTAAGTGTAATTGGTGTTGACATCTTTTAGCAGGGTGACGCTGCGGGCGAGGACCCAATCGGAGGCGTAGGCGCCGAGGCGCTGCTGGGGGCCTGCGCCGGTGGTGAAGACCTGGGGGGTCCAGAGGCCGGAGGTGGTGCTGTTGGAGGCGAGCTGGCCGAAGGGGGCGAGGGAGGGGTTGAGGTTGTCGCTCACGGGGCCGAGGAAATCCATGGAGTCGTTGGTGGGGAGGAGGGCGTGGCCGAGCGTGACGAAGGCGTCGTTGGAGGTGGTCTGGCTGGTGAAGGAGCCGTCGTTGGCGGAGCGGCGCTGATAGTTTCCGCGGACGAAATATTTGAGCATGTCGACGCGGTGGCAGCGGTAGTTGTAGAGGCCGGCGATGACTTTAGTGGGGGTTGCGCCGCTGCTGCCGTTGTCGAGGACGACGATGGTGGGATCGCTGCCGGTCTCGGCGTCGGCGGAGTTGAGGAATTGATCCACCATCTGCGAGGCGATGATGAAGCAGGGGGGATTTTTGTTGATGTGGGAGAAATCGTCGAAGAGGGCGGTCTGAACAGACTGGGAGTCGCGGGACATGGTATTGGTGGTTTGTCCGGCGACGACGGCGTCGGCGGTTTTCTTGAAGACGTAGTTCACGCCGACCATGAGGACCAGGACGATGGCGATGGAGATCATGAGTTCGACGAGGGTGAAGCCGCCGCGAGGGCGGAAACCCGAATGACGAAGTCCGAAATCCGAATCACGAATGGGGGAGCGGTTCCCGCATTGGCTGGCAACTGGCAACTGGCAACTGGTAACTCGTCTTCGCATTTTAATTTGCCGTATTGATTCGGATGTAGGAGGAGACGGCGGCGACGTCCTGGTTGGGGCCTGTGTAGAGGCCTGTGGTGTTGGTTATGGAGCCGGTCCATTCTGGGGCTGCGCCCATAATGTAAACGGGGAGTGGCGCGGGGGTGTCGGCCGAATTTGAGGCCTGCGCCGGTATTTTCCATGCCGTATTGGGTTGTGCCTCCCGCGGTTCCGCCGGGGGTGAGGTCCCAGCCGGGCGCGAGGGCGAAAATCTGCGAGTGGAGCGTGGGCGGCTTGGGAAAATCCGGGGGGAAAAGATTGAGGTCGCCGGGGAGGCGGAGGGTCGAGTCGTCGCTGTAGCCGATGAAGGCGCCGAGGCGGAGAACGCGACCGGTCATTTCATTGGCGGGTCTGGCGAGATAGCCTGCGCTGGGCGCGGCGTTTCCGGTGTCGTTTGCGATTAAGACGAATGCGCCGGTGACGGCGTTGGGGACGGGGTCGGCGCCGTTGCGGATGTTGGGGTCGTTGTTGAGGAAGATGTAGCTGTTTCCAGTGCTGGGGGAGAAAAAGAGATTGGCGTTGATGGGAGAGAGGCCTGGCGGGTTACCAGATTCGACGACTTGATATGGGGGAGTGCCCGAGTTATTCACGTAAAAGCCGGAAGGGACGGTTTGCTGAGGCGCGGTGTTGCTGATTGTGGCGGTGCCACCGCCAGCATAATTGGACGGGATGGGTGGCGGGAGGGGATTGAATGTGGGGGTTGGAGTGCCGGGGATGTTGTAGGGGGTGATGCTGCCGGGTTCGTGGAGGGGGTTTAGGGGGTAGGTGGGATCGGCGAAGTTGGGGTTTTGGAGCACGATGACGACGACCTGGGCGTAGGGGTCGGTGGCGTTGATTCTTCGATAGAAGGCGACCCAAGCGTAGCGGGGATCGGAGGCATAGAACTGATTTCCGCCGACGGCGGCAATAGTTGACGCTGGGATTGGGGTGAAGCCGTTTGGCGTTTGGGCGAAAGTTGTGCCCGCGCCTTCGACGTCGGCGGCGTTTTGGATGTCGCGCAGGGCGTCTCGGACGACGAGGGCAGCGGTGGTTTCGGTGGCGGTTTGCGTGGTTTGTTTCAGGGCGACGGGGAACACGCCGGCGATCATGATAAAGCCCAGGCCCAGGAGGATGACGGCGAAGAGGATTTCGATGAAGTTGAAGCCGCGATGGCGCAATAGTTGCCAGTTGCCAGTTGCCAGTTGCCAGTTTTGGCTCCGCGCTCTTCGCGTCTTGGCGGTTAAGGGGGCGGTCGGGATGGAATGGCGCGTGGGCATGGTTATTTTGCGAAGATCAGGGCGCCGTTGAAGGGGTTGACCATGACGGCCTGGCCGTTTTGGTCGAGCCAGATTTCTTCATCGGATTTGTCGGCCTGGAAATAGGCCAGCGGACTGTTATTGGGGGGACTGGACAGTGGAGGAAGCGTGTATTGAAGGTCCTGATCGGTGAAGGCGCGGGGGCCGTTGACGTCGGCTGGGTTGGTGGTTCGCTGGTTAAAGTAGGCGCTGCGGTCGTAGAAGAGGAGGCCGACCTGGGAGATGAGGGGGAAATAATAGACGGGGGTTCCGCTGACGGCATAATCATTGATGTCGCTGGCGAGATCGCCCGTTGCATTTAAGCCGCTGGGATCGCCGGCGCCGCGGAGGCCGAGCCGGATTCCGAGATGGTTCTGAAAGGTGCCGTATGGCGTAATTCGCGTTTGCTGGACGGCATAGGGGATGGAGGCCAGGGCCCCCGTGGAATCGAAGAAAATCGCGCCGGTGCGGACGTAGCGGTCGATGATGGGGGGCGTGTATGTCGCCGTTGGCCGGATAGGGCACCGAGTTGTTGTAAAGGGCGATGCCTACATTCGCGGGGAGTGTGACGACGTCGCGGTAGTAGACGAATTCGCCGGTACCCACCTGGCCGGGAGCGGTCAATGAGGGGTCCCAATAGTTGGCCATTTCGATGGCGTTGACTTGACCCTGCGGGGGAGCGGTTGATTGTGTATTGGTGGGACTGACATAAATCTCGGAGGGGGAATAGGTCGTTCCACCGCCTTGCTGCTGATCGAGTTGGACTTCTGCCATGGCGACGGCGTCGGTGGCGGGATCGATATAAAAGAAGATGCCCATGGTCTGGCGGTTATAGATGGCGTCCTGCCGGGCGGTCTGGAGCAAGGAGGCAATCTGGTTCTGAGCGGCGGCGAGACTGTGATTGCCGGTCAGGGAATTGAAGACGGGCACGGCGCTGGCCAGGACGAGAACAATGATGGCCAGGACGGTGAGCATTTCGACCAGAGTAAAGCCGGAAGAATAGTTGCGAGTTGCCAGTTGCCAGTTGCCAGTGAAGACGGGGGGACGGCGGCTCCCGTATTTACTGGCAACTAGCAACTGGCAACTGGCAACTGGCATTTTCATGCTCAATTATTAAACGAATAAATGTTGTCGTCGTCGTGACGGGTCAACTCTGGGAACTGGGGATAGTGGGTATTGCTGACGTCGCCGTCGGGGCCGCCGGAGACCCAATAGGGGCGTAGGCCGGTGGGATCGCAGAGGCCGCCCCAACCCTGAGCCGTGATAGTCAGCGGAAACGAGGTTGTTGTTCCAACGAACATGACGAAGGATGGCGGAGGATAGGGCGGTGCTCCCGACGCGCCGTTTGGCAGGATGGCGGTGTAAATGAAGGGCTCGTTTGAACCGAGCTTGCGATAGAAGAGTTGCTGACCCTGCGGGTAGGTGCCGGCGGGAGGGGTCGTTGTTGAGTCGGCGGAAGTTTCGACTCCGTACAAGCCGTCGGCGGGGGCGAAGAGGAGCGGGTTTCCCCAGCCGTCCAGGATGAGGGTGACGGTCTCGACCGGCGCGTTGTTTCCCGTTACTTGAGATTGTGTGACCTGGACGGTCTTTTTCAGATTCGTCGGCAGACTATTCAGGATGGCCTGGTTTTCGGGGATGGATTGAATGGCGTACATGGCGCAGATGGTGTCGGCAAGCTGAACGGGACAGAAGCTCGCATTTGTGTTGTTGAAGATATCGGGGTTGATTGCGGTGGCGGCGGGTTCGCCGGCGCCTGGGGCGTTGGCGATACTGGTGATGCCCGCGGTCCAAAAACTGGAACTGAAGGAAGTGCCCATCGGGGGCCATTGGGCGTTGCCCCACAGAGAGCAGAAGAGAGTTGGCGGAGGACGGCGGTAGTGAGTGGCTTGCTCGTAGTTGGCGAGGAGCGCCTTGGCGGATTGCAGGGCGGTTTTGGTGTCGCTGATTTTTCGGTCGAGGACGACCTTCTGATAGGCGTAGAAGAGGAAGGTCGCCAGGACGATGATGATGCCCATGACGACGAGGAGTTCGATGACGGTGAAGCCGCGGCGGGCGCGGAAACCCGAAGCCCGAAACCCGAAATCCGAACCAAATCCGAAATCCGAATGTGCGCCAGCATCCGCCGTGGCGGGACGAATGGGGGGAGAGTTGCCAGTGGGGGGGGAAGAGAGGCACGGAGGCACGGAGGCCCTCGCCGGGGCGAGCGCGCTTCGGCACGGAGTGAATTCGGAAGGATTTCCCTTCGTGCCTTCGTGCCTATGTGCCTTCGTGCCTCGCATCAATTGATTATTCGCTTTGTCCAATGGCTGGGGGGAATGATTTTACTGGGCGACATCGCCGAAACTCGTTATGTCGTCTGTGGTTCCGTAAATTCTGTCGGGGCCGGCGGTGATGAGGATGAATTGATCGACGGAGCGGGGCTGGCCGGTGTAATTGGCCCAGGCGTTCGCGGGAACGTCGCCGGTCTGGCTAAGGCTTGGGGGGACCGAAGAGAAGTTGGCGAAGTAGGCGAAGGCATCATAGTTCGAAATGGTATCGGTGCTGTATTGCCCCGCTTTTGCGGGGTTCGCCGGGGGCCAGGATGTGATGGTGCTCGGGAGGGCGAGTTGCCCGAGATTGTGGTAGCGGCCCAAGGGCAGGCCGATTCCCTCATTCTCGGAGCTGGTGGCTAGCCTCGTGGTGTTGGTGACGTACGCGTAAATGTCACGGATGTCGTATTGGTAGGCGCGAAGAGGCGGAACCGTTTGGCTGATGGGGGGTATGCCGACGGTTGTTCCGTCACTGATGATGCCTTTTGGCGCCGGTGCGGGCCCTGAGATAAAGGATGGGCAAGGGCACGGGGAAGCGATCGACGAATTCCGGGATTTCGGAATCGTAGGCGGAGACGCCGGCGAGATCGTGAAAGTTGGAGGGGTTGGTGGGCATGAGATTCGATTGACTGACTTGCGGGGCAGTGGTCGGTCCGCTGAGGCTGCACCAGAGTATATTTTTTGTGTCGATGAAGGGACTGTAGCGGCGTGGATTTGCGGGGTTGAGGCTCAAGGGGCCTAGACCGACTTCACTGGGAGCGAAGACGGGGTTGTTGGTTGGCGGCGACCCGGTGGTATCGATGCGAAGTCCGCCGAGGAGTCCGAGGACGAGGTTTTCGGTGCCTGTGACGGTCCAGGGGGTGGTGGATGGAGTGCCGTAGGGGTTGGTTGCGCCGTCGGTGTAAATCTCAAAATTTGCGATGCCGAGGGGAATGCCGCTGGTGGCTCCGCTGGTTTCGGCTTCGATCTGGTCGTTGGTGAAGGGGCCGGGATAGGCGTGGAAGATGGAGTAATACTCGTTGATGGCGGTGGAGAGCTGGCTGACTTCCTGCTGGGTGTCGGCGGAGTAGCTGGCGGTTTTTACCTTGCTGATGACGGGGAGAAGGATGCCGAGGAGGACGAGGATGATGCCGATGACGACGAGGAGTTCGAGGACGGTGAAGCCGCGGGAATAGTTGCCAGTTGTTAATTGCGAGTTGCCAGTAAAGACAGGGGCTTGCCTTTTGCCGTTACTACTGCTGGTACTGGCAACTGGCAACTGGCAACTGGCAACTTTTTTCATTCAGGATCCTCGTTTGCGTCCATATATATTGTAGCGGATGTCCAGTGGGGGGCCGCAAGGGGTGGGGTATAATGGGGGGCACACCATGAATTCATCGAACGAACCCGAATCGGAAGAGGTCTGGGAAGTCGGATGGGAGGGCCATCGGCAGCAGCAAATGGAGCGGATGGCGAAGCTCCCGCTGGCGGAGAAGCTGGCCTGGCTGGAAGAGGCGCATTGGCTGGTGCTGCAGCTTCAGAAATCGAGGGAAGCGAGCTCGCGGAGGGATGCAGGCGGGTCGTCGGAATGATAGCCAAGCCGCGCCCCAGTTCCCGGCCGCGAGGGGCGAAAAAAAAGGGGTCGGGAGTCGTTTTCTGTAAACGACTCCCGACCCCTTTGATTTTGGAATTGTGGCGTTGGCGAAATTGTTTTATGGGGAGTAAGTGGAATGGTTGGAAGAGGCGCGTCGGGTGGGGATGCGGGTGGGAAAAGGTAGGACGAAGCTTACCTCTAAAGCGGGCGGCTGATTACGAACTCGGCTAGTTGGGCCAGGAATTCCTTGGCGCGGGAGTCGGGGAGGGGTTTTAGGCATGCGGTCGGCGCGATCGACTAGCCGGCGGGCTCTTGCGGTGGCGTACTGGACGGAATCGCTGGGGAGAATCAGGTTGCGGATGCGCTCGACCTTGTCGGCTTCTCTACTGAGGAGCAGGGAACGCAACAGCGTGCGGTGCTCGCGCGGAGCGGTGTTCATGAAATGAATCATGGGGAGCGTGAGCTTGCCTTTTTGGACGTCGATGCCGAGGGTTTTTCCTACGGTGGTTTGGTCGCCGACGATGTCGAGGATGTCGTCCTGGATTTGGAAGGCGGTGCCCAGGGAGAGGCCGTAGAGGCGCATCGATTCGACGGTGCTTTCTCCCGCGCCGGAGGAATAGGCGCCCAGGAGGCAGCAGGCGGCGCACAGGGCGGCGGTTTTTTGGGTGACGATCTGGATGTAGGTTTCTTCTTCCAGATCGAGATTGTTGCGGTTGTGAATTTGGAGGAGTTCGCCTTCGCAGACTTCGTTGGTGGTTTTGCCGATGATGCGGGAGGCGAATTGGGAGTCGAGGCTGGAGCAGAGATGGAAAGAGTGGCTGATGAGATAGTCGCCGAGGAGGACGGCGGCTTCGTTTCCGCGGAGATGATTGATCGTCGCGCCGCGGCGGCGGAGTTCGGCTTCGTCGAGGACATCGTCGTGGACGAGAGTCGCCATGTGGACCATTTCGACGACGGTGGCGAGGACGACGTGGTCGCGCTTCGAGGGAGCCGCAGGCTTTGCCGGTCAATAAAAGCAGCAGCGGGCGGAGCATTTTTCCGCGGAAGCGGCTGACATGACGGACCAGCTGGTTGACGCAGGAGAGTTGGCTGCCGAGTTCCTCGTCGAAGAGGAGTTCGACCTGCATCATCTCGGCGGCGACACAGTGGGCGACCTGGTCCATGGCCGAGGGGGGCGTCTGAGAGCGCGAACGCGCGGGACGTGGATCGGGCATAAGCGATGGGCATTGTAGGGAAGAAGTTGCGAGTTGCTAGGGGATAAATCACGGGCGCAAGGCAAGGTCCGGTAGTGCAAGCACTACCGGCTTCGCGGGAGGCGCGGGGGTGCGCGGGGTTAGCTGGCAACTGGCCCTTTTTCTGCAATAATCTGTTGCATGAGTGCGGCATTTCAGCAGTGCATCAATTCTGCTTGCGCGGCGACGTTTGACGTCGGGCAGGTTCTGGTTGCATGCCCGCAATGTGGGAGCTTGCTGGATGTGCAGTATGACTGGGAGAAGCTGCCGAAGATCAAGGGGCTGTCGTTTTTCGAGCATCGGTGGAGCACCAAGGGGAGCGGGGTCGAGGGAAGGCTGGATTTTTCGGGGGTTTGGCGGTTCCGCGAGCTGCTGCCGTTTTATCGGGAAGAAGATCAGATCGTGACGATCGGGGAGGGTCGGACGTGTCTCCAGCAGGCGGATTTGCTCGGGAAACATCTGGGGATGAAAGAGGGGAAACTCCTTCTGCAATACGAAGGTTTGAATCCCAGCGGAAGTTTTAAAGACAACGGGATGACTGCCGCGTTCACGCACGCGAAGATGGTGGGGGCGCGGAAAGTGGCGTGCGCTTCGACGGGGAATACCAGCGCGTCATTGGCGATGTTCGCGAGTCTGGCGCAAATGCAGGGGATCGTTTTCATCGGGACAGGGAAGATCGCGCTGGGGAAACTGAGCCAGGCTTTGGATTACGGGGCCATGACGCTGCAAATCCACGGGGATTTTGACGATTGCCTGCGGCGGATTCGGCAGATCGCGATGGATATTCCGGAACTGGGAATCTATCTGATGAACAGCGTGAATCCGTTCCGGCTCGAGGGGCAGAAGAGCATCATGCTGCGGGTGCTCGAGGCTTTGGATTGGCAGAGCCCGGATTGGATCATCGTGCCGGGTGGGAATTTGGGGAATTGCTCGGCGTTTGGGAAGGCGTTCGCGGAATTGAAGCAGCTTGGGCTGATCAAGAAGATTCCGCGATTGGCGATCATCAATGCGACGGGGGCGAATACGCTGCATGAGTTATATGGCCGGCGCGGCGTGAGGTGGAATGGGGGGAAGTACGACGCGACGGCGGTGCAAAAACTTTATGCCGCGATGGATGAGGCGAATTATCATGCGCATACGGTTGCCAGCGCGATTGAGATCAGCCGGCCTGTGAATTTGCCCAAGGCGCTGCGGGCGCTGGAGGTGATGAACGGGGTGACGGCGGAAGTGAGCGATGAGATTATTCTGGAGCATCGGGCGATGGTGGCGCGGTGGGGATTCGGCTGCGAACCGGCGAGCGCGGCGAGCGTGGCGGGATTGCATCAGCTTCTGGACAACCAGACGATTTGCGCGGATGAGACGGCGGTGTGCATACTCACTGGGCATGAACTGAAAGATCCCAACGTGACGGTGAAATATCACACGGGTGTGGACATGAAGGCGGTGCAGGATTTGGCGCCGCGGTCGGAGCCGACGGGGAAGTTGTCGAATCGGCCGGTGCCGGTGGAGGATGATCTGGGCGCGATTTTGCGGGCGATGGGAGAAGATCCTTCGAAATTGAAAAACCGCGGGGTGCTGAAATGATCAAACTGGCGATCACCGGGGCGTGCGGGCGCATGGGGATGAGATTGATTGCGCTGGCCAAGGCGGATGCGGATTTCAAGTTGGTGGCGGCGATCGATAAGCCGGAGACGCCGCATCTTTCGCATGATGCGGGGGAGATGGCGGGGATTGGAAATATAGGGCTGCCGATCACGTTTGATTTGCGGCCGCGGCCGGATGTGCTGATCGATTTTTCGACTCCCGGCGTCGACCCGGCATTGGCTGAAGACTTGCCGGGATCGGGGAATTCCCATGGTCATCGGGACGACGGGATTGAAGGAGAAGGATCATGCGGCGATCGATGTGGCGTCGGCGAAAATTCCGGTTTTGCAGGCGCCGAATACGAGCCTGGGGGTGAATGTACTGCTGAAAGTCGCGGCGGAAGTGGCGGAACGATTGGGGGACGATTACGACGTGGAAATCGTCGAGGGGCACCACCGATTCAAGAAAGATGCGCCGAGCGGGACGGCGGCGGCGATCGCTGATGCGATTTTGAAGGCAACCGGAAAATCGCGCAAGGCCCTGGTGTATGGCAGGCATGGAGCGGAAGAGACTCGCCAGCGCGGGCAGATCGGAATGCACTCCCTGCGGCTGGGGGATGAAGTGGGGAGACACACGGTTTACTTCGCGGCCCTGGGGGAAAGAGTGGAGATCGGGCACGTGGCGACCACGCGGGATACCTTTGCGCTGGGGGCGCTGAGGGCCGCGAAATGGCTGGTGAAGCAGAAGGCGGGGAGGTATTCGATGGGGGATTTGCTGGGGTGATTTGGGGCGCGGCGCGCCTATCCGGCTTTTCTCGCGACGATGCTTGCCAGGGCTTGAGCGATCAGTTCGGATCGAGCTAAGCCTTGTTGACGGGCGAATTTGTCGGCCTCGGCGAGGAGGCCTCGCTCGAGGGTGATATGAATCTTTCGCGAGCCTTTGCCGATTTTTGGCCGGCCCCGGCGAGCCCGCTTTTCTTCGGCGCCTCGGCGGCAGTCATTGGGCGGGCTTTGTCGGCGACGAATTCCTGGTCGAATTCCTTGGTGGATTCGGCGAGTTCGGCTTTGGTCATTTCCCAATATTTCTTATGGCGACTCATTTGCGTTTGCGACGGTAACGTCGCTTCTCCACGTCGGTTAGAGGGCGGCAATGGATAACGAATGCGGTGCCATCATCATCGAATACGTAAATGACTTGGGCGTATCGCCCATTGGAGGTCTGTCCGATGACCAACCGCTTGCCATCGCCAATGGTTTTGGGATAAGGGGCGCGTGCGTGATCAACAACATATTCCGCATCGGGTGCCGTCATTCCGTGTTCGGCGATGTGCTCTTTGTTCCAATCGTTCCATCGATAGCGCACCTAGAATAAGATAGCCACCAAAATAAGTCTGGTCAAACTTGAGTCTCGCGCTTGGATATGCTATTATTCTGGATTCTTCGGTTTGTAAACCCGGATTGTGGAAGGTGATACGGCTATGAAAGTTCGCGCCAGCGTTCGTCGGATTTGTGAGAACTGCAAGATTGTGCGTCGCAAAGGCGTCGTCCGGGTGATTTGCACGAATACAAAACACAAACAGAAGCAAGGCTGAGCGTTGTAACTGTTTGTTCCAGCCCCAAGCTATAGCAAAGTTTTAGAGGAGCCACATGCCGCGTATATCGGGCGTTGACATTCCGCCGGACAAAGTGATCTGGATCAGCCTGACCTATTTATATGGAATCGGGCGGACCAACAGCCGCGCGATTTTGAAAGAGGTCGGGATCGATCCGCAGCGGCGCACGAAGGAACTGAGCGAAGAGGAATTGGCGAAGATCATCGCCATCATCGATCGGGATTTTCTTGTGGAAGGGGCGCTGCGGCGCGCCGTTACGCAGAACGTGGCGCGGCTGCGCGATATCGGGTCTTATCGCGGGAATCGGCATCGAAGGTCTTTGCCTGTGCGCGGACAAAGGACAAGGTCGAACGCCCGGACTCGCAAAGGGCCGAGGAAGACGGTAGCCGGTAAGAAGGGCGTGAAGGAACTGAGTAAGTAAACGATGAATGATGAACGATGAAGTGAGTTCATCGAACGTTTGAAGGAGTTTTTCGATGGCGGAACAAACAGGTAAGACGGCGAGTGGGGCGGCACCGGCTGGGAAACCGGCGGCGAAGAAGAAGATTCGCAAGGGCGTTACGCGCGGGGTGGCGCATATTCAGGCGACCTTCAATAACACGATGGTGACGATCACCGATCCGGCGGGGGAGACGATCGCCTGGGCGTCGGCAGGGACTGCCGGATTCAAGGGGGCCAGGAAGAGCACGCCTTTCGCGGCGGGTCGCGCGGCGGAAGCCGCGGCGCAGCAGGCGCGCAAGGCCGGGATGATTGAAATTGAAGTCAAGGTGAAAGGGCCGGGAGCGGGACGGGAGCAGGCGATCTTGAATCTTCAGAACGCGGGCTTGCGCGTGACGGGGATCGAGGATGTGACGCCGCTGCCGCATAACGGATGTCGGCCGCCGAAGAAGCGGCGCGTGTAATAAGAAATTTAAACCGCCAAGACGCCAAGACGCCAAGATAAGAAGAGTCGGAATAAAGGGATAAAAGATAATTGGTTTTTGTATTTCTTGGCGTTTTGGCGTCTTGGCGGTTGCAAATGAATTTAAACCAGTGGCTCGTTTCGGCGAGGCGGGAGATAGATGGCCCCTAATGGTTGGGGCGGCAAACTTTCGCGATCCGGACGAGACCTTTGATCGGAGAATGTTATGAGAATTCGATGGCGTGGATTGGAATTGCCGTCGCGCGTGGCGTGCGCGATGAACAGGTTTCGACAGAGACTTATGCGCGGTTTATCGCCGAGCCGTTTGAACGCGGGTTCGGAACCACCGTGGGGAACTCGCTGCGGCGTATTTTGCTCTCGTCGCTCGAAGGGGCGGCGGTGACGCACATTCGCCTCAAAGGGGCGGAGCACGAATTCTCGAGCCTGCCGGGCGTGATGGAGGATGTCACGGACATCATCCTGAACGTCAAGAGCCTGATCGTGAAGCTGGACAGCGACGACAACAAAGAGATGAAGCTGACGGCGAACAAGGCGGGGCCGATCACGGCGGGCATGATCCAGGCGGATCCGTCGATCACGATCGTGAACAAGGACCTGGTGATCGCGACGCTGACCGAGAACCTCGAGTTCGACATGACTCTGACGGTGTCCAAAGGCCGCGGATATGTGACGGCGGCGGACAATATTGAAGACACCGAGGAGCAGGAGATCGGGCTGATCGCGGTGGATAGCATTTATTCGCCGGTGACGCGCGTGCGGTACAGCACCGAAGACGCGCGCGTGGGCCAAAAGACGGACTACGACCGGCTGATCCTGGAAATCTGGACGAACGGGACGCTTTCGCCGGAGATGGCGCTGGTCGAAGCCAGCAAGATTCTGCGCAAGCACCTCAATCCGTTCGTGCAATATTTCGAGCTGGGCAGCGAAACGGCCAACGACGATGCCATCGCGGCCCTGCGCGACGCTTCCAAGGCGATGATCGACCCGGATTTACAGCAGAAATTGAACATGACGATCCAGGAGCTGGATCTGTCGGTTCGGGCCAACAACTGCCTGGAATCGGCGAAAATCGGCACCGTTCGCGAACTGGTCAAGAAGACCGACTCCGATCTGCTGAAGGTTCGAAGCTTTGGAAAGACGAGCCTGCGCGAAGTGAAGCGCAAGCTGGCCGATCTGGGCTTGAGCCTTGGGATGGATCTGGATGCCGCGGCCGGCGCGGCGGCGGGATTGGCGGCGGCTACGGACCTTGGGGCTGCGGAGCCCGAAGCTATGGAGCCGGAACCGACGCCGGAGCCGCAGGAGAGCGGGACGACGGGGGGCGGGACCATTAGTTAATGGGTCCTTCCGCTCTTGGTTGGGGCCCGACGGATGGCCCTTCAACAAGCTCAGGGCAAGCGATCCGTCGGCTTTGGCGGCGGGAGGCGCTTCGGCGTTTGTGGGATGGAGATGAGTCATGAGTAGTCATCGGATATTTGGCAGGCAGTTGAGCCGGGATAGCGAGCATCGGCTGGCGATGCGGCGCAATCTGGTGCAGAGTTTGTTCGAGCATGGGCAGGTTCGCACGACCCGGCCGAAGGCGCTGGAAGTCAAGGCGATGGCGGAAAAGCTCATCACCCTGGCCCGGCAGAACAACGTCAACGCGCGGCGGCGCGCGACGGCGATTTTACGCGACCGGCGCCTGACGGATGAAGACCAGGAATTCACCGGGCAGACAGTCGTGCAGAAACTCTTCGCGGATATCGCGCCGCAGTTCGCCGATCGGCAGGGGGGCTACACGCGAATCATCAAGCTGAGCGATTTCCGGATCGGAGACGGCGGGAGCCTCGTGCTTCTGCAGCTTCTGACGGAAAAGGCGGCGCCGCGAGGGACGATCCGCCGCAGCGCGGGATTGCGCCGCAAGCGCAACGAACGAAAGCATCAGTTTGCGACGCGGGTTTTGAAGAAGGCGAAAGGGGAATCTGTCGAGGGAGAGGCGAAGAAGGAAGGCGCGGAGAGTTCGGAGAAGGCGACGGAGGGTTCGGGGAGCTGATTCTGCGACGCGCGAACGCCCGCACGGCAGCGCCGGCGGCGTTCGAGTGAGCGAAATTACATTGACGACGAAATTTACGGGAATCGAAGATGAAAACCGCGTTGTGAAGCAGCGCGGTTTTTTCTTTATGGGTTTTAGGATGCTTTAGAGGCATAATTGTTTGCCGGACAGACAGTTGTTGACACTTTTCGTTGCAATGGCTTAGAATCGCGATTGACCTTTGATCCCCGAGAGGGGGGAGTTGGGTCGATGGGAATCAACCGGGCAACGTACTTCGACTCTTTCGCTTTAGAATCGAAGAGTGAAACGGCGACGAAATCAGATTTGTGGGTTGGTCGAAAGTTTCACGGGCGGAAAGGAATCCGTCGCCACAGCGTTAAGAGCGTAAAACATGCTGGACCGGTTATCCGATAACCTTACCGTTTACGTTTATATCTGCGTTCTTACCCTGGTGGCACTGTACGGGTTCCACCGGTACGTGCTGCTCTATCTCTACGTCAAACACCGGCACAAGGGTTACAAGCCCAAGGGGCAATTTGTCGAGCTTCCCAAGGTGACGGTGCAGCTCCCGATGTACAACGAAGATGTTGTCGCGGAGCGGATCATCGAGGCGAGTTGCCGGATCGACTATCCGCTGGAGAAGCTGGAGATCCAGGTTCTGGACGACAGTACGGATCACTCGGCGGATATCGCGCGGCTCGCGTGCGAGAAATGGGCGGCCAAGGGGTTCCCCGTCAAGTACGTTCATCGCACCAATCGAGTGGGATACAAGGCCGGCGCCCTGGCCGACGGACTCCCGCAGGCGACGGGGGAATTCATCGCGATCTTCGACGCGGATTTCGTTCCGCCGCGGGACATTCTTTACAACGTGCTGGATTATTTCACGGACGAGAAGGTCGGAATGGTTCAGGTTCGCTGGGACCACCTGAACCGGGATGCTTCGCTGCTGACGAATTGCCAGGCGATCTTTCTGGACGGGCACTTCGTGATCGAACACACGGCGCGGAACCGCAGCGGGCGGTTCATGCACTTCAACGGGACCGCCGGAGTTTGGCGCAGGAAGACGATCAACGACGCCGGGGGTTGGGAACACGACACGCTGACGGAAGATTTGGATTTGAGCTATCGGGCCCAGATGAGGGGATGGCAGTTCGTCTATTTGCCGCAGTTTTGCGCCCCGGCTGAATTGCCGCCGGAGATGATCGGGTTCAAGCAGCAGGCGCATCGTTGGACAAAGGGGTCGTGCCAGACGGCGATCAAGCTGCTGCCGAAGGTGCTGCGCTCGAAACATCTGTCCGGGCGGATCAAGACCGAGGCGTTTTTCCACCTCACGAACACGATCGTTTATGTGCTGATGGTGGCGCTGACGCTGCTGATGTATCCGGCGTTTTTGAGCTTTTACAGCCCGCTGAAGGAACATATTCACTGGGCGCAGTCGCTGTTTGCGATTTCGCTGTTTGTGCTGGCGACCTGCTCGGCGAGCACGTTTTTCGTGTACAGCCAGCGGGAGCTGTTGGGCGCGGAGGGCGTAGTCAAGGCGATTTTATACATGCCGATGCTGATGGCCCTGGGCGTGGGGATGAGCCTGAACAATTGCAAGGCGGTTTTGGAAGCGGTCTGGGGCGCGATCCGGCGCAAGCCGAGCGAGTTTGTGCGGACGCCGAAGTATGGCGCGGCGGGGCGCGTGAACGAGATGTGGCGGAGCGCGGGATTCCTGACGCTGCGCCGGATGGCGCTGCCGATCATCGAAGTGGCGTTCGGGTGTTACATGTCGTGCTGGATTTTTATCAGCGTGTATTACAGTTTCTGCATTTCGAGCGTGCCATTTTTGTGCATCTTCGCGGGCGGGTATTTCTATGTGGGGTTCAACAGCATGCACGTTTTGCTGAAGATGCATCGCCAGGCGGGAGAATTGGCCGAGGCGGCGGAGGCTGCTGCGGCTGCGGCTGCGGCGGCGCTGGCTGGGGAAAATCCGGAAGTGCTTTCGACCTAATCCTTAAAGAAATTTAACCGCGGATTTCGCGGATAACACGGATAATGCGCAGAAAATTGCGAAATCAATTCTGAACTTAATCTCTGCGGTCTCTGCGGTTCAATTTAAGTTTTTAATTTTGAGGGCGGCCGAATCGCGGCGGGGATTACGCATCCTGCCGCGAGAAGGATGAGGGTTTCTGTGAAATAGAGCGTGGAGGCTTCGGTGTGGAGGCGCTGGAAGGCGGGGGTGTGGGTTTCGCCGGCGTGGCGGAGGGCTTCCATTGGGGGAGTGAGGGCGATGGGTTGGGCGGCGGCGAGGAAGGCGGATACGCCGAACATCCAGAAGAGGAGGGTTGTCGAGCGGGAGCGGCGGGCGATGCGCAGCAGGGCGGCGGCAATCAGGGCCAGGGCGGCGAGGATAAGCTGATATTTCTCGAAGGCGTGGAACAGGACGGGGACCGCCTGGACGCCCAAGGCGTAGTCATAGATGAACAGGCGGGTTACGAAGAGGAAGGTGGCGCCCAGGCCGCCGAGCCAAAGGGCCCAGGCGAGGCAGACCAGCGGGGGTGCGATTGAGCGAAGCATGCAAATAATATAGATTGATTGGGGCGGCGGCCGCAAAGGACGCGGCGGGCCGGTTTGGTTGTTGCAGAGATCAGGAGGCTTGTCATGGGTATGCTGAAAGTGACTGAATTCGGGTTTCCCGGCGGCTGGCGCGAAGCGGGACGCGGGGTCGAGCTGTCGAGGCATTTTTGCTCGATGCTCGAGGACGGCGAGATTTTGGTGTTCGATACGCCGCCTTTCGATTTTCCGGCCGCGGATCGGGAATTTCTGCTCTCGCAAAAACAAAGCGGATTGAAGGTTCATAAGAATGTTTCGTATCGGCCGAAGGAGGACACGCTGCGCGGGGACGCGTGCGAGACGCAGGAAGACAATGAGAAGCTGCACGACATCATGCGGCGGTATTCGCAACAGGTGACCAAGTTCGTGGACACGTTTTTTGAACCGTATTCAAGATTGCGGAAGCTGGATTTTGCCAGCTTCCGGCCGCTGGAGGAGAAGGGGCGGGATCTGTCGGTGCACAAGCGGAACGATTTGATGCACGTGGACGCGTTCCCGAGCCGGCCGACGCACGGGGACCGCATTTTGCGCGTGTTTACGAATATCAATCCATCGCGGCCTCGAGTTTGGGAGACGACGGATAAGTTCGACAAATTGGTGAAGACCTTCGCGGACGACGCGGGATTGCCGAAGTTCGCGGCCAGATCAGGATCGGTCGGCGAAAAGCTCCGCCACACGTTTGCGCCGGTGATGAAGTCGGTCGGCGTGAAGGGGCTGGACCGCTCGGCTTACGACGAGTTCATGCTGAATTTCCACGACTTCCTCAAGGAGAGCCAGGAATATCAGAACAAGTGGGAGAGGATTCACCTGGAGTTCGCACCGGGGGCGACGTGGATGGTATATACCGACCAGGTTCCGCATGCGGCGATTTCGGGGCAGTTCATGACGGAGCAGACGTTTATCGTGCCGCTGGAGGCGATGGTGACGCCGGAGCGGTGCCCGCTGAGGGTGCTGGAGGCGCATTGCGGGAAGGCGCTGGTGGGGTAGGACTAGAGGGCCAACTTTGCTTTGACCCGTTCCCACGGGATTGGCTTCTGCTTATTTCGCCGCATTTCGGCCAGTGCTGATTGGGCCGCTTTCGCATCCACGGTCTCTTCAAGAAGACGTAGCATCCGACCCAGGCGGCCGATGGAAAATTCCGCGAGTCGCCCGCGCTCGAGATTGGAGATACTCGCGCGATCTGTTCCCAGCACCTTGGCGGCGGCGGTTTGCCTCAGGCCTAGGTTGTCAATCAACAAATGAATTCGGTAGGCGAGTTGGACCTTAGCGAATCGTTTGTCGGCGTCGGGGATTCCCAAATCGGCGAAGACGTTGGTGCTTCCGACGACGATCCTCGTATCGTTTCTGCTGGATTTCCTGCGTCGATTAGGGCGTTTGTTCATTTTTGCTCTCCCGATGACACAATTCTGCTGCGGTCCGTCGTCTCCGAGCCCGCATGGGAGCCCTCGTTGGGTGCGGCCTTAATTAGCGTGAGGAGCAGGAGCGTGTGAAAAACACGGTCGGCCAAGCCGATTCCAAACGTTTCCGTCGGCAACATCCCATGACATAAATCGTTGTGCAAATTGATACCCCGCTTGTCTGTGTAAAGCATGCGAAAATAATCTGTGACGTCGCTTTTCAATGTTTCTACGACTGTTTGCTCGCGTAAAAGATCGTCCATGCTGCGCAGATCCATTCCACCTACGCGATTAGGTCGGTATGTATCTACCCCTAACAACTCCGCCAATTTGCGGACCGCGGATTCAATTTGTGGGATCGCCAAATGAAGAAACAACATGGGCTTTTTATCGAAATAGAATTTTAGAGCTTGCTCAATAATTGGTCGCTTACTGCTATCGAAAAGCGGCGAGCCGTCCACTCGCGCTAGCACCTTTTCAGTATCGATGATGCGGCGTGAAATCATCGCCTCAATAACGGCTCGCATATAAATCGACACAAATCCGATCTCGCGCTTCGTGTGGATCATTATGTGTCCGTCGATGTCGCTCTCGAGGGACCCGAGCGAAACGACGGGCCTGCCTGCCGGATCAACGATCGTCTGATGACCGACTAACATCTCCGGCGTTTTGGAAGAGATTTTCTTCAGGCGCTTCTCTGTCTTGCGACGACGGGGAATGTGGTAGATAATAAACTGCGCGACGACGGTGTCATCGTTGCCCTCAACTATGTTAGATACGTATCGATCGATGTCCTCTTGCTTGATCTCGATCTCTTGTCGAAAAGGAACGAGCCGACGAACTGCGCTTGGTCCCAGATCGCGGATTTTCGTTCGCAGCCGTGAAGCGTTTTCTATGAGGCCGAATTCGCGGTAAAGTCGTTCGACGTCGGCAAACCACGCCTGCGCAAGTAAGGGATCTGCGGTAGCTGCAAACGCCTCGAAAGCGCGGCCAACCTTTATGAGTACGCGCTCAACGTCTCCCAATTGCTCGGCCTTGCGATAATAGCGTGCCAGGCGGCGAGCAGCCGCTTCAGATCCATGGGGATCCAGCCCACCTCCCTCGACCGCGGGATTGGAAATGCGGCTCGAGGCGATCTTCGAGATCGACGATTAGATTTCGCCGTTGCTCGTCCGTGATTCGGCTTTTTTTGTTCTCGCAGAGCAAGTCAAAGGCGCGACCCCAAGTTCCGATCGCCCCGTCATCGCCGATTTGCTTTTCAAATCCAATGATGGCGTTACGGACGGCGTCAATGCGCGCGCCGTCGTTGATCCGAATGGCGAGCCCGAGTCCATACTCCAGCCTGAACATCACGTCGCCTTCATACTTATGGCAACTCGCCTGGCTCATCGCCACCGCGGCATCGATGTACGCCCGCGCCATCTCGACGGACGGTGGATTTTCAAGCTCCCATACGAGACCGGCGTACCTCGCGCGTAGTACGGGGTGGGCTGTCGCGCCGGCACGCTCGGCCCAATACTGCAAAACTCTTTGCTGATCTTGCGCAACCGCTGCCCATGCGCCGTTTTCGCGAAAGTTCAAAAATAAACCTTCCCTGTCAGATTCGTCCAACGGCTCGCAAATCGCGAAGGCTAGGGCTTCCGCACTAGCCTCGAAGAAATCTGGGTGGATAATATGGTGTGCGATTTCGGGCCGTATTCGCAAGATTTCTGTATAGATCGTCCACTCTTCCAGCGGCTCGGCCGAGCTCTCAAGTCGATTTAAAAGCTGAATTAGTTCAACGTCAGGCATTTGGAACGTCCACTGTGAATAAAGAGCAACCCGCTGTCATCTGCATTTAAGCTTTTCTAGCCGCCATGATACCGCTGAGCAAGGATTTTGGGGGGGCTTCAGTCCAACGATGATTAGGCGATGTGACTGACAGGTGTATTTTCAATTGACAGTCAGTGTTGACATTTCCGGGAATCGATTTTTCAAATCGCCATAAAGCTTGTGATAAACCGCATACGCGCGGTCGTAGAAATCCGCGAGTTTTTTGTTTGGGGTCGATCGGTTGATTTGCCTGATCGAGCACTGGCAGGCTTCCTCAACTGAATTCCAGACTCTTGCTCCGATGCCGGCGAGGATGGCTGCGCCGTAGGCGGGGCCTTCGGCGGCATTCGTCGAGATGATGGGTTGGCGGTAGATGTCGGCCTGGAGTTGTCGCCAGAATCGGCTGCGGGCGCCGCCGCCGGTGGCTCGGATTTGGGTCATGGGGATGTTCATTTCCTGCATGATTTCCAGCGCGTCGCGCATGCCGAAGGTGACCCCTTCCAATAGGGAGCGAATGAGCATGGGGCGTGTGGTTCTGGAGGTGACGCCAATCCAGCCGCCTCGGGCCTGGGGGTCGGGGTAGGGGCAGCGTTCGCCGGTGAGATAAGGGAGAAAAAATGTCCCCTCGGAGCCGGGTGGGGACATTTCTGCTTGGGCGGTGATGAGTTCGTATGGGTCGATGCGGCGTTTCTTGGCGGCGGCGACCTCCGCTTGGCCGAGATTGTTGCGGAACCATTGGAGGGACCCCCCGGCGGAGAGCATGCAGCCGAAGACGCACCATTTCCCGGGGACGGCGTGGCACATAGTGTGGACGCGGCCCTGGGGATCGCGGACAGGCGATTCGCTGTGGGCGAACATGACGCCGCTGGTCCCGAGCGCGGCGCTGAGGACGCCCGGGGAGACGACGCCGTTGCCGACGGCGCCGGCCGCCTGGTCGCCCGCGCCGCCCACGACGGGGATGCCCGGGGGGAGGCCGAGTTCCCTGGCGGCGGATTTGGTGAGCGTGCCGGTGATTTCCGGAGATTCGTGCACGCGCGGGAGGAGAGCGGCGTCTATTTGCAGGAGATCGAGCAATCGAGTGGACCAGCGGCGATTGGCGACGTCGAGGAGGAGCGTGCCGCTGGCGTCGCTGACTTCGGTGGCGTACTCGCCGGTGAGAAGGAAGCGCAAATAGTCTTTTGGGAGAAGGATGTGTTTGGTTCGTTCGTAAATCTTGGGCTCGTGCTTGCGGACCCAGAGGATTTTGGGCGCGGTGAATCCCGTCAAGGCGGGGTTTGCGACCAGGTCCACCAAAGCCGCTCGGCCGCCTGCGATGGATTCGATCTGTCGGCACTCCTCCGTTGTCCGCTGATCGTTCCAGAGGAGGGCCGGCCGAAGCGGCTTGGGTCCGTCGGCGAGAAAGACGCTGCCGTGCATTTGCCCGGAGAGCCCGATGGCGGCGATTTCGGTGGGTTTGATTTTGGATTTTTTGAGGACGGCGTGGGTGGCGATGACCGCGGCTTTCCACCAGTCGCGCGGGTTTTGTTCGGACCAGCCGGGCCTGGGGGAAGAGATGGGATGCTCGGCCATGGCGGTGGCGAGAACTTTGCCGCTGGGGGCGGCGATGAGGGTTTTGGTGCCGCTGGTGCCGACGTCGATGCCGAGAAGATGGCTCATGGGTTGATTCCGTTTGGGTTTGGAGCGTTAATGGTGCTGCCGCTCCTGGGGCGAGAAACGCGCCCGATGACGGAACGCGCTCCCCTCCCTTGCCCTCCCCCGGAGTACCGGGAGAGGGGGAAAACGGGGGGACGCCGGCGAGGGACGAAGGCGCTGTCTCGCACGCGGTCATTGAACCGAAACGGGGCGGCGAATGCAAAGCGAGGCAGCATGAGTGTGACGATCGCGGAACTGGCGGAAAAGATCGGCGCGGTGGTGATCGGGGACGGGTCGGGGGTGATTTCGTCGGCGCAGACGCTAGAGGACGCCATGCCGGGGCAGGTCAGCTTTCTGTCCAATCCGAAATACGCGAAGCTTTTGGCGACGACGAATGCGTCGGCCGTGATCGCGCCGTGCGCTGCGCGAAGCGATCGCGTGACGCTTCTGCATACGGCCGACCCGTATTACGCGTTTATGCAAGCCGTGGTTTTGCTGCATGGGCATCGGCAGCATCCGCATCGGGGGATTCATCCGTCGGCAGCTATCGATTCGACTGCGAAGATCGGCGCGGGGTCGGTGCTTTATCCCGGCGTTTACGTGGGGCCGCGGGCGGTGCTGGGGAAGGATTGCATTTTGTATCCTAACGCGGTGGTTTACGACGATTGCGTGCTGGGGGATCGGGTCACGCTGCATGCGGGGGCGGTCATCGGGCAGGACGGGTTCGGATATTCAACGCATAAGGGCGTGCATTATAAAATTCCGACCGTCGGCAACGTCATATTGGAAGACGATGTCGAGATCGGGGCCAATGTGGCCATCCAGCGGGCGACGATGGGGAGCACCGTCATCGGTAAGGGGACGAAGATGAGCGACCTGATCAGCATCGGGCATGGGGCGAAGATCGGGCCGGCGGGGCTTTTGGTTTCGCTGGTTGGAATCGCCGGAAGCACAAAGATCGGACATCACGTGACGATCGGCGGGCAGGCCGGAGTCGTCGGGCATTTGAATATCGGCGACAGCGTGATCATCGCGGCGCAGGCGGGGGTAATGGAAGATGTGCCGGATCAGGCGCTGATGATGGGTTCGCCGGCAACGGAGGCGCCGCATGGGCGGAAGGTTCTGTCGCTGACGATGCAATTGCCGGAGTTGCTGGAACGGATCAGGCATCTGGAGCAGCAGGTGGCGGAGCTGGCCTCGGATGACGAGACGCGGAAGAAAGAATGACGGCCGCGCGGTTGAGAGTGGGACCGAGCGCCGCGCGATGAGAGCGTCGTTTTATATGGTGGAACAATTACTTTTTTTGCGGTGGCTTTTTTTCCCTCTCCCCATGATTACATGGGGAGAGGGGAAAGTTCTTCAGCGGTTTGTGCGCGGTATAGCGCGATAGCCGGGGACGTTATGGGATTTGTTGAGGACATGAAGTGGTGGCATTGGGTGGTGGTGAGCGTGGTGGTGGGGACTGCGCTGGCGTATATCAATGCGAACATGCGGGATCTTCCCCCGACGTATGCTTCGATGGATACGACGGATTTTGAGAGGAATTTGATTAAATCGCCGGTGGGGCCGAATCGTCAGCCTTGGATTACCAACGTGATGATTTATCCGCCGGCGCCGTTTCAGTATGGGGATGGGACGGTATTGAAGCAGGTGGTGACATTCAACTGCCTGGTCGTGCCGGAGGATCATCCGAAGGACGCGGGGGTTCAGTCGTTCACGATGGTCGCGCCGATTCCCTACGAGGCCGCGCCGCGATGGGCGGTGGGGGCGTACGGGGATCGGGCGTATCCCGGGGCGATGATCTATCTCGCAAAAAGAGGGGATACGCTGGCGTCGGTGACGAAGGACCATTACGGCAAGGACACGCCGGAGGGGGAGGATGCGATCATCAATGCCAATGAGCTGCTGCGGACGGCGCCCAGCCGGGGGATGATCCGGTTTCGCCCATTTTTCATGTATTTCGTTCCTTACAACCCGGCGTTGAACCGGACCGTCGTCGACTTCTTGAACGATGCGAGCAAGGAGGGGATTCAGGTCACCTATCACACGGCTTGGTGGGAAGCGCCGCAGTATGTTTACGAGGCCTGGATCGGGGGATCGGTTTTGGTGATTGGAATTATCTGGCCGGGCCTGCTGCTGGCGATGAAGAAGGGCGGGCTTGGGCGGGTGCATACGGCGACATACGATTTGAGCCGGTTTAAGCCGGCAAAGGCGACGTCCGGATCGGGATCGGAGCCAGTGAAAGAGGCCGTGGGCATTACGGCGGCGGGTATTCAGCAAGTACACGATCTGGCGACGAATATGGAAGAGTCTCTGCGCACTTCGGGGCGCTGGGTGGGCAGAACGCGGCGGCTGTGCCAACGGGGCCGGCGGCGGGGCCGACGCCCATCAAGAAATTGGCGGGGACGGCGGAGACAGCCGCGGCTGGGCCGACGCAGGAGGAAAGGGTGAACAAGGAATTTACGGGGGAGTTTTATCCTGTGGAGCATCCGAAGGGGAAGGATGGCGGGAAATCCGAATGACGAAATCCGAATGACGAATCAATGACCGAATGACCGAATGGGGAGGCGCGCTTTTCGACGCGATGTTTTCAATCGTTTGGAATAGAATTTCACACTGTGGCGGAAAGCATTACATATCCAATCCTTGCGCTGGTTCGCGACCTGATGTTTTCGGGGCGGATTATGGCTGAGGCTCGGGCGGCGGGGGTCGAGTGCCAGATTGTGCGCGAGGCCGGGAAATTGCCGCCGGGGGGACGGCTCCTCATCGTTGATTTGAATCTGGCCGGGGCGTCGGAAGCGGCGGCGGAATGGCAGAAGGGGGGAGGAAAGGTCGTCGGGTTCGTTTCGCATGTTGATGAAGAAACCATTAACGCCGCCAGGGGGATGGGGATTCGGGATATCGTGGCGCGGAGCCGGTTTGTGCAAATCCTTCCTGAACTGCTTCGCGGGGCGGGGAATCAGTCTTCGATATAAATAAAATGGCCCACGACGGCGCGGCGGGCGTTTGGAGTGCGAAAAATCATTTATCGACAAAAAATAGGGCGATTTCCCTATTACTTCGGGGACGAATTCTAATCATAGTGGCTAGAATTCGCATTCCATGAAGGAGAACTATGAGCGCGATTACAGATCTTTTGGGAAATGACGCGGACAAATTGTTGAATTACACGGCCAAGGGATTCAAGAAGGAATCACTTCATCTTCCGGGGCCGGATTTTGTGGATCGAATTGTTGCTCAGACGGATCGGTGTCCGAACGTTCTGCGCAATTTCAATCAGATTATCAACCACGGGCGGCTGTCGGGGACGGGATATGTTTCGATTCTCCCGGTGGATCAGGGGATCGAGCACTCGGCCGGGGCGAGCTTCGCGGCCAATCCCTTGTACTTCGATCCGCAGAATATCATCAAGCTGGCCGTCGAAGGCGGCTGCAACGCGGTGGCGTCGACGCTGGGCGTCCTGGGATCGTGCTCGCGCAAATATGCGCACAGGATTCCCTTCCTGGTGAAACTGAATCACAACGAATTTCTGACTTATCCGAACAAGTTCGATCAAATCATGTTCGGGAGCGTCAAGCAGGCGTTCGACATGGGCGCGGTGGCGGTGGGGGCGACGATTTACTTCGGATCGGACGAGTCGTCGCGGCAGATTCAGGAAGTGTCCAAGATGTTTGCCGCGGCGCATCGAGCTGGGATTGGTGACCGTGCTCTGGTGCTACCTGCGCAATCCCGCGTTCAAGACGGCGGAGAAGGATTATCATGTCGCCGCCGATCTAACCGGGCAGGCGAATCATCTTGGCGTGACGATCCAGGCGGACATCATCAAACAAAAACTGCCCGAGACCAACGGCGGATTTACCGCCCTGAAATTCGGGAAGACGGACAAGCGCGTTTATTCGGAACTGACGCCAGGCGATCACCCGATCGAGCTGTGCCGGTATCAGGTGGCGAATTGCTATATGGGCCGCAGCCCGCTGATCAACAGCGGCGGAGCAAGCGGTGCGAATGATTTCGCCGAAGCCGCGAAGACGGCGGTCATCAATAAGCGCGCCGGTGGGATGGGACTCATCAGCGGCCGCAAGGCGTTTCAGCGGCCGATGACGGATGGGGTGAAGTTGCTGAATTTGATTCAGGATATTTATCTCGATTCTTCGATAACGGTTGCGTGAGCGAAAATCCGAAACCAGAAACCAGAAACCCGAAACCAGAATCAAACCCGAATGACCGAATGACCGAAGGGCCGATTCGGTCATTTGAGCATTTGGGCATGGATTCTGGTTTCTGGCTTCGGGCTTCTGGTTTCACCACTCGCTCTCATTTGCGTCTTCGCTTCCCCTCACTAAAATGCTTGTTCTGCGCTCGAAAGGAACAAAGAAATGCCTTTAATGACGACGAAACCGATGTTTGATCTGGCCTATGGCGGCGGGTTTGCCGTTGGGGCTTTTAATGTCAACAACATGGAGCTGGCGCAGGCGATTATCGACGCCTGCTTCAGGGAGAAATCGCCGCTGATTTTGCAGATCAGCAAGGGGGCGAGGAAGTACGCGAACATCCGGTATTTGAAGCACATTATCGATGCGGCGGTGGAGGAGCATCCGGAACTGCCGATCGCGATTCACTGCGATCATGGAGATACGATCGATCTGATCCAGACCTGCATCAATGACGGATACACCAGCGTCATGATCGACGGGAGCCATCATCCGCTCGAGGAGAACATCAAGTTGTCCGCCGAGGCGGTGAAGATTTCGCACGCGGCGGGCGTGGTCGTTGAAGCAGAGCTGGGAATGCTCGGCGGGATCGAGGAAGACGTGGTCGGACTGGACGCCGCGGAATATGAGAAGAACGTCGAGAAGTTTTTGACCGACCCGGAGCAGGCGGCGGATTTTTCTGAGAGGGCGGGGATCGACAGTTTGGCCGTTGCCATCGGAACGAGCCATGGGGCATACAAGTTCAAGCACGAGGCGAAGCTCGCGTTCAATCGGATCGAGCAGATCATGAAGACGTGCCCGGGCTTGCCGCTGGTGATGCATGGGAGCAGCAGCGTGCCGCAGGAGTTCATCGACCTGGTGAACAAGTACGGCGGCGCGATGCCGAACGCGCAGCGGCGTGCCGGAGGACCAGATTTCGATGGCGGTGCGGAATTACGGGGTCTGCAAGGTGAACATCGACACCGATCTCCGCCTGGCCATGACCGCCAAGATTCGCGAGGTCTTCGCGACCAAGCCGGCGGAGTTCGATCCACGGAATTACCTCGGCCCGGCCCGCGAGGCGATCACAAAGATGGTGCAGAGGAAGCTGCACGTGCTGAATAGCGCTGGGAAGATGGATGAGATCAATAAGCAATGGGAGAAGCTCGGTAAGCCGGAGCCGAAGTTTTATAAGCAATGATCGAAGAGAAGCTGGACAAGTCGCGGTTTGGATTTGTGGCGCTCACCGATTTGGAGGCCGAGGACGTCCAATTTTGTGCGGCGTAATCGGGGATTGATTTCGACGAGCGAGCGAACTGGAGACACTGCCATGCTCGATCCCTTCGACCGCTCGTTATTTTCGATTCCGGTTCCGAATTTTAGGAACGAGCAAGAAGAATCGAATTGGGTACATTCGCTTACGGGTCAGCAGCGAATCGAATTGCTCGAATTGGTGCGATTGGCAAGATATGGCGCCGAGGCCCTATCCCGGCCAATCGAGCGCACGATGCAATGCATGACGCTGGCCGAATTTTCAAAGCTTAAGGAAAAGGAAGATCGCGCCGAAGCGAAGTGGCGCAAAGATCATAGTTGGCCCCCATTGTGGCCGCGCAAAAGGAAAGGCCATGATCGATCCACGTGACTTGCGCGTCGAATACGGCAAAGGGCACTTGGACGACTCGTCCACGTTGTCCGAGCCGATGGCGCAGTTTGCGAAGTGGCTGGAAGAAGCGGTGGCTGCGAAGACGGGGGAGGCCAACGCGATGGTCCTGGCCACCGCCGATCCGTCGGGGAAGCCTTCCGCGCGGGTGATGCTGCTGAAGGGGTTCGATTCCCGCGGCTTTGTTTTTTACACGAATTACGACGGCCGCAAGGGATGCGATCTGGAGGTAAATCCGCACGCGGCAATGGTATTCTTTTGGGAAAGTCTCGAGAGACAGGTGCGCGTGGAAGGGACGATCGCGCGAGTGACCCGCGAGGAGACAGAAGAGTATTTTCATTCTCGTCCCCGGCTTTCGCAGATCGGGGCCTGGTTTTCAAAGCAGAGCACTCCGATTTCCTCGCGGCTGGAATTGGATAAGGCGGCGGCGAAGGCGGTGCTTAAATACGCCGTGGGGAAGGTGCCGGTGCCGGATTTTTGGGGTGGATATCGGCTGAAGCCGGAGAAGATCGAATTCTGGCAGGGGCGCGCGAGCCGGTTGCACGATCGGTTGCTTTATTCATTGCAACCGGACGGGACGTGGACGATCCAGCGGCTTTCGCCGTAGAGTATGGGTATGGCCAATCGCTCGGGTAAGACCGCGCTGGTGACGGGGGCATCGGTGGGGATCGGGCGCGATCTGGCGGAAATTTTTTCCCGCGAGGGGCACGATCTCGTGCTGGTGTCGCGGAGCGAGAATCAGCTTCATGCGCTGGCGGAGAAGATTCGCGGGGAGCGTGGCGTGAATGTGAGAGTGATCGTCAAGGACCTGGCGCTGCCGGGGGCGGGGCAGGAAGTTTACGATCAGGTCGGGGCCGCGGGGATCGCGGTGGATTTCCTGGTGAACAACGCGGGGTTCGGGAGCGTGGGGGCGTTTGCCGAAAGCGATCCGATGGTGCAGCTTGGGATGGTGCAGGTGAACATCGGGGCGCTGGTGCATCTGACGCGGCTGTTTTTGCCGCCGATGATTCAGCGCAAGAGCGGGCGGGTGATGAATCTGGGATCGGTGGCGGGGTTCATGCCGGGGCCGGGGATGGCGGTGTATTACGCGACCAAGGCGTTTGTGCTTTCCTATTCCGAAGCGCTGGCGACGGAACTCAAGGGGACGGGCGTGACCGTGACGGTGGTCTGCCCCGGGCCGACGGCGACGGAGTTTGGGAAACGCGCGGGGATGACGTCGTCAAAATTGATGGCGACATCCATGACGTCGCGGAGAGTGGCGGAGATCGCATACGCCGCGACCATGCGGGGCAAGCGGGCGGTGGCGACGGGATGGACGAATAAAATTCTCGCGTCGATTCCGCGGCTGGTGCCGCGGCGCTTTGCGGCCGCGGTGACGGCGCGTCTAAATCGGAATCGGTAAATGGCCCAAGGGCAGAAGAAATTACTGATCGAGGGGTGGCGGGGGCTGCCGCATTCTTATGCGATGGTGAATCAGTTCCAGATTTTGGAACTGCTAAAGCGGCCGGAAATTTCCATCGCGCATCGGGACCTTCCTTATTTGGCGCCGCACTGGAAGCCTGTGGGAGGTCTGTTTTCGGTCGAGCAGGAAAGGCAAATTGCCGCGATTCGTATGCCGGGGGAGGGGGAAAGGTTCGACGCGCTGTATCGCATCGGCGGGAGGATTGACCTGCGGCGATTCGCCGCAGGCGGATCGCACGGTTGTCTTCACGACCGCCGAATTTCGCATGATTCCCAGGGAATATACGTTTGATAATCGGTCGATCGCCGAAACCCTTGCCGAGAGCGCGGCGACGATCGTCACGCCGTCGAATTGGTCGCGCAGGGTCTGCTCGCCAGCGGCGCGCCGCCCGAGCGGGTGGTGGTCGTCCCCCACGGAGTGGATGCGCAGGTCTTTTCGCCGATGGATGAAACGCTGCGCGAGGAGATGCGCCGCGCGATGCGGTGGGATGGGACGGTATTTCTCACCGTCGGCGCGGGGACGATGAACAAGGGGATCGACGTGTTGCTCAAGGCGATGGCGATCGTCACGCGGAAACATCCCAATACGCGTCTGATGGTCAAGGGCCTGGACGAGCTTTACCACTCCGATCAGGCGCTTGCCGCGCGGATGGCGGGACTGCCGGCGGAAGACGCGCAGAGAGTCGGGAATTCGCTGCATTACCGAGGCGGTGCCGCGCCGTTTGAAGACGTGGCGATGCTATACCGGCTGGCCGACGCCTACGTGGCGCCGTACCGCGCGGAGGGATTCTGTCTTCCCGCCCTGGAAGCGGCGGCGTGCGGAGCGCCGGTGATCTGCACGGCAGGCGGCCCGACCGATGATTTTATGCGCGACGATTTTGCGATGCGGATCAAAAGCAAACTGACGGAGAAAACGGATTATCACGGTGAGACGGGGACGTATCTTGAGCCGGATGTGGATCACCTGGCGGATTTGATGTGCCAAGTGATCGAGGACCCGGAAATTCGCCGGCAAGCGCATCAGACGGGCCCGGCAATCGTGCAGAAGAATTACACCTGGCGGCACGCGGTGGAAAAACTTCTCCCGGTTTTATTTCCTGTGGGCTTGTCTCAAAAGCATTAGCACGGAGGACACAGAGATCACAGAGAGCACAGAGAAAAACAAAACAAGAATTTTTTCTCTGTGCTCTCTGTGATCTCTGTGTCCTCCGTGCTAATGCTTTTTACCGTCCGAGCTGGAAGGACAATCCGGATCAGACTTGAATCGTCATCCATCCGCCTTGACGGAAGCGGGCGTACGTCAGGCATCCTCGGATGAAGAGTTCGCCGGCCAGGACCATCCAAACTGCGGCCAGGCCGAGATGAAACCAGAGGCCGACAACGATGACGCCCATGCAGCGGAGCGTGAGTTGGGTCGAGAGGTTGAGGATCATGACGACCAGGGTGTCGCCCGCGCCGCGGAGGGCGCCGCCGAAGATGAGGTTGGCGGCGAATCCGGATTGGATGAAGCCGGTGATGAAGAGGCAGCGGGTGGTGAGATGGACGATCTGGGGGTCGCCGGAGGAGAGCCACTCAGCAGGGTAACGGCCGAGGGTGATCATGAGGATTCCGCAGAAAGTCATGAGTCCGCCCCCGACGGCATAGGAGAGATAAGCGGCGCGGATTGCCCGGCGGGGATTTTTCTGCCCCAGGCTCATGCCGACGAGCGTCGCCGCGGCGGTCGCGAAGGCGATGCCGGACATGAAACTGAGACTCTCCAGGCGGATCGTGTTCATGTGGGCGGCCGACGAGATGTTCGTCGAGTCCATCGCGTTAATGACCGCAATCACCGCGAAGTTCGCGCCCAGGCGATCAGCCCCTCCATGCCGGCGGGGATGCCGATTTTCAGGAGGCGTTTGATGGTGTGCCAATGTGGCGGCAGGCGGTGCAGATAGAGCTTTGCGCCGCGGGTTCCGATGCAGAGGACGACGAATTGGAGAACGCCGCCGGTGATGTAGGCGATCATGGTTCCCAGCGCGATGCCCTGGAAGCCGAGGACGGGGAGACCCCACCAGCCGCGGGTTAGAGCGAAGCTGGCGACCATGTTGAGGAGGTTGACGAAGATCATGCTCACCGCGGGTGTGACGGTGTCTCCGCCGCCGCGCAGGCAGGCGTTGGCGACGAACATGAGCATGTAAGGTGGAAGCGACCAACTGAGGAGGCGGAGGTAATAGAAAGCCATCGGCCGGGCCAGCCCCTGGAGGCGCGTGGCGGCGGCGGTTTCGGGAGCGAAGGCGTACATCAGGACGCCGACGGCGACGCCGACAATCAAAGCGGCGGAGATGGATTGCCCGGTAACTTTGTTAGCCAGCGATTTGTGGCGCGCGCCTTTGGCGCGGGCGATGATGGCGGTGCTCCCCGTGCCGATGGAAGCGACCAGCAATCCGATGAACCAGATGAAGTAGGTGATGGTTCCCACGGCCGCGCCGGCGTCGGGGGCATGCTGGGGGAGATGGTTGGCCAGATAAGTGTCGTTGATGCCGACCAGCATGTTGAGAACCTGCTCGGCCAGGACGGGGAGGGCCAGGGCGAGGACTTGGCGCAGGAGTTGAGCGTTGGATTCGGAGGGCGAATCGAGCAGCGCGGGGGCGGGGATAGTAGTCGGCGCGGGCCATGGTTCGGGAGTATGGTAGGTCCGATCTCCGTCAAACGCCCACCCATGGCAGTGCGTGGGCTTACCATCAAGGGAATTTGAATCTCCTGCCGGTTTGTTCATAATCAAATCGTCCGAAACGGAAAGGAAGATGAGTAATGAGACGAGCCAAGATCAGCATCATCGGGGCGGGGAATGTGGGGGCGACAGCGGCGGTGTGGGCGGCGAGCAAGGAATTGGGGGATATCGTGCTGGTGGACGTGCCGCAGGTGGAAGGGATGCCGCAGGGGAAGGCGCTGGATTTGTCGGAGGCGGCGCCGGTAGAAGGGTTTGACGCCAAGATCATCGGGGCGACGAGCTACGAGCCGACGGCGGGGAGCGACGTGGTGATCATCACCGCGGGGGTGGCCCGCAAGCCGGGGATGAGCCGGGATGATCTGATCAACATCAACACGGGGATTGTGAGGCAGGTTGCGCAGAACGTGGCGCACCATTCGCCGGGGGCGATTTTGATCGTGGTAAGCAATCCGCTGGATGCGATGGTGTATGTGGCGTGGAAGGCGAGCGGACTTGCGCCGCGGAAAGTGATCGGACAGGCGGGGGTTCTGGATACGGCGCGCTATCGCATCGTTTCTGGCGGCGGAGATCGGGTGCAGCGTCGAGGACGTTCACGCGATTCTGCTCGGCGGGCATGGGGACGACATGGTTCCGCTCCCGCGATATACCTTCGCCGGGGGGATTCCGGTCACGCAACTGGTGCGGAAGGATCGGCTGGATGAGATCGTCAAGCGGACCCGCAACGGCGGGGCGGAAATCGTGGGATTACTCAAGACGGGCAGCGCGTATTACGCCCCGGCGTCGGCGACGGTGGCGATGGCGGAATCGATCATCAAGGATAAAAAGCGGATTTTGCCCTGTGCGGCATATTGCGAGCAGGAATATGGAATCGGCGGATACTTCGTCGGCGTTCCGTGCGTGCTGGGATCGGAAGGGGTGGAGAAGGTGCTGGAGATTGAATTGGACGAGGCGGAGAAGAAGATGTTCCAGGTGAGCATCGACCACGTGAAAGATTTGGTTAGCGCGGTGAAGATGTGAAGGATCGTGACAGCCGGGCCGCCCGGCGGTATAGATGAAGCCAATCCATGATTAGCTCAAGATCGATCGGATGGTTGGGAAGATTCGTAGGCCTTGCCGGGCTGTTGGTTGCCGGGGGATGCGTGGTCGGACCGCGGGTCCTGCCGCCGGATCAGCAAACGGTGATTGATCGCAAGACGACGGAGTATCCCAGCAATTTCGAACTTCAGCCCTACGTTTACAATCTGAACAATCCGACGGGGTTTTGCTTTGACGAACTTGGGAACATGATCGTGACCGAAGGCGGTTACGATGGCGAAGACCCGCGCATTTTCGGGATTCGCCCCAACGGGACGCGGTTTGACATTTATCCGATCGAGACCCGGATACCGATCATCAAGCCCGGGTTTCGAGTTTACGGTCCGGTCGGGGGAATCGTCTGCTATCGAGGGCGGATTTTCGTTTCCCACCGGGACGCCCACGACCGGGGCGTGATTACGTCGTTCGGATATGACGGGTCGCACGTGACGGTGGTGGCGGATTTGCCGACGCAGGGGGATTACGGGATGACGGACATCGCCGTCTCGTCGATTCACGAGCGGCTGTATTTCGGGGTCGGCGCAGACGACGAACAGCGGCGTGGTGGGGCTGGACAACTGGGAGACGGGCTGGGTGCGGGACCATCCGGGTGCGTGCGATTTGCCGGCCAAGCCGTTGAAGCTGCTGGGATATCGGTTTGACGCCCAGAATCCGAAGGCCAGCATTTTCTCATCGGACACGACGGTGACCGTGCCGTTCGAGCCGTTCGGCGTCAGCGACATTACGCGAATACCGGCGTCGCCGATGTCGAAGCCTACGGGCGCGATTTACAGCATTTCGCCGGAGGGGGGAGATTTGCGGCTCGAGGCGTGGGGCGTGAGAAATCCGGTCGGGTTGATCGTGAACGAATTCGGGCGGGTTTATTTTACGGATCAGGGGATGGAGCTTCGCGGGACGCGGCCGATTTCGCATGATCCGGACGGACTGTTTCGCCTGGTGACGGATGCGTGGTACGGGTGGCCGGATTTCAGCCGGAGTTTGCATCCCGTGGGCGAGGCGGAGTTTCAGCCGCCGAGTTGGATGGTGATCCCCACCGGTTATCCCGACGTTGGATTTGTAATCGACCACGAGGCAAGCGGCCTGACCGATCCGGATATGCGATGGATGGCGGCGCAATTCCCCTCGCAGGCGGGCGCGTCGAAGATGGATTTTGTGCCGTCGAACGGGCCGTTTCGCGAGTATGCGGGGGATTTGGTCGTGGCGTTATGGGGGGATCGGTCCCCGTTTTCGAACGCGGATCAGCCGCTGATGGGCACGCCCACGGGGTTCAAGATCGTGCGGGTGGATCCGGATCGGCGCGAGGTGCAGGACTTCATATATAATACGGCAGGTGGACCGGCGAGCGGACTGCACGACTCCCCGGAATACGCGCTGGAGCGGCCCATCGATGTGAAATTCGGGCCGGACGGGTCGCTCTATATATTGGATTTTGGGCGCATACGCATCGTGGACGGGAAGATTAAAGTCTACGACGGGACGGGAAAGATTTTCCGGCTAATTCCGTCGACGCAGGGGAGTGGTCAATAATCGCCGCGTGACCTTCCCCACGCATGGCGGGCGCGGCTGTGCCGAAGGATTGCCCTCTGTTGGCTTTGCGGGAGTTTCTTAAATGCGTCCGGTTTGGGTTACGGTCGCCGATGTGGATGCGACGTCCATACTGTTTATATGCGTGGCGCTGGTGGCGATCGTCGTAGCGGGGGCGTGGGGAGTTTTGGCGATTCGCAAACGGATGTGGGGCGATGAGGAGGACACGGGGGCCGGGCCGGACGGATTTTCATTGAGCGATCTTCGGGAATTGAAAAAGGGCGGGCATATCAGCGATGAGGAATTCGAAAAAGCCAAGGCGCGGGTGGTGGCGGCGGCGCAGGTCCGCATGAAGGAGAGTGGGGGCAAGCCCAAGGAGGCTGGCAAGGGTTGAAGGGGCAATGCGGCGGCTGCGGGGCGTGAGGGCGGGCCCGGCACGGACCGGTGGGGCCGATAATTTTGACGCAAGTGACTGATAACGGAGAATTTCCATATCGTTCGGAATTGATTTTCCTTTTCGCGTCGATCTCTAGTAAGATGTGGGTCGCGGTATGGATTGGGGATCAAGTCCATACCGGGCGTTGTTCGATAACCTACTTTGGTTAACTCGCTGTCGGCCGGTTGTTTGCGCGGAGGCTAGCGAGCGGGAGTCGCAACGAGATACGGGGCCTGGCAGAGGGCCCGTGAGGATGCAGAGTCGATGGCCACTACCAATCGGACGGGCGGAGGCACAGGCGGACCGGGCGGACCTGGTAACCCTCCACCGCCGGGCAATCCTCAAAATCCACCGGGTGGGTTTCGCGGTCGCCGCATTACAACGTGCTCGTTTTGCGGGAAGTCTTCGCGGGACGTGGGCCCGATGGTCGAGGGTCCCAACGACGTTTACATCTGCGCCAACTGCGTCGACCTGGCGCACAACATCATTCGCCAGGAAAAGCGCAAGCTGACGGCTAGCCAGCCGCTCTTCAGCAGCATTCCCTCTCCCCGGCAAATCAAGGATTTCCTGGATCAATACGTTGTCGGGCAGGGCTACGCGAAGAAGGCTCTGTCGGTCGCGGTGCATAATCATTACAAGCGGCTCAGCACGGCGGAATCGAGCAATGTGAACAATCCGGAAGGGGCGAGCCCGACGCCTTCGACGTCGGATGTTGAAATCGACAAGAGCAACGTGCTTCTCATCGGGCCGACGGGCAGCGGGAAAACCCTGCTGGCCAAGACGCTGGCGAGAATCCTGAACGTTCCGTTCGCCATCGGCGACGCGACCACGCTGACCGAGGCCGGATATGTCGGCGAGGACGTCGAGAACATCCTCCTCAAGCTGCTTCAGAACGCGGATTACGATCTGGAATCGGCGCAGCGCGGAATCGTTTACATCGACGAAATCGACAAGATCGGCAAGACGCAGAATAACGTGTCGATCACGCGCGACGTTTCCGGCGAGGGCGTCCAGCAGGCGCTGCTGAAAATGCTCGAAGGCACGATCGCCAATATTCCCCCGCAGGGCGGCCGGAAACATCCGGAACAGCAGTACATCCAGATGGACACCAGCCAGATTCTGTTCATCTGCGGCGGGACGTTTGTCGGCGTGGAAGACATCATCCGCAAACGGCTCGGAAAACGGCAGATCGGATTCAACAGCGAGACAACGGCGCTGGAATCGTCGCGGGATCGGGCCCAGATTTTGCGGCAGATTCAGCCGGAGGATCTCGTCGAATACGGCATGATTCCGGAATTCGTGGGCCGCATGCCCGTGGTGGCGACGCTGGAGCCGCTGGATACCAAGACCTTGATCAGCATCCTGACCGAGCCGAAGAACGCGCTGGTGAAGCAGTATCAGAAGTTCTTCCGCCTGGAGGGAAGCGAGCTGGAATTCACCCCGGCGGCGCTGGAACTGATCGCCGAGCGGGCCCTGAAACGGGATACCGGGGCGCGGGCGCTGCGGGCGGTTTGCGAAGAGATCATGATGGAATTGATGTATCTCCTTCCCGAGCAGCAACAGGCCGGGAAATACGTCATCAACGAGGAGATCGTCGAAGGGCGCGGACAACTCTTCGATTTCAAACCCGAACGCCGAAAAGAATCGGCGTAACTAATTCGGCAGGTTACCATACCTGCCGATGAGCCAAACTTCCCAGACAATTGAATTGCGCCCAGCGCCGGCGTCCGGCGCGTGGGGAGTTGCCGTCAGCGGGGGGGCGGACAGCGTGGCGCTGCTGCTTTTGCTCGCCCGCCGGGCGGATTTGTCACTTCACGTTATTCATTTGGATCATCAGCTTCGCGGGGAAGCCAGCGCGGGAGATGCGCGATTCGTTCGCGAATTGGCCGGGTCGATGCGCTTGCCATGCACCATCGCGCGGCGCGAGGAATTGGAGGGCACGCTGCGGGACCCGCCGGCCAATCCTTCGGCGCGGTGGCGGGCGATGCGGATGGAGCTTTTTTCTCGCGTGATCAACCGGGAGAATTTGCTTGGGGTGGCGCTGGGGCATCATGAGGATGATCAGGCGGAGACAATTTTCATGCGGCTGCTGAGGGGAAAGGGGCCGACGTCGGCGGGGGCGGTGGCGGGGATGTCGGCGGTTTCGCGTTTCGGCGGATTAACGATGATTCGGCCGCTGCTGCCTGTGCGGCGGGAGGCGCTGCGGGAATTTCTCGCCGGGGTGGGGCAGAGTTGGCGCGAGGACCAGAGCAATCAATCGGATCGATATTTGCGGAATCGGGTGCGCCGATTTTTGGGCGAGCGGCCCGCGCTGCATGAGCCGATTCTGGAACTTGGCCGGGCGTGCGGGAATTATGCGAAGTGGGTTCGGAAAAATGCGCCGGAGTTGGATGAGCGTTTTTATTGCCGGGCGCTGGCGCGCTTGCCCGGCGTGTTGGGGAGGGAGTCGGCGCGGCGGTGGCTGGTTGGCGCGGGTCGCCGGCGGAACTTGTGGATCGGGAGGCGGCGGAGAGATTGAGACAGATGGCGATCGATGCCGCGGGGGCAGCACGCGCGGAATTCGCCGGGCGCGTGCGGGTGAGACGCCGCGGGGGGCGGATTGAATCTCAGAAATCAGCGGCGGGTGGATGACATCCCCATGCGCTGGACATACGTGATTCGGTTGGCCAGGGCGTTGGAAGGATGCATATCGAAAGCGCGCTGGTAATAAGCGGCGGCGGCGAACCAATTTTTGGCGTCTTCCTCGACCTTGCCGTTGTGCATCCAGAATTCCCAGTAATCGGGCAAAATTTGCTGGCCTATTTTGAGGATGGCGCGGGCCTGGTCGAGATGGCCTTCCTGGCGGTCGATCTCGGCGACCAGGAGCATTATGCGCGCCGATCTGGGCTGGTTGGCGAGGCTGTATGCATACAACGAATCGCGGTTGCGCCATTCGTTGGCGTAGGTGAAGGTGCGGACACAGCCGAGGGAGAGAAGGATGGCCATGAGGGGCGCGGCGAGTTTTATGGGGAGGCGCGCAGGGGGATGGCCAGAAGAATCAGGAGGAACGCGCTGGGGAGATAGACAAGGCGCTCGCCAAACACGGTTCCGATGATGACGAGATTGGACGCCATGAGGTAAGTAATGGCAGCGCCCAGCACGCACAGGAGGGCGGGCCAGTTTTTTCTTGCCAATAAGACGATCGTGAGAATTGAAAAGAAGAGAAGCGTGGCGGCGCCCAGCCAGAGATAGGGATTGTCGCGCGGAATTGTGGGGTTGATGATGGCGACGCCGTAGTCGATGGAAAGTCGGCTGGGCCAGACGAGGAGGCGGGCGTAACGTCCGACCAGCGCGATGGGGATGAGCCAGCGGTCGGGGAAGGGGGATTTGATGAGGGGCTGGATGGTCCAGTCGAGGGAGAAGCGGTCCCATTCGAATTTGAGATGGAGTATTTCTTCTCTAAGGACAATGAAGGCGCTGACGGACCAGACGAGCAGGACCGTGAGCCATTTGGCAGGCTCGCGTTCTTGTTTCATCCATGGGCCGGAGATTTGTCTTCGAACCGGCAGCGCCGCCAGGAGAAGCAGCGGCAGGAGCATTCCGGGTTCTTTGCTGAGCATCGCCAGAAGAGCCAGGGCGGCGATGGCGAAGGTTCTGGCCAGAGTCAGGGGGGCGCGGACGAAGAGGATGATCGAGCAGAGAATGCCCAGGGCGCAGAGGAGTTCGGTTCGCCCGATGATTTCCGCGACGGCTTCGACGTGGACCGAATGGACCGCGAAAAGCAGAGCGGCGAAGAGCCCGGTGCGCCAGCCGGCGATGCGGCGGGCGAGTTCTCCGACGGCGGCGCAGACGCCGGCGTTCAGGAGGATGTTGACCAGGTGAAAGGGCCACGCGCGGTCGCCGGTGAGGAGCCATTGCAGGCCCAGGGTTTGGGAGGCCAGCGGGCGGTAGAGGTTGTCGATGCCGTTATAGAAATAGTCGCGGGTCCAGAACTGTGTCCAGAGGCGTGGGCTGTGCACGCGGGGGTCGAGGCCGGCGACCAGGAAGGCATCATCGTAAATATTGATCGGGGCAAATAATGTGATCGCGTAGAGGGCGATGGCGGCAATGGCGCCGGCGGCCGCGGGGATGCAATGGTGCGGGTTTTTGGCCGTGGAGGGGGTAATTTTGGAAGTTGTCGTGTTATTCACGCCGGCGGACATTATATTGTACAGAGGCCGGAATCGACGATTTTGAGGTGGGGCGCGTTATGGTCGAGCGAAGATTTCCAGACGGGCGGCGGGCCGGTTTCACGCTGGTGGAACTGCTGGTAGTCATCGGGGTGATGGCGATCCTGATCAGCTTGCTCCTCCCGGCGGTAAGCCGGGCCCGGCAGCAGGCGAATTGCGTGGTCTGCCAGAGCAATATGAGGCAGATCGGGATGTCGCTGCTCAGCTACGCCGATCAGCACGATGGATGGCTCTATCCATCGCAGATGGGGTGGGACAGCGAGCACGTAAAATTCGATCCGACGACAAACCAGTGGGTTTACACCACCTGGCCGACGCGGGTTTGGAGTTCGTGGAATCCGCCCTGGCTGATTTGTCCGTCGGATGACCAGCCGGCGGGGCAGCATTCCTATGTGCTGAATGAGTACGTTTCGTATTGGAACATCAAATACAGCACCGGCCTGCCGCCGGGGATCAGCCACGCGAGCGTGATTTTGATGGGGGAGAAGAACACGACAGTGACGGACTATTACATGGAGTACGGGGATTTCCCCCGGGTGGTGCAGCAATACCGGCACGGGCAGTTTTTGGGATCGAATTACCTTTATCTGGATATGCACGTGGAGACGGATTTGCCCGGACAGGCGAAGCCGGGTTTTCAGGATCCGTGGAGCTTCCAGGCGGGGTCGCCGACGACTAATCCGAATGGATAGCTTTCTCCGCTCTAATTTTTAACCGCGGATTTCGCGGATGGGCGCGGATAAATTCCTTTGAACTTACCGGCTGTCCCCTTCCATCTGGGCAATTTCTGAATCGGTTTTGGGAGAATTCACGATCCGCTTCCAACTTAGTTTAGATTCCTTGAAACTGAGCAAGAGCGCGACCTCGAGGCGGGTAATGTTCAGATAACCGAGCATCTGGGCCAGATGGGTTTCATTAAAAGCCGTCACCACTTTCGCGTCTACGATGACTTTGCCGTCGACAATGAGATCTGGAATGAGAACCCCGATGAGTTGTTCGCGATAGTAAACAGGAAATTGCCGCTGCTGCTCGACGACATGGCGCCGCGTCCGTAACTCGATCACCAGCGCATTTTCATAAAGCTTCTCGTCCAAGCCCGGCTTGAGTTTATTCAGCAACTCCATAGCCGCCCCGATGATATCTTGCGTAATCTCCTCTTGAAGCATGGGAAGAATCTAACCACGGATTACGCGGATTACACGGATAAGAAATGTGAGTTGCCTCACTGAACGGGGGAAGCCCAAAGGGAAGGTCAACGCCATACGCCGCATTTATCCGCGCCCATCCGCGAAATCCGCGGTTAAAAATCTTGGGCCCAATTTTTGGAGCACTTCTACTTTTAAAGTTTTTGCCGCGGGGCTTCCGATAATAAATGGCACAGGAATACCTCGCCGGTTTCCAAGGGAGGCAGTGGCATCATGGCAACCCAACTTCACCAGCGGATTCAAGATGAGGTCGAGTTGATCCAACGCTTCGCGGGGGCGTACGGGAAGAAGTTCGATGATCTGATCGCGCGCATGAATGCTCCGGCGGGGACATCGCCGGTGGGGGTGGGCACGGATGGACAGTGCCTGAGGCTGTGCGTCGAGGCCGTCAACATGGTGCTGAGCCTGCAAGGGCATCTGGCTGGAGTGCTGGATGAAATGTCTCGGCATTCGGCGGACGCTTCGGCGGATGCGTAGCAGGACGCTGCAAAAGCGAAGCTGCCGCAGGGGCGGAAAACAGTTGCCAGTTGCGAGTTGCCCGTTGGCGGTGAAATTCTTCACCGGCAAGAGGCAACCCGCAACTGGCGACTCTCTTTTTGTTGCAATTGTTCTGCCTTTCGCATTCACTTAGACATCGATGGTTTGGGAACTCGGCTGCTTTTTATTGGCGGCGTTGGTCATCATGCTGCCGGGGGTGTTGTTGGCGGGCTGGCTGGGGCTGGGGGAGTCTCTGGTGGAGAGGGCGAGCCACGGCGGAGTCCTCGGCCTGGCGGCGGCTTGCTATCTGGGGTCTCTGGTCAGTCATTTTGATTTGCGGTGGTTTTTTCCTGTCTGGGGGATTTTTTTTGTCGTCGTGCTGGTCGGCTATTTGAAGGCGCGGCGCGGGCGCGCGGGGTTGGATCATTCTCATCGCGATGTTGAGTTTTGGGTGGTGTTGGTACTCATCCTTGTTGGGATTATCCGGTTTGCGTTTGCGCTGCCGGAGAGCTTTCCGCGCGGGTGGGATCCGGCGTTTCACATGATTTTGGCCCAGAAGATTCGCCTGACGCATCATGCGATTTATGACTGGTCGCCTTTTGAATCGGCGGCGCTGGATTATCCGACCGGGAGCCATGTGCTGGTGGTGGTGATGTCGTGGTTGTCGGGGCGGCCGCTTCAGACCGTGTTCAAGGATTTGATTCCGCTGACCGGGGTTTTGTCGACGGCGGAGGTTTATATCCTGAGCCGCCGATTTACCGACGACGCGGCGGCGGGATTGTTCGCAGCCATCGCTTATGGGTTTTGGGCGATTGATGGGAGTATTGGATATGCGGCTGTGGGGGGGGATGCCTAATGAATTGGGGATGCTGTTTTTTATCGCGATGTTCGCGGTTTGGATGGAGATCGGGGGGAGAGGGAATGACGAGATTCGAATGACCAAGGACGGGGGGAACCCGCTCCCTTGCCCTCCCCCTGAGTACAGGGAGAGGGGATCAGAGCGGGTGGTGAGGCGCGTGGCGGCGATGGGGCTGCTTTATGCGGGGGTGGTGCTGGTTCATCATCATGTGATGGTGAGTAGCGCCTTGGTGCTTTGGGTTTGTCTAGTCTGGTCGATCTTGCGGGGGCGCGGAGTGGAGTGGAAGAGTTTATTGGCGGCGCTGGTTATCGCGGGGGTTTTGGATGGGTTTTTTCTGGTGCCGTTTTTTGCGCATGCGGGGAGGATCACTTCGACGCATGTGTTTTATGACGGGGAGCAGCCAGTGAATCCGCTGGCGATTCCTGGGGAGCGGCTGGGGTATGTGTTCACACTGGCGTCGATCGTGGGGCTGGCGCTGCTGGCTCTGCGGCGCGGCGGGAAGATGGATGGGCGGATGATCTGGGCGGCGGGGACGCTGATTTTTTTGTTTGTGATTTGCGATTATGTGCTGCCGGGGGTTTTCGGGGAGAAGAATTCGACGGTTTTCACGGCGTCGCGATTTTGGCCGATGCGGTTTATTTTCTTGCCGCGGCGGCGGGGGTCGCGGCGGCGCGTTTGCGGCGGGCGTTTGGGTTTCGAGTGGGGGTGATGTGCGTGATTTTGCTGGGATTGGGGACGAGTGTTTTGGGTACCTGGCGCGACATCGCCACGATGCCGGACGTGCCGGAGGATTTCGTGGCGGCGTGCGGGTGGATCAAGGGGAACACGCCCGCCGATGCGATCGTGGCGAATGTGGAGACGTGGACGAGCTATCTCACCTGGCGGCGGACGATTTTGACGCCGATTCCGATTTCCGAGCCAATTCGCGATCCGCAGGCTCGGGCGCTGCATTTAATGGGGGTTTTTTCGGGCAAGGAGCCCGCCGAGGCGGGGTTGTATGTAGTGCAAATTGTGCGGGGGGGAGATTATGATCCTAGCGGTGTGCTTTGGAAGGATGAGACGGGATTGATGGTGATTCAGCTTTGGCCGAGGTGAGACTTCGTACGTTCGAAAGCGGCCCCTCACCCCAGCCCTCTCCCCGTGGGTACACAGGGAGAGGGGGAAATACATGACGAACGATTTTGACATTGTGGTGATTGGCGGCGGGCACGCCGGCGCTGAAGCTGGGTGGGCGGCTTCGCGGATGGGGGTGCGGCACAGTTCTCGTGAGCATGGATCCTTCCCGGATTGGGCAGATGTCGTGCAATCCGGCGATTGGGGGATTGGCCAAGGGGCAGATGGTGCGGGAGGTGGATGCGCTGGGGGGATTGATGGGAATCGCCACCGATAATACGGGGATTCAGTTTCGCATGTTGAACCGGTCGAAGGGTCCGGCCGTGTGGGGGCCTCGCGCTCAGGCGGATAAATATAAATACGCGAAGGAAGTGCAGAGGCTGCTGGCTACATGTCCGAATCTGACGATTCATCAGGGAGAAGTGGCGCGGATTGAGACCGTGGGCGGGAAAGTGACGGCGGTGCTCTTGTCGGATGGAACGCTATTTACTTGCCGGTGTGCGATTGTGACGACGGGGACTTTCTTGCGCGGGCTCATGCATACGGGGGAGAGGAAGACGGAAGGCGGCCGCGTCGGCGAGGCTGCGGCGAAGGGATTGTCGGGATGTTTGGCGGAGTTGGGACTCGAGATGGGGAGATTGAAGACCGGCACGCCGCCGCGGTTGCGGAAGCAGACCATCGATTTTTCAAAATTCGATCCGCAGGCGGGAGATGAGACGCCGTCGCCGTTTTCTTATTTGAATGAATATGCGGGAAAGTGGTCGCCGCCGCTGCAGCAGGTCTATTGCTGGATCGGTGGGACGCATGCGGCGATTCATGATTTGATCCGCACCAATCTGCATCGGGCCCCGATGTACAGCGGGCAGATTCAAAGCGTGGGGCCGCGATATTGTCCGAGCATCGAGGACAAGGTCGTGCGGTTCGCGGACAAGGATCGGCATCAGATTTTCCTCGAGCCGGAGGGACTCGATACGGAGGAGATTTATTGCAACGGGATCAGCACCTCACTCCCGGCGGATGTGCAGGAAAAGATGGTGCGGATGATTCCGGGCCTGGAGGGAGCGGAGATTCTGCGTTTCGGCTACGCCGTGGAATATGACATGGTCTGGCCCACGCAGATCGATAGCGCGCTTCAGACCAAAAAGATTTCGGGGCTGTTTCTAGCCGGGCAGATCAATGGGACGAGCGGGTACGAGGAGGCGGCGGGGCAGGGAATCATGGCGGGGATCAACGCGGCGCGACTCGCCGGCGGGAAAGCCGCGGATTTTGTTTTGCGGCGCGATCAGGCGTACATCGGGGTTTTGATTGACGATCTGGTAACCAAGCCGCCGACGGAGCCCTACCGGATGTTCACCAGCCGGGCCGAGCATCGGCTGCATCTTCGCAATGACAACGCGGATGAAAGACTGACGCCGCTGGGGCGGGAACTGGGATTGGCGGATGATGCGCGATGGGAGCAATTTTCCCGGCGGCGCGAGTGCTGGAAAGCGGGCAAGACGACGCCGAGACGCAAAAGCTCCTGGCGATCCGTTTGAAATACAAGGGGTACATCGCGCGGCAGGATCGGCAGATCGAACGCATGGCGCAGATGGAAGAGAAGCTGATTCCGTCGTCGGTGGATTATTCGCGTGTCGTCGGATTACGGAATGAAGCGAAACAGAAGCTGGCGAAGTTTACGCCGCGGAGCTTGGGGCAGGCGCTGCGCGTCAGCGGGATCACGCCGGCGGATGTGACGGTGCTGGCGATCCATCTCAGCCGAGGGCGGAAAACCTTACCCTGAGTTTCTCGCATACCACTTGACAATATTTGCGCCGGAGCTAAATTCTCCGTTGTTGAGACTCAGTCTCAATTGGTATATAGATAAAAAAGCGGGCAATCAGGAGCCTCTGGAAAAGTCGCCTGATCGCCCGATGGCGCGACAACCGGAATCGATCGCCGCTGCACGGATTATTCCGCCCGGAATGGTCTTTCGCAAGCGCGATTCGGGTGCTCGCTACCTGATCTTTGCCTGATTTTCCGAGAAGGAGCGATCACTGTGTCACCGCCAGGGCATTCGATGGGTCGAGTCGGCATATTTATTTTCATGGCAGGGGTGATGGTTGTGCTGGTGGATTCTTGTCCGGCGTCCCCGCCGGTCATGGAGCCGGAGTCGGTAACTCCGACCGCGACGACTGAGCCCGCGGAAACCTCGACCAGCTCGGGATGGCTTTCGGGACTTTCCCGAAGCAGCAATCTCCTGGGGGACATGTTCGGGTTCCGTGAACTGCTCAGCAAATACGGGATGGACCTCAGCCTCTCGGAAACCAGCGAAGTGCTCGGCAACGTCAGCGGCGGCGTGAAGACGGGTTTTGAATACGATGGCCTAACCCAGATGGCTCTGCGCCTGGACACGCAACGCGCCTTTGGGCTCCATGGCGGAACTTTTAATGTCAGCGGGTTGCAGATTCACGGTAAAAACTTGAGCGCCGACAATCTGTTCACCCTTCAAACCGCCAGCGGCATCGAAGCGGACCCGTCGACGCGGCTTTGGGAATTGTGGTATCAGCAGGAACTTCTGGACGAAGACCGGCTCGACATCAAGATCGGGCAGCAGAGCCTGGATCAGGAATTCATGGTGAGCCAGAACGCCCTGCTTTTCGTGAACACGATGTTCGGCTGGCCGATGGTTCCATCGGCGGATTTGCCCGGCGGGGGGCCGGCGTATCCGTTGTCAGCGCTGGGGGTGCGCGTCGCGGCCCGGCCCACGGATTCCATTACCGTGCTGGCGGGCGTCTTCAACGGCAGTCCCGTCGAAAACAATTCCTTTAACGCCGGCGATCCCCAGGCGGCAGAATTCGTCGGGGACGAGCTTCCCGCTCAATGGCCGGATTCTCGCGATCGCGGAAATTCAATTCGCTAATCCGCCCTCAGGCGGGATGGTGTATGCGGATCAACCGCAGCCGCTCGCGGGCGTGTATCGGCTGGGGTTTTGGTACGACAGCGAAGATTTCAGCGATCAGCATTTCGACAACGAGGGGAATTCCCTCGCCTCGATTGGGACGACGGGGATTCCGATGCAGCATGCGGGGGACTGGGGAGTCTACGGCGTGATCGATCAAATGCTTTGGGCTTCGGACGACGATCCCGGTCGAAACGTCAGTTTCTTTACGCGCGCGATGGGAACGCCGCAGTCGGATCGCAACTTGATCGACTTCAGTCTCAACCTGGGGCTGACGATGCACAATCCTTTGCCGCACCGCGATGACGATACCGCGGGCTTCGGCATGGGGTACGCGAAAGTAAGCGGAAGCGTCTCGGCGCTCGATCAGGACACCGCGGCCGGTTCAACGACGTTTTTTCCCGTCCGGACGCAGGAGACGTTTCTGGAACTGACTTACCAATATCAGGTTACGCCGTGGTGGCAATTGCAGCCGGATTTTCAGTACGTCTTCAATCCGGCGCCGGTATTCTGAATCCGAACGCCCCCGATCAGCGCATTAAAAACGAGGCGGTTCTCGGTGTGCGCGCTATCATTACTTTTTGAACTCGAGGGCGCCATGATCCATAAAAACATTCATCGAGCGGCCGCAATTCTGGCGGCGATGGTTGCGGCGGCAATTCCTGGGTGCGCGGCGTTGGGCGACGAGCCTTCGGCGTTGCTTCAGGGCACCCACCACCACGTGACCCGGACTTCGACAGTCGGCGACAACGGCGATACGAATCCGTACGCGGTCGTTGTCGCCCCGATCTCCGCAGGCCGCATTCACCAGGGGGACGTTCTGGTGGACAACTTCAATAACCTTTCGAATCTTCAGGGAACCGGCACCACGATCGTCGACTACGATCCCTCGACTCGAAAGACCAGCTTGTTTGCGTCGCTTCCTCGAAATCTGGCCGGGTGTCCCGGGGGAGTGGGGCTGACTACCGCGATGGTGATGCTGAAAAGCGGATGGATCATCGTCGGCAGCATGCCAAGCACGGACGGCACCACGCGCACGAAAGGCGACGGGGGATTGATCGTGCTGGACTCGAATGGGCAACTGAACACGGTCTGGAGCGGACCCAATATCAACGGGCCGTGGGGAAACGTCGCGCTCATCGATCACGGTTCCACCGCGACGTTATTTGTCAGCATGGCCGGATTCGGCGTGCCGGGGCCGGAGGTGTGCGATCCAAAGACGGGCGATCCGATCGTCGTCAATCGCGCGACGGTGCTGCGGCTTGAGCTGTCGATCCCGGACGGGAAGCCGCCGATGATCGTGAGCCAGACGGTTATCGCGGACGGTTTTGGTGCCCGCGCGGACAAAGATGCGTTTTTGGTTGGACCTACCGGACTGGCGCTCGGGCCGGATGGTACGCTGTTCGTTTCGGATGCGATTGGGAATCGGATCGTCGCGATCGCCGATGCGGCGACGCGCACGGATAGCGCGGGAACCGGCCGGGTTGTAACCCAAGGCGGATTGCTGCGGAGGCCGCTGGCCCTGGTAATGGCCGCTAACGGCCACCTGCTTACGTGCAATGCGGCAGAATGGACAGGTTGTCGAAATTGATCCTGTGCAAGGGCGGCAACTTTGTGCCGCAGTGGGTCGATACCGACCAGGTGCAATCTCCGCCGGGGAACGGCGACCTCTTTGGGCTCGCGGTTGCGCCGGACGGCAAAGGGTTCTATTATGTTGAGGACGACATGAACACGCTGGTCGAGGCGAAATGAGCGGCGACGAATCAAAAAAACTGGCGGTGAGCCGGAGGCGGTTCCTCGCCATCACGGGCGGGGCCCTTGCGGCGGCCGGCGCGTCGGCGTTGGCGGAGTCAACGGGGGTGACCTCTCGCGCGCCGATCGCATCTTCCGATCCAACGGTTCCGTTTTGGGGGAATCATCAGGCGGGAATTCTCACCCCCGCGCAGCGGCACACTTATTTTGCGGCGTTTGATGTCAGCGCCGGCAATCGCAAGGATCTGGTGGATCTCTTTCGTCGCTGGACGGCTGCCGCGGCGCGGCTCGCTGCGGGTCAACCGGCGGAAGCGATGAATAAAGACCTTTCGGTTCCGGCGGCGGATTCAGGCGAAGCCGTCGGTCTGTCGCCGGCGAGACTTACGCTGACGTTTGGGCTGGGAGCGGGAATATTCGTTAAGGACGGCAAGGATCGGTTCGGACTTGCCGCCCGCAGACCCGCGGCTTTGATCGATCTTCCGCGATTCAACGGCGATCAACTCGTGGCGGCTCGAAGCGGGGGGGATCTTTCGGTGCAGGCTTGTGCCGACGATCCCCAGGTCGCATTCCATGCGGTCAGGCAATTGGCGCGGCTTGCCTATGGTGTGGCGGAAGTTCGATGGGCCCAGAGCGGGTTCCTTCCCGAGTATGGCGCTGGCGAAACGCCGCGCAATCTGATGGGATTTAAGGATGGAACGGGGAATCCTTCGGTGGACGACGCGGCGCTGATGGACAAGTTCATTTGGTCGGGACGAGAAGGGCCCGGGTGGATGCAAGGCGGGACGTATGCCGTCGTACGCCGCATTCGGATGGCGCTGGAGCATTGGGACCGGATGCCGGTGGCGTTTCAGGAGCAGACCATCGGAAGAAAAAAATATTCCGGAGCGGGGCTGGGCGAAAAAAATGAATTCGACGCGGTCGATCTGAATGCCGTGGACGGCGATGGAAATCCGATCGTGCCGGATAACGCCCATGTGCGGCTGGGGATGCCCGCGAGCAACGACGGCGCCCGCATCCTTCGGCGGCCTTATTCGTACAATGACGGCGTCAACTTCACTTCCGAGCGCTGGCCGCCTTGGCGGCAGGGAATGGAATACGATGCGGGATTATTTTTCCTTTGCTACCAGCGGGATGTGCGTACAGGGTTTGTAAAAATCTTCCAGCAGATGTCGAAGATCGACATGCTCAATCAATTCCTGACGCATACGGCCAGCGGCGTGTTCGCATGTCCGCCGGGCGTTGCCGAGGGACACTTCATCGCTGAAGGGCTGTTTGCCGATCTTTGATTTCAACGGCGAAGGCTTATGGGGGGTTGCAGGACTTCAGACAAGACGAAGATCGTGCGCATCGTCGCCGGGCGCGAGTGGAGAAGCTGGCGGATTCTGTTGCCGGTCAATTGAGGGCGCGGAGCGGGCGGCGGCGCGGGCTTCACGGCCGCGCGAGCGGGCGTCGGGGGGAGCGGAGGTGGAGCCGGCCGGGCGCCGGGATTGACGCCAGGACGGCGAACGCGCGGTGGCGGCTTGGGGGTCAGATGCGGATCGCCGCGCGGAGCCGCAGGACCGGATTTATTCTTGGCCATCTGCTCGATGATTGCTCGGATCAGGATTTCCATGAGAAGTTCAATCCTCGCGGCGCTGCGCTCCGCCGCTAAATATTATTGCGATTAGGTTTCGGGTTTGTTCGTTGGGGCCTCGGGGGGCTTGGCAATGGATTCCCGCATGGCGGTGTCGGCTTGGATATTTTGGAATTTGTAATAGTCCATGACGCCGAGATTTCCGCTGCGGAGTGCCTCGGCGATGGCTTTGGGGATTTCCGCTTCGGCGAGCACGACCTGGGCGCGGTTCTCGGCTTGTTTCGCGACGTTTTCGCGTTCCTGAGCGATGGCCATGGCGCGGCGCTGCTCGGCCTCGGCCTGGAAACGCCGGGTGTCGGAGTCGGCGCGGTCGGCGGCGAGCTTGGCGCCGATGTTGGTGCCAACGGTGATCTCCGCGATGTCGATGGAAAGAATCTCGAACGCCGTGTTGGCGTCGAGGCCTTTGCCCAGAACCGCCTTGGAGATGTTGTCGGGGTTTTGCAGAACGTGTTTGTAGTCATCGGCGGAGCCGATGGCGTTCACGATGCCTTCGCCTACGCGGGCCACGACGGTTTCCTCCGTCGCCCCGCCGACCAGTGAGCGAATGTTGGTGCGCACGGTGACGCGCGCTTTGACTTTGAGTTGGATGCCGTCCTTGGAGACGCCGTCGATGGTCGGCTGTCCGAATTGCGGATTAGGCACGTCGATGACTTTGGGATTCACGCTGGTCTGAACGGCGCCGAGAATATCGCGGCCCGCGAGATCGATCGCGGTGGCGATCCGCCAGGGGAGTTCGATGCCCGCCTTGCTGGCGGCGATCATCGCGTTGATGACGCGGGGGACGTCGCCGCCGGCGAGAAGATGGCTTTCCATTTCCGCCTGGCTGATTTCAAGTCCGGCGCGGCTCGCCTGGATGCGGCTGTTGACGATGACCAAGGCGTTGACTTTCCGGAAGCGCATGCCGAGGAGTTCGAACCATCCCACGGGCGCGCCGCTGACGCGGGCGCGGATGTACAGCCCCACGAATTGCGCCATGATCGCAAAGAGCACCAGGAAGACGATGATGCCGGCGACGGCGCAGATGATCAGGAAAGTCGGCATATCGCCGTCGGCAAGAAGCGGGGTTGGCAAGTTCATTTTTGAGTCCTTTGCTTTAACGGCATTCTACTCGAAAGATAGTTATAGCACCCAATTTGAGTGGGTTTAATCCGTCTGACCCGGATATGCCAGATTCCGCGGACTCCCACGCGGGCCAAAGGGACGCCGGCGGCGGAATACGCCGTTGATTTAGCGGGAATCTGGTGAATACTCGGCGTGCTGGAGTACGGGGCCATCCATCTTCGCGCTGTCGAGGGAAGAGGTGCATCGTGATGAAACAATTGCTTACGCGCCTGGTTCGCGACGACCAGGGCGGCGAAGTTCTGGAATACGCGATCGTCGCCGGGTTGATCGTGGTGGGGGCGCTGGTGATCATCATCGGCGTGGGCAGCAAGGTCAGCGCGGACTGGACCTCGCTGAACAGCGGCATGCAGTAAGCCGCCATATCACGGCATGCGAAGCGTCTATATCGAATGTAGCGAATACAACTATTTGTGTCGTCGGTGCGGTGCAAGGCGTGCATAAACTCAATGTTTACCCACGATTCCAAACGGTCGGGCTGATTTGACGGGGGTAAAAACGTGGTGAATATTGAGACGACAGGTCTAAGAAAATGCCGGCGCCCTTGCGGCGTCAGCAGTGGGAACCGCGGCCCTTTGCAGCCGCGCAACTTGTAGACAATAGGACGTTTTAGAGACGGGCGATCCGAATTGTATTGAAGTTGTAGTCTCTATAAGGAGGGCCTTATGAAAGGCTTTCGGAATCTTGTTGTGAGCATGTGGTGCAGTGAAGAGGGCGGCGAAGTGCTGGAATACGCACTGGTTGCCGGCCTGATCGTCGTCCTGGCTATCCTGACCATCGGTGGCGTCGGCGGCAAGGTCCTTGCGCGATGGAACTCGCTGAACAGCAGCCTGTAATAGCAGGCAGTTCAGAGGCGACCGGATTGTGGACGGCGCGACTGCGCCGGCACGCGGGGCTGATCGGCATTCAATGCCGAAAGCGTGATCGGTGCAGTCCCCGAAGTTGCGGTTGTCTTTGTTTCACATCGCAGGGAAGTCGCGCCCGCCGAAAGGCGGTTCCGCGGCGTGCTTGCCGAACCAAGGCGGCGTAACGGACAATCCGAGCGCGGCGCGGGCTAAACGCCCCGCCGCCTCGGAATGCGCCGTGCATGTCGCTTCCCGAATTGGGGATTAGAGCAGCTTCATCTGTTTTGTAGCGTCTGCGTCGCCGCCTTTTGCGGCACAGGCTAGGCGCGACGACGAGTCGTATCAGGTGAAACGATACGGCGAGAAGGAGCAACGACGCATGGGCCGCAAAAGGCGACGACCCTCCGGGTTGCGTCCAGACGGGCCGTTCGCGGCGTTATCGCTCCTCGCCATATCGCTTCACCTGATATGACTCGTCGCTCTGCCTAGCGCCCGGCCCGTCTGGACGCAACGCAGACGCTACAAAACAGATGAAGTTGCTCTATACGCCACTGGCGTGCCAATCCGCAACCGCTTACCATAAAGCGGTCGGGGGGTAAGTTCGTCGCGGAGCGAGGCGTCATGGCGGCTCAGACTGGTTTGACGACAGCGCAGACGCCGTCGGCGCATCAGCCCGACCGTCCGACGCGCTTCCGTTGGGTCATCTGCGGCTTGCTGTTCTACGCCACGACGGTCAACTACGTCGACCGGAGCATCCTGGGCGTTTTGGCCCCCACGCTCCAGCAGAAGATCCATTGGACCGACGAAGAATTCGGCGCAATCAACGCGGCGTTTAACGCCGCGTACGCGCTGGGTTTCATCTTCATGGGTCGGTTGATCGACGCGGTCGGGACCCGGCTGGGTTACGCAATCGCGCTGTCGTTCTGGACACTGGCGTCGGCGACTCATGCGCTGCGCGAACGGCGTTTCAGTTCGGTCTTTGCCGATTTCTGCTCGGGCTCGGCGAGTCCGGTAACTTTCCCGCGGCCATCAAAACCACCGCGGAATGGTTCCCGCAGCGCGAGCGCGCGACGGCGACGGGCATATTCAACGCCGGGTCCAACGTCGGGGCGATCCTGGCGCCGCTGGCGGTGCCGATCGTGGTGCTTCGCTGGGGATGGCCCGCCGCTTTTCTTATCACACCCTGCCTGGCGACGATCTGGATTATCTGCTGGGTGACGATCTATCGCCGGCCTGGCGAGGAAAAGCACGTCAATCGCGCCGAGCTGGAGCTGATTCAGGCGGACACCCCGATCACATCCGAAGCGCCGGTGCGCTGGCGCGAATTGCTCCCCCATCGGCAGACCTGGGCGATCATGGTCGGGAAGTTTCTCACCGATCCGATCTGGTGGTTCTATCTCTTCTGGTCCGGTAAATTTTTCTACGACAAATTCGGCGTCCAGCTCAAGGGCCTGGCGGGTCCGCTTATCCTTATATATGTGATGGCGGATGTCGGATCGCTGGCGGGGGGGTGGTTTTCCTCGGCGCTGATCCGCCGGGGCTGGACGCCCAACGCGGCGCGAAAAACGGCGATGTTCACCTGCGCGGTGGCCGTGCTTCCCGTTTGCGGAGCGCCCCTGGTGGCGCAAAAATGGACGGCGGCGTTACTAATTGGATTGGCGGCGGCGGCGCACCAGGGATTCTCGGCCAATATCTTCACGCTCACGTCCGATATGTTTCGCAAAAGCGCCGTCGGATCGGTTGTCGGACTGGCGGGATTCTGCGGCGGGGTGGGCGGGATTCTCATGAATTACGGAAGCGGCTGGATCAAACAGGTCACGGGGAGCTATCTCATCATGTTCTGCATCGCCGGGACGGTTTATCTGCTTGCGGTGATTTGCCTCCATCTTCTGGCGCCGCGGCTTACGCCGGTGAAGCTTTCCTCCGATCAATAGCTTGTCAAAAATCGGAATTCTTGCGTCCGATAAACGGAATGCTCCTGCCTTTTCTGCCTCGCGGGATCGTCCGGCAAAAATTGCCGGTTCGATGTTAAGCGGAGGCTCCTCACAGACGATGAGAATCCTGCATGCAGGTCCGGCCGTATGCGGGGACTATTCGAGTCATCAACAGCGGCCGGGCTTGGAGAGGCGCGTTACATATGGGTAACGATGCCTCTGGCGCAACAACGCCTGCGCGCGTTAAGTCCGAACAGACGTTTGGGGCTGAAGGTGCCGGCCTGTGAGGGCCGAGGGCCGACGCGGAACAACGGGTCGCCTTACTGGGAGAACATTATGAAGGCGATTGTGAATCTCGTGGGTAAGCTTGTCCGTGATGAGCAGGGTGGTGAGGTGTTGGAATACGCTCTCATTGCCGGTCTGATCGTGGTCGCCGCCATTACCGTCATTGGTTCGGTCGGCACCAAGGTCGCTGCCAAGTGGAGTTCGCTGAACAGCTCGATGTAAGCGAACCGACGGGCACGAAGCATTGGACACACTGACGACAGGCGCGGCTACCGGCCGGCGCCGTTCATGCCGAAGGTGTTGTTCCAAGCAGCCCATCAGCGGCAGATGCCGCGCAAGCCGAAAGTGGTGGAAGCCCGGACTCAGTGCCGAGGATTCCACCACTTTCGCTTTTGGGTGAAGTTGATTTTCATCCGGCGCATCCGGCAAAGGTTAACCAGCTTGCCGGTAAAACCGATGAAAGAAGCAGCTTTGAAGCGGCACGGAGATACCTTGGCCGCTATCAAGGAGAATATCATGAAACGGTTTTCAGGGCGATTGCGTTCGATGATCGCGGACGAGCAGGGCGGCGAAGTCCTCGAGTACGTGCTCATCGCGGGATTGATCACGGTGGCCGCGCTCGCCGTCATCGGCGCCATCGGGACGAAAGTCGCCGCGAAATGGTCGTCGGTGAACAGTTCACTTTAAATGGCTCGGGCCCGGGCATCGGGGCTTGGGCCCAAGCCTTCCGGATCGCTTTGTGGGGGATTCGGGAGATGTGTCATGCGAGGTTTGGCAGTGGTGCTGTCGCGGCTGTTCCGCGACGAGACGGGTGGGGAGACGTTGGAATACGCCCTGGTCGCCGGGCTGATTATCGTCGGCGCAATTTCGGTGATCGGGAAGGTCGGCGTAAAAGTCGCCGCGAAATGGTCGAGCCTGAACTCGTCGTTGTGAGAAATTGAATGGGTGCGAACATTAACCTGGCCATGTGGATCCGACTGGCGCCGCTGATCGCGTGTCTGGTGACCGCGGCGTGGACGGATATCAAGTGGCGCCGGATTCCCAACTGGCTGACGCTGAGCCTGATGACGGCAGGCGTGGCCCGTGCGTCATGGATGCACGGACTGTCCGGCCTGGGGAATTCAGTCTCGGGCCTCTTCGTCGGTGGAGGGCTCGGATTCGCGCTGTTTGCCATCTCCGCCCTGGGCGGGGGGGACGTGAAACTTTTGGCCGCAATCGGATCGTGGCTCGGACCCAAAGGGGTCTTTCTTGTGTTCATGGCCGAAGCGCTGGTCGGGCTGGTGATCGTTTTGGTCCAGGCGACGGCGCAACGGCGCATTGGGACGCTGTTCCGCAACAGCGCGCTGATCGTGGCGGGATTCGCCTACGCGCCGGAGACGGGGATTGAACATGCGGTCGAGAGCGGCCGATCCATGAAGAGCGTGGCGAGGCCGCTGCCGTATGCGGTCCCGGCGCTGGTGGCGACGGTATTGGTTTTGGCGTTTTGCACGTAACCGGGAGAATGCCGTGAGATCGCTGATGCAGATATATCGGGATCGTGTAAGCCGGAAGCAAGGCATGCCGCGCGTCGGCGGGGGGGTACGCTGGTCGAGACGGCGCTGTGCGGAATCGTTCTGATGGCGTTCACATTCGGCACCGTCGAAGCGAGCTGGTTTTTCTATTGCAGAAACATGATGAACGGGGCGGCGCGCGAAGGATGCCGAAACGGGATTCTGCAAAGCTCGTCGGGGACAGGGAATGCCACCAGCTGTAATGCGGTGATCGCCGGCTATCTGGGAAATGCCGGATTGGTCCCTCACGGAACAACGACCACCGGCAGCGGGGGGAATTACACGATCGGAAACTACACCGTCAACTACTACGACTACAACTTTGACACGGGAACCAATGGGGGGGCTACGGCTTACAAAGATCCGCAGACCGTCGTGGTGGGGGATGGACTGGAAGTGCAAATCAGCGCGACCTGGGCGACGATCGGCGGTTTCGCGCGAAGCAGTCACGGCGGCGGTTATCTTAATCCCACGCATAACGGCGGAGACATCGTCGCGACGTGCATCCTCCGAAAGGAAGCCCAGTAAATTGGCGCGGTCTTATTTGGCTCATTAGCTGCGAGATGACCATGAAATCAGGAGCAGTTTTGTTGCGGACGGATCGATTAGTTCGGCGCGGGTCCCTGCGCCGTCGGCGCGGCGGGGCGGTTCTGGAACTCGCCGTCTGCGGTCTATTGCTTTGCATGATTCTTTACGGAGCGATCGAGGGCGGGCAATACTTTTACGTGAAAAGCGTCATGACCGACGCCGCGCGGGATGGATGCCGAAACGGAATTCTGGCGTATCAGGCCGGAACCGGCAGCGGAGTGAACGGCCCGCAGGGGAGCTACGCCAGCGTGATGGGGGTCGTTGCCAACGAACTGATCGCCGCTCAGTTGGTTCCGACCGGAACGAGCTACACGACCACGTCGCCGTTCACGGTCGGGAATTTCACGGTGACGTTTTTCGATTGCTCGGGCAGCACTTATGCCACGCACACGGCGATGACTACTGCGGCTATGAATACGATGACGGTGGGCGATGGCTTGATGGTGACCATCTCCTGTAACTGGAGCATCGAGGGCGGACCCTTCCATGAGTCGGCGCTTAATCTATTGAATGGGCCCTTGGCACAAAACGGGCACCTGCTCACGACTTCATGCGTGATGCGCAAGGAAGCCCAATAATCGTCAGTATGCCGGCAGTTTTCGTGTCCGGGAGTGGGAGCCAATAAAAGAGTGCGGATCAGGATGGATGGGCCAGCCGGGGACAATCCGCGCGTGTTGGGGGCGTCAGATAATACCGGGCGTGACAAAACATAAAAGTTACCGCGAACGTCCTAAACCACAAATCCGATCTTTCCGACAACAACTTCGAAGGCGAATGTCCTTGGGAGATATCTTATGAACGTTAAAAAGTTTGGTCCGCTCATCTTGGCGTTGGGGTTGGGCCTGGTCACGTTATACATGACCATGCGCTTTATCAATAACCAGCAGTCCGCCAGCGCGCAGCCTAAGCGGCCGCAGGTGGTCATGGCGAAGGACAACATCGACGCTGGAGCGGTGTTGACGGAGGACAACCTGACCAAGGGAGAACTGTCGACGGAAATTGTTCCGGACACGGTCTTCTCTGATCCGGGCGAACTCCTGGGCCGCGTGGCCAGCGTGCTGATCGTGCAGGGCCAGGTCATCACCAAGACCCTGCTGGCGCCCAAGGGCGTTGGCGCGGGCCTTCAGGCCGTGGTCCCCATGGGCATGCGAGCCATCACGCTGGAGATCAACGAGATCAGCGGCGTGGCCGGCAACGTTCTGCCGGGATGCCACGTCGACATCATTCAGACTTTGCGTGACGACGCGACCGGCGGGAGCATCGCGCGGACCATCGCCCAGAACGTTTTGGTCACGGCGGTGGGAATGCGGCACAATCCGGGCGACGGAAGCGACGGCGGCGGTCACAGCGTGACCGTCCTGGTGACTCCCGTGCAGGCGGAGATGCTTGAACTTGCCAGCGCGACGGGCCGGCCGCGGCTCTCTCTGCGTAGCGGCAACGACCTTTCGCTGGTTGACACGCCGGACATGACGCTCGCCGATCTGCGCGGGCATCAAAGCGGTCAGCGAGACAGCTACAACACGGTTGATCCTGGCGTTGCCGCCGCGGCGGCCCCGTCGACTCAGCCGAGCCTGACCTCGCTGGCCAGTTCAGCGATGGGTGGGTCCGGTCAGGGTTCGGGCGGGCAGGATTCGTGGATCATGCAAGTGGTCCGCGGAAACAATGAACAGCAAGTCCGATTTGCCATCCACAATAAATCCGCCGGGCAGGACTCCGCTCCGATCTCCGGGTCGGGCGGAAACTGACGCAAGGGAATGATTCTGGTCAGGAGGGACAGGAAGGTCCATTAACCCCAAAGGGTCCGATCATGCGATTTACATCCGAGACGAGCGTTGAAACAAAGCGGTGTGTGAAATTGGGGCGTCGAATTGGTTATGTGACGGCGGCGCTGACGGCGTTGCTGGCGCTGCGGACGTTGGCGACCGCCGACGATCAGGCGGCCAGCGTCCCCGATCAGGACGCCGGCGCCGTGACGACGCCCGACGGCTTTGAAAAGATCGTTCTTCAGCCCGGCAACGCGCAGAAGGTTTCGATCAGCCAGAGGATCAAGCGAGCGAACATCCTCATTCCGGATATCGCGGACGTCGTTCCGCTGGGTCCGAACGACCTGCTGGTGACCGGCAAGAAGGCGGGCCAGACCCAGCTCATCATCTGGGACGACGCGGACCATACCTCGATTATCAACGTCGTCGTGGCCTCGGACATCGAGATGCTTCGCAAACATCTCAAGGAGATGTTCCCCAACGCGGACATCACCGTCGATGAGACCGGCGGGGCTCTGACCCTCCGCGGGCGCGTGACATCGTTCAAAGACGCCGAAGAGGCTGGCGAAGTCGCCTCGAACTACGGCAAGGTGCTAAACCTTCTGGAAGTTGCTGGCGGCGAGCAGATCATGCTTCAAGTGAAGATCGCCGAGGTCAGCAAACAAGCCGAACAGGAGCTTGGTTTCAACTTCGGCGGGCAAGACGGCATCTCGATCTGGGGTTCAAACCTCGGCGCCAATCCCCTGGGCATCACCCCGGGTGGAGCGGGCACGCCGAACCTGCTGGCGATTCCCACCGGCGCGCTTTCGTCGGCGGAGACGTTCGGAACCGGCCAGTTCGGAAGTGTCGCGTTCGCGTACTTCGTCAATGCTCTTGAAACAAACAACGTGCTGAGGCTGCTTGCCGAACCGAACCTGGTGACGACCAGCGGTCAGGAAGCTCACTTTCTTGCCGGCGGCCAATTCCCGTATCCGGTGCCCCAACCGGGCAACGGCGGCTCGACGATCACGATTCAGTTCCAGCCTTACGGCGTGGACCTGAAGTTCGTGCCCATCGTGCTGGGCAACGGGCATATCCGCCTGAAGGTCGAGCCGAACGTGAGCGAACTGGACTTTGCGCATTCGATCAGCGTGAACGGGACCACGGTTCCCGGCCTGACCCAGCGTGAAGTTGAAACAACGGTCGAGATGGGCGAAGGGCAGACGCTGGCACTGGCCGGGCTCCTTCAGGACAACATCTCTGCGGCGAATTCGCAGTTCCCCATATTGGGCGATCTGCCGATCATTGGGCCGCTCTTCCGCTCGGTGCAATATCAGCGCAACGAAACGGAAGTCGTGATCCTGGTGACGCCGGTTCTGGTTCACCCGATGGATCCGGGCGATGTGACCACCGTTCCGGGCGAGAAGTGGCGTGATCCGAAACCGTATGAATTGTACCTGTTCAAGGACCTTGGCGGCGAAGACCTGAGCGCCGCGCCTCCGGGTGCCCCCGTGGCGCCGATGGCGGCGGAAGTCGAGCCGGCCCAGGTGCGGCAGATTCCGCCAACGCCCGCGGCGGCTTTGGCACCGATCCGACCGGTGGCTCCTATAGCTGCGGCTCCAGAAGCGCCGGCAACGCCCGTGCAGGCGGTAGTGCCCGCCAAGCGCGCCAGCGCCCGTGAAGGCGGCGACCCCGGCCCCGATAGCTGCGGCCCCGATACCCGCGGCCCCAGCGGCTGCGGCTCCGACGCCTGCGAAGCCGGCGGTCGAAACGCCACTGGTCATTGCCCCGGCAACTCCGAGTACTCCGACGACGCCGACGGCTTCCGCCCCGGCGCCGGCGAAGAAGGCGCAACCGACCGCCGATCCCAGTGCGCCTCCGCCGCTGTTCCAGGGTCAATATGGATTCAGTCCGGCCAACAGCAATCCGCAGCAGACGGCCGGAGCCTCGGATTCTCTGAAATAAGAGAAGAAGGTGGCACGGGTGGATCCAGTGTCTGTCTTAAGGAAGAGTCATCGCCATGTATGTTCAGCTGACTTGTGTCATCGTTGATGCCGACCAGGCCAATCGGGAAGAATTGGCCGCGTTCCTCACGCACTTCGGCGCTCAACCGGTGGCTCAACTGAACACCGTGGATCACCTGAGCGAATTGCTGGGTCGGCCGGAGGCGCCGACCCTGGCGATCGTCAATCTCGACCCCATGCCGCAGGAAACGCTCCGAAAGATTTCGGGCTTTCCGCGGCAGTTCCCGGGCGTCAGCTTTTTCCTGATGAGCCAGACGGTGGATCCGAACCTCCTCATGGAGGCGATGCACCTTGGCATTCGGGAATTCATTCCGCTTCCGATCAGCGAGCAGAAGTTTTCCTCCGCCGTCGAGCGCGTCGCGCAAATGCACGGCATGGGAAAACGGGCTCGGATCATCCAGGTGGTCCCCACGGTGGGCGGTTGCGGATCGACGACGATCGCCTGCAACGTCGCCGCATCGCTGGCCCAGAGCGGGAAGACCGTGCTGATCGATCTGGATCTGATGCGCGGCGGCGTGGCGAGCTATTTCGACACGCGGGCGCGCTACACGATCGCCGACGTGATGGACGCGGGCGAGAAGCTCGACAAACAGCTTTTGGACAACGCCCTGGTGATCCACAAGAAGAGCAACCTGGCGATTCTGGCCAGGCCCGAATTGCCCGAAGACACGCAGCGCGTGAACCAGGCGGGGTTGCTCCGCCTGCTGAACGTGCTGAGCCGCGTATTCGATTACGTGGTCATCGACTCGATCATGAGTATTTCGCCGATGTATGCGGCGATCATCCAGCAGTCGGACCTTCACGTGCTGACCATGCAACTGAACGTGCCCAGCGCGAAAAACGCCGAGCGGTTCGTCGGTGCGCTGCGTCGAATGGGCGTGGAATCGGTGAAGATCCGGACGGTCGTGAACCGGTTCGTGAAGAAGGGGAACGACATTGAGCCGGACGAATTGGAACGCTTGCTGGGTCTGAAGGTCTTCTGGCAGGTTCCCAACGATTTCAAGACGGCGATTGGAGCCATCAATTTCGGCGAGCCGGTGGTTTTGCGGTCGCCGAAGACGGAAATCAGCGAGAGCCTCATGGAGCTGGCGGCGAAACTGACGAACAAGCCGGCGGCTACGGCGTCCGGATCCGGAGGATCAATCGTGGCGGCGTAAATGCCGGCGCGTGGAAGCTTTTGCATTGTGAGTTGGCGATATGGGATTGTTTACACGAGGCAGCCAGCAGCACGCTCCACCGGCAGGGCCGGCGGACGCAGTGGGTCTGCAAGCGAACCCCAAAGCCGCGGACGTGCCGCGGCCCGCGGTCGTTGCCCCGCTGCATGCGCCGCCTCCGCGCCCGGTGAATATCGCGCCGATCGTCACCGAGCGAACCCAGCACTTTGATCAGTTGAAGGTTCGCATCCACCAGCAACTGGTGGAGCGTTTGGACGTACAAAATCTGCGGACGCTGCCCCCGGACACGGTTCGCGCCGAGGTTCGCGTGGTCATCAAGGATTTGTGCCAAAACGAGCGCAGCCTGCTGACCAGCCAGGAGCAGGAACGGCTGATGGACGAGGTCATGGATGAGACCTTCGGACTTGGACCGCTGGAAATCCTCCTTAAGGATCCGACCATCACGGATATTCTGGTCAACCGATTCGACAAGGTTTACGTGGAACGCCAGGGTCGGCTCGAGCGCGTGGAGGTCCGGTTCCGGGACAATCAGCATTTGCGGCAGATCATCGACCGCATCGTCGCCCTGGTCGGACGGCGTGTGGACGAAACCAGCCCGATGGTGGACGCCCGCCTCGCGGACGGAAGCCGCGTGAACGCGATCATCCCCCCGCTGGCGCTGGATGGACCGGCGATGAGCATTCGCCGATTCGGCGCCAAGCCGCTGCAACTGGAAGACCTGATCCGGCACGGCGCGTTTCCGCCGGCGGTCATGGATTTTCTCTCCTCGGCGGTGCAGGCGCGTTGCAATATTTTGATCAGCGGCGGCACCGGTTCGGGCAAAACGACATTGCTGAACTGCCTGTCGCGTTACATTCCATCCGGCGAGCGCGTCGTGACGATCGAGGACGCCGCGGAACTTCAGCTTCAGCAGCCGCACGTGGTTCGATTGGAAACGCGTCCGCCGAACATCGAAGGTCGCGGCGAAGTGACGCAGCGCGACCTCGTGAAGAACTGTCTGCGTATGCGTCCGGATCGGATCATCATCGGCGAAGTGCGATCCGCCGAGGCGCTGGACATGCTCCAGGCGATGAACACGGGTCACGAAGGATCGATGACGACGATTCACGCCAATACCACGCGCGACGCGATCGCGCGTCTGGAAGTGATGATCGCGATGGCGGGGTACGACATCCCGCTGCGCGCCTTGAGAAACCAGGCGGCCAGCGCGATCCAATTGATCGTGCAGGCGGCGCGACTCCCGGGCGGAAAACGCCGCGTCACGCGCGTCAGCGAAATAACCGGAATGGAAGGGGACAATCTACAGACGCACGATCTGTTCGTGTACGAGCAGACCGGCGTGGACGTTGACGGTCACGCGGTCGGACATTTTCTCGTGACCGGGATCAGGCCGCGCGTCGCCGAACGCATCGAGTCGCGCGGCATCTCGCTGCCCACCGAACTTTTTGCGCGGAGAAAAATCGAGATTCATTAGGACGGGTGTGTTTTAGAGGACGCGGGACTAAGACCGCGGATGGTTATGCAACAGTTCATGCTGCCCATACTTGCTGCCGTAACGGTCTCGATGCTGTTATTCGGGATCGTTCAATTGGTCGGCGGCCTGAGCGAAGGAAAACGTCGTCTGGAACAGCGTTTGAGCGGCGAAGGGAAGAGCGACGGGTTCGATCCCGCGACGCTCACCGTGGTTCGCCGCCAGACCGAGATCCAGGGGTTTTCCGGCGTGCTCGCCAAACTGCCGCTGATGTACGGCGTGGCCCGGAAGGTTCAACAGACCTGGCCTTCGATGAATCTTGCCAAATTCATCTTCATCGTTGTCGCGATGGCGGTATTCGGCGGGGTGGTTGGAACCGTGGTGTCCGGCGAGCCGTTTATCGGATTTTGCGCGGCCGCTGCATTGGCCTGCGCCGTTCCTGTACCTGGCGAATCGGCGAAATCGGCTGGATCGGCTGATGATGGACCAGCTTCCCGAGGCCTTGGACTTTCTTTCACGAATTTTGCGTGCCGGGCACAGCTTGAGCACGGGCTTGCAGATGATGGCCGAGGAATTGCCCCAGCCGTTGTCGAACGAATTCCGCCGTTGCTACGACCAGCACAGTCTGGGCCAGTCGCTGGAAGAGGCGCTGAAGGACGCGGCCATTCGCGTGGACAACCCGGACTTCGGATTCTTCGTCACGGCGGTCCTGATTCAGCGGCAAACCGGCGGCGATCTGTCGGAAGTGCTCAACAATATCAGCGGCATGATCCGCGCCCGAATCCGGCTGCAACAGCACGTCAAGGCGAAGACCGCAGAGGGACGTTTCACCGGGTACATCCTGGTCTGCTTCCCGATCGTGATGTTCTTTATTGTCTATTTCCTCAACCCGCATTACGCCCAGATGCTTCTGCATACGACGACGGGCATCTGGCTGCTGGTGGTTGCCGGATCGATGCTCGTGATTGGAACCGTGGCGATTCAGAAAATCACCACGCTAAAGGTGTGATTTTGTCGTAAGGAATTAGCCATGAACCAGACAGTCATACTACTGACCAGCGCGTTCGCCTCGATAGCGGCGCTGACGTATTGGATTTCGACGCTGCTGCTGGGCGACGAGGACCAGGGAAAACTGCGTTCTCGTCTTCAGGGCAGGGGCAAGACGTCGATCGAGAAGAAGACCTCGGTGACCCCGCTCTTGCAGCAGCTCGGGCAGGCGGCGTCCAAGCCGTTCATGCCCAGCACGCGCGAGAAAGCGTCCAAGCTTCAGAGCGAACTGCGCAAGGCGGGCATCTATTCGACTTCCGCCCTGCGTACCATCCAGGGTCTGAAGTTCATCGGAATTTCCAGCGGCGTGATCCTGGGTTACGTCGCCAGCCTGTTCATGGGGAACATGATGGCGTTCGTCTCGGTGATGGGCCTGATCGGATATCTGTCGCCGACGATGTGGTTGCGATTCAAGGTCAAGGGAAACCAGCAGGCGCTCGAGCTGGGCCTGGCCGACGCGATGGACCTCATGGTCGTCTGCGTCGAAGCCGGTCTGACGATGGACGCCGCGATGCAGAGGGTCGGCGAGGAATTGGCCCTGGTGCACCCGGCGATCAGCCGCGAATTCGGCATCGCCCACATGGAAACGCGCGTGGGCCTGCGCGGCAGGAGGCGCTCAAGAACCTCGGTTTGCGAACCGGCAATGCCTCGCTGATTTCGCTGTCGGCGATGTTGAACCAGGCGGATCGATTCGGAACCAGTATCGCGCAGGCGCTGCGAATTCACGCCGAATCGCTGCGATTGGCGCGGCACCACCGGGCCGAGGAGATGGCGGCGAAGAGCGCGGTCAAGCTCAGCTTCCCGCTGGTGCTGTTCATCTTCCCCGCGACGTTTATCGTTTTGCTGGGTCCGACAGTTATCGAACTGATGAACAGCCCGCTGATGAAATAACTCGGAAATGGTCGAAAATGCCTGTAAAGCTCAAATACGGCGTGTAAACGGTCGATGGAAGATTTTGGAGAACCTTATGCTCAATCTCAAACGCATCGGAGCGGTGAATTTGCTGGCGGCCTTGGCGCTGGTGACGGCCTGCGAACAGCAGACCGGCCGGAATTATGCCATCAACTTCAACCCCGATGTTGAAAAGCAGGAGCAGGGACAGCTCCTGGATACGCAGAAGGAGGCGGGCGCTCAAAGCGACGCCACCCTGTATGCGGACCACTTTGACGCCGCCGCGCTCAGCTCGCTGGGCAAGGCGAAGCTGGACCTGATGCTCGCGGATTCGCACTCGAAGAATCCGATGGCCGTTTATCTGGACATTCCCAATGACTCGCAGGCGCTGCCCGGCAGACGTCGGTGAGCCATTACCTGATGGACAAGGGCGGCCTGAAGGCGTCGCAAATCCTGATCACGCTGGGCGCGAATCCGGATAACACCAACACCATCGGCGATTCGGCGCAGAACTATGGCAAGACCGACACCGCCTCTGACGTCGGCGGCGGCTCGGGTTCCTCCTCAGGCCACTAAACGGGGTCTTCCGGAGGGATGAAGGCCCTGGACTACTCCAGGAGGCGGGCGGAGTCACCACGACTCCGCCCGCCTCCTTTTTTTTGCGCCATCGCCTCTCCCTCGCCCTCGGCCAGTTTCCGCGGGACGGGGAGGGGCGCGGCTCTACGGTCGAAAACCGCCCCTCACCCTGGCCCTCTCCCCGCGATTACACGGGGAGAGGGGATAGGATTCTGCGAACGGGGGATCAGTCGGGGGCGGCGACCGCGCGGATGATTTCCCTGTGCGTGTAAGTTGCCGCAGCGTCGATCGTGTGGGGGGCGGGGGCTTCGGGGAGTTGGCCGTAGACGCATAGGACCGAGCCATCGGCAATCAGAGCCGAGATGCGGTCGGTGCGATCGGGCGTGATGTCCAGAGCGTCGGGGGAAAGTCCTTCCAGGTTGATCGCGGACCCTTTCAGCGGACAATTCACGACGATGGTCGCGCCGGAGCGCAGGGAGCCGTCGATTTCGCCGACGCCGGCGGCCCCGGCAATTTGAATATTTTCGATGGTGCTATTGGAAAGATTGGTGAGGGTCCCAACGGCGGACCCGTCTTGGAGTTTCAGCGAGACGTCGAAGACAGGCGGTGAGGTGGACATCGTTTGGCCGCGGAGGGATTGCGGATCGCCGGCGCGAAGCTTGAGTTGAACGGGGCGGCAGCCGGATTGATCCTCCTGGCAATCAAATTCCAGAAATCGATTCGCGGAAAAATTGGCCGCCGATTGATTGGCCGGCTCCCACCACTCGGCCGGGTCAAGCTGGACGGGGAGGGTCTGGCCATGCGTGGAGCGCACCGCCAGCAGGTCGGTGGTGGCGACGGTTTTGCCATCGGCCTGGTCGATCAGGCGGATCGAGGAGACTTCGAGTTCAGGGGATTGGAGCGACGTGACCCCGTAACCCGTCGCGCCGGTCAGCATCGCGACAAAACCCAGGATAGTGGCCCAATGGCGAGGGGAATGCGCCAGTGCGCACGGAGACGATCCAATCGAATGGGCCAAGAAGCGCTCCGATTCCGGCCAGCCAGAGGAAGAAAGTTTTCCAGCTCGCGCCGGGCTGCAATGTCGAGGCGTCGAGGAAATCCAGAAGATGGCGGATAGCGAGCGTTTCCCGGGGACCGCGGCCGATGGCGTCCGCCATTTTCGGGCCGACGGGCATGATGTCTTCCTCGGAATCGCTGACCGGGTTTTCGGTGATCGTTTTGTGGCCCGGAACCTCGAGCATTCCCGCGAAGATCTTCCGCCAGAAGGCGATCGTTTGATCAGAGTCGGCGAATTGGAGCGCCGAGACGTCGGCGGGAAGAACCACGACGCGGCCCAGGCCCCAGCGCCGCGACCAGGCGGTCCAGGGACGGCCGCCATTTAACAATTCGATTGGGATCGCGCCGTCACACGGGCGAAGCTGGCGGCCGTTGACTTCGACGGGGACAGTTGCCGGCCCGGTTGTCGGTTCAGTTGTCGGCTCGATTGCGATTCCGCTCTGGCCGCCGGCCCCGGCCGCGGGGGAGATCTGGGCGACGCCCGGGGGAAGCGGGACGGATTGGTCTACGCCGATGTCGCACGGAAGCAGGATGTCCAGCGGAAGCTGCTGCGGCAGGGAATTGGCCGGAGGGATGACCACGAGATTACCGCCGGCGGCGACCCAATCGACGATGGCGCGCTGCTGATCGGCGTCCAACTCCTGGAAATCCGGCTCGGCCAGAAGAAGGGCGGCGGCACTTTCGTATCCGACGGACGCGGCGGGAAGTTTCATTTCACTCAAAATTCCAGCGGTTAGTCCTGTCTGCGACAATTGCGATTGAAGCAGCAACGCGTCGGCGACGTTTCCGCCGATGCCGATCAATGGTCCGTTGGCGGCGAGAATCGTCGGCGGGATGTGCCCCGCGGGCGTGAACACCTGCGGGTCGAGCAGGACCTTAGTGGCGAGAATTCTATTGTCGGATTCTCGCCGGAGGGTGACGGCGAGTTTTGTCGGGTCGGCATTCAGAGGAAAAAGGAGGAGATAGGTTCTAGGCCGGGATTCGACGACCATGGGCTGACTGATGCAGAGAGCCGCCCCGGTGCCGTAGGTGCCTTCGATTTGCAGGATGGCTTCGATGGGATCGGGGTCGGGAACCCGGACGGTGGCCAACAGCGGCGTCCACCGGCCAAGGCGCGCAGCGGTGCCCCATCCATAAACCGCTTTGAGCGTGGTCTGGGCCTCCGCGGTGGAACTCAGACTGGCGACGATGAGAAGGATTGACAGATAGCGAACCAGAGCGGAGCGAATATGATGGAAGATGCGACCGTCTGGGAGATTCATCGCGGTAAGAGAATTCTAGCGGAAGGTTCAGCATGTTCCATGTTGCGTTGGTTGGAGCCGGGGGGATGGCGAAGAATTACCGCAAGGTTTATGCGGCGTTGCCGGATGTGGAATGGTCGCTGGCCATTGATCTGAATCCCGAGCAGTTGGAGCTTTGCCGGGCCGAGGGGGCGAAGCACACCACCGCGAATTTCGCGGATTCGCTCGCGGAGGGGATCGACATGGTCGACATCTCCACCCCAAACCATCTGCACGAGGAGCAGGCGGTCGCCGCGCTGGTGGCTGGAAAGCATGTCCTCCTGCAAAAGCCGATCGCCAATACATTAGAGGCCGCCGATCGCATTTTGCTCGCCGCGGCAGGGAGCAAGGGGCGGCTGGGGATTTATCTCAGCAGCTTCGCAAACCCCATGGTCTGGGAGATCAAGCGATTGGTCGAAGAGGGATATCTCGGAAAAATCCAGAGCATCCGGGCCCGGGATTCGCACCGCGGCGGGATGCGGCATCCCTCCGCGCCGTCCTGGCGAAGCAGCCGGGATCAGACCGGCGGCGGGAGCTTCATCCAACTTTCAATCCATGCGATCAATCTGATGCAATGGTGGCTGGATTCGCCGATCACGGAGGTCAGCGCCTTCAGCGCAAATCAGTTTTCGCCAAACATTGGCGGAGACGACGTCACGGTTTGCCTCGCGAAGTTTGGAGACGGAGTGTTGGGGACGTTTGACAGCGGATATGCATCGGAGGGAATGAGCCGGGAGATTTTCGGAACCGCCGGCTGGGTGAAAATGCTCGAGAGGGAGAACGAAATCGAATTAAATCTGGATCGGGCGTATTCGAGCGATTGGATTGAATACGACACGCCGGGGAAGAAGAAGGTGTGCTACATGCCGCCGCGCGTGCTCGATGACGCGGCCAGTCCGATCAATCCGCAAAGAATGTTCATCGAGGCGGTCCGAGCCGGGAAGAACCCGATGATGGACGGCGAAATGGGCCGCCGGGATTTGGCGGTGGTGGTGGCGGCGTATGAATCGGCGGCACAAGGCAAAACTGTTTCAGTTAGCTCGGCCCGCAGTAAGTAACGCGGATCAATCGACCTACGAAGTTTTCCATTCCATGCCCGGCATCTTCCGCCGCATAAATTCATCGAAGAGGGGAACAGTAAAGGCCGTATCGCAGTGAGTTGGACTCCAGATCATGCCTTTCGAAATGAGCTTGCCCCTTACCGGTCCGAGCGCTGTCACGGCGCTATCCAATTGGTCAGCAATATCTCCAGAGCGATGTGGGCCGGGGCCCAATTCTGCCATTGCCCGCAGATATCTTTTTTCCGCCGGAGTAAGGCGATCATACCGTACGCTAAAAAAGCTTTCGTCAAGAGCCGCTATCGCTTCCTTCGATGCTGCCTTCACATCGCTTTCCATGATTGGAGACTTGGCAGCTACATTCCATGAGTGTTTCCCCCATTCCTGCAAGAAATAGGGATATCCGCGCGTCTGGACTACGATGCGCTCACGCGCATTTGGATATATATCCACTTTGTTGTCACGAAGCGGTTTTTCAATGGCAAGTCGCGCTGAATCGGCCGAAAGCGGACCAATCTCCGGGAAGTCAAACATCCGTTCCGCATAGGATTTTGCTCGACCCATTCTTCCCCTCAACTGCGGTAGTCCAGCACCGATTAAGACCACCGGAAGACGTTGTTGCGCTGTACGGTGAAGGGAGGTGATTAAAGCAGCCAGTTCGTCTTCCCTAACGTATTGCAATTCGTCGGCAAAGATAGCCAGCGCAGTGTCGGCTTTAACTGCGGCTTCCCCGGCAGAGGCAAACAAATCCTGCAAGTCGTGCTCGAGGTCGCCGTTATCGGCCAAGCCCGGCTGAGGCTCGGCGTCGAATCCGACTTCGATGTCCTTGTATTTAACCTTGAGACTCTTTGCGAATCCCGCGAGGGCGCTGAGCGACCGCTTGGCGAGTTCGGCCGCTGCTTTATTTCTGGACAGCCTCAGCAGCGCTTTGCGGATTTCGGGAGCCAAGAGGGCTGGCAGTGAACGATCTTCCGGCGCCTCGATTCGCAAAGTATGGATTCCAACCGCTTCGGCGTCCGTTCGCATGCGGTCCAAAAGGACCGTCTTTCCGACCCCGCGCAACCCGACCATCAGACCGCTCCTGGTCGGCAGCCTTCGACGCACGCGCTCAAGGGCAACGCGGAATGTTTCGCGCACGTCATCGCGACCGGCAAGTTCAGGTGGGGGAGTCCCTGCCCCGGGCGCAAAAGGATTGGTTACACGATTCATGAATCGAATTATAACAAAATTAGCGAGTTTATCGAATTTCGATAAACTCGCTAATTTAGCTATAATCCCCGGAGACCAAAGCCATGGATCGCCTTAGAATCGTCTCACCACAATCCCATAGTACCCAAAAAAGTAAGGATTGATTCCGCACCCATACGACCAGGTCGGGTAGTACGGCGCGCCGCAGTAAACGTTGTTAGGCGCGGGGGAGTAACGCAGATAGTTCACGTTATTCACGTCGTCGCGCGTGATCAGTGCGCCCTGGAGATATCCTTGCGCCCGGCCTGGTTGACGATCGCGTTCTGATAATTCCTCCAAGCGAATGCCACGGCCGGCTGGTTGGCGAAGGCGTCCTCGAATCGCTGGATCATGCTATCGACGACTTGCTGACCGGCAAGGAGCCGGGTTTTCGCGTTTTGAACTTGTGAATCGCCGGCCAGCGCATCCGCTTCCATGCGGCTGGCGGCGGCGCTGTATTCCATTTTCAAATGCGCGATGGCCTGCACGTCGGCGCTGTCAGCCGGGTGCTGATCCAAAGCGATTTGAACCTGCGTGCGCTTTTCGATGAGCTTGTGATACGCCGGGTCTTTGAGGAGGTCCGCGATGACGGCCTCGCAGGCGCCGTCGTACGCGGATTGCGCATCAGCCAATTCGCGCTGGGCGGCGACGTATTCGGGCGAATGCTCAAACTGAGCGCGAGCGCGAATCTGGGCGGCGGTCATGTTCGTCCAGGCAAGGTCGAACTGGGCCTGGGCAGTCGCGGCTCGGGCAAAAGCCGGAGCGACATCGTAAACGAGGGGCTGCGAGGTGCCTCGGTTATCGGGCGTTGAGGATCCCGCTACCGGCGCTCCGGCGCCGGACCAGGGTTGCCAATCGTCGGCTTTTACGACGGCCGCGGCGGCCAGGCAGGCCATCGAGAAGGCGGCGAATCTCATCCAGCCCAGCTTTGATGGACGATGAAACATAACAACCTCCAGACGCAACGCGCCCAAAAGCGGCGGAAACCGCAGGATAATAGGCCTAAAATTCTAACGCAATGGCCGGACTTGACGCTTCCGGCGGATGGGGGGATATTGCTAGCGGCACTGAAGCTATGCGACGTTCCAGGCACTTCATCGCGGTAACTCTTTTGGCGACGGCCTTATGCGCCGATCGCGTTAGCATGGCCGCCCCCGTCGAGCGGCCGGCAATGGAAGTCGCGGGGCGGATTTTCAGCGCCTGGAAGTGTCGCTCCGGCGGGCCATGCCGCCCCTGCGGATGTACCAGCCGCGAGTGACCAACCTCAAGCCCGCCGCCATCCCCGTCTCCGTCGCCAGGACGGTTCGAATCGCCTCGGCGATTCATCTCTCCCCCTTTGATTTCCGCCTCCCTCCCCCGCTGTGCTGATTCGGCCGGCGCTTTTCAGTTTCTAGTTTAATCGATTCGTCCCTTTTCTTAATCCCCCGATAGGGAGGGGTGTCATGGCAATTAATTTTAGCAAGACGCTGACCAAAGTTTTCGGCAGCCGCAATGAACGGCTTTTGAAGCGGTATCACCGCGTCGTGGATCAGATCAACGCGATCGAACCGCAAGTTCGCGTCAAGACGGATCAGCAGTTGCGCGAGCGCACCGCGGAGATTCGCCAGCAGCTCACCAGCGGAAAAATCCGGCGCAGCGAAGTCCTGCCGGAGGTGTTCGGGATCATTCGCGAGTCGATGGACCGCAACATCGGCATCCGGGCCATCTTCGATCCGGAGAATCATTTCGATCCCGATCAGTTCGACGACAAGATGCTGGAGGTTTACGACCAGGTGCAGCAGACCCTGATCGGGACGGGGCAATCCTGGCGGCACGGTGCCGATTCCGCTGAAGATTTACGATGCGGTTCGCAAGATTTATCCCGAAAGCCGCCCGCCGTTCCGGTGCCGCTGCTTTGACGTGCAGTTCATCGGGGGTCTGGTTCTATACGAAGGCAAGATCGCCGAAATGGCCACGGGCGAGGGCAAAACCTTCGTCGCTCCGCTGGCATGTTTCATGCGCGTGCTGGAGGGGAATCATTGCCACGTGGTCACGGTGAACGATTACCTGGTCCGGCGCGACGCGATGTGGGTTCGGCCGGCCTTTGAGAATCTGGGACTAACCGTCGGATTCATCCAGACCGAAATGGCCCCGGGCGGCGATGCGCGCCGAGCGGCGTATGGTTCGGATGTGACCTACGGAACCAACGCGGAATTCGGCTTCGATTATCTGCGCGACAACATGAAGGAACGGGCCGCGCTTCAGGTGCAGGGGCCGCTGGAATTCGTCGTCGTGGACGAAGTGGACTCGATCCTGATCGACGAGGCGCGCACGCCGCTGATCATCAGCGGTGCCGCGCACGACGATGCGGGGAAATATCGAGCCGCCGACGCCGTGGCGCGGAAGGTGATTGAGCTGAACAAGCCCTGGAACGCGGCGGAGGAAATCGTCCAGGCGGCGCAGTGCGCTCGATCAAGGCGGCGGAAGGGGATGAATCGAACGCGAAGAACAGCGCCGATGCCGCCGCGGCCCGGAAACGCCACGCCGAGGCGGAACGCCAGCTCGAGGATGCCCAGAAGCGCCAGGACGGATTGACCCAATACTACGAAGTTGAGTTGGACCGCAAAAGCGTGCATCTCACTCACGAAGGAATCGCCGCGGCGCAGGAAGCGGCCGGTGTCGGCAGCTTCTATCGTCGGGAACAACATGGAATGGCCGCATCTGATGGAACAGTCCATGCAAGCCCATGTGGTTTACGAGCGGGACAAGGATTACGTCGTCGAGCGCGGCCAGAAGGGGGAGATGGAAGTCGTCATCGTCGACGAATATACGGGGCGGAAAATGGTCGGCCGGCAATGGTCGGACGGCCTGCACCAGGCGACCGAGGCCAAGGAAGCACGTGCCGATCAAGGAAGAAACGCAAACCCTGGCGACCGTCACGCTCCAGAATTTCTTCAAGATGTACAAGTCCCTTTCCGGGATGACCGGAACGGCGCAGACCGAGGCCGAGGAATTCGGCAAGATTTACAGTCTGGACGTGGTGACCATCCCGACCAACCGCCCGGTCGCCCGCGCGGATCACGAGGATCGCGTTTACCGAACCGCAAAGGAGAAATGGGAAGCCATCATCGAGGAGATCAAGGCCGAGCACGAGAAGGGCCGCCCGATCCTGGTGGGCACGACCAGCGTCGAAAACAGCGAAATGCTCTCGACCATGCTGAAGCGGAAGTACGGGATCGAGCACGAGGTCCTCAACGCCAAGCACCACGAGCGCGAGGCGCAGATCGTGGGCGTGGCGGGACAGCAGTCATAAGAACGCCCACGGGCAGATCGTCGGAAACGTGACGATCGCGACGAACATGGCCGGCCGCGGCACGGACATCAAACTCATCGACGAGACGAAAAAGGCCGGTGGCCTCCACGTCATCGGCACGGAACGGCATACGGCGCGGCGAATCGACAACCAGCTTCGCGGCCGCGGCGGACGCCAGGGAGACCCGGGGTCGTCGCGGTTCTACGTCAGCCTTCAGGACGACCTGATGAAGATGTTCGCCGGCGAGTGGACGATCAAGGTCCTCGGCTGGCTTGGCATGGGAGAGGGGATGGCCATCGAGGACAAGCGAATCTCAAAGGGAATCCTGCGCGCCCAGAAAAAGGTCGAGGAGCGAAACTACCTGGCGCGCAAGAATCTCCTGGAATACGACGAGGTGATCAATCATCAGCGGAACACGTTCTACGGAATGCGGCAGCGCGTGCTGGTCGGGACCGCCGTGGACCAGGTCATCTGGGACATGATCGGCGAGTCGATCGACGACGCCGTCGAGAAATATATCACCAAGGATTTCGTGGCGGCGACGATCGCCGAGTGGTCGCGCGTGAATTTCGACACCACCTCGCTCGATTCGTCCGACTTCATCGGCCGCAGGTCGATCGACGAACTCGAGTCGTACATCAAATCGCAGGCCCGCTCCGAGGCCGAAACCAATCTGACCGCGACCCTCGCGGAGTTCACCGGAGAGGACGCCGAGGACACCAAGCAGTGGGATACCAAGGGCCTGCAAAGCTGGGCGATGAGCCGTTTTCACGTCCATCTATCTCAGAACCAGGTTCGGCAGCTCAATGTGCGGGAACTGGAGGAGAAGCTTCGGCTCGCTGCGGTCGAGCAGATCGAGCAGCGCAGCTGCGCGGGTTTGCTCAAATACCTCGAGCCGCTCTACGCCGAACGCGAACTGGCGAACTGGGCCAACGAGAAATTCGGGCTGAAGATTTCGGCCGAGGACTTCATGCTCGACGTGAAAAGCCGCACGCCCAAGAATTCCGAGGATATCGCGGCGTTCATCGAGACCAAGGCGCGGGCCGCCTATTCGCAGCGCGAAATCGAGTACCCCGTGGATCACGCCCTGACGCTCGCCTTCGGCGGGGTCGAGGCGTCGGCGGATAATCCCTACATCGCCGAGTACATCCGTGACTGGGCCATGAAGAAATTCGGCGTGCAGATGTCCCTCGACCACGTGCGAACTGTCGGAATTCCCAAGCTCGCGCGAGGAACTCATCGCGTCCCAGCGAGAATTCCTCACCGGCGGGAAACTCGAAAAGACGGTCGACGACCTGATCGCGCAAAATCCGGAAAAGGAATCGCTGCGCCGCGCCGTCAACGAACGGTTCGGGCTGAAACTCACCGATAAGGATTTTCTGATCCGCCTCAATCCCGACGACAACGACGGCCCGGTGCTCGCCGTCCCGGGCACGCCCGAGCAGGTTCGGGAAATCGTCCTGAATCGCGGCCGCCAGTTCATCCGCGGCGAACTCACGGATCTGGAACAGTTCGTCCTCATCCAGATCTTCGACCAGACCTGGAAAGACCATCTCTACGCGATGGACATGCTCAAGGCCGGCATCGGCCTGATGGCGTTCGCCGAAGAGGACCCGCGCGTTCAGTACAAAAAAGAAGGGTATCGATTCTTCCAGGAAATGATGGCCTCCGTGCGCGACAAAGTGACCGACCTGATCTTCCGCGCCCGCGTGGTCGGGGCTGCCGAAACCCGCAGCGCCTACAAGGAAACCGCCGCCGTGCACGAATCAACCGGAGGTTACGGCGTCAAGGAAAATGTCGCCGCCACCGCCGCGGCCGTCGGACCGGTCGGCGCGGTGGGAGCCAAAGGAGAAATGCAGGAAGCCTCCGATCGCACCCAGGGAGCCGGCGCCGTGAAGCCGATCGTGCGCGATGCCCCCAAGGTCGGACGCAACGATCTATGCCCCTGCGGAAGCGGGAAGAAGTACAAGAAATGCTGCGGCGCCAACGCGGCGTGAGTATGAATGTTTCGGAAACATGAAACGAACGGCGGACGCCGCGGCGAGCAACCGATTCGGATTGGTGAGGGATTTGGTATTGCTCGGGCTGGTGACTGCTGTGATCCAATCACGAAAGACATCGAGGCAGCCAAATCAACCCGCAGCGCCTTAAAACCCAATCCTCTTCGCGTCCCCCCAAAGATTTTCCAGATCGTAATACGCCCTGGCCTCCCCATCGAAAATATGCACCACCACATCCACATAATCCGCCGCGATCCATGTTGACGCTTCGTACCCGCTGCGGCGGAAGCATTTGAAATTCATCTTTTCCGCCATCTCGTCGATCTGATCGCACACCGTGCGCATCTGCCGGGCGCTGGTCCCTGTGGCGATGACGAAATAATCGGTCACCGGGCAGACGGATGCCATCTCGAGGATCAGAATGTTATGGCAGCGCGTGTTCTGCGCGAGCCGCGCGATCTCGATCGCAAACTCGCGGCTGGCGGCGATGCGCGCGGCTTCCTGCTCAGTGGGGGTGGCGGGTGGGGCTTCGGGTTTGCTGCGCGATTCGGTTTTTGGCATTCACCTTCCCATTACAGTTTAGCCAACCGGATTTCAATTACCTCGGCCGGGCAGAAAACGCGAATTCGAAACGACGAAAACCCCAGCCCCCGGTTGGCGATCATCCACGTGCCATAGGCCCGGTGGATGCCCGTGCAAAGATGGTGGGGGAGCGAATCGTGCCGGAGGATCGGCCGACGATTCGGAAAACAGACTTGTCCGCCGTGACTATGGCCGCACAGATAAATATCGGGGCTCAAAGGTAGGCACCGGCGGATCAAATCAGGGAAATGCGAAAGGATGATGCGCAGATTGCCAGGCGACTTTTCCTCGATGGACCCGATGAATGCGAGATCAAGATCCAGCCGGTCAAGCCCGCCAAGTCCGATCAGTTCGATATTGGAATTGCCCACGGGCACGAGCACGCGGCGATGGTCGATGAGATTGACATCCAGTTCGTGTGCATGGCCGGCGCGACGGCGCCATCATGATTGCCGAGAATCGCAACCGTCCCCAGGCGGCCGTGGAGCGAATTGATTAGCTTTCTCGCCGTCGGCAGCCCCGGGCGATGGTCGCGCTTGTTGTCGACGAAATCGCCGGTAAAGACGATCAAGTCGGGGCGATTCTGCGTGACCCGCTCGATGAGGTGGTCATACGCCGGGTCCCAGAGGTTCCGAGCGTGGAAATCGCTGAGGTGCAGGAGCCGCAGGCCAACGAGGTCTTCCGGGAGATTGGGGATGGGGAGGTCCAGAACCGTCCATTCAAAGCCCGCCGACGAGCCCAATTGCAGCCAGGGGCCGGGTTTTTCGACGCGGATTTGGGGTTGGACATCTGGCGGTAGGGCATGGCCCCGCCGGGCCGCGGGGGCGGAATGGCGTGGGGCGGATGTATCGGCGGCATTGAGCACTATTTATCGGGTCTCTATAGCTTAAGAATTCCTTGCTCGGCGAACGTGCAGTCGGCTAAGATACGGCAGAATTGGGCGACTGCCCAGCCCCCGAATTCCTGGTCAGATATTTAGGGTCGACGTTCGTTTGATGAGCCATCCCCGCACTCCCAGCGTCGTAGCCGTGGCATTGTATGCCAATGCGGCGTTGTTGTTGGGAATTCTGATCGTGCTTCTGGGCAAGGGTCGAGGGATGGACGCGCCGGCCCTGGCCGACATGCCGCCGCAGCTGCCGATCACCGGCGGGAATGGCGTGTTCGTCATGCCCTGCCAGTTGCATCCCAACGTGTGGGGGTGCTTTCTGGTGGACGTCGAGCATGGAACCATGTGCGTATATGAATATCGCTCGGGAGACAAAGCCCTCGTGCTCACCGCAGCGCGGGACTACCAGTATGACCTGCAACTGAAGAACTACGACACGTTTCCCCCGGCTTATGACGTGAAAAAACTGGTGGAAGATCAAAACAACGGCAAACAAACCCAGACCGGCGAGGATTCGTCCCCTCCCGATGGAAAGTAACGCGGCAGATTTGCTAAAATGGTATCGGTGACACTCTAGTCTCTAGCCTCAAACTTCTAGGATCTAGCATGGCCAAGATGTTTTACACGCTCGACGAGGCGAAAGCCGCGCTCGGGAAAAATGACGAAGAGATTAAGCAGTTCGCCAGGGAAGGGCGGCTGCGGGAATTCCGCGACGGACAGCGATTGATGTTCAAGGCGGACCAGGTCGAGTCCCTGCGCGCGGAAATTGCCGAAGGAAATGTCGACGCGAAGGATTTGGGCCCATCGGACAGCGGAAGCGCCATGGCAATCGGCTTGGCGGACAGCAGCAAGGGAATGAGCGGAACCGGCCTGACCCTCGTCGATGAAAGCGGCCGCAGCCCCGGCGCGGGAATGACCCTGAAGGAAGACACGGCCCTGGCGGCAGGATTTAGGCTTGAGCGGATCGGTCGGCGGAATGCCCTCCCCCGCAAAATCGGCCTCCGGCATGCCCAGCGGACCCAGCGCAACCGGCGCCGGAATGGCGCAGGGAAGCAAGGCCGGCATCGACGTTTTCCAGAACGATGAAGTGGATCGAGTCGATCCGGCCGCGCAGACATCCGTCTCCCCAAGCCATGCGGATCAGATGAATATCGAAGCCGTCGGCTCAGGTTCCGGCCTTCTCGATCTCACCAAGGAAAGCGACGACACCAGCCTCGGCGCGGAACTGCTCGATGAAATTGCCCCCAGCGCCAGCGGCACCAATATCCAAAAGAGCCGAAGCGGAACGGCATCCGTCGGTGGGAGCATGGCCGGCAGCATGGCCGGAAGCCTCGGCGGAAGTATGAGCGGCAGCCTGGCAGGAATGAGCGGAACGAGAAGCGTCGCAGGAGTCGCAGGCGTCGGCCGCCAAGCGCAAGGCGGCGCCGCCCGTGATCCTGACTTACGTCGAAAAGCCCGACCCCATGTCCGCCGCCTTCGGCGCCGCGGCCCTCGGCGCGACGATCTTCGTAATCTTCGGCGCCTTCGCCCTAATCACCGGAGTCTTGGATACGGCCCCCACAATCATGCAACAGGTCGCCACCTACGGCTTCCTCGTCCTCGCCGGCGCAGGCGTAGCCGTCTCAGTAGTCTTCTTCCTCGTCGGTTTCGTCCTGGGAAAAGCCACCGGAAAAAGCTAACCACCACCCCCATATTTAGCCGCGCGTGCAAAGCACCGCGCGTCCCCCCCCAAACGCCCACGGACCGCGATCAGCGCGCTCGAACCGCGCCACCACGCAAAATTCCCCCCGAAGCCGGGGTAACTTGTTGCCCCGGATCATCCCTCCCTCCCTCTGCCAAAGCCAGCGGATAGCCATCCGTTGGGGTATTGGTACCCCCGCTTCCGCACGCGCACGCCTCCCGCAGCGCCGCCCTCAACTACTCCGGCGCTGCCGCGCAAAAGTCTTCCGCCAAAAAAGATTCGTACCCACCCAAATCTAAATCCCCCGCCAAGAACCGCAAAACCCCCGCCAAAAAATCTCCCAAAAGCGCAAACCGCTAATCCCCTTGACCGCAAGTCTCATGATCCATCGCACACCATTCAAGCCGGGGCTATGAAGGACGCGTTTGGCTCCGGCGAGCGCTGTCGAACCGAGGTCGCCGTGAAGGCGAAACGCCTCAGCACCCGCCGCCGCAGGCGACGACTCCCATGATTCCCCAATTCGCAAACGGGTCACCCGAATTCAAAACCGGCCAGCCAACAGTTCTCACATCGGAGAGGGACTTTGATATACGAGCCGATCGACCCGATCGACACGAATGTCGTCACCGACAAGTACGAAAAAAAAGCATCGATAAGGACTACGATTGAGGCGACGAGGCTCATCAGTCGGTTCCCCACCGCCGCAGCGCTGCGACCCCCCAGGTATTCCCCGCGGCCAACACCTGGCGCCGCGCGAATTCTCCCAACAGAACAACCCACCAAAATAATTCCCCGAAAATTCAAATATCGATTTTTTGATATTTATCATCGCATTCTTATCTCTTTATTCTGCCATCTTTTGCGCCCACCCAAGAAATTAAATCTTCTTGCTATCAACATATGCATTTTCTTTTATTCTTTCTCCCACCGCCCTTTTCAGCCCCCAAGTGGCCCCTCTTCTCCCCTGACCAACTGGCAACTGGCAACTCGCAACTGGCAACTCATGTCTTTTTAACATTAATCAAACACCCCAACCCCAGCCCCCCAAAAGACTTCCCCCAAAAAATCCGCCAATCACCGTTCGAACCGAAAATCCGCTGTGCAGCCTCTACCCACCTATTTTTCCGAATTCGATTTATTTTTCTCCCTCTAGCTCTCCCTTCTACTCTCAACCTTCTACCCTCCAGGTCGTCCCGCGACCTAACCCCACTCTTTTTTCGAAAATGATTTATTTTTCCCCCGCCCTGAGCCAAGTCGAAGGGCGCGCCGCTCCACTGCTCAACTGCTCCACTCCTCTACTCCTCCAGGTCGCCGCGGCGACCTCCCTCCACCCTTTTTCTTGCATCTGAATTTTCCACCCTTCGTGCCTTCGTGCCTAGCCTCTAGCCTCAAGTTTCTAGTCTCAAGTTTCTACTTTTTTCTCCCCACCCCACTTGCAAATATTTAATTTTGTGTCAATATGCGCGCGAAGTTTCGGCGGCGGAGCCGCCTTGACTGCAATGGGGTCGGCTCCGATCGTCGGGTAATTGAAAACTGAAAGATTCAGTTTTGTGCGGCATGCGGGCGAGATGGGTTGAGAACATCTGCCGCCTTCCGCAAGACAATTCAACCTGCACGGAGGCCCACGTATGGCACGGATGCACAAGTGGCTAGGTCTAGCCGCAATCGGCCTGATGCTCACAGGCTGCGTTTCCCAGGAAAAATACAATGCGATGAAGTTGCGTGCGGACTCGCTTGCCGAGCAGGCCAGCCAGTCCGACGCTGACTCACAGCGCAAGCGCGCCCAGGCCGACGCCTACAAGTCGCAACTGGACGCGATCGCCAATTCCGGCAACACCAAGGACGCGATGCTGCTGAACGATCAGCAGCAGATCTCCGACATGAGAGCGCAGCTCGCGTCGATTCAGGCGAAGTATGAGGACGAACTCTCGCGTCCGCCGCAGGTTCTAGCGACCGGCTCGGCGCTTCCGGCGCCTGCTGACCAACGCGCTGAACGACTTCGCGGCCGCGAATCCCGACGTCGTCGATTTCGACGCGGCGCGGGGCGTGGTGAAGTTCAAGAGCGACGTGACCTTCGCGCTGGGAAGCGCGGATGTCAGCGACAAGGCGAAGGCGGCGATCCAGCGCTTCGCCGAGATTCTCAATTCTACCGGCGCCAGCGGATATGAACTCATGGTCGCCGGCCACACCGACAACACCCGCGTGTCGCGGCAATCGACCATCGAGCAGGGCCATTTCGATAACTGGTATCTCTCGGCGCATCGCGCCATAGCGGTTGCGGCGGAACTCGTCCGCGACGGCGTCAGCAAGCGGCGCCTGGGCGTGGCGGGTTATGCCGATCAGCGCCCCATCGCCAGCAACAATACCGAGGCAGGCCGGGCGCAGAATCGACGCGTCGAGATTCTGATTCTCCCGACGTCGTCCCGTTCCTCATTGGCCGGCGACAGCTCGGACATGAGCACCGATCCGCGGCACGCCTCGGCACGGTCCCGGCTGGATAAGGACACCACCTCCAGCGCCGACGATCGCTCGTTGCTAAACAAGTAATTATCCCGGTCTGTCCCGGCTAAACCCATTAGCCGGGGCAGGCCTTCACGGTCGTTGACTCTTTCCCTCCTCGCTCCGCCCTTCAGCCGGGCGGAGCGATTTTTTTGTCCTAAATTCAACCGCGGAGACACAGAGACGCGGAGACAGACGCAGAGAATTGAAATGCTTCTTTTGAAAGAATTGCATTTTGTTTTCTCCGCGTCTGTCTCCGCGTCTCTGTGTCTCCGCGGTTGCATTTTTTGCCTCGGATAGGGACTAATGGCTGTTGTTTTTGCCGATGCACCGGATATACTCGCGAACCGTCGGTCAGGATGACCGAGGACCGGTTGTGTAAAAAGGCAGGGATGCCATGGCTCAATCGCGCGCGCCTTCCTTTCGCGAGACCGTCGGTCGTCTTTCCCAACTCTGGCAACTTCCCCTTCTGATCGTTTCCATCGCCCTGTTTATTTTTGCGGGGTATCTGTTCATCAATCCGGGCCCCGGTGCATCCATCGATCAAAAGATCGCGGTGGCACGGCACTATCTGGATTTGCAGCGCCCCGACGCGGCGTGGCAGCAGCTTGTCCGCATTCTGGAATCGGAAAAACCGCCCAAGGATAAGGAAGCGCAAATACACCTGATGCTCGCAGAGTCTCTGGAGGATTTGCAAAACCAGGAAAAGATCAGCATTCCCGCCAATCACGAGCGCATCATCGAGCAGACGGAATTGGCGATGGATTTGGGGGCGGTTCCCGACGCGAACGTGCATCGGCGTCTGGCCGACAGCGACGCCGCCCTGGGGCGCAACGATGAGGCGATCGAGCATTACCGCCAAGCGATCGCGATGGACAGCGACCATGCCCTGAGCCTCTACCGCAAGCTGATCGAATTACAGATCAGCGAAAACGACCTGGCCAATGCCGACGTGACATTGGACGAATATCTGCGCCGCCCGGAACTGTCGGACGCGGAGCGGGCCTGGGCCCTGGGTCAGCGGGCGGGGATTTTGATCGATCAACGAAAATTCGCCGAGGCGCGCAAACTTTTGAATGACGCGCTGCGGCTGGATTCCGACCCGGAGAATCAGGGGGTCTTCAATTTTCAGCTGGGGTATTGCGCGTATCGAGAGGGTGAGCCCAACGACGCCGAGAGGTATTTGCGCCTGGCGCGCGACGAGCTGCGCGTGCGTCATCCGCTGGATGCGGATGCGGCGTACTATCTGGGCCGCATCTATCAGGATCGGGGGGACGCCGCGACCGCGCTCTCCTTTTACAATTCGGTGCTGGAGAGCCACCCGGAATCGTCGATGGCGCCGCTGGCGAAATTGGGGAGGGGAATCTGCCGCCTGTCGAATAACGATACCGACGCGGGCATGGAGGATTTGCACGAGCTGACGGTCGAGATGCAAAGACACGAGACGGAGCCGCGCGTGAAGGCAGAGGCGCTGGATGGATTGCATCAGGCGGAGGACCTGATCGTCGATCGGGAGGATTACCAATCGGCGATAGAAATCCTGGCGCTGGAGCAGACGCTCGATCCGAACCCGCACGCGGGATTTTATGCCCGGCTGGGCAGGGTTTACGAGAAGCGCGCGGATCAGGTCGAGGCGACGATTCCCGACGCGAACCCGGCCGATCAAATCCGCCGGACCCAGCAGGTTCGCGATCTTCGGAACAAGTCGGGAGACGCGTACCTCATTTATTCGCGCCAGCTGACGATTCAGGACGATGCTGGATACGCCGAGGCGCTGTGGCACGGAGTGGATCTGTACGACCGGGCCGGCAATCTGCCGGCGGTGATCTCAACGCTGGATTTGTTCGTCGCGGAAAGGCCGGAGGATCGGCTGGCGCCCGATGCGCTGCTGCGCGCTGGGCCAGGCGTGCCAGGCGGCGGGGCTGTTCGACAAGGCGATCGACGCTTATCAGCGTAATGCCCTCTTTTACCCCAACAGCCTGGCGGCGGATAAATCGTCGGTGCCGCTGGCGCAGGCGTATATCGCCAAGGGCCCGAACTTTTACGGCAAAGCCGAAAAGACTCTGCTGAGCGTGGTCGAGAATAATCCGCGCATCGACCCGTCGGCCGAGGAATTCAAGGAATCCCTGCACGATCTGGCGTTGCTTTACTACCGGACCGGGCGGTACGAGGAGGCCGTCGCCCGGGCTCAGGAATTGACGGATCGATATCCGCAGGACGAACAGAAGCCGCAGATGGTCTTCCTGATGGCGGACAGCTATCGAAAGAGCGCGGGACTTTTGGATATCAAGCTGGCATCGGCGCAATCGGCGGGCGCGAGCGCGACGCCGGGCGCGGCGGTGACCGCCGCGGCGAGCGAAACGCCGGGCGGCGCCATCGATGTGGCGGAAGTCGTGGCGGCGAAGCGCGATCGGCTCGCCAAGGCACGGGCGCTCTACGACCAGGCGATCGATCTTTACCGAGCGACGGGGACACAGACCGATCTCGACAAGCTCGATCTGAAGCTGGCGTACTTTTATCGCGCCGATTGCATGTACGACCTGGGGAATTACGAAGAGGCGATCAAACTCTACGATTCGGCGGCGTTCAGCTATCAGAACGATCCGTCGTCGGTCGCGGCGTATGTGCAGATCGTCAACGCCTACATCGCCCTGGGGAAGCCGGAGGAGGCCAAGGCAGCAAACAACCGGGCCAAGTGGATGCTCCAGCACATGCCGTCCGAGGCGTTTCAGGACGACAGCTTTTCGATGCCGAAGAAGTATTGGGATCAGTGGCTTCAATGGACGAGCAATGCGGGAATGTGGTGATTTGCAGAAAGAAAGTCGAGTTTTAAACATGGCAGATGATCCGATCCTTGAGGCGCTGACGCGGCAGGTGGAGTGCTACCGGCGCCTGTCCAAGCTGGCGGCGGTGCAGCACGAGCACGTGAAGAACAATCGCACGGAAGAATTGCTGATGGTTCTGACGCAAGCGGCAGGAATTGCTCGACCAGGCGGCCGACCTGGAACAGTGCATCGCGCCGGCGAAAAAGGCGTGGGGGCAGTATCTCTCCAAGCTTCCGGCGGCGCAGCGGACGAGAGCGGAAGCGATGATGGGGCAGGCCAGGCAGTTGCTGGCCGACATCACGACCGCGGATCGCAACGACACGATGGTTTTGCAGCAAAGGAAACTGAATCTGGGCCGGCAGATCGAAAATGCCACGACGGCGCGGCGCGTGAATGCGCGCGTACGCCGCGGCGGCATATGGGAATCGCCCGGCGGCCCTGGATTTGCAAAGCTAAAGCGAGACCGATGGAAACCGTTGCCGAAAAACCCTCGCCCGCCGGACATCACGACACGCAAGCTCCGTCGGCCGCGCACGCCAAGCGTATCGAGGATCTCGGGCGGATCATCCTGGCTTACAGCGACGTCACGGACAAGCTCCAGAAATCGCACGTGCAGCTCGAGCAGACCGTGCAGACGCTCCGCGAGGAACTGTCGGCGAAAAATCGCGAGCTGTCCCGGCGGGAAAGAATGGCCGCCTTGGGGGAAATGGCGGCGGGGATGGCGCACGAAATCCGCAATCCGCTGGGGGGGATTCAGTTGTACGCGTCGATGCTGGCCGACGATTTGCAGGACATGCCCGAAGCGCTGGAATTGGCGCAAAAGATCACGGCGGGCGTGAAGAGGCTGGAATCGCTGGTGGGGCAGGTATTGCAATTCACGCGGGAAATGCAGGCGCATCCCGTCGAAAGTGATTTGGCGCAGATCATCGAGCAGGCGATTGAGCTGGCGGGGGAGCGCATCGGGCCGCGCGGGACCGAGTGCCTGGCCGAGGGGCCGCGGCCGATGGTGGTGCGCGTCGATCCGCTGATGATGGGGCAGGCGGTTTTGAATTTGCTCATTAACGCGGTGGAAGCGCTCGGCGGGCGGCGGAGAAGTGCGGATCGAGTGGGGCGAAATCGACGGCGGGCACTGGCTGCTGAGAATCCGCGACAGCGGGCCGGGAATATCGGCTTCGGCGCTGGAAAGGATTTTCCATCCATTTTTCAGCACCAAGGAGACGGGGACGGGGCTGGGTTTGGCGATCGTGCACCGCATCGTGGAGGCGCACGATGGGGCGATTACCGCGGGTAATCATCCCGAAGGCGGGGCCGTGTTCGAAATCAGGATTTAAACTCGGAGAACCCATGGCTCGAATATTGATCGTCGATGATCAGGACATGATGCGAGACTCGCTTGCCGGCGACGCTGGCGCGAGGGGCACGAAGTGATCGCCGCCAACGACGGGCCGGCCGCGGTGGCGCGGCTGGCGTCGGCGCGATTCGATCTGCTCATCACCGATTTGAAGATGCCGAAGATGACCGGGCTGGAATTGCTCGCCGAGGCGAAGAGGCGTGCGGCCCGAGATGCCGGTGGTGTTGATGACGGCGTTCGCGACGGTGAGCACGGCCGTCGAGGCGATGAAGCTGGGGGCGTATGACTACATTCAAAAGCCGTTTGACGGGGAGGAGATCAAGCTGCTGGTGGATCGGACGCTGGAGCATAGCCGGCTGAAGCTGGAAAACCAGGCGTTTCGCAGCATGACGGAGATCGGATCGCCGCGGCCGCTGATCGGAACGAGCGCGGCGATGGAGCAGGTGAGGCAGAAGATCGAAATGGTGTCGCGCAGCAACGCGACGGTGCTGATCCGCGGTGAAAGCGGCACGGGCAAGGAAGTGGTTGCGCGGCAGATTCATGTGACGTCGGCGCGGCGGGAGAGGCCGATGCTGGCGGTGAATTGCGCGGCGCTTTCCGAAAATCTGCTGGAATCGGAATTGTTCGGGCATGAAAAGGGGGCGTTTACCGGGGCCGATCAAGCTTCGTCGCGGGCGATTTGAATTGGCCGATGGCGGGACGCTGCTGCTGGATGAAATCAGCGAAATCGCGCCGGCGCTACAGGCGAAGCTGCTGCGCGTATTGCAGGAGAACTGTTTTGAGCGAGTGGGAAGCAGCCTGACGCAGCAGGTGGACGTGCGGGTGATCGCGACGACGAATCGGAATCTGGAGCGATGCGTCGAAGAGGGGGATTTTCGGCGCGATCTGTTTTATCGGCTTGAACGTGGTGCCGATTGAAATTCCGCCGCTGCGGAACCGGCATGGAGGATATGCCGGAGCTGTGCCGGCATTTTCTGCATCAGGCGAGCCAGCGCGAGAAGGCGGCGTTCCGGCATATCGAGCCGGAGGCGCTGCGGCTGCTGCAGAAATACGATTGGCCAGGGAACGTGCGCGAATTGCAGAATATTCTCGAGCGGGCGGTGGTGCTGGAGACGCAGCCGGGCGTGATCACGGCGGGAACGATCGAGCCGTGGCTGAAGCACACGGCGGCGGCGCCGATCGCCGAAGGATTGGCGGGGCGTCCGCTGGCGGATATCGAGAAGCAAGTGATCCTAAGCACGCTTCAGCAGTTCAAGGGACATCGTGTTCGGACGGCGACGGCGCTGGGAATCGGCGTGCGAACGCTGGGCATGAAGCTCAAACGCTGGCGCGATGAAGGCGAATTGGTCGAGCCGGTGGCGACGGGAACCTGAAGCGCAGGTCTTGCGCGGGTGCGGCGAGTATTGCGCTCGGCCGTCATCCGGAACCTCTTTGAGACTATCTGGAGAGGGGAGTTTTATTGGCACGCGGTTTGATATCGGAGGCCTGAATGTTTCTAGACCGGATGCTCAATCAAGACAGTTCGCCGCTGCTGGAACAGTGGCTGCAATTCACCGAAGCGCGCGAGCGATTGCTTGCAGATAATGTGGCGAACGCCTCGACGCCGGGGTATCGACAAAAGGATTTGTCGCTGGCGCGGTTTCAAAGCGTGCTGAAGGACCGGCTGCAGGAGCGGGACAGCAGTGCGCCGGGAACGGTGAGCTTTGACGATATTTCGATGGACGTTCAGCAGCCTCGGTCCCTGCTTTTTCATGACGGGAATAACCGGTCGATGGAACAATTGATGACGGATCAGGCGAAAAATGCCCTGATGCATCAGCTTGCAGTGGAGTTGCTGCGGCAGCAGTACAGCGTCATGGAGATGGCGCTGCGTGAGAGAGTGAGCTAATCGCTGCCGGTTTGGCAGAGGCGGTTTACCCTGAGGAGTCAGGCTTATGTTTGATGTTCTGGATACAGGCGCCAGCGGTTTGATGGCGCAGCGCGCACGGCTGGACACGATCGCCGGAAATATAGCCAATATCAATACGACGCGCGATCCGGCGGGCAAGCTCAATCCGTATCGGCGTCGGTTCGTGGTTTTGGCGCCGGGTCAGGCCGATGATCCGTCGAAGCCGGGCGTGCATGTGCAGACGGTGGGGATCGATCAATCGCCGCTGGCCCGGCGATATGAGCCGGGAAATCCCGACGCTGACAAGGACGGGTACGTCCTTTATCCGAACATCGATTTGTCGATCGAGTACGTGAACGCGCTCGAGGCATCGCGGGCATATGAGGCGAACATCACCATGATGGATACCGCCAAGGCGATGTTCAATTCGAGCCTGCGTTTGCTGGCCTAAGTGGGATTGAAAAGTGATTGACCCAGCCGCCGCCAATCTCGCATCGGGTATCCGTAGCGCAACTTCCGCCGGTACGGGCGCGCCGGCGGCGCCGGCCGGGGCGCCGGGGAGACCAGTTTTTCCGACGTCTTGCAGAAGAGCATCGACGAAGTCTCCAAGCTACAGCAGGACGCGACCCAGGCCGTGGACGACGTGGCCACGGGGCAGACGCAGAACGTGACGGGGGTGATGACGGCGGTCGAGAAAGCCGACCTGGCCTTCAAAACGCTTTTGGCGATCCGGACCAAACTGATGGACGCGTACGACGAAATCAAAGGAATTTCGGTTTAAAAACGATTGCAATCTCTCGGCGCGTTTTTAAGATGTGATTAAGTTTCCCGGCAAGGAAGGCCGGGACGGATCGACAATTGTCATGTCCGAGAAAGATTTCTCCTCGGCCAGGGAGGGCTGAGCGATGGAATTCCTCAAAGCGCAATTCGCGCGCATCCAAGAACAAATCGGCGCCCTGTCCGCGAGCCAGAAGATGCTGTCGATGTGTCTGGTCGCGATCATGGTGATGACGATCGTCTGGTGGTCGTACTGGGCCGCCGAGCCGGACATGGAGCCGGTGCTGAATCAGTCGCTGAGCCAGGACGACATCACGACGATCGTGGCGAACCTCGACGGGAAGGGAATCGCGCACAAGGTCGTCGGGGACAAGGTGCTGGTGCCGGCGGATCAGAAGCTGGAAGTGCTGGCGGAGCTAGGTTATTCGCAGGTCTTGCCGCGGAATTTCACGACAGGCTTCGACGACATCATCAAGAACATCAACTGGCTGGATAGCCCGGAAAAATCCGACCGGATGTACCTGGAGGCGAAGCAGCGGACGCTTTCGATGGTGATCGCGCAGTTCCCCGGCGTGTCGAACGCGGTGGTGGTGATCGATCCGACCAACGAGCGCAGCTTTGACGGAAACGCGGTCCAGCCGTCGGCGATGGTGGAGATCACCACCAATCGCTCGACGCGCAGCGGATCGAAGCAGCTTGCCGAAGCGGCGGCCAGCGTCGTCAGCGGCGCGGAGGCGGGGCTGGTGCGAAGCCGGATCAACATCGTGGTGGACGGGATGCCGTGCTACGTGCCCGATCCCGGCGACGACTCGATGGGCAACGACGACACCATGGTCGACGCGATGCGGCAGAACGAGGATTTTTATCGCAGCAAGATTCGCGATCTATTTGGCGACGTGAACGGGCTCCTGGTCGCGGTGACGGTGAAGCTGAATACCGCGTATACCGAGACGCGCAGCCACAAGATCGACCCGAAGAGCGTGGTGTCGATCCCGAGCAAAACGGAGGAGCAAGACGACCAGACGACCTCGGCGGACGCCAGCAGCGCGCAGGAAGCGGGCGCGGTGGCCAACATCGGGGGGTCGGTCAGCAGCGCACCCGGGGGCGCCAACACCAGCAGCAGCACGGATTCCAAGAGCGAATTCCAGACCGACAATTCGCATGAGGATACGTTCATCAAGCAGTCGCCGGGCGAGGCGACGGTGGTGGCGGCGTCGGTGCGGGTGCCGCGGAGCTATTTTGTGGACTCCTACAAGAATAACAACGGGGGCAAGGATCCGGATGATGCGGCGCTTTCCGCTTATGAGGACGAGCAGATCGCGGGAATTCGGCAAAGCGTCAAGGCGTGCACGAATTTAACCACCGATGACGCGGTCGTTGTCCTGGCTTACAACGACGCGCCGCCGCCGCCGATGACGGCGTCCGCAAGCGCCGGCTCGCCGATGTCGATGATGCTAACTGGGCACGTGAAAGAGATCGGCGTTGGGGCCCTGGCTTTGGTGAGCATGTTCATGGTTTCGACGATGGTGAAGAAAACCGCCCCCGCGCCCGTGGTGGCGACGGGGGTTGGAGAGGCGGTCGAGGAGACGGAGTCTCGGAAACTGGTGGCGGGGGACGGCGTGGCCGGCGAGGTTGGTGAAGGAGGAGCCACGCTCGATGGAATCGAATTGGATGAGGAGTCGGTCAAGGCTCAACAGATGATCGAGCAGGTACAGGAACTGGTCAAAGCGAATCCCGACGGAGCGGCGAATCTCGTCAAGCGATGGATGAGCCAACGATAATGTTTTGGAAGGCGACGGTGAACCATGCCAGGTGCTGATGCAAACGGAGTGAAAAAGGCGGCGATCCTGCTGCTGTCGATGGAGCAGGACCAGGCGGCGGAGATTCTGAAGCGCCTGTCTCCGGAGTCGATGGAGGAAGTCAGCCGCGAAATCGCCAGCCTCGGCGATATTTCGATGAATATCCGGAAGGAAGTTTTCGGGGAGTTCTACAACCTGGCCCTGGCGAATTCGTACCTGAGCGAGGGCGGCCTGGAGCATGCCAAGGCCCTATTGCGGAAGTCTTTGAGCGAGTCGGACGCCTCGCGCGTGATCAAGCAGGTGACGCAGCAGGTGCAGACCACGCCGTTTTCGTTTTTGCAGAAGGCGGAGAGCGAAAACCTGCTGACATTCATTCAGGACGAGCATCCGCAGACGATCGCGCTGATCCTGGCGCATCTCCCGCCGCAAAAGGCGAGCGAAATTCTCGTGGGTTTGGCCAGCCAGAAGCAGATCGAGGTGGTGAAGCGCATCGCCAACATGGAGCAGACCAATCCGGAAGTGATTCATGAAGTGGAGCGCAGGCCTGGAGCATCGTTTGTCGGACATCGTGAGCCAGACGTTCGAAAAAGCCGGCGGCGTGGACACCGTGGCGGAAATTCTGAACCTGGCGGATCGTTCGACGGAAAAAGGGATCATGGAAGGCCTCGAGGCCGAGGATCCGGACCTGGTCGAGCAGATTCGGCGGCTCATGTTCGTGTTCGAAGACATCCTGCTGGTCAACGACAAGGGCATTCAGTCGGTTCTCAAGGAAGTGGACAACGACGAGCTGTCTCTGGCCCTGAAGACCGCCAGCGACGAACTGAAGCAGAAGATTTTCAAGAACATGTCGGAGCGGGCGGCGCAACTCATTCAGGAAGACATGCAGTACATGGGGCCGGTGCGCGTCAGCGACGTGGAATCGGCGCAACAGAAGATCGTGGACGTGGTGCGGCGGCTGGAAGATGCGGGCGAGATCATCATCGCCGGCCGCGGCGGCGAAAAGGAAATGGTGGTTTAGGAATCGTTGCCGGTTGTTAATTGCCAGTTGCCGGTTCAAAGCGGCAACTGACGACTGGCAACTGGCAACTGGCAACTGGCAGCTGGCAACTATTATGCCATTGGTTAAAGCTTCCCATGTTCCGCTCGCTACCACGGTGTTTTCGTTGAAAGACATCGAGGCGCAGGCGGCGGCGATTTTGCAGCGGGCGAAGGAGAAGGCGTCGGCGATTATTGTCGACGCGCAAGGGGAGTCGCTGTCGATGCGCCGGGCGGCGCATATGCAGGGGCTCGTGGAGGGGCGGAAGCAGGGGCAATTGGAAGGTTTTGCCGAGGGGAAGAAGACGGGCCATGCCGCCGCGCTGGCGGAGCACGGCCCGACGATGAAGCAACTGATCGAGGCGATGAACAAAGCCGCGACGGAACTGGAGCACAGGCGCGACGAGCTATTGACGCAGGGACTGATCGAGGTGACGGCTCTGGCGTGCGCGATCGCCAAGCGGGTGACGAAGCGGCAGGGGATAATCGATCCGGCGGTGCTGACGGAGAATCTCAAGGAGGCGATGTCGCTGGCGGTGCACGCGGCCGATGTGAGGATCGAATTGCATCCCTCGCAGGTGAAGACGCTGGAGGCGGAACTGCCGCGCTTGAGGCTGACCTGGCCGCAATTGAAGCATGTGGAGTTGCGCGCGAGGCGGGTATTTCGCCCGGGGGCGTGCGGATCAAGACATTGCATGGACAAGTGGACGGGGAACTGGAGACGCAGCTTGATCGAATTGCCGCCGAACTGATGCCGCAGAATGTCGTGGAGAACGTATGAGGCATCTGTCGGGGCAGCTTGAGGCCGCCGAGGGGGCGATGCCTTACCGTGTGATCGGGCAGATTCAGGCGATTGGCGGGCTGACGATCGAAGCGACGGATTTGGCGCTGCCGGTCGGGTCGCTTTGCCGGATCGAAAGTTTCGGGGGGCGCAAAACGATCGCGGAAGTGATCGGGTTTCAGCAGGACCGGACTCTGCTGATGTCGCTGGGAGCGACGGCGGGGATCAGCCGGGGGGATCGCGTGGAAAACATCACGGCTGCGCCGACGATTAACTGCACCGAGCGGCATGCTGGGGCGGGTTCTGGACGGATTTGGAAGGCCGATCGACGGGAAGCAGGCGCTTCCGATGGGGCAGTTTCGGCGGATTGACTCGCGCGGCCATGCCGTTGCAGAGGCGGAATATCAACGAGCCGATCGCGACCAGCGTGCGGGCCATCGACGCGATTCACACGTGCGGGCTGGGGCAGCGCATGGGGATTTTCTCCGGGCCCGGCGTCGGGAAGAGCACGCTGATGGCGCAGATCGCCAAACATACCAGCGCGGGAAGTGTCGGTGGTCGCGCTGATCGGCGAGCGCGGCCGCGAAGTGCAGGAATTTCTGCAACGAAATTTGGGGGAGGAGGGGATGAAGCGCTGCGTGGTCGTGGTCAGCACCAGCGACGACGCGCCGCTGCTGCGGGTGCGTGCGGCGAAGACCGCCTGTACGGTGGCGGAATTTTTCCGCGATCAGGGGAAGAACGTGCTGCTGCTGATGGATTCACTGACGCGCCTTTGCCAGGCGCAGCGGCAGATTGGATTGTCGGCCAAGGAGCCGCCGGCCACGAAGGGTTATCCGCCCAGCGTGTTTGCGCTGCTCCCGGAGATTTTGGAACGTGCGGGAAAGACGCAGACCGGATCGATCACGGGGTTTTATACGGTGCTCGTCGAGGGGGACGATTTCAACGAGCCGATTCCGGACGCGATCAAGGGGATCGGCGACGGACATATCTGGCTGAGCCGGTCGCTGGCCAATCGCGGGCACTTTCCCGCCATCGATGTTTTGCAAAGCATCAGCCGCGTGAGCAAGGACGTTGTCCCCGAGGATCAGACGCGCCGGGCGCGGCGTTTGCTGTCCCTGACGGCGGCGTATCAGGATATCGAGGATATCTACAATATCGGTGCCTACGTGCCGGGCGCGAATCTGGAAGTTGATTTGGCGGTGCAAACTCGGCCGAGGATCGTGCAATTTTTGCGCCAATCGTCGGATTCCCCTCAGACCTTGGAGCAATCGCAAAAAATGCTGAGCGAGTTGAACACCTGGATCGATCAGTTGGAGAAGGCGCTGAAAGCGCCGGCGAAACCGCGCGGGGGCGGGGCGCCTGCCCCGGCTCCGGCTGCGGCCGCGAAATAAGGAAATAAGAGTCGGACCTCATGGCCAAGTTTGTTTTCAAACTCGAGGGCGTCCTGAAGGAGCGCAAAAACGCCGAGCGGCAGCGGCTGCTGGAGCTGGGCGTCATTCAAAAAGATATGACGGCGCTCAAGGAACAACTCCGGGCGCTCGATCAGACCGTGCGCGACGCGGACAAGGATTTGCGCGAAAATCGCCTGATCGGGAAACTGGATTTGCGGTTTCTGGCGGCGCATCGGCGGTTCGCGTTCTCGATGCAGCGAAAGGCCCTGGCGCTGGCGGAACAAATGGCCCAGGTGCAGGTCAAGGTGGATGAAGCGCAAAAGAAGCTGACCGAGGCGATGAAACGGCGTAAAGCGATCGAAAAATTGCGGGAAAAACAGTTCGAAAGATGGCGCGAGGACCTGGCGCGATACGAGTTGCATGAGATGGACGAAGTGGCGATGCAGATGGGACGCCTGGAGCGGACTGAGCAGGAGGCTCGTTCGTCATGAAAAAGATATTCACCGTAATCATGCTGACCCTGGCCATGAATTTTCTGGCCCTGGCGGGGGGGGTGGGGTGGCTGGTCAGGTCCGGGCATGTGGACAAAGCGAAATTCAAGCAGATTCGCGAGATCGTCTTCCCGCCGCCGGCTCCCGCGGAGCAGAAGGAATCGCTCGCCGACGAAGCGGCCACGCGGCCGACGGTGCGTCTGGATGAGCTGTTGGCGAAAATGTCGGGCCGGCCGGCGGGCGAGCAGGTGGAATTGATCCAGCAAACTTTCGATGCGCAGATGCTCATCCTCGATCGGCGGCAACGCGAACTGATGGATTTAGAGAAGCAGGTCGATCTGGCGAAACAAAAACTCGCGGCGGACCGCGCGGCGTTCGAAAAAGATCAGGCCGCCCTCAATAGCCGGGAGGACGAATCCGCGAAATTGGCCGCCGACAAGGGTTTCCAGGACAGCCTCGCTTTGTACACCGCGATGCCCAGCAAACAGGTGAAGACAATTTTCATGACGCTGGACGAAGTGACAGTGGAGCATTACCTCGACGCGATGGATCCCCGGGACGCCGCGAAGATCATCAAGGAATTCAAAACGCCGGACGAGACGGCGTTCATTCAACAGGTTTTGGAAAGAATGCGACTCGCTTCGGCCGATGGTAAATAGCCATGAACACGACGATAGCCAACTTATTGCCCTTGAATCCGCCGGCGGCGCCCAAGAGTTCTGCGTCTTCGGCCCCATCCCAGACGGATAACCAGAGCCAGTTTCCCACGCATTTGAAGAGGGCGCACGCCAAGTCCAGCCAGGCGGCGGCTAAGTCGGCTCCGGTGGCGGCACAGACGGGTAAGTCGTCGAAATCCGGAAAGGCAGCGGGGTCGAGTTCGGCCCGGCAGACAGCTTCGCAAGCGGCGACGTCGTCCAAGCCGGCCACGCAGGCGAAGGCGCCGGCGCAGCCGACCGACGCGGAAAACGAGAATCCGCAGGAGGAAAATCAGGAAAATCAGCCGGAAAATGCCCAGGAGACGGTGGCGGAGGAGGAAGCACAGGCCAAGGCGAAACTCCGGTCAAAGCGGATGGTCCGGTCGAGGAGTCGAATCAGGCGGAGTCGAGTGCGCCCCAGCATGCGGCTCCGACAAAACCGAATACCTCGGCGCAGCAGCCGGCCGTCCCACCGGTGGATGAGCAGTCCAAATGGAACGGGTCGAAGCAGCGCCAGCAGAAGAATCAGAATTCCGACTCGAAGGACGATTCGACGAATCCGGTGGTGGAGGTGGCGGCAGCGCCGGCGGTTACGCCGACGACTGCGCCGACAGCGGCGCCGACGGCGGCGATTGCCGGGGGGATTGCGCTGGATGGCGGCGATTCGCCCGCGGGGACGAATGCGCGATGTTCGGGCGTTGCAGTCGGAAAGGGGGCGGGGCATGGTTCCGCTGGGGCCGACGTAGAGTCGGATCAGTCCGACAATTCGCAGGGAAATGCGGCTGCGACGGCGCAAAATCCCGTTGCGACAAGTGATTCCGTTCAATCCACGGTTGGAACAAATTCCAAGGCGGTGGTGACCCCGGTTACGCCATTGACGACGCAGGTGAGCGGATTGCTCACCGGAGACGCGAGCCCGACCAAAGCGCCGGCGGTTTCGTCCGCGGGGGCGGCGGTTGCGACGCCCGAGCCGCCCGCGGATACGACGGCCGGCGCCAATGTTGCGAAAATCGTCACGGTCATTGGGGGGCAATTGCTTCCCAACGGCGGGACAATGCAGATTCGGCTCGATCCGCCCGAATTGGGGCCGTTGCAGGTGAGCGTGAAGGTTCAGAATGGCGTGATCTCGGCGACGTTTGAAACGTCAACGGATGACGCGACGAAGCTGCTCAGCCATAGCCTGAGCCAATTGAAGCAATCGCTGGAAGCGCAGGGGATCGGTGTGGATCGGCTGCACGTGCAGCAGTCTTCGCGGTCGGAGAATTCGGGCGCAAGTCGGATCAGCGGGATGGGGACGGGAAACAGGATGCGGGGGATCAGCAGAGCAGCCAACGCGAGGAGCAGCGAAGGGAAGTGCTGCGTCGGATGTGGCGGCGGGCTTCGGGTGGGCGCGATCCGCTCGATCTGGTCGCGTAGATTCATTTCGTTTGGGCTTTTCAATCATTTCAATCATTGAGTTGATCCGGGCGTTTTGTGGGCGATCTTTTTCTGTCCGCCGGTTCGAATAGCGCGCGAGCGGAAATGAGGGGGCCGCGAAGATTGGCGCAAAGTCGGCGCAGGAACGGCGCGGGGGGAAATTACCCAGTCGGATTTTTAAACCGCATTGCAGGGAGAGCCGAAAGGGGATACATGTCCGCGATCAACTCATCGCTTCCCGGGCTGACCGATCAGATTCCGGCGTCGGCGACGAACTCCTCGACGGGCTCGTCGGCGGGCGATCCACTGTCGTCGCTCAACGGCGGCGATTTCGTGCAGTTTCTCATCACCGAATTGCAAAACCAGGATCCGCTCAATCCGACCAGCAGCGATCAAATGCTGTCACAGCTGAGCCAAATCGGACAGTTGGAATCGTCGAGCGATCTGCAAACCAGCCTGAGCGGCATGGTTCAGCAGAACTCCGTTTCGTCGGCGGCGAACATGATCGGGAAGGACATTACCGGGACGGATCAGTTCAACAATCAGCAGCAGGGAACCGTCACCGCGGTTCAGGTGACGACCAACGGCGTGAACCTTTCACTCAGTAACGGCTCGACAGTCGGGCTGGGCAACGTGACCAGCATCACCAATCCCACGACGGGAACCACGACCACCACCACAGGAACAGGCACCGGGTCTTGATGCGGCGAAGGATCGCCCACGGCCGCGGCTGAGCCGCCGCCGATCTTTTCCATTACAGGAAGTCTTCGCAACAGCATCGAGCGTTTGTTATGGCACTGACCAGTACGCTATTCACCGGACTGTCGGGTCTCGACGCCAATCAGCAGTGGCTGAATGTCATTGGAAACAACATCGCGAACGTCAATACGGTCGCTTTCAAGTCGAGTTCGGTCGAATTCACGCCGCAGTTTTATGTGACACAATTGGCGGGAACAGCGCCGGATTCGAATTTTGGCGGGACCAATCCCAGCCAGATCGGTTTGGGAACGCAGATCGGTTCGATCAGCACGGACTTCACGCCTGGGGCGATTGATTCGACGGGAGTCAACAGCAATCTTGCGATCGACGGGTCGGGTTTTTTCGTCCTGAACTCCCCCGCCGGGCAGCAATTCACGCGGGACGGCGACTTCAGTCTGAATTCGAGCAATGCGCTGGTGAACAGCCAGGGCGCGTTCGTGCAGGGATACAACGCCGATCAGAACGGAAATATTCTGACCGGCGCGTTGACGAACCTGACGATTCCGCTGGGCCAGTCGACCCAGGCCAAGGCGACTCAGAACGTCGATATGCAGGGGAACCTCAACGCGGCCGGGAACGTCGCCGCGGGGGCGTCCATTCTTACCAGCACCGCGTTCACGACGGCAGCCGGCGACCCGACGGCGGCGACGGACCTGGTGGATCTGACCACGACGGACACTCCTCCCGCCGCCGTCTACAACGCCGGCGATGTCCTGACCATGGCGGGGACGCGCGGGTCGGCGACGCTGCCCAGCAGTTCGCTCACCGTGACGTCCACGACGACGGTCGGCGATCTTCAGAATTTCATCAACGAGTCGCTGGGGATCAACACGACGGTCTCGGAGCCCGGCAATCCGCCGCCCGGCGCCGCGCTGGTCACCAATGGCGCCGACGCGCAGCTCACGATCATCGGCAACAGCGGCACCGCCAACGCTCTGACGCTGGGCACGACCGGTCTTGACGATACCACGCAGGGCGGCACGCCTCTGGCGTTTACCAGCGGAACTTATACCGATCCGGTGTCGGGCACGGTCTATCAGGACGATCCGGTCGGCGAAAGCACGACAACCGCGATCACCGCGTACGATTCGCTGGGAACACCGGTCACGGTTGATGTCACCGCGGTACTGGAGAGCACGGCGGATACGGGCAATACCTGGCGTTTTTACGCAACGAGTCCGGACAACACGGGCGGAAACGGCCCCGTCGTCGGGACGGGAACGTTGACGTTTAATAGCGAAGGTCAATTGGCGAGCACCACCGGGACGACGATCACGGTGGACCGGACGGGCACGGGGGCGGGAACTCCCGTGGTGATGAATCTGGATTTCAGCGGCACGTCTTCGCTGGCGAGCACCAGTTCGTCGCTGGTGATGAGCGACCAGGATGGTTCGCCGATCGGGACGTTGACCAGCTATTCGATCGGAACGGACGGGACCATCACCGGCGCGTTCAGCAACGGCCTGACCCGCACGCTCGGACAGGTCGCGCTGGCGAACTTCAATAATCCGGACGGATTGAACAACGAAGGCGGAAATCTTTTCCAAGCCGGCGCCGACAGCGGCGCGGCCCAGATCACCACGCCGGGAAGCGACAGCACGGGCACCGTTCTTTCGGGATCGCTGGAAGAGAGCAACGTGGACATTTCCAAGGAGTTCATCAACATGATCATTGCCTCGACGGGATTCAGCGCGATCGAGCCATGTGATCAGCACGAGCAATGAGTTGTTAACGAACCTGCTAAACTCGGCAAACGGATGAAAACGGAACCGATCCAACCCGGCGGAGCTGTGGCGGATCGCGAAGATAATTCGAGCCCTCGCGACAGGTGTTTATTCTGCTGTCGCGGGGGCCAATTTTTTTTTGAGCACTTTTTTTCCCAGGAAGGGACCTGTCATGATCGCATTGACGCGTTTGAATGGGCAGCAGTTCGTGGTCAACGCCGAAAAAATCCGTTACGTCGAATCGACGCCGGATACGGTGGTCTGCTGCGAGAGCGGCGAGAAGCTGATGGTCAAGGAAACTCTGGCGGAAGTGATGCGAAGGGCCATTGATTACGCCCGGGTGATCCGAAAGCCGGTGACCGAATAAGGTGAAAATAGCATGTTCTGGGCGGTAAAGCGTCGAGCATGCCCTTTCTTGAGCCGATACAGTTTATGACCGGGGTAGCCGGTGTTGACCGTTATCGGACGTAAGAAAGGGTTGGTAGTCCGTCATGGCCGAGAAAGCGGAAAAAAAAGCGGAAGCGGGTGGTGAAAAGAAGGAGAAGGACGCCGGCAAGGGCGCCGCGCGCCGCGGCGCCGGCGGAAGCAGCCGAGCCAAAGGGCGGCGGGGGTGGAATTGGCGGCTTGCTGGCCAAGACCCCGGTGATCCTGGGCGCGGTCATGCTCATCGAGGCGGTGGTTCTGTTCGCTGGGTTCAAGTTCCTTGGCGCCGGAGCGAAGAGCGCCAACGCGGATCTAACCAACGAATTGAAACAGGACACCGCTTCCACCGACGCGTCGGGCGCGACGGCGGATCAGACGGTCGAAATTCAGCTTCTCGACGACAAATTTCCCAACCGGTTGAGCGGGCGGACCTATTTGTATGACGTGGCGATATCCCTGTCCGTAAAGACGGAATTCGCTGACAAGGTGAAAAAAGGAATTTCGGAGCACGACGCCTTGATCAGGGACCGGGTGCGTACGATAATCGCCGAGTTAGACCCGGAAAAACTGGGCGGCGGCTCGGAACCGGGGCTCGAAACGTTGCGACGGCAGGTGAAGTACCAGTTGGACGAAATCCTCGGCGACGGGATGATCGACGAGGTGCTGGTGCCGAAGTGCCTATCGTTCCGAACGGATTACTAACCGCCGCCGGCCGCGCATGAAGGCGCGGTTTGATCGCCAAGGATGGTGACATATGGCCGAAGAAGCGCCCCCTCCCGCAAGTCCCACGCCCGAACCCACGATTAAGCCAGAAGCCGCCGCGCCGGCTGAAGCGGCGTCGCCTGCCGCTGCGCCGCGCCGGCCGCGGAAGCGGCGGCGGATGTCGCGGCGGAAGTCGCGCCGGGGGAGGTCGCGGCTGCGGTCGCATCTTCCGCCGATGCGGGAATGTCCGCGGCGGTCCCATCCGGCGAGCCGGGTCCGGCGGGAGCCGACGCCGGGAGCGAGGATGTCTTGTCGCAGGCGAGTTTTGAGGACGCGGCCGCCGTCGTGCCGGGCGGGGCGGCTCCCGATGCGGAGGTCTTCAAGCTCCCGAGTTTCCAGCAGGTGATTACCGATGCCCAGGTCTCGAGCATCGATCTTCTGCGCGACGTCGAATTGAACGTGAAGATCGAGCTGGGACGCAGCCGGATGATGGTCGAGGACGTCCTGAAGCTCAGCGAGGGAAGCGTCGTCGAGCTGGACAAATTGGCGGGCGACCCGGTGGATGTGTTTGTCAACGAGCGGCTCGTCGCGCGAGGGGAAGTGCTGGTACTCAACGATAATTTCTGCGTGCGCGTGAATGAGATCGTGTCGGGGGTCAAAGAGGAGGGGTTGTGATCGCGGTCCTGCGCATAGATGGCAGCGGCAATTTTTGCCGGTTTTATCCTTGGCGGAATGGGCCGGGCATTCGCTGCGCCGCCGACTGACGCCGATACACCGGAAGCTACGCTGGATAATCAGTCGATTCATCGCGATTCCGCGGCAAATCCTGCAAATTCACCGGCGGCGAGTGCCAAGACCAACGGCGCGTGCTCCGTCGGGTGGATTTGATTCGGCTCGGGTGGCAATTGCGTTGACAGTGGTGATCGGGTTGATCTTTGTGCTTCGATTCGGGCTGCGGCGGGTGTTTCCCGGGGCGGTCCCGCAGAGATCGACCCGGGCGATGCAGGTTTTGTGCCGATTCACGATCTCGCCGCGGCAACATCTTCTCCTCGTCCAGGTCGGGAAACGGCTAATTGTGGTGGGAGACGGCGGGGCGCAACTCAATCCATTGTGTGAGATCACTTCGCAAGATGAAGTCGAGGCGATCGTCGCCCAGGTGCGCGAGGAATCAGCTACATCGTTGAAACGATTTGAAATGTTCTTCGGGAAGGCGCGCAAGCCTTACGCCGAGGAGCCGGCCCAGGAGGAGATCGAGCGGACGGCCGAGCAAACGGCCGACCCGGCGGGACGAACGGAATCGACAGAGGGGGCGGATGTGCCGTTCGATCCAACGCACGAGATAGTCGATCCGGCGATCGCGCAAACGCGCGACGAGTTGTCCGGGCTGTCGCAGAAAGTGCGCGATCTCGCCAAGCAACTCGGGCGATCCTGACCGACGGCGTTTGTAAATTTCCGGCAAAAATTCAAAGAAATATTTACGAGGCGCTACCATTGCGCTGTTTGGCGCGTTATAAACGCGCTCGGTTTTATTGGGACGCTCGATGAGAAAGGATGCTCACCTGAGTCCACGCCGTTGGGGATATTATCTCTTACTTCTGTCGGTGTTCTTTCGTGCGCCGAGTTTTGTCCGCGCGGATGATGCCGTTTCATCACAGGCGGGCGCGCCAGTGCCCGCGGTCGAGACCGCGCTGTCGCCGCTGCGGCAGTTGCCCGATCTAACTCAAAAAGACAATTTTTCCGCCGCGATGCAGATCATCATTTTGCTGACGGTGCTGTCGCTGGCGCCGGCGATATTGCTGATGATGACGAGCTTCACGCGCATCATCATCGTGTTGTCGCTGATGCGCCAGGCGCTGGGCACGCAGCAATTGCCGCCGAATCAGATAATGATCGGCCTGGCGCTGTTCATGACGTTTCTGGTGATGGGTCCGACGTGGGGGCGCGTGAATTCCCAGGCGCTGCAGCCGTATCTAAACGGGCAAATATCGCAGCAGGAGGCGCTGGTCCGCGCCGAGGGTCCGGTGCGGCAATTCATGGAGAAGCAGATCACGCAGAGCCACAACGAGACGGACGTCGATCTGTTCATGGAGTTCAACCATGAGCCGCGGGCCACCCGCTGGGACCAGGTGACGACCACGACGCTGATTCCGGCGTTCATGATCAGCGAGCTGAAGACGGCGTTTTTGCTGGGGTTCAAGGTCTATCTCCCTTTTGTGATTATTGACATGGTGATCTCGACGGTTCTGGTCAGCATGGGGATGATGATGCTGCCGCCGGTGCTTATTTCGCTGCCGTTCAAACTGCTTTTGTTCGTGTTGGTGGACGGGTGGCGCTTGATTGCCGGGAGTTTGATGGGTAGCTTCGTGACTTGATCGCCGTTCAGTACCTGGGCGGACCATGGATGGAACGCCGCGGCGATCGACAACACTCAAGGAAGGGTGTTTCGCATGTCTCTGGATCAGGCAACAGAACTTATTCGTAACACGCTGCTTTTGGCGCTGACGATCTCAGCGCCGATGCTGCTGATCGGCCTGTGCGTCGGCATCTTCGTTTCGCTGCTTCAGGCGGTGACGCAGATTCAGGAGCAGACGCTGTCGTTCATTCCCAAGATTCTGGCGATGGTGGTAGCGGCGATCGCGCTGATGCCGTGGATGAGCCACCGGCTGATGATTTACGCGGCGACCATGTTCGTCACGGGCCAGGCAAGATGATCGGCTTGCATCGTCATGCTCGACGCACTGATCAACTTCGCCGGGGTTTACCTGCTGGTTCTGTTCCGCGTGGCGGGGATGATGGTGTTCGCGCCGCTTTTGGGAAGCGCGCGTGTGCCAAAGCGGGTCAAAGGATTATTGGCGATTGTTCTGGCGGCATCGCTGACGCCGAGCATCCCGCCTCCCATCGACATGCCGAGCACGATCTGGGGATTGTCGATCGCGATCGGCGGGGAAATCATGTTCGGACTGGCGATGGGGACCATCCTCAGCATGATTTTCGTCGCGGCGCAATGGGCGGGGGAAATCATCGGACAGCAAATGGGGCTGAATCTCGGCGAGACGTTCGATCCGCAATTCGGGGCGCACGGGTCGATGATCGGCGACGTCTATTACTTCCTGACTTTGATGATCTTCATCGCGATCGACGGAGACCGCGCCATGCTGCGCGGCGTGCACGACAGCTTTACGTCCCTGCCGCTGCTTTCAGTTGGAATCAATCGGCCGGTTTTCGCGACGATGATCGGGCTGTTCGGCGGGGCCACGAAGCTGGCGATGCAACTGGCCGCGCCGGTGCTGGTGACGATGCTGGTGGTCGATCTCATTCTTGGATTTGTCGGAAAGACCGTGCCGCAGTTGAACATCATGACCGCGGGAATCGCTCTGCGCGGATTGATCGGAACGGTTGTGATCATCGTCGGGTTGAGCCTGACGAGTTCGGTGATTCGCGATGCGATGTTCGAGGCGATGAAGTCCATGTACGCCGGGTATACGACGCGGTGAGGGCCGAGATAGTCCCCTGACTCATGTGCCGTAGTAGAAGGCATGAGCACGGGAAAAAGAGAAGCAGTTTATGGCAGAAGATGCAGGTGGAGATAAAACAGAAGCCCCGACGGCCCGCCGCCGCCAGGAAGCGCGCGACCAGGGGAACGTCGCGCGCAGCCCCGATCTGACCGCCGCGGTGCTTCTCATTGGCGGCTTGCTGCTTCTGAAATGGTTCGGCGAAAAAGTCATCATGGCCATGGACACGGTGGTGACGGAAATGTTGTCCGGCCCCTCGATGGCGGATCAGTCGCCGGCGCGATTGGCGGAGCAGGCGGTTTATTGCTTCGGCGTGGTGGGGATTTCGCTGGTTCCGATTCTGGGCGGGATTTGCCTTCTCGTCATTGCGACGAATCTGGCGCAAACCGGAATTTACTTTAACACGGCGAGATTGACGCCGAATTTCGCGGCTCTCAACCCCACGCGCGGGCTGGGACGAATCTTCAGCATGGGCCAGGGCGGCATGCATCTGCTCATGAATCTGCTCAAGGTTGTTTTGGTGGGGATGGTCGCCTATTCGGCGATTGGAAACCGGCTGGCGCAGATCGTTTCCGTGCAGCAATTTACTTTTACCCAGATTTTCGGGATCGGGTGCGATCTGGTTTATCAAATCGGCATCCGCATCGGGGTGCTGCTGCTCGTTCTGGCGATCCTCGACTACGCGCAACAGCGCTATCGCAACGAACAGCAGCTCAAAATGACCAAGCAGGAAGTGAAAGATGAAATGCGGAGCATGGAAGGCGATCCGCTGGTGAAACGCCGGCGCCGACAGATCGCGATCCAGCGGGCGATGCAGAAACTGAAGAAAGACGTCCCGAAGGCGGACGTGGTGGTGACCAATCCGACGCACGTGGCGGTGGCGCTGAAGTACGAGCAGAACGCCATGCGCGCCCCCAGGGTGATCGCCAAGGGGGCGGATTACATGGCGCAGCGGATTCGCGAATTGGCCGCCGAGGCGGGCGTGCCGATCGTCGAAAGAGCGCCGTTGGCTCGCGCCATTTACCGCATGGTCGATGTCGGCGAGGAGATTCCGGAGCAGTTCTACGCGGCGGTGGCCGAAATTCTGGCGTATGTCTACGAACTAACCGGCAAGATCAGGAGGGGCGCGGTCGCCGTTTAAGGCGATCAGTAACGAATCATGGCCGCGATCCCGTCCAATCCTCTGCTCGTCAAGCTGCACCAAAACCGCGGGATGATTTTCCCGCTGGCGTTTGTGAGTTTGCTGCTGGTGATCCTGATTCCGCTGCCGCCGGGCGTCATGGATGTGCTGCTTACGTTCAACCTGACGCTTTCCGTCATTGTGCTGGTGACGACGATTTATGTGACCAGCCCGCTCGAATTTTCGGTGTTTCCTTCGTTACTCCTCTCGGCGACGCTGTTCAGGCTGGTATTGAACGTCGCGACGGTGCGTCTCGTTCTCACGGCCGGGGATCGCGCGGCCGATGCCCAATCGGCTCTCTCCAGCGCTGGGCAGGTGATTTTCGCGTTCGCCGATTTCGTCACCAAGGGGTCGCTGGCCGTCGGGATCATCATCTTCATTATCATCGTGGTGATTCAGTTCGTGGTGATCACCAAAGGCGCGACGCGTATTTCGGAAGTGGCCGCGCGATTCACATTGGACGCCATGCCCGGCAAGCAGATGGCGATCGACGCCGATCTGAACGCCGGGAACATCAACGAGGCTGAGGCCAGAAAGCGCCGGGCGGACATCTCGCAAGAAGCCGACTTTTACGGGGCCATGGACGGTGCCAGCAAATTCGTGCGCGGCGACGCCATCGCGGGAATCATCATCGTTTTTGTAAACGTCCTGGGCGGTTTGTACGTCGGCATGTTCGAGCACGGCTGGGCATTGACGGATTGCCTTTCCCTCTACACAAAATTGACCATCGGCGACGGCCTGGTCAGCCAGATTCCCGCGTTCATCATCTCCCTGGCGGCGGGTTTGGTGGTCACCCGGACGAGCAGCAAATCGAACCTTGGCGACGAGATTCTCGCACAGCTCTTCTCAAAGCCCAAAGCGCTGGTGATCTCCGCGGCGTTTCTCGGTCTGCTGCTTTTCACGGGCCTGCCGAAGATTCCGCTGCTGGCGTTGGGAGGGGGCTGCGCCGGGCTGGCGCTGACGATGTCGCGCGGGCAAAATCGCGCGACGAAAGTTGCCGTGGCGAAGGAAAAAGAAAAAGCCGCCAAGAAGGAGCCGGAAAAGGTCGAAAAACTGCTTGATCTGGACGCCATGGAATTGGAAGTGGGGTACGGGCTGGTCAGGCTCGTCGATGCCAGCAAGGGCGGGGATTTGCTGGATCGGATCGGGCTAATCCGCAGGCAGATCGCCATCGATCTGGGGATCGTTGTCCCGCCGGTGCGCATTCGCGACAACATGCAGCTTGGAGCCAATGACTATGTCGTGCGATTGAAGGGTCAAGGAGTGGGCAAGGGCGTCGCCTATCCGGAGCAATTTTTGGCGATGGATAATGGGGCGACATCCGGAAAAATCCCCGGCGCGGTGCAGACGATTGAGCCGGCGTTTGGCTTGCCGGCGTATTGGATCACCGAGCCGCAGAGGCAGCAGGCGGAACTACTCAACTATACAGTCGTCGAGGCCACGGCAGTCATCGCGACGCACCTGACCGAAGTCATCAAGAGCCATGCCAATGAATTGCTCTCCCGGCAGGATGTGAAGAACCTGCTGGATCATCTCAAGGTGCGCGTGCCGGCGCTGATCGAGGAATTGATTCCCACGCAGGTCAAGCCCGGCGAATTGCAGAAGGTGATGCAGAATCTCCTGCGCGAGCGCGTCCCGGTGCGCGATTTGGAAACGATTCTCGAAACCATCGGCGACTACGCAACGCGCACCAAGGATTTGGAAGTTCTGACCGAATACGTCCGGCACGCCTTGGCGCGAACGATCTGCAAGCAATATGTGGACGAGAAGGACCGGCTCTGGTGCCTGACGCTCGACCCGGCGCTGGAGGAATTAATCAACGGTCATCTTGAGCGATCCGATCGCGGGACGAACAACACGATGCCGCCGGTGACGGTGCAGAAGATCGTCCAACAGGTCGCCGCCAAGGCAGCGGAACTCACGCAGGCGGGGCGATCGGCGGTGATTTTGTGCGGTCCGCAGATTCGGGCGGCGATGCGAAGGATGATCGAAAATACGATTCCGCAGATGGCGGTTTTGGGATTCAACGAAATTGTTACCGAGGTGACGGTGGAAGCCGTCGCCATGGTTGGTGTCAACGGATAGATCGGGTGAAGATGCCATGGATTTGAAAACGTTTCAGGCTGCGTCAATGAAAGAGGCGCTGGAGCAGGTGAAGTCGTCGATGGGCTCCGGCGCGGTGATCCTGCACACGCGGCACCTATCAGCGGCGGCACTGGATGGGCTTGCGGCGCCGGGATGTCGTCGAGGTGACGGCCGGCCGCGGGCTTCAGGTTCCCGAGCGGCGCGGCGACCGCAACCCGCTCCCATGCGATCTGAAATGCCGGGCGCAAGCTTTTGGAATCGCCTGCGGTTCAGGGGGCGGCCATGGTCGGCTTAAGCCAGGAGATGAGCAGCCTCAAGGCGATGGTGAAGGGCCTGGTCGATCAGACCCGGGCCCAGCGTTGCCCGCAGATTCCCGAGGAATTCGCGGAATATTACACCCATCTGGTGGATAATCAGGTCAGCGCGGAACTGGCATCTGAGATCGTCAAGCAAGTCGGGCGGCAGATCAGGCCGGACCAGGCGCGGCAGAAGGAACTCGTTCTCAGCCGCATGGCGGAGCACATCGAGCGGCTGCTTCCCTCGGCGGGGCCGATCGTGCGAAACAAAGCCGCCGGGCCGCACGTGGTCGCGCTCATCGGGCCAACCGGGGTGGGAAAGACGACGACGATTGCGAAGCTGGCCGCGAATTTGAAATTGCGCGATCATCGGCGCGTCGGGCTGATCACAATTGATACTTATCGCATCGCCGCGATCGACCAGCTTCGGAAATATGCGGACATCATCGATTCGCCATTGAGCGTGACCAATTCGCCCGAGGAATTGCGCAAAGCCGTGGCGTCGATGCGGGATTGCGATTTCATCTTGATCGACACCGCCGGGCGCAGCCCGAACGATGCGCTCAAGCTGAGCGAACTAAAAGGCTTCCTCGCCGCCGCCCGGCCCGATGAAGTGCATCTGGTGCTGTCGACGACGGCAAGCCAGCCGTGCGTGGAACTGGCGATCAACCGTTTTTCAGACGTTCGCGCCGACAAGATCATTTTCACCAAGCTCGATGAGGCGGCCCACGTCGGGACGGTGCTCAACGTTGTGCGAAAGGTGAACAAGAGCATTTCGTATGTCACGACCGGCCAAGACGTGCCTGACGACATCGAAGTGGGGCGGGGCCGCAAGCTGGCGGAGTTGATCCTGGGATTGGAAAGGATGGCCGGACGATGACTATGGCCGTGGATCAAGCAACGCAGCTTCGGCGGCTGGCGCGGCAGAACACGGGCGCTACCGTGATCGCCGTCACCAGCGGCAAAGGGGGCGTCGGAAAGAGCAACATCGCCGTGAATCTGGCGATCAAATTAGCGTCGGCCGGCAAGGAAGTCGTGCTGATGGATGCCGATCTGGGGTTGGCGAACGCGGACGTGCTGTGCAACATCGACTTGCCATCGAATCTTTCGCACGTTATCGCGCGACGCAAGGAGCTGGCGGAAGTCATGGTCGAAGCGCCCGGCGGATTCCGGTTGATCGGCGGCGCATCGGGGCTGGCGCGGATGGCGGATCTGACGGATCAGGACCGCCAGAAGCTGGTCGATTCGCTGGCGGAATTGGAATCGCGCACGGATGTGATTCTCATCGATACCGGCGCGGGGATCAGTCCCAATGTGCTGAGTTTTACGCGCTGCGCCGATGAGATTTTGGTCGTGACGACCCCCGAGCCGACGGCCATCACGGACGCCTATGCAGTAATCAAGGTTATCAGCCGGGATGCGCCGGATCGGCCGCTGAGTCTGCTGGTGAATCAAGTGCAGAGACCGGACGAGGGCCGGCTGGTTTACGAGCGAATCGCCAAGGTTGCCAAGCAATTCCTCGGCGTTGCCGTGCAGGATGCTGGATATGTGCCGACCGACCCCGAGGTTCCGGCCGCGGTGCGGCGGCGGACGCCGTTTTTGCTCGCCAGCCCCAGGTGCCCGGCGAGCCAGGGGATCGGTCAATTGGCGATGCGCTTGCAGCGCGGGATCGGTCCGGCGGTGCCCGGCGGGTTCTTTAATCGGATGAGCCGATGGTTCAGAAAGTGACAGGAGACCCATGACACAAAGAATTGCCTGCTCGATGGCGTTCCTTGCCTTTGCCGTTTGCCTGGTGGTCGGAGGCCTCGAGGCCGGGAACTCGTTTGCCACGACGGTTGGGCGGGCGGTAGTGGCAATGCTGGCGACCCTGGTTATCGGACTTGTCGTCGGCAGCATGGCCCGCAAAATGCTCGATGAAAATCTTCGTCAGGAGGCGGAAAAACTAAAGAAAAGCTCATCCCACCCGACGCCGGGTGACCGATAAAGAAAATTGGCTCAATCCCTAGACCGCATTTTTACATAGGAGCGCGCGACGAAAATGCCAACCACGTTCAGGACCCATGGAACGGGAGGTCTCATGGCCAAGTCGACGGTCAAGGACATCAAACAGGTATGGACCGATTACAAGAAGCACAAAACCGAGGCGTTGCGAAACACGCTGATGGAGCATTACCTCCATCTCGTGCGCTACAACGCCGAGCGGATTCACATCAAGCTTCCCGATGAAGTCGAGCTGGACGACCTGATGTCGGCCGGCATCTTCGGGCTGATGGACGCCATCAACGCGTTCGATCTGAACCGCGGCGTGAAATTCGAGACGTATTGCGCGCCGCGCATTCGTGGGGCGATACTGGACGAATTGCGCTCGATGGACTGGGTCCCGCGCCTGGTCAGGTCGAGAGCGCATCGCCTGGATACGGCGACCAAGGCGCTGGAGACCGAGCTGGGGCGGATTCCAACGAATGTCGAGATCGCCGGTCGGCTACAGGTTTCCCTGGCCGAGTTCGAAAAAATGGCCAAGGACGCCAGCGCGGTGGGATTGGTCTCGCTGTCGCGCAAGTGGTTCGAAACGGACAGTAACAAGGACGTGCGTGAGATCGATGTCTTGGAAGACAAGCGCGGGGCCGACCCGGTGCGCGAGATTCAGCGGAAGGATCTCAAGGAGCTGATCACCAAGGGATTGTCGCGCGCGGAGCGATTGATCATCATCCTCTATTACTTCGAGGAGATGACCATGAAGGAGATCGGCGCGACGCTGGATTTGAGCGAATCGCGCGTGAGCCAGATGCACAGCTCGATCCTGGCGCGGCTGAAGGCGCAGATGGCCGATCGCCGCAAGGAATTTCAGCAGGCCGCGCCGGTGTGAGCTATCGTCCGCGGGCCTGTCGGTCATTTCCGGGTATTCCATCAACAATCCAAAGATGGCGCGGAGGCTTCCGCGCCGATCTTGCGCTTTCGACCCGATGCGGGACGAATGCTAAGATGAGCTTGTCGCCATGGTGGACCGGGAATTACAGGTCGCGCAGGAATATTGGGCCGCGGGCCGAACGCGGGAGGCGGCGGTCAAGCTCCGCGAGATCGTGCTGGCCAAGCCGCAGAATCCGGTGGCGTGGTATTTGTTCGGGATCGCATTGCGCTCGTTGGGAGACCTTGCTGGGGCGGTCGAAGCGCCGAGGCGCGCGGTTGAGCAGAACGCCGATTCCTTTGAGCCGCTGAACGATTTGGGCGTGACGCTGGCGATGCAGCGGCGTCTGGCCGAGGCGGTTGAGACGTTGCGGCGCGTCGTGGAACTCCATCCAGGCCGGGCCGAGGCGCACAATAATCTTGCCAATGCCCTGGTTGAGTTGCGGAGGTGGGACGAAGCGATTCCGTACCTGCGGCGGGCGCTGGAACTGCGATCCGATCTTGCCCAGTGCACGGGAATTTGGGCAATGCCTATCAAGGCAAGGGTGAACCGGAAAAGGCGGCCGAGCATTATCGAATGGCGCTGAAACTGAATCCGGGATTAATGGATTCGGCCATGAATATGATCGTCTCGCTTCGCGAGGTTGGGCAGCGCGAGGAGGCGAAGGAAATCGAAGATCAACTCATCGCGCAGGGGTGGAATCCGTCGATTGCCAATGCCAATCGCCTCTTCAATCTTTATTTCGAGCCGAATCAGGACGGCAGGTCGATCTATCGGGAACATGCGCAGTGGAACAAGAAATTCGCCGCGCCATTACATGGCTCGATGCCGCCGCCGGGGAACGATCGATCGGGGACGCGGCGGCTGAAGATCGGGTACGTCTCGCCCGATTTTCACAGGCACTGCCAGGCCTTTTTCACGATTCCGCTTCTGTCGAATCACGATCGCGCGGCGTTTGAGATTTACTGCTATTCGAGCGTAATCGAGCGGGATGAAAACACGCGGCGGATTCAGCAGCATGCGGACGTGTGGCGGGATTGCCTCGGCAAATCCGACGCGGAGGTGGCCGCGATGGTCCGCGCCGACGGGATCGATATTTTGGTCGATTTGACCCAGCACATGGCCAACGGGCGTCCCCTTCTTTTTGCCCGTAAACCCGCCCCCATTCAAGTAGCCTGGCTGGCCTACCCCGGAACGACCGGGCAGACCGCGATTGACTATCGGCTGACCGATCCCTATCTCGATCCGCCGGGGCAGGGGGATGAAAACTATAGCGAGAAATCGGTTCGGCTCGCCGATACGTTTTGGTGTTACGATCCGCTCGGCGCGAGCCGGCCGTCGATCCGTTGCCGGCGCTATTGCGCGGCTATGTCACGTTTGGATGTCTGAACGCTTCGCGAAAGATCACCGAACGAACGCTGGACCTTTGGAAATCGGTGCTGGCGGCGGTTCCGGATTCGCATTTATTAATGCTCTTTCCGCCTGGGACGGGCGCGATCGGATCGTCGAGCGGTTGGGAGTCGAGCCGCAGAGAGTGGAATTCGTGGCGTATCAACTGCGCAATCTGTACTTCCTGACTTACCGGCGCATCGATATCGGGTTGGATACGCTGCCTTACAACGGACATACGACAAGTTTGGATTCGTTTTGGATGGGCGTGCCGGTGGTGACGAGGATGGGGGAGACGATTGTCGGGGGCGGGTTGGAGCCAGTTGAATAATCTGAAATTGACCGAGCTGGCCGCCAAGACCGACGCGGAGTTTGCGAAGATCGCGGCAGATTTGGCGCGGGACCTGCCGCGATTGTCGGAGCTTCGGGCGACGCTGAGGAACCGGATGGAAAAATCGCCACTGATGGATGCGGCGCGATTCGCGAAAAATGTCGAGGCTGCGTATCGGCAGATGTGGGCGAACTGGTGCCGCTCGGGGCGGGCCTGAACATGATTCAAGATGATTTGGAACTGGCCAGGACGCATCTGACCGCCGGGCGCTGGGCGAGGGGGAGGCGGTTGCGCGGCGCGTCGTGGCAGAGCACGGCGAGATTGCGCCGGCTCCTTTTCGCGGGGGTCGCGGCTTTTCAGGCCGGGCGACCGCAAGAGGCGGTTGGGTGGTTGGAGCGAGCGGCCAAGGCCGATCCCAACGCGCACGATGCGCTTTACAATCTGGGTGTCGCGTTCAATGGGCTGGGCCGGTGGGGCGATGCCGCCAGGGCGCTGCGGGAGTCCCTGGCGGTTCGACCGGATTTCGCGCCGTCGTGGTATTTGCTTGGGCTGACCCTGAGGATCAGCGGCGACCCCATCGGCGCCACCGACTCGCTCAAAAAAGCGATCGACCTCCAGGCGGATTATTGCGACGCATATAACGAACTGGGGGTCACGCTGGCGTTACAGAAGCGGGTGCAAGAGGCGATCCGTTATCTGACCCGAGCTGTCGAGATCGCCCCGGATCGCGCCGATTGCCAAAACAATCTTGCCAACGCGCTCATCGAACTGAGGCGCTGGGACAAGGCGATTCCCCACGCCCGGCGAGCCATCGAGTTGAAGCCTGATCTGGCCAATGCGCATATGAATTTAGGCGGCGCCTTCCGCGGGGAGGGCGGCCGGACGAGGCGATCGCTTCGTATAAAGAAGCGATGCGAATCAATCCGCAATTGGCCAGCGCGGCCATCAGTCTGGTTGTTTGCCTTCGGGATGTCGGCAGACCCGAAGAGGCGGCGGAGATCGAGCAATTCGTCCTAAACGTCGAGCCCGAAAATCAGACGCTTTACGGGAATCGTCTGTTTCATCTTTATTTCGATCCTGGTCAGGACTGCGCGATCCATTTACCAAGAGCACGCGCGTTGGAACGAGCGATTCGCGGCGGAGCTAACACGAGCGGCCAAACCTCACGCCAACGATCCAACGCCCACCCGCCGCCTGAGGATCGGATATGTTTCACCCGATTTTCGGCGGCATTGTCAGACTTATTTCACGGTTCCGCTCCTATCGAACCACGACCACAAGGCGTTTGAGATTTTTTGCTACGCGAGCGTGCTGGATCCGGATCAGAATACCGCGAATTTTAGGACCTATGCCGATGTTTGGCGCGATTGCGTCACCAAATCGGATGAGGAAATCGCGGAGATGGTGCGAGCCGATGGCATCGACGTGCTGGTTGATTTAACGATGCACATGGCGTTCGGGCGTCCGCTGCTTTTTGTGCGCAAGCCGGCGCCGGTTCAGGTCACCTGGCTGGCGTATCCCGGGACGACGGGGCTGACGGCGATCGATTATCGAATCACCGATCCTTATCTGGATCCGCCGGGGGTGGGGGATGAATTCTATAGCGAGAAGTCTATTCGGCTCCCGGATACGTTCTGGTGCTATGACCCGTTGGAGCGAAACCCCGCGGTGAAGGCGTCGCCAGCGTCGCAAAATGGGTTTGTAACATTCGGGTGCTTGAACGCGACGCGCAAGATCAACGATCGGACGTTGAAATTATGGTCGAAGGTTCTGGCAGCGGTCGGCAATTCTCGGCTAATCATGATGTATGCGCCGGGCGAAGGCAGGGGACGGGTTTTGGAAAAGCTCGGCGTGCCCGCCGATCGCGTCGACTTCGTCCCGTTCCAGACGCGGCAGGATTACCGGGATATGTATCACCGAATCGACGTGGGATTGGATACCCTTCCCTATAACGGACACACCACGAGTCTCGATTCGTTCTGGATGGGCGTACCCGTGGTGACGCGCGTGGGCGACACCGTGGTGGGGCGCGCGGGGTGGAGTCAACTAAACAATTTGGGCCTGACCGAATTGGCGGGCAGGACGGATGAAGAGTTCGTCCATATTGCGGCAAATTTGGCCGGTGATATCCCGCGACCGGCGCATCTACGGGCGACTATGCGCGGGCGGATGGAAAAGTCGCCCCTGATGGACGGCCCACGGTTCGCGCGGAACATGGAAGCCGCCTATCGGCGGATGTGGGTGGACTGGTGCCGGACCGGCAAGCCATGAATATGGTCAACGACGAATTGGCATCCGCCGAGGCCTTGCTCAAGTCGCAAAAATGGGATGAGGCGATTCCCCATTTGCGGCAGGCGTTGAAGTTGCGCCCCGATTTGCCTTCGGCGAATGTCGGCCTGGGCCTGGCGATGCGCGGCAAAGGCCGGCCCGAGGAAGCCATTGCCTGCTTTCAACAGGCGCTTAAATTCGATTCGAATTCCGTCGAGGCGCCCATCGGTCTGACCGTTTGCCTGCGGGACTTGGCACGATTCGACGAGGCGGAGCGCTTCGAGCGCCCGCTGTTGGAATCGGCCCCGAACAATCAAATCGTTCAATCGAACCGGCTTTTCCATCTCTATTTCGATCCGAAACAGGACATGGCCTCGATCCGCGCGAGCACGCTCGCTGGAACGAGCGCTTCGCCGCGCCGCTGACGCAATCATCGCCGCCTTATTCCAACGATCGCTCGGAGGATCGCCGTTTGCGCGTGGGTTACGTTTCGCCCGATTTTCGGCGGCACTGCCAGGCCTATTTCACCTCTCCGCTCCTATCGAATCACTCTCGCGAGTCATTTGAGATTCATTGTTATGCGAGCGTGTTGAATCCGGACCACAACACGCTGCAATTTCGCCGGCTCGCCGATGTTTGGCGCGATTGCCTCGGTAAAAGCGACGCGGAAGTCGCAAGGATAATTCGCGATGACGGAATCGACATCCTGGTGGATTTGACAATGCACATGGCCGCAGCGCGGCCCTTTCTGTTTGCGCACCGTCCGGCCCCGGTGCAAGTCTCCTGGTTGGCTTACCCGGGAACCACCGGCTTAGAGCGCGATCGACTACCGGCTCACCGATCCTTTTCTTGATCCGCCCGGGGAAGGGGACGACTATTACTCTGAAAGATCGGTTCGCCTTCCCGAAACCTTCTGGTGCTACCATCCCCTTCGATTTGAGCCGCCGGTGAATGAGCTGCCGGCGCTGAAGAGCGGGTTTGTGACGTTCGGATGTTTGAACATATCGCGGAAAATCACCGATCGCACGCTGGAGCTTTGGGCGCCGGTTCTTGCAGCCGTCAGCGGATCACGTCTGGTCATGCTTTATCCGCCGGGCGAAACTCGAAAGCGAATTTTAAGCCGGCTTGGCGTGTCCGCTGAGCGCGTGGAGTTTGTCCCGTTTCAGGAAGCTCTCCAATATCGCCAAACTTATCATCGAATCGACATCGGGCTTGATACGCTTCCCTATAACGGGCACACAACCAGCCTGGACGCCTTTTGGATGGGCGTTCCGGTTGTGACTCGCGTGGGCGAAACCGTGGTGGGACGCGCGGGTTGGAGCCAGTTGAACAATCTGGGTCTGGCCGAATTGGCGGCAAGGTCGGATCGGGAGTTCATCGATATTGCGGTGAGCCTGGCCGGGAATTTGTCAAAACTCGCCGAGCTGCGGTCGGGCTTACGGCGGCGCATCGAGAAATCGCCCCTGATGGACGGCCCACGGTTCGCGCGGAACGTCGAGTCGGCCTATCGCCGGATGTGGGCCCAGTGGATTCGCTCCGCGGAGCCGAGTGGTTGAGACGAGGCCGGCTCGCGGTTACATTTCCAGCACGTTATTTCAGGAGCAGCATGCCAAGGCGCAAATGATTTTCCGGCACGGGGCAAAGTCACAAGTGTGAATTCCAATTCAGTCGTGTTCGCTCCGGCGAATACGAATTACGAATTGCTGCTTCAAACCGCCGTCCCATACGATGGGCCAGTCGGGCAGATGATTCACGCGTTTGTACGGGGCCAAGCCCGCAAGGTGTACACGGTGCCGAGCGGCGGGGGATTTGTTGCGCCGATTTTTGGACCGCCTCGAATTGTGCAGGGGCGGGCGCTGTTTGCGAATGATACGACGATAGTGATCCGAGCGGGTTTGCCGATCATCGTCGGGATTCCGCAAAACGATGATGCAATTGATTTGGGAGACGGGCCGATCACCGTGGGGTTGCTCGTGAATGCGACGATTTTCCCCGGCGTCACGTTCGAAGTGGCGTCGGGAATCGCGCAACGGGCGTAACAGACTTTGGTTGCGGCAAACGGGGGATTGTGAAGTTGGGGAAGAGTAAAGGGATTTGCGGAATCGCGAATTACGGCGCAAAGTTTCCCCAGTTTATCGCGATTCCCGCATAGCAAAGCAATTCTTGCCGGGGGGCTTGTTTTAAGGGCCAATAATTGAGCCTCTGGTGCTATTTTACCATTGTGTGAGTCGGCGCTGATTGTGATACTCCCCACACGAGTTAGGCATCGCCCGTCCGGGCGATCGAATTGCCGGCGGAAATAGTACGGGGTGCGAAGGTTCGGTTCGACCGCGGGCAGGCACGCGAGGGAAGGCGCCGGCTCGCAAAAAACAGAAGAGTCCTGAGACCAAAACAGGACGTAAATCACAAGGGTTCCGGCGGATCGTGGGTGATGCCGGAGCCCTTTTTTTGTGAATCATTTTGACGATGAGGCGGGGTCGGAAAATACCTGCATTGTGTCGCCGAGCTTTGTGACCGCCCGGCTGAAAACACATTTCTTCCGATTGCCGTCTACAGATATCGGGCATTCCGAAATAATCCATAAGGCCGGTCGCGCAATCGTTGCATCGTGATTGGTTGTGCGTTCGTCAGGAATGCGCATTTGACCCATTTTCGGCCCCGAGATAGGGTTTTGCGATGCACGGGAGGAGTGGCAGAGTGGTCGAATGCGCCGGTCTTGAAAACCGGTAGGCCCGCAAGGGTCTCGTGAGTTCGAATCTCACCTCCTCCGTTTGGTTCGGACATCGCCTTGGGGCCGGCTTTATCTATAATTCCCGCGCGTCATTGCGAACCGACTTGGAGCCTTATTGGAATCCGCCGAAGCGACCGTCCTCATCACGAGTAAAAATCGCAAGGATGAATTGCGCAAGGCGATCGCATCCGCGCTGGATCAAGACGCAGCGCCGCGCGTGCTCGTGATAGACGACGGTTCCACCGACGGCACCAGCGAAATGGTCCGCGGCGAGTTTCCCCAGGTTCAGTTGGATCGCGTCGAACAATCGCTGGGTTATATTGTGCAGCGCAATCGCAGAGCGCGCCTGTGCTGCACGCGATACATTTTCTCAATGGATGACGACGCGATTTTTTCCTCCCCCCGGGTGATCTCGCAAACGCTTGCCGAGCTGGATCATCCGCGCGTTGGGGCGGTGGCGATCCCTTTCATCAACGTCAATCAGGATCAGACGATCCGGCAGCGCCACCAAAAAGAAACCGGAGTGGAAATTCACGCCACCTATATCGGTACGGCCCATGCGCTGCGGCGCGACATTTTTCTGGAGCTCGGAGGGTATCGCGAATTCCTTTTCCACCAGGGGGAAGAGGAGGACTATTGCATCCGCATGCTCGCGGCTGGTTACGTTGTCCGTCTGGGGCGCTCCGATCCGATCCACCATTTTGAATCCCCGCGCCGCGATTTCCGCCGCTGGGATTTGTACGGCCGGCGCAACAATGTCTTATTTGCTTGGTGCAATGTTCCCATGCCCTATTTTCCGGGACATCTGCTGGCGACGACGGTCTTGGGTCTGGTCCACGGCGTGCGCGTCCGCCGCCCGGTGAGAATGGTGCGGGGGCTGGCGATGGGATATTGGCAGATCCTCCGTCAATGGAATCAGCGTAAGCCCGTGGATCGCGCTGTCTATCGGCTCAACCGCGATTTGGCGAAGCGGCGCGCCACCGATTTGTCGGAGATCGAATCGCGATTGGCGCCCCTGGCGAAAATTGATTGACCTTGCGAGGAGAATTTCTCCCCAAACTCAACGCTTAAAACCGGATGTAGACCGATCTTCGCCAGCTTTCCGCCGCCAATTAATAATACGAAACATAGTTGAATCGCATGCCCGCCTGCCCCTGTCGTGGCGAAACCAGCGGAAGGGGACGGGGAGTGCTCCCCAGTAATGCCGGGGGAGGGGTTAAGGCGGTGTGCCGACGTCAATATAGAATCCCTCTAAGGTCCGATTTTACCCAGATTTACTGTGTCAATACCCCTCTAATTTATCTGTTGTGGCGGTGCGCCGCCTTGCTACACTAAATGCCGCATTGTGGGTGGGTCGCTGCGCTAGCGTCTGAAGCTTCGCGCAGGATCGGTCGGGTGTGGGAGGAGTCCGTATGTACGTCGGTGCTCAGCGCCAGAGATCAAGAGTCAAAACACGTTTTTCCAAAGAGCGAGCGCAACGGATCCGTTCCGCGATCTATAGCGTCGATCCCCTGGAACAGCGGCTGCTTCTCAGCACATTCCAGACGGTGGCGTCGTTCATTCCGTCCATCGGGGGGGTCAATCCGAGTTCGCCGCTGGTGATGGATGGGGCCGGGAATTTGTTCGGCGAATCGAGCAGCGGCGGGACGACCGGCGACGGCGAGCTGTTTGAGATTGCCGCTGGATCGAGCACCGTCAGCGTCCGCGCGATCTTCGATAATGCCAACGGCCAGAATCCGCAGGGCGGCCTCTTCATCGACAGCCACGGAAATCTTTTCGGAACGACCGAAGCGGGTGGGGCGCACAACAACGGAACGATTTTTGAGGTGGCCGCCGGAAGCAGCACGATCACCACGTTGGCTTCGTTCAACACCGCCACAACCGGACAGACTCCGATGGGCGGCGTCGTCATGGACTCCCACGGAAATCTCTTTGGTACGACGAACCAGCCATCCGGCGTCGGTGACTTTGGATCGATTTTCGAACTCCCCGCCGGGAGCACCACGATTCTTACCCTCCCGAGTTTCGATGGCGTCACCACCGGCACATTTCCAACTACCGGCGTGGTTATCGATAAAAACGGGGATCTTTTCGGCACGACGAGCGAGAACGGCGGGCTCTGGGAACTGACCGCCGGAGCGAGCGCCTCACCTGGTCGAGCGCACTGCCCGGAAATCAGTACAGCAATCTCACCATGGACGCGAGTGGGGATATCTATGGCGTCAGCGGCAATGGTGGATCGAGCAGCGCAGGCGCACTCTACGAACTGCCCGCCGGTGGAACTGCGGTGAACGTGCTGGCTTCGTTCTCCACCAGCGGGCCCGGCGATCCGGTCGGACCCGTCGCCATCGACGGGGCCGGGAACGTTTACGGAACGAGCGCAGAATTTAACGGCTCTTCGAACACCGGGACCATATTCGAATACAATCAATCCACCAGTTCGCTCAACACGCTGACCCAATTTACGGGTGCCAACGGCGCCGATCCTCTTGGCGGGGTCATCCGCGACGGCAGCGGAGACCTGTTTGGAACGACAAGTCTCGGCGGCACGGAAAATCTCGGCACCGCGTTCGAGTTGGTCAGCGGGGCGAGCACCGCCACGACGCTGGCCTCGTTCAACCAGGACGGCGGCGCGGATCCATTGAGCGATGTCGTCGTCGAAGGGAACGGCGACGCTTTCGGGGTCACCAACGGCGGTGGATCGGCCGATCTTGGCACGGTTTACGAAATTACCGCCGGCGGCAGCCTTCCAACCACGATCGCATCGTTCACCGGCGCAAATGGGTCCAAGCCCCAAAGCCAACTTGTCCTCGACAGCGCGGGCGATCTTTTCGGAACGACTACGGCGGGCGGGGCAAGCGGATTTGGAACGGTGTTCGAAGTCGTCAGCGGTTCGACCACGATAACAACGCTCGCCTCGTTCGACGGCATGAACGGCTCCGATCCGGGGCAATTGATCATGGACGGGAACGGCAATCTGTTCGGAGCCACGACTTTTGGATTTAGCAACAATCTCGGCGGCATCTTCGAGGTAGCGAAGGGGAGCAGCGCGATCACGCCGCTGGCGGCATTTACCACTGCGTCGGGATACGGCTCGCCTCACGCCCTTTATCTCGACGGCAGCGGCGATCTGATCGGAGGGGCGGCCTCGGGCGGCGCCAGCAGTTTCGGCACGATCTTCGAACTGGCAAAGGGCTCATCCACGGTCACGCCGCTCATTTCCTTCGACGGAACCGACGGTACGGCCCCCTCGACAGGTTTGATCGCCGACGCCCAGGGGAATCTTTACGGAGCCACCCACTACGGGGGAACCGGCTTCGACGGCGCCTACGTTTCCGGGTCGGGAACGGTGTTCGAAATTCCGGCGGGCACGACCACGATTGACACGCTCTACGACTTTACCGACGACATCGATGGCGCGATGCCATACGAGAACGGCAATCTGGCCGTCGATTCTTCCGGCAACGTTTATGGAACGGCGGAGGACGTCAACGGTAAATTGGGCGGGTTGGTTTTCGAAATCCCCAAAGGCGGCGGGAGCGAGATGAGTCTCGTCACCTTCACCGGCCCGAATGGAAACGTGCCTGTTTCGGGAATTGTTCTGGACTCGCACGGCAATCTCTGGGGAACCGCGTCGGTTGGCGGGCTGTCGAATTCTGGAACGGTGTTCGAAATCCTGACGGCGCCCGCGCAATCCGCAACGCATCTGGTTTTCGATCAGCAGCCGACGCAGACAACAGCCGGCCTTGCCATCAATCCGAGCGTGACGGTTGAAGTCGAAGATGCCAGTGGGCAAGTTGTCACCGCCGACGATTCGACCGTCACGCTAACGCTCGCGTCCGGTCCGGGGACTCTCGGCGGGACAGTTTCCGAACAAGCCAGCGGCGGAATTGCCACGTTCGACAATCTCATTCTGACTACGGCGGGACAATATTCTTTCAACGCCGCCGACGGGGCGCTGACTGGTGCGAAGTCGAACAGCTTCTCGGTTGTCGCGGCGGCGGCAAGTCAGCTCGTCTTCATCGGCGAACCGAGCGGCGGTGTCGCCGGGGCGGCGATTTCGGCCGTCGATGTCTCGGTCGAGGATCAATTCAACAACCTGGTGACCGGCGATACGTCGCAGGTGACGATCTCCCTGAACAGCGGCCCCGGTTCGTTAAGCGGAACGACTTCCGCCACGGTGTCGAGCGGCGTCGCGAAGTTTACCAATCTCATCTTTTCGCAGGGCGGAACCTACAGCCTCAGTGCGACCGATGGGGGTTTGACGTCCGCGGTTTCGACTTCCTTCAACATCTCCGCCGCGGCGGCGACAAAGCTCGTCATCGTCCAGCAGCCGACCGGCGGAACAGCGGGTGTGGCGCTCGCGCCGAATTTTGCCGTGGACGTGGAAGATGCCCAGGGCGATGTGGTTGCGGGCGATTCGTCAAATGTGTCATTCACCATTTTGACCGGTCCGGCGGGGGCCGGACTTTCGGGGACTACGACGCAGGCGGCGTCGAGCGGCGTGGCAATGTTCGCCGGGCTCTCTTTGAACAGATCGGGAACGTACACGCTTCAAGCGACGGACGGGAAACTGAGCTCGGCGATAACGCAGGACATCAACATCGCCGCCGGGCCCGCGTCACAGCTGGTCATCGTCCGGCAGCCGACCGGCGGCACCGTGGGGACGGCTCTTTCGCCGAATTTTGTCGTTGATGTCGAAGACGGCTTTGGCGACATCGTCGCGGGAGACTTTTCCGGCGTCTCGCTGTCGATCCTCAGCGGCCCGACCGGGGCGACGCTGGGGGGAACAGCGACCCAGGCGGCCTCGGCGGGCGTGGCGACGTTGTCCGGGCTTTCCCTCGACAAGGCCGGCACCTACACCCTTCAAGCCACCGATGGAAAGCTCACCGCCGCGACTACGCAAAACATCTCCATCAACGCCTCCGCCGCGGCGAAGCTCGTGTTTACGACCGAGCCGAGCGGTGGGACCGCCGGCACAACTTTGCCGGCGTTCGCAGTCTCCGTTGAGGATTCCTCCGGCGACGTGCTCTCGGGCGACACTTCAACCGTCACGCTATCGATCAACTCCGGAACCGGGAGCCTCGCCGGAACGGCCAGCATAGCCGCCAGCAACGGCGTGGCGACATTTAATAACGTCTCGATCTCTCCGGCGGGGTCGTTCACGCTCAAGGCAACCGACGGCGATCTGAGCGCCGTTTCAACGTCCTTCTCGATTGCCGCGGCGGCGGCCTCGAAGCTCGTCATCGTCCAGCAGCCGACCAGCGGCGCCGCCGGCACGGCGCTTTCGCCGAGTTTCGAGGTGGACGTGGAGGACGCCTTCGGCGACATCATCGCCGGGGATTTCTCCAACGTCAGCTTCGCGATTTTCAGCGGACCGGCGGGGGCGACTCTGTCCGGAACCGCCACGCAGGCCGCCTCGGCCGGCACGGCGACGTTCGCCGATCTCACTCTGGATAAATCCGGCGCGTACACCCTCAAAGCCACGGATGGGACACTCGCCTCCGCCACGACGCAGACAATCAACATCAGCCCGGCGGCGGCTTCGCAGCTTGCCTTCACGACCGAGCCCACCGGCGGTGTGGCCGGCGAGACGTTGCCCGCCGCCGCGGTGACCGTTGAAGACCAATTCGGAAACGTCGTCTCCGACGATACGTCGACCATCTCCCTTGCCGTCAATACCGGGCCAGGGACCTTGAGCGGAACGACCAGCACCGGTGCCTCCAGCGGCGTCGCCACGTTCAACAACTTCGCGCTCTCGACGGCCGGCGGCTACACGCTCATTGCCACCGACGGCAAGCTGGCTTCCGCGACTTCCGCATCGTTCAACATCACAACGCAAACCACGACGCCGCAGCCGCCTGTGGCAACGGGCGAGCAGATCGCCACTCCGGTCAACACGGCGGTCACCATCGACGAACTGGCGGACGTCACTGATCCAAATTCCGGCGCGAACTCGAGCCGGCGACAGTCGCCATCGTCACCGGCCCAACTAACGGCTCGGCCAGCGTCAACGCCCAGACCGGGTCGATTCTCTACACCCCCGCGACCGGCTATACCGGCGCCGATGCGATCACCTTCAATGTCAAAGATAGCCTGGGAATGACCAGCAACAACGCGACGATTACCGTCAACGTCACGGCCGCCAACACCCGCACGCTGACGATGGACGGCTGGCTGATCACGTTCGCCCCGTCGGATATGATGTCGCGCGATAACGGGGCGGGCCTGGCAGTCAGCGAATCGTCCGTCTATACGTCCACGAGTCCGTCGGTCGTCACCTTCACGCAGGAAAGCTATAATGCCAGTTCGATTATCTCGATCGTGAGCGAGTCGCTCACGAACGTCACCCAATCGACTTTCACGGGGGTTTCCAAAACCATCGACCAGGTCACGCCGGGCAACGGCGGCGGGGCGGTCTTCAGCGGCCAGTCGTTTAATCTCGGAACCGCCGCCGACACCGTCTTCACTACGCAGACCGTTACCTCCAGCAACGCGACGTACGACGGCGGCGAACTCCTCTATCTCGGGACCACCCTCCTCGGCCAGCCCCCGCTGGGCGGCCACCTCGTTATCGACGCCAACCCGGCGACTTCCGGCACCATGGAGGTCTTCACGCTCACCCAGACCCCGATTATCGCGGGGCAGGGAGCGCCGACGTTGATCACCCAGTCGGCGCCGAGCCTCGTGACGCAGACGATCCCCGTGGTTTCGACGCCGGTATCGTCCACCGTTCTTTTGCAGGCCGCCCTGGCCGCTCCGACGCAAACCAATCTCGCGCCGGCCGGCTCGACCGCAACTTCGGCCGCACCGAGCATCGTGCTGACCCAAACTGCCCCGGCGGTTTCAACGCCCGTGGCCGCGGATACATCGCCGCAGGATTCCGCCCCAGTTTCAACGTATATTGCGCTGGCAATTTCAACGCCGGCATCGTCGACGCTTTCTTCGCCCGAAATATCGGCATCCACGCCCACGCAGTCCGCGCAGGCGCAAACTGTCGACGTCGCCGCGGCCGCCGATCGTGTTGCGGATTCGGGTGCCTCGAGTCCCTCTATTTCGCTGACAGTTCCCACATCCACGCTGCTCCACTAGGCGCCTGCTCCCGCCGCTGGATTTCATTTCCTCGGTTGTTACGATCCAATCTTCCCGATGCGAAGCAAATTGACCAAATCCTTCGGTTTCGAGGCCGCGCATAGCCTCCCGACTTTTCCGGACGGCCACAAATGCCGCCGCCTGCACGGCCATTCGTTTCATTTCGACGTCGTCGTCGAGGGTGAAGTCGAGCCGGCCAGGGGATACCTGATCGACTACGGCGAAATCGCAAAAATCGTCGAGCCCGTGGTGAAGCTGCTCGATCATTATTATCTGAACGAAATCGAAGGGCTGGAAAATCCGACGGCGGAAATGCTTGCCGGCTGGCTCTGGCGCCGCATCAAGCCAAGACTGCCGATCCTCTCGGCAATCGTCGTCAGGGAAACTTGCACGTCAGGCTGCGAATATCGGGGAGAAGAGAATTAGCCACAGATGAAAATCAGATGAACACAGATAAGAAATGAATTTGCATTAACATCTGTGTCCATCTGATTTTTATCTGTGGCTAATTTTGCCTTTCATTTTTCAATGAAAATCCCGCGACTTCGGCATCTCCGCGGGTTCTTCGCCACAGCAATAAATCCGTCAGATCGTGCAGTCGCAGGGCCAGGAGATGGATCACTTTCCCTTCACGCTGCAAATATCCGTCGGCTTGCAGGAGCGTCGCGTGACGTGCGGCCAGGCGATAGTGATCGTAAATTTGCGGTCGGATGATCAGATTGGCGACGCCGGTTTCGTCTTCGAGCGTGACGAAGACGATTCCGTTAGCGGTGCCCGGGTGCTGGCGGCAGAGAACCAATCCGGCGACTTTAATCCATCGGCCATTATCGATTTGCTTCAATTCTTTTGCGGGGACGATTCGGCGCTCGATCAGTTGCGGGCGGACAAGCGAGACGGGATGCCGCTTCAGGGATAATCCGGCCGTCGCATAGTCGGCCAAAACCTCGCGCCGGATCGGCATCTTCGGCAGATCGCCCGGCGGAGGCGCGTTCATCCGGGCAACAATCAAACAGCGGGGCCGGCGCATCGCTGAGAGCCAGCGATTGCCACAGCGCCGGCCGGCGCGACAAGTTTATCGATCCAAACGCGTCCGCGTGCGCCAGCCGGCGGATCGCCTGGCGGGAGAGCTGCGTGATCTGCTGAAATTCCGCGACCGAGCGGAAAAGACCGTGGGCTTGCCGCGCCGCGGCGATGCGCTCGCCGTCGGCCTGGGACAAACCCTTGATCTGCCGGAATCCCAATCGCAGCGCCGGCCAATCTCCCGCGTCTTCCAGCGTGCAATCCCACAAACTTTGGTTCACATCCATGTGGCGGACCTCCACGCCATGCTCGCGCGCGTCGCGGACGATCTGCGCGGGGGCGTAAAATCCCATCGGCTGGCTGTTGAGCAGCGCAGGCGAACGCCGCCGGGTAATGGCATTTCAACCACGCGCTGGCGTACGCCAGCAGCGCAAAGCTCGCCGCGTGACTCTCCGGAAATCCGTATTCGCCGAAGCCCTTGATCTGATCGAAACATCGCTGGGCAAATTCCGGCGTGTAGCCGTTGGCGACCATTCCATCGACGATTTTGCGGTGGAATTTTTCGATATGCCCGGTATATCGCCACGCCGCCATGGCGCGGCGGAGCTGGTCGGCTTCCTCCGCGCTGAATCCCGCCGCCACCATCGCGATCTTCATCGCCTGCTCCTGAAACAGCGGCACTCCCAGCGTCTTCTGCAAAATCCCCCGCAGCGCTTCGCTCGGATATTCCACCTTTTCCTCCCCACGGCGGCGCCGGAGATAGGGGTGCACCATATCCCCCTGAATCGGCCCCGGCCGCACGATCGCCACTTCGATCACCAGATCGTAAAAGTTCCGCGGTTTGAGGCGGGGCAACATGGTCATCTGCGCCCGGCTTTCGATCTGAAAGACGCCGATGGTGTCAGCGTTGCAGATCATGTCGTAAACGACGGGGTCGTCGGGGGGGACCGTATGAAGTTCGATTTTTTTCCCCTCTCCCTGGTGCTCCATTTTCCCCTCTCCCTGGTACTCCGGGGAGAGGGTTATGGTGAGGGGCAATTTTTCGGTTGCCGAAGGCTCGCCCCTCACCCGTCCTGGGGAAACTAGCGGAGGACATGGGGAGAGGGGGTTAAGGAGCTTAAAACATTTGCTGATGCAGGTGAGCATTCCGAGCGCGAGCACATCGACTTTCAGAATTCCCAAGGCATCAATATCGTCTTTATCCCATTGAATGACCGTTCGATCTTCCATCGATGCATTTTCGATGGGGACCATTTCACTTAGCGGCCCGCGCGTCATCACGATTCCCCCCACATGCTGACTGAGATGCCTCGGGAACCCGAGCAACTGAGCTGTTAATCCCATGATCAGTTTGATCGTCGGATCATCCGGGTCGATTCCGATTTGGCGGAGGCGTTCGTTGGCGATGGGGCCCTGGTCCCACCAGTCTATTTTTTTTGCCATCGCGTCGACCAGGTCGAGGCTGAGCCCCATCGCTTTGCCGACGTCGCGGATGGCGCTGCGCGGGCGGTAGGTGATGACCGTCGCCGTCATTCCGGCGCGCTCGCGGCCGTATTTTTCGTAGACGTACTGGATCACCTCCTCGCGCCGCTCGTGCTCAAAGTCGATGTCGATGTCAGGCGGCTCGTTCCGCGCGGCGCTGAGAAACCGTTCGAAAAGCAGGTCGCCCTGGACGGGATCGATGCTGGTGACGCCCAGGCAATAGCAGACGGCGGAGTTCGCCGCCGACCCGCGCCCTGGCACAAAATCCCGCGCGAGCGGGCGAAGATCACCAAGTCATAAACCGTCAGGAAATAGGCTTCGTAGCGAAGCTGGGAGATGAGCTGGAGTTCGTGTTCGATCTGCCGCCCGACGGCTTCGGGGACGCCCTGCGGATAACGCTTTTCCGCGCCGCGGCAGGTCAGGTCCCTCAATGTAGTCAGCGGGGTCTGGTTTTTCTCCATCAATTCGTCGGGATATTCGTAGCGAAGCTCATCAAGCGAAAACGTGCATTGCTCGGCAATGTGCAGCGTTCGGCCGACGGCCTGCGGATAATCCGCCAGCAGACGATGCATCTGCTCCGGCGGTTTGAGATATCGCTCGGCATTGGCGAGCAGGCGCCAACCGGCATCGTGGATCGCGCAACCATGGCGGATGCACGTCAGCACATCCTGAAGCGCCGGCGGGAAGGATCGTGATAATGCACATCATTGATCGCCAAAAGCGGAACATTCGCATCCGCGGCGATGCCCGCCAGCTCCGCCAGCCGCCGCCGATCGCGCGGGCCGTGCAGACAATGAATTGCCAGCGAGAGGCGTTTCCCGACGACATGACGAAGCAGCCGTAGAGAAGTCGTCCACGCGTCTTTCTCTTCATCCGGCATGCGTTGCCCGACGACGCGCTCTTTTTCTCCCCTCCCCCGGTACTCCAGGGGAGCACTCCCTGTCCCCTTCCGCTAGTTTCGGCACGACGGGAGGGGGTTCTGTGTGAACGTTGGCTGCTGACCCCCACCCCAACCCTCCCCCGGAGTACCGGGGGAGGGGGAGAAGGGGCGGATTTTCTGCATGTCATCCGGCGGAACAATAGCCAGAAACATCCCCTCCTGATGCTCCAGCAAATCGGCGAGGGAAAGTTTGCATTCCCCCTTTTCCGCGCGGCGTCGCCCGAGTGTGAGCAGCCGGCAAAGCCGCCCGTACGCGGCGCGATCCGTGACCCAGACAAGAACATCCGGTCCGTCCGTGAAAGTCAGCCGCGACCCAATGAGCAACTTCAATCCCGTTTGCTTGGCCGCCTGATGCATCCGCACGGCTCCGGCAAGAGTATCCCGATCGGTCACGGCAATCGCCCGATATCCCAATTCCGCGGCTCGATAAACCAGCTCATCCGCATGGGACGCCCCGCGCAAAAATGAGAAATTCGTCGTGACGGCCAGTTCCGCGTAGCCCGGAAACGACGCGATGCGCGGAACTCCCGGAGGCGGGATCAACCGAAGTTTGGGATTCGCTGTTTCAGGCATTTTTGTTCCTTACATCTATTTAGCGGGTGTGCGTAGCACGCGGGGGAACGCCGATTGTCATTCGCACGGCGTGCTGCGCACGCCCGCTAAATAAAAAGCTGCGCGGGGGTGTGCCGACTGAAAAAATCCCATGCAAAAACCACTGGCCGCCTGGGAAGATTCTGAACATCCAAAACCTTCGCCCGCTTTCGTCTTCCACGTCGAAATAATCTCGCATCTTTTCGCTACCCTCCCACCAGAGCCCGCAGATGTGCTCCGGCCCGTCCGCATATCGCAGGCGATGCACCTGACCCTGATGCGTGAAAGCCACCGGCGTCCCCGCGCCGTCGTCGCACGGCCGCACCACCGTCGCGATCGGCGACGGACGTGTAAACAAACGCAACGGCCGTAGCGGCGCGGCCCGCACGGCGATCGCCGAACCGGCGCTGGTCTCGATCCTGGCTTCCACGCGGCGGAAACTCCGCTCGGGAAGATGCGATTCGATCAACTCCGGCTGCACGATTGCCTGCGGCCCAAGCCGCGCACAGAGCATTTCGATCAACCGCCCGAGTTCGTCTCCGGCGATCTGTGCTTCGTGATCCATCAGCGTTAGCTGCGGATCGGACAGCCGCTCGAAAACCGGCGCCCCCAGGACCAGCGCGATAAATCCCTCCTCGCTTTTAACCGTTTCCAAAACGCAGCGGAGAAGATTCATCATGGTCCGCGCGTTGCGAGAGGGGGCGGAGAGGCGAATGGTTTTGACGATCGCCGGGGCGTGCGCCGGCCGGAAATCGGCGCGGAGCGACCGCGCCCCCAGGCCGCGATGCGCCAGTTGTTTGATCAATCCGCTGACGAGCAATCGCAGCGCCTGTTCCAGGATTTCCAGATTTTCGATCGGCGCGGGGAACCGGATATGCGCCGCGATGGGCCCGTCGTGAGGCAAAGCGTTCAGCGGCTCGGGAATTTCGCCCAGGGCAGCGTCGAGCTTGAGAAGCAAGTCCCTTCCGAATCGCGCGGGGAGAGATTGCCGGGGAAGATTCCGCAATTGTCCGATGGATTGGACACCCAAATCGGACAGCAGCGCCGCGCAATCGGCATCGATTCGCAAAGCGGCGGGGGGGAGGGGCGAGAGAGTTTCTCGCAGGTTTTCCGATGGGACGATACTGCCGGATTTTCCGTAAGAAGCGATCGCCCACGCCGCGCCCGGAGTAGGCGCCATCGCCAGGCGAGCGCGGAGATTCAGATGCCGCATCGCGCCGGCCACGCGCGACAGCAGGACATTCCAATCCCCATAAAGCCGCCGGCAGCCTGTGCAATCGATAAAAATCGCATCGGGTGGCGAGGGCGAAACAACCGGCGCATAGCGGATCAGCCATCGCCCCAGCGCCAGGAGCTGATGATGATCTCGCTGCGGATCACGGGGAAGAATTTGCAAGGGAGGGCAAAGGGCGCGAGCCTCGGCAAGGGTCATGCCCACGCCCACACCGGACGATGCGGCCAGTGGGCAAAGATCGGCGATGGTCTGCCGCGACGCGACGGTTTGGATCAGAGCCAGCGGCTCATGCTGAAGCTCGGGCCGTCGACGCAGCACTCGATCGATCGGCCAATGAACCAACCGCGCGCACATGATCTGGGCGGAAGAGGTCACGGGGAATCTCCAGAAAAATAGTCTTTCCGACTTGTCCTCCGTGACCATGGATGAGTTGGACGCTCCAACGCTGGACAAATTCGTCCCCGGGAGCCGGGCGGACGAGCCAGCGCGTGGCGGCGGCGTAGTGTGCGCGGGAGGAATCATCGTCGCGGCGCAGGAGGATGCCGACACCCCCTCCCTGCTCGGCGGCCAGCTGAAGCCGCCGCGCTTCGATGTCCGCCAGGCGCATCGGCGACGCGACCGCCGCCGCGACGGCGGGGCAGCGTAGCGATTGCACGATCGCCCATAATTCATCCCGCGGATCGCGCAGCGCGCAAAAGAAAAAGCTGGCTCGGCGGCAGCGCCGTCGCGACGGCGGGGGGGAACAATTCCCCGCGCGCATCGCACCACACCACCGCGCGCCGCCGCGCCGAGGTGTTCGCGGCGGCGTGCGCCAGCAGGAGCGCAAACGACCACGGCGACGCTCCTGCCGCGCCCAGAATTTCATGCACCGCCCCGCAGCGCAGCCCGTCGCACGGCAAAAGATCCGCCAGCGCCGATAAATTTTCCTTCCACACCGGCGGGCGAGCGGGAATCGTCAAACTCATTTTTTGTATGCGCAGCGCGCCGTCGGCAGTCGATACAAACTGCATGGGCAAACCTCATATGTTCGGTATAAGTTAGGGTATACGATGCCATACGGATTTCGTCAATTGCCAGGTTTCGGGTTAGTTCGATATTCATCAAACACGATCTCAACCGTGCGCCGTTTCGCCCCATTTTTCCGAGCGAATCCTTTGGTCCGATCTTTGCGGATCAAAACAAACCCCACAGGTCAAAATAAACTATTCAGTGTAAGATCAATGTGGACATATGGTTACGTAATGCATCGACCATTATCGGGCGGTTAAAATAACCTGATCGAGCCCATTTCGGAGCGCGGCGAGCCTCCCGCCTTAAATTCTTAACTCTATTTAAATCAGATAGTTAGTTGAAATATTTTCGGCGCTGAAAGCGTCGGCATGCGCGTCGCTTTAGGGTATCCCGTAACGACGAGTGACGCCGAATGCCACGCGGCAATGAGGTTAACTCGGGGAAATTTCGACGCGAGGTTCACATGTTTAAGAAGCAACAGGAGCGAGGCACGGTTTTAGGTGTTTGCGTGACGCCCGCTTCGTTCACGGGACAATCCGGCGCCCTCGATTATCGCGCCGTGGATAGTGGCCGCCGGGCTATCGACATGCTCCGCCTGGTTCGCTGCGACCTCCTGCTCGTGAACCTGAACCTGCCTGACATATCCATCTGGAATTTCCTCCGTCACATCAAGACGAATTGGCCGCAGCAAAAGTGGGCGCTCGTCGGCAGCCCGCTTTCGACGGATCAGGAGATCACCGCGCGAATGTTCAACCCATGCACATTCTTTGATGTTGCTCCCTCGATCCAGGAGGTCTGCGGCTGGGAGACTTTATCGGACGTCAAAGCCAGTGCGCAAAAAACGCCAGCGCCGGAAACGGTCTCGACGGAAATCGATATCCCCGAGCCCGCCGCCGGCACGAATTTCGACCGGTTAAAACGAGCACCCCAGTTCGAAATAACCCGATCGCGCCCTGCTCACGGCGCGCAATCGAGTTACGGCAAAAAAGCCCCGTTTGCCGCAGTTTAAAATAAACATTTTTCCACTTTTGTGGTCTCTGAACATGACTTGGCCTGGCGAGGTTCCATCCATGTGTCGCGCAACGAGTTGTGAAAATCTTTTTTCCGAAAAGGCAACTCGGCACGCGGCTCGCTTTAGGGCATGGCGGAATCACGGGACGGGTAAGAGCGCTGTGTTAGCGATCGATGCCGTCTCACTGCCAACCAAAGAGGTTCGTCATGTTCAAGAGTCAAGAGGATCAAGTTGCCGTGTTGGGCATCTGCGTGGATCCGCCCGCGAAAGTGGGTCGTTCCGCGTTGCTCAACTTCCAGTCGGTGCACAGTGGGCACCGCGCCATCGACATGCTTCGCATGCTCAGCTTCGACTTCCTGATGGTCGGACTGAAGCTGCCGGATATGGCGGCGTGGGATTTCCTGCGTCACCTGAAGACGGCATGGCCCCATCAGAAGTGGGCGCTTGTCGGCGGACCGGTTTCGGAACAGCAGGAAGTCACGGCGCGGATGTTCGGAGCGACAACGCTCTTCGACACCACGCCCACGACCGGCGAATTGCTGAATCTGACCGCTCGTTTGCGCGAACATGCCATCGCCAACGTCCTGAATGGCAAGTTCGACGGCGCCGAGCAGCCGCAGTTCGGGCGTAACCGAACGGCAGGCATGTAATCCGAATTGGTTGGTTTGTGTGAATGGTTGAGATCGGTTGTAGCGAGAGTCAGGGGCCGCTGGGCCCAAGCCGAAGCTTTTAGGGAGAAGTGCTGTGAAGACCTTCAATTCTAAATGTGATTTAGGGTGCAACGGGCTTGGGTCCAGCGCGCTCACTGTTCCAGAGCGACGGGGAGCAATCATGACGAAGAGCAAACAGATCATGTTGGCGGCCGCTACCGCAGTTGCCTCGCTCCTTGGAGCCGCGGCCGTACCGGCCATCGCTGTCCCAACAGGGTACACACTCACCAACGGAAACACGTCAGTCTCGATCGATCCCACCAATTCCGACGGCATGTACAACTGGACCGTCGATGGCACGAACCAGTTGCAACAACAGTCGTGGTGGTATCGCGTCGGCACCGGCGCGCAGTCTGAAATCAACAACGTCCCCCTCTCCTCGGTGACAGAAATGTCCACCAACGGCGGGAGCGATAACTGGCTGAACGCAACCTATACGGATGTCGCCCAGGCCTTCCAACTGAGCATCACCTATATGGTCACCGGCGGTCAAACCGGCTCCGGCGTTTCGGACATCAGCGAAACCATGAAAGTGATCAATACGTCAACGACAAATAGCCTGAACTATCACTTGTTCGATTATGCGAATTTGACCCTTGGCGGGAAAGCGTTGGGTGAGTCAGTGAGTCTCACCGGTAACAATACCGCGACGGTTTCCGCGCCAGGCGAATTGAGCCAGACGGTGGTCAGTGGGAAGGCATCCGAATATGCCGCAGGCAACGCCACGAGCCTGCTGAGCGCCCTCGAAGGAACATCAAATCTGAATTTGAGCGGTCCGACCAGTCTAAGCGATGTCGACGCCGAGTGGGCGTTCCAATGGGACGTGAACTTGTGCCGGGTCAGTCTTATCTGGTCACCGTCGATAAGCAGGTCCGGTCGGTTCCCGAACCGACCAGCGCGATGGCGCTCCTTGGCTTGGGCGGAATATTCTTCTCTCGGCCGCGTCGCCGCGACGAAGACCCTGATCCGCGCACGGCCCAGGTCGCCGAAGCATAAGAATGAATATCAACATTGCCGAAGCGTAGCACTTCGGCGGGTGTAAACGAGAGTAGCCATGGATGGCGATTTGTAACGGATGGCGCAGGAGTGCGCAATTCGACATGGAAGATAAAGACTTCCGCGGCGGCGAAAGCTGTCGGGGAGGCATAAAAGTGAATCTCGGCCGAACGCGCCTGGATCAAGAAGGCGCGGGAACGAAGAGGCCGGGCGTGCGGCAAGGGCGTAGGCGTTCGTGTGGGCGCGACGAGCCAGCCGACGGAAAGAAATTCCGAAGTAAGCGTGGCTTCGAAAGGCGCCGGTAAAGGCGCAGGGAATGTCCGCGCCGATCGGAAAGGCGCGCTCGTCTGAGTATCAGGCCGGCGCAGGATGATTCTGGAGTCGGTGTATTGAGGAGAGATCATGCCCGTCGTCATTAAAAAGTCAGATAACGGCTTCGTGGATGCCACGCGAAAGCTGATTTGCTTACCGAGCTACTTAGGGTTGGTAGGAGAGCGAAGAGACGCCTTGCGGCGTGCGGCCGCCGTGGCATCGGCCACGGCCGCCGCCGCGGCGTTCACTCTTACTTCCCTCCCGGCGCAGGGGGATGTCGTCAACCTGTCCGCTTCGAGTCCTACCGTCACAGCGCAGATCAATACCGGATCGAGCGTGGGTTTGGACAGCCTGATCATTAACGGCACGCAACAGGTCAACCAGCAGCAGGTTTATTTCCGCACGAGCGCGACCTCGGGCGCCACGGCGTCGGTCTCGACGCTTTCGCAAACGAGCCTCACCAGTTCGACAAGCACCCTGGATGTCACCTATACGGGCGAGTATTTGTCCACAAATCAGTTCACTATCGAAAATGTGTACGACCTGAACAGCCAGACCAACGGGGCCGGAATGAGCTTCACGGTCACGGCGGCGAACAAGTCGTCGACGTCGATTCCGCTGACCCTGGTTGAATACTGCGATTTCGATCTGAACAACACGCCGAACAACGATACGATTGCCTTCTCCGGCTCGCCGATCAACACGGCGACACAGACCGACGGCGGCACCGGCGTCACGTTTCAGAATCAACCCTCGACTCCGAATCCGTCGTCTTACGAGGGAGAATTGAGCAATTCGACGATTCTCAACGAAATAACGAGCCCGTCATTCGGGCATCTGAGCGACTTCCAGCCCAATCCGTCGACGCAGGGCAACGTCACCTACGCATTCGAATGGGACACGACTCTGGCGCCTTGCGGGCAATCCGGCTCCTCCGAATCGCTCAGCTTGAACTGGACGCTCGAGGACGTCCCCGAGCCGGCCTCGGTAAGCGTGGCGGTCATGGGACTGGCGACGATGTGCGGCCTGCGCCGCCCGCGCCGACGCGGCGCCGATGCGCAATTGTAATCGATAATAACTCTACACGATCGTCCGAAAGTGGTAAGGTGACCCCTCCCTCTCCCGTCAAACGGAAGCAGGGAGGGGTTCATTTTTCTTTCCGATTTCCGCGTCGGCAGTTAAGTTGTCCGCCATGTCCCTCAACGGCGATCTCTCCGAACTCTTCCGCACGTTCGCGGCTCTGATGGACATCAAAGGGGAAAACGTCTTCAAGGCGATCGCCTTCTCCAAAGTCTCCCGCATCATCAAGGACAGCACCATCGATCTTCGCAAGGCCGTCGAAGATGGGACCCTCAAAGACATCGATGGGATCGGCCCCTCGAGCCAGCGCATCATCGAGGATTTTATCCGCACCGGCCGCAGCAAGGATTTTGAGGAAGTCGCCGCCGGGGTTCCCGAGGGGCTGATTCCGATGCTCTCGATTCCGAATCTGGGGCCCAAGACTATCGCGCTGCTGTGGAAAGAATTGAAGGTCACGTCATGCGACGACCTCGCCAAGGCGATCGAGGCCGGGCGATTGGCGGGTCTGCCGAAAATGGGGGAGAAGAAAATCGATCTCATACGACAGGGCCTGGCTCTGCGCGCCGAGGCGGGGAAGCGAATCGGGCTCGTCGCCGCGATGGCGATCGCCCAGAATTTCGTCGAGCGCCTGCGGAGTTTACCAGGCGTGCTGGCCGCCGAGGCCGCCGGAAGTCTCCGGCGGCGCCGCGAAACCGTGGGCGATCTCGATCTCGTCTGCGCCGTCCGCGATGAATCTGCCGCCAAGGTCGTCTCCGATGCTTTCGTGAAATTCCCGGAAGTGAAGCGCATCCTCGCCCAGGGAATCGCAAAGGCCAGCATCGTCACGGGCGACGCCCAGGTCGATCTGCGGATCGTCCCCCCGGCGAATTTCGGCGCGACCCTCCTCCACTTCACCGGATCGAAGGAGCACAATGTTCGCCTGCGCGGCCTGGCGCTATCCATGAAGATGACGCTGAACGAATGGGGTCTGTACAAGCTGTCCGAATACGAGAAATCAAAAAAAGAGCCGGGCGAAGCGCCGTCGATCAAACCCGTCGCGGCCAAAACCGAGGACGAGGTTTACAAAAAACTAGACCTCGAATGGATCGACCCCGAGCTGCGCGAGGATCGCGGCGAGGTCGAAGCGGCCGCCGCCGGAAAGCTCCCGAAACTCATAAAACTCTCGGAAATTCGCGGCGATTTGCATTGCCACACGACCGCCTCCGACGGGCAGGCGACGATCGAGCAGATGGCCGAGGCCGCCCTCAAGCTCGGCTATGAATTCCTCGCCATCACGGATCATTCCAAAACGCAGGTGATCGCCAACGGGCTGTCCGCCGAGCGCCTGCTGAAACACGCCGCCGAAATTCGCCGCGTTTCTGACCGTCTCAAGGGCATCACGCTCCTGGCCGGTTGCGAGGTGGACATCCTCGCCGACGGCCATCTCGATTTCGAGGATTCGGTTCTGGCCGAATTGGATTTCGTCGTCGCCAGCCCCCACGTCGCCCTCAAGCAGCCGGCCGATAAGGCTACCGATCGACTGCTGCGCGCCATAGGGAATCCGTACGTCAACATCATCGGTCACCCCACCGGCAGATTGATTTTCGAGCGCGAGGGCCTGACGTTCGATTTCGAAAGGATTTTCAAAGCCGCCGCGGATTCCGGCACGGCGATGGAGATTAACGGTAGCTGGCCGCGACTGGATTTGAACGACGTGAACGCCAAGGCCGCGCTCTCGGCGGGCGTGAAGCTTGCCATCGACACCGATGCCCACAGCGTCGAGGGATTATCCGCGATGCAGTTCGGCCTCTTCGTGGCCCGGCGCGCCTGGGCAAGCGCCGGCGACGTCATCAACTGCATGTCTCTCGCTCAGCTTCGATCGTTCGTGAAGAAAAAACGGAAGTGAAATAAAAAAGCGGACCGAAGAGGAGCCACCAACTTCGGTCCGCGTCAAATGATTTTCACCAGAACAACGTAGAGAAGATAACGCGCCGCATGGCGCACGTCAATAGTTTTTACGAAAAAAAAGCAACCGCGGAGACGCGGAGGCGCCCGACGCGGCGGGCAAACTCCGGACGCGGAGAACTGAATTCTTGTTTTGAAAAAAAGAATGCGTCTTCTCCGCGTCTGTCTCCGCGCCTCAGCGACCGCGGTTGCATTTAAGTTGATCACGCCTCAAAAATCAGCGGGCGCAGGACCGTGCAGCGCACTTTTCCCAGCGCATCGACGAGTTCCTGGTATTGCCGTCCGCTGTGATAGAGGCCGAGGATCGTGCCGCCGCTTCCGGCGAACTTCGCGCTGGCGCCGACGCTTCGTGCCGCTTCCACCATGCGAAGATTTTCCGGGGCGATGTTCATGATCGTGCGCCGCAAGTCGAAATTCTCGTTCATCACCTTGTCCAGTTCGGCCCAGTTGCCGCTCATCAGCGCCGCCTTGCCGCGATCGGTCAGTTCGCGGTATTTCTGCATTGCGCCGACGATCGTCTTATCGCCCGCGTTGAACAGCGCGCGGAGATTTCGATGCGGCACATCGCTGATCTCCGCCCGGTCCGGGTCATAAGCGACGTACAGCGGCGGCATCGGATCGGGCCGCAACACCTCGTAGTTCCCATACCCGCGCATTCCATCAGCGCGCGGTCGAAGTCCATAAAAACCATCCCCTCGTAAGTCTGGATGACCCGGTCCTGCAATCCGGCGTTCAGCCCCAATTCGTCCCGCTCGACCGAAAGGCTCAGCGTAGGCAGGTAATGAATCGGGATATCAACTTCGAAAAATTGCATCAGCACGCGCATTGTGGCCGTCACGATGGCGCTGCTCCCCGCCAGCCCCACCAGCCGCGGAATATTGGTTTGAAAGTCGATCGTGAAGTTCCGGCGGTGAAGTTCGCGCCCCATCTGGTTGCAGTAATCGCTGAATCGCTTGACGGCCGCCTTGATCAGCCGCATGCCGCCGTAATACCCGTTGAGGCGGACATCCCGCAAAAAATCATCCAGCGTTCCAAATTTGGTCAGATCGCCGTGCGTCGGCAGAATCTCCAGATGCGGGCTTTCCCAGAGGCGGACAGTCGTCTTGAAATTTCGAATGACAAACGAGATCGTCTTCCCGAAATACCCATCGGACGGGTTCCCCACCAGTCCGGCGCGAGCGAAGGCGTGCGAGGTATGAATCATGGCATTTATTGATGTCGAATCGTTTGAAGAACGGCGTCCCGCGCGACAATTACCCGCCGGGGCACCCCGGTCCGTGCGTCCACGCCGATCAAAGCGACCTCCGGCGACGTCTGAATTTGCCCAATGGCGAATCGCGCCATGGGAATTTGAATTCGCAATCCATAGCGATCAAGGACCGACGCCTGGATTTGGGATTCGGTCATGGCGGCTCTTCCTTTCCGATGCGGGTAATATACCCCGTTAACGGCGGATTTAGAAAGTTGACGCAGCGCGGTTCCGCTTCTACAAGTTAAACAACCCCATGGGTCTGCTGCTCAGGAATCTGAAAAAGAATTACACCGGCCCCGACGGAAGCGTCGTGCGGGTCATCGATGTCGCCGAGCTGTTCATCCCCGACGGCGAGCAAGCCGCCCTCATCGGCGCCAGCGGTTCGGGCAAGACCACGCTTCTCCATCTTATCGCCGGTATTCTCGGGCCCGATTCCGGCGGGGTTCTGTTCGGTTACGATCCGGCCCGCCCCATGGCCGGCACCGCCGAAGGCGTCGTCGATCTCACTCTCCTTACCGAAGCGCAACGCGATGAATTTCGCGGGCGATACGTCGGTTACATTTTTCAAACCCACCATCTTCTGAACGGATTCACCGCCCTGGAAAACGTCCTCCTCGGGATGAGCTTTACCGGGCGGTCGCGCGACAAGGCCTGGACGGAGCATTTGCTGAAGGAAGTGGGGTTGGCGGATCGCCTGAATTACCGCCCGCAGAAATTGTCCGTCGGGCAACAGCAGCGTGTTGCCGTCGCGCGGGCGCTGGCGAATCGCCCGCGTCTGGTTCTGGCCGACGAGCCCACCGGCGCCCTCGACGCCGGGAATGCCCGTCAGGTTCTCGATCTGATCCGAAAACTCTGCGGCGAGGTCAGCGCCTCGCTGCTCCTGGTGACTCACGATCTGGATATCGCCGGAGAATTTTCCAGGGTCCTGAAGCTCACCGAAGTCAACCGCGCGATGACCGCGGTAGGGGCGGCCCAACCGTGAATTACTTCCAGCTCGTCCTCAAGCAGATGCGCCAGCGGGCCCTTTCCACCTGGCTGACCACGCTCTCCGTCATGCTCGGCGTAGGCTTGGCGATCGCCATCCTCGTTATGGGGCGCGAGACGGAAAATCTCTTCGGTCAAAACGATTACGGCTACGACGCGATTATCGGGAAAAAGGGATCGCAATTGCAGTTGGTGCTGAATACCATCTATCACATGGACGTTAGCCCCGGAAATATTCCGTTCACCGTCTATGGACGGCTGCTCAAAGGCGGAGATTTGTATCCGTTCGTGAGATTGGCCGTGCCGACCGTGGTAGGCGACACCTATCAGGGGAAATATCGGATCGTGGGAACGCTTGCGAAGCTGTTTGGGTACGACGATCTGGAAAATCCGTTGCCGGAAGATGAAATCATGGACTATCGCCCCGGCCGGCACATGCGCATTGCCGAGGGCAGGGTTTTCGCCGCCAACAAATTCGAGGCCGTCATAGGGAGTGATATAGCGCGCCTGACGGGATTGAAAATCGGCGATCAATTCCAGGCCACGCACGGCACTCCCACGCCCGGCCAGGCGCCAAATCTCCACCTGCAAAAATGGACCGTCGTCGGAATTCTCGCCCCGACCCACACGGCCAACGACCGCGTGCTCTACATCCCGCTCCTCAGCTTTTATACCATCGCCGAGCACGGCGCGGGTTTGATCGTGCAGGAAAAACTCCGCGAGGGACTGACCATGTTCCAGGTGCCCCAGGGGCCGGAGACGATCGAACCTCCACCCGACGCCAACGGCATCGAACACTGGCGTAATTACGATTTCAACACCCACGACCAAACCCTGAAAATCACCATCCCGCCCGAGGCCTGGGCGGTCTCGGCGATTCTCGTTCAGTCCCGCGGCGGCGTCACCGAACAGAGCCTGGCTTACGACCTCAACAACGGCACCGACGTGATGGCCTGCAACCCCGCGGACGTCATGCGAGGATTTTTCGACGTCTTTCTCAAACCCACGCGCCAAATGCTCCTCCTCATCTGCTCCCTGGTAACTATCGTCGCCGCCGTGGGAATTCTCGTCAGCATCTACAACTCCGTCTCGGCGAGACTGCGCGAAATCGCGATCCTGCGCCGCCTCGGCGCACCCGCCAAACCGTCCTGACATTGATCTGTCTCGAAGCCGGAACGATAGCCCTGATCGGCTCCCTGCTAGGTCTCGTTGCCGGCCACGCCGTAAGCGGCATCGGCTCCGCGTACATGCAAAGCACATTTGGCGAATCGCTCAATTGGATGGGCGTATCGCCGCTGGAGATTCTCTACGTCTTCGGCGTCGTCATTCTGGCAGTCGTCGCCGGCCTGGTCCCCGCCATCAAAGCCTATCGCACCCCGGTGGCAACCTATCTGGTTGCCGCCTAATCTATTTGTAGCTTTGCGATCCGCGCACTTTTTCCCCCTCTCCCTGTACTCAGGGGGAGGGCTGCGGAGGGGGTTGAACGCGCGATTCACCTGCCACCCGTATAATCTTCCCCCAGATGAAAGTCACCGATCTCGGTTTGATGCCCTATCGCCAGGCGTGGCAGATTCAAGAGCGCGCCCTGGAGACTGTTGCCGATGGCGGCGAAGAGCAAATCTTCATCGTTCAGCATCCACCGGTCATCACCTTCGGCCGCCGCGGCGACGACGCCGGGAACCTGCTCCGATCCCGCGACGAACTAAACCAACTCGGCGTCGAACTCGTCCACAGCGATCGCGGCGGTGACATCACCTTTCACGGCCCCGGCCAGATCGTCGCTTATCCAATCATTCGTCTCATTGATCACAAGCTAAGCGTCGGCGGGTATGTCCATCGACTCGAATCAATCGTCATTTCCGCCCTCGCGAAAGTCGGGATCGAAGGCAAGACCGACCCTGCCGCCATCGGTGTCTGGACGGACGATCGCGGGCAGTTGGCCAAGATTTGCGCCATCGGCGTCCGCATCCGCCGCGGGGCGACCTTGCACGGTTTGGCTTTGAACGTGGTGGCGGATCTGTCCGGCTTTGCGCTGATCAATCCATGCGGCTTGGCCGGCCGCCCCGTGACCACCGTTCAAAAAATCCTCGGTGATTCGGCCCCCTCGATCGAAGCCATGCAGCGCATTCTGGTCGATCAACTCACATCCGCATTTGCGTCGACATGAATCGCCGGACACAATCAGATTCGCATGGCTGATTCCCCGCCCGTCGGGCTCCTTTCCCTCGATCGCTGGGTCCGCGATGACGTCGCGTACGTCCTCCCCATGGCGGCGTTTCTCGGCATCACCCTGATTGGTAGCACCTGGCCCTCCCTCCTACCAGCCGGATATGTGGCCAAAACCATCGTCGCCGGCGTTCTGCTCATCCTCCTGCGGCGGCACTTCACCAAAATTTCCTGGCGTTATTGGCAGCTTGGCATCGCCGTCGGCATCCTCGGCGCGATTCAATGGGTCGGGATGGAAAAGGCGCTCCTGCATTTTTGGCCCAACTATCCGACTCTCAGCCGCGAGGTTTTCGATCCTTTCAAAGAAGTTTCGCCGCGACCCTGGCTGATGGTCTTCCTGGTTTTCCGATTGCTCGGACCGGCGCTGGTCGTCCCGTTCATGGAAGAATATTTCTGGCGCGATTTTCTCTGGCGGACCCTGATCGCTCCGATCGACTTCAAACTCGCGGCGGTGGGGGAGTGGGATACCAAGGTCTTCTGGACCATCGTCATTTTGTTCGCCTCCGAGCACGTCCAATGGATCACCGCGATCGTCTGGGCCATCATGATCGGATACTTGCTGGTGCGAACCCGCAGCCTAGGGGCGTGCATTGTGGCGCATGGGGTTACCAATCTCCTACTGGGCATTTACGTCCTCCACACGCATGATTGGTGGTTCTGGTGATGACAGGGGGGCGGGCGTTTCCTATCATAATTTTCCCTCTCCCCATGTAATCATGGGGAGAGGGCCAGGGCGAGGGGCGTTTTTCGAACGTCGAAAGACTGCCCCTCACCCATCGTGCCGAAACTAGCAGAAGAGGACAGGGAGTGCTCTCCCCGGAGTACCAGGGAGAGGGAAAAAAATCTTCAGCAGTGTCGAATGCATCGTTCACCCAATCAACCCGAACCTCGCCGGCTTTATCTGGATAATGCGGCGACGAGTTTCCCCAAGCCTCCGGCCGTCATCGAGGCGATGGTCCGCTACGCGACCGACCTGGGCGCCAGCGCCGGCCGCGGCGCTTATCGCGAGGCGATGGAAACCGGCCGCCTGATGACCGAATGCCGCCGCCGTCTCCAGCGCCTCTTCCATGGGGAAGCGCCCGAAAATTTCATCTTCACCCTCAATTGCACTGATGCGCTGAACCTTGCGATCAAGGGACTCATCGATCCGTCCAAAAAAGGGCACGCGATCTGCACGCACATCGATCACAATTCAATCTTGCGGCCGCTGAACGCACTGGCTGATGCCGGGTTGATCGAGCAAACGCGCATCGCGGTGGATGGGCAAACCGGCCTGGTCGATCCGCGCGATATTGCCAAGGCGATTCGGAGCGACACGCGCTTAATCGCCGTCACGCACGCAAGCAATGTGACGGGCACGGTGCAGCCCATCCGGGAAATCGGTGCGATCGCGCGAGAGCGAAATATTCCGCTCATCGTCGACGCCGCGCAGTCGGCCGGCCATCTGCCGATCGACCTCCAGGCTGATGGCATCGATCTGCTGGCCGCTCCGGGACATAAGGGTTTGCTCGGTCCCCTGGGGACCGGATTCCTGTACATTCGCCCCGGGCTGGAAAAGGCTCTTCGCCCCATTCGCGAGGGGGGCACCGGCTCGGTTAGCGAGCAGGATCGCCAGCCGGATTTTCTGCCTGATAAGTACGAAGCCGGGAGCCACAACGCCATTGGCATCATCGGCCTATCGCAAGGCGTGCAATGGGTTCTCACTAAAGGAATTGAAGAGATCGCGCGCCACGAAAGCGAGTTGGTCGGGACGTTTTTGGACGGAATTTCCGATGTCCCGGGCCTGCGATATTTCGGTCCGCGCAGGCGTGGCGCATCGGGTCGGCGTGTTTTCCGTCGCCGTCGAGGGGCTCTCGCCGCATGAATTGTCCGCCGTTCTCGAAACGCATTACGGCATTCTCACCCGCTCGGGAATTCATTGCGCACCCCTCGCGCATGAGGCGATCGGCACTCTCGCCGCCGGCGGCACAACGCGCTTCAGCTTTGGCCCATTCCTGAGCGTGCAGGACGTGCAATACGCAGCCGATGCCCTGGCGGACATAGCGGGATCGATGGATGGTGGAAAGCCCGCGATCGCGGCGGGTTCGGCTCAGCAGAGGGCCGAATAGGCGATCGGGTAAGGGATCAAATCCGGGCGAACCAGGTGTATCCGGCGGAGATGCACGTCTGATAGGTCGGCAACCTTTGTCGGCGCGGCAGCCGCGCTCGAGACACCCGAGCCCGCCACGAGCAGACCGAAACAGAGAACCCACGTAAAAACGCGGCGGATCATATTGGCACAGGAAGAAAACACGGCAAACCCCCCGACACGGCGGGTGTTCCAACTGAGCCTCAAGGTATCCCTAATTCCCGCTTCCTCCAACTAAAAAATGGGCTTGCGCAGGCTGAGGCGGCTGGATCATGGCAATTCGGGCAACCTTTATAGGGCTTGAGGGTAACTCCGCCCGCCCCGCTCAACTTTCGCAAAACCCGGGAGTCCGCCACGTCGGAGCCGGGGCGGGCTCGCCTGCAATTCGTGAATCTGCCGAGGATTGGCGACCGGGTCCCAATGTGGGGTTGGGGCATCCATTCTTGCGAGGAATGCGTGGATCATTTAGCATTCATTACCTAAAATGAACTCCGGGCGGCGTAACCGCGACTCTTCCCCCCGCGGTCCGCTTGGAAACGAGGATATTTAACGGAGGTTCAACCCGTGGGAATCCGCGAAACAATGAACAAGAAGCCGGGTCTGACTAGCGGGATTGTCATCGCTATCATCGTGTTGGCCTTGGCTTTGGTCGTCTACGAACTGAGCCCGAAGGGGGCGGCTCCGTTAAGGACCGGCGTTTATTACAGTGATGACGACGGCAAAACGTTTTATATTGACTCAATGTCGAATCTTCCGCCATATGACCATGATGGTAAGCAAGCTGTGCTCGCGCATGTTTACCATTGCGGGTCAAATCCGCCGTTTGTCGGGTTCCTTCAAAAGTACACCGACGATATGCGTGAGCGGTTAGCGCATCCTATTGCTGGAGATGATGTTGATCCGAATACCGGCACTCAGGTCAAGCGTCCCGGCGACACCGATTGGGTGATGATGGGCTCACACGCAGGCTCGCAAATCATAAAAAATATTCAGATCCCATCTGGCGAGACCGGTCCAGCATTGCAAATTATTCCAGGCGTACCGACGCCGGGGCAGTAGGGATTGGCCTTCTCCCGTGACTTTTAAGCCCCGCGGCTATGCGTATCGAGTATGCGCTGGATGAGCGCGGACGTGCTTTTCCCATCCACCAGCGGCGCCAACGCCACGCAGCCCCCGTACGACTCCACAAAATCCCATCCCACGACCTCCTCTTTCCCGTAATCCGCGCCTTTTACCAGCACATCGGGGCGAATCCGCTGAATTAACTCCAACGGCGTGTCCTCGTCGAATCGAACCAGGTAATCGATGCTCTCCAATTCCTCCAGCACGCCCAGTCGATCCGTCTCGGAAATGATCGGCCGCTTGTCCCCCTTTAACCGCCGCACGCTCGCGTCGGTATTGACCCCCACAACCAACAGATCTCCCTGCTTGCGCACGAATTGAAAATATTTGACGTGGCCAAGGTGGATCAGATCGAAGCATCCGTTGGTGAAGACGATGCGCTTTCCGCTGGAGCGATGCCTCGCCAATTCCCCGATGAGCTGATCGCAAGTGCGATCCTTGGTTAATCTTTCGTGCGCCTCGGCCCGCAGTTCCTGGACGATTTCTTCCGGCCGGATGGGGACGGTCCCAAATCGCTCCACCTCCAGGCCCGCCGCCACGTTTCCCAGCGCAACGGCTTCGACCCAACTCGCCCCCGCCGCCCGAGCCGCGGCCAGCATTGCCAGCACCATGTCCCCCGCGCCCGTGGCATCGAAAACCTGACGCGGCCTGGCATGCTTCAACCATCGCCGCTCCCCATCCCGCGTCGCCAGGTAAGCGCCGTTGCGATCCAGCGTGACGACCGCCGCCTCCAGATCGAGCATCGAGAGCAACTTTTCCGCCGCCGCCCGATATTGATCCGGTCCGTCCAGATTAATTCCCGTTGCTCTTCCGGCCTCCGAGCGATTCAGCTTTACCGCCGTCGCGCCGCGGTACTTTGAGTAATCTCCCGCCGAAGCCGGATCGACCAGCACCGGGATATCCCGTTTCCGCGCCGCCGCGATGATTTGCTTGCAGACCGGCTCGCAAACGGCCCCCTTGTTATAATCTTCGATGCAAACCGCCGCGCATCCCTCGAGCGCGGCCTGGGCGTGAGCAACGAGCTGATTCACAATCGAATCCGGAACCGCCCGCGGATTTTCATAATCCAGCCGCATGAGCTGCTGCGCGTGCCGATGCTGCGCAGCCCCAACGAGCCGAAGCTTGCACGTGGTCGGGCGGTCGTCGCACGCGACCAGATAATCCGGCTCAATGCCGGCTTGTTTCATCAGACGGCGCACGTCCTGCGCCGCCGCGTCATTGCCTATGGCTCCGATCGCCTTCACCCGCGCATTCAGCGCCGCCAGCATCGACGCCACGTTCGCCGCGCCCCCGAGCCGCAATTCCTCGGACTGATAATGAAGCACCAGCACCGGCGCTTTGGGCGAAACCCGCTCGGCGTTCCCGTAGAGATATTTATCCAGCATCATGTCGCCCAGAAGCAGCACCGGACTGGGCGGCAACGACTGCACGATCTGGATCAGGCGGTTGTCCATTGTGCGATTATGGTACTTTGAACCGTGCGGCTTTCGCCAGACCCCGCCTACGCTGCCTTGGCGGAGCGCTTGCCTGGGGTTTATGCAGCAGAGCTTCGCACAATTGCTCGATCTGCTGCGCCATGTGACGTGCGGAATAGTTCTTCTGGAATTCCTGCTGCATCGTCTGCCCCAGCGTCCGCCGCTGCTGGGGATTGCGGATCAGTTTTGCCAGTCGCCGCGCATAAACCTCCCCGGGCCGCCCGATGAGCACGGGCTTCGCCAGCGCCATCGCCGCCAGAATTCCATCCGACCTGGCCTCCTGGTCGCTCGCCAGATAAACGTCGCAGATGCTCAGCACGTCAAAGTCCGCGGTGTATCCGACCCGCCCGCTCACTCCCGCTCGCTCAAATCTTTGCTTTTGCCGCGAAAAGTCCCCGGCCCCGATGACAAGGAAAATGGCCTGCCGATGTGACGTAAGCGTTTCGATGACGACCTCAACGAATTCCTCATCCAGAAAATTTCCCGCAGCCGCCAGCACGGCGGCGCCGGCAGGAATTCCCCAGTCGGGGCGGCTTTGCGCTGAACGCGGCGTCGCAGCGCCTTCGAACAGATACCGGCTCTGTACGTTCCGCTCGTTCCAGAAGTTCTTGGACGCCGCGTGACGACTGGCGTCGGAATAAAGGATTGTCGAGATATCCCCGGCATAAAGCGGAGTGGTTCTGCATAAGTTGATCTTGGCCCGGGCAACGGGCCAGCAAGCCGTGAGCGCGGCGGCGGCGTCCGCCTGCGTCGTGTCATAAATGACGGCGTCAATGCGGTCGAAGATCATTTTTTCCGCCAGCGCCCCGGCGTCAGCCAGGGCGTCGCAGTCCGCCGGCGCCAGCCATACGCCTGCCCCCGCCCTCTCCAGTTGCTCGATCGTTTTGCTCCCCCGGCTCTGGCTCGACTCCACATAAGACGGCTGCGCAAACCGCTCGTCGGCATGGCGGACGTGCCGCCTCGGTGCTGTAAACGTAAAACTCGCAGCGCGGCGGGATGAAGATTTTCCGCCAGCGCCACCAGCATCTGCGACGCCGAATCCCGGTCGTCGATCTTCGAAACCACGAATCCCAGCCGAATCACCCCGTTTTCCCAGTCATGCCCCTCCGGCGTGCTCCATCCCATCTCTTCCGCGACGTACTGATATTGCGACGCCACCCACAGACAATTCTCCAGGCCAGCCAGGAATTTCCCCCCCTCCGCCAAATCCCGCGCCGCGGCGCTTTGGATCGCTTCGATCCCAAGAGAATAATCCTTTCGCGCGATTCTCGCCGCGCCGAATCGCGCGGCCGGCTCAACCTGAGGGGTGCTTTCGTCCAGAAGTCCGCAGACGGAAAGGTAGTCCAGCAGGACTTTGCTGTCGGCAAAGTCGATGGCTTCGAGGCACTTTCTGAGGTATCCCTGCGCTTGCCGGAGCTTCAACGTCGCCGAAGCGCGATTGGAAAGAAACGCCTCCGCGGCGTTGTCCGACTTTTCGTAAATCTCAAGCCGGACCGGTTCCACTGGCAGCGACTTGTTCACACGCTCAACTAATTGCAAGAGAGACGGCATAGGGAAATCCCCTTTTGCTCAATCGGAGCATTTGTCCACAACCTCATCGGTCACCGTCCATCGCATCGATGGAATCAAACTCAAAACGCGCCCAATCGAAAGCGGCGGAATTGCCCGGCGCCGAATCGGCGTCTCGCCCGCCAGCACGCGTTTGGCCGCAAAAATGAACTGATTCAAACTTAGTCCCGCCGGCTGAATCACCGGGATTCCCAGCACATCGACCGGATGTGCATCTTTCCCGGGCATCGGATGAATCATCGCCCCGCAATCCAGGATGCGCTCGACCAGATCGCCCGGCGTGCCCGTGCAATCGCGCCCGATGATTGAGACAGGCAATCCCGCCTTCAGGGCCGCGTCAGTCAATCCCGCCCAATACGCCGGCATGATCAGCCGCTCGAAAAACAGCCCAAAATCGAATCTTTCCGCCGTCACGCCCATTTTCGCCATCCGATTTTCCAGATATTTCCTTGGATCAATCCCCAGCGCCGGCGGGTCGTTGGCCAGTTCGTCCGCGATCGATTCCCACAACAACCGGTGACTCGAGACCTCTTTGAGCTGATCCGGCATTTCGATGGACCTGACGTCCGCCAGTAGACCCAGCGATTTTCCCGACGGTGACGCCGAACCGGCGAACAACCCCAGCCGGTCAGGCCACGCAGCAATTTCAATTTGATCCTCGCGCCAGCCCAACCGCCGCGCGGCAGGCGTCCATTCAGGATCAGCCAGCATCACGCGATCCAACGGAGCGGCGTCGTCCGGCGGCAAGATGCAGTGGGGGCCCTTTGTCACCCAAGTGATCCACGGGCGATTCGCCGGCACGATCCCAGGCAATCCCGCCCGAAAAGCGTTGGCCGTTATGATCGCATCGCATTCCACAGCCTTCATCGCCACGGCAACCGGCGAGCCGGAAAGAGGATAATCCGGATCGAGCCGAACAAACGAACCGCCCGTGCGCTGCTCGTCACACAGGGCCGCTGACAGAGTGATCCCCGATAAATCCGAAACGCGCAGAAACCCCGAAGCAACCACCAGAACCGGGCCCGTGCGCCGCTGGGTTCGCTCCGCCGACTCGCGCGCCAGGGCGATTCGCTGCGCACGCCGCGCGTTGAGATCGGAGATGACCGCCTGCGCCTCAGCCGCGAACCGATTCAATTCGTCGTCGTCTGTCAGCACCGTGCGGATGAACGTCTGCGGCAGCGCCAGCCCGGGCTGGGATTCGAAAAGCTCGTTGAGTTGATCCGCCCAATCCCACCCCCCGACAAACATCAGTCGCCCGCCCCGAATTTCCGATGAGAAGTCATCACAATGGAGCATGACGGCCAGGGTCAGCGGGTCCGGAACCACAGCCACAAAGGCCTGATTCGCCGCCAGCCGCTCGAAGCACGCCCGGATTTCCCCCGCATGGGACGGGCAAACAAAGCACCCGACCGACCCGCCCAGTTCCAGCTTCTTGAGCATCTCCCGCCCGGCCAGCAGCGGCACGGAGCACCCGCGCCACCAGCTTTCTCCATCCTTCGCCGTCAGATATCCATCCCGCGCCAGCGCCCAGTGAAAGGGCGTATGAATATCCCTAACCCATTGTTCCAGCTTCGGTTGCAGGATTTGGATGGCATCCAGATTGAGCGCCCAATTCTTCAATGCCTGGGCCTCCGCCACGCCTGGCGGCGGCAATTCGAGCTGCACTGGTTCGCCGTCCAAAATCCGTCCAATGCTCAATATTTCGTGTAGCACTTGGAGATTATCGGACATTGAGCCCTCCGCAATTGAGCGTTTTGGCTCTGATCCCCCATTGAGACTAAACTTTCCTCGATGAAGTTCACGAAGATGCACGGCATCGGCAACGATTACATTTACGTCAACGGATTCGCCGAGACGGTCGCTGATCCCGCGCAACTGGCGAAAACCATCTCCGATCGCCATTTCGGCGTCGGCGCCGACGGGCTGATTCTCGTTCTCCCCTCCCAGAAGGCTGACCTGAAAATGCGCATGTTCAACGCCGACGGCAGCGAGGCGGAAATGTGCGGAAACGGAATCCGCGGCCTGGCGAAATATGCCCACGAGCGCAATCTCAGCGATAAAAATCCGCTCACCGTCGAAACCGGCCGCGGCGTCCTGACCCTCGACTTGCATCTTCGCGAACAGCGGGTCACCGACGTGACCGTAAACATGGGCCGCCCGGTCCTGGACCTTCCCAAAATCCCCGTCGATCCCGAAAAAATGAAAAAAGTCGGGGAGCACGAATACGATTTCACCATCGACGGCGAGGAATTCCGCGCCACGTTCGTCTCCATGGGAAATCCGCACTTGGTGATCTTCACCGACGATCCCGCCGGGGTCGACGTGCAGCGCTCTGGGCCCCAAGATCGAGAACGCCGCGGCGTTTCCGCGCCGCATCAACGTACATTGGGTGCAAGTGAATAACCCCGACGAGGTCGTCATGCGCCACTGGGAGCGGGGCAGCGGCATCACCCTCGCCTGCGGAACCGGCGCCTGCGCCGTTTGCGTCACCGGCGCTTTAACCGGCCGAACGAATCGCAAAATACTCGGACATCTTCCCGGCGGCGATTTGCAACTCGACTGGCGCCAAACCGATGACAACGTCTACATGACGGGACCGGCAACCGAAGTCTTCAGCGGGGAATGGCCCGACGCCCGATGAATATCCAGCAGACCCTCGACCTCGCCAGGAAGCACGAGCAGGCCGGGCGAATCGGCGAGGCCGAATCAACCTATCGCCAAATTCTTCAGCGCCAGCCCCAGCGGGAAGACGCCCTCCACGATCTCGCCAAGCTGCTCTTGCGCTCCGGACGTCCGCAGGAGGCCGAAAATTATTTCCGCCAGGCGATCGCCGCGAATTTCCGCAAGGCGGAATATCACCAGCACCTCGCCTACGCCCTCAAAGCACAGGGTCGATTGGAGGAAGCCATCGCCTCCCTGCAATCCTCTGTCGATTTGCGGCCAGGGGTTCCCCAGGCCCACAACGATCTGGGTGTTCTCCTCTGCCAATTGGGCCGGATCGGTGACGGAATCTCCCAAGTCAATTTGGCGATAGCCGCCAGCCCGGATTTTGCGCCAGCGCATAACAATCTCGGAAATGCCCGGAAATTGCAGGGCCGATTCGACGACGCGATCGATCTTTTCCGCCGCGCCGTCGAGATTCGCGCGGATTATGTCGAGGCATGGAGCAATCTTAGCGATGCCCTCTGGATGGTGGATCGAAACGAGGAGGCCATAACCGCCGCCCGCCGGGCGATTCAGATTCGTCCCGATTTCGCGCCGGCTCACCACAATCTCGCCAACGCCTTGATGTCCGCGAATCGGCTCGATGACGCCATCGCCGAGGCCCGCCGCGCCGTCGAGCTGGCTCCCAGCGCGCCTCCCGCCCTGAATAATCTCGGCAATGCTCTCCGCGCCGTCGGACGCATGGACGAAGCCATGGTTTATTACCGCCGCGCCGTCGATCTGTGCCCCGGCGACCCGGTATTCGGCAGCAATCTGGTTTTCTTGGGGCTCTACGATCCCCAGCAGTCCGCCCAGACCCTCCTCCAGCACATGCCGCGCATGGAACGACCGCTACGCCAAACCCCTTCGCCCGCTGCGCCGCACGCTCAAAAACGATCGCAATCCGGACCGCCGCCTGCGCATCGGCTACGTCTCATTCGATCTGCGCATCCATCCCGTCGGGAAAAATATTCTCCCCCTCGTTTTGAATCACGACCGCGCCAATTTCGAAATATTCTGCTACCCCACTTCGCGCACCGTCGATTCGATCACCGAAAAGTTTCGCGCTGCATCAGACGGATGGAGGCCGATCGGATTACTCGGCGACATCCAGGCCGCCGACGCCATCGTCGCGGACCAAATCGATATCCTCGTCGATCTATCCGGCCATACCGCCGGCAATCGCCTCCCGCTCTTCGCGCTCAAGCCCGCCCCCATCCAGGCGACCTTCGGCGGATATCCCGGCGGCACAGGTTTGGAAACCATGGATTGGCGAATCACCGACCCCTATCTGGATCCACCCGAACTCGGCGACAATCTTTACACCGAGCGACTCGCTCGCCTCCCCGACAGTTTCTGGTGTTACGATCCTGATGCGATGGATGTCCGGAATTTCGAAGTCAATCCTCTGCCGGCGATTACTAATGGATTCGTCACCTTCGGTTGCCTCAACAACTTCTGTAAGATCAACGCCAAGACGCTCAATCTTTGGTCCCAGGTTCTGGCGGCCGTGCCGCAGAGTCGGCTGGTCCTTCTCGCCCCCCAAGGCTCCGCGCGCGATTGGGTCCTAAAAACTTTGAACGTCGATCCCGCCCGAATCGAATTCGTCGCGCAGCAGCCGCGTGATGACTATTTGAACACGTATCACCGCATCGATCTCGGTCTGGATACGCTTCCGTATAACGGCCACACCACCGGTCTCGATTCCTTTTGGATGGGCGTGCCGGTCGTGACACTGATCGGCGAAACGAGCGTCGGCCGCGCCGGATGGAGCCAGTTGTCCAATCTGAATCTGTCGGAACTCGCCGCCCGCGACGAAGCGCAATTCGTTCAAATTGCCGTCGATTGGACCCGAGATTTGACTCGCCTGGCAGATCTTCGGGCCCAGTTGCGCCAAAAGATGCAGGCGTGCCCCCTGACCGACGCGAAGCGGTTTGCGCGAAATATTGAAGCGGCCTACCGCCGCATGTGGCGCCAGGCAGTTGCCCCAAACGGCCCTGTCGTGTAGGAAGTTTGGCGATGGCGGAGATGACGGCGGAACAAATTCTCGAACAAGCGCTCCGGCACGAGAAGGCGGGCGATCTCGAACAGGCGCGCGTTCATTTTCAGCAGCTCCTGGAACACGAACCCGATTCCCCCGATTTGCTCTATCGCATTGCCGTTCTCGAATATAGACAGGGAAAACCCCAGGCTGCCCTGGAGCATATTCAGCTTGCCGTCGCCAAGAACGATCAGCGCGCCGATCTGCATTACGCCATGGGCGTGGTCCTGCGCACGTCGGGCAAGCCCCATGAGGCGATTGCACCCCTGATGCGTGCGCTTGAGCTGAAGCCCGACTACGCCGAGGCGTCCAACGATATCGGCATCGCCCTGGCGACCATGCATCGCCTGCCGGAGGCGATCGCCATGTTCCGCCAGACCCTCGCCATTCGCGCCGATTTTGTCGACGCCCTGAACAACCTCGGCAGCGCCCTGGGCACCCTGGGTCGCCAGGAGGACGCGGAAACAGCCTTTCGCCAGGTCATTGCCGCGCGTCCCAATGATGCCGTCGCTTACAACAATCTCGGCCATTCCCTCTGGACCCAGGGGAAATACGACGAGGCCCTCACCGCCTGCCGCCGCGCCCTCTATCTCAATCCCGACCGCGCCGACGTTCACAACAATCTAGGCAACATTCAAAAGGATCTGGGAAAGATACCCGAGGCTCTGGCCAGTTATCGCAAAGCCGTCGAATTGCGCCCGGACAGCGCCGCATACCGAAGCACGTTTATCGGCACTGTGAACTATGGGGAAATGGATTTGCGCGTCCTGGCCGACGAAATGCGCCGTTGGAACGAGCTGCATTCGGCGCCGCTCAAATCGCAACTCCGCGCCCATGAGAATGATCGCGATCCCACACGCCGCCTGCGCATCGGCTATTCATCCTCCGATTTTTTCGCCCACGCCAGTGAGTTCTTCCTGGAACCGCTTCTAAGCCATCTCGATCACGCCCAATATGAGATTTTTTGCTACGCCGATGTTGACGAACCGGATGACTCCACGAAAAGGTTTCAAACCTACGCCGATACTTGGTGCTTCACCCATGGCTGGCACGATGAGGACTTGGCCGAGCAGATTCGCAAAGATGGGATCGACATTCTCGTCGATTTGAAGCTTCACACCCTGGGGAATCGCCTTCTCGCATTCGCGCGAAAACCCGCGCCCGTGCAGGTCAGTTGGCTGGGATACCCCGGAACGTCGGGCCTCGACACCATCGACTGGCGGCTCACCGACCGCTTTCTCGAACCGCCCGACGGCCCGCCAACCGTGGCCGCACCGGGAAACGAGCTTGCCATGCCTCTTCCCGATTGTTTCTGGTGTTACGATCCGATGACGAAGGAGCCGATCGTCGGTCCTCTCCCGGCGAAGAACGCCGCCTTCATCACCTTCGGCTCTCTCAACACGTTTGGGAAAATCAACGACGAAACGCTCGACATGTGGGCCGACGTCCTTGCAGCCGTTCCCTCGTCCCGGTTCATCATGCTCGCGCCCCCAGGCTCGGCTCGGCAGCGCGTCACCGATCGGTTCGTCCAAAAAGGGATCAGCATGGAGCGGGTTGAATTCATGGACCGCCTGCTCCGTGCGAAATATCTGCGCGTGTTCAACCGAATCGATGTCGCCCTCGACACCTATCCGTGCAGCGGGCATACCACCACGTTCGATTCCTTATGGATGGGGGTTCCCGTCGTGACTCTCGTCAGTCCAACGGTCATGGGACGCGCTTCTTACACGGCCCTGTCGAATCTGAATCTCCAGAATCTTGCGGCCCAAACCCCCGAGGAATTTACTAAAATTGCCGCCGACCTTGCCGCAGACACCGCGCGCCTCGGGGAGCTGCGGGCATCCTTGCGTCCGCGCATGCAGGAATCCGCCCTCATGGACGGAGCAAAATTCGCCCGCGGCTTCGAAGCGGCTCTTCGCCGAATCTGGGTCGAATACTGCAAATCGCCGGGATGACCAGCGAATCACTCACCCTCGCCGCCGCCCATCACCAGGCCGGACGCCTCGACCAGGCCGAGACGCTTTATAGAAAAGCAATCTCCGAAAAACCCAACGACCCGCAGGCTCTCCATCTCCTCGGGACTCTCCTTTTTCAAACCGCGCGAGCGCGAGAAGCCCTGCCTCCGCTCGAGCGGGCCGCATCAATCGATCCGCGCCGCGCCGATTTCCAGTTGAATCTCGCGGTCGTGCTTCTTGCCCTCTCGCGCCCGCTGAGGCGGCAGCGGCATGCCGCCGCGCCATTGCCATTCGGTCCGATTGGTCCCAGGCCTGGTTTAACCTCGGCTGCGCCCTGGGCGCGATGACCGATTGGAAAGGGGCAATTTCCGCCTACCGCAGCGCGATCCAATACAACAAGGACGACGCGGGTTCGTACTACAATCTGGCCGATGCCTATCGGGCCACCGGCGACTGGGACGGCGCCGTCGAAAATTTCCGCAAAACCGCCGCCATTGGCCCCCATCCCCAGGCCCTGAATAATCTCGCTGGCGCCCTGGAGCGTCAGGGAAAAACCGAAGAAGCCATCGAAATCTACCGCCAGGCGATCGCCATCAAGCCGGATTTTGCCGAGGCGTTTAGCAATCTCGGGAACAGCCTCTCCATCGCCGCCCGTTTCCATGAATCCGCGGCCGCGTGCACGGGCGCGATCAGCTTGCGACCTGATTTTGCCGAGGCTTATTCAAATCTAGGAAACGCCCTCCTCGGTATGAACCACATCCCCGAGGCCATTGATTCGTTCCGGCGCGGAAAACTATCCACCCGCCGCCGACAATCTTCTCTGGGCCCTGCATTTTCTTCCCGACCCCGACCCGGCGAAATTTTCGCCGAGCATCAAAAATGGAATGATCGCTTTGCCAAACCCTTGGCAACTCAGATTAATCCCTACGATGTTGATCGCGATCCCAACCGAAGATTGCGCGTTGGCTATGTTTCCCCCGATTTCCGTGAGCACTCCGTAGGATTCTTCATCGAAAGCCTCCTCGCCGGTCACGATCGGAACCAGGTGGAGACTTTTGCCTATGCCGATTTGCTAAAAGGTGACGCGACGACAGCGCGATTGAAAAAACTCGTCCACCACTGGCGCGACACGACAGGAGTCACCGATCAAAATCTTTCCGACATGATCCGCGCGGATAAGATCGACATCCTCGTTGATTTGGCCGGCCACACCGCAGGCAACCGCCTCCTCGTCTTCGCCCGCAAACCCGCTCCCGTTCAATTCACCTACCTCGGCTGTCCCGACACGACGGGTCTCTCCGTCATGGATTACCGCCTCACGGACTTCCACGCCGATCCCCCCGGAATGACCGAGGGATATTACAGTGAGAAACTCCTCCGATTGCCGCACAGCTTTGTCTGCTATCAACCCCCATCCGATGCGCCGGAAGTCTCACCGCAACCCGCCAAGCGCAACGGCTTCATCACCTTCGGTTCATTCAACAACCTGGCCAAAATGAATCAAAAGGTGACAGATCTATGGATTCGGATTCTCCAGTCCGTTCCCAACAGCCGTTTGCTGATCAAGAACGCCGGATTGAGCGACTCGGAAGCAAGGGCGGAATTTCTCCATCGTTTTACATCCGTCGGCATCAACCCCGCGCGCATCGATCTCCGCGGCAAATCCCCATCCATTCACCAGCATTTGCAAACCTATGCCGAGATGGACATCGCCCTGGATACCTATCCTTATAACGGCACAACCACAACCTGCGAGGCGATCTGGATGGGCGTTCCCGTCGTAACATTGACCGGCAAAACTCACGCCAGCCGCGTCGGACTCAGCTTGCTGACAAATCTCGGGCTAGCGGAACTGGCCGCTGGCTCCGAAGATGAATACGTGAAAAAGGCCGCCGCCATGACCGGTCTGGAGGAGTTGCGTCCCTCGCTCCGAGAAAAAATGCGCGCCTCGCGGTTGCTCGACGCCCGCGCCTTTGCCGCCGATGTTGAGTCCGCCTTTCGCCGCGCATGGCAAGAGGGAATTTCGCGTTGAAACCGTTCGGCAACATTGACGAAATTCTTCAGCGAGCCCGCCGTGCTCAGCAGGGGGAGCGCATCCGCGAAGCGGAACAACTTTTCCGCCAGGCCCTGACTCTCAAGCCGCGAGATGCCGACGTCATTCAGGAACTGGCGATTCTACTGATTCAATCCGGCCAGAAAACCGCCGCCGTCGCCGAGTTCGAGCGGGCCGTGGCAATCGATCCCGCATCCGCCTCGGCGTGCAACAATCTAGGCAACGCCCTGCTCTCCACCGGTCAGTTCGACCGCGCAATCGAAGTTTTGCGAAAGGCAATCGTCCGTCACCCGCGCGTCCCGCAACTGGCGTACAACCTCGGCGTGGCCCTCGCCTCATCGGGGAACCCCGATGAAGCCATCGCCGAATTCGAGCAGGCCCTCACCCTCCGCCCGGATTACCCCGAGGCCCTGAATAATCTCGCCGCCGCCCTGATGTCCAAGGGAGACCTCCCCCGCGCCATCTCAACTTACCGCAAGCTCCTCACCATCGCCCCCAATTTCGCCGCCGGACATAACAACCTGGGCGAAGCCCTGAGAAACACCGCCAAATTCGACGAAGCCATTGCCGAGTATCGCCGCGCCGTTGAACTCGATCCTCAACTGGCCGACGCCCATTACAACCTCGGCATCGCCCTTCGCACCATTGGCAAAGTCCGCGAAGCCATCGAAAGCTATCGCAAAGCGCTCGGCGTGCGCCCGGATTATCCCGAGGCCCTCAACAATCTCGGAAATGCTCTATGCGATCAGAATGATCCCGACGGCGCCGTCGAGGCGTGCAACAAAGCGATCCACCTCCGCCCAAATTTCGCCCCAGCATTCAATAATCTCGGCAACGCCCTGCGACAACTCGGCCGCCTGGCCGAATCCGAAGATTGCTATCGCCGAGCCATGGCCCTTGCGCCCGCCGACACCGAGTACCACGGCAATCTCGTCTTTTCCCTGCATTATTCGCACGACGATCCCGCCGCGATTCTCGCCGAAGCCAAGCGCTGGTCTCAACTGCACGCCGCGCCGCTCAAGGCGCTGGCCCGCCCCCATGATAACGATCGCCATCCCGAGCGGGTCCTTCGCGTCGGCTACGTCTCCGCCGACTTCCGCGACCATCCTGTCGGAAGAAATCTCCTGCCGCTGATTACCGGACACGACCGCCTATCCATCCAGGCCTATTGCTATTCCAATTCCCCCAGAGTCGATTCCGTCACGCAAAAGGTTTCCGCCGCTGCTGTCGCCTGGCGGAATATCCAGCTGATGGACGACGAAACCGCCGAACGAACGATCCGCGCCGACAAGATCGATATTCTCGTCGATCTGGCCGGGCAATCAGCGGGAAATCGCTTGCCTCTCTTCGCTCGCAAGCCCGCCCCAATCCAAGTCACCTTCGGCGGCTATCCCGGCGGCACCGGCCTCGAAACAATCGACTGGCGCCTCAGCGACCCCTACCTCGATCCCGCCGGGCGAACCGACAGCCATTACGCGGAAAAAGTCCATCGGCTCCCACACAGTTTTTGGTGTTACGATCCCAAGTCGATGGACGTGCTTGATGGTCCGGACGTCGGTCCCCTCCCGGCCATTTCATCCGGGCGCCTAACTTTTGGCTGCCTGAACAACTTCTGCAAAGTCACACCCGAAACCCTGCGGAGGTGGAAAACCGTTCTCGATCAAATTCCAGATTCGCGGATCCTCCTCATGGCCCCGCCCGGTTCCGCGCGCGAGACGGTTCTTCGCCAGCTCGGCCAGGATCGCATCGAATTCGTTCCTCAGCAGCCCCGCCGGCAATACCTCCAGACCTATCAGCGGATCGATCTCGGATTGGATACCTTGCCTTACAACGGTCATACCACGAGCCTCGACTCTTATTGGATGGGCGTCCCCGTGTTGACGCTTGTGGGCAAGACCAGCGTGGGGCGTGCCGGCTTGAGTCAATTGAGCAATTTGCAACTGACTGATCTGGCCGCTGCCGACGAATCCGAGTTCGTCCGCCTCGCCGACGCCTGGGCAAATGACCTCCCGCGCCTTCCCGCCCTCCGCGCAAGCTTGCGGGAAAGAATGCGCAGCTCACCCCTGACGGACGTGCCTGGATTCGTGCGTGCCATCGAGGGCGCCTATCGCGAGTTTTGGAGAGACTACGTCAAGATCGGCCAGTAAACCCTCGCGCTGCTTCTCGGCGGGCGCATAAAAAAACCCCCGGGGCATTGTAGGGTAGGAGCCGGGGGTGTAGCGGAGAGTTTTAAACTGCCGGTGGCCACCTTACTCGGCAACGACGGCTTTCATCTTCAAATCTGCGGGTCCTTTCGAACACCGCAGCCACTAGGTCACCCGATGAACAGCTAACTGCGTGCCGCGGCTGTTTCTATCGGCAATTAATTCTTTAACTTCCTATCAAATCATCTGTTATAACAATCAGACTGCTGGTTCTATATTCTTCACCTCGTGCCCAGACCCGCCATTTTGGTAGGTGGACATATGTGATTTTGATATTTAAGTCCTTGTTATCAATATGGATAGACGAATAGCATACTACTTTGGTAACCCGGTCCCATAAGCGCCTTCAAACTTGGGGCGAACTCGGCGCATAAAAAACCCCCGGGGCATTGTAGGGTAGGAGCCGGGGGTGTAGCGGAGAGTTTTAGCTCAGACCTGCCAGCGCTTTACGCTTTGGGGGCCTGGTTTTCTTTCCTGTTTCTGCGACGGGCCATAATCATCCCGCCCGCGCCACCGAGTAGCGCCAAGCTGGTCGGTTCCGGGATCGGCGGAGCGCCGCCCGACGGCAATCCGATCAGTACCACGTCGTTGCCGCCAACCGCATCGATTCCCGACGAGTCGTAGCCTGACGTGGCCGTATTCGTGAAGTTGATCTGCCCGCTATAGCTGATCGTCCAGCTATACGACGTGCCCATGTATGCCGCCGTGATGGTGGCGCCTTGCGTGAATACCGTCGTGCCATCCACTGAATAGAAGGCCTTCGGATACGTGCCGGAGCCCGAGATGACGGTGTCATCGAACAGGCCCAGATTCTGCACGAGGCCGCCGATGACGCTCGGCGCCGCGTCAAGAACAAGGTTCAATCGCGCCGAATTGTTGGTGTTATTTTGGATGTGCAGGATGCCCTGACCGGTTTCGCCGTTGCCCTGGTCCACGTTGGTTTGGATCGGGCGGGTTCCGCCGATTCCACCCGTGTTGATGTCATAGTGGAATTCAACAATTCCGATCGTGCCCGCCTGGTTGGTGTTGGTGGCGATCTGGAAACCGTTCTGGCTGAGAATCGCGCCGGCGGGGCCATCGTTGTAGACCGTGAAGTAGCCGACACCGGCTGAAGTCTTGGTTAGACCCGTACTGCAAGCGCCCGAGCCGAGCTGGATGCCCTGTTCGGCATCTAATGTTCCTCCGTGATATTCGAAGGTCCCAGTACCAATAGCCGTAACGGCCTTGTTTGTGCCTTGGATTTTGATTGAGCCGACGGTGAGGAACGCTCCGCCGTTGAGAGCCAGGATTCCCTGACTATCGCGCCCAACCGTGGCTGTGCCGGCGATGAGGGTGCCGCTTTCGATCGTGAGCTTTGCCGGAGCGGCATAAGTTCCTGCAACCGAAGCGATATAGGTCGAACCGGAAATCTCGTCCAAGTTCGCCACATATGCGTTACCGCCAAGTCCTGCCGCGTTGGGGTCGTTGACCGGATCAAACACCAAGCCCACCGATGGCATCGTGGCGTTATCCGGTGCGATGTTTTGCGCGGTGAGCGAGCCCGTGTCGCTTTCCGGAAGGGTCCCGGTAACACCGGCATTATTCCAGTTCGAGGTATTGAACCAAGTCAGTGCGCCAGCGGCCGTGGGGTCGGTCGTGGTGCCGCCCGAAACCTGCATTTGAATGGATTGAGCGGACGCGAACTTCGGAGCAGCCGCGAAAACGGCGGCAGCAATGATTGCTCCGCCGGCAACGGCTTCAAGTCGCGTAATACGGGGTGTCTTCGACTTCGTTGACTCCACGATACTCATGATTCTCTCCTCGGCCCCGTTAGGGGACTTGTCTTATTTCACCACTCCGAATTCCGCCGAAAATCACGGGGACCTCACCCCGCACAATTCCCGGCGGTACACACAACACCCACAACGAAGCCACTGCTCTAGGCATGCGGCTCGCGCAGCGGGGGACTCCCTGAACACGGCTGAACAACAAATTGGGATTCGATCAAAACTGCTACGGCGATCGACCCATCCACTTACCGCAGCACCCGATGCCAGCTCACCATCGAGCAAGCATCCGCACCCAACAGGGACAGAGCCTTATGGCCCTAGCTCATGGGCGCTGCCTTACGCGGGAAGCTATAACGAACCGCGTGCCGCCTAAAATTAGGTCCGTCGATCTGATGCTAAGTGCCCTAAATAAATACGGTTATGGCTGGCATTGCCCTTTGCATTCAAATTCAAACAAAGCACCGCGACCGGCCATAATGGTGGGTGGTGGGGGGTATGATGATCGCGTAACTTGTTTGATTATAAATGGATATGGCGGAAAAATACCATTTTGGCCGCGCCCTCGTATTATAACCTGATTGAAAACGCGAGAAATAGTAAGATGGGCTAGGGCAGGGGGATGCGCAAGGCGAGAATTCGGCGATTCAAGCGACGCGCCTCAATTCCCAAAAGACGGCATGCCGCCGCGCGGTTAAATCGCGTGCGCTTCAACGCTTCGATGATCGCATTCCGCTCCAGCCGCTGGAGATTCAACTCCGACGCATGAACGCGCCCCGCAAACCCGGAATTGCTCAGTGGGGGAGGCAAATCGCTTAACTCAACGACCGGGCCCAGCGACATGATGTGCCCGTGCTCCAAAACATTGAAAAGCTCGCGGATGTTCCCCGGCCAGTTGTATTTGATCAGGCTTTGCACCGCGTCGGGATGCAGAGATTTCCGCGGCTCCTGGCTCATCCCCGCCTGCCGCGCCAGGAAATATTCCGACAACGCCACGATGTCTTCCGTGCGCTCGCGCAACGGCGGAACCCGCAGCACCACCACGTTGATTCGGAAAAACAGATCCTGGCGAAACGTCTCTTGTTCCACCATCGCCTGCAAATCCCGATTCGTGGCGCAGACCACGCGCACGTCAACGGGAGACGCCTGCGTGCCGCCCACCGGAACGACGCAGCGCTCCTGCAACACGCGCAGCAATTTTGCCTGTAAATTCAGCGTTAATTCGCCCACTTCGTCCAGAAAAAGCGTCCCGCCGTCGGCGGCGCGAACGAAACCCATGGTATCGCGCACAGCCCCGGTGAATGCCCCTTTGACGTGCCCGAATAGCTGGCTTTCAAATAATGTTTCGGTCAACGCCGAGCAGTCGACGGGAATAAACGGCTGATTTTTCCGCGGGGAATTCTCGTGAACGAACCGCGCCAGCATCTCCTTGCCGCTGCCGGTTTCCCCCAGAAGCATCACGGTGCTTGCGCGCGTGGCCACGGCCTTCGCCGCCTGTTGAACGCGGGTCATCGCCGACGATTGAACGATGAAGCGCGATTCAAATTCCGGCAATGCGCCCATGACCGGGCGATCTGAAACTGCCTGCCCTACTGCCATTTGCATCGCAAAGCCCCCTGTCTCCACAGGACTTCTGCCGCCACTTAAGAGTTACGCTTGCCCTATATCCTACACCAATTTACATGGGCAACACAAAAATATCCGCCTCAATTTGACGGATAAGATTAATGCCAAGCGGCAGTTGCAGTGCAATTTGAGGTGATATTGGGCGGGTCCGTTTATGCAGCCTGTGGAGGCTCGAAGACACGGACGCAATTCCGATTGCTGTTTTTGGCGTTATAAAGCGCTTGATCAGCCGCGGACAGAAGGCTCGCCAGCGTCAATATGTTCCCCGTCTTGCTCCGCTCGGCGACCCCAATGCTCAGGGTCGGATTCTTGTCCAGATGCGTGATGGCGTGCGAGAAGTCGACCGACAAAAACGCCTGCCGGAGCTTCTGCACAACCTGCTGCGCTTGAAACAGCGGCGTCTGCGGCAGCGCAATGACGAACTCATCTCCCCCATACCGAAACGCCAGATCCGTCTTCCGCAGCGTGATCCGCACGCAATCCGCAAACGCGCGAAGCATGTGATCGCCCGCTGCGTGCCCGTGCGCGTCGTTGATCTCCTTGAAGTAATCCAGGTCGATCATCACCAGCGACATCGGATGCCCATATCGTTCCGCCATCGCCACTTCGCGCTGAAGCAGTTGATCCATTGATCGGCGGTTGTACAGTCCCGTCAGCGCATCCGTCATCGACTGTTTTTCGGCCTCCGCCAGCAGGTTTAGCGATGTCAGCACCGACTGTGCGCTGTTGATGTATGTTTGCGCCAGTTGCTGGCGCTGCTCGTTCCACTCCATGCGCACCGGCAGAACCATGTGGGCGACGGCCTGAACCTTCGTCCCAATCGTGAACGGAATGCAATACGCCGCGTGAGTCGTCGGCAAGTGCAAACACGAATCCACGCCGCACCGCACCGGTGAATTATCCGGCTTAAAAACGCGCGGCAGATTCTGACGCAGGCACGGGCATAGCGCCGGTTCCATCTCCGCCAGCGCCGCTGTTGAAATCAAATTCTCGGGCCACGCCGCGCAGTTCGATCGCCGGCACGGCATCCGCCTCGTTGGTCAGGATCACCAGCCCCCAAAGCCCAAGTTCTGATTTCAAGTAATGGGTAAGAGACGCAAAGATTTGATCCGGCTTGCCGGCGCCCTGGATGGTTTGGGAAAACTCTAGAAGCCGATTCACCGTCGCCGTGCGTTCGGCGAGGGATTGCTGAACGGCGTTCTGACTCCGGACCTGACGAAATAGGTAAAAGAGTGCCCCTGCCGCCCCCAGCGCCCCGAACCCCGCCGCCATCAGCCAAAACGACCACATATGCACGCTCTCGACCGCCGCGGCGCTTCTAACAGGCGGAAAAATCGTTAATATCCCTATCGACAGTCCGTCGCGGCGACTCAAATCTCGATTACTCAAGACTTTTCATCGATTTATGGGTGCAAATTTGCCCTCGCCGCTCCTCCTGCGTACATTATAGACATGGAAGGGTCCATGCCGCCTAATTCCCAAGCACCCCGCGCTTCCTCTGAACAGGAATTGGCCATTCTCATGGAGATCGGCCGCATTCTTTCCTCCACGCTCGATCTCCGCGATGCGTTCGGAAAGATGATGCAAATCATTTCAGAAAAGCTGGATATGCGGCGCGGCGCCCTCGTCCTCCTCGATGATTCCTCCGGCCGACTGCGCACAGAGGCGGCAGTCGGCATCCCCCCCGAAGACATCGAACGCGGCAAGTACGCCTTGGGTGAAGGAATTACCGGGAACGTAGTCGCCACCGGACGGGCACGGATTATTCAGGACGTCCGCTTGGAACCCGATTTCCTCAACAAAACCGGCCGCCTCGCCCCCGACTCCGGCACCCCGATGAGCTTCCTCTGCATCCCCATTAAGATCGAAGGCCGCACCGCCGGGGCCCTTTCCGTCGACAAACCGCTGGCCACGACCGAAGCGCTGCAGGGCGATCAAACTTTCCTGGAAATCATTTCCGCCTTTTTGGCGCAAGCCATTCAAATCAACCGCATGATGATGCGCCAGAAGGAAGAACTCCTCGAGGAGAACGCCCAGCTCCGCGCCCAGGTGCGCGATCGCTACCGTTTCGAAAACATCATCGGCGACTCCCCCGCGATGCACGAAGTCTTCGCTACCGTCGGCCAGGTCGCCAACAGCCGCGCGACGGTTTTACTTTTGGGAGAAACCGGCACCGGAAAGGAAATGATCGCCAAGGCGATTCACTATAACTCCCCCCGCAAGGACAAAAGCTTCATCCGCGTCAACTGCGGCGCACTCAGCGGCACGCTTCTGGAAAGCGAACTCTTCGGCCACGTCAAAGGCTCCTTCACCGGCGCCATCCGCGACAAACAGGGCCGCTTCGAGGCCGCCGATGCCGGCACGATTTTCCTCGACGAAATCGGCACCCTCGAGCCCCAGTTGCAGGTCAAGCTTCTGCGCGTTCTACAGGAGCGCGAATTCGAGCGCGTCGGCGACACGCAAACCGTCAAGGTCGACGTCCGAGTCATCGCCGCCACCAACGTCGATCTCCAGGAACAAGTCGCCAAGGGCGCTTTCCGCGAGGACCTTTTCTACCGCCTCAACGTCGTCAGCGTCTATCTCCCTCCGTTACGCAATCGCCGCGAAGACGTCCCGCGCCTGATCGACTTCTTCCTCGATAAATACAATTCGCAAAACGAGCGAAAGCTGCGGCGAATCAGCCGCGATATGCTCAACGTCCTGCTCCGCTATCCCTGGCCCGGGAACGTCCGCGAACTGGAAAACACCATCGAGCGCGCCGTGGTCCTCAGCACGGATGAGGATTTCCACGAGGAATTGCTCCCCCTGAGCGTCCGCATTTTTGCCCAGCAGCGCCGCCAGGCCCAATCCAGCGAATCCATTGAAACCCTCACCCGCCGCCTCGCCGATCAGGCGATCGCCGATTACGAAATGCGCGAAGGGGAGATATACTCCCTGGTGATCGAGCAAATCGAGCACGCCCTCATCGACCGCGCCCTGGCCAAATGCGGCGGGGTCAAGACCAAGGCCGCCGATTTTCTCGGAATCAACCGCAACACGCTCAATAAAAAAGTGAAAGATTTAGGCATCGAAGCGTCCGATTGAGCCGCTTCAAAATCGTACCGATATACCCCATGGACATGCGTTACAAAGCCATCCTTCTCTTCGGCACCCGGGCAGCGGAAAGGGAACCCAGGGAAAAATCCTCGGCTCCATCCCCGGCTTCTATCATTCCGCCACCGGCGAAATCTTCCGCTCCCTCGATCTTCAAAGCGAAATGGGCCGCGTCTTCTGGGAATACGCCGGCAAAGGCCAGCTCGTCCCCGACGAACTGACCATTCGTCTGTGGAAGCAGTACATCAAGGGGATGGAAATGATCAATCAGTTCCACCCCGACAGCGAAATTCTCGTTCTCGACGGCATCCCCAGAAATATCCAGCAGGCCGAACTCCTCGACGAAACGATCAATGTCCTGAAAGTGATTCACCTCGTCTGCGCCGACAAAACCAAAATGGTCGAGCGCCTGCGCCGCCGGGCATTGAAGGAAAACCGTTTCGACGACGCTAGCGACGCCGTCATCCGCAAACGGCTGGAAGTGTACGAACGTGAAACCCGCCCGATTTTGAGCAAATATCCCCCCGAAAAAGTCATCCGCGTAGAGGCCACCCTCTCCCAAATCCGCGTCCTCAGCCAGGTGATCGAGATCCTGGTCCCCTTAAAGGAAGAGCACGACCGCAACAGGGAGCAATCCACCGCCGCCAGGGAAGCCGCCAAGGCGGCGGCAAGTTCGCAGACGGCGAACGTGTAGCTCTTATTCCCGTCGCCCCGTTCCTCTGCTAGATTCCGCGGGATGGGTGATGGGTCTCTCCCCCAACTGCGGCAAAGATCGCCTCGTCTGGAAGTCGCCTTACGGTGAAAGCAGATGGCCGCCCAAAAGCACAATGTTGAGAGCGAGGGATCCAAACCGCGGGATCACGTCCACGAACGCCATCATTTTTGGAAGCATGCCCATAAAGATTGGCGCGTCTGGGTCGCGGTGGCCTTGATGCTCGCCATGATCCTGGTCTATGTGATGACCGACGATCTTTCCCTCAGACCCGGCAAACGCGCCGTCCAACAAACACCCGCGGTTAATGGGCCTTAAGCTGCTTGCAGCTCGCCGAGATTTCAAACCAGTCATCCGCCTGATACAAATGGCTCCGGTTTCCCGATGACCGGTCCCCGCATCGACTCATCGGATTTTCATTATGGCACTGGCAACACTACTCGATATCGAAAAAACCTTCGGCCGGCGCGTCATGTTCGACAAGCTCGCCTTCTCCATCGACCGCGGCGAGCCGCATCGGGCTCATCGGCGACAATGGCAGCGGAAAAACCACGCTCTTCCGCGTTCTTACCAAACAATTGCCCGTCGACGCCGGCACTGTCTCCATCGCCGACGGCGTCAAATTCGGCTATCTCGAGCAAGACCCCGTCTTTGATCCCGCCAACACCGTCATGGACGAGGCCGAACTTGCCTTTTCGACACTTCACGATCTATCCCATCGCCTGCGCAAGTTGGAACACGAGATGGCCCACGTCACCGGCGAGAAACTCGAAAAAATTCTCCACCAATATCAGGAAGCGCAGCACGATTTCGAACTCGCCGGCGGATACGCCTGGCGACACAAACTCGAAGCCATGCTCGAAGGCGTCGGCCTGCCGCCGGAGTCGTGGGAACAAAACGTCGCGACTCTTTCCGGCGGCCAGAGATCCAGACTCGCCCTGGCCAAACTCCTCACCGGCCAGTGTGATCTCCTCCTGCTAGACGAGCCGACCAATCACCTCGATCTGACCGCCATCGCCTGGCTCGAGGAATATCTCGCGAGTTTCCCGGGCGCCGTGCTCCTCGTCAGTCACGATCGCTATCTGCTCGATCGCCTGGCCACGCGCATCGTCTGGCTCACTGGCGCCAAGCTCAAAAGTTATCCGGGCAACTATTCCGCCTACGTCGAGCAGCGCAAATTGCACGAACTGTCTCAGCAGCGCGCTTACGAAGAGCAGCAGGCGGATATCGCCAAGCAGTCCGAATTCATCCGCCGCTTCGGCGCCGGTCAGCGCGCAAGGAAGCCAAGGGCCGCGACAAACGCCTCCAGCGCCTGCTCGCCAGCGACGACCTCATCAAAAGCGTCGAGACCACGAGCAAAATCCGCGTCTCCATGAACAGCGATCTCCGCGCCGGCGATCGCGTGCTCCGCGTCAAGGAACTAACCAAGCGCTACGGCGACAAACCCCTCTGGTCCGACGTCAAACTCGATATCACGCGCGGCGAGCGCATCGGAATCATCGGCCCCAATGGCTCCGGAAAAACTACACTCCTCGAAGTCCTCCTTGGCAAGCGCGAACTCGACGCCGGCGAAGTCCGCTGGGCGCGAGCCTCAAACTCGGCTACTACGATCAGCGCCTCGGCGAATTCAATCCCGATCACACCGTTTCTGAGGAAGTCCGCGTCGGCCGCGATGTCAACGACGCCGACGTTCGCGCGGTCCTGGCCCTCATGCTCTTCCGCAACGAAGACATTGACAAACCCATCCGTATGCTCAGCGGCGGCGAACGCGCCAGAGTCGCCATCGCCCAGCTCCTCATCGATCGCCCCAACGTCCTGGTCATGGACGAGCCGACGAACCACCTCGATATCAATTCCTGCGAAGCCCTCGAGCGTGCCCTGAATGATTTCGACGGTACAGTCGTCTGCGTCAGCCACGATCGCTATTTCCTGGATAAAGTCACCCAGCGCCTGCTGATCCTCGAGCCGCCGGATATCGTTTCCTTCGACGGCAATTACACAGCCTGGGCCCACGCCGGCGCAAAAAAAGAAAGCCGAGACTGCTGCGGCCGCCAAAGAGGCCGAGGCCCAAGCCGCCAAGGCCGCCCGTCAATCGCAATCTAAAAAGAAGAAATCCCCAAATCCGCCGGGCGATAGGGAAGCTCGGCCAGGGGACCAGGCGGGCGAGCACCAAGGTGTTAGGGGGGCTCACTCGCGCAATCCGCAAAATCCCTATTCCCGCCGGTTCGGGCGCCTTGCCGTTGAGGAATTGGAAAAGCAGATCGCGGCCACGGAAAAGGAAATCGCCCGCTGCCAGGAAAACATGATCGACCCCAAATTTGCCCGCGATCCCCAGCGCCTGCGGCAAATTGCGCAAGAGCATGATGCTCTTGCCGAAAAATTGCGCGAACTGGAAAAGGAATATTTCGCCCGCAGCGCCTGACGCCGCTCATTTCCCTGCCTACATTTTTCCTCACCCCGCTTGAAGCGGAACTTCCGCGTAGTATAATTTGCCTCACCGCATCGGCGTTCCTCCATGTTCGGTTGGATCGTCCTTGCGGCCACGAAACCCGCTTCTTCTCAAATTGTTTTGAAGCATTGAGGGTATTTCGTCCGATAAGCCTCGCTCGTTGTATCAATTGATCGAACCAAAAAATCGAACACCAACCCCAGGAGAAACGAACCATGCCGCGCAAGAAGACTTCGAGCAAAAGCTCGACCCAGCGTTCCGCCAGCCGATTCACGTCGGCTCCGTCCAAATCCAAGCCGACCAACGCCGCCGAAATCCCGGCCACCAGCGTCGAGGCCAAACAACCCGCCGCGGTCGCGGCCACCCAGTCGCCGATCGAGGCTTCCGCTGCCGCGCTCATCGCGTCCTTGCGGAATTCCGATGCGGATGTCGCCCGCGATGCCGCCACGTCCCTCGGCTCGCTCGCCAATTCCGCGGCGGTCCAGCCGCTGATTGACGTGCTGCAAAACGCCGACGGCTTCTATCACCCCGTCGTCCGCGCCGCCGCTGCCGGCAGCCTAGGCCGTCTCGGCGACCGCCGCGCCGTCGAGTCATTGCTCGTCGCGGTCCGAGACACCCACGCCGAGCCCAGCGCCGAAGCGATTCGGGCCCTCGCCGCCCTCGGCGACCCCCGCGCCGTCGCCCCCTTGATCGAAGTCGTCCGGAATTCCAACGGCTTCTTCCTCCCCACGGCCCGCCTCGCCGCCGTCGCAGCGCTCGCCAGCTTCCGCGACGACCAGCGCCCGCCACCGAATTGAAAGCGGTCTCCGCGAATAGTTCGGAAGATTCGGTGATCCGCCAAGCCGCAGCCTCGGCCACCGAAGCGCCGGTGAAAATCCGGGTGTAAATCCCGCGGTCGGCCAAATAATTCAACCAGGGCGCAGCCACCCCTACGGAGGTTGCGCCCCTGATTTTTGCCTCCGATTCCCCAACTCGACTCTAAGGCGGGTTGACACACCCTTCCAATCCTGCTCTTTTTTTTCCAAAGCTAACGGATTGCCATCCGTTGGCCCTCCCAAGTCCGAGGGGGAAACAACTCATCGCCACCGCCTTCCAATCGTAACCGTAATCGTAATCCCAATCGCTCTCCTCGTTCGGATGAAACGGACCCTTCCCCGCCCCATCTCTTTTCCATAAACGCCCCTCGCCGATTTTATCGGCATCTCACAAAACCGGGAATCGCCTTCTCCAGCACGAATCTTCGTTTGCCGATATGTGAGGTGCTAACATTTGGTTGGGGATTTAATAATTATTTGATGCCAATTCGACACATCGCGTCAGCGGCGAAGGGCGCGGCGATATGTTGAAAACGCGAAACCCGGAGAAAAAACATGCTTGCCAAGGGTCAGTCCATGTTTTTGCTGCTTCCGTCGCCGTCGAAGACGAAGTACCTCCATCCCGGCACGGTGATCAAATCCGATCGCACAAGTTTCACCGCCATATTTGAGGATGCAATCACGCCGGAACTAGGCAGCGACGTCATCGCTTTTTGCGAGACGAATCGGCGATTCTGCCAACAGGGTGCGATCGTACGGGAAATTCTCCTGACTCCCCAGAACGCGATTGTCTTTGAGCGCAGCGGCGAGATCGTTTCCGCCGAAAGCCGCGAGTCGTATCGTGTCAGCACAGCGGCGACGGACATCATCGTCGGCATCGGTCGGGAAACCGCCTGCCAGGTTTTGGATGTCAGCAACGAGGGGTTCGCCGCGGTGACCGCGAGCAAGCTGGCCTTGGGATCGGTCGTCCATATCAAGCTGCACGGCGAAGACCACGCGCTGGAAACAACCGCCCGAGTTCAAACCTTGCGAGAGCGCCCTGACGGCAAATTCCGATGCGGATTCCTGGTCCCCCAAAGCGACGCCGCGGCAAGGAAAACTCTCCAGCAGTTGACCTCCCTCATGCAGCGATTGCAATTAAAGAGGATTCGCGGCGTGGCGTGAAAAAGCAAGGCGAATGGCGGGTAAACCGCATCTAAATACGCCAAGAGGGGCTGGCGCGGGCCTATTTTCAGGTCATTCGTAATCCGTTATTCTCAAAGCCATGATGCGGCTGCCAGCCATTCAAGGTGTGATCGACCGCCGCATACTGGTGAATTATCGCGTGGATGTTGAGGTGGCCTCACGCCTTCTACCTCCGCCATTTCGGCCGAAGTTAGCTGGCGGCTATGCAATTGCCGGAATCTGCCTCATCCGTTTAAAAAAAATCCGGCCTGCCTTTCTCCCTGTTGCCGTGGGGATTGGATCGGAGAACGCGGCCCACCGCTTTGCTGTCGAGTGGGATCGGGACGGCCTCCCGGAGGAGGGCGTATACATCCCACGGCGTGACAGCAATTCTCGCCTCAATGCGTTGCTCGGCGGGCGTCTGGTGCCCGGGGAGCACCACCATGCGCGGTTCAACGTTGACGAATCGGGTGACCGCTTCAGCGTTGCGTTCCAGAGCGATGATAGACAGGTGGCGGTGAAGGTCGTGGCCCAACGGATTGACGATTTGCCCAGCGGCTCGGTTTTTTCTTCGCTTGGCGAGGCTTCTCGTTTCTTCGAGGGCGGGGCGCTGGGCTACTCGGCTACCCGTGATCCGGCCCGCTACGACGGATTGGAGCTGCGGTGTGAGGCATGGTCTGTTCAGCCGCTGGCTGTCCAACAAGTCGAGTCCAGTTATTTTGAGGACGTGATGAAATTCCCGGCAGGCTCGGCGACATTCGACTGCGCCCTTCTGATGCGGGGCGTCGAGCACCAGTGGCGCACGCGCGAGGACCTATGCCGTGCCAGCCAAGTGGAGCATACGCAGAACTAAGGGCCACGGCGAAGCATCGCGGCAAATGTGGTCGTGCCGTACGGTCGAGTAGTGGTCAATAGGTCTCGGATGATCTCGGGCTGGCGATTCAAAGATTCGAAGGTGACATCCGCGTGGGGCATCACTAAAAGCAGGTAGTGATGTCCCTTTATTCGCTACCCTTATTCGCTTTCGATGATGGCCCCGACGGATGGCTATCCGTTCAATTTGGCTAGGCCCGGCTCAGGTACTCCCCGTTTTCGGTGCTAATCTTTAGCTTCTCCCCGGTCACGATGAACCCCGGCACGCGGGTCTTGAGGCCTGTCTCCAGGGTCGCTTCCTTGAGCTGGTTGGTGGCCGTGGCTCCTTTGATCACCGGCGGGGTGTCCGTCACTTCCAGATCGACCGAGGCCGGGAGGGTGTATGCCACCACGATTCCTTCGTGGAACTGGGCTGTGAACTGGGTATTGGGCTTGAGGTAGAGGATGTCGTCGCCAAAGACTTCCTTGGGGACCGGCGTCTGGTCGAACGTTTCCATATCCATGACCACGTGCCCGGAGTTGTCGGAATAGAGGTATTCGACCTGACGGCTGTCGAGGGTGGTGGTTTCGATGTCATCCGTGGCACCGACCCGCTTGTCCATGATCGTGCCTTTGCCGACGTCGCGGAGTTTGAATTGCACCTTGGCCCGCAGGTTGCCTGGGGTGTTGTGATCGGCGTTGGTCACCACAAACAGCTTCCCGTCGATGATGACGGCCTGACCTCGTCGAATTTCGCTCGCTCGCATGAATCAACCCTTCTAGATAAATGGACAGACCCTCGACAATAACGCCTCTACATACCGCAGGTCAAACCGGCTGCGGCGGAGGGATGAGGTGAAGATTTTCGGGCGGGGTTGCCGATGAGGCCTGCATGCGCGGATCACGAAGAGTGAAAGGGACGCTCTATGTCATTGATTTCCGGGATTGCGGGCAACGCGCAGGGTCTGTTTCAGTGGCTTCAGCAACTCACCAGTAACTCCACTCAAGCCACAAATTCAACGAGCAATACAGCCAACAGCACGGCCGCGAGCCAGGTGAGTTCCTCATCCGCCAGCGGACTTGCAACCACGTCGCAGGTTTCGGGGCAGCAACATCACCACCATCACCATGGCGGTGGCGGCGGCGGAGGCCAGAGCCAGCAATCGGGCGGAATAAACAGCGCTTTGCAATCGAGCATTACGAGTGCATTGCAGAATCTCCCCGCCGGTTCGGACCCGAATGCGGCGATTTCCAGCGCCATTACATCCTATCTGCAAACCGCATCGGGGAGCGGGCAATCGGCCGCGGGAACTTCGGCTTTGGCGACCGCGCTGACGTCGAATCCAACCGTGAGCGGGCTGGCGACCTCGCTGGAGACGGCGCTGGAAACGGCGGCGTCCGGGACCGCGGCATCCGGGACAACCACGCCGACGACTGTGTCAGACGGAACGAATTCGATGCAGCAATTCTTCCAGACCTTGCAGAGCAGCGGGGTAACGCCGGAACAATTTCACCAGGATTTGATGTCCGGATTGCAGCAGGCGAAAACGAACGGGAGCCCGATCGATATGTCGGCGCTTTTCAGTAATTTTCCGCCGGGATCGCTGATCGATGCGCTGGGATAAATCAGGAATATCCGGATCGTGAATGAATCGCGCGCCCGCCCCTCACCCGTCCTGCGGAAACTACCGGAGGGCAGGGAGAGGCAAAAGAAGGCGCGCGAATCCTTAAGAGAATCCGGATTACGGGGCGTTTGCGCGGGCGATTCGTTTGGATAATTGATCGAGATTAAAAGCGGGGAGCGAGCAGGCGGTGCCGTTGCAAACGAATGCGGCGGGTTGATCGAGCGCGGGGTATTCCACATCTGAATTCAGCAGCGGGCCTTCGGAAGAGTCATACCATTCGAGGCGTTTAAACGCCGTCGGGATTTGGCGCGGCGGCGAATAAATCGGCGGCTTTGGGGTCTGATTTTTTTCCCACGATGACAATGTGCAGGGCCGGGCGCGAAAGTTCGTCATCGGCAAGCAGTGCGCCGGCGACTTGAATTCCGTGATCGTGCGCGATCTGCGGCGTTGCGACGTACATCATGGCGGCGTCGGCGAGTTTGCGATCGGGGGATCGGCCGGTGTATTGACTCAGAAGATTTGCGAATCGGGCTAAGTCCACGTTTTCGTCGTATTCGGGGGCTGCGGCCAGGGGATCTGCGGTCTGCAAATCCGCAGCGGGGGAGTCGGATGTCACGATTCCAACAGTGCCGGGGCGATGGAAATGCGTGGCTATAAAATCGGCGGCGGATTGGGTGCGGGCGAGGTATTGGCGATCGGCCGTTGCTTCGTAGAGTTCGAGGAAGGCCTGGCCCATGGCGAGGGTATCGCCTAGGTAGGGACCGGCGGGGTCTTGGTGGTAGTGGGAGAAACCGCCGCCTGGGAGCGACCGGTTGGAGATGATCCAATTGGTTGCGGCGGTGGCTTCTTGCAGGGCGGCGGGGTCGTTGGTGGATTCAAAGAGGACGGTCAGGCCGCGGATGGCCCAGGCGTTTTCGCGCGTGTATTCGCGGGTGTCGATGTGGGGGATGCCTTTGCGCGGCGCTGGGAGTCGGTGAGGGAGAAATATTCGCCGCCGTGCACGCCGTCGATTAGATCGGCGTCCTGGCTGGTGTAAAAGGCGCCGTCGGGGGAGTGGAGGAAGGAAATCAGGTAGGCGTGGATGGCCTCGGCGGCGTGACGGTATTTTTCGTCGTGATACTGCGCGTAGGCGAGGGAATAAATGCGCAGATTCTCGGCTTGCATCTGCATGATTTTTTCGAAGTGGGGGTGTTGCCAGTCGCCATCGGTGGAATATTGATAGACGCCGCCCCAGGCGGGGTCGAGGAGGTTGAGCTGGGCGTCGAGGGTTTGGCGAGCCATGCGATCGGCAGTTTCGTCGCCGGCGGCGGCGCGGCGCATGGCCCATTCGACGTCGTTCCAATCGAGAAATTTCTGGCTGAATCCCCAGGCGCCGTTTTTCCAATCGTAGGTTTGGGAATAGATGCGCAGCAGTTTTTGGCGGAGGTCGTCAGTCAGGGCGGCGTCGGTTGTGTAATGGATGGTTTGTGGCGCGACGACGGAGGGTCCGGGGGTGGGATCGGCGATGATGGCTTTGAGGAGGGAGGCCATTTCCTGGGGCGGGAGGTAGCCGCGGCGTTTTACGATTTCGGAGCCGTCGGAATTGAAGACGATGGTGGCGGGCCAGCCATAGTCTTCGTAGCGATTGGCGAGATCCGGACGTGAATCGGCGTCGATGCGGACGGCGAGATATTTTTCGGCGATCAATCGTATGACGTCGGGATCGGCGTAGGTGGTTCCCTCCATGACATGGCACCAATGGCACCAGCGCGTGCCGAGATCGAGGAGGACGAATTTATTTTCGCGTTTGGCTTGATCGAAGATTGATGGGGACCAGTCGTGCCAGTCGATGGGTTGCGACGCGGGGGCGGCGGAGAGGAGGAGAATGAGAACCATCTAACGGCATGACTTCATGCCTTTGTCTACGGTTTGGCGGGCGGGTTTGGATGTTCGATCGCGTAGACCCCGTCGATAAACCCTTTAAATAGCACGTCTTTTTCGTAGTGCATCCCCAGTTTTTGGGCGACGCGGATGGATGCGGTGTTTCGAGGGTCGATGAGGGCGATCAGGCGGGTTAGGGAGAGCACGTTCCACGCATAATCGCGCACGGCGGTCGCCGCTTCGGTGGCGAATCCGTTTCCCCAATGTGCCGTGGCAAGGCGGTATCCGATTTCCACCTCCGGCTTTCCGCCGACATCCTCAAAATAACTCAGGCCGCAATATCCCATCGTCGTGCGCGATTTCTTTTCGACGACGGCCCAAAGGCCGAAACCCCATAGTTTGTGGTAATCCTCGAGGCATCCGGGCAGCCACTTTTTTCGGACCCATTCCGAATCCTTCACTCCGGTTCCGAACTTCATCACTTCGGGATCGCCGAATACGCGATCCATCGCCTCGCCGTCAGCGATGTGAAAATGCCTGAGAATGAGGCGCGGCGTTTCGGCGACGATCATTGTGGGAGGATGTCCTCGATTTCCAGGACGTTTTGCGGTTTTTGGGCGTTCGCCTCTTCGAGTTTTTCGCGGCTGGAGACGACGCAGACGGCAGCTTCTTTGGCGTGGGCTTCGAATTGCTCGGTGAGCACGCGTTTGGCGCCGGATAGAGTCGTCGAGAGGATCGCGGCGTGGCGGGTTTCTCGGAGTGCGGGGGTGTCGCCGGTGAGATGACGTAGGAGAGCGATGGCGCTGGCCTGGGGGGGGCGGATGGGTTTTTCGCCTTCCTTGGCGGTGCCGATGATGGAGCGGTCGACGTCGCCTTGCGTCCAGTTGGTCTCGCGGACGTGCTGTAGGGAGACGGCGTAGACGTCGAGGGTGCGATTGATCCAGGGGTCGCGGTAGGAATGGAAGGAGAAGAGTTGGCCGGAGCCGTTGTAGCCGCAGCCTCCGCCGTAGGCCGTGCCTTTGAAGCGGACTTCTTCGAGGACGTAGTTGAGGCTGAGCAATCTTGAGGCGACGGCCAGCAGCGGGGCGTCTGGATTAGAAACATGCGGGGCGGGCATGACGCTGGTGCAATAGGCGACGTTCATGGGTGCGGCCAGGCCGCTGCGTATTGGGGGATACTCAAAAAAAGTAGCATATGATTGCCTGGCCTGGGATTTTGTCAGCTTCGCTTTGGACCACCCGGTGATTCGCCGGCGGACGAGATCCAGGACTTTGCCGCTCCCGGTGAAACTGGCGGTGATGTGTGGGGCGGACAAGAGATAGTCGCGCAGGCGGCGAGAGTTTGTCGATCACTTCATCGGTGGGTCCTTCGGCGATTTTTTCATAGAGGCGGATGAGGGGGAGGCCGCCGTGCATTTCGTTTAATTGGGCTTCGGTGTTGAAACGGGACGCGGCGTGGCGGAGGGCGAGTCCCATGCCGTCGTGTTGGGGCGCATGCGTTGGGCGGCGCGGGCCTGGAGGAGGATGTCTTTTAGGCGCGGAACATCGGTTGGGTCGAGGGAGAGCATGAGATCCGCGAGGACGCTCAGGGCCGCGTCGGCGTGGTCGTCGAGGAATTTGATGCTGAAGGTTCCGGATTGCATGACGCGATTGGCGTCGTCGACGCGGCCGTGGAATGCCGGGGTGAAGGCGACGCCGCCGGTGTGGGCGGCGATGCGCTCGGCGATTTGTACGAAATTCTGGCCGGCCGCGCCCATTTTTTGCACGGCGTCGGAATAGAGGGAGAGATAAGGAACGAGGTCGGGATGCAGGCCACCCAGATCGAGAGTGACGAGGAGGTAATTGACGCCGTTGGCGAAGACGTCGTTGTTCAGGAGGATCGCGCCGCCGGACAACGTCTCAACGGTTGTGGGGATATGCTTGGGCTTGCGCGGGAGGTCGCTGACGCGAAGCTGGGGGAGGGAGGCGATGGCCTCGGGGGAATTGGGAGCGTTGAGAATCGCCTCAAGTTCGGTTTGATTGCGTGTGATGTCCTCGATTTGAGCGGGGGAGAGGGAGTCCTTTTGCTCTTTCATCTTGCGGGCGAATTCGGCGTCTTTTTTGGCCTGAATGTCGCGGTCGGGCGCGGCGATCACGGTGAGGCGGTGCGGATTATCCAGCAATCGCTCACGGATTATTTTTCCGAACGCGTCGGGATCGGCGGCGAAGGATCGCTTGAGATTGGCGATATGCTCCTCGGCGCGGAACAACTCCAGGGGGTCGGCGCTGTGCTGCCACATGGCGAACGGCGCCGCCCATCAGATGCAGGGGATAGGAGGGGGTGATCTCGAGATAGCGATACTGTAATTGCTGGATGGCGGCGTCGAAACGGTCGGAGGAAACGCCTTCATCGGCGATCTTGCGCAGGGTGTTCATGACTAGCTGTTCAAAATCGCCGGCGCGGTTGGTTTCGGTTCCCTTGATGCCGATATGGAATGAAGCGTCGGGGCCGTTGACGTTTGCGCTGCTGTGGGTGAGGTCCTGGCCGAGTTTGGAGTCGATGATCGCTTTACGGAGGGGTGCGGCTTGGTTGCCGAGGAGAATGCGCTCCAGGGCGCTGAGGGCGAATAGCTCGGCCGGGTTCGTGCTATCGCCAACGAGCCAGTTGTGAACAATATAGGTCTTGCCCTCGGTTGCGTCGGTGGGCGCGACGGGATAACCGGCCGAGACGGTGCGCGGGGTCTTCCACCGGGGTTGGGGGGACAGATCGACGCCGATATCCTGATCGGCAAACTGCGCCAGGCGGCCGGAGAGGAATTTGAGATGCTCGGCGGTGGGGATATCGCCGTAAAGGAAGATATAAGCGTTGCTGGGATGGTAGAAGGTTCGATGGAAATTGCACAGGCCTTGCCAGGTGAGTTCGGGGATGTGATCGGGGTCGCCGCCGGCGTCTTTGCCGTAGGGGGTGTCGGGCCAGAGATTTTTTTCGATCAGGTCCCAGACGTGCGCTTCAGGACTGGATTTGGCGCCCTTCATTTCGTTATAGACGATGCCCTTGATGATCAATTCGCCAGCGGGTGGTGATCTCAAGGTGGTGGCCTTCGCGCTGGAACGTCTGCTCGGTCAGAAGGGGATAGAAAACGGCATCCCAGTAGACCTCGGCGAGGTTGAAGAAGTCCTGCTTTACATTGCTAGCAACGGGATAGACGGTGTAGTCGCTGCCGGTCATGGCATTGATGAAAGTGGCCATGCTGGACTTGACCATCTCGAAGAAGGGGTCCTTCACGCGATACTTTGCTGAGCCGGCCAGGACGCTGTGCTCGAGGATGTGGGGAACGCCGGTGTCATCCGGCGGGGGGGTGGGGAAGGAGACCGAGAACAGGTTTTCGGGGTCCTGGTTATGGAGGTGCAGAATGCGGGCGCCGCTGGCCTGGTGTTTGAGTTCGTACGCCACGGAGCGGAGGTTGGGGAGCGTCGTAACTCTATTAACAACAAACCCATCGATTCGATCGCCTGGTTTCATGGTGGCCAATCGTATGCGAATAAACCGCGGATTTCACGGAGGGCATGGATGGGAAATACAAAGGGGGTCATTTTTTCGCTTGCTGGGGAAGCGAATCGGGTCTGATTGACGTTGTCCGATAAAAGTAAAGTTCTCCAAGCTCACCTCCCGATAATTCGGTTGGATGCGGTCTCTTGCGCGACGGCGCAGAAGATGAGGGCATTCTGGAACTCAAGGGTCGAAGGATCGGCTCTGCCATACAAGCGCGAGCCACACGTCCAAGGAAGGCGTCTCAATGCGCACCATCGCCATCATCAACCAGAAGGGCGGCTGCGGGAAAACCACCACGAGCATTAACCTGGCGGCCTGCCTGGCACGGCTGGGTCAGAAGACCTTGCTGGTCGACATGGATCCGCAGGGGCACTGCGCCGTGGGCCTGGCGGTTCCCGAGGAACAGATTGAACGAACCATTCTCGATGCGCTGATCGAAGAGCGCGACGGGACACCGATTCGTCTGGTCGACACCGTCTGGCAGATCGCCAGCGATTTCGATCTTTCGCCGGCGAATATCAAGCTGGCGGCGTTCGAGCAGATGTTCGCCGGGCGGCCGGGTCGCGAGGATCGGCTGAAGAATGCGCTCGCGGCATGCGGCGCCGACGTACCAGTGGTGCATCATCGACTGCCCGCCGAGCGTGGGGCTCATTACCTTTAACGCGCTGCGGGCTTGCGACGAAGTGATCGTTCCGGTGGAGACGGGGTATTTCAGCCTGCATGGTCTGGCGAAGATGATGCAGACGCTGGAGATCATGCGGGAGAAATGCGGCAAGGATATTTTGATCCGCGTGCTGCCGACGCTTTACGACACGCGCACCAAGCTGGCCCGCGAAGTTCTGTCGGAGCTGCGGAATAAATTCCGCGAATATCTGATGGAGAGCACGGTCAACTTCAACACCAAGCTGAAGGAAGCGGCCAGTTTCGGGCAGCCGATCACGGAATACGATCCGGGAAGCCGGGGTTACAAGGATTTCCTGAACCTGGCGCGCGAGCTGATGGGCCATCGGCCCGAGGAGAGTGGAGCCGACGAGCAGCGAAACGCTCTCCCGTCCGGCGGAACTCGTGCAGCGAGCGAAGCAGCTTGCGCAGCTTACGAATTTGCAGTTTGGGAAGAGTGCGGCGATGACGCGCGGCATCCGCGGCGGCTCCGGCGGCGGTGCCGACTTCGGCGCCATTCGCATTTTCGCCTCCCGCGCCGATTTTCAGCCAGCCGGTATTTGATCGATCGTCTTTGATGCAAGAGAAGCCGGCGCCGGCGCAGGCACAAGCGTCGCTGGAAGTGGAAAGCTCCGCTTCGGCGATGGGCGTTCTGGTGATGCAGGAGGACAAGGATTTGCAGGTGGAGGTTGCGGAGGAAATTGTGGAGGTGACGGTGCGGGAGCCAGAGGAGTCGGAGGCGGCGGAGCCATCCGAAGCCCTGGAACCTGCGCCGGCCATGAAGACCACGGCGCAGAAGATCGCGGAATTCTACGGCGTGAAGCAGGTGGGCGGAGAAGTGATCTTCGCGGCCCGCTTCAGCGACGCGAAGAAGGTTTTGATCGCGGGGGACTTTAACAATTGGTCTCTGATGTCGACGCCGATGATCAATCGAGGGCAGCCTGGCGAATTCTGGATGTGCCTGCCGCTGCGGCCGGGGCGATATCGCTACCGGTTCGTGGTGGACGGGAAGTGGATGACGGACCCGCACAACAATTACGTTGAAACCAATCAGTTCGGAGAACTGAACAACGTGATCGAAGTCGATTGACACCACCCCGGCGGAGCCGAGGAAAGGACAACATGGACTCCAAACAGACGCTCAGCGAGATCAGCCACCTTTTCCTCAGCGAGATTCGACAGCGGCCGGGCGGGCCGGGGGCTCGGCCTTCGCGCGTGCCACCGGGCGCGGCGGCGAAGCCGGCGGCGGCGAAGGCCCATGCAAGCGTTGATCTGACTCCGGAAGAAATGGCGGCGGTGCGCGGCGAAGAGGGGGGCGAGGGGGCGGCAGGCGGGGCGGAAATCTCGATTATTCTGGCTTCACATCTTTCTGATGCGCCGCAGCGGATTCGGCAATATGCCCGTCACGTCGCTGGAAAGCGCGGGCGGGTAGGGCTGATTGAAATCGATGGAAACGAATTTGCGATCACGGGGTTTGAGCCGGAGTCGGGCGACGCGATTCATACGGAATCGGCCGCGCCGATCGCGGACGAATTGGACGCCCGGCGGATGAGCGAGACACTGGCGGAGATGAGCTTTGACGTGGATCGATGGCTGATTTCGATCGGCAATCCGCGCACGCCGGAGGCTCGGGAGCTTTTGCGGGCTTCGTCGCAGTGGATTCTGCTGACGACGGCGGATCACGAGGGTGTGGTGGCGGCCTATCGGGCGCTGAAGGGCCTGGCGGAAATCGGCAAGCCGAAAATATCGGCGGCCGTGCTGGATTCGCACGACGACGCGGAAGCGGACGCCGTGTTCCACAAGCTTGACGCGGTGGCCGGGCAGTTTCTGGGCTGCAGGATTGCGGCGCAGTCGCCGGTGCGAACGGGCGGCGAGAAGGCGGGGATTCTGGAACATCCGATTTTGCATTGCCGGGCAGGGCGAGATAAGCCGCAGGGCGCGGCCGGACCGCAATGGCACGTGATCGCGGATTTCATTTCGCGCGCTGGGTCCGGTGTTGCGGCGGGCACGGAAGTGTCGCCTAAACGCCCGCAGGCGGCAGCGCCGGCGATGAAGATTGAGCCTGTAGCGCCGCCGACGATAGCGAGAAAGGTGATGCCCATGCCCGCGATGAATCCGGCTGAGGAAGTTGTCGATCTACCCGACGATGGGGAGGAATCGGTTCTGGAAGCGATCGTGAATCGCGGCGGAGCGGCCGGGGAGTGGGTGCAATGCCCGCTGAAACCCCCGATGTGCCCGCAGGCGGTGCTGGCAGTGGGGAGGGATCATCGGCTGATTCTCGTGGCCGTGGCGGGGCGAGGATTGAGCCAGCTTCGCCCGATCGGGCTGGCGCTTCGCTGGATGAATGAGAATTGCGAACTGATCCGGATGGCGATGCCGCAACTGGCGATCGACGCCCAGGCGATTCCGAGCGTGCGCTTGCTGGTGGATTACTCCGATCTATCGGCGGAGCAGTTGCAGCCGCTGCTGCACAGTCAGGCGGTTTCGGTGCAGGCGTACCGGAAGATCAAGTGGGGCGAGAAACGCGGGCTTCTGCTGGAAGCGGCGTGATCTCGGGCTAAACCCGAAATCCGAAACCAGAATTCCGAATCAAATCCGAAGGCCTGAAAGCCCGAATGACCGAATTGGTATCATTCGGGATTCGAGCATTCTGACTTGATTCTGGTTTCGGGTTTCGCTATGTCGCATCGCCCGTCGACGGCGGGACCAGGGCATCAATATCCCCCGCATCCGTCGATCCCTCGAAATCCATCAGGAAATGGATGTTCTTCATTCGCTCGTTGCCGAGGGCTTTTCGGAGGATTCCTCGGGCGCGGCGGACGCTGGTGCGGCGGGAGACGTGGGTGAGAACGATCTCCTTGTTCTTCAGGTTGGCGATGAGGTTCACGAACTGGTCGACGTGAAGGTGGCGGCCGACTTTGGCTTTGGCTTTGTGCTCGGGTTCGAAGAAGGTGCATTCGGTGATGAGCACCTCGGCGGTCTGGACGTCGGGATGATCGAAGACGGCGCCCATGGTGGTGTCGCCGAGAAATGCGACGAGGGGGACTTCGACGCGGTATTGGATTTCGACGCCTTTCTTGCGCAGGGCGGCCAGTTCCTGGCCGGGAGTGCCCATGTACTCGGGTTTGAGTTTTTCGCGGACGCTGACGAGGGAATAGCCGAGGCTGGCGGAGCCGTGGTGGGTGGCGAAGCAGCGGATGAGAAAATCCTTGCGGACCTGGTGGATGTCGCCGGGGGACATGCCGACGATGTCGTAGGGGGTGGCCTGGCGTTCGACGTCGCGCCAGCATTTCAAAAGATTCTCTACGGGGCGGGCGAGTTCGCGCGGCAAGAGGACGGTACCGGTTTTCATTCCCTGGAACGATCTTTGGGAGAGGTAATAGGGCAAGCCGGCGATGTGATCCATGTGGCCGTGTGAGATGCAGACGATATCGCTGGTGAGAGCGAAGTGGGGACAGCGGCCGATGTCGAAGCAGACGTTGAGCTCGGGGACTTGGACGAGGGTCTCTTCGCCGGCGACGCTGTAGCCGACGACGTGAATCGATCCAAGTGGAATCTTGGCGAATTTTTGAACGAGGAACGCCTTGTCCGCCATAGCAATACCGGGAAAGTAATCGGATCGGGGAGGGCTGTCGAGCCTTGGGCGTCGGGGAGATTCGGTCGCAATTACTACAGTCGAACGAAAGTCTCTCGAATGGCGTGTTCTTCGAGATATTTTGCCAATAGGGAGACGTAAGCGCTTGAAATAAGAGGGTCGGCGGAGAGATTTAATTTTTCGCGCACGGCCATCACGGCTTTTTCGCCGGGGCCTTCGATTTCGACGTAGGTGCCGAGATGGGGCATGGTGTCGAGTTCGATTTTGCAATCGTCGAGCCGCCAGGATTCGCGGCGTTTTTGGAAAGTGAGGGTGGGGGCGTAGCCGAGATGTTCGAGGAGTTGTTGCGCGGCGTCGGGATCGCTGGCGGTGAATTCGATTTCTTCGCGGGATTTCAATTCACTTTTCTGTAACGGGCCTTTGAAAGTGATGGTGCAGTTCTTTTCGCCGGTGGGGCTTTCGGCGACGCGAATGCGCAGGCCTTTGCCGGCTTTGCGAAGGGAGGAATCAGGGGCGTCGAAGAAGATGTTGGTTTCCAATTTTTCGCCGGCGGGTTTTGCGCCAAGTTGCTTGAGGAGATTGCGCATCGCCGTCGTGGTCGGGGACCTTCATTTTGGCTTCGATTTCCTGGCCCATTATTGCACGACTTATTTTACGACGAAATTCACGAGTTTCTTTTGAACGTACAAGCTTTTGACGACGGTTTTGCCTTCGAGCCAGGGTTTGACGTTGGGGACTTCTCGGGCGGCGGTGATCGCGGCTTCTTCGGCTGCGTCGGCGGGGACGCTGACTGTGCCGCGCAGTTTGCCGTTGACTTGTACGGCCAGTTCAACGGTCGAATCCGTGAGCTTGGCCGGATCAAACGTCGGCCAGGGGTGGCGGGTGAGGCTCTCGGTGTGACCGAGGAGGCTCCAGATTTCTTCCGCCAAATGCGGCGCGAAGGGGGCGAGCAGCAGCGTGAACTTTTCGGCCAAGTCGCGGGGGACGCTTTTCAGCTTGCCCATCTCGTTGTTGAGGATGATGAGCTGGGCGATGGCCGTGTTGAAACGCAGGGCTTCGATGTCGTCGCCGACCTTTTTGATGGTGCGATGCAATTGGCGATCGAGCGCGTCGGGGATGGGTTCGGAAGTAATTTGGGCCTTTTTCTGGGTTTCGTCGTCGCCGACTAGATTTCGATAGACTCCGGCCAGGAATCGCGACATGCCGACGATGTCGCGGGTGTTCCAGGGCTTTTGGGCTTCAAGTGGGCCCATGTACATCTCATAGAGGCGGAAGGTGTCGGCGCCGTAATCGCCGACGATCTGGTCGGGGTTGACGACGTTGCCGCGGCTCTTGCTCATTTTGAAACTGCGGCCGTCAACGCGGATTTTGGGGTCGGATTTCAAAACATATCCGTCGCCGGATTTTTCGACTTCGCTTTCGTCGATGCGCCGACCGAGGAGCTTTTGGCCGGTGTCTTTTCGGGTCCCGATCATTTTCACGCCGTCGGCGCCGGCTTCTTCGGCGATGTCGCGCAGCTCCGAGACGCTGACGGGTTTTCCGGACTCGTCGTGAAAGACGTGGAATTCGGTTTCGCCGAGGATGAGGCCTTGATTGATCAGTTTTTTGAAGGGCTCGGCGGTTGAGACGTGGCCGAGGTCGAACAAGACCTTGTGCCAGAAGCGCGAATAGAGGAGATGCAGGACGGCATGTTCGACGCCGCCGACGTAGAGATCGACGGGCATCCAGTATTTTTCCTTTTCCGGATCGACGAAGCTGTTCGGTGTTGTGCGGATCGATATAGCGGAGGTAGTACCAGCAACTTCCGGCCCATTGGGGCATGGTGTTGGTTTCGCGTACGGCGGGTTGGCCGTCGAGATTTACGCGGACCCAGTCCCTGGCCTTGGATAGCGGCGGCTCGGGGGTGCCGGTGGGTTTAAAATCCTCCAGTTCGGGCAGAGTAATGGGCAACTGATCCTCTGGGACGGCCCAGGCGTTCCCCTGGGCGTCGAGAATGATGGGGAACGGCTCGCCCCAATAGCGCTGCCGGCTGAAGAGCCAATCGCGGAGTTTATATTTCACCGAGGCCTGCCCGAATCCCTCGGCGTCCACGACTTTGGTAATCTCTTCCTTCGCCAGCGCGGTCGGCAAACCTTCGATGACGGGGGAATTGACTGCGAATCCATCCCCTTCGAAGGCGCGATCGGCGGGCGCTTCGCCTTTGGCGGGCCTGACAACCGTGCGAATCGGCAGATGAAATTTAGTCGCGAAATCGAAATCGCGCTGGTCGTGGGCGGGAACCGCCATGATCGCGCCGGTGCCGTAACCCATCAGAACGTAATCCGCGATCCAAATCGGGATCAACTCGTCGTTGATCGGATTGATCGCAAAAGCGCCGGTGAAGACGCCGGTTTTGTCCTTGGCATCGGCCATCCGGTCGCGCTCGCTTTTGGTGGCGACGGACTCCTGATATTTCTTCACGTCATCGCGATGCTCCGGCGTGGTCAGTTTTTCCACCAGCGGGTGTTCGGGGGAAAGGACCATATACGTCGCGCCATATAAAGTATCGGGGCGAGTCGTGAAGACGGTGATTGATTCTTCGTCATCCCCCTCAATGTCGAAGTCGATTTCGGCGCCGACGCTTTTGCCGATCCAGTTGCGCTGCATCTCCTTCAAACTTTCGGGCCAATCCAAGTCGTCGAGATCGTCCAGGAGCCGGTCGGCATAGGCGGTGATGCGAAGCATCCATTGGCGCATGGGCTGCTTGATCACGGGGAACCCGCCGACTTCGCTTTTGCCGTCGATGACTTCCTCGTTGGCCAGGACGGTCCCGAGGGCGGGGCACCAGTTGACGGGAATTTCATCCATGTAGGCGAGGCGCTGGCCGTCGAGAATATCGCGGCGGTCGTCCTCGCTCAGTTCCTTCCAGGTGCGCTCGACGTGGGACTCCCAACTGATGGCCTCGGTGGCTTCATGGACAGGATTAAAGCGGATCGATCCGTCCGGGGCGACGACGTAGCGCTCGCTTTGCAGTTCGTCGATCAGAGCGCTGATGGGCCGTGCCTTTTGATCCTGGGGGTCGAAATAGCTGTTGAAGAGCTGGAGGAAGATCCACTGGGTCCAGCGGTAGTACATCGGGTCGGTGGTGTCGATCTCGCGGTCCCAGTCGTAAGAGAGGCCGAGCATCTGGATCTGGCGGCGGAAGTTATCGATGTTTTGCTCGGTGGTGACGCGCGGGTGGACGTTTTGCTTGATGGCGTATTGCTCGGCGGGCAGGCCGAAGGCGTCCCAACCCATGGGATGGAGGACGTTGAAGCCGCGCATGCGGAGATAGCGGGACATGATGTCGGTGGCGGTGTATCCCTCGGGGTGCCCGACATGCAGGCCCGCGCCGCTGGGATAGGGGAACATGTCCAGCACGTAAGCCTTGGGTTTGGCGCCCGCCTCCTGGGGGTCCAAGGCCCGGAAGGAGCGGTTTTTGAGCCAATATTGCTGCCATTTCTTCTCAATGGCGGTGAAGTTGTATCCCATGGGGGTCCAATATAAACGGGCATCGCGCAATGCGATACGCCTCTGGCGCTCGTCAGTGGCGTTTTTCACGGAATCGTGCGGTCGGCATGAAAAGAAGCCAAAATTTTTCTAATTTCTCACCGCATTGTTCCGATAACTGAAACTGGGAGGCAGCGTCATGTTGACCTTGACCGAAACCCAGGACGGCATGCAGTCGGCGGACTCCGGCGTGGAACGCCGCCGCGGATTGCGTATTCAACAGAATCGGCCGATCAAAGTCTTCGAGCCGACGGTCTCGCGTTACTTCGGCGGGCAGACCCAGGACGTCAGCGCCACCGGCCTGCGCCTGGAACTACCCCGGTCCCTACCTCTTTGCCCGGGGAAACTGCTGACCATCCACGTGGGGCTCAATGAGCAGGGTCAGGCGCTGGCCAATCGCAGGCAGATGATCCCAGCCAGAGTGGTGTGGGTGAATCGATCCTCCGATCCGGCCCGGACAACTCTGTCAGCGGGGATCGAATTTGTGGCGAACACTTCGGCGCAGCTCGACGCGGCGTAAATAAAAAAAAAGACATAGAGACGGAGAGACGAAGTGCTCCAATCTGACACTTCGTCTCTCCGTCTCTCCGTCTCTTTGTCTCTATGTCTCTCAATCCTATTGCACCGTCACGGTTCCTCGCTCCCTGGGGTGTAGGGAGCATTCATATTGCTCGATTCCCGCCGCTCGGAATGTCCAGGTGAATGTGTCGCCGGGCTTGAGGTTTCCGGACTTGAAGGTGCCGTCGAGGGCGGTGACGTCGTGGTCCGAGGTATCGGTGTTTCGCCAGGTGACGGAATCGCGGACGTTGATGGTGATGGACTGGGGAATGAATCCGCCTTTGATGGAGACCTGAACGGTTTTTGCCACGGGGCTGGCCATGGGCATGGCGCCGCATAGCGTCAGGGCGGCCAGGAGGGGGGCTAGTCTTAATATTCGCATGATCATCCCTGCTATTTTACACTACCAGCGGCGATGGCAGAGAAAATAATACGCGACCCGGTGCACGATGTGATCGCCTTTCGGCTCGATCAGCCGGCGGACGCGTTGCTCTTCAGGCTCATTAACACGCGTGAATTTCAGCGGTTGCGGCGGGTTCGGCAGCTTGGGATGGCCTCGCTGGCATATCCAGGGGCGGACCATTCGCGGTACAGCCATAGCCTGGGGGTCATGCAGACGGCCCGGCTGATTCTGAGGCAGCTCGATCGGGATGGGTCGGGGAATGCGGAAGATTCGACGGCTTGTCTGTGCGCTGCGCTCTTGCACGATCTGGGGCATGGGCCGTTCAGTCACGTGTTTGAACATGTGACGGGGGATCGGCATGAGTCAGTCACGCTGGGCATTATTCGCGATGCGTCGAGCGAGGTGCACTCCGCACTGGCGGAATATGATTCGCAGTTGCCGGGGAAAGTTGCGGAGTTGCTGAGTCCGAAGGCCAAGCCGTCGGTGCATCGAGACATTATTTCCAGCCAGCTTGATGCGGATCGATTCGATTATTTGCTGCGGGATAATTTGCATACGGGAAGCCGCTATGGGGATTTCGATCTAACGTGGGTTCTGCATGCGCTGACTGTGGCTGGGGATCGGCTGGCCGTAACGTGGAAGGGCGTTAGTGCCGTGGAGGCGTATTTGCAGTCGCGGTATCACATGTATCGCAATGTTTATTTTCACAAGGTCGTTCGTGCCGCGGAGGGGATGCTGAAGCTGGCGATTCAACGCGCGGCCAGACTGGCGGTGCAGGACCGGTTGCCTTGGCCGGATCGGGATCAGCCAATTTATAAGACGCTTGTGGGGCAGCGGCTGTCGGTGGAGGAATTTACGGATTTGGATGATGTGGCGCTACAGCAGTGTCTCAAACAGTGGACGCGCGGGGACGATCCGATCCTGGCGCGGCTATGCCATGGGCTGCTTTTCCGGAAGCTTTTCAAGACGCTCGACATTTCGAACATCACCGATTGGCGGGAAGCGGAGAAAATCGTCGAGGCAGCGCGTGCGGCGATTGTGACGGCAGGAGGGGATGCCGATTATGATCTTTTTTACGATCAGCCGGCGGATACGCCTTATGAGATTTACGATGCGCAGGCGCCGGGGGCGCAAATTCTGGTGGCGGATGCGCGGGGGAAGCTGACAACGCTGGCGGAAATCTCGCCGATGACGGAATCGCTCGGCCGGCAGTTGATGTTTAGAAGATTGCACGTGGCCGAGCCGTATCGAAATCTGGTTCAGGCGGCGATTCGCGACTCTGGCAATTGATGTACTAGTGTGGGAAGATTTTGCGAAGAGCCAATGAGCCAACCGCCGCAAAGTCTGCCGCCGTATCCGTCTGAGCCGCCGCATCCGCCGTCTATCCAGTATGCGACGGCGATTTATGCTCGCCCGGGGTTGCTTAGCAGCGTGGGGATTTGCAGCATCATCGTCGGCGGGCTGAGCGCGCTGATGAGCCTGAGCGGGATATTCAGCGGGATCGCGTATGTGGTGATGTCGCACGCTCCGATGAACCTCCCCATTCCGGCGAGGGCACCGGCGACACAGGCTACGACGGCACCGGCGGCGGGGGCGGTTCAGATGGCGACGTTCAGCTTTCACGTCGATCTTGGGGCGTCCGTTACGACGATTGTGGAGGCGGTGTTGAGTCTATGTGCCGCGGTGCTGCTTATCGTGGCGGGGAGCTTGATGTTGCGGGATTCGCCGATGTCCTGGCGATTGCATCGACTTTATATTCTGATCAAGCTCCCGCTGATCGCGGTGGCGGCGGTTGCGATGTGGTGGACGTACACAAGCCTGTTCAACGGAATGATGAACATGGGGGGGAATCAGGTTGGTCCGCAAATTTCGCGGTCGGTGACCAATATGACGGCGGTGTTCGAGGCGGGGATCATGACGGCGATCGCACTGATCTATCCGATTGCGCTACTTTTCATTCTGGCGACCAAGACTTCGAAGGACTATCTCAAATTGCTTCAGGAGCGCGTCCTGCCGGCTAAATAATCTCGGTTAGGTATTCTCCGAGGCGTTCGAAGGTCTGCACGCCGCCTTTATCGGCTTTGTATTTATCGATGACTCCCTGCAATTCCTGGAACGATGCAAATTCCTGTCGCATGGTGACGCGGGTTTTTCCGCCGAGGTCTTCGAATGTCGCGGTGGTTTGGAATTTCACGGGTTCGTCGCCTGCCTCGCCGGCGTGGCGATAGACGAGTCGCTCAGGCTTGACGACTTCGATGTAGACGATGCGGTTGTGATAATCGCGGCCGTCAGGGCCGCGCAGGATCAGCCGCCAGACGCCGCCGGGGCGGACGTCCATCTCCTTGCTGGTCGTGGTGAATCCGTTGGGTCCCCACCATTGGACGACGTGCTTTGGGTCGGTCCAGACTTCCCAGACGAGATCGCGCGGGGCGTCGAATACGCGGGTGTATTCGAGCGACCGTTCGTTGGGCGCGAGAGGATTGTCTTGGCCGTGGCTTCGGCGGGCGCGAGTTGTTCGGCGAGCCGGTCGAGGCTTTCGGACCATCCTTCGCGCATGCCCATTTTTTTCATGGCCTGGGCAATCGAGGGCGACTGGAGCTTTTGCCGCACGGTCATGGTCGTTTTTCCATCGGACTCTTCGAATGTAACGGTGGTGAGGATGACGCCGGCCGGGTTGGTCTCGCTCTTTTTTCGATCGGGCTTGACCAGGTCGTGCCAGGCGGCGGGATGCTCGGAGGGATCCATGGTGAGGACCAGGCGCTGGGGCGGCGTGACTTCCTGGAAAACGCCGGTGATGGGGTAATCGACATTGTCCGGGGCGCGCATGACGATGCGGTGTTTTCCGCCTGGTCGGACGTCCAGTTCGCAGACGGGGGTTTTCATGATGCGCGGACCCCACCAGTTGGCCAGATGTTTCGGGTCGGTCCACATGCGGAAGACCAGTTCGCGCGGGGCGTCGAAAACTCGGGTGATGACGAACTCAGCGTCGGGGGAGAGAGTCGAGTCGAGATTGTCGAGAATCCCGGTCCAGCCCTTACGGGCCAAATCGGCGAAGGAGGCCCACGTGGGATCGAGTTCGTGGGTGAGGGTCAATTTGCAGCCGCCGGGCGTGGGTGCGATTTCGACGGTCACGCGCGTCGGATCGGCGCTATGGCTGGTGTGGAAGGAGAAGACGAGGCGGCGGGGGCGGTCGATCTCGAGGTAGGTTCCGTGATGCTCGGCGGATTCCTGGCCGCGCTGCTCGATGACGGTGAATGTTCCGCCAACGCGCGGGTCGATTTCGACTTTGGTCATCTTGCCGGTCGCAGTGGCAAAGAGCCAGCGGCCCGCGGAGATGGGATCGAGCCAGGCGTCGAAGACTTTTTCCGCCGGAAACGGAAAGACATGGAAGACGACGAGCGATTCATTTTTTCCGGGCATGATGCTTCTCCTTCTTTTGCAATTCGTGCAGGTAGTCATCCAGGCGGTCGAAACTTTCCTCCCAGAAGCGGCGGTATTTCTCGATCCAGTGGGACGCGTCCTTGAGGGCCTCGGCATTGAGGCGGCAGGGTCGCCACTGGGCTTCTCGCCCGCGGGTGATCAGGCCGGCCCGCTCCAGGACCTTCAGAGCTTGGAAATCCCGGGCAGGGAGATGTCGAAAGGCTGGGCCAATTGCATGACCGACTGCTCGCCCCGTGAAAGGCGGGCGAGAATGGCCCGGCGGGTGGGATCGGAAAGGGCGGAAAAGATGGTGCTGAGGGTGTCGGGCATTACTTTATCTAATGGTTAATTAACCTAATAGTGAAATAACGGAGGTGATAGCGTTCGTCAAGGAATTTGTTGCCGCGCGACTGTTGGGAGAGCGGGGGCGTTCGAAATTCGAAAGACTGCCCCTCACCCTTGCCCTCTCCCCGGAATACCGGGGAGAGGGGAGAAGAGGGGGAGATCGTTGGGGTCATAGAAATGTGTAAAATCTGCCGGCATGAAATCCGTGATGTGTTTGTCGGCGTTGTTTCTGGTTTTGGGGGCGTGCTCGGCGGCGCCGCCGGCGGCTCCGGTTTCCAATCCGGAGGCGCTGCCGGATTCGATTCCGCTCTGGACTGGCGCGCCGGGATCGGAAGGGAAGACGTCGGCCGAGATCGTCACGTGGCGTCAGGATAAGGCGACGCCTTATAGCGCGCCTCGCAGCGTTCCGATCGTTACGAATATTCACAACCCGTCGATCACGCCATTTCTTCCTGATGCGGATAAGGCGACGGGAGTCGGTGTGGTGATCTCGCCGGGCGGGGGTTACACGCATTTGTCGGTGCAGCATGAGGGGTATGATGTGGCGCAGGGTTCTGGCGTCGCGGGGGATTGCGTGTTTTGTTTTGAAGTATCGCCTGCCTAAGGAACCGGGCTCGCCTTATAAGATGAAGGTACATTCGCTGATGGATGAAGAGCGGGCGATTCGATATTTGCGGGCTCATGCCAGGGATTGGAATCTCGATCCGCATCGGATCGGCGTGGTGGGGTTTTCGTCGGGCGGCGAGCTGGCACTTCTGGCTTCGACGAGTTTTGATCATCCGGTGCCCCCGGGCGTGGATGCGATCGACGAGTTAAGTTCGCGGCCGGATTTTGCGGCGCTGCTCTACCCGAGAGGGTTGGATGATCCATCGGCCATCAAGATTACCGACGAGACGCCGCCGACTTTTCTGGTGGATGTTCACGACGATCCGCGCTCGCGCGGGTGGCGGGTTATTTCGCCCGGTTGCAAGCTGCGGGGATTGCTGCCGAGATGCATATTTATTTGCTCGGCGCGGAGGGTTTCGGCGTGCGGCCGGCGACGATTCCGGTCTCGACCTGGCCGGACCGGTTCATGGATTGGATGAAGGAGGAGAAATTGCTGACGCCTGCGAAACAGAGTTCGACATCGGATTTTCGCACTTGGGCTCCGACGCCGCCGATGGGGTGGAACAGTTACGATGCGTGGGGCACGACGGTTGATGAAGCGGAGTTCATGGCCAACGCCGAGTTCATGCAGAAGCATTTGCTTTCGCACGGCTGGAATACGGTGGTGATCGACGCACGGTGGTACGACGCCAATTCGCCGGTGGATGATCGCGATTTCAATACGCAGCGGAGCGGAGCGAAACTCGCGATCGATGAATTCGGCCGTTTGTTTCCGGCGGTCAATCGATTTCCATCGGCCGAGGGAGGGGCGGGATTCAAGCCACTTGCGGATCGGCTTCACGCGATGGGTTTGAAATTCGGTTTTCACATTATGCGCGGGATTCCCCGGCAGACGGTGGCGAATAACGATCCCATCGAAGGTTCGCCATTTACGGCAGCGGATGCGGTCGATCAGAACAGCACATGCTCGTGGTGCCCGGATATGCTCGGCGTGCGCAACAACCCCGCCGGGCAGGCGTGGTACGATTCGATCTTCCGGCTTTATGCCCAGTGGGGGGTGGATTTTGTGAAAGTCGACGATCTTTCATCGCCGTACTACGCGGACGAAATCGAGATGATTTGCAAGGCAATCGACCGCTGCGGGCGGGCGATTGTTTTCAGCACGTCGCCGGGACCGACCGATGTCTCGCACGCCAGGCAGATCAGCGGGCTGGCGAACATGTGGCGCATCTCCAGCGATTTTTGGGACCGGTGGGCTGATCTGGATCATCACTTTGATCTGTTCGCCAACTGGCAGGGCGTGGCGGGGCCAGGGCATTGGCCGGATGGGGACATGCTCCCGATCGGGCATATCGGAATCCGCTGCTCGATCGCCGGGCCGGATAGGCAGACGCGATTCACGCGCGATGAGCAGATCAGTTTGATAACGCTTTGGGCGATTGCGCCGTCGCCGCTGATTCTGGGGAATAATCTGCCGGATACGGATGATTGGACGCTTTCGCTGCTGACGAATGATGAAGTGATCGCGATCAATCAGGACCCGCTGGGGAAGGGGGCCGAGCGAATCTTGCAAAAAGACGGTGTTGAGGTGTGGGTGAAGGCGCTCGCGGACGGGTCCAAAGCGGTTGCGGTATTCAATCGCGGATCGGCGAGCGCGAGCTTGAGCTGGAGCGATTTGGGTGTTGCGGCGTATCAGCCGGTGCGCGATCTCTGGTTGCATCAGGACGTCGATGTCGCGGGCAATGCGCCCATCATTGTTCCGGCTCATGGGGCGAAGCTTTATCGATTCTGAATCCGGCTCACGGCCGGCGAGCCCGCGCCTTTTTGGCCAGCATTCTCGTGAGCCGGCCAATTTCGCCGGGTTCGACAATTTCAAATTTCCCACGATCAATTTCATCGAACGTGCCTTTTGCCGCTCGGCGCGGGGCACGGAGTTTGAGCCGGTCTTCCTGATCGCGTTGCTCAAGCAGCGCAAGCCGGCCCGAACAACCTCACTGGCATTTCGGAAATCTCCGCCGTCGACGCGATCTCGTATGAACTTTCGCTGTTTCTCCGAGAGATTCACGTTCTGAGTGGGCATGCAGGTGTTATCGTCAAATTGGCAACAGTTGCCAAGTGATATATTTAGGCGCTCAGGGCGCGCCACACATCATCGCGGACAAAGACGCCCTCAATTTGGCTCCTTCGGCGATTGGCCAATGCGGCTTCGCCCGGATATCGCGTTTCGGGGTTTCTTTCGGCAAGGGCTTTTAGAATCTCCTGCGTGCGTTGGGTCGCGGGGCGACCGTTTAGGTGAGTAGGTTGAAAGGCGAGAAAGACCTGGCTGACGCCGATGTCGCCGTGGCCGGGTTTTAGGGCGGAGGTGTCATTGCCGTCGGCGAGGATGGCGGCGAAGGCGTCGAGGAGGATCGCCAGGCCGGAGCCTTTCCAAAATCCGATGGGGTAGGGGAGACCGCCGTCGAGGATGGCGGCGTCGTCGGTGGTGGGATGGCCGAAGGAATCCACGCCGCCGACGACGGGAAGGGGGATTTTTTCGGCTTTGTGGGTGCCTAATCTTCCCATCGAGAATTGGCTCATCGCCATGTCGAGGACGAGATGTTTTCCGGCCGTTCCTGGCGCGGCGAGGACGATGGGATTATTGCCGACGGCTTTTTCTTTTGCGCCCCAGCTCGGCATGAGGGCGGGGGTGTTGGTCCAGCAGATCGCAAGAAATCCGCGCTCGGCGGCGCGCAGCCTAAATTACCGGGGCGGCCCCAATGGCGCGTGTTGCGCAGGGCAACGCATCCGACGCCCAGTTTGTCGGCCAAGTCCATGGCGCGGTCCATGCAGAATTCGGCATTGAGCGGGCCGAGGCCGGAGTGTCCGTCATAGCGCCTCGAGCGCACCGAATGCCGCGACTAGGGTTGGGTCGCTTTGCAGGTCGGCGATTTCGCCCGCGCGAAGGCTTCGCAATAGCCCCGGCACGAAATGGACTCCGTGGGAGTAGACTCCATCCGCGCTGCCTTGGGTGAAGAGTTCGGCGAGGCGGTGCGCCCGGGCGGCGGGGACGCCGGCGCCCGCAAAGAGGCCGGTTAATTTGTCGATCAAATCGGCGATTGGAATGTGCGCGCATGTTGGGGAGCAGGATACCAATTTTCGGGCATTTTTGACCGATTTGAAATCGACCGCCGCATCGGCAACAATGCGCGTTAATAACGGCAGTGGAGGAGGAAGAAAAAGTCGTTCGGGCGTGTACCGAAGTGGACAAACGGGTCAGACTGTAAATCTGATGGCTCTGCCTTCGTTGGTTCGAATCCAACCGCGCCCATCCGGCGATTCGTCAAAATCGCCTTCCCCCGGTAAAAACGGGGGATTTTTGTTGGCCGACGTATCAGTTGATATCGTTTGACACTCAATCGGTTTGTCGTTCATGCTTTTCACCGACCCGTGTTTTCTATTTCTATTTTTTCCGGTCGTTCTCGGTCGGTATTATGCATCTCCCAGAATATTGAAAAATGGCGTGCTTCTTGCGGCAAGCATTGTCTTCTATGCGGCTGGCGAAGGCAGTTACGTTCTATTGATCCTCTTTTCGATCGCCTTCAATTATTTCATGGGGCGTTGGATCGGAAAGCAGCGAGCTAACGGAACCCGCAAAGTGGTCCTTGCCGCGGGATTGGGGACGAATCTCCTGTTGCTTGTTTACTTCAAATATGCCGGCTTTCTGATTGAGAATTTGAATGGGGTTTTGTCCGATTGGCATTTCTCGCCGCTGAAAGCGCCGTCGATCGCTTTGCCGCTGGGAATATCATTCTTCATCTTTCACGCGATCAGTTACCTGATGGATGTTTACCGCGGCGACGCGGAGCCGATGAAATCCCCGACCCAATTCGCGCTGTACATCACGCTCTTTCCGCAGCTCATTGCCGGACCCATCATTCGATACAAAACGATCGACAAACAACTGAGCATCGGCGGCGAGTCTGGACGTTCGCACACGCCGGATCGCTTCGCCGAGGGGGTGCGGCGGTTTGTGATCGGCCTGGGTAAGAAAATGCTGATCGCCAACGTCGTGGCCGTCGCCGTTGACGACATATTCTCGCAAAGCGCCTCGTCCATCACACCGGCCGCCGCATGGCTGGGCGCATGCTGTTATGGGCTGCAAATTTACTTTGATTTTTCCGGCTATACCGACATGGCGATCGGCATGGCGCGCATGTTCGGTTTCGTTTTCCCCGAGAACTTCAATTATCCCTATTCGGCGGTCAGCATAACTGACTTCTGGCGGCGCTGGCACATGACTCTGACGAGTTGGTTCAGAGACTACTTATACATTCCCATGGGCGGCAACCGCGTTCCGAAGGCGCGGTTGTACGTGAACCTGCTCGTGGTCTTTTTCTTATGCGGGCTTTGGCACGGAGCGAGGTGGACTTTCGTCGCCTGGGGCCTATTTCACGGCGCGTTTCTCGTCATCGAAAGGATGGGATTCGCACGTGGGCTGGAACGGCATTCCATAGCCCGGCACATTTATGTGCCGCTGGCGGTGACCGTCGGTTGGGTGTTGTTCCGGGCGACATCTTTTGATGCCGCTGTGCACTATCTTGCCAGAATGGCCTTCATTGGGGGAACCGGGGGCATTTATTCCGCCGAACTTTACCTCAATCGGCTTCTGGTTGTCGCCATGATCGCCGGCGTCCTTTTCAGCGTGCCTTTCATTCCCGCGCTGCGCTTTGTGGAATCGCCTCACGGAGGGCTCCGGGAGGTTCAGCGCGGTCACTGAACTTTTCGCGCAATCCATGGAACTCATGGTGCTTTGCCTGGTGTTCGCCAGTTCTGCCGCGATGTCCGCCGCTGGAACTTATAGCCCGTTTATATATTTCCGCTTTTGACCGAAATGACCGCTCCCCGCCGAATCATGTTCCGCAGCCCGTCGATCGCAGCCACGGCTGCGCGCGACCGTCACCCTGCGATCAATCGGGTGTTTCAAGCTGTGCTGATATTCCTGTTTCTCGCCGGCTTAACCACGCCGCTCTTGGGCACGTTCCTACGTCTGGACCCATGGCAAGCCTTTAACGAAAAACGAAGGCTCGCGGCTTTTCCGCGGTGGCCAAGACAATACTCGCAGATCTCACCTTATCTCCCAAGTGTACTCTCGTTTTATCGCGATCATTTTGGTTTTCGCGATTCGATGATCCATGCGCTGATGAAAGTGAAAGTGGGTCTCTTTCACGTCAGCGGCTCGCCCGAGGTGATCATCGGCGACGATGGTTGGCTGTTTCTACGTTTGAAAGATGATCCGTCCTCCACCAAATTCAGCTTGCTCGCGCCACTGAGCGACAACGAGCTTAACGACTGGCAACATGTGTTTGAGCAGCGTCAGGCATGGCTGGCGGCACGACATATTCAGTATCTGGTCCTGATTGCACCCGAAAAACAGACAATCTATGCCGAATTCCTGCCCAAAGAACTGAGAAGGTTTCAGCATGACCAGCGACTGGACCAGCTGCTTCGGCGGCTCCGCGAGACCCATTCTTCTTTGCGGATATTGGATGTTCGCCCCGATCTGCTGTCGGCGAAGCGATTCCAGCCGGTCTATTGGAGAGCCGATACGCACTGGAATTATGTTGGCGCGTATCTCGTCTACCGAGACTTGATGGCCGAAGTCCAGCGGATGCTGCCGACGAGGCCGCTGATCATTCTGGAACCAACGGATTTATCGGGCAGCGAGGCAGTGGGTTTCGGCGGCGACCTGGCGAACATGCTGGGGGTTCCTGAAATGTTTAGCGAGAGGGCGATCACGATGGTTCCGCCAGGCCAGAGGTTGCCGCCTCGAAATGAACTGGACCAGTTGTACATCGTCAATGGCGATCCATCGGGACCGCGGTTGGTGATGTATCACGATTCGTTTGCATATGAACTCGTTCCTTTGATGGCCAGAAGTTTTTCGCATGGAGTTTATTTTCGGGGAAGTGCACCGATTTACCCCGATTTCATTGCGGCTCACAAGCCGGATCTGGTTATCGATGAGATCGCGGAACGATTTATAGTCGGCGGGCCGCCGGAAGATTTAGACATGCGAACTCAATCGATTTCACGCTAAGCGAATTCGCGAGGTGGCATTACAATCGCCGGCGGAGTCTAAAGCCGAAATCAGACACGGGCCCGGGCTCAGCAGAGCGGATGGAGACCCAGGATGAAAGCAGTTCTCAATGTCGGCGGGGGGAGTGGCGGGATTCAATTGCCAGGGCATTACCACGGGTGGCGAGAGGTTCGGCTGGATATTGATCCGAACGTCCGGCCGGATATTTGCTTGGATGCTAGACTGCTGGCGCAATTGCCTGCGGCGACCTACGACGCGGTTTATTGTTCGCACAATCTGGAGCACTTTCATCGCCGGGATGCGGGGAAAGTCATCAGCGGGTTTCGGCATGTGTTGAAGCCGGAGGGGTTTGTGGAGGTGATCGTGCCGGATTTGGACACGCTGTTTAAGCGCGTGGTGGGGGAGAATCTGGATGTGGATGATGTGCTGTACGAATCGCCGCTGGGGCCGATCCGGGTTCGGGACGTCATTTACGGTTTAAGCACCGAAGTCGAGAACAGCGGGAACGATTTCTATCTTCACAAGACGGGGTATACGGCCAAATCGCTGAAGGCGCTCTTCGCGGCCAACGGGTTTCCGCATGGGATAGTGGGTTCGAGCGATCCGGTGCTGCTGATGGGATTGTTCTTTATACAAGCTCCCGACCCGAAAACGCGGGCGGCGATTGGGTCCGGCGGGGCATGATCGCGTGCCGGTGAATACGATTTGCCCCGACTTCACGGGGAGTTCATTTCGACGTCGCCCTGGGATTTGGGGAAACTTTGCAGTTTTTGGCGCAATTTCTCGATATATACAAAATTGTCGCGGCATTTCTTGCAGCTTTATATCGAGGATTCCCCGGGGCGCGCTGAGACGAACGGATGGAGGCCCTGAATGAAAGCGGTTCTGAATGTCGGCGGGGGCAGGCGCGAAATCCCAATGCCGCCGCAATACGGCGGCTGGCGTTGCGATCGGCTGGATATCGATCCGCGGGCTCGGCCGGATATTTGTCTGGATGCGAGGTTGCTGGCTCAATTGCCGCCGGCGACTTACGACGCGGTTTACTGTTCGCATAATCTAGAACACTTCCATCGCCGCGACGCGGCTAAAGTTGTTCGGGGATTCCGGCACGTTCTCAAGCCGGAGGGATTCGTCCACGCGCTCGTGCCGGATTTGGGAGCACTCTTTCAGCTCGTGGTTCGGGAGAAGCTGGATGTGGACGATCAGCTTTACGTATCGACGGCGGGACCCATTCGGGTTCGAGACGTGATTTACGGATTTAGTCCCATGGTGGAGAGCAGCGGGAACGATTTCTATCTGCATAAGACGGGGTACACCGCCAAGTCGCTGGCGGCGCTCTTTACAGCCAACGGCTTTCCGCACGCGTTCGTGGGTTCAGCCGATCCTGTGCAACTGATCGGAATGTTTTTTATCCAGGCCCCCAACGCCCAAACGCGGGCGATGTTCGGGCCCGCCGGACATGGGTCGCGGAGTGGGAAGCGCGATTTCGCTCGACTTGAAGCGGGGATGTAATAATATATGTGCGGGTGCGGGCCGGACTGTGGCCGGCTCGCAGGCTTCGGGATGGTCGGGCCGCCATCTCTTTCGGAAGTTTCGCTTCGAGCGAAGCCGGGGTTGGACCTCTTGGCCCAAAACCAAGTCATTGCGGTCGGCTCGCGCGTGCCGCGAGTATTGACCACCCGATTTCAGCGAGCCGCGATCTTCGCGGGGCTTGTGGGCTTGACGGTCGGCTTACTCGTTCACGGGTTGCACGTGGGGGTTTTTTCCAGCGCGCATCAGGTGGAAAGCCTGGCGATTTTTTGCGGGGTGCTGATCGGGATTTTGCTTTACGAAGATTACCGGCTGTTCGTCTGCGGGTGCGCGATCGCGGCGATACTTGGATTGAGATTGTTTTCGTCGGCCGGGCAATTTGTGGCCGCGGCGGGGCTCGACGTCATTTTCTTTTTGCTGGGCACGTTCTTTGTGGCGGGGTATCTGGAGCAGAAACTGTTTTTCGAGCATGTGGCGAGCCAGATTGTGCGTCACGCGGGCCGCCGGCCAGGGGTTTTGCTTGGGGTGCTGATGATGTCGGCGATGATCGCGTCGGCGATCGTGGGGGAAGTGGCGGCGATTCTGTTTGTCGGGGGGGCGATGCTGCATATCGCGGAGCGTTACAAGCTCCAGCCGATTCCGTTTCTGATCATGCTGGTGTTCGCGACGAATATCGGATCGGCGGCGAGCGCGTTCGGGCCGGTGGGGGTGACGATCGCGCTAAAAGCGAGGCCGACGGTACTGGATTTTTTCCGCTGGGCGACGCCGATTTCAGTGATTGTGCTGGGATGGGTATTTATAGTCTGCCGCTGGTGGTTTGCGCGGGATTGGGCGGCGTTGAAAGAGGCGGTTGATGCGCACGAGTTTGCGTCGAGCGTTCCCGATCCGGATCGGCGAAGTTATGCGCCAGCGTGGATTCTCGTCGGCGCGATGACCGGGCTGTTTATCTTTCACGGCGCAAATTGAACATGCGATGGGTTTGCCGGCGGATATGGTGCTCCTGGCGGCGTCGGTGGGGGCCGGGTTGATCGCGCTGGTCATGTCGGGCTCGGACGCCAAGGCGGTCCTGCGGCACCGCATCGACTGGGGGACGCTGGCATTTTTCACGGCGCTGTTCATCGTCGTGGGGGCGATGCAGGCATCGGGCGTGACGGCGGTCATCGCCCGGCAACTGCTGCGGACATCGGGCGGGCGCCCGGCGGCGCTGGTGCTGGCGGTGGGGTGGTCCACAGGCTTGCTGAGCGCGTTCGTGGCGAATTTGCTGGCTATCGCGGCGTTTATCCCGATCGTGGCGGATCTGAAAGCGCACGGGGCGGTGTGCCCGGACGCGGTTTATTGGCTCATGCTCTTTGGGGCGACGTTCATGGGGAACATGACGAGCATCGGGTCGACATGCAATATCATTGCCTGCGGGATGGCGGACAAACGGGGACACGGGACGATCTATTTCAGATCGTGGCTGAAGATCGGGCTGATCATCAGCTTGTCATCCATGGCGCTGGCGACGCTGCTGCTGGCCGCGGAGACGGATGGGCTGCGGCGATAGGGGAGGGCTCTTGATTTGCGTTGTAATCGTTTTGCTGATCGATGCATTTTTAATTGCTTATCGGTGACGATATTCGTGACGGCCGGGCGTCGCGAGGAGACTGAAGTTGCAAAAAGAGGTACGTCCCCTTTATTAGGGTTTTTAGTAGGTTTCGCGAAAAAGGTGCGTTCCCTTTAGAAGAAGAGGTCCTTAGAGGTCCCCTTTAGAGGTCATTAGGTCAATCGCCTGTCCGTGACTTTATGCGGATCGCAGTTGATTTTCGCGGCGGCCGCTAACCCTGGCCGGCCGTGCCGGAACTATCGGAGGGGCCGGGGGTAAGAGGTGTAAGCCGGATCATCTGGCTTGTTTGCGGATGGTCATGTCGAAATTCTTGACCATGGATCGGTACATGGACCAGACCAGCAGCGCGTAGGCGGCGATGGCGGCGATGCACATGATGAAGGCGGTGACTCTCGCGCCGGTGGGGTCGGCGTCGGCGATGAGGGGGTCGAAGGCGCGGCCGCCGAAATCGTATGGGTCGATCAAAAGGGTAATCATGGTGAAGGGGCTGAAGACGGCGGCGGCGACGCTCATTTCCGGGACGGCGGCTCGGCTGTTGAGGAGGCCGTCGCCGCACCAGCCCATGAGGGCGCAGGCGCCGACGATGATTCCTACGCTGCTCATTACGGCGCGGACGGTGGTGCGGCAGCGGAGGGACATTTGCATTCCCAAGATGGCCGCGAAGGCGCACACGATGATGAGCATCGACGGCATCATCAGCAGGGCCTCGGGGAAGACGATCCATTGGAATTTTGAATCGCCCTCGGCGAGCCAGCGCAGGAGATCGTGGGAGATGAAGAGGAAGCAGCCGAAGACGGGGACGGCCAGGAGGGGTAGGACGAAGCTGACCAGGCCGCGGAGTTTGCCCCAGATGTAATAGCGGCTGGTGATGGGGGTGCTGAGGAGGAGATCGAGGGTGCCGTCCTCTTTTTCGCGGGTGACGGTGCTGGCGGCGGCGTTGGTGATGATGAGGAGAATGACCGAGAATTCGAGGATGGTGATTCCGAGGAGCCATTTGCGGGTTTGATCGGAATCCAATTCTCTCGGGAATTCTTTCAGGTCGATCTGGGTGATGACGTTGTTGGCGCCTTGGGAGATGTCTTTGACTTCGTATTTGCCGCTGAGATCGTCGGGGGAGCCGTCGCGGTCGCCGATTTTTATGATGACGCTGTTGCTGATGGGGAGGTCTTGTTTGGTGTCGCCGTCGATGAAGAGGGTGTTGCGCGGGGTCAAAGCCGTTGTTGATGAATTGATGGGGAGTGCCTTCGGTGGAGTGGAGGACGAGGAGGACGATGGCGCCGGTCATTCCGAGAAGAATGAAGCCGTAGCGGAGGAAGGTGGCGCGGGCGACGGAGGATTTGGTGTGCGCCTCGCGCCAGGCGATGGGGTTAAACCAGACGGAGCGGGGCTTTCGGGCCGCGACGGCGGACGCACCCACGGATTGGCGGATTTTTTGCCAGGCCCAGGATTTGAAGCCGGAGGTGGATTGAGCCAGGCGGCGGAGGAGCAGAATCGACGGGAGGACGAGGGCGATGCTGGCGAAGATCATGAAGGAAAAATAGAAAGTGGCGGGGCTGGTCCAGTACCAACCCCAGGGCCAGCTTTGCCATTGCGGGGGAAGGTCGGCGAGATTTGGGGGCAGGTATTGGGCGTCGTTGAAGATGACGCGCAGGGCCAGGAAGGGGTGGAGGCCGGTGATCCAACTGGTTTGCGTGGTGTGGGCGTTGCCGGCGGAATCTACATAGTGCAGATGCAGGAAATCGACTTTGTCCAGGAGGTAGAGGCCGACGAGATAGATCACGATGAAGAGGTAGAAGCTGAAGATGGTTCTGCGGGTGCCTACCTTGAGGGTGGCGATCGCCATGGCCATGGCGCCGGTGACGAGGGCGGTGCTGGCGGCGATGAGGAAGCTGTAGATGATGCTCTTGATGGCGACGCCGCCGAAGATTTGGGTGATGGAAAAGATGGGGATGCCGCTGACAAGGAGGGCGACGACGAAGAAGACGCGGCTGAGGAGTGAGCCGAGGACGATCTGGCCGTTGGTGAGGGGGGTGGCGAGGAGAATATCGTAGGTTTGGCTGTCGTGCTCCTGAGTGATTGCGCCGGCGGTGAAGACGGGGGAGAGAAGGGCGACGAGGGCGAGTTGGAGATAGGACATGTACTGGAAGATTTGGGCGGAGTCCTTGGTGAGGGCCGCCATGTCGCTGGAGCCGTAGGAGGTGCCGCTGGTGGAGAGAATGTAGGTGACGAGAATGACGAGGAGGCCGAGGTATCCGCAGCGGATGAAAGCGTCGCGGCGTTTTTTCCCGCCGGACTGCACGACGCGGAGCAGGATGGGGTTTCCGGGCAGGAGGCGCCAGAAATAATCGGTGATGCCGAGCATGGTGTTACTGCACGATCCCTTTGGTGAGGCGCATGAAGGCGGTTTCGAGATTCACTTCTTCTTCCTTGAGGAGATTGACCGCAAATCCCGCGGCGATGAGCTGGGCGGGGATGAAGCTAAAATCGGAGACGCCGGATTTGAGGCTCACTTTCAAAAATCCATTTTGGGCGGCGACGGAATCGATATTGGGATTTTTCAAGAGGATGGCGGCGGCTTGTTCCGGGGCGCGGGTGACGCCGACGAGGACGATCGTGCCGCTGCTGGCCTTGCGGACGATTTCGGCGACGGGGCCGCTGTAGAGCAGTTCGCCCTGTTCGATGATGCCGACGGTGTTACACAGGTCCGCCAGTTCGGGGAGGATGTGGGATGAGATGAGGATCGTTTTTCCCATGCGGCGGAGTTCCTTGAGAAGCTCGCGCATTTCGATGCGGGCGCGGGGGTCGAGATTTCCGGCGGGCTCGTCGAGGAGGAGGACTTTGGGATCGTGGACGAGGACGCGGGCGATGGAGAGGCGCTGCTTCATTCCGCGCGAGAGGCCGTCGACGGCGGCGTCGCGCTTGTAGCCGAGATCGGTGAGTTCCAGTACGTCGTTGACGATCTTGGTGCGGCTGGGCGCCGTTGATGTTGTAGGCGGCGGCGAAGAATTCGAGATATTCCTGCACGACCATGTCTTCGTATGCGCCGAAGTAATCGGGGACGTAGCCGATCAGTGGGCGGATGGATCGGGATTGATAGCCGACAACATAGTCGCAGACTCGTGCTTCTCCCCAGGTCGGCTGGAGAAGAGTGGCGAGAATTTTGATGGTCGTTGTTTTCCGGCGCCGTTGGGGCCGATGAAACCGAAGCAGTCTCCCTCGCTGATCTCGAGATTGAGATTGGAGAGCGCGACGAGGGTTCCGTAACGCTTGGTGAGATTGACCGTTTTGATGACGACTGCGGCCATGGGGTTCCAATTCTACTGATTCGACGGCTCGGTTGTTGGGGGAGCCGTAACGGCAGAGCGATCCAGGGGGAGAACATACATTACGATCGTCGTTCCATTTCCCTGCACGGGGACATCCGAGACAAGCAGGGGGACGGGCAGGGGGGTCTTGGTGGTGTCGCCGTCGACTTCTTCGGTGCCGCAGACGATGAGGCGGCCGGCGGCCAGGGCGGCGGAAAGATCGAGTCCGCGGCCGCCGCGGCGGTAGAGTTCGAATCGCGCGTGCTCATCTTCGCTGAAACGCCAGGGAGGGATTTGCTCGAAGAAGGCCATCATGGGGATGGCCATTTCGGGATGGTCTTTGAGGGAATCCTGCTCGTTCTGCCAATAGCGGGCCCAATCGACGCCTCGTTCGAGTCGACCGAAAACCGGGCTGGACCCGCCGGGGTGGCGGCCGTTGGGATCGTCGAGGCGCATGATATTGCTTTTGGCGGTCAGAGTTTTGAGATTGAGTTGGCGCCTTTTGGCCAGGCGGGGACAAAAATTATCCAGGTTTGGTCCTGGGAACTCATTGCGTCGTAGTTACCGCCGGGCGGTTCCAAGAATGCGAGATAGACGCCGCGTAAATCAAAGCCGGTGAGGTTGACGAGATTTCCGTCGATATAACCGCCGTCGCCGGGGGGGACGAGTTTGATGTCGGGCATGCCGGCGGGGACGCAGATGGGGTTGTCGATCTTTCCGATCCAGTGGGTTTGGAGTTTCTTGGAGCTGCTGCGATAGGGAACGGTGATGGAGACGGAATCGGCGTCGAGCGGCTGGCCGACGGGGATTTCATACTCGAGGTAAGCGGGGAGGATGTCCTCGTTTTGGACGTATTGCGGATTGATCGCAAAGGGAGTGATGGTGCTGGTTTGGCCCTCGGCGGTGTCGAGAAGATCGATTTTTTTGTCGCCGTCCTGGGGGATGTAGAGGCCGAAGTCGCGAGTCGATGACTGCGACGGGATCGTCGGCGGCATCGCGAACGACGCTGATATGCTTGAGTTCGGGGGGGCCGCGGAGGAGCAATTTTACCAATAGAATGGTTACGACCGTTCCGCCCAGGCGCGCTGGCGGCGAAGAGGAACCAGCTCAGTTCAGTTTTGCCGCGAACTTCGAGGTAGAGGTGCAGGCCGAGGGCGGCGACGAGCCAGTAGATAAAAAAGAAGAAGACGGCGATGAAGACGTAGGCGGCGGCTTTTCCGGTCATGTCCATGCCTTGGAGGAGGGTTCTGCCGAGGTCGAGGCCTTCGCTGGGTTTCCAGGGGTCGTCGGTGTCGGTGGGGGGTTTGTAATCCTCGGGGACGTCTTGCGCGTTGTTCCAGGCGAAGACGCGATCCCAGATATGCGCCAGCCGTGGCGGAGATGATCGGTAAGGGCCACGTTTCCCAAATCCTGGGCGACCCAGGTGACATACCGCCGAGTCCGACGCCGCGGCGGGCCAGCCAGGGGGTTGGGCTTGGGTTGCCGTCTTTCCAAGTCATCCACTGGTCGATTTTGGCATCGGGGCGGGCGAGGACTCGGGCTACTTTCAGCGGCGGGAGACCATCGGCCCAGGCGTTCGATTGCTTGTATTCCAGAATGTTCAGGAGGGCCTGGGGATCGGATCGGTCGGTTACGGGAATTGTCCAGCGGTCGCCGTCCATTTCGCCGACGGGGAGAAGATCGGCGAAGGGTTTTACCTTGTTTACCTCGGCGGGTTGGCAGACGACGAGGTGTCCGCCTTGATGAATCCACTGGACGATGGCCTCGAGGGCGGGGGTTCGGGTGCCGGAGATGAGGAAGTTGGCATCGGCGTCCATCCAGACGATCGCATCGACGGCGTCGTAGCCGAGGACGCTGGTGGGTAGGTCCGAGGGGTGAACGATTACGGCGTCGACGTCCTCCATTACGCCTGCGAGCTGGGAATAATCCGGGATGATGGGGCGATCGGCGCCGTCGGTGACGAAGAGAACGAGTTTTCTGCCTGCGCGTGGTGTCGCCCAGACCGCGGACGGGGTCGTCGTTGAGGATGGTCGACGTGATCGGGAGGTGCGTAAGCTGCTTGCCGTCTTTGTCGCAGAGGAAGACTTTTAGTTCGTCGTTGAGGGTGTTGAGATTGGTGGCGAGGTTGGTCGCGTCGGGGAGGCCCTCATCGGTGGGCTTTGGTTTGAAATAGACCCAGAAGTTTTCGGCGGCGTTGGTCTTGCCTTCGCTGGTGCCGCCGAAGTTTACGTCCTGAGTAAAAATGACGCGATCGCGGTCGAGATCGTCCTGAACGATCTGAATCTGGTAGGTGGTGGAGGAATCGCTTTGTCCGGAGAGCTGGACGAGCATGGGGGTCCAACAATCGGGACGGTAATGATTGTTGAAACCAATAAAGAGAACCTGACCCTGGACTTGTGCCAAAGCCGCGGATGGAAAAAGCAAAAGAATCAGCCCCGCCCAGAGCCGGCGCATTGTAGATCGACTCTACGCGGGGGGATTGGGGGCGTCAATTACGGCTTGTTGTTCCTTTTGTTCTGGTTCCCTCTCCATGTACTCAGGGAGAGGGATAGGGTGAGGGTTCTTCGCCGGCGACGAAATTCTTGAGTCGAATGAAAAACCACCCTCACCCCTGCCCTCTCCCTGAGTACATGGAGAGGGGGTAAGAGCGGAGAGCCGTCGACTATCGAGTGCGGCGGCCGCGGTGGAGGTCGGGTTCTTTGTGTTTGGAATCCTTTTTGGGGAGGACGCGCTGGGCTTTGGCGGGGTCGGCGACTTTGAAGATTCCGGTGGTTTTGCCGCCGGGAGCGCCGCCGGTGGCATATGCATAATTAATGTTGATATGATTTTCGCCTAATAGGGTGGCTACGTCGGAGAGGGCGCCGGGGTTGTTTGATAATTCGAGGCACAACACATCGGTTTCGGTTACTGGGAGATTCAGATCCTTGAGGACGGCTCGGCGGCGGCCGGGTTTTCGACCACCATGCGGAGGACGCCGTGCTCCTGGGAGTCGACCAGGGTCATGGCGGCGATGTTAATTTTGTCGTGAGCCAGGGCCCCGGTGACTTGAGCGAGGACGCCGGGCTTGTTGACCAGGAATACGCTGAATTGAGTGGCCGTGCGGACGTTGGACATGGGGTCCTCCCGCGTGAATGGTTTCTAAACCAGGACGGTGGCTTTTACGGCTTCGGATTGCGTGGGTTTGACGGTCAGGACGCGATCAAGGCGGCGTGATGCGGAGCAATTCGGCGAGCTTGGAATTGACGCCGCAGAGAATCAGTTTGCTGTGCGGCAGGGCGCTGAGCTTGCGATGCAGGGTGATGACGATGCCGATCGCCTGGCTGGAGAGGTATTGCACTCTGGAAAAGTCGAGGATGAGCAGTCGCCGGTCCATTTCGTCGACGAGGGTGCTTAGCCGCGAGTTGATGAGTTCCAATTGAGGGGGGTCCATGAGGGACGGGATTTGAAACTCGACGATCGTCGCTTTGTCGATGCGCGTGATGAGGTAATCCGAAGCCATATCCTTATTCAGACTTTCTGCGGTCGCTTGGGCGATTTCTTTATTTTGGCGGTGGGGCCGAGGGCAAATTTCATAGCTTCGTCGATATTCTCGACGAAGTGAAATTTGAGGGTCTTGCGCACTTCCGGGGGGATGTCGACCATGTCTTTTTCGTTGCGTTTGGGGACGATGACCTGGCTGATGCCGGCGCGTCTGGCGGCGAGGGTTTTTTCCTTGAGGCCGCCGATGGGGAGGACCAAGCCGCGCAGGGTGATTTCGCCGGTCATGGCGACGTCGTGACGGACGGGGCGATTGAGCATGAGCGAGGCCAGGGCGGTGAACATGGCGACGCCGGCGCTGGGGCCGTCCTTGGGGACGGCGCCGGCGGGGACGTGAATGTGAATGTCGCTTTCGGCGAGGAGCTTGGGCATCGATGCCGAGGGCGCTGGCGCGGGAGCGGATGAGGCTATAGGCGGCGGTGGCGGATTCTTTCATGACGTCGCCGATCTGGCCGGTGAGGGTGATGTTGCCCTTGCCGGGCATGCGGGTGGCTTCGATGAAGAGGATTTCGCCGCCGACGGGGTGTAGGCCATGCCGGTGGCGACGCCGGGGACGCTGGTGCGGCTGGCGAGTTCGGGGTCGAATCTTCGGGGGCCGAGGATTTTGCTGACGCGTTCGCGATCGACGACGACTTTGTCGGTCTTGCCCTCGACGATGTCGGCGGCGATGGCGCGGGCGACGGAGCCGATGGTGCGCTCGAGGTTTCGCACGCCGGCTTCGCGGGTGTATCCCTCGATGATCCACTTGAGGGCGGGTCGCTGGTGAAGGTTGCCTGTTTGCTTTGAGAAGCCGTTGGCTTCGAGCTGGCGCGGGACGAGGTATCTGCGGGCGATGTTGAGTTTGTCGCTGTTGGTGTAGCCGGGGATTTCGATGACTTCCATGCGGTCGCGCAGGGGGCCGGGGACGGTGTCCATGGTGTTGGCGGTGGCGATGAAGAGAACGTGGGAGAGATCGAAGGGGACGTCGAGGTAGTGATCGGTGAAGGTGTGGTTTTGCGCCGGGTCGAGAACTTCGAGGAGGGCGGAGGCGGGATCGCCGCGGAAATCGGCGCCGAGTTTGTCGATTTCATCGAGCATCATGACGGGGTTGCGGGTGCCGGCCTTGCGGAGCTCGGCGATGATTCGGCCGGGCATGGAGCCGATGTAGGTGCGGCGATGGCCGCGGATGTCGGCTTCGTCGCGGACGCCGCCGAGGGCGACGCGGATGAATTTTCGGCCCATGGCCTCGGCGATGCTTTTGCCGAGCGAGGTTTTGCCGACGCCGGGCGGGCCGACGAAGCAGAGGATCGCGCCGCCGCCGTCGGGCTTGAGCTTGCGGACGGCGAGGTATTCGATGATGCGGCGTTTGACCTTTTCCAGATCGTGATGATCGCGATCGAGGATTTTGCGGGCTTCGGTGAGATCGATCTTGTCGACGGTCTCGATGGACCAGGGGAGTTCGCTGAGAATCTGGAGATAGGTGCGGATGACGCCGTATTCGGGGCTGGCGCTGGGGATGGACTCGAGGCGGTTGAGTTCGCGGACCGCCTCCTTCATGACGGCTTCGGGGAGCTTGGCGGCTTCGAGGCGGGTGCGGAGGGTTTCCAATTCGCTCGCCGCCGCGCCGCTTCGCTTTCGCCGAGTTCCTTGCGGATGGCCTTGAGCTGCTCCTGCAGATAGTAGCGGCGCTGGCTCTTGTCGATGTTTTCCTTGACCTGCGATTGGATCTTGGTTTGCAATTCCAGGACGTCCAACTGCGTGGCCAGGCGGGTGGCGATTATGCGCAGTCGCTTTTCGACGTCGAGCTCGTCGAGGAGTGCGCTGCTTTTCGGCGATGTCGCCCTTTTCGACGGGGAGATTGGCGGCGAGGAAATCGGCCAGGGCGGAGGGCGTGGTGATGCTGTTGAGGACCTGGGCGGCTTCGTCGGGCGTGTTGGGGGATAGTTCGATGACGCGATTTGCCTGCTGGCGAACCGACGCCATGAGGGCGTCGATACCGGGGCCGAGTTCGACTTCGTCTTCCAGGACCTCGATGCGTCCCATGGCGAAGGGTTCGGTTTGCTCGATGCCGAGGAGGCGGAATCGCACCAGGCCGTGGACGATGATGGACTGGTTTCCATCGGGGAGCTTGAAGAGCTTGAGGATCATGCAGGCGACGCCGACGCCGTGCAGGTCTTCGAACTTGGGGTCTTCGACCTCGGCGTTCTTTTGGGTGACGACGCCGATCAGCTTTTCTCCGGGCATGACTTCGTCGAGGAGATTTTTGCTTTTTTGGCGACCGACGTTGAGGGGCATGACGGTGCCGGGGAAGACGACGATGTTGCGGATGGGGAGGATGGGGAGGAGATTGGGAACGGTCAATTGCTGGCCGTTGCCGGCGGTGCGAATGATCGTCGCAGCGGGAGAGCGTTCGATGATTTGTGATTCAGCCATGTCTGCGGTGGGATTTATTTTTGGGCAATTCGATCCAAAGCAGCCCATTCTCGTGTCGGGCGGTAATTTTATCGTGAAGGACGTCCTTGGGTAGATCGACGTCGCGTGCGAACGCGCCGTGATCGATCTCCATCAGGTGGACGCGCACGCGCGGCTGGGAGGCGTCGGAAGGCGCGGCCGGGTCGGCGGGGATCGGTACCGATCGCTTTCCGCGCAGGACCAGATGACCGTCGTTGACTTCCAAGTCAATCTTTTGCTTTTCCACGCCCGCCAGGTCCACGCACACGACGTAGCACCCGTCGGTTTCATACAGATTGACGTTAGGCGTCCAGGTTTCGGTCGGATAGAAACTGTAATAACCCCGGGAATAAATCGGATCGGGCAATTTATTGGCGGGGACCGCCGGATTCTTGTACGGCTTTTCGGTAAAGGTGGCAACGACCATAAAAGCCTCGGGTTGGTTAGTTCTATTGTAGCGAGCCGTTGAATATCAAGGCAGCCCCGGCGGCGCGATCTCCGGAATTAATTTCGATCCGCCCGATGGGGCCGGGGTCGCCGGTCCAGGAGAAGGGGTAGACGCTGACGCCCGATTCAGGGGCGACGGCGGACAGTTCGGTGGCGGCTCCGCCGGCGCCGATGGCCCAGATTTCGTAAGGTTTTGCGCCGTCCAGGGGTGCCAGGCCGTCGTAGAATAGCGCTCCCCAATGCAGGTTCTGGTTCAGGGCCAGGGCGGCGCCGGCGGATTGCGCGATTCCCGACGATTGGAGATGAACGATGCGGGTATTTCCGTCAGCAAGATTTTTCCCGAGATCCTCGAGCCGGGCTTGTTGCAGGACGTACGTGGTCGAGGTGACTCTGGCGTAATCGCGCTCGGAATTGGCTCGGGCGCGCTCCATTTCCAGCATGGCGGCGAGAAGACCTATGGCGAGGCAGGCGAGAACCAGCACGCCTGCCCAGCTTTGACGGCTTGGGGGCGGGCTGGGCTGGTAGTAGATCGGTCCGCTCATACGTGGCGGGCGACTATACCAGAGAGCGCGAATTCCGTGAACGTAAAACGATTTTTGCGCCGCAGCGAACGCCGAGCTGCGCTCGCCCGCTAACTATTGGCGGACTGGGCCCATTTGATCAGGATATCGGCGATTTCCGGGCGGGCGAATTCTGGCGGGGGACGCTGGCCGGCTTTGAGCATCTCCCTGACTTTGGTTCCGCTGGGGGCGATTTTCTGATCGGGGCCGTGCGGGCAGGTTTTTGGGGAGACGACCGCCGCGCAAGCTTTGCACCAGGCGGTGTGCTCAAATTTGAGGATCGTCACGCCGATATCGCGAGGCATGTCGAACTGGTCGAAGATCTTTTGTGCGTCGTAGGTGCCGTAATAGTTTCCGACGCCGGCGTGATCTCGGCCGACGATGAAGTGGGTGACGCCGTAGTTCTTGCGGATCAGGGAATGCAAGACGGCTTCGCGCGGGCCGGCATAGCGCATGGCCAGGGGCATGACCGTGAGCATCGTTCGGTCTTTATTGTAATAGCCGTCGATGAGCGTTTTGTAACAATCCATGCGGACGGCGGCGGGGATATCGTCGGACTTGGTTTCGCCGACGAGGGGATGAATGAGCAAGCCGTCGGTCATTTCGAGGGCGCATTTGGTGAGATATTCGTGGGAGCGGTGAATGGGATTTCGAGTTTGAAAAGCGGCGACGGTGCTCCAGCCGCGCTGCGCGAAGGCCTGGCGCGTCTGGGCGGGGGGGAGACGATAGTCAGCAAACTCCGGCTCGTAGGTCGGAGCGATCACGTCGATGGGTCCGGCGAGGCAGATGTCGGACTGCTTCTTCACGATCGCGACGCCGGGATGCGCTTCATCCGTCGTACGATAGACGTTGGGGATTTCCAAATCTTTATTGTGTGGAAATTTCTCCTGGACGTGGAGGAGGGCGAGGAGGCGGCCCTTGGAATCGCGGAGCGCCAGCTTTTTGACCAGCGCTTATCTTTTGCGCCTCATCTGCCGGCGGGCAGAGAACGACGGGGATGGGCCAAACGGTTCCGTTGACCAGGCGCATCTTTGCGCAGACGGACTCAAAGTCCGCAGAGCCCATAAATCCTTCAAGGGGTGAGAATGCACCGATGGAAATCATTTCCAGATCGAATTGTTCGCGTACAGACAAAGTGAGGCTTGGCAGGGATGCGGCTTCCTTCTCGGCCTGGGCGCGGGCGGCGGCGGGCAGAATGCGGTCAACGAGTTTTCCACCATGTGGGGCGATCAGCGACATCGAGAATCTCCAGTTATTTGTTTAGTAGTGCGTTAAAGTCCGGCGAAGGTAGCGGATTTATTCGGCAGGGCAAGTGACGAAGGAAATAGTATGCCGGCAAAGTACCTTCCACAGCCCGGCGTCGGCGTCCTCCCATACTGCAAAGTTTGCAACGGCAGTTTTGATTCCCCAACTATCCCAGGCGGTGCGAATCACGATCGAATTGAGTTGGCTAGACATATCCGCTCCCAACGGCATAAACGAAAAAGGGGCTGCTACAAACCCGGACTGCGGTTTGTTGTCCAAGAAATTACTGGACACGGGTGATGAGACCGCTTGGCAGAACGCGTAAGGTTCGATAATCTCCCGCGTGAAAATGGTATAGACAGTCACCCGGAATTGGTGTATCAATATCGTACGTGGACCAACGTGGGTTAGGGTTCGGAAGGAATCATTTCTAGTCTGCCAGATGGTCAGTCACAGGAGCGTTCAGTTGGCAAAGGAGCATGCCGCGATATCTGAGCTGTCAGCGATCATAATTTGGGGGTCGATCGGTGCAGCGGTGCTCAGGATGGGATGGAGATGTTTTCACAGACAGCGGACGTTGCGCTTCAGCGCGGAAGCTACGGCTTTCAGGCCGGTCAAAAGCCGGGGCGCTGTGGCACCTGCTCTATGTAAAGAGCAGGCAAGAAAAGCAGCTGTCTGACGATTTAACAGCAATGGGCATCGTGAACTATCTGCCGCTCATGCGACAGACTCGATATTACGGCAGACGAAAATCGAATTTGGAATTACCGCTGTTTCCTGGATACGTGTTTTTGCTTGGATCGCTCGACGATGCGTACCTCGCCGATCGGACCAAGCGAGTGGTGAGCATAATTAAAGTGTCGAACCAGAAACAGATCGAGTGGGAGCTGGAGAATATCCGCACCGCGTTAAGTTGCGATGCGGAACTTGCCCCGCACCCCTTCCTCAGGGAAGGGACGCGGGTGGAAGTCAGGTCTGGCCCGTTCCGCGGGTTGCAAGGCGTCATTGAAAGTCGCACTCGTGCCGATCGCCTGATCCTTCAGGTGGAGATGTTGGCCCGAGCGGTCGGACTGGAGATAGATGCCGCGCTTCTTGACCCGGTGTGACAGGGCCGTTCTCGCAGCGAACCGATCGTATAACTGGGCAAGATGTAGGAGATAGACTGCGCAGGTAATTTGGCGTGCAGTCGAAGGGGGCGGAGCCTAGATAAAACAAGTAGCGTGGCGAGTTGAGCAAAACTGCAACAATTCGCTGCAACCGAGTGGCTTGGAGTCGGGTATTATATTGTCAGCGCGATCGCTGATCGTGCTGCTGAGTGGGTGAGAAGAAATGCGAGAGCTTCCCAATCCAAATGCAATGGTCCCCAGCCGGGATCGCGTCATCGATATGCCGATGCACGCGCGTCCCGCGGCGGCGGCGCCGGAAGCAGACGATCCGCAGTTTGATCCGATGCTTGTCCTTCGCCGTTCGCTGCGAGGGCGAATGGGTTGGGTGATCACCATCAGCATTATCTGCGCGGTTGTTTTCGCGGCGGTGGGGTATTTCTACGAGAAGCCGCTGTTCAAGAGCGAAGCGCTGGTGCGGATCGCCTATCAGCTTCCCCCGATTATCAGTGAAACGGATCAGAACGCGCCGATGGCGATGTTCGAATCGTACATGCGAACCGAAGCGCTGCGAATGAGCAGCCGCTCGGTGCTTGAAGCGGCGCTGACAAGTCTCAACGGCGGGCAGGAGGTTTCGTCGGACGAATTATTGGACGTTGCCAGTAATCTGGATGTCACGCACGCCCCCGGCGATGAGCATCTGCGAGTGACTTATATCGACACGGATCCGCTCTCTGCGGCGAGCGTCGTGCAGGCGGTCGTGAAGGCGTTCCATACTGAATATGACGCGGAAGATCGCAAGATGCTTGAGACGCGCATGGCCGTTCTGGACGCGCATGCGGGCGAGTTGCAGTCGCGCCTCGACGACATTCAGTCGTCGGCGGACAAGCTTCTGCTGACCGACTCGGCGACGACGAGCAACATGGATCAGCGAAAGCTGCTGGTCTCGGATCGCCTGGGCGTCGCGGAGCAGATGTTGCACGACGACATGGTTCAGCAATCGCGTCTGGAAGACGCGCTCGATGAGTTGCGCCAGGAAGGGTACATGGAGGCGCATCCGAAGGTTCAGGAAGTGAAGTTTTCTCTGGACCGGCTGAAACGGATCATCGCCCAGTTGCAGGAGGAGTGCAGTGAGTTGCGCGGGGTCGCCGGCGGCGGGCCGTCGGACCTCAGCGGATCGGTGGGTATGGCGGGCGGGCCGGGTTTGACGTCGGGCGAGCCGGACAGCACTTCGAGCGATCCCTCGGCGCCGACTCAGACCCAGGAAATTCTCTCGGATGACGCGTTGAAATTGAAATTGGAGCGTCTGGAATCGGACGCCGCGGCGGTTCGCAAGGAATTGGCGGAAACCACCGAGCGCACGGAGGCTTTGAAGCTGGAATCGGCCGAGTCGCGTCTCGAAATCATCAGCGACGGAGACGTTCCGCTTCAAGCATTCCGCGATCGGCGCAAGATGTTCGCGGCCGCCGGCGCGATTTTCGGCGCCGCGCTTCCGACGGCTCTGTTGGTGCTCTTGAGCCTCGTTCGCCCGCGTCATCGATATTCGGACGAAGCGGAAGTTGATATCGCGGGCCAGGCGGGGCTTTTGGGAATTTTGCCGGCGCTACCGATGCGGCTGGAGGATCCGGAAGTTGCGGCCGGGGCGGCGCAGTGCGTGCACCAGATGCGGGTCATGCTTCAGGTGGCGGCGCGCGGCGAATCACGAAATTATTTGCTCACCAGTTCGTGCTCGGGAGAAGGCAAGACCAGTTTGACGATGGCATTGGGGCTATCGTTCGCGGCCTCGGGGTCGCGCACGCTGGTGGTTGACTTTGATATGGTGGGGCGGGCTCTGACGCGCGGCCTGGGGGCGAGCGATGAACTGGGGCTCTTCGAATCTCTGAACGGCGGCGATCCGCTTCGGTTCGTCCGCCGGACTCGCGCCGGCATCTGGTTCCTTCCCGCCGGGCGCGTGAACGCTCTTTATGCAAGCAAAGTTTCACATCTGTCCATTCGACGGTTTTTGCAGAGTTTGCGTCAGGATTTCGACGTGGTGCTCATCGACAGCGGCCCGATCCTGGGCAGCGTCGAGGCGGCGACGGTCGCTCCGGAAGTTGACGGAGTGATCGTCACGGTTACCCGCGGGCAAGAGTCGGCACTGGTCGAAAAGACTTCACATTACTTACGAACCATCGGCGCTCGAATCGAAGGTTTTGTTTTCAATCGCGCCAAGCACAAGGATTTCCATCGGTCGACGTACGGCAGCTCGGTTCGACCCATGTCCTCGCGCGATCTTCTGGTCCGCCCGGTCAACGATGACGCGGACGGGCTGTTGCGATTCGGGCCGTTGGTGGAGTCGGTCATGTCCTCGCTGCCCGAACAAGAACAAAGCGCGGCCTGAGACGTTTTCAGACCGCTTGTAACAGACGTTTCGTGTTTCGGTTGGTGACCCGGAGGCTCCAACCGAGACACGAGGTCCCCGATGGGGGGACCTTTTAGAGAGTGGGAGATGCACACATGTTAAGCGAAAGCAGTTTGGCCGCGGACGTGGGTTCCGTAGCTTCGGCAAACGAAGCGGTTTTACGGGTCGGAGACGAGTCTTCTCGGTCTCCGGTCAAGGGGAATTCCCGTCCTGAGATCGTGGAGCCGGTTCGGCCGGCCCGGGTCTGGTATATCCCCGCGAAAATGGCGGTGGATTGGACGATCGCGCTGGTGCTGTTCTTCACGCTGGCGCCGCTGATGGCGGTGATGCTGATTCTGGTACGCCTCACTTCGCCGGGACCGGCGCTGTATCGGCAGACGCGCCTGGGGCGGTTCGGAAAACCGTTCAACATGTACAAGATTCGAACCATGTCGCATAACGCCGAGGCGGCGACCGGGGCGGTCTGGTCGGGGCCGAACGACTCGCGCGTGACGCGCGTGGGGCGATTCCTCCGCGATACGCATTTGGACGAACTGCCGCAGCTCGTGAACGTGCTGCGTTGCGAGATGAGCCTGATCGGCCCGCGGCCGGAGCGGCCGCAACTGGTGAAGGACATCCTTCGCCGGCTTCCGCGCTACAACGAGCGATTGGAAGTTCGGCCGGGCGTGACGGGGTTCGCGCAGATCCAGCATCCTGCGGATCTGGACCTGGACCATGTCCGCCGCAAGTTAATGTATGACCTTTATTACGTCCGTGAGGTCAGCCCCTGGCTCGATCTGCGGATCATCCTGGGAACCTGCTTCTATATTGCCGGCGCCACGCTGAAGGCGACGGGCAAGCTCCTGGTCAAGTCTCACGGTGTCGCTGCCGAACGTGAACATGAGGATATCGAGTTGCTCGACGACGACACGATCGAATTGCGTGCGACGGGTAGCTGATCGTTATCGACCTGGAGTATTCAAATGGAAACCGCCGAACTCGATTCGATGACCGTCACCGCGCCGTCGCCGGCATCGGAGATCGCGCCGATCTCCCGGAGCGCGGAGACGGGGGAAGTCCTCCGCCTGGTTCCCGCCAGCGGGTGGCGGGTCTCGCGGCTGCTGGAAGTATGGCGCTGCCGCGAACTGCTGATGTTCCTCGCCTGGCGGGACGTGAAGGTGCGCGTATAAGCAGACGGTGTTCGGCGCGGCGTGGGCGATCCTGCAGCCGGTGATGATGATGCTCGCGTTCTCCGTCTTCTTTTGGAAGATCGGTGGAACGAGCACGGGGAAATTGCCGCCGGCGCTATTCTTTTATTCGGGGTTGTTGCCGTGGCAGTTCTTTTCCACCGCGGTCAACAGCGCGGGGAACAGCGTCGTTTCTTCGGAGCGTTTGGTCACCAAGATCTATTTTCCGCGATTGCTGATTCCGCTCGCGTCGATCAGTACGGCGCTGGTCGATTTTTGCGTGGCGATGGGTTTGATGGGTCTGCTGATGATCCATTACGGGATCTGGGGCGGCGGGCAGATTGTGCTGGCTCCGCTGTTCCTGCTGGCGATCGCGGCGACGGCGGCGGGCATCGGCACGTTTACGGCGGCGTTGACGGTTCGCTATCGCGACGTGAAATACTGCCTGCAGTTTGCGCTGCAATTCGGAATGTTCGCGACGCCGAGCGTTTATTTGCACGTCGATCAGGCGAAACTCGGGCACTATGGATGGCTGCTTGCGTTGAACCCGATGAACGGGCTGATCAGCGCGTTTCGGGCGGCGTGCGTGGGCGGTCCGATATCCTGGGCGGCCGCGCTGCCTGCCGCGGCGCTTGGACTTTGCCTGCTTTTAATTGGATGTCTCTATTTCCAACGAATTGAAGATCGGTTTGCGGACGAGATCTGAATTACAGGACGGGAGAAGTTGTCATGAGCGATGAGAGATTGAGGATAGGGGTAATCGGGGCCGGGTATTGGGGTCCGAATTTAATTCGTAACTTCTCGACATGCGCGGCGACGGAAGCGGTCGCGGTTTGCGACGCCAATGCCGAGCGGCTGGCGAAAATCGGACGGCAATATTCGCATTTGAAGCTCACCAAAACGGTGGATGAATTTTTGCAGCACCCCATGGACGCCGTGGCGATCGCCACGCCCGTTTCGACGCATTTTGAGCTTGCCAAACGCTGCCTGGAGGCGGGCAAGCACGTGCTGGTTGAAAAGCCCCTGGCCGCGACGGTGGCGGAAGCCAAGGCCCTGAACGAAATCGCGGCCAAGGCCGGCAGGGTCCTGATGGTGGACCATACCTATTTATTCAACCCCGCGATCCGCAAGATTCGGCAGATCGTGGACTCGGGCGAGCTGGGCGAAATTTATTATGTGGATAGCGTCCGAATAAACCTCGGGTTGTTTCAGCACGATATTAACGTGGTCTGGGACCTTGTTCCGCACGATCTGTCGATCGTGGATTACGTCCTCGGATTGGAGGCGCGCAGCATCTCGGCATGCGGATGCGCCATACCGATTCGGGGATCGAGGACATCGCCTACGTCAACGTTGACTTCGGCGAGCGGTTGCTGGCGAGCTTCCACGTGAACTGGCTCTCGCCGGTAAAAGTGCGGCAGATGATCTTCGCCGGCAGCCGGAAGAGCGTCATCTTCAACGAGTTGAACAGCACCGAGCCGGTGAAAGTATACGACCGCGGGATCGAGCTTCCCGAGCAGGGCGCCATTCGCGACGAGGATCGGCGGAAGATGCTGATCCAGTATCGCAGCGGCGATTGCCTGAGCCCGCACATCGAGCCGAGCGAGGCGTTGCAGGGAATGGCAGCGCATTTTGCCCACTGCATCCGCGGCGGGCATACGCCGATCAGTGACGGGCTGCTCGGCCTGCGGGTCGTCGAAATGCTCGAATCCGCCAATCGCAGCCTGAAGAGTCAGGGCGGGCGAATCGTGCTTTCGGGATATCAGAACCATGGAAACCGCAACGGCAAAGCCGCGGCATCCTCGATCCGATCCGGCGAATTTTCTGCGCATCGCGCCTGATGTTCAGCTAGGACGGAACGTCGGGATATATTCCTTCGTCAATTTGTATGGCTGCCGCATCGGCGACGATTCGCGCATCGGGTCGTTCGTGGAGATTCAGAAAAACGCGGTGATTGGCGCAGCGCTGCAAGATTTCGAGCCACACGTTCGTTTGCGAAGGGGTGACGATCGAGGATGAAGTGTTCGTCGGTCACGGCGTGATGTTCATCAACGACCTGGACCCCGCGCGACCACAGACGGAAAATTACAGAGCGAAGCGGATTGGAAGTGCATTCCAACCCGCGTGTGCCGGGGCGCTTCAATTGGCTCCGGCGCGGTTGTTATGGGGGGAATCACCATCGGGGAGGGGGCTTTGATCGGCGCCGGCGCCGTGGTTACCCACGATGTGGAGCCGCATACCGTCGTTGCCGGTTGTCCCGCGCGCTTCATGAGAAAGAGATAAAGCCACCCAAGGGTAGGAGACCAGTTTTTATGATCAGCACCGACAAAGTCAAACATTCGGCGACTAAAACCGATGCCCAGCGCATCGAAGTTCCGCTGTCCGATCTGCGCACGCAGTACCAGCGCATCGCTCCCCAGGTGATGGAAGAGATCGGGGAGGTGCTGGAAAACGCCAGCTTCATCCTCGGGCCGAAGACGGCGGCGTTCGAGGAGGAGTTTGCGCGCTACTGCGGCTCGAAACATTGCATTGGGGTGAATTCGGGAACGTCCGCGCTGCATCTGGCGCTGATCTGCGCGGGTGTGGGTTACGGGGACGAAGTGATTACGGTGCCGATGACGTTTATCGCCACGAGCTGGGCGATCAGTTACTGCGGCGCGAGGCCGGTGTTTGTGGATGTCGAGCCGGGAACGTGCACGATCGATCCGGCCCTGGTGGAAAAGGCGATCACGCCGCGCACCAAGGCGATTCTTCCGGTGCATCTGTACGGTCAGCCGGCGGACATGGAAGGGCTGATGGAGATTTCGCGCCGGCGGGGGATTCCGCTGATCGAAGACTGCGCCCGGCGCATGGCGCCAAATATCGGGGCCAGGGCGTGGGGAATTCCGGTTTGGCGGGATGCTTCAGCTTTTATCCGGGAAAGAATCTCGGGGCGTTCGGCGAGGCGGGCGCGATCGTCACCAACGAGGACGCCGTGGCGGCTCGCATGCGGGCCTTGCGCGATCATGCGCAGCGGCAGCGATATCATCACGCGGAAATCGGATACAACTATCGCATGGACGGCATTCAGGGGGCGGTTCTGGGCGTGAAACTCAAACATCTGGATCGATGGACGGAGACGCGCTGCGGGTTTGCCGAGCGGTATCTGTCGCTGCTGGCGGGGCTGCCGATTCAGCTCCCCACGGCCGTGCCGGATCGGAAGCATGTTTGGCATCTTTTCGTCATCCAGCACCCGAAGCGCGATGAATTGCGAGGCAAGCTTGAATCGATGCGGGTTCACACCGGGCTGCACTATCCCGTCCCGCTGCATTTACAGGAGGCGTATCAGAGCCTCGGTTATAAGAAGGGGGATTTCCCTGTTTCGGAGCGGATCGGCGATCAGTGCGTCAGTTTGCCACTCTTTGCGGAGATGACGCTTCAGCAGCAGAATGCCGTGGTGGATGCCCTGGGGGAATGTCTCAGTCAATGAATTGAGGTTCGAACGTGAAAGAAAAGCATTCGTTGAAAGATTCGGTTGTCCTGGTGACGGGCGGCGCGGGCCTGATCGGCTCGCATATCGTCGATCGTCTGATCGACGAGGGGGCGCGGGAAATCCGCATTCTGGACAACCTGGTTCGCGGGCGGATGGACAATCTCAAAGAGGCCATGGCCCGGAAGGACCTGCGGTTTATTCAAGGCGACGTACGCGAACCGAAGGCGGTGCGCGACGCGATCGCCGGATGTGATTATGTATTTCATCAGGCGGCGATTCGCATCACGCTTTGCGCGGAACGGCCGCGCGAGTGCATGGACGTGCTGGTCATGGGGACGTTCAACGTGTTCGAGGCGGCGGTCGCGGAGAAGGTGAAGAAGATCGTCTACGCATCGAGCGCGAGCGTTTACGGCGGTGCGGATGAATTCCCGACGACGGAACGGCATCATCCTTATAACAATCGCACGCTGTACGGGGCGGCCAAGGTGATGAACGAAGGGATCGCCCGCAGCTTCGCGGACATGTACGGCATGGCGTCGGTGGGCCTGAGATATTTCAACGCGTACGGGGCCCGCATGGACGTGACGGGGGCGTACACCGAGGTGTTCATCCGCTGGCTGGACGCGATCGATCGCGGATGCGCCCGCAAATTCATGGGGACGGGTCGGCGTCGATGGATTTCATCAACGTCGCCGACATCGCCCGGGCGAATATCCTTGCGATGAAGTCGGACCGTGTGGACGATGTGTACAACGTCGCCAGCGGGACGGAGACGAGTTTGCTGCAGCTCTGGCAGGCGATGCAAAAGATGAGCGGGGCGTATCACTTGTCGCCGGAATTTCATCCGCCGCGCAAGGTGAATCCGGTTCCACGCCGGCTCGCCGAGACGAAGAACGCGGAGGCGGGGCTGGGCTTCAGGGCGCAAGTGACGCTGGAGCAGGGATTGGCGCAACTGGTTGAATGGAGAAAAAACGCGATGCCTCGCCAGGAGGTCATGGCGTGAAGACGATGAGCCGGCCGAATATCGCGGTCGCCAAACCGTTTCTTGGGGAAGAGGAAGCTGCCGCCGCGCGGCTGGCGATCCTCTCCGGCTGGGTTACGCAGGGGCCGCAGGTTCAGGGGTTCGAGGAGGAATTCGCCGCGTATGTCGGCGCGAAACACGCCATCGCGGTCTCCAATTGCACAACCGCTTTGCATTTGGCTTTGCACCTTCTTGGCGTCGGGCCGGGGGATGAAGTGATCACGGTGAGTCATTCCTTTATCGCGACGGCGAATGTCGTGCGATATTGCGGGGCCAAACCGGTCTTCGTGGACATTGATCCGACAACGTACAACATGGACCCACGCCTCATCGAGCGGGCGATTTCGGCGAAGACGAAGGCGATTCTCCCGGTGCATCAGATCGGCTTGCCGTGCGATCTGCGGTCGATTGTGGAAATCGGCAGCCGCCGGGGAATCCCGGTGGTGGAAGATGCCGCCTGCGCCAGCGGGAGCGAAATCCGGCTGGACAATACGTGGCAGCGCATCGGCCGGCCGCATGGGTTGATGGCGTGCTTCAGTTTCCATCCCCGCAAGGTCATCACCACGGGAGATGGCGGGATGATCACGACGTCGGACTCCGCGCTTGCCGAGCGCGCCAAGATGCTGCGGCAGCATGCGATGAGCGTGCCGGACACGGTTCGCCATTCGGCAAAGCAAATCGTTTTTGAGCAGTATCCGGACGTGGGGTTCAATTACCGGATGACGGATATCCAGGCGGCGGTGGGGCGCGTGCAATTGAAGCGGTTGCCGGAACTGCTGGTCCGCCGGCGGGCGCTGGCGGCGAATTACACGGTTGGCGCTGGCGGAATTTCCGGGGCTGGTCCCGCCGCTGGAGCATGCGGATTATCGATCGAACTTTCAATCGTATGCCGTCAGGGTGACGGATCGGTTCCCGATTTCTCGGGACGAACTGATGCAGGGATTGCTGGATCGGGGAATCAGCACCCGGCGCGGGATCATGAATTCGCACCAGGAAGCGTCTTACGCGGGCGAGAAATGGAACTTGCCCCATAGCGAGGCGGCCCGCGATTCGGTGATTTTGCTGCCGCTTTATCATCAGCTAACAGACGAAGAACAGATTTACGTCATCGATCAGATTCGCGATTTATCCCGAGGCGCATGAGCGAGCGACTTATCATTCTGGGCGCCGGCGGGGGGCTTACGACTTTGTTCAAGTCGTCGAAGCCGTCAATGATGTTGCGCCACGTGGGAAATCGCCGGGTTTCTGGACGACGCGAAACCTCGCGGGGCGAAGTTTCTGGGGTACGAGATTCTGGGCACGCTGGATGAAGCCGACTCGTTCGGGGATTGCAAATTTATTCTGGCGATTGGGAGCGACTTGAGTTTCCGTGATCGGCAACGCCTGGTTGCGCGGACCCGCCTGGCTGCGGATAATTTCGCGACGCTCGTCCATCCGCGCGCGACGGTTTCCCGGCTGGCGACGCTGGGACGCGGCGTTTATGTCGGGCCCGGCGTGAGCGTGAGTGGAACGGCGGTTATCGAGGACCATGTGGCGTTGTGGCCGCTGTGCGCGGTGGGGCATGATTCGCGCGTCGGGGCCTTCACGGTGGTTGCTCCTGGCGTGTGCGTCAGCGGTTGCGCAACGATCGGCAAATCCTGTTATCTGGGCGCCCGGTGCGCTATTCGGCAGCGAGTGACAATCGGTGATTCCGCGCTGGTCGGGATGGGCTCGGTTGTGATCGATAATGTCTCTTCCGGGCAGGTCGTCGTGGGCAATCCCGCGCGGCCGCTGGTCCGGCACAGCGCGTCCGCCGGGCCGAAGCTGCCGCGCGTGGATGTCGTGGTTCCCTGTTACAAATACGCGCATTATCTCAGCGATTGCGTGCAGAGCGTGCTGAGCCAAAGCGACGTGGACGTTCGGGTTCTGATCATCGACGACTGCTCGCCGGACAACACGCCCGAGGTCGCGGCGGCGCTGGAGCGCGCCGATCGGCGCGTGGAATTCCGGCGGCACGTGATCAATCACGGGCACATCGCCACCTACAACGAGGGAATCGCCTGGGCGGGCGGGGATTTTTTCCTGCTTCTTTCGGCGGACGATCGTCTTCTGCCGGGGGCCCTGTCACGGGCGGCCAAGATTTTCGCCAAATATCCGAATGTCGGGCTGGTTCACGGGCAGGCGATCGTCTGCGAAGATCCCGACAAGAGCAGGGAGCCGATCAATCAGAGCGACGAATACAAAATTGTCGAGGGGCGGCAATTCGTGCGGATTTTCTGCGGGGGAGGATTGAATCTGGTTCAGACGCCGACGGTCGTCCTTCGCACGCATTTGCAAAAAGAACTTGGCGGGTATCGACGCGAACTGCTTCACACGGGCGATATGGAAATGTGGATGCGCTTTGCCGTCCATGGCGACATTGCCGAGACGGTGGCGCATCAGGCGTATTACCGCCTGCATGGAAAGAACATGTCCACGCGCTATCGGAGTTACTCCGATCTGAAGGAACGGCGCGTCGCCATTGAATCTCTGCTCAAGGCTTATGCGGATAAGATCTCCGATCCGCAGAAACTGCACGATGAAATGATCCAGGTGCTCAGCCGCGAGGCGTTTTACGTTGCGAACGAATATTTCGAGCAGGGTAACGTTGTTGAATGCCGGCGCGGCCTGGAGGTCGCGCTGGAGATTAATCCGGCGATCGCCGAAACCAGCGCCTATCGGCGGCTGGAATGGAAAATGCGGTGCGGGCCGAAACTCTGGTCACTGCTGCGGGGGGCGATGCGGCCATTTATGAAGCCGCATCCGGTATCACTATGAATCCAAACGCGATACAAGTCGAGCATCTGTGCAAGCGTTTTCGCCTGGGCGAATTGCGCGACGGGCGGTACGGCAGCCTGCGCGATGCGCTGGTAACGGGCGTGAAGCGGACGGCGCGGAGGATTTTGCACGGCCAAGCCGGGGCGCATCGCGGGCGCGTCGCCGACGGAACTGTGGGCGTTGAAGGACGTTTCGTTCAACGTGCGGCGTGGGGAATCGGTGGGGATCATCGGGCGCAACGGGGCGGGGAAATCGACGCTGCTGAAGATTCTCAGCCGGATCACGCCGCCGACGAGCGGCGAAGTGACCCTGCGCGGGCGGGTGGGGAGCCTGCTGGAAGTGGGGACGGGATTTCATCCGGAATTAACTGGGCGGGAAAACGTTTTCCTGAACGGGGCGATCATCGGCATGGGGCGGAAGGAAATCGCCGCGAAGTTCGACGATATCGTGGATTTTTCGGAGATTCGGCAATTCATCGATACGCCGGTGAAGCGTTACAGCAGCGGCATGTATGTCCGCCTGGCGTTTGCGGTGGCGGCGCATCTGGAGCCGGATATTTTGCTGCTCGATGAAGTGCTCGCGGTGGGCGACCTGGCGTTTCAGCGCAAGTGCATGGAACACGCCAAGCGGCTGGCGGAACGCGGCGTTACGCTTCTGCTGGTGTCGCACAACATGTTCGCGATCAAGAGCATGTGCGACCGGGCGATATATGTCGCCAAGGGTCAGGTGGTTGCGGACGGGCGCACGGAAGAGGTGACTCAGCGATACGAAAACGACAGCCGCATGCAGATGGCGGCCTGGGCGGAAGGGGCTGTCGGAAACGACCCGACGAAATGCCCGATCCGATTCACCGAAGTTGAAGTCCTGGACGAATCGGGGCGGGAGGCTTCGATGTTCGATTTTGCGCGCGGATGCGGCTGCGTCTGCACTATCGCGCGACCGAGCCGATCGTCGCGCCGAATTTTACCGTGTCGATTGTGCGGGCCAGCGATGAGATCGCCTGCTGCTGTTATACGACGGCCACCGATGGATTTGCCACGGGCGTTGTCGAGGGAGATGGGGCGATCGAACTGACCACGCCGCCGATGAAGCTGGTGGCCGATTCGTACAACGTGAATCTCCTGGCGTGGGATTCCACGTTCGAGAAGCTGTATTGCTCGCAGGTCGGGAAGAAATTTCACGTGAAGGACCCGCTGCTGAACACGGAGTTCGGCATTTTCCACGAGCCGGCGCAATGGTCGTGGGCGAGCAAGACGCTGCACGAGGCGAAATTAACGGCGTCGAAAGTCTGAGATGTTTCATGGCCGCCACGGTCTCCATCATCATTCCGTGCTATCGCCAGGGGCGATTCCTCGGGGACGCGGTGGAATCGGCGGCACACGCAGAGCTATAACCCGGGGGAAGTGATCGTCGTCAACGACGGCTCCGACGACGACACGGACGACGTGATGGCCAAGGATGGGAAGGGCGCGATTTACATCAAACAAAAAAACGCGGGCGTATCCGCGGCGCGGAACGCGGGGGCGAAAGCTTCCTCGGGCGAGTATCTGCTGTTTCTTGATGCGGACGATCTGCTCCATCCCCAGGCGATCGAATGGCTGATGCAGGAAATGGGGGGCCGGCAGGACCGCTTGTGTGTGATGGGCGTGCGGCAATTTTCGGTTGATCCGGGGGTTGGGGAGGATCGGCTGCTGCCGCGGAATACGCCGGCGCTGCCGCGGCTTTTTTACGATAATTTTGCCCCGCCGCTGGCGTTCATGTGCTCGCGGCGGATGTTCGAGGATGTGGGCGGGTTCGATACTGATCTGGCGGTCTGGAGCTGCGAGGACTGGGATCTTTGGCTGCGCATGTCTTTGCGCGGCTGTGAATTGGCGACGGTTTGGCGCGTCGGAGGGTTTTATCGGCGCTACGCGGGGTCCGTCAGCACCAATGCGCAGCGAACGGAGCAGGCGACGATTCGCGTTCTGACTCGCGCGATCGAGCAGATCCGCGGCGATACCAAATTGCTGGAACAGTGGGGGGATCACCTGAAGAAAATGCGACGCCGGGTGGGGCAGGCGTATTTCGACGTGGGGTATTATCAGGCACACCAGGGCGCGCCCATCCGCGCCCTCGGCTCCTATCGCCGCTCCATCTTTTGCGGCTTCAGTCCCAGCGCCAACCTCGTGGCGATCGGGAAAGCGTTTATTCACGCGGCGCAGCTTTCGCCTCGGTCTGGTCTCGCCCGCGGTCGGCGAATCATGACCGGTATTTCCATTGCCATGGCGACGCACAACCGCGCCGGCGAACTGGCCTTGACGCTGGCGAGCCTGGGCGCATCCAACCCGCGCCGGGAACGAGCGCGGAAATTCTGGTGATCGCAAACGGATGCACGGACGGGACGGAGTCCGTGGCGGCTGAGGCCGCCAAAACCAGCGGCATTCCGGTGCGGTGCATTGCGGAATATCGGCTCGGGCTGAGCCATGCGCAACTGCGCGATCCGGGCGGCCAAGTTCGACGTGATCGCCTTTCTGGACGACGACGTGGATGTTGATGCGAATTGGCTGGCGGCGATGTCGGGTGCGTTTTCTGACGGGGCGTATGCCGCGGTGGGCGGGCGGGCCCATCTGGTCTATCCGGATAAAAGGCCGGATTGGCTTGATCCGCGCGATGAGGGGTTTCTCACTCTCGTGGAACTTGGCGATGAACCGCGCCCGGCGCAGGCGGACGAGTTGTATGGCCTGAATCTCGCCATCCGCCGCGACTGGATGAATCGGGTGGGGTGCTTCCGGACCGACCTGGGGCGGATCGGCACGAGCCTGATCGGCGATGAGGAATATGAGTTGCTATCGCGCGTCGTCGCGGCGGGCGGGAAATTATTTTATGAATCTCGCGCGGTGGTCGGGCATCGGGTGCCGCGCAGCCGGCTGGAGCGAAAATGGTTCTGGCGGCGCTGTTTCCACGGGAATCGCAGCGCGGCTCGGGCGATGCCGGAGTGCGACGCCCATGCGAGTGAGCTATTTCATTGCGGGTATCGGGCTCTGCGGGCCGGAGGCCGTGCCGTCCGATTGCTTGGGAGGGCGCAGTCCCCGGCGTTCTTTCACGAAACGGTTTTATTCACCGGGAATTTCGGCCGATGCGTTGGGTTGTTGAATCGTCTTCTGGGTCGGGGCAACGAACCTGATCCGCCGGCGGGAGGTCCGACTTTTGCGGCGGATAACAACGTGAGTCACACAACCGTATGAGCGAACCAATTCCAGTCTTGATTACCGGCGTCGGCGGGCGTTCCGTGGGGCACCAGGTGCTTCAGGCCGTTCAACTGGCGGGGAAACGGTATCGGCCTGTGGCAGCCGATGCGGCGGCGTTCTCCTATGGCTTATATGGAGTCGAGCGGCGTTACCTTTTGCCGCCGGGTTATTCGCCGGAGTATCTGGATGCGGTGCGGCGGATCGTGATGAAAGAGGGAATCGTCGCGATTCTTCCGGGGACCCAGCCGGAGGTGGACGTCCTGTCGCACAATACCGAGTCTCTGGGCGTGGGTTGTCACTTGATAGCAAATCCTTCGGGCATCGTGGAAATGGCCAAGAGAAAGGAAATTTTGGCGCAATGGCTGGAGGCCAATTCGATTTACACGCCGCGCGGGGCGACGGGTGAGGGATGGATGAATCTTGCAAAGGAATGCGGGTATCCGCTGGTGGCAAAGCCGACGGAAGATACCGGGGGATCGCGCGGAGTCGCTCTGCTGAACGACGAGGAAGAAGTCGAGATTTATCTGCAATCCTTTCCGGCGGAAAAAATCCTCTTCCAGGAATACGTCGGGTGCATGAATAGCGAATATACGGTTGGTGTGATGATTTCCAGGGAAGGGAAAATCATCGACTCGATCGTCATGCATCGCATCTTGTCGGGATTGAGCCTGGGGACGAAGCGCGAGATCAATGGCAAAACCTACGCGCTCTCCACCGGCTATTCACAGGGCCATATTCGTAAGCACCCCCAAATCCAAAGCGCCTGCGAGGAACTGGCCCTGAAGCTGGGGGCGCGCGGGCCGCTGAACATTCAATTGCGGCTGCATCATGGGAAGGTTTATGTGTTTGAAGTGCACCCGCGCTTTTCGGGAACGAGCTGGATCCGGGCCCAGGTGGGTTTCAACGAGGCGGACACGCTCATCCGCAATTTCGTATTCGGCGAGCAATTCGCGCGCGTCAATTATCAAACGGACGTCGCGGCGATCCGCGCCTTCGCAAGCGTGATTGTGCCGTCGAAGGATATGTCTTCGGTGCCGAAGGCTTAGCGGAAAAGATATGCGAGTTGGATTGATCTCTGATATTCATGGGAATCTTCCCGCCTTGCGGGCGGTTCTGGATGCGCTGCGGGATGCCGACGCGATTTTTTGCGCGGGGGACATCACGGGGTATTTCGAGTCGCCCAACGAAGTGATCGCGGAGTTGCGCGAGCGGGGCGTGGAGATGATCGCGGGGAACCACGACGTTTATCTCAGGAATCCGCCGGCGTCTGCCAATGCGATTTTGCGGCGGTCACTGGATATGACGCGGTCGCTGATCACGCGGGAGAACCTGGATTTTCTTTCGACGCTGCCGTGCGAAAAGCGGTTTGCGCTCGACGGATTGCGCATCGCGATGTATCACGGAAGCCCGTGGAATCCGCAGGAGCAATATATCTATCCGGATTTTGGGAACTGGGAGCGATTCGCGGAAATCGACGCGGACGTGGTGGTTCTCGGGCACACGCACAGGCCGATTTTGAGACAAATTGGCTCGGTGGCGCTGGTTAACCCGGGCAGCGTGGGCCAGCCGCGTGACGGCGACCCACGGCCTTCCTATGCCGTGCTGGAGACGCCCTCGGGGCGAATAGAACTGGCTCGTGCCGCGCACGCCGCGGCGGCGGCGAGCATAGGATAACGCGAGCTTTGCGCGGTATTGAGACTTGCCGATAATATTTGGGAAATTCAACGCCGTCTTCGGACGGTGACGACCATGGCGGACGAATCGATCACAAGCACTCCCTGGAGCCAGCCAACGCGGGCGGAGCGCGAGCGGACGCTCTCGGTGCTGGCCGGCACGCGCGCCGTGGAGCCGGTGCTTCAGCCCGAGCCGGTTACTCCCGTCCATCGCCCGATGGCGGAGAGGGTTGGCCTGAGCGGGGCCACGCTGCCTTTCTGGCTTTTCATGGCGACCAACGCGGTGGTGTTCCTTCGCCCGTCGGACTTGCTGCCGAGCATGGCGAATCTGCCCATCTACCAGGGGATGATGTTCCTGACGATTGCCGCGTGGGCGATGAATATGCGCGTGACGCGCGCGATGCGGTGCCCGATCACGTTTTGCGTGCTGATGCTTTTGCCGACGGTTTTTCTATCGCACATTACGCATGCCGATTTCTACGATGCGCGCGGCGACACGATCGACTTCGCCAAAAAGGTGATCTATTACATGATGATCGTCGGGCTGGTCACGACGCCGGCGCGGCTGCGGATTCTGCTGAAATGGATAACGCCCTGCATCGTTGCCCTGACGGCCCTTGGATTGCTGCAATTCCACGGCTTCATCAATTACGCGGCCCTCGCGGCCTATCAGCAAAACCTGCTGGACCAGATCGACCCCCTTACCGGCGCGGTGGGAACCATGCCGCGGTTGTGCAGCATGGGGATTTTCAACGATCCGAACGATCTGTGCATGATCCTTTGCCTCGGGTTTCTGCTGTGCGTTTATTGGTTTCACGACGGGCAGCAGGCGGGTCCGAATGGGAGGCGCCCGCGGCCGGGTTTTTGGCACGCCTATCACTTACGATGGATCCCGATCGCGGTCATGTTCCTTTGGGCGGTCTACTGCACGCACTCTCGCGGCGGATTCATGGCACTGATGACGGGTATCGCCGTCTTCATCATCGCCCGATTTGGATTCAGGCGTTCCATTCCACTGGTGCTGGTCGTTCTGCCGGTGCTTTTCGTTGCGTTTGCGGGCCGGGCGACTCAGATCGACACCCAGGAAACGACCGCGCAGGATCGCATCAAACTCTGGAGCGCGGGTTTGGAGATGTTCAAGTCCGCTCCGCTGTTCGGCATCGGCATGAACCAGTTCGTCAATCAGGAGGGCCTGGTGGCGCATAATTCGTTCGTGCACTGCTTCTCGGAGCTGGGGTTTGTGGGCGGGACGCTTTTCCTGGGCGGATTTGTATACGCGATCTGGGGCCTGGCGCGTCAGCCTCGCTATGCGCCGGCTTTCACGGATGTGGCGACGGCGCGATTTCAGCCATACTTGCTGGGGGCGTTTGCGTCGTACGTGGTCGGGTATCTGACTTTGTCGCGCGCGTACACGGAGCCGACATATTTGATGTGGGGGATGGCGGCCGTTTATTTGAGTATCGCATCGGTTTACAGCCCGCAAAGCATGCCGCGACTGTCGTGGCGGATGACGGGGTGGGGCATTTTCTATGGGGTGTGTTTCGTCATCGTGATGTACTTATTCGTCCGCGTGTTTGCCCATTTCGGATAAAAAAATGCCGACGATCAGTGTCATTATTCCCGCTTTTAAGGCCGCCGATACGATCGGTCAGGCGGTGCGCAGCATATCTGGCGCAAACCGTTCGTCCCGACGAGATTCTAGTGATCGATGACGGGAGCCCGGACGATTTGGCGGGGGCGGTGGCGGAATTTGGGTCGGCTGTGACGCTCATTCGACAAGCCAATGCCGGCGTAGCGTGCGCGCGCAATCGCGGGATCGAATCGGCGCGAGGGGAATTGCTCGCTTTCCTGGATGCCGATGATTATTGGGAGCCGGAAAGACTCCAGCGGCAATTAAAGATTCTGGAAGACCATCCGGAAGTGGGCCTGGTCGCGGCGCGATTTTTCCAGCAAATGCCGGGGAGCGTGCGCGAGCCCGCATCGACGCCGCCGGAATGGCTGGATCGCGTGATTCGTCCGGAGGGGGACGATGTCGTGCAGATGGCATGGCACGTCTGGACGGGGACGGTAATGGTTCGCCGGACGGTGCTTGGCGACAAGCGATTTTTGACCGAATTTGAGCCGGCGGAGGATCGCGATTTGTGGATTTCCGTCCTTCGCGAGAGCGGCGGATATATTCTTTCGCAGCCGCTGGCGACGGCGGTGCTGGTGCCGGCTTCGCTGTCGCGGGGCGATCCGAAGCACGGTTACGAGCCGATGATCCGCGTGCTGGCACGGCATCGGGATCTTCTTACGCCGTCGCGGCTGAGGAAATTGGAAGCGCAGGTTTTCCGCGGTTGGGCGGCGGCTCATCTCGCGCGGGCAGGGGCGTGCCGCGATGACGCCGGCGATGCAGCGGCTGGCGCGGGAGCCGTTCTCACCCGAAGGGTGGTGGGTTTGTTTTAAATCCGGATGGATGGTGGCCCAGGCGCCGCCGCCCCCCCCGACCGGCAATCGCGATCTGACGATGCTTCGCAATCATTTTGAAATTGAAAAGGAACTGGCGGATCGTTTGCGGAACGCGACTGCCGCCGATCGGCGCGGGCTTTATCGCGAGGTGTACAACGAGCTGTTCGCGCGGGTGCAGGATCATCCTCAAAATACGCGAAAGGCCGACCCGCAGCGGCAGCTTGCGGCCACGCATTGGCAGTGGCAGCTTTTGTCGCGATTCATCGGGCCGAAATCGGCGTATCTGGAAATCGGCGCGGGGGACGGGCATCTGGCAATCACCGTCGCGCGGCGGGCCCAGCGGGCTTATGCGGTGGATGTGTCGGAGATTATTTCGTCGGATTCCCATCCGCCTAAGAATTTCTCATGGGTGATCACCGACGGCGTGAAGATTCCGATTCCCTCGCAATCCGTCACGGTCGCGTACAGCAATCAGCTCATGGAGCACTTGCACCCCGAGGACGCGGCGGCGCAAATCGCGGAAATCCGCCGCACGCTGGTTCCCGGCGGCGTCTATGTCTGCATCACGCCGCACCGATATTCCGGGCCGCACGACATCTCGAAATTCTTTTCCGACGAGGCGTGCGGATTCCACCTGAAGGAATATACCTATCGCGAGCTGGACGCGGTTTTCAAGCGATCGGGATTTGCGTTTACGAGGGTTTGGACTGGGCTGAAGGGGCGATTCATGCGGCTGCCGCAATCGCTGGTTTTTGGGCTGGAAGCGATCATCGGCCTCTTTCCGCGGCGCTGGCAGAAAAAGATCACTCAAAGCGCGCCGCTGCGGCCGATCTTTACCAATGTGATTCTCGTTGCATACACGGATCGCGCGCCGGTGACAGCGCCGAAGCGCGAACCGGCGGCGATGTATCAGACCGTCTCTTCATGAGCGCAGTTCCCACCATCCCCGATTCATCGGCTCTGCCGGGCGGCGGCGGGAAGCTGCTGCGCGTCATGCACGTGGTGCTTTCGCTCGACGTGGGGGGACTGGAGGCGCGTGGTGCTGGCGCTTGTCTCGCGGTCCGCGAGCCTGGGGCAGATTCCGTCGGTGCTGTGCCTCGAACGGCGGGGCGATCTGGCGGAGGAATGCGAAAAGCTGGGGGCGAAGGTTTATTGCGTCAATAAAGCCCCCGGTTTGCATCCGAGCATCGTCAAGCCGATCGCGGCTTTACTGAAGGAGCATCGCCCCGACATCATTCACACGCATCAGGTGACCGCACTGTTTTACGCGGGGCGGGCATCGAAGCGGACCGGGATCGGGCAGGTCGTTCATACCGAGCACGGAAAGAATTATGCCCGCCGATTCCGCACCCGCTGGCTGGGCCGCTGGGCGGGGCGATATGCGAAGAAATTCTTTTGCGTCAGCAGCGACATCGCGGCGGAAGTCGCGGGATGGCGCATCGTGGGAACTTCAAAATTGAGCGTGGTGCGCAACGGGATCGACATGGAAGCGATCGATCCGGGGCATGCCGCGGAGGTTCGAACGGAGATGGGGATTCCGCTGGGCGCGGCGGTCATTGGAACGGTGGGGCGGCTGAGCGATGTGAAGCGGCAGGATGTGCTGATTCGGGGATTGGCTCGCTTGCGCCGTCAAAATGCGGATGTTCATCTTCTTCTGGTTGGCGACGGGCCGCGGCGGACGGATTTGGTCAAGCTCGCGTGGAAACTGGGCCTGGCGGATGCGGTGCATTTTGCGGGGTATCAGGACAAGCCGCAGAAATACTTGGCGGCGATGGATTTGTTCGCGCTGAGCAGCGCGTCGGAGGGGATGCCGCTGTCGGTTCTGGAGGCGTGGGCGGCGCGGAAGCCGGTGGTGGCGTTTCAGGTGGGGGGGCTCCCGGAGATTATCGAGCAGCGGCGCAACGGAATTCTGGTTCCGGCGGGACACGAAACGGAACTGGCGGCGGCGATGCTGGAAGTGATATCGAATCATAAACTGGCGTCGGATCTGGCGGCGGAGGGGCGGCGGCGGGTGGAGACGGAATACAGTCTTGCCCGAACCGCGCAGCGATACGACGACGAATACCGGGCCCTGTGCGGCCCCCCTGCGCAAAAGTGCTGATGAGCCGATGCGAATTCTCTTTCTGGCCAGCGATTTTCCTTCGCCCCAACTGCCGACGCGCGGGCCGTTCAACCTTGCGCTTGCGGCGGCGATTTCGCGGCGGCACGATTTGCGCGTGATTGCGCCGATTGCTTGGCCGACGCGATGGACAGCCTCTTCCACGTCGATTGACACGCCCGATTTTCCGGTCTGGCGGCCGACTTACGTCTATCCCCCGAAATTCTTCCGCTCGACTTATCACCGCTGGATGAACTGGTCCGTTCGCGGCGCGGCGGCGGCTGCGTGCGAGAATTGGCGGCCTGACGCGGTGCTCTCGTACTGGGCCCACCCTGATGGCGCGGCGGGGAATGTCATTGCGAAAAAACTGGGGGCGCCATCGGCGATCATCGTCGGGGGGTCGGATGTGCTGCTTCTGCCTCAGGATTCATCTCGGAAAAGCGCCGTAACGGCTGCGCTTGCGGCGGCGGATGCGGTTGTCACGGTCAGCCGGCAGCTCAAATCGGCTGTGGAAGCGCTGGGTATTCAAGCGGGGAAAGTGCATGTTTGGTCGCAAGGGGTGGACGCGGCGATATTCCATCCGGCAGACAAGCAGGCGGCGCGAAAGAATCTGGGGGTTGAAACGTCCGATCCGCTTTTCCTTATGGTGGCCAGACTTGTGCCCGTGAAAGGCATCGACATCTTTTTGGCGGCGTGCCGCATTCTGGCGGATCGCGGGTGCAAATTTCGCATGATCATTGTTGGCGATGGGCCATTGCGAGGCGCGTTGGAAAGCAGCGCGGCGCGGCTGGGATTGACGCAAAACGTCTCCTTCGCGGGGGGAAAAAACGCTCGGGAGATCGCGGAGTATTATCGCGCTGCCGATCGCACCGTGATGACGAGCCATAGCGAGGGACTGCCGAACGTGCTGCGTGAGTCGTTGGCGTGCGGGACGCGGTTTATCTCGACGGACGTGGGCGGAATTGGCGAGATTGCCGGCGATGGGGATCTTCTGGTCCCGCCGAAAGATCCCGAAGCGCTGGCCGGGGCGATGCAAGCGGCCATGGGAAAGCCTGCGAGTGCATCCGCGCATTTGCCGGATTGGGATGAATCCGCCGAAGCGCTGTCGCGAATTTTATCTTTCGGTAAAACTCCCGTGGAGCGGGAGGGTTACTCTGGGGCTTCGCTCAAATCCGCGTGATGTTTAAACGCCACGAAACCATGCCGGAGCCAACCGAATTTTCCCCCGCTCACGAGATGGCGGGGGAGAACGTGGTCTGTTTCGCGCGGGATTGGTTTGAAACGCCGACGAGCAACAATCATGTGATGGCGGCGCTCTCGAAACGGAACAGGGTTCTGTGGCTTAATTCCGTGGCGACGCGTGCGCCGAACTTTGCCAGCGGGCGCGATATCAAGAAGGTGTTTCGGAAGCTGGCGGGATTTTTCCGGGGGGCGAAGGAAGTTCGGCCCAATTTGTGGGTTTATTCGCCGATTGTGATTCCGCTGCCGCATAATCGTTTTGCGGCGGCGATCAATCGGATGATTTTGCGGACGACGCTCAAAATCCTGCGGCTTAAATTGGGGATGAAGGATTTTCAGCTCTGGTCGTTTCTGCCGACGGTGGGGGATTATATTGGGCGAATGGGGGAATCGGTCTCGGTCTATTATTGCGTGGATGAGTGGTCGAAGTTTTCGTACGTGGACGGGGCGCGTCTGGCGGCGGCGGAAGAACGGCTTTGCCGGAAGGTGGACGTGGTGTTCGCAACGTCGGCGTCGCTGGTTGAGTCGAAGAAAAAATATAATCCGCGGACGTTTTTGGCCCGCCACGGAGTGGATGTCGAACTCTTCCGCACCGCACTATCGGAATCGACAAAAGTGCCGGAGGAGATGGCTCGTTTGCAGCAGCCTGTGCTCGGGTTTTACGGGACGATTCAGAACTGGGTGGACCTGGAATTGATCGCGTTTTTGGCCAAACGGCATCCGGAATGGTCGATCGCCCTCATTGGTAAAACCATGACGGATATTTCCGGGCTTTCGCGGCTGGGGAACGTGCATTTTTTGGGGGTCAGACCGCACGATTCCCTGCCGATGTACTGCAAGGGAATGACGGTGGGCATTATCCCACAAAAGGTTACGGAATTGACGATTCATATGAACCCGCTGAAGCTGCGGGAGTATCTCGCCGCCGGATTGCCCGTGGTATGCACGGCATTGCCCGAGGCGAGGGAGTATGCTCCCAATGTTGTGGTTGCCGAGAATTACGAGGACTTTGAGCGTGCCGCCGCTGCAGCGATCGCTGGGGACACCCCCGAAGGGCGCCGGCGGCGGAGCGATTTGATGGCCGGCGAGGATTGGGCGACGAAGGTTGCCCACACGGCGGCTAAAGTGATGGAGATCAACGGTCAAAAATGTCGGACATGAATTTCAAAGCCGCTCTGGTTGGGGCGGGATACATTTGCGAATACCACGTCGCGGCGCTTCGGCGCATCGGCGTGGAGATCGTCGGCGTGAGCGATCTGAACGAATCGCGCGCGCCAGGCGATCGCTCATAAGTTCGATATTCCGATACTCGCTTCGCTGGAGGACGCCGTGCAGGCGGGGGCGGATGTCATTCACGTGCTGACGCCTCCGGATTCGCATGCGAAGATTACGCTGCGAGCGCTGGAACTTGGACGGCACGTGCTGGTGGAAAAGCCGCTGGCGGTGGACGTGGAGGATTGCCGGCGGATTCAGGAAGCGTCGGAGACCGTCGGCAAGCTCGTCTGCGTCAATCATTCGCTTCTGTTCGATCCGCAAATTCGCAAGGCGATCAATACCGCCAAAAGCGGCAAGCTCGGGAAAATCGTTGGGGTGGATATCTTCCGGGCATCGACGTACCCGCCATTTGGGCCCGGGCCATTGCCGCCGCAATATCGCAACGCTGGGTATCCCTTCCGCGATTTGGGAATTCATGCGCTGTATCTGCTGGAAGCATTTCTCGGGGAGATCGAGAACGTCACGGCGGATTGGCGCAGCCTTGGCGGCGATCCGAATCTTGCCTACGACGATTGGCGAGCGCAGGTGCGCTGCAAGGGCGGCGTGGGGCAGGTGCATCTCTCGTGGAACGTCCGACCGCTACAGAACCAGATGATTATCCAGGGGACGAAGGGGATTTTGCGGGTTGATCTCTTTGCGATGTACCAGACGAAGCGGGCGAATTTGCCGGTGCCGAAGGCGGCGGAGCGCGTGCTCAATGCGATGTCCGAATCGCTCAAGCCGATGATCGACGTACCGATCGGCGTCGCGTCGTTTATCACGAAGCGCGCGTTGCCGTACCACGGCCTTCAGGATTTGGTGGCCGCGTTTTATGAAGCGATCGAAAAGGGGGAGCCGGCGCCGGTGACACCGCGGCAGGCGATTGCGCCGGTGGAATGGACGGAGAAAATCGCCCGGGCGGCGGACGCCGAATATGCGGAGCGCATTTCGACATTGACGTTGAGCGACGAAGTTCCGGTGCTGGTGACGGGGGCTTCCGGGGGTCTAGGCAGCGCGATTGTCGAGAAACTTCTCCAGTCCGGGGAGCAGGTGCGAATTCTGGTGCGTCGCCCGCCGGCGGTGGTTCCTGAAAACGTGGAGGTCGCCTTGGGCGATCTGGGCGATGCCGCGGCGGTGGATCGTGCCGTGAAGGGGGCGAGCCTGGTCATTCATGCGGGGGCGGCGATGAAAGGGCCGTGGATGGAGCACGAACGGGGCACGGTGATCGGCACACAGAATATTATCGACGCGTGTTTGAAACATCGCGTGGTGAAGCTGGTTCACATCAGTTCGATGTCGGTCATCGACTGGGCGGGGCAGAACGAGAAGACGGTGGATGAAGATTCGCCGCTGGAGCCACACCCGGATAAGCGGGGAAGTTATACGCGAGCGAAATTGGAAGCCGAGCAGGCGGTGAGCCGCGCGGTGCGCGATCATGGTTTGCCGGCGGTGATTTTGCGTCCCGGGCAGATTTTTGGGCCGAAGATGCCGCTGCTGACGGGGGCGGTGGCGCGGAAAATGGGGGGACGTTGGGTGGTTCTTGGGGACGGGACTCTGCGGCTGCCGCTGATTCATGTGGACGACGTCGTTGAGGCGATCGTTCAATCGGCTTCCGCGGATATTCGATCGGGCGAGATCATCCAACTCGTCAATGATCGCCAGCCGACGCAAAATGAAGTGCTGCGGCACCTCCTTCCGCCGGAGGCGAAAGTTCTAAGGGTCGCGCGCTCGGTGGTGTTCACTCTCGGCGGGGTTTCCGAGTTGCTGCTGGGGATTCTGAGGCGGCAATCGCCGCTGTCGCGGTACCGGTTGCATAGCGCTTTGAGCCATTTGCGATTCCGCAGCGTGCACGCGAATCTTTTGCCGCAGTGGTATTGCCGGGTGGATGTTCTGGGGCGCGAGGCGGCCCCACCTATCGAGCCGCACGAGCCGACGGAACCGGCGCCGAAAGTCACGATGGAAACGGTCGCGCCATGACGACCTTGCAAACCATGCTCGCCGCCGCCTTTTGGAGTTGTCTGGGCGGCGTCTTTTATTGCTACGGCGCTTACCCGGTGCTGATTCGGATCGCGTCGGGGCTATTTGCGCCCAAGCGGGAAGCGCCCGACGCCGGCGGAGTCGGAATTGCCGCAGGTTTCGCTGCTGATTTGCGCCCACAACGAGCAGGAGGTGATCGCCCGGCGGATCGACAATGCGCTGGACAGCGATTACCCGCGCGAGAAATTGGAAATCGCGGTGGCCTCGGACGGATCGAGCGACGAAACGTGCGCGATCGTGCGAACTTATGAGGGTCGCGGCGTCCGGCTGATCGAATATCCCGAAAATCTCGGCAAAGCCACGGCGCTGAACAACTCGATACCGCAACTTCGCGGGTCGGTGGTGGTCCTTTCGGACGCCAACACGAATTACACCCGCGACGCGATCCGACAGCTTGTTGGGTGGCTGAGTGATCCCGGGATCATCACGGTTTGCGGGCGATTGCTGCTCACCGATCCGGTCACGGGAAAAAACGCCGACAGCATGTACTGGAAATATGAAACGTTCCTCAAGCGCAGCGAAGGGCGCTTGGGAGCATTGCTCGGGTCGAACGGCGCGATTTATGCGATGCGGCGAGAGCAGTTCGTTCCCATACCTCCGGAAACGCGAATCGACGATTTTGTGATACCGCTGGTGGCGCGGCTGAAATACGGAGGGGAAATTATTTATGAAGATCGCGCTACGGCTTACGAACTGACTCCCCCTGATCTGGGTGCAGAATTTTCACGTCGCGCAGAATCGGCGGCGGGGGGGTACAATCTCTGGCAGTGTTATGGCCGTTACTGAATCCATTTCGCGGCTGGGTGGCGCTGGTCTTTTTTTCACACAAAATCCTGCGTTGGCTCTGTCCGTTTCTGATGCTATTGTTGATTGGGACCAATCTTTTGCTCTTGAACCGCCCGGTGTTTCGCTGGATGCTGGGCCTGCAAATCGGATTTTATTTATGCAGCGTCGCGTCGGCGCTTCTGCCGCCGCGGATCGGAATCTTTAAACCGCTCCGCCTGGCGGCGATGTTCGTCGGGATGAACGCGGCACTTTTTGCGGGATACGTGCAATGGTTATTCGGTCGCCGCGGGGGAACATGGAAGCGAACCCATCGCCGCGCCGAATCCGCTCACCACGCGGAGGCGGCATGAGGAGCGTGCCTTGCGCGGAAGCGTTGGAGAAGCGGCGGTTGTTCACCAATTATGTTGTCTCGCCGACCGGGAGCGATACCAACCCGGGTACGCCCGATTTGCCCTGGGCGACGTTGCAACACGCCGCGGATTCGGTCGCGCCGGGCGACTCGGTGACCGTTCTTCCCGGGCAATATTCCGGATTTCAGCTTTCGACCAGCGGGACGGCGGACCAGCCCATCTCTTTTGCCGCGGCCAGCGGGGTCGTCATCAACGCGCCAATCCCCACACGCCGGATGGAATTAATCTGGAAGGGGCGAGCTTTGCGCTGATTGAGGGATTTACCGTGGCCGGAATCCCCCGCGCCGGCATCCGCGCGGTGCAGGATCAGGGCGTTCGCATTTTCGATAATCACATCGATGGTTCGGGTGTGTGGGGAATCCTCACAGGTTTCAGCACCAATGTGGACATCGAAAGCAACACCGTCACCGGCTCAATCCAGCAGCACGGCATTTATGTCGGCAACAGCGCGACCAATCCGATCATCCGGAACAACGTGGTCGCGGACAATCGCGACTGCGGCATTCAGATCAATTCCGATGCCACCCAGGGCGGGACGGGCATCATCACGGGAGCGCTGGTATCCGGGAACATTATCTTCAACAACGGAGTCGGCGGGGGGGCGGCGATTAACTTCGACGGCGTTGAGCAATCGACCATCGAGGATAATCTCATTTACAACAATCACTCCGCCGGGATTGCCCTCTATCGCCACGACGGGGCGGCGCCGCCGAAGGATGACACCGTCGTCAACAACACCATCGTCATGGCGGAAAACGCGCGGTGGGCGATCAGCATCAAAGACGATGCGTCGGGAATTTACGTGGGGAACAACATCATCCTGACGTACAGCAAGCGTAACGGCGGGTTGAGCGTGGACGGGGACAGCAAGGTGGGATTCACCAGCGATTTTAACGCCGTGACGGATCGATTCAGCGCGGACGGCGGGGATTCCACTTTGACGCTCCAGGACTGGCAGCAGGCGACCGGGCAGGACTCGCATTCGATGCTGGCGACGCCGGAGGGAATGTTCGCGAATCTGGACAAGGGGGATTACCACCTTGTGGAGGCGAGCCCGGAGCAGAACGCGGGATCGCCCGATCACGCGCCGGCGAAGGATATCGAGGGGAAGACGCCGATCGATGCGAAGCATCCTGCCATCGGAGCGTATCAGCGCACGGGGGACAATACGGCCGGGGGGCTGGTGGCGCCGAACTGGAATCATTCGCTATCACACAGCGATTTGAGCGGGAAGATCTGGGCCAGCGCGGCGGCGGCGCTGGGGCTGGTGGGGATCGCGTCGGTTTTGCGGGCGGCGTACAACCGGAACGTTCATCGCTGGATCGGGCCGTATCTGGTAGCCTCGTTTCGCCCGCGCGCAGAAAATCGAAGGAAATTCACGTGCTGTTGTGTATCGCGGATCACTATGAGCCGCAGAATGGCAACGTCTCGCCGGATCGCGCGATGGAGCGGGTGCGGCGGTGGTACGAGGATTACCCGTTGATGCTGTCCAAGTACCGCGACAGCGACGGCAAGCCGCCTCGTCATACGTTTTTCTATCCGCTGGAGCAGTTTGACGCGGCGGAGATGTCGATGCTCTCGGAGCTTTGCCGGGCGGGGTACGGCGAGGTTGAGGTGCACCTCCACCACGACCGAGATACGTCCGAGAACCTGCGCCGCCAGCTTCTCCGCTATGCGCACATGCTGGCGGATCGATTTGGCCTGCTTTGCACGCACCGCCGCGATGGCGGGATCATGTACGGCTTCGTTCACGGGAACTGGGCGCTGGATAATTCACGCCCGGATCGGCGCTGGTGCGGGGTTGATGACGAGATCGACGTGCTTCGCCAGACGGGCTGCTACGCCGATTTCACGCTTCCGTCCGCGCCCAATTCGACGCAGGTTCGAAAGATCAATAGCATTTATTACGCCGTGGAGGACGGGTGCCCGCGTTCGCACGAAAGCGGGGTTGACGTCGGCTCCGGGCCCCGGCCCGAGGGGGGGCTGATGATGATACAGGGCCCGCTGATGCTGAATTGGGGGCAGCGCAAGATGGGAATCTTCCCGCGCGTTGAAAATGGGTGCATTCAGGCGAATCAGTCGCCATCGATGGATCGGTTGAACTTGTGGATCAAGGCAAGCGTGCAGGTTCCGACGCGGCCGGATTGGTATTTTGTGAAGCTGCACACGCATGGCGCTCCGGAGGCGAATCGAAAGATCCTGCTCGGCGAGGCGATCTGCAAATTTCATACGGCCCTTGCGGCGCGCGCGATGTTCGACAGCCATTTTTATTTTCACTATGTCACCGCTCGAGAGATGTATAACCTCGCCCGCGCGGCGGAGGACGGATACAAGGGGCCGGTGGACCAGGCTCGCGATTACGAATTGATTTCCAACGTCGCGGTCCGATATCAGCAGATAACTCCCGCCGCGCCGGCGGCATTGCCCACGCTGGAAAAAGCCAACGGGTAGCTCAAAGCCGCACGCGACAGATATTTCAAAGAAAAAAAGACGACCCCTTTTCGGGGGGTCGTCTTTTCTATTTCAGAAACCTGATTGGAATCGGCTTAGGACCATTTCCAATACCAGCCGCCGCCGCGTTTGCCCCACCGGCTCCACTTGTCCTTCGGCTGGGTGTTGTTGGAGGAGTCGCTGGCGACCGGGGTGCTGCCGGCCGTCGTTTTGCTGGTCGTTCTGGCCGAATCCGAGACCACCGCCGAGGGGCCGGCACTGGCGCTGACCAGATCGGACGGCGGGGCACTGTCCCAGTCCTGGCTGGTAAACTTGCCCTGATCGGTGGGATCGCCGCCCGCGACGGGCGTGACGCCGACTGCGTTCGACGCCGCTGAGAGGTTCCCGGCGGAATCGACGGCGACCACTTCATAGGCGTAAGGCACGCCGGCAGCCGCGGTGTCGTCGGAGTAGAACAAACCGGTGCTGGTGCCGATCACGTTGTAGGTGACGCCGTCGGCGCTGCGACTCGATATCGTAATGATCGACGTTGGCGCCGGTGTCGGACCACTGTAGTTCGACGGTCCCGGTCCACTTGGCCAGGGCTTCGAGATCGGTCGGCGCGGCCGGACCCATGACCGGCGGAGAAGACGAACTCTTCGAACCTGAGCCGCTGGAACTCGAACCGGAGCCGCTCGAGCTGGATCCCGAACCGCTGGAGCTGCTGCCCGAGCCGCTGGAGCTTGAACCGGAACCACTGGAACTGGAGCCGGAACCACTGGTACTACTGCCCGAGCCGCTCGAACTGGAACCTGACCCGCTTGAGCTGGACCCGGAACCGCTGGAACTGCTGCCCGAACCGCTCGAACTCGATCCTGAGCCGCTTGAACTCGATCCTGAGCCGCTAGAGCTGGAACCGGACCCGCTCGAACTGCTGCCTGATCCGCTCGAACTTGAGCCTGAGCCGCTGGAGCTTGAACCGGAGCCGCTGGACCCGGAACCGCTTGAACTGGATCCCGATCCGCTGGAGCCGGTTCCTGAACTGCTGGACGGCGTGCCATCATACTGGTAGGCGCCGATGTCGTACGACCCGTTGGTGGGACGCGCGTTACCGAGCATGTCAGTTACGGGCGCCATGGTCGACAGAGCGGCGCCGATTGCAGCGCTGCCGCTGGCGAGCTGGAAGTTTCCACTGCCGGCGTTGACGAACAGGCCCGCGATGTTGTCGACCTCGATGGAGTGCTTGTCGTATCCCATCCCCTGCCAGGCGGAGAGCGTAATGGCGGTTCCGCCGAAGGAGGTCAGGGTGTAGTCGCCGTTACCGGTTGGATCGATAGCAGCGGAGCTAAATATGTTGTAATCGCTTTGCAAGCCGACTTGGGAATCCGCGGAGATGCTGAGCGAATTTTCCGCGGAGCTGAGGACGTTGTTATAGATCTTTGTATCGGCGGAACCGTCGATCAGCGAAATGGCGGCATAGCCCGCCGGACCCGCGGAGTTCACATAGATCGTGTTGTTCACGATGGTGTTTCCGGTGGAGGGGGCGTTGCCGTTGATCTGATAGAGGGCGATGCCGTTGCGCTGTCCGGCGTAGATGAGGTTGTTTTCGATGATGGAATCCTGCACGCCGTCGAAGTTGATCGACGCGCCGGCGGAATTGCCGCAACCGACGATGGTATTTCCATCGACGATCATGCCGCCGCCGGTGCCGGGACCGCCCTGGGTTCCGTCCTCGTTGATTTCCAGGCCGCAGTCATTGGCGTTTTCAAGCAAATTGCCTTCGATGGTGTCGTCGTTGCTGGAGTTTCCAATATAGAGGTCGTGCTGACCCAGCGTGCCGTTGAGTGTGTTGTCCTTGATGACGGAATTGTTGGTGAATCCAAGAAGGATATTCCACATGTCGGAGTGCTCAACGGTGCAATCTTCGATGGTGATTCCGTTGACATTGTCTCCCGCCGACCCGCCGCCCCAGATTCCGGCGCGGACAGAGGTGTTGTCGTTCATTTCCACGTCGAGATCTTCGAGCGTGATATAAGAACAGCTGGTGATGTCAATTTCGCCGTTGTAATCGGCGGCCGTGCCGTTGATGACGGTGCCGGTCGTGCCTTTGATGATGATTGGATCGGAGGCGGTACCGTTTTGTTGGTAGAGTTGAAAGCCGTTGTAATCGCCGGCGGCGAGGTCGATTTCGGTTCCAGCGGTTGCGCTGGCGACGGCGGCGGCGAGCTGGGCGTTGGTTGAAACTGAAACGACGCTGAGCAGTTGCCGCATCTCCAGACCCTCCAAAACGGCCTGGCGTGTTCTTTCGACGGCGTTGCGGTATTTCCTGGTCGTGCGATACATCTTGGCCTCCTGTGATGACGACGCTGCTGCTGGCCACGGAACAACCGTGTGGCGCTCGACAGCGCTAACTAAAAGCGTGTTGCCGCTACCGACGTTGGGGGGTCAGTCCTCCACCCCGATCGGCATGGGTGCGTGTTTTTCTCTCCCCTCACAAACGGCAGAACAAATCGCGTCCTGGCGTGGTCGCCCCCAGTGATCTAGCGGGCGATCGTTTGTGAGCCACCTTTGTGGTCCAGGCGATAAATCGCCGTCGTCAAAGGTGTATTTCACACAATGCGTATCGTGGCGGCGTTTGCAACGAACAATTCCGAGCTATCGAAAAAATTTCTCGCCGCTTTTTACCCCAATGCTTCATTCGCAATGTTCATCGACTCGAAAGTTGTTTCGATTCCAAATTTTGAGTTAATTTGGGCAAAAAACCCCTAATTCCTGCTATCTTTTGCCCATATTAAACGGACTAAATGTCATTAACTGCCTGATTACACAATCTGAGCGCACTTGCGACATAAGTGTATTTCCGCATTATCTGACTTTGTTTGGCTCATGATCATCACAATTGACGGTCCGGCGGGCACTGGAAAGTCGACGGTGGCTCACGCCGTGGCCGAAAAATTAGACTTTGATTTTCTGGATACCGGCGCCATGTATCGCGCCGTGGCCCTGGCGGCGTTGCGCCGCAAGGTGAGCCTTGAAGATCAGCGCGAGCTGGCGCTGATCGCGCTCGGCGAGAATCGTTTTCGATTTCACGAGGAAGCCGCCGAATCTACTTCTTAACGGACATGACGTCACCGCCCAGCTTCGTGGAGGGGAGGTGACCGGCGCGGTTTCGTATGTGGCGCAAGTGCCCGAAGTCCGGCAACTGCTCGTCGCCCAGCAGCGGCAAATAGGCGCGCAGCGGCATAATCTGGTTACCGAGGGGCGGGATCAAGGGTCGGTGGTATTTCCGGATGCGCAATTTAAATTTTATCTGGACGCCGCACCCGCCGAGCGTGCCCGGCGCCGCGCCGCCCAATTGCGGGCTCGCGGGGAGGTGGTCGATATGCTGGAATTGCAGCGGCAGATTATCGAGCGAGACACGCGCGATTCGCGCCGAAGCGTGGGCCCGCTTACGCGTCCGGCCGATGCGCGGGTGATCGACACGACCGGCATGACCCAGGACGAGGTCGTGCAGCGCATCATCGACGTGGTTCGCCAGGAGTCGCCCCAGCAGCCGCCGAGGAATTGAAGATGGAACGTTCGCTAAGCTGGCGGTTTTGCCAATGCATTGCGCGAATCTGGACGACGTTGATGTTCGACCTGCGAACATATGACGAGCACAACGTTCCGGAAAAAGGGGGGGCGCTGCTCGTTTCCAATCATCAGAGTTTTTTGGATCCGATCTTGGTGGCCGTGCATCTTCGCCGTCCGGTGAGCTACATGGCTCGAAGCACGCTTTTCGAGCATCCATTCTTGAATCGGGTGATTCGCGAGTTTCACGCGTTTCCCGTCGAGCGCAATTCGGCGGATATCGGGGCGCTGAAGGAATGCGTTCGGCAGCTTTCCGCGGGGAATCTGCTCAATGTGTTCCCGGAAGGCACCCGCTCGGAAACGGGGGAAATCCGCTCCATATTGAAGGGGGTGACTCTGATCATCCGCCGGGCGGAGGTGCCGGTCGTGCCGGTGGCAATCGAGGGGTCATTTCAGGCGTGGCCGAAGGGAAGGCGGATTTTCCGGTCCCATCCAGTCCGCCTCATCTATGGTCCGCCGATGGAACTGCACCGCCAGTCTCCCGACGAAATTTTGGCATCGATCGATGGAGCTTGGCGCAAGCTTCTTAATCAGTTGCAATCCCGCAAGATGCAAACAGCGATTTAATTCCGCACTCATCAATCCCCATTCAGCACTTTTTACGGATATCGTTTATCATTTCAAATGATGACCGTGTCGTCTCTTCAGCAGACGTTGGACCTGGCCGAACATTGCCGGCAATCCGGGCAGTGGCAGGAAGCGGATCGGCTCTGCCGCGATGTTTTGTCTCACGAGCCGGAGAACGGCGAGGCCTGGCATCTGCTGGGGATCGTGGCGCTTCAGTCGGGGCATCTCGTCACCGCCGTCGACGCCCTGCGCCGCGCGGTGGAACTGCATCCCGATCGCGCTCATTTTCACAGCAACCTGGGACTGGCCCTGGCGTCCACCGGAAAACTGCAGGAGGCGGTTGCGTGCTACCGCCAGGCGATGCAGCTCAGCCCGAACTCGCTGGATATCTACAACAATCTTGGGATCGCACTTAAAGCGCTGGGGCAATATGAAGAGGCGATGAACACATATCGCCAGGCGCTGGCGCTGCGGCCTGATTCGCCGGAGGTGTGGAACAATCTCGGAAATGCGCTGGCCGCCCAAAGCGATTGGGACCGCGCGGCGGAGGCGTTTTTCAAAGCCCTGTCGCTGCGGTCGGATTATGCGGATGCCCATAACAATCTGGGGTACGTGCAGGCGGCGCAGCATCGATTCGATGAGGCGATCGACTCGTATCGGCGGGCGCTGGCGCTGCGGCCGAATTCGCCGATTACGTTTTGCAACCTGGGTAACGCCCTGCTGGCGAAGTCGCAATTGGACGAAGCCATCGAGATGTATCGGAAAGCGCTGGCCGAGCAGCCCGACTCGGCCGAATTTCATGCGGCGCTGGCGGCGGCATTGCTGGCGAAACAGGATTGCGATGGGGCGGTGACCGAGGCGCGGCAAGCCGTCGCGCTGCGCCCGAATTATCCCGAGGCTTTTAATATCCTTGGCAATGCGCTTCTGGCCAACCAGGAGATCGCCGGCGCGGAAGAGGCCTATCTCATCGCGCTGTCACAGCGGCCGGATTTTATGGAGGCTCAGAATAACATCGGGAATGCGCTCCATTTGAAGGGTGATTTCTCCGGCGCGCTGGCGGCGCATCGGCGCGCGTTGGAGCTTCAACCGGATTTGGCGCTGGCCCGCTGGAGCATCGGGTTGATCCTGCTCCTGCAAGGCGATTTTCAAAATGGCTGGGCGGAATATGAATGGCGGAAGAGAGTTCCCGCGTTCTTGCCGGGAATTTCCAGATTCACGGTTCCGATCTGGGGGGGAGGCGATCTTACGGGGAAGCGGATCCTCCTCCACTGCGAGCAGGCGTTTGGCGATACGATTCACTTTGCGCGCTATATACCAATGGTGGCGCGGCGCGGTGGAAAAGTATTTCTCCTCTATCAGCCGCCGATGCGACGGCTTTTGGAAACATTGAATGCAGACATTGAGTTCATTGCCCCCGGCCAGACGCTTCCGGAATTCGACGTTCATTGCCCGCTGCCGAGTCTTCCGCTGGCAATGCGGCTGGTGAGTCCGCAGGATGTGCCATGGGAGGGGGCGTACTTGAAGAGCGATCCCGAATTGCGGCAGAAGTTTTCGGATGCGATCGCACAGGGCGCGGGCAAATTGAAAGTGGGCCTGATCTGGGCGGGACGCGCGCTTCCTCCGGGGCGATCGATCTCGCTGAATATGCTGGCGCCGCTGGCCGATCCGAGAATTCAGTTTTACAGCGTGCAATTGGGTAACGCCGCGGCAGAGGCGAAAAATCCGCCGTCCGGAATGAATATGATCGACACGACGTCGCACATCAAGGATTTTGCCGATTCCGCGGCGCTGATGGATCAGCTTGATTTGATCGTCAGCGTCGACACCGCCGCCGCGCAGCTTGCCGGGCGCTGGGCAAGCGCGTTTGGACGTTATTGAAGCGCGTTCCGGACTGGCGTTGGCTTCTGGATCGCACGGACTCGCCGTGGTATCCCACGATGCGGCTTTTCAGACAGGAAACCATCGGCGACTGGAGTGTGCCGATCGAACGGTTGGCCGGCGCACTGAAAGGTTTAACTGGATGAGCGAACGGCCGCTCGACTTGGCGCTGGGGCATTATCGCGCCGGCCGGCTCGAAGACGCGCGGGCGCTATATCGGATCGCTCATGCCGCTGATCCGAACGATGCCGCCATCCTGCACATTCTGGGGATCGTTGAGTGTCAACTGGGCGACTTGAAGGAAGGGGTCGCGCTTCTTTCGCGCACGGTCGCCGCCGCGCCGCAGGCGGCTGATTACCAGTGCAATCTTGGGTCCGCCCTGGCGAAATCGAATCAGCCGGAGAAAGCGGTCTCGGCATACAAAACGGCGCTGGAACTGAATCCCAATTATCCGGAGGCGTACGCGAATCTGGCCGACGCGTTGTGCGAGACGGGGAAATTCGAGGAGGCGGTTGCCGCGGCGCGGCGGGCGCTGGCGCTGCGGCCGAATTATGCGGCGGCTCATAACAATCTAGGGCGTGCGCTGCGGGCGTTGGGGTTGCTGGATGATGCGATCGCCTGTTTGAGCCGTGCCACGGAGTTGCAGCCGGATGGAGCTTTGATCTTCGCCAATTTGGCGGACGCGCTTTTGGCTCGCGCAGGTCGTCGCTCGCGATTCCCGCGGCTCGCCGGGCGGTTCAGCTTCAACCGCAATTCTTGCGCACCTCGATTTTGCTTGGCCAGGCGTTGGCATTGAACGGCGATCTGGATGAATCGATATCCGTGCTGCGTAAAATCGCCAGGGAAAACAACGATGATGCCGAGGTGCAGAATTCCCTGGGCAATGCGTTTCAGGCGGCGGGCGACATTCACGCTGCGATCGATGCTTTTACGCGGGCCGTCAAACTCCAGCCGGGGAATTCCTCCATTCACAGCAATCTGGTGTACGCCCTGCATTTTGATCCGAATGCGGACGCGGATTTGATTCGACGAAAGCACGCGGAATGGAACGATCGGCACGCCGCGCCGTTGCGAGCGCTGCGCCGCTGGCACGATGCGGACCGAAATCCGGATCGGCGGCTGCGAATCGGGCTGGTATCGCCCGACTTTTGTAAGCATGTCGTGGGGCGGAACATACTGCCGCTGGTGCGGCATCGCAACGCGGATCAGTTCGAGGTGTTCTGCTATTCCAATACGATTCGGCCCGATTCGATGACCGAGCAGTTTCAGGCATACGCCGACGGATGGCGCGACATAGCAGGGGTTTCCGATGAGAATGTGGCCGAATCGATTCGGCACGATCGCATCGACATCCTGGTTGATCTCGCCCTGCATATGCGCGGCAATCGGATTCTTCTTTTTGCTTACAAGCCGGCCCCGGTGCAGATGACTTTTGCCGGTTATCCTGGTGGGACCGGTTTGGAAACGATGGACTATCGTCTGACGGACCCGCATCTTGATCCGCCGGGCGAATCGGATTCATTCTACCGGGAAAAGTCGATACGGCTCCCGGATAGCTTTTGGTGCTACGACTTCGATGCGATGGAATTAATGGAGACCGGCGAGCCTTCGCCGCTGCCGGCGCAGTCGATCGGGAGCATCACGTTCGGGTGTCTGAATAATTTCGTCAAGACGAATGAGGAGACTTTCGAGCTTTGGGGGAAGGTGCTGGCGGTGGTGGGGGACTCCCGGCTTATTCTCATGTCGCCGGCGGGGGAACATCGGCAGCGGCTGATCGAAAAGCTACGCGTGGACGCCTCGCGCGTTGAATTTGTGCAGCCGCAGCCGCGCGGGAAATACTTGGAGATTTACCATCGCATCGACATCGGGTTGGATACGTTCCCGTACAACGGGCATACGACCAGCCTGGACGCTTCGTGGATGGGCGTGCCGATCGTCACGCTTCGCGGGCAGACGGCCGTGTCGCGCGCGGGCTATAGTCAATCTAAAAATCTCGGGCTCGCGGGGGATTTGGTCGCGGATTCGCCCGAGCAATTCGTCAAGAACGCCGCGGCACTGGCGGCGGATTTGGGCACGCTTACGCGCACTGCGGGGGAGTCTGCGCGATCGGATGCGCAAGTCCCCGCTGATGGACGCGAAGCGGTTTACGCGGAATTTCGAATCCGCCCTTCGGCAGATTTGGCGCGATTCTACGCCTCGCTGATCTCGACGCTGTTGATCTTGTCACCTTGCTTAATTGAGTTCACCACGTCCTGGCCGGCCTTGTCCTTCACCTGGCCGAAGACGGTGTGCTTGCCGTCGAGCCAATCGGTGACGACGTGGGTGATGAAGAATTGGCTGCCGTTGGTGTTCGGCCCGGCGTTGGCCATTGAGAGGGAACCGGCCTTGTGCTTGTTGGGATTATTCCTCGTCTCATCGGCAAACTTGTACCCCGGCCCGCCCGTTCCCGTGCCGGTGGGGTCCCCGCCCTGAACCATGAAGTCGGCGATCACGCGGTGAAATTTCGTCCCATCGTAAAACTTCTCGCGGGCGAGGAAGACGAAATTGTTCACGGTCACCGGCGCATCCTTGGCAAACAACTGGCAGACGATCTTTCCCTTGGTCGTGTCGATCGTCGCGGTGTAATTCTTGGCGGCGTCGATCGTCATCGCCGGCTGCTGCGGGTACTGCTTTGCCATGCATCTCCTTTGGTTGGTGGGTGGACAAGGTACAAAAAAAACCAACGGATGGCTATCTGTCGGCTTTCGCTGAAAAACGCCTCTGTTTTCGCGCCCGGCCCGATTCGCTTGCCTCCCGCGGTGCATCAGATAGACTTTCCGCCCCGGAGATCGTCAGGAAAGCAGAAACGCCGGGGTGTAGCTCAGTTTGGTTTAGAGCGACTTGGTTCGGGACCAAGAGGTCGTAGGTTCAAATCCTATCACCCCGATTTTTCGGTAGTCCGTGGGGCGTTCGGTTTAGAGCGGTCGCCGCGGCGACATGCCGCCCTAAGCGCTGCGATATGTCGCCATACCCTCAGCCCTTGAGGTCTTGCCAACGTAGCCCAGCTCACGGCGCGCGGCCGCGTCGTTGGTTGTGAATTCCCGCCCGATCATCCGCACCATCGTACGTGACAACGGCGGGTCAGTCTTGGAGAACCTGAGGGCCGCTACGAGTTCCATGACTCGTCCCAACGTGAACGCCAGGCGATAAGGGATGGACCGTAGCCGGTCGACGGACAACCCCTGCCTCTCCGCGATCGTGGCGACGAATCTGCGAAAGCTCGTGGGCTCGCGGTCGGCAACGAAGTAGGCCCGTCCGCCGGTGCCGCGATCGAGCGCACCTTGCACGGCCTCGATCACGTTATCGACGTGGCAAGTTGCGAATGCGTAGTTGCCGCGATCGATGAAGGCGAACTGGCCGGATTTAATGACGCGTGGGAGTTCGTGGCTGAACCTGTCGTTCGGCCCCCAGATGGCAGGTGGCCGAATGGCGACCGTGCGGAAGCCGGCTTTGTTCGCCGCCAGCACCGCCGCTTCACCGCGTGCCTTGCTCGCGATGTAGCCCGAGAAGCTGTCGGGAAATGTGGGGGCACTCTCGTCGGCGTTGTGGACGGCCGTGCCCCGGTTGTCCATGACAACCGCGCCGGCGCTCACGTAAATGAAGGTCTTTGCTCCGGCCTGCTCCGCTGCTTTCAGGATCGCGGAGGTACCCACCACGTTCGCGTTGAAATAGGGTTTACGTGGACCTGCGAAACGGAAGTAGGCCGCCGCATGGATGACGGCATCGATCGCGGGCAGAGATAGCGACTCGGGCCGCTCAATGTCACCCCGCAACGGGGTCGCTCCCAGCGAACGAATTTTCCCATCAGACGCCTCAGACCGGGTGAGGGCAAGAACGTTGTGACCGTCGGCCGCAAGCTGTTTGATCATACGCGAACCAAGGAAGCCGGAGCCTCCGGTGACAAAGACTTTCATTTGTTTTTTCCTTTTGTCGTTGGTTTGAAGACTATCCCCATCGCCCGGTCACGCAGGCCGTCGATAACGACTTGATCGGGTTTCCCCATGACGTAGAGAAGAGCGGCTGCGTGGGAGGAGGCCCAGACGAGATCGGCGGCGGCGTCGGCGGCGATGGCGAGCCGTCCCTTGTCGGCGACGGCCTTGATGCGTGCCATCAAGTGCAATCTCGCCTGCTCGGCAGCCGGGATCTTGGCTCCCAGAAGAAGGCGGGAAATCATCGCCGCGTAGAGTCGCGGGCGCTCCGCGGCAAAGCGGACGTAGTTGTTCCAGCCGTGCCGCAGAGCAGACTCAGAATCGGGCTGTCGCGCAACGGCCTTTTTGCGTTCAAGGAACTGGTTGAACGCCTCCTCGATGGCGGCGCTCAGCAGGCCGTCGGCACTGCCGAAATGGTGATAGAGCGTCGGTGCGGTTACCTTCGCGAGCGTGCAGACCGCCCGCGTGGAAAACTCCGCCGCCCCGTCCCTTTCGATGATTTTTATCGCCGCTGTTACCAGCGTCTCTCGCGTAGTCATCCGAGCACTATAGCACTGCTATACGTCGGTGTCTATAGCGGTGCTATAATGCTGGGCGACTCCCCCTCGTTTGGTGTCGATGTTCTGGTCCGTCGCCGGCCTATTCTGGAAGGCTGACTCGTTCAAATGACATCGCCAGCTCTCAATCAGACTCATGGACCTTTCGATGTCACGAATGGGAATCGCCCTCGTTCCATTTCAGGTTGAACCAACACTGAAGGGGCTGGCAATCTACGGCGTATACCCCGTCCGGGAACTGAACGAGGTCGTTATAACTGGCGATGCACCGCGCCGCTTTACGCCCTCATTTCTGAGCGAAGAACGCAGGAAAGTTCAACTGGTGACTTGTCACCCCGATTTTGGAAGTCCGTGGGGAACGCGTTTTAGAGCGGTTGCCGCGCCGACAGGTCATCGGTTCAAATCCTATCACTCCAATTTGACGGGACAACGAGCCCTTTGGCCAGCGCGTTGAAGGGCTTCCTCATTTCAAAACCGAGCGTTGCGCCATTGAGCCTAATGTCCAGGTGGGACTGTACCTCTTGGATTGATGCGCTCCAGTCTTTCCCTACGACTGGCCAACATCCGCGGTCTTTAGGGAAACCGACGAGGTCGCGGCTATGTTCTCCGTTGAAGGTTCCTTCAGCAGCAACGAGGCAATTAATCCCACAAACATAAATCCCACCAGCGGCGATAGGGCAAAGCGATAGTCGCCCACGGTCAAGGCGGCAAGTCCCGTAACGCTGCCGTTGGAGTGGCCGCGCTCAAGCAGCATTCCGACCAGCGGCTGCGACGCCGCGCTGCCGGCGAAATAACAGGTGCTTAAGAATCCAATCGAAAAGCCGGCCAGCCTCGGATAGAGATCGCGGGCAACCGCATAGGAAATAATGTTAGCGCTGCTGAAACATCCCACCAGAAAAAGCCCCGCCTTAAATTCAACCAGCGGCAGTCCTGGCAGATAAAGCAGTCCGGACATGGCGGCCAGCGCCCCAACGCCGGCCACAACCATCGGGATTTTCCGCCGCCCGAGATAGTCGGAAAACCAGCCGAAGAACAGACTTCCTGCGATGCCGCCAAGGAACAGATAAGACCCGGCGCCGGCAGCGCCCACCGTGTCCAAACCATAAACCTTTTGGATGTAGCCCGCGCCCCAAAGTCCGCCAAAAGCCACAAACACCAGGCTGATGGTCGTCGCGTATATGCCATTGATCCACACCTGCGGATCGGCCAGCACGCCAAGCAATCTTTCAGATGTTTTTGCGGATGGATGCGTGGCTGGGGATGAGCCCTTGTCCGCCGGACGATCACGAACCACCGCGAAAACAAGGATCGCCAGAACCATCTCCGCGCCGCCCATCCAAGCCACTGCCGCGCGCCAGCCGATTGCTTTTACCAGCACCGCGACAGGCGCGCCGCTGGCGGCGCCGAGCATTCCTGCCGTATTTGTCATCCCAGCCAAAGTGGAAAACTTCGATGGCGGGAACCATGCCTGCGCCAATTTCAGGCAACCGATGAACGAGAAAGCGGCGCTAGCGCCCATAAGCAATCGGGCAAGCTGCGCGCTGCCGGAATCATGCGCTCGGGCGAATCCAAGCGTACCGATGCCGGCCGCGAGGATTGCAATAACCAGCGGCCAGCGCGTGCCGAAGCGATCCACGATTAGCCCAACCGGAATTTGCAGAAGCGCGTACGCATAGAAATAAGCGGCGGCAATATTTCCCAGCGTGCTCCCACTTGCGTTAAACGCTTGACTTAAATCAACGGCAATGACATTGGGGACGACCTGTTGAACGTAGTTAAAGACCACGAACACCGCCGCCAAAACCCAGATCAACCAAGGCAGAAAACCTGACTTGAGATTCATTGTGAAACCGGTTCCATTCTTCAATCAGTGATGAAACGCGGTGCCGTCCGGCTGACGCATGGTCGGATGCGTGGTCAGGAAGTCGACGGCGGCCCTGAAATTGTCGACCAGCAGCCCCGCCATATCGCGGCTGACTCCCAGGCGAATGATAATCCGCTGCACAACCGTGTCCTGCTGATTCGCCGGCAGGGAATAGGCGGGCACCTGCCAGCCGCGCAAAGTCAGCCGCTCGGCCAGATCGTAAAGGGTGTAGCCGGGGTTTATTCCTTTGGGAATCCTCCAGCAAATGGCTGGAATGCCGCCGACGGGGTCGCCGTCGAAGATCATCTCGAAGGGGCCCAGGGCGGCGATCTCTTTGGCCAGATACTGCGCGGTCCGATAGCAGGCGGACTGCACCTGGGTGTATCCATCGCGCCCGAGCCGTACAAAGTTGTAGTACTGCGCTATGACTTGTCCGCCCGGCCGCGAGAAATTTAAGGCGAACGTCGGCATGTTGCCGCCGAGATAATTGACGTTGAAGATCAGATCCTCGGGCAAATCACTTCGCTGGCGCCACACAACCCATCCGCAGCCCAGCGGAGCCAGTCCGTATTTATGGCCCGAAGTGTTGATTGACTTCACGCGCGGCAGGCGAAAATCCCACACCAGGTCGGGCGCGCAGAACGGAGCAAGAAAACCGCCGCTGGCGGCGTCCACGTGGATGGGAATATCGAGCCCCGACTCCTTTTGAAATTCATCCAAGGCATCGGCGACTGCCTTGACCGGTTCGTAGCGTCCGTCGAATGTGACCCCCAGGGTGGGCACGACGCCGATGGTGTTTTCATCACAGCGGGCAAGCACCTCCTGCGGGTTCATGAGCAGCCGGCCCTCTTCCATCGGGATTTCGCGAAGTTCGACGTCCCAGTAACGGGCGAATTTATGCCAGCAGATCTGCACCGGACCGGTGATGAGATTGGGACGTTCGGCGGGTTTTCCCGCCGCCTTGCGAATCGCGCGCCAGCGCCATTTCATGGCCATGCCGCCCAGCATCGCCGCTTCGCTCGAACCGGTGGTCGAGCAGCCGACTGAAGCCGCCGCATCCGGCGAGTTCCAGAGGTTCGCCAACATATGCGCGCAGCGGTTCTCGATTTCCGCGGTCTGCGGATACTCATCCTTATCGACCATGTTCTTGTCAATGCAATCGTCCAGAAGCTGGCGGACCTCCGGCTCGATCCAGGTTTGGCAAAACGTGGCCAGGTTCTGCCGCGAGTTCCCATCCAGAAGCAGTTCGTCGCGCACCGCCTGGTAAATTCGCCGCGGATCCCGCTGATGGCGCGGAAAATGCTTTTTCGGAAGCGGGTTGGCCAAGTCCTCGGAGGCGAAGATATCTTCGTTGTGATCGCCTGGTAGTGCAGTCGAGAGAGCCATGATTGATTTGCCTGATAGGGGGTTGGATTTTGCGCTTGTGCGGACCAAGCGATTTCAGGCACAATATACCACCAATCTTCGCATGGACAACGGACCGAGTTGTATGTGGACGGATGTCGCGCCCGCGGCTCAGATAACCCGGATTCCCTTACCCCTCCGCCTGCTTGCGGCGAGTTTCCCGAGCGGGTGGGACTGGACTGGAGCCCGAAGGTTCTGCCGGCGCGGGGCCGAACTGAGCGCGGCTCTACGTGGGCAACCTACCGAACAAGCCGCAGCCAAACTGCCCGGACGGGCAGGGAGTGACGGGATGTCGAACTCGCCTATTTCGCCTGAAGTCAAATTCCAAATGGGAGCGCATCGAACCTTGTTTCCGCTTAGAAAACGCAGGAAAGGTCAACGGGTGTCTTGTCATTCCGATTTTGGGTAATCAGGCAGTTGGCGGTTCGCTCAGATCTTCACGATTTTCAAATCTGACCTTGATGCGAAGTAGGCCATTGTGGCTCGTTCCATGAGGTAGGCGACTTTGCGGGTTGGATCGTAACGGCCGACGCTGAATGGCGGGTCGGTGCGCCAGCCTTGGGCGGCGTATTGGGAGGCGGCGATGAATGCCGTTTGGTAGGACTCCCATATTTGGCGGTGGCAAATGAAGTTGCCGGTCCAGAGTGTGGGAGCTTTGGGCAGGAGCGCGATGCCCATGGCGGCGGCTAGCTCGGGGATCAGGGCGGCCAGGCCGGGGTGGACATGGTTGCTGTGCGCGACCCAGTCAATTCCGCCGGTGGGGGAGGGGGCGTAGACGCAGTTTGGCGAGAGGGGCAATTGATGGAGCTGATCGATCGGCGTCGCGGCCGGGAATTTTTCTGACCAGCGGCAGGAGACGAAGCCGACGTAGTCGGTGGTGACCGGGACGGGGCGCAGAAAAAAGCGAAACTCGGCGTAACACGCGGGCTCGGGGAGGCGGTGAAGCGCAACGGGCACGATGTGCTTTCGCACCGGCAGGCGCATCAGCAATTCGTCGGTGTGACCCAGGCCGAAGAGCGTGAGCCCGGCGACTTCAACGGGTTGGGGGGCATCGCACGTTTGCATAAGCTGACACGCGGCGGTTCAGGCGACCATCGCGATGGGTTTCGGCGGTTCCAGTAGATCAACGACCGGCTGAACCAAGAGCCCGCGCATCTCCGCCAGCCGCTGGGCGACATGAACGGGCGAGACGTTTGCGATGATGGCGACGTCGAATTGAAGGCGGGCGGCGCTGGCGTCGTCGACGATCGGAATGCCGTGGAAGCGACGGCGTTTTTTGGCGAGCGTGTTGTCCGCGATGGCGGCGACGCGCAGGTCGCAGGCTCGCGCGGCCAGCCAAAAGGGCAAAATATTTTTTCCTACATCGATAAAGAGAACGGATCGGCAGCCGTCGCCGGTGAGTTGTTTCATGCGCTCGTGGATCATGCGGATCATCGCAAAGCGCTCGAAAGCGGCTTCGGAGACGGGTCTTCGATGCCCCGGGCGAAGGGAGCGGCCGATGCCCTGGGCGAGCCCGAGCCAGAACGCCGGGCGGTGCCGCCAGCTTTTGGTTTGGGCGATCCAGCGATAGCGGCGCATCCAGGTGATGGCAAAGGGGAGAATCCAACGCCGCGGGAAATAGCGGGTGATGAGCGTGAAGTTATTGCGCACGTCCAATCGCGTGGTGCGCGCGGGGCAGCGTCCGGTTTTGGTTTTAAGATGCAGCACCTGGAGGTCATCGTGGCGCTGAATGTCCCAGCCGGCTTCCAGCAATCGCAGGGAGAGGTCATATTCCTCGGCCTGGTAGAAAAAATCGTCGGGGAGTCCGCCGACCTGATCGAGTGCTTCGCGGCGGAAGCCGGCGCCGCATCCGATGAAGACGGTGGGAAAGGCGGAGCACTCGTGGGAGCCGTCCTTGAGGACGACGTCGAAGACGACGGCGCCGAGATCGGCATGGGCGCGAAAATACTGAACCATCCGCCGCGTGGAGTTGGGCTTGGGATAGGAGTCGTCGTCGAGAAAGACGATGAATTGTCCGCAGGCGATGGGGATTCCGGCATTTTTGGCGGAGGCGCCGCGATTGCGCGCCTGGCGGAGAATGCGAACGGCGGGGAATCGCGCGGCGACGGCGTCGGCGGTCCCGTCCGTCGAGGCGTTGTCGACGAGAATGATCTCGGACCGAATGGCTGTTGATTCGCTTGTCTGACTTATGTCTGAGGTCGAGAGAAGGCGCTGGAGGGTTTGCAACAACACGGCGCGGCGATTGTGGGTCGCGATGACGAAAGTCACTAGGGGGGCGTCGTCGTCGGCGAACGATTGGAGTGAGGTTTTCATGCCGCCGTTTTCGCTTGGGACTGCCCGGCCAGGTCGGCGGCGATGAAATTCAGCAGCCTGCGGACGGTGGCCAGATAGGTATATCGGTCCATGACAGGCCGGCGCATCGACTCGATTCCGCGGGATCGCTCGGCCGGATTCGGAAGAAAATATCGGACTTTGGCGGCCAGTTCGCTTGCTGAATCGAAGCTGACCGCCTGGGCGTCGTCTCCCCAGAGGAGGTCGGCCAGTTCGAGATAGCCGTGTTTAGCGTGGAATTGCAGGTACGGCACGAAGCCGAAGGTTTGCTTGTCGAACGGATCGCGATGCAGCAGGCGCGCGATCTCGGAAAGATGGTCCTGAATCGGTTGGGGGGCGCGCTGCGCAACATTTCGTCGTCGGTGATCTGATTGGCGGCGCACCAATCCAAAACGGCTTTAAAATGCCGGCCGACCTGGTCGCCCGAGCAACTGCGAAAAAGAAAAAACCCGCCGGCGGCCAGGCTCTCCATGACGCGCTGGTGCATCACCCCATGCGGGCTGATCTGAAGATTGATTTTGCTCGCCTGATAGATCAGAGGCAGTTGGTTGAGATTGTCGGCGACGCCGCGGGCAAAGCGCGAAAGCGTCGGATGGCGATCCCAGCCGCGCCCGTAAATGCGCAGATCGACGCCGAGGTCGGCGACCCATTGCAGCGCCTGGTGGCGGAAGAGCGCGCTGTTGATCGAATGGGAGAAGAAATCGACCAGGGCGCGAAACTGTTCACGCGCAAGCCCAATCCCGGCCGCTTTCAAATGGCGAACGAGCATCGGAGTGATGCCGCCGATTTGGGTGATCGAGCCGCCGTTTTGATAGACCGATTCGAGTTCGGCGAAGATCAAGTTCAGAGCTCGGCCGAATTCGGGGGAGCCGATGCGGCGGATTTCCTGGTCCAAGAGCGTCCGCGCCGGAATGCCGGCGTTGCTCACAAAGGAGACGTCGCAGGCGTATTCCGTCAATTCGGCGGCAGTCAGCGGGCGGGGTTGAAATCGCGCGTCGTTGACGGCCACCACCGCCGGGAGGTATCGACTGATCGGATATCCGTGGGCGTGGGCCATTCGCATCGGGTTGTGCCCGAGGACATAATCCATCGGCCCCTGCACTGCGCCGGCGGTCGAACAGGTGATGTTGTCACACCAATCCTGCGCCCACATGACGAAAGGCACCTGATCCGGAACGACTCCCATTTCCGCGCGGTAGTGATTGATCATCAGGACCAGGTCGGGCTTAAAGTCGACCAGGGCCTGGGAAACGGCGGTTGCGCTGACGATCTGATAATCGGCGGTTTCCGTGACGAGGTGCGTGCGATGGCCGAGGCGCTCGAACGCCTCGAGCCAGTCGCGCATCGAGTAGCGAACGAAAACCGAATGGCGGGTGCAGACGCCCATGACTTTCAGCGGCTGATTGGTCTTGATTTTGTCGAGGAAAGATCCCGGCGTGCGATCGGCGAAGATCGCGCGCGATTGCTGCTTGAGCCGGGCCTGTTTTTTATCCAGATCTTCAGCGGCGGCCCGAAGCAACTCGGCAGCCGATTCGCCCTCGGGCCAGTTCGTCGGATCGGCCACGACGGAATTCGACGGCCAAGGGGAGGAGAGATCTTCGGTCAAGCTGCGGCGAAATCGATCGGGAGCGTCTTCGCCGACAAATAGGCGGACGCGCAGGTCGGTCACCAACTCATGCCAATCATGGATATGCAGGATCATCCAGAACCGCTCGAGGTCGCGGAAGACGAGATAGAGGGGCCATTTGTGCGTTTGATACGATTCGTTGGGAAGTTGATAGACGCGATTGCAAAGCCAGCCGAGGTCTTCGTCGGCGATTAAAAGGCTTTGGTTGTAGCGGCCCTCGGGGTAAATCTGAGCCGTGATCTGGAGCGCCCTGGCCGGAGGAAGCGTTTGCGGGAGGGGGCGGACGGAATCTGCCGTCTGCACGCCGACCACGAGATTGTCGCCCGCTGTTTGGATGCAATAGGTCTGGCGGGGCTGGTGCGATTGCAAATCCTGGGCGAGTTTTGGGTCGCGCGGCGCAAGGCCCCGATGTTGCTGTCGAGCCTGGCGCACAGCATCGCCAGAGGCACCCACGACGGTTGTGATTGGACATGATTCAACTCGTCTCCTCGCGGCTGACAAACGACGCAGCCTGGGCGCAGTCCATGGCCTTGTGGCAGATCATCGGGCGTGCGGTCCCCGTGACGTGAATTTTTATCGGACCAATTGTTGGATGGTCGGCAGGTCGCCGTGGAGCTTGATGAGGCCGCGTTTGGCATAATTACGCGGCCGTTGGGATTCGCGGAGGAATTGCCGGCGCAATTCGATTGATTCGATCCGCTTCATTTCCCGCGCGGGGGGTTTGGCCGAATTGCGCCAGGCGGCCGAGCCAAATCCGTACCAGCTCCGGCGCTCGAAAACTTATGCGAGTGGGCAAATCGGCGTGATGCCAGTGGTAGGCGACGTAGGCTTTGGAACGGCCCATCTGGCGGGCCGCCTCGAGCATTTTTGACCGGGTCAATCGGGCCGGATCGAAATGGTGTTCAACCGCCACGTCAAAGCGAGTGACGAGGCGATACCCCGCCTGGCGAAGCTGGAAACTGAAGAGGGTTTCGTCGCCGAAGCCGAGGGCGCCGGGGCCGAGTTCGACTTCGAAGGCGGCCACTCGATCCAGGACGTCGCGGCTGAAAGCCATGTTGGCGCCGACGAAGCGATCCGGCCGATCCGGAAGGATATCCTCCGTCGAGGCAAACCAGCTTCTGCACATGCGGAGTTGTCGATCCAATTCCGGCGGGAAACGGACACCGCCGGCGATGGCATCGGCCGAGCCTTCGAGAATGGGCCGGCACATTCCGTCGATCCAATCGGGCGGAACGCGCACGTCGTCGTCGGTAAAGAGCAGGATGCTGCCGTCCCCCTCCGCCAGGCCGCGGTTACGAGCGCGCGACTGGCCGGGCGTGGGTTCACAAACATATCGCACGGGCATGTTGGGAAGATGGAATTGGCGGACAACCTGGGGAGTCTCGTCTGTCGAACCGTTGTCGACTATGAGCAATTCCGCGGCTAAATCGGCGGGAATCCGGCATCGCCCGATTGTCTCTAAAGTTGTGCGCAATCTCGCCGCCCGGTTTCGTGTGCAGAGGATGATGGAAACCGTCGGCGCCATGGCAATTATGCGGCGTGCTTTCTTGAACCTATCGATCGCGAATATCGTCGTTGCAATTGGGAGCGAATGCGCCAGGAGATCGCCTCGGGGGGCAGCAAATCGAGCAGCGCCAGATTTTGGGCCAGCGCTTGCGGGTCATTTTCAAAACTCCGGCATTGTCGGGCGATTTGCTCGACCATTGGTCGCCAAATTTCTCGCGGCGAAGAATCGGCGGGCAAATCGGGACTGAGGCGGTTGATCTGGTCGATCCCCTCGCGAGATTGGCGCCGCTGCGGCGCAGGGTGGAGGAGTGATTGCCTTCGAACATTCGGTAACCGCCGACGCACAGGTTGGTGAAGGCGGCGCGGCCGGTTCTGGCAATGCGCCACCAGAGATTCCAATCGGCGGCGTGCGTGAAATGAGGGTCGAAGCCGCCGAGCTTTCGGATTTCGTCACGCCGAACCAGAACGCCGGCGCACTGGACCGGACAGGTGATCCAATCCAGCGGGCGGTAATTCAAAATGCCGCGCTCGTCGTCGCCCAGAATCGGCGTTGTCCCTTTCCAGAATCCCCGGGCTTCCATGAAGACCGAGCGACCGAAGATGGCGGGCGCGTGCGGATAGAGAGACGTGACGCGGTCGAATTCCTCGTACGCTCTGGGAAGCGCCACGTCATCGCCGTGAAGAATATGTACCCATGGACGTTCGGCAATCTCGAGGCAATGGTTGAAATTGGCGACAAGCCCGACGTTTCGCGATTGGCGAATGACATCCGTCCGGCCGGGCCAGACGTCCTCCGCGGCCTGGCGCGGATCGTCCTGGGTGGACGCGTCATCCACAATGACGATCTGGGCGTCGGCGATATTGTCGTTTTGTTCCAGCAGGGAGGCCAGCGTGCGCGCAAATACGCGGCGCAGTTAAACGTCGGAATCATGATGGAGAGGCGCTGGCCGCGCCGGCCGATCCCGGCGGTTGCTCCGACGGCGATGTTTGGAATAAGGGAGGTCATCGTTGCGGGCGGATGCTTAGATCAATGAATCGAAATCAACGCGTTGGAAGACCTCCAGGCGTCCGCCGCGCGTGGCATTAAAAATCTTCATCCGGCCGGTCTCGTGACATTGAACCTGCGCCGTTTGATAAGCAAGAAGGGAACACTCCAAATCCGGCGCGGGGATCGTTTGGCCGTCCTTGAAATAATCCGCAACAAAATGGTTGCGACGCGTGCGCGTCGCATAGACGTAGGTATGAAACTTGCGATTTTCGCCGGTGAGCGTCAGTTCCCCCAGATCGTATGAGAAATCGACGCCGAGCAGATATGCCTCCGCGGCACCCATCCAAGCCGCGACTTGGAGCAACGTGTAAGTGACCGTGCCTCCGCAGTTGATCCCGCGGAGCAAATTGCGTGAAAATCGTGGGTGACCCGGCGGCGCTACGCGCTTCAAAAAGCGAAAGCACGTCCGGTTGCGCGTGCGCCCGAGAATCGGCAGCAGGTTTTTGGGGATGAACGTGGGGCAATGCACAAGCTGGTTAATCTGCTCGCGGGATTTCGTCGCCAGGTCGTTGTCCTCTACGGCGTAGTAGGTTGGCCGCCAGCGCGTCGCGTCGAAGGCTCGAAAAATATTATTGGACGCGAGGCAAAGTTCGCCGCGCTCGGCGAGGCGCTCCAAATCGGCCATGCGCAGGCTCGGCCCGGTCCCGATGACAAAACATCGCCGCCCCCGATGGCGGTTCTTCAATCGAATTAACGCCATGTCGTCCGGACGGGTCGGAATCTGCGCGTGGTTCAGGTAGAAGCGGAGCTTGCCGATCCCCATTTGCAAGTAGGGTTTGACGATCATGGCGCTTTGCTCATGATTTGCGGCATTCGTCCAGTTCGTCGGCGTTCGTTGGCGGCCAGATACGCTGCCCAGGCGGCGCCGCATTGCCGGGTGGAATCGCAGCGTATCCTCAAACTATCGGCGGCTTTGTGCCAGAAACACCAAAAATGATCGGAGTACCCCATTGATCATTCCGTCAGCTAATGCCGCAGGGGCGCTGCGGCGGGCTCCATCGCCCTCCGACTCGCACAAAATTCGCCGGGCCTGCCGATATACCCTTCTATGAAGCGGTGGATCGTGACGCCCGGCGGCAGGAAATCGTGCTTGGAAATCCTCCTCCGGTACCTGATTCGCGCGAAAAGCGCCGGCGAGTTCGACCGTTGGATCTTGTGGCTCAACACCCAGGACGCTGGCGACCTCGAATATATGCAATCGTTGGCCGAGCAATATGATTTCATCGAAACGCGCCCCTTACCGATTCCCTTCGACGGGGTCTGTTCGATTCATGTTTTTTTTCGTCAATGTGTGGATGACAACACCGTCTATGTCCGCCTCGACGACGACATTGTTTACATTGAACGCGCCGCGATCGACCGGCTGATCCAATTTCGAATTGCGAATCCCCAATATTTTCTGGTCATCGGCAATGTCGTCAACAACGCCGTCATGTCGTATATCCACCAGAGCCAGGGCGCCGTCGGCCAAGCCCTCGGCCGGACCGACTATTCGTGCATGGCCGAACTGGGTTGGAAGCGCCCCGACTTTGCGCATTACGTGCACACGCAGTTCCTGTCTCAACTCAAATGCGGAAACGTCGACCGCTTCCGTTTTCCGAAATGGGTCTTGCACGATTTTGAACGGGTCAGCATCAACTGCATTTCATGGTTGGGGCGCGAATTCAAGCAATTCGAGGGGCGGGTGGACCGGGCGGAAGAATACTGGCTCACCGTCCCCAAGCCCAGAGCCCTGAACCGTCCCAACTGCATATTCGGCGAGGTTCTCTTCGCCCACTATGCGTTTTCCACCCAGCGGCCTGAATTGGATTTGACGGACATTCTGCGGCAGTATGAAGCGATCGCCCCAAGTCAGGCCGGCGCGACGCAGTCGTCCTTCCTGTCCGCGGCCGCTTAAGAGAGGGAATCGAAATCGAGGCGATCGAAAACGTCCAGCTGTCCTCCCCGCGTCGCATTGTAGATCCTCATCTGTCCTCTCTCGTGAGATTCAACCTGCGCCGATTGATACGCCAGCCGCGCCGATTCCATATCTGGCGCAACGATCGTTTGCCCGTCCTGGAAATAACCTTGCACAAAGTGATTGCGCCGGGCTTGCGTCTGATAGACGTAGGTATTGAACCCGGGATATTCACGGCTCGGGGCGAGCTTCCGCAAATCATATGAAAAATCGACGCCCAGCAAATACGCCTCAGTGATGCCCATCCAGGCGGCGATTTGCAGCAGGGTATAGGTGATCGTGCCCCCGCAGTTGATCCCTCGGAGCAGATTGCGGGAAAACCCGGGATGTTTCGGCGGTTGCACGCGCTTTAGCTGGCGGAAAAAAGTCCGGTTGCGGACCCGCCCGAGAATCGGAAGCAGGTAATGAGGAGCCAGCGTCGGGCAATGCACAAGCTCGTTGATTTTATGGCACGACTTGATCGCCAAATCCGTGTCCTCAACGGCGTAGTAGGTCGGGCGCCATTTGGTCGATTCAAACGCCAAAAAAATATTGTTCGAAGCCAGACAGATCTCCCCGCGCCCGCTACGCGCATCCAAATCAGACATAAGCAAACTCGGCCCCGTTCCGATGACATAACAACGCCGCCCTCGATGGCGGTTCTTCAGCCGCAACAACCCCATGTCGTCCGGGCGCGTCGGAATGTGAGCATGGTTTAGGTAGTACCGAAGCTTGGCAATGCTCTGCTGTAGTAGGGGGGGATCAGGCATGCGCGTTCCCACTCATCTGCCGCTGTATTGGCGCTGAGCGCGCCATGGTCAGGATGCTTCTTTCAACGGTTCCCGATAATCATTCAAATCGTTGGCTTGGATTGCAGTTAGATACCAGGCGCTGGCCGAGACGTCGATCCAGGTATGGATATCGCGGCCGGTGACCCAGGGGCGTTCGATCAGCCGGCATTTGTTCCCCAACCACACCCACGGCGGCGGGCCTTTTTGCTCCAGGGCACAACGCGCCTTGAAGGCCCAGATGCCCTGGTCGTAAAAATATGCGGTGGGATACGAATTGCGGTTCGAGCCGCATTGCACGTTCAAATATGATTCGACATAACCTTCGTCGTTGATGCGCAGGGCGCGGTAGGGGTGATCGTCCTGCGCCTTCCAGGCCGAGACGACGGAATCGGCTTCGCCGCTTTCGAGCATCGCAAAGGCTCGGTCGATGATCGCAGGCAGGATCATGACGGTATTTCCGAGCAAAACCACGACATTGTCGACTGCGCCATGCAGACGTTGAATGTGCTCGACGGCGTGGCGGATGACGTCCTTGTGCAGGCTGTCAGGCTGGCTCAATTCCGCCGGCCGATCGATGATTTCCGCGCCCTCCTTCTGGCTGAGATTCTTGATCAGCGCATCTTCGGTGCTGACATAGATGCGCTCGGTTCGGAAGGAAAGTTTGGCGGCGCGGATGGGATAGAGAACGACCGGCACGCCGAGGATCGGAACGACGTTTTTATTCTTGATGAGGCTGTTACCACCCTTGGCCGTCACGATCACGACATTTTTCATGATAAAACTCCTAGGCTGCCAACAACTGCTGGTAAACAGCCCGATAGGCGGCGCGATAGGCCTCGTGGGAAAACGAGGCTCGCACCCGTTTTTTCACTACGTCCCTCAGTTCGGCAAATTGCGTACATCGGATGAGCATCCATTGGCTGATCAGTTCCGCCAGTTCCGGGACGTCGGCGCGCTGTCCGTCGAAGGGGGCGCCGATTTCGCATTGCAGGATTTGCGATAGTTCGCTGACCGCGGGGGCATGGCCTATGAGCGGCGTGCCGCAGGAGAGGGATTCGATAAAGACGATGGGGAAGTTCTCCACTCGGCTGGGCATGCAGAAGAGCGCCGATCGCCGCATGAGCCCGGCGTTTTGTTCGCGGTCGAGCCTGCGGAGAAATGTCACCTCGAGATTCAAACGCTGTGACTGTTCCTGAAATTGGCCCAAGGCCGCCCCTTCGCCGACGACCGTCAGGGGATAGGTCTGCCCGTCGGCTTTCAACAGAGCCAACGCATCGAGGAGTGTGTCTAGGCCTTTGCGGTGGTCCGTAAGCAGGCCGATGAAGACGATTCCGGATCGCGCCGGTTCCTGCGGCGGGTCGCATTCATATTCGGGCTGCAGGAAATAGGGGATGGTCCGCACGCGATCGGCCAACTCCGGCCGGGAAGCGACGATCTGTTCGCGCATCCATCGGCTGGGAACGACGACCTGATCGTATTTGTCGATGTGCGAGCTGACGACGCCGGAATGATTGCTGAGCAGGGTTCGCGTTTGGGGCGACTTTTGTTTGATCTGTTCGACGAGCGGGTTTTGGGTTTGATGAACGTGCAGCAACTGGGGGCGGTGTTCGCGCAGAACATCGTCGACGAGGTCCTTCGGCTCGCGCATCGGGCTGCCGGGGGCGCAGGTTGGGACGAGCTTGATGCGGCCGTGGCTGCCCCAGATCACTTCGTGGTGGCGCGAGAGGATCTTTTCCGTGGCGGCCAGTCCGCCCCAGGAAAGCGGCCAGACGCTAACGCGGCAGCCCATTTCGAGCAGAACGTCGGTGCATTCCCCCGCGCCCAGGTCCTTGCCCCCGGCCTGGGGATTGAAAGCGGTCCCTTCCAGAACCGGGTGGATTGCCAGAACGCGGGGCGAATCGGCTTGGGCCGGTGGCGGAGAATCTCGGTACGCAGTGTCGCTCATCAGCCGACTTATCGGCCGCCGCGACGCGAAAAGGCGAATAATTATCGGATCAGGCGGATGCGATCCGCTCGGCGGGGGGTATAGCGTGGCCGGGCGGAATTTTGATGCTATTTATAAGTTGCTCGACAAGTAGGTTGATTTCGAAGGCGAATAGGGCAAATGTTGGCGTCATGGCGGTGGTAAGCCCAACATCGGATGACTTACGTGCTATCGTGCACGAGGCATTGGGAGCGGAGTTGGTTTCCGCTGAGCGATTTCCGACCGGCTTATGTCACTATGTTTACGATGCGGTTCTTGCCGACGGGCGAGCGGTGGTGTTGCGGCTTGCCCGGCCGGAGAATCGGCACTATTTGCGTGGCGGAATTCACTGGTCGAACGTTCTTCGACCGCTGGGAATTCCGCTGCCCGAGTTGCTTTACGCGGAGGCCGCGCCGAATTGCACGGTCTTTCCATACATGATTTTGGAGCGCTTACCCGGGCAGGATTTGGGCGCGGTTTATTCCCGATTGACCGCGCAGGAGAAAGCGCAACTGGCTTACCGACTGGCGGCGGTGCAGGAGATCTTGGGACGCCTGCCGGAAGGGAAGGGGTTTGGATTCCAAAGCGACCCGGGACATGCGCCACCTTATGAGAGTTGGGGCGAAGCCGTGGAGGCGTCTATTCAGCGCAGCGAACGGTGGATCGAAGAGGCCGGAGTGGTGGATGGGCAACGCGCCAACCTCTACGGGATGCGGCGAGCCGGCTTTCAAAATACTTTGAGGCGACTCGCCCCCAGTCTTTCCTGGACGACATCACGACCAAGAATGTGCTGATCCAGCACGGCGAACTTTCCGGCATCGTGGATGTGGATGAGGTCTGCTTCGGAGATCGCATCGCGCACTTGGGACTAACGCGGATGGCGCTCATGGCTAAGGGGCTGCCGACCGACTACATCGATTATTGGTGCGCGGGCATGCGGTTGAACGAACTTGAACGGAAGGCCCTAGATTTCTACACCGCGGAGAAGTGCTTTTGTTTCCTGGCGGAACAAAGCCAGCCGTTCAATCAAGATCAACCCGCGCCGGTGGATCGTGCACAGATAAGGTTGCTGGAAAGGGTGTTGGACGAACTGCTTCAAAATGGTCACCTGAGCAGTTGATCTCAAATTTCCAGCCATCAACAGCAATACAGGGTGACCGGTGAGACTCGAACTCACACCGACCGGGTTCACAGCCCGGTGCTCTGACCGTTTGAGCTACGGCCACCATCAAAAGAGGATGACTGGATTCGAACCAGCATCGACGGGCTTTGCAGACCCGCGCCTGTCCAATCGGCCACATCCTCGAAACTGCCAGCGCGCCGAGCAGGGATCGAACCTGCCGCTTCCCGATTTGGAGGCGGGCGTTCCGCCGTTGGAACTTCCGGCGCGGAAAATTCTGAACAGTAGAGCAGGGGAGCAGTAGACCGCGGTGGGATCGTCTGACGGGGACGATTTCCTCGAGTCATTCGTTGGCTGTTCGACTGCGCCACCGCTCTATTGCCGCTTTGCGGCAATGCGTAGGGAGGGATTTGAACCCCCAGGGACCACTAAGGGTCGGCGGGGTTACGGCCCGCTGCAATGCCAATTATGCGACCTACGCGAAAGTCAGCGTGGAAGGATTCGAACCTTCGATCCCGTGCGCCCGAGGCACGTGCGTTACCAAGCTACGCCACACGCTGAAATCATTTCTCCATGCACTCCCGGTGGGAATTGAACCCACATTCTCCGGTTGAAGGCCCGGTATCCTGACCGTTGGACGACAGGAGCGGCGCTGCGCGAGAAAGTGGTTCGTGGAAAGTGGAAAGTAGAAAATTCTCGGCCTCTACTTTCTACGCTCTGGTGGCGCGAAGCGCCGCCCACACCCACGGATGGATTCGAACCACCACCACGGCGGTTAACAGCCGCCTGCTCTACCGGTTGAGCTACATGGGTAAGAAGTTGAGCCGCGTGGATTTGAACCACGATCTCCGGATTCAAAGACCGGCATTGCTACCGATTAAACTACGGCTCAATTCAGGGAGAAGGATCAGAGCAGTTTCATCTGTTTTGTAGCGTCTGCGTCGCCGCCTTTTGCGGCACAGGCTAGGCGCGACGACGAGTCGTATCAGGTGAAACGATACGGCGAGGAGGAGTAACGACGCATGGGCCGCAAAAGGCGGCGACCCGGAGGGTTGCGTCCAGATGGGCCGTTCGCGTCGTTATCGCTCCTCGCCGGGTCGCTGTGCCTGACCCAACTCGTCGCTCTGCCTAGCGCCCGGCCCATCTGGACGCAACGCAGACGCTACAAAACAGATGAAGCTGCTCCGAAACCTCCAACATCCCGGTTCAGAGCCGAGCGTTCTACCGGTTTGAACTATCCCTGACTGGGTAACGGTTGGATTTGAACCAACGACCTGAGGCTTATGAGGCCCCTGCTCTTGCCGCTGAGCTACGCACCCGATTTTTTTGAAAAGCCGCGGGCCGGGATCGAACCGGCAATCTGTCGTTTACGAGACGACTGCTCTACCCGTTGAGCTACCACGGCTTGAAAAAGATCCTCAACCGTCGAAAGTCCCTTTAGTGCAGTGAGCGGGATTCGAACCCACGTTGCCGGTTTGGAAGACCGGTACTCTGCCGATTGAGTTACCACTGCGAGAATGCGCCGGCCGGGGATCGAACCCGGGCCTCCGCCTTGGCATAGCGGTGTTCCACCCGCTGAACTACCGACGCGATTCGCGGCCTTTGGCCGACATGTGGATTCCTGGAATTGAACCAGGGCGGGAGGATTTTCAGACCTCTGCTCTACCGATTGAGCTAAATCCACTTCGAAGGCGCGCGGAATTCGCGCCCAACGCCGCCAATGGGAATCGAACCCATGACCTTCCGGTTGACGACCGGACGCTCATCCCGACTGAGCTATGACGGCGAATTACGCCACCGGATTGTCAAAGAACATTCCGGGAACGGACCAGCTCCGTTCCCTCTCGCACATTCCAAAGGAGGGTGAAGGATTCGAACCTTCGAGACGCCTAGTCGGCGCCTTCCGCGTTAGCACCGCGGCGCAATCGTCCGCTCTGCCAACCCTCCATGCGCACGTTCTCGTTTACTTCAGCGGAGGGTGAGGGATTCGAACCCCCAATCCCAGTCATCGGGAATGCCCGTTTTCGAGACGGGTGCCTTAGCCGTTCAGCCAACCCTCCGGATGTGGAGCCGCTAGATGAACTTTCCGATGAGTTTTCGCTCATGATCGATCACCTTCTTTCTGGAGCGGACGAAGCCGCTCGCATGGACGCCGGAGGGAATTGAACCCTCATTTCCTGGGTGCAGGCCAGGAGTCTTTCCGTTAGACGACGGGCCCGAATTTTCGATGTCGCGGGAAGGAATCGAACCTTCACCCTCGGCCTTCGGAGGGCCGCGCTCTGAATCCGATTGAGCTACCGCAACGTTCGCCGAAATAGTTCAGGCAGGATTCGAACCTGCACTATCCTGATTCTGAGTCAGGCGCCTCTGCCGATTGGGCTACTGAACCGTGGTGTATTCATGCACCGAGCAGGACTCGAACCCGCATCACTCCGCTTAAAAGGCGGCGGCTCTGCCGTTGAGCTACCGGTGCGCGCGGAATCTACATGCACCGGGAGGGACTCGAACCCTCAGCCGACCCTTTAGAAGAGGGTTGCTCTGTTTCCATTGAGCTACCGGTGCGGATTTACCTGCACCGTTTGGTTCTGCTCGGGCTCATTTTTCGATTCTCCTTTCATGCACCCGGCAGGATTCGAACCTGCATCAGGCCGGGTAAGAACCGGCGGCTTAACCCTTAAGCTACGAGTGCGCGGACACTTCTGGTTGTATTGCAATAGATATATATACAACCATTTTTCGTTCATAACGCACTGGGAAGGGGTCGAACCTTCAACCTCCGGTTTCGTAGACCGGAACTCTGATCCAGTTGAGCTACCAGTGCCCGAGGCGAACTGCCGATTACCGCGGATCTTGCCTGAATTGCGCCGGCCCCCACCCCAGCCCTCCCCCGGAGTACCGGGAGAGGGGGGAAGAGAAGAGCGCGCGGGGTTCAGCGAGAATCCATTTGCCTGCTAACGACGCGTCGCCAATTCAGTGCGCCGTGGAGTTCTCGACTCTCCGGCCTCCCGGTTATCGGCCGGGTGCTCTGCCTCTGAGCTAACAGCGCAAAAAAACCTTGATTCTCGCGGCGTTTCCGTTCAGTCAACAACGCGAAAACACCTTGATTTTCCGGGCATTCCCGTCATTTTTCATCTCCATGCGCCAAGCTGGACTCGAACCAACATCCTCCGCGATGTAAGCGCGGCGCTCTCGCCGATTGAGCTTAGAGCGGATTGCGGCTCCGCCTAGCGGCCATTTGTCCACGGCTGCAACGGATGCCGCGTCTTCGCTCCTCAACGTATCTGATTTTCTGATACGCCTCGTCGTTCATCCTTGCCTCCGTTGCAGCCGAGGCCAACTGGCTCGCTACGCGGAGCCGCAAGCCGCTCTAGGCGCCCGAATGCGGCGCGAACCGAGAGTGGGCCGGCGTGGAATCGAACCACGGACCTCTTGCGTGTCGAGCAAGCACTCTGGCCGCTGAGCTACAGGCCCAAATTCTTCCCGGAATTGAATGTAACGATTACTTTCAGCCGGGAAGAACTCCCGGCCGACGCGGCGGGGGAGTTATAGTATCGCCCAATCGAGTTCGGATGATCCGACTCGTTTGGCTGGTGTACCGAACATATTAATTTGATATCGCTGCCGCATAGGTTTCTCCATCGACATAACGTCGAACGAGGATGAATTGTTTCACAAAAAATGAAAAAATCAAGCCAAAAATCGCATTTTTGCATTTCGCGCCCCAGACGCTGGTTTTTGAAAACGTTCGGTGCCTTGCGAAGTTCATTTCTGATGCCAGGCCCCCCCAGGCGGAACCGCCTGTGACCGGACCCGTGTAAAGATGCCCCATTCTCTTCCCATGCGACGCCCATATTAATTTGATTTGACAAATCAAAGTAATTGAAATAGGTTATTTCCCATGATTCGCGCGGCGGTTCAGACGGTGCTCGACTGCTACCCACGGATTTTCTTTGCCTGCCATGTGCGCCATGTGCGCGACCAGTCCTCCAAACGGCTCATCAGTTCGCACCAGGCCTCCGTGTTGGATCACCTCGATCCGATCGAGCCGACGCATTTGCACGAGCTGGCCGGGCACATGGGGATCACGCCTTCCAGCATGTCGCTGATGGTCGATCGCCTGGAGCGCCATGGCTACGTGCGTCGGAGCCGCGATTCGCTCGATGCGCGGCGGGTCAATCTTCGCCTGACTCGATCCGGGCTTCGCATCAAGCGACGGCAAAAGGTTCTGGACCCTCGCCGGGTGGAATTGATGCTGCGGCGCATGCCTGAGCAAGACCGCGAGGTTGCGATGACCGGCCTGCGCATCCTCGCGCGGGCGGCGGGCGAAATGATGGCGTCCGGAAAATCCCACGACGCTCGAAAACAAGGATGAAATCCATGAAATGGATCCTGTTTGTCGGCGCCGGCCTGGTCGCGTTAATCGCGGTCGTCGCCCTGATCGGCCTGATGCTTCCTAAATCCCATCGGGCGACGCGCATGGCGAGCTTCAGTCAGCCGCCGGAGGTTATCTTCGCCGCCATCACGGGTCCGCAGGATTGGCGCGGCGTAGCGTCCACCGAGCTTGCGCCGCAAAACGGCCATCGCATGTGGCGCGAGCAATCCGGGCATCGAGCCATCACGTTTGAGGAAGTCGCCTCGGACCCGCCGCGGCTTTATCGCTCGCAAATCGCCGACAAGAATCTACCGTTTTCCGGGACCTGGACGTGGGAACTCGCTCCGACGAGCGCCGGCTGCACGTGCCGAATTACGGAAGAGGGGGACGTGACCAACCCTATCTTCCGCTTCGTCAGCCAATTCATCATCGGCCACACCAAAACTATCGACGATTATCTGAATGCTTTAGGCAAGAAATTCAATCAGCCGGTGCGGATCGAGCCGTAGGCTCGTCAGGCGTTGTCGTACGCCTCTTTTATTTTCTTCACATCGATCTTTACCATCTTCATCATCGCCTTCATGGCGCTCTGGGATTTTTTTTCGTCTTTGTCCTGGATCATTTGCATCAAGGCCCTCGGTACGATTTGCCAGGACAGGCCGTATTTATCCGTCAACCACCCGCACTCTATTTCCTTTCCGCCAGCGGTGAGTTTCTCCCAAAGATCGTCCACCTCCTTCTGGTCGACACAGTCGACCATCAATGAAATCGCGGGCGTGAAATTTAATTGCGGCCCGCCGTTAAGCGCTTTGAAGTCCTGCCCCTCAAGCTCAAACTCGACCAGCATCACCTCCCCCTTCCTCCCCGGCCCGGCCTCCCCGTACGCGCACCACTTTCACAATCTTGGAATTCTTAAAAATCGAAGTATAAAAATTCGCCGCTTCTTCGGCTTGGCCGTTAAACCACAGAAATGGGGTGATCTTTTGCATGCCGGCCTCCTTTAATTCCCATGTTAAGCGGTCGGCGCAACAGGCGACAAGCCATAAATTTCAGATAGAATATTGCCCGGGCAATGAACCCAGTTCCAATCAAGATAAAAGATTCCTCGTTGTCCGGCGCGGTGGGAGCTACGTTCGGTAACCGGATTGTGGCCGCACAAAAATTTGCGGGGCGATCCATGATCGCGGAAACGCCGAATGGCTCGCCGCGAAATTTAAGCGGGAATTATTGGGGAAATAAGATTGTGAATCTGTGGTCCCCGCTCAAGCCGCCAGAAGCTGCGACACGCTTGCTTTGATCGCGCCGGCATCCGGCACTTCGATCCGCGCCGCCGCGACCAGATCGACCAGGAACGTGATCTTGTTCCGCGCCTCGCGTGTCTGGGCGTAAAGGTTCTCAAAAATCGTCGAGACGCTGACGGAATTCTTGCACTGGGCGATCTCCGCCTTGGCGGAGACGCGCAGGATTTCCAGGGTCCGAATCTCGCGGAGGAGGACTTCCAGGCGCCGTCGCAGCACATCGACGTTTTCCGCCGACGAGCGGACCAGAGTCAGCGTTGTATCGAGATTGTTCGCCGCCACCTCCGCCAATTGCGCGATCTCGCGGCGAATGTTGGAGTTTTGGTCCCCTTTGGAGCGCGTCATTTCGTCCAGGAATTTGGCCATCATTTCCACGCTCAGGTCGCTGGTGGCGATCTGGGCGGCCGCGCTCTTCAGGACCTTGTTCACGTCCATCATGTGCTTGCAGATGTCCATCGCCGAATTGATGACGCCGCCGGTGCAGGAACTCATCTGGTCGGCGATCACCTGCAGCGGGCGGCCCTCGACGGCCAGTCCCATCGCCTGGATCTGCGAATTCAGCGCCAGCAATCGCAGCCGCCGGCTCAATTGCTGAATGAACTTAATCGTTTCCCCCAGCTCCTTTTCCAGGGTCATGAACGATCCCAGGCTCTTGAACAAATCGGTGACTTGCTTGCCCAGAAAGGCGCACTGTTCCTGAAGGCCCCTCAGCTCCTCGGCTCGCGCCGAGTCGGACGCGACGGCGTGGGAATCGGTCAGATGCCGGATTTGCGCCATCGCCTCTTTCCGGGCCTTCACTTCCGCAAGCAGCATTTCTCCCATGAGCACATCGTACGATTCATATCCCAGGGTCGTGAGCGCGGCCATGAGCGCCGCCTTGGACTCCTCCAGCGCGGCCGCTCGCGCATCGCCAGGGCCTTTGGCCTTGCTTTCGATTTCATGCAACTGCTGATAGAGCCCCTCGATTTTTGCCAGCATCGGCGTCGAGGGCTTCATGCGAATGGATAGGAATCCGCCTTTGATCGGCGCCATCGCCGCCAGCACCCAATAGTAAGAACCATCGGCGGACATGTTCTTCACGTATGCCGCGACGCTCTTGCCCTTGAGCAGATAATCCCACACGAGCCAAAACGCCGCGCGCGGCATATCCGGGTGCCGGATGATGTTATGCGGGCTTCCGACGAGTTCCTCGCTCGAATACCCGCTGACCCGCACGAACACATCGTTTCCCGCCAGGATGATGCCCTTGGGATCCGTCGTGGAAAAGAATAGTTCGTCGATATGGAACTTCGCTTCGCTATTTTTGGGAATGGGTTGAGTGCGCATGTATTGGTTAACTCGTCACGAAATATATGTTCACTTAATTTCGCCGGAAAAATCAGAGTATTCCCCTAGGGCCTGTCTGATGAATCCAAAATCCTGAAATAGCGACGGATCATGGCGAGCTTGGCCATGGCCTGAAAGTTCACCGCCAGTTTCTCGTAACGCGTGCCCAGGCGGCGATTCTCCTTCATCCAATTCACGCAACGCTCCACCACGTTCCGTCGGCGATACGCCTTGCGATCAAAGTTCTCCTGCGGCGGCTGATTCGATTTCGCCGGGATCACCGCTTGGATTCGGTGGCGACGCAGCCATCGCCGCACATTTCCGTAACTGTATCCCTTGTCGCCCGCCAGCCTCCTGGGGCGACGACGGCGGCGACCGATGCGCATCGCGTTCATCACCGGCTCCACGTACCGGCTCTCGTGGCATTGGCCGGCGCATGGCCTCGACGGCGAGCGGAACTCCCTGGCCGTCAGTAACCAGGTGGAGCTTGCTGCCCCACCCGCCTCGGCTGCGGCCCAACGCGTGATCCGCCGGTTCTTCCGGGGCGGTTTTGATTTTCTGGCTCCGGCGGCGGATCGACTGGCTCGCACATTGGTGCCGTCGATGCACCACAGGTCCCAGTCGATTCGTCCTTGCTTGTCCAACCTCATCTGCAGCCGCTGGAGGATTCGATCAATCGTTCCGTCCTTTCTCCAGCGGTTGAAGCGGTCGTAGACGCTTTGCCATCTGCCGTAACGTTCGGGCATCTCGCGCCATTGAGCGCCCGAGTGCAGAATCCAGAACATGCCGTTGAGCGTGGTGCGGTGGTCGTTCCACTGCCCGCCGCGCTTGCCGTTGCCGGGCAGCAGATCGCCGATCAACTCGTACTGCTCATCCGTGAGCTCATAACGTCGCATCCGTGACACCTCGTCTGAAAACCGCTATTTATAACCAAAAGCGATTCATCAGACAGGCCCTAGGTTGGTGTGATCGGTCTCGCTCACCTCCTCGGATCGACGCGCTGTGACTCTGGTTACTTTGGGCGCGCCGACTATAAAATTCGCCGCGCGGCCAGAAACGAGCGAGGATGATTTGAGCCAGGAATTACAAACTCGCGATCACATTGGCGGTCGCTTCTCTGCTCGCATTTCTCACGAAAGCCCTCCTCCTCCCGGGATCGGATGCCGGTGCCGGTGACTGGTTGGTCTTGCAATTTTGCAATGCCAGTCCGGCAAGTCTGCATGAATCGGCGCAACTCCGCGCACCTAAACCTCATTTCTGACCTAATAAATGCGGTTTGAGCCGCCAATTCCATGGCATTGGCTTTGCCATATGATGTGGGACGGGTCCGCGGCGGCGACAGCCACAGCGTCGCCGCGGCGCCCGTCTCTGGCTAGCGGGCGTTCCCTCCCAGATTGATCGTTGTTTTTCCCCGGTGCTCAATGTCCCTGTTCCGATTCCTAAGCAGGAAGACTCCCGCTCCGCATCCTGAGAATGTCGGAAAATTCATCGCGGGGCTGTCGAAAGTCGCGCCGCCCGTCGGCGGGGGGGCTTACGCTTTTCCGTGTACGCAAGGGAAATGCCGCGGCTGGGTGCAGTTCATCATTCAATCGGGCAGGCAAGTTGTGATCCATCGGCTCTGGACGCTTCAGCCGGGCCAGGGAAATGGAACGCATATTCTGCGAACCGTCTGCGGTCTTGCCGACGAGCACGCAGTGGAACTGGTTCTAAAGACCCTCCCCTTCGGCCGCAAGCCTTATCCCCTCCAGCGCGATCATCTCATCGCGTGGTATGGTCGGCATGGCTTCGTCGGCAGCAACAAGAAAATGATTCGACCGCCTCAGCCATTCCCAGCACCAACAGCGGCGTGACCGGATGGACGTAGCGATACTCCGGCAGCGTCACCCAATGCAGAAGGAAGAAGTAGAGGATGGTCCCGCCGATGAACGCGGCGGCCATCGGATTTGATTTCCGCCAGGCGAAAATTCTCCACAGCCCCAACGGCACCACGCAAAGCGAGATAACCGCCTGGATGAATTCCTGCCAGAGTTTTCCCGACTCCGTTCCATACCAGACGCGCAAGGCTTTTTGGATCGCCAGCACGACGAACGAGGCGGGGCGCTGGCGCAATCTCAGTCGATATTGATCGAGCCCGACTTTGAACTGCCAGCGATCTTTTACGGATTCCAAAGCGGTGTCCGGAGGCTTGGGAAGGCCGTCTTCCGCCGCCTGGGCGAAGGCTTCGGGGTAATTTTCGTCCTTGCCGGAGATGGTGAAGAATTTGGAATCGGAGCCCTGGAGAAACGCGCTGCCAAACCCGGTTGCCACGGGGATCGGGTCATGTAAGGCGACTCGATTTCTGAGCATCCACGGGAAGATGACGATCGCCAGTCCCGCGACGAGCGCCAGACCCTTTAACCAACCGTGCGAAACTCGGCGCCAAAGCCATAGAGGGAACAGAAATACCGGCAGCAGGATGGTTGTCCCTCGAAAAAGAGTCGCCACGCCGAGCATAAGCCCCGAGCCAAACGTGCGCCACGGCCCGGAACGAGAAACCGACGCGAGAAGAATCGCGATACTTGCGATGAGCAGAAGCGTGAAGAGATTTTCGGCTGTGATCCAGGTGGAAATTAGCACCGCGGGGGGGAAAACCAGCCAGATGACTCCCGCCAGCGCGGCGGCGCGTGGGTTGCAAACCCGGCATCCAATGGAAAAGAGCAATCCGGCCACCGCCAGGTCGGCGGTCACCTGCAAACAGCAGGCGAGCGTGAGGAAATACTTCTCTCCCACGAGCCATTCGCATCCGGCAAGAAACGCCGGATAACCGATCGGCACCTTGCTGTCGGCCCGGCTGTCGGGGCCGTTGAAGCGCTGCTCTTCCAGAATCCTCTGGGCAATAGGCAGATACAATGTCTTGGCGTTATCCCCAAGGAATGGCTTGAATCTTCCCGCGCCGGCGGCGACGAGAATCAGCAGCAGCTTGAATGCCGTGATGGCGAAATAAAGATTGGCAACGCGACGACACGTCAGAGATGAGTCGCTGGTTTGCATGCCGTTCGGCGAATTTATTGGGGGGCATCCACGAGGCGCACCCACTCGATCACGCTGCTGGGCGGTAGGGGAGTCACTCCGACATGGCGAAGCATATTCAGGCATTGAGCGCGGTGGTGCATCCCGTGGGTGGTGACATGCGTGACTACCGCGCCGCGGGCGAAAGTGTACATCTTTCCGCCTCGCTCGCGTTTTATCAGGCCATCCAACGGGAAATTACGTGCCGTCGCGGCAAAATTATCGGCGATTTCGTCCAGCAGCTTCAGTTGGGCCTCGGGCGTTTGGGGCGAGGCATTGGGATCGAAATGGGGCCGGATTTCGCGCTCGTTGAGCACATCCGTCCATAATCGCATCGCGGAGAGCACGTGGAGTGTCGTATTGTGCAGCGACCCCGGACCCATCTCGAATTTGCGATGAAATTGCTCGGGGCTGAGCGGAACGCACGCATTGATGATCTGGCCTGTCGCCCATTTGTCGTGGGCGAGGAGGATGTCAAAGGGATTGCTCATCGGCATAGGGTCCATCCTAGTCGCGCTACACTTCCTGTTCCACAACATCCGCCGGCACATCGCTCGGCGGCTCCGATTCGACCGCGGCGTTTTGGAAAAGTTGCTGCTGCTGCAATCGTTTGAGCCGGCGCGTTCCTTCGCCGGCAAGTTCAACTTTTCCGCGCGAGCCTAACGCCGCCTGCAATTCGTCCACCATCGCCCGCGTAGGGCGAAGATACCATTGCTCATCGAGGCGGATCAGTGCCTTCTTGACCCCCGAGGCGGGGACTTGCAAAAACGTCTTGACCCGCCCCCGATGCCGTGCCAGCACCGGCTTCAAATCGGCGATGATCGTCGCCGAATCCGCGACGTCGATCTGCACCTTCACGTCGCTGGTCAGCCGCGAAATCGCGTCGTCCACTGGCAAAAGCTCGTTGACCAGAATTCCCGGCGTCTCCCGTCGCCGATCGACCTTGCCTTTGAGAAAAACGATCTGCTCGACGGCGACCGCGTCCGGATATTTTTCCGTGGTCTGAGCCAAAGTTTCGGCGAAGAGCGTCGCGTCGATTTGCCCTTCCAAATCTTCCAGGGTCAAGATCGCCATCGGCTTCCCCGCCGACCGGCCCTGTTTGGTTACCGTGCGCTTCACGCGCGAAATCAAGCCGCCGACAACGACTTCCGATCCCTCGGCCATTTTCTGAACCTCGCGCGTGGTCGCCGTCGCGTAATTCGAAAGCGCCATCTGATGTTCCGCCAGGGGGTGGCTCGTCACGTAAAATCCCAGCAAGTCTTTTTCGAATTTCAGCAATTCCGCGCTGGGGATTTCCGGAACATCGGGCAGCGATCCTCCCCGCCCGGCAGTGGCACCGGCGGGGCTCGCCTCGCCGAAGATATTCAACTGCCCCGACCGCTGATCCTGCTGCATCTGCTGACCCATTTCGACGGCACGATCCAACACGGACAGCAATTGCGAACGCCTGGCTCCGGTTGATGAAAATGCGCCGCATTTGATGAGCGCTTCGGTGGTCGATCGCGTCACCTGGCGCATATCCACGCGCTCGCAGAAATCGTAAATGCTGAGGAACTGCCCCTTGGCACGGCGCTGTTCGATGATCGCCTCGGCGGCTTTTTCGCCGATGCCGCGAACCGCGACCAGTCCGAATCGGATCACTCCGGTCTTGCTCGCGGCCTTGCGCTTCTTCCCGGCGGCTTCGATATAAACCGGCGTGAAATCCTGATCGGAATCATTGACGTCCGGCGGCAAAACGCGAATCCCGCGATGCCCGTCCACGGTCATCCTCTTGCATTCCTCGATGTACTCGACCATCTTGTCCGTCGAGCCCATTTCGAACGTGAGCAGGGCGGCCATGTATTCCAGCGGGTGATAGGTCTTCATAAACGCCGTCTGGAAGGCGATGATGGCGTAGCGCGTCGAGTGGCTTTTGTTGAATCCATACCCGCCGAATTTAAGGATCAGCTCGAAAATGTCCTCGGCCTGTTCCTGCGCGATCCCCTTCGCCTTGGCGCCCTTGATGAAGTCCGGCCGATACTTGGCGATCACATCGCTGGTCTTTTTGCTGATGGCTTTGATCAGCTTGTAAGCATCGCTGAGTTCGATGCCGCCGAGCTGATTGAAGATTTGCATCACCTGTTCCTGGTAGACCATGATCCCGTAGGTCTCGGAAAGGATGCGGTCCATGATCGGGTGGACTTGCGGGACTTTTTCGCGCCCGTGCTTGCGATTGCAATAAAGCGGGATGAGCTCCATCGGTCCGGGGCGATAGAGCGCGTTGGCGGCGATCAAATCCTCCAGCCGATCCGGCTGCATCTTCATCAGCAAATCCTGCATTCCGCCGGACTCAAATTGGAACACGCCTTTCGTTTCCCCTCGGCAAAACAGGGCCAGAACGTTCTTGTCGCTTTGATCGATCGCCTCGATGTCGATGTCGATCCCCTTGATCTTCTTCACCAGTTCGATCGATCGCTGCAAAACTGTGAGCGTGCGCAGCCCAAGGAAATCCATCTTGAGCAGGCCGACTTTTTCGACAATCGGCCCTTCGAATTGGGTGAGAATGTCGTCGCCCGCCTTGTAAAGCGGGACGAAATTCTCCAGCGGCTGATCCGCGATCACCACGCCCGCCGCGTGCATCCCCGCGTTGCGGCATAGGCCTTCGAGGCGCTGCCCGATCTCGACGATATTCTTGACTTGCGGGTCCGACTCGACCATCGCGGCCAATTCCGGCGATTGATCGAGCGCCTTCTGAAGCGTCATCCCCACGGCCGCGGGAATCTGCTTGGTGAGCTTATCCGTGATCGCCAGCGGCACGCCCAATACCCGGCCGACATCCTTGCAAACCGCGCCGCGGCAAGCGTGCCGAAGGTGATGATCTGGGCGACGTGTCCGTATTTCTGCCGCACATATTCGATGATTTTGCCTCGTCCTTCCTGGCAGATATCGATATCGATATCCGGCATCTCGTTTCGGTTCGGGTCCATGAATCGCTCGAAGAGCAATCCATAGCGAAGCGGATCGACGTTGCACAAGCCAAGCAAATATCCCACCATCGTCCCGACGCCGCTGCCGCGAGCGCCGACCGGAATTCCCTGCTGCGCGCAAAATTGCAGAAATCCCAAACGATCAAAAAATAGGAGCAGAAGTTTTTGCTTGTGATCACCTCTAGTTCGTAATCGAGCCGGGAGCGAATCTCCGGCGAGATTTCCCTTTTGCCGTATCTCCAGGACAATCCCTCTTCGCAAAGCTGGCGCAGATATCGGGCGTCATCCGGCATGTCCCCGCCGGATTTCGACTTAATCGCTTCCTTGGGAACTTTGTAAACCGGCGCGTGTTTTTTCCCGAATTCCAGCGCCACATCGCAGCGCCGCGCGATAGCGACGGTATTTTCGATGGCCTGGTCGAATCCGCCGAGCGATTCCTGCATTTCCTGCGGGCTTTTCAGGTAAAGGTGCTCGGGGTATTTCAGCCGCCCCTCGTCAGTGACCAGCCTCCCCATGCTGATGCAGCAGAGAACGTCGTGGGCGTGGTGATCGTCGCGGTTGAGGAAATGCACGTCATTGGTCGCCACCAGCCCGACACCCAGTTTTTTGGCGATCTCCGCCAGTTCCGGATTGACGATATTCTGCTCGGCGATCCCCTGGTTTTGCACCTCGATGAAAAATCGCTCGGGCCCGAAAATATCGAGATAAGTTTCGGCGATTTTCCGCGCCGATTTGGCGTCGCGATGCAAAAGTGCCGACGGAATTTCCCCGCCGAGGCACGCGCTCGTGCAGATCAACCCGCCGTTCAATTCGCGCAAAACTTCCTTGTCGATTCGCGGCCGGTAGTAAAACCCGTCGCGATAAGCCGTGGTCGAGAGCTTGAGCAGATTTCGGTATCCCTCGATGTTCTGGCAGAGGAGCAGGAGATGATAAGCCGCATCGGAGCCGCCCGGCCCGGCGGAAGTCCGGTCGCGCCGGTCGCCGGGCGCCATATAGGCTTCCATCCCCAAAATCGGGCGGATGCCTTCCTTTTTGCACTCGGTAAAGAATTCGATTACGCCGAAGAGGCATCCGTGATCCGTGATCGCCAGGCTGTCCATCCCCAGTTCCTTGGCTCGCTTCACGAGATTGGGAATCTTGCAAGCGCCGTCAAGCAGCGAGTAATGGGTGTGACAATGGAGATGAACAAACGCCGGCGAGGCCATGGTTTCGATTGTGCGGTTTGTCCCCCCGCGCGACAAGACCCCGCCAGTAGAAAATGAAGGATGGTTGCCGGTTGCCAGTAAATACCCGCTCTTCGCTGGCAACTGGCAACTGGAAACTTGTCCCATCATTCAGCATTTTTTCATCATCTCCCTATATAATCGGAGCCGATGCAACCGACCGTGCCGGTTACCTTTACTTCCATCCCGATGCTCATCGCCGCCGCGATTTTGGCGATCTCGGCGTGCTGGATCGTCTTGTCGCGCCGCCCGAATCTGCCGCAAACGGTGCTTTGGATCTCGCTGGCGGCAGTGCTTTGCCTGGCGATCGCGGCGGGAAGGCCGGTCTGGCATCGTCCCGCCGAGCGCGGCGTCGCCGTCATGGTCGATCTCTCGCCGAGTACGCGCGGGGCGACTTTCCGGGACCCAACCTTCCTCTCGCGCCGATTGCGCGATCTTCTCGGCAAAACGTCGTACCATTTATGGGGGTTTGCCGGCGGAGCGCCGGTTGAATTTCCCCCCAATTTGAGCGAAATGCCGTGCGACGAGACCCACTTTATGCCGGTCCAGGCGGACGCAATCATTCTTTTCAGCGACTGCCAGTTTGCCGTGCCCGGCTGGTGCCCTCCGACTTACGTTGTGGTCGATCCCAGCCTCGAGCAAACCAGCGACGCCCGCGTGGATAGCCTGGAAATCGACGGGCACCGCCTCCGCGCCACCTTCGCCAATTCCGGCAACCCCCGCGTGGCGATTTTCGACGGAACGGTCGGCACACCGGACGTTCCCATCCCCACGGGGTCCTCCCGCGTGGCCCGAAACCTTTCCTCGCTGGCCACTTCGGCGACGGTTGAGCTAAATCCCAACGACCTCTGGCCGGAAAACGATTCGATGACCATCCAAAACTCGCCGCAATTTGCAGGCGAATCCTGGTGGGTCGGGTCGCGCACGGCTTCGGAACAAACCGGGCCGTTCGGATCGACCTGGAAATCGATGCAGGCGCCGCAGATGCCGCATAGCACATCTCGCTATCTCGCCGCGGCGGTGATTGTTCTGGATAACGTATCCCCCGACCAACTAAGCCCGACGACGACGGACGATCTCACGCAATACGTCCGCGATCTGGGCGGTTCGCTGTTGATACTCGGCGGCGATCACGCCTTTTCCGCCGGTGGATACACGGGTACGCCTCTGGACGCGCTGTCGCCGCTGGCGAGTTCCCCGCCCGGGCCGCTCATGCGCTGGATGATTCTGGTCGATTCCAGCGGCTCGATGAGCGCCTCGACCGGGGGAGACCTGACGCGCTGGCAAGCCGCCAGCACCGCAGCCGTCAAACTTGTCCCCACTCTCCCGCCTCAGGATCCGGTGCAAATCGGTCAATTCGCGGCGGATTTGCGCTGGTGGTCGACGAATCAAAGCGCCGCCGCGACGGCGCAGCTATTGCTTCCCCCGACGGATGCCGTCCCCATCGGGCCGACCGATCTTGAAGCGGCGCTCGATCATATCGCCTCGGAAACCGACGCCTCGTTGCCGACCCGGCTGCTGCTCGTCTCCGATTGCGACGTGCAAATCAGTCAGCCGGAGCAGCTATCCGAGCTGCTGAATGCGAAGAAAATCGAACTATTTGTCCTGGCGATCGGGCACGGCAGCGGCATCGACACGGTCCGGCGGATCGCCATCGCAACCGGCGGAAACGTCCTCGAGCAATCCGAGGCCGGCCGGTGGGCATCGTCCTTGCAGCAGCTCGGCCGCTCGGCATTGCCCGAATCCATCATCGAAAGCCCTGTGATGCTCCGCTCCGTTGCCCCGCCTGTTTTCGGGGATGGCCAATCCATCGCCGCCTGGAACCGCACCTGGCTGAAGGATCACGCCCAGGAAATCACGCGGGCTTTGTATAAGGAAACCGACGTGCCGATGGCCGCGACCTGGCGATTTGGACGCGGAACTGTGACAGCCGTCGCGTTTTCGCCCGATGTTCAACCCGTCATGGATTTGGCGGACCAGACCGCCCTCAAACCACGCGATCCGCGATACTCCGTCACTTGGACGACCGGAGCGAACGTGAGCGCCGACGTCGTCGCCGCCGACGAGCATCGACCGCTTAACGATTTGCACTTCACGCTCGATTTGACCGGCGACGACGGCACGCGCTCCGTCGACATCCAGCAGACTGGTCCGGGCCACTACGCGGGATCACTTGCCGCATCAGCGCAGCCGTCGATCGCCACGCTCTCCTGTTCCGGGCTGATCGTCGACCGCATTGCGGTTCCGGGATGCTATGCCCCGGAATTCACGGCGATAGGCAATAATCACGACAACATGCAGAAACTCGCCGATCAGAGCGGGGGAGAGGTTATCTGGCCGGGAGACAACGGCAAGCTCGCCTTCAACTGGCCCCCGCGAGACGTGCCCTTGGCGCCGACCTTCAGCGGGATGGCCGTCGCGCTCATCGCCGCGGCGCTTTTGAGAGCCCGTCAGAATTGAGGCGATTCTCAAGCATCGCCGGGGTGAAGGGTAATTTTCAGAATGTCGGCCGGGGCGTTGATGCGGATGGGGAACCAGTTGCCCACGCCGTTGGAAACGATCAGTTTCGAACCCGGCTTTTCGTACAGTCCCGTCCAATATCGGAAACGCAGCGGTCCCGCCCCGATATTTTTAGTCAGCATGATTTGCCCGCCGTGCGTGTGGCCGGAAAGGGTCAGCGGCAGGCCGCGCGCGGTCGCCTCATCCCAACTGTGCGGATGATGCGCCAGGAGAATCGGAAAGCAGGTCAAATCGCGGTTGGTGGCCACCCTTGCCACGGAAAGGCGCATGTCCTCTTCCTTCTGGAACCAGCGCGTCCCAAGGATTTGGATCGGCACGCCGCGCGGGGTCAGGGTTGCGATCTGGTCGACCAGCAGATTCACGCCGCGTGTGCGGACTGTCTTGTTGAAATCCCACGCCGGCTCAACGACATCGTGGTTGCCCTGGATCATGTAGAGGCCCTGCGGCGCGTCGAGCCGGGTGACCATATCGAGCGCGCTGGGAAGATCGGAATGCGAGAGATTCACCAAGTCGCCGCCGAACAGGATCAGATCGCATCGCAAATTGTTCGTCGCGTCGGCGATTTTGTTCAGCATTGCCGGCGTCGTGAAAATCCCGGTGTGCACGTCCGCGACCAGGGCGATCGTGAACCCGTCCAGTTCTTTTTCCCAGCCCGGCAGCGCCAGATCGTATTCCTTGATTTGAAACACCCCGCGCTGTGCCAGGGCCACGTCGGAAAGCGCCAGCGTGCACAGGGGAGGGACGGCAAACGCCGTCGCTGCCAGAAAATTCCGCCGCGACCAAAGGGCTTGAGGCTCCTCGGGCGGCGGTGGGGCGGGCCGGCGGTCCCAGCCCAGCCGGCAACGGGCTTCTCGGTATCCCGCCTTTAATTTCACGATCAGCAGTTGCCCCATCAAAACGATCACCGCCGGCAGGACGATCAGAAAATTCCAGATGTAAATGTAGGCCCCCAGGAGCGGCGGAATGTATTTGTGCGCCCGAGCCGTCGCGTGAAACGCGAAAATTGTCGCCAGCATGAAAGACATGGACGGCAACATCACGATCGCCAGAATCGATCGATAAAGTTTCCCCCACTTCACCGGGCGCAAAAGCTGATCCACCCGGATCCAAAATACGGTGTCCAGGCAGATAAACGCGCCCAGAATACCGAAGAACGAAATGATCAGCATAAGGCCTTTTCAGTCTAACCGATTACGCCCCTGGCAGGGGGGAGGACGGCTTGTGATCGGGCCGGCCGCATCTATACTTCCGTCCGACATGAACATGCGCGCTAACCTGCTCGGTTGCACCGCCGCGCTGTTCCTGGCCGGCGGATGCGTGGAGCGGACCCTATCCGTGCAATCCGACCCGCCCGGGGCATTGGTCTATCTCAATGAACAGGAAATCGGCCGAACCCCCATGGAGCATGATTTCATCTGGTACGGCAAATATGACGTGGCCCTGCGCATGGAGGGTTACGAATCCCTCAAGACCACCGCCGACGTTTCCAGGCCGATCTACCAGATTCCACCGATCGATCTTCTCGCTGACCTGATTCCGATCACCATCAAGGATCGGAAGTCGTTCCACTACACTCTTGAGCCCATGAGCGGCACGGAAGACACAGCCGCGCTGATCAATCGCGCCAAGGCGGAAAAATCGCAGTTGGAATCGACGCGCCAGCCCCCGGCGACCAAGCCCTGATCTACGACCCCGCCCCCATTTTGCCCAGCCACAATCCGATTGCAAAAACAATCGCGCCGCCGACGATCACCTGAACGATCGTCTTGACGAGCTGCGTCTTCATATATTTGAACCGGATGTACGCGATGAGAAGCAGTTCAAACACGACCACGGCATACGCCAGATGCAGGGCGAGGCGCAGATTCGGGAGAAGGAACGGCATCGTGTGAAGCATCCCGCCGACGACCGTCGCCACCCCGGTGATGATTCCGCGCAGAATCGGCTGCCCGCGCCCGGTGACTTTCCCGTCATCTGAAAGCGCCTCGGCCAGACCCATGCTGATCCCCGCGCCGACCGAAGCCGCAAGCCCGACGAAGAACGCGTCGATCGGCCGCCCGGTCAAACCCGCGGTTGCGAAAATCGGCGCCAATGTCGAAACCGACCCGTCCATCAAACCCAAGAGGGCCGGCTGAACCCTTTGCAGCACAAAACGGTGGCCGGCATCGCCGAAAATGGGCTTGCGTGCGTCGACCGCGACCGGGCAGGTCAAGCATTGATTTAGGCTCGTCATCTCAACTCCCGTCTCTTCGAATACCTGTGCTTTCATTTATTATCGTATGTTCTTCGCACCGCTCACAATCGCCGCGCCTCATCTTTTTCCAGCAAGCCGGTTATTATCGCTCTTACCGGGAACGCGTCTGATGACTTCTACATCGGCTGATCAGCTTCTGGCCGCGGCAAAACAGCATTTTCGCGCAGGGCGATTCGCTGAGACTGAGTCGCTATGTCAGCAATTAATCTTGAAAAATTCCGGCGATTCCGAAGCGCTTCACCTTCTCGGCTTGGTCGCCCATTCGCTGGGGCGTCAGGAAGAGGCCGCACAGCTTATCCGCCGCGCCATCGCGTCCAATCCCTCGGCCGCCAACTACTGCAACAATCTCGGCGCCGTCTTGACCACTTTGGGTCGCGCCGCCGAGGCCATTGAGGCGTATCAGCGCACCGTCGCGCTTCAGCCCAACATGGCCGAAGCATTTAATAATCTTGGCAACGTCCTGGAAGCGTCAGGGCGCACGGATGAGGCGATCGCCGCCTGCAAAAAAGCTCTGGAACTTCAGCCCAATTTTATCTCCGCCTACAACAACTTGGGCAAAGCGCTTTTCAACGACGGCCGTGCCGAGGAAGCCTTCGCGTGCCTTCGTCAGGGCCTGAAGCTCGCGCCGTCGGATGCCGCGTTGCACAGTAATTTGATCGTGCAGATGCAATATTCGCCGACGTTGATCCATTCCTTCCCGGCGGAATTAGAGCGATGGGACGCCCAGCACGCCCGCCCCCTTCGCGCGGGGATCTCGCCTCATTCAAATGATCGCGATCCGGACCGGCGACTGCGCATCGGCTACGTTTCGGCCGATTTCCGGGATCACTCCTCCGCCTTTTTTCTCTGGCCGCTCTTGAGCAATCATGACCGCCATGAATTTGAGATCACCTGCTACGCGGAAGTGATGAATCCCGACGGGATGACCGACCGGTTCAAATCCGTCTCGGATCGTTGGCGGAGCACCGTCGGCCATTCAGACGAGCAAATCGCTCAACAGGTCCGCGCCGACCAGATCGACATTCTGGTCGATCTAAAGCTCCACACGGCCAACAACCGGCTGATGGTTTTTGCGCAAGCCGGCGCCAGTACAAGTGAGTTGGCTCGGGTATCCGGGGTCGAGCGGATTGAGGACCATCGACTATCGATTAACCGATTCGTTTCTGGAGCCGAGCGATTCGCGGAATTCGTTTCCGGATTACCCGTATCAATTGCCGGGGTGCTTTTGGTGTTACGACCCGCTTGAGGAGGGACCGGAGGTGCAAGCGCCACCCGCTTCGCGGAACGGGTTTATAACGTTCGGGTGCTTAAACAACTTTTTCAAGTTGAACGATTTGACGTTGGATTTGTGGGCGGGGGTTTTTGCGCGGTGGCGAATTCGCGAATGATTTTGCTGGCCCCCGACGGGTCCGCCCGCCAGCGCATCTCGGAAAAATTCTTCAGTCGCGGAATTTCGGCCGATCGCGTCGAATTCATTTCCCGCCAATCTCGCCGCGATTATCTCCAAACTTATCACCGCATCGATCTTTGCCTGGATACGATTCCGTACAACGGGCATACAACCAGTCTGGACGCTTTCTGGATGGGCGTGCCCGTGCTGACGCTCATAGGCCAGACCCCCGTCGGCCGGGCCGGATGGACCGAGCTTTCCAATCTCGGTCTGCCGGAACTGGCCGCGGCGAGTCCCACCGAATTCACGAAGATCGCTGTACAGCTTGCCCAGGATTCGGCACGTCTATCCGAAATCCGCTCGACCCTTCGCGACAGGATGCGGAAATCCCCGCTCATGGACGGGCCGGGGTTCGTCCGGGGCGTTGAGGCCGCCTATCGGTTGTTCTGGCGCCGCTTCTGCCAGTCCGGGCACACCCCTTTACGATCGTAAATCCGCGTCTAAGATTGGGATATGCGTTCACATTCCGCCACCTTCCCCGCGGAACTGCTGGCGGCGAAGAAACAGATTCGCGAGCGGGCCCGATCCTACGGCCTGGATTTCTTCCCCGTCGTTTTCGAAATGTGCGATTACGAGCAGATGAACCAGGTTGCCGCCTATGGCGGCTTCCCCCAGCGATACCCCCACTGGCGATTCGGAGCCGAATACGAACGGCTCCGCAAACAGCACTTTTACGGCCTGGGCCGAATCTACGAAATGGTCATCAACAATGACCCCTGCTACGCCTATCTTCAGGAATCGAACCAGCTCGTCGATCAGAAGCTGGTCATCGCCCACGTCTACGGCCACGCCGATTTTTTCAAGAACAATCTCTGGTTCGCGCAGACCAATCGCAAAATGGTCGATGAAATGGCGAACCACTCCACGCGCGTCCGCCGGCACATAGAAAAAGAGGGCTTCGACGTCGTCGAGAAATTTTTGGACGTTTGCCTGAGCCTCGAGGACCTGATCGACGCCCACAGCATGTTCCTGAATCGCGGCCCGATGGAGCAGGACCCGCAGCAGCCGAAGCCGAAGGAGGAACCCGTCGCGAAATTCCGGGCCAAGGAATATCTGGACCGTTGGATCAATCCGCCGAAGGTCATCGAGGCCGAGGCCAAGAAAATCCGCGCCGAGCGCGACAAAATGCGCCACGTCACGCCGGCCCGGCCCACGCGGGATGTGCTGTCTTATCTCCTCCAACACGCGCGGCTCGACGATTGGCAAATGGATCTCCTTTCCATCGTGCGCGAGGAGGCGTATTACTTCGCGCCGCAGGGGATGACCAAGGTGATGAACGAAGGCTGGGCCAGCTATTGGCACAGCACGCTGATGACCAAGCATTTTGTCGAAGTGCGCGAGATCATCGACTATGCCGATCATCACAGCGGGACGGTCCACATGCCGCCGGGGAATTTCAATCCGTACAAGATCGGCCTGGAGCTTTTCCGCGACATCGAAGACCGCTGGAACAAAGGAAAATTCGGCAAAGCCTATGAGGAATCCGACAACCTGGGCGAAAAGAAAGCCTGGGATAAAGGCCTGGGGCAGGGCCGCGAGAAAATCTTCGAAGTCCGGCGCGTCTATAACGACGTGAATTTCATCGACGAATTCCTCACTCAGGAATTCGTGGATAAGCACAAATTCTATCAATACGGCCGCGACCCCCACACCGGCCAGCTTCGCGTCGTCAGCCGCGATCATCAGCGCGTGAAGCAGACGATGCTCTATCAGCTCACCAACATGGGCCGCCCGTTCATTTACGTCGTCGACGGAAACTACGCCAACCGCGGCGAGTTATTCCTCGCCCACAAACACAACGGGCTGGATCTGGAAATCAAATACGCAGTCGAAACCCTGAAGAACCTCTACCAGATCTGGCAGCGCCCCGTACATTTGCAGGCCAAGATCGACGATGACATGATCCTATTCAGCTTTGCCGGCGATCAACCCAAGCAGCAGACGATTCACGATGATCTTCCCAAGCCCGCGCATCAGTTGGCTTGAACGCCCAAGTTCCTAATCTTTCTCTTACTCTTACTCCTCTTCATAATCTTAATCCTCATCTTAATCTTAGAGCCTCTAACAAAAATGCACTTCCCCATGTTTATGGTTGATCGGACAATACGGCTTGGTCTTAGCCATGGAGGGCTTTATGACCAAGCCGTTGGTGACCGACGAGCTTTGGGAGTTGATCCGACCCCTGCTTCCCAAGCACCGCAGTGGTCCAGGAAAGCGCGGCCGGCCGCCGCTGGACGATCGCGCGGCGTTGTCGGGTATTCTGTTCGTGCTCAAAACCGGCATTCCGTGGGAATACCTTCCCCAGGAGATGGGATGCGGCAGCGGCATGAGTTGCTGGCGTCGACTGCGCGATTGGAACCATCGTGGGGTTTGGACGAAGCTGCACGGACTATTGCTGAATCGATTGCGGCGGTCGAATGCCATCGACTGGTCGCGGGCCTTGGTGGATTCTGCTTCCGTGCGGGCCGTGCACGGGGGAAAAAAACGGGTCCGAGCCCGGTAGATCGCAGGAAAAACGGTTCCAAGCACCATGTATTGACCGATGGCAACGGCACGCCGATGGTTGCCCTCCTGACGGCGGCCAACCGCCACGACATCACGCAACTGCTGCCGCTGATCGATGCGATTCCAAAGGTCTCGGGCAAACCGGGCCGGCCGCGCTGGCGGTTCGAGGTGGTGCAGGGAGACCGGGCGTATCACTCCGAACCGCACCGAAAGGCGTTGCGTCAGCGTGGCAGCCGCCCGTTGCTGGCCCGACGCAACCGCCCGCACGGAAGTGGTCTTGGCAAAACCCGCTGGCCGGTGGAGCGTACGCTGAGTTGGTTGCATCAGAATCGCCGACTGCGAGTCCGTTACGAAAAACGGCCCGACATCCACGCCGCGTTCATGACCGTGGGTGAGGCAATGATCTGTTGGAACAGGCTTCATTCGCATTTTTGTTAGAGGCTCTTAATCTCATTCGAGTCGCCGTGCGCGAATCCGTTTCCGAGATTACGATTAAGATGAAGATTAGGATTAGGATTTGGATTAAGAGAAAGAGAAAGAGAAAGATTAGGATTCAATTCGCCTGAATCTGATCCAGCGAATCGATGCGAATTTCCGCCCGATCCTTATGCAGCAGGGGAACTCCAGTAATGCGGATCAGCCGGCCCGTAAATCCATCCTGAATCAATTTAGCCAACGACGGCGGGCACGTTGCGCAAAAGACATCGGAATCCGACCCCACGAATTCAATCCGCATCGACTTGCCCGACGGCGTGGGGTGAATCGTGGCGATCTGACCCACGACGGATACCGGCTTCCCCGCAAGTCTGGGATCATCCCCCTTGGCGATCGCCATCAAGCGGGAGGTCTCTGAAGCCTGGAAAGTCGCGGCGGGAACGAGATTCTCTTGCAGGGCGTCGGCTTTCGGTGGCGGTGGCGGCACGGAATTCTGCACGTCCGCCGCCGGCTGGACTGTAACCCGGGGCGCGGCCAGCATGGGCGGAGCTTCAGACCGAGCCGCGAAATAAACCGCCGCGGAAATTCCGCCGGCCAGAACCAGAACCGCGGCGATGCTTCCGCCAACAAGTAAACGCCGAGAAAACTGCGGCGCGGCCGCCGGCGCGAGCGGATTCGACCCGCTCCCCTGCATGAAATTCGCCGCCGATCCCGATCCCGCCCCTAATCCCGATCCCGATCCCGAGACCGGAATCGTGTGCATGCGCAAAACCTTGGCAAACTGTCCGGCCGATTCGAATCGCTCCTCCGGCTCTTTGGCCATGGCCCGGATGATCGCCTGGGCGAGCGTCTCCGGCAGGTCCGGCCGATCATTGCACAAATGCGGCGGGGGGGCCGTCTGATGCAACTGCATCAGCTCAGGAGCGGTCTTGGCGTAAAACGGCGGCGTCCCCGTCAGAAGGTAATAGAGCGTGCACCCAAGGCTGTAGATATCCGCCGACGCCTGCGCCGCCCGCCCACGGGTGACTTCCGGCGCGGCGTAGAGCGGCGTGCCGACGCTCTCCGTCCCCATGTGAAACGAATCGTTCGCGTCGTCGATCCTCGCCAGGCCGAAATCCGTCAATTTGCATCGCCCGGTGCGCGTGAGCATTAAATTCGCCGGCTTTACGTCGCGATGCACAATCCCCGCCTTGTGAGCGTAATCCAGCGCCTCCGCCGCTTCCGCGGCTACCTGACAGGCGCGAATCATGTCCATCGGCCCGTTGGCTTTGATCAACTCGCGCAGGTTCCCCCCCTCCAGAAGCTCCATGGCGATATACCAGATTTTGTCCGTCTGGTTGACTTCGTAGATGTGCACGACGTTGGGGTGTTCCAGCGTCGCGGCCGACCGCGCCTCGCGAATGAACTGCTCGACGGCGACTTCCTCGTCGTCAAGCTTCAACTTGTTAGGCAAAACCTTGAGAGCGACCTGCCGATTGAGATTGGAATCCTCGGCCCGAAAGACCCGCCCCATCGACCCCTGCCCCACGCTTGCCAGCAGTCTGAACCGCCCGACCTTCTTCCCCAGCCAGGCCGGCGCAGGCTTTGAGAGCCCACGAGACGATTCTCGTCCTTGAGAGTCTGCCGCCATGGAACGCCCATCTTCGCCATTTCCATACGCTTTGGTATTAGGATTGTGTAAAGAACGTGTTTACGTTAGTTCGGCGCGGAGGGTTTCCACCTTCGCCGACAGACTCTCCGTCGTCCCCTTGGCCGATCGGATTTCCTTCGTCAAATCATCGATCCATCGGAGCGCCACGGTCGTCAGATTCATCTCCGCATCGGGATTTTTGGCGGATTGCCAGTCGCTCAGGAGGTGGTCCACTCGCCGCCGCGTGTCCCAGCGGAGCATCGCCCACAGGAAAAAGTGCCAGAGGAGCAGGAAAACGGCGTTTTTAAGCAGGACCTCCGTGCTCATCACTTCGACGAACATCACTCCGGCGTCGTGCAAGCTTCGCAGGGGCGAGCCGGCTGTCAGCATCAACATCAGGATCGGCTGAACGATCGGGAACCAGACGATCGCCCCGATCGTCAATCCGACGCGAACGATCGGCGACAGGCACCCCTCGCCGCCGGAAAGTTTCTCCAGGACGGCTTGCCGCTGGCGCTGAACGGTTTCGATCATTTGTCCGCGCAGAGACGCCGCGGCCGCCTGGGCGTCCATCGACTCCCACAATTTCCGCCGCGTGTAGAGGTCCGCGACGGCCGGGTTCGTCTGGTGCAACTGAGCGAAGGCGGATTGTATGTTCGCCGGCACATCCGGCTGGAGTGCCGACAGGTGTCCATCGACCAGGGAATCAGCTCCGCCGAAGCCGCTTCCCGCCGCCGCGTTTTCTCGAATCACGATGAGCAGCGGCGACAAAGCCGCATGCAAAATATTTACCACCGGCCAGCGCGCCACACGCCGATCGAACAATCCCTCGGTCATCACCGACCTGTACGCGGCATCATCCAAAATCCCGGGCACCACTTCCTCGATCACCGGCTCCCCAAGTCTCTCGCTGAGCAAATCGGATGCTTCATCTTCCAATCTCGCGAGGCGCGCCGCCCGCGCCGGCAAATCCTGGGCGACCAGCCAATCCAGAAGCGATCGCTGCCGCCGCTTTTGCGCAGGCGCAGGGAATCTGCGACGTCCCCGCTCGATTTCTGGCGTGAGAGCAATTTCGCCAAAGCCGGCAAATCCCAAGCCTCCGGCTGAATCGCGGAGATCAGCAACACCTTCGGCGGCTCCGGCAGTGAAAGCACCCTGGCGATGCGCGCCGCGTAATCCTGCCGCAGCGTGTCGGCCGCCGTCTTTTCCTTCCGCACAAGCTGATCGACTTTATTGAGACAGAAGAGAAAATTCTTCGGATCGTTCCCCGCCGCAACCTGCGCCAAGAGACTCTGCGGCTGGGCATCCGCATACTTCTCGATGCTCTGAATCCAAAGCGGGAAAAGCATGTGCCGCAGCATCTTCCGCGTAGTCTGCACATGCTCCGCGAACCGGCTATCGATATCCGGCAAATCGAGCAAAACCTGGTTCCGCAGTTCCTCCTGCCGATGAGTCACGATCATGTAGCTGCCGGGCGTCTGGGCGTCCAGAAGTTTTGAAAGTTCCGCTTTCTGATCCGCGTGGGCATAAGCGATCACATTTTCCGTTCCCGGTCCGTGACTGGTGCTTTGCGTGATCGACTGCCCGACCAGCGCATTGACCAGCGCGCTCTTGCCGACGTCTTTCCCGCCGATCAAGCCGACGAGATACATCTCGCCGTCCAGTGCGTCGTCCCTGAGCGTCGGCGAATTATCCTCCAGCAGCGGCGGGGGGGCAGCGCCGGTGAGATCGACCGTATCATGGACGAGTTGTTCGATGTGCGCTGTATTCATGAAACCAGCGACTCCTCAAAGCGCTGCGCCGCCGCCTCGACGGCGCGGATTTGCTCAGCCGACGGCGTGCGCGATTCGATCCAGGCGATCGTCTTGCGAATCTGCTCGTGAGCGAGTTTTTCAAAGCGTAGGTCAATGGCGCGGTTCGCCTGCCGCGTGCGGGAGGCCACTTCATTGCTCAGCCGCTCGACGATCCACGCCGCCAGCCCATACCCGCCGAGAACCATGAGGTCCACCGGACCAAAAATCGCGTGATGCGCCGCCACGACAATCGCCAGGAGATACGGCGCGGCCTCCGTCCACTGCGCCAATTTCTCCCCGCCCGGCAGATGCTTCAGCAGCCGCATGAGCAAAGCCGTGTCGCGCGGCGTCGCGTTCCACCGCTTTTGCAGCCAGGCGTTCAAATCATTCAACTCTTCCGTGGCGATCTTCCCCGCCGCGGCCGGATCGATGAGCGACTGATCCCAATCCGCAGATATCCACAGCTGCCCGCTCGGCGTCGCGCGCACGGCGTCGGCGATCCGCGTCTGCAAAATGACGAAATGATCCTTCAACGTCGCCGCGAAATCCGGCACCTGGCCATTCCCCTCATTCGGCATCGGATCCGCCGGGCCGGAGACATTCCCATGCAGAAAGAAATCCCACGCCGTCCGAGGCAGCCGCACCAGCATTCCCGGCACCTGCCTCACTCGATCCATCACCCGTCCCGGCCCCATCAAATAAAGCACACTGCGCTGCTGAAGCCGTCTTTGCAGTTGCAATGTGATCGGATTCACGTCGATCCCCAGCGGCGGCCGCTCCATCGCTTGCAGCGAGGCGATGATCTTGGCCGCGTCGCGCCTTTCCGCCTGAATCGGCGCGATCACCTGATCGCGCAGCCGTCCGAGCAGATCGATTCCACGATTTCGCAATCCCGCCTGGCGATCCGCCGCGCTCGGCCGCGAAAAATCCGTCACGGCCGCGCGCAGAGAATTCTGATTCGCCTCCAGCGGCGGCTCATACGCCGCATCGTCCCGGGGAATCGCAAACACGGCGCCCGCAACCCCCTCGATGGCCAGAACCTTCCGGTAATCATCGAGCATCTGGCTCGTCTCGCACTTGTTCATGACATAAATCGCCGGCAGCCCATACCGCCGCGCCAATCGGTAATAAGGCAGCAATTCCGTCATCTGATACTTTTCCGGCGAGACAAGAAACACCACCCCCTCCGCCCAGCGAAATACCCTCTCGGCCTGAGCATGATGCGCCGGCTGATCTCCGTCCAGGTCAGGCGTATCGACCAGGATCAGTTTCTTCAAAAGCTCGTTGGCTGAGATGACGACCGTCAGCAACTCCGCCTGCCCCCGCGCCGGCGTCTGCTCGGCGATCACTCGCGGCAACCCGAGCCACTGCGAAGGCACCTCGTCCGCCTTCCCCGCCGCCGCGACAGCCCCAGCCGTAAACGTCCGCCGAAAATCCGCCGCGGAAAGATCCGCCTCAAGAAGCCGATTCAAAACCGTGCTCTTCCCCGTCCCGGTCCCCCCCAGCAGGCAGACAATCAAAGACGCTTGAGAATCGCGCTGAAGATGAAAAATCCCCGCTTGGGCATCGGCCTGCCATCGCGCAACCGCAGACGCCTGCCCGCTCGCCCGCGCACGCAGCGCCTCGACCGCGGCGGCCAGAGCGCTCAATCTATTTTCCCAAACCTGAAGGGCTTGCATCCAATCGGAATTCTAACCGGAATAGGAATTTTTTACCGCGAACCCGCCGAGAGCCCGAAGAAAGCGATTAACCGCGGATTTCGCGGATTGCACGGATGAAGATCAAAAAAATGAGCTCCGCATTTCATCCGTGTCATCCGCGAAATCCGTGGTTAAATCTCTTTTTATCTTCGCGTTCGGAGTCCACCAGGCCGTCTTCGCGGTCAATTGGTCTTGAACTTAGGTACGTGGTACCGTTTATGCGTGAGTCGCGGCATCGAAAAGACGCTCGTTATACTTATTCTCCTGGCCGGTCTGGCGGTTCGCGTCGGGTGGGGTTTGCGCCAGCCAAGCGATCCGGCGGCTCTTTCGAATTTGCCGGATCAGAGTGAATATCTGGAACTCGGCCAGCATCTTCACGATCACCAGGGCCTTTGGTTTATCGACGAGCGTTTTCTCGCGCCGGTTTTCGCATATCGCACGCCCGGCTATCCCGCCCTGATCGCCCTCTGCCAGGCCCGGCCGAAGATTGTGCGCATGGTGCAGCGCTCTCTCGATGCCACAACCGTCCTGGCGATTTATCTTTTGGCCAAGAAACTTCCCCCGCGAATTTTCCCGCCGGCGGAATCGTCACCAAGAATGCAATGGGTTCCCGTCATTGCGGCGCTCATCGTCGCGGTGAATCCCTTCCTGATTTTCTTTACCGGCCTGATCCTCAGTGAAACGCTTTTCACCGCGATGCTTGCCTGGGGCATGTGCCTGCTCATTATCAGCGGCGGTCCCTGGCCGGTTGGAAGGGGAAGATTGCTCGCCTGGCTTGGCGGCGGGTTGCTTCTGGCCCTGTCCCTCCTTGTCCGCCCGGGGGCACTTTTGCTTCCGGTCTTCCTCGCCGGCGCAGCCGCCGTCGTCATTCCCAGCGAACGTCCGCGCCTCCCGCTTCCCGTCGCGGCTACAATGCTTGTGCTGATCGGAATCGTCCTCTTCCCCTGGGCGGCTCGCAATCGGCTCCAGCTCAAGGAATGGATCTGGACCACGACTAACGCCGGGATCACCCGCTACGACGGGTTCAATCCCGACGCCACGGGCGCCAGCGATCAGAGCTTCGTGAAGTCGATGCCGTTTCTGCAAGACACGACCGAACCGGCCCGATCCCGCTACTTCCTCGAAAAAGCCGATGAATGGATGCGGCAAAATCCGTGGCAGGCGGCGTCGCTTGCCGTCAAGAAGATCGGGCGAACCTGGAGCCCCATCCCATTGAGCGATCAATATGGCAGTCGTCGAGCATACGTTCTTGTCGGACTCTGCTTCAGCCTGCCGGTGGATTTGCTCCTGATCGTCGGTTTGAAGCGAATAACCCTGTCGCGGGCGTCAAAAATGTACTTGTTGATTCCGGCCATATATTTTACGGTGGCTGCCGGGTTATCGGTCGGGTCGCTGCGTTATCTGCTCCCCGCCCAACCGCCGATGGCGATTCTGGCGGCCAGCGCGCTGAGCCGCAGTCCCATCCGCACCAAATTCCCGGTCCTAGTCTAAATGGCCTGGAGCCTGGCGAATCCCGACCGCCTGTTTGACCGCACCTGGCGGCCCAAGCACCCCTGCGCCGCGCTGCTCCCCCATCCGCCGCAAGTGCATGTTCTCCGTCCTGGTCGGCTTGTGCGTCGTCATCCTCGGCTACGGTTGGATCACCGACGCAAAACGCGTCCGCGCCATGGCGGAAAGCTACCTTTCCGATCTCCTCGGGGGCGACGTCCAAATCCGCCGCGCTAGCCTCTCCATCTTTGAAGGGCTGCGCCTCGACGACGTGACCGTCCGCGTAGAAGGCCCGCCCACTCCCGACGCCACGGTCTTTCACGCGCAGACGCTGCTGATCAAATACAATCCCTTCGAATTGCTGGCCGGCAAAATCTCCGGCACGCAGATCGTCGCCATCGAACCCACGGTCATTCTCGTCGAAGACGCCCAGACCCACCGCTGGAATTATCAGCGCCTTTGGCACGGCAAAGGCGTTCCTCCCCGCCACGACAAGAGCGCTGCCAACGGGCCGCCCGTTCTTCCCCAGATCATCCTCCGCGACGCCCAGGTCGCTTACCTGGAGATGCGCAACAATCACACCCAGACCATCGGCTGGTACAGCCTCGAAGGCTCCCTCTCCCCCGGCGAGGAGTCGGACCAGTACGACTTCCAGTTTCAAAGCCGCGGCCGCGAATCCATCGGACCCAGCGTCGAAGGAACCATCCGCACCGACGGCGGCGTCTCGTTTGCCCGCCTGCGCAACTTCACTTTCGGTCCTGACATCAAAACGATGCTCTTCACCGAGCCGCGAGAATGGTGCGAACGCCACCAGCTCCAGGGACGCATCGACGTGCCGGAAATGTATTTCACGCCCGGCAAGCCCGGCGAGCAACCCTCCTTCCGCATGGAAATTTCTCTCAGCAGCGTCGAACTGGCCGTCAGCCCCGAGGAATGGATGAGCCGCCGGCAAAATGAAAACGTGCGGAAATTCCACGCGTTGTTGGACTCTCTCCAGCCCGGACAATGGATCACGCAGGATGTCATCGATTCCCTGCGCCGCCTGAGCACACCGCAACCGGTGCATCTCCGGCAGGTTTCCGGGACGCTCGTGTTCACTCAGGATGATCTGACCCTCAACGGCATCAACGGCCGCCTTGAAAACAACTGGTTCGATCTCGACGGCATCATCCACGGCTATTCCCCCGACGCCGCGGCGAAGCTGACGGTCTCGTCCATGCCGGGGCACGATTTGGAAATCCCCGCCTGGTCGCCCACCTACGCCGGGTCTTTGCCGCCGGAGGTTCAGGAGATTTACGAGCGCCTGCATCCGCAGGGGACGTGCAGCGTGTCGGTCACGCTCAATCGCGGCGAAGCCGGCGCGCGCCCGGCGGTGGTCGGCGCGATCGATATCCACGACGGGCAATTCAAATTCGCCGACTTTCCCTATCCGCTCTGCGACGCGACGGGCGAAATCCTCATCGGGCACGATCCACTTACGAAAATGGACGGAATCCGCGTGCTCGGCGTCACCGGTTACGGGTTGAAAGACGGCCCCAACGCGAATTCGACTGTTACCATCAACGGATTCATTGGCCCCCTCGATCAAGTGGCCGGAATATGGCTGGACGTCAGCGCCAAGGACATCGCCAGCGAGCCGGCTCTGCGCACGGCAATGCCCCCTCAGGTTGACCGGGCGCTGCGCCTTTTCGATCCCGACGGCACCGGCGGCGCTCCCGCAATTCCGCGCGGACGTCGTTTGCCATATCGAGCGTCAGCCTGGCCAGCACCGGCGTTTCGACTTCACGACTGACGTCGATCTCAAGGATGCCGCCGGTACGCTTGTCTTCTTCCCTTATCCCATGAGTCACGTGACGGGCCGTTTGGAAGTTCACGATCGCTTTGTCGATCTGAAGAATATCGCCATGCGCCGCGGCACCGCGTCGGTCGATATCAATGGCCGGATCACCTGGAAATCCAATCACGGACCGGCGACGACCCAGCCGGTGGGGCCGAATTTGCACGTCGTTGCCAGAAATCTTCCGCTCGATGACGAATTAAAAGGCGCTCTGCCCGCCGCCGAGCGCGATTGGCTCGTCGCCGTGGGAGCGACCGGGTTGATCGAGGTGGAAGGCAATGTGACGCCCTCCAAAGTGCAGGACAACTCGCCCAATCCCAACGTCGATTTTCTGTTCAACGCCCATTTGCACAATGGCGCTCTCTGGCCGTTGGGAAATGCCTACGCGCTTTCCGGGATCAGCGCCCAGATGCGAATCACCCCGACGAGTTTCGTGCTGACGGACATGACCGCCAAACGCGGCACCGGGGACATCGCGGGACATCTCTCCATCGCATGGAGCGCTCCCGCGCCAGGCGAACCGTCGGCCCGGCCTCCGCGGATCATGCTTTCCGCCATCGCGGAAAATGTTCCCCTGGAACCGGCACTGTACGCCGCGTTGCCCGATCCGGCCAAACAGGCGTGGGACGAGATCCAGCCGCAGGGAAGCATAAACGCGACTGTTGAATATGCCTCCGCGCTCAGCGGCGCACCCGACCCGGATGAAAAGCTCGATTTGCAGATTCACCCCGTTCAGCTTTCGGTGAAGCCGCAGATTTTTCCATATCGGATGGACGACGTGCATGGGCTTTTAAGCGTCTCCCCGACCAAAGTGTTGCTCAAGCAAATCACCGCGCATCACGGCAAATCGGCGCTTGCCGTCACGGGCGAAGGAGATCTCGGCGAGCATCCGGAATGGGTATTGAAATTGACCGCGGACCCTGTTCCGCTCGACGCGGACGCCATCGCCGCCGTACCTGAAACGGTATCCGACATTATTAAGACGTTGAAACTCACCGGCTCGGTCGGCTTGGACTTCTCACGGTTGGCTTACCGTCCGGGCTCGGCGGACGCGGCACGGCCCGGACATCGACTTTGCCGCCAAGGTCAGCCTTCTAGGCGCGAATCTGGACATCGGCCTCCCCATCGCGGGCGCCACGGGCGCGATGGATGTCGCGGGATTGGTGCGCGACGGAAAGCTGCACCGGCTTGGCATGCAGCTATCCGCCGACAATCTCCTTCTGGCCGGACGCCCTGCGCAAAATTTCTCGGCGATGATCGCCAAACCGGCGGATGATCCGGTCATCGAGATCTCGCGCTTCGGCGGCGATTTCGCCGGCGGCGATCTCAGTGGGAGCGGGCAATTCAGCTACTCCGACAACGATCAGGACACCTCGCCCGGCCGGTACGACTTCGGCCTGGTTCTTCGCGACGCCGATGTCGCGCAACTTGCCGCCCCGGAGAACCAGGGCGTCAGCGGCAAGCTGACCGCCTCGCTCAATCTCGACGGCACCCTCGGCGATCCCACCAGCCGCCGCGGCCACGGCGACGTCCGCGTCACCGGCGAAAATATGTACAACCTCCCCATCCTCCTAGGCCTGCTCCAGATCACCAATCTCTCCCTTCCCCTCAGCAGCCCCTTCGCCGAGGCCACCACGCGCTACGCCATCGACGGCCAACAGGTCGTCTTCGATCAAATCATCCTCAAGAGCAAGGACATGACGATGAACGGCAACGGCCAGCTCGATTTCGCGGCCAAGCGAGTGAGCCTCTGGTTTGTGACGGATAACCCCACGCTGGTCAGCCTTCCCGTCCTCGGGCCGCTGATCTACGGGGCCAAGCAGGAACTGCTCAGAATCCACGTCAGCGGAACGATTCAGCAGCCGAAAGTTTCGGCGACGAGCTTCAATACGATTACGACGACCGTGGATCGAGTGCTGAGCGATGGGGATGACAAGTAAGCTTGATGGGGACGGCGGAGGGCAGGCGTGACCAATAAATTAGCCCCAGGTGTCAATCTGGGGCTGCAATCCAGTGATCCACAAGATAACAATGTTATCGACGCGGATTTGGCATAAGTCAAACGAAAAAAGCTCCGGGAGACGGGATTCGAACCCGTACGATCTTGTGGATCACTGGATTGACAATCCAGAGCGTCTGCCAGTTCCGCCACTGCCGGAGCCGCCTCGCCCCGAAGAGCGATCGTTGCCGGTTGGCGTCAGCAGGACTATTCACAAGTAGATTCGACCCGCACGACGCCATACTAACGCGCTGGCGGACGGATTTTCAAATCCATCCGATTGATCGCGGAATCTGACAGTTCTGAGCACCCGCGAGATCACCCGGCCAGCTTGCAAAGAATTTCGCAGCCCGCCTCCAACTTCTCCATCGTCGTCGCGTAGCTGATTCGGAAATGGGTATCACGCTCCGAAAAGACGTTCCCCGGAATGATCAGGACGTTGTTATCGATCGCCTTGGCTACGAACTGGCTCCCGGTCATCCCGGCCGGGGCCTTCGGAAAGACGTAGAACGCCCCCTCGGGGACGACCAGTTCGAATTTCCGATGCAGCCGATGGCAGACCAAATCGCGCTTCTGGCGATACGCGGCCACGGCGTCCTCCATCGGGACGTCCAACGCCTTCAGTGCTCCGTATTGAAACGGCGCCGGGGCACAGACGAATGTGTACTGCTGAAGCTTGGTCATCTGCGAAATGATCTCCGACGGGCCGGCGGCATAGCCGAGTCGCCATCCGGTCATGCCGTGGCTCTTGGAAAATCCGCGAAGAATCAAAGTGTTTTCATGCGAATGCCCGGCGCTCGGCAGGCCGCGCGGCGCGTCGTATAGAAACGGCTCGTAAATCTCATCGGAGACGATCAGCAGATTATGTTTTTTGGCGATGCGCACAGCGTCGTCGATTTCGCGCTGATTCATTGCCACGCCGGTAGGATTGCTGGGGCTGTTCAGGATCAACAGCTTGCTTTTGGAGGTGATCGCCTTTTCGACGCGCTCCGCGGGAAAGCGAAAATCGGGATAGCTGTCCACGATCACCGGCTTCCCCCCGGCCAGAGTGAGCAGATGCTTGTACATGACGAAGTAAGGATCGAGGAAAATCGCCTCATCACCCGGGTCGATGGTGGCCAGGAGAGCCAGCATCAAGCCGCCGCTGACGCCGCTGGTGATGAGCACTTCTCCGACGTCGTGGGAAAATTCCGCCGAGAGATCTTTGCGCAGGCGCTCGCGAAGCGGCGCGATTCCCTGAGTTTGAGTATATCGATTGTTCCCCTTGCGGATGGCCTCGATCGCGGCGTCCTTGGCGAATTCAGGAACGTCGAAATCGGGTTGCCCGATCGAAAGGTTGATCGGGTCGGACATTTTCGCGGCCAGATCGAACACCTTGCGGATGCCCGAGGCATCCACGGCGGCGGCGGCGCGAAACGAGATGATCCATGCTCGACATGCCGGCGGTTCGTTTTGGGGCCGAGGAATATTACTTCTTCTTCGCGGCCGGCGCGGCGGCCTTGGCTCCCGCGGCGGGGGCAGCCCCTTTGGCTGCGGGCGCGGCGCCCTTCGCGTCCTTGCCTCCGGCGGCGGCAGGAGCCCCGGCGGCAGGCGCTCCGGCGGCGGGGGTTGCTCCGGCCGCGGCGGCCGCGTCCGGGGTTTCCTTCTCCGACTTGGCTAATTCCTGTTTCCGATGCGCTACCTTGGGAAGGCCGAATACGCTCTTGCTCTCGTCCCAGCGCTCGTCTTCCGTGAGCTTCAGCAGGCGCTCGGCGCGCGTGAGTACGTTGCGATGGCGAATCAGTGAGTTGGCCCCTCGTAAGCTTCGATCAAGCGACATCGGATTCCTCTCTTTTTGCGAGCCAAGCATTATATTGGCATCGCCCATTTCGTTCAACCGCCGCGTTTTTGCGGGATTGGGGCGATTCCATTAGTCTTTTGACGGCCGGCCCAAAGTTGATGTCATCATGCCCGAACAGAACCCCATGTCGCAAGAGGAGAAAATCCGCATTATTCTGGCGGAATACACCATCTTACAGACCGAAATTATCCATCGAAAAAACAACGGCCTGCAAATCTTCGCCGTGGCCCTGCCTATCGCCGTTGGGTTGCTCTACGACGCCCCAAATCAGCGGATCATTTTGGTCTTGGCCTCGGTCGTGCTGTTCGCCGTCGTATTTGCGTGCGCCGGGCTGTTAATCATTCGAGATATCCGCAAGGCGCGGCGCCGCATCAAGCAAATCGAGGATTACATCAATGGCGTGGCCGGCGAAACGCTTCTGGTTAATCACGCGAATCTGGTCGCCGATAACCGCGGGTCGGCCGGTTGAACGAGCGCTTGCAGTCCGTCGGCGGGACATTACCTTTAGCTGACGGCCATTTATGACCCAGCCCTCCCCGCTCTTTTCCATCATCATTTGCAGCATCGACCCGGCGAAATTCGATCGCGTCACCGCCGGATATCGACGCGTCCTGGCCGGGCAGACTATCGAATTCATTGGCATTCACGACGCCGCCGGCATCTGCGAGGCATACAACCGCGGCATCGATCGAGCCAAGGGCGAGATTCTGATCTTTAGCCACGACGATGTCGAATTCGTCAACCCGCAGATCGGCCCGCAAATCGCCGGCGCCATGGAAAAGTGCGACGTCCTGGGAATCGCCGGCACCACGCGCCTTGAGCACCCCATGTGGAGCTACGCCGGGCCTCCCTACATTTTCGGCCAGGTCGCTCACGCCAACGACGACGGCACCTTTGCCATCCAGATTTTCGCGACCCCCGCGCCGCTGGTGGGGGGGATGCAGGCGTTGGACGGGTGTTTCATCGCCGCCCATCGCCGTGCGACCAAAACCGTCCGCTTCGACGCCGAGCGATTCAAGGGGTTCCATCTCTACGATGCGGATTTCACGCTGTGCGCGCATCGGGCCGGCTTGCGCGTTGCCGCCTGCTGCGAACTGGCCCTCATCCACCGCTCGCGCGGGAATCTCAGCGAAGAGTGGAACCGCGATTCCGAAATCTTCCAGGCGAAACACGGCTACCACCTTTATCCCTACCGCCGGCGCGCGTTTGTGCCGGCCGAAGTCGTCGTCCAGACGTTGCCCGACGTTCTCCAAGCCATGACTCCGCGCTTCGGCCCCTGAACCCATGCCCAAGACCTTCAAACATTCCGGCGACATGGGCGACATGATCTTTGCGCTCCCCACCCTGCGCGCCCTCGGCGGCGGCGTCCTCTATCTCGACCCCGACGGCGGCAGCACCAGCAAGTTTGTCAAATTTGTCGGGAAAATCCGCACCAAGCTCGATGCCAAAAGCATCGACATGCTCATACCGATTCTCATGCAGCAGCCGTATATCCAGGAAGTCCGCCACTGGCACGGCGAGCCGGTCGATCACGATCTCGATGCCTTCCGCGAACATCTTTCTTACAACAATCTTAGCGACTCGCATCTGGCCGCGTTCGATCTTCCCACGACGGAGCGCGACAAAGCCTGGTTACAAATCGCCGACCCGATCACCATTCCCGATCGCCCCATCGTCATCAACCGTTCGATCCGCTATCACGGCAACTACACGTTCTGGGAAGCCAATCTCCCTCATCTCGGCCCCAGGTGCATCTTCGTCGGCTATCCCAAGGATCACGAAATCTTCAACTACACCTTCGGACACGACATTCCCTATTACCCCACGCCCGAACTTCTGACTCTCGCCCGCGTGATCGCCGGCGCACAACTCTTCATGGGTAATCAGGGCTTCCCCCATGCGCTGGCCGAAGGAATGAAGAAGCCGCTGGTCAACGAGGTGTTCCAGCACCGTCCGGCGGCAATTTTCATGCGCGAGGGGGCGCACTACGTTTAGGCGCGACGTCCGAAGCCATCGGGAATCCAGTCAAATCCTGAACGATTTACTCCGCCGCCATGTGCGCGCCCTTCTCCGCCACGGAGCGCCGCATTAGCAGAACCAGAAAAACCAAGACTGCGGCCGCCACCGCCGATACCCAAAAGACGTCGAAATACGCCAGGGAGAGCGCCTGATTATCGCGCGCCTGTTGGAGGGCCTGAAGGGTGAGCTGCTGGGTCATGGCGGCGTCGCCGGTCTGCTGGAGGAAAAAGGCATGCCCGGCGCGGAACAACTGCTGAACCGCCGGATTCAGCACGTCGAGATTTTCATTCAGTCGCAGGGTATGGAACTGCTGTCGGCGTTCCAGGATTGTTTGTGCGACGGTGGTCCCGACACTTCCCCCTTCATTTCGCAAAAGAGCCAGCAATCCCACCGCCGCCGGGCGCAATTCCCTGGGGATGCGGAAAAACGCCGCCACGTTCAGGGGCGCAAAAAGCATGGATAATCCGCAGATCAAAACCACGCGCGGCCAGACCACGCTCCATGGCCCGATTTGCAGATTCAGCTGTGACATCCAATAATTTCCGATCGCCAGCGTCAAGAGACCGGCGGCGATCAGGTATCTGGCGTCCGTTCCCATTCCCAGGAGCTTGCCGACGATCAGAAGCGTAATGATCGCGAAGAGCCCGGCGGGCGAAAGGACCAGGCCAGACAAATACGCGTTATAGCCGAATAGCGATTGAAGCATGCCGGGAAGGCTTGTCGTATTGGCGTAGAGAATTCCAAACGCGACAAAAATGATGATGCAACAGGCCCGGAAATTGCGGTCCTTCAGCGTTCGGAAATTCACAATGGGGTTCGAAAATTTCAGTTCGCGCCAAATCAACCCGCTGAGCCCCAGAACGAAGAGCGTTGCCAGGGTCTGCACGCGATAGAACGGATCGCCAAACCAGTCCCATTCCTGCCCTTTGCTGAGCGCGATTTCCCAGCAAACCATCGTCATCGCCAGCAGGCACAGGCCGAGAAAATCAAAACGCGGGCGCGATCGCCGCATCTTGGCGGTCGCGGCTTTAAGATAATCCGGATCGGTTACCAATGCGTGGCACATCAAAAGTGCCAATCCGCCAACGGGAATATTCAGATAAAAAATCCATCGCCAGCCGTAATTGTCGGTAATCCATCCGCCCAAAGTCGGACCGACCACCGGCGCCAGCAGCGCCGCGACGCCGAAAATGTCTGCGCCACGCCCTGTTTTTCCGGCGGAAACGCATCGAGCAGCACCCCCTGGCTGGAAGGCTGAAGCCCGCCTCCCGCTAATCCCTGCAAGATGCGGCAGAAGATCAACTGATTGAGGCTGGTGGACATGCCGCATAACGCCGAAGCGATCGTGAAGACGGCAATGGACAGAAGGAAATAGTTTCGCCGTCCCAACCGCGCGGCGAGATACCCGGACATCGGAAGGATAATCGCGTTGGCCGCAAGATAGCTGGTAATCACCCATTCGCTGTCGATCACCGGCGCCGACAGGCCGCCGGCGATGTAGCGTAGCGCGACGTTGGCGATCGTGGTGTCCAGAACCTCCATGAAGGTGGGGATCACCACCGCGATTGCGACCAGCCAGGGATTGATCCGCCGCGTCGCCAACGGCAAAGAGATCGCCGTGGACGTCATGGCTGCGTCTCCGGAACGGCCGGAATCTCATCCGTCATGTAGGGCTGCAAGAATTTCCCCGCGTCCGGACCGCTCGGCGCCTCATTGACGTGCACATACGGCGTCACCGATAACCCAACAAACAGCGGCAGCTTGTCCGGATCGTAATCCAGCAGATCGATTCGCACCGGCAAACGCTGAACGACTTTCACGAAATTCCCCGTGGCATTCTCCGCCGGAAGGAGCGCCAGAGTCGAGCCCGTCCCCATCGTGAAGCCGGAGATTCGCCCCTTGAACCGGTGCTTTCCGCCATACATGTCCACGTCCAGATCGACCGGCTGCCCGATCCGCAGATCGGAAAGCTGCGTCTCCTTGAAATTGGCATCCACCCAGATTTCGGTCAGCGATCTCACCGCCATCAGGCTCTGCCCCGCAATCACGTTGTTACCGGGGTTGACCTGCCGGCGCGTCACCACGCCGTCGATTTCGGAGACCACATCGCAATATCGAAGATTGAGCAGCGCCTGATCCAGGTCCCGCTGCGCTCGCCCAACTTCGCCTGCGCCTGCTTGACGGCGGGGGCGGTCTCCAGAATTTTTGCGTAAATCCGTTCGATATTTCCTTCGGGATCGCGCTTGTAAAAATCGGCGATCAACTGCTTGGGCGTGGTATCAAACGAATCGGTTACGCCGATCGTGGACGCCACCTGCATCAGGGCGAATTGAGCCTGTTTTACAGTGGAAAACGTCTGATCCAGATCAGGCGGAACTTGCGTCAGATCGTCGCCGCTCTCCGGTATCGGCGGCAAGCCGAGCGAAACGCGAACCTGGTAAACCTCCTGCAAAGAAGCTTGTACCTGCGCTTGGGCGACAAGAAACGCTTCCTTGTAGTTGTCAAAGTCCTGTTGCGAAAGCGCCCCGGTTTTCTCCAGGGGCTGCACCCGCTCAAATTCCGCCTGCGCCTTGTTGAGGGTCGCTTGCGCGGAATTCAGGTCCGCCACTTTCGATCGCAGTAGGGCCTCCTGATTGTCCACATCCTCGATCGCGTGGGCGAGACTGAATCGCAGGCTGCGCCTGACCCTCGGTGGATCGACACCTGTGCCTCGGCCACCGTCAAATCAGATTGCGCCGAATCGACCGCCGCTTGCGCGATGTTCACCTGTACGAGATACGGTTCCTTGTCCAATTGGACCAGCAGATCGCCCTTGCGGACGCGATTATTGTCATCAACCAGTACCCGCACGACCTGCCCCGGCACGCGCGGGGCGACAAACGTCACGTGCCCATTGACGTAGGCGTCATCCGTGGAAGTGGTGGTGAATGCCAGAACGATCCACGGTCCGAGCCAGATCAAGAGAAGCACCGCGGCGATCGCCACCAGAACCCAAACCCATATGCGTTTGGGCGGATGATGCGAAATCGGTTCGGCAGGGGGGACAGGTGCGACCGGTGGAGTGGAAGGGGGGTCTGATGTGGACATGGCGATGTTATGCTACCCGGTAAATTATTTCTGACTCAATGGGTCTTCGGGAAATTTTTCTTTGAGCATCTGTAGGATTTGCCGGCTCTTGGCCGGATCGCTGTCGGCCAGCGCTTTGCTCGCCTCGGCGAGCATTTCCGGGGCATAAGCGGAATCGGGAATCGCCTCGGCGAACGCGACGGCAATGCTCGCCGCCATCTCCGGCATGTGCCGCTGCTCCATCATCTGAATTCGGAGCAGCACACTATAGCCCTCAAGAAAGCTGGCCGGGTCCGTTTCATCCCATTGATACCATGCCGCTTGCGCCAAATCGGAAGTTCCGTTCTCGACGTAATATTCCACCGTTCGCGCCAGGGCTCCGCAGACCGCCGGCACGCGCGCCGGCTCGACGGACGTCGGCAACCCCTCCAGAATCTTGCGGCCCTGGTCCGCCTGCTGACTGAGAATCAGGGCGTGGGCAAACTCTCGTTGCAACAGCGAATTTTTCGGATATCGCATAGCGTACGGGGCTAATTTCTGAGCGACCCCCGTGAAATCCCCTCCCAGCCATATTCCCAGTTCCGCCTCTTCCGCCGCCGCCTGCGGCTGCAAGTCCGAATCCTCCGGAACCAAGCCCCACAATCGCTGAGCCCGATGCCAATCGGTCTGGGCATCGGCAATTTTGTGCAACGCCGCCAGCGCCGCCGCCGTGCCTCCCGGCCCGTGCGATTTTCTCTGGCCAGAATCGCTCCCATTTCGTCGGCGGAAAGCAAATTGCCCGCATCGACCTGCATTAGCGCCGCCACCGGCAACATCGGGGCGGGAATCTTCTGAATGTCATAACCCGCGACGATCTTTGCCTGCACCCAGGGAAGATCGGCCGATGGATCCATTTGATGCGACCAGTCCGCGTGGACGAAAAGCCGGGACGTCTGGGCATCCCCGTGCTCTTGAATCTGAATGGCATAGACGCCATCCCCGAGAAATACATGATCAACGGTCGCCCCCTCGGCCGTTTGCCCATCGCCAAAATCCCACTTTGCGTCCGGATCGTCCCCCGCGGCGGTGAACGTAAACCGATGCGTCTGGCAATTGTCGAATTCGCTGCTCGCCTGGTAATCCGCCGAAAAATCGGCCGTCGGCTTCCCGTCGCGCGATTCCAAATCGCCGGTCCGCCCGTGACTTAAAATCCCAAAAAACTCGCGCGTGATCGCCTTATATTGCGGCTCGCCGGGAACCCGCCAGTCGACGGAAAGCAATTCAAAATCGTTCGCGTAAATCTGGTAATAGACGAAATTGTGCGGACCGCGGAAAGGGTAATGGTTCGGTCCTGATCGGGGGAGCGCGAAAGGCTGGGGGCATAGAGTATCGGCTGGCCGTCGATGTACATTGCGCCGCTATTTCCCGTGGAACTTCCGAATTCATATTCGGAATCGGCGGGAATCATCAGAGTTCCGCGGTAGCGGATGATGACGCCTTTTCGATCTCCCAGCGGGCAGCCGGCGATGAACGGCAATTCCGCCATCGTCCGGCCGAGCAACGGGCCGGCCGTGTTCCATGCGGGCTCGAACTTTTCGTCGCTTCCGGGCCAGGGCGTCCCGTGGTAATCGCGCATCTCGCAAAGCAAGCCGCAGGTGATCGGCATGGTCTCCAAATCCTGCGGCGGCCCGGCTTGCGGATCGCCAAAATAAATTTCGTATTGCCCCACTCCGGCCGCGAGCCCAAACAACACGCGGACGGAATCGCCCGGCCCCGCCATCAGCACGCGGCTGGGAATCTCGCGCCCATCGACCGTCGTGACTCGGGCATCTCCCCCGTCGGGATTGGCGTGTCCGCCGGTGAGGCAATCCACCATCGCCATCGCGCGCCCGCTTGCGTCGTCGGAATTCCACGCGACCGTCACCGTGCGCCGAAACGCGCAGCTTGGCTCCGCCCACGGCGCGGCTCCGGCCGCAACGCGGCAAAGCGCCACGATGACCACTCCGCAAATGCCCGCCCAGCGCATCGCTGAATGTTACGTTCTTCCCTCGGCCGTGTCTTTACGTTTAAATGAACTCCATGCGTTATTGGCTTCCCCTATGTCTCCTCTTGATCGCCGGTGCCGCCTCTCCAGCAACGACCGAGCCGGATCAGCTCTCCCCATCCTCCTCCGTCGATCAAATCCTCGACGCTCTCGACGCGCGCGGCCAGTCCCTTCAGGATTTCACCGCCGCCGTAAAGCTCTCCGACGAAAACAACACCACCGGCGACGAAACCATCAGCAGCGGAAAAATCCTCTTCCAAAGCAAAGGCGCCGGCGACGCCCGCATCCGCATCAACTTCGACAGAAAACAGCTCGGCGACAAAGTCTTCGACATGCACCACACCTACACGGTCGATTCCGGCTGGCTCGTCGAACGCGACTACGACAAAAAAATCGAAACCCGCCAGCAAATCCTCAAGCCCGGCGAAAAACTGGATCTCTTCAAGCTCGGCCAGGGCCCGTTCCCCCTCCCGATCGGGCAAAGCAAGGAAGACGTCAAAGCCGCTTTTGATGTATCGAAAATGCCGCCGGATAAAGACGACCCGCCGGGCACGATTCATCTCAAACTGGCTGCCGAAGCCTGATTCGCATCTCGCGCACGATTTCAGCACCATCGACGTCTGGATCGACCCCACCACCGCGATGCCCGTTCGAATCCAGACTCTGGATTCCACGCAAACGACGCTTAAAACAACCGATCTGACCGATCTGAAATTAAACGCAGGTCTATCCGACCAGGATTTCGCAGAACCACCCCTTCCATCCGGATGGGATCAGACAAGTCAGAGTTACAACGAACAGTAATCCGCCAGGACGCTAAGAAAAGCCGATTAACCGCGGATTTCGCGGATGGCACGGATGAAGAGAAAAAGATCAACGATGAGTTTTTGATTTTATCCGTGCCCATCCGCGATATCCGCGGTCAAATCTCTTTTGCTTCTTTGCGTTCGGAGTCTACCCGCCGTCGCGGGCGCCTTCGCGGTTCAGAGGATATTGAAGGGGTCTCGATCCGTCGAGCTGACCAGGATCGGTGGGATTTCTTCGCTTTCTTCAAGTCGATTTTTCAGCCGCTTCAAAGCCGCGCGTTCGCTGTTGGAGTGAAGTGTACAAACGACGGTCATTCCAGCGGCCGCGGCTTTGATCGCGTCATGATGCCGGATTTCCCCGGTTAGATAAAGCTCGGCCCCGCCGGCGATCGCGGCGTCCATCAAGTCCCCACAAGAACCCGGACAAGCCGCGGCACGCGAGATCTCCCCGGCAGTCGGCCCCGATACCAACAGATGCGGCAATTCCAATTCGCGCTTGATCCGCTCAATCAACGCCCGGCGTTCCGTCGGCGGCATATTCCCAATCCGCCCCTGCCCATGCCCCGTCGGGTCCCCGGCCAGCAAATTCAAATCGAACGCCGGCTCCTCATAAGGATGACTTTTCCGCAGCGCCGCAATCACCGCTCCGACATTCTTCAGCGGCACGACCGTCTCAAGCCGGATTTCCTGAACCCGCTCAAGCTGCCCGCGCTTTCCCACGGCCGGGTTCGTGCCGGCTTCCCCGAAAAAAGTCCCCGTCCCCCCAGTACGAAAACCGCACGAAGTATAATTCCCAATCCGCCCCGCCCCGGCCTGGAAAAGCGCCGCGCTGACCTCATCCACTTTCTCCGCCGGCACAAACGTCACCAGCTTATAATTTCCCGCCGGGGCGGACTCGACCCGAAGCGCCCGCCGATCCGTCAGCCCCAGCACATCCGCCAGCATGTCATTCGTCCCCCCTGCGGCGGCATCCAGCGCCGTATGCGGAGAATAAATCGCCACTCCGCGCCGGATCGCGTCGAAAATCAAACTCCCCGATTGCAGTCGCTTAATCGCCTGAAAAATCGGCGGGTGATACGCGACGATTAAATCACACTCGGCGTTCTTCGCCTCCTCGGCTACTTCCGCCGTGTAATCGATCGCCAGCAGAATCCGATGAATTTCCTGCTCGCGATCCCCGACCAGGAGGCCGACATTGTCCCAACTTTCCGCGCCCGAGAGGGGGGCGATCTTTTCCAAAAATTCGCCGATCTGTTTGAGGCGCATAGTTGGATTCTCTCACTCGGATTCCGCCGCCACAAGTTCGCCGAATGCGGAAGAGAGTCTAACGGTCACCGCGCCCGGCTTATCCTCCCCCAGCGGCCGCCTCTCCACCCGGCACACCGGCATCACCCGCATAATGCTATTGGTCAAAAACGCCTCATCCGCATCCAGAAGATCGTTGATCGTCAGCCCACGAATCTGCACTTCAATTCCCGCGCCTCCAGCCAATTCCAAAATCGCCTCGCGGGTAATCCCAGGCAAAACGCAAGACTTCGGATAAGGCGTAGCCGCCGCAACAGCCGGATCGCGCAGATCGCTCGCCGTCGGCGGCGTCAGCAGCTTCCCGGATTTAACCAAAAAAATATTGCTGATGCTCCCGGACTCCAGGTAATTGTGCACATTGAACCAAACCGCTTCTCCAGCCCCGCGCGAATTGGCCGCACGCAATGCCGCCAGACGCGATAGGTAATTCAGCGTCTTGTGACCGGCCTGCAAGTCATACGGATTGAGCTTTTGCTCATCCAAGGCGATGACCGTCATCCCGCGCTGATAAAATTCCTCAGGATACGGCTCCAGCGGCGCGGCCGTAAGGAAAACCATCGGCTCCAATCGCATCCCATGCAGCGGATCGCGACTGGCCGCCCCGCGCGTCACCGTCAGTCTCAATCGCGCATTGCTCAACTGATTCCGCTCCAGCAATTCCCCCACGGCCAGACTCAACGCCCCATCATCATATTGCAGAGGTATAAACAGAGCCTCGCAGGATTGGCGAAGTCGATTCAAATGGTGAGGCAGTCGAAAAACCTTCGCGCCCCCCGCGCGCATCGTCGTAAAAACCCCGGCGGCATGAAGCAGCCCCGTATCGCGCACTGAGATATGTGCCGCTTCTTCCTCGACGAACTCGCCGTTGATCCAGATCTGGGCCATTCGCTTACTTTACCAGTTCGCCGGACCCAATTCCCACCGCCTCGAACATCGCCTTGGCTTTGACGAGCGTCTCTTCGTACTCTGCCTCCGGATCGGAATCGGCGACAATCCCGCCACCGACAGGGATGTGCGCCATGCCGCCCTTGATGAGCATAGTCCGAATCGCCACGTTGAATTGCATGGTTCCATCGGCGTCGAGATAACCCACCGCGCCGCAATATGCCCCGCGCCGGACGGTTTCCAGTTCGTCGATAATCTGCATGGCGCGGATTTTCGGCGCTCCCGTGATGCTGCCGCCGGGAAATGTGGCTCGAAGCAGATCGGCGAAGGTCGCGTCGTCGCGTAAAACGCCCTCGATGGTCGCCACGCCGTGCAAGACAGTCGGGTGTTCCTCGATCGATCGCGTCTCGGTGACCTTCACGCTCCCGATTTTGCAAACTCTCCCCAGATCGTTCCTCTCCAGATCGACGATCATGTTTAACTCCGCCTGGTCCTTGGCGCTGGCGGTCAGTTCCTCCTTCATCCCCGGCAAATTCGCCGCGTGTTCCCTTGATCGGCCTCGTAATGACCCGCCGATCGGCGCTCACGCTCAGGAACAGTTCCGGCGAATTCGAAATAATCGCAAAGTCGTCGTAAGCGAGATACGCCCCGTACGCGCCGGCGTTTGCCGCACCAGCCTCCTGTAAATCTCCGCCGGATGCAGCCGCAATCCGCAACTGAAGCGCTGCGAAAGATTCACCTGAAAAACATCCCCCGCCGCGATGTAGTCCATCACCCGTCGCACGACCGCGACATACGCCTCGCGCGTGAAATTCGACGTCAGGGGAGCGTCCGATCTCCCATAATCAGGCTCAAAAACCGCGGCGCGCCTGCTCGCCGGGCGGCAATACGTAAATACAAACAGCGGCACGTCCAAATCGTCCGGCCGCCGCGGCGGCAAATCCTCGAACACCCTCCCCAAGTCATAATTCAAAAACCCGATCCATCGCCCGCCCCCCGGCCAGAACGTGCGGGCCATCCAGCCCAGCGCCTCCCGTGGATCATCCCACTGCCGAAGCAGGCTTCCTCCCACGCGCGCCGCCGTTCGCCGTGTCCCGGCGTCGCAACGGATCGTGCAAACGGGGGTAAGGAATCCCGTCGCCCACGGATCTCCCGCTTCGGCGCGCTGGGGGGTTGTCGATAAATGAATTCGCACGATCGGATTGTAAGTCACGCGCGAAAAAAAAGCCCCGGAACTGTTCCGGGGCTAAAGAATCTTCTACGGAAATCGCAAGCTTACTTGATAAACAGCATCTCGCGATACGTCGGCAGCGGCCAGAGTTCATCGGGAATGATGTTCTCCAGCTTGTCCGCGACTTTACGCAACTCCGCGGCCGAGGCCAGAACGCCGTCGCGGGCATGCCTGGCGTGCGCCAGTGCGTCGCCCTCGGCGTGATGGTTCAGCGCCTTGTCCAGCGTCGCAATCGCCCGGGTCAGGTCGTTGATGCCCGAGACAATCGTCGAGAGCAACTCGACCCCGCCCGGACTCGACGCCCCGGCGGCCTTGGCCGCCGCAACCGACTCGCCGACTTCCTTCTGGAACTTGATCGCCGCCGGCAGAATCTGCGTCTTGGCGATCAGAGCAGCCGTGCTGCCTTCGATCATCACCGCCTTGACGTAGTTCTCCGCCAGAATCGTGAAGCGGCTTTGCAGTTCCTTCTCGGTATACACCTTGTACTTCGTGAGCAAGTCGATCGTCTCCTTCTTGACGACAACCGGGAGGGTATCGACTGTGTTCTTCATGTTCGGAAGCCCGCGTTTTTCGGCCTCCTTGTGCCAAGCCTCGGAGTAGTTGTCGCCGTTGTAAACGACGCGCTTGTTCTCCTTGATGATCGACGGCAAAAGTTCCTGAATCGCCGCCGTGAGCGATTTCCCGCTCTTCACGGCTGCTTCGAGATTCGTGGCGATGTAATCGAGGCTCTCGGCCACGATCGCATTGAGGATCGTATTCGGGCCCGCGATGTTGGCGCTGGCGCCGACAGCGCGGAACTCGAACTTGTTCCCGGTGAACGCGAACGGACTCGTCCGGTTCCGGTCTCCCGCTTCCTTGGGAAGCTTGGGAAGAACCGACACGCCGGTCTCAAACATACCGCCCTGTTTGCTAGTCTTGGCGGAGCCTTTTTCGATCTGCTCGATGATGTCGTTGAGCTGGTCGCCCAGGAAGATCGAGATGATCGCCGGCGGGGCCTCGTTGGCGCCCAGGCGGTGATCGTTGTGCGCCGACCCGATCGACATGCGAAGCACATCGGAATACTTATTGACCGCGCGAATAACCGCCGCCACGAACACCAGGAACTGCGCGTTCTCATGCGGCGTGTTGCCCGGATCGAGCAGGTTTTCGCCCACGTCGGTCGCCATCGACCAGTTATTGTGCTTGCCGCTGCCGTTGATCCCGGCAAAAGGCTTCTCGTGCAGCAGGCAGACCAGGCCGTACTTGTCGGCGATCTGCCGCATCTGCTGCATGATCAAATTCTGGTGATCCGTCGCCAGATTGCTGTTCTCGAAGAGGGGGGCCAGTTCATACTGGCTCGGGGCCACCTCGTTGTGGCGCGTCTTGACGGGCACGCCCAGCTTGAACAGTTCCGCCTCCGAATCCGCCATGAACGCCAAAACGCGCTCGGGGATATTGGCGAAATACTGGTCTTCCAGTTCCTGCCCCTTCGGCGGCTTGGCGCCGAAAAGCGTCCGTCCACAGTTGATCAGGTCCGGACGAAGCAGATAAAAGCTCTTGTCGATCAGGAAGTATTCCTGCTCCGATCCGACGGTCGTGAAGACGTGCGATGCTTCCTTGTTCCCGAACAATCTTCAGGATGCGCAGCGCCTGCTCGCTCAATGCTTCCATCGAGCGGAGCAGGGGGGTCTTCTTGTCGAGCGCCTCGCCCGTCCAACTCAGAAACGCGGTGGGTATTACCAGCGTCGAGCCGTTCGGATGCTCGATGATGTAAGCCGGGCTCGTCGGGTCCCAGGCGGTGTAGCCGCGCGCTTCAAAAGTCGCGCGCAGTCCACCGGAGGGAAAGCTGCTGGCGTCCGGCTCGCCCTTGATCAATTCCTTCCCGCTGAATTCGGCGATTGCCGTTCCCGCGCTGGTCGGATTGATGAAGCTGTCATGCTTCTCGGCGGTGATCCCGGTCATCGGCTGGAAGAGGTGCGTGTAGTGCGTCGCGCCATGTTCCAGCGCCCAATCCTTCATCGCCGCCGCGACGGCGTCGGCAATGCCCGGATCGAGCGGGGCGCCCTTGCGAATTGTTTTCTGCAAAGCCTTGAATACCGGCTTGGGAAGCCGCGCCTGCGCGGCTGCCTCGTTGAAAACATTGATCCCAAACAGGTCCTTGAAATGGACCTTTTTGAAATCGACATAATTCAGTTTGTGCTTGGCAGTGGCGATCGAATGGATCGCCTCATAACGAGCATTTGACATGTGATTGAGGCTCCGTTTTCCTGCTGTGGTTGGTTCGTCAGCGATGGAAGTAACCGGCCCGACTTCGACTTTGTCCGACCGATCGGGAGCGGGATCATCGCAAAACATTTACCGGTTGTCCAGCGGAAATTTCAAAATCCCGGACGCAAAAACGCCGCACGCGACCGCGAATCTCGCGGTCGTTGCGGCGCTGCATTTTGCATCACTATATCTTTAGCTCCCCCCTCAATTTCCAGCACATAGGGCCGGGATGAAGGGTGGGCCGCAGACATATCCACTCAGACCAAAACCGCCTCCGGAATCGGTACCGTAGCGATCGTTTCAAGGATGCGGCTGGCGATCTTGTACGGATCGCCTTCCGAGTTCGGACGCCGATCTTCCAGATATCCTTTGTATCCGTTCTTAGGCATGCTGTTGGGAAGCCGGATCGACGCGCCGCGATTGGAAACGCCGTAGTTGAATTTGTCGATCGATTGCGTCTCGTGCAATCCGGTCAGGCGCAGATGGTTGTCCGGCCCATAGACCGCGATGTGCTCGGCTTTGTACTTATCGAATGCCGCCATGAGCGCCTCGAAGTATTCCTTGCCGCCGACTTCGCGCAGATATTTCGTCGAGAAGTTGGAGTGCATGCCTGAACCGTTCCAGTCGGCCTTGGTGCCCAGCGGCTTGCAATGGTAATTCACTTCAACGCCGTAGCTTTCACACAGCCGGTTCAGCAGATAGCGGGCAACCCACATTTCGTCTGCCGCCTTCTTCGAGCCCTTGCCGAAGATTTGGAATTCCCATTGCCCCTTGGCGACTTCGGAATTGATTCCTTCGTGATTGATGCCTGCATCGAGGCAAAGGTCCAAATGCTTTTCCACAATTTCCCGGGCGATGTCTCCCATGTGGAAATAACCGACGCCGCAGTAGTATCGCCCCTGGCCCTCCTTGGGGAAGCCTTCCTTCGGGAATCCGAGCGGCAAGCCGTCCTTGTATAGAAAGTATTCCTGCTCGAAACCGAACCAGGTCTCCGGATCATCCAGAATGGTCGCCCGCGCATTAGTCGAGTGCGGCGTCCCGTCGGGATGCATGACCTCGCACAAAACGATCACGCCGTTCTTTCGCGACGAGTCGTGATACCGCGCCACGGGTTTGAGAACGCAATCCGAACTATGGCCCTCCGCCTGTTGGGTCGAACTGCCGTCGAATCCCCACTTGGGGAGCTGCTCGAGCGTCGGTTCGCTGGCAAATTCCTTGACGAGAGTTTTGCCGCGAAGATTGGCGGTCGGCGTATAGCCGTCCAGCCAGATGTACTCCAATTTGAACTTTGGCATAGGGGGTCAGGTGTCCATTTTCTAAGCAGGCCTAGCGGGATCGGCCTCCTTGTGGGGGTTTTGGAGCATTTTGTTCCACGTTTTCGGTACCGGAAGGCAACAGCAAAAACGATGCTACTCGGGGCAATCGAAAGAATTTTCGCTCCCGCGGTCACATAGATCGAATGAAAAACCGCTCTTCCCGCCGAACTGGAATTTCCGATTTGACTATATCTGGACAGGCCCGCGCCGGGGCGTTGAAATGCACAGCGCCCGACCGACCTTCATGGTTCCAGACCCGGAAATATTGAAAACCGTCCGCTCGCAAGTCCGCGGCGTGCAGCCCGAAATCGTCCAATCCTTCCTCGAACGGCTCGAAGACGATTACTACCAAGAATTTAACGGCAAGACGATCACCCGCCACGTGCAGGCGCTGGCGTCGCTCTCCGGCGAAAATCCCGTCGCCGTGCTGCTGGATCAAGACAAACAAGGCCAGATCGACTGCACGATCGTCGCATTCGATCACCCGTTCGAGTTTTCCAGCATCACCGGTCTTATGGCCGCCACCGGATTCAATATAGAAAGCAGCGACGCCTTCACCCTCCGCCCGCCGCGCGGGGGCGAGCGGCCTCGCCGCCCGGTGCGCAACCGCCGCCAGGCCATCAGCGCCGGCGATCCCACCAAGCACCCCGTCATTCTCGATCACTTCCGGGGCAAACTCGCCGGCCCGGGCCCGAATTTCCGCGCCTGGCAGAAAACTTTCGTCCCTTTGATCGAGGAAGTCATGCGCCTCCTCGACGATGAAGAGGAGAAATCGACCGATCGCGCCAAACGCATCGTCAATGAGCGGGTCACCCAATGGCTCAAATCCCGCCGCCGCGGCGCTACGCCGCCGGACCTGGTTTCTCTCGACATCGACATCGAACAATTACCCGAAGCGACTCGCCTAAGACTCTGGGCCCCCGATGCGCCGGCCTTTCTCTACGCCCTCAGCACCGCGCTCTCTCTCCATGCGCTTCAAATCGAACGCACTCGCGCCCGCACCGTGGGCAATCTGAACATCAACGAAATCGATCTCGTCGATTCCCATGGCAAGCCGCTGCTCGATCCCGAACGCATCGAACAACTGCGCGGTTCGGTCCTGCTCACTCAGCAATTCGTCTATTTCCTCGACCGCGCCCCCGATCCCTTCTCCGCGTTGCAGCGCTTCGAGGAACTGGCCGAAAAAATCGTCCAAGGCCCCCAGCGCCAGCAATGGCTCGAATTGCTGGATGACCCGATCTGCATGACCGACCTGGCGAAAGTCCTAGGCGCCAGCGATTTTCTTTGGGAAGATTTCATCCGCTGGCAATCCGACAAACTCCTCGGGGCCTTCCAGCGCCACGTGCGCGGCCGGCAAATGGCCCTCCCGGAACGCAGCCTTCCGCGACGGCTCGATGAATCCCTCGGCAAAGCCCGGCATTTCGAAGACCAGCGGCAGCGTCTCAATGAATTCAAGGACCACGAACTCTTCCTCATCGATCTGGATCACATCCTCACCGAAGCCAATCCCGATTCGGCATTCCAGACGTTATCCGAGCGCCTGGTCTTCCTGGCCGAGAACCTGGTCGCGACCGCCTGCCGATTGGTTTTCACCGAACTGACGCGCCTCTACGGAACGCCGCTGGACGCCAAAAAGCACCCCGTCAGCTACGCCGTCTTTGGCCTTGGAAAGCTCGGCGGCGTGGCGCTGGGATACGCCTCCGACATCGAGTTGCTCTATCTCTACGACAACGACGGCTCCACGTCCGGCGGCGCCCGCGGCTCCCTGGACAACGGCGAGTTCTTCGCCATCTTCACGCGCGAATCCAGCGCCTACATCCAAGCCAAACGCGAGGGAATCTTCCAGGTCGATCTGCGCCTCCGCCCCTTCGGCAGCAGCGGCCCGCTCGCCTGCAGCCGCCAGGAATTCGCCGAATACTACGGCCTCAAAGGCAAAGCCCATTCCTTCGAACGATTGGCCCTGGCCAGATTGCGCTGGATTGCCGGGAGCGCGCAGCTCGGTTTCGCCATCGAGCAATTGCGCGATCAGATCCTCTACGACAGCCCGCTGATGGATTTCGACGCTGTCTGGGAAATCTCCGAGAAGATGCGGGCCCAGCACACGAAAGACCCAGACATGCCCAAATCTCCAGTTCAGCCCTGAATTCCAAACAAAGCCCGGGCGCCCTGGCGGATTTGGAGCAGGTGGTTCAGATGCTTCAGGTCATGCACGCCAAGGAGGCCCCACAACTCCGCACGCCGCGCCTTCACGAAGCCATACAAGGCCTTCGCCGCGCGGAAATCCTGACGGCCTTGGAATTCGAGGAACTCAGTGGCGCATACCAATTCATGCGCCGCCTCATCAACGCGCAGCGCATGCTTCGCGGCTCGGCGCGCGATCTATTCCTTCCCGCGCGGCTCGCCCGAACTTCTGCCCCTGGCACGCCGCATGAACTATCACCCCGAAGCCGAGGAGGGGGACATGGGCGAAATGCTCTTGCGCGATTTCAAACAACACACCGAAATCGTCAGAAAATTCATCCGCGCCAGGTTCCGGCGCGGACGCGTGTGAATAAAAAAAGCCCACGGATGGCAATCCGCGGGCTTTATTCGCAAGACCATCGCCTTATTAGATATCGTAATAAAGCATGAATTCATACGGATGCGGCCGCAGCCGGATCGCGTCGACTTCGTTGTGCATTTTATAGTCGATCCACGTCTCGATCACGTCGCTCGTGAAGACATCTCCCTTGAGCAGGAACGCATGATCCTTCTTCAGGGCCATGAGCGATTCGGTCAGCGAGCCCGGCGTCTGCGCAATGTGCTTCGCTTCTTCCGGTTCCAGATCGTAAATGTTCACATCCAGCGGCTTGCCCGGATCGGTCTTGCTCTGAATCCCATCGACCCCAGCCATAAGCAGCGCCGCGAAGGTGAGATAAGGATTACAGCTTGGATCGGGGCAGCGGAATTCCAGCCGCTTGGCCTTCGGATTGTTGCTGTACATCGGAATGCGGATCGCCGCCGAACGATTACGCCGGCTGTAGGCCAAATTCACCGGCGCTTCATACCCCGGTACCAACCGCTTGTAGCTGTTGGTAGTGGGGGCCGCGAACGCCAGGACTGACGGCGCGTGCTTGAGGATTCCGCCCGCCGCATTCAATCCCATGTCGCTCAAACCGGCGTATCCCTTGCCGGCAAAGAGCGGCTTGCCGCCCTTCCAAAGCGAGAAGTGCGTGTGCATGCCCGACCCGTTGTCCTGGAACAGCGGCTTGGGCATGAAGCATGCCGTCTTCCCGTATCGGCGGGCCACCATCTTGATGATGTACTTGTACAGCGTCATCTTGTCGGCCATCTCGACCAGCGGCGAGAACTTCATGTCGATTTCGCACTGACCGCCGCTGGCGACTTCGTGGTGCTGCGCTTCGATTTCGATGCCGCACTCTTCCATAAGCAGCATGCATTCGGTTCGGATGTCCTGAAGGGAATCGCTCGGGGGGATGGGGAAGTACCCTTCCTTGTATCGAAGCTTGTTGCCCAGATTCGGGCCGTCGCCGTCGCTAACCCGGCCGGAGTTCCAGATGCCTTCAATCGAATCGACGTGGTAATACCCTTCGTGCTGGTTCTGGTCGTATCGAACGGAATCGAAGATAAAGAACTCCGCTTCCGGCCCGAAATAGGCCATATCCGCGATCCCCAGCGATTGCACATATTTCAGCGCCTTGCGGGCGATATTTCGCGGATCGCGCGAATAGTCTTCCTTGGTGATCGGGTCCTGGATGTTGCAGATCATCACCAGGGTCGGTTCCTTGGCGAATGGATCGACGAACGCCGTCTCGGGCGCCGGAATAACCAGCATGTCCGATTCGTTGATCGCCTGCCAGCCGCGGATCGACGAGCCGTCGAAACCGAGCCCTTCCTTGAACGTGTCGAGTTCGATGCAGTGCACCGGCACGGTAAAGTGCTGCTGCATGCCGGGGAAATCCATAAAACGGAGGTCCACGGCCTTGATCTTCTCTTCCTTGATCAACTTCATTACGTCAGCAGGAGTTTTTGCCGCATTCACGGGGAATCATCCTTTCTGGATATGAGACCGAGCCGCAAGCGCCGCCGACCAGATCGCCCAGCCACAAGGCGATCTAAACGGCCGATGACACTCGGCAACCCAACTTCAACTGAAAGGCTGAAACAATCTTGCCCTTCTGCCGCCAAACAAAACTACACCACCCTCAAGCAGCTTCGAATCTTTCCGCCGCAAAGACAGTGCCAATGTGCGCCGCTTCAAAGCTGCTAAAGGATTCGCCGTGGTTTAGCGGGACTCCCATGGCGAGTCAATTCATTCCTGCTGCCGCCACAGTCCGTCAACACCTGCGCGCTATTTGGGCATTTCAGTCCGGCAAGGTCTCCCCATGCCTAGTGAGAAAACCGTTGCAAAATGCGGCTATCGCCGGCTTTTTGACCCCTCACCACCAGCCGGTTAGCATACCCGGCCCAAACCATGGAGGTTCCCCACGATGAAGCCGCAGGACGTCCTGAAACTGTGCAAAGATAAGAAAGTCCAGTTCGTCGATCTCCGCTTCATGGATTTTCCCGGACTCTGGCAACACACCACCTGCCCGGTCAACGAATTGACCCTCGAAGGCTTCAATCACGGATTCGGTTTCGACGGCTCGTCGATCCGCGGCTGGCAGGCGATCAACGAGTCCGACATGCTCCTCGTCCCCGTCGCCGATACGGCCAAGATCGATCCCTTCATGCTCCATCCCACGCTCTCGATCATCTGCGACGTGCGCGACCCGATCACCAAAAAGGAATATTCGCGCGATCCGCGCTCCATCGCTCGAAAAACCGCCGCCTATCTCCAGAAATCCAAAATCGCCGAGATCGCCTATTTCGGCCCCGAACTCGAATTCTTCATCTTCGACCAGGCCTACTACGACCAGGGCATCAACTACGGAAAATATTACGTCGGCAGCCGCGAAGGAATCTGGGGCCGCGGCGACGAAGACCCCAGCAACCTCGGCTACAAAGTCCGTCTCAAGGAGGGCTACTTCCCCACGCCTCCGATGGACACCATGCAAAACATCCGCAGCGAGATGGTCGCTACATTGATCGAACTGGGCATCCCCGTCGAAGCGCATCATCACGAAGTCGCCACTGGCGGACAGTGCGAAATCGACATGCGCTACCAGGACCTGGTCACCATGGCCGACAATGTGATGCTCTACAAATACACATGCAAAAACGTCGCCGCGCGGCATGGCAAGGTCGTCACCTTCATGCCCAAGCCCCTGTTTCAGGACAACGGCTCCGGCATGCACGTCCACTTCTCCCTGTGGAAAGACGACAAGCCTCTCTTTGCCGGAAATAAATACGCCGGCCTGAGCCAGTTGGGTCTTTACGCCATCGGCGGAATTCTCAAACACGCCGCCGCCCTCTGCGCCCTCTGCAACCCGACGACCAATAGCTACAAGCGTCTCGTTCCCGGCTACGAGGCCCCTGTCAATCTCGTCTACAGCAGCCGAAACCGCTCGGCGGCGATCCGCATTCCGATGTACAGCGAAAAGCCCCAGACCAAGCGCGTCGAATTCCGTTGTCCGGACGGCTCGTGCAATCCGTATCTTGCCTTCAGCGCCATGGTCATGGCCGCCATCGACGGCATCCAAAACAAGATCGACCCGGGCGAGCCGATGGACAAGAACATCTACCACCTGACCTCCGAGGAATACGAAACGATCGGCTCGGCCCCCTCGTCCCTCGAAGAGGCGCTCAACGCCTTGGAGTCCGATCACGACTTCCTGCTCAAAGGCGATGTCTTTACCGCCGATGTGATTCACTACTGGATCAAGTACAAGCGCGAAAACGAAGTGGATGCGATTCGCCAGCGCCCGCATCCGTACGAATTCTGCATGTATTTCGACATCTAGAGCGGCGCAGTTAATGCATCTGCCTCTTGCCCTGATTCCTTATCCGCAGATCGATCCGGTGATCGTCCATCTGGGTCCGATCCAGATCCGCTGGTACGGCGTCGCCTATCTCACCGGCTTCATCATCGCCTATTTCATCCTGCACAAATTGGCGAAACGTCGCGTCTTGCGCATGAATCCCGAAAAGCTCGGCGACCTGATCGGCTGGCTCGCCCTCGGCGTCATTGCCGGCGGACGATCGGGCTGGTGGTTCTTCTACCGCCACAACATGGGGCCCGTCCTACACTGGTATGAACCCTTCGAAATCCAAAAAGGCGGAATGAGTTTCCATGGCGGACTCGCCGGTGTCATCATCGTTCTCTTCATCTGGTCCAAAGTCGAAAAACTTTCGTTCCTGAATCTCGCCGATTGCATGGCCCTGGTCACGCCCATCGGCCTATTCCTGGGGCGCATCGCCAATTTCATCAATGGCGAACTCTTCGGCCGGCCCACGAACGTCCCCTGGGCCATGATCTTCCCCACCGCCGACAATCAACCCCGCCATCCCTCGCAGCTTTACGAAGCGCTTCTCGAGGGCCCGCTTCTTTTGTCGATCGTCTGGCTGGTCAAAAAACGTAAAAACCGCCGCGACGGCGAAATCGCCGCGTCCTTCGTCATCGCCTATGGCGTGATCCGCTTCTGCGTCGAATTCACCCGCGAGCCCGATCCCCAACTCGGATACATCGCCTGGGGCTGGCTCACCATGGGCCAAATACTCAGCGTCGCCATAGCCATGGCCGGAGTAATCTGGCTTTTCCTCCTGATGTCCAAACCGCCGAAAAAGCAGAAACCATAACCCTCCGCGGACTCTTTTTCCTTGCAACGATTGTGCTCTTTATTTAGCGGGCGTGCGCAGCACGCCGTTCGTTTACCCCGGCGCGTTGGCTCCCCCTACTGATCCGCAGAATTCGACTCGAACGACCCCGAATCCCCCTGCGTGTCGCTCTTCTGCATTTCATCCAGCAGCGTCGCCGTCGCTTCCACTTCGACGCGGCGATTCAATCGCTGCGCATCGGTCGTGTATTGCCGCTGCGTGAGCGGCTCAAAAATCGAGCAACCCTGCACGCGCAAAATTCTCGGATCGACGCCTTTTTCGGTCAGATAATCCGCCGCCGCCTGGGCCCGCCGCAGCGAGAGATCCATCTTCTGTTCCGCCGTAGCGCCGTCCGGCAGATCGTCCAGGGACGTATGCCCCTTGACCATCACGATATTCCGATGCCCCCGAATCACGTCCGCCACCTCGTCCAATTCCTGTTTCGTCTTATCCGTCAATTCCGCGCTTCCGCGCTCGAAGAGCATCTTCCCGCCCTCAGTGGCCTGATTCGACGGCCGAATGCTCGTCACCTCGGGATCGGTTCCTTCCGGCCCCTTCGGCTCCTCGAGAACCTTCCCGCTTCCCGGTCCGTCCATTTTGATCTTGGACAGGCCGTTGATGATCATCTGCATATCAACCGGATCGCGGCTGTTCGGATTCGGGATATACCCAAACGCCTCGCGAATCGCCGCCGCCACTTTGATCCAGTCCTCGTTGTTATTGCCGTCCCCTTTCTTCCCCGGCGCCGGCTTCAGCACCCACAAAATCACGAAGAACCCCATCATGAGCATGACGAGGTCCGCAAACGTGAAGATCCACTCCGGGCATTCTTCACATTCGGCCGGTTTTTTGCACTTGCAGGAAGCCATTTAAGCGGCCTTCGGAATCGCTTCTTGCTGTCGGCTGCTCAAGAAGCTCATGAGCTGCATCTCCACCACGCGCGGATTGTTTCCCGCCTGAATGCTCAAAATCCCCTGGAGCATGATCTCCTTGGAAAACGCCTCTTCCTGGCTGCGGAACGTCAATTTTTCAGCGACGGGTCCGGCGACGAGGTTTTGCAGAATACAGCCGTACAGCGTCCCGGTCAGGGCGATCGCCAGCGCGTTGCCGATGACCGATGCGTCGCCGCCCAGGTTTCGGAACATCGCCACCTGTGCGATCAGCGTCGCCATCAATCCAAACCCGGGCCCGAATTTCGCCAGCGTGTGAAAGAGATGTTTCCCGTGTTTGTGGCGCTCGGTCATGGATTCGATTTCGATGCGCAAAATCCGTTCAATGATCTCGGCGTCCGTCCCGTCAATCGTCAACTGCAATCCCCGGCGCAGGAACGGATCAGGCGCCTCGCCGCCGCGCTCTCCAGCGCCAGCACGCCGTCGCGCCGGGCCGTCTCGGCGTACTGCACCATCTCATGAATCAAATGCTCGATGTGCTGATCTTTATTGAGCGCCCACTTCTTGATGTAGGACACGATCCCCGTAATCGAGTGCATCGGCATCGATAGCAATGCCGCGCCCATCGAGCCGCCGAATACCAACATCAATTCCGGCGGCTTGAAATACGCCCCCATCGCCCCCTCGGAGGCGTGGAACATCGAAAAAAGAACGACGCCCCAGGCGATCAGGAATCCAAACAGCGTTGCCAAATCCATGGCGTTCTTTACTCCGGCACCGCACACACCGGCGCAGACCCTGCGCCCTTAGACACTTACACCTCTACTTCGGCAAAAACGCCCCAAAAGAATGAAAGTTATGAGACGATCAAGATATACAACTTCGAATAAACCCCCGAGCCCCCCATATTTAGCGGGCGTGCGCAGCACGCCGTTCGAACGTGGATCGCCCCCGCGCCGTGCCGCGCACGCCCGCCAAATAAAAGAGCTACTGCTCCCTAACGATCGCCGGCACCGAAATCGCATTTAGAACCCGCTGCAATCGCTCTTTCCCGGTCTCGCCAACCCCGCTCATTACGTCTTCCACGGCCCCTTGCGCACGATACCCCATTCCTTCCAGTGCCTGTTCCGCCTCGTCCGCCTCGGTATCGTCCATCGCGTTTGCCAGTGCCCCGGCCTGTGTCTTTGCGTCATCGGCGCTGAATTGCGATTCCGCGGCCCGCGTATCGGCAATCTGCCGCCTCAAATCCGCGATCCCATCGGACCCGAGATCATCCGATGACTCCATATGCACAAACACAAACGCTTTTAACGCATGCACCTGGCTCGTTCGCGGGTCGCGATCATTGTGCGACTTGCTCCACCCCGTCTGCGACTCCAGTCGGAGCATCAGCACGAATGCCTTTCCGAGACTTTGGTGCGTCAATTCCTGCCCGCAAGGATCGCTGCGCGTCTCTTCAGGTCCGATAAATCGAACCACCTGAACCTGCCCGGTTTCATCCGGCCCGTCGAAGACATCGCTAACCTGAAATGTAAAAACCTGATAGGTCCAAGCCGGCTGGCTCGTGGCCGTCCCCGTGCCCTGCGGCGACCCGATCGCGATCAACTTCGCCTGAATGATCGATGACGACCACTCGATCGCCCTGGCATCCAATAGCTCACGGAGACAACCCCAACTGGTGGTGCTCAACACCCCCAGGACCCATAGAACCGCCCCCAGGCGCACCCGACGTCCAATCCTGTCGATCATGCCAACCTCCGGCAGGCACTACACTAACGTACCCTCCCGCCAGGCGTAACAAAAACTTATTGATTTTGCCAATCCGATTGGAGTACTGTTCATGGTTCGTCCCTACTTGTAATGAGCCACGTCGATGGATTCGCAGAAACAATCCAAGGAAGAAGGGGTGGCGGTAGCCACGCCACAAAAGGCCAAGCCGTCAAAAAAGCGCAAGCCCGCCCAGCTCCCGATGTTTCACGTCATCCTTTTTAACGATGACGATCACAGCTACGACTATGTGATTGAAATGCTCGGCGTCCTCTTCGCCTATCCACCCGAAAAAGGAATGAGCATGGCGGAGGAAGTCGATCACGAAGGCCGCGTCATCGTCCTCACCACCCACAAGGAAATGGCCGAACTCAAGCGCGACCAAATCCACGCCTACGGCACCGACCCGCGCGTCGCCACATGCAAAGGCTCCATGTCCGCAACGATCGAACCCGCCGAGTGACAAGAAGCGGCTTCAGAATCTGATGAGGCCGTGACGAAGTGATTATCCCCTCTCCCCACGTACCCGTGGGGAGAGGGCTAGGTTGAGGAGCGTTTTTCGATCGTCGGGCGCCGCCCCTCACCCTGTCCCTCTCCCCGGAGTACCGGGGCGAGGGGATCAAAGCGCGCCCATCGCTTTGTTAGCTTTTGAACCCGCTTTTACCACCCAATAACCGGCAAACGCGCCGCCGCCGCTTTGGCGACTTCCGTCCACGCAAGCTGATCCATCGGGATAATTTTCGCCCGCTCCGCGATGTGTGTGACGCCCGCCGGCGGTGGGGGGGTTGGATTGGAATCGCTCTGCCATTGCCCCATCGAAACAATTCCCGCCACAAGAAAAACAACCGCTGCCACCAGCGCGATTCTTCTTATCCAGGGCTTCGGATTCTCCACGAGCTTGGGTGCCATCACCGGCGCCGGGCTCGCCTGAAGCGAAAGATCGATCGGCGATCTCGGCCGCATCGGACGCGTTCGCCCACGCTCCAGCAGCGCCGTCCCCGACCGCGATTCACCCTTCAGCGGCTGCCTCGCCTCGGCATAGATCGAATCCCAACTGCTCGAAGCGATCGCCGTGAGCATCTCGTGCAACTCCTCGCGCTCAAACGCCGCCGGCTCGCGCGGCTTCGGCCGCGGGGCGGGCATATTCGCCGGAGGCTGAAACTCGCCGGGTTCGGTAAGCACGAATCCCGACAACGTCCCCGCCAGCGCCTCGTGCGGATCAATCGGCCGCGGACCCGGCGATCGCAATTCCTCCAAACCCGGCTCCCCGGCCCGAAACACCAGTCGCGACCGGCCCATGCGCACGATATCGTTATCGCGCAAAACCCGCGGCGCGGTGAGCTTCTCCCCATTTACTACCGTTCCATTTTTGCTGTTGAGGTCGATCAGCAGCCACCCCTGCGGGCTCTTCTCGATGCGGCAATGCCTTCGCGAAAGCAAAATATCCCGAACCGCAACCTGGCAATCCGGCGCGCGACCGATCACCAGCGCGTTGTCGAGCTGGCGACAATCCGTATCCTGACGTTCTGAATTTACGACGATATAGGGCATCCCTGCCGCCGCCTCCAGCCGTAACCCCAATCCCGGCTTGAACTAATTATCGAACCTCAAGCCTCTTAACCCGCAATTTTTGATTGTTAAGCTTTGCGTTAAGTCGTTATGCCGCTCCAAATTGCTTCTCCGCGATCTCCACTGCCTTCAGCATCGCCTTGGCCTTGTCCATGGTCTCCTTGTACTCACTGGCCGGCACCGAATCGGCAACGACTCCCGCCCCCGCCTGCACGTCATAGGTTCCGTTCTTGAAAACAATCGTCCGCAGGGCGATGCACGTGTCCAAATCCCCGGAAAAATCCAAATAACCCACCGCCCCCCCATACGGACCGCGCCGGCTCTTCTCCAGTTCGTCGATGATCTGCATGGCCCGAATCTTCGGCGCACCGCTGACTGTCCCCACAGGCAAACTCACCCGCAGCGCGTCCATCGCGCTGTATTGCTCATCAAGCTGCCCCGTCACATTGCTGGTGATGTGCATGACGTGGCTATAGCGCTCCACCGTCATCATATCGCTCACCCGCACCGTCCCGATCTTCGATACCCGCCCGACGTCGTTCCGATGCAAATCGACGAGCATGATGTGCTCCGCCCGCTCCTTCGGGTCGGCCAGCAGCTCCTTTTCAAGCCGGGCATCCTCCTCCTCGCTGGTCCCGCGGCGCCGCGTTCCCGCCAGCGGGCGGCTGGTGATCGTCCCTTTCTCAACTTTGCACAAAATCTCCGGACTAGACCCGATCAAAGTGCAAGCCGGGCTCTTCAAGAAAAACATGTAGGGTGAAGGATTGATGATCCGCAGCGCCCGATACACATCCAACGGATCGGCCGGCGAACTCACCCGCAACCTCTGGCTCGGCACGAACTGAAAAATATCCCCCGCCTTGATGAATTCCTTCCCGCTCTCGACCACTTGCTCGAACTGCTCGCGCGTAAAATTGCTGGTGAAGGCCAACGTCACGTCCCCGCTGGTGTCGATCTCCCCAAGCTTGAGCAGCGGCGGCTGCCTCAGTCGCGTCACAATCTCATCAATCCGCCGGCAAGCATCCCGATACGCCGCCTCGGCGTTCGCCCCGCGCGATAAATCCGCGTTTCCGACGATTTTGATCGTCTTGTCGAGATGATCGAAGATGACCATCTCTCCATAGAGCGCAAAAAGAACCTCCGGCAATCGCCGATCATCCGCCGGCGGTTTGGGCAGCTTCTCCCCCTCGTAATATCGAATCGTGTCGTACCCCGCGTACCCCACCAGCCCGCCCGTAAACGCCGGCAGTCTCTTGTCGCGATGATACGAGGTCTTGGGCAAAAGCTTCTGCAAATCCCCCAGCGGATCGCGGGTCTCGAACTGCTTTTCCGCCTCGCCCACCTGCTGAATCGTGGCCTTCCCCTCATAAGCCTGATACGCCAGTTTCGGCCCCGACGCGATAAAGCTATACCGCCCGATTTTTTCCCCCCCGACCACGCTTTCCAGCAGAAACGCGTGCTCATCCCGCCCCAGAATCTCAAACGCCGTCACCGGCGTCAGCCGATCCGCCAAAAGCTGCCGATAAACCGGCACAATCTTCGCCGACCGCGCGATCAGCGTGAATTCCTCTAAATTCGGAAAATACCTTGGCACGATTTGCCAAAGGTTAGAACCGATCCTCGAAATGTCAAAGGCGGCTCACGCCAGATCATTTTTCAGCACGATCCGATACCGCGCCTTCCCCGATTCCAGCCGCGCGAACGCCTCGTTGATCTGCGACATTGGATACATCTCCACGATCGGCGCAATCTCATGCCGAGCCGAAAAGTCCAGCATCCGAGCCGTGGTCGCGGGACTTCCCAGTGGCGAACTGCTGACCGATCGTTGGCCCAACATCAGCGGAAATATGCTCAACGATATCGGTTCGGTGACGGCGCCAACGATGTGGAGCCTGCCCCTGGGGGCCAGCGTATTGATGATCGCGCCCCAATCCAGCGGAACATTCACCGTGCTGATAATGAAGTTCAGAGAGCCGGCGATTTTTTTCATTGCGTCCGTACTGCGCGAATCGATCACGTCACTAGCCCCAAGTCGCTTTGCCTCATCGCTTTTGGACGGATTGGAACTGAAGGCCGTCACATGGCATCCCCATTTGTTGAGGTATTGCAGAGCCAGATGGCCAAGTCCTCCAATGCCGATCACGCCGACCCGATCCGTCGGCTTCACGTCAAACTGCACCATGGGATTAAAGACGGTCACGCCCCCGCAAAAGAGGGGCCCAGCCTTGGCCGGATCGAGCGCGCTGGGCAGCGGGGTCGCCCAAGTCCACTGGCACCGCACCCGATCGGCAAATCCGCCTTGCCGATGAATGATCGTCCCCTCCACGGTCGGGCACAGATTCTGATTCCCCGTCAAACACTCCATGCAATGCAGACAGCTCTGGCTATACCATCCCAGTCCCACCGAATCCCCGACCCTGCGATCCTTGGCATTTTTTCCCACCGCGACGATTCTCCCCGCCACCTCGTGCCCCGGCACAAACGGATACGCCGTCATCCCAAAATCATTTTTCACCATCGAAAGATCGGAGTGGCACAAGCCGCAGTAATCCACCGCGATCTCCACCTGCTCGTCGCCAAGCGGGCCGGGGTTGAAATCAAACCGTTCAAGCTTGCCGCCGGCGGACTTCGCGGCGTACGCCCGGATCATCTCTGCCATGTTCGCTCCTTTGTTCGTTCACTGTAGGCGTGGATTTTTCGCCGCGTCAACTTTCGGAGTTATAGGCAGGCCCCGTCGCCCAGTTCAGTTTCTCCGCCAAATTCCGCCATTCCCCTGCGTCCGGATTCTCAATTAATAAAACTGTATTTGGGCTTTTTTTGATCATCACCGACTCGCCGGCGCACAGCTGCGTGCTTTCCTGCCCGTCGCAAAAGAGGGTTGTGCCCTCGTTCACGCGCGTGGCCGAGATGTACACCGTGCACTGGGAAGAAATGACCACCGGCCGGAACGAAAGCGAATGCGGACAAATCGGCGTCACGCAAAACGCCGAAACCGTCGGGCTCAAGATCGGTCCGCCCGCTGAGACGTTGTATGCCGTCGATCCGCTCGCCGTGGAAACGATCACCCCGTCCCCGAAATATCTCACCCCTTCTGCCAGGATTTCCTCCCCATCGCCGCTCTCGGCGGAAATCTTCAGTTCAATCATATGAAAAGGCGGACCCGCCGTGATCACCGTGTCGTTCAGTGCGGTGGCGCGGAATCGCGGCTTCCCGTCCATCGTCTTGGAAACGGATGTCTCAATCACCAGCCGATGGCTGATAGCCAGCTTCCCGGCAACAAAATCATCAAAGTGCCGCTCAAACTGCTGCGGCGTGAAGCTGGCCAAAAAACCCAGTCGTCCAAAATTGACCCCCAGCAGCGGAATCTGCCTGCCGTCCAACCGCCGCGCCGCCGAGAGAAGCGTCCCGTCCCCGCCCAGAACCAGAATCGCATCCGCCTCGATCTTTATGAGATCGTACTCTTGCTCGCAATCACTTACGGCGACAACTTCAGTCTTAGCCGAAATCCGCGGCAGCATCTTCTCCATCGCCGCCACGACGTTCGGCTTCCGTTTGTTTGCAATAATCGCCAGCCGCATAGTGAGCAAATCCTACCCGCCGCGCCGCTTCCTGTCGCGTCTCTCCTACGCCTCTCCCTGTGTACTCACGGGGAGAGGTTGGGTGAGGGGCCTTTTGGAATGACGAATGTCGAATCAAAGCCCGAATGAGAGAGGAAATAAAACGACAAAAAAAGCCGCCGCGGAAAGCGGCCGGGGGGACGACGGCACAAAGCCGGGACCACTTAGGGCTGCTTCCTCTCGGACCTGACCCGGTTCGCGGCCGACCCTTGCATCGGACCCGGCCGCCTCCCGAGGCGGCTCCGATCTTCTGATTTTTCTACTGCGCCGGCTGCGTCGTCGGCGCCAAGATCGCATTATACGGATTATCCGCCGCCGTGACCGGAAATACGCGAATGCTCTGAATCAACGTCAGAACCTTCGGCGCTCCCGTATCGCTGTTTGCGATAGGCGATTGCCCGATCTTTTGGGCGGCATCCATCCCATCCACCACCTGCCCAAAGGCCGTGTAACGCCGATCGAGTTGCTGCGTATTGCGATAATCCAGGCAGACGAAGAACTGGCTCCCCGCGCTGTTGGCAGTACTCCGCCCGCGGCATGACGCCATTCTGCGGATCCTCATTCGGATCGCCGTTACGTGCCATCGACAGCACGCCCGCAATATGCGGCCGATTGTTGAATTCCGCCCCAATATGAAATCCCGGCCCGCCCGACCCCGTCCCCGTCGGATCGCCGCCCTGAATCACAAAATCCGGCACCACCCGATGGAACGTCAGCCCGTCGTAAAAACCCTGCTCCGACAGCGTCAAAAATGTGTCCACCGTGTGCGGCGCGGATTCGTAGTAGAACACGCATTTCATCGTCCCCGCGTCCGTCTTCATGACCGCATAACTCAGCGGCACGATTCGCGCCACGTCCGGCGTATCTCCCTCCTGCGCGGGCATCTCCTCAATCACCAGCGGAACGCCCAGGAAATCCTTCGGCACGACCGCCTCACCAGCGCTCGCCGCCGCCACAGATGGCGATCCCTTCGGCACCGCGTACAAGATCCACGTCCCCACCGAACCCGTGTCCGGAAATACTTTCTTCACGTCGAACGTCGCGCCCGCCTTCTCATCGGCCGATCCCTGCGGTTTCAGCGCCTTGCCCGAAAATCCGTCAAGATCAGCGTGACATCCTGATCACCCTTCACCGTCACCGAGATCGGCTGCGACGGCGCAAACCACATTTTCTGCGGCGTCAGCACCGAAAAGAAAAGCGCCATCGCCGTGATTGCGGCATTCATTGATTAGCTCCTTTGCTCATTTCCTTTTTGATCGTCCACCCGCCGGGCGTGACGTCGCCCACTCCACCAGTATCCGCACGCCCCAACCGGTCGCCCCTTTTCCATAATAGGGCAGTTCTTTTTCCGTGTCCGCCACGCCCGCGATATCCAGATGCGCCCATGGGACCGATTCGTCTTTCGGAACGAAATAGCTCAAAAACGCCCCGCCCTGGAGCGGATGGCCCTCGCGACCCGCGCTGTTCACAATATCCGCAAACTCCGATTTCATCTGCTTCCTCTGCTCGTCCCCCAGCGGCAAGCGCAGAATTTCTCCCCCGTCCGGCCCGAAACCGATTCCAGCTCCTCGACCAGCGCGTCGCTGTTGCTCATGACACCCGCCATCGTCTTTCCCAGCGCCACGATCACGCCCCCGGTCAATGTCGCCAAATCCACCGCCGCCGTCGGATTATATTTCGCGATTCCCCACGCTAGCGCGTCCGCCAAGACCAGCCGCCCCTCGGCATCCGTGTTCGTCACTTCCACCGTCACCCCGTTATGCATTCGAATAATATCGCCCGGGCGGTACGCCTTGGAGCTGATCGCATTTTCCGCACTCGACAGAATCCCCACCACATGAACCGGCGCCTTGAGCTTCGCCAGCGCCACCATGCAACCCAACACCGCCATCGCGCCGCACTTATCGAAGATCATTTTCCCCATTTTGTCCGCCGGCTTGATCGAGATTCCGCCGGTGTCAAATGTGATCGCCTTTCCCACCAGCAAAATCGGCCGCGAAGTCCGCCCCAATCCCCGCGGCTTATGCTCAAGCACAATCATCCGCGGCGGCGAATAAATGCTCCCCGCTCCCACCGCCAGAATCCCCCCCATTCCCAACTTCTTCAACTGCTTCTCGTCATAAATCGTGCACGCTAGGCCAGTCTGCCGCGCCAATTCCTTCGCCTCGCGGGCCAGCACTGGCGGGTTCACATCATTCCCCGGCCGCGACGCGATCGTCCGCGCCAGATTCTGCGCCTCGCAAACAATCTCAGCGCGCCGAACCGCCTCCCGCACCGAAGCCTTCGTCGAAACGATTCGAACCGCCAGGTGCTTCGCGCTCTCATCCTCCTCATCGTCGCTTTTGGAAGCGGCCCCCTTGTATTCCCGGTAATCAAACGCCGCCAGCAGAATCCCCTCGACGATCGCCGCCGCCGATTCCTCAGCGGAAATCTCCCCCAGCGCCGGTAGCGCAATCGCCACGCTCTTCTGCTCGTGCCGGGCCAGCGCCGGGCGAGCGCTCCAGCCGCCTGCGCACCGTTTCCGTCGTGATCTTTTCCGTCCTCCCCAACCCCACCACATAAACCCGCCGCGCCGGTTTTCCCGATTTCAGCAATCCAAACGAAACTTCCGAAGCCTTCCCGCGCGAAACCCCTTCCGACAAAAGCGCCCCGGCCGCTTCCGCAATTTCCGTCCCCAACCCCTCCGCGGATTTCGCATCGAATTTCTTTCCCGACGCGACAAAAACCGCCGCCGCATCAAATTTCCCGGTTATCGCGCCCGCCGTGATCTTTACGTTCGTGCTGGTTGGGATCATGAGGCCGGGGAAGTTAGCCTAAATCCCCGCTCCTGGCAAAAACCTCAATCGACCGCGAAATCATCGGCAAGCAAGCCGATTCATCGCACGCCTGATAACTTAACGTCACCAGCGCGCTCCCCTCAACCGATTCTTCAAAATCCGCGCCAATCAAAAATTTCCCGAATATCCCCGCGCCCTCCGGCACTCGCGCCGATCCCGGCCGATTCAGCGCTACATGAATTGGCGCGTCAATGTGATACCCCTCCCTCAATTCGCATCGCAAATCCAATGTCTTCCCATCAATCCAAACCGGCTCAACCGCCAAAACCTTCGCCGCCAATTCCTCCGGCGAATCCGGCCGCTCCGCAGGCCCTTCTCCCGCGGAAACCTCCAGGGGCCCGTGCCCGCGCACATATTTCATCGCCGCCTCGATCATCGCGCTAGCCCCTTCCCCGTAATCTTCCATCTGCCCCGCGAACGCCCGCAAAGTATCCGCCGCGATCTCCGCTCCATTCATTTCCAGCATCACCATCGCCGCAACCGCATTCCCGCTCGGCAGCGGGCTGTCACTCCCAATCTTCTGCCGAACAATCAAATCGTCCGCACCCCTATCCGTAAAATAAAATCCGCCATCTGCGTCATCGTAGAACCGCTGATTCATCTCTTGCGCAATTCGCCCGCGGCTTTTCCATGCGTCCCCACCCGCTCCTCCGCATTTTCCCCTCCCCCGGTATTCCGGGGGAGGGTTAGGGAGGGGGCTTGGTCGCCCGATGGATCATCGACCCCCTCCCCAACCCTCCCCCGGAGTACCGGAGGAGGGAGAGGAGTTTCCAGTCGCTCCAGTTCCAGCAACGCCTGAACTAGAAAAGCATAATCCTCCAAAAACCCACCGGTCTTCCCATCGCGCAATATTCCACCATCGCCGGTTCGATATCGCGCCAACAACTGCTCCGCCGCCCGTTGTGCGGCCGCCACATAGTCCCCCCGCTTCAGCAGCGTCCCCGCGTGCGCCAATCCGCGGATCATCAGCGCGTTCCAACTCGTCAGAATCTTGGTATCCAGCATCGGCTGCTTGCGCTTCTTCCGCACCGCATACAACTCCGCCCGCATCTCTGCCATCTTTTCATCCAGCAGCCCCATCTCCGCCTCGTACAAAACATTTTTTTCCGGCGCATCCCCATGCTTGTGAGGATCAGAAAAATTCGGCCCCAAATCCAGTCCGTAAATATGGCAGAATCGATCGATCAAAACCGCCTCGAACCCCTCCTTCGCCAAAACCTCGCGCACCTCCGCCTGCGTCCACAGATAGCTCCCTCCTTCCTCCGCATCCACTTCCGCGTCCAATGCCGTATAAAAAAGCCCCTCCGGCGAAGTCATCTCCGCCAGAATGAAATCCGCGATCCCCGCCGCCACCGCCGCCCATTCGGGGTTCGGCGTCTGCCGATGTGCCTCGGCATAAATCCAAAGCAACATCGCGTTATCGTACAACATGATCTCAAAATGCGGCACCAGCCACTTTTCATCCGTGCTATACCGATGAAATCCTCCGCCAACCTGATCCCGAATCCCCCCGCGCGCCATCCCGTCCAATGTCCTCTTCAGTTTTTTCCGCAGCCCCGCATCTTCTTTTTGCGCGAGGAAAACCAGCAGCAATTCCAGCAAAGTCTCCCGCGGAAATTTCGGAGACCCGCCAAATCCCCCGTGCTCGGCATCAAAATCACTCGTGCTGCGCTCGATCATCCCCTCGATCCAAGGCAGATCGACCCGCATCGCATTTTCCGCCCGTCTCGGCCCGGCCAACCGCCGCAGCATCTGCGTCAGATTCTCGGCTGATTCGGTCACTTCCTCGCGCCGATGTTTCCAAGCCCCGTCAATCGCCGCCAATATCCGCCCAAACCCCGGCCTCCCATACGCATCCCCCGGCGGAAAATAAGTCCCGCCATAAAACGGCCGCAAATCCGGCGTCAAAAAAACGCTCATCGGCCATCCCCCTTGCCGCGTCAAAATCTGCACCGCCAGCATATACAACTGATCCACGTCCGGCCGCTGCTCCCGATCCACCTTGATATTCACAAACCCGGCGTTCATCGCCCGCGCGATTTCCTCGTTCTCAAAAGACTGCCTCTCCATCACGTGGCACCAGTAACAACTGCTATACCCCACAGAAAGAAAAATCGGCCGATCCTCGCGCCGCGCGAGTTCGAACGCCTCGGGACCCCACGGATACCAATCCACGGGATTGTGCGCATGCTGCAAAAGATAGGGCGAGGATTCGCGAGAAAGACGATTCATCTTTATTTCGTTACTATGTGAGGTGAGCGAGCATTCTCCGATGATGGGACGCCATCACTTTTTACGGCCTTCAGCGTCCCAACTCTCCATCAGCTTTAAGGCCCGAATGTCATCCTCAAGCATCTTGGCTGTGTATTGGTAGCGAGGAATATTACGAGCGGCCAATTCCTTTTCCATCTCGACCTTGCTCAGTCCGACGATTTCCCCCGCGCGGCCAAGGGACATGCAACGCGCTTGGAATATCCCACACGCGAACACAATCAGGGCTTCACGCTCGGTTAGACCGGCCGCGCGAAGAACCTCATCGGAAATAACCAGCGGCATAGCTTTACTCCTAACTCCTCGATTGTATCGCGCATAAAAGCCCGAACCTGAATCGATTCTCTTAATCCTCCGGCCTCTCCCCCGCATCCGCCATCTTCACGATCTTCGGATCAAACCGTGCAATCACATCCACCAAATCCGCCTGCGCCGCATCACCTGAAAAATATCCTTATACGCCTGCGGAGCCTCATCCAGCCCCGCCGAAAGCAATCTCACTCCCGCCGCCCTCAGCATCGCCTGCACACTCGGCCAGCGAATCTGCTTCTTCGCCGCCGTTCGGCTCATCACCCGTCCCGCCCCGTGCGCAGGCCGAATTCAGCGACTTCTCCTCGCCGCGCCCGCGCACCACAAACCCCGGCGAAGCCATCGACCCCGGAATCACCCCAAGCGTCCCCTTCGAAGCCGGCGTTGCCCCCTTGCGATGCACGACGACCTCGCGTCCCCCGTGCGTCTCCTTCCACGCGAAATTGTGATGGTTCTCCACTCCGGCCAAAACCGGCGCCCCCGAGCGCCGCCGCGATCTTTTCATGAATGATCGCATGATTCGCCGACGCATACTCGCCCATGAGTTCCATCGTCCGCCAATATTCCCGGCCAGCGTCGGAATCCAGATCCAGCCACGCGAGCCGCTTCAATTCCTGCGGCAGCTCAGCATGCAGAGCCATCGCCAGCTTGCTGAAATGATCCGCCACAGCCGCCCCCGCGCCTCGGCTTCCGCTATGGCTTAGCAGCGCGAAATATTTCCCCGCCTTCAGCCCAAGTTCATCTCGATCGAGACTCAGCGTCCCGAATTCGACAAAATGATTTCCACTCCCGCTGGTCCCCAATTGGCTCGCCGCCTTGTCAAACAAATTTCGGGTGATATCGCTCGCCTTCCAATCAGCCGTCAGAACCGGATGATCCGCCGGCTTTTTCCGCACTCCGCCCGCGCCAAAAACCGTCTCCGCCCCAAGAATTTTCGCGAGTCGATCCGCCTGATGCTCAAGCGCATCCACCGGCACATCCAATACCGACAACTTCATCCGGCACGCAATATCCACTCCCACCGCATAAGGAATTACCGCATTATCCGTCGCCAAAACCCCGCCGATCGGCAGCCCATACCCCAGATGCGCATCCGGCATCAACGCCCCCGAAACCGCAATGGGCAAGCTCGCCGCAAGGCGCAGTCTGCTCCAGCGCATTCTCATCCAATCCCTCCCCCCAGATTTGATAAGGCGCGGCCATTCAAATCATTCTAAATAGCAGACCACGATCCAGCGACATCCTACTCCCCCGTTTAGCGGCCCCGCTTGCGGGGCGTGCCCTCCCATGTGCCGGAATCATAATCCCCCATTTAGTACAAAAGCGACCGGCTAAGCTTGCTCTGATCCCCCGAAAGCCAAACGCGAATCACGCTCAGCTTGTCGTCCTGCCCCTTCACCCCCAGATCGATCCGCCCCTCCAGCGCCGCCAGTCGCGCGGATATGCCAAGGTCGCTCAGGTTCGACATCTTCCAAACAGTGACCGCCTTGCCCTTGTCGTCGAATAACCCCAGCGCCACCAGTTCCTGCTCCGGCGGGGGAGCGGCGCTGCCGCTGCCGCCGGCGGCTGGTGCCGGCTGAAAACCCGGATGCAATAGCCCATACTCAAACTTCTCAATCCGGCTGCTCCACTGATTATTCGGCGGCGTCGCCGGGGCCTGTGCGCTCATCCCCGCCGAGTTCTGGTCCTGCCCAGGCTTCCCGCGGCAACGTTATTCGAACTCGGCGTCGCATTCTGGAGCGTCACGCCGCTGTCCGTCTGCTTCACCGTCCATCCCGCCTCGGCAAGAACGTGCTCCGCCCACGTCGCGGCCCGATCCTGCGTCAATTCATCCGTCTTAAACGTCACCTTGCTCGCATGCCCATCCTGATCAAGGAATAGCGTGCAGTTATCCCCCGGCCGCATCGACTCCAGCGCCTCCAAAACCTCCTCAATCGAAGTCACGTCCTGGTTATTGACCTTTGTGACCGTCGCCCCCGCATATTGCCCCAATCCTGCGGCAGCGGCGGGGGACCCGTCCAGCACTTCCGCAATCTCCGGCTTCGCCCCAATGTCCACAAACGCCGGATCGCTGTCGCTCTTCGGCGTCCCAAAATCCTGGGCAAACCGAATCCCCAAATACGCACGCCGCACACGCCCAAATTGCACCATGTCATCCAGCGCCCGCGACGCCACCGACGCCTCCAGCGCGAAGTTAATCTGCGGCTCGATGAACAACTGATTGAACCGCTCGCGAATCTCAATCCCCGTATTCACCCCAACGACATTCCCCGCCTCGTTGACCAGCGGCCCGCCGCTGTTCCCCCAGATGATCGTTGCCGTGCTCTCCAGATAACCGAATTTCCCGGTCAGATCGTCTTCGTTCCGCACCCGGTTCAATCCCCCGATAATCCCGTCCGAAACCGAATACGGATAATCTCCATACGGATTTCCAATCGCAAAAACTTTCTCCCCGAGCCGCGGCTTGGCGGTCTCAAAATCCATCACCCCGATCTCCGGCCCCGGCTGCTCCCCGTCAAATTCCAGCAGCTGCGATATCGATAAAGGAATCCGCCCCCACCAGCTTCATCGAATATTTATGCCGCGTCGTTCCGTACACCGCGACCGCCCCGGACTCATCCGCCGACCCCTCGATCACATGGCAGTTGGTCACAATGTATTTCTTGTTATTCCGCTCGATGCAAAACCCCGACCCCGATTCCTGCGCATCGCTGAGATCGAGCAGTTGCTCGTACGCGTCCGCCGCGCCAAATCCAAACGGCCGGTTGTAATCCGAGGACTTGTAAACCGCGACCGTCACGACTCCGTTGATAGCCTTTTCCAGCATATCCGAATCGCTTTGCGCCAAAGCGACCGAAGCCCCCAATATCGACCCAAGAATTGTCAGAATACTTAGCCCGATTTTCATTCTGCCTCCCGGCAAGGTGTGACGATATGATGGTTCGCCCCGCCCGGTTTGCAAGTAAAAACGATTGGCGCTGCTTACCAGCACTTCCCCGGCATTAGCCAGGGGATTGACACTCAGGGTAATATGCACCCCATGCCCGAGGCCGACGAATTTTATCTCGAAATCAGCACCCGCGGCGGCCCCCCCGTCCGCCAGGAATTGCGCGGCGAGCGTCTCACCATCGGCCGCGCCCCTGAATCCGATATTCCCCTGGACAGCACCGCGCGTCTCCCGTCATCACGCCGAGATTCAGAAAGCCCCCGAAGGCGGCTGGTCGGTCCTCGATCTGAACAGCCGCAACGGAACGCGCGTCAACGGCCGGCCCGTCGCCCATCAAACCCTCGTCCACGGCGATCGCATCCACATCGGCGAATTCGAAATCCGCTTCCGAAGCCGCACCGCCCCCGTCACCGTCAGCCCCGAGATGGGCAATACCATGTGGTCCACCCACTCCGGCTCCACCACCGTCTTCACGACGCTGACCGAATCTCCCGCCACCCGCCTAAAACAATCCCACCTGGCCCTTGTCGGCGGTCTCAGTACAAAACTCGTGGAGATCCCCGACGACCAGGATCGCATGACCCAGCTTTGCCGCACGCTAGTCGAATCCGACGTTCGCTGCGACGAAGCCACCGTTCTTCGCGTCGATCGCAACGACCCGCAGGCCCCCCCGGAAATGCTCTGCCCCCTGCAATTGCGCGCTCGCACCGGCCAGATCGGAGGCACCAGCGCCCCGACCGAAATTTCCCGCGCCATCGTCGAAGCCGCGATCGGCAATCAGCAGCCCATCCTCGCCGGCGGCGAGCACGAAGCCGAGGGCCGCGCCTGCATCGTCTGTCCGCTGCGCGTCGATACTCAACTCGCCGACATTCTCTATGTCCTGGTTCCCCGCGAGCACGGCACCGTCGATTGGCTCGCCCTCGTCGCTCTGGCCGCCGAGCAATTCAAAAAAGCCCAGTTGCAAATCGAGGCCCGCCGCACCGTCCAGGCCAGCGCCGAATTGCATCACGACATGAAGAAGGCCCAGCAGATGCAGATGTCTCTGGTCCCGAAGAATCCCAACGTCCCCGGCCTCGAGGTCTCCATCGGCTTCGAACCCTGCCGCTGGATCGGCGGTGATTACGCCAACGTGATCAGCGGCCCCGATGGCAAAATCCTCCTCGCCGTCGCCGACGCCAGCGGAAAAGGCCTCGCCGCCGCCATGGTCGCCAGCGGCGTCCACAGCATCGTCCACTCCGCGATCCGCGCCGGTTCAAATCTCCCGGACATGATCCAGCGCCTCAATCAATATCTTCTCGATTCCATGGACCGCCAAAGTTTCGTCACCTTCATCGGCGTCATGCTCGACCCCCACACTGGCGAAGCCCAATGCATCAACGCCGGCCATCCCCCCATGCTCGTTGTCGATCCCGACGGAAAAGTCGCCGAGATGCCCTTTGGCCACAATCCGCCCCTGGGCGTCATGCCCATGTCCGTACAGCTTGACGCCGCTGCAATCGAACCCGGCCAGCTCGTAATCCTCTTCACAGACGGCTTAAGCGAACTGCGCGACAATTGTGGCAAGATGCTCGGCCTCGACGGAATCTCCTCCAGAATCTCCAAGCTTTATGCCGCCGATCCGGCCATGCCCCTGCGCGACCTGTGCGAAAAGTTAAACCACTCCCTCGATGAAATCCGCGGCTCCTGCCCCTCGACGGACGACCGCACCTTCCTCCTGGCGCGAAGAGAGAATCCAGCGACATGACGACCTCCGGCGGCTCTTCGGAAATCGCGGACGCGCCCGCGGATACCGCGGCTCGGCTCTTCGCCCGCGCCATGGCCCGCATCGACCTCGGCCGCGACGACGAAGCCCACCAGGATTTGGAAGCCGCCTCCCCCGACCTCGGCGACCGATGCCGCATCGAACTCGCCTACCTCGATCTCCGCCAGCGCCGCGACGTTCGCGAAGCCCTCGTCATCGCCATGGACGTGATCCGCCAGGCCGGGCCCGGCTCCGCGCTCTCGGCCCGCGCCCATCACGTCGCCGGCCTCGCCGAAGGAAAGCTCCGCCGCAGCGGGGCGGCCATCGATCAGCTCATGCAAGCCGCGCGCGCCTATCTCGAACTCCGAGATTTCGCCTCCCGCTCCCAGGTTTACGATACCCTCGGCTCCGTCGAGGCGGCCCGCGGGCGGCTCGACACCGCCGTCCATTTCTACGCCCTCTCCCTCGTCGACAAAAGCCTCCTCGGCGACAAGGTCGGCATGGCGATCACCCTCGGAAACATCGGCCGCACCCACCTCCGCATCGGCAGATTCGAAGACGCCCTCGAATGCTTCGGACGCGATCTCTTACTCGCCAAGGAAATCGGCGACCCGCGCGGCCAGGCCCGCATGCACGAGGATCTGGGTCGCGTCCATCTCGCCGCCGGCGATCTCCCCGCCGCCGAACGCGATTTCCTCGAATGCATCCGCCTCTCCGACGCCAATCATTACGACGACTTCGCCTTTTTCGCATTTAAGGATTTGGCCCTGCTTCGCATCGCACAAAATCGACTCGACGACGCCGACAAACTCCTCCACGATGCCGAAAAGAAACTATCCAACGGTGCCGAGCCGTATCTCAAACAAGTCCTCGTCGCCACCCGGGGCGAACTCGCGCTCGCCCGCCGCCAGCCCGAAGCCGCGACCCTCCTGAAGGAAGCCGTTGACGCCTTCATGGAAGCCGAACTCCCCGATCTGGAAATCCCCGCGCGCATCGCACTGGCCAGGGCTCTTCTCGATCAAAAGCTCAAAGCCACGGCTGAGGAATGCCTCCTCAAAGGCATGCAGCGCGCCAAATCCGACGGGTACGAGAGATATCTCCCCGTCCTCAAACAGGAAATGGCCCGTCTCGAACTCAGCGAAGGAGTCATCGAGGAACGCTCCCGCCCGATCATCCAGCCCAACGATCAATCCCCCGCCCAAACCGGCGGCCAATCCAGTGAGGGATACGTGATGCGCGAACGCCTCGGCTCCGGAACCTTCGGCGAAGTCTGGCGCGCCTTCGACCCCGTCCGCGCCAAGGACGTCGCCCTAAAACGATTCCGACTCGCCAACCTCTACGACGTCCGCCGCCGCAAGGGAATGATCGCCTCGGCCAAGCTCGAACTCGAAGCCGCCTCGCGCGTCCGCCATCCCGGCGTCGTGCGCATCAGCGCCGTAGGCTTCGACGAAAACGGCGAGCTCTATCTCGTCTCCGATTTCGTCGAAGGCGAATCCCTCCAAAAGCGCATGTCCGAGGTAAAAAGCCCCGGCCTGGCCGTCTTTCTTCAGTACATGCAATTGATCGCCAGCGCCTCTGGCCGCCCTTCACGAAGCCGGCGTAGTCCATCGCGACCTGAAACCCGGAAACATCATCATCACGCGCGATTCGTTCCCGGTGCTGGTAGATTTCGGAATCGCCCACGTCTCCCGCTGGACGGGCGCCCCAGTCGCTTCCCCCGGCACCCCCGGCTACATGGCCCCCGAACAAGCCCGCGGCGCCGCCGTCGATGCCCGAGCCGATCTATACGCCCTGGGCGTCATCGCCTACGAGTGGCTGACCGGCGATCTCCCCATTCACCCCAAAGGCGACGCCAAGCAAATGCTCCTGGAAGTCACCGCCAAGCGCCCCGTACCCCTAAAAGACCGCCGCCCCGACCTCCCCGTGGAACTGACCCAACTCATAATGCGTCTCTTGGAAAAAGACCCCGACGATCGCCCAGACTCCGCTGCCGACGTAGCCGAAACCTTCGCAAAAATCCCCAGAAGCGCCCCCCGCCTCGCCAAACCCGCCGACCCCACAAAAACCACGGTCCGCGACACCCCGTAGCGCCGCCGCGTTCCCCCTCCCGCAGTCTGCCAATGCTTTCCGAACCGATGAATGGGTTCGGCGTTACCGATTCAGTTCGCTTGCGGTCGTTTCGGGAACGTATGCCATTCACCATTCACGCGCCCAGATGCCATAATCGACTCCCGACCCCATTAATAATGGGGTCGGGAGTCGATTATGGAACTTATGCGTGGGCGGCCTGGGGGGCGGAAGGTGGTCTCGAGATGCAATCGCTTGGCGGTTTGGGTTTGCCACGCGGGGGTTCCGAAGGGGCGGCCGCGGGCGACGCTGGTTCGGAGGGCTTCAAGTTCCTTGGCGGTCTCGGGTCGGTTGGTCCACTGTAGCCAATCGTGGGGAGGCGGCACCGGCCAGTCGGTTTGGTTGAGCAGCCATGGGTCGATCTCCGTCGCGCACGGCGGCGCTGCTCCATGGCCAGCGCTGGGCCACGCGGACGAGATTCGCGCGGACCGGATTTCGTTCGACGTATCGGCAGACGTTGAGGAAATGTTCGTCCTTCTGGATCGGGAAACTTTTGAAGCGCCCTTGATAGAGCGGGCCGGTTCCGGCGGTTTCGTGGTGGGCGTGCCAGCGCTGCGTGTGAGTGACGGTGAGGAGGCGCATGAATTCGCTGAGGTCGCCGTCTTTTTGCGGCCAGAGGACGAAGTGCCAGTGATTGGGCATCAAACAGAAGCTGACGATTCGAATCGGCAGGCGTTTGTGCGTCTGCTCGATGACGCGCAGCATGGCGGCGTAGTCGCCGTCGCCGTCGAAAAGCCGTTCCCGACGGACGGCCCGGTTGAGGACGTGGTAAGCCAATCCAGCGGTGGCAACGCGCAGGCGTCTGGGCACGAGAGGAAGTGTACACCAAACAAGCCAAGAAAACGACTCCCGACCCCTTTAAAAAGGGGTCGGGAGTCGTTTTTATTAGCCGACGCCAAACCGGCGCGTCCGCGATGCTCGACAACCCGTGACGCCACGGAGCTCGCCCTTCTTCGGTCTTCCGATAGTTTCCGCAGGGCGGGAGGGGTCATTGATCCCGCCTTCAGTTCGGCCTTCACTTCGTCATCTTCAACCGCTTGTAAATATCGTATTGCGTGATCCCCTCCGCCTCCCCTGGCACCTTCGCCAGCGAGTTGTTCAAATGCAGCGCCGAGATCGGAAGATACGGATACTCCGGCCGCACAAACCGCCCGCTCTGATTATCAACTGCCGGCAGCGAGTTCATGCACAGCCAATTCATGGTCGTCGGCGCCACGACCAATTCCAATTGATCCTCGCTGATCGCCACATTGATCGCATCCTGTTCCGCCAGGTGCGAGTAGGGGCCCTTGACCGATTGTTCGATTCTTTTGCGATAGCACTCCCATCCCGCCGCCCCGGCGTGCATCGCAAAAATCCCCGCGTTGAACCCCAAAAAAAATTGCATTCGCGTCGCCACCTCCGGCCCAAACGCCTTGGCGATCCGATGGTATCTCGTCCCAAAATAAAAATTCGCCTTCGCCGCCTGCCGCATGATCGGATAGACCGGATCGATTTCCTGGCAAATGACAATCGCGTTTGGCCGAGCCTCGGCGTTCCCGATGTAAAACTCAAACGCATCCGCATCTTGAAACCGAATGTCCGGATCGATCGACATGTAAACCGAGTGCCCCGGGAACAGCCGCGGAATGTATGGCCGGCAAGTCATCGCCAGCGCATATCGAGGCCCGTCGGAATAGTTGGGCACCAAACTAAACCCCTCCAAAGTGGTAATCCCCTCCCCCCGCAGCCACTCCCGCTCGGGGTCACGAAGATCAATCCCCACCGCAGAAATTCGATATGGTCGCCGGCAATAAGCCCGAATCGTCTCAATACACCTTTGCCCCTGCTCAAACATCGCGGAATCAAACGCCAAAACCAACGCGGCTGAAGACTGCTCAGGGTTCATCTGACTCATCTGTGCCGCGATTATATCGACAATGATGCCCCAATCGCCCACCGGCCGGATCGGGAACATTCGTCATTTATCATCGAATTTCGTCATTGGCCCACTCTCGCCCTTCGCTTTTGCCTTGATTCCGCGGCAATCCCCCGGTATAAGGTTGGCCTGTTTAAGGTGGCGGGTTAGTCGATCGGCCTCAGGAAAGCGTTTCGTGTACTGTCATTCCTCCGCGTCCGTTTTACCCCTCCCGCGTCGGTCGCTTGAGCGACCTCTTTCGATCAGGTCCGGAAAGAACCGTTTCAATATGGGCCTGTAGTCTACCCATCTCAAGGAGATGCCAAATGGGTAAGAAGCTGTATGTCGGGAACCTCAGCTACCAAGTGGATAGCTCGGAACTCGAGACGTTGTTTGGTGCTCATGGCCAGGTTGTGTCCGCGCAAATCATCAATGACCGCGACACCGGCCGGAGCAAGGGTTTCGGTTTCGTGGAGATGTCCTCCGACCAGGAAGTGCAGGCCGCCATCGCCGCGCTCAACGGTCAGGAACATCAGGGCAGAGCGCTCACCGTCAATGAAGCACGCCCACGCGAAGAGCGTAGCGGCGGCGGCGGGGGCGGCGGTGGCCGCGGATTCGGTGGCGGCGGCGGAGGCGGCCGCGGCGGATTCGGCGGCGGACGAGGCGGCGGCGGCGGCGGATTCGGCGGCGGCGGAGGCCGCGGCGACCGCGGAGGACGCGATCGCTACTAATCGACAACCACCTAAAATCTAAAACAAAACCCCCGTCCTCTTGGGCGGGGGTTTTTGTTGCATCCGTAAGTCTCAATTGATAATCGGCGGCGGGTTAGACACGCCTTTTGGATCCTTAAGTGGGGCGGTTGTCTGCGCGCTTGCGGGCGGTGCCTCCGCGACAGCGGAGGTCTTGTCTCGTGATATATGCGGCTTTTGAGCCTTATTGACGCGCCTGATGGCATTGTCCGCTTCAGGATCGTCTACTGTCTCGCGTTTTACCACTTCGTTACGTAGCACTTTAAGAATCTCATCGTCCTCGACGAGAACATCGACTATGCGCCTGAGTTCACGCCGAATCGTCGCGATGACGTTGGAATTGTTCAATATCAGAGCCGAAAGTAAGAATTTGCTCGTGGCGTCTTGCCGATCGCACAACTCTTGGGCGCCGCTTTGCAAACCCTTCTTTCATGAATGGCGCCAAGCAGCTAATGCAATCGTCGCCTCTCAGATCCAGGAGGGTCAGGTCGACCTCTATCAGCAATTGCTTATCGATTGGCCGGCCGAACAGCACTTTATACAGCCTCCAAACTGAGCCGTTGGTCAATACAACCCAATCGACCCCCTCGGGTACGTTTACCGCGTAGTCGACCACCTGCTTAACATGCCGGTCCTCCAACGTGGTTCCCGCGGATTTGACTTCCACGAGCTCTATGATGTTCTCATCTCCGATCGACACCGCGAGGTCGCAATACGTCCCGCGAATCGCATGCTCGCTCCTTATGTCTTTGAACTTGTCATATCCGAATACGTCCGCCATGAGGTCCTTAACCAACGTGACGGTGTCAGCTTCCGAAACGTCGCTTGATTTTTGCTGCTGTATGACCGGCAACAGCCGCTTAAGACCGACTCGCGCTCGTTCTGCCGACCGCTTGGAGATTGCCACGTCCAACCCCTTTCCAGCTAGAGCCACCGACTAGAAATCAAGATCCAGTAATCGTTAAAACAATATCATCCTCGCGGTTGCATTGCTTTGTCAATCGGGCGCATTTGGTGACCCGTCGCGCACATAGACGTCCGAATCAGTGGGTATGAATAAGGCTAAACCCCCGCACAATCTCCGCCGCTACCTCGCTCTTATCCAACGCGCAAAAATGCAGCCCATCTACCCCATGCACCGCCACTTCCCCGCATCGCAATATCAAACCTGCCGCTAATTCGCCGCCGAAGCGGCGGGGGCCCCCAGCGAATCCTTCCATTTCCGATACGCATCCGATTGCACAAAATCCGAATACGCCGGCAGCGTTTCCAGATTGCGCAGTTTCAAATTCAGCGCCTTCGTAATCCGATTCAGCTGCACCACCGTCTGGTCGTAATCCTGTTCCTTCAGCGAGAGCGAAACCAATCCCCAATAAGGCGCCGCCAGCGTCGGCTCCTCCTTGATCGACTCCTCATAAAGTTCCCGTGCCGCGGTATAGTGCTGCTGACCCCATGTGACGTCAACGCCCGCTTTCAGCGACAACAGATAGGCATCGCCCCCAAAATAGGCCCCCAGGCGGTCCGCCGACGCCAACGCTTCCTCGTACTCGCCCGACATCACGCGTTCGTCCAGGCACAGCAAATCCGCCGCGGGGTCGCCCGGAAATCGCTGCTCAAATGCCTTCATCGCGTCGATGTATTCCTGCGGGTTCTCCGCTCGCATCTCCATCGTCGCCCCAATGTACTGGACCATGATCGCCTTTTCGTTCCGCAACTCCGGCGGAAGCTGGTCATACCGATATACCGCGTCCGAAAATTCCCTTGCCAGAAGGTCCTTTTGAAAATGGATCAAATCCTGCAACCCAGCCAGGGTCGCGTCGTCCAGTCCGCCGGCGTCCGGACTTGCCGGATTTGCCCGTGTCGCCACCAACATATACATCCGCCGTTCCGTCTGGCTCAGCCGCTCGCCCGATACCGCAAAATACGCGTCCACAAACGCCGGCTGTCCCGCCGCGTCCGTCCCCAGATACCACTCCGAATAACTCAGCGCGCTCGCCTTGCTCAGCATGCGAAATACCGCGCTGGTCTGCCCATTGTTCTGCCGGACGCGCAGCAAATGATATTGCCCGCCCATGTTGGAGTTCATCTTGATCAACTTCTCCGCGATGCCTGCCGACCCCGCCTTGATGAATTGCTCGCGAAACCCCGGCGGCACCGCGATCCCATCGGTGGCGTTCTGAAGAAGATCCTTCCAGTCGGCGGCCGAATTAACCAGCGCCGCATTTCCCGTATTCAGCCCCTGTTCCAGCGCATTGGCCAGAGCCGTCGCCTGCTGAACCTGCAACGAGGAATCGTCCGCCAGCCCCACCCGCGCCAGCCCGACGACAACAATCAAAAAGGCAATGATTCCAGCTCGCTTCATAATTCCACCTTGTCGTTAATGGCCGACGTCTTACCCCAATACAAATGCCACGCCGGCCCCCGCGAATTTCGCGGCGCGTTCCGACACTTCTTTATCGTCAAAACCCGATACCCGCTAAAACGTATGCGCCAAACCCAACCCCCGCACGATTTCGACCGTGGCCTTGCTCTTATTCAACGTATAAAAGTGCAGTCCATCCACCCCATGCTGAGCCAAATCCCGGCACTGCCCGATGGCATGTTCAATCCCCGCCCGGTACACCGCCTCCGGATCGGTTTCCAATGTTTCCAGCTTCGTCAGCAACCCATGCGGAATCTTCGCCCCGCACATGCTCACGAACCGCTTGATCTGAGCCAGATTCACGATCGGCATGATTCCCGCGATGATCGGCGCCGAAATCCCCATCGCCCGCGCTTCATCTCGAAACCGGTAAAAATCCCCGTTATCGAAAAACAGCTGCGTGACGACGAAATTCCCGCCGTTGTCCACCTTCAGTTTCAGCATCTCCAGATCGCGCGTGCGGTTCAGGCATTGCGGATGTCCCTCCGGATACCCGGCGACTCCGATGCAAAAATCCCGCCTCCCCCGCGCGTACTTCGCCAGATCGCTCGCGTTGGCAAACCCGCCTTCAGTCGCGACGAACTGGCTCTGCCCGACCGGCGGGTCGCCCCGCAATGTCAGCACATTGACGATCCCCGCTTTCCAAAGATCGTCCAGGATGCCGCCGATTTCCTCAGCCGTGTGCCCCACGCAAGTCAGATGCGCCATCGAGCGGATCTGCAATTCCCGCTGAATGCGCTCCACCAGCGCCACCGTCTTTTGCCGCGTGCTCCCGCCCGCGCCGTACGTGACCGACACATAGCTCGGCTTCAGAGAATGCAGATCGTTGATCGCCGCGAAGAGCTGCGCGAATCCCGCCTCCGTCTTGGGCGGAAAAAACTCAAACGAAATGGTCGGCTTCCCCCAGCCGAAGAGCTTGTCGATCCGCATATCTGGCATGTTAATAATAGATCGGCTTAATGATAGATCGACTCCTCTGCCCGGACGATCAAACAAAAACGGGCGTCGCAGCCTCCTGCGACGCCCGATAGTTCGCTTTTTGCAGGGCCGTCAAATCAGAACGACCAGATCGCGTCCACCGCAAGAACCAACTGGCTGTCCTGCCCGCTGGTTCCGTTGAAATCAAACGCGCCCTGATCCGCCAGATCCAGCCGCGCTTCCGGCCGGAGCTGTAAGCTGGAAAGGTATTCGTTGTCCGGCAGCGGCGTAATATCCACGCCCGCCGTGAATTCCCAGAAGTTCACGTCCCCGCCGGTTCCGGCGCCCGTTGTCGCGCCGCGCCCGTCGTGGTAAAACTCCGCGCGCCCGTTCAGCGCGAAATTCTTCGTCAGCGTGTAATTCGCGTAAGCCGCGATCCCATACCACTGCGAAATGTGGTTCGCGAATCCGTACAGGACATCCGCGTCCAAGTTCAACGAATCGGACGCCTTGTATTGCGCGATCAATTCCGGAACGGCGAAGTAATCCTTGTTGTCCTGGAACGCTTCCGGACCGACCGACAGATTGCCCGTCAAGCTCAAGGAACTCGATAGGGTGTAAACCGCCTGGCCCAGGAAGTCGATTGCGCCGTTGTTATCCGACGTCGACTGGTTCCACCCGCGGGTGATTCCCGCCGTGACGTTGATATCGTCCGTCACGTTATAGCTGCCCAAAATCCCCGTCTGGGTGAACGGAACGCCGAAGCTGAAAATATACGAGTGCGTGAAGAAATAGTTCTGAGTCGGATTGATCGACTCAAATCCAAGCAGGGTATCGAACTTGCCCGCCTTCACGGTGAGCCCCGTGCCGAGCGGAATGGCAAACGTCAAATACGCCTGCTCGAGGTCGAGCTGATCGTCCTCGCCGCCGCCGTCTTTATTGGAGTTGTCGAGAATGCCATTCGAGTGCGTGAAGACCGCGTCGCGTCCGAAAATCCCTTCCACGCGGAAGCCGATGTCGAATTTCCCTTTCGACGCATCAACCGTCCGCTCAAGGGTCAAATCGACCTGATCCAGGATCACTTTGTTCTTGTCCGGACCGGGGAAGAAAATCAAATCGCCTGGAAAGCTCTTCGGCCCCGTCAGATTGCTCGGAACCGTCGCGTCATACAGATATCCCACTTCGACATATCCGTAGAGATTCAGCCCCAGGTCCTTCATCGGGCCGCCGATGCCGATCGCGTCCAAACCGCTCATCAGCGGCTTGTCCGGCGTGCTCGCATCCGCCAGCAGCGGTGCCGAAGGATTCACACTCAATCCATCCTGAGAATAGGCGGACATAAAATCATCCGCCCATGCCGCTGAAGTCAGCGCCAAAACCGCCGCCGCCGCGCCCACCATCCGTTTCCGAATTCGCATGACAATCTCCTTCCAAATTTTCTCTTTGGCTGGGGCTTTTCGTTGCCCAAACCCCGAATCCTCGATGAAATCAGTTAGATTTCACCTGAACAATCGGCAATATCGTCATGATCGCGCCACTTCCGATAATTTCATCCCCCCACGCCATGATGCACACAAATCAATCTCCATCTTTTTGGCCCATTAGAATGGAGTGCTCCGTTTTTATGAGGGTGTTTACCCGGTTTCATCTCGCTACAATCACTCGGAGCGACCCATGGCCATGGTGTGGCAACAATCTCTCCCCACCCAGTATCGAGGCGCATCAGACCCCGATCTTCGCGCCCGCGCCCTGGCCGCAAAAAAGGCCCTCGGCAGCCGCCTCGTCATCCTCGGCCACCATTACCAGCAGGACCCGTCATCGAATTCGCCGATTTCATCGGCGACAGCTTCGAACTCTCCCGAAAAGCCGCCGCCAGCAAAAGGCGATCGAATACGTCATTTTCTGCGGCGTCCATTTCATGGCCGAATCCGCTGACATCCTCACCGCCCCCGACGTCAAAGTCATCCTCCCCGACCTCGGCGCCGGCTGCTCCATGGCCGACATGGCAAATCTCGACCAAACCCTCGAATGCTGGGAGCAACTCCAGGACCTCTGCCCCGGCCAGCTCATCGTCCCCGTCACTTACATGAACAGCTCCGCCGCCATCAAAGCCTTCGTCGGCGAGCACGGTGGAGCAGTCTGCACCAGCAGCAACTGCCGCCGCCGTCCTCAAATGGGCTCTTCAAGGCGGCGCCAACGGACTGTCGCCCGGCCAAAAAGTAAAAATCCTTTTCTTCCCCGACCAGCACCTCGGCCGCAACACCGCCGCCGCCATGGGTTACCCCCTCGATTCCATGATTCTCTGGGACCCGCACCAGGACCTCGGCGGCAATCCGCCCGACGCCGTCACCCGCGCCGACTTTGTCCTCTGGAAAGGCCACTGTTCCGTCCATCAACTTTTCCGTCCCGAGCACGTCGCCCAAGTGCGCGAAAAATATCCCAAGATGAAGGTGATCGTTCACCCCGAATGCCGCCGCGAGGTCGTCGAGCAAGCCGATCAGGTCGGCTCCACCGCTTACATCGTCAATCAAATCACCCATGCCCCGGCCGGCTCCGAATGGGCCGTCGGCACCGAGGTTCACCTGGTCAATCGCCTCGCCAGGCAGCACCCCGAGCAAAAGATCATCGTCCTCAGCGACTGCCAATGCCTCTGCACAACGATGTTCCGCATCGACCTCTCCCACCTGTGCTGGACCCTGGAAAATCTCGTCGCCGGCAAAGTCGTCAACCAGATCAAAGTCGACGACCAAACCCGCAAATGGGCCCTGGTCGCCCTCGACAGAATGCTGGCAATTAAAACACCCCCGCGCCCAACAGTTGACTAACGCCCCGCATGCAGACAAAGCCGACGGATGGCCATCCGCCGGGCTCCCCCGAAACATTGCCCCATCCCCCAACGATGTTATCATCAACCCCGTCACCTGACCGGGGAAACCGAATATGCCCATCGTCGCTCAATGTGGTTGTGGAAAGCGCGTCGCCGTCGCCGACGCGTTAGCCGGAAGAACCATCCGATGCCCCGCCTGCGGAGATCCCATCTCCGTCGGCGAAGCCGCCCCCGCCCCCGTGGGCCGCGCCGCCAGGAAGAAAGCCGCCAGCCCCGTCGTTTATATTTCGCTCGGCAAGATCATCGCCGTGATCTGCCTGGGCGTCGCCGTCGTCTGCGGCATACTCGTCGCCATCGGTCCCATTCGCGTCTGGAATCAATGGGAAACCATCGGTCCCACCGCTGACGAAAACGTGAAGGATGTCATCTCCTATGCCCTCGCGGCCGAAATGTCCCAACAGGGAATGTACGACCCGGCGGTGGACACCCACATGCCGTCCGTCGGCGATGACGTCCTCTTCTACCGCCCCATCTGGGTCCTGGGAATGCCAGACAGAGTCAAGTTCGAGGGTCACAGCAGCGAAGGTCCGTTTGACGGTTGGTATCATCCCGCGACCGGGGAAATCGAAGCCAATATTTCCTACGGCGGCGCTTCCGTCCTTGGCGGAATGATCCAGGTCGCCAAGGCCCCCTTAAAATTCAGCATCACCGGCCGCAAAAAAGACGGTCAAGTCACCGCCGAAACCAACGGTCAAGCCCTGACCATCTACTACCCCCCGCACCCCGAAAAAGAACATCACCCCTAGCCGCTCCCCCAAGAACCCCCGCGCCGATCCCGCCAAGATCTACCGATGCCAATCGCGCGGATCGTCGTGCCATTCATGTTGCTGGTCGTAGTATCCCCCGCGCCACAAATTCGTATCGTCGTAATACCCCTGGTGGTGAACCCCATTGGCATCGACGATATCCACCTGCGTATGGCTGCGGAACAAACATCCCGCACTCAGCGCCAGCCCGGCCGCCAGCATCGTTCCCGCCGCGCGGCGACGAAATTCCCAGACCATTCGCCTCTCCTCTAGCTAAACCCAATTGCCTGATTTCAGATCACGCCAATTGATCATCAATGCCAATCATGCGGATCGTCGTGCCACCCATGATGGTCGTCGTAATACCCGCCATGCCAATTGTGGTGGTCGTCGTAATATCCCTGATGGTGGAACCCGTCGCCGCCGACGATATCCACCTGGGCGAAGCCCCCATGCGCCACGAACCACACACCCCGTCCCCAGGCACAACGCGCCCAGGAACAAAGAACTAAGGGCCATCCGACGTAAACTCGAGATCATGTCTCGCTCCTCTATGAATGAGTGAAAGGCCTCGCCGCCAGCTTAAAAGCCGCGGTGGTCATACCCGCCTGCGTCCGCCAGATCAAGTTACTCCGGCGAACCACCCAGGAAATAATGCAAAGAAGATGCCGGAAAAAGAGCAAGTTGCCAGCTGCGAGTCGCCAATTGCCAATTGCCAGTTACCAGTAGCGAGTTGCCAGTCGCTCGCGGTGCACACGCTCGAACCGCCAGTGATGCTTCCCAATCCTTCATTCCGGTTTCAGATTTCGGATTTGATTCCACCCCGCAGAAACCCAACCGCCGCGCACTCTTTTTCACTCTCCCCGTACTCGGGGGGAGGGCCAGGGTGGGGGGGATCCTCCCCGTAACTCGCAGGGATTTCAGCAGAGTAGTTCGATCCCCTCATTCTGGTTTCCGGCTTCGGACTTGCTTCTGATTTCTAGCTTCTAGCCTCTAGCCTCTGGTTTCTAGTTTCTAGTTTCTAGTTTCTAGTTTCTAGTATATTTCCCATTATCCGTCGTAATCGCCTGTCCCACTCCCACGTCAAACTTCACATTCTTAAACGTGATATCCGCCGCGTCCTGAAGAGCAATCCCCCGATCCGTGTACGTGCTCACATTCTCCAGCGTGATATCCGTCGCCAATTGCTCCGGCAATCCCACGATGCGCCCAATCTCGGGCCCGCCATTAATCGTCACATTCTTGATCAGCACGTCGCGCCACCTGCGGAATATCCGTCTCGTCCCCTTCCGCCTGGCGGTCGCCGGAATAAAGCATCGTGATATCGATCGGCCGCTTGGCGATGTTCTTCATCGTCAAATCCATGAACGTCACATTCTCAATGAGCCCGCCGCGCCCGCGCGCCGACTTGATGCGAATCCCGTTGTCCCCGCTGTCGAACGAGCAATTCCGCACCACCACATGGCTGACCCCGCCGCGCGTCGGGCTCCCGATCGAAATCCCATGCCCGTGCAGACACTCGCAATTTTCAACCAGCACATCCTTGCAAGGCCCGCCGATCTCGCAATTGTCGTCCCCCACGTCAATCTCGCACCCGCGCACGACGATCCTCTGCCCGCGCAAATCCATCGCGTCCGTATTCGGCGAATCGCTCGGCGCCACGATATGCAGATTCTGAATCGTGATGTCATGCCCCGTTGGCGTCAGATGAAACATCGGCGAATCCGTCAGCGTCACCCCGTCAAACAAAAGCCGATCCCCATGCACCGCCACCAGCACCGGCCGCGGCAGCTCCATCGCAAAAGGCAAATAATCCCGAGCCGCATGACTCGCAAAAACCCAGAACATTCCCCCCGACCCGTCAATCGTCCCGCTCCCCGTGATCGAAACGTCCGTGACCCCCGTCGCCGAAATCAAAGCCGGAATCCGAAACCGAAACCCACCCCGCCCCGACTCCCGCGACGTTGGCCTCTTCCCCGGCTCAGGCAACCCATAATCCGAATACCGCGTCGGCGCCTTAATCACCGCCCCGCGCTCCAAATGCAAATCCATATGGCTGCCCAGCGTAAATGCCTTGGTCAGATAAACCCCCGCCGGCACAATCAAATGCCCGCCACCCGCCTTCTCTACGGCATCCACAGCCTTCTTGAACGCATCGGTATTGAATGTCTCCCCATCTCCCACCCCCCCATAATCGGAAAAGTTAAACGTCGCCGCAGGAATCACAGGCAGCGCCGCCACAATATCATCCCCCGGAACAACCGGAGCCGCAGCAACCGAGGCTGAAGCCCCGCGCTAACCCCCGGCGAACCACTCGCCTGCGTAGCAGAATTCCCCCCCGACCCCGCCGCACAACCCGAGCAAACCAGCGCTCCCGCCAAAACCCAAGTCCATCGACTCATCACGGACCTCCATTAAAACTCAACCCAATCCCGCTCCGCTCATAATCATAATCTTAGAGCCTCTAACAAAAATGCACTTCCCCATGTTTATGGTTGATCGGACAATACGGCTTGGTCTTAGCCATGGAGGGCTTTATGACCAAGCCGTTGGTGACCGACGAGCTTTGGGAGTTGATCCGACCCCTGCTTCCCAAGCACCGCAGTGGTCCAGGAAAGCGCGGCCGGCCGCCGCTGGACGATCGCGAGGCGTTGTCGGGTATTCTGTTCGTGCTCAAAACCGGCATTCCGTGGGAATACCTTCCCCAGGAGATGGGATGCGGCAGCGGCATGAGTTGCTGGCGTCGACTGCGCGATTGGAACCATCGTGGGGTTTGGACGAAGCTGCACGGACTATTGCTGAATCGATTGCGGCGGTCGAATGCCATCGACTGGTCGCGGGCCTTGGTGGATTCTGCTTCCGTGCGGGCCGTGCACGGGGGAAAAAAACGGGTCCGAGCCCGGTAGATCGCAGGAAAAACGGTTCCAAGCACCATGTATTGACCGATGGCAACGGCACGCCGATGGTTGCCCTCCTGACGGCGGCCAACCGCCACGACATCACGCAACTGCTGCCGCTGATCGATGCGATTCCAAAGGTCTCGGGCAAACCGGGCCGGCCGCGCTGGCGGTTCGAGGTGGTGCAGGGAGACCGGGCGTATCACTCCGAACCGCACCGAAAGGCGTTGCGTCAGCGTGGCAGCCGCCCGTTGCTGGCCCGACGCAACCGCCCGCACGGAAGTGGTCTTGGCAAAACCCGCTGGCCGGTGGAGCGTACGCTGAGTTGGTTGCATCAGAATCGCCGACTGCGAGTCCGTTACGAAAAACGGCCCGACATCCACGCCGCGTTCATGACCGTGGGTGAGGCAATGATCTGTTGGAACAGGCTCCATTCGCATTTTTGTTAGAGGCTCTTAATCTTAATCGTAATCTTAATCGTCTTCCTAATCTTACTCTTACTCCTACTCTTACTCATCCGCCCTGCCCCCCACGAATCGGGTTTGAACTGCGGAGCACACCGTCACGGCCGTTTGACTCCGAGCGCGGAGAAAAACCCTTTTAGCCACGGATAAAACCCAGATGAACACGGATGACAAAACCCGAAAATGATTTGTCTTCTATCCGTGTAAATCGGCATTTCATCCGCGGCAAAAATGAATTTGAATTTCTCCGCGCTCGGAGTCAAGCCGCCGCGGCGGGCGTTCTCTAGCGAAGCGGGCGGTTCAATTTGCCGTTGAGATCAATGGGCTCACGCGAGAGATGGAATATGTCGCGGCACCCCGACGCCAGTCAGTTTCCGCAGGCCGGGCGCAGTTTTTAAGATCGAATGGTAAGATCAATCGGCCGACGTGACGCCATGAAACGAAAACGCTTGGGCTCCAAATTCGAAGATTATCTAGCCGAGGAAGGCATCCTCGAGGACTGCCGCGCCGCGGCCATCAAATTCAAATTCGCCCACGAACTTGGGAAAGCCATGAGCACCCGCAATATCAGCAAAGCTGAAGTCGCCAAGCGATTGAAGACGAGCCGCAAATGACGAGGGGATCAAGTGATCAAGTACCACCCTCCAAAATCGCAGCTTTGGGGACATCAAGTCGGCCGCCGCAAGTCCGTTCACCTGGTTGAGAGATCGCTATTGTTCCTGCGAGAAAATGCTCGGCTCTCCGCGAACGAGAGGCTGAGTTTTCAGTCGGCTGGACCCCCGCGAAACACTCATCTGTCTCGGCGTCCATCGAAGCGCTTGAGACGCAACTTGGCGCCAACGGCACGGCAAATGATGTTCCCAACCGATCGGGTCCTCCCTCCCGAATTCTGCGTTTGCCTATTTCTGAGAAGCGACTGCCATTGATAGCGCTTTGGATTGACTCAATGATCGAGCCAATAAAAAAGAAGCACGCTGTGCCCGATATCTACATGCTTTGGCCGTTTCGGTGGAACGACGAAGCCCCCGTTTATAACCCTGTGTTTAAAGACGGTCTGGATTGGAGCGGAAACATGTTTGGCATCAATTTGGGGCGCCCGCACCGGCTGACAACTACGTTCAATTTCCGGGATATCGACCAATACTTTGCGATCAAAAAGTACCTCGCCGATATCGATCTGGTCGCGCTATCGGACATTCACATTCGTCCGAAGGGGAGTATCCCTATCCCACAGCAATCTAAGGGATCGCGTGAATCTTAGGTCCTCTAAATTTCCTTCCCCGAGAAATGTCCAAACCCATTGGTCCCATCACTATTGATTGAAGTCCAGCTCCCCGTGATCGTCCCGTTGGCGTTCACCTTGCCTTGCACGATATTCGTCTGATCCGTCAGTGAGAACGTGAACGCGATTTGCCCGGTCTTGCTGATGTTGAACGGGATGGGAACCAGCTGGTTTTCATAGTTATGGACAAACACCTCGCCCGTGCGCACGCCGTTGGTGTCCAGGACTTCGATCAGGACGGTCCCCGATTGACCCCCCTGGTTGACATCCGTCCCGGCGTATTCCGTCACCGTCGTCGTATTATTCGTCGTCGGCAAATTCGCGTTAGGCTGCGCCAGCACACCCAGCGAAAACGTCCCGCGCGTGTTCTTGCCCCACAGTTTCTCCGACCAGGTCCCGGTAATCGCCGTCTCCCCGGCGTCCATCTTCCCGGCCACCGTCAAAACCCCCTGCGTATCCGTGAAAGTCCCGTTCGCTTTCATGCTGAAATTCAGAACCGTGATATTCCCGGAATTGTCCGTCAGAATAAACTTATCCGTGAACCCATTGCCCGTCGCCTGCACGGTCATCAGCAGCGTATCCTGCACCGCGCCGGTCGTGCTAACCGCCGACCCCGCAAACGCGATCGGCGCCGCGCTCAAAAGCTGCCGACCCTCAAGCTGCTCGACGATGCAATGGTTAGATGTCATATTTTCCCTCGTTATCCAGAGTAAGTGACTGGCGCAATTTTCAAACCACGAATTGGAGGTACGATTCGTCGCGCCGCGGGGCAAATTTCTCAATGTTTTTTCTGGCGGGACCAATAATCCATCATCTCCGGCCTGAGCCGGCCCGCGGGATGATTTGTCGGGTAGTTTCCTCGCATGGGCTCACTGACCCCTCCCATCGCGCATTCCATCAGCGTGTTCTTGGTACAATTTAGAAGGTTTCCGCTACGTTCAACCGGCGGAAGGCAGTCATCGTATGAGCGTGACCGACTACAACGGAGAAGGTCCCTGGAGCCGCGAGGGAATTCTGTCGAGGTATGCGCAACTTGCAGCCGAGCTAGGGATAACTCCGCAAGACTTGTCGCCCCAGGAGCACTTTGCAGACGGTCGCCATTGGATTTACCCGGTAATGGAGAGAATGATCGCAGGAATTGAAAGCGGCGATCGTGCCTGTATCGCGCTCGGGATCGACTTCATCGAAGAGGACAAGGGTTTCCCGTTTGGCAAAATTTTGAAGTCGAACACCGCTCGCGCACTTCGTCGGGCCTCGCTCTCGGATGAGCAAAAGAAGCGAGTCCGCAGCCGGGTCTTTGCGCTTCTGCGATCGGGCAACGTCCCTCACGAGTTCCGGGAATACGCAAAGCTCGTACGATCGATCGGATATGATGCCAGCGAAGTTCCCGAAGACGGCGGCCTGAATCCGCGGGCGGATCGCTTTCGCAAATACTTCAAAGAAATGGCTAGGCGGCCGCATACATAAGCACAGGCTCGCATCCGGAAATTCGTGGAGTGTCGCTTAACCCCGCCGCCGCCCGCGTCGCGCCCATTTACCCCCATCTCAATGTCCGTCACAAGCAGCAAATCCACAATATTGTGAGAATCATCAGGCTGGTAAACATTGACCGTCCGCCCGCTAGGCGACATGGACATGAATTCGCGATGGTGCACAGGAATATTGCGCCCATCCGCCAGATGAATTGTGAATTTGTGAAAAGGTTCCGCCCGCCAAAACTCCCGAATCTTCTCGATTGTCATGGCCGTATTTTACCCACCGTTCAGTCGATGCCTCACAAACTCCGCCCGCGCCGCATTCTCCGCCTCCCCCTCCAACTTCTTCCCCAAAATCTTCTGCAAATGCGCCTCCTGCGTCAGCAGAAACAATTCATTCACCTTATTAATATCCAAATCCGCCACCCGTTTCAGATTCACCCCAAGCCTCACATGGCTAAGCAGCGCCAATGTCTCATCCGGCGCCAGCAACCGAGCCGACCTCAAAACCCCCAGCGCCCGGCAAACCTTATCATCCAGCGCAACCTTCCGATCCTCCACCAGCGCCTTGCGCCCTGATGTTCATAATCAATGATCTTCGGAATCACCGTATCCTTAAAATCCTGAATAATGTCGTCTTCGGTGCGCCCAAGCGTGGCCTGATTGGAAATCTGATAAAATCCCCCGTCGCTTCCGTCCCTTCCCCATAAAGCCCGCGCACCGCCAATTTCAAATCCTTAGCCGCCCGGAAAACTTTTTCAATTTCCCCCGCCAATTTCAACCCCGGCAGATGCAGCATGACGCTTACCCGAATCCCCGTCCCCACATTCGTCGGGCAAGCCGTCAAATATCCAAACCGCGGATGAAACGCGAAATCAAGCAGCGCTTCGAGTTGATCGTCCACCGCATTGATCTGTTCCCAGGCCTCTTCAAGCTGCAACCCGCTGCGAAGAACCTGAATGCGAAGATGATCCTCCTCATTGACCATGATGGCCAATGTTTCGTTCTCGCCGATGGCGACGCCGCGCGCCCCCTCCGCGTCCTTATGCGGCCGGCTGATCAAATGCCGCTCGACCAGCAACTGCCGATCGATATCCGGCGCTTCTTCCAGGTCCACATAAAGCGTTTTCAGGGAGAGCTGAGCCGAGAGAATCGTATCGCGGATTTTTTTCTCGAGTGATTTGCGATCATGCCGCGTGCATTTGGAAAGGAACCGGAACCCCGCGACATTGCGCGCCAGCCGGATGCGCGACGAGATCACGATGTCGCTCATCGGCCCGCTTCCGCGCAGCCACTCGCCTGCCTGACTGGTTAGATCGCTGAGTTTCATGCCAAATCAGGCCGCTCCCTCGGCCGATCGGATCTGATCCCGCAACTTCGCCGCCCGCTCGTAATCCTCCCCCTCCACGGCCCGCGCCAAATCCTTCCGCAATCGCGCCAAATCCAGTTGCCTTTTCGCCGGCACGTTGCTCCCACCCCGGCGTGTGGGGACCTTCCCAACATGATGCGTCGCCCCCTCATGCGCTCGCTGAAGCAGGGGAGACAATTCCTTATCGAAAATGGATAATCGTGTTCGCACCCAAACAATCCGCTCTGCCGGAATTCCGCCCAGCTAATTCCGCACTGCGCAACCCGCGGCCGTCTCCTTGCTCATCCCGCTGTGCGCCAATACGAAATTCGTCAGCAGTTCATTAATAGGCGTATGCGGCTTGATCGGCACTTCCGTCTCCGCCGCGCACTGCTCGCAAAGATGCTTTTGGATTTGTTTGCCGCCGATGATTTCGGTCAGGTGGATCGTTGCCAGCTTGTTACATCTGTCGCACTTCATATGGCTGCCGCTCTTAATCCTATTGATCGGGTCTTACAGGGTCAATTTTATGTCCGGCGCACAGAGAAATCCTGCGACCTCCTCACGGCCGATAAACGGCCGAAAAATCATCAGTCTCCCAGACTTCCACCCGCACCAGCTTTATCCCCTCCGGCAAGTCAATCTGCTTCCCCACCCAACCCGCCACATTTTCCGCCGAGGGGTTCGCCTGCGAAAACGCCGGCAAGTCATTCAGATGCCGGTTATGCATCGCACCCACCGCCCGCTCCATAAGCCGGTGCAGCACGTGAAAATCCATCACCACCCCGATTTTGTCCAGCTTTTCCCCCGCCACGGTGACGCTCACCTTCCAATTATGCCCATGCAGCGGCTCCAGCGACCCGTCATACATCCGAAGCTGATGACTCGCGGAAAAATGCCCCGTCGCCGTGATTTCAAAGGACATAGTAGAGCGTCTCCCAATTTATAATAGCGTCTGCGTTGCGTCCAGGCGGGCCGGGCATAGGCAGAGCGACGAGTTGGGTCAAGTAAAGCGACCCGGCGAGGAGCGATAACGACGCGAACGGCCCGCCTGGACGCAACCCTCCGGGTCGCCGCCTTTTGCGGCCCATGCGTCGTTACGGCTCCTCGCCGTATCGCTTCACTTGATACGACTCGTCGCCGTGCCTAGCCTGTGCCGCAAAGGGCGGCGACGCAGACGCTATTATAAATTGGGAGACGCTCTCAGATTCTAGCCACGCAGACCAGTTTCGGTAAGATTCCGCCCCGGAAGGAAATATGACAACCACCGACCGCCCAACCCACGCCCGAGCCTTGCTCGCCCAAGGCAAGGCCAAGCGAAACGCCGGCCAACTCGCCGATTCCATCGTCCTCTTCCGCCGAGCCGTCGCCTTTAATCCCCACGACCCCACTGTCCACAAGCACCTGGGAATCTCCCTCTACAGCGCCGGCGATTTCGCTGCCGCCATCGAATCGCACAAAAAAGCGATCGCCCTAGATCCGAGGGACGCCGAATCCTGGAGCAACCTCGGCATCTCGCTATGCGCCATCCGCGAGATGGACGGCGCCGTCGAAGCCCTCAATAAATCCCTCCAGATCAACCCGCAAAACCCCGCGACGCTTTCCAACCTGGGCGTCACCCTCATGGAACTCGCCCGCTGGGGAGAGGCCCTCGACGCCCTCCGCCGCGCCGAAGCCATCTTGCCCAACAACGCCCAGATCATGCTCAACCTCAGTTCCCTCCTCGGCATCCTCGGCGATTTCGAAAAGCGCACCGCCTATCTGAAACGATCCGGCCTGCTCGATATGGGCGCCGCCCAATCCCCGCCATACCTGTGGACCTGGTCCCTCATCCACCTCAGCGAAGGCAATCTCTCCCGAGGCTGGGACGAATACGAGGCCCGCCTGCAAATCCCCGCCCTTGATCTCGTCCGCGATTTCCCCCACCCGCGCTGGGACGGCTCCCCCGCCCCGGGCAAACGCATTCTCCTCACCACCGAGGGCGGCTTCGGCGACACGCTCTTCTTCGCCCAATTCGTCGAAATGCTCCCCGACAACGGCGAAAAGTTCATCCTCGAAGTTCAACCCGAACTCCTCTCCCTCTTCCAATCCATGCGCCGCCCCGTCCAAGTCGTCGCCCGCGGCGCCCAGCTCCCGGAATTCGATCTCCAATTCCCCCTGCAAAGCACCCCCTGGCTCCTCAAAGTCACGCTGGAAAACTTTCGACCCGTCATTCCCTACCTGAAACCCCCCGAAGAGCGCATGACAAAATGGCAAGGTCGCTTCGCCGGCGAGTCAGCCGTCAAGGTCGGCCTCGTCTGGGCCGGCAGCGTAAAAAATCAGCGCAGCTACAAAATCGACAACTACGCGCCCCTGGCGAGCGTGGAGAACGTCAAGTTCTATAGCCTTCAAAAAGGCCCGCGCACCGCCGACGCGCGCCCGCCGGGCCTCGAAATCATCGATTTCATGGACGACGTCGCCGATTTCGCGGACACCGCCGCCCTGATGCAGTTCCTCGACTTGGTTATCAGTGTCGATTCATCCCCCGTCCATCTCGCCGGCGCACTCGGCCGACCCGTCTGGGCGCTGGTTCCAATTTGCCCGTATTTCACATATTTGCTGAACCGCGCAGATTCCCCGTATTACCCAAGTTTGCGAATCTACCGTCAAACCAAAATTGAGCAGTGGAACGACCCTGTAATCGAAATCACCGAGGCACTGCGCCAATTCGTTAAGGAAAAACACTAGCCATTCAGATTTTCGCATCCGACGTCGCGCCGTTTCCGCCTCGACAATTTGGCCGATTTTTCCGGCTGAATCCTTTCCCATCTTTTCCTTCAAGCCACTTTGTCAGACCGACCGATCAGTAAACTGCATTTGCGGGCATCGGTCCGAAATTTGCACCACCCTAGAGCAATGTAGTTCTTCAGTGGGTCGATTTACCGCAGTCTTTCAGGAGGCTTTCATATGCGAATCGGGAAATTATTTGTGGCAGTGGCCTGCACTGCCGTCGTGGAGTTACTAGCCGCCGCGGCGCCCGCGGCCACCGTCTTCACGACCCCCACAACCATCGACGGCTGGCTCATCACCCCAGCGTCGGGGATCTCACTGACCAACACCACGACAAGCTCGACCGATCTCACCCTGACCAAATCCGGAAATTTCTCGACCATGGCCGAGGGATTGGTGATCTCTTTCACCCAGGTCTCCTCGACCGCCGCTCCTACCATCACCTTCTCCAGCGAATCGTTGCAGAACAGCAGCGGCTCGACCTGGGGCGGATTCCAATTCCAACTTCTCGATGACAACGGCGGTGCCACCTTCACCAGCACCACGTCCTCGCCGTTCCAACCCGGCACCGGTTACACCAGCGGCCTCTTCAGCTCGACCGTCATCGTTTACGGCGGCTCCCAGGCCAACGGCGTCACCAGCACCTGGGGCGACCCCAGCGTTTTAACCCTCGATGCCGACCCAGCCGGCCTCGGCACCAACTTCGTCCTCAAGGAAATCCCCCTGACCGCCTCTGAGGTCGTCCTCCCCGGCGGAACGCCCATCCCCATCGTCACCCCCTCCGGTCCCGGCGTGGTCGTCCCCGTCCCCGCAGCCGTCTGGCAAGGTGGCCTAGGCCTCCTGGCCCTCGGACTAATCCGATTCGCAAAGAAAATGAAGACCAGCGACAGCCCGATAACGACTGCACGACTCTCATCCCAGCAGCTTCGCCAGCCATACGTCTCGGAGGCGAAGCTGCTCTTTTTTAATTGGGCGCAGCTCCGCCCTCCGGCAAAAAAGAAAAAGAATTACCGCCACAGATGGGGCACAGATGCACACAGATTAAAAGCGAAGCATTTACTGGCAACTCGCAACTGGCAACTCGCAACTAACCATCTTATCTGTGCCCCATCCGTGGCAAAAAACTCTTCGCCTTTTGGCTTTAACTGCTCTTTGAAATAAGCAAAACCGCGCTCCCGTCGATTTTGTTCGCCTTCAAATCCGCCAGCGCGCGATTCGCATCCTTCAGCTCATACTCGGTCGTATGCGCCCGCACGCCCGCCGCCGCGGATTCGCTCAGCAGCTCCCTCCCATCCTCGCGCGTATTCGCTTCGACCGGATGAATATCCCGCTCCCCATATAAATACTTATCGTAATCCAATTCCGGAATCGGCGTCATGTGAATCCCCGCCAATGAGACTATGCCACCCCTGTCGATCGACGACAGCGCTTCCAGCACTACCGGCCCGGCCGGCGCAAAGACGATGGCCGAGTTGAGTTTCACCGGAATCTGCTTCGCATCCCCGCCACACCAGGTCGCGCCGATTTGCCTGGCCAGTTCCTGATGATTCTTGCTTCGCGAGACCACATAAACTTCATGCCCCCGATGCTTGGCGATCTGAAGCATGATGTGAGCCGACGACCCGAACCCAAAGACCCCGATCTTGTCCCCCGGCTTCGGATTGCACCGCTTGAACGCCCGATACCCAATGATCCCCGCGCAAAGCAGCGGCGACACCGCGACATCGTCGTACCCTTCCGGCAATTCGTAAGCAAAATCCTCCGGCACATTCGCAAATTCCGCATATCCCCCGTTGGCATGAAACCCCGCGTACTGCGAAAACTCGCAAAGATTCTCGCGCCCGAAGTACAAAACCGGCAAACCCCGCAAGCATGCCGCAGCCACGCCACGCCGATCCGCTGCCCCATCTTCAGCCGCCGGCAATTCGCCCCCACCCGATCCACAATCCCCACAACCTGGTGCCCCGGCACAATCGGCAACTTCGGCGGCGAAATATCCCCCTCCACAATATGCAAATCCGTTCGACAAACCGCGCAAACGCTCACCTTCACCCGAACTTCCCCGCTAGAAGGCACAGGCTCCGCGATCTCCTCAAACGTCAAAGGATTCGTCTCAATCGGCCCAGCCTTGTGCAAAACCATCGCGTGCATGATCCCAAGTCTATTCCGGCCGGTTTCAGGATTAGAATCAAAAAAATGTTTTTTTATTTCGTGCGGATCGAACTGTAAATCGTTGTGGTGGGGAGGGGACATCTTCCGGGCAACCCATAACAGGTTGGTCTGGCATTCCGCTGGGACGAACCTATCGACGCAACTCGGCCAGCAATTGCACGGGGCTGATGACCTGAAGATGTGGGAATCGTGCCCGGAAATCAGCCGACCATGGCTTCAACGGATTATTCAGATTCAAGAGGTGGCGATCTCGCGACACGATCAACTTCGCGTCGGCCGCGAGCGCAAGGTTGATGTAGTCCGAGTCGTTCTCGTCGATCGGATGAATGAATTGGGAGGGGAAGCTGGAGATCAACTCCGACTTGATAAGCAGAAGCTGAACAAGAGTTTCCGCCTTTTGGGCGCTCACGCCCAATCTGGCCGGAGTGGGCTTATTTGGTATGTCGCGAATTTCCGCGATCACAAAGTCGGCAATGAACAGCGTAACTTCGCCATTTAGGACGGCCTGAACACAAATCCCCGAGGGACCGTTCGAATTGATCAAAGCTTGTGCGAAGATATTGCAGTCGAAGACGGCCTTATGCACAGCGTCACTCGGCGAAGGGCTTCCCGCGCCGAGCCGCGCGAGCGGCGTGCTTCTCCTCCTCCAGCCGCTCCCCCAGTTCCTCTTCGCTCATTTTCGACCGCTCAAAATTGCCCTGCACGTCCTCGCTGAGTTCAGCCAGACTCGGGCGGCGAGCCTCGGCTTCCAACAGGCGGGCGACAAAGGTGGGAAGATCCACCCCCGCGGCCCTCGCCTTGTCCGCCAGGCGCCGTTCGGCCGCCTCCGAAATTGGAACCGCAAGCGTCATCTGAAGAATCCTATCGGTTCACAGTCTACCACCTCCAATAAAAAAGGTGGCGTGGACCTCTCGGTTTCCACGCCACCCAGGGAAGGAGGACTAATTTATTATAGGTACGACAAACCAGGTAAGCCTGTTCACACAACAAAACAAATCGCCATCAAAAAACCCATCTAACCCCAGTACATCTAGCCCCTTACATGAATGACCACTCCTCATCTTGTCGCCTTCCGCGGCGGGGGGTATATTTATTTGCCTAATGCAACTATTAACCACGGCAAGCGAACCGGCGAGCCCGCCGCCTTCGGAGGTTTCCTCCGACGAATGCGCCCGCCAGTTACTCAATGTCGCTCCGCGCGTGGTCCGCGCCATTCGTCGGCTTATGCGCGATCATAGGCTCGCCGATCTCTCCGTTCCTCAGTTCCGCGCCCTGGCTCTGCTCAGCTTTTGTCCGAAGGCTTCCCTCTCGACTCTGGCCGATTACGTCGGCACCAGTCTCCCGGCCGCTTCGCGAATGGTCGATGGCCTGGTCTCGCGCCGACTGGTCGCCAGAAAAATCTGCCGCGATGATCGACGCCAAGTCTCCCTCGCTCTCACCCCGCGCAGCGCGGCAGCTTTTCGAATCTCCCGCCAAGCGACGCAAAAGCAACTCTCCAAACAACTGTCGCCCCTCTCGGCCGCCCAGCGCCACGCCGTCGTCGAAGCCATGCAACTCCTTTCAGGAATTTACGGCGCCGATCCCGATATTAAATCCAATGGGCAACACGAAATCCCCAATCCCCCGGCCGCGGCGGTCCGCCCATAACCAAGGAACCGTCTCAACCATGCCATGCCGATGGACAACCCCCTTTTTCCTGTGCATGGCCCTCGCATTGGCGATGTTTCTCTCCGGCTGCGTCAATCAGCACGCCGAGGTCCAAACCTATCGCGATGTGTTAGACGCGGGACAAACCACGCGCCCTCGCGCCTATCAAAGCGGGCAGCTTCTCACCCTGGCTCGCGCGATGCAGCTTGCCAATCAGGACAATGAAGAAGTCGCCCTCAATGGCGAAAATTATCTCCAGGCCCTGATCGATAAGAATCGCGCCGTCGCCGCGTTCCTCCCGACGGTCAGTTTGCAACCTTCCTTCACCATCGAGCAGCAACCCGCCGTCGGTACCAACCCGCCCTTACCCGCCACATCCGGCCAGGTTCAGTCGGCAGCCAAGGGTTCCGGATTCGTCGTCTCCGGCAATACCTGGCACGCCGTCGAAGTCCCCGTCGTCGGAGCCATGTCCCTCAACCCCTCCTCCTTCGGCAATCTCGAAACCGCCAACCAGCGCATCGCCCAGCAAAAGCAACTGCTTTTAGACGCCCAGGAGACCGTTCTCCTCAACGTAGCCCAAACCTATTACCAGGTGCTGCGTTCCGAGCAGCAGGTGCGCCGGTGCTGCGCGATTCGCTCGCCGTCGACGACGCCCGCTTGCGCGATGTCAACGGACGCTACGCCAACCACCTCGCTCTGGCCCTGGAAGTTTCCCAAACCGAATCACAAGTCGCCGCCACCCGCGCCGATCTGCGCCAGGCTCTAACCGACGTACAGAACGGCCGTCACACCCTAGCCTTCCTCATCGGTGTCCCCGCCGTCGACGGTCCCCTCAGTGACGACGTTCAAGTCCCCCAAACCCTCCCCGACGTCGATCAATACCGCGACACCGCCGCCGATACGCGCCAGGACCTCCTCGCCGCCGCCGACGGCGTCCGCGCCGCAAAAAGTTCCGTTGACGCCGCCATCGCCGAGTATTACCCCACCGTCTCCCTCAACGTCGCCGGCTTTCTCTTCCGCCGATATTATTCCGACGCCAGCAAGTGGGACGCGATTCTGATGGCCAATCTCCCGATCTTCTCCGCGGGCATCATCGAAGCCGACGTCCGCGACGCCTGGTCGCGCCTCCGCCAGGCCGCCCTCTATCAGCACATGCTCCGCCGCCAGATCGACCAGGACGTCATGATCTCCTACGACAATCTCGAATCCACAGAAAAGCAGCTAACGGATTTAGCCCTCGAAGTAAAAGCCGCCGCCGACGCCAGACAGCAATCCGAGCAACTCCTGGACAACGGCTTGGCCATCCCCCTAGATGTCCTGGTCGCCCAGGACACCCTCCTCAATGCCCAGCTGGTCTACACCAGTGCCAATTTCGACCGCACAGTTTTCTATCTGGATTTACTCAGAGTCACAGGCCAACTAACCCCAACCAACGCCGCCCACTGGAACCCCACCACTCAACCCGTCTCAGACTCCCCCCCGCAAGCAGAAATCAAATAATTTTCCCACCGCGCAGCACGACCGCCCCGGCAGGTAAACTCCCACCGCGAAGAAAAACTGCTGACCACCGACTACGGGGATGCCCGCCGAAAACAAAAACCACCATTTCGTCCTTTTATCCGCGCCATCCGCGAAATCCGCGGTTAAATCTCTTACTGGCAACTCGCAACTATATTGATTTCCCTCAAGCTTCCACCACCAAGCTGCCCGATACCTTCGCCTGACAAGCCAGCACAAACCCGTTGCGGCGATCCTCTTCCCCCAGCCCCTCGTCCACCTCCATCGTCACCTCTCCCGAGAGCACGCGCACCTTGCACCTCCCGCAAATCCCCGCCAGGCAACCGCGGTCGATCCCAATCCCCGCCGTCTTCGCTCCATCGAGCACGCACTGCCCCGCATGCAAACCCACCGATTTCCCCGATTCCGCAAACGTCACCGACCCCACAATGGGCCCGCCATTCTTCGCATGCCCGTTCCCGTTCCCATTGCCGTTCGCAAATTTCCCCCCGAACGCCTCCGAATAAATCTCCTCCGCGCCTGCTCCCACCTCGCGCAGCATCCGCGTCACCTCTCCCGCCATTTCCACCGGCCCGCAAACATGCAATCTCCTCCGCTTCGCCTCCGGCAAGCACCTTCTCAACATCTCCGCGCTGATGCGCCCGCGCTCCCCAGCCCAACGCCCATTCAATTCCCGAGTCAAAGTCATCGTCACCCGCAAATTCCCATGCGCCGCCGCCAACTTCTCCAACTCATCGCGAAAAATAATCTCCTCGACGCTCTTGGCACAATAAACCAGCTCAATCCTCCCCGGCCACTTCCGATCCGTCAGATACCGAATCACCGACATCAGCGGCGTAATCCCCACCCCGCCCCCAACCAGCATCACCGCATCCGCCTCTTCCCCCGTAAACACAAACTTCCCCCCCGGCCCCGACGCCTCGATCTCCATTCCCGCGCGCACCGCATCGTGCAGGTACCGCGAAACCGTCCCTTCCTCCTCCCGCTTCACCGTCAAATCGCAATACTCCACCCGCGTCGGCGGCGACGCGATCGTATAACACCGCCGATGCTTCACCCCCCCGATCGGCACCTCAATATTCAAAAACTGTCCCGGCAAATGCGTGAACGGCAAATTCCCCCCATCCACCGCCCCCAATCGAAACGTCCGCACCGACGCCGTAGTCTGCAAAACCTCCCGCACAAGCAACTTCCCCGACCACTTCCCCGTTTTTGGCGCCGGCGCCGGCACCGCCGCCGTCCCCCGCGGCCCAATCACCTTCACCTCGTCCCCGGCCTGAACGCACATCCCACTTCCGCGATCCACGAGCCGCGTATTGATCGCCAGCCGATAAAAATGATTGAACCGCGACTCCTCCGCCCAGTCCGGCAAATACTTCCGCCTCAACTCCACGAACCGTTTCGCAAACTCCGCCAAACCAACCCCCGTCCCCGGATCGCGCGCCGGCACCACACACCTCTGACAAGGATTAATCCCATCGAGAACGATCTCCCCCAAACTAAATCGCACCACAACCCCGCGCACCCCATACAACCGGTCCTCCCAAAACGGCGGCACCCCATCCACCTCCAAATTAGTCCGAAACCGCGCCCGAGTCTGTTCGAGAGAAAGCCCAAACCATTCCGCCACCGCGCGGAGCGTAGCCGTACTCACAAGCGTAGGCCCCGGCGACTCCAAATCATCCGGAAACCCCACATCCGAATTCTCCCGAAACCAAACCCGCTCCCCAAAAAATCCCGAAAGCCATTCCTCCAACCCCGCCCGCTCAGAGAACACATTGAAGGTCTTCCCCTCCGGTCCCCTCTCCCTGTCCTCTTGCCTCCGTTCCCCGTGCTCTTTTCCCCTCTCCCTGTACTCGGGGAGAGGGCTAGGGTGAGGGGCAGTCCGCGGGTTGGCGTGAGGGACCTCTTCTTTTATCGACGCGCCGTCTTCTTGTTCCCTCCCCATGTACTCAGGGGGAGGGTAAGGGAGGGGGTCCGCATTTCGCGAAGCCGATTCCGCGCTCCAAACTCTCAATTCCGCGCTAGCCGGATCAAACGCAGACCGCAGCAGATGCACCCGATGATTTCGTTTCCCATTAACGAATCCCCCCGAAGCATCAAAGATGGCAAACCGTCGATCATCCGCCAGCGCCCCCGTCTCCAAAACCCTGGCCGCATCAACCGACACCCCCTCCAGCGCCTTGATCGGATAGACAGAAAATGCGCGACAGGTAAGCCATCACAACCCCGCCGGGTTCCCGACCCGCATTCTACCAATTAGTTGCCCCCACGGCAATCAATCCCCAATAACTGCAATCCCCCGTTGCCGCCAAGGCAACCCAACGCCCCCGCAATAGATATAAATCGCCAACCCGCCAAGCACGCCAAGGAATTCTGATTCAACCACGGATTTCACAGATACGCACGGATGCAGAGAAGACCATTTTCTTGCGACCCACTCCGTCTCCAAGTCTCTCCGTCTCCAAGCCTTTTAGTCTCGTTGTCCCTACCAGATTTGAATTCTTATCCGCGCCATCCGCGAAATCCGCGGTTAAATCTCCGCCCCTCACTGGCAGCTGGCAACTAACAACTGACAACTCAGATCAATCTTAATCGTAATCCTAATCTTTCCCCTCCCCGCCCCGCATCGCGGGAGTATATGTCACTCCTACCAGCAAGCCTTCGGGGCTTAGTAATCTTGTCACGGTTTGGCCCCAGGGTTCTTTTCGCATTGCGATCAGCAGTTTGTAGCCTTGCGACTTCAACTCGGCCGTGGCTTTTTCGATATCGGCTACATCAAACTCCAACCAAGCCTGCGGCACGGGAAGATCGGCGGGCCACTCGCTGCGGCCGAAACAACTCTCTGCCGCCTGTTCGAGCGGCCAGAGGGCGAAATGCTTCACGCCGTCGATTGCGCCGGTGTGCATGTAGCCATTGGGCTCTTCCTTCAGGGGCAAGCCCAAGGCCTGGCCATAAAACTTCCGAGCAGCGGCGAGGTCCTGAACGATCGGCCCAAACCCGGCGACGAATAACACTTCGATATTTGTCGGTGGTTTCATTGTTAGATCTTCCAATTCATTTGACCACGGATTTCGCGGATATCACGGATGGGAATTTGCATGGATAAGAACAGTTGCCAGTTGTTAGTTGACCGCCACGGCGGCCCTTCGGCTAGTTGCCGGCAAAGCATCCTAATCCTTCTCTTAATCGTAATCGTAATCATAATCTTAATCTGAATTTCCCCGCGCATTGCGGCCGCGGCGATCTGGAAAAGTGGGGCAGTAGAGGGCCCCTTCGACTTGGCTCAGGGCAGGGAAAATAAATCATTTTGGAAAAAAATGGGGGTAAGCTGCGCAACATTTTTTCGATTCGAACTGAAATTGGGGACTTTTTTGGGGGAAGTTATTGGGGGGACTTGAGTTGCGGTGTCTGTTTAATGTTTAATAGACACGTTACTGGTTGGCCACCACGGCGGCCCTTCGGCTGGTTGTTTGTTGCTAGGGGAAGAAGACCGCGTTTGGCAGCTTAAAAAGGCAGTAGGCAGTGGTATATCAAAAAATGCATACGTTCGTAGCAAGAAGATTTAATTTTTTGGGTGCGCGCAAGTGGCGGGGCGGCTGGGGGTTGCGGGGGGGGGAGATATATTAAAAAATGCATATTAGTTGCCAGTTGCCAGTTGCGGGTCGGGGGGAAACGATGAACGATGAATGTCGCCACGGGGGTCCTGCGGCTTGTTCAAAACGGCGGTCTTTGGGCTAAAAAATGGAAATTGGAATTAATTCGGAATGGACCTGGCGTATTTCCAAAAGCGGTATTTGGAAATTCGTTTTTGAATATTCAGTTTCGGTGGCGGGGAGTCGGCGAGCCCGGGCAACGATAGGAAACGGAGGATAGGTCGACTCAACCGTCGGTCAAAGGGAACGCTGGTCCGAACTGGCCTGACCGGAATCAAGTAGGCACCGGGGATGCGCCGTCCGTGGCACTCGGTGATCGGCGGGGAGTTTTACAAGTTTCGCGTTTTTTTTTCCGCAAGTAATAGCGTCCCGGTGAAAGCGCCGCACGATTTGCCACACCCCGGCGGCGGCGGTAGCCTCTGTTTGCCGAGGAGGCCGTTCAAAAAAAGGGATTTAAGGATGTGGGTCAAGAATATAAGCGGCGAAGGCCTTCGGTGTTTCCCCACATTCGAACTGCAGCTTTCGAAGGGCGTCAACGTGATCGTTGGCCCGAACAATGCGGGCAAGTCGACGCTTCTTCGGCCGCTGCTGTCGCTTCAGGATCGCTTCCCTCAGCTTCTACCCGCCGACATTAGGGAGGGTGATCAGAGATTGACCGTTACGATTGAGCTCGGGTGGGCCAAGCCCCCGCCTTTTTTGCCGGCGAACCTAGGCAAAATCAGGAAGATCGTTGGGAGAGGTGGGCCAAGCATGACTACTTTTACCACAACCGCCACCGGTCCGCATAGGCAAGAGAGTCCCCTAACTCCATTCCCTGGTAAGTCGCCAGATAACTTCATCTATCTTTTTGGGGCCAAGCGCAAAGTCACCGACCTGGTCGAGACAATAAATGCCGACACCACCGATAGCGTAATGCCAAACTTTCAGTTCTTGGTTGCAAAGGTCGACAAGCTGTGCAATCCCGGCATTCCGGCGTGCAAATATTTTATGGACGCATGCGAGCGGATTCTTGGGCTAAGGATCACCACGAGTGGAAGTCCGGGCGGAAAACAGGCGGTCTACATGATCGATAATTTTTCGCGGATACCACTCTCACAAATGGGGGAGGGCGTTATGAGTTTGGTCGCCATTTTGGCCGATTTAAGCCTGGCCGATGATAAGCTCTTTATTATCGAAGAGCCCGAAAACGATTTGCATCCCAGGGCGCTGAAGGGCTTGCTCGATGTTATCGTTGATAAGGCTAAAACAAATCAATTTCTGATTACGACGCATTCGAACGTGGTATTGAGGAGGCTTGGCGGGATCGCCGACGCAAAAGTCTTCCGCGTCTGCCAGTTGTCGCCGCCTTCTTCGATTCCAACGGCTGAGGTGCGAGAAGTGGAGCGCACGACGGAGGCGCGCCACGAGGTGCTTGACGAGCTCGGGTACGAGCTTGCTGATGACTATCTGTGGAGCGCCTGGCTGTTTTTGGAGGAGTCGTCGGCCGAGAAGATCATTCGGGAGTACTTAATTCCTTGGTTCTTACCGGACTTGAGTGGTCGCGTGCGGACTTTTTCCGCCGGTTCGCTCTCAAAGGTGGAGCCGAGATTCGACACCTTCAATGATCTGATCTGTTTTCTGAACTTGGAGCCCGTGTACAGAAATAAGGCTTGGGTGATAGTGGATGGGGGCGAGACCGAGAGCGAAATTCTGCGTAAATTGGTTGAGAAATACCATGGTTGGAACCGGGGGCAGTTTCGTCAGCTAGCTCAGCACGATTTCGAAAAATATTACCCGCAGCGTTTTGAGGCCGATGCGACGTCGGCCCTTAGTCTATTGGACAAACGAGAGAAGCGAGAGGCGAAAAGAGTGCTCTTGGCGAAAGTTGAGGAGTTTATTCGAGTTAATGAAGAGGTGGCGAGGAACGAGTTTCAGGTATCGGCGGCCGAGGTGATTACAATATTGCAGGAAATTCAGTCGGCTTTAGCTCGCCAACCATAACCGATAGCGCTGTCTTATTGGGTTCTATTGAAGGACAACTCTTGGATTACTCTCGCTTTGTTTGGGTTAAGAAATTCGTATATTCGCTTCTTCAGAATTTCGTCTTGCCGAAGCGGGAATGGAACCAGGACGCTTCCATCGTGCCGGTGCGGCCGTTTTCGAAAGAAGCATCCTTGGAGACCGGCGCGCTGACCCTGCAGGAATGCGAACCATGCGCGGTCCTCTACGTAGCCGAGGACTCGGCTTTCGTCCACGCCTATTTCCCATTCCACAAGCTTGATCATCTCGAAATGCTTGAAGCCTTTGGACTTTTCCACTGCCCAAAGAAACTGATTGACGCCGGCGGCGTCAGCCAATAGGCGGCATTTCCGCTCGTAATCGCGATACATTTGTGCGTAAAATGAGCGTGAAGGGTTTATATTGCCGTTCAGAAGTGAAAAGTCGGGATCGTGGCGGGTGAGAAGAACTGCGGTCATAAAGGGGTCCTTTCCCGGAGCGACCGTCCACAAGTCCCTTCTCGCATATCACTCATATAATCCGATGCTCTTTAGATAAGATCGGTGAATTACGTGGACATTTTTTTCCTCGTCAAACACGACGACGCTAACCGAGGGCAGAAGGCATGCAGGATGTCGGAATATAGTCCCACTCCAAGCTGTTCCATGGACCGCGCCCTAACCAATCCTCCAGCCCAATTTATTCAATATTCATCAAACAGCCAAGCCGCCAGTTCGCCACCACGGCGGTCCTTCGGCTAGCTGACGGATGCTGGTGAGCACTCGGCTGCCGAAGCTGGGGGTGAGGTCGGTTCCCAACGGATGGCCATCCGTTGGCTTTCGCGGAGAATGTGTGTGAATCGGTGCCCCATCTGTGGCAAAACTGAATTCACCGGGGGAAGCCAACGCGGAGATTAGGATTAAGATCAAGATTAAGATTACGAAGAAGATTAGGAGCAAGATAAAGATTAGGACTCATCGGTTGTTGTCAGAAAATCCCGGCCTTCTTTGGGCACCTGGCAACTATCTTCATCCCAGCTTCGCCGGCCCAATCGCCGCGACGATTCGCTGGGCGACTTCCACCGCGTGCATTCCATCCTCGGCGTTCACCAGCGGCCGGGAGCCTGTCTGCATCGCCTCGACGAACGAATCCAACTCGGCTGTCAGGGGCTCGACATCGTCGCTTTGCAGTTCCTCGAAATGGACCAGGTCCTTGTAGTTGAGTTGGGAGAGGTCCTCGATTTCGCCGGCGCGGATTTGGGCGACGGCCTTGCGGATGGCCTCGACATTTCCGCCGCGGCGGATGACTGTGCCGTGGCGTTTTTGATAGTCGATTGAGACGTAGGCGTCATGACTGAAGACGCGCAGGCGGCGATCGGTGCGCATCGCCAGGCGGCTGGCGGTGAGATTGGCGACGCAGCCGTTGGCGAAGGTGAGGCGGGCGTTGCAGATGTCTTCGTATTCGCCGAGGACGCTGACGCCGATGGCGTCGATTTTCGACACAGTCGAGTTGGCGAGGCTCAGGACGATATCGATATCGTGGATCATCATGTCGAGCACGACGCCGACGTCGATGCTGCGGAACGTCATGGGGCTGATGCGCGTGACTTCCAGAAACCGCGGCTGAATCTTCAATCGCGCCATGGCTCGAATCGCGGGATTGAATCGCTCGATGTGGCCGACTTGCACGGTGGTGCTGAATTGTTTGGCGAGTTCGACGATCTTGGCGGCCTCGACGGTATCTTTCGCCAGGGGTTTTTCGATCAGGCAGGCGATCTTTCTGCGCAAGCATTGCTCGGCGATTCCGAGATGAAACTTCGTCGGCACCGCGATGGTGACGGCATCGAGATTCGGCAGCAATTCCTCGAGCGATTTGGCGGCGGTGAGATTGAATTCCTCGGCGACCGCCGTGCGCACATCCTCGGAAATATCATAAACCCCCATGACTTTGACCGTGGGCATTTGCGAATAAACCCGCGCGTGCAGACGTCCCATTCGTCCGCAACCGATCACGCCAACGCGCAGGATTTCGCTCGTTTTGTGCATTCCGTTCTTCTCCATGCCGATAGTGTACATGATCCGCGCGGGGCTCGCACGCCGCGAATCCGCCGCGGCTGTTGATACATCATGTTATTATCCATCCCGGTTTATTTTCCGCTCCTCTTGTTGTGGCTCGCCGTGGCTTCGATCGGGCCGGGATTATTTTTCGTGCGCCATTTCCGCTGGAAGCCGCTGGAAACTCTTTGCGCTTCGGTCGCCGCGTCGCTGGTGTTTATTTACGCTGGGTCGATGTTCATTTACGCGGCGAATCTGCCAACGATTAATTCGCATCGAATCCTGGCCGCGATTTGCGGCGCGATGACGATCGCATCGTGGAAAGATTTGCGGCGATTGATTGCGCGGCGGCATATTCGCCGGGTTTTGGGCGCGTTTGGGGTTCTTTGGTGCTGGGCGCTTTTGCAAGCCGCGGATATTCGCAATTTTGGCGGCGGGGATATCTATTTTGATTGGATCGAACATTACAAACGCCCGCTTTTCTTTCTTGAGCACTGGGATTTGAATTACAGAATTCTCGGCATGTATCTCCTGACGGCGCGGCCGCCGCTGATGAACCTGGTTTGCGCGCATTTCATGGCGCTGTACGGCAACGATTTTAAAACTTATCAGTTCATCGCGCTGTTTTTGAATTTACTTCCCGCGCTGGTTTGTTTTCTTTTCGTAACCAGCGGCGCGAATAGAAAACTCGGCCGCCGCGCCGCGACCGCCGCGATACTTTTCTTGCTCGCCACCAACGCCGCGGTGATGGAAAACGTGGAATTTGCGTGGACAAAATCATTCACGGCGATGCCTTGTTTGCTGGCGGTCTGGTTTTATTTGCGCGGGTGGATGAAAAACGATCGCGGTCGATTAACCGCCGGATTTTTTTTCGTGGCGATGGCGTGTCTCTCGCATTATTACGCATGCGCCTGGGCGGCGGCGCTGGGGCTGCATTATTTGGTCGCCGTCTGGCCGAAGCGTCGAAACAAGTTCGGGGAGATATTGACGATCGCGGGGGTGTGCGCGGCGCTGCTGGCGACGTGGTTTGTTTGGGCGATTCACACTTACGGCGTGAGCCATACTGTGCGCACGAACACGACGGCGTGGGCGATCGAAGATCAGTCGTGGACTCGCATTGCGGTGATGGGGGGGAACGCGGTCAATGTGTTTGTGCCGTATTTCTTCCGCAGTGTTCCCTATGGGCAATTCGCGCAGAGCGACCCGCCGGCGCTAATTCGCGACCTGATTTTCTGCCTCGATCAGACGACCATCCCGTTTGCGTGGGGAATTTTCGGCGGGCTGATCCTGGTGGTGCATCTGCGGCGGCTCAATCTCGCGCCAGTGGTGGGGCGGTTCTGGCTCATGATGTTTGTTGTTACGACGTTGCTGGGAATCGCATCCACTCCGGAACTGAAGGCTTGGGGGTCGCTGCCGCTGTGGGGGCTGCCGCTGATTTATTTTGGAATATGCGCTTCGCGTCGCTTTTGCCGCGACTGTCGGTTCCGTGGCAGATCCTGGGCGTGTGCGGGTGCGGAATCGATTTTGTGCTGGGGATTCTATTTCAGTTGCACAATGAACACGCTGAATACGCCGTTCGGCCCGTCATGGGCCAGCGTCTCCCCGGCATCGTGCTTGGCGATCATCTCCCCAGCCAATTCGCGGAGCAGAACATCGTCGCCAAGCACATCCTCGGGTATCACTTCATTGGCGACGCGTTTCCATCGGCGTGGACGAATGAGGTTTTGCTCTGTCTGGCGTTTGTCGGGCTGCTGGTTTATTTCACGCGACGGGCGCTTTCGCGTCGCGAAGAGCCGGCTCGATTGGAACTACACGCAGCATGACGACATCGGTCGGGCAGACCTCGACGCACTCGGCATCGAGATCGCACTGATTGAGATTTTGCAGATCGACCAGAGCCTTGCCGTCGACCATTCGCAGGACGTTTTGCTTGCAGTGAGCCACGCAGACTTCGCAGCCGATGCAGTCGCGGATGTCGATTCCGAGCGTGACCGCCTGCTGGCGGCCGGTGTGGGGGTCGGTGGAAGTGAATCGGCCGACGGCGCTGGTCATTTCGCGCTCGTTGGGGGATTGCGGCCAAACCTCGAGGCGATCGAAATTCGCCTGGCTCTTCATGGAAGTGGGGCCGTCATGGCGAACATGAAACATCGGCTGATTGCATTCGGAGCAGGTCTGTAATTCTTCGAGCTTTTCCAAATAAGTTATCACGGTGCCGACGACGGCGGCGTGGGACCAGGTTAGGGGGGAGACGCTGATGGGCTCGTTTGTGTAGGGGTTGACTTGCTCGGCTAGGACGCCGGATTCGAGCGCGTGGCTGGCGGTCCATTCGAAAATCGGGAGCGCCATCTTCAGATCCGCCGCGGATTGCGCTCGGGTGATGAAATAATCGGCGAGCCATAGGGTGCAGATGAACCAGGGGTTTCCGGGCACGCCGGCGAGATCGGTGCTGACGCGGTGATAGTTGTCGTGTTCGTATCGGCAGACGCCGCCGACGCGGGTTTTGATCCACAGGCGGCTTTCGACCTGACGCATGGTTTGCTCGACGCGCGGGTCGTGGGCGTCGAACAGATGAAACTTGTAAATTGCGTAAAGGGAGGCGTCGACGACTTCATCGACTTCGTAGATGTCGTCGCCGTTGGTGTTGTTGTCGCGCGGAATGAGGCGGCGGACGAAGCGCTTGTGCTTTTCGCTCCACAGATATTTCGCGGCGGATGTTTTGATCTCTTCGGCAGCCTGGTTGTAGGTCTCGGCCTTGGCGCGCTCTCCAAAGCAAACGGCGAAGTTGCGCGCGGCTTTGAGGGCGCCGTAAACGGTCGCGATCGTAAAGGCGTGCACGCCCCAGCGCTCTTCCCATAGATCGTAACTGGGGAGCGGCAGGCCGGTCCGCTGATCGCGATATCGCACCATGAAATCGGCGGCCTTTTGCACCAGGTCCACCCAGAGGGGGCGGATATATTCGATGTCCCGGTAGCGGTAGTAATGCCGCCAGAGCGCCCAGACGACCAGGGCCGTTTCGTCCTCCTGGATCGGCATGGCGCTCTGCCCGCGCATCACCCAGGGATGCCAACTCGAAGCGGGGGAGCCGTCCGGATTGTATTTGTGGCGGAAATATCCCTCGGGTGTGATCACATCGCGGCAAAAACTGTAAAACCATTTGGCGACGTCCGGCAGTCCCGCCATGTCCAATGAATCGGCGACCAGGGCGCCGTCGCGCGGCCACATGTACGAATAGGTGTCGCGCGCGTATTGCAGCAGATCGCTGTCGTTTGCGGCGACGATGGCGCCGCCGTTGTCGATCTGCGTGCGCATGACCAGCAGCGAGCGTTTGAAGAGTTCGACGACCTTGGCGGGCAAATTGCCGAAGTTGATGTGGGTGCCGCCGACCCAAAGCCGCCAGTAGCTGGTGGTGCGATCCAGCACCGTTTGCGGGGTCTGGCGAAGGAGCCAGCGATGCTGCTCGAGTAATTCCTCGCGCGACTCGGCCGCGATCATCGCGAAGTAAACGCTCGATTCCCCGCCGCCCCGCACCGGCACGTGCAGGCTGATCGTGCTGTCGACGGCGCCTTGCGCGATGGCGTTCCCCTGGAGGTGCCCGTCTTCCGCGTCGCGCCAGGTTCCCTCGGCGCCTTGAAAGCCGCTGGTTCCCGTTGCGTATTCATCGATCCGCTGCTCTGCGCCGGAGAAAAACGTGGCCATCAGGTATCGCTTGCCGCGGTAGTGGACGATCGATTTCAGTTCCGGATCGAAATAGGCGGTGTCGCCCACTTTCGTCCCGAACATGTTGAAGTCCTGATGATGGATGATCTGAACGGTGCGCGCGGCCTCGGTGAGATTCTTGATTTTGATCTTCCGCACCAGAATATTTCGATGGAAATCGACCGCGTCGTTGCAGTAGAGGGAGAGCCGCAGTTGGGCGTGATCCAGACTGACACTGGTGGTCAGGCAATCGCGGAGGTATCGCTGGCGAATCTGCCAGGCGGGGTCGCTTGTCCAGGCCAGGCGGCTCTTTCCCGCGGCCGGGATATCCGCGTATACCCCAAACCGGCACGGCCCGGCGCCGGCGTGATTTTCCTGCCCGACATGCGGAAAGAAAACGTCGCGGATTTGATAGCGATTATCGAATGCGACCAGCAGCGATCCGTTGCCGACTGGAATATCCCGAGGCATCAGCACCTTCCATGGCTATTGACGTGCGAATTGTAACCCTGCAAGCCCCGGTCTCCAAACAGCGCCGCCCGCGGAAACGCTTCCGCGGGCGGACACATGTGACCTAGGGATGGTGTCCCAAGTTAAACAGCAAGGTGTCGCGATCGACGCCGCCGGCCGAGCAGTCCCGCGGCTCCAATGAGCAGCATGGAGGCCGAGGCCGGTTCCGGCACGGAAGCCACTTCAATGGCGGTGATGTAGCTGTAATCGATCTGATAGGTTCCGGTGCTGGTCCCGTTGCCATTATTAATAGCTCCGGGAAGGAGCGCCGTTCCGGACATGCCGGGCCCGTTCAGGTAGGCGTTTATGCTTCCAGTCTTGCTTCCGATCGTCGACCAGAAACTGGGATTATTTCCCAGGCTCAAGTCGTTGGCCTGGTTCAGGTCGGAGGTGAGCAGCACCTGATATTGGGCGTTGGCGCCCAGGCCGGTTTTGGTCATGGCCGACAACATGACTTCGTGCGAGACGGTTTGTGTGGTCGCGCCAAAAGTCGGGGTCCCGATAATATTGCCGCTGGTGTTATTCCATGTCACCCTGGCGTTGTACGTATAGGACGCGTACGAGAGGGTCACCATCGCGCCGTTGATCAACTGCTGGAACATCCATTCGGGACTGGAGTTCACATTGATGGTGCCGGCATTCTGGGCAGCGACGGTCATGTTTGCGTTCACCGGCACGGTCGGGTTTTCAAATGCGCGACGCTCTCATAACCGACGCTGACTTTCAGATTCGGCGCGGCGTAGCCGTTCATGAAATTAATCAAACCCTGAAGGGGATACACGCCGCTGCCGGCCGTGCGGTTCTGGGTCTCGGAGTAAATCGGCCCTGGCCCGGCTACGGTCCCAGCCTGGCGGGCGGTGGCGACGTCCATCAGGGCAACCAGGCTCGACGTCGCGGCACTGCCGGAATTGGTCAACGTCTGAATGCTGGCGGCGGAGTTGGCGTTGGCCGTCGATACGTAATAGGTTGAGGCGTTGCCGGCGTAGGGATAGGCACCGGTGGGCGTATAGGTTGTGCCGGTTTTGGCCATCGAGGAGAAGATTCCCTGCCCAGGATTGTTGTTGAAATTGACGCCCAGCGCGGCGGCGAAGGTCGCATTGTTCGTCGCCAGATAATTGATTCCGTTGGCTTCCGCCGAGGGACCGCACTGATTCAGCGCCGCCTGCACGTTATAGGTGTTGAAGTTCTTAACCCAGACCAGAGTCGTGCCGGAGAAAATTCCGGCCCAATTGGGCGAAAAGGAGTTCACACCCGGCGCCCCGCCCGGCCCGATGGTCGGATTATATTCCGTTTCATCGGTCGCCTCGTTGGGATCGGTCCCGGCCCCTTGCGGGTCGATGTCATCGGTCGCCAAAGAATAAGACTGATCGGTTCCACCCGAGGGCGCGCTGGCTACCGGATTGGTGGAGAAATAGACGGCGGCGGATTCAGAAGCGTCTTGCGAATCGTCCGGCGTCCCCAGATCCACCGGGGCGCTGGTCGTAGCCGAACTCTGCTGGGGAATGACCGGCATGTTCTGAACGACCCAATTGCCGTTCCCATCGACGACGTTGACATATCCGTCGCTGCCGCCGCCGATATTCGGGTTAACGCTGATCATTGCCGTACTGGTGTAATCCGGACTGGATTGGGTCTCGGAAGTCCCCGCCTCGAATTCATCTTCCTGGTAGAACGAGAATCCCGCATTGACTTGTGTCTGCGCAAATGCCGCTTTGGGCACCCCCAGCAGCCCGGCCACGCCAAGCCCCAGAGCCCATGCCAGATAGCGCTTCCCCGATATTGACCGTTTAACCCCAGGATGTACGTACATCTCTCCACCTTCCACCTTAAGTAAGGTAAATGCGTGATCCCCGTCCAAAGCCGCCGCGTCCGCGCGGACTCTCTTCATGGCTTGGCCGGTGGATCACTGGCCTCTTGCCGATCTACTTTTTGAACAACTAACAACCCTGCAAAACAGAACAGAGACCGCCTGAGGGGAGGGGAGATGAATCGAAATGTTAATCCGCTACACCGATACCAAATACCTCCACTAGGCCGTCGCGGGTCCTATAACACGGACGCGCGGAATCAGTCAACAGAAAAGCGCATCATTTTGAGCATCATTTATTGGACATTTATGCGGCCTGAACCGGGCGCTCATGCACGCGAAACCGCGTTTCCCCGGTGATTTCGCGTATGCGCTTCACAATGGAGAGGCAGCGATTTTTCGTCGAAAACGACATTGGCGGTATGGTTTGCGACAATCGACCGGCGCGAAACGTCGCCAGATTTTCGCGCAATGGCGTCGTTTAATCAGGAGATAGAAACACTCCAGCCGCGGCGAAGAGTGCCGCGGCTGGCTTGGGGGACGATGTGAATATCTTCGATCCCGTGGCGCGAATCAGGCCCAGGCCCGAAACGCTTTGCGCATCAGCGCGATGCCTGTGAGGAGGCCGAGGAGTCCCGCCCCGCTGAGAGCAGCGTTGGGCAGCGGCACCATCGCGCCTCCCGTAATGGTTTGATTGACACTGATCTGGAAGCTCCCGCCCGCATCGATGGTCGGCTCCCATTCAAAGGCGAAGCTGTCATCGCCAACCAGAGGACCGGTGCTGTTGTCATTGAGCGTGACGGTGTCATTCGTGCTGGCCAAGAGAGCCAGGACGGACCCGTTGGTTCCGATCTGATAGAAGTCCGGCGCCGCGCCGCCGCCGGTGGCGACGACATTGGCGTCCGTGCCGAGGGGATCAGTCTGATCGGCGGTATTCACGGGGGACCCGCTCAACGTCAGCGTGTCGTTGCCGGCCGCGCCATCGAGGGCGAAATTCTCGTAATCGAAAATTTTGGCCTGAATCGGCGCGTCGCTCGTGTTGTTGAAGGTCAGGGTTTCGATAATAGAGGAGGTTTTGCTGCCGGTGCTGCCACCGACGAGCGTGAAATTAAGGACGGTGTTAAATCCATCGCCTTGATAGGTGGCGGAGAGAACCCCGCCGCTGGAAAACTGGTTACTTATGGTGGAGAGGGCGCCCGTGCTGGTGGTGCCCCAGAGCCAACCCTCGGTCAATTCGTTGGCGCCGTCAACGACCCAGCTCGACTGGCCGGTTTTGGTTGCCGGGTCGAAATCGACCGACGAGTTTCCATCCGTGAGGACCACGGGCGTCGCCTGGGCGGCGGCGGCGAACACGCCAGAGAACATCAGCGCCGCCACACCGCGCCAAGGGCGGCGAACCAGAGAAAGGAACATCTGTTTCTCCCACGAATGAATGGACGAAGCTCGTCCAAAGCGATCACCCAGCTTGCTTCCGCCTCACCGCGGAGCATGACGATCTGAAGATCATACCGAAGCTACCCCACAAACCCCTAATCGCCAAGGAAATCTGCACTTTCATAGCCCATTGGTACGTCCATATAATGTTAATCTAGAATGACTTGCGCGAAGCGGTGGTTTGCGCAGGGGGAGGGTTTAGGGCTATCCAGTTTATGGCATTTGTGACATGCCGGGGGGGCTGGTGTCCCTTAAATAAAGGAGCCCCATGAGCTGGTCGTCCCGGTCGTAATCGATGGGGCCGGCCCAACTGTCCGATTCGCCATTGGCGGCCCGATGCTGGATGAAATTGAACCGCAGCAGACGGGGCAGGGGGCGGTTGCCGTCGAGCAGCACCGACCACGGTATCGCCAGCTCCCCATCCCAGGCACCCGACTGCGGATTGGCGGCATATCGCACGGTCGTATCCGTTTGGGCGCTGGAATCCGAAGGCCTTGTCGCCCCCGCGATCGAGTGGCTAACCACGCACACGCCATTGGGCTTACAGGCGAGGTAAGTCAGCGGTCCCATCGTGTTGTCATCATAGATCGGCTGGATCAGCATCTCGCAAAGGTCTTCACCCCATCCGCGCCGGAATTGCTGCTCGATGAAATTCCGATGCAGCGGCTGGCCGGCCCCAGTCCCTCGAACATGAAATGCAAAATAGAAATTGTCCTCCCCCCAGCCGCTAAAGAGTGTGGAACTCGTTTCCGCCGGCTGAATCCGCCAATGCTGAACGGTGGGGCGGTCGAGCATTTTAGTGAGCCGTCCGGTATGAATTTCGTAGGATTGGTCCCAATCGTCCAGATTCCCGTCGATCGAGAGTCTTCCTTCGCGCCGGTCGCTGACCGCGATGGGCAGCATTGCCTGGGCGCGGTATTCGTCGTGCGTGTATCCGTCGATGAAGGAGATTTCCAAAGGCCGGCGCGATTCCGCCGAGACATTCTGCAAATCCACGCGTGCCTCGAGCGAAAAACGCTGCACCCAATACGTCTGAAGCGGGCCGATGACGAACGGTTGGGGTTGGAATTCCCAACCGGCGCTGGCGGAATCCCACTGCAATAGATTGTCGGTGGGGCGGTTGTCCCCGGCGTTGTAAATATCCACGCCCAGGCGGACGAAGACTTTCTGATTCCCCTGCGGGTCGGGCGGCATTTCCCATAGCCACTGCGCCACACGCGGCAATATATAGGGCCGTTCCTTTGGCTCCTGCCAGCGGATGGTGTCCAGATTCAACGCGACGAGTTTGGCGCGATTTTCGGGACTCGTCGGGTCCGCGCCGGTGGCGCGCAGCAGAATGGTCCGCGCCAAGAGCGACAGGGCGTTGTCCCAGGTGGCTTGATCCACCGTCCCGGTTAAAAGCGAATATTCCGGATCGGGCGACTGATCCGACTGAATCTCGACAGGCTTGATGATCAGCCGGGCCAGCATAAACGCATTGGTTGACATGCCGCGCTGCTGGGCGAGATAGAGATATTCATAGTCCTGCTCGGCGCGGCGCAGCCATTTGAGTTGCAGCGTCGGCACCGGCTCATCCACGCCGAACCATTTGCCGGGATAGAACCAGACCATCTCCGAGGGATCGCCGGGTTCGGAGAGCGCGTTGCTCTGCGGCAGGGGATCGTTCCACGGAATCAATCCCGCGCGTTTAAGGAAAGCCATCCACGCCCACAGCCGCACGTCGCGCTCGTCCCCGCCGGCGCCGATATATGGCACCAGGCCCGGGAGATCCGTGCGCAGCCAATGATCCGGCGGGGAAACATCGGCGGACCACGATAGTTTGGGCGCGGCAAATACAATTCCCTTCGCCGCGGCCATGACGCGATCGGCGCTGTGGGGATCGATCATCGAAGGATTTTGCTCATCGGCGAAATGGAGTTGATCGTCCTCCAGGGGCACGGTTACTCGCAGCAAGGGATGCGCTTCCAGAATGAGCTGCGCTTCGGCAGACAATTTCGCCGCCTGGGCCTCGTCCGCCCGATGCGCCGGGGGGGCTGACAAGAAACGCCGACGAGCGGTTCAGCCAGTCGTTCGCATTGAAATGGCTCGCTGCCTCGCTCCAGTATGCCTGGCGATTTCGATCGTCGAAGTTATTGAGGTAATCGATCGCCGGCAGGGGCCAATACGCCAGGGGCTGGCGATCGGCGAAGGCTTCCCCGCTCATCCAGGGGGCGACCACCGTATCGAAATCGGACCAATCCGCCTGAGGGGGCTCGCCGGCGGGCCATTTCACCGTCGGCTGAAGGCGCGGAATGACCGCCTCGACCCGATTATCCTCGCTCAAATTGACCAGTTGGTCGAGCGTTTCCAGAGGGGCCGCGTAAACCGGATCGCCCCGATTCATCAGCCTGGGCGTGATGGCTTCAAATCGATCCTCGTAAAGCCGCTGAAGCGAACTCCAGTCGATGCGGCTCACCATGGTGAGATGGCGCTCGTCTGGAATCGCAAAATCGTACACATGCAAAGAAATTGGAATTTGCGAAATGGCCCCCGACTTTTCGTCCGTCTGTAATGAGCACGACAGGGAATAATCCCCGGCGGAAATTTCCGGCGGAATGTGGACATCGACCCAGATAAAAATATGCGATGTCGTTCGCAGTGATGACATCGCGATCGCGCCGTCTTGAATAGATAACGGCAGGAGCGCGCGGAAGCTCTGCCGCGCCGACGGGCAATCCTGTCTGCCGAACGTATCCGGCGCGATTGGTCTCGACCGGCACCGGCAAGATTTGATAGGCGCGAAAATTGCCCGCCCCAATTTCGGGCGGCGATTGAATGTGCAATGTCCATGTCGAGCCCGCTAGTGGCGATGGAACGTTGCGCAGCTGCACGACAAAATTTGTCCATTCGTTTTTGGCGGCAGGAATTTGAAGCGGCAGATCCATCGCCGCCGGCGCCGCCGGGTTGCTGAAATCCACGGCGGTAAGCGCCGCCCCGGATGCGATGCCGCCCTTTTCCATGCCGTTTTTCTCGGCTGGATTTAACCGCAAATGTTGGCAGCAAGTTAAGAATAGGAGGGTAGTAAGGAGGCTTCGGACCCCCCAAAGGTGCATAGTCGATGGGCACGCTGATGCCATTTGCCGAAACTTTCGCCGGTCTTCAGGCGTTGGATCACCGCGTCGTAACTGCATTCGTGGCCATATCATCGGAAAATTCACATCCAAGATTCCAGCCCATTTCGGCCCCGAAAACGGCCATTTTGCCCGGTCCACGACGGTTCCAACACCCCCCAAATTACCGAAACGAGTCCGCGTGGCACGCTGTTTGTTCTACCATCCCCACGAAGGAATGAAAGATGACCAGCATCAGGGATGACGGAACAGTGGAATTCAGGTTTTATCGACCCCATGTAGGCGACGTGAAACTGGCCGGGGACTTTTCCCAATGGGTTCGACACGCGGTTGCCATGCAACCGGCCGGAGGAGGATGGTGGACAGCCTCTCTCCCCCTGCCACCCGGGGATTATCGTTTTCGATATATCGCCGACGGTTACTGGTTCACGGATTTCGCGTCGCATGGCATCGAAGCCTGTGAAAACGGTTGGAACAGCGTGGTGCTGGTTCCGGAAAAGAAAGTCGTGATGACGATCGCGAATAACAACGAAACATCAGCGAGGTCGGTCGCATAAGAAAACCGGCGGCTTCGCTCACAAGCCTCGTTTCCTCCTCCGCCAGGCTGCACGGCCCAAAACCCTCCACCGTGCAGCCTTTTTTTGCGCGCACGGCTGGAGAAATCCAAAATTAATTCGTGGCCGTTCGGACGCCTCGCGGCTTGCCCAGCGGGTTGGCCAGATAGGGGCCATGGCAGCGCGGGCAGATTTTGAACTCCACCCGCCGATGGACCTGCTCCTGCAATTCCTCGGCGGTCATGTGTTTCATCTTTTCCAGCAGTTTGGCCAGTTCCCCGGAATCGGTCCCCGCCAGTTCCGCCGCCGTCATTGCGGGCATTTGCGGGTCGGCGAAGACGTCAATCCGCACCACATAATGCTCGTGCGGAGCGATCGCATCACCGCATAAATCGCAAACCGTGAATTCCACGCTTCGGGAGATTGTAGCGGCGGTGACTTGATCCGCACGACATTTTTGTGAGGATCGTGGCAGATGAAGAAGACTTTCTATATCACGACCCCGATTTATTACCCCAATGCCCAGCCCCACCTGGGTACGGTTTATAGCACGATCGTCACGGATACGCTGGCCCGCTACCACCGCCTGCTCGGCCAGGATACCTATTTTCTCACCGGGACCGACGAGCACGGCATCAAGATGGTCAAGACCGCCGCCGCCCAGAACCTTACGGCCGCCGAGCTTGTCGAGCGGATAGTCCCCGTCTTCGAGCAGGTTTGGAAGGAATTTGAGATCACTAACGACGATTTCATCCGGACCACCCAGGACCGGCACAAAAACGCCGTGCAGGAGATCGTTCGCCGGCTGCTCGTCAACGACGATATCTATCTGGGCGGATACGAAGGGTGGTACGACGAGGGCCAAGAGGAATTTGTCACTGAAACCGAGGCCAAGAACCATCAATACAAATCCGCCGTGAGCGGCAAGGCTCTTTCGCGCCATTCCGAGAAGAGCTATTTCTTTCGGCTCACGAAATACATACCGCGCATTCTCCAGCACATTGAAGCGCACCCGGATTTCATTCACCCGGAATCGCGCCGCAATGAGGTGATCAGCAAGCTCAAGGCGGGGGTGGACGATCTGTCCATCAGCCGAGCGTCGCTCAAGTGGGGCATCCCGCTTCCTCATGATCCGGAGCACGTGGTCTATGTCTGGATCGACGCCTTGAGCAATTACATCACGGCTCTTGGGTGGCCGTCGGGCGATCAAAAGCTGTATGACAAATTCTGGCCCGCGGACGTGCATGTGATCGGCAAGGACATTCTCTGGTTTCACACGGTCTATTGGCCCGCCATGCTGCTTTCCCTGGGGCTTCCGCTGCCCCTGAAAGTCGCGGCGCACGGGTGGTGGGTCAGCGGCGAGCGAAAAATGAGCAAGTCTTTGGGCAATTTCATTGGCCTGGACGAACTGCGAGCCGTCGCGGGCACTTATTCATTGGACGCGCTGCGCTATTACCTCATTCGCGCGGCCCCGTTTGGCAGCGATCTCCAATGGACGGACGCCGATCTGCACAAAGCCTTCAATGAACTGAAGAACGTCCTGGGCAATTGCCTTAATCGCACCGTGAAGATGATCGAGCGCTATCGCGACGGGGTATTGCCCAAACAGGACGAGCTTCTCCAGATCGATCGCGATCTTGTGGAGAAAGCTGAGAAGCTTCCCGGGGATATTGCGGCGGCTTACGAGCGATTGGAATTGCAGCAGTGCGCGCTATTGCCGATCGAATTGGCTCGCGCCGCCAACGGTTACATTGACGCCACCGAGCCGTTCAAGCTCGCCAAGGATCCCGCGCAATCGGGCCGGCTCGATACCGTCCTCAACGTTGCCGCCGCCGCGATTCACAAATCGCTGGTCGCGCTGCTCCCTATTCTTACCCACAAAGCCGGGGAAGGATTGGCACAACTTGGTATTCAGGCCGCTGGGAAAAAGCTCGACGAACTTTATGCCAATCCGCCGGAACCCGGCACCAAGGTCGGGCCGGGCCAACCTCTGTTCCCCAACGTCGAATCGACGCCAACCCAACCATGAAAATCAAAGCGGCGGTTTTGTTTGTGCTGACTTTGTGCTTGTCCCCAATCGTCTGGCGCAAACTGCCGATCCGTATCTTTGGCTCGAAGACATCACCGGCCCGCGCGCCCTCGATTGGGTCAAGCAGCAGGATGCCCGCACGGTCGCGCGATTGGAATCCTGGCCGGATTTCCAGCCGCTGCGAACCCGTTTGCTGGGCGCCCTGGATTCGGAAGACCGAATTCCCTTCATCGCTAAGTACGGAAAATTCTATTACAACTTTTGGCGCGACAAGGAGCATCCTCGAGGCCTGTGGCGGCGCACGACTCTCGACGAATACAAGAAACCCGATCCCGCATGGGAAACCGTCCTCGATCTTGACCAGCTTGCGGCAAGCGAGAAGGTAAGCTGGGTCTGGCGCGGAGAAGTCCTTCGCAAGCCGGAGTATGACCGCTGCCTTATCATCCTCTCGCGCGGCGGGGCCGATGCGCATGTGGTCCGCGAATTCGATTTGAACAAAAAAGAATTCGTCCCCAACGGCTTTTCCCTCCCCGAAGCCAAGAGCGACGTTTCCTGGCGCGATCTGGACTCCATCTACGTCGATACCGATTTTGGGCCTGGCTCGCTGACCGAATCCGGTTACCCCCGCATCGTCAAACTTTGGAAACGCGGCACGCCTCTCGCCGACGCCAAAACCGAATTCGTCGCCAACGCGGATGATGTCGGCGTGAGCGCCGAAGTCGAGCACGATCACGGGTACGTCTATGAATTCATCGATCGCTCCATCGCGGATTTTCAGGACGAAATGTTTCTCCGCCGCGGCGACGATTGGGTGCGCATCGACAAACCGCTCGACGCGCAGCTCGATACGTTCGGGAAATATCTCCTGCTGGATATCCGCTCCGATTGGACGGTCGCCGGCCAGACCTATCGAGCGGGCTCACTCCTGGCGGAGCCTTTGGAAGATTATCTGCGCGGGGATCGGCATCTCTCAGTCCTCTTCCAGCCCGAGCCGCGAACTTCCCTCCTCGGCTGGAGCGACACAAAAAACGACCTGATTCTGAATGAACTCAACAACGTCTGTGGCCGAGCCGAGTTTGTTCGGCCCAACGGCGAGCAATGGGTCCACACGCCCATTCCCGTGCCACCGTTCGGGTCAATTGACATCTCCGGCGTCGACGACAATGAATCCGACGACTATTTTCTCATCGAAGAAGATTGGCTTTCCCCGCCCACTCTGTCCCTGGGAACGTGCGGTCAGGACAATCGCGAGCAACTGAAAAGCATGCCCGCCGTATTTGATGCGTCGAATCTTCAAGCCGTCCAGTATGAGGCGATCAGTAAAGACGGAACGCACATTCCATACTTTCTCGTCGGGCCCAAGGACATGAAGCTCGATGGAACCAATCCCACTCTCCTTTACGGCTACGGCGGTTTCGAAATCTCCATCACACCCGAATATCGGGAAGACGTCGGAATCGGCTGGCTCGAGCGCGGGGGGTCTTCGCCCTGGCGAATATTCGCGGCGGGGGGGAATTCGGCCCCGCCTGGCACGAAGCCGCCCAACGCGAGAAACGGCAAAACGCCTATGACGATTTCCAGGCCGTGGCTGAAGACCTCATCAATCGAAAAATCACCTCTCCCAAACATCTGGGCATCGAAGGGGGTTCCAACGGCGGGCTCCTCGTCGGCGTCATGCTCACGGAGCGACCCGATCTCTTCGGCGCCGTCCTCTGTGAATCGCCCCTTCTGGACATGCGCCGCTACACCAAGCTCCTCGCCGGGGCGAGCTGGATCGATGAATACGGGGACCCCGACAACCCCGCCGATTGGGCGTTCATCAGCCGCTATTCTCCCTATCAGAATGTTCGCGAGGATCGCACGTATCCCCCTGTGCTTTTCACGACTTCCACGCGTGACGACCGCGTTCATCCAGGCCATGCCCGAAAGATGGCCGCTCTCATGGAAGCCCAGGGGCACGACGTCTTCTTTTATGAAAACACCGAAGGCGGCCACAGCAGCGGCGCGGATCATGCCCATACCGCCAACACGGAGGCTCTCGGCTACTCGTTCCTTTGGCAGGAACTCCAACCGCCGACCGATCAAGCTAAGCCGCCTAACTAAAGTCCTTGCGCACTCTTCATCAAATTTATCGTTGACGGCGCATCGCAGTGCTGATTATTATCGGCCCTGAATCAGCTGTGGGTGTTTCGTGTTTTCATCAGATCGGGAGGGATTCATGTCGGGAAAAACTCTGCTTGGCACGGCGTTGGTGATGTTGGGAATTGCCGGGCGCCTCAAGGTGCTCGCGCGGCCGAAACCGAAATATCGCTGAACTTCGACAACGTCATCAATCCCATCTCGAGCGATTATGTGGCCCTCTTCTCCGGCAATACCACGGCCGTTACCTTTGACGGTTACGCGACCCTGCAGGACATTCCCGCGGGAGCGTCCAATCAGAATGTGATCATCTCCCCGGCCGGCAGTTCACAAACCGTCCCGGCGGATTTGGGCGGCAGCACGCCGCAGTTCTTCGCCATCGCCGGCGTTTACAGCCAGAGCAGTTCGCTGGGAACCACCAATGGCGTGGCCGTGGGCGTCAACGTCAGTACATCGGCCATGATCGAAGGCGAATCCTACGATGAGGCCTTCCCCGGCTCGGCCCTCGTTCCCGAATCCGAAGTGATCGCCTTCCTTGAGGATCCGAATCTCAGTCTTCTGCCGACATCGCTGCAATCGTACGTGAATTCATTCTCCGATCAGGTTGCTCCCGCGGTTGTTCCGCTTGACGGATCGCCGGGCGAACTGGTGGATTTCAGCGACGGCACCGCCGGAGGGCAGATCTCCGCGTCCATCGTGCCGGTTTCCCCGACAACCGGCGGCGGAACCCCCGGCGTCGTACCCCTCCCGGCCGCGGCTTATATGGCGCTTCCATTGCTCGGATTGCTCGCCGCCGCGAAGACCATGAAGCGTTCGGTTTTCAGCGCTCACTGAACAACGTCCGCGCGTTTCTTCCAATCGGCGTATGCCGAGAAAACTTTCTCACCCCAACGGCCATACCAGCCGTATCCGTTGCGCCGTTCCCATGAAATCATCTGCACGGACGGCTTCTCGTGCCCGTCGCGCCCACTGACAAACGGCTGATTCGTCGCCACATCGTAATACCGCGCCCAAAGGGGCGGGGCGTTCGGATCGTCGATCAGCGCCCGGTCGCGTCCATGGAAATACTGATCCCCGCGCATCACCACCCATCTTTTGCCGAGAATTTCCGATCTTCGATACCAGTCCACGGCGGCCTCGATCGCCTGCTTAACCCGATCGTCGGGATGATCGATGCTCATCAAAACCAGCACGATATCCGCGCTTTCCTCGCCGCTTAGTCCCGGCAGTTCAAAATTCCGCGCCCGCGCGGCTCGAACGTCACCTCATCGTGCTGCTGGCACCACACCGTGAGCTTCCCATTCTGCACGACCTGACACTTCAAAATGCACGAGATGCCGCGATCGAACGACTCCTCGCATTGCTCGCGTTCCGCTTCCGATACAAACGCGAAGTCCGGCTTCTTATCGATGACGTCCTTGAGCAACGTCATGTTGTCCGTCATCGCGTTGTCGTTGAACGTGATGTAGCGCCCGTAATTTTCCTGCAGGGGAAACCGCTGCGGCCATCCGCCGTTGGCGTATTGCGAGCGAAAAATATATTGCAGGCCGCGCTCAAACGAATCCCGATAGCGCGGATCACCCAGCACCCGATACGCCCGCGCCACGATGCGCAATTCCGTATGCGTCGCGTCGTTGTCGAACGTGCTCACGGCGTGCCACACCACATCGTCATCGCCGGGCGGGCCGTCGTGCGGATTGATCGGCATGGTCGCCGGGCGCAGCTTCGCGGATCGTAATTCTTCCACCACCCTCCGTCGGCGTTCTGCCAGCCGACGATGTTGTCCACGATCTGCCGCCCCTTGTCAGACTCAAACCAGGAGTCCGGCTCATCGACCAACTTGATCACCCGCAAAAATCGCGGCCCCGGCCCCAAATAAGGATTCGGCCCCGTCAAATCCGATACAGTCGGCGCTGTTGAAGGGGCGGACGCCGCCGTCGACTCAGGTTGCGGCGCAGGCGCGGCGTTTTGTGCCGGTTGGGAAGAAGCGCATCCGGTTATGCCGATAAAAAAAGTAAGAAAAATAAGCGAGGAAACCCGCGTGCGGGTCGGTTGGTTCATTACCAGATGATAGACAGCCGTCGCCGGACATCCAACAGTACCCCGGCCTTCGTACCTTACCTATGATTCCCCATCGAGGCAGGATTATGGACGAGGTCACGCCGCAATCCGTCTATCTCAATCGTCGCAACTTTATGCGTGCGGGGATTCTTGCCGCCAGCGCGGTTGCCACGGGCTGGGTTTACAATCGGTTGAATCCCCGCCCGGCCTGGGACCAGCCCGCCAAGAACCTGGCCGACTTGCTCCCCGCGACGCGGGCGACCGTCCTGGCGCCGCTGGGGCCGAACGATCCCGAAACCGCTTTTGACGACATCACGCACTACAACAATTTTTACGAGTTCGACACCACCAAGGAGGACGTCGCCGCGGCCGCCGCCGGATTCGTCACGCGCCCTTGGTCGGTGGAGGTGGGGGGGCTGGTTCAAAAACCGACAGTGTTCGATCTAGACGACTTGCTCAAGATCAGTCCACCGGAGGAGCGCGTTTATCGAATGCGCTGCGTTGAAGGGTGGTCGATGGTTATTCCGTGGGATGGCTTTCCGCTTTCAAAATTGCTCGAGCGGGTTCAGCCGCTCAGTTCCGCAAAGTACGTTGCGTTCCAGACTCTGATGGACCCGAAGCGCATGCCGAATGAGGGGACCGATCTGCTACCCTGGCCGTACGTCGAGGGGCTGCGAATGGACGAAGCCATGCACCCGCTGACCATTCTCGCGACCGGAATCTACGGCAAAGAACTCCCCCCGCAGGACGGCGCGCCGATTCGGCTGGTCGTTCCGTGGAAATACGGATTCAAAGGCATCAAGTCGATCGTCAAGATCGATCTGGTTGCCGATCAGCCTCCGACGACGTGGAACATCTACGCTCCAAACGAATATGGCTTTTACGCCAACGTGAATCCCAACGTCGATCATCCGCGCTGGAGCCAGGCCACCGAGCAGCGCATCGGAGATTCCGGCCGCCGCCCAACCCTGATGTTCAACGGCTACGCCGACCAGGTCGCCTCGCTCTACACAGGAATGGACCTACGCGCGAACTTCTAGGTTTTATCCCCTCTCCCCGGTACCCCGGGGAGAGGGAAAGGGTGAGGGGCAAGCTTTCTAATTAATATTGCCCGCGAAGCGCGAGACAACTCGAAGTTATGAAAGATCCCCAATTCGCCAAACTCGTCCTCTTCGTCAACGCCCTCGTTCCCCTGACTCTCCTCTCCTGGGATGCCTACAGCGGTCAGCTCGGCACCAACCCGTCCGAGCGCGCCATCCGCACCACCGGCATGACCGCGCTCGTCTTCCTGACCCTCTGCCTCGCCGTCACGCCCGTCCGCAAAATCACCGGCTGGAATTTCCTCAGCAATTTCCGCCGCATGCTCGGGCTCTTCGCCTTCTTCTACGGCTGCGTCCATCTCTTCATTTATATCGCCATCTATCAGTCGTTCAGTTTGTCAGCCGCCTTCGCCGATATCCTCCGCCGACCCTTCATCTTCTACGGAATGACGGCCCTTCTCCTCATGGCCCCCTTGGCCGCGACCTCCACCAACGGCATCATCAAAAAAATGGGGGCCGCGCGATGGAAGCGACTCCATACACTCATCTACCCCGCTGGAATCGCGGCGGTTCTGCATTACTACTCATTGGTCAAAGCTGATGTGACACTCCCTAAGGCTTTTGCCGTAGTTCTCACCCTGCTGCTGGGCTATCGTCTCAGTAAATGGGCCGGGAGGGCGTCGAAAACCCCGGCAGCATCGACAAGAGCCTGATTTGCGGACTGGCGACCCCTTTGCCGCGTATTTTCTGGCTAACCGTTCGCTATTGCCACGGATAATGGCCGATCTTAGCATTAGCCGTTTTGGGTTTTTGAGCATCATTAACCCATGCAAGTGACCGGCGGCTGAGGAGATAGATGGTTCAGTCAGACGCGATGGACGTGCAATCACCGCATCAAACAGGTGTTCACCCGGCGGCGCAGCGAATTCCGTCTCCGCAGCCGCACGTCCATTCCCCTCAGCCGCAGCAGCCGCAATCGAGCCACTCCCACATTTGGGTATGGCTGATCCTGATCGCCGTCGCCGCCGGTTTGGCGGCAGTGATTTATTGGCGTGTGCACGCCGCCAGCGTCGCCGCCGCAAAGGCTGCCGCGCGGCCGGTCCCTCCGACGCCCGTCGTCGTGGCCACCGCCCATCTCGGCACCCTGCCTCTTTATCTTCCCGAACTCGGGACGGCAACGCCGTTCTATACCGTCACCGTTCGGACGCGCGTCAGCGGTCAATTGATCAACGTCGGATTCGATGAAGGCCAGCTCGTGACCAAGGGCCAGCAGATCGCCGAAATCGACCCTCGTCCATTCCAGGCCGCCGTCGAACAAGCCCAGGGACAACTGGCCAAGGATCAGGCGACTCTTGAAAACGATCAGCTCAACTTGACTCGCTATCAGGGAGCCGCCGCCGGCACTTTCACTCAGCAGCAGATCGATACGCAGAAAGCCACTGTCGATCAGGACAAGGCAGTCATCGAAAGCGATCAGGGAAACCTGGACAACGCGAAGGTTCAGCTTGTCTATTGTTACATCACGTCGCCGATCGACGGGCGCATCGGCCTGCGGCAAGTCGATCCGGGCAACTTCGTTCAGCCCACGGACGCCAACGGTTTGGCCGTCATTACGCAGCTTCAGCCCATTACGGTCATCTTCACCATCGCCGACGTGGATATCCCCAAGGTCATGGGCGACAACTCCACCGTTCCGAAGCTCGAAGTTGACGCCTACAACAGCGACATCACGAAGAAGATCGCCGTCGGCTCGGTTTACGCGGTGGATAGTTCGATCGATCCGACAACGGCAAAGCTCAAATTGAAGGCGGTCTTCGAGAACAAGGATAACGCCCTTTTCCCCAACCAGTTCGTCAACATTCAGTTGCTCTATAAAACGCTGCACAAAACGCTGCTCATTCCCAGCGCCGCCGTACAGCGCGGCCCGAATAGCAGCACGTTTGTGTACGTCGTAAAAAGCGACGATACCGCGGATGTCCGCAACCTCGTGCTCGGTCCCCAGCAGGGGGATTGGCAGGCCGTGCGCAGCGGGCTGTCTGCAGGAGAAGTTGTTATCACCGACGGCGTCGACAAGCTCCAGCAAGGCTCCAAAGTCCTGCCCAAACCCGCGCCCGGCCAGCAGCCCACAACGCAAGCCACAACCCAGGCTTCAACGCACCACCATCATCATCAGGATGAAGATGATTCCGATTCCGCCGCCACCACGAGGACGGGGGAATGAGTCCGTCTCGGGTGTTCATCCTGCGACCAGTGGCGACGTCGCTGCTGATGGTCGCGATTCTTCTGGTCGGGGCCGTGGCATACAAGCAGTTGCCCGTCTCGGCGCTTCCCGAGGTCGATTATCCAACGATTCAGATCCTCACGTTCTACCCCGGCGCCAGCCCCGATGTGATGGCCTCGGCGGTCACCGCGCCGCTGGAGCGTCAATTCGGACAGGTCGCCGGATTAAACCAGATGACCAGCACCAGTTCGGAAGGGTGCTCGGTCATTACTCTGCAATTTACGCTCGATCTCGATATTGACGTAGCCGAGCAGGAGGTTCAGGCGGCGATCAACGCCTCGGGGACGTATCTTCCAAAAAATCTTCCCAACCCGCCGATCTATAGCAAGGTCAATCCCGCCGACACCCCGATTCTGACTCTGGCCCTCACCAGCAATACCATGCCGCTCCCGCAGGTCGAGGACCTTGCCGACACGCGGCTGGCGCAAAAAATCTCCCAGCTTAGCGGTGTCGGCCTGGTCAGCATCAGCGGCGGGCAAAAGCCGGCGGTCCGAATCCAGGCGAATCCGACCCAGCTCGCCTCCGTCGGCTTGACCCTCGAAGACCTCCGCACGCAGGTCGGGCTGATGAGCGTCGATCAGGCCAAGGGGAGCTTCGACGGACGCGATCAGGCCCAAACCATCGGCGCCAACGATCAGCTTCTCTCCAGCGCCGACTATCGCCCTCTGGTCGTCGCCTACAACAACGGCGCGCCGGTGCGCCTTTCCGATATCGCCAACGTGGTCGATTCCACGGAAGATGTCCGCGAGGCCGCCTGGTGGAATGAGAAGCCCGCCGTCATTCTCAACATTCAGCGGCAACCTGGCGCCAACATCATCGACGTCGTCGATCGAATCGAGCAGCTTCTTCCGCAGCTCAAGCTAAGTCTTCCCAGCGGCGTGAATGTCGATATTCTTACCGATCGCACCACCACCATCCGCGCGTCGGTCCTGGATGTCCAGATGGAACTGGCGTTGACCGTCTTCCTGGTGGTGATGGTCATCTTCCTCTTCCTCCGCAGCGCCGCCGCCACGAGCATCCCGAGCATCGCCGTGCCCCTTTCTCTCATTGGCACGCTTGGGGTCATGTACCTCCTGGGCTACAGCCTGAACAACCTGACGCTCATGGCTCTGACGATTTCCACGGGGTTTGTGGTGGACGACGCCATCGTCATGATCGAAAACATCATCCGCTACGTCGAGGCCGGGCAATCCCCGCTGACCGCGGCGCTTAAAGGCTCCGAGCAAATCGGGTTCACGATTATCTCCCTGAGCGTCTCGCTGATTGCCGCGCTGATTCCGCTCCTTTTCATGGGCGATGTGGTGGGGCGGCTCTTCCGCGAATTTGCGGTGACGCTTAGCGTCACGATCGTCGTGTCCGCCTTCGTCTCCCTGACCCTGACGCCGATGATGTGCCGCCCTGATCCTCCGGCACAAACCCGCTGCGCAGCAGGGCCGGTTTTATCGCGTCAGCGAATATGCCTTTGAATGGGTGATTGCCCGCTACGGCATGACTCTCCAATGGGTCCTCAAGCGGCAGGGCGCCACGCTCCTGGTCGCCGTCGGCACCGTGGTCCTCACCGCCTGGCTCTTCTGGATCGTCCCGAAAGGATTCTTCCCTGTTCAGGACACGGGCGTCATCCTTGGCATCTCCCAGGCGCCCGCCAGCATTTCCTTCGACGCCATGGGACAGCGCCAGCAGGAACTGGCCAAGATCATCCTCCAGGATCCTGCCGTCGAAAGTCTCTCGTCGTTCATTGGCGTCGACGGCACCAACGTCACGCTCAACAGCGGCCGAATCCAGATCAATCTCAAACCGCTTGAAGTCCGAAAGATCAGCGCCAGCGACGTTATCGTTCGCCTGCAACCGGCGCTGCAAAAAGTCGAGGGAATCACGCTCTATATGCAGCCGGTTCAGGACCTGACGGTGGACGATCGCGTGAGCCGAACGCAGTTCCAATACACCCTCGAAGACCCCGACACGGGCGAACTCAACACCTGGGCTCCGGCTTTATTGGCCAAGATGGCGCAAATGCCCGAATTGCGCGACGTCGCCAGCGACTCTCAAAATGAAGGGCTGTGGACCACTCTGGTCATCGATCGCGACACCGCCTCACGCCTGGGCATCACCATGCAGAACATCGACGACACGCTGTATGACGCCTTCGGCCAGCGCCAGATTTCCATCATGTTCACGCAGCTCAACCAGTATCACGTCGTGCTCGAGGTCCCGACGAAATTCCGTTCCAACCCGTTCGATCTCCAGCACATTTACATTCAAACCGCCTCCGGCGGGCAAGCCCCGCTCAGTTCCTTCGCCCATTTCGAGCAGGTTCAGGGTCCGATGGCGGTTAATCATCAATCGCAATTCCCGTGCGTAACGCTCTCGTTCAACCTCGCGCCCACCGCGTCCCTGGGCCAGGCCGTGCAGGCGATCAATCAAGCCAAGGAAGATCTGAAAATGCCCGCCAGCGTTGAGACTGGATTCCAGGGAACCGCCGAAGCCTTTCAGGCCGCTTTATCCAACGAGGGCGCGCTCATCGCCGCCGCGTTGATCACGGTTTACATCGTCCTGGGCGTTCTGTACGAAAGTTTCGTCCATCCGATCACGATTTTGTCCACGCTACCTTCGGCCGGCGTGGGCGCCGTGGCGGCGCTGCTTCTGTGCGGCACCGACTTTAGCGTCATCGCGCTGATTGGAATCATTCTCCTGATCGGCATCGTGAAGAAAAACGGCATCATGATGGTTGACTTCGCGCTCGATGCCCAGCGCAACGAGGGTAAATCGCCCGAAGAGGCGATCTACCAGGCGTGCCTCCTGCGTTTCCGCCCGATCATGATGACCACCATGGCCGCGCTTTTGGCCGGGTTGCCCTTGGCTCTGGGAACCGGCGTCGGCTCCGAACTCCGCCGCCCGCTGGGCATCGCCATGGTCGGCGGCCTGATTTTCAGCCAGATTCTCACCCTCTACACCACGCCGGTGATTTATCTCTGGTTCGACCGCCTGGCACGCCGCATGGGCGCTCGCGCTGATTCCGGTCCATTGCACGATGATTCCGAAACCCCGCCGCTGGCGCAGGGAACCACGTGAACATTTCCACGCTGTTCATTCATCGCCCCGTCGGGACGACGCTGCTGACCATCGCCGTGGCCCTCGCCGGTGCGCTGGCGTATCGATTTCTTCCGGTCTCTCCGCTCCCGCAGGTGGATTTTCCGACGGTCGCCGTCTCGGCGAGTTTGCCGGGCGCCAGTCCGGAAACGATGGCCTCCTCCGTCGCCACGCCCTTGGAGCGCCAATTCGGGCACATCGCCTCGGTCAGCGAAATGACCTCCTCGAGTTCATTGGGCTCGACCACGATCGTTCTCCAGTTCGACTTGAGCCGAGACATCGATGCCGCGGCCCGCGACGTCCAGGCTGCCATCAACGCCGCCCGCGGAAATCTCCCCACTAATCTCCCCAGCAATCCGACTTATCGGAAAGTAAACCCCGCCGATGCGCCGATTCTGATCCTGGCTCTGACATCCAATACGTACACCAAGGGCCGGATGTACGACGTCGCCTCCTCCGTGCTCGCCCAGGAATTATCCCAGTTGGACGGCGTGGGGCAGGTGTCGGTGGCCGGCGGTGCGCTTCCGGCGGTCCGGGTTGACGTCAATCCCACGGCCCTGAACAACACCGGGCTGGCCCTCACCGACGTGCAAACCGTCCTGGCCAACGCCAACGCCAACAGCCCCAAAGGCGACGTCTCCGACGGAAGGCACCGCTGGCTGCTGCAAGCCACCGATCAATTGCTCAGCGCCAACGAATACAAGCCGGTGATCGTCTCCTACAGCAATGGCGCGCCGATTCGGCTTTCGGATATCGCCACCGTCACCGATTCCGTTGAGGATATTCGCAACGCCGGGACCGCCAACGGCGTCCCGGCCGTTCTGCTCGTCATCTTCCGCCAACCCGGCGCCAACATCATTTCCACGGTGGACAACGTCCTGGCCAGAATGCCGGTAATGCAGGCGGAAATTCCCGCCGCCATCCATCTCTCCACGGTCATGGATCGAACCACCACGATCCGCGCCAGCGTCCACGACACCGAATTCACTCTTCTCATCTCCATGATCCTGGTCGTCCTGGTCGTCTTTGTCTTCCTGCGCAGCGTCCGCAGCACGATTATCCCCAGCGTCGCCGTCCCCGTCTCGCTCATTGGCACGTTCGGCGTCATGTATCTCCTGGACTACAGCATCGACAACCTTTCCCTGATGGCGCTGACGATCGCGACGGGATTCGTGGTGGACGATGCCATCGTCGTCATCGAAAACATCACCCGCCATCTCGAAGCCGGAATGGCGCCGCTCAAGGCGTCGTTGCTGGGCGCTCAGGAAATCGGATTCACCGTCCTGTCGATGAGCACCTCCCTCGTTGCAGTCTTTCTGCCGATTCTTCTTATGGGCGGGATCCTGGGGCGGTTATTCCGCGAATTTGCGGTGGTCCTCTCCGTTGCCATCGGCGTTTCTCTAATCGTCTCGCTCACCACCACCCCCATGATGTGCGCGGCGCTGCTCCGTTCTCACGCCGAGGAAAAACACGGCCGCATCTACCGCCTCAACGAGCGTATTTTCCAGGCCGTGCTGAGGTTGTACGATCGCACCTTGACTGTTGTGCTTCGCCACCCTCTGGTGATGATCGTTGCCACGGGTCTCACCGTCGTTTTCACGCTGTTCCTTGCCGCCGTCCTCCCCAAGGGTTTCTTCCCCGATCAAGACACCGGCCGCATCATCGGAACCATCCAGGCGGACCAGGACACAAGCTTTCAGTCGATGTCGCGCTTGCTGACGCAATTCTCGGCGGGCGTCCAAAAAGATAAAGACGTCGACGGCGTCATTGCCTTCTGCGGGGGAGGGCGAGGCTACAACACCGGGTCGATGTTCATCAGCCTCAAGCCCCTGGGCCCGCGTAAGGATTCCGCTGCTCTGGTCGTCGCTCGCATGCGCCGCACGCTGGCCGGCATCCCCGGCGCGACCCTCTATCTCAGTCCCGTGCAGGATCTCCGCGTCGGCGGCCGCTCTTCCGCGGCCACGTATCAATACACCCTTCAGGATGACAATCTCCAGGAATTGCTCCACTGGGCGCCCATACTCACTGCCAAACTCCGGACCGTGCACACCCTGGCCGACGTGAATAGCGACCAGCAGGTGAGCGGCCTACTCGCCAATCTCGTCATCGATCGCCAAAACGCCGGCCGCCTGGGCGTCACCGCCTCCGCCATCGACGACGCCCTCTACGACGCATTCGGACAGGCGCAGGTTTCCACGATGTACACCGCGCTGAATCAGTATCACGTGGTGGAGGATGTGGATTCGCAATATTGGCAAAACCCCGACGGACTCAAATACATCTATGTGCACGGCGCAAACGGCTCGCTCGTCCCCCTTAGCGCCGTCGCCCATTACGAGGAGGGCACGACCTCGATTGCCGTCAATCACCAGGGCCAGTTTCCCGCCACGACGATCTCGTTCAACATGCCGGTGGGTCAAGCGCTAAGCGAAGCCGTCGTCGCGATCAATAATGCCGAGCGCGAACTCGATATGCCCGCCAGTGTGCGCGGCAGCTTCCAGGGAACCGCCCAGGCCTTCCAGGCGTCCATCTCGGGCGAGGAGCTTCTCGTCATCGCGGCGATTCTGGCCGTTTACATCGTTCTCGGGATGCTTTACGAAAGCCTCGTCCATCCGATCACGATTCTTTCCACGATCCCCTCGGCGGGCGTCGGCGCGCTTCTGGCCTTGCTGATCTGCAACGTTCAGTTGGACATCATGGGAATGATCGGGATCATCCTGCTGATCGGCATCGTGAAGAAAAACGCCATTATGATGATCGACTTCGCCCTCCAGCAGCAGCGCACCCACAACATGAATCCCAAGGACGCGATCTACCAGGCGTGCCTTCTTCGCTTCCGCCCGATCATGATGACCACGATGGCCGCGCTGCTCGGCGGATTGCCCCTCGCCCTGGGGACCGGCACCGGCTCGGAACTTCGCCGTCCGCTCGGCATCGCCATCGTCGGCGGGCTCATCGTGAGCCAGATGCTCACGCTCTACACGACGCCCATCATTTATCTTTACCTCGACCGATTCCGAGTGCTTAGCAAACGCGCCATCTCCGCGGTCCGCGACGTATTTCACGGCGCTAGCTTTGGAACGGCCTCGTAGTCCGCGGCTTTACCTCCGCTGACCCCCGCCGCCGGAATCGCGTCCGCCGGAGTCGCGCCCGCCGGGCGACCACCCCGAATTCCCACGCTGATCTCCCTGCTGACGCGCCGTGCGATCCCGATCCAATTGCCCCATATCCGGCGACCTTCCACGATCGGGATTTGCCGGCGCGGGTTGCCTAGGCTGATCCTGCTGAGGTTGCCTCGGTTGATCCTGGGGCTGGGCCTGCGGCTGACGAGGTTGCGATCGATCCGGCGCGGCGACCGGCGCGGACTGCCACTGGTCTCCCTGCCTCGACTGCCATCCGTCCTGCGTGTGCCGGTAAATCTGCCCGTTACCATCGGCGTAAATATCCTGCCGCCCGATATCGGGATTTGCCGGACGAACCTGCTGAACCGGGCGCTGCGGCGGGACATAGGCCCGAACATCCCGCCGATCCTGATAAAGATTGCGCGCATAAACGTCCGCTCGCGCCGTAATGCGCGGCGGCGATTGGGTTCGAAAATCCGGATGCGCATTGCCCCTCAAAAGCGTCGGCCGATACCCGCCGTATCCAAACCACGCTCCTCCGACGACCACCTGCGGCGAATACCCGACCCACAACCCGCCCCCTCCGGTCGCCAGCGCAGAATCCAAATCCCCAGTGTCCCGAATATGGGTCATATCGCGCGGAAAACCCGAACGTCAGCGGCCGCGGAATGTAGGTGTTTCCGACCCACGCGTTGTAGTAATACCCGGTTCCATAAACCACCACGCCGCCGGTGGCGTAGCAACCCGTGTAACCCGGCGTGTAGCCGCAATACACCGCGGTCGGAGTGTAGCCGTAAACGTAACAATATCTGACAGGATAAATCGCGCATGATGGCGGGATCGTGTAAATCGCGGGGGGAACGCGACGGCACAAATCCCAACGCCCGCGCGGCGTCGCGCACTGATACCACACCGCGTTGGAGCAGCAGTAATAGGTCCCAGCGCAACAAACCACCGGAGTCTGGCAATTGTCCGCGTAGGTCAACGCCGTCCCCTGGATGGGCACGAAATCCGGATCGCCGTCGTAATCCACCGGCGGCTGCTGATAGTTATTCGTATCAATCGCGGCGGTCTGCGGGATGTAGGTATCGGCCGTCGCGTCCTGCGCCGCCTGCGTCCCCGGGACAAACGCCAGCACATTCGCCTTGGGGCTTCCCGGGGGAATCTGCGCAAAATCCGCGGGCAACTGGTTCGGCGCAACGTAAGCCCAAGGCCCGTTTTCATTCGGCCCGGAATACCATCGCCCCGACAGCAGCACGTATAGCTGCTGCGTGCTGATCGATCTGAAAACGTCCGATTCCGTGTTCGAATAATAAAGCAGATTGGTACCCGAAATAGGCGTAAGCTGCGCGGCGCCATCGGTCCAGATCAGCTCGGTCGGGTCGGTCGCGACGACAATCTCCAGCGCCTGCGCCGTCACATCCGAGACCGGCTGCGCCGGATCGGCGTATCCGCTCTGATTGGCCAGATCCACAATGTTCGGCGGCGCCCTGCGCTCAACCCGAACGGCCCCATCGCATCCGGCCCGGAAAACCAGCGCCCGGCGCCTTTTAGGTAATACGTCTTGGTCGTCGGGTCGAGCACCACGAAAAATGGCGTGTTCACGGCCCGAAGCAGATTTGAATTCGCCACTTCCATGAGCCGGGGCGCGCCGTCATACTGCACCTTCACGGCCGGATGCTGAAGAAAAATGATCCGCGGCGGGTTGTTCTGCAAATCGGTCGCCTGTTGCTGTGCCGTCTGCACGGCCTGAAGCATTTCCAGCAATTGATCCAGCGAGAGCGTCGCCGGGCTGGCCATCAGCGCCTGCTGGATCGCATCGGTAAACGCCTGCGTCGTCGGCGCGTCGTATCCCGGGATAGTCGAGCGCGGAATCGTCACTTGAATGACCTGCACCGTCCGCGCCGCCCGATCGATCGAAACCTGGCTCTGAAGCCAGATCGCCCCATAGGTCGGCTGCGCCGCTCCCGGCATCTGAACCGCCACCGCCGCGTGCGCCGAAAGCTGATCGCCTTGGAAATCATCGAGCTGCGGCTGGAAGATGGTTACCTGGGCGCCGTTGGACGCCGTCGTCATCATCGGCCAGCGCGACGACGGAGCCGTGGTAACGTCGGTGCGCGCAATCGTCGTAAATCCGATGAAACCAATAAGTGCCGCAAAAAGAATCCCATGCCGCATGTCAGCCTCCCGCCGTCATGTTAATAACCGCCGGCGATTTTCGTAACGCCGCATTTTCCCCTCTCCCTATGTACTCATGGGGAGAGGGCAAGGGTGAGGGGCGTCTTTCGAGTTTCGAAAGCCGCCCCTCACCCAACCTCTCCCCGGAATACCGGGGAGAGGCGAAGGAGATCATTTCAGCGCATTTTCGATCACGAAGCGAACTGTCGTTCCTTGCACTAGAATGGAAAACGCCACCACGCCGTAAGTGATCGCGACGATTGGATGCCTGACCGCCTGGTCCGGGATCGACAGCGCCATCGCGATCGCCAGGCCTCCGCGCAAACCACCCCAGGTGAGAATCTTGATCATCGCCGGGCGGTCCACGCGTTTGGGCGCCAGGACGCGGAGCATTCCGGCCACGCTTGCCCAGCGCGATCCCAAGACCAGCGGAATCATCAGGACCGCCGCGAAGAGAAACCTCAGCGAATACGGCATCACCATGATCTCCAGGCCGATCAGGACGAAGAGGATGCCGTTTAAAATCTCTTCGATCAATTCCCAGAACTTTGTTAAATCGGACACTGCCTGCGCGGGCATCGTTAGCATCGCCCCGCGATTTCCGATCAAAATCCCTGCCACCACCACCGCGATCGGCCCCGAAACTTGCAGCGCCTGCGCGAGAGCGCAAATCCCCATCACCAGCGCCAAAGTCAGCAGCACGGCGACCTGAAAATCCACGATGTCGCGCAACATGCGATACGTGACCAGCCCTGCCAAAAGCCCCAGCACGGCTCCCCCGAATGACTGCTGAATAAACATCCGCACCACGTCGCCACCGGCTACCGCGCCGGCGCTTTGCGTCAGTTGTAAAAGCGTGAGAAAAATCACCACGCCGACGCCGTCGTTGAACAGCGATTCCCCGGCGATGATCGTCTCGATGCTTTTCGGCGCGCCTGCGCGCCGCACGAGCGCCAGCACCGCCACTGGATCGGTTGGCGAGAGCAGGGCCCCCAGCGTCAGGCAATTCAGCCACGACAATTTCAGCCGCAGCATCAGATTCACGAGCCACGCCAGAGCCCCGATCAGAAAGGTCGACGCCACGGTTCCGAAGATCGAGAGTCCAGCGGTGATTCCGCGCTGCCGGGCCAGTTCTCCCAGTTCGATGCTCATGGCCCCCGCGAAGAGCAAGAAGCCCAACATCCAGCTCAGCAGCACATTCCCAAACTGAATATGCCCGACTAGCGTCCGCGCGTCGTGCCCGATCCCATATCCGAATTTTCCCAGTGCCGTCAGAACGATCGATAGCAGCATCGAGATGAGCATCACCCCGACCGTCGCGGGCAGGCGGATATATCGATGGTTCAAATAGCTGAAGATCGCGGTCAAAGCGACCAGGATGGCGACGATATCGTAAAGGTCCATCTCAACTGCCCGGCCGAATCCATTGGCCTAACCCACAACCGCGCGGGATTGTAACCAAGCCGTGACGCCCCGCAAAACCGCCGCCGCTCTCCAACCAGCCGCCCAAGCCCCGGCGATGTCGTCCCCAACGAGTATTAATTGCGATTCCCCCGGCCGAAAAGTAAAGTCCCCTCCGCTCAATACGGTCCGGCGGGTTTGCGCGGAGACTCAACATGCCAAAGAAATTCATCGTCGAGGCGATCGGAACCTTCTTCCTCGTCTTCACGGTCGGCCAATGCGTTATCACGCCTGGCGCGGGCAATTTCGCCCCCATCGCCATCGGCGCATCGCTCATGATCATGGTCTACGCCGGAGGACATGTTTCCGGCGGTCTCTACAATCCGGCGGTCGCACTCTCTGTCTTTTTGCGAGGGAAACTTCCGGCGCGCCAGTGGATCGCCGACACCATCGCTGAGTTTCTCGGCGCGGCTCTTGCCGTCGCGGCTGTCACTTATCTCAAAAATGGCCATTCCCCGATTCCCGCCGAGCTTCATGCCGGGCCGACGATTCTTGCCGAGTTCCTCTTTACATTCGCCCTTACCTTTGTCGTTCTCAATGTCGCCACGGTCGACAGCGTCGCGGGAAATTCCTATTACGGCTTGGCCATCGGCAGCACGGTCATGGTCGGCGCGTTCGCGGTGGGGGGATCTCCGGCGGGGCGTTTAACCCGGCCGTGGCCCTCGGCATCACGCTCCTGCACGTTTCCGACTGGGGGAGCTTCCTCTATCTTCTCATTGGTGAAATACTGGGCGCGTTCGCCTCCGCGGCCGTATTCGGCATCCTCGATCTGGGCAACTCATGAACGTCGCGGCGCAGCAAGTTCTGAATGCGCTGCATAGCGGGGATTCGTTCGCCGCCGCCGAACTCATCCAGCGCGACGGCTCGCCGCGCGATGTCGCCGCCGCGTATCATTCGTTGCGGGGGGACGTTTATTGGAAAAGCCACGATTTGCCCGCCGCCGTGACCATCGGCCGCGCCGGGATTTTCTATTGCCTCAGCCAATCCCTGATTTGCACGTCCCCGCAAGACGTCGATTTCTTCCGCTCCACCGCAAAGTCAATCGCCTACGACGTCGGCTCGTTCACCTGGCCCGGCTGGGAAGAGCCCGGGATCGACCCCACCGCGGCAGATCTCGCAGCCGGGCGGGATTGCGCGCGGCTGAATCTGCGCCTCGCCCTTGATTTGCAAAAACCGCTCGACCGAGTGGCCATGGCACATTGGCTCCTCGGCGACACAACCTCGCCGCGGGCGACTTTGATCTGGCCATGATGGATTTTCAATCCGCCCAGGACGCGCTTCCGTCAAACGACCCCGCTCACGAATCCACGAAACTCTGTTACACCGGCTATTTCGCGCTCGCCAAGCTGGGCAGAAACCCCCGCGACACCGCCTCCGCCGCGGCGTTCGAAAAAGCAATTGAAACTCTGGAATCCCGCCCCGACGAAGACGCGAAGACTTACGTTGCCCAACTCACCGCCTCGCGCCGCCTCTTCCTCTCCTGAACGCGCGCGGCGCTGCCGTGGGTCCCCCGATTTATTTCGCCTTCCGCCCCACATACCCCGGCAACCCCGCCGCCGCCTTGGTCCGCGACAGTGTCATTGCCCGCTTGAGCGCCCGCTTGAAATCCCCCTTCACGATCTTCTTGCGAATCTGCTTGCGGAAAAAATCCGCCCACTTGAAGTCCTCGAACGGAGCCACTGTCTTCGCATACCCACCCGCCTCGCGGACGAATCCTGCCAGCGCCCGATATGGATCATCCTCCAGGTCGTTCAAATCCTTGGGCAGATCCTTGATTGGCTCCTTTTTTCCCCGCGCATCGACGGGATGGACAAATTTGTTCCGTTGCATGCGCGTCCAGAACCGTCGCGGCGGCAACTTCGAAAAATCCGCCTCGATTTGCATTGGCGCGGTATGAAAATCCTCGCGCACCAGCGCCAGCGCCAGGTGATGATGGTCGATCACATAGGTCTTGTCGGCCGGCCCAAGGACAACCCGGATCGGGTTCTCGAGTACAAATCCGACCAGTTCGCCGGGCCGTCTTTCCAATTCCCTCAGCCGCTTGCGTTTGGACTTGACCTGCAACATCCCAACCGTCAACTGCGTCGGCCGCAGCTTCGAAAGCTCGACATCCTGAATTCGCGGAGATTTAGCATTGACAGGCGTTTGAGACATGTGCGATCCGCAAATACATGATACTACCCGCGATCCAATCGTCCATTAAGATTTCGTGAACCCATCGGCATTTTCCCGCGTTAAATTAGAATCGTCTCACAATCTATCGCCCCGGGAAAGTCCCCACGGAGGGGCGGAAGGAGACGCTCTCATGACAGAATCCGCCAGCCCGCAAGGCTCGCCGCTTCCCCCACACCGCAGAACCGGCACTCTTCAGACCTGGACCATGGCGATAATGATCGTCTGTATTCTGGGCACAATCGCCTACGTCGCGAATTTTGCACGGTGGACCTTGGCCGCTCGTGAACTGGCGCTCAAGACCGAAGAAGCCAACGTCCGCGGCTACGGGCTGGTTGAGCCCACTCACAAAATCCTCGACCCGCGTTTCACCGACTCCCAGGGCCGCCTCCTGGCCGACCCCCCGGCTGATCCGTCCAAACTGGTTGATCCTCCGGTGATCGTTCTGGCCCACATCGATGATGATCCCGAAGCCGCTCAGGTCGCGTGGCCGCAGTTTGAGGCTCATCTGGCCCAGATCACGGGCAAGAAAGTTCAGGACGTAGTCTGGACCAATAGCGCCGATCAAATCGCCAGCATCAACCAGAACGCCATTACGCTTGTCGCTTTGCACACGGCGGACGCGCCCTTCCTGGTGAATAATTACGGCTTCGAACCCGTCGGCGTACTGGCGGATCAGGGGGGCATCACCGGCCACAAGATGGACGTCATCGTTCCGCCCAGTTCCCCGATTACCAGCCTCGCCGATCTCAAAGGCCGCACCCTCGTTTGTACCGTTCCGTCGTCCATTGTCGGATATCGCGCGGCACTGGTACTCCTGGATGAAAACGCCTCGCTTCGGCCGGAGTTAGACTATTATGTCACCTGGTCAATGGGTCAGAAGCAGTCGATAAAAGGGATCGCCCACAACGATTATCAGGTTGCCGCGGTCTCCAGCGATCGCCTCCAGCGCATGCTTGCATCCGGGTCGATTACGCCGGATCAATATCGGGTGATTTTCGAATCGCAGGTCGTCCCGCGCACGACCATCGGCTGGTTCTACAACCTCAATCCGGCCCTCGCCGTCAAGATCGACCAGGCGATCCTCTCCTTCCAGCCGACAACCGAGCCGTCCGGTTCCTCCGATTCCGAATCCTCCGATTCAACCGCGATGCATTTCGTTCCCGTGGATTACAAGAACGATTTCCAACTCGTCCGCCTGATCGACGACCGCTTCGAGCCGAGACTCGACGCCAAAGCCAAGGAAACCGCCGCCGTTCCGGCGACCCAGCCAGTCGCTCAGCCTTAATCCGGTTTGCGTCTGGAACTTTCCCCTCGCCCGGTGTACTCACGGGGAGAGGGCGAGGGTGAAGGGCAATTTTCGATCGTCGATACGCGATCTATCCCCCAACGAACCGCGCCCCAACCTCAATCGTCCGCTTCTCCTCCGTGGCCTGATCGATCATCAATCCCAGATACGTATCATGCGACGCCTCGGCCACGGAATAAAACTCGGCGCCGCCCCGCGCATATTCCGCCATCTTTTCCATGCAGGTCGCCACGGCGATCTCGTCGTCATACAGCCGCGACGGCACAAACGGATTCGAATACCACCCCTTCCCCTGTCCGACGATCCCTTTGTGAAAATACCCCTCCAGATTCTCGTCGATCCCGGCATCCTGCCGATGCAGCTCGAAATACATGGGGGTGCGAAAATCCTGCAAATATCTCACTTCCGACCCGTTGATTTCGCCGCGTTCCCCCCGGACCACAATCCGATCCGATCGCACATACGACCGGTGCTGATCGTGCCGCAAAATCAAATACGCCGAGCCGATCGCCAAAATCCAGCCAAGCCATGGTCTGCACGCAAGGAATGATCTTCTCCTCCCGCGGCGGCCCGAGCCGGTCCGGACCCTGGTAAATCGGCGACTCAAATTTCCGTGCCGTGATCTTCACCGGTTCGAATCCCACTCCCAGATACCGCCGGATCAAACTCATCGCGTGATAGCTTTGCGTGAACGAAACCTGAGCCTGGGAAATCTTTCCCAGGAGACCCGAGTTCGCGACGGCCAGCCGAGCCGCGTGCATGGGCTGAAAAATATATTGCTCGGCGATCTGAATCCGCGCCGCGCCGCGCCAGATCGTTCACAGCGTCCAACCCCGCCACATCCGGCGCCGGCGGGGTCTCGCACAAACATGGAATCTCGCGCCGCGAAAGTTCCCCGAGCACCTCCGCCGTCGCCGCCTTGGCGACGCTGACCACCGCATACAGCGGCTTCTTCCCGTTCAGCAACTCATCCAAAGTCCGGGATGTCTGAATATTCCAAGCCGATTCAAACGCCTTCGCCTTCACCGGGTTCCGCGCCATCATCCCCAGCAGATTGAATCGCTCGGGCATCTCTCTGGCCGCGCAAAAAGAACTGACTCCGCCACCCGCCCCCGATCATCACAAAATCCGCTGCTTGCATGCCCCTAACTTATCACGGCGCCCTCACCCGGAATAGCCCGGCGACCGCGCCCGAATCCAATCGAAGATATCCCGATAAATTTGCTCCCGTCCGATCTCCCGCAGCAATTCATGCCGATGCTCGGGATAAATCTTGATCGTCTTATCCGATGAGCCCGCCCGGCACACAAAATCCTCTGCCGCCGCCGGATCCACCAGCGTATCGGCCCCGGCGATCAACCCCAGGAGCGGCAACCTAAATTCTCCGGCCCGCGCAGCGCCCGCCGCTGCGCCTTCATTGCCTTCACATACCACCGCGGCGTCGCAATCCCCAGACAAAGCGGATCGCGCCGCGTGTCCTCGGCCATTTTTTCATCGCGAGTCAGCATCTCCATCCCCACCCCCGATTTGAACTGCCACGCCGGCGCAACATGCGTCGTAATCTGCGCTATCAACCGCAAACCGGCGCTCGGCGGATCGCTCTTGCGAAAAAATGGCGACAAAAACACGCAACCGGAGCAGTGCAGCTTCCCTTTCAACGCGGCCACCGCCGCCACCAGCGCCCATGACTGTGCGCCACCACAAACTCCGCGGGCTTCCCCGGCCCGATCGCAAACGAAGCCTTCAACAGCGCCCCCAGGTCCTCCACATACTCGTCAAAATAATTGACATATCCCGGCTTCCCCGACGACACCCCGTTGCCCCGAAAATCGATCGCGTAACATGCGACCCCGCGCTCCGCGATCCACTTGTAGAACTCCAGATACCGCATCGCGTGATCGCCATACCCCGGCAAAAACGCGATCCGCGCCCAGGCCCGCGAAGGAGTCACCGAAACGCGATGCAGCCGCGCCTCGCCGGCGCTTAATACATCGTGAACAATCGAGATGTCCGCCGTGGTCGCTCCCATTCCACCACTATAACTTGTGCATCTTATTATTAAGTCATCATTAGCTGGTGCAATTTCTCGGAAACTTAACATTGTACAGATATTCCCTTTACCGATGTCAGTGAAAATGAAATAGCGCGGCTAGCACGCGCTCTGCAAAACTAAGGGAAAAACGGGAGGCCAGGAGAACCAGAAAAAAAATGGATTGATCACGCGGCGCCAGTTGTGGGAACGGATTTCCACAGTTGTTGACGTGTTCCAAGGAACGCCGGAGGCGTTGAGAAGATGTAACTCGCCTCGGCAAAGGAAAAGGAGCCGGAACGTGAACCAGCGCTTCTCCAATCTCGACGACGAATCCGCATTCGGGAATTCTCCCAAACGCATCGATCTCCACTGCCACAGTGACGCCAGCAACGAAGCCGACGAAGCCGTCCTCAACGCGCTCGACTGCCCCGAAAGCTTTAGCGCTCCCCCCGACGTCTATCGCCAGGCCAAACGCGGCGGCATGGATTTCGTCACCATTACCGACCACGATTCCATCGCCGGCGTCACGCGTCTTCGCTCGACGGATATCCTCATCGGCGAGGAAGTCACTTGCTTCTTCCCCGAAGATCATTGCAAGATTCACTTGCTGGTCTGGGGAATCACCGGCGACGATCACGACGCCCTCCAGGCCGCCGCGAATAACATCTACGAGCTTGCCGCCCTGGTCGAACGCCGGAAACTTGCCCACGCCGTGGCTCATCCCGTGTATCGCCAGAACGACCGCCTCGAGCGCTGGCACATCGAGCGACTCACGCTCATGTTCAAGGGTTTCGAAACGCTCAACGGCGCCCACAGCGCGCTGCACCGCCAGGCGGTCGAGGAGATCCTCAGCGAACTCTCCCCCGAAAAAATCGCCCAGCTCTCCGCCAAGCACGGCATGGCCCCGCGTGGACCCTTCCCCACATCAAAGCCCGCACCGGCGGCAGCGACGACCACGGCCTATTCAACGTCGGCCGCACCTGGACTGAATTCCCCTGCCAGGTTCGCGATGTCGCCGATGTGCTCGCCTGCCTGCGCCAGGGCCTGTGCCGTCCCGGCGGCGAAGCCGGCTCGAGTCTTAAGCTCGCCCACAATTTCTACGGCGTTGGCATCCGCTACCACCAGAAAAAGTGCGCCCCAAAAACCACCAAGGTCACCACCCACGGAATTCTCATCGAAAAATTACTTGGCGAGCAGCGCCCGGTGAAACGGCGCGACTGGATTAAATTCGCCGTCAAGGAAAAACTCGGCACCCTCGGCCGCGCGATCGCGCGGCCGCTTGGTATGGCAGCCCGCCCCAAAGGCGCCGACCTCCTGGCGGAGCTGTTCGACGAATCCTGCCGCAAGCGACTCGCCCAGTCTCCCGAAATCGTCGATGCCGTCCGCAGCGGCAAGGCCGCCCTCAGCCAGCACGCGGACATGTTCCGCCTCGTCTCGCAAATCAATCGCGATATCGCCGGCGGAATCGCCGCCGCGGTTCAAAAATCCGTCAAAAATCGGCAGATGATAGGAATCTTCGATTCCCTTTCGGCGATCGCCGCCCAGCAATTCCTGCTGATGCCGTACTACTTCGCACTCTTCCACCAGAATCGCGAGCGCGTCCTGCTTCCGCGACTTGTCGGCCGCCGCTCCGAAGTTTCCACGCAGGACCTCAAGCTGGGCGTCTTCACCGACACCTTCGACGAAATCAACGGCGTGGGCCGCTTCATCCAGGACATGAGCCGCCACGCCGCCCAGCGCGGCCGCACTCTCGTCGTCCACACGTCCACCCAAAATCCCCGGGTCGATTGCCCGTCCAGAAAAAATTTCGCGCCCTGGCGAGCTACCCGCTCCCGGGTTACGCGGATCAGCCCTTCGCGATCCCGCCGCTGGCCGAAGTCATGCAATGGGCCGACTCCCAGCAGTTCGATGCCATCCACGTCCACACCCCAGGACCGATGGGCTTGTGCGGCTGGCTGATCGGAAAAATGCTCCGCGTCCCCGTGCTGGGAACGTATCACACCGATTTCCCGCGCTACGTCCACGATCTGATCGGCGATCACCGCCTGACCAGCGCCACCACCGCCTACATGCAATGGTTCTACGGCCAGACGACGACGGTCTTCGCCCGCAGCCGGGATTACCGCGGCCGCCTGCGCGAACTCGGCTTCCCCGACGAAAAACTCGCCATGTCCCCCCCGGGCGTCGATACCGAAAAGTTCCGCCCCGAAAAACGCGACCCGAATCTTTGGTCCTCCCTGGGCGTAAAGGAAACCCACAAACTTCTCTACGCCGGCCGAGTCAGCGTGGAAAAAAATCTTCCCTTCCTCGTCGACGTCTTCGCCAGAATCTGCCACAAGCGATCGGACGCCGCCCTGATCATCGCGGGCGACGGGCCTTATCGCGCCGCCATGGAAAAGGCCACGGCCGGGCTCCCCGTCCACTTCCTCGGCTTCCAAAACGATCAGCAGCTTTCCACCCTCTACGCCTCGAGCGACCTGTTCGTCTTCCCCTCCAAAACCGACACGCTCGGGCAGGTTGTCGTTGAAGCGCAGGCCTCCGGCCTCCCCGTCCTGGTCAGCGATCAGGGCGGCCCCAAGGAATTCACGGATGATCAGCTTACCGGCCACATCCTCCCCACGGATTCGGCCGAACTCTGGAGCAAGTCAATCGATCTGCTGCTGACGGATACGGTCCGCCGCCACCGCATGAGCCGGACCGCCCCGACGCGCATTGCGCGCTTCTCCGCGGCTCACACATTTGAGACCTTCTGGAACGAGCACGTGAAGGCCGCCGCGGCAGCCGCGCAGGACGCCGCGCAGCCCAAAAACCCGCGAGCCATGCCGGTCGCGTCTGCCGAAACGTCTATTGCTTGAAAGTGCGCGAGGTCTTCAAGCCGATCGCGCAACCGAGGCAGGATATTTCCGGGGAATCGCCCGCATCATTTCCGCCAGGAGTCTGGGGGCGCTGATAAAGCAAGTGTAATGGCATCCCGCGATTTGCCGGTTGTGCTGCCAATCCAATCCGATCGCATCCGCGAGTTGTTTGCTATGAACCGGGCGCACGACTTGATCGAATCGGGCCCAGAACAGCCAAGTGCGGCGCGGATTCAGCCGATGGGCGACCCGCAGCGGCTCGATTTTCCACAAATAATCTTTCAGCCGTTCGTCGTCATACCCAACATTGAGAAGCTGCCGCCGAACCATTGCGGCGTCCATTCGCCCACTTTGCATCACCTCAAAAAGATTTCCGCCGGTGAGTGCCAGCACGACGGAGCCAAACGCGTCGTCGATCGACCCGGCCAGGCTCGCCACGAATCCACCCAGGCTCGTCCCTTGCAAACTGACCGGCCCGGTGACCAGCGGTAGGGCGGCGATTACATCGCGGCTTCGGCGCGCGTCCGCGGTTGCCTGCCGGAGGCTGGGCAAAAACGCGGACCAATCATGCGTCTCGTTTGGCAGCTTCCGCCGCCCATTCTGCGGCATGTGCATCACGAATCCGTGAATCCCATTTTTCGCCAGCGTCTTGGCGATGTATCCCGCAACCCGATTCCCCCCGAGCAAAATATCCAGCACCAGCACCGCGGGCCCGTTGGTGAACCGCCCGCCGCGATCGCGCGCGATGTGCCAATCCAAAACCACCTCATCCCAAACCGGATACCCCTGCGGCAGGGGGGATGGAAAGTGCACTGAAATATCCCCACCCAAACTGTCGAGATGGCAGGTCGCAATAAAGGTTTCCGGCCTCCAAACAATCTGCCGCAAGACCTCCCCGCACCCGTTGGCATCAACGCCCACTGGCGCTGACGGTGTCGGCCACCACCAGCCGCTCCCCCTCACGCACGGGCGGTAAGTCGCGTATTGGTAATGATTTCCAGATGGAAGACGGGACGAGATTCAACATGCTGACCAAGCCCTGAGCGATCAATTGTTAAGATTGTGCAAACCGACCCGTAAAATATCGGATCAACCCGCCTGCGCAAAGATAAAAATCGTCTTAACAATTCGGATCGGTGGGATTGCGCTGCTCGATCAGCGGTCGAAGCTCGCGCACGACTTCTTCGATGACCCCGGTCCAATCGCCGGGGGTCTTTTGCCGGAACAGCCGCATGGTCGGATAAAACGACGCATCCGTTCCCTCCCGCAGCCAGCGCCAATCCGGAATATATTTCAGCATCGTCCAGGTCCGGCAGCCCAGCGCGCCCGCCAGATGCGCTGATGCGCTGTCGATCGTCAACACCAAATCCAGATTCACCATGATCGCCGCCGTGTCGGCGAAATCTTTCATGTCGCTTCGCCAATCGGTTACCGGAAAGGGCGGCGTCGTCCCCGACTGTCCCACCTGCAAATTGATAAACCAGACCCGGGCCAGCCCTCCCAGCGGGGCGAGCAAATCCGACGGAATCGACCGTTGCGCATTGGGCGTCGGCCTGCCGCGCCAAACCAATCCAATCCTCAGCACCTTCGGATCGTTCGGCATCTTCTGCCCCCACGACCCGATCAACTCCGGATCAGCCGTCACATAGCGCGTCGGCGTCGGAATCGAATCCCGCGACGTCCCAAATAGCAGCGGCAAGCTCATCAGCGGATAATGCAAATCAAATTCCGGCGCCGGCTCCTCCGCGCTCACCACCTGCACCTCCGGCGTCTGCTGAAACAGCCGCACAAGATGCGCCGGCGCCTGCACAACCACCTTCCCCCCGCAGCGCAACCAAAGCGCGCATACCGAAAGAACTGGATCGCATCCCCATACCCTTGCTCCGCGTAAAGCAATATTCGCCGCCCGTTTAATTCGCTTCCGTCCCACTGCTTCTCTGGTGGCGTCGGCCGCTTCAATTTGAACGAAGGGATCTTCGACCGCCATTCATATTCCTGCCACGCCGTCTTCCAATCCCCGGTCAGAAAAAGCGCCAGCGCCGCGATTCCAATGCCCCAGCGCAAAATCCGGATTCGCCGCCAGCAGCTTGTCATAGGTCGCCAGCGCTTCGGTCACGTCCCCCTGCGAAAGAAGCGTGTTTCCTAGATTGCTCAGCGCTTCCGGATAATCCGGCTTGAGTTCCAGGGCCCGGTGCAGCATCACCTTCGCCGGCTCGTATTTCCCATCCTGCATCAGCGCGCACGCGTAGTTATATAGAACGACATAATTCGCCGGGGTCAGCTCCGTCGCCTTGGCCAGCGCGGAAACCGCCTGCTCGATTCTTCCCGCCGTCAGCAGGGCCTCGCCGAGATTGGTATAAGCTTCCCCATAATCCGCCCGCATGGCGATCGCCTGCCCGAACGCTCCGATGGCCTCATCGAGCCGGTCCAGTTTCCGCAGCGCATTGCCCAGCCCGTAATAACTCTGCGGCAGCTTCCGCGGCATCGCCAGCGCCCGCCGATATGCCTCGAAGGCGTCCTCATGCCTTCCCGCGTCCATCAAAGCATTTCCCAGATTGTTCTGGGCTTCGCTGAAATTGCTTCGCAGTTGCATCGCCTGTTCGAACGCCGCGATCGCTTCATCGAATCGGTTCAGCGATTGAAGCGCCGAGCCCATGTTGTTGTAAGCCTCCGGATTGTTCGCCTTCAGCTTGATGGCGGCCCGATATTCCTCGATCGCCTGTTCTTTCTGACCCATCGACGCCAGCGCGATCCCCAGATTGTTATGTGCCTCCGCATAATCGGGATTCAGTTCCAGCGCCCGGCGGAAGTTCCGGATCGCTTCGTCGATGCGCCCCGAGTTAGCCAGCACCAGTCCGTAATTGCAGAAGAAATCCGCCCGGCCCGATTCGATCCGCATGGCCCGTTCCATCAGATCGATCGCCGCCCCATTATGACCAACCTGAAATTCCACCAGCCCCAGAAAATGCATCGCCGCCGCATGATTCGGCTCTTCCGCCAAAACCGCCCGGTAGTTTGTCTGTGCCTCGGGAAATCGGCCCGCCCGATGATGTTCCTGCGCCGCGTTGAACGTCTCTTGAGTCATGCAGTGCACCACTTCCGCCACATTTCCCGAAACGCGCTTTCCATATTCCGCGCGAATTTCGCCCCATCCATGAGCGGCGACGCCTTCATCCTCTCCCGCAGCGTCTTTCGCAATTCCGTCAGTCGCCCCAGATCACCCGCCAGCCCCACGGCGATGACGCACAAACTCTTCGTCCGAATGTCCCGCCAGTTCGGCCAGCTTTAGATTGCTCAACTGGCTCCACCCCGCCCGCCCGGCCACTGTATCTCCAACTCGTGTAATCACCGGCACGCCCATCCAAAACGAATCCAGAGTCGTCGTGTGCCCATTATATGGAAGCGTGTCGAGTCCGATGTCGATCCGCCCGTAAGTTTCCATATACTTGGCCCGAGGCTGAGACGCCACAAACTCCACCCGCTGCCGCGCAACGCCGAGTTTTCCAACCAATTCCTCGCGCCCCATCCCCTCTGGAAACATCACAATTATCCGCGACCCGGGTACCGCCTCCAGCACCAATCGCCACAACCCCAACGTCCGATCGTTAATTTTCCGAGCCGCATTCAAACACCCGAATGTGATGAACCCATTCCGCGAGGCCGGGGGTGCTTGCACCCCCGGATCGCCCCCCAGCGGATCATAACACCAGAACGTGTCGCCCAACCGATAAGACGTCTCGCTATAAAACTCATTCCCCACCCCAGGCGGATCGAGATAAGGATCAGTAATCCGATAATCCATCGTCCCCATCCCCGTGGTCCCCGGATACGCGAGCCAAGCCACTTGAATTGGTGCCGGCTTCCGCGCAAACAGCAGCGGCCGCCCGTTGGCCATGTGCATTGTCAAATCCACCAGAATGTCGATGGCATCGGCCCGAATCATCTCCGCGACCTGCGCATCGCTCTTCCCATGGCACTCCCGCCACACATCCGCCAGCCCCTTGATCCGGGCCGTATTCTCATCCGCCGGCATAACGCTCGAATAGCAAAAAATCTCGAAGTTCCCGTGATCGTGATTCGAAAAAAGCGGAAGGGTAAAAAATGCTTGGCAATGCCTGCGAAAATCGGGCGAAACATACCCCACGCGCAATCTCCTCTGGGGATTCCGGTTATTCCCAAACGGCGCGATTTGTCCCGCCAGCGGCTGCGCATGCCGCCGATCCCACTTCCGGTGCTCCTCCAGCAGCCGCGCAGCGTCGTATTCCAGCAGAAATTGCAGATAGAAAACCAGATTACTCTCCGCCGCCGCGAAATCGGGCGGCAACTCCGTCGCTTTTCGAAGTGCCGCGATTCCCCGCGCCATTTCCCCGCGCTCCACCCAGCAAACTCCCAGATTGTTGAACGCCTCGCCCCACCCCGGCCTCAATTCCAACGCCCGCTGAAATAGCTGGATCGGCTCATCCAGTTCGCCCAAGGCCCTCAGCGTATTGGCGAGATTCATCACATATCGCGGGTCCCGCGGCCGCACCGACACTGTATGCCGAAGCATCATCGCCGCTTCCGCGGCATACCCCGCCGCAAGGAGCGCATTGGCAAAGTTGTTTTCGATGTCCGGATCCCCGGGCTTCAACTCCAGCGCCCGCCGCAGATGCACAAGCGCCTCTTCGACCCTCCCCGCATTCGCCAGCACGCTCCCCAGATTGAACTCCACCGCCGCCGACCCCGGCAGCAGTTTCAGCGCATTCCGGAACGACTCGATCGCCGCCTCCGTCTGTCCCGCGGCCATCAAGGCGTTGGCGAGATTATTATGCCGCTGAGCGAGTTTCGGGTCGGCGGCAATCGCCGCCCGATACGCCGCGATCGCCTCCGGCACCTTGCCCGCCTTGAATAAGCTCTCCCCGCGCTGAAAAAGCACGTCGCTCATCGGCCTTCGCACCACTTCCGCCACATCCGGCGATACGCCGCCTCCATACTTTCGACAAATTGTTTCCGATTCATGATCGGGCTGTTCCGCATGGTCTCCCGCAGGTTCTGCCGCCAATGTCCCAGCCGCTTCAAATCGCCCGCCCAATCTGTGGCGATTCTCACAAATTCCTCCGGGCTGTGCGCCACCAGCTCCGGCAATCCGACGTTGACCATCGTGCTCATGCCGACCCGACCGCAGCCGGTGTTTCCGACCAGCGTAACCATCGGCACTCCCATCCAAAGCCCGTCACAAGCCGTCGTGCTTCCGTTATAGGGCAGCGCATCCAGGCACAGATCAATCCGCTGGAAGGTCCTTAAATAATCCGGCCGCGACGATCGCCCCACGAATTCCAGCCGCGAGGATTCCACCCCGCATTCCCCCATCAATCGCGTAATACTCTCCCGATGCGGCTGCGAATATACATGCACGAGCAAATGCGAATCCGGAACGGCACGCAATACGTCCGACCAAAGCCGCAGCGTCTTTTCGTTCAGCTTGGTCGGATTATTCATCGAACCAAAAACAATCGGTCCGTCGCGTCGGGGCGGGCTTGGCTCAATTTCGATGAGCGGATCGTAACATCCCCAATACGCCGCCAGCCGAATCGATCTCTCGCTGTAAACCGCCGGCTCCGGGTCCGGCTCGGGATCGAGATAGGGATCGGTAAACCGATAATCAATCGCCTCGACCCCCGTCCCGCTCGGATAAGCCAGCCAGGTCGCCTGCACCGGCGCCGGCTTGCGGCGAAAATCAGCAGCCGGTTGTTCCTCATATGCATGGTCAGGTCGACGAGGATATCGATCTTGTCTTCCCTGATTTTCCGCGCCGCCTCGTGATGCGACAGGTGCAAAATATCGTGCCAGACATGACACGCCCGCCTCACGCGTTCCGTCACCGCGTCGGGCCGAATCACCGATGCGTAGCCATGCACTTCAAAATTCCGGGCATCGTGCGACTCCAAGAGGGGCAACACATAGTGCGCCTCCGCCTGGGCAAAAAAATCCGGGGAGACATACCCGATTTTCAGCCGTCGCTCCGGGTCCGGCGAATTCGACCAGGCCCGAATCTCCCGCCGCAGCGGCTCACCATGCACGCGATTCCACTCCTTGCACTCCGCCAAAAGCGCCGCCGCGTCGTAGTCCGGATGAAAGTGCATGCAGAAGATTCGATTGCTGTGCGCTTCGGCCGACCAGGGCGCGAGTTTCATCGCGGCGGTCAACTCTTCCATGGCCCGATCCATCTGCCCCGCTTCTTTGAGCACCACCGCCAGATTATTGTGCGCCGGCAGCGAATTCGGCCCGAATTCCACTCCCTTTTCCGCCGCCGCCAATGCCTGATCGTGTTCGTTCGCGTCGGTCAGCACCGCCGAATAATTGCTCCAGGCGGCGGCATAGTTCGGCTGAAGCTCGATGGCCCGCCGAAACTCGACCATCGCCTCCGTGAGTTTTCCCTGCGCGTGCAGAATGCACCCCAGGTTGCTGTGCGCTCCGGCCATATCGGGGCGCATCTCCAGCACGCGCTTCAGCGAGGCGATCGCCTCGTCGATCCTTCCCGTCAGGCGCAATGCATTCCCGAGATTGTTATACGCCTCGGCGAAATTCGGTTTCAGCGCCACCGCCTGTTGCAGCACCTGAACCGCTTCCTGATGCCTCCCCATGTCGATCAGCGCCGATCCCAGATTGCTGAGCGCATCGGCAAAATTCGGGCGCAGGGCGATCGCCGCCTGGTATTCCGATATCGCCTTGTCAAACTCCCGGCGATGCGCCAGCTCGATTCCCAGATTGTTATGCGCTTCGGGATAACTCGGCCGCAGCCGCAGCGCCGTCTGAAATTCCGCGATTGCCAGATCGCGCTTCCCCAGCGTCGCATAAACCAGCCCCATGTTCCCGTGAAACTCCGCGCGGCTCGGCTGCGCCGCGATCGCCCGCCCGATCATCTCCTCGGCTGCGCTCGCTCTCCCCAATTGAAGTTCCGTGACCCCCAAGAGATGCAGCGCATCCAGATGCCCCGGCTCCCGCGCGAAAATTTCCCGATAAATCCCCTGCGCTTCGGCCAATCGTCCCGCCAAATGGTGCTGCTGCCCGAGCTTGAAACTGGCGTCACTCATCGGCTCTCGCACCACAGTCGCCACATTTGCCGATACGCCCCCTCAACGTCGGCCGCAAACCGCGCCGATCCATGATCGGGCTGTTCCGCATCTGCTCGCGCAGCCCGCGCCTCCAGTGCGCCAGCCGCCCGGCATCTCCCGCCCAATCCACGGCGATCCTAACAAAATCCGCCGGCGTCCGCGCAACCAGCGCCGGCAATCCCACATTCACCATTGTGCTCATCCCCACCCGGCCGCAAGCCGTATTCCCCGGCAAAGTCACGATCGGCACCCCCATCCAGAGCGAATCGCACGCCGTCGTGCTCCCGTTATAGGACAGCGTATCCAGGCACAGATCGATCCGATGGTAATTCCGCAGATATTCCACCCGCGACGTCCGCCACACAAATTCCACCCGCGATTCGGCCACGCCGCTCTCGGCCAGGATTTCTTTTACCTTTCGCCGATGTCCCTCCGAGGTCACCATCATGAGCAGCCGCGTCTCCGGCGCCGCCCGCAATACTTCCGCCCAGAGCCGTAGCGTTCCCTCATTCAGTTTCATCGGATTGTTCAGCGACCCGAACACAACCGGCCCATCCGGCCGCACGGGATTTACCGGCGTATCCTCCAGCGGATCGTAACATCCCCAATACCCGCTCGTCCGGATCGACTTCTCGCTATAAACCGCCGGTTGCGGATCCGGCTCGGGATCCATGTACGGATCGGTAATCCGATAGTCGATCGCGTTCAACCCCGTTCCGCTTGGATACGCCACCCACGTCGCCTGCACCGGCGCCGGCTTTCGCGCAAAGATCAGCAGCCGGTGCCCCCGCATGTGCATGCTCAGGTCCACCAGAATGTCGATCCGGTCCTCCCGAATTATCTCCGCCACGCGCTCATCCGGCTGATACAGCACCTCCCGCCAAACATCCGCCACTCGTTTCTCGCGTTCGGTGATCCAATCCGGCCTCTCCACCGAGCTGTAACAGAAAATCTCAAACTCATCATGCCGATGCGATTCCAGCAGCGACACCACGTAATGCGAAACCGCCTGCTGGTAAAAATCCGGCGAAACATAGCCGATCCGCAGCCGCCGGTCCGGATCGGGGACGTTGGTATGGGCCTGAATCTTCCCCCGCAGCGGCTCGGCATAAATGCGATTGAATTCCCGGCTTTCCGCCAAAATTGCCGCCGAATCGAATCCGGGATGAAAATGCATTCCAAAAATCCGGTTGCTGTGCGCAAGAACCAGCCTTGGATCGAGCTTGCGGGCCCGGTCCCAATGAAACAGGGCCGTCTCCATCTCCCCGGTCTCTTTCAGCACGTTCGCCAGATTGATATGCCCAAAGGGAAATTCCGGCGCGATCTCGACGGCCTTGCGGCCCGCCTCGGCCGCTCCATCGAAATCAAATGTTTCCCCCAGCGCGACCGTCAAGTTGCTCCACGCCGCGGCAAAATCCGGGCTTAGCTCGATCGCCCGGCGATACGCCGCGATCGCCGCCGGCAAATTCCCTCGAATATGCAGAACGCGCCCCATGTTGTTGTGCGCTTTGGGAAAATCCGGGCGGATGCGCAGGGCTTGCGAAAGCGCCGCCGCCGAATCATCCAGGCGTCCGGCGTTCCTCAGGGCGTTCCCAAGATCGTTCTGCACTTCCGCGACGCCGGGCAGCGCGGCCGCCACGCGCTCCAGTTGGGCCACCGCCCCCGCGTAATCTCCCCGATCCTGGAGCGCACATTCCCAGATTTCTCATCGCTGCCAGATAATCCGGCCGAAGACCCAGCGCCGCCCGATACTCCGAAATCGCCTCGTCGATTCGCCCCAGTTTCGCCAGCTCGAACCCCAGATTATTCCGCGCCTCCGGATAATTAGGCTGGATCTTCAGCGCCGCCCGAAATTCCGAAATCGCGCGCTCCGTCTTCCCGGAGCCGGAATAGACCAGTCCCATGTTTCCGTGAATATCCGCGCGATTGGGAGACCCTCGAATTGCCCGCCCGATCAATTCTTCCGCAGAGGAAAATCTCCCGAGCTGAAGCTCCGTCACCCCCAGCATGTGCAGTGCATCCACGTTCCCAGGCTCGATCGCCAGGACCTGCCTGTAAGCCTGCTGCGCCTCGGCCAGTCTCCCCGCGAGATGATGCCTCTGCCCGGTCTCGAAGATCCCCTTGGTCATGCGCGCGGCGATCATAAACGATTTTCAAACCCCTCAGTCGTCCCTCGATCCGCTCCTTTACTTATCGGACGTACCTGTGGAACCAAGTCGATAACATTTTCCTAACACGCCCTCATATTGGTTGTCTATTATCATATCCGTTGTCGGCGGCATGATTTGCATAGCCCCACCGCGGAAACTGATCTAGAATAGGCTGGGAACGGCCGAATTTGATATGAAGGTGGCGGGCTAAATGCCCTGAATTTATCGGGCCACCAGGAGTGGAAGTCTTTCCGTGTTCTCCCGCGCGACCATTCAATCTTCCGCACCCGCGGAAACCCGCCGTCCCAAGGGCGGCCGCCATCGCGTCATCCAGCCCATCACCAATCGCGTCCGACGCGACGGCAAATTCTTCCGCCTCGGAGCTGACAAATTCTATGTGAAGGGCGTCACCTACGGCCCCTTCAAACCCGGCCAGGACGGCGAGCCTCTGCCTGATCCAAAGCAAGTCCGCCTCGATTTCCAGCAGATGCTCGATCTGGGCGTCAACTGCCTTCGCATCTACCATCTTCCGCCCCCCTGGTTCCTCGATCTCGCGCAGGAAATGGGCCTGAAGATTTTTCTCGACGTCGCCTGGGCTAAGAACCTCACCTTCGTCGGCAACCGCGAACTCACTCAGCACGCCCACGACACCGTCCGCAAAGCCGCCCAAACCTGCGGCAATCATCCCGCCATTTTCGCGATCAGCGTCGCCAACGAAATCCCCCCGGACATCGTCCGCTTCGTAGGCCGCGACAAAATCGAGGAATTCATCGACGACCTGGTCGAAACCGTGAAGGAAGAAGCCCCGGACTGCCTGGCTACCTTCGCCAATTTCCCGACCACCGAATACGTCAATCCCCGCGGCATCGACTTCGTCTGCTTCAACGTTTACCTGCACGATGAGCAGGTATTCCGAAATTATCTGGCCCGCCTGCAAAACATCGCCGGCGAAAAGCCTCTGATGCTCGGCGAATACGGGATCGACACCTTCCGCGAATTCTCTCCGCAGAAGCAATCCGAAATTCTCTGCGCCCACGTGCGCGCCGTTTTCGATGAGGGCCTGGCCGGCACCTTCATCTTCAGCTTCACCGACGACTGGTTCACCCACGGCTATCAGGTCGACGACTGGGCCTTCGGCGTCACCACGCGCGACCGCCAGCCCAAGCCGGCCTTCGCGGCGCTGCGCGGGCTTTTCGCCAAGGTTCCGCAAACCGCCGAGGTCGAGCTGCCCGATGTGCTCGATCGTCGTCTGCTCTTACAACGGCGCCAGCACCGTCGCGCTCCTGCCTGCGGTCCCTGCACAAACTCCGGTATCCAAGCTACGAAGTGATTTTCGTCGACGACGGCTCCACCGATAACACGCAGGAAATTCTCAAGGAATTCCCGTGGGTTCGCAACATCCAGCAGGAAAACAAGGGCCTCTCCTACGCCCGCAACGTGGGAATGAATGCCGCCCGCGGCGACGTTGTCGTTTACACCGACAGCGACTGCGAGGCCGACGAAGATTGGCTCTACTACCTCGCCCTCGCCCTGGTTCGCAGCGGCCACGCCGGCATCGGCGGGCCCAATCTCATCCCCGACGAAGGCTCCTGGATCGCCGATTGCGTCGGCCTCTCGCCCGGCGGGCCGACTCACGTCATGATCGACGATCGCACCGCCGAGCACGTCCCCGGCTGCAACATGGCCTTCTACACCGAAAGTCCTCAAGCAGGTGAACGGCTTCGACTCCCAGTTCCGAAAAGCCGGCGACGACGTCGATCTCATCTGGCGGATCCAAAACGCCGGCCGGTCCATCGGGTTCTCGCCCGCCGCGCAGGTCTGGCACTATCGCCGCAACACCGTCAAAGCCTATCTCAAACAGCAGCGCGGCTACGGCGAAGCCGAGGCCCTTCTCAAATACAAACATCCGGATCGCTTCAACACGCTCGGCGCCAGCCACTGGCGCGGAAAAATATACGGCAGCGACTCCATCGGCGTCCGCGTCGGAACCGACGTCATCTACCACGGCATTTTCGGAACCGGCCTCTTCCAAACCATCTATCGCCGGCCCGCTTCGATGCTGGCCATGATGATGATGAGCGTCGAATGGCACCTGCTGGGCATGTTCGTCACGCTGCTGGGGCTCGCCTGGTTCCCGCTTCTGATCGTGGCGGCGCTGATGTTCGTCACGCCGATCATTCTTTCCTTCGTCGCCGCCTGGCAGGCCCCCATGCCGCGGCATCGTCATCCTCTCTCGTGCTTCCTCATCGCCTTTTTGCATTTCCGCCAGCCCATGACGCGCGGCTGGGCCCGCTACAGCGTCCGGCTGCGAAACAAAATTCTCAAAAATGAAGCCCGCGGCTACAACCGGAACACGCCCCTCCCTATTGATCCCGCCGACCAGCGCATCCTGCGCTATTGGAGCGATTACAAGGATCGCCTCCCTCTTCTCGAGCAAATTTCCCGTGAGGTCCGCCAGGTCGGCTGGCGCATGCGCGAAGACAGCGGCTGGGGCGAATGGGACCTGGAAATCTACGGCTCCCGCTACGTTAAAGTCCGCCTCACCACCGCCACGGAACATCACCATGGCAAAGGCATGCTTACGCGCGTGCGCGTCGAGCTATTGCAAAGCCGATTTGGCCAGGTCCTGATGGTGGGGGCCCTCATTCTGGCCGGACTTCTGCTCCTGCATCTCTGGCCCTTTAGTCGTCCGGCTGTTTTAATACCCTTGGCCTGGTGGGCCATGTACCTGGTCAATCGGCGGCGCGTGACCGTGCCAGTTTTGGGGCTGATCGACCATGCGGCGGAGCAGGCGGGATATATTCCCCTCCCGCCCGAACCGGCGCCGGCTCAGCCCATGCCCGCCGTCCCGCAACCCGGCGACGCCCTCGACGAGGACGGCGAACTCTCCGTTGCCTGATCGATCACTATCGAATTCATGCGCTTCTACCTCCGAGCCCTCCGTTATTTCCGCGATGATCTCCCGTTGATCATCCTCTCGCTCGTCCTCATCGCTTTCTCCACACTCGCCAACGTCGTCCAGCCGCTCCTGGTTGGAATTCTCATCACTATCTGCCTCGGGCAATTCGACCACACCTGGGGCACTCGCGCCTTCGTCGTCCTCTCCCACGCCCTCGGCTTTGATCACCATGCCCTGCGCCAGGTCCTTCTTCTGGCCGGTCTCTCCGTCGGCTTGCGCATCGCCCAGGAACTGCTGGCCATGGCGCAGCGCCTGATCAATGTGCAAATCGGATACAACGGCCTCATGCGCGTCCGCTGCGATCTCTTCGAAAAACTCCAGCAGCTCAGCCTTGCCTATCACAAATCCCAGCCTCAGGGCGACGCCATTTATCGTCTCAGTTACGACGCCACCGGTTTTCAGACCATTCTCACCGTTTTCGTCAACAGTATCGTCGTGAGCCTTTGCACGCTCCTGTTCATGACCGTCATCATGGTGCAGATCAATTGGAAGTTGGCGTTGATTACTTTGTCCGTCGCGCCGCTTCTCCTTTGGGTCACCAAGCTCTTCGCCGGCCCCCTCAAGCGCCGCTGGCTCGAAGCCAAGGACGTGGACAGCAAACTCACCACGGTCATTCAGCGTTCCGTTGCCTCGATCGGACTCGTCCAGGCCTTCGGGCGCGAAGCTGATGAATTCTCTCAGTTCCAAAATTCCGTCCTCAACAGCAACCGCGCCAATATCCGCCAGGCCTGGCAGGATTCCTTCTACTGGCTCACCGTCGGCACCATCTTCGGCATCGGCTACGCCCTCATCTTCGGTTACGGGGGCTGGCTCATCCTCCACTCGGCGTTTACCGATCGGCGCGCTCTATCCCTTTCTCGCCTATGTCAATCAGGTTTACGCGCCCCTCCAAGCCGTCAGCGGCAGCGGCGCGAGCATCCAAAGCGGCGTTGCCGGGGCTCAGCGCGTTTTCGAAGTGCTCGATCGCGACCCCGTCATCAAGGACGCCCCCGATGCCGTCCGCCTCCCGCGCCAGCCTCGCACCCTCGCGTTCGACAAGGTCTCCTTCGAATACCGCCCGGGCGAATCCGTGCTCCGCGAGATCGACGTCACCATCAAACCCGGCGAACTCGTCGCATTCGTCGGCTCCAGCGGCGTGGGCAAAACAACGCTGCTGAATCTCATCCCCCGTTTCTACGATCCCGTCTCAGGCGCCATCCGCCTCGACCAGTATGACCTCCGCAAAATCAAAATCGTCGACCTCCGCGCCCACGTTGCGCTGGTCCTTCAGGACAGTCTCATTCTTCCCACGACAGTCAAGGAAAACATAGCCTACGGCCGCCCCCAGGCCACCCTCCCGCAAATCCGCCACGCCGCGGAAATCGCGGGCGCGGATATCTTCATCGATAAACTCCCCCAAAAATACGAGACTCTGATCGACGAAAGCGGCGGCAATCTCTCCGGGGGTCAGCGCCAGCGCATCGGCATCGCCCGCGCTCTGCTCACCGAGGCCCCCATCCTCGTCCTCGACGAACCGACCAGCGCCCTCGATCCCCAGCACGAGGCCCTCATCATCGAAACGCTTGGCCGACTCAAAAAGCACCGCACCATCATTCTCGTCAGCCACCGCCTCAGCACCGTCGCCGATTGCGATCAAATCTTCGTCATGGACGAGGGCCGCATCGTCGAATCCGGGCGCCACGACCAGCTCGTCGCGCGCGGCGGCGTCTACTTCAACATGGCCCGGCAGCAACTCAAGCTCCAACAGCCCACTGCCGCCGGATGACCAAAAAATCCCAAAAACTTCGCATCATCGTCGGCGGGATGGTCGGCCAATTCCCCCTGGGCGGCGTCGCCTGGGATTATTTCCACTACCTCCTCGGCCTGCACGAACTCGGGCACGACGTCGTCTATCACGAAGACACCTGGGTCTGGCCTTACGATCCCGTCCAGCGCCCCCGTCGATAAACCCGATTACACCGTCAATTTCCTGACCCACTTTTTCAAAACTCATGCCCCGCAACTGGCCAAAAAGTGGCACTATTATTTTCTTCACGACAAACACTTCGGCATGTCCGGCCAGGCTTTCCGAAAATTCGCCAAAACCGCCGACATCTTTCTGAACGTCAGCGGCGCCTGCATCATTCCCGAGGACCTCTCCCCGCGCTGCACCAAAATATTTCTCGACACCGATCCGGGTTACAACCAGATCATGCTCGTCGAGCGTTTCAAATGGCACGACAACGTCGACCGCTGGGCCGACATGGTCGCCGCCCACGACCAGCATTTCACGTATGCCGAGAACATCGGCAAGCGCGACTGCCGCGTTCCGCGCGGCAATTTCAATTGGAAAACCACCCGCTGCGTGGTCACGCTCCCCGAGTGGTCCGCGATCCGCGCCGCTCCGCCTCCCAAAAATGCCCCGATGACCACCATCATGACCTGGGACTGGTACAAAGGCCGCGTCGTTCACAAGGGAAGTCGCTATTTCACCAAAGTCTTCGAGTACGGAAAATTCCACAATCTTCCCAGACGCACCGATGTGCCCCTCGCGCTGGCGGTAGGGGGGTCCAAAACCCCAAACGCCCGCATCCGCCGCGACGGCTGGAAACTCCTCAACGCCCACAAAACAACGCTCACCCCCGAGTCCTATCAATCCCTCATCAAAAAAAGCGCCGGCGAATGGTCCGTCGCGAAAAACATCTACGTCGCCACCCGCTCCGGCTGGTTCAGTTGCCGCACCGCCTGCTACCTGGCCGCCGGCAGACCCGCGGTAGTCCAGGACACCGCCTGGAGCAAGTTCATCCCCAGCGGCAGGGGGGTCATAGCGTTCAATACAATGAAAGAAGCCGTCCGAGGCCTAAAGGAAATTTCGGAAAACCCGGAAATCCACCGCGCCGCCGCGTATGAAATTGCGCGAGAATATCTCGCGCCGGATCGAGTGCTTACTAAAATGATCGACGACATTTGAGACAATCCCGAATGACGAAACCAGAAACCAGAATCAAACCCGAATGCCCCAATGCCCGAATGGCACTCATTCGGTCATTCGGACATTCGGATTTGATTCGTCATTCGGATTTCTGGTTTCGGGTTTCCCACTCATGACTATTGTGGTCGGCGGCTACATCATCGCCTATCCCCTCGGTGGCATGACCTGGCACCACCTCAACTATCTCCTCGGCCTTCACCAACTCGGCCACGAAGTCTGGTTTCTCGAAGACAGCGGCTCTTACTCCTATCCCTACAACCCTCTCACCTGGCAATGCGGCGCCGATTCCACTTACGGCCGCGAGTATCTCGAGCGCACCTTCAAACACTACGGCCTGCCTCTTCGCTACTGTTACTACTCCGAATTCGAAGACAAACACTACGGCCAAACCCGCGACGAACTAAACGCTCTTCTCGCCCGCGCGGATCTCCTCCTCTGCGTCAGCGGCGTCACCCCGATCCGCGAATCTCGCCCGCGCCCCAAACGCACCGCCGTTATCGACACCGACCCTGTCTTCACGCAGCTTCGCATGCGCCACGACGCCGATTTCCTCAACTACTACAAACAGTTTGATCGCATCGCCACGTTCGGCCGGCTCATCGGGACGCCCGCCTGCCCGCTTCCTTCCCATGGCTTCGACTGGATCCCCACCAACCAGCCCATCGCCCTGGATCACTGGCCGGTCCGGCCCACCACGAACAAAACATTCACGACCATCGGAAAATGGGAGCACACCTCTGATCGCAATCTCGAATTCGACGGTAAGCGCTTTCACAGTAGCAAAGGCGTCGAGTGGATGAAGGTCCTCGACCTGCCTAAGCGTGTCCCATGGGAAATGGTCCTCGGCATGCTCGCCATGCCTGAACCCACTGCTTTGCAATTTGCAAACGCCGGCTGGAAAATCGTCGATCCCGCCCAGGCAACGCTCAGTTGTCCTTCCTTTGCGCAATTCATCGCCGATAGTGCGGGCGAATTCACCGTTGCCAAGGAAATCTACGCGGGCTTGCCTAGTGGCTGGTTCAGCGACCGCAGCGCTGCCTATTTAGCCAGCGGGAAGCCCGTGGTCACCCAGGCCAGCGGTTTCGAACAATGGCTCCCCACCGGCGACGGGCTCTTCCCATTCACCTGCGTCGATGATGCGGCCGCGGCTCTGAACAAAATCGCCGAAAACCCCTCTCATCATGCCGCAGCCGCCCGCGAGATAGCCCAGCACCACTTTGATTCACATAAAGTCTTATCCGATCTCATCCAGCGAATTTTTTCCTAGAAAAACCCGGATTGCGGCGCAGACCCTTTTTTCCACCGTTGGTACACTGTTCGCTACCAATTAAGCAAGAGATTTGTTTAGCGAAGGGATGTCGCACTTATGTTGATTCGCACTGGCTTCGATCTCGTTTTTGATCTTTTCGCCCCAACGCCCATGCTGCTGATGCTTTACACGCATCCCAGCCGGGCCAACAGCCTTTTAGCCCCCGAGCGAATCCAATCTGATCCCTTCATGCCCATTTCCACCTTCACCGACAGCTTCGGCAACCGCTGCGGCCGAATTCTCGCCCCGCCGGGCCGTCTCCACCTGTGGCTGGAGAACATGGTCCGCGATTCCGGCATCCCCGACCCCGTCAATCCGACCGCCCACCAGTGGTCCATCGACGACCTGCCGCCGGATGCCATCCAATTCCTGCTCGGCAGCCGCTACTGCGAAACCGACCGGCTCTCCGACGTCGCCTGGAACCTCTTCGGCAACACGCCCCTCGGCTGGCCGCGCGTCCAGGCCGTCAGCGACTGGGTCCACAACCACGTCACCTTCGGGTACGAGCACGCCCGCGCCACCAAAACCGCCTACGACGTTTACCAGGAACGCCGCGGCGTCTGCCGCGATTTCTCACACTTGCTTATCACCATGCTCCGCTGCCTCAATATTCCCGCGCGCTACGTTACCGGCTATTTGGGCGACATCGGCGTCCCCTTCTGCCCGATGCCCATGGATTTCAGCGCCTGGACCGAAGTGTTCCTCAACGGCCAGTGGTATTCCTTCGACGCCCGCCACAACATGCCCCGCATCGGCCGCATTGTCATGGCCCGAGGCCGGGACGCCACCGACGTCGCCATCACAACCTCCTTCGGCCAGGCCCATCTCGCCTCCTTCCAGGTCACCACTCTGGAAGTCCAGGAACAAGCCCCGGTCTCAATGCGCACCTTTCCCCCCACAACCCGGCCTGGCAACCGCCGTATAGCAAATCAAGCGATCAGCGAAGCCGATGCAACTTGTTGCACCGGATCCTCCGCCATTCAAGGATAATGAATCACAGGAATTGGGTTCGGAACCGAAGCGATCACTCCCTTTTCCACCAGTAAATTTGCCATCTCCCCCATATGCTCGTTCAAATAAGGAATCAGCAGCGTATTTTCCGCCGGGTTGTGTCCGTTGCGGAACATTTCCTCCATCGCATCCTGCGCCGGCTTCCCCTCCACAAGCACGCGATAATAAAACGTCGCCCCGTTCGACCTCTGCGCCCGCTCGAGCAATGCAACAGCACTGGCTCATTCGCCTTTGTCGCCGCCACGATCTGCGCCACCGCGTCCGCGTATTCGTGAATATCCCCGGTCCCATCCCCGCGCAGCGGAAACACAAATCGATCGATCCCCAATTCCCGGCAAACCGCCACTTCCGCCGCGACGTCCGGATCGTTCAGATCGTCGGGATCGAGGCAAATCACGCATTTGATTTTGTGATCGACCAGAACCTGCCGGATTAAATGCTGATTGATCTGCCCGCTGGCATACACCATCCCCGGATCGACTTCCCGAAACTTGCGCGGAAAAAACCGATCCTTCCATGACCCGAAATTCGCCCCCACGAACCACGCCAGCAGCCCGATTAAAACGACCGCCACGCCGAGTTTCGTTGCCTTTCGCGCAGGTGTAGCTTCGACGACGCTCAATCGCACCTCAACCGGAATTGGACCAGACGACGATGCGCGAATCAATCCCCTCCCGCGCACCATTTTTTCCAAATCTCGGCGTAAATTCTCTCCATATCCGCCGCGAATCCCTTCGCATCCATCAGCGGCGACGCCCGCATCCGGTCTCGCATGGTCCGTCGTAATTCCTTCAGCCGCCCGTGATCCCCCGCGAGTTTCACGGCGGTCTCGACATACTCTTCCGTCGTCCCGGCGATCAAATCCCCCAGCCCGATATTGCTCAAAATACTCACGCCGCCGCGCCCAATCGCCGTCTTGCCCGCCAGGGTGACAACCGGCACGCCCATCCACAGCGCGTCGCAACTCGTCGTTCCCCCCGCGTAAGGAAACGAATCCAGCGCGATATCAATCCGATGGAATAGTTTCATGTATTCTCCCATCGAATTTCTCCCCGCAAACTCCACGCGCTCCCCCTCGACCCCCATTTTCCCAAACATTTCCCGGAGCCGATTCCGATGTTGGCCCTCCACGGTAAAAATCATCAGCCGCGATCCGGGCAGCCGCGCCAAAATCCGCCCCCACGTCTCCAGCGCCGCCGGACTTGTCTTGATAAAATTGTTCAGCGCCCCGAATGTCACATACCCGGTCTTCTCCGCCGGCAGCTCCGAGACTTCCAAATCCATCACCGGCTGAAAGCACCAGTAACTTCGCGTCAACTTCGCCGACTTCTCCGAATAAAAGTCATCCGAATCGGCGGGGTCGAGATATGGATCGGTGATCCGATAGTCGATCGTCTCCAGCCCCGTGGTCCCGGTGTAAGCCAGATAAGTCACCTGCACCGGCGCCGGCTTGCGCAAAAACCCCCAATCGCCCGCTCCTCAGGTGCATGTTCAGATCGACGAGAATATCGATCCGATCCGCGCGAACCTGCCGGGCAATCTCCTCGTCCGAGAGTTTCCCCACCTCCCGCCAGACATCCGCGTGCGCCCGCAGCCGCGCCGTAAACGCATCGGCGCAGACCCGGTGTCGTAACAAAAAATCTCAAAACCCTGTTTGTCATGCGCCGCCAGCAGCGGCAAAATAAACCGGCCCACCGGCTGAATCCGAAACTCCGCCGACACATACCCCACGCGCAACCGCCTCTGCGGGCTCCGATCATTCTCAAACGAGAGCGCCGTCGGCTTCAGCTTCTCCATATGCCGCTGCGCCCACCGCCGATGCTCCGCGAGCAATTCCCCTGGCCCGCAGCGCCAATCAAAATGCAGCATGAACAGAAGATTTCCATGCAGCTCCGCGTCCGCCGGCGCCAATTCCACCGCGCGTCGGTAATGATCGATCGCCTCCTCCATCCGCCCGATTTCTTTGAGCGCATTTCCGAGATTCAATCGCGCATCGGCCGAATCCGGACGCATGTCCACTGCCCGCCTTAGCACCGCCGCCGACTCGTCCACCCTCCCAAGTCTCTCCAGAATCCCGCCCAGGTTGATCGCCGTCTGCGCATCTCCGGGCCGCAAATCCAGCGCCTTGCGCAGAAGCTGCGCCGCCTCGAAAGGTTTTTCCTCCGCGATCAAAACCCCCAGATTGCAATAAAAATCCCCGCGCCCCGGTGACGCCCTCAGCGACTCGCGTACGAACCCCTCTCCCTCTTTTGCCCGCCCCGTTTTAAACAGAACGATCCCCAGCAAATGGAGCGCATCCGCATTCCCTTTCTCCCGTTCCAAAACTCCCCGGCAAGCGCGCTCCGCCTCAGCCAATCGGCCCGCCTGCAAATACGCCCTCGCATGATCCAAAGACTCCATCATTATTCTGATCGTACATGCTACCGCCCCGCGCACCAGTTCTTCCACATCGCGCGATACGCCGCCTCAAAATCCCTCGCAAATCGCTTCGAATCCATCAGCCGCGATGCCGCGAGCCTTCCCCGCAGCGATCCGCGCGAATCGTCTCCGTCCACTCCTCATTCGAAATTTCCCGCGCTTCCCTCCAGGCATCAGCCGCCTGGCATATCTGCCCCGTCAAGGCGGCTGCGCCTCGAGAAACTTCCGATACAACTTCTCCGCTTCCCCAAAATTCCCGGCGCGATGAAACCCCTTCGCTTCCTCTAGTAATTGATTATCCGCCGAAGCATCCATCGCGCTCCATCCCTTATAATCGTTGCAACCCTACCACCTCATTCTGTCCGCTCAAACCCACTCTCCAACAAAGACTTACTACGATTCCGCCCCCGATCGCCCTTGGCGGCGGCACCTCCCGGCCCCATATTCCCGGTACCGCACGTCCCTCAGTTCTCATTAAGTGGCAAGGGTGTGCCAACATGACTGTCTGCTCGGATTGTTACCGGAAATTGTGCGATCGCATCCGCGGCGAGGTGCATTCGCCCGCCGTCCTCGATCCCATCTCCCACCGCGTCGCGCACGAATTCGACGAAGTCTACAGCGCCGTCGCCGATCTCGTTCACAAAGAGGTCAATGAGGATTACCTGCGCGATTTTCTGTCCGATTGCGTCCTGGACGTCCAGCCCGACGAGCTAGAGCGTGCCGTCGAGATCGCCAAGGTGATTTCCTTCGACACCCGCATGGACACTGTCCGCGCCCGCCGGCTTGAGGAAGCGCTTCAAGTCGAGATCAATTGCAGAATCGAAGCCGAACTCGCCACGCTCGATTGCGGCCACCCTCCGGACGTCCCCGCCCACTCGGCCCGAGTCCGGCTCGTCCGGCCAAAAAAGGCAAATCCCAGTGCCCACGGTGGGAGTCGAACCCACACGACCATTTCTGGTCAACGGATTTTAAGTCCGTAGCGTCTGCCGTTCCGCCACGCGGGCGTCAATGAAGCAAATATAGCGCGAACGCTCCCCACACGATACAAAACGCGCCGAACGGGGCCAGCCGGTTGTGCCGAAAATATCGCATCAGGAATTTCGTGCTTAGGTAAGCCGTTATGCCCGCCACCACCGCCGCCGGAATCCCCACGTTCAGCATGTGCCGGGCCTCTGGCTTAAGCAGGCTCGGCACTTTCAATAGTGCCGCCAATCCAATCACCGGCGTCGCCAGCATGAACGAAAACCGCGCCGCCTCGTCGTAGCTCAACCCCGCCAGGAGTCCCGCCACGATTGTCATGCCGCTGCGCGAAATCCCCGGTATTAGTGCAAACGCCTGCGTCGCGCCGACTGCCGCGCCTTCGATAAACGTTAATTCCGGCGCCCGCTTCCGTTGCGCCCCCTCGCCTTCCCTTTTTTCCGCTCCTTTTTTGACGACGTCCGCCAGAATCATAATGACGCCGTTCAGCACCAGCACGGCCGCCACCACCCATATATATTTTGGGTCCTCAAACAGCTTGCGCAGTTTCTTTTCAAACACCAGTCCGATCGCTCCGACGATGATCGTCCCCGCCACCAGCAGCCAGGCGAACTTGCTCGCCTCGTCGTAAACCAGTTGCCCCTTCTTCGCGCTCCCGATCCAGGCCAGCACGACGATTTTCCAGTCCTTCCAAAAATCGAGCACGAGCGCGACCGCCGTCGCCAGATGCAGCAGGACCACAAACGCCAGAAAATCCGGATTCTCCCGGCTGCTCATGCTCCATTTCAGCATCGCCGGCAGCAAAATCGTCTGCGCCAGCGAACTGATCGGAAACAATTCCGCAATACCTTGCAGCGCACCAAGAATCAAAGCCTGGAGAAGTGTCATCCGGCCTCCTTCCGCCGGGAAGATTAAGCCCCGCCCCATCTTTTCGCCAGCCGACCACGCAAGTTAGAATTTTCCCCGTGACCGACCCGCACGAAGACGAACTCAACGGCCTGCGCATCCGCCAACTGGCCGCCCTGCTGCGCCGCTTACCGCAGCCGCTCGTACTGCATCATCGCCGCAATAGGCTGCGCCGTAACCATCATCCAAATCATCCACGAACTTATTTCCTACCGCCGAACCCTGTTGGCCCAATTCCTCTACATCGCCGCCGCGATCGCCTTGCTCCTGCTGGGAATCCAATGCGCAAAATGGGCCAGACATTTCCACAAAGAAGCCAAGCGATCCCAATTGAAGCCACCCCCAACGCCGCCCGATTTCACCCACCTAAGCGACGGCTCTCAACACGCAAAAAATCTCGAAAACATGTAATCACTTTTTATCCCTTATCCCCGCGCACTCAAGGGAAGACGGCGCGATGCGCCCGAATATGTTTGGGCGAGAGAGTCAATCGACTTCAGCCGGCTGGTCAATCCCTGATCAACCCGTTTGGGTGGGCTTCGGTTTGTCACGAGGCAACTGCAGCCCCACAATCAGAGCGGCAGCGGGTGCGGCGTGTAGCAAAAGTCGGGTTTGTGAAAACCTCAGCAATTCTTCTAAGTGCCATGTCGTCACCATATACGGCGGGAAATAGGCCAATATCTGCAGAATCAATAGAAACCAGAGCGTTGCAATCGATCGATTGCGCAAACTCCGCCAATTGATAAGCTGCACAACCAAGAGCGCGATCCAAAATACACCCCACCGGCGCCAGTCCATAAATTCGCCCAGCATGCTCTGCGCAATTGTGGGTATGCGGCTCCCGCCGGCGATCAGTTGAGCAACGTTCAATCGGCCCGCGTAGTCCTCGTCCGTTGCCGGCAAATCCCGGGTATAGACGATCCAGGGCAAAATCGCCGCGCCCAACACCAAGGCAAAGAGGGCCGCGAGGCGAATCTGTCGAATTTTTAAGGGTTGGGGCGTGAGCAAGAAGATCGTCAGGACATTGATTATCGCCAGCGCCATGCCTTCATTTTTCGTCCACGCCATGCAGATTGTGGAAACCAGCGCTGCGACCAAATCGGCAACGCGCCGCTCAGCCTGCCAGCGCAATATTGAAACGATGGCGCACGCATAGAACGCCGCCAAGGCCGTATCTGCCATTCCGCCGCCGGCATAAGCTAGAAAATTCGGAATCGTTAATAAAAGAGCCGCTGCGGCAAATGCAGCGCTCCAACAATTGAATTCCAGTACGGCGCCGAAAACCACGGCGCCCATGCCCAAATATAGAAGCAGTTCCGGCGCTTTTCCAAGTTCATCATTGAGGCCGCCGGTCATTGCGTGAACGCCCGCAGATAGCATGGGGAATAGGACCGGATATTTTAGGTGGCTGTAACTTAAGCTGACGTCGGAAAAATAAGCCGGCCTTGGAGTCATTGGAACGGTTGCCAAAACCTTCGCCTTCAATTGCCATATTTGAAACGCGTCTCCTTCGATGACCGATTGAAATAGCGCCTTACGTGCGACGATAAAAATCCCGTACCCGAGCGCGGCCAGACAAAAAAATATCCATATCTTAGAGAGCATCGAAACGGGGAAAGCTGGCGCATTCATCCCGAATCGAGTCCATCGCTTTCGAAGCGCGACGATTCCGAGGATGCCCCAGACAAAAGCGAGGAACAATATGAGGATTCGGCTTGGCCGCCAACCCGCCATTGAAAAAGCGATTAACGTCAGTGAGAGAATTCCCGGTCCTAAACAAGCCGCAAATCCGGCAAAGTCGATGCGTGGTCGATTGGGCAAAATGAGGCTACAAACCCCCCCATCCCGTCACCAGCAAACATGCAAGATAAATCGAGCACCAGATCCCTGCGACGGTCATTAGCGGTCCTCGGTGCTCGAAAACACGAATCGCCGATAGGTATCAACCAAGCCTTCGGGTTGGAGCGTAAAGGTGACCTCACTGCCAATGTCGTGTTGAAAAAGCCATTGCGGGTCCGGCTCGAAATTAGCAGCCATCAATTGGTCAGGTGAAAAAGTGGGCGCCGAAGGATCCCCCGCCAGAACGCTATGCGGATAAAGCGCATATACACCGCGAGTAAAAAGATCCCGGGCGATCCAATTTTTGTTTTGCGGAAAATTCACAAAGCGGACGTACAATACTCCATGCCATGCACCTTTTTTGAACATCGCGTCCACTTGCGCGTAATGGCTTTCCCATTCCTGCACTTGGTACCGAGAATAACGCCCGACGACATCTAAACAAATAGCAACGCCGATGCAAAGAAAAAGGAAAAGATAAATTCCTGCCTCGAACAAGCGAAAGTTAGAGGATGCATTTGCGATAGTGGCCGGCGATTCGCTTTTCGACCCCATACTTCGATTCTATCGTTCGACGCAATTGCCTTCAATCGGATACTGGGCTGTCCCGCATCCGTGAAACCGGAAGAAGCTCTAACAACGTTGAATCTCACCTCGCGCGCCAGCAGGCCGATATTACTGAGATCAGACTCAAAAAAACCGGCCCATTCTTATCTGCGCACACACTCTACTTCGTCGCCGGGAATGACGCCGTAAACCGCGGCCCCAATCGCTCCAACTCCCCCGGCGTCAAAACCCCATCCAACTGCTCCTCGACCGACTTGAGGATCCCATCCAGCTTCCCTCTCTGCGCGTCATATTCCTCCGCCGATAAATCCAAATGCGGAAAACTCTCCGCCTTCCCCTCCGCCGCCGAAATAATCCCCTCGCATTTCCGCATCTCCACCGGCGGGGGGATCATCTCCTGCAACATCAATCGAACATGTGCCAGCGTAGACCTCGCCTCCCCGCGCAGCGACCGCAGCATCTCATCCAACTGCTCACTCTCCTGCGGCCCGATGATCTCATAAAGCTCACTCCTCCCCGCCCGCAAATCCCCCGGCACCCCCAGCACCTTCCTGCTGGAAGGCAACGCCCCCTTCTCCATCTGCCCAACCAGATCATCCACTTCCTGCTGACACGAATTCAGCACCGCATTAGCCTGCCCCCGCACCCGCGGATCAAGCGAAAGCTCATCGACAGACCGCCGAACCAGACTCAGCCGCAGGGACAAATCCCGCCCAATCGCGATATAAGAAGGCGCCATCTCCGCCGCGACAGGCGGATCGTCCGAATCGGCCTCCGTCGTAGCTCCTGAGTCCCCCAACGCCAGTCCCCAACACAAACTCAAAAAACAAAAAAATAGAACCACGGATTTCGCGGATAACGCGGATAAAACCAAATTCAAATTTCTTTTCTTCATCCGTGTAATCCGCGAAATCCATGGTTAAATGTTTTTTTCTTGTTTTTCTTCGCGTTCGGAGTCTACCCGCCGTTGCGGTAAGAAAATCAAAGTGCTGACAGATTCGCATACTGCAAAATCAGCGTCTTCTGGCCCACCCGATCAAACACGACGATTGCCTTTGTGCTCGCCGCCGACTTGGCGAGATCCACGATCTTCCCCATCCCAAACGCCGGATGCCTGACTCTTTGCCCGATCCGAAATTCCGTCCAAGGCTCATCTTCTTCCTCCGCTTCATACGACCGGCCGCCCATATCCGGGGCCCCGCCCGTCTCGATGACCTCCAACAATTCCACCGGCATTTGCGCCAGGAATTGACTCGTCGCCGTCCGTTCGCGCCTCCCCCGAATGGTTCGATAAGTAGCCTTGCTTAAAATGAGTCTCTCTTGCGCCGAGTGATCCCCACAAAGCAAAGCCGTCTCTCTTCTTCCAGATCATCCGGATTATCCTGAGCCCGCGCATGCGGCAGGCATCCCTCCTCCAGCCCAATCATCGCCACCACTGGAAACTCCAACCCCTTGGCCGCATGCAGGGTCATCAACGTCACCGATCCCTGCGACCCCTCGACCTTGTCCGCATCACTGACCAGGCTCACCGCCGCCAGATAATCCGCCAGCGAGCCCTGCGGGTTTTCTTTGTCGTATTCCGCCGCCGCCGAGATCAATTCCGCGACGTTTGCCGCCTGGTCTTCCCCATCCGGGTTTTCCTTCCGCAGCATCTGTTCCAGCCCGCTGGCTCGCACGGTCTGTTCCATAATCGCCTGCACACTGCCCGGCTGCGCCGCCGCTGCCCGCAACCCTTCAATCATCCTCACAAAGCTCGCCACTGCCCCCTGCGCCCGAGTAGGCAACCCCTCGATCTCCCCCGCGCGAAAAACGCCTCCGATATCCCAATCCCATTGCCCACCGCAAACGCCTCGACGAGTTTCAACGAATTATTCCCAATCCCGCGCGCCGGCACATTCACAATCCGCTCCAAACTCACCTGATCGGAAGGATTCGCGATCACACGCAAATACGCCAGCACATCCTTGATTTCCTTGCGACCATAAAACTCCACCCCGCGCGCGATCTGATAAGGAATCCCCCCGCGCCGCAGCGCATCCTCCATCACGCGCGACAGCGAATTCATCCGGTAAAAAATCGCCATCTTGCTCCAAGGCACCCCCGTCCGATTCAGCCCCGCCAACTCTTCCTTGACGGCGTTTGCCTCATCATGCTCATCCTGGCAAAGCAGCACCCGCGCCTTTTCCCCCTGTGCGTTATCCGTCCAGAGTTTCTTTTCCTTCCGCCTCTTGTTGTGCCCGATCAGCGCATCGGCGATCGCCAGAATCGTCTTCGTCGACCGGTAATTCTGCTCGAGCCGCACCACCAGCGCATCCGGATAATCCTTCTCAAAATCCAAAATATTCCCGACATCCGCCCCGCGCCACGCATAGATCGACTGATCCGGATCGCCCACCACGCACAAATTCCGGTGTTTCATCGCCAGCGCGTGCGCCAAGATGTATTGCGCATGATTGGTATCCTGATACTCGTCGATCAGGATGTAGCTGAATCGCTCCTGAAGTTCCTTCAAAATTTGCGGATGATCGCGCAGTGCCTGCGTCGTCCGCATCAAAAGATCATCAAAATCCAGCGCCGCGTTCTGCTGAAGAAGCTGCTGATATTTCAGATAGATTCGCGCCACCGCCCGCGAGAAAAAGTCCCCCGCCTGCTCCGCGAAAGATTTCGCGTCGATCAGTTTATTCTTCGCATTGCTGATCGTCCCATGCACCGCGCCTGGCACAAACTGCGTCGCCGGCAGCTCCAAACTCTTGATCGCCTCCTTGATGAGCCGGCTCTGGTCCGCGGCGTCAAACACGCTGAAATTCGCAGGCAGCCCGATCACCCCCGCATAAAATTTCAAAATCCGCAAACACAGTGAGTGAAACGTGCAAATAATCGGCCAAGGCTGATCCAGCCGCCCCCAATCCCGGATCGCAACGGTGCTCGCCGCCGCGATTCTCTGCTTCATCTCACCCGCCGCCTTATTCGTAAACGTAATTGCCAGAACCGAACTGGGCTCAATCCCCTGGCTGAGCAAATAAGCCACTCGCCGCGTAATCACCCGAGTCTTCCCGCTCCCCGCCGCCGCAATAATCAAAAGCGGCCCATCCACATGGGTAACCGCCCGCCTCTGCGGCTCCGTCAAACCTGCCAGAAGTTCGTCACCAGCCAATTGATCGCTCATCGCTTACCTAAATATAGGCGATCTCGTCCGGTGGCAACCGCCACCGGCCGAAACCCGAAACCCGAAACCAGAATGACGAATCAATGACCAAATGACTGAATGCTCAAATGACGAAACATTCGGTCATTTGGGCATTCGGGCTTGATTCGTCATTCGGGTTTCTGGTTTCGGATTTCGTCATTATACTCCCCCCCATGACCACCCCAAGACGAGCCGTCTTCCTAACCGGCGCGTGTCTCCTCGCCCTGTTCTTCCCCGGCTGTCTCACTGCCGTAAAAACCGTCTCCGCCGTCTACGAACCCCAAACCGACCAATTCCGCTTCCTCACCGTTTATCAGCACATCATGGGCGATAAGGTCGCGAACCAGGACGCCGACCAGAAATGGCTCGCCGCCCTTTACGAGAACCGCCAGAACTTGATCATCGTCCCCGAGGACGCGACATTCGAAGAGTGGGGGGAGTCCGCCATTCTTCGCTACACGGCTGATCGCTGGGTCGATCTTCCCCTCACCGAATCTCCCCCCAACGGCCTGAAATCCTATCCGGACTCCATTCCCGTCGCCGACATCACCATCCTCCCCGGCCGATTCTTTCTCCGCGGCCCCGACAATCTCTGCTATTACCATCAGGTGATCGTCCCCGGCAAAATTGCCGACGCCACCCTCGCCTATCTCAGCCGCCGCATCGCTACGCCCGGCAAAAACATGCCCTCGGCTCTGCTCGACCAGCTCATCGCCCAGCGCAACCAGCAGCAATCCGCCGTCTCGTGGGACGATTTTACTCAAGCCGTCCTCACCCAGGCCATCGCTTCCCTGCGAATCGATGAAGGCGCCGCTGCCACTCAGCCCGCTCCGACGCCTGCGGTGCAAATCCCCTTCGATCCCCAAAGCCTGCAAATGGTCCGCGACGATCTCCTGGCCGGCAAACTCCCCATCGTCCGAAGCGCCGACCAGATCACCCTCACCCTTCACCTGACCGACGCCGACGTCGCTGGGTGCGTTCAATTCGCCAACGCCTTCCGCGCCGGCATCGAGGACCAGCTCCTTCAGCAGCAGCCCGACGAAAAACCCGATGTCGTCGATCTGCGCAAAAAACTCGGCCGTCTCCTCAATTCCGCCGCCGTCACCGCCCCCGATAAATCGCACGTCCAGATCGCCATCGACCTGACCGCTCTGTTCAATTCCTTCGACGATCCCATCGAGACCAATCCGCCCGCCGACAAGGGCATGCAGGAAGGCGGCTCCCTCATGACCGCCTGGGCGACCAAGAATCTCGACGTGGATCCCGACCTCACCGTCGAGCAAGTCGAGGACGACTTCAAGCACAACACCCTGAAGTCCTATCCACCCCAGCAATCCGTCGACCCCGGTACAGATCTCGGCCCCATCCAACCCGCCACCCAACCCGCCGAGCAACCCGCGTCGCCACCTCCCTCGCAACCCGCCCCCGGCCTGTAAGGACACTCATGCCCAGATTCTCCATCATCCTGCCTCATTACCAGGGCGCCACCACGCACGCGGAACTCGTCCGCGCGATCGGATCGATCCAGGCCCAGACCTACAAAGATTACGAACTCCTCGCCTATCACAACGGCCCGCTCCTCGACTCCTCCCTCCCCATGCCCGTCCCGCTTATCTGCATGGACAAATTCACGGATGACTGGGGCCACTCCCAGCGCGACCGCGGTATCCGGGACGCCAAGGGCGACTACCTCATCCATTTCAATTCCGACAATGTCCTTTATCCCAACGCCCTCGAGGAAATCTCCAAAGCCATCGACCGCCCCCCGCGCGTCGTCGAAGAGGGCACCGGCCGCGTCTTCGACCCCAATGGCATCATCATCTACAGCGTCCTCTGCCGCGGACTTCAGCGCGCCAGGGACGTCATGGTCTTCTTCCCCAATCATCCGGAATACACCCTCACACTCACCGGCAATCCGCCCGTACTTAACAACATCGACGCCATGCAGCTCGTGATGCGCCGAGACCTCTGGCTCGCCGAAGGCGGCTGGTACGACAAATCCCAGGCCGGCGACGGCCCCATGTACGAACGCTTCGCCGCCAAATACAGCTACCGCTGCGTAGACCAAATCCTGGGCGAACACTGGTAACCGCCCCCTCCTCCCGCGAAGCCGGTGTAGCTTGCTGCACCGGACCCCCCGCGCGCAAAAAGACGCACGGGCGTCCCTTCTTAGTACGCCCGTGCGCCGGATTACAACCGATATCAGAGCAGTATCTGCCTCAGGTGCCCACGGCCTTCGATGCCGCCGGGTTCGTCAGCATCATGTCCTTGCCCATCTTCTTGCTCTTCATCACGAAGTAGATGGCGCCAAAGATGCCCCACGCGGCGGACACGCCCAGGGCGATAAATGGTTCCTTGGCGCTCATGCCAGGGACCGAGAAGGGACCGATCAAGTAGAACAACATGCAACCCAGGTTGGCGATCAGGCCGAAACCGGGAACGAGGATGTGCTTGATCGGATTGAACATGTGGTGCTCATGGAAAGCCACCATCGCGATGATGCAACTCATCATGTACAGCATGAACGTTCCGAAGTTGCTCACCAGCGTGATCACCAGCAAGCTGCACGGGAACTTCTGCGCCGTCGCAAAACTGAACACGCCCTTGTACCACATGCTCGATTGCTGAGCCGTGGACAGATTCGTATCCAGCGAGGACGAAGCCGACGGACCGCACAGGTAGAAGAGAATCCCGTAAATTCCGATGATTGCCGACAACGTCGCCAACACCCAGATGCAGCGGTGCGGGGTATTGTTCTTGCCGTGGAGGATGCCGAAGTGAGTCGGGACTTCCTCATCGCGGCCCATCGCGTAGGTCACGCGAGCGCCGGTGTTGATGCACGACAGAGTCGTTCCGATCATCGCCAGGAAGACGGTGATGGCTTCCAGGAACATGAACCACCAGCCCGCCTTGGCCGTGCCGAAGCACCAGGCGCCGGCTAGCTGCATCATGTCGCCGATCGGAGCCGGCGAACCTGCCGCGGTTTGATTGGTGTACAGCGAACTCTGGAAATAGTTGGCGGCGAAATATTCAAACAGGTAGCAGAAGCCGCCCTGGATGAGCAGTGACGCGACGATGGCGATCGGAATATGCTTCTTCGGATTCTTGGCTTCCTCACCCATCGAGGAGACCGATTCGAAACCGACCAGGCACAAGATCGCGATACATCCCTGAATCAGTACGTACTGACCGCTATGCCAGTGAAGCACGGATTTGGCCGAATCGTGGTAGTTGAACTGCCAGACGCCCTTGCTGTCCTTGACCATGCCGCCCAGGTACGAAATTGTCACTGGAGCCGGAACCGCCTTGGCCGCGCCGGAGGGCAGCGCCGCCAGCTTTCCGGTGGCATCCGTGGCGACAACGATCGGATTGCCGGTGGAGTCGTTGATCACATTGCCCTTGGCGTCCACGGCGTTGTAAATCCAGATCGGCGCACCGCTGCCGTCAACTTTCGGACTGGTCGCGCCGCTCGGATCGACGATCTGCTTGGTCGGATCGTTGGGGAACTTCGGATCCTGAATCATGTTCGGAGTACTGTCCTGCTGAAACTGCGTCGGCGTGCCGGTTGAGTCGAGCGTCCAGTCGACGTCGCCTTCCTTGACGTGCACGCGATGCGCGATCGCCATGACGGAGAAGATCAGCAGTGCCGTGATCTGAATGATGTTGATCGCGACGTTGACGCCGGTCGCGCCGACGACTCCCCGGTACGCGATGTACGACACGCCGTAGGCGAAGATGATCGAGAATACGATCATTAACAGCGGACTTCCCTCCGCTATGTTAAAGGTGTTGGGGAACAACTGCCCGGCCATGTAGCCGATGAAGATCGACGTGACGCACACCATCACGCCCGGATACACCCAGTAATAAAGATGGCTCGCCCAGCCGACCATGAATTTGTAAATTCGTGCCCACTTGTACGCTTGCTTCTTGGAGAGGAACGCCTGTTCGGCAAAAAAGTAGCTCGAACCGGCGCCCGGATAAAGTTTGCTGAGTTCCGCATATGAAATGGCCGTCGCCAAACACAACACTGTGGCGAGCAACATCCCCATCCACATGGCAGACCCGGCCGACGGCGCACCGTAGGCCGACTGCTCTTCGAACGTCAGCCACAAGAACGCGCCCGGCGCGATTAGTGCCATGGCGTTGCTCGTCAAACCCGTTAACCCCAGCGTGGCCTTCATCTGTCCGCCGGTCGGGTTCGGTGAGCTTGTCGATTCGGTTGTCACAGAGATTCTCCTTTCGACCGGCCCGTGGGCCAGCGACTAATGGATCGCACAAACGCTCTAAAGTCTCTTTGCTTCAAAGACCGCCAACACGGCAGTCCGCAGCGCACTGCTGTCGACTCTCAACTCACCCACTTGGCAAACAAGGTGCCATAACCATGCATTGCGAAAGTCCACTCAAATTGCGCACTGCCTGTGCGACGACACCCGAACGCTGCACACCGATTCAACGCGCTTCACGGAAGCTCTCCGATCCAACTATCCGCAATGGGATTAAGCGCTCTCAGCACTTCCACAAAATAAACAGATGTCGCCATGGCGGATTAATAAATAAGCATCTAATGCGCGCTAAACTTGCCAAGAAAATAGAAATGGTGCAAAATACAAACACTTGTCATTCAACAATATGCGCCCTATTCACGCGATTCATGCAGTGCGCTTTTGTGCAGCCAACCATCGGTGTGGCGGCGGTATGCCTATTTTGTGCGCGGTTGTTGCTGAACAACCCCTGCTTTCCTGACCTCATCGCCCTTTCCCTTGGCACAGAAAATGCGACGAGTACTCTGCATACACCTGTGCATCCATGAGGGATAGAAACGCCGAGCCAAACCTCTCCTTGCGAATCCTCGTCATCGACGATGAGGAAAACATCCGGCTCACTCTCAGCATGTGCCTCGAAGCCGACGGCCATCGCGTCGCCGCCGTCGCCAACATTGAAGACGCCCTCGACGAGATCAGCCGCCGCGTCTTCGATCTCGTCTTCCTCGATATCCGCCTGGGCATGGACAACGGCCTCGACTTCCTCCCCAAACTCAAATCCGAGAACCCCTGGGCCAAGGTTATCGTCATCACCGCCTACGCCTCGATTGAAACCGCCGTCGAAGCCATGAAGCGCGGCGCCACCGACTATCTTCCCAAACCGTTCGAGCCCGCGCAGGTCCAGTTCGTCACCAAAAAGATGGCCGAGCTGCGCCAGATGGAACGCCGCATCGAATCGCTTCAGGTCGCCCTCGGTTCCCTTGACGCGGAATCCGATCTGCCCACCGATTCCCCCCTGATGCAGCAAGCCATCGAAATGGCTCGCCAGGTCGCCCCCACGCAGGCCCCCATTCTCATCCGGGGCGAAGCCGGCACCGGTCGCGGCCGACTCGCCCGCGCCATCCATACCTGGAGTCCGCGCGCCGCCGGCCCCTTCGCTTCGGTCTCCTGCCAGCTTCCCGCCGATGCACTCGAGGCCGAACTCTTCGGCCTGTCCGCCGGCGTCCACCACGCCATCGCCGAAAAACCCGGGGCCGCCGCCTTCTGCGACGGGGGAAGCCTTCTCCTCGAGGAAGTCGGCCAGGTCCCGGCGCGTCTCCAATCCAAACTTCATCGCCTGCTTCACGATAAAGAATACGAACGCATGGACGAATCGCGCGCCCGTCCCGTCGACGTGCGCATCATCGCCACCACCGGCGCCGATCTCCAAAGCTTCGTCCGCGACGGCCGTTTCCGCGCCGACCTCTCCCTCGTCCTCAACGTCGTCGAAATTTTCGTCCCGCCCTTGCGGAATCGCACCGAAGATGTCCGTCTCCTCGCCGAGCGTTATCTCGCCTTTTTTGCGAGGGAGCATCACCGCACCGTTTCCGGATTCTCCTCCGACGCCCTGCACGCCATGCAAAAATACGCCTGGCCGGGAAACGTCCGCGAACTACGCAACGTCGTCGAACGCGCCACCCTCCTCTGCCGCGGCGGGCAAATCGGCATCGAGCACCTGCCCCCCAATCTCCTCAATAACCATAACGGCTACGCCGTCGGAGACCTCGTCGATCTTGAAACCATCGAACGCAGCCACGTCCTGCAAGTCGTCGGCGCAACCCGCTCGCTTCGCCGCGCGGCGTCGATTCTCGGCGTCGATTCCAGTACCCTATGTCGCTGGATGAAACGCTACGGGGCCGGCGATGATCAGCCTGCGGCATAAACTCTGGATCGGGTTCGGCGGGCTGCTGCTGATCCTTTTCATCGTCAGCAGCATCACCTTCGTCGTCCTCACTCGTTACAGCCATGCCCTCGACCGCGTCTATCGCGAAAATTACGACAGCGCCGTCTTTTGCGACGAAATGAACGACGCGCTCGATCAACTCAATATCCGCGCCCAATTCATCTCCTGGCAACTTTCGCCCCCAACCCGCATCGATCCCAGCGCCGCCCGCCGGCAATTCGAGATCAACCTCTACCATCAACTTCACAACATCACGCTCCCCGGCGAAACCGAGCACACCAACGCCCTGGCCGATTTCTGGGCCCAATTCAGCGACTCCTACGCCCAATTCGATTCCGCCCCGCAAGCCCAGCAGCCCCGCATTTTCCGCTCCACTCTCATTCCCCTTTACGACCAGATCAAGCAAATGACCCAGTGGATCTCGAGCAACAACATGTCCAACATGGTTTCCCTCGACGGCCGGATCAAGAAAACCCTGCTTGACGTGCGCAGCGCCCTGCTCGTTCTGGTCATCGCCGGCACGGTCGCCGCGGCCGTCGTCGTCGGCGCCGCCGGGGCCTCGGTCCTCCGCCCCCTGGCCGCGCTGACCAGGTCCGCCCGCGAAATCGAATCCGGGAATCTCGACCTCATCCTTCCGGTCCGCTCCCGCGACGAAATCGGCGTCCTCTCCGAAGCCTTCAACGCCATGGCCGCCCAGCTCCGCGAATTCCGCCGCATCGATCACGAGCGTCTCGTCCGCACTCAGCAAACCACGCAGCTCGCCATCGATTCGCTTCCCGACGCCGTCTTCATCATCGGCCCCGACGCCAAAATCGAAATCTCCAATCGCACCGCTCGCGAGCATTTCGGCATCGAGCCCGGCCTCACCGTTTCCGATCTCTCCCCGCGCCTCAAATGGCTTTCCCCGCTTTACGAATCCGTGCAGGAAGGCCGCCATCAGCCCGAAACCCCCGGCTATCTCTCCGCAATCCAGTTCTTCGATCACGGCGCCGAACGCTTCCTCCTTCCCCGCGCCGTCCCCATGATCGGGCCGCAGGAAAAACAGATCGGCGTCGCCTTCATCCTCGTGGATGTCACCCGCCTCCGCGCCGCCGACGAGGCCAAGGGCTCCATCGTCTCGACCATTTCCCACGAACTCCGCACTCCTCTTACCAGTCTGCGCATGGCCATCAGCCTTCTCTCTTCCGACAAATTCGGATCCCTGACCGATAAACAAAAGCCCCTCCTCGCCGCCGCCGCGGTAGACTGCGAGCGCCTCTATCGCATCATCGAAAATCTCCTCGGCATCAGCCGCATCGAATCCGGCCGCGTCGAATTCGATTTCCGTCCCATGGCTCCCGCCGAAATAATCTCGCAATCCCTCGACCCCATGCGCCAGTCCTTCGCCGGCAAATCCGTGAGCCTCTCCGTTTCCGCGCCTCCCGATCTCCCCGCCGTCCGAGCCGATCCGGGCGTCGTCGGGCTCGTTCTGACCAATCTCCTTTCCAACGCCCTGAAATTCACGCCGACTGGCGGAACCGTCTCTCTCGCCGCCGAGGCCAACGGCCGATTCGTCATCTTCTCCGTCTCCGACACCGGTCCCGGCATCCCCGATCAATTCAGCTCGAGAATCTTCGATAAGTTTTTCAGAATCCCCCAAAAAGACGGTCCAACCGGCGCGGGACTCGGCCTCTCCATCGCGAAGGAAATTATCGAAGCCCACGGCGGCACCATCGAACTCTGCCCCTCCCAGCCCAAAGGCAGCAAATTCCGCTTCATCCTCCCCCAATCCCCCGCCGTATAAGTACAAATCCTCACAAAACAAAGGTCCGCGGCGCTGCCACGGGCCGCATTTAATATGCACCTTCATTTTCGTTTCATCTTTCCACGCTACTATTTCCCCATTCCAACTCGGGAGCCTATTCGTTCATGAAGCCCAAACTCATTTCCGCTCTATGTGTCCTTTTCGCCGTTGCTGTTTCAACCGCGCCCTCCCGCGCCGACGGGCCATATCAGGTCTCCAAAACTTTCCAAATCGGCGGCGACGGCCGCTGGGACTACGCGCTCCTCGACCCCGCCAGCAAATTTCTCTACGTCACGCGCTCCACTCACACCGACGTCATCGACACCGCCTACGGAAAACTCGCCGCCGACATCCCCGGCGGGCAGGGTCTCCATGGCGTCGCCATCGTCTCCGACCAAAATCGCGGCTTCATCTCCGACGGCAAAGGCGCCGCCGTCATTATCTTCGATCTCAAATCCAACACCGTCCTCGGCACTCTCCCTGCCGCCGATGACGCCGATGGAATCATCTACGACCCCGCCTCGGCTCATGTATTCATTGCCTGCGGCGACTCGGCCGAACTCCTCCCCGTCGCCGCCAACGTTGATCCGGCGAGCGGCAAAGCCGATCCGCCAATCGATCTAGGCGGCAAACCCGAATTTCTCACCTCCGACGGCCAGGGAAAAATCTTTGTCTGCATCAATGACCAGGACCAGATTGCCGTCGTGGACTCCAAGGCCCAAAAAGTCATCACCAAATACTCCACCGCCCCTGGCGGCAAGCCGACCGGCCTTTCCATGGATCGCGAAAAAGGCCGGCTCTTTATCGGCTGTAGAAACCAAAAAATGATTGTCATGAATGCCGCCGATGGTTCGATCCTGGCCGATCTCCCCATCGGTAAAGGCGTCGACGCCACCGCTTTCGACCCCACCACGGGCACCGCCTTCGCCAGTTGCGGCGACGGCACGCTCACTGCCATTCGCGAAACTTCTCCCGGAAAATTCGAAATCATCCAAAAACTCGACACCCTCCTGGGCGCTCGCACCATGGCCCTCGATTCCCAATCCGGAACGATCTATTTGCCCACCGCCGATATGCAGCCGACCACATTACCCAGCGGCGGCCCCGGCCGCCCCAAACCCATCCCCGGAACTTTCAAAGTCGTCGTCGTCACCACTCCACCCAAATAAAGGGAGGCCCCGCATGCGATTTGTGTATTTTTTAATGGCCCTGACGGCGGCGCTCGGCGTGCCGGCCTTCGCCGACCAAACGCCGACCACTCAGCCCTATCAGGTCATCAAAACCGACAAGATCGGCGGCGCAGGCGGGTGGGACTACGTCTTTGCCGATTCCGACGCCCGCAAACTCTATATCCCGCGCGGCGGTAAGGGGTCCGGACGTGTCGATGTTTACGATCTCGATTCCCTCCAACCCGTCGGCTCCATCCCCAACACCAACGGCGTTCACGGCGTCGCCATCGATCCCAAATCCGGCCACGGATTTGCAAGCTCCAATCCGGTCGTCATGTTCGACACCCAGACCCTCAAGCCAATCCAGACCATCGACGTGCAAGGCCGCCCCGACGGCATTCTTTTCGATCCCGCCGCCGAGCACGTCTTCGTCTTCAGCCATCGCTCTCCCAACGCCACCGTCATCAACGCCGCCGACGGCTCCGTCGTTGGCACCATCGATGATTTAGGCGGCGAGCCCGAACAAGCCGTCAGTGATGGCGCAGGAAAATCTACGTCGATCTGGAAAGCGCCGACAGCATCGCCGTCGTGGACGCCAAGACTCTTCAGGTCACCGCCCATTACGACATCAGCTCCAAAGGCGGCGGCCCCGGCGGTCTGGCCATGGACGCAAAAAATCACATTCTCTTCGCCTTCTGCCACGATCCGCACACCGCCGTCATTCTGAACGCCGACAACGGCGACATCCTCGCCTCCCTCCCCATCGGTGACGGCGTCGACGCCGCCGAATTCAATCCCAACACCTCCGAGGCCTTCAGCTCCCAGCGCGACGGCACGCTCACGGTCATCAAGGAGGACAGCCCCACAAGCTTCGAAGTCGAACAAACCGTGACGACCCAGGCCGGCGCACGCACGTCCACCCTCGACGCCAAAACCAATCAGGTTTATCTCGTGACAGCCGAAATGGCGCCGCCGACCACCCAGCCCGCGGCCCAAGCCACTACGCAGGCGGAAGCCGCGCCGCGCATCATGGTCGCGGCACCATGGTCCCCGGCTCATTCACGATACTGGTCGTCGGACGCCAATAACCCATCGAGGGGCTTCATGGTGATTTCATTCAGTGAATTTACAAGAGTCTCAGCTCGATCATGGTGATCGGGCAATCTATTGGAAAAGGAGACAAAGCATGAGGACCAGATTGACCATAGCGTTCGCCGCAACCGCTGCCCTGGGTTTAGCGGCCTGCGCCGAACACGAGGAATCGGAACATAACGAAATCAGCGTCACCATGGACCAGGTGCCTCCCCCGGTCAAGGACACCATCGTCCGCGAAGCCGAAGGCGGCGCCATCGGCGACATCGACAAGGAAGCCAAGCACGACAAGCTCGTCTACGAAGCCGACGCCACGATCAGCGGCGTCCCCTACGAGATCAAAGTCCGCGAAGACGGCACGCTTCTCAGCAAGAAGCTCGATGACGAAAAAGACGAAAAAGGTCCAGACAAGGACTAACCATAATTTTCCCCTCTCCCCATGTACTCATGGGGAGAGGGGCAGGGTGAGGGGCAGCTTTTCGAACTTCGGAAATCGCCCCTGACCCGGACCCTCTGCCCGGAATACCGGGGCGAGGGGAAATTCGCCGAATTGCCGCGGATTTATGCGACTTTTGGTTGTCGAAGATTTTCAGCCTCTGCGCGAATCCATCGTCCAGGGTCTGCGCGAGGCCGGCTACGCCGTCGACGAAGCCGCCGACGGTAAGTCCGCCCTCTGGCACGCCCGCGCCGGCGAATATGACGTCATCATCCTCGACCTGATGCTCCCCGAAGTAGACGGCTTGTCCGTCCTCAAGTCCCTCCGCAAGGATAAATCCCCCTCACATGTCCTGGTCCTCACCGCCAGGGACACCACCGAGGACAAAGTCCGCGGCCTGGACCTCGGCGCCGATGATTATCTCGTCAAACCTTTCAACTTTTCCGAACTTCTCGCCCGCATCAACGCTCTCATCCGCCGCAAATACGACGCCAAAACCGCCCTCATTCGCATCGACGATCTTGAGATTGACACGGCGCGCCGAGTCGTCAAACGCGGCGCCACCCTCATCGACCTCAGCGCCCGCGAATACGCGCTGCTCGAATATCTCGCTCTGAACGCCGATCGCACCGTCACCCGCCGCGATCTCTGGCAGCACATCGCCGACATCAATGCCTCCCTCGAAAGCAATGTCATCGACGTCTTCATCGGATTCCTGCGTAAAAAGGTCGAGCGCCCGGACAAGCCGCGGCTCATTCACACCAAGCGCGGCCAGGGTTATATGCTCGGAGTCGTCCCGGAGTCGCGATGATCCGCTCCCTTCGACTAAGACTCCTCGCCGGCACCATCGTCACCATGGTCATCCTCCTCGGTCTCCTCGAGCGCCGGCATCTATTACTTCTTCGCAAATGCCATCCGATCGCAGTTCGATCAGGACCTTTTTACTGAGGCCCGTGCGCTGGCCTCCATGACCGAGCAGCATCACGGCCGCGTCAAGTTCGAATTCGTCCGCGACGAAATGCCCGAATTCCAAACCGCCCACAATCCCGAATACTTCCAGATCTGGACCGACGGCGCCGGCTCCCTCGGGCACTCCGTCTCGCTCGGCTCCTCCCAACTCGCGCACCCGGCCGTCTCCGACTCCTCGGCGTATTACAATTCCCCCCTCCCCGACGGCCGCCCCGGCCGCTGGATCAATATCCACTACATGCCCCTCGATGAAGATAAGCTCCCGACCAGCACTTCTCCCCATACCGCGATGCTCACTGTCGCGCACGGCACTTTCCCCGTCGACGAAACCCTTGAAAACCTTCGCGGCCTTCTCGCCGGGCTCTCCGCCGCCGCGGCTCTCATTTGCGGCGCCGTTCTGATGATCGTCGTCAATCGCGCCCTCCGCCCCATGCGCCGCCTGTCCCGCGAAATCGAATCACTCGGCGAAACCGAACTCTCGCACCGTTTCAATCTGGACGGCGTCCCCGCCGAACTCGCCCCCATGGTCGACCGCCTCAATGGTCTGCTCGAACGCCTCGAATCCGCCTTCTCCCGCGAACGCGCTTTCACCGCCGACGTCGCCCACGAACTCCGCACCCCTCTGGCCGGCTTGCGAACCACCCTCGAAGTCTGCCGCCTTCGCCCGCGCGATTCGACCGGGTACGAAGCCGCCATCGACAAATGCTCGATGATCGTCGTTCGCATGCAGGAAATGGTTCAGCGCCTTCTACTCCTGGCCCGCGCCGACAGTCGGCAGCTCACCGCCCGTCCCCAATCCATCGATCTCCGTCAATTCCTCGAGGAATCCTGGGCCCAGTATTCCCCCCGCGCTATTGCCCGGGGCCTTTCCATGCAGTGGGGGGCTCTGTCCTCCATTTTTATTCACTCCGACCCCGACCTCCTCCGCATTGTCATCGACAACCTCTTCGACAACGCCGTCTCCTACGCTGATGCCGGGGGTGCCCTCAATCTCGCCACCAATTCCGACCAAAATTCCGTCGAAATTCTGCTGAGCAACACCGGCAGCCAGGTCGCCGCCGCCGAGGTCCCCAGCGTTTTCGACCGTTTCTGGCGCGGCGACCAGGCCCGTTCCAACAACGGCGCCCACTGCGGCCTGGGCCTCTCCCTCTGCCAAAGACTGGTCCGCATTCTCAATGGCGACCTGACCGTCGAACCGAGCCAGGGCGGCCTCTTCATCGTCCATCTCAAACTCCACGCCGCTCCCGCAAACCAGAGCTACCCCTCCCAGTCCCCTTCGATTTCCTCAGATCCAATTTCTCGTTTATGAATTAAAGAATTTATTTTTCATTCGTTCCGACAACGATATTTCGCCGTAATTTCCGAGCAGAACGGCACTAGCACTTCCTCTCCGGCCAACAAAATGAAAGATAAGTTAAAAAAATTGAACGGGGCACTCGCTTTTTTCTTGTCAGGGAATTCCCTATGAGTTAAACTGACTAAATCGGATCGTCGGTAAGCGATTCGCGACCAGGGTGAGACGGAAAACGGTGGAGGGTGGTTGGCGCAGGCTTCAATATTGGGAGCATTTGCGCACTCAAATAAAAAGGGCATTTGTTTTAGGCCTTTCCATTTTTCATCGGTTTGTATCCATCTCATTGGCAGCCATTTATAATGCGCTGCGCGAAATGTGTGACTGTTCACCTGTAGCGGTGTGAATCGTCCTCATTTCCTTCCTGCCTCTCGCACGCCTTCGATCCCAATTTAATCCGCAGGGCATGCGTCGATGATGACGCGCACTGCCCATTTACCCGATCTCCGCCGCCGGCGTTTTTAGGGCCGCCGGCTCCCGAGGGAGGGCGCATGCTTCGCGCATGGCGCAAAGCGCTCTCGGCTGCGATGCGCCGAGCGCCCATTTTCGTTCCCTCTGGTTGCAACGGAGATCCAAACAAGGATAGCTCCCCGCGCCGCGCAGGCGTACGTTCGCCGCCCCGCGCCATGAGCCTCCAGATTAGTCGTATTTAGTGCAATCACATTATTCACTGTGGTTGCGGTCGGTTTTGTCTATCAACTTGAAAGGGAGAGCATTTTATGTCCATTCAACCCGCTCGTAATTTCGGATTGTCCAAGAACGCCCGCCGCAACATCCAGCGGCTGGTCCCGGCGATCGTCATCGCCGCCGCCGCGCACTCCGTCCTTGCGCAATATGCCGTTCCCGCTCTCCCGACCATCGGCTCCGCCGTCTACAACGCCGGCGTTTCCGACTCCGCCATCGGAACCTCCAACGTCCTCCTCGCCGGCACCACAACCGCCATCGCCACCAACAACACCACCGTCCTCAACGACTATATTTCCTACGCCTCCGCCAACGGCGGCGGAACCGTCGTCATCCCCACCGGCAGCTTCGACGCGAACGAAATCCTCATGAAAAACAACGTCAATCTCGACGTCCAGACTGGCGCGACCCTGGTGAATTTCACCCCGCTCAATACCTTCGTCACCGAGGCCGGCGGCGCCACCGGCAACATCGAACTCAGCGGCGGCGGTGTCCTCGACGACAACGCCACCACCAAAACCTCCAACAACAAAATGGTCTTCCTCTCCGGCCTGACCAACATCGAAGTCCAGAACCTCTCCATCGAGGACGCCTCCAACGAGCATCTCGTCACCGAGTGCGATAACAACGTCACGATCAACAACATCACCATCGCCGACCCCAATACACTCACCGCCAACAGCGGCAAGTATCTCGCCAACACGGATGGCATCGACTTCTCCGGCACCAATTACCTCATCGAAAACGCCAGCATCGCCGACGGCGATGACAACCTCGTCGCCAAGCCCGACACCACGGTCGTCAACGGCATCACCGCCTACACGGCAAACGTCAACGTCGAAAACATCACCATCACCGCCGGCCACGGCATCTCTATCGGCGGCCAGACCAACGCCGGTCTCAACGGGATGTACGTGAACAACGTCACCGAAACCGGCGCCGGAACCTCCAGCACCACGCGTATCGAGCAGGGAATTCACCTCAAGTCGGGCGACGGCACAACCTCCAACACCGAAAACGGCGGCCTCGTCGAAAACGTCACCTTCAACAACATGACCATGACAAACGTTGACGACGCCCTGGTCATCAACAGCTACTACAACGACGGCGATGACAATTTCCCCACCATCCCCGCCCCCTCCGCGCCCACGGATTCCACCGAGCCCCTGTGGGAAAACATCACCATGGAAAACATCAATGTCGTCAGCGCAGTGGGCTCCGCCGCTGAAATCTACGGCCTCAACTCCAGCCCCGCCAACACCATCGGCCTCAACTTCCTCAACATCAACGTCCAGAATTCCGGCAGCGCATGGAAAATGTACTACTCCACCGGCCTCTATTTCAATAACGTTAACGTCCGCGGCGCCCTCATCCCCGATTCCGAAATGGACGTAAAAAACAGCGGCGGCGTGACCGTGAACGACGAAGAATTTGACACCTTCGCCAGTCCCGCGGTAGCCGGCCCCATTTACACCCCGCCTTTGGCCCCGGTGCCCGAGCCGATGTCCGCCGGCCTCATGCTCGGCGCCGCGACAATCCTCGGCTCAAGACGCCCGCGACGCACCTCTTAATTTACGGATAATCCGATGCATCGCATTCGAAATAGTAGCCTTGTTCTCGTTCCCGACGGTTAAATACTCCATACGAAAAGGGGAACCCTTGTCCATTCAACCCACGCGTAATTTCGGTTTGTCCAAAAACGCCCGCCGCAACATTCAGCGCCTCGTCCCGGCGATCGTCGTCGCGGCCGCCACGCGCTCGGCGATCGCCCAATACGCCGTCCCCACACTCCCGACCATAGGCTCCGCCGTCTACAACGCCAGCGTCTCCGATCCCGCCATCGGAACCTCCAACGTCCTTCTCGCCGGCACTACAACCGGCATCGCCACCAACAACACCACCGTCCTTAACGACTACATCTCCTACGCCTCGGCCAACGGCGGCGGGACGGTCGTCGTCCCAACCGGTACCTACGACTCCAACGAAATTTTGATGAAAAATAACGTCAACCTGGACGTTCAGACCGGCGCGACCCTGGTGAATTTCACGCCGCTCAACACGTTCGTTACCCAAGCCGCCGGATCCAGCGGCAACATCGAAGTCGGCGGCGGGGGGGTTCTCAACGACAACGCCAGCAGCACCTCCAACAACAAAATGGTCTTCCTTGCCGGACTGACCAACGTCGAAGTCCAGAATCTCACCATCGAAAACGCCTCCAACGAGCATCTCGTCGCCGAATGCGACAACAACGTTACCATCAACGGGATCACCATCCAGGACCCCCTCAAAACCCAGGCCAACACGGATGGCATCGACTTCTCCGGAACCAACTACCTGATCCAAAATTGCAGCCTTTCTGACGGCGACGACGATATCGTCGCCAAGCCCGACACCACCGTCATCAATGGGATGACCGCCTATACCGCCAACGTCAACGTAGAAAACATCACCATCACCGCGGGCCACGGAATCTCCATCGGCGGGCAGACCAACGCCGGTCTCAATGGCATGTACGTCAATAACGTCACCGAAACCGGCGCCAACACCACCAGCAACGGACGCATTCAGGACGGTATCCACCTCAAGGCCGGTGACGGCAACGTCACCAACAACGAAAATGGCGGCCTCGTCCAGAACGTTACCTTCAACAACATGACCATGACCAACGTCGACGACGCCCTCGTCGTCAACAGCTACTACAACGACGGGAGCGACAATTTCCCCAACGTCCCCTCACCGTCCAGTCCCACCGATTCCACCGAGCCCATCTGGGAAAACATCACGATGGAAAATATCCTCGTCAACAACGCCGTCAGCGACGCCGCCGGGATCTACGGACTCAACAGCAACCCCCTTAATATGAACGGCGTCAATGTCCTCAACGTCAACATCATCAACTCCGGCAGCGCCTTTAAAATGTACTACGCAACCGGCGTTTACTTCAGCAATGTCTCCTGCCGCGGAGCAAGCTTGCCCGACGTCGAAGGAACTTACAAAAACGGCGGCATCACCCTCGACGACGAACAATTTGACACCTTCGTCTCCGCGGGCAACGCCAGCCCCATCTACACTCCGCCCCTGGCCCCGGTGCCCGAGCCAATGTCCGCCGGCCTCATGCTCGGCACCGCGACAATCCTCGGCTCAAGACGCCCGCGACGCGGCCCCAAGCCGTCTGCTAATGCTTAGTGGAATATAGGCACCCATCCTATCGGCTCGACTGCGACAATCTTATTGGCGGGAAACCGCCTGTTTTTCGCGGCGTTTCTCTACTTCTCGGAACTCGCAGGTCGGCGCCGTCCTTAGATGCAAACTGCAAAAAGCATTTCGCGTTTCCATTTTTTTTAAAAAAAATATCCGCAAACAAAATCAAACATTCCGCACATTCCAAATCTTTACGTCGTAGGCATTAATACTCCCTCGCGTAGAATTTCCACTTTGTGAACTGTGGCTATCGCGATGTTGCCGTCTCTTTTTATCTTGCAGCACTGCGATCCGCGGTGTAATTTTGTTTCATCGGATCGCTCGTGCGCGATTCGCGACGTAGGGTGGGAAAAAAGGGAGGCCGGCCACGGCAATGGATCCGGCCTGACACGCGGAGAGTAATTCGTATATCTAACCTCGTTCATCCCTCTTTTACCCATGTCAGTTTGAGCGTGTGTGCTGCAAAGTAGATGTGTCGCCCGTAGCGGTGTGACCCGCCTGCTTCAGCAACTCCTCGCGCACCAACGGCCCAAATTTCATCATAGGATCCGCGCCATGACGGCGCGGTGAAATCGTTCTTCACGGATCGCGCGCTCTTCTTGCGCCACTGACCGATTGGAGGAGCTCATGTTCCGCGCCGAGAGTCTGCGCCTCAGGCCTGAAATTACAACCCGGTGCGAGACACCACGCGCCGTCCCGCGCAAACGCGTCCCATTGAACAACCTGACCATCACCCATCGCCTCAGCGCTGCTCGCAACGTCGCGCGCCGCGTTTCTTTCGTTTCAAAATCGGTTGTGTTTGCAACTATTACATTGGTCGCATCGATATGCAACCATGCGTTGGCCGCCTCGACCATCGTCTTCAACGACATGTTCGACGGCAGTCCCACCGCCAGCGTCCTTCAGCCGGCGACTTACCCCGCGCCAACCGACAGCTCCCTCGCCTCCGGCAGCTCCGCCGGTTACGACATCGCCTCCAACCAGCTCGCCACCGGCAGCGCTCTCACCACCGGCGCCAGCGGCAAACTCACCCTCTCCACCGCCAAATCGAGCAACCAGATCGCCGAAATCGAGTCCATCTTCACCCATTCCCCCGTTTCCATCGCTTCTCTGGGCAACGGCGGAGAAATCAGCCTCATCCTCACCTTCACCGATACCAACGGCACCAATGGCGTCGTCACCAGTGGCGGGTCCACCTCCGCCGCCATTTATTTCGGCCTCTATAATTCCCAGGCCAGCCCCGGCTACGCCGGCACCTCCGCCCCGGATAACAATCTTGAAGACGCGCTTCTGAACACCGACACCAACGACGCCACCGGCGGCGTCGCCAGCGACATCGGCTACGTCTCCGAACTCTTCGCCTCCGGTAACTCCAACGGCTCCCGCATCGACACCCGCCCCGCCCAAAGCCTGGGCGACAACCGAGACCAGGACCTCGTCAGCGACGCCAGCAGCAGCAGCTCCAGCTACACCGGCGGCACCACCGTCGGCAGCAAAAATGCCAGCGGCGACATGTACCTCACCGGCGGCAGCGTCTACACGGAAGACTTCACCATCGAACTCACCGGCACCAACGTCGAGTCCATGACCGGCCAACTTTATAGCGGCACGTCCGCCAACGTCGGCAACAACGCCGATCTCCTCGACACCACCAACACCGTCTCCACCAGCACCAACAGCAACTTCCTCACCAGCTCTTTCGACAGCCTCGCCGTCGGCTATCGATCCACCGACGACGCTACCGGCGGCTCCGGCATCGAAATCTCGCAAGTCGAAATCGAAACGCAGGTCATTGCAGTCCCGGAACCGATGTCCCTCTCCCTCCTCGGATTGGCCGGCATCGGTTTTCTCACGCGGCGAACTCGTAGGGTCCCGGCCTGACCGGGCCGGTTAAAAGGGGTTCGGAAATTCTCTTCAGGAGAGTGGAAATATGTTGATCCAATCCAGACACGAACGAAAACTCATCGCCAAACGAAGTCGAAACCTGAAATTTCTCCTCCCCGCGATCCTCGCGGCCGGAACGGCGTGCGCCGCCTTCGCGCAAACCTACGCCGTCCCCACGCTCCCAACCATCGGCTCCTCCGTCTACGACGCCAACGTTTCCGATCCCTCCATCGGAACCTCCAACGTCCTCGTCGTCGGCACCACCAGCACCATCGCCACCAACAACACCACCGTCATCAACGATTACATCTCCTATGCCGCGTCCCACGGCGGCGGCACCGTCGTCATTCCCACGGGAACCTACGACGCGGATGAAATTCTCCTCGGCAACAACGTCAACCTCGACATCCAAACCGGCGCCACCCTGCAGAATTTCTCAACCACCGCCACCTTCGTCTCCTCCGCCGTCGGAGCGACGGGTAACGTCGAAATCAGCGGCGGCGGAATCCTCAACAGCAACGCCACCAGCACCTCCAACAACAAAATGGTCCAGCTCGAAGGCCTCACCAACATCGAGGTCAACGATATCACCATCGAAAACGCCCCCAACGAACACCTCGTCGCCGAGTGTGACAACAACGTCACCATCAACGACGTCACCATTCAGGACCCCCTCAAAACGCAGGCCAACACCGACGGAATAGACTTCTCCGGCACCAATTTCCTCATCGAAAACTGCAACATCTCCGACGGCGACGATGACATCTGCGCCAAACCCGACACCACCGTCGTCAACGGCATGACCGCCTATACCGCCAACGTCAACATCGAAAACATCACCATCACCGCCGGCCACGGAATCTCCATCGGCGGCCAAACCAACGCCGGCCTCAACGGCATGTACGTCAACAACGTCACCGAAACCGGCGCCAACACCGGCAGCAGCGGCAGAATCTCCAACGGTATCCACCTCAAAGCCGGCGACGGAAACACCACCAACAACGAAAACGGCGGCCTCGTCCAGAACGTCACTTTCAACAATTTCACCATGACCAACGTCGACGACGTCCTGGTCATCAACAGCTATTACAACAATGGCAGCGATAACTATCCCAGTATCCCCGCCCCCGCCTACACCCCGACGCCCACCGAACCGATCTGGAAAAATATCACCATGGAAAACATCAACTGCACCAATTCCCTGGGCTCCGCCGCCCAGATCTATGGCCTGAACACCGCCACCCCCGATATCTCCGGCCTGAATTTTGAAAATATCACTTTCGGCTCAACCGAAAGCCCCTGGAAAATGTACTACGCCAACGACATCTATATGGACAATGTCGATGTCGCCGGAGCCGAACTGGAAAACAACGAAACCGGCGTCAAAAGCGGCGGCAACACCGAAAACGACGAGGCCGACGACACCAATTTCGTAACGCCCCCCAACAACGCGCCCATCTATACCCCGCCCCTGGCGGTCGTCCCCGAGCCGATGTCCCTAGGCCTGATGCTCGGCGCCGCGACAATCCTGGGCGCCAGCGCCCGCGCAAACGCCGCGCGACATAAGCCTGCGCCGCCCGCACCGCGCCACGTCGAACCCCTCACAACTTTCCTCTCCCCATGTACCCATGGGGAGAGGATCAAGGTGAGGGGCATTTCGCGCGGAGTCCTGCGACTGCGCGCGACACGCCCATTTCCTCCCCATCTCCTCAGATGGCTTCCGCAGTATCGGAGAGGATCAAGCTGAGGAACAATTCTTCCGCGAACATCCCCGCGAAGCCGGTGCAACTTGTTGCACCGGATCTCTTCTTGTTGATACGACGCCACCAGTGCCCCTCCCTAGCTTCCGCCCGACCGGAAGGGAGTGCATTCAGCTGCGGCTCGTGCCGACAACCAGCAACCAGCAACTAACAACCAGCAACCATCCCCCTCTTTCTCGCCACCCGCCCCCGTCCAAGGTAACATCCCGCTCATGACAGAACTCGCGCGCGAGACGGACCAGGACTTTCGCGCCAGAGCCGTCAAAGCCAGCCAGGCCGCCCTTCAATCGCGCCCCCAGTCCGTTCAATCCTCCCCCGCGAAAGCTGGAATCTCCTACTGCCTCCCCAGCAAGGGATCTTCCCAAGAAATCAGGCGCAAGATCAAGTTGATAGCTGTCCTCAGCACACTCGCCGCCCCCTGTGCCTGGGCCATCGGCTATTGGCTCGTAAAATCCGCCCATCACCATTTCTTTCCCAGCGACGCGCTCGGCGCCGTGGTGATAACAACCTGTTGGCTCGGCGGCTTTCTATTGTTTCTCGTCCCTTCCATCGCCGAAAAATATCTGATCACCCGATTTATCCGCGAGAACGACAGGCAATTCTGGTCCGAGTTGAATTTTCGCCAAGCCCACGTCTCGATCGAAAACGCCGCCACCTACGGCAGATTCAAATTTCTGGCCGAAGACATCGGGCTGGTTCTAGTCTATCCCGATCGCGTCGAAATCGAAGGCGTCAGTTTTCGCTACATGATCCTCCGCAAAGACGTCGTGGAACTTTACCCGCATCGCAACAACCGAACCGTGATCGTGACCTACAAAATCGCCGATGAAACGCTTTCCATAGCCATCACTTCCCGCAGCATCTTCGCGGAACTCAAGCGTCAGTTGGCCCACGCCAGACCAGCCATGATTGCCTGGATCGGGGAGTCTCTTGAGGGGAAACCAAAGTAGCTCGCCCGGAACCACAGATTGCGAGACAGGAAAAACCGAGTTAGCCACAGATTGGATGCCGATGCACAGGGATAAAGCATCCGTTTCGCAACTGGCGACTGGCAACTCCCCTCAACTAATCACAAACGTAAACGGCACCGGCGGTCCCCCTACGTACGGCGGCGCGGTGATCGCAATCGTCCCGCTCCCCGTCTCCTCGTAGTAGGCGCCGGTCCCGCTCAGAATTTTGTAACTCATCGTATCCGGGATTGGCCCCAGTATGCTTTCCGTCGGCCCGGTCAATTGCAGTGTCACCGAACCACTCGAATTGCTGAGCGTTATTCTTCCGGTGGCCTCGGGCGGTGTGGTGATCGTGCCAGGGGTGGTAATTGTTCCGCTCAGCGTCACCGCCCCCAAAGCCCCGGCCGTCCCGCTCCCCGTGAAGCCGTACCCTATACCCCGGATGGGATTGTCGTCGAAGAGCCTGTACGTCCCTGTGATCGTCCCCGCCAGCGAAATCCCCGTCTGCACAATGATCCGGCTATGGATGACATCAAATTCCGTCGCCGCGCTACCCACCGCCGCCGGCGTCTCATCCACCACAATCCGCACCGGATAGGTCCCATTCTGAGAATACGTGTGCCCGCCGATGATTTCATACTCCGTCTCACCTGTCGCATTGGTGATAGTCGTTGGGGCGAGCTGCCCCGCCGACGTCGTCCCATCCCCCCAGTTGATCGTCGCCGTAAAAATCTCATTCTGCACGGCCGGCAGGAACACCGCTCCCACATCATCCGTAAATCCCTGTCCCGCCACCTCCGTTAACGTCACGCCCAAAGGAGACACCCGCGCCAGCGGCGACACAACCGCATCACTGTGAATCGTCGCGACAACCGACGTCGTTGACGGCGCGGACGCCGCCGCACCCACCGGGCTGCTCGTCAAAGACAAAACCGTCGTGACCCGGAACAACCCCGCCTCCGCGTAAACGCTCGACCCCATGATCTCATACCCCGGCTTGTTCCCCTCCGCCCCGTACGTCACCACACCCGCCGACGTCACGCCATCCCCCCAGTCGATCGTCGCCGTAAACGTCCCCGTCGTCACCTCCGGCGACGCATAAAACGCAACCTCCTTCGTAAACGGAACCCCCGCCCTGGCACGAATGTTCACCCCCAACCCCGGCGCCGCCACCGGAGCCAGCGCCGCCGGGTCCGTGACCGCGAGGTTCAAAAATTCCCCGCCAATATTGACGCTAAGCAGCGTCCGCGATTCCAATTGTTCGATGATAGCACGCCGATTCCGAATCATGACAGGCTCCTTCCTTACACGAAATGAAAACCGATCCCCCCAGATGCTGCCAAAATCCTAGCCCCGAAAGATCAAGCCCCGCGCTATGATTCCAATAAATTTCGCGATCAGGAGAACCTCGCAGGCCACAAAAAAAACTTTTACTACTGAGCCACACGAATAGCGCGGTCAACCCGAGAGCGATCGCGCCCCCCAATTTCTTGCCTAAATTGCCAGGTGGTTGAGTGATCGTTTGCGCCATCCTTGGAGGCTCTTGCGACAGATCACGCCTTGGTCGTCTCGGCTCACACTATGCGCCTCCCAAAATGACCGGTTGCAGCAAGGAAGTCGCGCAAGATTTAACGTGTTTTCCAGCTGAAACCCGCGCAAATTTCCTTGCAAGCCTTCTCGCGATGTTCGTATTGTCACGTCCGAACATACCCGTTCCCAAACACGCGAAAGGGCAGGGAAATTGCAACTTGCCGGCGGGAGTGTGATGCGACGCCGGATCGGTGGAAATCGTGTTGCTTTGATTTCCGGCAGATCATCTTCACTTCGATTCGAGAGAAGATAATGCTTGCCGTTTCAAAAAACTTCTCGTTTTTGAACTTTTCTTCGCTTTCCGCGATGGGTTTATTGCTCGCCGCCGTTCCCTTGATATTGCGGCCTGCCGTAGCTCATGCGGATGGCGTACAAACCTACGGCACCGAAGATGCCCTCGGGACCGGCGCCTATGGCACCGACGATCCGACCGCCGGGGCCACGAAAATCGGTTTGGCGCCGAACGTCAGCAGTCTGGCGACGAAATCGTACGCGCATACTTTTCCCTTTACGCCCTCGCCTGGTGATTTTCCCGGCACCGACCAAATCTACGTCGGCAGCGTCCAAACCGCGAGCGATGACGGATATTCGTCCTCTCCTGACCGAATCAGCGGGCCGGATGTCATTACCATGGACTACAGTTCTCTTGTGCCAGCCGATTCAACGATTCAGACCGTGACCCTTGGTATTGCCGCCGACAATTTTGAGTTTCCCGTTTTTGGACAGCCCTTCAACATAACGCTCAACGGCGCCAGCGCCTCCGGCGTTAACCAGTTTGCTGGAGTCGCTCGACCAATCCGGGCCAATAGTGCAATACGTCACGCTTGGCATCTCGCCCTCGACCTTGGGCCCTTCAAATGTTTTGACCCTCTCCATCGACGAAGGCGGCAACGGTGGAGATGGTTGGGCCGTCGATTTCACGACCGTGGGCGTGACGACCACCGCCGTCCCGGAACCGGCCACGCTTTCCCTCGTATTGCTCGCCGCCCCGGCAGTCCTGGCGCGACGGAGGGGACGAACTAAAGGCGACGCGGACCATTAGGTTATGGTTCGCTTCACATTTAGTTCTCTCGACTGATGGAGGAACATCTTTTTTCGGGAGAGGCAAATGCGAAAACTCATCTTTCTGCTTTCGTTGGCGTTTTTGGTGGTCCTCCCCAGGCCGGCTGCCGCCGGGTTTACATTCACCGAATTGGATGACCCATCAGCCGGTACCGCCAATGGCCAAGGCACCTTGGCCGAGGGCATCAGCGGCAGCTATGTGAGCGGGGTCTACCTCGATTCCTCCAACATCGGACATGGATTCCTCTACAATGGCAGCACCTACACCACCCTGGATGACCCGGCGGAAGGCACCGGCGGATCGACGTACACGATAGGCATTTCCGGCAACACCGTGGTCGGGTTTTATTCGCTCCCAGATACTTCCGTATTCTCCTTCAGTTACAACATTACCAGCGGCATTTATACGCCGATTGCCGGTCCTGCGTCGGCGGTGGTTGGCGGCACAGAGGCGCTGGGAGTCTCCGGCAATACCATCGTTGGTGCATACTTCGATAAATCGGGCGTCGACCATGGATTTATCTACGATTCTCTTACCGGCGTTTATACCACCGTGGACGATCCGTCGGCTACTCCGGACAGGGGAACCGTACTGCTCGGTGTCGCCGGCGACACCGCCGTCGGAGATTTCGGCGATTCGACGTCTGTTCATTTTGGGTATCACAACGGCTTCGCCTACAGTATCAGCGCCGGGACGTACACCACGATCGATTTTCCATCGGCCGTGGATACAAATGTCTTTAGCCTATCCGGCAGCACCATCACCGGATCGTATCTCGACGCCGCCGGCGTCCACGGCTTTTTGGACGACGGCGGAACCTTCACCACCGTGGACGACCCGTTGGCATTGCCCGCCGAGGGCGACATCTTCCTCGGCGGATTGGCTGGAGTGATTGGCGGCACCTACCTCGGGGGAATTGACGGCAACGTCGTGGTGGGGCAGTACCTTGACACCACCGGCGATACCCACAGTTTTGAAGTCACCGTTCCGGAACCAACCTCGCTTTCGCTTGTCTTGCTCGCCGCCCCGGCAGTCCTGGCCCGACGCAGAGCCGCCGCGATTAGGACGAACTGAACCCGCCCTCCCGCGAAGCCGGTGCAACTTGTTGCACCGGATCTCTTTTTCCTGGCCCAGAGTTCCTCATCCTCCTTCCCCCGGTCCTCCACTAGTTTCCGCAGGACGGGCGGGGATTAGAGCGGTTTGCGGCTCCGCGTAGCGGCCATTTGTCCACGGCTGCAACGGATGCCGCGTCTTCGCGGCTCAACGTATCTGATTTTCTGATACGCTTCGCCGCTCATCCTTGCCTCCGTTGCAGCCGAGGCCAACTGGCTCGCCACGTGGAGCCGCAAACCGCTCTAGCATCGAGCGTCTTCTCCACTGTTCAACTGTTCACCCGCTCCGGTGCTCTCGCGGAACGCGCCCCGTCCCACAGGTCTCCGCTAGTTTCCGGAGGACCGGAGGGTGTTATCTTTTCCACTGTCCAACTGCGCACTTGCTCCACCACTCTCGCGGCCGCACACCATGTGACGGCCGATTATTAGGAAGGGGGAAGGTCAGACGGATCGCAGAAGCAAGACGGCAACGCACGTCGGACCGCCGAGAGCCAGGCTCGCCTTGACTCGACCATTTTTGATTCATCCACTCGTTCTATCCCGCACTGTTCCGCATACCAAACCGCGGCGACGAAATTCAACTGGCTTGCCGGCACGGACTCAATGAGTTGCTTCCCGGCCATTGCCTCTCGAAGCGCGATGGATGCCTCCTCCAGCAGGGTGTTGGCAAATTCTTCGTCACCTGCGAGAGGGTGCCCCCATTTCCAAAGCAAAAGGCCAACGAGAAGCTCTGCTTCAAACAAGCTGGTGAACTCAAGCGATTTCTTCGCGATGCTTTTCACAAGTCCCCCAATTATTCGCCAAGCCGGCCGGCGCGATTATGTTGCGGCTTTCTGGACCGAATCAGTTCCGTTTCATATGCAGCCAACTCTCTGGGCGAGATTGTTACGGGAAGCTCGTGGTATGCGACAAAGGCGTCGGGCCTGAGCTTCTTGCGAATCTGATGGATCATCTCTCGATAGGTCCAGGACGAGATATGGCCGCCTATCCTCCGCTTCAAATCGTCCGCTTTTCCGATGTAAAAGGTGGTGTCCTCGTCGAAAAATACGTATACGCCGGGATTCTTCGGAACCTCAATTAGTCGGGGTTCCAAATCCGCCAAACCGACGATGTTGCTGGTCACCGCGCCAATGATTTGTCCCACTGGCTCGGGCTTAAGCCGATTGGTTTTCCGTAGACTAAGTGCCGTATATTCAGCTTCGAAAGGTGAAGCGCTGGGACTTAAGAACTTGATCATCGCGTCAAACTGCGATCTCATCTCGGGATCGCAAATGACGTTGTCGACGGTTTTCCCGAACTGCCTCTCGACCAACCGAATTACGTTCGAAACCAGATTCAGATAGTGGCGGCGATTGGAATCGGTCTTCTTGCGATAAGTCGTTCGACAATCTTTCAGTTTGTTCCGCTTGCGCAGATTGAGCAATCACGTATTGATTTCCCCGTCACTTCCTCCCACCCCCAGTGCGCCGGCTTGCCGCGAGAAATCGTTCGTTGAATGCTGGATCGCAGATCACAAATTCGGGAGATCGACCTTCTCGAATCTCCTGAAACGCCACCTTCACCGGGTCGTCCTTCATTTCGACGCTGCCAGCTTCGCGTAGTTTCCAATGGGGCTCCAACTGGAGATCCAACGAGATTGATGTCGCGGAAGAACGCCGTCCGGGACATCCACCGTTTTATAGGCCACTTGCAACTCGCCGAGCGAAGCTTTCCAGAAATCGAATTTCTTGTGCCCGAATTGAATCTCCATTCGCTCGCGAAGATTATCCGTCTCACCCACATACAGGTGGTTGCTCTTATCGTGCAACCAATACAAACCCGGCGACTCCGGCACTTTTGAGCAATTCAACGAGAACGGATTCTCCCTATCGCGGGAAATCTCGATAACGCTTCCGAGTTTGGCTGACGCCTGGGAAATCTGGTGCGCCGCCTTGCGAATTCGCAGTGCGAACCACCGTATCATCAGGGAAGTAGGTTGGTCTGGGTCGGGGAGCATCTTGCGAACGTATTGATCAAAGTCACGGGCCATTTCGGGATCGCACAAAACCTGGTCCAGCGTCGTCTTCCCCGCCTGCTCGAATGTTTGTATCGCGATCTCGCAGGCAAACTTGTAACGGTAGAACTGCCTGTCCTCCAGCGGAAACGTCGTGCGCAGCGAGTGAGGGATGCCCTTCAAATGCCCGGCCTTACGCAAGTTCATCAGCCGCTGATTCCAATCGAAGGCCCTCCCAGGCAGACCAAGTCGCCCGCATATCCCCACAAATTCCTCGTTTAGCTCGGGATCGGCGATTACCCGATCGACGGGAAAGCCCTGCCGCGTGGAAAAAAATGCCTCCATAATCCCGCGGTTAACCTCTTCGGCGTTGGATCGTTTCGTCAGCGGCTTTAAATCCGGCGCTTGCGTGGCCTTTTCTTCGCTCTTGCGCACTCGTGCGAGGCCGGGAACCACTTTCGGTTCTTCCGCGCCCAGCAAGGCATCACCGAATTTCGCGCCTTTTAACCGTATTTCGATCTGCCGCGAGTAACTTTTCGACAACTCAAATCCGATGAATCGACGCCCCAACTTCTTGGCCACCGCCAGAGTCGTTCCGCTCCCCCCGAACGGGTCCAGCACCGTTTCCCCAGCATTTGAACACGCCCGAATGATGCGCCCCAGCAACTGCTCAGGCATCTGACAACCGTGCCATCCGGCACGTTCCTTGAATGTGCCGCATACGCGTGGAACGTACCAAACGTCCTCCTCAGGCGAAAAGCTTTCCGCTGCATCCTGGGGACGAAGAATCCAAGTGTCGTCCGGAAGCCGCCCTTTCGAATGAGCCCGCGCGTCTCCATATACCAATTGCCGCGCCGACGGCACTCGAATCGCATCCACATTGAACGTGAATTCCTTCGCGTTCTTAACAAAATGGAAGAGGTGCGTGTGGCTGCGGCTGAACTTCTGCCTGCAGTTTACGCCAAACGTGTAATACCAAATGATCCAGCTACGACAGACAAGCCCCAAGTCGCGCTGGAACAGCAACTTTAATTCGGCCGCGAAATCGTCCCCGATCGCAAGCCAGAAAGTTCCCGTCGGCTTGAGCGCGTGAATGAGTGCCGCGCCCCATTCCCTCGTCCAATTCAAGTATTTGTCCGCCGCCAGACGGTCCTCATAAACGTCGTATTTGTACCCGATATTGAACGGAGGATCGGCAAAGGCGAGATCCACGCTTCCCGCCGCCAGCCGCGACATCCCCGAAACACAATCCTTATTATAGATTTTGTCCAATTCCATTCGGATCGCTACCTGATTTCTAGGGAACATAGCCCAACCGCGCTACGCTGGTCAATTATTGAGCGATTGTTCGACGGATTAAAATGCGACGCGCCTCTCCCGGGACACGGACTGACGTTGATCGATGCAATATATCCTTAAATTATCTCCGGCGAGTACCGGTGCGGCAAAGATTGCGTCGCGCAATTATCGTTTGTTGAACATTCAACAAACCCCAGCCGGAACCCAATTGCCGCGGCGACTGCCTCGCTCCCTCACCGGCTCACCTGATCACCCGTTGCCCTCTTCTGGCGTAGGTATGCGCGCATATCGACAGGGGAGACCATGGATTAAACTTAACTAATTATCCCACAACAGGTTACCCCAAACGAAGCGCGCCCGCGAATTTCAAAAGCGCTTACTTATGCATCCTTCGGCCGGCCCTGCCTGCCCTGAGCGAAGTCGAAGGGAGCTCCGTCGAAGGGCCCGCCTTTCCCCCATTTAAAATTCGTCATTTAACCTTAGTCATTCCCCGCTAGCGGGGTCTACAACCCTGCCTAGGAACATGATCGCCCCAGTCTGCTTATCGCGTATAGCGAAGATAAAGGGGTGATCCGCCCTGAACTCCTGCGGCGGCGGCATGATGATCGCCGTCGCTCCCACCATGATCCCCGTCGCGGCTGCCGCCTCCGTTCCTTTCTCATCCACCGCCACATACGCCTGATGCACCACGCCTGACACATACAGATCGCGCTGGTTATCCATGCCGGAGAAGTCCGCGGCCGAGGGATCAAACGCGGCTTTCATCCCCAGCTCCGTCAGCGGCTGCGCCAGGTCCAGCGACGCCGCGAACTTGAACTTCGGCAGCGCAATCGCCACCCGATCGTTCCCCAGTCCCTTATCGATCGTCCCTAGCAAATCCGTATCAAGATGCGCCTCCACGGCAGGGAATCCATCAGTTGCCTTCGGCAGCACGATCAGCATCGCGAGATTCGAATGCGCATACGGCAACTCGATCGCCTGGAACGAATCGTTCTCCATATACCCCACCTGCGCCGTTTGGTGCATGGTCGCCGCCGGCGTCGTTTCCGCCGCGCCCCGCACATGGAACGGAAAATTCGAAGTATGGTTCGCGTCAAAAGGCAGGAGCCAATCCCCTTTGAAATACACCGCATTGGTGATGATCAGCTTGGTAACATGCGGCTGAATCGAGCCCTTGCCGAGTAGATTTTGAATCTTGTCGTTCGTTTGAGCAGCCACCCAATCGTTGATGGTCTTGCGCCGCCTCCGTGTCATTGAAGTCGAGGGACGCGAGTTTCGCCCGGTAGTCTTTCTGCACCGAATCGAAGTAAGCGGCGTTCCAGTTCACCCCGAGTTGCGACCAGAGCGCGTTGGCGATTTTCACAATCGGCCCGGATTCGCCGGACGATTGGAGAGAGTCCATCAATTTTCCCGCCGCCGACGCAAGCGTTGCATCGTTTGCGGATAAATGCAGCACCGATTGCATTTGCGAAAGCGTATCGCCGCGTGCGCCCGCCACGACGATATCCAGGGCGAGATGAATGCTGTAAGGGCTGAAGATGAGATTCGCATTCGGATCACCCGTTTTAGGATAAAGATCAAACGCAAATCGATTCATATCACCCGCCAGATTATCCGAAGGATTCACCGGCGCATCGGCCCAAGCGAAGACAGGAAAGCAAAGGAGAGCCAGAAGCAGGGGGATTATTTTCAAGGCAAATCCCTTCATCCCCGTTTAGACGCGCGAGAGTCGGCAAAGTTCCGCGAATTCCCGCCCGCGAAGACCTTAACTCAAAGTTTGTTTCGTCGGCCCCACATAAATTTGCCGCGGGCGGGCGATTCGCGTCGTTGGATCATCGTGTTGTTCTTTCCACTGCGCGATCCAGCCGGGCATTCTCCCCATCGCGAACATGACGGTGAACATATTCACCGGGAGTCCGATCGCCTTCATGATGATTCCGCTGTAAAAATCGACGTTGGGATAAAGCTTTCGCTCGATGAAATAGGGGTCGCTTTGTGCCATTGCTTCCAATTCCTGGGCGATTTCCAGAAGCGGATCGGAAACTTTGAGTTGCGCCAGCACTTTTTCCGCGGCGTTCTTCAGGATTTTGCGCGCGGGTCGAAATTTCGATAAATGCGGTGTCCGAATCCCATCAATCGAATTCCGCTCCCCTTGTCTTTGGCGAGGCGGACATAATCCTGCGGCTTGATTCTGCCGGATTGAATTTGCTCGAGCATTTCCAAAACGGCGACGTTGGCGCCGCCGTGCAGCGGGCCCCAGAGGGCGTTGACGCCGGCGGCGATGGAGGCGAACAGATTCGCCTTGCTGGAGCCGACGGCGCGAACGGTTGAGGTCGAGCAATTCTGCTCGTGATCGGCATGGAGGAGAAGAATCAGGTTGAGGGCGCGATCCACTTCCGGCGAGGCGAAATACTGATCGTAAGGCTGCGAAAACATCATGTGCAGGAAGTTGGGGACGTATTTCATTTTTGGATCGGGCGAGATGTAGGGCATGCCGCAGGACATGCGATAGGAATACGCCGCGATCGTTCGCACCTTGCTGATGAGGCGGGCGGCGATTTCCTCGAACATGTCCTCATCTTCGATTCTGATAAACTGCTGATGGAAACAGGAGAGGGAATTGATCATCGCCGAGAGCATCGCCATCGGCGGGGCGTCGACGGGGAAGGCCTCGAAGTGGTGCTTGAAACCTTCGTGAAGCGGGGCGTTTCGGGTCAGCCGCTCGCTGAAGCGGTGGATTTGCTCCTCGGTGGGCATTTTTCCGAAGATCAGGAGCTGCGCGGTTTCGATGAAGGTGGATTTTTCGGCCAGCTCTTCGATGGGGATGCCGCGATAGCGGAGGATTCCTTTTTCGCCGTCGATGAAGGTGATGGAACTGGTGCAGCAGCCGGTGTTTCCGTAGGACGGGTCGAAGGTGATCAGGCCGGTTTTGGCGCGGAGGTCGGTAATGTCGATGGCCTGTTCCCCCTCGGTGCCGACGATGATCGGGAATTCATAAGACTTGCCGTCGATGGTGATGGTGGCGGTTTTGCTAATGGCGTACTCCTGGCCTTTCTGGACCTTCGATCGCCCCAGAAAAAGCCATTCTCGGCGGATTGAGGGATTTTTCAATGGGTTTCTAGAAGAGCATCCGCGATGTGGTGTTTTTTCTTCAGAAGGGCGGTGGAGGTTGCGGATTGCAATACGGGGTTGGCCGTTTGAATGACGATCGTCGGTTCGGTAGGCGTGCCGGCGGGCAACGACGAGCCGACGAAGCTGTTGGTGGCCAGGACGTCCTGGATGGTGATCGAGCCGGAACCGTTGACGTCGTCGAAGATGGAATAATTGGCGGGGTGCTTGTGCTGGAGCCTTGTTTGCTCACGACGTTGAGGACGTCCTGAATGGTGACGCCGCCGGATTGGTTGACGTCACCTGGCAACACGTCGAAACTGAACAGGAAATCTCCGCTTGGGCTGCCATCGCCGGAGGGGTAGGTGCTGGAGCCGTCGGTCTAGGCGCCGTCGAGCCGGACCCGCCGTTCCCGTCGATATCCCCGCCGCCGGTGATCTCTAAATTGCTTACTTGGGAAGCCTCGATGCAAACGACTCCTCCGGGCTCGACGCCCAGCGGTTCCACTTGCAACTCCGCGCCGGCGTCGATCTGGAAATTGGTGTTGCTGCCAAGCGTGAGCTGGGTGAACTCGTAGATATTCTTTGCGCCCGTCACGACGGGTATCTCGACGGTGCCTCCGCCGGCTGCGTTGCAGGCATTGATGGCCGCCTGAATAGCGGCCGTGTCGTCCGTCGACCCGTCACCCACGGCGTTGTACGGTGAACTGGTAACCACGAACAAATGGCCCGCGCCGGTGGGGATTACTGGGAGCGGGATCGAGGTGAAGAGGAGGCGCGACTCGAGATATTCGATGTCGGCGGAACGAAAGGATTTTCGGTATCGGGGCATGCCGCGGTTCCCTCCGTGTAAAGGGTAACAAGGGAACGCGCGGAGGGGGAGTTTATTCTTTCCGGGCCGATATCAGGTTATTCGGCGGCGGGAGTCGGCGTCGGCGAATGTCCCGATCATGAACGCCCAACTCGGGAACCGACGCGGTATTGGTTGGTAAGATATCACGTAATTTGGGTGATATGGTTCGCGGTACCCGCCTGGGACCGCGGATCTAGGCAGTCCTTTTTCAATAAATGAGGACGCCTGCATATTGGAAAAATCGGCCTGTTGTCGCAGTGCAGCGAACAAACGGTATCAGCCTTCACGCCTTGTCGGAGCCATGGGTCTCGCGGCCGGCGACGCATTCCAGCAAATCTCTTGTCTGCGCAAGCAGGGTTTGCGTATCGGCGGCGGACTCGAGCGAACGGGTGATCAGTGAACATTGCTCGGCGACTTGGTCGGAGCCTAACGACGCCGCGGTCTGTGCGAGATGGTGGGCGATGGCGGCGGTGGACTCCAGATCGCGCTCCAGCAGCTTCGTGGCCAGCATCTCGGCCTCCATGGAAAGGCGGAGGGTTTGGGCGAGGCGGTCTGACTCGGCCTGGGCGGAAGACGCGTCGGAAGAATCGACGACGACGATCCGGATGAATTGCTCGACGAGGTGCGGATCGAACTGGGTGCCGGCGCAGCGGCGCAGTTCGGCCACAGCGGCGTCGGTGGACATGGCGGCGCGATAGCAGCGGTAGGTGGTCATGGCGTCGTATGCGTCGGCAATCGCGAGCAGGCGGGCGCACAGGGGTATGAATTCGCCGGGCCCGAGTTTGCCGCTGTCGGTGATCCATTCGTGCCTGGCGTGATGATGGGCGATGATCGCCGAAAGCTGCGGGCAACTGAAGGCGGTCTGGATAATCTCGGCGCCCATGCGGTCGTGCTCGTGCATCAGCCGCCATTCTTCTTTGTTCAGGGGGCCGGGTTTGAGCAGGACGGCGTCGGGGACGCCGACCTTTCCGATATCGTGCAAAAGGCCGGCGGTTTCGATGATCAGCAGTTCACGGCCGCTGAGAAAGGTGCTGCCGACCTTGACGCACATTTCCGATACGCGCTTGGAATGCTGCGCCGTGTTGGGGTCGCGGAAGCTGAGGGCGGCAAAGAGCGATCGCACGGCCTGAATCGGAATAGGCTCCTCGCCGCTTACGATGGTTTCGGCCTTGTCTTCGGATTTGACGACCGAAGGATCGAGACGATCAAAGCGTGTGCTGAGATTTCTGCCGGCATTTTTGGAGTTGTAGAGCGCTTCGTCGGCCTGGTCGATCAGTGCCTGCGTCGTGGTAATGCCCAGGGACGTGCAACTGACGCCGAGGCTCGCGGTCACCGCGATTTCAAAGATCTTGTCGCGAGAGACGGCCTGGCGCAATTTTTCGGCCAAGGCAAAGGCGCCGTCGATATCGGTGGCGGGGGTGAGGATGCAGAATTCTTCGCCGCCATATCGGCAGACCACATCCGCGCCGCGCACGGATTTGCGCAAAATTTCGGCGACGCCGCGGAGAACTTCGTCGCCGCGCGCGTGGCCGTGGTTGTCGTTGATGGATTTGAAATGGTCGATGTCGAGCATGATCGCCGAGAGCGGCTGTTTCTGCCGTTTCGCGGCGGCAAACAGCGAAGCCAGGTGTTCGTGGAACGCGCGGCGGTTCAGGCAGCCGGTCAGTGCGTCGCGGGTCGCCAGGCGTTGCAATTCCTCGTTTTGTTTCTGGACGCGCTGCTGGGCGTGGCCTAACTGCTGGACCATCTCGACTAGCTGCTGATTTTTCTGCTCGATTCCAGTGACGTCGTCGAAGGTGAAGACCCCGCCGCGGACGCCGTGCCGCCCGTCGAGAATGCTGGAGGCGTTGACGACCAAGGATCGCGAACCGGCCTCGGTTTTCAGTTGGACCATTTTTCCGCGGCAATCGACCTTGTTGGAAAAGTCATCCCAGGGAAGTTGGATGGGCTGGGGATCCGAATCGGCGTTCTGCGGGGCGCGATTGACCCAGGGGAGTTCCGCCAGGCGCACGCCGAGCAATTGATCGCGCGCGGTGTTGAGCATTCCGGCGAGGGATTGGTTGGCGAGAACGATGCGCCCGTCGCCGTCGACGATGGCGGCGCCTTCGGCCAGGGTATCGAGCATGGCTCGGACGCGCTCGGGAATGACCTGGGACGGATCCAGAATGTGGAGGGTTCGCTTCATGAACAGGATGAACCCGAGCATGCATGAAGCGGTAACGAAAATGAAGAGGGCGAGTAGTTCACGCTGGGGGCTGACTGGATCGGGTTTGAAGGTCAGTTCCAATCGGCCCCAGACCTTGTCGTGATCGAATATTTCGACGTTGACGGGGAGAAGACCGTCGGAGGATTTCGCGGTGGTGGCGATCTGCCATTTAGCCGCATGATCGGCGGTGGCGAAAATGAGATTTCCGCTTACGCCGCGCAGGCCGATGCTGGCCACGTCGGGAAGAGACCCGACGATCGAGCCGGCGAGGTCTTGAACGTGCGCCGGCGTCGTGGTTTTCGATCGCCGCCGAGAATTGGATCGCCAGGGTTTTGGCGATTTCCATCTGCCGCTGGGCGCACGCACCGGCCTGGCTGGGAAGGTAGCCGAGGCTGTAGCTGATGCCGAGCGCGGAAAGGACGATGAGAATCAGACCGAAGCTGATGCGGGTCGCGTTTCCGAGCTTGAGAATATCTGAAAGCTTGGCCATAGGTTTATTTCGGTTCGTTTTTTCCGAAGAGGCGATCTTCGGGATTTTCGAGTTCCTTTTTATTCCTTCGTCTCCAAAATGCGCGGCTCAGGCGGCGGCGCGGGAGCACGAAGAAGGGATCGACGAGCTTCCACACTGGCGCGCTGGAAAGGAGCGAGGCCAGCACGCCGCCGCCGCGGATCAGCCAGAGCAGATAGGCGCTGATCGCGCCGGTGCCGATGGCGCTGACCAGTCCGACGCGAAGCTTGAGGCGAACCTCGGTGGCAACGTCCTGATTCCACTGAGGCGACTGCCCCTGGCCAAGATCGCGCAATATCGCCGTTCTATTAATCGGTGTAATTTCGACCGGGCCTAATTGGGCAGGCGACTGGGTCGAATGCGGCTTTGCGCTGGCGGCGCCGCGACGGGCTTGAGCACGTTGGCTATTGGGGCGGGATGATGAAGAGCCCCTTGGGCAGCGCCGGCGACGAGCGAATTATTGGGCCGCGCGGCGAAATGACCGGCTGGGGAAAAGAATGGGCTCGGCTGAAATCCGCTCGCGGGGGCGGAGGTCGTTCCCGAGACACCGAGCGATAATCCCGACTGGTCGGTCGAATTAAGGGACGTGGATTGCTCCTGCGGCTGGATCGACGTATTCGTCGTGTCGCCGGATTCCAGAAGCGGGTTGGTGTTTCCGGAGGCCTCGGTGGCGGTAAAGAAAGTTGCTACGGGAATCTTGACGGGCGCGGTGCCCGTCACCGCGGCGAGGGTGATGCTGCCGGTAAATGATCCCACGGTTGCCTGTATGACCGCGGTGCCGGGTAGAGCCGGGGCGGTGAAGACGCCGTCGGGGCTAATCGTCCCGGTTCCGGAAACGATGGACCAAGTGACGGGAAGTTGCTCGGACATGGGACGGGCGAACTGGTCCAATTGGATCGCGGTGAGAGATAGATTTCCGCCGATGCCGACGTAAACCGCGGGACTGGCGGTCAGGGCGATAGTCGTGAAGGATTGGTTCACGGCGACATTCACGCTGCTGGTGTCAGTGCCGCCCTGTCCATCGCTGATGGTGCAGGTGAAGGTGTAATTGCCGGCCTGGTCGAACGTGACCGTCGAGTTTTTAGCGGCGTTCGTGCCGTTGAGACTGAAAATGGGATTGCTTCCGGCCGGCTGGACCGTCGCGGCCCAGGTGTAGGTGAGAATTGATTCCCCGGAAACATCGGCTCCCAAGACGCTGAGATTTGTGGTGGTCCCAGAGACCGGGCTCGGCGTGGCGGAGGCGATCTCGGCGACCGACGGACCGCCATGAGACGCGTTTATCGTGAAGCTATTGGATGTGGCGGGGGTGAGACTTCCATCGTTGGCGGCGAGTGTGTAGTTGCCGGCGGTGCCGAGGATGACGTCGGTGAATGTCGCCACGCCGCTGGTGGCCGCCACGGTCAAGGCGCCGCTTGCGCTTCCGGGTCCGGTTGCGACGGAGAGCGTCACGTTGGAACTGTTGGTGGTGACGAGGTTGCCGAACCGGTCCTCGACATCCACGGTGATGGCGGGGCTGTTGGGGTCCCCGGCGGTTACGCTGCTGGGCTGCACGGCGAAGACCAGTGTCGAGGCGGCGGCGGGGGTGACGGTGAAACTGCCGGAGGTCGCCGAGCTGAGACTGCCGTCCGTCGCGGTTAATGTGTAACTTCCCGCGGTGTCAATCTTCACGTCGTTGAACGTCGCCACGCCGTTGGTGGCGGAAACCGTTAATGTGCCACTGGCATTTCCCACGCCCGTCGCGACGGCAAGCGTTACGTTGGAACCATCGCTGGTAACGATATTCCCGAACTGATCCTCGACATTCACGACGATGGACGGACTGGCGGCGACGCCGGCGGTGACGTTGCTCGGCTGTGTGCCGTAGACCAATTGCGATGCGCCGGCCGCCGAGACCGTGAAGTTATCGGAAGTCGCAGAGGCTAAGCTGCCGTCGGTGGCGGAGAGCGTGTAAGTTCCGGCGGCGTCCAGCACCACATTATTAAAGGTCGCGACGCCATTGGTGGCCGCCACGGTTAAGGTGCCGGTGGCGACTTCCTGGCCCGGACGAGACGGCGAGGGTCACATTGGAATTGTCAGCGGTGACGATGTTGCCGAACTGATCTTCGACATCGACGACTATGGATGGACTCTCGGGGACGCCGGCCGTCACGTCGCTCGGGCCGGTGCTGAAGACGACGTTGGACGGGGCGGCCGCGGAGACGGTGAAGCCATTGGAGGTCGCGGGAGTCAGACTGCCGTCGCTGGCGGAGAGGGTGTAATTTCCGGCCGCATCAAACTCGACATCGCTGAATGTCGCCACGCCCCCGTCGGCAGCGACGGTCAGTGTGCCGGTGGCGCTTCCCGGGTCCGGACGCGACGGCGAGGGTCACATTGGAATTGTCGGTGGTGACGAGGTTGCCAAATTGATCTTCGACTTCGACGGTGATGGAGGGACTCTCCGCCGCGCCGGCGGTGCCGTTGCTGGGCTGCTGGACGAAGGCAAGCATGGATGCGATCGCCGTGCCTACGGTGAATCCGGCGGACGTGGCGGAGGTCAGGCTGCCGTCCGTTGCCTTCAGGGAGTAACTTCCGGTTGCATTCACCGAGAGATCGCTGAATGTCGCCACGCCGTTGACGGCCGCGACGGTGAGTGTTCCGCTCAAGGACCCCGGGCCGCTAGCGAGAGCGATCGTCACGTTGGAGGTGTTGCCGCTGATGACATTTCCAAATGCGTCCTCGACGCTGACGGTGACCGCGGGCGAAATCGTACCGCCGGGCTGGACATTGGTCGGCTGCTGGGTGAACCCAAGTTTTGAGACGGCGGCAGCGGAGACGGTGAAGCTGCCGGAAGTCGCGGAGGTGAGACTGCCGTCGGCGGCGGAGAGTGTGTAACTTCCGGCCGTATCAAATTTCACATTGCTGAACGTGGCCACGCCGCTGCTGGCCGCCACGGTTACGGTGCCGCTTGGCGCTTCCCGGCCCGCTGGCTACGGCGAGCGTGACGCTTGATGTGTTGCCGGTGACGAGATTGCCAAACTGGTCCTCGATATCAACAACAATCGACGGGCTCACGGCGACGCCGGCGGTGACGTTGCTTGGGCCTGTGGCGTAAACCAGTTTCGAGGCGGCGGCGGGAGAAACCGTGAAGCTGCTGGAAGTGACGGAGGTCAGACGCGCCGTCGGTCGCGGAGAGAGTGTAGTTGCCGACCGTGTCCAGCGTCACATTGCTGAATGTTGCCACCCCACTTGTGGCCGCGACGGTTAGCGTGCCCGTGGCGGTTCCTGGTCCGGTTGCCACGGCGAGTGTTACATTCGAACTGTTGCTGGTGACGATGTTGCCGAACGCGTCCTCGACATCGACGACAATGGACGGGCTTACGGCGACGCCCGCGGCGACATTGCTCGGCTCTGTGCCGTAGATCAGTTTCGAAGCGGCGGCTGGCGAGACTGTGTAGCTGTTGGAAGTCGCGGATGTCAGACTGCCGTCGGTAGCGGTCAGCGTGTAACTGCCCGCCGTATCAATTTTCACGTTACTAAAAGTTGCCACGCCGCTGCTTGCCGCGACGGTCAAAGTGCCGGACAGAGAACCGGGACCGTTGGCCACAGCGAGGGTGACGTTCGAACTGTTGCTGGTGACGATGTTCCCGAACTGATCCTCGACATCGACGACAATGGCGGGACTGTCGGCAACGCCGGCGGTGACATTGCTTGGCTGCGTGCCATAAACCAGTTTCGAGGCCGCGGCTGGGGAGACGGTGAAGGCGTTGGAAGTCGCCGACGTCAGACTGCCATCGGTCGCGGAGAGAGTGTAACTGCCGACTGTATCAAATTTCACGCTGCTGAACGTTGCCACGCCAGATGAGGCGGCTACGGTCAGCGTGCCTGTCGCGCCTTCCTGGGCCGGTGGCCACGGCGAGTGTCACATTCGAACCGTTGCTGGTGACGATGTTGCCGAACTGATCCTCGACATCGACGACGATGGATGGCGCATCAGCAACCCCGGCAGTGACGTTGCTTGGCTGGGTGGCGTAAACCAATTTCGATGCGGCGGCTGCGGTGACGGTGAAGCTGTTGGAAGTCGCGGATGTCAAGCTGCCATCGGTGGCGGAGAGCGTGTAACTTCCGGCGGTATCAAAAATCACGCTGCTAAACGTTGCGACGCCGTTGGAGGCCGCCACCGTCAAGGTTCCAGTGGCACTGCCTGGTCCGCTTGCCACGGCGAGCGTGACGTTCGACGTGTTGCCGGTGACGATGTTCCCGAACTGGTCTTCGACATCAACGACGATCGATGGGCTGTCGGCTACCCCGGCGGTGACGTTGCTTGGCTGCGTGCCGTAGGCCAATTTCGAGGCGGCGGCGGCGGAGACGGTGAAGCTGTTCGAAGTCGCTGCGGTTAGACTGCCATCGCTGGCGGAGAGTGTGTAATTTCCGGCGGTGTCGAGCTTCACATTGCTAAACGTCGCCACGCCGCTGCTGGCCGATACGGTTAAGGTGCCCGTGGCACTTCCTGGTCCGGTTGCCACGGCGAGTGTCACGCTCGAAGTGTTACTGGTGACGATGTTCCCGAACTGGTCCTCGACGTCGACAACGATGGACGGACTAATCGCGGCGCCGGTCGCGACGTTGCTCGGCTGGGTGCCGTAGACAAGCTTCGACGCCGCGGCGGGGGAGACCGTGAGGCTGCCGGAGGTCGCGCTGGTGAGGCTGCCGTCACTCGCGCTTAGGGTATAACTACCAGCCGCATCAATTTTCACGTTGCTGAAGGTGGCGACGCCGCTGCTCGCCGCGACCGTCAATGTGCCGGACAGCGCCCCGGACCAGTGGCCGCGGCGAGGGTCACGTTGGAACCGTCCGTGGTGACGATGTTGCCGAACTGGTCTTCGACATCGACAACAATTGAAGGACTTATCGCGACCCCAGCGGTCACGTTGCTTGGCTGAGTGCTATAGGCGAGTTTTGAGGCAGCGGCTGGAGAAACCGTGAAGCTGTTGGACGTCGCGGAAGTCAGACTGCCGTCGGTCGCGGAGAGGGTGTAACTGCCGGCGGTGTCCAGCTTCGCATTGCTGAAGGTCGCCACGCCACTGCTGGCCGCCACGGTTACGGTTCCTGTGGCGCTTCCAGGCCCGGTTGCCACGGCGAGTGTGACATTAGAAGTGTTGCTGGTGACGATGTTGCCGAATTGGTCCTCGACATCGACGACGATGAACGGACTATCGGCGACGCCGGCGGTGACGTTGCTCGGCTGGGTGCTGTAGGCAAGTTTTGAGGCGGCGGCTGGAGAGACCGTGAAGCTGCCGGAGGTGGCCGACGTCAGACTACCGTCTGTCGCCGAGAGCGTATAACTGCCGGCCGTGTCCAGAATGACGTTGCTGAAGGTCGCCACCCCGCTGGCGGCCGCAACCGTCAAGGTGCCCGTGGCGCTTCCTGGTCCGGTGGCCACGGCCAGGGTCACGTTTGAACTGTTGCCGGTGATGATGTTGCCGAATTGGTCCTCGACATCAACGACGATCGATGGGCTGTCGGCGACCCCGGCGGTGACGTTGCTCGGCTGTGTGCCATAAGCCAATTTCGATGCCGCGGCTGCGGAGACGGTGAAACTACCGGAAGTAGCCGACGTCAGGCTGCCGTCTGTCGCGGAGAGTGTGTAGCTTCCGGCTGTGTCCAGCTTCACGTTGCTGAACGTCGCGACGCCGCTGCTTGCGGCAACCGTCAATGTTCCCGTGGCGCTTCCTGGTCCGGTCGCGACGGCAAGCGTGACGTTCGAACTGTTGCTGGTGACGATGTTCCCGAATTGATCCTCGACATCAACGACGATGGAGGGGCTGTCGGCGACGCCGGCCGTCACATTGCTGGGTTGTGTGCCGTAAACCACCTTCGAGGCAGCGGCCGCCGAGACGGTAAAGCTGCTGGACGTCGCCGAGGTCAGGCTGCCGTCGGTTGCGGAGAGGGTGTAACTGCCGACCGTGTCCAGCTTCACATTGCTGAAGGTCGCCAATCCGCTGCTGGCGGCAACGGTCAATGTTCCCGTGGCGCTTCCTGGTCCGGTTGCCACGGCGAGGGTGACATTCGAACTGTTGCTGGTGACGACGTTCCCGAATTGGTCCTCGACATCGACGATGATGGAGGGGCTGTCGGCAACGCCGGCGGTGACATTGCTTGGCTGTGTGCCGTAGGCCAACTTCGAGGCGGCGGCCGCCGAAACGGTAAAGCTGCTCGAGGTCGCGGAAGTCAGGCTCCCGTCGGTGGCGGAAAGTGTGTAACTTCCCGCCGTGTCTAAAATCACGTTGCTAAACGTGGCAATCCCGCCGCTGGCGGCAACCGTTAAGGTGCCGGTTGCACTTCCCGGTCCGGTCGCCATGGCAACGGTAACGTTTGAACCGTTACTGGTGACGATGTTGCCGAACTGGTCTTCGACATCGACGACGATCGACGGGCTGTCGGCGACCCCGGCGGTGACGTTACTCGGCTGCGTGCCATAAGCCAATTTCGAAGCCGCGGCTGCGGAGACTGTGAAACTACCGGAAGTAGCCGAGGTCAGGCTGCCGTCTGTCGCGGAGAGGGTGTAACTGCCGACCGTGTCCAGCTTCACATTGCTGAAGATCGCCACGCCGCTGCTGGCGGCAACGGTCAATGTTCCCGTGGCGCTTCCCGGCCCGGTTGCCACGGCGAGGGTGACGTTCGAAGTGTTGCTGGTGACCACGTTCCCGAATTGGTCCTCGACATCAACGACGATGGAGGGGCTGTCGGCGACGCCGGCCGTGACGTTGCTGGGCTGTGTGCCGTAAACCAGTTTCGACGCGGCTGCGGCGGAGACGGTAAAGCTACTCGAGGTCGCGGAAGTCAGGCTGCCGTCGGTTGCGGAAAGCTTGTAACTGCCGGCGGTGTCAAATTTGACATTGCTGAATGTTGCAGCGCCGCTGGACGCGGCCACGGTCAAAGTGCCGGTGGCGCTTCCCGGGCCAGTCGCCACGGCGAGGGTCACGTTGGAGCTGTCCGTGGTCACGATGTTGCCGTATTGATCTTCAACGTCGACAACGATGGACGGGCTGTCGGCGACACCCGCGGTGACGTTGCTCGGCTGAACGGAGTAAACCAGTTTTGCGGCGGCGGCGGCAGTGACGGTTTGAGTTAACGCGGACGAAGTGCTTGAGTTGAAATTGGAGTCTCCGCCGTACGTCGCGGTAATTGAATGAGAACCGACGCTCAAGCTTGAGATGCTGAGAGTTGCCTGGCCCGAGCCATTGAGCGTTCCTGTTCCCAGGGAGGTTGCGCCGTCATAGAAAGTTACGGTTCCGGTTGGGACGCCGGAGAAAGTCGACGAGACGGTTGCGGTGAAGGTCACGGAGGTGTTGTAGGTGGAGGGATTGAGGTTCGAAGAGACGGCCGTGGATGTGGCGGGCACTTCGGCGGTCAGGGAGACATCGTTGCCGGTTCCACCGGTGTAGCTGGCGCCGTAGGTGACGCCGTTGAAAGCGATGGTGCCGCCCTGGCTGAGGCCCTGGAAGGTGCCAGTCACAGCGTCGGAGGCGTCGTTGGCGATTATTTCCAGGATCGAACCGTCGCGGGCGGATCTGGAGCCGGAAAGGACCAGGTTGCTGCCCGTGACACTGACGGTGCCGGTGACGTTGACCTGGTCATATCCGGTGCCGGCGGTATTGCTGTTGAGCGCGATATTCAGATTTGATCCGGAGGAGAGGACCAGATTTCCCGTATTGAAGATTGCCGTGCCGCCGGAGCCGGGCGAGAGGTTTCCCCCAGAATCGACGGTAACTGCGCCGGTGACCGTTCCGGTGCCGCCGAGCGTGCCGCCGCTGTCGACCGTTATCGATCCGGTCCCGGTGGCGGAGCCGCTGGAATTATTCGCCAGCAAGGTCCCGCCGCTAATGGTTGTGCCGCCGGAATAAGTGTTCGCTGCCGATAACAGCAAGTCGCCGGCGCCGGCTTTCGTCACCGCGTGAGACCCCGAAATGACGCCCCCGAAAGTTAGGGTGCCGGCGTTGATCGTCAGGATGTGATTGGCATTCATGCTGACGGCGCCGGTGCCGAGATTCAGGTTTTGGGTGCCGGCGAAAGTGAAATCGCCGTTGAGATGAATTGTGTTGTTGGCGCTGAGCGTCAGTGCGCCGCTGCTGGTGTTGTCGAGTATTGCGCCGGTGTTAATCGTGAAGATGCCGGTTCCCAGGGCGGTGGCACTGTCGATGTCGAAGGTGCCGGCGGTGCCCCCTGAGGTGAATTGGACGCCGCCGGAAAAGGTATTGTTGCCCGAAAGAGTTAGTGTGCCGTTGACTCCGGACAGCGTTAGTTGGTAAGCGTCGCCGCCGTCGCCGATGGCCCCGCCGACGGTGAGGTCGCCGGCCGTCGTGGTGATCTGGATGTCATCCGTCATGGTAACGGCGCCGGTGCCGAGATTGAGGTTATTGGTTCCGGCAAACGTAAAATCCGATGCCCAGGTCTGCGCGTTGTTGGTGCCGAGCGTAATGGCCGCGCCGCTGGTGTTGTCGATGGTTCCGCCGTTGATCGTGAACATTCCAGTGCCGAGGGCGCTGGCGTTGTTGATATCGAGTTGAGCCGCCGGACGCCAGTGTGGCGCCGCCAGTAAAGGTATTGGCGCCCCTGAGCACGACCGTGCCGGATCCGGCGACGTCCAAAGCCTCGGCCCCGGAGACGACGTTGGCCAGGACCAGGTTTTCGCCGGAGGCGGTGTTCAAGGTGCGCGTTTCCGCCGCTGAGGACGACATTGACGTCGTCCGCGTCGGTGGTGTCGCCGATGGTAACGGTTTGATTTGAGGGGGCGCTGGCGACATCGCCGGCCAGTGTCAGGGTGCGCGCCGTCGTGCTGCTGGAAAGAAACGTGAGGCTGAAGTTCCCGCTGTATCCGAGATTCAAGCCGGATGTCCCGGTCGTTTGATTGGCGGAGAGATAGAGGGTGGTGTTAGCGGTGAGCGTGACGCCGGAAAACGAATCGTCGATAGTGCCGCCGCTCCAGTTGCTTGTATTGTTGAAGTTGTGGGCGGCGTCGTTGGTGCTGCCGCTGGTCGCGCCGATCCAGGTAAACAGAATTCGCGGCTCGAGTCGTTCCATCGCCGCGCGCACGGCGCGGGCAAGGCGATGCGGGATGTCGCTGCGACCGCTTTTGCCGGCGCATCCAGGTAAACGGAAAGCGGTCGACGTTGCCGACGACAGCAGGCTCAACGGCGCCGCGGCGCACCGTGAAGTGGGCGAGTGAGAGAACGTCTGCAACATAACTTGCTTCGACGGTCCGAAAATACGGAAGCAGTCCTTCAACGCCTGACGTTTAAACGGCACGATCCGCGCAAGCCGCACAGAATGCCGTGCCACAATTAATCGGTTTATCGATGGTGCGCATTTAGCCGCGTACGAGTTGCGCAAGACGAGCGAGCGCAGTGGCTTCCCGCGAGAGACGTGGATTACTTATGCGTGAAATTCGGCAATTTCCTGTTTCTTGGTGCGGTGGGGGCGTTGGAGATGGAACGCAGGTAATCGGGCGTGGGAGTTATCGGTCGGGGAATTCCGAACCGGCCCATTCCAGGCCGCGCGGATCGTCGCAGGTTATTGAAGTAGCAGCGACAGGACTCGAACCTGTGACCCGGGGCTTATGAATCCCCTGCTCTGCCAACTGAGCTACGCTGCCATAATTGTGATTTTAAGCCCGGCGGTTGGGGGGTCAACTGACGGACTTCAGCCACTCCAGATGCGCCAGATAATCCAGCGGGCGCGTCTGCCGCTGGCCGTCCACATTCTGAATCCTCTGCACGGCGATCTCGCGGGGCGTCACGTGCAATATCGAAATCGGCTCAAACGGCAATAGAGGAACGACAAATTTCCGACTTGCCGGGTCCCATTTCGGCAATGCCTGCCCGCACATCCAGTTGCACCAGGCCGGCAACGGATGAAACGGGAGCTGGCTCCCATAAACCGCGCCGTTGAGAGCACATTGATCGGTCAGCTTGTGAATGATTTTCTGTGAAGCCGCCCGCTGCCACTCTTGCCAGGATTTCCAGATCGGCGAGTCGGCGCGAGCGCAAACACGCCGGCGTTGAGAACGGGCACCGCCGTCAGGCGCCGCGCGATCGTCTCGTCATACGATTCGCGATAGAAGTTGTAAACCTGGCGTTCTTCCAGCGGACTCGGCTCGTAGGTTTTGGCGTATCCGCGGTGCAACTCGGGCACGATGCCCAGCGCCGGTCGCGGCGGCCCGCTGGAGCAACTCAATCGCTCGCCAATCCTGCAACCAGACATCCGCGTCCAGCCAGATGTAAAATTCCGCTCCCGGCACATAACGAGGGAGGTCCGCCCGCGCCGTTATCCAGATTTCCCAGGGAGCCGCTTCCGTCCGCTGCGCGAACTCGGTTTTCCAATCGATGGTCACGATTCGAACGCCCAGCTCGTTTAATTCTGATTTTTGCGATTCGGTCAGCCCCAAATCCACGGCGGCGATGTTTGTGGATTGATCCGGAGCATTCTGCCGGATCGATAGAACGAGGCCTTTGAGCAGCGGGAAATACTCGGCGTCGGCAGCGGAGACAATCAGCGGGTCCATCGCGGCGCGCACGATAATCGCCTCGCTCGCCAGGGTCAATCGCTAACACGTGGCTCTATGAACCCGACGTGGGCGGCAGTTCCGCCGAGGAGAAGCTCTCCTGCCCCATATGGCTGACAAACTCGGGATAGCCTGGCGCGCCCATTTCCGGAATATCCAAGCCGGCCAGTTCGATGCTCGGAGAAACGCGATTGGACCGCAGGAATCGGCCGATTGAGTAGAATACCAGGCCGCCTACCGCGAGATTCCAGACGATGCACGTGACCGCCGAGATCAACTGGGCAATGAGTTGCTTGAACGAATGGTTCCCGTAAAACAATCCGATCACGTTGCCGGAAACGTTATTGTATCCGTCGCCATAGGTGCCGTTGGCGAACAGTCCCACGGCGATGATCCCCCAAAGTCCCGCGATGCCGTGAACGCTGATCGCGCCGACCGGATCGTCGATTTGCTTCTTCTCGAAATAAAGAACCGCCCACACCACGAAGATGCCCGCGATGATTCCGATCAGAAACGCGCACGCCGGTGAAATGAACGCACACGGCGCCGTGATGGCGACCAGCCCCCCGAGCATTCCGTTGCACATCATCGAGGGGTCGGGCTTGCCATACATTTTCCACATATAAAAGCACGCCGCGGCGGTGGCCGAGGCTGAGGCGATCATGGTGTTGGTGGCGATGAGACCGATGCGATCGGTCGTGCCGGAGAGGCTCGAACCGGCGTTGAATCCGAACCAGCCAAAGGCGAGGATGAACGTGCCGAGCATCATCATCGGGACGTGATGGCCGAAGATGGGGCGGGGATTTCCTTCGGCATCATATTTCCCGATTCGCGGGCCGATCATGAGGCATGTGATAAAGGCCAGCGACCCGCCCTGAAGATGAACGACGGAAGACCCCGCGTAATCGACCGCGCCATGCCCCAGCCCGTAGTTCACGCCGAGGCTGGCGAGCCACCCGCCGCCCCACATCCAGCAGCCGTAAAAGCTGTAGATGAATGCCCCGACGCAGGCGCTGAATATGGTAAAGCTCTTGAAGCTCCATCTTTCCGCCAGCGCGCCCGTGGGGATCGTCGCGGCGGTGTCCATGAAAACCATCATGTAGAGAAAGAGAACGAACACCCCTGCGGGAAGATTGGAATTCGAGAGGAAAAATCCGCTGTGGCCGAGGATTCCCCACGGTTTCCCGAAGACGTGGATGTAGAACATGCGGTTCAGGACGTCGCCGCCCGAAAGCCCCAGGGATTGCGGGCCGCCGACCAGGGGCGCCGAAGCGCCGGCCGGCACTGCGTTGACTCCGCCCATCATGAACGCAAATCCCGTTATGAAAAACCCGATCACGGCCAGGCTATAGATCAAAAAATTCATGCTCATGGTGTGGGCCACGTTTTTCGCCCGGCACATCCCGGTTTCAACCAGAGCGAAGCCCGCCTGCATGAACATGACCAAAAAACCGGCGATGAGAGTCCAGATGAAATTGATGGCGCGGGTGTTGTTCGCGACCGTCTGAGCCATTGAATCGGTCATATTCGCCAAGGTTAATGTTGAAGGGTAGAAAAAGGAAACGGCCGTCCGAATATTCTCGGACGGCCGTTTAATTTGACATCTCGAACCGTCGGCTGTTAGGCCGGAGTCGAGGTTTGGGGCTTGCTCACGAAAATCTCGCGTCCCATCTTCTTGCTCTTCATCACGAAATATATCGCACCAAAGATGCCCCACGCGGCGGCTACGCCGAGGGCGATAAATGGTTCCTTGGCGCTCATGCCAGGGACCGAGAAGGGACCGATCAAGTAGAACAACATGCAACCCAGGTTCGCGATCAGGCCGAAACCGGGGATCAGGATGTGCTTGATCGGGTTGTACATGTGGTGCTCGTGGAAGGCGACCATCGCGATGATGCAGCTCATCATGTACAGGAGGAACGTTCCGAAGTTACTGATCAGGGTGATCACCAGCAAGCTGCACGGGAACTTCTGCGCCGTCGCAAAACTAAACACGCCCTTGTACCACATGCTCGAGGTTTGCGCCGTCGAGAGGTTGGTATCGAGCGCAGACGAAGCGGACGGACCGCACAGATAGAAGAGAATCCCGTAGATTCCGACCAGAGCGGAGATCGTCGCCAGCACCCAGATGCAGCGGTGCGGGGTGTTGTTCTTGCCGTGGAGGATGCCGAAGTGAGTCGGAACTTCCTCATCGCGGCCCATCGCGTAGGTCACGCGAGCGCCGGTGTTGATGCACGACAGAGTCGTTCCGATCATCGCCAGGAAGACGGTGATGGCTTCCAGGAACATGAACCACCAGCCCGCCTTGGCCGAGCCGAAGCACCAGGCGCCGGCTAGCTGCATCATGTCGCCGATCGGAGCCGGCGAACCTGCCGCGGTTTGATTGGTGTACAGCGAACTCTGGAAATAGTTGGCGGCGAAATATTCAAACAGGTAGCAGAAGCCGCCCTGGATCAGCAGTGACGCGACGATGGCGATCGGAATGTGCTTCTTCGGGTTCTTCGCTTCCTCACCCATCGAGGAGACCGATTCGAAACCGACCAGGCACAGAATCGCGATACATCCCTGAATCAGCACGTACTGACCGCTGTGCCAGTGAAACACGGACTTGGCCGAATCGTGGTAGTTGAACTGCCAGACGCCCTTGCTGTCCTTGACCATGCCGCCCAGGTACGAAATTGTCACTGGAGCCGGAACCGCCTTGGCCGCGCCGGAGGGCAGCGCCGCCAGCTTTCCGGTGGCATCCGTGGCGACAACGATCGGGTTGCCGCTGGAATCGTTCATCACGGTCCCCTTGGCGTCCACGGCGTTGTAAATCCAGATCGGCGCGCCGCTGCCGTCAACTTTCGGACTGGTCGCGCCGCTGGGATCGACGATCTGTTTGGTCGGATCGTTGGGGAACTTCGGATCCTGAATCATGTTCGGAGTGGAGTCTTGCTGAAACTGCGTCGGCGTGCCGGTCGAGTCGAGCGTCCAGTCGACGTCGCCTTCCTTGACGTGCACGCGATGGGCAATCGCCATGACCGAGAAGATCAGCAGTGCGGTGATCTGAATGATGTTGATCGCGACGTTGACGCCCGTTGCGCCCACGACGCCGCGGTAAGCGATCCACGATACGCCGTACGCGAATATGATCGAGAACACGATCATCAAGAGGGGACTACCCTCGGCGACGTTAAAGGTGTTGGGGAAGAGCTGCCCGGCCATGTAGCCGATGAAGATGGCCGTCACGCACACCATCACGCCGGGGTAAATCCAGTAGTAGAGGTGGCTTGCCCAGCCCACCATGAATTTGTAAAGGCGCGCCCACTTGTAGGCTTGCTTCTTGGAGAGAAACGCCTGTTCGGCGAAGAAGTAGCTCGAACCCGCGCCGGGATAAAGTTTGCTAAGTTCCGCGTAGGAGATGGCTGTCGCCAAACATAGCACCGTGGCGAGCAACATGCCCATCCACATCGCCGAGCCTGCGGACGGCGCCCGTACGCAGACTGTTCTTCGAACGTCAGCCACAAGAACGCGCCCGGCGCGATCAGGGCCATCGCGTTACTCGTCAGACCCGTGAGGCCCAACGTCGGCTTCATCGTTCCTTGGGCCGGTCCCGAACTGGATGGAGTTCCAGAGGTTTCGTTTGCCACAGACTCTTCTCCTTTGCTTTCTGGCGGCCACCATGGCCTGCCTAATGGGTTTCTGGCGCGGCAACGCAGAGTGCTCTTTTCGTCGGCACGGACAACGTGTTCTTCCTTCCGAGCTGCTGCCGCTGCTGACAGGTCCTGACTGCAATAAAGCCGACGATTTGTGGACCTATTGCAGCCGGGCCATCACAAACCATGTGCCAGTGGTATTTCTGGGTCCGATTACATCGGTTTATGCCGTGTAAGGGGACATTTCTCTCGTCAACCTCGCATTTGCAAAAAGCAATGAGTTCAAGAAAGCATGCTTAAAAAGTATGCAAAGCCGGGGAGGCCCTCTATGCGAGCCTGAAACATGGGCGGGACGAGTCAAAGTGTGGAAATGCGTGCCCCAGGCCGTTTGTTCGGCCCTTGTTTTGCCCAATGGGGGCAATAGAATCGCCCGCCGCCTTTTCGGGCACGACTCAGCCGCAGCCATCATGCAAATTGTATACGGCAGCCTATCTTCGACCGGCCCTGTGCGCAAATCAACGAGGACTCCATTACCGCGTGGCAGCCGAGCACGGAGGCCGATTGGCGCGGGCGTGGCGCCGTCGTCGTTCTGGCCGACGGGGTGGGGGGGCAGGAACGGGGAGAGGTCGCCAGCCGCGCGGCCTGTGATGCGGCGCTGAAGACTTTCCTGGAGGCCAAACCCCTGGCGCCGCCGACGCAGGTCCTGAATCAGATGTTCAACGCCGCCAACATCGCGGTGTATGACCATAATCTGAAGGAGAGCGGCAAAGGCCGGATGGCCACGACGATGACGGTTGCGCTGTTCCGGCATAACGAGGTCACCATCGGCCACGTCGGCGACTGCCGGGCTTACATCATCCAGCAGGGGCGGATTCGCAGGATAACCAACGATCACTCCTACGCCGGCGTGCAGCTCAAGCTTGGCCTGATCACCGTCGAGGACGCCATGAATTCGGATATGCGCTCCGTCCTCACGCGCACCGTCGGGCAGGAACCGACTCTCCGCATCGACTTTCATACCCAGACGGTTTCCCGCGGCGATATCCTCGTGCAAATGTGCGACGGCATCTGGACCCAGATCACCGAAGGCGAAATCCTCGATGCCGTGAATAAGCAAGCGCCGGACGACGCGTGCAAAAGCCTGGTGAGAATGGCCGAACGGCGCGGCGCGGACGATAATTTGTCGGTTCAGGTCGTCAAAATATTGGGAATAGAACGACTCAGCTACTATCGTGGACTGCCCACGTTTCAGAAAGAGAGCCCGGCCATCATGGGAAGCGAACTGGAAGTCGGTCAAACGTTGGACGGCCGCTACAAGATCACCGACATCGTCAGCCGGTCAGGAATGGCGACCATCTACAAGGCGATGGACCTCTCCAACGATGGGATCGTCGCGCTGAAGGTCCCCTTCATGCAGTTCGAATCAGACCCCGGATTTTATCAGCGATTTCAACGCGAACAGCAGATCGGCAAGGTGCTCCAGCATCCCTACATCCTGCGGCTCATGGACGACGAAAAGCTGAACAAGAGCCGGCCGTACATCGTCATGGAATTCCTGGACGGCCAGACGCTCGGCCATCTGATGCACACGATCAGCCCCATGCCGCAGGCGGATGCCCTCAAGATCGCCAGCCGAATCTGCGAAGCGCTGCATTACATGCACGAGCACGATGTCGTGCATCGCGATCTCAAACCGGACAACATCATGATTTGCAGCGACGGGTCGATTCGCATCATGGATTTTGGGATCGCCAAATTCGAGACCGCGCACGGCTGACGTTTGGCGCCTTCACTCCCGCCATGGGAACTCCGGACTATATGGCCCCCGAGCAGGTCAAGGGGAAAAGAGGCGACGCGCGCACCGACATCTACAGCCTGGGCGCCATCCTTTACGAAATGGTCACCGGCTCCGTTCCTTTCGAGGGGGCCAATCCGTTCATCATCATGAACGCGCGCCTGAGCGGCGATCCGATCGCGCCGCGAATTAAGAACGACAAGATTTCCCCGCAGGTCGAAGAGATCATCCTCCACGCCATGGCGCGCGATCCGCAGGAGCGTTACCCCACCGCGCTGGCGATGAAACATGACCTGGACAACCCCGACGCCGTGCAGGTCACCGGCCGCGCCGATCGGCTGGTCGCGCCAAAATCGCCCGCGTCGGGGAATCTCAAGCGCTACCGCCTTGTCGCACTCTGCATCGCTCTGCCCATCCTCATCTTTTTTGTCGTTCTATTTTTCTCCCACCACTCGATTTCAATTCAGGCGAAGTAATTCATGTACCGTCGCCGATTTGATTGGCGCAATTTATATTGATTTTTCGCGGGTTTTCGTATTGCGGCGTTAACTGAGTCTTCTAGAATCCGCCCACCCATACGGCAACAGTCCCTTAAAAGGGACCATCGGGTTTTGAATCTTAAGAAAAACTAAAGCGAGGAGTTGTGATGGCGCGAAAAGGAATTCGAAACGGGGATCGTCGTCGGAATTTCAAGGCAACTTTCGAGGCTCTCGAGACGAGATGTTTGCTCTCGGCCGTGAACACGGTGGTCTTGCCGGACATCACGGCCTCTCCTCTCGTCACCGGCAGCACCTCCGCGCCCTATACGCCCTCCCAGGTTGCCACGGCTTACGGCTTCAACGCCGCCAAGCTGAATAACGGCGCTGCCGGCACCGGCAAGGGCAGACGATTGCCATCGTCGACGCATACAACGATCCCGATATCACCGGCGATCTGAAGACGTTTGATTCCACGTGGGGAATCGCCGCGCCCCCGAGCCTGAAGGTGGTCAACGAATCCGGCGGGTCGTCACTGCCCTCCACCAACGCCACCTGGGACACGGAGATTTCGCTGGACGTCGAATGGGCGCACGCCATGGCGCCGGCGCGAACATCCTTCTCGTCGAGGCGAATTCGGCGAACCTGGGCGACCTTCTCGACGGCGTAAACTATGCCCGCGACGCATCGGGCGTCTCCGTCGTCTCCATGAGCTGGGGGACCAACGAATTCTCCTCCGAGACTTCTTACGACTCCTATTTCACGACGCCGAGCGGGCATCAAGGCGTTACCTTCATCGCGGCTTCGGGCGACGAAGGCTCCTGGTACGGGCCGGAATACCCCGCAACTTCGCCGAATGTGCTCTCCGTCGGCGGAACCACCCTCAAGATTTCGTCCACCTCCGGGAACTACGGTTCAGAATCGGGTTGGTCAGACAGCACCGGCGGCATCTCCAAGTACGAATCTGAAGCCGCCTATCAGCGCATCGTCTCATCCTACGGCAAGCAGGCTTCTCCGGACGTCTCCTACGACGCCAATCCCAGCACAGGGTTCTACGTCTATGACTCCGTCCCCCTCGATGGCTCCTCAGGCTGGTGGGAAGTCGGGGGCACCAGCGCGGCGCGCCCCAGTGGGCCTCGCTCATCGCGATCGCCAATCAAGCTCGCCAAATCGGATTGGGCACTCTTAACGGCACTACCCAGACCATTCCCGCGCTCTTTTCCCTTTACACGAGCGCCAACTACACAAACGCCTACCACGACGTCAGCGGGGGCTCGAGTGGCGAATACTCAGCCGGGCTAGATTACGATCTCGTCACCGGCTTGGGCTCGCCGAAAGTCTCGTTCATCGTCAGCGCTCTTCAGAACACGACGTCCGGCGGATCAATCAATCTGCAATATGTCAAAGGCGCCGTCGTCGCAAACGTCACCGCCTCGGCAAAAGCCGAAGGGAATCCGGTCGCCGCCGAATTGCATCTGAGCGACGCAGGCACGACGTACATGCCCCACATTGCGCTCACATCCGCGTCGAACGTGCTGACGGCCTCAGCCGAGGTGACGACGATTGCCACGCACACCGCTGGGCCGGAGTTGATGCCGACCATCGTGTTGCCGGGATTCACCGTGGAGTCGGCCGCCGCTTTTGCGGGCAATATATTCGCATCGACGCCGTTGCCGGCAAATTCGCCCAGCATAGCGGCCAATTCGTCGATGCATATCGTCGCGATTCCCGCCGCGTCTCACCAGATCGAATCCGCGCCGTCGATCGAAAGCAAATTCGCCGGTGGCGGCATCGCCATTGCCGCCTCCAATGTTGAATCTGCGAATTCCCAGCAATGGGAGAAATGGGCAGCCTTAATAGGCGTCGGTGTTTTGATCGGCACCTACGGCGCAAAATCTCGCCAAGGCAAAGTCGCCGCGATTCCGTTTAGGGTCCGAGATTGAACGAATCACGGGAGAGTTGCGAAGGCCGAGGGGCAGCGATCCCTCGGCCTTATTATTTCGGCGACGGCATCGTCACGGGAAATTTTCCCGCGGCTGCTTGTTGGATAATCGCGGCGATGTTGGAGACGAATTCGACATGCCCATCACCGAATAGAACCATCGCGCCTGACGGGCTTGGGATCTCATAGGCCACTACCGAATCCGGAGTCACGGTAGACGTTGTTAAGCCCCGCCCCAAGTATACATATGATAGATTGGGGCCCGGCACCAGGAGCGCCGCCGGCGACCGGGTTGTTGGTCCCACCGCCGCTATCTCTCCCCGAAGAGGAGAGACAAATACGGAACTCGTCACATCCTCGTTGAGCAAAATAGTGCCGAAAGAGTCCGGATATTGGCCATTGTGATCGTTACAGTACAGCAAAATCGCTTGCCCGATCTGTCGCAGGTTCGAAGCGGACCTAACGCGATTTGCCGTTATCACACTCTTATTGCTACTGCCCCAATCAATCGTAAAGAGCAACAATACGAATAAAATAGTGATCGCGATCGCAATGGCCCGGTAGAGGGCCTCATGACCTCGGCCCGGTCGGGGTGTTTCATAGTCAAGCGGCTGAGGCTTATTTAGATTGCTCTCTGCCACAGAAACCCTTCTATCTCCACCCGACCCTTAACTCCGCGATCTGCGCACATTCCCTGAGTAACTTCTCCACGACCTTTATATTCAACATCGTAGCCGCGTCGCTTTTCGCATTCTTCGGGTCGGGATGGCATTCCAGGAATAGCCCATCAACTCCGGCTGCCACCGCCGCCCGCGCGAGTAGGGGCGAGAACTGCGGGTTCCCGCCGCTTTGGTTGCCTTGGCCGGCCGGCTGTTGCGTGCTGTGCGTCACGTCGAAGATGACCGGGCAGCCGAACTGGCTCATGACCTGCAAACCCGTGAAATCGTTGACCAGCCGGTTGTAGCCGAAAAATGTGCCGCGCTCGGTGAGGAGAATTTTATCGTTACCGGTCGATTTGATTTTCTCGACCGCGTTTCCCATTTCAGCCGGCGACATGAATTGGCCTTTTTTTACGTTCACCCAGCGCCCGGTTTTGCCGCAGGCAAGGAGTAGATCCGTCTGCCGAGCCAAAAACGCCGGGACCTGTAACGCGTCCACAATCTTCGCCGCGTCGTCCACCTGATCGGTCTCATGCACATCCGTCAGCACCGGCACGCCGATCTCGGTCTTCACTCTTTTTAAAACCGCAAGTCCATCGACCAATCCGGGCCCGCGAAATGTGGAATTGCTGGATCGATTGGCCTTGTCGAAGCTCGCCTTGAAGACGTAAGCCAGATGCAGGCTCTCGCATACCTTTTTCAAATGCGCCGCGATCGACAGGCAAAGCTCCGCCGATTCGATCACGCACGGCCCGGCGATCACCAGCAAATGGCTCTTATCGCGATGAAGAATATCAGGGGTTTGTTTCACACGGGAACGATAAATTGCAGGCGCACGGGAAGCAAGCTGAACGCCGCCGGCGTGTAGCCGGCGGGGTCGCCATCCGCCTGCACTGGCACGTTTTTAGGGGACCGGATGGCAATTTCCTTGCCCCGAACGTGGACGACTCCTTCTTCGAGCACGTGTTCCCCGGCCGCTGACAGAAGGAACTTGCGGATCGCCTCGAAGCGTGATTTGACCGGCACGATGCATAAATCAAGCAACCCGTCATCCGGCCGTGCATCGGGCAGCATCGCGAACCCCGTCCCGTACTGGCTCACATTTCCCACGAACGCCACCGCTGGCGCGAGGGCAAAAACCGATCTTCCGTCAACCGAGGCTTCAAGCGACGGATATTCGTACGAAACCAGGGTCTTGGCCGCCGGCAGAAAATAGCTGGCGTAATTGATCGGCCCGTGGCGCAGGCGATCCACTTCATGAACGATCTGCGCGTCGATCCCCACCCCGGCGACGAGCAGAAACGGCTCGCCATTCACTGCCGCGACGTCGCAGTTCCAGATTTTACCTTGAATTAGGGACTGGGCGACGTGGGCCGGCAGCTCTTCATTGTCCCAGTCGATACCTAGATATTTGCCCATCAGATTGGCCGTTCCCATCGGCACGGGGAGGATTGGCGGCGGTAGGATTTGTAACTGGATGAAAGCTCTGGCCGCCGCGCGGAGGGTGCCGTCGCCTCCGATGACAACGATTGCGCGGGCGTCCCGGGCGAGTTTTGCGGCCTTCTCGGGGTCGTCGGAGACGATTTTCGATTCAAGGTCGTGCGAATCCAGGCTCTGTGAGATGCGTCGCGCGACCAGGCGTCCCTTCCCCTTGCCCGCGATGGTATTGACCAGCAGGACGACGCGGCGGTTGACAGAATGTGCCCTCACCCATTTAATAGTATCGCCGTGATGCAGGCGGGCCAATCCGCCTCGGCGGGAGTTTCCCCATGCGGGGCCAGTTTTTCTTACTTTAGGGATGGATCGTAACGATGAGCGAAGCCAGTGTTTCGTCGATAAACGAGAGGGCGGCCGAAGAATATTACCGCCGAGGTCAGGAATCCGAGCAGACGGGAATTCACGAAAAGGCCGTCGAATTTTACGAGCGGTCCCTGAATGAAAACCCGGACCACGAAATGGCGGCGTTCCGCCTGGCGGTGCTATACGACCGCCGCGCCGAGGACGCCAAGGCCATCGAGCTTTATGAACGTATCTGCACCAGCCCGCCGGTACATCTTAACGCCTTGATGAATCTGGCGGTTCTTTACGAAGACAACAATCACTATGACGAGGCGCACCGCTGCCTGGACGCCGTTCTGCGGACGAATCCCAATCACGTCCGGGCCCGGCTGTATATGCGCGATGTCGAATCCGCGCGCAGCATGCACTACGACGACGACCTGGACGGCCGTTCCGATCGCCGCAGCGCCGTCCTGAACGTCCCCGTCACGGATTTTGAGTTGTCGGTACGCAGCCGCAATTGCCTGAAGAAGATGAACATCCGCACGCTGGGGGACCTGCTCAAGACCACCGAGCAGGAATTGCTCAGCTACAAGAATTTTGGCGAGACGAGCCTGAACGAAATCAAGGCGCTGTTGGCGCAAAAGGGATTGCGCCTCGGCCAGGCGGCAGAAGAAGCCAAGGGCGGCGTGCCGCGTCCGGCGGCAGCCGTCGAGGGAAATGTCCCCCCGGAAACTCTGGCCAAGAGCGTCGGCGATATGGAACTCTCCGTGCGCAGTCGAAAGGCTTTACAGCGATTGAACATCAATACGCTGGGCGAACTGGCCTCGCGGACCGAAGACGAGCTTCTGGGGTGCAAGAACTTCGGACAGACCAGCCTGAACGAAATCAAGCAGCAGCTTGCGACGTTCGGGGTTGGCCTGCGCCGCCTGGAAGAATAATTAGCGGCCGTGCGGAGCACCGCGTCTCAAACCGCGCCCCCGCTAATGGAAAGACGAATAATTCTGAGGGCAAGGAGGCCCCATGCGACAAACACTCGCGTTGTCGCTTTGCGTTGTTGCTTTTCTTTTTGCGCAGTCCTGCACGGAGCAGACGGAGCCGGCTCCTCCCCCGAATAATCCGCGGATTCGAGTGCTGATTCTGGAGAATGCCCCGGTCGCGGAGGTCTCGGCCGATTCACCCGTTCAGGTCTGGCTCGATTCCGCATCCGCCGCGCGAGTCGTCCGCCTCGGCAACTCAGCCCATCTCTCCCGCCCCGGCGGCGTCTGGCAACTCAATTCCACAACGCTCGGCTCCGGTATTCTCTCGATTCAGCCCATCGGCGACTCCATCCGCATCAACGGCGTCGCGTATCACGGCTTTTTCCGCTTCCTGCCAATCGGTGTGTCCAATTTTAACGCCGTGAACGATGTCGATATCGACCAGTATGTGCAGGGCGTTGTGGCGGCCGAGATGTATCACGATTGGCTCCCCGAGGCCTTCCGAGCCCAGGCCGTCGCATCGCGTACCTATGCCCTCTTCGAGGCCAAAACCGCCGGCGTCGGTCGTGAATGGGATGTCTTTGCCGATCAGCGCAGTCAGATGTACGGTGCGATCTCCGGCGAGACCGCAAATAGCCGCTACGCCGCCCAATCCACCGCCGGCGTGGTCCTCACCTACGGCCCCGGCAACGGGAAAATCTTCAAGGCCTATTTCAGCAGTTGCTGCGGCGGCGTCGCCCAGGCGGCCGCGGACGCCTTCCCGGGCGAGCCCTTTCTGCCGCCCCTGGCCGAGCAATATCGCGGCGCCTGTTGCAGCGCGTCCAAATATTTCAACTGGGGACCCATCACGATCCAAAAATCGGAACTCACCCGACGCATTCGATTATGGGCTGATCATCTGGGGCAAAGCACCGGCAAACCCGTCCCCGAGGCTTCGATGGCACAACTCTCCGGCATGCAGGTTCAGTCATCCAACCGCTACGGCAGACCCACGCGCGTCCTGATCACCGACGCCCGAGGCGTGCAATATTCCCTCGCGGCCGAAGAAATGCGCGGCGCCGCCGTCAACACGGACGCCTCCTTTGGGTCCACCCTTCCCAGCAGCTTTTGCCGAATCAACGGGGACCCGAATCTGGGAACGGTCACCTTCTTCGACGGGCACGGCTTCGGGCACGGCGTGGGGATGTGCCAATGGTGCGCTGAAGCCCGCGCGGAAGCGGGCCAGTCGGCCGAGCAAATCCTCATGGCTTCCTACCCGGGGGCGAAGCTAATTCGCACATATTAATGGGCGGCACTTTCGCCTCGAACCCGTTCAATTTCATCCAGCGATGCGAATTAAACATGCGTGTGCGCATTCCACTATCCCACCCTGCGCACGGCGCATTTATACTTTAGGATGCCCATTCGAATCTTCCAGGCTTTCCACGACCTGCTTGGTCATCCGGTCGGCGATCTCCTTGAGGGATCGCCATGTCCGGATTGTCCGCGATGGCGAAGCCGCTCTTTTCGGCGACCATTAAATTGATCAGCATGCCAAGCATTCCGGAGCTGGCTGAAGCGCCGCGGCGGATTCGCCGTTGGTCGTCGGCGCACCGCCGGCCAGGAAGACGCGCTCCGGCACGAGCGGCTGGCTTGCCTTGGAAAGATATTCCGCGACCTTTGAGAGGGCATAAAGCCGCGGATCGCCAAAGCTGGTGATGCTGCGCAGCAGAACCGTCGCCTCGGCGAGGCCGACTTGCAGCGCTCGGGTCGATTCGCCTTTTCCCGCCAGAATCCGCGACTGGCTGTCCGCCTGCGCGATGACCACCGTCTGCTCGGCTTGCCTGCGCGAGCGTGCCAATTCAGCCTCGGCCACGACAACCGTCTGCTCCGCCTGCTTGCGCGAGCGGGCCAGATCGGCGTCTCCCTGGTTTTCGGCGATGCGAATCTGAACCTGAGAATTGGTCAGTTCCGCCTGCTTGGCGGCGATCGCCTGCGCTTCGTTGAGGGTTCGCAGCTTATCCGCCGCCGCGCGCTGGCGGTCGTAGGTTTCCAACTGCTCAATGCTGAGCTGCCGGGTGCGCAGCTGCTCGAGGAGTGTTTCGATTTTTCCGACGCCGGTTCCCTCGGCCGTGTCGGGCTTGCCGATCAGCACGTCCACGCATTCGATGTCAAATTCCCGGAACCGCTGTTGGAGTTCCGTCCGTGACTCGATCTGGATTTCATCGCGCCGCTGGAGCAATTCGATCATCGTCTTCTTATGCGCCACGTCTCGGAAATAGGCGCTGAGCATCGGGTCCAGGGTCTGGGTGATCAGCTTCTTCACGTCGCCGAACCGCTGAATCACGCTCGGGCGCGCTGATAGTCGATATGCACGACAATACTCAGCGGTAAGAGTGGCTCATAAGCATCCTTCGTGACCAGATCGATCGACTTCAGACTTTCATCGTAATGATGGCTCTCGCTCTTACCCGTGATCCAGTGAAGCACGAAGTTGGTCGTCGGCACGAGGATCAGTTTTCCGGCGTAGGTATTGAACGGATATTTGCCCGGCCCCAGCGGCTTTTCCCAGACACCGCGGTCGCCGCGAGCCACGCGCTCGCCGTGGCGGAAGCTTTCGCCGGAAACATCGGCGCCCGAGCGGCCCGTAATAACTTACGACAACGCCCACGTAGCCGATGGGAACGACCGTCTTGGGTGTTACTTCTATCGTCGCAAACCAGCGATTAATGAAATAAGTGCCGTCAGTGAGGGGAACATATTGCCGGCCTCGTCGCCCGCCGGCGCGCAAAAATGCCTCGGGGTCCTGATAATTATTGTGATAGTTTTCCTCGTTAAGCCCATTGCCCACGGCCGGGGCGATGATCTCGCCGGGCGAGAGGCTTGGCCCATCGTGAATCGTCACGATGCCGAGGGTATCCACCTGCATCTGCTTGCCGGGCGTGAGCGGGTCCTCGGTATTGATCGGCCCGCCGATGACGACCGGATCGAATCCGTTGACTTGCTTCAGTTCCTGCTGCCAGCCTAGGGCCTGTCTGATGAATCGCTTTTGGTTATAAATAGCGGTTTTCAGACGAGGTGTCACGGATGCGACGTTATGAGCTCACGGATGAGCAGTACGAGTTGATCGGCGATCTGCTGCCCGGCAACGGCAAGCGCGGCGGGCAGTGGAACGACCACCGCACCACGCTCAACGGCATGTTCTGGATTCTGCACTCGGGCGCTCAATGGCGCGAGATGCCCGAACGTTACGGCAGATGGCAAAGCGTCTACGACCGCTTCAACCGCTGGAGAAAGGACGGAACGATTGATCGAATCCTCCAGCGGCTGCAGATGAGGTTGGACAAGCAAGGACGAATCGACTGGGACCTGTGGTGCATCGACGGCACCAATGTGCGAGCCAGTCGATCCGCCGCCGGAGCCAGAAAATCAAAACCGCCCCGGAAGAACCGGCGGATCACGCGTTGGGCCGCAGCCGAGGCGGGTGGGGCAGCAAGCTCCACCTGGTTACTGACGGCCAGGGAGTTCCGCTCGCCGTCGAGGCCAGCGCCGGCCAATGCCACGAGAGCCGGTACGTGGAGCCGGTGATGAACGCGATGCGCATCGGTCGCCGCCGTCGTCGCCCCAGGAGGCTGGCGGGCGACAAGGGATACAGTTACGGAAATGTGCGGCGATGGCTGCGTCGCCACCGAATCCAAGCGGTGATCCCGGCGAAATCGAATCAGCCGCCGCAGGAGAACTTTGATCGCAAGGCGTATCGCCGACGGAACGTGGTGGAGCGTTGCGTGAATTGGATGAAGGAGAATCGCCGCCTGGGCACGCGTTACGAGAAACTGGCGGTGAACTTTCAGGCCATGGCCAAGCTCGCCATGATCCGTCGCTATTTCAGGATTTTGGATTCATCAGACAGGCCCTAGGATCGCCTGGAATTCCTGGCGGCCTTGCAGGTCCAGTCGATAGACAGTGTCTTCTGTCACGACCACGAATAGCGCGAGATTGATCGCATACATGCCTTCGCGCAGGATGATCCGTTGCCGACCGCGCTGGCCCACGGTGGCGGCGTTTTGCCCGTCGCCGATGAACGCCCGCGCGTCCTGGAATTTGTTGCATTCAATGAATCGCCCCAGTGTCTGGCTGGGCAAAAGTCCCTCGCCATCGCGCGCGTAGACGTAGCCGATTTTCCCCTGTCCGATCATCACAAGCGGGGCGCGGTGAATTCGGTACTGGATGCGCCAAAGGAAGAAATGGATACCGCCGCGAAGGAGATCCGATTGATAACCGGCCTCCCCGTGCGTCGCGATGATGCGCCCGCCCCCAACCGAACCGCGCGCGGACCATAGTTTTTCGACGACTCCCACCATATTGTTGGGAATGTAGCGCATCCCCAGCGAAAGCCAGACGAGGATCAGCGCGCCGATGACGACCAGCGTCCAGAATGCCGCGTCCGGAAGAGTGGGCGAAAAGGGATTCGTGGCCAGAATGCCGCCGGAAAATGTGGACAGGCCTAACATCTCAACCTCCCGAAATGGTGCCCGTTCTGTTCGTGTAAGCCGGCGAATATTTTACCGCCTGCGAACATATGCCACATATGATAACCAAACGCGCCCGCCGTTCGCGTTCGAAACCGGACGCATTTTCGTAATGCCTGAATTGATTCAAAAACTGGCGTTTTTCACCCCCAGGAATTGTTAAGACGCTAATGAAGCAAAGATAGTTCGATGTTTAACGAAATCCCGCAAAACATTCAGACCGTGATGCGCGAGCTGGAGCAAATTGATCGGCAGGATCGCCATGACGGCACGCCCCGATTGAAACGCCTGCGCCAAATCCCGCCCGACGTGGGGAAATTCATCGCCATCCTCGCCGCCGCCTCGCCCGAGGGAAACTGGATCGAAATCGGCGCCAGCGCCGGTTACTCGACGCTTTGGCTGGCCCTCGCCTGCCGTGCGACGGGACGAAAATCACCACCTTCGAAATCCTCGGTGAAAAAGCGGAACTGGCAGCAAAAACGTTCGCGCAAGCCGGCGTCGGCGACGTTGTCAAACTCGTGCACGGCGATGCCCTTGAGCACTTGTCCGGCATCCCGGACATCGCGTTTTGCTTTTTGGACGCCGAGAAGGAAATCTACGGCCCGTGTTACGAGGCGGTCGTGCCCAACATGGTTCCCGGCGGAATCCTTGTCGCCGACAATGCCATCAATCATCGCCCGGTTTTGCAGCCCATGCTCGATCGCGCCCTGAGCGACCCACGGGTGGACGCCCTGATCGTGCCAATCGGCAACGGGGAACTGGTCTGCCGGCGGAACGATTGCCCTCGGGAAATTTAAGCCCGTCTCTGATACTCTGTGCACCAATTCGGCTGGAGAAGAGATATGAACGTCCTGGTCATCGATGTCGGCGGCACGCACGTAAAAATCCTCGCCACGAGCAAAAGGGAAAAACGCCAGTTCGATTCCGGCCCCGAATTGGGCCCGCGCGAGATGGTTCAGGGCGTGAAGAAGCTGGCCCAGGACTGGGAATACGAAGTCGTTTCCATCGGGTATCCCGGTCCCGTTAAAAATCATCGCCCGGTCGCGGACCCGCACAACCTCGCACATGGCTGGGTCGGTTTCGATTTTCAAAAAGCCTTCGGATGCCCCGTCAGAGTGATCAACGACGCGGCGATGCAGGCCCTGGGCAGTCATAAGGGGGGCAAGATGCTCTTCCTCGGCCTAGGGACCGGGCTCGGAACGGCCATGGTCGTCGATGGAAAAGTCCTCCCGATGGAATTGGGCCATTTGCCGTACAAGAAGCTGACGTTCGAGGACTACGTCGGTCTGCGCGGCTTGGATCGCCTCGGGAAAAAGAAGTGGCACAAGCACGTCACGATCACGGTCGAGAAACTTATGGCGGCCCTGGAGCCGGATTATGTGGTCCTCGGCGGCGGAAACGTGCACAAGCTCAAATCGCTGCCGGAAGGCTGCCGACGCGGCGAAAACAACAACGCATTTCTAGGCGGTTTTCGCCTGTGGGAACACGAAGACTAGCGCGGCGGCGCGGCCACGCCGGGAAGCGAATTCAAGAACTCCGGCGACGCGCCGCGAAAATAACCGTGCAGCGTGTCGATCTTCGTGGGCCGAAGAATCCGCGCATAATGTCCCATCACCGCGGCGGCGACCGCCAATATTGCCGACGCCACACAAGAGATAACCGATTGATGTCCCACCGTATAGACGATCGCGTATGCGCATCCCGCCAAGGCGACGAACGCTCCGGCAATGAACCAGCGCCGGCGTCGCAAATGCCGCCGGCAGACCCCCACATCGATCCGCATCGTCTTTTTTAATACCAAATAAAGAAGCAGCAAAAACAGCGGGCCCAGCGGCGTGATAAATCCCGCCAGCAAGTAGGACGGATACCACGACACTCTGCGTCGAAATCGCCGATCCGTCGGCTCGTTGCACTTCACGCACCGTTCCGGCAAAACCGCTCCTTGAGCCACGATCAGCGTCTTGCCCGTGCGCCAAGCCGGCGCGGCGTCCGCCGCCGGCGCGGCCGTGTAATATTCAAGCTTCGCCAGCGGAACCGTCGGCGACGCATTGGGGAGCTGCGGAAGGGTCATTCAAACCTGATTTTACCACCCAATTTTGCCCAAGCATCAGGGAAAGTAAAACCAGCCGAGTGTCGCGTAAGTTTCGAAAATCGTGCCGACTTTCGGGGGATCGGTGATCCGCGATATCCGAATTGCCTGCCGAAGGCTTCGCCCCGCATCCAGGTTTGTCAGCAGCTTAAATGCCTGCGGATCGAGCCTTTTGTAATAGAGTGCGTTGTTATGGCGGTGCACGCCGATGTAAACGGTTTGACGCCGGGGCAATGGGGGGCGGCGCTTTGTCCGCGCCGGGGCGTCGGATTCCTCAATCGCGTTGCTCGCGTCGCGCCGCAGGCCGTGCTGCTTAAGCTGAATGACATAATCGTCCAGCGGATATTTCAGTTCGAGGAGAGTGACGTACGGCTGAATCGCCAGGCGAAGCTTTGCCGCGGGCTTGCCCAGAAGATCATCGACGCCGACAGGGGGCCTGGCCGGTCCGTCGAACGCCACGATCTGCGCCCATTCAAACCGCGCCATGTCCAGGGCCAATTGCTTTCGCGCCCCGAGCAGGCGCGGATGTTTTTCCATGAATGAGATAAGGCGCGACCCCAAATTTCGCAACGTATAGGACCGCGAAGGATGTGCCGTCAGATAGGCCCGCGCGAGCTTCATGAAGTTGGCATGCCCCAGAACGATCTTCAAACCCGGAAAATCGTCGATCAAGGAGTCGAAAATCCGAAACCAGTACTGCTTGTTGTAAATCTCGATCCGCTCCAGCGAAGTCAGGCGATCATTCGGCTTGATGAACTCGGCCGTCACCTCGCGCATATCGCGGTCGTCGATCCATCGCCGCTGCATGCGCCAATCCCGCGCCAGCGGATTCATGATGACCGCGCCGGCGAGCCGCTGCAGCCGCCGCAGTTGGGCCAATGTCTGGCGAGGTTTGGCGGTGATAGCCGTGCTCATGCGGTCGCGGCGGCCAGGGCCTTGTCGTCGGGCGCTTTCTGAACCGCGTCCAGGAATTTCTTTGCCTTCAGCGCTTCCTTGTGCACCTCCTCGAAGGACGGGATGTGCGCATCCCACTCCAGGAGCGTGGACGTCGGCCCGCATTTGCGGATCGCGTGAGCGTACATTTTCCAAACCGGGTCGAGCACCGGATGGTCGTGCGTATCCAGAATGTATTTCTCGTATTTGCTGTGTCCCGCGATGTGCATCTGCCCGACCCGATGGTGGGGGACGTTGTTCAGATAATCGTATGGATCGAAATTGTGATTCTTGCTCGACACGTAAATGTTGTTCACGTCCAGCAATATCCCGCAGTCGGCCTGCTCGACCACTTCGCTGAGGAATTCCCACTCGGTCATTTCCGAAGCATGAAACTCCGCGTAGCTCGACACGTTCTCGACAATGATCGGCACTTCGAGAAAATCCTGCACGTCGCGCACGCGCCGGGCCGTGTTCTTCGCTGCCGCGAAGGTGTAGGGCATTGGGAGCAAATCGTGCGTGTACGTCCCATCCACACTCCCCCAGCAGAGGTGATCCGAGAGGAAGGGCGTCTTGGTCCGCTTGACCAGAGTTCTCAGCCGTTTGAGCTGCTCCCGATCCATTCGATCGGTCGAGCCGAAGTAAAGCGAAACGCCGTGCTGGATAACCTGATACTGCTCAAGAATCTGATCCAAGATCGCCAGCGGCCGGCCGCCGTCGCACATGTAATTCTCGGAAATGATCTCAAACCAATCGACGGTCGGCTTGTTTTTAAGAATGTGATCGTAGTGGGGGATGCGCAACCCGATCCCGATGCCCAATTGGGTGTTGGCGTTGAATCGGTTGGCCGGCATAAAACCTCCAGCGGAATTAAAAGAGAAACCCGACCGGTCAAGGGCGGGTTTCCCGAGTACTATAGGCAAAGAAACTGAATTAGAGGGAGCCGCCGCCACCGCTGGTGTTGCAGCCGCCCTTGCCCTTGCAGGAATTCTTGCCTTTGCAGCCGTTGTCGCTGCTCTTGCACCCGCCCTGGCCCTTGCAGGAATTCTGGCCGGAGCAGTCGTGCTTGGACGAATCGTCGAGCGAGCGGGCCTTGGCGCCCACTTTCGCGGCGATGGTCATCTGGGCCGTGCTCGCCTTGACGCCGGTTGTGCTGGCGGCGGCGCGCGTGGCCGAGCCGCTGATCAATCCCGCGAATGCCGCGGCGGCGAGAAGGCCGGTGGTCGATCCGAGAATCTTGGTTGTGCGCTTCATGACTTTTCCTTTCGACTTGTGGTCCTGGTGAATAAGATTGGGGCTTCCTGAACGATTTCTTCCTCCCCGTGCCGGCGCGGCGGTCTGTGACCGCATTGACCTTCCCACGGCGAGCTTCGCCCGCCCACTAATTATTCATCTGAAAAGGTGTACGCCGATTCCAAATATCTGCGGTTGTTTGTCGGGTTGCCTCCTTTCCGGGTTGGCCGGCGTACGACGCCGGCGTCAACCACCATTACGGACGTTGAAGCCGGCCGGATGTGAAGGGTACCCGATACCCCATTTATTTAGCGATATGAAAATTTGCAATTTTCAGGGGGTTGACTGGCGTTTTAACAATTCGTCAACCTGTTCCTGTAATTTTCGGGCATGCACGATCAGGTCCGGTAGCCGCCGAATTGCCGCCTGTTCGCGCAAGGTTTGGCGATGGGGCAACGCCGGAACCCCGCTCACAACCGCCCCCGGCGGGATATCTTCCGCCACGGCCGCGCAAGCCGCCACCATTGCCCGATCCCCAATGGTCACGTGATCCCGAACCGCCACCTGCCCGCCCAGAACGACCCCCGCCCCCAGGGTTGCGCTTCCCGCCAGCCCGACCTGCCCGACGATCACACAGTGAGGTCCGATGACGCAGTTGTGAGCGATCTGCACAAGATTGTCGATTTTTGTTCCCCGTCCCACCCGTGTCACCGAGAATTTAGCCCGATCGACGCAAACGCATGATCCGATCTCAACATCGTCCTCAATAATCACGGTGCCGATCTGAGGAATTTTGGCGTGCTTCGAACCGTCCCAGCGGTAGCCGAACCCGTCGGTTCCGAGCACCGATCCCGCATTGATGATGACGCGATCCCCGATGGTGATGCGCTCGCGGATGGTCACGTTTGGAAAGATTTCGCAGTTTTGCCCGATCGAGACATCCGGCCCAACAAAGACGTGGGCGTGCAGGATGGACCCCGCCCCGATCTTTGAGCGGGCGCCGACGAAGCAAAACGGCCCGACCGCGGCTCCCTCGTCAAGCTGCGCCGTCGGATCGACCCGCGCACTGGCGTCCGCTCCGGCGGCGGGGCGCGGAATCGGCTCCGCCAGTTGTTCCAGCACTTTGGCCATCGCCAGATCCGCATCCTCCACCCGCAGCACGATCGTGTGCGATTCGCTCTTCAGCTTCACTTTTTTCTGGACCAGAACCACCCCGGCGCGCGTCCCCACAAAATCCTTCACAAAGGCGTCCGAGCCGAGAAACGAAAGGTCGTTCGGCGTGGCGTCGGTGAGCGTCGCCACGCCCGTGATCGCCAGTGATTCCTTCCCCGCCGGCGCTGCCGCGCCCACCAGGGCCGAGATTTTCGAAAGGGGGATGGATTTCGGCATTGCTTGCGACGAAAAAACCCGCCGCAGCATCACGTGCGGCGCGAGATCAAGATTGAGACTAACGCGATCAGTGGCTCGCTGTATACGCCTTGTCAAGCGCGATCACGACGTCCTGCGTGATATCCAGTTTGGAATCCTCGAAAAGGATCGTCCGCTCGATGAGCAGGCTGTTCAGCTGGTCCGGCGTAATCTGATCGAGATTGTCCGGAATGTCCGCGCCATGGTCCGAAATCACCAGCGTGATTCCCCGGTCCTTGGCGATCTGCGCGACGGCCGCCTCGATCTTGTCGAACAGCGCCTTGGTGTTCGTCTTCTGCTTGCGCGTCTGGTCGATCTGCTGCATCTTGGTCCAGACTTCCGTTTCGATCTGGTATTGGATCAGCGCGTTATTCTTTTCTGAATACTCGGGCGAATCGGGAAGCAGAAGCTTGAGTTCATCTTCCATCGACTTGATCTTTTCCTTGCGCTGATCGAGTTGCGATTCCAACGACGCCTGGTCGGATTTGACCTTTTCGACCATGTCCTTGTATTCCTGAAGCTGCGTCGCGACCTTCAGCGGGTTGCAGATGGCGATCTTGAGGGGCGCGTCGTCGGCGCGGGCGGGCGACTGGGCGACAAACAGGGTCGCCGCAAAAAGGGTCACGACCATGGCGGTCCAATGGGTCTTCATGATGCTCGGGTCCTTTCGATAAAGCCTAACGGAAGCGGCTGATGCCCCTTTTGACGCACGCCGTCAACGGGAAATGCCGAACGAGAAGCTTACCACCTGTGTATTATCCTGCGAATTCTTAGTGATTGGGAAGCCGAAGTCCAGAGCCAGCGGCGTTGAACCGAAGAACGGCAGGATCAACCGGAACCCAAAACCCACTGCCGTTCGCATAACGCCGATGTGGACCTGCGGCTCCACATCCCCGTAGTCCACGAATACATCGCCGCGCAGAAAGTCTTCCGCCAGCGGGAATCCGAGTTCTTCGGTACCGGTAAGGGTATAGGCGCCGCCGATCGGATCTTCGCTCGGACCATCCCTGGGGCTGATCCCGCGAAACGCAAACCCGCGCACTGTTCCAAATCCCCCGCCGTAGAATCGTTCGTAAAACGGGGGATCTTGCGGGTCCCAACCCTCATCGACGCGGCTATTCAGCACCACCTTGCGCCCAAGCAAATCCTCGGACACCGGCACATAATCGTTAAAGCTGAAGATCACCCGGCTGAAGTCGACGTCGCCGCCGACAAAGTCTCCCTTCTCGAAACTCATTTCCGTGTCCGTTCCTTCATAGGTAATCGGACCATGGTTCGTGGTGTCGCGCCGAACCAGGACCCCCCAACTCGTCAGCAGGTGATACCCCTGCCCATCCAGAATTTGCAGCGACCGATACTGCGGCGTGGGATCGACAACCTCGGTAATGTGAATGTTCTCGAACCGAAGGGTGACCTGCCCGGAATAGATGTAGTTGAATTGTTGCCCGACCGTGTACGTAGAGCCAAGCCGATTGTCGTTATAGCTCTCGCGAATGCGGTCCTCCAAATACCCCTGCACCGAAAGACTGTAAGGCTGATCGAATAGATACGGCTCGGTGATTCCCACGCGCGCATCGGTCCCCTCCGTGCCCGGCGAGAAGCTGGCGATGAAGTCCTGCCCCGCCCCGGTCCAGGCCCGGTCGCTGAAAATGTCGCTCCATGAAGCCGGGGGATTGGCGATGTCAAAATTCTTTTGCTCGTAGGAAAGCTGCCCGCCGAATCCGCCGTTGCTGTTGACGCCGATTCCCGCCGAGATTTGCGCCGTATGCGCTTCCTCAACGTCAATCAGAAGATCGCGCACGCCCGGATCGTCGCCGATCGTCGTGACCGTAACGGCGCTGAAATAAGGCGTCCCCCGCAGCCGATCCGTCGCGTCCTCGACTTCGGCGGAATTGTAAACCTGCCCCGGCCGCAGGTGCATCTCGCGCAGGATCACCTTGTCCTGCGTCCGCGTATTCCCTTTCACCAGGATGTCGCCCGAGGCGGAACTGCTTCCCTTCGCTGATTTCATAAATCAGATCGACCTTTCCCGGCTCGGAAAGGAATTTCTGCTTCACGTTGATCTGAAGATAGTCCGGATTCGGCGGCAGTCCCGGCAGATCCTCGTAGATGAATCCGCCCGCCGTGCTGTAAACGCGCACGATCGCCCGCCGGTCCGCATCGACGCCATCCTGGTCGAACGGAACCCCTTCCAGCATCTTCATTTGTTTGCGCAGTGCCCCTTCCGTCACCGAGCGGATTCCCCGGAACTCGACGCTGTTCACCGTGTAGCGCATCCCTTCATCCACGAGGAACGTCACCTGCATTTCCTTCATGTCCGGCGACATCGACAGCTTCCGCCCCACTCGGGCATCGAAAAATCCCTTGTTGTGGTAATACGTTTCAAGCGAAATCACATCCTGATCCACCTGCTCCGGATCGAACGCGCCGTTTCGAAAGATGAAAATGTAATAGCCCGTCTTGATCTGGTCTTTCAGCCGCCAAACGGTGAAGGCGTTGACCCCGATGAAATCGACTTTGCGAATTCGAACCTGCGGCCCTTCGACGATATGGAAGACCACGTCTCCGGTGCTGGTCAGCTCATCCTGGGAAACCGTCACATGGGCGAAGGGATAGCACTTGTCCCGATAGAGCTTTTCGATCGCCTGTCGCGCCATGGTGATGCGGAACATTTCGATCGCCTGCCCTTTTCGCAGATCGACGACTTTCCGCATGTCCTCCGTGGAGATGTCTTTATTGCCCACGTAGCGTATCTCAGCGATTTGCTTCTGCTCGGTCACAATGAAGATGACGATGACCCCTTTTTCCGTAGGCTGAACCCGCGCCTGCACGTTGGCGAAGGAACGCATCCGCTCGAAAATGCGCTGGTAATCCTCGACCACCGTGTTCGGATCGAACTTTTCCCCCTCGCGCGTGCGGACGAGTTCCCGAATAACCGCAGTCGCTACCCGCGTGTTCCCCTCGATGCGAACGGCTTCCACGGTCCTTCCGGCCAGGTCGGCGGCTGCGTCCAGACTCGTCAGGGCAGGGGGCGCGGGTGCGGTGGTGGGGGGAGGCGGCGGAGCCTCCTGCGGCGCGGCTTCCTGCCCGAACCCAACCGACGTATACAATATAAGAATTGCCAGAAAGCTCAGCCCCGCAAGCCGAATCCATGGCGAGCACCTTTGGGCCGATTGTGGCATGCTTGCGCGACGCTGGCTCGTCATCCTTCCCTACTGACCCTTAAAGTCGGCGTATATCCACAAAAAAGTCGCCTGGGCGGGAAGTTAAGCCCGGATGAGCACCTTGTCAAAATAGCGAACCCTGTTCCGGGCTCTTTTTCCGAGTTCCCCCCGGCGTTCGCTCGATCAACCTGGCGTCGTCGTTTCTCGGACTGTTGATTCTCGAAGAGATCGGATACGCGTCCATCCGAGAGGCGTCGAACGGGCGCAAAATTTTCTTGGCGTCCTTCCCCGCCCGCCAATCTCCGCGATCCTTCTCATCGACGACCACCGGCATGCGATCGTGAATCGGCGCCAAAAGTTCATTCGGCCGCGTCGTCAGAATCGTGAACGTCTCGACCGCCGGCCCCTCCGGCGGCTGCCACTCCTCCCAAACACCCGCCATCGTGAATATCCCGTCGTCCTTCATATGGACGAAGTAGGGCTGCTTCGACCCCTTGACCGCCTCCCACTCGTAAAACCCATCCGCCGGGACAAAGCACCGCCTTTGCCGATACGCCTCCCGAAACATCGGGCTGGTTCGAACCGTCTCCGATCAAGCGTTGATCGGCCGCAGCTTCGGCTTCTCCTTCACCCATTGGGGAATGAACCCCCAACTCGCCGCCACCAGTTCCGGCTCTCCCCGCCCCGAAATCCGAACAATCGGCAGTTTCTGCGTCGGCGCAGCCTTAAACCGCGGTCGTTCAGTGAATTCCTCAAACCCAAACGTCGGCTGCGCCCGCAGCCCCGCGCGCAACAAATCCGGCCGCCGAAGCGTATATCGACCGCGCATAGTCGGATTATAGAAGTCCAAGCCCTTCACAAGCCACCCGAGCGCCCCCACTAGCAACTAACAACTAGGGCCTGTCTGATGAATCGCTTTTGGTTATAAATAGCGGTTTTCAGACGAGGTGTCACGGATGCGACGTTATGAGCTCACGGATGAGCAGTACGAGTTGATCGGCGATCTGCTGCCCGGCAACGGCAAGCGCGGCGGGCAGTGGAACGACCACCGCACCACGCTCAACGGCATGTTCTGGATTCTGCACTCGGGCGCTCAATGGCGCGAGATGCCCGAACGTTACGGCAGATGGCAAAGCGTCTACGACCGCTTCAACCGCTGGAGAAAGGACGGAACGATTGATCGAATCCTCCAGCGGCTGCAGATGAGGTTGGACAAGCAAGGACGAATCGACTGGGACCTGTGGTGCATCGACGGCACCAATGTGCGAGCCAGTCGATCCGCCGCCGGAGCCAGAAAATCAAAACCGCCCCGGAAGAACCGGCGGATTACGCGTTGGGCCGCAGCCGAGGCGGGTGGGGCAGCAAGCTCCACCTGGTTACTGACGGCCAGGGAGTTCCGCTCGCCGTCGAGGCCAGCGCCGGCCAATGCCACGAGAGCCGGTACGTGGAGCCGGTGATGAACGCGATGCGCATCGGTCGCCGCCGTCGTCGCCCCAGGAGGCTGGCGGGCGACAAGGGATACAGTTACGGAAATGTGCGGCGATGGCTGCGTCGCCACCGAATCCAAGCGGTGATCCCGGCGAAATCGAATCAGCCGCCGCAGGAGAACTTTGATCGCAAGGCGTATCGCCGACGGAACGTGGTGGAGCGTTGCGTGAATTGGATGAAGGAGAATCGCCGCCTGGGCACGCGTTACGAGAAACTGGCGGTGAACTTTCAGGCCATGGCCAAGCTCGCCATGATCCGTCGCTATTTCAGGATTTTGGATTCATCAGACAGGCCCTAGCAACTAGCAACTTTTCCCCCCCCATTTGACCCCGAGTCCTCGACCGGATTTAATCACTTGGCGAGCAGGAGTGGCGGAATTGGCAGACGCGCAGGACTTAGGATCCTGTACCGCAAGGTGTAGGGGTTCGACTCCCCTCTCCTGCAAGCAATAACCAACAAGGGCTCCGCGCAATGCTTAAATGGATCAGTAAGAACCAAAAAAGGATCATGGCCCTATTCTGCGTATTTGGCATGATCTCCTTCCTCTACGGCCTCGTTCCCAGTCAGATGCGCTCGACGAGCGCGCGACAGGTCGCCACCATCAACGGCAAACCCGTCCTTTCCAGCGATCTTCAGGATTTTCGCAATGAGTGGCAGACCCTTAGGGAACTCCATTACATCGATCCCAACAATCCGGATACCAACAATCCGTTTGTCCAGCTCCTCCCCGGGGGGGCCGCCGAGATCATCAGTAAGGATCCTGAAACCTTTTACCTGCTCGCCCAGGAAGCCTACCAGCGCGGCCTGTTGCCCAATCGGGATGAAGTCGAATCCTTGCTTGCCAATAACATTCAGGACATCCCGCCCGAGGACACCGATGAACGCGCGGCGATCGCCCAATGCGTCAGCCACTTCGTCCTGGTCAGGGATCTTCTGAACAGCGATCTTCAGATGATCAAAATCAACCAGCCGGTCCGCGATCTTTGGAAGGCTCAGGATGGTCAGTCCGTGGCGCTGGATATCGTGACCTTTAGCGCCGATCACTACTCGTCGCAGGTCCCGACCCCCAGCGAAATGGACATCAAGAATCAGTTTGATTCTTTCAGCGATCGAGTCAGCGGCGAGCAGACCTTCGGTGCGGCCGATGACCCCATGGGTTTCGGATACAAATATCCGAATCGGGTCAAGATCCAGTACATCGGTCTCAAGGCCGCGGATGTCTATAACGCCGCCAAGGCCGGCAAGAGCCTGCAGGATTGGTACATTGCCGCCTACCAGGATTACAAGGCAAACCGCGACGTCTACGACGCCCAGCCCATCGCCACACCCACCACGCGTCCCGGAACAACCACGGCTCCCTCGGCGCAGCATGCCGACGACCTAGACCAGGATTTCGCTCTCCACGTGCAGATTGTTCTCGATCACCTCTACCAGCAGGCTGCCGACGATCTTCACCAGAAGCTCCTCCATCAGATTTCCGACGCCCTGACGGCCGGCTATGCCGCCTGGCACGATGCCCAAAACGCCGGCGCCGCCAGCGCCCCCTCTGTCAACGCGTACATCGATATGAGTTTCATCCAGGACCTGGCGCAGACAATCCAAAAAGAAAACGGCGTGCTCCCCGTCGTCGGATCGAGCGACCAGTTCAAAGGCACGCGCGAGCTGGTGCAGATGCCCGAGATCGGCCTGACCAGCGCCAATTCGATGACCAACCAGACCGTCATGTTTGCGCAGTACGCGGTTGTTGATCCGAATCAGGGCGGCCTGCAATTGTGGCAGCCTTCCGAAGCGTTCCGGTCCGCCGGCGGCGACTCCTATATTTTCCGCATCACCCAAGTCGATCCATCGCACACTCCCCCCTTGGCCGAGGTGCGCGACACGGTCATCAACGACTGCAAACTCTCGGCCGCCTTTAAGCTGGCTTCCGACGCCGCCAAGAATCTGGTCGCCGACGCCCAAAAGCACCCATGGGCTACGGTCACGTCCGGCATGCCCGTCATCACCACCGATCTATTCCGTCCGGCCGAGATCGTCGCCCACCCGATGCAAAACGGCGGCATTCCGCCGCTGAGGCTCACGCCGCAGTCGATTTATCTTTTGGCCAAAGACAGCCAGCAACTCGTCTCCGCAGTCCCCGGCGCCGATGGCCGCCCCGTCGATGTCGCCGAACTCTGGCCCAACGCGATCGTCGCGGCCATCCATCTCCAGCAGGCCACCCCCATGTGGACAGCCAGCATGCCGAGCCTCGCCGACCTGGGCGCCTACCGCCTGGCTCTTCGCGACGCCCAGCTCCAGATGATTGCCCAGCTTTGCACGAAAGACGCAGCCGCGCATCGCATGAATTTCCAACTAGCCGCGGTCAACGGATCCGGGCCGCCTCAGTAACCTTGACAACTTCCAGACGGCGAATAATGTCGTCATCCGTTCCATCCGCGCCATTAGCTCAATTGGCAGAGCAGCTGACTCTTAATCAGCGGGTTGCAGGTTCAAGTCCTGCATGGCGCATATAATGTAAGTCACGCCGAACGCAAAGAATAGCGTACCTGTCCGTGTCGGGCAGAGCGGCCTTGAATCCCTCACCAAAACGGTAATTACCGTTTTTGGCTTGGATTGGAGGTATCCGCAATGCCACGACTCATCAATCGGAATCCATCGTATCGTAAGCACAAGGCCACAGGACAAGCCGTCGTCACAATAGATGGGAAGGACTTTTACCTTGGTCCTTGGAAAACGCAGGCATCCAGAGCGGAGTATGACCGCTTGGTGGGCATATGGCTCGCTGGTGGTCGCCGCACGCCTGGCTCCGGTTTGAACGATATTACCGTCACCGAATTGATCGCCCGTTTTTGGGAACACGCCCAGACCTATTACAGACACGCCGACGGATCGCCCACGTCGGAAATCCGATCCTACAAGCCACCGCTCGCAATTTTGAATCGGCTATACGGGCCGACCGCAGCCCGCGATTTTGGCCCTCTTGCCTTAGATGCTATTCGCACTGCGATGATCGAAAAGGGCTGGATGCGCCGGAGCATCAATATCAGCGTGGGTAGGATCAAAAGAATATTCAAGTGGGCAGTCGCAAAGGAACTCGTGCCGGCTTCGGTGCACCATGCGCTTTCGGCCCTCGCAGGTTTACGCGCCGGCAGGACGAACGCCCAGGAAAGCGAGCCCGTGAAACCCGTCCTGGACGCAACGGTTGACGCCACTCTGAAAGTCCTCTCCCGCACAGTTGCCGCAATGGTGCAACTGCAGCGCTTGACCGGCGCCCGCCCAGGTGAAATCTGCGCCATGCGAACAAGCGATATCGACCGTAACGGCGAAATCTGGACCTATACCCCTTCAAGTCACAAGACGGCTCACCACGGCCACCACCGAAACATTTTCATCGGCCCGAAGGCACAGGGTGTATTACGGCCCTTTCTTCGGCTCGATCCTGCTGCCTACTGCTTCTCTCCGACAGAAGCCGAACGTGAACGGCGGGAAGACCAACACGCCAAACGCAAAACGCCCCCCAACTACGGCAACACCATCGGCACGAATCGCAAACGCCAGCCAAAACGGCGACCCAAGAGCCACTATGAGGTGGGGAGCTATCACCGGGCAGTTGCTACGGCATGCGAATTGGCGTTCCAACCGCCACCGCCGCTGGGCCAAATGGATGGCGAATCAATACGCGCTTGGAAGCTCCGGTTGACCGGGGAGCAGCGCGGAGCTGAGAAAGTGGCATCATGCCCATGCCTGGCATCCGCACCAATTACGTCATAGCGCGGCAACCGAAATCCGCAAGCGTTTCGGTATCGAGGCGGCGCAGCATGTTCTTGGCCATGCCACTTTGAACGTCACCGAAATTTACGCGGAAAAAAATTCAGAGGCGGCCAGACAAATCGCGGCGGCCATTGGATAGGAAGTCATAGATCGTAAATCTTGAGTAAACCCGGACAATACTTTGCGGGTTGTGGTTGTGCTAATTCTCAAACACTTCTCTGCACGTCGCCGCGGGCCCAACGTTCCGATATAATTGATCCGGCGCGTCTTTATAAGTCATCGCGCGCTTTAGAATTGGAGCCAAGACCTTGGGAAGACCATATCAGAATGAACTTCTTTCATTGAGCCGCACCTATTCAGCAGCAATCGATGCTGATATCACGCAAATTATCCGCGCTATCACCGAGTCCAGATTCTTGCCTCTTATTGCAGTAGGTTCTGGTGGATCCTTTACTTCAGCTCATTTGGCAGCGTCGTTCCACGAGCGATTTGGTGGTATGGTTGTGGTAGCAACAAGACACTCGGCGTAGGAAGTTGAAAAGTTGTTGGCCGCGACCATCAGTTCCGCCATTTCAATCTGCCGCATTGGAGTGACCTTCCTCATTTCGCGAAGTGCTGCCGCCGTTGCCCTTTTTTCCTTGAGTATTTCAATTGCCTCAGGACAAATTCCGTTCAGCAAATCGCGTTTAGTTCGGATAGCTTTCACGTCAACGTTGAGGCTTGCCGCAATCCGTTCTTCGGACACGCCGTTTTGCAGCGCCTTCATAATCATGAAGTGCTCTTGGATCGGTTGAACGGTGTTCACCTTATGATTATACGTGAAGGCCTCATCATCCATTGAAACAAGGCACAATACTTCCTGGCATCCAAGTTTGCGCAAGATTTCCAATCGGGTACCGAACCGAGTTCGATAGACGGAACTTGACGGCATTCCTTCAGTCTCGTCGATCAGGGCCGCGCTCAAATCGGGATGGACAGCCAAGAGAGTTTTCAAATGGTTTAGCATTTCCTCATCGGTGAAAGTGCGATTGCGTTCTTGGATGATCCCCCGCCGTGAAAAACATTTCGGAATCGACAATGGCATCGAATGCGCCATCGGCTCGGACCCACATCTCTGGGGGGTTGCAAACGCGCTTTCTTTTTCAACTTGAAAGAAATGCGATTGTAAACGTTATTTCCAATGTACTTTTCGTTGACCAAAATTTGATGGACCATGCCACGAGACCATTGCCGATCGCATCCTGACGACACGCCGCGGGCGTTTAACTCGCCCGCTATCGTCGCTTCCGATTTGGCCTCTTTGACAAACCGCTGGTAGATCGAGTGAACAACATCAATCTCTTCCTGTGCTCCTGGCACTAGAATCACACGATCCGTTTGAAGGCTCTTGTGTTCGCCGCGCTTCAGAAGGCCCTTGGGTTGGCCTGCCTGGTCGAGAAGCATTCGCCGAAGCCCATATCCGGCAGGCCCACCCTGTCGGTAACCAAGTTGAATCAGTCTGCATTGCCCTTTGAAGACCTTATTTGAAAGTTCGCGGCTATATTCACCCGCCATCGCACGCTTTACGCCCTTGATGATTGTGGATACGGGGCTGAGGTGACCAACAACACCATCCTGGACAACTGCCACATTCTGACGACCTTCGCCGCGGCCGACACGGTCACGTGTCAGCGCATAAGCCAGATGACCGGAACCGTCACCGAGTACCGGGAAAGCTATTCGCAGCCGGGACGGCATTGGGCCGCCCGAACCATCAGTCACAGCGAGCATGTCCGGCCGCTGTTGTCGCCCGGTGATATCCGGGAATTGCCGGTGGACGACCAACTCGTTTTTGTAACTGGGTGCAAACCAATGCGAACCCGCAAGCTTCGCTATTTCGCAGATCGGACGTTCATGGCGCGGGTGTTGCCGGCGCCAGATCAATCGCTGCACCTGAATGGTCCGGGCAAACCTCCGATTGACTGGCTGCGCGAGCGGGCGAAGGGATCGCCATTGCCCGCTCCGCCGACAATTCCACTTTTCGATCCGGCGTTAGTTCGTGGTTCGGTCGAGCCGGACGAGGCGGAATTGGAGCAGGAGATCGACGGCGGGGATCGGGATGATGCGAAGGGGGACCTGTGAAAGGCAATCGCGTTCAAGTCACGGTCCGGCTGGACCCACGGGTATTGCAAGCCGCCAAACAGCGGGCGAGCGAGATGAAAGTCTCTCTCTCGGCGGCGCTTGCCGAGGCGGCGAAGGAATCGCTGCTGTCCAGCTATCGCAGTGAGCGCGAACAGGAAATCCTCAAGGCCGCCGACCGAAACTTCCATGCGGTGCGGCGATTGGAGCAGCAGCTTCGGCTCGACATTCAGGTGCTGAAGGAAATGGTCGGCCTGGGGATGCGATCATTCTTCAATCATACAACGGCAATTCCTGACACTCTGAAGACGGCGGCGCTGCTGAGCGGCAAGCAACGGTTCCATCGTTTTCTGGACCTGCTAGCCAGAAATCTTCGCACGGGTGAGTCGATTCTTGAGTGACATTCCCTCCCTTGATTCGGAGTCCGAGGCAGGGAAACCATCATCACAGAGCAACGCCGCTGCGAAATCTGCCCAATCGGAGCAGACGGCGAATTCGATCGCGGTTGAAACTGTCGGTGCTCAGTGATCGGCGGCCATCGCCCGCGCACGCAGCACCGCATTCGGCATCCCGGCAACTCTCACACGAGCGCGAGAGCTGGGGACTATTCGGGCGAACGAACGAGAAGTAATCGAACGAACGGAAGGCGGCAGTCAATCATGGCGTCCAACACAAGCACCGTTCATCACCGTCATCAAGAAAGCCTGTACCACGCGCTTGGGCCACTGGTCGCTGATGCCCTCGCCGAATCTGATGTGGTGGAAATTATGGCGAACCCCGATGGAACGTTGTGGGTGGATCGGGCTGGCGTCGGACGGGAGAAGATTGGCCGAATTGAACCGCCGGCGGCGGAAACGACCATTCGTTTGCTGGCCAGCCACATGGGAGAAACCGTTACGCCCGAGCGGCCAGCCGTGGCTGGCGTACTGCCGCGTAGCGGCGAGCGATTCCAGGGATTGTTGCCACCCTTGGCCGAGCGACCTGTATTCACCATCCGCAAGCGGCGCGTCGATTGTGTTTACCCTCGACGATTATGTGGCCAAGGGAATTCTTCCGGCGGATGGCGCCGATGTGGTCCGGCGTGCCGTGGTTGAACGAAAGAACATTCTGGTTGCGGGCGGAACCGGATCGGGAAAAACCACGCTGGTCAACGCGATCCTGTCGGAGCCGCCATTCAAGAGCGACCGCATCGTCCTGATTGAGGACACCAAGGAGCTTCAATGTCCGGCGGACGACAAGGTTGAGTTGCTTACGAAGAATACCGAGCCGAGAGTGACGATGACCGATTTGCTTCGCATGACATTTCGCCTTCGACCGGACAGGATCATCATCGGTGAGGTGCGCGGACCAGAAGCGCTGGCGATGTTAAAGGCATGGAACACTGGCCACCCCGGCGGTGTCGCAACGATCCACGCAAACTCGGCCGCCGATGCGCTGCGGCGCATCGAAGACTTGGTGGGCGAGGCGTCGCAGATCGTTCCCAAACGGTCCATCGCGTCAGCCGTGAATCTGCTTATCTTCATTGAATGCACCAACGCGCGACCAGGCCGAACCGTCCGCAGCATCGTTGAGGTCAAAGGATTCGGCAAGAACGATTATGTGCTCCACGAAATAAAGAACGACACGTGAGATATGACAACTGTTTTCAGATTTCTCGTCGTGATGTGTGCTCGCCGCCTTATTCCGCGCCATTTGCTGGCTTCAAAACGATGCGATCTGATATCATCCGAAGGCATCCGGTCGGGCACTTGGCTCCCCCGTCTTGAGCATCCCGGCTGATGAAGTTGGACTGGGCAAGACAACCGAAGCAGGGATTGTGATCCGAGCCTGTTAGGCGCACAGGTCGGGAAAGGCAGATGATGAAGGCACCTAAACCGACTGCCATTTACGACCGTATCAGAGGCATTCTCGAATCGGCCCGGTCAAACATTGCGCGGTCGGTGAACTCGACGCAGGTGGTGGCCAATTGGTTGATCGGTCGGGAGATCGTGGAGGAGGAACAGGGCGGGCAGAGACGAGCGGATTATGGAACACGGTTGATTGCCGATCTCGCCGAACGTCTAACCAAAGATTTTGAACGGGGCTTTACTAAGAACAACCTGGAGCATTTCCGGGCTTTCTATCTCACATATCCAAGGTTGGTATCGCTCAGCATTGCCCACGCGGCGCGTGGGGAATCGGGGGCGGTGAAGTTGCTTGAAATTGCCCACGCACCGCGTGGGCAATTGGATTCACCGCGAAAAAAAACGCCGGCCGGCGCGGCGCGTGCCAAAACACCGGCCCCGGCTTCGGTGCTGATTCACTATCCTTTACAGGGTGGACTCTGGAAACCCGGCATTTTGCATCTCCATCTGTCGTGGACGCATTACCGCACACTGCTTCGCGTCGACAAAGCGGAGGCACGATCATTTTACGAGATTGAGGCGATTAAGAACGGCTGGTCGGTGCGCGAATTGGAGCGGCAGATTAACAGTCTCCTTTACGAACGGTTGGCGCTGAGCAAGGGCAAAAAGGGCCTCTCGCGCTGGCCGCAAAGGGGCATGAAGTGGAGAAGCCTGCGGACATATTCAAAGACCCGGCCGTGATGGAATTCCTGGGGATGCCAGCGTCTCCGAAACTCGTCGAAACGGATCTGGAACAAGCGCTCATCGACAACCTGCGAGCGTTCCTGCTGGAATTGGGCAAAGGCTTTGCATTCGTTGCCCGGCAGGAACGGATCACAATTGATGGCGATCATTTCTACATTGACCTCGTTTTCTATCACACCATCTTGAAATGCTTCGTGTTGCTTGATCTGAAAGTAGGCAAACTCACGCATCAGGATTTGGGTCAGCTTCAACTGTATGTGAATTATTATGACGAGGAACGCCGAACGAAGGGCGACCAACCGACGCTTGGATTGATCCTCTGCACTGACAAAAACGAGGCCGTGGTGCGCTACACGTTGGGCAAAGGATATCGGAAAAACGTATTCGCCAGCCGCTACCAACTTCATGTTCCCTCCGAGACGCAATTGAAAGCGGAACTTCAGCGCGAATATGCGCCTGTTGCAATAGGCGATATGTCTCAATCCACCGATCAGCACCATTAAAGGCTTCGTTTGGCGCGAAGATGGCAATCTTCGCAGTATTGGATACGCTTCACTAAGAAGGGAGCGTCCATATGCGCAATGCCGCGCAATCCAGTCGAATTCGTCCGCTTTCTTTCCGACCACTATCGGATAATCGCCGGGATGTGCGCCGAACGGCAGCGGTTCGGCAATGACGATGAAATTGCCGCATTTGTGCGGAGATTCACCGATGGTGACGCCAATCCCGCTCGATTGATCGGCCGGATGAAGGATATTGGAATCCTGACCTGCGGCACGGGTGACTGGTCCATTCCCTCTTACCTAGTGCGATTCTTTCGCGAATTGCAAAACTTATATGCCTTGGCAACTCCCGAAATCGTTCGAGCTTCCGTCCGCGCAATGGATAAACTGGTGCGGGATTTGGAAAACTGCGCAGAGGTCATCGAGCGCGGGAGGGAATTCGCTGAGGAGGATGATATCCACGTAATCCCAGCTCGGTGAACAGCTGTCGGGCGACGCCAAGCGTTTTGTCTCGGCGATACGAGATAAAGGCGCGGTGCTGCACGCGAGTTAGGCGCATGGCACGAAAAACGTCAGCCACCAGAGGGGCTAGATCTGACTTGGTAAGCCATTGGGCGCCATTTATCGGATAGAGGGAATTGGGAACCGCCGCGTGATACTGCCCACGGTCCTCGACAACCGGAAACACGGGTGCGGGCATAGCCAGTAGCTTATCGAGGAGTTCAAGCTCGGAATTTGAGCTGGCCTTGCCGGGCTGTCCAAGCCACATGGCGACCGGTGCCCCCTTCCAATCTATGTCGGAATCATTTGGGGTTATAAGGACGTGCGTATCTACACCTGGAGTGAGCCCGATATCCACGACCCGGGCGTTAAATGCGGCTTCCAGATCGGCGGCGCGAACTATGGCAAGGGGGCCGAGTAAGATGAGTTGATATGCCACGGGGCCTCCGAGTCAGACGCCACGGCCCAATGAATTGAGCGCCGACAGCATCGACTTCATGATAATCTTGCCAGATTTCACAATCCATTGGTTTTGACAACTGCGTGCTGTCAAACCAAGAACAGCCGCATCCGCAATCGCCTCCGCCGGCTCATAGGTCTCCACGACGATTATCTTGACCCGGTGATTCACATCATCGATATCAGTGGCGAGTTTCATGCCGTTGGCCCATCGACCGGATCGTGGCAGATCTCGAAGAGGCAGGGGAAGTTAATGACATCGTGCGATGGATGCAGACCGAGTCCGGACAGATTGTGTCCAAGGGGAAGGTCCTCCCGAGGCTCAGTATTCTTTGGTAAACGATTTGCTGAATATCAAGCCTACGCAGGCAAGCGCTTGCCGAGTCGATGGTTGTGCCGTTCGTGCGCTCGACCGCGCATGCCGTGCCAGGGCAATCCCATGGATCCCGAGCACCAAACAGTTTCCCATTCCGTCACCCTCCTGATCGAGAAACTCAAGACCACCGACCGCGCGCAATTTCAGGATGCGGCGGCGAAACTCTGGGTGCGCGATGCGCTTGATCTGCTGGCCATCGCGCGCCGCCGCCTCGAGCGGGCCGGCATTCGCCACCGGGAAGACGAGGAAGATGTCCTCCAGAGCGTCTATCGCGTCCTCGCCAGCGGCGATACGCCGGAGAAATACAAGGACCTGAACAATCGGGTTGATCTGTGGAAATTGCTGGTCACGATCACCAATCGGCGGGTCAGCAACAAAATCAATCGACATCGCTCCGCCGGTCGAAACGTCGGCATGGAGTGGAAGCCCGCTGCGCGCACCGGGCGATGCCAATAAAGTCTCTCCGCTTCAGGAGATAATCGCCGCCTCTCCAGGTCCGGACGAGAATGTTATTTCAATGATCGAAGTCGGTCGGTTGCTGGGATTGCTGGACGATCCATTGCGGCGGATCGCCCTGTGGAAATTGGACGGCTACACCAACGAAGAAATCGCGGGAGCCGGCATGATGGATTGCGCGGTCAGGACGGTCGAGCGAAAGCTCGAGCGAATTCGAGGCATCTGGGGTGGGGCGGAGAACGACGACTGAGTAAAAGGTGAACCCGATCAGCCGCCGGCCGGCGCATCCGCCGCGTTCCGGAGGGATTGGAGCGCTTTTCGGCCGGTGCCGGTCGCGACTCTCAATCGGACGGTTGTGGGTTCAAGTCCTCCGTGGCGCATTTATGCGCCACACTCCTGTCCTGCGTGTATTAAGACTCCGGTAATGTAGTCAAAAGGTTGCGTTCGGCGGGAAAGATGTCAGAATAGCCCGCGAACCGGGCGCCGCGCATTCCAAGTCGAGATCATCGCCATGTACGAAACTTTCGGATTCGGCAAGTGGCCGGGCGGCGAGTACGGTTTTCAGCTCTTCGTTCCCGATAACACGATCGACCCGACCCAGTATTCGATCGGCGGTCCATGCCAGATCGCGACGGTGGGGGTGGTAGGGGATTTTCAGAAGGCCGCCGGGCTCTCCGCCGATTGGGATGCCACCACGCCGCTGATGATGTCGAGGTCAAACACGGCAAACGGGTTTTTGTTCAAGGCTCCGCTGCCGCCCGGCACTCCGGACGGGTACTACCAGTACAAATATATCGTGACATTCGAGAACGGGGCTGTGCAGTGGGTCGGCGACCCGTGCACCAAGTACAGCGGAAATAACTCCGACAATTCCGCGTTCATCATCGGCGGCTCGGACGTCAACGTGACGCCGCTGAGCCCCGCCAAGCGCGTTGGCGGCGCGGATTTGGTGATTTACGAACTGATGATCGACGACTTCACGTCGGGGTATCGCACCGACACCCAAGCGCCTGTCGATGCCATTGCGAGCAAACTCAACTACATCAAGGGGCTCGGCGTGAATGCAATCGAGTTCATGCCGTGGGTCGCCTGGCCGGACTCCGATACCTACAGTTGGGGATACGATCCCGCATACTTCTTCTCGGCGGAGTATTTTTACGTCACCGACCGCAATGTCAGCGCGCCCCTCGAGAAGCTATCGCGCCTGGCGAACATGATCTCCGCCTGTCATGAGGCAGGATTGATGGTGATCCTGGACATCGTGCTCCAGCACGCATCCGCCGGCGTGGCGACGCGCGGTTTCCCCTATTATTTTCTGTGGCAGGATCCGTCCCAGTGTCCGTTTATCGGCAATTTCACGACCGCATCGACGTTTGGGAGCCTGCCCCTGCAATATGGCAACCTGTGCACGCAGCAGTTCATCACCGACGTGTGCAAATATTGGATCGACGAGTTCAGCGTGGATGGATTTCGCTTTGATGAGGTCTCGGGATACGACAATCCAAGCGTCCCCGCCGAAGGGGTGCCCGCGTTGATCAAGAATCTCAAAACTTATTTGGCCGGCAAGAACAACCCCACGTTTCCGCTTATTCTCGAGGACTGGTGGGACTTCCGGGTGGTCAACGACACCAACACGATCGGGGCCACTCACGGTTGGTTCGACAACTTCCGGTCTTACCCCGCCGGTGAAGACCCAACCGGGCAACCGGCGGGATATCTGGCATATGGAAGTCAGCCCCAGACTAATTATTTGCGCGTGCTCAACAGCGCGTATCAATTCAACTTTCCAATCGGGCCGGTGATCTATCTGGAAAACCACGATCATTCGTCGCTCGCGTTTAATGCCGGCGGGCGGCCGCTGTGGTATCGCGCGCAGCCGTACCTGATTGCGCTGGCGACCTGCCCCGGCGCGGTGATGATCGCCAACGGTCAGGAATTCGGCCGGTCGATCTGGATGCCCGAGGATGATACGAACTATCCGGCGGCGCAGAAGCGAGTCAATCCGCGTCCGCTCGACTGGTCGCAGGCGACGGACGCGATCGGAACGCAGATCGAGGCGGTTTACCAGTTGCTGCTCGGCCTGCGCAACAAATATCCCAGCCTGCGCTCGCCGAATTTTTATCCCGACAACTACGACCAGAGCCAGACGGATTTCGGCCCGGGTGGATACGGAATTGACGTGCCCGGCCAGGTGATCATCTATCACCGGTGGGGAAACAACGCGGCCGGGAAGGTCGATCATTTCATCGTCGTGCTCAATTGCTCGTGGGTGGATCAGTACACAAACATCCCTTTCCCCGTCAACGGCGTATGGACCGACCTCATCAACGGCACCGCAACGGCCTCAGTCACGAATTACTGGCTAAACAACTATCGAGTGAGCAGCTACTGGGGATGCGTTTTCTACCTGGCGGTTTGAGAACGCAATGCGAGACACGCCCTCTTCTGCCAGGAGAAAATGGACGCGCTGGGAACTTTCAATCCGACCTCAATCGGCGGGGTTCACGTGCGAGCTCCGCAATGTGCATGATTTATGCAGATCGTAGAGTTCCTGCGACTCCATGGGAGATAATGTTTTGCGGTCGGTATGTGCGCGGAGCCAAATTGCAGGAAAGCGCCGCATGGCAATAACCGCTCTCACCCTGTATGGGATCGCTTCCGGTTATTGCACCTGAATCAGTTGTTGCGGCGGCAAATTCTTCGTGTCTACCGCGACTTCGGAGAACAGATACGCAATCAGTGTGAAAGCCGTCCGGTTGTCGGCGAAGTGATTCTTTTTAAACGTCTCCCCCGAGCCTTCACCAGCCGGATCGCCTATCGTGTAGCATTCGCCCTCGTACCAGATTTCGGCCGTTTTTCGGAGATCCGCGCGTTGCTCGTCGCCATACTTGATCGTAAGGATGGGTCTGACTCTGCAACCTGGGCTTAGCTCGGAACCATTTGCAGGCACGCACGCAATAAGCTCGCGGTTATTTTCGAATGTAATACCGCCTCCGCCCTGATTTTCGGGCTTCGCCAGATCCTCGAAATAACCCTCTTCCTTCGCGACGCAATACATGACCGCCTCGAATGACCGAAATCTGAATTCGGCTTTTGCTGCGTCCCCAAAATACTGATTTGCAAATGCCTTCGGGCAGTGATTTTCCAATTCCTCATCAGAGGGGTTGTCGTTCAGAACCAATTGTAGGTCGTCCGAAGGCTTTGTTATCGTATATCCATTGGTGTCGTATTTCACATCGAGTTTGGCGTCGTATGCCGCAACGATATCGCGCAGCTTCGCCCTGGGCGCCGAGAAAACCGTGGTCGGTCCTTTGAGTCTCTTCGCGACGGGATCGGCGGTCTTCGCGTCACCGGTGTCCGGCGTGGCCGCAATCACCGCATGAGCGCGCTGTGCATAAAACATATTGTCGCAAAACCTCAAGAAAGCGGGATAGGTCGCATCGTACGGATTATTTCTAAGATACTGGGGGTGCGTGCCGGAGCGCCGCCTTTGATCCGAATCTCATCCACCATAACCCGTAAAAGCATGTCCGCCGGAAATCCCTGGTCGTAGAGTTCATTGAAGACCTTTGCCGGAATTGGGGTTGCAAGCGTTTGGGCGTAGGTAGCGCCGTTGAGAGGAAGGAAACTGAACACGGGAGTCTGCTGAACGCCTGCGTTGATGGTGCCTCCCAACGTGAGGGCGTTCTGAACCTCGTCGGCGGCGCCTTGGTTTGGTGGCGCCGTCCGGGTATGTGAGGCGTTGAAGCCCGTTGACGTTGTGAATTGGTATTGCGAGCTTATCGAGGCCAATTGGATGAAATAAACCGGCTCGTTGTGGCTTTCTCTTGCAAGGTTTAACAGCAATTGCTTATTCATCGAATCGCCGTAAATTCTGGAATAATCCGCGAAGTCTTCGCTGAGCGCGTTCCCGCGCACCCGAAGAGACCCGCCAGGGGAACTAGCGCAAGCCATTTTAAAATGTTTAGTGTCGCGCGCATGATCCCTCCCATTCGGAAGTGCAGATTGGTTCCGCGCCACTCCCGGCATGCCGGCCGCAAGCCGCGATGGCCTATTCGTCGTTCGCTCCACAACCGTAGTGGTCGGCGGACGAAGATTATACGTCGCCTCCAGATGATGCAAACAATTGCAGTCCATGCGACAGCACAAAAATGCGATAACTACACTGACCAGCGGCTGAATCGGCGAATTATCGAGGAGGCTCTGGGTAGGCAGTCGCCTTCAAATCTCTGCTTTTGCTTAATTTATGCGCGTCATTGTCGATGTGGGGCTGAGATTTCGGCCTCACCCTGGCTGAATGTTAAGGATAAGCGTAGGAATTGAAAAACGCCGGGATTAATGATCCTTCCCAGCGATTTCCGCCGCCGTGATCATCGCGGCGGAGTTCGACGACGTCATGATCTGCCCCGGCAGGGCCATTCCTTCGCCTGAACCCCTTCCCCGCCTGGCTTGCTCCTCCCAGGTCATCGTGTGATCGTTCGTATTCAGCTCCGGTCCGCTCCAATCGGCGCCGTAGAAACCATCCGGCGTTCTTTGTGCGATGATCGATAGGGCGGTGTTCCGCAAACACATCTTCCACAATCCGGTCGGATCGACCCCCGGCAGAGCAAGCACCTCGTCGGCGAAATACGGCGCCCAGTAACCATCCGTCCACCCGTCCCTCTCATTCACGAACAGATCGCCCGGCCGCCAGAACTGCGCGGCGGCCGACATAATCCTCGGTGATCTTTTGTGCCTCGTCCAGATATTGTTGATCGCCGGTGATTCTGTAGAGACGTGCGGCCGCGACCGCCATGGCCATCGTCCCGCCGCTATAGCTCGAACTGAGCCCGCGAACCGGCGGCCCGTAATAGTCTCCCATGGGAACAAGGTAATGCGGATTTCTCGCTCCGTTAACCGTCGGCCTGATGTCCAGTTCGCAATAGTAATACCCGCGCTCCGGATGCTTCATGTACTTTTTCGTCCAGCCGTAAGTCCCGATCGCGTAATTGAGGTAATCGGCGTCGTGGGTCTGCTGATAGATGTATAGCGCGTCATTGGCCATCATGATTTCAAATGTCGTCGAGCGCCCCTGATGGTCCGGATCGCCCGTCGGCGTCGCGTAAAGAATTCCATAGGGTGACGCGCTGATCGCTCCATAATGAACCCGCGGCGTGTTCGGGTCTGCGAACCGCTCTAGCAGGACGCTGAAAAACCCTCTTGACGAATGTTCTCGGTGGCGCTGAACTGTGTGACACCCAGACACGGAGGTCATTCATGCGAGGCAAGGCCGATCCCCAATCCATTTTGTTCATCGCGGCCATCGATCTGGAACAACGCGTCCGTCCTGATCATCCGCTGCGGGCCGTGAAGCGCATGGTCGATGAAGACTTGAAGGCCATGAGTCGGCGTTTTGATGCCGCCTACGCGGCCGAAGGCCGGCCCAGCGTGCCGCCGGAGCGGCTGATCAAGGCGTTGCTTTTGCAATCGATCTATTCGATTCGCTCCGAGGCGCAGCTCGTGGAACGGATTGATCACGACCTGCTGTTCCGTTGGTTTTTGGACCTGCGGATCGACGAAGAGGTATTCGACGCCACCGTCTTCTCGCACAATCGCGGGCGGCTGGAAGAGCACGGGCTGATCGGCGCGTTTTTCGACGGCACGGTGCGTCGGGCCATCGCCGCGGGACTGGTCAGCCCCGACCACTTCTCGGTGGATGGCTCGCTGATCGAGGCGTATGCGTCGATCAAGAGCTTCAAACCCAGGGATGAAAAGGACAAAAAAGACAATGATGCGGGAGATAACAACGGTTTTAAGGGCCGCAACGCCGAGGTGGACTTCCACGGCCAGAAGCGGTCCAACGACACCCACGAATCAACCACCGATTCCGACGCGAAGCTGGTCCGCAAGAGCGACGGCAAGCCGGCGTTGCTCAGCCATGCGCTGCACGCGATCGTGGAGAACCGCCACGGGCTGGTGCTGGCGGTGGAAGTCAACTCGCCGCTGGAGAACAGCGAGCCGGTCACCGCGTTGTCGCTGATCGATCGGGTCAAGAAACGTTTTGGGCTCAAACCCAAGACGGTTGGGGCCGACAAGGGGTACGACCAGGGTCCGCTGTTGCGTGGGCTGGAGCGAAGAAGAATCCGTCCGCACGTGGCGGTGAAGGAGGGCAAGATCGGCGGCGACACCGCCGCCTATCGCTGGAAGAACCGAGCCAACATCGCGGCCCGCCAGCGGATGCGTCGGCGCGCCAAGACCCTCGGTTACGCCATCAGCCAGCGTTGCCGCAAGAAGATCGAGGAATGGATCGGCTGGGCCAAGACGATCGGCGGCCTGTATCGCACCCGGTTGATCGGACATTCAAAAACCGGCCAGCAGGCCCACCTGGCCGGGGCGGCGTTCAATCTGATCCGGATGCGCAACCTGAGTACCGTGTGAAACTCAACCTGGGCATGCAATCCGCCAACGAACTCGAACGAACTGAAGCCCTTGGAACGATCCGAGATGGAACCCGCCATTGAAAAGCGGCCAACAGACAGGAAAATGCGCCAACTCCCGAGTTTTTCAGCGTCCTGCTAGTGTGTTTCGCAGAAGCGCTCTGGCATCGTCCATCGCCAGCGAATATCCCGTTACATCATGAATCTGCATCAGATAGTTCAGTTCCCATGCCGCGTCGTCGGAGACATTGACGATGCCCGCGGATTTGCCGCCCGAGGCGATTTCGTCGTCGGTATAGACGTTGTGGAGGTATCTCCACTCCGACTTGATCTCCGCCTTCATCGCCGGCGAATGAGTGATCTTCCAATTCCAATATTGAACATTGGCAAAGTGCGTCATCTGCCAGAAGCTGGGACGGCGTGCATTGTTGTTGATCATTCCCACATCGCAGGAGGTCGGCGAAGAATTACCGCCGCGCGTGGGCCGAATTCGGGGAATATCGTTGTCAGGGTCCCACCAATGATGCCGCAAGTCGGCGATGGCCGTGTCGTATCCGGAATTTAACGCGGATTGCTCGTCAGCGGAGGGGCGCCCCCCAGCAATAAGGCGGACCCAACCATCAACACGCAGATTGAGAAAATCGACTTCATGGTTACACGACCGCTCTCCCGTCGTAATATTCCCGAATGCTTTCCATTCTCGCCTACGCCGACAACACCGACAATTCCCAGAGCAATCTGGCGATGATGCTCCTCTGTGCCGCCGAGGTCGCCGTCACCGGCGTGATGGTCTTCGTCGTGCTCATACTGGCTAACATCCGACGCCATCGCCGCGCGGAAGTCATCGCGACTCTGGCCATCCTCTGGGGATTGCTCACGATCGGCAGCCTCGCCTACACAACCGTTTCCAAATTCAAATGGTCGCAGGAATACAACATCCGCCTGATGTCAGGATATCTCGATCCCAACGATCCGTCGCAGGTGTCCGACCAGCCGCAGACTCCCTGGGTCACCTGGTCCTGCCTGGCCGCGGGCTACATCCTGCTGATTGTCTGGGTCATGTCCCAAAAGAACCCGCGGCCGACGAATGGCGAGATGATCGGAAACGACCAACCCTGAACGGCTTCCGCTATCGCTCGCCTCTTCCATAGCGGTTGGCGTAACGCATCGTCATGATCGTCGGGATCAGCACCAAAACGATAACCACGGGCACCATTAGGGAGGCCATTAGCGGCGCGATTGGGAGAAAGAGAATGGCGATGCCCAGAACCAATATGGGGACCGCCCAGACGATCATCCGCCGTCCGCCATATCGATTGATGGCGTACCATGCGTCAACCGACGCGAATGACTCAGGGAATCGCATGCCGTAATACCGGTTCGGCGGGATTTTGCCCCGGGCCAGCGGGATGCATATGGCGATAATCACCGAAGCCGCGAAGATCCAGGTCGAACCGATGATGATGCCTAGCTCAGTCATTTGAGGACATCCAATATTTAGGCGGCTAATATCCAACCCTTCGCTTTCTCTTCGGTCAATAAGAATCAGAACGGAAAATTTTAATTGACAGCAATTTGCCTCCCTGCGACTATTTAGGGGCTTATCGTATCAGCCCCGTGGGTGCAGTTACGGGGCGAACCAAACGCAGTGTCGAGTCGGTGTGAAGGGAGAGGAGAAATGCCTCGTGCCAAATCTTGGCTTGTTGCCATGGCAGGAATTGCCCTGCTGCCGGGAGTGTGTCGAGCCGCGACGGACTACATAGTCACGGGCATAACCCCGCCTTCCGGCGACGACATCACCGTCCCATTCAGTCTGAACGAGAGCGATCAAATCGTCGGGCTTGCGGACGACGTCACAGTTACCGCCACGGGACTGTCCGGCGTCTCCTTTAACTCCGCCGGGGGGGGCGAAGGCGGATACCTCTTCACGACGTCCTCAGCGACGCTCATTCCAAACTTCGGAGCCGATCCCAAAGGCATCTCCTACGCGTTTCCCGACGCCATCAACGACAACGGTGAAATAGTAGGCGAAGCGACCGCATCGACCGGGTTCGAGCCTTTCTCTTATCAGGGTGGAACGCTGACTAATTTGTCCACACCTCTCGGCGTCACCGGCGCCATATCGAGCATCCTCTCCAATGGATCGGTCCTCGGCGTCAATTCCTCCGGAGCGTTAGCCGGGTCCCTGAGCATCGCTCAGGGAAAATCGGCGGGCTACATATATAACGGAACGCTGACCGAGTTCGGCCCCCTCCCGGGCCTCTATACCGATACCATCGCCGACGCGATCAATTCGAGCGGCGTGGCGGTGGGATTTTCGTCATACAACGGCAGCAGCGGCGCGGGCGGGCACGCCTTCGAATTCAGCGGCGGCTCTCTTCTCGATCTGGGTACACTCCCCTCAAGCAATTACAGCGCAGCCACCGGAATCAACGATTCTGGCGAAGTCGTCGGATGGTCTGGTGATACCACCCCGCCTCCCACGGGCTCCGGCAAGGCGACTCTCACTCTTGATCAGGAAGCCGCTGTTCTAGGAAGCGGAATCGGCGGGATCGCCATCAGCGAACCGTCGCTCGCCTTTACGGTCGGGCACGGGTTCCTCTACGATAGCGCGACCAAGATCATGACCGATCTCGGCACCCTCGGCGGAGCCTTCAGCATCGCCACCGCGATCAACGATTCCGGCGAGATCGTAGGAACATCCCTCACGGCCGACGGTGATTATCACGCCTTCGTGGACACGGGCACGACGATGGTCGACCTGAATTCGCTGCTTGCCGCCGACAGCGGGTGGACTTTGATCTCCGCCGCCGGAGTCAATAGCAACGGGGACATCATCGGCATGGGCGAATTCAACGGAAACTTCGAAGGCTTCCTCCTGACGCCGGGCGGCACCATCTCCGGCACCGGCGGTAACGGTGGCGGAACCTCCGGCAACACCGGCGGCGGCACAGGCGTAACCGCCGTCCCCCTCCCAGCGGCATTCTGGCCGGCGATGCTAACGATGACTGGTTTGGCTACGGCGGCCGGGATCAAACCCCGCCGGCGGGCTCGGACCATCTAAATTTCCCATCATTTCTCGGCTGCCCTGTCAATTCCGCCGGGTCTTTTCGCAAATCCAACATTAACTCGGATAATCTACACTCGCCTTTCTGAATGTCGGGAGACGAACATGGGCCGCTGGGTTTCGTGTATTTTGCTGTCGCTTGCATTTTGCGCGACCGCGCACGCGCAGATGAGCGTCGAAGAAGCGATGGATCGTCTGCATGAGCGCCAGGCCGAGCGTGCCGCCGAGGCCGCGACCCAACCGGCACAGACTCAGCCTTCGCAATCCACAGACCTCGCCGCGCATCTCCCCGACCTCTCCCTGCGCATTCACGCCCTCGAGACACAAGTGCGCGAGGATTTCTCCGGCTCCATCGGCCTCTTGTGGACCCCCTCGGCCACTCAGGAATGGCTCGACAACAAAGGCGCCACGGCGGCGGCCTCAATCACCCAACTGGCCGATTCCAACGCCAGCGCCAAGGTGATCATCGAGAACGTAACAGTGAGTTCGCAAGGCGTGATTTGCGTGGACGGCCATCTATTTTCTGATGATCGTGTCGCCCTGACGAATGGCGATCGCATAGCGCTCAAGCCGCGACAGGATCAGTACGATTCCGCGAGCAGCCGGCTCGAATCGCTGCAAAGCCAGTTGAGCGAGGCGCAGAGCAACTATCAATTTGCGTCGATGCACGAGCGAGCCGCCGGGCAAGCCGGACAGAGCGGGAATAATGTGTTGAGCGTTTATTCCGGACCCGGCACGGCCGCGCTGACAGCGCAGATCTCCGAACTCAATTCCGAAATCGCCGCCGCCCGCAACGATCTGGCCAGTTCCGGCCAGGCGCTTACGGCCGGCCAGACCCAACTCCTCACCGCGGAGCAAACCCGCATGCAGTATTGGGGGCCGATCAAGATCTATACGAACAACGCGGATTTGATCTCAAAGTTGCCGGGTTCGATTGTTACGGTGTTGGTCAAGGTGAAGCGCCTCGCCGTGGACGTCGCGCGGACCCCGGACGGCGCGGGATGGGATTTCAACACCGACGTCATCGACGACGGCTTGACCAAAATGCCCGCCCGGTCCGACGACCCTTCGCTGGGCGCGCCGGACGTCAAAGTCTACACCGAGATTTCCTGCGATGATCTTTTATCACCCCCTATTCCTAAGCCGCCGGTTCCGAAAGCGCCGGCGGAGCCCGCCAAGCTCGCCGCAACCGACGCGCCCGATGCCCAGCTAGCCAGCGCCACCGACTCCGCGCCCGCCGCAGCCGCCGCGCCGGATCGCAATGCGCCGTTTGTAACCAGCCCGCGGGATGAGACAGCGGTGGGGGCCTCCGTCGGGTTCGTCGTCCTGGGCTGCCAGGCGATCCTTCCCGACGGACGCACCTTCGAGCAGCCCTTCGTATCCGGTTCATGCTTCGCCGTCACGCCCACGGGGTATCTGCTGACCAATCATCACGTCGTCGCCGAGAAGGAAATACTCGACGATCCCGATTTTCAAAAAGAATTGTTCCAGCGTACCAACATCGAAATCGAATCCCGAGTCTGGGTCTTTTTCGGGCGCGACCAGTACGAGGCCAAGGTCGTCTACATCAGCCCCAAATTCGATCTGGCCGTCCTGAGGATTTCCCGCCCGAACCAAAAATACTTCCGCCTCGCCGCCCGCGCCGGCGAAATGCGCGGCAGCGAAGTCTACGCCGCCGGATTCCCAGGCCTCGGTTCCGCCGCTCTGGGCGCGAAGGAACTCGAAAAGGAACTCATCTCCGATGATCAGGCCAATGCCGCCCCCGACATCGAATCCCAATTCAAGGATCGCGATTTCGAATACACCCTAACCCGCGGCGCCGTCGGCCGCGTCGTCTCCGACACCGACGGCGGACAATGGATCCAGCACGAGGCCCTCATCCGCCACGGAAACTCCGGCGGACCCCTCATCAGCGAGTCAGGCGTCGCCCTCGGCATCAACACTTGGATGCAGAAGGATGAAGAGGGCGACGAGCAGACCAACATGAGCGAGGAGATTTCCGAGTTCCGTCGGGAACTGGATCTGCATATCCCCGGGCTGGTCTGGGTGGAGCCCTAAACACGCGGCACTCCAGTCATCTCTCTGAGCCTAATAGACGTAGCTGACAGCGTAATCCTCGTCAAAAGCGCGTAACGAGATGGCGTTGATCGTGCCAGTCCCGTTGTAGTCGAGGGCCGCGTTGTAGTTCGAGTCGCCGACCGAGGACGCAAAATCCATGCCTAAGGTACGCAAATCGCCCGCGTTTACCGTGCCGCTGCCGGTCAGGTCGCCGAACAGAACGTGGAAGTACGGCGATGTTCCTGTGCCGGTCTCGTTCGATGCAAAGATCGCCGCAGTCGAGGCGCCGGAATCAAATTTGACGCTGCCGGTGGAATCGGCGATGCCTGCGCCGTTTAGCACCAACTGATAGATGCCGTTGACGAAGAACCCGGCGTCATCCGAGCCGGTGCGATCGAGAGCGCCGCCCGGCGTGACGGCAATCGTGAGGGTCGCGGCGCCGTTGGTGAGAGAACCGGTGACGTCGTCCGTGACGTTGTTCGGCGATGCGCCGGTGTCGATTGAGCCGTCGGGATTGAGCACTTCCTGGTAGAGGGTGAAGGGGTTGCTGCCGAGAAGGACCGGGGCATTGAAGGTGACGCTGATGGAGCTGATCGTGGATCGCTGAGCGGAGCCGTTACCGACCTGGGTGCTGAGGACTTGGGGTGCTACGGGAACAACAGTGATGGGATTGGACAGGGCGACGTACAGGTTGCCGTCGCTCGCTTCGAGCGTATAGGTACCGCCTTCGTCCAGAGACAAACCACTGAACGTGGCGACGCCGCCGGAAGCGGCGACCGTAACCGTGCCGTTGAGGCTCGCGCGGGCCGGGGCATTTGAAACGGAAAGCGTGACATTGGAATTGTCGCTGGTGTTCAGAGAGCCGTTCGCACTCTCGACATCCACAACTATGGACGACATGGAGCTTCCCGACATCACGCTGCTTGGCGGCTGCGTGGCGAAGGCAAGCTTCGGTCCGGTCGGATATCCCGCCAGCGCGGGGACAAGCAGATTGGCGATGGGGGAACCGAGTCCCGTTGCCAGGTCGTACCCGACGGTCGCCGATTGTCCGTTGCTTCCGCTGATCACGTCATGGAAATAGGAGGGAGACAAATTGTACAGGTCCGGCAATGTTTGGCTATGTCCGTTGAGAGATTGCAGGCCCTGAAGGGCGACGCCCCTGATCGGCGATGCTGATCAGTCCGGCCCACATGGGAGCGGCCGCGCTCGTGCCGCCGACTCCCAGATAGCCGGCGTAATAATAAGTATCTAACACCTGGACGCCGGTATTTGGGCTGGCATCCATCGCGACGTCCGGGGCGGCGCGGGCGGCGGTCGTGAGGCTGTTGACCTTGCCGACCTGGTAGGACGGCTGAGACTCGTCAGCGCTTAAACCGCCGCCGCCCCCGGACCACGCTGATTCGCCGCCGTAACTGCCATCTGAATTAATGGTCAAACTCGTCCCGCCTACCGAGATGACGTTTGGTGATTCAGACGGATAACTGGGGATGTCGCCGCTGTCTCCCGCGGACGCCACAAATGTCACTCCCTGGTGCCCGGAAGGTGTGGTGAAGTACGAATCTAAACTGCTCTCTCCCGCGAACTCGCCGTCTCCCCAGCTCATCGAGACCATGGAAACTCCCGCATAATCGGCGGCCGTCGCGACGGCGGTGAATAGATCGCTGCCCGAGTTGCTGTTGGCTTCAAATAATACGATGTTCGCCTCAGGCGCAATCGAGTGAGCCCATTCGACGTCGAGGGATTCCTCAACGTCCCAGCCGCCCGGCGTGGAGTTGGGGACGTCGGCCAACGACGTTCCGCCGGATTCATTCAGAACCTTGAGCGTCGGCTCGCCGGCCCCGTTGAACTGCGACAGCCCGAAGTTGGAACTGAAGGAATTGGTATCGGCGATGATGTTCGGATCGTTATAAGCGTCGACGATTGCGATAGTTTGCCCCGCCCCATTACCCGTGGTTCCGTTAAGCGAAATCAGGTTGACGCCATAGGCGGAGCGGATCTGGCTCGGGATAAAGGGAGCGGAAAGATTGAGGGGCTGCACGCCGGTCGCGGAAAAGCTGTTCAATTGCGAGACGGGACCCAGGTCGATAAATGTCGGGGCGGCAGAAAACTGGTTTGACACGGAGGCGGACAAAAACAAACGTGATTCGAGCGCCTCGGCGAGCACGGCGCGAGCGGGTATGACTGTCTTGTGACGGGGCCGGACAATCCGCATTTTCCCCTCCAATGCACAAATTCGCCATTCTTCCAACAAAGTAATGCCTGGCGCGGGATTCTCCCAAGTTTCACCCCCGTTGCAACCAAAATTGACCCCGCCTCGCCCCGTGTTTCGCCACCTCATTTTACGGCATAATGCCTTAACGCGATCCTTAAGATTCATCCCGACCGTCTCGGCTTTCCTGCTCCTGGCGATCCTGGCGGGATGTGCCGCCAATCCCCTCGCGTGGCCGAAGGAAACGCAAGTCAGCCGCCCCTGGACACGTTGGTGGTGGATGGGCAGCGCAGTCGACCGAGACAATTTAGGCAATCTGCTAACCCAATATCACCAAGCCGGTATCGGCGGCGTAGAAATTTGCCCCATCTACGGCGCCCGCGGTTACGAAGACCGCTACATCCCCTTTCTATCCCCCACCTGGATGGAAATGCTAAACGTGACCACGGCCGACGCAAAAAGCCTCGACATGGGCGTCGACATGACCACCGGCACCGGCTGGCCCATGGGCGGACCATGGATCACCAAAGACGACGCCTCGGCGAAAGCCAAACTCCAGGAATTTCACGTCAAAGGCGGATCGCATTGGAAGGCGAAACTCCCCACGGATCGCCTCCAGTGCGTCGTCGCTCTTTCCGACGATCGCGAAATTTTCGATATCCTTTGGAGGGTCAAGAACGGCAAAATCGATTGGCTCGCCCCGTCCGGCAAGTGGCGAGTCTGCGTCGTCTCCCTCGTCGGCCCTCTCCAAAAGGTAAAGCGAGCCGCTCCCGGGGGCGAAGGATGGGTCGTCGATCCGTTTTCCACTACCGCCCTGGATCACTACCTGGCAAAGTTCGACAGAGCCTTCGCGGATTATCACGGCCTCCTGCCGCGCGCTCAGTTTCACGATTCCTACGAATATGCCGGCGACTGGACGTCCAATTTCTTCAAGGAATTCAAAGGCCGCCGCCATTACGACCTGACCCGCGCGCTTCCCGCCCTGATGGGCGACGGCACTCCCGACCAAATCGGCCAAGCCAAGTGCGATTATTGCCAAACCATGGCCGAGCTGCACCTGGAATTCATCCAAGATTGGACCCAGTGGTGCCACCAGCACGGCATGCTTTCGCGCGAGCAGGCCCACGGCGCCCCCGCGAACATTCTCGATCTCTACGCCGCCGCCGATATTCCGGAGACCGAGTGCTTTGAAAATTTCGACGAGACGAATATTGCCGTTGACAAGTGCGCCTCGTCGGCCGCGCATTGCACGGGCAAAAATCTCGCATCCGCCGAATCCTTCACCTGGCTCGACGAGCAGTTCAACGCCACCCTCGCCAAGGCCAAACGCGAGGCCGATTTCTTTTTTCTGGCCGGCGTCAATCACATCGTCTTACACGGAATTCCCTATTCACCCAAGGATGCCCCCTGGCCCGGCTGGGTCTTCTACGCCTCCACCGATTTCAGCCCAACGGGCGGCTTGTGGCGCGATCTGCCCAAATTCTGCGACTACATCACACGCTGCCAGTCCGTCCTCCAATCCGGATCGCAAGACAACGACGTGCTGTTGTATCTGCCGATTTACGATCTATGGCATTCGCCAAGAGGAATGCTCATGCCCCTGAAGATCGACGGCGATTGGATGCGCGAAATGCCCGTCCACGGCGTGGCGTGGCTCCTCTGGCAGCGAGGCTTTGGCTTCGACGAGGTCTCTGACGCGATGCTCCGAAACGCCCAGCCGTCGCCGCATGGCGTCATTCTGGGCGGTCACGTTTACACGGCGATCGTCATCCCCCCGTGCCGTTACATGCCCGTGAGCACCTGCACTCAGCTCGCATTTCTTCGCCGCATGGGCGTCACAGTGGTGGAGGAATCATCGCCGCAGAAAATCACCGACGAGCTTACCGAACACGGAACGCAGCGGGAGACAATGACCGATTTCGGCATTCGCTTTATCCGACGGACCTGGGAAAAGGGCGAGAATTATTTCCTGGTCAATTGGTCCGGGGGCGACTATTCAGGTTGGATCACTCTCGCCAAGCCCGCGCAGTCGGCCGTCCTTCTCGATCCCATGAATCCCGATCACTCCGGCGTGGCGCAGATGCGCACGGACAATCTCGGACGCACGCAAATCTATTTGCAACTCAAGGAGAATGAATCCCGCATCGTTCGCACGTTCGCCGCTGAACAAGTCGAGGCCCGCCCCTGGCCCTACGAACGAACCGCCGGGGCGGCCATCCTCATTGAAGGGAAATGGAAAGTAGATTTCGTGGAGGGCGGCCCCGATCTGCCCGCCGGTTTCGAAATGGATCATCTCGCCTCCTGGACAAATGGCAACGAAGCGGCCAGGCAGCGTTTCGCCGGCACCGCGCGATATGAAATCGAAGTCGATCTACCCAGCATCTGGGCCCCGCATTGGGTCCTCGATTTAGGCGACGTTCGCGACAGCGCCGAAGTCCAGGTGAACGGCCAATCCGTCTCAACACTGATCTCCCCACCCTTCACGGCCGACGTCGGCCCCTACTTGAAGCCCGGGAAAAATATCCTCGATATTTATGTCACCAACGTCGCGGCCAATCGCATCCGCTCGATGGATCGCCTCGGCATTCCGTGGAAAATCTTCCACGACGCCAATGTGATGAGCATCCACAATCGGCCGCTGGACGCCTCGCATTGGCCCTTGCGCGATGCCGGCCTGCTCGGACCCGTGAAGCTCATTCCGGAGGGCGATCTTTTCTCCGGCGACAAGGGCGGGTAACGTCTCCGCTACCGCATGTCCTGGTTCATCTGCTACCTCGCGATTGGGTGGTGCATCCGGGCGGGGATGGTCCCCATCGTTCTTCGGCGGCAACTTGCGCCGGGCGCCTCTCTCGCCTGGCTCATGATCGTCTTCCTGCATCCCTATATCGGCGGTACGCTGTACCTTCTGGTCGGCGAAAGCCGCCTCGGTCCGCGCCGTGCCGAGCGCCACATTCGCGTCTCCAATCGCTTTCGCGATCCCGCCCGTCATCGCCAGCGCCCACAGAATCAATCGACTCTCGATCTTCCCGAATCCGTGCGCCCCATCGTCCGCCAGGCGGAGTCCATCGCCGGCTTCCCCGTCGCCGGTGGCAATCAGGTTACTTTCCAAACCGCGTCCCCCAAGTTCGTCGAAGATTTGATCGCCCAGATCGAAGGCGCGAAGGAATCGGCTCATCTTCTCTATTACATTTTCGCCAACGACGATCCCTCCCAGCGCGTTTCCGACGCGCTCGTGGCGGCGGTTCGCCGCGGAGTACATTGCCGCGTCCTCGCCGATGCCGTTGCCTCGCGCACGTTCTTCGGCCGCGGCGGGCTTGCCCGGGCCCTCAAATCCGGCGGAGTTCAGGTCGCCGCCGCGCTCCCCGTCGCCCTCGTTCGCCGCCGTTTCGCTCGCATGGATTTGCGCAATCACCGCAAGCTCGCCATCATCGACAACAAGGTCGCCCTCATGGGGAGTCACAATCTCATCGACGAGCATTATGGCGGCCGCCGCGGAAATCCGTGGTTCGACGCAACCGGCACATTCCGCGGCCCCATCGTGACCGATCTGGCGACCATCTTCGCCGAGGACTGGTATTTCGAAACCGGCCAGGAAGTCCCCCTCCCGCCCGACGACGCCCAGGCGAGCGCCGGAGACGTCGCCATGCAGGCTGTCCCCACCGGTCCCCTCGGCCCCGAGGCCACCTATCGCCGTCTCGCGCTGGCGGCAATTCAGTGCTCGCGAGAACAATTAATGATGACGACGCCCTATTTCGTCCCCGACGAAACCACCATGCTCTCCCTCCTCATGGCCGCCGACCGCGGGGTCAAAGTCACCCTCATGCTGCCCCGGCGGGGCGATCAGGTCGCGACCGCCCTGGCCGGTCGAGCCCATTTCGCCGATCTCCTCGCCTCGGGAATCGATATCCATCTCTTCAATCCCGGGCTCCTTCATGCCAAAACCATGACGGTTGATAATGCCTTCGCCATCTTCGGCTCCGCGAATCTCGATGTCCGCAGTTTCAATCTCAATTTCGAATTGAACCTGATCTTGTATGGCCCGACCGTCACCGAATCCGTCCGCCAGATTCAGCGCGGGTTCCTCGCCCAATCCGACAAAGTCGAAAAAGCCATCTGGGACCAGCGCCCCAGATGGACACAATACGCCGACACTGCCGTCTCGCTTCTCTCTCCACTTCTTTAATCGGGGCCCGGCCTTTACGCGCCGCTCGCATCGCGCTACCATGTTCGCACGAGATGAGTACCTCACCACCCGATGCGGTCGGGCGGGTTGTTGCTGCGCCGCCCGCTGCTCGATTTGGCGGAAAAACTGCGCCAATCCTCCGCCATCAGCGTCTCCGGACTCTGGGGCAGCAGTGTCGCCGCTGTTTTGGCGGTCTTGCGGAAGCAGCTTGACCGACCCATTCTCCTCGTTTGCGGCCACGTCGATGAAGCGGACGACCTCGCCGACGATGTGGAACTCTTTTCCCGAACCCGCCCCCAGGTTTTGCCCGCGCTCGAATTAGCGGGGACCCTCGGCCGCGCCAGCGAGGAACAGGTCTCCAATCGCATGCGGTTGGTCGCGCGTTACGCCGCCGGAACCGATCCCGAGGTCTCCGGCGTCCTGGTCGCCTCGATCCAATCCCTCATGCAATCCGTCCCGTCGCGCAAGCAGCTCGACTACCTCATCCAAACCCTGCGCGCGGGTCAGTCCCTTGAGATCGAAAAACTGATCGTCTGGCTCTCCGAGCATGGTTACAACCGCCTCGACCAGGTTGAAGTCCCTGGCGATTTCGCCGTCCGGGGCGGCATCGTCGATATCTATATCCCCGGCTTGTTCGAATCCGCCGGAACCCGCATGGGCCTGCCCGTCCGCGTCGACTTCTTGGGCGACCAGATCGAATCCATCCGCGGGTTCGATCCCGAATCCCTCGGCTCCAGTGAAAAACTGGATTCCATCGTGGTGATGGACATCCGCGGCGCATTGCCGGAGGCCGGCGAGTCCGCGAGCTTCCTCCAATACCTGCGCGAAAATTCGATCGTCGCCCTCTGGGCGCCCTCGAGATCGCCGAGCAGGCCAAAAGTTATCTCGACCGCTTGCAGGACGAGCGCGGAATTTATCCACTCAGCGCCGTCCTTCGGCATGCCGAGAGATTCACCCGTGTCGAGATGAGCCAATTCGAGCAGGGGGGTACCACCTTTCTTTCCGGGCAAGGCGGTCACGTGCGTCTGCCCGTCGGCTCCCTGCAAAGATTCGAGACCGAGGCCGCCAAGGCGATTGGGGAACTCGACGAACTTGCCCAGACGCATCAAACCGCCGTCTTCTGCGAAAACGAAGGCGAGCGCCAGCGATTCTCCGAATTGCTCGAACAAAAAGCCCCGGGACTATCCGAAAAGATCGAGCTCCCCATCGGCTATCTCCACCGCGGTTTCGTCTGGGAAGAAGTGGGGGCCGGGGAAAAGCCGCTGGCTCTGCTCGGCCATCACGAACTGTTCCATCGTTACGAGCAAGCGGCGCCGCGTCGCCAAGGTTGTCGCCTCGCGCCCCATTGATTCCTTCCTCGATTTGAAGGAAGGCGATTACGTTGTCCACGTCGCCCACGGGATCGCCAAATTCACCGGCATGCACACGATGATTAAGGACGGCCGCAGCGAAGAATACCTCACCCTGCGCTTCGCGGACAACGCCGTCCTCCACGTTCCGGCGAATCGAATCAACCTCATCCAGAAATATGCCGGCGGATTCAAAGGCCATCCCCAACTCTCCCGCCTCGGCAGCGGGTCGTGGGAAAAGCAAAAGGCGAAAGTTTCCGAAGCCGTGATGGACATGGCCGCCGAATTGCTGGAGATTCAAGCCGCGCGAGCCGCCGAACCCGGCCTCGCCTATCCCCCCGACACCGCCTGGCAACAGGAATTCGAGGCCGAGTTCCCCTACGAACCCACGCCCGATCAAATCACCGGCGCCGAGGAGATCAAGCAGGATATGCAGCGCCAGCAGCCGATGGACCGCCTTCTCTGTGGCGACGTCGGCTACGGAAAAACCGAACTCGCCATGCGCGCCATTTTCAAAGCCGTGGAATTCGGAAAGCAAGCCGCTGTGCTTGTCCCCACAACCGTATTGGCCGAGCAGCACGATCGCACCTTCCACGAGCGCATGGTCAATTATCCGTTTCACATCGAATCGATCAGCCGATTCAAAACCCCCAAGGAGCAAAAAGCCATCCTGCGCCGCGTCGCCGCCGGCGAGATCGACATCCTCATCGGCACGCATCGACTTCTCAGCGGCGATGTCAAATTCGCCGACCTCGGCCTCGTCGTCGTCGACGAAGAGCAGCGCTTCGGCGTCACCCACAAGGAACGCCTCAAGCAGATGCGCCGCACTGTGGACGTCTTAACCATGTCCGCCACGCCCATCCCCCGAACCCTTCACATGAGCATGCTCGGCCTGCGCGACATCAGTTCGCTGGCCACCGCCCCCCAGGATCGCCGGAGCATCGTCACGGAAGTGATCGCCTACGACAAACAGCGCATCCGCCAGGCGATTTTGCGCGAGCTCAACCGCGAGGGTCAGGTCTACTTCGTCCATAACCGCGTCTACAACATCGCCGAAGTGGCGGATGAAATTCTAAAACTTGCCCCCGACGCCCGCATTCTTATCGGCCACGGCCAGATGGAGGAAGGCGAACTCGAAGACGTCATGCTCAAATTCATCCGCCACGAGGCGGACATTCTCGTCTGCACCACCATCATCGAAAGCGGCCTGGATATCCCCAACGCCAACACGATTTTCATCAACAACGCCGATCGCTTCGGCCTCAGCGAATTGCACCAGCTCCGCGGCCGCGTAGGCCGCTACAAAAATCGCGCCTATTGCTATCTATTATTGCCGGCCGATCGCCCGGTCACGCCCATCGCCGGCAAACGCCTCAAGGCTATCGAGGAATACAGCCATCTCGGCGCCGGCTTCAAGATCGCCATGCGCGACCTGGAAATCCGCGGCGCCGGCAACATCCTCGGCCCCGAACAAAGCGGCCACATCGCCGCCGTCGGTTACGAGATGTATTGCAACCTTCTCGAGGACGCCACCCGCCAGCTCAAGAACGAACCCAAACCCTCCCGGCCCGAAGCCCACGTCGACATCGGCGTCTCCGCCCTGATTCCGCGCGAATGGATCACCGCCGATCGTCAGCGCATGGATGCCTACCGTCGTCTGGCCCGCTGCGACTCCCTGGAAATGCTCCACACCATCGAGCACGACCTCTCCGACGCCTTCGGCGATCCCCCCCGCCAAGCGATTTTGCTCCTGGCCATGACCGAGCTGCGCCTGCTCGCCGGTCTCTTCGGTATCGAGAGCATCATCAAGAAGGACCCGGACATTATTTTCACGGTCGCCGACGCCAAGCTCGCCCAGGCCGGCTTAACCGGCGCGCCGGGCGCCTCAGCGTCATCGACGAAAAAACCGTCTATCTGCGCATGCCCCCGAGCTTTATGACTCCCGAAACCGTTCTCATGGCTCTAAAAAATCTCCTCAAATCCGCTTGGGAAAAACGCTCAGCCTCCTCGCCCACGTCGTAGGCACCGGCCGATCGCCAAATTGTAAAGTTTTGTAAAGATCTTCTTTCCGCTAAATGCGATTTTCTCGCGCTGACTCACTTCCCGATCCTGTATATTGTAATCCCGCGCGAACAGTTATTCTTTTTCAGCGAGCACCAGCCAACGTGAGCAATTCAAACAAAACAGCCCTCGTCACCGGCGCCTCGCAGGGAATCGGCGCGGCGGTCGTCAACGCATTCGTGGAACGCGGCTATAACGTCGTCGCCAATTCCCGGAAGATCAGCCAATCCATGGAAGTCACGGCTTCCCAGCAAGTCGCCCTCGTCGATGGCGACATCGGGCTTCCCGAAACCGCCGCCAAAATCGCCCAAACGGCCCTCGATCGCTTCGGGTCCATCGATGTGCTCGTCAACAACGCCGGGATCATCTTCAGCAAGCCCTTCGTCGATTACACGGCTGAGGATCTCAGATCGCTGGTTTCAACCAACGTCGAGGGATTTCTCTACATCACCCAACTGGCCATCAAGCAAATGCTGGCGAGCCAATCCGGCGGCAGCATCGTGACGATCACCGCCGCTCTGGTTCGCAACCCCATCCGCGGCACGACCGCCTCAGTCCCCATGATCACCAAAGGCGGCCTCGCCACCGTCACGCAGCAACTGGCGATGGAATACGCCAAGGATGGCATTCGCGTGAACGCCGTCGCCCCCGGCGTCGTCGATACCCCCATGCAAGGCAATACGCCGGACGAGGAGATGGAGCGCCGATCTCCCATGGGCCGCCCATCATCGGCCAAGGAAATCGCCGACGCGGTAATGTATCTGACCGACTCCGAATCGATCACGGGTCACATCCTTTATGTTGACGGCGGCGCTCACATGGGGTGCTGGTAAGCCGCATGAGGTTGTAATGATGAGCGACGCCGCAACCCTTTCGGCTCCCCAGTCGAGTTGGAAGTGATCTGGGAAGTTAAATCGGATTGATTCACAATAGAGCCCGAAGACATTCAAGGAGTAAAAAAATGGTGAATCCCGACGACCTCCGATATACGAAAATACCCCTCAACAATGGCTCCAGCGCCATGCCGGCGCTCGGCTTTGGCACACTCATCCCCGACCCCGTGGCAACCAGAGCCGCCACCAAGGCGGCGCTGGAAACAGGATTTCGCCTGCTCGACACCGCCGAACGTTACCACACCGAAACAGAAGTCGGCGAAGCGATGCAGGAGGTCTTCAAGGCCGGGAAGATCAAGCGCGAAGACGTTTTTGTCATCACAAAGCTGTGGAACACAAATCATCGCCCCGAACGCGTCAAACCCGCCTGCGAGGCCAGTCTTCAGAGACTTCAACTCGATTTCGCCGATCTCTATCTCATCCACACCCCCTTCGCTTTCCAACCCGGAGACAACCAAGATCCGAGAGATGCCAACGGCAATGTGATTTATGACAAAGGGGTGACCTTGCAGGATACGTGGAGGGGGATGGAGGGCCTCGTGAAAGACGGCAAATGTAAAGCCATCGGATTATCCGACGTCAGCCTGGAACAGGTGCAGGATATCGTTAAATCCGCGACGATTAAGCCCGCGGTGGTTCACGTCGAATCCCATCCTTATCTGCCGCAATGGGATCTTTTGAACTATTGCAAAAGCAACGGCATCGTCCTCCAGGCTTTCGCGGCCCTGGGCCACAGTAGCGATCCCAATTTGATGCAGGATCCCGTCATCGTCGCCATCTCCCAGCGAGTCAAAAAGACTCCCGCTCAAGTCTTGCTCGCCTGGGCCATCCAGCGCGGGACGGCTCCTCTGACGACCTCCAAAAATCCCAGCCGCATCCAGGAGAACTTTCAAGTTTCCGCCCTCCCGCAAGACGCCATCCGCGAGATCAGCGATGGAGTCACCGCGCGGGTCAGGTTTAATGCCGTGGTCCAGACCGGCGTTCCCGGGTTCATTCCCAGGGGAAAATGATGTTGAGCGGACAATCGCACGAGCACGTGAATCGCATCTCATTGCGGCAAATAGCGTGGCTCGGCGTGGCCGCCACGCTCATTCTTTCAGGCGATATTCTCGCTGATTCAAAGGAATCCACGATGGAAACACGTACGACGTATCACACCATCAAGGTGGATGGCCTGAATATCTTCTATCGCGAAGCGGGCCCGAAAGACGCACCCGTTATTTTGCTGCTGCACGGACTGCCGTCCTCGTCGCGCATGTTCGAACCGCTGCTGTCTCGGCTGTCGGACAAGTATCACATGATCGCGCCGGATTATCCGGGCTTCGGGCACAGTGATGCGCCCTCCGCCAAGGACTATCAATACACATTCGACAACATTGCCCGCGAGATGGATCGCTTCACCGAAGCGCTGGGCCTGAGCAAATATACGCTCTACATGCAGGACTACGGCGGTCCCGTTGGTTTTCGCATGGCCCTTGCGCATCCAGAGCGCATCGAGGCGTTGATTGTGCAGAATGCCGTCGCCCACAACGAGGGATTGGGCGCCAACTGGAAAACCCGCCGCGCCTTCTGGGCCGACCGCGCCGCCAACGAAGCGGCGTTGCGGAAAAATCTTCTGTCTTTCGAAACCACGCGCACGCGGCACGTCGGCAGCGACCCGAATCCCGAGAAATACGACCCCGATCTCTGGACCGATGAATACGCCTTCCTCAACAAACCCGGCGAACCCGACATCCAAAGCGATCTTTTCTTTGACTACCGCACCAACGTCGAGTCATACCCCAAGTGGCAAGCCTGGATGCAAAAGACTCAGCCCCGGCTTCTTGTGATCTGGGGAAAGTACGATCCATCGTTCGACTTGTCCGAACCCGAATCCTACCGCCGCGACGTCCCCAAGGCGGAGGTGCACATCCTGGACGCCGGCCATTTCGCCCTGGATACCGCCGCCGACGAAATCGCCGATCTCATTCGCGAGTTCATGCGCCGCAAACCATAAATCGCGAGCGTGCTACGAATCCCTCGCCCATCTCAATAACGCCCACGGCGCCGCCGTGGGGCATTCTACTCCGTCCAACCCCCCGGATGTGAAGCGCGCACGTCCCGGTTTCATTCCGTTGTTGCCTTCAATGTCCGCTAACGATTTCCCGCCAGTCGGACCAGCGGAGGCCGTGACGATGCGTGTGGCCGTGCCGATCCAATACCGTGGTCGCTCGTTTCCCATCGGGGGAAAGGTGAATGACTCGGATCGGAGCATACGGGGCAGACGGTTCGACCAGCTTCCGGCTGTCCGCGTCGAACAGCGGTTTCGACAACCCGCAGATAAAGTTGTAAAGCGCTGACATCGTGTGAAGTTTCAACCCTCTCTGGCTGAACACGTGATTCAAGGCATTTTGCTCGATCAAGTGGTTGATTGGATGCCACGCCGAAAAGAAGGGGCTGCCATCTGGCAGAAGCGCGTTGCGGACCATTTCCAATCCTTCGGCCAGACTCGCCGCCCAAGCCGCCCATAGCCGGCTGTCGAGCCGTGCGGCAAAAATTCCTGAGTTGAGAACAACGCCGTCGATGGGAGCCGGAATCTGCTGTCCGTAAACCTGGGCAAACGCGTGTCGGTGCAATTTGCGGGCGGGATGCTGCGGAAAGTAAAGATGCTGGTAACTCGGATGCATCTCCGGGACGACCGCAATATCTGCGCGCTCGGCGCCGTTAACGAGGTCCACTATCCCATCGGCCATTTGCACCCAAGTATCGCTGTCGAGGTAGACGATTACGTCGAAGTCGCGGAAATATCTCGGGAGAAATGGACGCGACCACAACGCGAGCCACGCCGTCGGCATTTCCGGCGGAAAACCCTCCTCGAATTCCCATCGGGCGCGCACGATCAACACATCTTTCGCGATAAGCAATTCTCGCTGCGCGTCTGTGAGGCCGCAGTCCAGCATGCCGAGTTTGATGGGCGCGAGGCCGGGATGACTCCGCACGGAATCCATCAATTCGTTTGCCAGCTCAAAATGCCCCGCGTCGGCGGAAGTGACCACGACCACAGAACCTGGCGAATCATGGTACATCACCACGAATTAGACGGTTGCACGATCGGCGTGTAAAGCCTATCCGAATGCCATCAACCCGCTCAGTTCTTTTAAAGATGCCACCGCGTTGACCTTAATTCAGACCTGTTCGCTTTCGTTTGATTGATGATTTTCCGGCCTTCGTGTGGTTCAAGCTCACTTCGCTCATGATTGCCGAGCGAATTATATCACCAGAAGTTTTTGAAGTCGGCGGCGGCACCGACGGTATCGCTGGGCATCAAAATTCCGAAGGGGCTTTGTGCCTCGAATTGACCAACGCTCCCTCGCTCTCTGTCGCCGTGTGGCGGGTTCCCACTGAGTGGGTTAATCCACAACTTCGACTTGTAACAGCACGGGAACCAAATAGCTAGCCTGGTCGATGAATTGAAGGCTGCTTGGGCAGCAGCCGCACGTAACGGGTGCGAACCTTGGTTCCGACAAGCGCCACATCAAATCCCGTCCATGCGATCCAATCTTGCTTTCCCTCCGGTCCTGTGATGTGCACTTCCAGTGTGTCGCCCATGGGACCAAAGTCTGTGCCGCTGATCGTGCCCTCAAAAGTTTCGAGTTTTATTTCGCGTGATTCAAGAGCTGACCACCATTCCGGCGAGCCAACAAAGCCATGCTGTATCGCGACCCCCCACGGCCCAGCGGATGTCGAGGCTTTTTGCATCCTTGCAAGTTTGTCCGCGTCGTTTCGTATATCGAAGAGGACGCGAGGGGCATTTTTTTCAAGTATTTGATCTGCCATAAAACTCCTATGGAGGAGTCACCGGTGCGATTGGAACCCCGCTAAGCCCGGGGAATTCGGAGAATAGGCCCGTGCCGTTAGTCACTCCATAGCCACTGTCAATCCCAGATTGCATAAATGTGATTGAGCTTCTCGGCACCTGGGCCTGCACCACCCCGTATGGAGTGTTTTCAAGCTGAGCTGAGATATGGTGCTTGCAAATTGTTCCGCCGAAGTTTGGTCGCCGTAGAACCACTTGCCCGCATTGCCCGTCGGCGTTGATGCGTTCGGAGGCGAGTAGAACTCGCCGTCCTGAGCAATCTGGTCCCACTCGGCTTGAGAAACGGCCCGATAGACTGGAACAGTATCCTGGACTGCATCTGCGGCGCTATCCTCTGCACCGACCACCGCAGTGTCAATTATCGACTCCTCTTCTAGAGACGCGCCGTCTGTGCCTATTGCGAGTAAGGCCTGGCCTGTTAGGTTGAATCCACCGGAAATGTAGTCGATCGACGCTGGCGTGGTATAAATGGGCACTGTTTGTCCCCCGCCGGTGAGGTAGTCAAACCCGCCGTATTCGATGTTAGCATTCTGTATCTTGTTCTGCGCTTGGACGTAGGAATTGATTTGCTCGTTTTCCATATCGGCGGCTGGGTCATCGAGAAGCTGATTTAGGCCGTCTGTAAGGTTTTGCAGCTGAGTCGATGGGTCAAATTGCGGTGAGTACCCATAAGCCGCCGGATTAACCATGACATCCGAGAAGTCTGCGTTATACGAGAATCCCGGACCAATGGCCGGGCCGCCCACCCCAAAATCCGGCCAATTGATGGTTTCGCCAGGCCCTCCGCCGCCGCTTGGGGTGGAGCTGGGTGAACTCGTCGGGGGGGCCGGCAAATGCTGCTAGCGGGTCAAGTGCCAATAGCTGTTCCAGGTCGGAGAGGTCTGGCAGCAGCTACGTCTCCACCGCCGCCTCCAGTCGGAGGCGCGAACATCAGTTGGATGGACGGCTTATTCTGCACCGCTTCGGCGGCGAATCCGCGCTCTCCCGACGGATCGGTCATATTCACCGGGTCATTGCCGACGTAGTCATAGAGATCGGCTGTCCCGCCGCCAAAGCCTGTGGGGTCCTGGCTGATGAATGTGCCCGTGCCGGCGTCGTAGTAACGCGCGCTGTCGTAGTAGAGACCCGTTGCAGGGTCGAGCTGCATTCCAGAATACGCAAAGCGCGGCTGGTTCGAAGGACTGGTCTGGCTGACGATGTTGCCGAACATGAAACGGGGAACATGAAACGGAACATGAAACGGGGACGCAGCTATTTATTCATCAATATCTACGTATGTGCTATACCCCCCCCGTATTTATTGAACGCAAAAGATGCCTCGCGAACCTCCCTCTGCCCGAACGGCCCGCCTCGCCCTCCACTGCTCAACTGTTCCACGGCTCGCCCGCTCTAGCGCAGCTTGAGACGTCTCCCCGCGCCGAACCTCCCTCCGTCTCTCCGTCTCTACCGAGACCGTATCATCTCCTCATCCCGAATGCCCAGCTCCCTTCTCTTCACCTCAATATCCCGTAAAAACCGCAGCCCGTCATTGTAATACCCCGCCGTAGGCGTGACCTCCGGTAGTTGTTGCGACCAGAAGGCGTTGAAGCGTCGCATGAGGCATTCGCGCAGATATTTGCTCAGCATACTTGCCATGGCGACGGGGAGGCATTGCGACTCGGCCTTTTCGCGGAAGAAGATGTGGACCGTGTTCGCGTCTCGCTTTAGCCGGTAATCGCTTCGGCCGTCCTTTTCGTTGAGGACTTCCAAATCCCATTCGCCAAACCAGAGGCGCAGGTCGCTGCCGTAGTGTTCCTTCCCACCCTGGCGGTCGCAGAAAATCACCAGGGGCTGTGTCCCCCATGTTCGCAAAAGAAAATCGAGATGAATCGACGTGACCGAACCCAGCACCGCGCTCTTGTTGCGCGTGGCGGCGAAGCGCTCGTTAAGCTGCCGCTCGAGTACAACTCGCGCCGCCAGATGCACGCATCGCGCGGCCGAGGTCTCCATTTGCCTGCGAAGGGCACTGGCGAATATTTGCAGCGGGAGCATCGGTTGCTCGATGGGGAATCGCTCCTCGTCATATCCTTGATACCAGGAATATTGGGTTAGTTCCTCGGTCACGTGCGAGGCCGTGCAGTTCACAAAATCACATAAACTCTTCGGCTCCTGTCCCATCGCCAGAACCATGGCCACCACGGACCGCTCCAGTTCCTTCAATCCCGCGCTCGGGCTGTAAACCTGTTTGCTGTCGTTGATGTGAAGCTTTTTCCCCTTGGCGGATTTCTTCTTGCTGACGATCTTGCTCAGTTTTTTCCAAAGGCAGGGGAGTTCTTCCGGCGGGAAATCGCCTGCGATCTCAAACGCGCAGCAGCCGATCACCAGAGGCCCCAGAACCGGGCCGTAACCCGCCTCATCCACACCGGCTAGAATCATGCGGGCGAGTATAGGGGAATTTTGAGATCTTCAATCTCAGATTTCAGATTTCTTGCCAGGTTTTCAACTGTACATGGAGCAATTCCGTTTTGGCTTTTGCGTACGCATCGGCCAGCGCGGATTCGCTGGGGTACCGCCTATCCGGCAATCTTTTGGCGGGAATTTGCAGATTCAATCGGGGTACGGCAAAGGGCCAGGGATCGATTCGAATCACCCCCGGAGCCGTCCGATCGAGACGAATCGTCACCGGCGCTTCCATCGGCCGCGGATAGACGTCCCCAATGCGCTTAAATACCAGCCGATCGAAGCACAGGACCAGGCTCAGTTGATCGAATAACTGAAGCAAATGGAAATTGGAGGCGAGAAGTTCTTCATCGTCCGACCGCTCGGAGCCGCGCAGACCGCCAGTCAGCGGAAGGTCTGTCCGCATGCCCAGTTTCTTTCGCAGCGATTCCTGCAACTCGGCTTGGCGCTGGAAGAATTGCTGGAGGCGGAAGGCATCGGGCGGAGTTTTGGCCGTTGCGCCGGCGGCCAGATTCATGGCGTGCAAGCTCACCAAAAGGGCCGAATACGGGTCCTCCAAAAGCGCCGCCGAGACCGAATCCTGCCAGGCTGCGAGGGCGATTTCGATGTTTATTTCAAATACATGGGCAGGCCGATTCTGGAAGTTCAGGGAGGGGTACGCATCCCGCGATTGCCAGCCCACATCATGATGACTGGTGGCGGAAATGACCGCCTGGAACGGGGTCGGCGGCGAAAAAAGGGCGTTTCCGACGTTGTTCAGCAGCTCCCCGGCCAATAGCGCATGATCGTGCTGGGCGATCAGCCAGATCTCGTTGGGGGCGTCTCTTCGAATCATTGAAGATGATTAAACCGCCAAGCCGCCGAGGACGCCAAGGTAAAACCGCGCAGGGAAATGCAAAGGGCCAATTATTGGTTTTCTTCGCGCCTTGATCTTGGGGTCCTCTGGCGGATTGGCGGTTCCATCCATTTTGCCTGCATAAACGGAACAGATTTCGGGAATTGTGCAGGTCGTTTGACCGGTTATGACGTCTGTATCGCCTAACGGGGATTCACCGGCATAAAGCGGCAGAACGTGCGAATAAGAAAGCGCTAATCCGAAAAATCGGGGCTTGGCAGATTTGTCTTTGGGGGTTTTTGCGACATTGTCTTCTTCGAATGCGGCCGTCAGGGCGGTCGCTGAAGTGGGAATCATCCGGCTCGTCAGAGGTATCTCGCCGTAACCGGCGTTGGGTCGCCGTTCTTGGGATACCTCAGTCTGGTCGGGTGGCACATAGGGTCCAGAGGCGCTCACTCGGTAGGTGCAGTTTGCCGCCAGTGAGAGAAGTCGATCGAGAAGGAGCCTCAGATGAGATTGTGGAAAGACCTAGGGTACAGCAGCCGTTCTATAGGTGCATTTAGAGGTAAGGCCAAAGCCGCCGGGGTTATGGCGCTGGCGATCGCGGGTGTGGTGGCAATGCCAACGCTGCCGCGGCATCGGCCGCGACGTTTACCTGGAACGGGGGCGGAACTGGTGGAACTGCCAGCGACTGGAGCAATACCGGCAACTGGGGCGGCACTGCCCCCACGTCCAATACGGCCACGGCGCTCATCTTTGCGGGAACAAAAAATCTTGGTACTAACACCATCCCCCTTGATAACAACATCGCCAACGACTTTATCTTCACCAGCACTGACCTTCAGCAGTGGCGGCGGCGCATTCTTCCTCGGTGGCGATTCCTTTGATATCGAGGCCAATCCCACCATCACTCAAAGCTCCGCCAGCAATGAAAGCATCGCCAACGCGTTTACAAATAACGGAAGTAACACCGGCGCCACGCTCAACCTCACTGGCACTGGAGCCGGAGTCGTTACCCTGAGTGGCGCCATCAGCAACGGCACGGGGCTGCGTACGGTCGCTGTCACCGAGACCGGATCTAGCACCTACATCCTGTCCGACGGGTCGAACTCCTTCAGCGGCGGCGTAAACGTCGACGGGGGAACCCTTGAAATCACCGCGGCTGGCGCGATGGGCACCGGCACCGCCACCATCAACGGCGGCACGTTGCAGTTGGCCGGAATCACTTCGACCAAGGCTTTGACTTTTGACGCGGACACTGCTGCTTGAAGGCAGCGGAACGTCCGTTCAAAACGCGGCCATGATCCTCGCCAATACGGCCAGTGGCACATTCACCCTCGAAACCAGCAGCACCGCCTCCGATTCATTCACCATCGATTCGGGTGATCTGAGCGGCGGGGCGTCCACCTCCACTATCACCGTCGCAGGCGCTGGAACCATCACCCTGGGCGGAGCCAATACCTATGCTGGTTTGTGGAATCTGAGTTCCGGCACCCTGAGCATCGGTGCTGACACCGATCTCGGTGCCGCGCCGACTTCCCCTGGCGTGGCTAACTATCTCACCTTTAGCGGCGGAACCCTCGACGCCACCGCGAGCTTTGCCCTAAGCCAGTATCGCGGAATACAGCTCGGCACCGCCGGCGGCACGTTCGACGTCAGCCAGTACCAAAACACTCACCTATGGCGGAACGATCGCCAACGTCTCCGGGCAAACCGGGGGCCTCACCCTGGCCACCGGCGCCGGTACGCTTTTCCTGACCACCGCCAACACCTATTCAGGCAACACTACCGTGTCGGCCGGAACACTGGCGGCTCAAAACTCCGCCTCTCTCGGAACCGGCGCAGTGGTTTTGAACGGCGGAACCCTCGATCTTCAAACCGGCGGAGCCCTCACCGCCTACAACACGACCATTCGGCGGACCTCGACACTTACGTCCGACCTCGCCGGCAGCGGCGCGGGCGTCAACTACACCCTCGGCACCCTCTCCATCGGCGCACAACACCCTGAGCCTCGCAAAAGGGACCAACGTCGCCAGCGGAACGGCCGCGTCTGACCTTCGGCACAACCACCCTGACCGGCAACGCCACCTTCATCGCGCGCGACCGGCACAGCCCTCACCCTCGGCGCGCTGGCCGACGGCGGCACGGGCGAACGATCACCTTCTCCGGCAGCGGCTCTTCCACATTGGGAACAGCGGCCTCTTCTCTTGTCACCGGGACCGCGCGTCACCGTTAGCCCGGCTCAACGCTAAACCTTAATACGACCGGCGCGCTCGGCAGCGGCACCGCGGATGTCACCAACACCCGGCACGCTCGCCCTTGGCGCCGAATCAAAGCCTGCTCTCTCTCACCGGCGCCGGCGCGGTCAACCTGGGCGGCAACGCCCTGACTTTGAATAACAGCAAGACCACGCCGAATATTTCCGGCTTGATCAGCGGCACCGGCGGCAGCCTGGCGATGAGCGGAAGCGGAACAGTCACTCTCTCCGATGGATCCAACTCTTTCACCGGGCGGCGTCACCGTCAACAGTGGAATTGTGGAATGTCACCGCCAGATGGCGCACTCGGATCAGCGATTCCCGTCGTCGAAAACGGGCGGCACCCTTCAGTTTGGCGGAATCACCTCGACTGCCCAGGTCGACCCTCAACAGCGGCGGCGCGGTGGAAGGCAGCGGAACAACGGCGGTCGAAAACGCCGCGATCAATCTGGACGCAACCGCGGGCGATACTTTCACTTTGAAAACCAGCAGCATGGACAGGACACTTCACGATCGACGCTGGCGATCTTTCCGCCGGCGCGTCGAATGACACGATGAATATCGCCGGCGCGGGCACGGTCGTCCTCGGCGGCAGCAACCCCTACTCCGGCTTATGGAACCTCTCCAGCGGCACGCTCAGTATCAGCAACGATCTCGATTTAGGCCCCCAACCGCTGCCGGCCGGCACTCCCGTTGCGAACTTCCTGACGTTCTCCGGCGGCACCTTGAAGGACACCGCCAGCCTGACCCTCGACAGCGATCGCGGAATTCAGCTTGGAACGTCCGGCGGGACGATCAACGTCGCCAGCGGTCAGACCCTGAATTACGGCGGCGTCATCGCCAACGTCACTGGCCAGAGCGGCGCGCTGACCATGGCGACCGGCACCGGCACCCTGGTTCTCTCCGGGCTCAATACCTACACCGGCGGGACGATCATTGATGCCGGCACGCTCAGCATCTCCAGCGACAGCAACCTCGGCGCGTCCGGCGGGATCACACTGGCCAGCGGCACATTGAACGCGACGGGCAACGTTTCCGGCAGCCGAGCGGTTACACTGAACACCGGCACCGATACCTTTAACATCGCCAGCGGAATGACTTTCGCCGAGACCGGCCTCTTCAGCGGGGGCACCGGCGCTATACTGACCATGGCAACCGGCACCGGCACCCTGGTTCTCTCCAACACGAATACTTATAGCGGTGGCACTGTCCTCGACGCCGGCACGCTCGATATCAATAGCGCCTCCGCGATCGGCACGGGCAACTTCACGATCGCGGGCGGAAACTTCGATAACACGACCAGCAACCCCATCACCCTCAGCCACAACGTCACTCAGAACTGGAACAGCAGCTTCACCTTCGGCGGGACCAGCAGCCTGAATCTCGGCACGGGCGCCGTCACGCTTGGAACTAACCCGACGGTCACCGTCTCGGGAAGCACGCTCACCGTCGGGGGCATAATCTCCGGCAGCCACAGCATCAGCGAGTCCGGTGCAGGAACGCTGCTGCTGACCGGCAATAACTCCTACACCGGCGGTTTGACTATTAATGGAACGGTTGAAGTTGCCGGCAGCCTCAACACCGGCGATACCGCCCTCGGTTCGGGTACCACCACGGTTGAGTCCGGCGGCACTTTGATCGGCGGAGAAACGGATGCGTTCGGCTATTGGAACGACACGGCCCCGGGAACGATCGCCATTAGCGGCGGAACGGTCACCGATCTGGGGACATCCAGCTACCGCATCACACTGCCCAATCTGACGTTCACCGGCGGCTCCCTGGTCGCCGCTTTGGGAAACAACGGCGACTCCCAGGGCGGGAACTACTCTCTCTTCGGCACCAGCGACGCCGCCGCCGTTACGACCGACGCCGCGTCGACGACCGCGATGATCAGCGGCGGAAGCGTCAGCATTCAGTCGGCGACGACCTTTAACATCGCCACCGCGACGGTTTCCGGCGGCCTTTATCCCGGCGTAAACCTCGCCGTCACGTCCAACCTCATCCCCTTCAACAACACCATCGAGTCGGTGACCGTAAAGGGCGGCGGTGTCCTGCTCCTGTCCGGCAATGACTCCTACACCGGGACCACCACGATTGACGCCGGAACCCTCTATATTGACGGGACGGATTCTGGTCTGGGCAACGTTTCCATTCCCAACAGCATCACCGCCAGCACGACGCTGGGTGGCACCGGAACCATCGGCCTGGCGACCAATGACACGTTGACCCTCACCGGTAAATCCGGGACCGTCCTGGCAATTCTCTCGCCCGGCGATACCAATACGTCGATGGCGACGTTGAGCGTCGGCACCACCGGCCATAACAACACCGTAACCTTCGGCGCGGACAGCGAATTGTCTCTCGGCGTCGGCGCGGGGAATAACGACGAACTCGCCGTCGTCGGCACACTCAACACCTCCAGCACGAGCGACATCCTGGCCTTGAATCTCGGCTCGCTCGATCAGGGCAAATACACCCTGATGACCTATACGACCCTCAGCCATGGCACGAACCTCGCGGCGAACGGGGGGTTTGCCACACTTAATCTTACCGGCGTCTCGAACCCCGCGTATCACTTGGAGTTGAACACCGGTGAAACCGATCTGGTCCACAGGGAAACGATCGGCACGATCACCGCGACGCCGACCTATAGCTCGATTATCACCGGCGGGACCGATCCGTTCAGTTTCACGATCCAGAACACTGCTCCGACCGGCTCGGACCCGGTCACGTTCAACACTTCCAATGTCTCCAACGTAGTCGGCAGCCAGGTCAATGGCTCGGTCGTGGCGGGGCAAACTAGCAATCCCTATTCCGGATTGTCATTCGACGGCACCGCTGTCGGCGCGAGTCAGACGGGTACCTTCTCGGTCATCGACTCCAACTCAACTAGTGGCTCGCAGACTGGCACCGTCACCGTCAACGTCCTCGACCATGCCTTGGCCTCGGCGACGGTTACCGCGGGCAACAACTTTGACGCCTTCGTGAACTCCGGCGCCCTGGCGGCGAACGTGAACCTTGCCGCAGCCGCGACCGACGGCGGTGGGGCGGCTCGCGCCGGCCTCCAGGTCGGCGGGACCAGCGCGAATCTCAGCGGCGGAACCATCGGCGTGATTTCCGCGGGCTCTTCCAGCGATTACTCCGCCGCCTTTAACGCGGCTTCCACGGCCGGGACGCAGAACGTCAACGTGAGCTTCAATACCGGCGACGATCAGTCGCTCCCCGGGGCCAGCGCGGTTGGCAACGCAAATGTCACGGCGACGATCACCGGATCGGTATTCGATCACGCCGCGATTCCCAATCAGATCCTCAACCCGGTCGTCACCCAGGGCCAGACGGTTGACTTTAACTATTCGCTCAGCAACCCGCTGAACGGCTCGGCGCTCCGCGACGGCGCGGCGGTGTCGGGTGTCTCGGCGGATGGGAATGGATATACCAGTGGGTTCAGCGGAACGCCGACGATCACCGCGGGCGCTTCAAGCCCCACGTATACCGGTTCATTCACCGCCAGCTCCACGGCTGCGGCGAGCCAAGTGTACAGCTTCACCTACGGCGACCAGGACACTTACCAGGGCTATAACAACAACAATCAGACCGCCACCGTCACTGTCGCCCCGACGGTTGCCCCTCTGGTCGAACTTGTTCCGACCAACAGCAACGCCATTGCCTATGGGCGGCAACTCCTTCAGGGAACGCAGGGCGGCACCAATCCCGAAGCCGGCGGAACGACGAACAATTACACCATGTACGTCACCAACAACGGCAACGGAACCTTTACGACCGCGCCGTTGACGAATCTGAACGCGGAAGCCGGTTATCTGTATATGCAGGTTGACGATCAGAACGGCAATCCGTCGAGCTTCGGGTCCAATCCGATCGACCTCTTCTTCAGCTTCGACAGCGGAGAGAGCCTCACGGGCTTGGAAAGCGATCTGACCGCGTTCGATTACACGTGGTACGACGCATCCGGAAATTACTCGGCCGGGAACGGACAGGAAGGCAATGGAAATACCGGCGACCTGAGCGCGATGGCGGCGTATCAGCTTGAAATCGTAGTTCCCTCCGTGCCGAACGATCCGGTTCTGGATTTCGACTTCAGCAATCCCGCTTACGGCGACCCAACCGTGAGCGGCGTGGCAGCCACTAGCATCGATGCTTTGCCGGAACCGGCGACCAGTATGATGCTGTCCTTGGGTGCGATGGGAGTGCTTTTGAAACGGCGCCGCCGCCGAACGATTGCGAAATAGCGTTCACATGGCGCTCTCAATGACGGCCGTGCCACTCCTTCGGTGCGGCCGATCACCCTAGCGAGCCCTGGAGTCACCCAACCCAGGGCTCGTTTCTTTTTCTCTCCATCTTCTCCTACTCTTACTCTTAATCCTGCTCTTAATCATCTTCCTACTCTTAATCTTCATCTTAATCTTGCTCTCGTTTTGAGATTATGATTAAGAGTAGGATTAAGAGTAGGAAGAGGATTAAGAGAAAGATTAGGATTCAGGCGCCATCCACCGCTGAAACCCCTCCGCCCGAACGGACCATTTCCCATTTTTCGGGAACCCTGAAGCCTCGTTGGCCGGGTCTTTCTCTAGACCGCACGCCATCAGTGAAATGGCGGCCAGCAGGGCTCCATTGCCTGGCAGATAAGCGGTCAGGCTTGGCCGCTGGTAATTGTGTCCGTTGGGGTGAAACCGATTTTTCGGGCTGTTGATGAACAGGGCCTGGATCGCCAGTTCCGGTTGGCCGGTTCTCGCGGCTGACATCGCCGCCATGGGGAAGTCCCAGCCCCATGCTTTATCCCATTGCCACTTGTCCAGCACTTTCCGGAGGGTGGCCCCCATGATTTGCGGATCGACGCCATCTCCCGGCTGCATTCCCAATGCTCCGAGCATCGCGGGGTGATCGACGTTCCAGCGGTCGAATGTGTCCAGCAGCCCTTCTTGCAGAAGATACAATCCGTTGTTCTGCGGCAAGGGGGACAATTTTGCCACCACGTCGGTCCAGCGCGGTGGAATCGGAAGATTCAATCTCTGCCGCCATTGGATCGCCGTTTGCAAACCCCAGCGCCAATAAGCCAGTTCAAACGTGGGATTCTTATTCGTGTGCGCATCCGTGTTTTCCGAAACCGTTTTTAGCGGCGGACCCAGTACATATTGATTTCGCGATTTGTCGAGGTAGGCGTATTGCGACAAAAACTCCCCCGTCTCCAGGACGATTTCTTTCCATCGATCCAACGTTTCGGCCGTCGGTTTTCGCCGATAGCAAAGTTCCGCGTAATAGATCAGATGAGGCTGCTGCCAAATCAACACCGGGCCGATTGGAGAGGGTGATTCCTGCCCGTCCGGGCCGACCATCTTCGGCCACCGGCAGCCGTCGTATCCCTGACGATGCGCATTCTCGTAGGCAACGCCCAGAATTCGCCGGTAATAATCCAAGCTTCGCTCGAATAGTTCGGGGCGATTCCACGCGGTGAAATGAACGGAGTGCCACCAGTGCATTTCCAAATGGAACTTGCCGTACCAGGAATTGAAAAGCAGTCCGGTTTCGGCAGGGGGGAGAGAGCCGGCGCAGTTCAGCGCCGTGACGTATTGCGAGAGGATGATTCGCCGCTGAAGTTCCGGGGCTTCCTTGGCGGTGCTGCTGGTCAGATCGATGGCCGCGCCGCTGCTCCAGAATTTCTGCCAATGATCGGCCGCCGCGGCTCGCGTCGCCCCAAACGAGGGGAGATCCAGATTAGTCGGCCGTTGCTGAAAATGGATCGCAAATTCCAGCGCATCGGCATCATTACAGATCAGCACGAACCGATGCGGATCGGTTTGGCCCAGGCCGCCGGAGGACCACGCGAGCGTGGCGCCATAGGCGTCCATGTCCAGCTTGCGCGGAAACTGAGCCCAATTCGCGGCCAGGATCAGCGTCGTGGTATGCCGATCCGGGCTCATCCAATCGGCCATATCCGTTTCCGGCGAAGCGTAAGGAAAGTGAACGATCACGCGCAATCGCCCGCGTGCAGCAGCGGCGACTCAACTCGAACCGCGAGCAAATCCAAATCAGGATGAACACACGACAGAACGCTGAGCCGAGAATCGCCGAGCGAGAATTTGCTTTGCAGCAACCCCGACCAGAGATCAAGCGTTTGCTCAACGTGGGTCAAATCGTCAGAAGATGTGACCACCGAACCGTCCGGCTTGAGCAACTCGAGCCCGATTCGCCCCAGATGCAATCGATGCGGGTTCTGCCGCATCCAGTTGAAGAGTGTTTCCTGGCCGCGCGAGCTGGTCGCATAGCCGACTTTGCGCCCGTAGGTGTCGTAAATCTCATACCGGAAATTCATTGGATCGACGCCTGGCGGCGGGGGGGTTGTATGCCAGCCCCAATGCGAGGCCGTGCAAAGTGGGAAATCCGTGTGATATTCGTCTGGAAAGGTTTGCAGCCCGGTGATGTCCGATGTAAATGCGAATTCGCCGTTCCCGACGGAGAGCCGCCGAAAAGGGATCGGCTCGATGAACGACGGGGTTGAGCCTTTGAACGAGTGTCTTTCGATCGATCGAGGGTATGGCGCTCATCTAAAAATGAATATCAAACCCGTTTCGGTTAGAGTATTCTAACTTGCGGGGAGGTAAAGGTGACTTTTCCGGTTGTCTTCCATCCGTTCGGCGTGGCCATCGAGGCGCATCAGGTAATGGAAACCGCCGGGTACATCGCCGGGGGGATTCTTTTTTCGATCACGCGAAAAAAATTCCCCGGCCCGCGGTTGAACAATGAAACCGGGCTCTGGATCATCGTCGGCTGCCTTGCCGGAGCGGCGCTGGGCTCGAAGATCCTGGCCATTGTCGAGTCGATTCACGCCTACTGGCCCGTCTATAACCAGCCGCGACTTTTGCTCGGCGGAAAAACCATCGTCGGCGGCCTCGCCGGCGGTTGGCTCGGCGTCGAAATCGCAAAACACTTTACCGGCATCAAACAATCCACCGGCGACCGCTTCGTCTTCCCCATCCTGCTGGGCCTGGCCATCGGGCGGGTCGGCTGTTTTCTCGAGGGGTTACCCGATCACACCTACGGCATTGCCACGTCTCTCCCCTGGGGCGTCGATTTCGGCGACGGCATCCCACGCCACCCGACTCAGCTTTACGAAATCGGCTACTGCATCGTCATGATGGCCGTGTTTCTGTTCTACCTCCAAAAGCCGCGCACCCCGGGCCGGATGTTTCAGTGGTTTGTCTTCTCCTATTTCACCTGGCGGTTCCTGATTGAGTTCATCAAGCCGCGCGAAACATACTTCGGGTTAAGCCCGATTCAGATGGTCAGCTTCATCGCCGCTGCGTGCGCTGTGCGTAATCTTTTACGGAAGCCCGCCGGTCAGCCCGCCGAGGTGGTTCATGCCTGATCGCCCCTATCTCTTTTACGAATTGACCAACAGCATTTGCTCGACCTGCCTGCGGCGCGTCGAGGCCAAGGTCATCATTCAGGACGACCGGGTCTATCTCCAGAAATGGTGCCCCCAGCACAAATATCAGCGGGTGCTGATTTCAACCGATGCGGAATATTACAAGCTCTCGCGCCAGACTCTCAAACCCGGACAGATGCCGCTCAAGTTCAACACCCCGATCCGCTATGGCTGCCCGTACGATTGCGGATTGTGCCCCGATCACGAGCAGCACAGCTGCCTCACGCTCGTTGAGATCACCGACCAGTGCAATCTCACCTGCCCCGTCTGCTACAGCGAATCCTCGCCGCATCGGCTTGAGCATCGGAGCATGCAACAGATCGAGTTCATGCTTGATTGCGTCGTGCGTAACGAAGGCAAGCCCGACGTTGTCCAAATCAGCGGCGGGGAGCCGACGATTCATCCGGACTTTTTTGCCGTCCTCGATGCCGCAAGGGCCCGCCCCATCAAGCATCTGATGGTGAACACGAACGGCGTGAAGATCGCCTCCGATGCGGATTTCGCGCGCCGCCTGAAGGATTACATGCCGGGTTTCGAGGTTTATTTGCAGTGGGATTCCCAGCGCCCGGACCCATTGCGCGTTCTGCGCGGAAGCGATTTGTCCGACGTCCGCCGCCGCGCCCTCGATCGCCTCAATGAGCACAATATTTCCACCACCCTCGTCGTCACTCTAAAAAAGGGATTGAACGACGACGAGATCGGCGACCTCATCGACTTCGCCCTGAAGCAAAAGTGCGTCCGTGGCATCACGTTTCAGCCGATTCAAATCGCCGGCCGGTTGGAAGCTTTCGACCCCGAAAAAGACCGCCTCACTCTCGGCGAAATTCGCCAGAACATCCTCTCCCAATCCTCAGTCTTCAAGCCCGCCGACGTGATCCCGGTTCCGTGCCACCCCGATTGTCTGGCTATGGCTTACGCTCTGAAGATCAACGGCTCGGTGGTTCCCCTCACCGGTCTGATCGATCCCAAAGTCCTGCTTCACGGGGAAGGCAACACCATCGTCTACGAGCGCGATCCGCGCCTTCGCGCCGAACTTTTCAAATTGTTTTCCACTGCCGCCTCCCCGCAGAGTTCGGAATTGTCGTTGCGCCAGCTTTTGTGCTGCCTCCCTCAGGTCGCCGCTCCCTCGGCCGTTACTTACGACAACATTTTTCGGATCATCATCATGCAGTTTCTGGACGCCTGGAATTTTGATGTGCGCAGGCGTCAAGAAAACCTGCGTCCACATCGCCCACCCGGACGGGCGGATCATCCCCTTTGACACGTACAATTTGTTTTACCGCGACGGAAAGAGCGGCCGTCTCGCGGAATTGCAGGCCATGCACGATGGAATGCGGGATCGGCTGACGCCGATTTCGATCGGGGGAGAGAATCGTGGATGACGAAGAGCCGCCGCTACCGCCCACGCTTGATTATGCGGTCGTTCCGGTGCCGCGGCAGGGCGGCGCGGTTGGTCCTTTCTTCGCGGGCGCCTTCCTGGGAGCCGGCGGGATAGCCGGTGCGTTCTTCATCCTTGCTGGGGTGGTAGGCAATCCGCTGTGGGTTCTTGTTCCGGTACTGGCCGCGGCGATTCTGATTAATTTCTGGATCACGCGCAGCGCGCCGGCGACTCGGACCTTTCTATTTGGGCCTTTTGACGGGAGCGGTTTTCGTCCCGATTCTTTTGATAGGTGTCTGCTTCGTCGCTCTTTCCAACAGTAATATTTAAGGCGCTGGGGAAAACTCATGGACGAAAAACCGCCGGTTCTCGATTATGGCATGCCTGACCCGAGCGGATGCCTCTCCCTTGCGACGGGCCTTGGCGGCGTCTTTTGCGGGTTCGTGGCGGTCATCTGCGTAGCCAGCTTCTCCGCCGGGGGAACCGGCTCGCTCCTGGTCGGTTGGATTGTACTCGGATTAATTGGGGTCGCCGTCGTGGGTTTCATCGTCTGGATGGTCCGGTCGCGCCGCAAGATTGCACCGTTTACTCAAGGCCTGCTTTGCGGAATGTGTCTGGGGCTCCTGCTTCAAGGAGTCTGCTTCATCGCACCTCTGAGGATTGGACGGTGACGCGCTAGCCCCCAAGGCCGAGACATGGACGAAAAGCCGCCCGAACATCGCCAGCCGATTCTCTTAGGCTACGGGACGAAACGGTCCAACGTGGGCGAGGAAGGCGCACCGCCCGGCGGCTGTCGACTCGCAGCGCAGTTTATGGCTGGATTGGTCGTCGGCGCGATAGTGGTCGGCGTCGCGGTGCTGTTTATGGCATCGGCCACCAATTCCGTTCCGGGGGCGCTTGTCCTCGTCTTCTTTGGGTCCCTGGTGATAGTTTTGCTCCTCCTGGCTATTAGCGCTAATCGCCGCGGTATGGTTCCATTCGTTCTGGGCCTATTTGCGGGATTGTTCGCCGGAATATTGCTGGTCGGCGCTTGTTTCGCTGCGATCCAGAACATTTGAGATGGCTACGGCTCCACGGACAACTTTCCGGGGTATTCATAAAACCGATCGCTCTTGGGAATCATTTCCATATCCTTCCACTTTGATTGCGATCGCAGGTTTCCGTTGGGATACCAAGTCGAATAATCGGCCGTGCCGTCCGCGTTGTATTCCCATTGCCAGACGGGGATGCCGTCAGGCGAAAAGTAATTTTCGGTGTCGACTTTTTTGCCGAGGTGATAGGCGGCTTGCCGCTGGAAGACGCCGGAGGGGTAATACCACGTTTCCGGTCCCTCCAGCAGATATCTGCCATCGTTCCCGATCCCCGCGCTCCAGGTAATTCGTGGCGACCCGTCGGGGTAATCCTCGCGGTAATCGCGGACGTCGTGAATTGCCGTAGCTGAGTTGGCCGTGATTTTCGATTCGTCCGTCTCCGTATCGTCGCTGAGAATCCATGCCTCGTTGAATTCGAGATCGAGTGCCGGGTGGGTGAGAGTTGTAATAAGGTGAATGTCCCCATTTGGGGCTTGGCGGGCCACGCAGTAGCCGAGTGTGTCCGAGCCATGCTTGCCGGCCTGGGTGCCGGGGAGGGTTTTGAAATGCCAGGTTTTTCCTTCGTCGTCGGAGAGGGCGACGTAGCAGCCGTTTTCGGAAAATCGCGTGGCCGCCGGGCCTTTGCTGGCCCGCCAATCTCCGGCCATGAGAATGCGTCCACTGTGAAGCCGAATCACGCAGGGCCGCTGCGCGCTCCGCAGGGCGTGGAACGGCGATGCGGAAATCTCGTAGTTCTTCCCGCCATCATGTGACACCGACTCCGGCATATAGCCGTTGATATCCGAGTCCTTTCCGCCGAGTCCCAGAATCGTGCCGTCTTTGAGCATGACGAACGTCGTATGCCGTCCGCCGGTTCTGCCCTCCGTATCGCGCGAGGTTTTTCCGTTATCGTCGGTTGCCCAGAGAAGCGCGTGCGCCCCTTCGTTATCCGACGGGACATACATCGTGCCGATCGAATCGCGAATCACCGTATTAATCGGCTGCGGCCGCCCGAGGTTCCCGATCGGCCCTACAACCTCGGGATATTTCACGCCCGACCAATCCGCGCCGTTATCCACGCTGGTGACAAAATTAAACGGGAAATGTCCCCAGGCGTATGGATTGCCCCAAAACAGATAGAGCGTGCCGCGATCGTTATAGAGCAGCGGGGCGTGATCGTTGGCGCCGGGCGTGTCGAACATGGGACTGGGGAAGTCCCATTCGTCGGCCCCGAAGCGCAGCCGGGATGCGATCAGGCTCACCTCCGGTTCGTATTCGTTGTGAGAGGTGTAAATGATCAGGAGAACGTCCCCATTGGGAAGAATCTCCAAGCCTGGGCTGTGATTGTGATGCCGAAACGATGGATCGAGCCCCGCGTGACGAATCAGTTCATCCGAACTGTCCTCCGGCGGGATAGGCAGCATCCGCCGTTTGCGGAAGTAAGGTTTACTGGGGTCGGGCCCGAGCGCGACGAAGTCCGCGGTCTGCTTCACCCCTTGCCGGGCGTAGGGGGGAATAAAAGGGAGAGGATTTCCCGCCGGTGGATCAGCCTGGACCACGCGGAACCCGATGCGATGCAATCCGAACGGCCCAATCGGCCCAAAATTTGGCGGCATCCCTTCCCGCGAAAACGGATTCAAATAATCCTTGGGATTGCTGTACTTGCTCGGCTCATCCAGATACGCCCCGCGGATCACTTTCACGCGCCCGTCCGCATAACCCACCGGGTCGATCTGATCCTCGTAGGGATAGGGACCGTACCCATCCTGGCACCACTGCGAAAACCCGATCATCCCGGGGTTCGCGCGGCAAGCGTATTCCCATTCCGCTTCGGTCGGCAGCCGATAAGGTTTCTTCTCCACTTTCGAAAGCCACGCGCAAAACGCCGTCGCGTCGTACCAGCTCATCCCCGCCGCGTAGGGCGCGCAGGCGTTATTGAGCGCCGCGTCCGGCTTGAATTTCCGATATTGGTCAATCGTCACCAGATCGGAAACATAGAAGCTTTGGGAGATCGTCACCCGATGCACCGGCTGTTCGTCCCAGAATGTCCCGGGTTTGTCCGAGCCCATCAGAAATGTGTCCGCCGGAACCTGGGTCAAGTTCATTCCGATCGAATTCACATCGGCCAGGGCAAAGACGGGAAACAGCAGGATGAGAGCAAACGCGGTCGCGGTTCGAGGCATGGGGGGTATCTTACTGTTGCAATCCTCCCGGCCAAAAGTGCAAGAGGATCATCGACATCAGGCCTACCGGCTCACGCCCGTCAAAGCTATCATTCCTCCCACGAGGAGGATCGATTGATGAGAGGTAGAACCCTTGCCGTTTGCAGCGTCGCCGCGATTTGGATCGTTGGCGCGGTCGGGTGTGCCAGCAACAGCAACAGCACCGGCGCCAGCAATAGCAACGTGAGCAACGTGCCCAAGCCGGCGCCGGAAATCGTCGTTGCCGCCGACGGGACCGGACAATTTAAGACGGTCCAGGCCGCGATCGATTCCATCATGCCCGGCTCCGCTCCGGCGACGATTCACGTCAAGCCCGGCACCTACACCGAGCACATCACCATCACGCGCGATAAACCGCCGATTCGCGTTTACGGCGACGACGCGCAGACGACGATCCTGACCTTCGATCTCCAGGCGAATAAGCTCGGGCCGGATGGAAAGAAAATCGGAACCTTTAAAACCGCCAGCGTCGTGGCTTATGCCGATGATTTCGAGGCGGATGAAGTCACCTTCGCCAATTCCACTCCTCGGGACATTTCACAGGCCCTGGCGATTTCGTGTCTGGGCGACAGGCAGATTTATCGCCGCTGCCGATTCCTGGGGTGGCAGGACACGATCTACACCAACGGCAGATCGTCGCCCGGCGCCGAGGCCCCCATCCCGGCCGGGGGTGCGCCGGCCGCCACGGCTCCCGTTGCACCGGCTGCCCCCGCCAATCGTCTCTATTTCGAAGATTCCTACATCGAGGGCGGGGTCGATTTCATCTTCGGCAACTCGACTGCCGTCTTCAACCGCTGCGAGATCCACAGCAAGCGCCACGGCTATCTCACGGCGGCCTCCACGGTGCGCGGCGTGCCCTTCGGGTACGTTTTCATAGACTGCAAATTGACCGCCTCGCCCGATGTGAAGGACGGCTCCGTCTATCTCGGGCGCCCGTGGCGCCAATATGCCAACGTCGTTTATTTGAATTGCTGGATGGGCCCGCAAATCAGCCCCGACGGCTGGTTCCCCTGGAAGTCCGCACCGAATCGCATTTATACGGTTCGCTACGCCGAGTATGGCAGCACCGGCCCGGGCGCAATCCCGGACAAGCGCGTGAAATGGTCGAAGCAGCTGACTGCCGATGAGGCGGCGGCGATCACCATTCCCGCGGTGCTCGGCGGCGAGGACCATTGGAATCCCTCCTCAAGTCCGTCGGGTGCGAGTGCGCAATGAGTCTATCCGGACGGGAAATCGTTAATGGATGCACAGCATTAATCCCCTCGCCCACTCCTTTAGTTCCGGCACGGCGGGTTGGGGTGAGGGGCGGGATTCGACGCTCCAAAAAAAATCGCCCCTCACCCTGGCCCTCTCCCCATGAGTACATGGGGAGAGGGGAAAAAAACCGGGAGCCGCGGGGCAACACGCGGCGGTACGCCCTCGAGACAGCGTCGCGCGCTGTATCGATGAAACGCCTGGGCGGGCTCTCGGCTTTGCTTTTTCTTTTTCTCTCGGCCTGTTCGTCGACTGAAACCATCACAGTCGCCGCGGACGGCACTGGAAAATTCACATCCATTCAACAGGCAATCGATTCCATCCCCGCCGGGCCCAAGCCGGTGGTGATTCACGTGAAGCCGGGCACCTACACGGAGCACATTACCGTCGCTTACGACAAGCCGCCGATTCGAATGTACGGGGATGACGCCGCCGCGACCGTGCTGGTCTTCAATCTCCAGCACAACACCGCCGGCCCCAATGGCATTCCCATCGGTACGGCGCGGAGCGCGAGCACGACCATTCGCTCGGCGGAATTTGAAGCGGATGATCTGACCTTCGCGAATTCCACGCCGCCAAATTCTTCGCAGGCCGTGGCGATTGCGGCCGAAGGGGATCGCGACATTTTCCGCCGGTGCCGATTCGTCGGCTTGGTGGACACTCTCTTCACCAACGGCGGGCCGCCCCCTCTCACGCAGGGCGATACCCGGCCCTCTATCCCCGGCACCCACGGCCCCGCGACCACCGTGGCCCCCACGGCTTCATGGACCAACCGCCTCTACTTCGAAAATTGCTACATCGAGGGAACGGTAGATTTCATCTTCGGAAATTCGACGGCCGTCTTCCAAGACTGCGAAATTCACTCCAAACACGCGGGCTATCTCACCGCGGGTTCAACACTGAAGACCGCCGAATACGGGTACGTCTTCATGAACTGCAAGCTCACGGCTGCCGACGACGTGAAAGACGGCTCAGTTTATCTGGGCCGCCCTTGGCGCGACTTTGCCGCGGCGATTTATATGAATTGCTGGATGGGCCCGCAGATCAACCCCGCCGGCTGGTCACCGTGGAAGAGCGTTCCGCAAAGAATTCACACCGTCAGATACGCCGAATATAAAAGCATCGGCCCCGGCGCAAACCCGGACAAACGCGTTCCGTGGTCCAGGCAATTGACGGATGAAGAAGCCGCCGCGACGACCATCACGGAGGTCCTCGGCGGCTGGGATCCGACTGCCAATCACTAAATACGGATGAAACCGCCAAGGCGCGAAGACGCCAAGAAAAAGCATTGGATATTTGCCCTGGTTGTTCTTCTTAGCGTGCTTCGCGCCTTCGCGGTAGCTCAGGCCGGGTCGATTTCCGAGCCGATTCAGTTCACGATCGACGCCACAGCCGACGTCAAACCGATCTCGCGCTTTATCTACGGAGTCAATCACCCCATCGATCGGGATTATCCCAACATCACTCTGACGCGCCTCGGCGGCAATCGCTGGTCGGCGTATAACTGGACCAACAACGCCTCCAACGCCGGAAATGACTGGCATTACCAGAATGATAATTTCCTCGGCGGGGGCGACCTTCCCGGCGGGGCGATGATCCCGGGAATCGAAAATGCGCCGCAAAATCGCGCCGCCATTATCCTCACCGTCCCCATGGTCGGTTACGTCTCGGCCGACAAAAAAGGGGACGGCGACCTGCGCGGCGACCCGGATTATCTGAGTAAGCGGTTTCGACCGGAGCAGCCGTTCAAGAATGCGCCATTTACCTTGACGCCCGACCTGAATTCACCCGTCATTTATCAGGATGAGTTCGTCAATTGGGTTCAGATACGCTATCCATACGGCTCGACGGATGCGAAGTCCCCCATCTGGTTCATGTTGGATAATGAGCCGAGCCTGTGGAGTCAGACTCATGCGGAGGTGCATGCGGAAAAAACGACCTACGCGGAACTGATCGATAAAAGCATTCAGTATGCGATGGCCGTGAAGCATATCGATCCGAACACGCTCGTCTTCGGCCCAGCAAATTACGGGTGGCATGCGTTCGTGAATCTGCAAGGCGCGCCCGACGCCGGTGGGCGCGATTTTCAGGAAGTTTATTTGCGGGCGATGAAAGACGCCGGGACAAAAGCGGGGCGCAGATTGCTCGACGTGTTCGACGTCCATTGGTATCCCTCGGTGCGAGTCCGCAAAATTCGAATTACCGAAAAAGATTCCTCGCCGGATGTGGCGGCCGCCCGCGTGCAGGACACCCGCTCGCTTTGGGACCCGACCTACGTCGAAAATAGCTGGATCACCAAGAACGGGTCCGGCCCGATCGATCTGATCCACCGGCTCTTGGGCAAAATCAATCGCAATTACCCGGGCACGCGCCTCTCCATCAGCGAATACAACTTCGGTGGGTGGGACGAAATCTCCGGCGCGATCGCTGAAGCTGATTGCCTGGGAATCTTCGGCCACGAAGGCGTGTTTGCCGCGTGCGAGTGGCCGCTGGCTGATCATGAGCCCTTTATCGCCGCGGCGTTCCGTATGTTCCGCGATTTCGACGGGCAGGATGGCGCGTTTGGCGATACGAGCATCCGCGCCACCACGAACGACCCCGCCGATACGTCCATCTATGCCAGCCTTCAATCCGATCGTCCGGGCGAAATGATCCTGGTCGCGATCAACAAATCGACCCGGCCGCTGGCCACGGAATTCAATCTGTCGAACGCGAAGACTTATACGCGGATGGAGATTTTCTCCCTGACATCAGCCGGCAAGATGCCGCAACCGGTCTCGGATACTAAGATTGCCAACTCCAACAAATTACAGATTGAACTGCCCCCCGACAGCGTCAGCACGATCAGACTCACGATAAAGAATTAGCCGCTAAGACGCCCGCCACGGCGGCTAGACTCCGATCGCGAAGAAGAAAAGGAAGAACTGTTAAACCACGGATTTCACGGATGACACGGATGAAGAGAAGAAATTTGTATTTCTCTTATCCGTGCCATCCGTGAAATCCGTGGTTAGATTTTGTTGTTTCTTCGCGCTCGTCGCGGCTTCGCGGTAAAACGAATTTACATCTGATTCGGGTGTTCGATTCCGAGCAGATCCAACCCCGTCTCCAAGGCCTTGGCGGTAAATTCGCATAACGCCAATCGGCTTGCGCGAATCTCTGGTTCGCTTTGCAGCACCGGGCAATTCTCGTAAAACCCGCTGAAACGTGTTGCCAATTCGTAAAGGTAGGTGCACAGATAATGCGGCTTCAATTCGCGAGCCGCCAATTCCACCACCTCTGTAAAGCGCAGAATATGTTTCGCCAGGGCCAATTCGTAAGGCGATTGGAGGGTCACGTTTCCGGGTTTTACGCCGCTTTCGACGGCCTTGCGGCCGATGGAGCGAATTCGGGCGTGGGCGTATTGAAGGTACGGCGCGGTATTCCCATCCAGGGCCAGCATCTTGTCGAAGGAGAAGACATAATCGCTGATCCGATCCTTGGCCAGATCGGCATACTTCACCGCCCCGATCCCGACGGCATGGGCAATCTGCTCCCGCTTCTCTCCTGGCAACTCGGGATTCTTCTCCGTTACCACGGCCAGGGCCCGCTGCTCGGCTTCGTCGAGTAATTCCTTGAGCTTCACCGTTCCGCCGGTGCGGGTTTTGAAGGGCTTGCCGTCTTCGCCCAGCATGGAGCCGAAGGGGGCGTAAATCAGCATTCCGGGTTTGGCCCAGCCGGCCTGCTCGGCGGTCCAAAAGACCTGATTGAAGTGCTGCTGCTGGCGACTGTCGTGGGTGTAAATGATCTTATCGGCGTGCAGGTCCTTGATTCGAAACCGAATGGCGGCGAGATCAGTCGTGCCGTAGAGATATCCGCCGTCGGATTTTTGAATAATCAGGGGGGATTCGTAGCCGGGTGCTTTGACGACGACGGCGCCTTCGGAATCGATCGCGATATTCTTCTGTTTTAGCTCAGCGACGACGGACGAAAGCTGATCGTTGTAGGATGATTCACCCCGTTCGTCGTTGGGTCCGAGCTTTACCTCCAGCTCACGATATATCTTTGTATAGTGCGCGAGTCTGTTGAACGATGAATTTCCACCAGTTTAATTCCGCCTGTCCGCCTCCCTGCAACTCGGTAACATCTTTGCGGGCTTTGTTCGCAAACTGCGGATCGCCATCAAACCTTTGCTTGGCGCTTCGATAAAATTCTTCGAGGTCAGCCAGAAACACCGCCTCAGGGTTTGATTGGATTTCAGGGTGGGCTTCCTTGAGATAGGCGATCAGCATCCCAAACTGCGTCCCCCAATCGCCGATATGATTTTGCCGAATGACTTTGTGTCCCTGGTCTTCCAGAATCCGGCTGATCGCATCGCCAATAATCGTGCTCCGCAAATGGCCGACGTGCATTTCCTTGGCGATATTCGGCCCCGAATAGTCCACGACAATCGTTTGCGGGTTGGCGGTTTTTTCAATTAGCGGCTCGGCAAGCTCTTTGGCCAACCATGCCGGCGCCAGCCGCACGTTGATAAAACCCGGGCCGGCGATCGAAACCTCCGACGCCATCTCCCCCAATTCCAGTTTGCTTTTTACCTGTTCGGCAATCGCCCGGGGATTGAGCTTCTTGCCTTCCTTTTCGCCCAGGATTTTGGCCAATCCCATGGCCGCGTTGGATTGGTAATCGCCGAATTTGTCGTTTTGACTGGCCGCGAGTTGGGGGTCGGAATCGATGGCGAACGCCGCTTTGATGGCGGAGCGGAATTTCTGGTCGAGTTGGTGGAGGATCGTGGGCATTTGTGTTTCCCTCTCCCTGTGTACTCACGGGGAGAGGGTCGGGGTGAGGGGCGGTTTTCGAGGTTCGAGAATCGCCCCTCACCCTATCCCACCGTGCCGGAACTGCACGAATGGGAGAGGGGATAAATCAAACTTTCTTTTTGGTGCGCGGACGAGATTCCGATTCGCCGAGGAGTTTGGTCATTTCTTGAACGATATGCTGAGGCTCGGCCATTCTCCCGGCCCCTACGTTCCGGCAGGCCAGCCATCCGGAGTCCGGTCCCAAAAACCGATAGCCGAGCGATTTCAGCTTCTCGACATTCTGTTGCGTGATGGCGTTTTCCCACATTCGGTTATTCATCGATGGCGCGAAGACGACCGGGCACGCTGCGGCGCAGATGAGCAGGCTGACGAGGTCGTCCGTCAGGCCGCACGCGGTTTTGGCGAGGATGTTCGCCGTGGCCGGGGCGACTAGCATCACATCCGCCTGTTCCGTCAGGGAGATATGCTGCGGGTCGGAGCTGTCCTTCAGGTCGAACGTATGCGTATGCACGGCTCGGCCGGACAGCGCCTCGAACGTCAGCGGGGCGACGAACTTCCGGGCGTCTTCAGTCATGGCGACCGTCACGCCCGCCCCGGTCTGGACAAGCTTGCTGACGATGTCCGCGGTTTTGTAGGCGGCGATACCGCCGCAAACCGCGATGACGATCTCTCGCCCTTTGAGGGATTCGGCTGCCATGACTTTATTTCACGACCGGCGCATCGAGCCCGCTGGCTTCGTAGTCGATGGCGATCTTGTCCTGGAGAATCTCCTGGACCACCACCTCGAGATCGGTCATGTTTTCCCGTTCGACGAGGGGGCGAGCGCCGTCCATCAGCTCTAGCAGGCGCTTCTGAATCAGGGCGGTGAGTTTGAATCGGCCGCCAACCTTGGTCACGATCTCGTCGCTTTTCAGTGCTTCAATCATTGTCGTTAAATTCCTCCGGCTCGTTTGTGCCGAATAATCTTGAGAATCTCCTGAACCGCGCGGTCCAGGTCGTCGTTGATCACCATGTAATCGAAAGCCCGGCTTCCCTTGGCCATATGAATTTCACGCTTCGCGGCCCGGAACCGTTTGGCGATTTCGTCCGCGCTGTCGCGGCCTCGGGTTTGCAATCGTTGCAACAGTGTAGGCTCATCGGGCGGCAAAATGAAGATCATCAATGCATTGGGATACTGAAACCGCACCTGCAAGGCCCCCTGGACGTCGATTTCCAGCAAAACGTCCTTTCCCGTGGCCAGGTCCTCGAGGGTCGGGTGCTTGGGCGTTCCGTAATAGTCGCCATAAACCTGGGCATATTCCAGGAACTCATCCTTGTCGAGCCGATTGAAAAATTCGTCGGCGGTAATGTGCTGGTAGATTTTCCCCTGATCATCACCCGGTGCGTTGGCCCGCGTGGTCGCGCTGACGATGTAATGCAGCCCGTATTTTTCGGCGAGTTCGCGCGCGATGGTGCTTTTGCCGACGCCCGAGGGTCCGCAGAGCACGACCAATAGACCGGATGGAGGGTTTTTTCGGCGTTCCATGTTATTCGATGTTCTGAACCTGCTCCTTGAGCCGGTCGATGGCGCCCTTGATGTCCACGATATGGGTGGCGATGGACGCATCGTTGGCCTTGGAGGCGATCGTGTTCGCTTCCCTCAGCATTTCCTGGGCGATGAAGTCCAGCTTTCGCCCCGAATGCTCGCTGTCGTTGCACGCCTGCTCGAACGCCTCGAGATGGCTGCGCAGGCGGGCGATCTCCTCGCTGATGTCCGCGCGCTCGGCGAAGAGCGCCACTTCCTTGATCAGATCGCGCTGATCAATATTTAACTCGGCTCGCGCGACAAGCTGGTTCACGCGCATCGCCAATCTTTTGTGATAATCCTCGACGACGAACGGCGCGCGGGTCTGAATTTCAGATAAATGCGCGGTGATCTGCTTTGTGTGCTTCAGCAGATCGACCAGCATCGCCTGCCCCTCGCGCGCCCGCATGGCGGACAATCGCGTGATCGCCGCCTCGGCCAGGTCGCGCACGACCGGGCCATGCTTTTCGATTTCGTCCGATTCGTCCCGCGGCTCCTGGCACACGCCCGGCAGACTCACAAGGCTCGCCAGATCGATCCGCACGAAATTTTCCAGTCCCTCAATTTCCTGCAACTGGTCCAGATAAGCCCTCAGCGCCTGCCCATTGATGTGATAGGCCGCCTCGGCGCTATTGAGGCGCATTTTCAGGATGAAGGTGATTGATCCCCGTCCGAGCTTCTGCCGGAGCAGGGTTTCGATCTCCGGTTCCAGGCCGCTCAGATTATCCGGGAGCTTGATGATCGGCTTGAAGTACCGGTTGTTGAGCGACCGGATTTCCACGGAGTAATGGGTGCCGTCGCGTTCGGCGGTGGCGTCTCCAAATCCGGTCATGCTGACAATCATGCGTGTCGATCCAGGGTGGGTTTTATTGGGATGGGGGCATTGGCGCACTGGGCGCGGCGGGCGCGGCTGGGGTGGCCTGTTGCGTGGGTTGCTGCGGCTGGTCCATCTTGTCGGCGATCAGATTCAGCGCGATCGCCAGAAGCATAAAGAGCCCGAATATGATGCTGGTCGCCCAGGTGAGCACGTCGCCGGTCTTGGCACCGAATGCGGTATTTCCGCCCGAGCCCCCGAAGGCGCTGGAAATCCCTCCGCCGCGCCCTTTTTGAATGAGCACGATCAGGACCAACACGACGCAGAGCACCAGAAACAGCCCGGTGATCCCGTAATAGAAAGTGAGAAGCATCGAAACTCCGATCAATAAATCATCGAGCCGGCGCCGCGGCGGCGATTCCCAGGAACCCGTCAGGCTTGAGCGATGCGCCGCCGACCAGGGCTCCGTCAATGTCCGGCTGGGCGAGCAAACCGCGGGCGTTTTCCGGCTTGACGCTGCCGCCATATTGGATTCGCACGTGATCCGCGTAATCCTTGTTCCATTTTTTCGCAAGCGACTGGCGAATGTACTGATGAACTTCCTCCGCCTGCGCATCGGTCGCCGTCCGCCCGGTGCCGATGGCCCAAACCGGCTCGTAGGCGATCACCAGCCGTTCCGGGTCAAGCATTGCCGGGGCCGACAGTTCATCCAATTGTGATTGTACGACCTCAAAGGTCTTTCCGGCATCGCGCTGCTCGAGTTTTTCCCCCACGCAATGCACGAGGGTCAGTCCGCCGGCATATACCGCCGCGGCCTTCTTGGCGATCAGCGCCGGCGGCTCAAGGATGACATGCCGGCGCTCGCTGTGCCCCGTCAGCACGAATTTCACGGCCAGGTCCTTCAGCATTTCAATTGAAATCTCGCCCGTAAACGCCCCATTCTTTTCAAAATAAACATCCTGCGCCCCGAGCAGCAGTTTCGAACCGGTGATGGCGGCGCCGACGGCGTCGAGATAGACGAACGGCGGGGCGACCCCGACCGTCGCATGGGCGGGCAAACCCTTGGCGACGGATTTCGCCAATTCGACGGCGGTCGCTTTGGTCGTATTCATCTTCCAGTTGCCGGCAACGAACGATACGCGTTTCATTTTGGCATTCCCTAGTTGTGGACCGGCTCGCCGACCTCGGCGAATTCGCGCCCGAAGACGGCGGCGATCTTCCTCAATTGGGACATTAAATCCCCGAAAACCTCGGGCAAGAGCGCCTGCGGCCCGTCGCACTGGGCTTCGGAGGGGCAGTAATGAACTTCTACGATCAAGCCGTTGGCTCCGGCGGCGATTCCCGCCGCGGCGATCGCCGGAACGTAATCCCGAACGCCCGCGGCATGGCTCGGATCGATGATCACGGGCAAATGGGTCAGCTTCCGCAAAACCGGGAAGCTGGTTACGTCCAGCGTGTAGCGAATGCTGTCTTCAAAAGTTTTGATTCCGCGCTCGCAGAGGATGAGGGAGCGATTCCCCATGCTCAAAATATATTCCGCGGAAAGAAGCCAATCCTTCACGCTGGCGGCCAGCCCGCGCTTGAGGAGCACGGCTTTTCGGGTTTTTCCGACTTCGCGGAGGAGATCGAAATTCTGCATGTTCCGCGCGCCGATCTGAAAGCAGTCGACGAACTTTTCCATCGGCTCGACCTGCCGGGTGTCCATGACTTCGACGCAGATGGGCATCCCCAGTTCGTCGCCGGTTTGGCGCATTAACTTCAGGGCCGATTCGCCCAATCCCTGGAACGAATAGGGACTTGTGCGCGGCTTGTAGACGCCCCCGCGAAAATCGTCGCGCCGCGGTCTCGCACTTGGCGGGCGATGGTGCGCAGCATGGTTTCATTTTCGACCGCGCAAGGCCCGGCGATGCAGACCGTGTGGAGGCCGCCGACCTTTACTTTCGGCACAGTTCCGCCGCCCACCTCGACGATCGAATCCTCCTCATGAAACTCGCGGCTGGCGAGTTTGTAAGGCTTCATGATGGGGACGACTTTTTCCACGCCGTCCAGAGTCGCCAGATGGTTTTGATCGATGTTGGCTTCTTCGCCGACGGCGCCGATGACGGTTCGGAATCGACCCTGGGAAAGGTGCGGCTGGCACCCCATCTTCTCGATTTCACGAACCACCCGGTCGATGGCCGCCTGGGGTGCGTTGGATTGCATGACAATGATCAAGAAAAACCTGCCCGTTGGGGAAAGTCGGGTAGTTTAGTGGTTAAAGACGCCTGTTACAACCCGTGAAGACTCGAATCGGTTGCAAAGTCTTATGGGGCATGGAGATGCGGATGACCGCTGGCAGCGCAGGTTCTGATCGGCGCGTGTTTCGGTAAAACCGCCGATTTGGCTGCGAATCTGCGCAAAAACTCGTTACCCGGCGCGGCGGACGTCCGCCGTGGCGGGCAACATTTCGATCTTCACGCGCTTGATCCGCTGCGGCTCGGCGTCGAGCACCGTGTAGCGGACCCCGTTTTGATCGAACGTCGCGCCCTTTTCCGGGATCTTGGCCAGCACGGTCGTCAGGAATCCGCCCAGAGTTTCGTAGCCCGCGTCTTCAGGCAGCGAAATCCCCAGCAGGCGATTGAGCTGCTCGATGGTGATGCGCGCATCGGCATCCGCGGATTTCTCGTCGATCTTTTTGAACATCGGGGGCTCCGCCGGTTCGTGCTCGTCGGATATTTCGCCGACCAGTTCTTCCAGGATGTCTTCGATCGTGACCAGCCCCGCGGTGCTTCCGTATTCGTCGAGCACAATGGCGATGTGTACCTTCTGAGCGCGAAAATCGTTTAGCAGATCGCGCAGAGGTTTGGTCTCGGGGACGAAGACCACCGGGCGCATGGCCCGCCGCGCGTCGAAAGGCTCGGTGGCGGACCCTAGATATTTGATGAGATCGCGCGCGTGAAGGAAGCCGATGACGTGATCGAGGGTTCCGTCATACAGGGGGATGCGCGAATGCCCGCTCGATTCAATGGCGCGCTTGGCGTCGTCAAGGGTCGCTTTGGCGCTGATGGCGGAGAATTCCTGCCGGGGGGTCATGATCTGGCCGACGGTCGCCTGGGCGAATTCCATGATCGATTCGATCATCTCGCGTTCCTGCGGCTTGACGACGCCTTCCTTTTCGCCTTCCTCGACGGCCGAAAGAATATCATCCTCGATGTGCTGGTGATCCGTCCTGGTTTGATCGGCTCCCAGGGCGCGACGGACGGTGTGATCGATCTTGTGCATCAGCTTCGTCATCGGAGCGAAGAGCCAATAGAGCCCGCCAAGCAGCGGGGCGGCGGTTCCGACGATTTCCGCCGAGGCGTAGCGCGCCGCCGCGTAAGGCACGGCGATGGAGCAGAAAACCGCGATGATCACGGCCACGACAATCGTCATTCCGTAGCGAAAAAATGCGGCTCAAATCCGTCTGTTCAAACGCCGCGAACGTGAACGCCCAGATTGTCACGTTGCAAACCTGCCGTGCGACCGCGGTAAGGAAAACAAGGTCGGCGGTCTGCTCGGTGAGCGTTTCGAACCAGTGGTCGGCGTCGCGCTTGCCCAGAAGTTCGGCCAGGCGCTGGCGGGAAAATTCGCGCAGGGAATAGGTCAGGGATGAGAAGATAAACGAGAGGAGCGAGGCAGCGGCGACGCCGGCGATGGTGAGATAGAGTTTCATCGCGCTGTTCCCGATTTTACCGCGCCGCGCGATCTTCTTCGCCCGGCAATTTGCGGATTCTTTGGACGAAAGACCGGGCCGATCCCCATTTGGATCAGAATTTGGTCTTCCTTCTTGTGCATGGCGTTGAAACCCGCGACGGTTCTATCGTCGAACCCGGCGAGGTGCAACATGCCATGCAAAGCGTAAAGGAGCAATTCTTTTTCGATGGGAATGCCACGAATCTTTGCAGCTCGGCGGGCCACGGGAAGACATATTACAATCTGTCCCGAAACCACCGCTCCGGAATTGTTCTTGTCCAGCTCGAACGTGAGCACATCCGTGGAAGCGGAATCGCCCAGGTAGCGATGGTGAAGTTTGCGCATCAGCGCATCGCCCGCGATAGTGACCGCCATATCCTCCAGCGGAGATCGCAACAATTCGTGAGCGCGGCGCAGGTGCTGTTCCAGAAATCCAGCCCAACGGCTGCCGACAAGAGCCGCGATGGTCAAATTTAGGTTGTTTTTCACGCGGATTTGGTCGCTGCCGGTCCGGGTGCGGGGGTCGCGGTAACCGGGGCGGCCGAACTTGTGGTGGGGTAGGCGATTCGACCGTGATAAATGCCCTGAAGCGTTTTGGCCAGCGAGCGCTCGATGCGTTCCAGATCTCGCATGGTCAGATCGCATTCATCGAATTGGCCGTCGTGGAGCCGCTTCATGGCAAGCTCATGGATCAGGGTTTCGATTCTCGCCGGCGTGGGCTCGCGCGTTGCCCGGCGCAGCTCTCGACGGCGTCGGCAACCATCACAATGGCGGATTCCTTGCTCTTGGGCTTGGGGCCGGGGTATCGGTATTCCGCGTCGCTAACTTCCGGCGAAATATCCGCCTGCTGATCCTGCTGGGTCACCGCCTGGTGATAGAAATATTCCACCAGAGTCGTGCCGTGATGCTGCTGAATGATCGGCAGCAGACTGGTCGGCAGCGCGTATTCGCGCGCCATCTCCACGCCGTCTTTCACGTGGGAGAGAATAATTCGAAGCGACAGGCTGGGGCTGAGATTGATGTGGCGATTTTCTCCGTCCATCTGATTTTCAACGAAATAGTCCGGCTTGTTGATCTTTCCGATGTCGTGGTAATAGCTCCCCACGCGGCAAAGGAGCGAGTTCGCCCCGATGGCATCAGCCGCGGCTTCGGCGAGCGTCGCCACCTGTAGACTGTGGTTGTAAGTACCCGGCGCTTCCAGCGCCAGCCGGCGCAGCAAGGGTTGGCTGGCGTCCGCCAGCTCGAGGAAGGTCATGCTCGTCGTGATGCGGAACGCCTTTTCAATAAACGGCAGAATGCCGAGCACGATGAATCCCGCGAATAATCCGCCCGCTCCGACATAGAGCGCGTTTGAGGCGATAAAATTCACCGGCTCCATCTGCATCGCGCCGACGGCGGCGGTGACGAGGATCATCGCCAGGGCTGCGGCCCCGCCGACTTCAATTAGTTTGCTGCGGGTGCGGATGTCGTCGAGTAGATAACACGCCGTCAGCACGCCTGCCCACAGGATGAAGAAGAAGCCGAGGTTCTGGTCGAGGGCGGCGGTGACCACCATTGCATGGATTGTGGCTACGCCGATCGCGAAGCGCTGGTCGTAGGCGATGGTGAGGATCATTGCCGCCAGAATCGTCGGGGCCGTGGCGAAGATGAACAGAGAGTTGCTGCCAATCCCCGCCAATTGCGACACCAGAAGCATGGACAGCAGGAGCCCCGCCAAGGCGGTCCCGCGGGTGTGATTTCGCACGACGCGCGGCTGATAGCGCACCACGTAGGCGGACAAAATAATGGTGACGATGATGCCAATCAGGGCCAATCCCAGGCGATAGCGCCACATTGCCAGCGCGTCCGCCGTGAGCGACCGGTAGTAGGCCTGGTTTTCGGCGACCAGCACTCGCCAATCGCGTTCGGTGATAATTCCCTGTTGGACGATTACGCCGTTGCGCGGGAACTCGAAGTTCGCCAGACTCCGGTCGACATGGTCTCCGGCGGTATTTTTCTCCTCGGCCGTCGCGATTTCGTCCAATTCATAAGTTGGATGCGCTTCCAACTCGGCAAAGGTGATATGCGCGATCTTGGCGCCGAGGCCCAGATCAAAATCCCGCGGCGTAGTCCTGCAGGCGGGTGAGCACCGAGCCGGGAAGATTGGTCGAATACGCATCCTGAAGCGGATCGATCACCTGCTCGGGCGGCACGGCCGCGGAAGTGGGGCTTGGCGGGGTCCGAAGGATGATCTTGCCGTGCTCCCCGGCATCAGAAAGCTGCGTCTCGCGCCCAATCGTCCTGCGGCAGGACGACCAGCGGCCGCCCGTCGCCCGGAATGTGCAACTCGGCATAGGCGATGAAGCTATGAACGTTGTCTTCGTATCGGCGGCGGTCCGGGCCGGTGCGATCCTGGTCAAGCTGCGTGATCGACCCGCTGTCCAGAATGTCACGAAGAGGCGGATCAAGTTCCTGCGGCGTCAGGCCGTGAACCTTGTCGGGAAGGGAAAGCAGATCGGATTGAATCGCATCCCAAACGTCGGCTGCCACGGGATGGTAAACGTGCGGCGCCTCTTTGCGGGCCAGATCGATGAGCCGGGTGTCTTCATCCTGATCGAAGAATGTGAAATCGACGCGGGCGGTGATGTCGTGCGGAACGTATTGCCCTGGCCGGAAGGGGACGACTTCCTGGCGGAGCATGAAGAGGCCGATGAGGACGACGCAGAAGACGGCGGCGATGCCGAGGGAACCCATGCCGCCGCGCTCGCGCAGGATGTGCCACGCCGACGGCGGGGAGTACATGGTTCGCCCGTCGCGGGCGACCTGCCTGCGTCGCGGGCCCGAAAATCTTCGGTCCAGACCGAACACTTAGACTTCCTCCCTCTCCGAGGCGTTCTTCGCCCCTGAATCGTGCCGTGCGTTTCCGTTTCGTTCATAGGCGTTGACGATGTTCTGAACGAGGCGGTGACGAACGATGTCGGAACGCTGAAGCTGTACCGTGGCGATTCCCCGAATGCCAGAAAGACGCTCCATGGCGTCAACCAATCCACTGCGCACGTCGGCCGGTAGGTCGACCTGCGTGGTATCCCCTGTGACGATCATCCTTGAATCGTGTCCAAGTCGAGTCAGGAACATCAGCATTTGCGCGGCTGTTGTGTTCTGAGCCTCGTCCAGGATTATAACACTTTCGTTCAAGGTTCGCCCGCGCATAAACGCCAGAGGGATGACCTCGATGACGTCATTGACCATAAACCGTTTCACCTGCTCGAAATCCATCATGTCGTGCAACGCGTCAAAAAGCGGGCGAAGGTAGGGATTTACCTTTGCCTGGAGGTCGCCGGGCAGGAACCCGAGGCGTTCGCCGGCTTCAACTGCCGGGCGGGCCAGGACGATGCGCTTCACCTTCCCGTGCTTAAGCAAACTGGCGGCCACCGCGACGGCGAGATACGTTTTGCCCGTGCCGGCGGGGCCGATGCAGAAGGTCAGGTCGTGATTCTGGATCGCGTCGATGTAGAGGCGCTGGCCGGCGGTGCGCGGCTGGACGAAATGTCCGCGTGCATATACGTCAATTTCGTCGGGCGAATGCTCCGCGGATTCCTGGGCGGCTTGGCCGATGGCTCGGCCGACTTCTTCCGCGCTGAGCCAATCCTGGCGGCGCAGAGCTTTTTGGAGGTGGTCCAAAACGCCGGCGACTTTGTCGAGTTGCTGGCGGTCGCCGCTGAGCGTGATGCGGTCGTCGTGGCCGACGACCTGGACGCCGAAGGTCTGGCGGATCATGCGCAGATGGCGATCCGCCGTGCCAAAAAGGGCGAGCTTCTTTTCAGGTTGTTCGAGGGCGATGTTGAGTTGCACAGCTATATGGCTTCGGCCGGTTTATTCCGGCTATCCAGTATTATTGTCCTTAAATCAGGCAGAAAAAGCGATAGGAGCACCCCATTACGCAATTGGCTTGGCTGGCCGGAGTTACGCATCAAATTATACTCATAGGTGTCCGGGACGGGTCTACGATCCGGCTCGGCGGAGGACCGTTCCGGTTAAAAGAATTGGACTGCTCAAATGACTGCGGACAGCCAACAAATGTTCACCCTGGCTTTGCAACACCATCAGGGGGGACGCCTGCGCGAAGCGGAGCAAATCTACAGAATGATTCTGGCGCGGAATCCGCGGCATGCGGGGGCTTTGCATTATCTTGGAGTCATCGCTTACCAGGCGGGGCAGAAAGAGGCATCCGTCGAGTTGATTGGGCAAGCGATCGCCCTCCAACCGAACGCCGCGGGGGCACACAGCAATCTTGGGAACGCCTTGAAGGACCTTGGCCGGCTTGATGAGGCGGCCGCGACTTACCGAAAAGCGATCGAACTCAATCCCAACATACCGGAGGCGCACAGCAATCTGGGGAATGTGCTTCGAGATCAGGGGCGGGTCGAGGAGGCGATCGAAGAATACCGGCGGGCGATTTTGCTGCGGCCGGAGTATGGCGAGGCGCATTACTATCTGGGGAGCGAGCTGACGGCGATTGGGCGACTCGTTGAGGGGATCGCGGAGTATCGGCGGGCGATCGTTCTGCGGCCGGACGATGCGGAAATTCACGGGCAGCTGGCGATGGCTTTGCTCCTAAGCGGGGATTTTTCCGCCGGCTGGCGCGAGTATGAATGGCGTTGGAAAGACCGGGCGTTTGGTTCAGGAACGGGGATGTTTTCGCAGTCTCGCTGGGATGGCAGCGAATTGAAGGGGCGGACGATTCTTTTGCATTCGGAGCAGGGGGCAGGGGATGTGATTCAGTTCATTCGGTACTTGCCGCTGGTTGCGCAGCGCGGCGGGCGCGTGTTGGTGCAAGTTCCGGCGAGTCTGCTTCGATTGCTCCGGCAATTGCCCGGGGCCGATGCCTGGGTCTCAGACGAGGATCCGGTGCCCGCGTTCGATGTTTCTTGTCCGATTCTTAGCTTGCCGGGGCTGTTCAAAACCACGCTTCAGAACATTCCAACTCAGACTCCATTGGTTGCGGAAGAGGGGGCGGTCGAAAAGTGGCGGGGCCGCGTGCAGCGAAGCGGGCCTGCGGTGAATGTGGGAATCGCTTGGGCGGGGAGCCCTTCGCATAGGAACGATCGGAATCGTTCGATGGCGTTGGCGGATTTCGCACCGCTCGCGACGATTCCGGGAGCGTGTTTTTATAGTCTTCAAAAAGGTGAAGCTGCGAAACAAGCGGCGGAACCGCCGGGCGGCATGCGATTGATCGATTGGGCGGATGAACTTCTCGATTTCGCCGACACGGCGGCGCTAGTTGCGAATTTGGATTTGGTTATTTCGGTCGACACGTCCGTCGTTCATCTGGCGGCGGCGATGGGCAAACCGGTTTGGGTGCTCCTGCCATTTTTGCCGGATTGGAGGTGGATGATGAACGGCGAGGAAAGCCCCTGGTATCCGAGGGTCAGACTCTTTCGACAGAGCAAGCCCGGAGATTGGTCCAAACCGATGGCGGATGTAATTGAGGAACTTCGAAAACTGAAAAAATAAATTTTAACCGCGGATTTCGCGGATGGCGCGGATAAGAATTCAATTCTCGTAGAGACAAAGAAACGAAGAGACTTGGAGACGGAGTGAGTCCGAGGCGGTTTTCTCTTCATCCGTGCGCATCCGCGAAATCCGCGGTTCAAAAAAGACTGAATAAAAGATAAGCCGCCGGGGCGGCGAGTAGGGGGCTGTCGATCACATCCAGCAGTCCGCCGAAGCCTGGGATGAAGTTGCCGCTGTCTTTTACCTCGGCGTCGCGCTTGAAGAGGCTTTCGAGGAGGTCGCCGAGTTGGCCTACGCCGCCGATGATGACGCCGAAGAGGAGGGCTTTGTCCCACTTGAGGGTGCTGAGTGCATGTCGCCAGACCAAAGCGCAAATCAGTCCGACGATTGCCGCGGTGGCCAGGCCGCAGGCTAGGCCTTCCCAGGTTTTTCCGGGGCTGAGCCAGGGGATGAGTTTTCGTTTTCCGAGGGATCGGCCGCCGAAGTAGGCGCCGATGTCTGTGAATTTTACGACCAGGAGGATCATGACTACGGCTTGGGTGGAACCCTGGTAGCCGTGGACGACGTCGGAAGAATGTTTGACGCGCAAGGCCATTAGGAACCAGCCCAGGCCGCCGAGGTAGAGCATCGACGAGACGGTGCCGGCCATGCGGGTGATGGCTTCCTGGGTGTGGCCGGCGCCGGCGCGGCGGGCGGCGGCGAAAACCATGGTCAGGACGATGATGAAGGCGAGGGTCGAGGCGGCGATGTGCTGGAACCAGGGGAATTGGGTGAGGAAGCCGTGGATGACGAGCATGCCGGAGCCGAAGGCGGCGAGTGTGCGATAGGGGCGCACTCGCTCGGCGGTCAGAAGTTGGGCCATTTCAACGGTTGCCAGGGGCAGCAGAACCAGGAGCAAGATGGCGACGCCCGCGCCGGCGAGTCCCTGGCCGGGGGCGGGGTGGAGGATGGAATGATCCAGTCGGCCGGCGGTGGTTTTTTCGACCCAGTAATCGAAATAGAGGAGGCCGAGCAGCGCCGCCAGCATGATGGGGCCGTAGGTGAGTCGATTGCGGAGGGATTCTTGCATAGGCGGTGTTTAGATTATCGACATTATCGCGCGAAACTGCAGACTCGAGCATGTTGCCGTTTTGCCCCTCACCCTGACCCTCTCCCCGGCATACCGGGGAGAGGGGATAAGATTGGGACTTGTCAGATTATCGTCATTGGGACCGTTTTGGCCCGACGATGAATTCGGATGTGGCAGCGGCGCGATCGGCCAAGGGCAATTTTGGGGCAAATCACCTCGATATAAAACGGATTCACCCGGTGCGGCGAATTCTGGGGGCCGTAGATCCAGGCGCGGTGCCAGGTGGGGCGGCCTGCAAGTTGAAACTCAATTCGTGTGAAATGAAAGACCTCCTTCATGATCTTCCAATTGATCCGCCGGGTGATGTGATCGGGATGCTCGATGCGCAATGGCCTATCGAGCAGCACATTAATCGACCCGCGATGGCAGATCTCGATTTCCGGAAATTCCCTTGCTATGACAGGGATTTGAAGTTTGAGGTATTTGGTGGCCCAGCCATACCCGCGCACGATCTTGCCGCCGATCTGGACCATTTTCCGCGTATGATATATTGGCGCGGGCACATAACAAATGAACACCCGGCTAACAAAATCGTAAAAAAAGATGTGGCGGTGCGCAAAATTCTCTTTTATTCCTGAGGTCGGTCATTAGAATTTCCGGCCCATGGAGGACGACTGAACATGGACGTGCGGGTTCGGCTGCAACTGGATGAGGCGTTGGGGTCTCTGAATCGGTGGTTTTGCTCCCAGGCGCATAGGCGGCCGGTGCATGATCCGGAAGTGCTGGTGTGTTATTACGTAAAAAGCGGGGGAGCCGCGGATTTTGCCCGGCGCTTTGAAGAGGCGATGGGGGACGATAACCGCTATTTCTGTTCCGAGTTCTATAATCGCGAAATTTGGGACCCTGAAGTGCTGTGGGAGTATTACATGAGCCACGCCAATAGGGTGGAAGACGGCGATCTAGTTGACGCGACCGTCTGATTGCACGGCCAAGCCTGATCCAGCCCGTCCGACCGAGACTCTCGATTTATTCCGCATCATTGATTCTTTCCTCCCGCCCCCTGCATTAGAGCCGGCGCCCGGTCTGTTCGTAAAACTCCGCGAGCCACTTGACCGCTTCTTTCAATCTCGCCCTGTTCTGCGCGGGCATCGTTCCCTCACGCTGCGTGAGCCCCCCGTACCCGGAAAGCAGCAGCGGCTCGGCTTCAGCGTATCTCTTCTCACCCAGAAGGCAGCCCCCCAGCAGACTCTGACCCACAAATACGGAATAAGCGTCCGGGTACTTCGTCTGCCAGATCGCCAGGGACTCGCGGCGCCGCCGACTCAGCCTCGGGGAATTTCTTTTCTTCAAGCAGCGTGCGCGACAACTCCTCGAGCGAATCCCCGACCCGCCGATGCTCGTTCCCGAGCAGCTTTCGGCGAATCGCCAGCGCCTCGCGTTGCAACGTCTCGGACTCCTCCAGTTTCCCTTCATCACGGAGCACCCGGGCCAGGTCGTAGAGGGACGACGCGACGTCCGGCTGTTCCTCGCCATAGAGCCTGCGGCGAATCGCCAGAGCTTCGCGGTGCATGCTTTCCGATTCATCCAGTTTGTTCTGGTCGCTCAGAAGATTCGCCAGATTGTGCAGCGAGGTCGCGACATCGGCGTTCTCGTCGCCATTCAGTTTTCTTCGAATCGCCAGGGCTTCCCTTTGCATGGATTCGGCTTCGGCGAATTTGCCCTCCGAGCGCAGCGTTCGAGCGAGATTGTCCAGGGATTCGGCCACTTCCGGACTGTCGCTTCCCAACATCTTTCTGCGGATCGCCAGCGCGTCGCGGTGCAATGATTCGGACTCGGGGTTGTTCCGCTCCAGAAGAGCCCTGGCCAGATCGTATTCCGTCGTGGCCACGTCCAGGGTGTCGTTCCCCTCGCTTTTTCGCTGGAGCGCCAGCGCCTCGCGCTGCATTGCCTCGGCCTTGACGGAATTGCCCATGCGCCAGATATATCTCGCCGATGGTGTTTCTCAGCTCGGCCTCGACTTCCGGCTGGTCGGTCAACTCGTCGAGCTGCTTGGCGGTCTTATCGAGGATTTCGCGCAGCAACGTCGTATCGCGCCCCAGCGCCACCGAAGGGCCGACTCCTTTGAGCATGTCCTCCATGAAGTGCGCCACGGCCGCGCTGCGCGCCGCCGCGATTTGCGCGTTGCTTTCGTCGGCCTCGGCTTGGATGCGCAGGGCCGCCTCGATATTTCTGGCCGCGTCCGCCTGCTGCTGCGCCGCGGTCGCCTCGCGCTGGGCGCGGGTGCGCGCACGGCCTGCCAGGTGCTTGCCAGAATCCCGAATAGCAGGGCGATCGCGACCGCGAATGCCGCGCCGAAGAGCAGTTTGTTTCGGCGCACCATCTTTTGAAGTCGGTAGGCGTTGCTGGGCGGACGGGCCTTGATCGCCTCGTTATTCAGATGCCGCTGGATGTCCTCTGCCAGCGCGTTGGCCGTATCGAAACGCCGCGTGCGGTCCTTCTCGAGGCATTTCATGACGATCCAGTCGAGATCGCCGCGGAGCAGACTGATCAGCCGGTGCGCATCGATTCCGCGGCGTTTGGCGGTTGTCGTCGAATCCGCGCGGGTCATGCCGCTGAGGCGGTTTGACGGGCGCACCGGATCGGTCTCTCGAATCTGCCGCCGCATCTCGTCCATCCCCGCCTTCATCAGCTCGGTGGCGTCGAACGGCGTCGTTCCGGTCAGCAACTCGTACAAGAGCACCCCAAGGCTGTATATGTCGCTCCGCGTATCGATATCCATCCCGCTGAGCTGCGCCTGTTCGGGGCTCATATACGCCGGCGTTCCCACGAATTGCAGAAGCTGGGTGTAAATCGTTTTGTCGGTCAGATCGCCCTGCGTCGCCTTGGCGATTCCGAAGTCGATCACCTTCGGCACGGGTACGCCGTCGTGAAGCGTGACCAGAATATTTGAGGGTTTGATATCCCGATGAATGATCCCCTTCTGGTGCGCATGCTGGATGGCGTGGCAAACATCCACGAACAGATTCAGTCGCTCGACGGGCGGAAGATTGCTCTGATCGCAATACTCGGTGATGGAGATCCCGCGCACCAATTCCATCACAAAATACGGGCGTCCCGTATCGGTCGTGCCGGCGTCGTAAACCTCGGCGATGTTGGGATGATCCATCATCGCCAGCGCCTGGCGCTCGGCTTCGAAGCGCGCGACCACCGCGCGCGTGTCCATTCCCAGCTTGATGATCTTGAGCGCTACCCGCCGCTTGATGGGATGCTTTTGCTCCGCGACGAACACCGCGCCGAAGCCGCCTTCCCCGATCTTCTCGAGCAATCGAAACCGCCCGATCACCGTCTGCTCGGCTTCGGCAAGTGACCCCATCGGCAAAGTTGCGTCGGCATTCTGGCGCGCCGGCGCAGGCAAAGAGTCGCCCCCGGGGTCCACGGTTTCGTCACTCATGCGGGTGCATATTAACAACTCATGGCACTTGCGCAAAACCGGTTCGGCTGGCTCAAACCAAGTCCGGCAGCCTGACCCCGCAAAACAAATACCGCGTTCCCGCCCGCGAGATGTGCCGTTAAACCTGAAGCGTATTGGTTTGATCCAGCGCCCCAAACCGCCGATGGCGGCTGGCGTATTCTTTGATTGCTTTGTGTAGATCCTCGATTGTGAAATCGGGCCAGAGGACGGGGCTGACCACTAATTCGGCGTAGCTGATTTGCCAGAGGAGATAATTGCTCACGCGCATTTCGCCGGCGGTGCGGATGAGGATGTCGGGGTCGGGCATGCCGGCCGTGTAGAGATGATCGCTGATAGTCTGCTCCTGGATGTCCTGCGGGTCAATCGAGCCGGCGGCAACCTTTTCGGCGATGGCTCTGACGGCGTCGGTGATCTCGGCACGGCTGCCGTAATTGAGGGCCAGGATCATTTGCAGGCCGTCGTTTCCGGCAGTCATTTCCAGCGTGCGGTTCACTTCCTCAAGAACCAGATCGGGGAGGTTTTCCAATCGGCCGATCTGCTGGAAGCGGATGTTGTTGTCCATCATCGTCTTTCGTTCCGAGCGGAGATATTCGATGTACATCTGCATGAGGAACGAAACTTCGTCGATGGGCGCTTCCAGTTTTCCAGGCTGAAGGAATAGAGGGTCAGGAAATCGGGGCCGCCATGCTCCTTATGGAGACGGGCGCATTCGGTGACGATATTGCGAACCGTCTTGGCTCCTTCCTGGTGGCCCTTGACGCGCGGCAGGCCGCGTTGGACGGCCCAGCGGCCGTTGCCGTCCATGATGACGGCGATGTGGCGGGGCATGGGGATGTTGGCCAGGTCGGGCGCGGCGGACATGCCTTTAGTGTATGAAGTGATTGGGGGGGATTCTATGGGGGCGGTGGAGTTTTCAATCGGGGTATTTCGTCGCATCGATCCGGGGGAACGAGTTCCCCCGGCTTCGCTTTTGGGTCAATGGGTGGGGGATTCCTCGGTTACGTGGATCAAATGGTAATCGTAGGCGTCTACGAGGGCCTGCCAACTGGCGTCGATGATATTGCCGCTGACTCCGATGGTACCGAAGGTTTCCTTGGTGCCGTTGGCGCGGTCGCGGCGGCATTCGATGACGACGCGGACCGTGGCGGCCGTCTCGTCGCGGGAATTGATGACCCGCACCTTGTAGTCCGTCAGATGCACCTGGGCGATTTGGGGATAGTGTAGGCGTAATGCTTCCCGCAAGGCGTTATCCAAGGCGTTCACCGGGCCGTCGCCTTCGGCGATGCGATGCTCGGTGTGGTCGCCGACGCGGAGTTTCACATCCGCTTCGGAATTGGGCTTGCCGCCGTCTCGTTTGACGACGGAGACGCGATAGCCGTCCAAGTCGAAGAATTTCTTGCGCTTGCCGATTTCCTTGCGGACGAGCAGTTCGAAGCTGGCCTCGGCGACCTCGAAGTGATAACCCGCGTTTTCCAAATTCTGGACTTTATCCAGAACGCGGCGCAGAACCAGCTTGTCATTTTCGATTGTCAAATTTTCGGCCCGCCTTGGCGGCGATGTTGCTGGCGCCGGAGAGTTCGCTGACGAGGATTTTGCGATTGTTGCCGACGGCTTCGGGGGCGATGTGTTCGTAGGTGGTCGCGTCTTTCTGCACGGCATGGACGTGCATGCCGCCCTTGTGAGCGAAGGCGCTGGAGCCGACGTAGGGCTGGCCGTTCACGGGGTTGAGATTCGCAGTTTCGTAAACGTAGCGGCTGACTTCGGTGAGATGGCGCAGCGTGCCGGGGCGCAGGCAGTCGAGGTTATATTTGAGCTGGAGATTAGCGATGAGCGGGACGAGGTCCATGTTTCCGCAGCGTTCGCCGACGCCGTTGATGGTTCCCTGGGCGTGATCGGCGCCGGAATGGACGGCGGCCAGGGCGTTGGCGACGGCGAGGGCCGCGTCGTTGTGCGTATGGATGCCGATTTTTACGGAAGTCTGCTTTTTCACATCGGCAACGGCCTGGGCGACAAATTCGGGCATCGTGCCGCCGTTGGTGTCGCAGAGCACCAGAACGCTGGCGCCCGCTTCCTGGGCGGCTAGGAGAGTCTTGAGGGCATACTCGGGATTGTCGCGATACGTGTCGAAGAAATGCTCGGCGTCATAGATCACCATGCGTCCCGCCTGGCGGATGAAGCGGACGGAATCGGCGATCATGGCGCAGTTTTCTTCAGGGGAGACGCCGAGAACTTTGGTTGCCTGGAGTTCACTGGTTTTGCCGACGAGGGTGACCACCGGCGTCTCCGCCTCGAGGAGCGATCGCATGCCCGGGTCTTCTTCCGGTTTGACGCCGCGGCGGCGGGTCATGCCAAAGGCGGAGATGCGCGCGCTGGAAAACTTGAGGGCTTTGACTTCCTGAAAGAAGGCGGCGTCCTTGGGGTTGGAGAGGGGGAAGCCGCCTTCGATGTAATCCACGCCCGAGTTCATCGAGCCGTTGGGCGATCATGACCTTGTCCTGGAGGGAGAGATTGAATCCCTCGCCCTGGGTGCCGTCGCGGAGGGTGGTGTCGTAGATTTCGATGCGTCGTGGTTCCATGGAGTCCGCCAAGTCTAAAACAAAAAAGCCCTGCCATCGGGCAGGGCTTTGAAAGTTGTATCGGCTACACGATCTGCCCTACCCGAGATTTCCGGGGCTAATAATGATGCGGGCGATCGCGGGAATTTGCTGCATGAGAACCATATCATATCGGCGGCGACGAGAGCGTCAATAAGTTTGAGGAAATGGGCGGAAATCGCTGTTTCCAGCTTGCGGGGTGGTCGAGGTTAGGTGACAGTACGCCGCCAGGCACAACCGGGAGTTTAAGATGAGCATCACCGAGATGGAGCAGACGGGGTCGGGAACTTCGCAGGGATCGGCGGGGCAGGCGCCCGCGGGGATGCCTGTAACGGTCAAACACTGGGTAGAGGAATGCGTGAAGCTCTGCCAGCCCCGAGACGTTTACTGGTGCGACGGGTCGGGGAACGAGAGGGCAAGTTTGCTCGCCCGGGGCGTCAAGGAAGGGGTGTTCATTCCTCTGAATCAGCAGAAGTTGCCGGGGTGTTATCTGCATCGGAGCAATCCAAACGACGTGGCTCGGAGCGAGCAGTGCACCTTCATCTGCACGCCAAGCCAGGACATGGCCGGCCCGACGAACAATTGGATGGAGACGCGCGCGGCTTACGCGAAACTGCGCGGGCTCTTTAGCGGCTCTATGGCCGGGCGGACGATGTATGTCGTGCCCTTCGTGATGGGGCCGATTGGATCGCCGCTGGCGAAAGTGGGGGTGGAGCTGACAGATTCGGTCTACGTGGCCGTAAGCATGGGGATCATGACCCGCATGGGGCAGGTGGCCTGGAAGCAATTGGCGTCCACGGCCGGGCCGGATGGGGAGATCGAATTCACGCGCTGCCTCCATTCGGTAGCCGATTGCAACCCCGAGCGGCGCTACATCTGCCATTTCCCAACCGACAACACGATCTGGAGCATCGGTTCCGGATACGGCGGCAATGCGTTATTGGGAAAGAAATGTCTCGCGCTGCGCATCGCCAGTTATCTTGGAAATCAGCAGGACTGGATGGCCGAGCACATGCTCCTCACCGGAGCGACCAGCCCGCAGGGAGAAAAGACGTACGTCGCGGCGGCTTTCCCTAGCGCGTGCGGCAAAACCAATTTTGCGATGCTCATCCCGCCGAAAAAATATCAGGATGCGGGATGGAAAGTCACCACGGTGGGGGACGATATTGTCTGGATGTGGGTGGACGAATCGGGGCGCTTGCGGGCGATCAATCCCGAGGCGGGTTATTTCGGCGTCGTCCCCGGCACCAATCATCAAACCAATCCCAACGCCATGGCTGCGATGTCTCACGATACGATCTACACCAATGTGGGACTGCTTCCGGATGGCGATGTCTGGTGGGAGGGGAAAACTTCCGAGCCGCCGGCGAAGTGCATCGACTGGATGGGCAAGGAATGGGCGCCGCAATCGGGCACGAAGGTGGCGCATCCGAACAGCCGATTCACGGCCCCGATGACGAATAATCCCGCGCTTGATCCCGCGGCGGATGATCCTGCGGGTGTGCCCGTCTCAGCGCTCATCTTCGGCGGGCGAAGATCGCGCACCATCCCGCTCGTCTTCCAGGCCTTCAATTGGATGCACGGCGTTTATCTGGGCGCCACGCTTGGCAGCGAAACGACGGCGGCAGCGTCCGGGCAAGTCGGCATCGTCCGGCGCGATCCGATGGCCATGCTCCCCTTCATTGGCTACAACATCCGCGACTATATCGTTCACTGGTTCCGCATGCGAAAGAAGATGACCGATTGCCCGCGCATCTTCCACGTCAATTGGTTCCGCACGGACAGCAATGGGAAATTCATGTGGCCGGGGTATGGGGAGAATATGCGCGTGCTGAAGTGGATCATCGACCGATGCAAGGGCCGGGCGTATGCGAGGGAGACGCCGATTGGCTGGATGCCGCGCGGGAGCGACATTGATCTCGAGGGATTGCCGATTACGCTCGAGAAATTCGATAAGCTACAGGACATCAGTCTCGACGAGATCAAGGCGGAGCTGCTTAGCCAGGAAGAACTGTTCCTTAAGTTGGCGGGGGATTTGCCTAAGGAAATGATTTTTCAGCGCGAGCTTCTGGTGAGCAGGCTATAGGCGAAACCCGAAACCAGAAATCCGAAACCAGAGTCAAATCCGAAATCCGAATGACCGAAGGGCCGTTCCGCCGATTGGGTCATTTGGTCATTCGGGTTTGATTCGGATTTCGGGTTTCGGAATTCTGGTTTTCCCCAAAGTTCTCCCCTCCAATTGATATTGTAAGCCCTCCGCAATCTCTTTCCCAAAGTTTGCAGGTCATCGGGTAAGATGTGCCGCCATGCAAGGGGATATCGAACGGGTTCTGATCCCTCAAACCGAGTTGGCCCGGCGCGTCCGGGAGCTGGCGGCGCAAATTACCGCCGATCATGCCTCGGCCGATAAGGATGGGGGAATCACCCTTGTACCGATCCTTACGGGCGCGATGATTTTTTGCGCTGATCTGATGCGGAATATCCCCATCGCGATGAAACTCGGACTTATGGGGGTCAGCAGCTATCCGGGAAGGTCGGTTCGGTCGCAGGGACCGGAGTTGCTGGCCAGCCAGCTTGGGGAAATCCGGGGAAGGCACGTGGTCGTTGTGGACGATATTCTCGACAGCGGCGGCACGCTCGCGACCGTGCTGCCGGTGGTGCGGGAGTTGGGGGCGGCGAGCGTGAAATCGTGCGTGCTCTTGCGCAAAGATCGGCCGACGGCAAAGGCGATGCATGTGGATTACGTTGGGTTTGAAATCCCGGATGTTTTCGTGGTTGGGTACGGATTGGACTACAATAATTTTTACCGGAACCTGCCCGAGGTGGTAACGCTGCGAGCCTCGGCCATGGAGAGATTGGTCTGAAATACCCAAGTTTTCATTCGACGGAGGCCGGCGGCGCCGGCGCGGGGGCGACTGGAGCCGGGGCGGCGGCGATTCAGCCGCACTCGACGTCCCTGGCGACGTTGCTCGCGTCGCACATTTTTCGCGACGGCGAAATTATCATTCTGCTTCTGAAGCCGTCTGCGTGGTTCATTCCCTGGTCGTCGCTGACGTTTTGCGGGGCGGTGATGTTGATCAGCCTGGGGACGGCCGTGATCGACCACCGAACCCATGACCGGCTCGATTTCGAATTGGCTACCGTTTTCATCGTCGGCCGTTTGGTCTGGGCGCTCCTGCAATGGATGGGTCGGCTCTACGTCCTTACTGATCAGCGCATCTTGCGCCTCGCCGGCGTGTTTTACATCGATGTCTTCGATTGCCCGCTGAGAAAATCGTGCGGACGCGATTAGTTTCCACCATGCGGGAGAGAATGGTGGCTGTGGGGTCGATTGAGATCATTCCCAGGGACGAGTCGATGCCGACGGCTGTGTGGCAGACGGTCTCCCGGCCGCGGGAAGTCCATAAGCGCATCATCGCGGCGATCAATCGGGCGCGCGAAAGCGGGACCGGCGCGGAATGAACGTCGCGCCGACCACCGCCCCCAATGATGTCGGCGCGGCGGCGATGGCCCGCGTCATGCGGCGGCTCATCCCGCTCCTCTGCTTGCTGTTCCTTATCAATTATCTGGATCGAACCAATGTCGCGATGGCGAAACTGCGCATGCTCGCCGACGCGAATCTGACGGACGCCAGCTATGGAACAGGGACGGGATTGTTTTTCCTCGGGTATTGCGCATTTGAGGTGCCGAGCAATTTGATCCTGGTGCGGGTCGGGGCGCGGCGTTGGATCGCGCGGATCATGATCTCGTGGGGGATCATCTCGGCGTGCATGATGTTCACGCGCGGGACGTCCAGCTTTTATCTTCTGAGACTGATGCTCGGTATCGCTGAGGCGGGTTTCTTTCCCGGGATCGTGCTTTATCTGACGTATTGGGTGCCGTCGAGCCATCGGACCGGCGCGATGGCGGCGTTTTTGACGTCGACGGCGCTGTCGGGATTGGTTGGGAATCCCCTCGGCGGTCTGCTGATGAAAATGGACGGCATCGGCGGGTTGCACGGCTGGCAGTGGCTCTTTTTGCTCGAGGGGATTTTGCCGGCGCTGTTGGGAATCTCGATCTTGCTGTTTCCGATCTTGCCGGACAGGCCTGCGAAGGCTTCGTGGCTTCCGGCAGAGGAGAAAGATTGGATCGAGCGCGAACTGGCCCTGGATGAATCGGAGGCCCAGAGCCATCACATCGGCAATCTCTGGAAGGCGATGGGGGATGGCAGACTTTGGATTCTCAGCGCGACGAACTTTATGCTCGTTTCGGGTTTGTATGGTTTCATTTATTGGCTCCCCTCGATCGTGAAGTCGATCAGCGCCATCAGCGACGCGCGCATCGGATTTGTTTCGGGAATTCCCTACGCGCTGGCGGCGGCGGCGATGGTCATCATCGCCCGCCGCGCGGATCGGGCCGGGAGGCCGAAATTTTATGGGGCGATCTGTGCCGCTACGGGATCGATTGGGATGGTCATCGTCTGCCTGACGCTGAAGTATTTGCCGACGCTTGGCTGGGGAATGCCCGCGCTGTGCATTACTGCGGTTGGAATCTTCGGATCGCTCGCGCCGTTCTGGACGATTCCAACAAGATATCTGAAGGGAAACGCGGCGGCCGGGGGGATCGCGATTGTGAATTGCTTCAGCGCCCTGGCCGGCGCGGTCGCACCGACGGTGATTGGGTGGACGAAGCAATCGACGGGGAGCTTTACGGCGGGTCTTCTATTCGTCTCCGTGGCTTTGGCGCTGGGGGCGGTGCTTTTGGCGATTGTGCCGCATCGGGAGGATCAGAGGCGATAAAAGGCGGTGACCTGACTACGCTGCCGAACCGATTACGGCTTGGAGGCATTGGGCGATCAGCTTGGCGCGAGTGATGCCGTGCTTCTTGGCGAAGGCGTCGGCTTGCTTTAGGAGGCCTCGCTCGACGGTCAGGGAGATGGTTTTATGCGCCTTTGCCGATTTTGGGGCGGCCGGCCTTGGCTTGGAAGCGGCGCCACTGCTTTCGCTCGCGAGCGTTGAGGGGGCGTGAACGCGCGAGATGCTCTTGTGGTGATTCGGCCTCAATCTCCTGGAAAATCCGCTCCTTCTCGGAGTCCGGAAGGGATATAAACCACTCGACGTCGGATTTTCTCGGATCGCTTATTTCAGTTTGCTTTCTTCGTCGCCTACGCATCGTGAATTAACTATATATGAAATAGACCACCGGGTCAAATCATTGTGCCCGCGATCCAGATTTGGGACGGTAGTTCGCTGCCTTCGAGGACCTCCTTCAACGGTTCGCCGGTGGCGCAAGGAAATGCGACAATGTCCGCCTGCAGGCCGGGGGTGAGGGAGCCGCAGACTCGTTCCAGGCCCAGGACCCGAGCGCCGCGGGTCGTAACAAGTTGCCAAATTTCCTCGGCGGGGATGTCGCGGTTTTGGCGGTGAAGTAGGCGCAGATCGTCAACGATATTCAGATCTGGCGAGCTGGCGCAACTGTCCGTTCCGACCGCTACGTTGATGCCGCGGGCTAGCATCTCCCGCCAGCGGTGGGGTGGGTGGCCGAAATAATCGTGCGTGCGCGGGCAGAATACGACGCCGGCTTTTCCACCCGCAAGAATGGCCAGTTCCTCGTCATCGCAATAATTCACATGGGCGAGGAGAGTGGGGTAGTCGAGGAGCCCTAGTGATTGAGCATAGCGGATCGGGCCGCCTGCGAATTGAGGGACCTCTTCGTCCCAGGTGAGCCAGGCGTCCCATAGATCTCGCAAGGGGCCGGCGTGGTCGGATAAGAATATCGACTCGTCGGGCGTCTCAGCGAGATGTGTTGAGAGAGGCATTTTGTTTTGCCGCGCAACTTCCAGACAGCGGCGATAGCCGTCGGGCTCCACGGAGTATGGTGCGTGGGGGGAGATGCCGATTCTTAATTTGTCGGAGGAGACGGATTTGCTGGCCGCGGCGGCCACGCGCTCTTCCAGAAATCCGCGCCGCTGGGCCATGGCCTGGACTTCGCCGAAACTGATCACACGGAGAGGCGTCTTCAATAACAAAGGCCGCGTGAGATGGACCTGGCGGCTGATGTCCCCCACGGTGGCAACGCCGAATTTCAGACACTGCTCGACGCCGATCTCGACGGCTTTGGTGACGGCGGACTGCATCTCTTCCGGCGAAATGCGCGGTGCGCCGCAGCATTCCAACAAGCCAATCCGCGAATCCTGATTTGGGCGGAGCTCCGCATGAACAGTCGCTGAGTTCAAGGTGGGTGTGGGCGTTGATGAGGGCTGGGAGGAGAATCGAATGCCCCAATTCCACGACCTCGGCGTTCGACGCTCGCGAGCGTAGGTCCTTTCGCGGTCCGACGGCGGAAATGATTCCATTGGCGATGAGAATCGCGCCGTCCGGGATCGGCGCTTGATCCATTGGCGCCACCCAGGCCGCACACAATAGTAAGGGACCGGAGTTTGAACCACGGATTTCGCGGATGGGCGCGGATAAATTCGGGTTTTTGTTCCTATCCGCGCCCATCCGCGAAATCCGTGGTTCAATTGTCTTTAAGGTTGGTCTTCCGCCAGTTCATCCGCGAGCATCTTCACGACTTGTCTGGCGGTTTCCAGTCTTTTGCGGGCGATGGCGCGGACGGGCTCGAAATGGAATCCATCCTTCAAGCGGGCGCTCCAGTAACCGTATTGTTCGCGCTTTTCGCAGGCGGTGATCAGGTCGGTGATTCCTTCGCCTTGGAGGGACATCTGGATGGTCGTGACGATCAATCCGGTGAGGCCGAAGTCGTCGAGGTTGAGCGCGTCGGCCAGCAGTTTGGCTTCGTCGATGACGGGAGTTCTGTGCGTGATTTCGTGCAGCAGGCGGGTGGTGTGGTCGAGAAGTTTTTCGTCGATGTCGGGGCCGACAAGGCTGACGAGCAGTTCGGCCGCCTGCTCAGCGCGATCGCGCAGACTCGGTGCGCCCGAGTTTGCCGGAGATCATTCCGCCGGTCTGTCGGCCGGGGAGCTGGAGGGCGTAGCAAGCCAGCTCCATGCTTGCGCGGTCGGCGTCGGGGCCGATCAAATTCATGGCGACGAATCTTTGCCGCGGTTCCAAAGCCGGACGGCATCTTGTCGCAGACGGGGGCCGAGCGTCCCATCGTCGTCGAGGGTGCTTAATACCTGCTCAAGGCGGCGTCTAATATTGGAACTGAGCGACATGGCCGCATCCGTGCGTCGGACTTGTTGATCGTATCGGTTTCCCGGCGGTTGGCTCGACAGGAGTTTTTGAATCTTCACGCATTAAAGTCGCCGAACGCTCGGGACCGACGCTCACCATTTTAATCGGCACGCCGACCAGATGCTCGATCCGTTTTACATATTGTTGCGCCTCGCGCGGTAACTGATCGAAAGAGGTGCATTTGGCGGCATCGCCGCGCCAGCCGGGATGGGTTTCGTAAATGGGCTCGACCTCGGCGAGCGTTTCGGCGTCGGCGCGGAAATAGGGGAGGATTTCGCCGCGATATTTGTAAGCCGTGCAGATTTGCAGGTGATCGAGTCCGCCGAGGACGTCGAGCAGGGTCATGGCGATTGAATTCACGCCGCACAGATCGGCCGAGTATGCGCACGGCGACCGCATCGAACCACCCGCAACGGCGCGGCCGGCGTGTGGTCGTGCCGTATTCGTTGCCGCGCTCGCGGATGTAATTTCCGGTTTGATTGTCCTGCTCGGTGGGGAACGGTCCGCCGCCGACGCGCGTGCTGTAGGCTTTGATCACGCCGATGAAATTCTGCACCATCTGCGGCGGCACGCCCGAGCCGGTATAAACGCCCAAGGCCGAGCAACTGCTGCTCGTCACGTAGGGATACGTTCCATGATCCACGTCCAAAAGGGCGGCGTGGGCGCCTTCGAAGACGATGCGCTTTCCTTCCCTGGCATAATTGAGAAGCAGGAAGGTCGTGTCATCGACATATGGCTGCATTCGGCGGCCGAAGTCGCGATAGGTTTCGAAAATCGGCTGCCAATCGAGGGGGGCGCAGCCGCTGAGGATTTGCAGGACCTGGTTTCGCTCGGTGACGATGCGGTGGATTCGATGTTTGAGGCGTTCCTCATCGGTCAGATCGGCGACGCGAACGGCCGTTGAGCGCGCTGCATTTTGTCGGCGTAAGCCGGGCCGATGCCGCGGCGGGTGGTGCCGATGGCGCCGGAAACGCTGGCGCGCTTCGCGGGCGGCATCCTCTTCCATGTGATACGGCATCACCAGGTGAGTTTTATAACTGATCCGCAGATTCGCCGGCGTCACGGCGATGCCGCGGGCGGCGAGGTCGTCGATTTCCTTGAAGAGGGCGGCGGGGTCGAGGACGACGCCGTTGCCGATCACGTTCATTTTGCCGGCGCGAAGGACGCCGACGGGGAGGAGGTGGGTTGAATATTTCTCAGCGCCGATGCGAACGGTATGCCCGGCGTTGGCGCCACCGCAATAGCGAACGACGACGTCGGACTGTTCGGCGAGGAGATCGACGATTTTGCCTTTGCCTTCGTCGCCCCATTGCAGACCGACGACGCACGTATTGGATGTCTGAACGGGCAGCACGACTCTTGAACCTTTCGGTGCGGGGGATGATCGAACGCATTGAAAATTAGGACGCATCGGCATGGGTGTCAAGTTGGGGGCGAGGCACGAAGGCAGTCGCCGCGGCGACCACGCTTCGGGCAGGAAGGGAAAGGCGGGTCCTGGGCGCGGCCTTGTGCCTTAGTAAAATTAATTACTGGTAATGGTGGACCGGGTCGATTGACATTGCCGATATTGTGGCTAATCTTCCGCGCGGCGTCGGCGCAGGCCGCGCCTTTCGGGCTGATCCATAGCCGGCATGGAAGTCGGCACAGGCCCACGGAAGGGCAGATTTGTCAATCCTCTGTTCTGCCCTCCGGTTTGCAAACTTGACATCAATCATTGGGTGATGCGATGGCCAAGAACCCGGTCCTCGACCTTCCACTAGCAGAAGTCATGCGGGCGGAGATCGCTCTGCCGCTGCAACACGTCCTGCATCTCTATACCGTCGGGCATTTCCTCAAGGCTTGGAGGAATCCCCGGAACCATAAGAGTATCGAGCAGGTGTTCGACACGCCGGAGCAGGCGCACAACGCGGCTGCGGTGTGCGCGACCTGGCTGGGGATTAAGATGGCGATTGGGAACGATCCGGCCGTGGGGTGGTGGTGGCGGGATGATGCTGCGCAAGAGCAATTGAGCAGTTGATCAGTAGAGCAGTAGACGGATTTAATTTCGCGGCGGGCGGGCATTTTTGGGCAAAAGGTTACAGTTTGGATGTGAATGGGGGCTTGGGGGCGCTTCGCGAGGGCAGGGGATCGGGTGAGCAGGTGAGCAGTCGAACGGGCGGGACAGAGTCTGACAAAAGTTGACACTTTTGATGGGGACGGCTGTTTGGGGGATATCTGATTTATATTAAACAAACCTGTTTAGTTGCCAGTTGGCCGCCACGGCGGCTCTGCGACCAGTTGCCAGTTGCCGGTGGGGAATTGCGGTAAAGACTTAGAAGATTCTTCCGCCGACAATGCGGCGGGCTCAAACCATCCCAAGACGCGCCCGCATTGGCCGACCTCGCCGTTCAGGGGAGAGTGGAATCGAGGTTGCGTATGTGGGGAGTTTGTGGGTGTGTTTGATGGGGCCGTTTCGTTTGAGGGTGCGGCGGAAATGTTGAGTGCCAGCTTTCTTCTGTAGCTTGTACTCCTCCGATTTGATGGATGTCACCTTTGAAATTTCCCAAGCAGTGGCTGAATGGTCCCTTACGTTGCGACGTCGAATTGAAACCAAAATCCGAGCCCGCGTTGCATCGGTCACTGGGTTAGGTCTATATCGCGCCCCTGCTGCTGAAAGACCCGCCCCATTCGGCGGATGTTTTACTAGAGCGGTGGAGAGTGGAGCGGGAACGCGCCAGTGGACCAGTTGGCAGAGCGCTCGCGATTTATTTGGGCCGCGATCAGGCGCCGGCGGCGGACATCGAGGTTTTTGGGGCAACTTCTATCGCGGCGGCGCGGAGGGCGGTGTCTTCCCATTGGTTTGCGGCGATGAAATGGAGTTCGCAGAGGGCTTGCTCGCCGCCGACCTGGGCCAGGGCGAGTATGGCGGCGCGGCGCGTGGTGGAGAGGAAGAAGTTTTGCTCGTTTCGGATGACCTGGAGAAGAGCGGGAAGGACTCGGGGGTCGGGGATCGAGGCGAGGGCGCGGATCGCTTCGGCACTGGCTTCGGCGATGGGGTTCCTGACGGCGTCGAGCAATGGCGGGACGGCGCGGAGGTCGCGCAGTTGGCCTAGACTGTGGGTTGCGGCGATTCGGACGCCGACGTGGAAAAAGCCGGCGGGGTTATCCACGACGGCGATGAGCGGGTCGACGGCGGCGGGATTGCCTAGGGAGCCGAGGGAAGCGGCGGCGTTGCGGGCGACGTCGGCGTCGGGGTCTCTGAGGGCGGCGATGAGCGGGGGGACGGCGGCGACATCTGCCATGCGGCCCAGGGCCGCGGCAGCGGTGGCGCGGCGCAGTCGATCGGGGGACGCCAAATCCTCGAGGAGCAGCCGGAGGACTTCCGGTTTGGCCTGGGCGGCGGCGGCGGCGAGTTCGGCCGGAGTTTTGTGGGCGGGCTGGGGCTTGTCGGGCGCTGCTTGGCGAAGTCGGCATCAGGTGCGGCGAATTCTTTTCGGACACGGTGAGGTTGGAAACGGGGATGGGCTTGGCGTTTAAGGTTTCAGTGGACATGAGTCGTTCTCCGGAAAACAAGTTGTTTTGGGTTTTTGATGAACAGCTTGACGAGTGTAGCGCAATTCCGGGCGGGAAGATGGGCGCTGGGGTGCGAATTGTATTTCGCGGGGCGATGTTGATTGCGAATAAAGCCGGATGACGATCTCGTCAGGGCACTTTCGCGCTCTCTTTCACCGAAGAAGGAACGACGCAAATAAATTCTGGAATTGTCGGAATGTACGGGCACATTTTGCCTCGCCGGACTTTTGCAGCGTCCTGCCGGGAGCTTTTGGCGAACGAAAACGGCCAGCCTGCCCGCGTTATCGTTTGGCGTTGCCCCTCATCCCCCTCAAAATCTAATGCGGCTTATTCCGCATGCCGACTTGAACTACAGTGTCCCCGCATTCCTCAAAGAAGCTGTCCTTTCTGGTTATTGGCACCCAGAATCCGCGTATTCGGGACTTTTTTGGCCAAGTGGCGCGGTACGCCGAGGTTTCCTATCTGGACGTCGAGCCTGTTCGGCGCGTTCCCAGGCTCGATCAACTTCTTAAATCCTGGCGATGGTCGGCGCAACGGGGACGGGATTGCGCATGCCAAGCTGCTGGTGCCTCGGCGGTGGAATCATGTATCCGCCTCTCTTTCCAACTGGTTTTGCCGGAAGCGATTTAGCCAAACCGGGACACCTGATGTGGTTGTTTTCACGTGGCCGCAACTGGCTTATCTCGCGGAGAAACTCTGCGACGTGACGCGGGTCTATTACTGCAAGGATCCGTTTGAGCATTGGACCTGGGGGGCGAACTACATTCGGCCTTTTGAGACCCGCCTTTTGGAGAATGTTGACGCCGTGTTCGCTGTTTCGCGATTGATGATCAGCGACCTGGGGAGTCGCACCCGTGCCAAGGTTTTCTATCTCCCCAACGGGTTTTGCGATTGGTTTCTGGACGATGCCTCCGCGCGCCCCGCTGACTTGCCTGCTGATAAACCGCTCATCGGCAGCGTCGGCGTCATCAACCGGGATTACGATTGGGAATATATTCAGGCGATTGCCCGGGCTCTGCCCGAGGTGCGATTCTGTTTTCTGGGCCGCATGGGAGATTCGGCACCCCAGGCGCGGCGGGAAATCTCAAACCTATTTCGCAGCAACCCCAACATGCTATGGCTCGGCTGGCGCGATTACCGGCTTATGCCCGCTTACATGCGCAGCTTCGACATCTTGATGAACTTCCTTCGCGCTGACGCGTTCGGCGACCGGCGCTCGCCGCTGCGGCTTTATGATTACCTCACCACGGATCGTCCGATCATCTCGACTCCGGTGCGCGAGGCTCAGGAACATCTGCCGCATATCCATATTGCCAAAGACGCGGGCGAGGCGATCGGCCTTATTCGCGAAATCCTCGCCGGGGGCCACGCGCCCGACATTGCGGCGAGAAAAACTTACATCGCCTCCCAGTCGTGGCATTGCCGGGCTAAAGAATTTTTGGGTGAGGTTGAGAAAATGGTGCGAACGAAACGGGAAAGTTCACACGGTTAGGTAAGATTTTAAAGCTTCACCCATTCCCAGTTCATCGCGTTTGCCCGCTGGCGGCCATAGAACAATCCTAATAGGCGGGTGAGGGGTCCGGTGTAACAACGGGTGAGATAGAAAACGACGGGGTTGCGGTATTTCTGGCGAATTCGTTCTACGGGGAATTTGAAATGGCGTTGCCAGAAAATGAGGGGGATGCGCTCGGTGACGTAACGTTTATAGATCCGCTGAAACTCGTCGATGATCTTTTTCCCGCCGACGGCGGTTTTATTGTTGTCGCTGAATTGGAAGAGGCTGAGCACTTCGTCGCACACGCCGAAGCGGGCGCCCTGGGATTTGAAATAGCACCAGAGTTCGAAATCCATGGTATAGTGGAACGATTCATCCAACGGCGGTTTGCGCACCAACAATTGACGCCGGAAAAAGCAGCTTGATTGGGGGATGGGGTTGCAGCAGGGCATGAGTTCGATTCGGCGGGCGTCGGATTTCCACAGGCTGGACCAGTCGCCTTTGATTGAGACTTTTTTGCAGGACCCGACCAGCACGTCCATGGTCGGGTCGGCAGCGAACTTTTCGCCGACGAGCTGCAATGCCCCCGGGCGTTAGAAGATCGTCGCTGCAGAGCCAGTTGACGATCTCGCCCGTGCAGCGGGCAAGGCCCTTGTTGAGGGCCTCGCTCTGGCCGCCGTCTTTTTCGCTAACCCACCACGTGAGGTGCGGCTCAAACTTCTTGATGATGTCGACGCTGCCGTCGGTCGAGCCGCCGTCGACGACGATGATTTCTAGGCCGGGATAGTGCTGGTCGACGAGGCATTGCAGAGTTGCGTCGAGCGTCGCCGCGCCGTTGAAATTCGGTACGACGATGGAAATGGAAGGGGAGGTGGCCATGCTAAAGGTTTCGCGTGCCTTTCGCGTCATTCGGGTTTCGGATGGTCTGTTCGCCCGCGAAGAAGTCGGCGGCGGAGGTTTTGCCAGAGGGACGCCCAGGAGCGATAAATGGCCGGCGGGAAAACGTTGAATAACTGGTAGACGGTCAGTCTCGCCCGACGCGACGGCGAGATCGGCAGCGCTTTGCAGGATCGGATGGCGGCGGTCACCATTTCCGACTCGCCTCGTTCCAGCGCATCGGTCGATGAAGCCGGTGTAGCGCTGCGCCAAAGTGCCGATGAGCGACGGACTATGAAGACAGTTTCCTGACTTGGCGACATCCGCCATCATGTCCAGGGCGCGAAGGCGAATGCGAAATCCCTCAGGCTGGTAATACAAATCCATGAGACGCCCGGCGGGGTGGATTCGAATGGCGGCGAGCTTGCCGGGGAGGTGGACGATTCTGTCGCTGATGAGCAAAATGCGAAAGTTGTATTCGCGGTCTTCGCTGAGCTTGATATCTTCGGACCAGGGGCCGGCGGCGAGGCAGGTCTGGCGGCGATAGACGGCCTGTATTCGCAGTATGTCGTTTTGCAAATAGTAGCCGGCGCTTGGAACCACGACGGCGCTGTCGAGGGAGGGCGGCTGCTCGGTTTTGCCCGGGACAAGGTCAGCCGACTGGCTGAAGGCGAGACCGGCTTCGGGATGGCGTTGCAGGGACGCGATTTGTAGCCGCAGTTTTTCCGGAAAGAGGATGTCATCGGAGTCGAGGAATTGGATGAACTCGCCGGCGGATTCGATCAGCCCGAGGTTGAGGGCGGAGCTGACGCCGGAGTTGGCCTGGCGGAACGTGCGGAGGGAAATGGCGGGATCGCCGCGAAGTTTGTCCTGCCAACGAGCGAGGACGGCGGGGGTATCGTCGGTGGACCCGTCATCGACGACGAGGATTTCGATGGGGCGATAGGTCTGGGCGTGAGCCGAGGCGAGTGCTTCATCGAGAAGAGCGGCGCGGTTGAAGGTTGGGATGATGATGGATGCGAGGCCCGGACGGGCGGCGGGGTCCATCCAACGATCGTGGCGCGTGGAGCGATCGAATCGAACGCCGGGATACATCATTGGATTATCGGCTGTGACGCGGTGGGATGTAAGTCCTTTCGGGGCCCGCCGCGGCGGTTTGCGGGATGGCGCTGGGCGGGAGTATCTTGTCGGGTCACCTTTGTTGCGTGGACGTCACCATGTCACCTTCGTCGTTCCCCGCGACACGGGGTTCTGCTTAACGGATGCGGGTATGGACGGCGGTACTAGCCTCATGAAACCTGCGGTCATTGTATCTTTCGGCGCATAAATCCAAAAAAGCAGCGATTGCTTCGAGTTCATTGGCACAAATTGGCGAAGCCTTGCCTCCGCAGAAGGCAGATCAGTCAAATGAAAGGCGATCCCCTCGGCGATGACGTCTGCCTCCTCAGGGTTCTCGAGTTCGGCAATCATGAAGGCTGGAAGCCAATATCGAAAAGCCTCATCCGTAAAAAATGAAAGCGCTGCCTCATGATATCGGAGGTCCTGAACGCGGTGCCCTTGCCAGGTCGTTCCCCTGAAATAATCGACGATGCCCTCGTCCTGCTTCGTGGCAGAAATATCGTCAAATTGGTCGCCGGGCGACGGGGTAGTCGCAACTGCCAACTCAATTTTGCGTCGGACCTCGTTCTTTCGCCTATCGCTGGCCACGCCTGGCACCGCAGGCGCCCATTTCAAGGCGTCCCAATCGTATTTTGCAAACCAGCATTGGTGCTCCTCGTTCCACCCGCCGATGACAGCATCGACTTGCAGTTGACCGCGTTTTGCGTCGATCTCTTCGGTTTCTTCATATAAACATACGCATTGGCCGACGGATAATTTCAGGCCCTGGACGAGCAAGTCAGGCTTACTGCCAAACGGCCCTAGCAGTGCAACACCCTTCACGCCACCTCGCTGAAAACTGGTTTGGATAAGTGGAGGCATGCCGGCGGCCTTATCTGCATCCCGCAAAGGGGGAATCATAATCGGTATGGCATTTCTCGGCTATAGGACAAAGAAAGGACAAAGGAAAGGACAAAGGTGGGGTGGACAAAGGTGACATCCATCAAATCAGATAAAAAAGGTGACATCCATCAAATCACGCCTTCGTTCCCGTCTTCCTGGGCCGCCCACGCGGATTGAGCGTGTATTGCAATCCCATCCGCTGCACCATTTGCATAGTCCACATCGCGCTTCCCAGCGGCCGATCCCGTTTGAAACTCTGGTTTAGCCGCTTCATTTCGCCTGGGGCGATCGCCTCGTTCACCAGCGATTTCCAATTCCGCGGCCGCTCGATCGGCCAAGCGTCCAGCAGCGCCCTGGATACTTTCGCGTCGCACCCCAGACTCGACCAGCGCCATTCTTCGGCCCCCCTGACGAGCTTGCCGCGCAGCGGATTGGCCTCGACGTAGCGCAGCAGCGTGAGCAAATACGCGTCCTCTTCCACCGCGAAACTCTTGTAACGCCCCTGGTAAAGGTGCCCGCTCGTGCGGCGGTAGTGAGCGCGATAACGCTTCACGTGGGTATTGGTGAGCCAGGACAGATATGAGGCCAAATCCCGATCGCGGCGCGGACGCAAAACCAGATGCCAATGATTGGGCATCAAACAGAATCCGAATATCTCAACGGCGGCCCGCTGCTTGGCGGCGATCATCAGGTCCACGAACACCTCATAATCGCCCGGCTTGCGGAAGATTTTCATGCGGCCGTTGCCACGGTTGAGCACGTGATAAACCACGCCGCCCACCGCGGCACGAGAAGTGCGAGGCATAGAAAAAACCTAACCCAAACCGCGGAACGCGTCAACAATGGTGGATGTCACCTTTTTCAGTTTTCCTTTTTCGGTTTCCCAAGTATTCCTTTCGGAGATTAGGATCAAGATTGGGGCGAGTTGCTAGTTGGCCACAACCGGGGCCCTGCGGCTAGGTGCCAGTTGCTGGAAAATGCGAGCCGTCCCGTGGCTGCTCGTGACTCTTCCAGAGTTTGTTCAATGTAAATCATATATCCCGCAAGCCATCCGGTTTGCCCAATCCGCCATTCACATTAAAAGTGTCAAGTTTTGTCGGCGCGGTTCCGCGCATCCGAAGAATTTTCGGCGGGCGGAAATTTGTTTTCGGTTTTACGGATCACACTTCGATCGCGCGCCCACTCCTCACCCATCGTGGCGAAATTCGCCGGGTAATTTTGCGTGAGATCGACCTTCCGCTGACCTGGCCAGTTGTCGCGCCATGCAGCCGATTACCACTGCGCTTCTTCGAAGGGGTTCTCGGCGGCACGCATCTTGGGCTTGGGGAGCATTCCGATCATGACTTTGGCCAGGGCGGCGTCGGAGGAGCCGTTGACTCGGATGTTTAGGTTGGAGCCGCGGAGGAGATGGATGTCGGCGGGGGCGGGGTCTTTTTTGGTTTTGGCTATTTCGAGGAATTTGTCGCGCTTCATGGACCAGGGGGTGACGACCTGCATGAACTTTTGCGGGGGGTTGAGGCTTAGGGGTTTACCGGAATCGTCTAATTGGGCGATGGTGGCTTTTAATTGGGTGGCCAGGGCGACGATGGGGTGCTTTTCGGATTCGGCGATGAGGGCATCGATGTCGCTGTAGGCGACTGCGGGGCGGGCGGCGTCGTGGATGATTACGTGGGAGCACTCGGCGGAGAGTTTTTCTCCGGCGGCGGCGAGTTGGTCCAGCCAGGTGGGGCCGCCGGGGACTAGTTTTACGCCGGAGAAGCCCAAGTGGCCGCCGAATTTGCGTTTGGATTCCTCGATGGCGGCGGGGAGGACGGCTAATTGGATTTGCGAGATGTTGTCGCGGTTCAAAAATAGCTCGACACTGCGCAAGAGGCACTCTCGGCCGTCGACTTTGACGGTGGCGCCGCCGGGGTCGAGGCCGGCGCCGGCGGGGACTGTCAATAAAACCACCGAGAATTTCGGCATGAGCGTGTCCTTGGCAGCTATCATTCTCAGATTGCGCGATTCGGTCAAGGCTTGACATTTTCGGGGGTTAGAATAGATACAAAGGACTCGAGTTTTTACTCGGGGGCGTAGCTCAATTGGATAGAGTACCGGACTGTCGATCCGGTGGTTGCGGGTTCGAGCCCCGTCGCCCTCGCATACAGGGAAAAACCCCTGAGGTACGTGGCTTACGGCCTGGCCTCAGGGGTTTATTGTTTGCGCTGTGTTCATTTGTTCAAAAGAATTAACACTACCTATTTCCCCGGCTCCGAGCCTACAGTTTCGGGGCCGAAGGTTTTACTGGGAGCGTCTTTATGCCATTCGTCAGCGTTGGAAAAGAAAACTCGGGAAACATCAATCTCTATTACGAAGACCATGGGCAAGGGAAGCCGGTGGTTCTCATTCACGGATGGCCGCTGAGCGGGAAGTCCTGGGAGAAGCAAATCCCGGCGCTGATGTCGGCGGGGTATCGCGTGGTTACCTATGACCGGCGGGGGTTCGGCGAATCGAGCAAGCCGACGTTTGGGTATGAGTACGATACGATGTCGGCCGACCTGCATCAGCTCATCACGAAGCTTGATTTGCGCGATGCGACGATCGTCGGATTCTCGATGGGGGGCGGGGAAGTGGCTCGATATCTCGGCACGCACGTCAATGAGCGGGTCACGCGGGCGGTGTTTATCTCGTCGATTCCGCCGTTCCTGCTGAAGGCGGGGGATAATCCAACTGGCGTTGACGGCGGCGTGTTCGAGGGGATCAAACAGGCGATTGTCGCGGATCGGCTGGCTTTTTTGACTGAGTTTCTGAAGAACTTTTACAACGTGGATGTCCTGGGCGGGAAGCGAATCAGCCAGCAGGCTGTGCAGGCGAGCTGGAATATCGGGGCGATCGCGTCGCCCAAGGGGACGCTTGATTGCGTTTCGGCGTGGCTCACGGATTTCCGAAAGGATCTGCCGAAGATCAACGTGCCGACGCTGGTGATTCATGGCGACGCGGATCGGATTCTGCCTATCGAGGTGACCGGGCAGCGCACGGCGGAGATGGTCAAGAACGCGAAGTTTGTGGTGATCAAGGATGGGCCGCACGGCGTCACGTGGACGCACGCGGAGGAGGTCAACCGGGCGCTGGTCGATTTTCTAGGGTCGCGGCGCTGAGAGCGGCGAGCATTGGCTCGACCTGTGCCGGACCGCGATAGCGCCGGCCGTTGATGAAGAAGGTGGGGGTTCCGGTGAGCTTGTTGCGGATCGCGCCGTCGTAGTCGTTGCGAATGCGGCGGGCGATGGCGTCGGAGTCGAAGGCCTGGCTGAAGCGATAGATTTCCAAGCCGAGATTCAGAGCGAGGTGCACCAAATCGAGGGTGTCGAGTTCCCGCTGGTGCTTAAAGAGGGCGCGGTGCATTTCCCAGAACATGCCTTGCGCCGCCGCCGCCTCGGCCGCCGCGGCCGCAGCGCTGGCTCTGGGGTGGACGGAACTGTGGGGAAAATGGCGGAAAACCACACGCAGACGGTCGCCCATGCGTCGGTGCAGTTCCGAGACGACGGGCTCGGCGTTGAAACAGTCGGGGCATTCGTAGTCGCCGTATTCAAGGAGGGTCACGGGGGCGTCGGCGGGGCCGATGGCGTGGTCGGTCTCGGTGACTTCGAGTAGAAGATGCTCATCGGGCTGCGGATGTTTTGACTCGGCGTGCATACAATGTCCGGCGTAACAATAGGATTGAGAGGCACCGATGGCAACGATCGATCAAGAACTGCTATTTCCCAAGCTGGACGCCGAGGAGATGGACGCGCTGCGAAAGATGGGGACGTCCGAGGAGCACCCCGACGGAACCGCCATACTCAACGCGGGGGACGCGAACATCGACTTGTACGTGTGCGAATCGGGGTGCATCGACATTTTGAATCCGGCGGATGACAACAAGCTGATCGTCGGGCACAAGGACAATCAATTCGTCGGCGACATCGATCTTCTCACCGGTCGGCCGGTCATCGTCAACGCGGTCACGCACGGGCGCACACGGGTGCTGCGGGTTCCCAGTGGAAAGTTGCGCGAAGTTCTGACGCGCGTCCCGCGGCTGGGTGAGAAGCTGCTCAACGCCGCCATTGCGCGGCGCACGGCGCTGTCGGAGCATGGGGTCCTGGGGCTGAGGGTCGTCGGGCCGGGGCGATGCAAAGACACCGTCGTCGTGCGGGAATTCCTATACAAGAATTTCGTTCCGTTCACTTGGTTTGATACGGCCAAGGAGGAGGGGAAAAGGCGCTGGGAGGCGATGGGGTCGCCGAAGAAGACGCCGGCGATTCAGTTTGGGGACGGGCGGGTGTTGGTGAATCCATCGCTTCAGGAATTGGCGCACGCCGCGGGGATCTGGAAAGGGTGCCCGGGGCAGAAGGTGGATTTTATTATCGTCGGGGCGGGACCGGCGGGGATCGCGGCGGCGGTTTATGCGGCGTCGGAAGGACTGGCGACGCTGGTGCTTGATAAATTCGGGCCGGGCGGACAGGCGGGGGGGTCTTCGAAGATCGAAAATTTCATCGGATTTCCGTCGGGGCTTTCGGGAGCGGAACTGGCCACGCGCGGGGTGCTCCAGATGCTTAAGTTCGGAGCGAAAATGGCGGCCCCGGTTTCGGTGCAGCGTCTGATTCCGGCACAGGGGCCAGGCGATTGCCATACTGTGCAACTGGATTGCGGCACGGTCGTGAAAGCGCCGGTTATTCTGGTGGCGACGGGCGTGAATTGGCGGCGGTTGGACGCCGAGGGGATTGAGCGGTTTGATCGAGCGGGTGTCTTTTACGCCTGCACGAGCGTCGAGGCATTGCTTTACGACAAGTGTCATGTGGCTGTCGTGGGCGCGGGCAATTCCGCGGGGCAAGCGGCGATGTACCTGGCGGAATGCTGCCGGGAGCGCACGGTGCATCTTCTGATCCGCGGCAAGCTTGGCCCGGCGATGTCGTCGTATCTGGCGAATCGAATCCGCGCGGCCAGGAATATTGAGGTTCACGAGGGGGTCGAAATATCCTGCGTTAGAGGGGAGCGGCGCGTCGATTGCATCGATCTGAAGGATAAGGATGGAAAACCGGCGGGGTCGCTGGATTGCGAAGCGGTGTTTGTGTTTATCGGGGCTGAGCCGGAGGCGCGGTGGCTGCCGGAGAATGTTGCGCGGGATAAACTTGGGTATTTGTTGACGGGGGTGGACGCGATGCGTTCGGGAGTCTGGCCGGCGAAGGATCGCGACCCGCTTCCGCTGGAGACGACGACGCCGGGCATTCTGGCAGCGGGAGATATCCGGTCGGGATCGACGAAGCGCGTGGGGTTCGCGGTGGGGGATGGGTCGCTGGCGGTCACTTGCGTTCATCGGCTGCTGGCGTTAGCACATTGACGGAGAACCCTGAGTGAGGATTCTTGCGGCAATCGTGGGCGTCGGTGCAATCTGCATCGTTCTGCTCGACGCTTTTGAAACGATCCTCCAACCTCGGCGGGTGACCCATCGCCTGCGATTCGCGCGATTTTTATCGGTCGAACTGGGCGTTCTGGTCGCGCTTGAGCCAATATTTGCCGCCGGGGAAACGGCGCGAGCGCTGCTGGCTTTCTTTGGGCCGTTTTCGCTGCTGGCGCTATTTGTCGCCTGGGTGATGGGCCTCATTTTTGGTTTCGCGCTGATTTGCTGGGGCGTTTCGGAGCACATTTCGACGATCACGCCGCAGACGGGTTTCTTCACTTATCTTTACATGAGCGGGACGACGTTCTTCACGCTTGGTTACGGGGACGTGACGCCGCTGGGGCATTTCGGGCGGGTGCTGGCGGTGATGGAATCGGGATTGGGGTTCGCGTTTCTAGCGGTCATCATCAGTTATCTTCCGGGGATTTCGCAGACTTTCTCGAGGCGCGAGACGACGATCTCGCTGCTCGATGCCCGCGCGGGGTCGCCGCCGACGGCGGCTCAGTTGCTGGTTCGTTTGGCGCGCGGGGGAAACATGAATCAGCTGAACGAAATGCTTGCGGAGTGGGAGCAATGGTCCGCGGAGGTTTTGGAGGGGCATCTTTCGTTTCCGGTTTTGAGCTATTTTCGGTCTCAGCATGACAATCAATCGTGGGTGGCGACGGTGACGTTCATGCTCGACACGTGCGCGATCGTGATGTCGGAGGTGAAGGACTTCAATCCGTATCGGGCGCAGCTTGCCTTTGCGATGGCTCGGCACGCGGTGGTCGATCTGGCTCTGATATTCCATACGGGGCTGGTGCAGCCGGAGCCGGATCGTTTGCCGGCCGAGAAGCGAATTCGGCTTCACGCGATGCTGCAAAAAGCGGGGTTGCAATTGCACGACGATGCGGAGTCGGCGGCGAAGTTGTGCGAGCTTCGGGCGATGTACGAGCCGTTCGTGAACGGGTTGGCGAAGCGATTTTTGTTTACGCTTCCGCCGATCGTGGCGGAGGGGGAGCCGATTGATAATTGGCAGCGAGCGCCGGGGATGAAGCGGGCGCGCGGGGCTGCAGAATTTGCCGAATGTGGATGGGGTGGATGATCATTTTGGGGTATGAAATGGGTTTAACCGCGGATTTCGCGGATGGGCGCGGATAAATTCAATTTGCGGGTGTCTCAATGCAAGTGAAGCGTTATCACGATCCGGCGGAGTTTTCTGGGCGGGTGATGCCGTTTCTTTTGGAGGATGAGACCGTCAACAATTGGGCGGTTGGATATCTATCGGATGTGGTGAAGGGGATTCGCAAGCCGGACCTCGGGAAGTTGCTCATGGTCGCCGTGGAGGACGAATCGGGGCGGGTTGCGGGGACGGGCGTTAGCACGGGCGAGGGGTTGGTCATCTCGCGGATGGCGGCGGACGCGCTGAGCGAGATGGTGATCGTTCTGCGCGGCGAGAATATCGAGTTGCCGACGGTTTGCGGGCCTCGGCCGATGGTGTGCCATTTTGCCGATGAGTGGGGGCGCTTGCACGGATTAGCGACGGAGGCGCGGCTGAAGATGAAGATCATGAGGACCGAGCGGGTGCGCGCGGGGCAATCCGTGAGCGGCGAACTTCGTCTGGTGGGCGTGGAAGGTTCGCATATCGTCACGCCTTGGGTGGAGCAATTCGGGAGGGAGTTGGGGATGGAGATCGCCGATGTCGAAGACCACGTTCGGCAGCGCATCGAAAGAAAGCGTTTGTTTGTCTGGTGCGATCCCGAGCCGGTGTCGATGGCGGCGCTGGCCGGGCCGACGCCGAACGGAATTCGTGTCAATCTGGTTTATACGCCCCCCGAGTTTCGCAAACGAGGCTATGCGCGGGCGTGCGTCGCGGCGCTGAGCCAGAAGATGCTGGATGAGGGCAAGAGATTTGTCTTTCTGTTCGTGGACGCCGAGAACCCGACGACGATGAAATTATATTGCGACATCGGGTATGGGGAGATCTGCGATTGGGAGGATTGGAGGTTTGTTCCCGCGCCGGCGGAGGGAGGCTGACGGCGAGATGCCCGGCACGGCGGGTGGACTTCGATCGTGATGTTGAAATGGGGTTGGCCTTTCCCGGGAATGGGGGAAACGACGGATGGCGTCAGTTTTGGCCGGCCTCGAACGCGCCGCCGGGAGACTCCAGGTTTGAGGCTGAATAGCCCGGGTCGGGGGCCGAAGGGCCTAAAACGCCGTGGGGCCAACGGCTCCGTACCAGTGGCTGACCTTGGAAGGATCCGCTTTATCCATGTAGAAAAAATGGGTCATGACCGGCCGCACAACCGGCTTGGTCTTGTCGTCGGGCGTCATTGTGACGATACCGCGAAAGACTTTAAGGGACCCACCATCCCAATAGTCTTCCACATCGTGATGGGCAGTGAAGCCGGTGTCGATGAACGCGCGAAGATTCTCGCGAATGGCCTCGCGTCCGTGCCAATCCGCAACGCCAAGGTTGCAGATGGCATCTTTCGTAAAGCAGTCAAAACCTTTACCGAAAGTCTTGTCATCAATTTCCTTCCAAAAAGCTAAAAGCCATTCGGGTGGTTGGGTTTTTGTAAAAGTTATTGTGTTCATATTGATCTCCTTGGGTCTGAGGTGAATCGATACGTTCGAATCTGTTCATGATTCCCTCGACAAGCCTTGTAAGTCTAGGACAAATCTTGCGATTCTTTCCTGGTTGTGGCGGATTTTCTGTTCGTCGAGGAGATTGACCCCTAGGATTATGTGAAGCAGAAAGAGGCGGTAAAAACAAATATCGAAACGCAAATTAGAAGCCGAACCTACTGGCCGGCCCGGGATTTGAAAAGGAGTACATGATGGGGCGGTACTGACTAAGAAGCTGACAAAGAGTACGGCACCTGTGATTGCAACTGAGTCGCTATAGATGACCTGGTTGCGGACGGAGGAATCATGCAGGCGTAGTGGGCCGGTTACGCGGGAATTGTTCAGGTTGGGTGATCGGCGTTTATTTTTGTTTTCGCGTGCTTGGCTGCTCGACGGTAAACAATTATTCAAAGAGCGGCAATTGCCTGGAGTCTTGCACAATCGACTCGCTTTCGCCGTCGGCCAGGCGCGTCAATATTCGCTCCCCTTCGCGCAGTTCAGCCACGCTGTGGACGATTTTCCCGGTTTTTTTCATTGTGGTGATTGAATAGCCTCTGCTCAACACCTGCTGCGGCGAAAGCGCTTCGAGCTGCCGCTCGAGCGATTTTAACTGCGCCTGGCGGCTTTGAAGATAGATCCCCATCGACGATGAAAGCCGTTGCCGCGCCGAGGTAATTCTTTGATTCTGGGCTGCGAGTTGCTGGCGCGGATGATGGGTTTGCAGCCGGTCATGTAGTCGTGTGATGCGTCGTTCGATTTCCCTCAGCGATGACCCCGCGGCCAGCATGAGCCCGCGCTGTCGATCATCCAATAGCTGGCGAAGCTGTTGAATCCGATCCGTCGGGCGGCGGAAGAACTCGTGCCGCCAGACGTCCTTCAGCCGCTGACGCGAATCGCGGTAAATCTGCCTGATCCCGCGGTTCAGTCGCGTCCCTGCGAAATTCAATTCCTCGGCCGCCCGCTTCCAATGCTGTACCACGATCTGCGCCGCTTCGGTGGGCGTGTGCGCGTGATAATCTGCCGTCAAATCCGCGATGGTCGTGTCGATCTCGTGACCGACGCCCGTGACGATCGGAATCCGCGACGCCGCGATCGCGCGGGCGACGATCTCCTCGTTGAATGACCACAGGTCTTCCAGCGATCCCCCGCCGCGCCCGAGCAGGATCACATCGGCCCGTGGTGTGTGGCGGCTCAAATGACCCAGCGCCGCGGCAATCTTTTCCGCGCTCCCTTCCCCCTGAACCGGCACGTGATATAGCGACAAGTTGATCCACGGATAACGGCGCAACACTTTCAGCATGTCCTGAAGCGCCGCGGTCGACCGGCTGGTGACGAGCGCAATCGCACTTGGATACCGCGGAATCGCCTTCTTCCGCTCGGCGCCAAAAAGCCCCTCGGTCGCCAGCCGGGCGTGCAGTTGCTTGAATGCCAGCTCGAGCCCCCGCCCGACCGGCTGAAGCGACGTTGCCTGAAGCTGGTACTTCCCCTGCGGCGCGTAGACCGACACGCGCCCGATAGCGATCATCTCGACGCCGTCCTCGAGCGTGAATTTCAGTCGCGACGCCGCGTCCCGCCACATGACGCAGTTCAAACACGCCGCGCTATCCTTGAGCGTGAAATAGAGATGCCCCGAAGTCTGCCGTCGCGCGTTGCTGACTTCGCCGCGAACGGCCACCGTCCCGGGAAACGCACCCGTCAGCGCTTTATCGATTAATGCCGTCAGTTGCGCGACGGTCAGCGGCTCGCCACTGGGGGGCGCGGTCTTAACATTTCGTGCCGCGACCCGCGATTTGGAAATCCGCTCGTGAAACTCAAAAAATCCCTCGGCCATTGAGGCAAACTATATCACGAAATCATGGCCGCAGGACTTCGGCGATAATCCGCATCTTCAGTTCCTGATGCTCATAGGCCACTTCGTGCTTTTGGAACGGATAAACTTCCATCTGCTTCTCGGCCGTGATGTGGTTGTACACGCCGAAGATCGTGCTAGGCGGGCAACTGTCGTCGCACAACCCGTTGGAGATCACCGTCCGGCAGGTGATCCACGGCGCCAAATTCAGGCAATCAAAATACCCCAGCGTTCGAATCGCCTGCTCGTAAAGTTGCGGATAGACGCGCAGAAAATTCGCGATCTCCGGATACGGCCCGCTCTGCGCGATCATGACGGCCCGGCGATAATCACACAAAAAGGGAATGTCGGGCAGCGCCAAAATCGGCCGGCGCGACAGCGCCGCCGCCGCGATGGACAAACCGCCGCCCTGGCTGGCTCCGCCAACGGCCAATCGCTTCGCGTCAACTTCCTGGCGATTCGCCAATATCTCCACCGCGCGCACCGCATCCGCGTATACATACCGGTAGTAATACGTCCAGGGGTCTCGAATGCCGGTGGTCATCCATCCCGTGTAATGACCTTCCGGATAGGCGGCCGTGTCCTGCGATTCGCCGTTTTGTCCCCGGCAATCCATGCTGAGCGCACACAATCCCATCGTCGCAAAGGGGATCAAATCCAGCGGCCGGGCCGCCCGAACGCTGTACCCGTGATAAAGACAAATTCCCGGGAACGGCCCGCGCCCTCGGGCCGGACGTACCAGCCAGCAAGCCGGCCGCCTTTGAAACCATCGAAACGCACCGCAAAGCACTCGATTCCCCGCACCGGAAAGGGATAAGGGATCAACTCCGCGTTCAGCGGCTGCTTGGTCGCCTCGGCAATCGTTTGATCCCAGAATATTTGGAAATTCTCCTCGCGATACAAAGACGGCTTGTATTGCCGCAACTGTTCCAGCGGCATATCAATGGACGGCATCGAGGATTCTCCACATCTAAAGGGTGGCGCTGGGCATAGTTCTGCTTGGCATACCTGCCGGGTATGTTAAAATCGAAGTATGAAGAGTTTGCAAATCGTCATGATCGCCGTGACGGTTTTACTCCTCGGCGGCGCGGCCGCAATGAAGATGATGAAGAAGAGCTGAGCCGCTCTTGTTTGTCCGGCGAGGAGACGAGCCGTCAATGCGGGACTTGTGGTTCGCGACCGCAAAACCGGCCGCATGAAGGCGTCTTGTAATGTGGGGTTGAGCGTCTGGCCTTAGAATTATTTACATGGATACATTCCGCCCCGAACCTGCTCCCAACCCAGCCGTTCGGCGGCTCAGCCTTTATCTCCGCCAGCTTGAAGTCTTCCGCCGCAAGGACCGGAGAACCATCTCCAGCCGCCAATTGGGCGAAAGCCTCGGCCTGAGTGACGCGCAGGTTCGGAAGGACCTTGCCTACTTCGGCCAGTTCGGCCACCCCGGCATCGGCTATCGTGTCGAGGAACTTATCGCGCGCGTCCGGCACATTCTCGGCACCGACAAAATCTGGAACGTCCTCCTCGTCGGGGCGGGAAATCTTGGCCGCGCCTTGATGGCGTATCGAGGCTTCGACGCCAAGGGATTTCGGCTCGTCGCGGTCTTCGACGCCGACCCCGCTAAAATCGGGCAGCGCGTCGGCCCCGATGGAGACCAACAGACCTTCCTTATCCAACCCCTCACCGAGCTTCAGCCGACAATCGAAAAGCACCAGATTCGGCTGGCCATCCTCGCCGTGCCGGGTGAAGTGGCGCAGGACGTGGCCGACACCCTTGTCGAATCCGGAATCCGCGGAATATTGAATTTCGCCCCGGTGTCCCTCAACTTGCCCAAGGAAATCGCGCTCAACGCCGTCGATCTGGCGGTCCAGCTTGAGCAGCTTTCCTTCCAGGTCAATTTCTCGGCGATTGGGCAGATCGCTTAGGCTCCAAAGATCACGCCGTGTTTTTCGCGTCCGAGATAGGTAACGACAATCGCCGCGCAGAAGATGACTGTCGCCGCGATCATCATCGCGCGCGTGTATCCCCAGTTCTGCGCCAGACCGGCCTCAAAGACGACCACATAACTCGCCAGCAGATTCCCACATTGATAAGCAAATCCCGGCATAAACCCGCGAATGGAATCGGGCGAGAGCTCATTGATGTGCGCAGGGATGATTCCCCACGCGCCTTGCACCATGAATTGCAACGCCAGCGCGCCGGCAGCAAGCAGAGCGAATCTCGTCGGCAGAATCCATAACGGGACCATGCAGATCCCTCCCAGAAAAGCCCAGATCATGGCTGATGCCTTCCCCAGAAATCGGACAGCCGCCCGAAGCAAAAACCGCCGAGAATTGCGCCGATCATGGAAATAGCGGTAAGGGTCGATCGCGATTGAACGTCCAGATGCCGCTCGCGCTGGAGGAATGTCGGATACAAATCCTGCGTCCCATGGGAAGAAAGGTTCATCATGGTCATGAGGATCGTGATGTAGAGAAAGGTCTTCCAATGCGCGAGGATGTCGCGGCCAAGTGCGCTCCAGCTTTCCGGCCGATTCTTCTGCCACACGTCCGATTCGCTCACGCCGAAGCGAATAAAAATCGCCAAAATCGCCGGCAATCCTCCAATGAAAAACAGCGGGTGCCAGCCAAATCGCGGCGAGATCGTTCCATAGGCCACCGCCGCGAGCAAATAGCCGGCCGCGTACCCTTCCTGAAGCAATCCCGACAAAACCCCGCGCAATCGCGGCGGAACTTTCTCCATCGTCAGCGACGCCCCCACGCCCCATTCGCCTCCCATCCCAATGCCGAAGAGCGCCCGAAGAATCAAAAACGCTCGGTAACTGTGGGCCAGGCCCGTGAGTACCTCGATGACTGAGTAGAAAATGAGATCGAGCATGAGCGGAACCCGCCGCCCATATCGATCCGCCATCAATCCGAAAATGATGGCCCCGACCGGCCGAAACGCGAGCGTGAGCGTGACGCTCAGCGCCATCTGGGCGTCCGACTTATGAAATTCGGCGCCGATGGTGGTGAGGGTCATCACCACGAGAAAGAAATCGAACGCATCGAGGGTCCAGCCCAAAAACCCGGCGGTCACGGCGCGACCGGAACCGGAATGCGATTGGATATTGGGAGGTTCCGCGGTCACGCCGCGTGGGCCGGGCGCTTCACCGGCAAAAGAAAGGCGCTCGCGTCTACTTTGAAACGCGCGCACAGTTTGGCAATTTGCGCCTTGCTTGGTTCCTTGCGTTTCCCGATAAGGAGTTCGGACGCCGCGCCTTTGCTGCCGAGCAGTTTTCCCAAATCCGTGACGTTCATGCCGGACTGCGCCACCAGCATCCGTAGCACCTCGGTAGGCGAGACGTCATCAGAATTGATCGGAGAGTGATTGCCATCATATCGCTCGATCAGGGATTCGAGGACCTCGAGATAAGCCTCCTCGCCGGCATTGAGCTTTCCCTCGCGTAGAGCCAGCCGATGGACGATTCGAGCGGCTCGGTCATATTCCGACGCGCTCCTGATCGGCCGCAAGGGAAACTCGCCGAGCAGCGCAAGATATGACTTCGGCAGCCCTGCCAGCGCGGTCGGAATGCCATCGCGGGTTTTCATAAATCGTCCTTCCAGCGTTGATTGCCCTTGTCGTATTCCTTATGGGTCATCACGCGGAGCACGTACACTTTGCCGTCAAGGCATTGGGTCAGTCAAGGCAATTGCTTAGATTGGTACTATACGAAAGAGGAGTGGCGTTACCTCTGCCCCGAAACAACCGGCGTTCCCGACGGGGCCAATTGAATCGTGCACTGATCCGGGGGCAGGTCGTTAAGAATATTCTGCATCTCAACAATGCTCGAAACCGGCTTTCCCCCGATGGACGTAATGACGCTCCCCGGGGCTACGCCCTGGTTCTTGAACGGGCTGTCGTCATTCACCGCGATCACCAGGAGTCCCGCCACGCGCTTGTCCTTGCTGGCCGCGGCAATCGCGCCGGCCCCAAGCCAATTGTCCGGAATCGGGCCGACCACGAGTCCGCGCCAGCGCAGCCGTTGGGTTTGCTCGTACACGGAATACTGAATCGGCCGCTTGATCGGCGTCACCGTGACATCCACCGAACGCCCATCGCGCAGTACCCGAAGCGAAATCTCTTTGCCGATCGGCCAGCCGCCCACGACGCGCACAAACTGATCCCCATCGATTACCGGCCGATTCTCCAGACGAATCACCACGTCCCCCGCCAGCAGCCCCCCGGGCGCGGCGGCGGGGGATCCCTGCTCGGTGGAATCGATTCGCGCCCCGCTGATGTCGGTCAACCCAAGCGGCATGCTGCTCGCCGATGGTGGGCGTGTTGACGATCACGCCGAGGTACGAATAGGTGATTTCCTTCCCCTGACGAAGATTCGATACCTCGGCCACAAGCTGCGGAGTAATCGGGAGGGCAAACCCAATTCCGTTGGTTTGCTTTTGGGGCAGAATCACCGCCGCGTTCACGCCGATGACTTCGCCATTGAGATTAAACAGCGGGCCGCCGCTGTTTCCTGGATTGATCTGCGCCGTTGTCTGGATGAGATGCGTGTAAAGCCGATTTTCGCGATTAGCCAAATGCGGGAGCGCCCGATCGGTCGCGCTGATGACGCCTATGGACATCGCCATCTCCCCTTCGGTTGCCAGCCCGTAGGGATTTCCCAGCGTAATCGCCCATTGCCCGCGCCGGGATCCCTGGCAATTCATTCGGACCGTCGGCAAACCCGTCGCCGGGATTTTCAGCACCGCCAAATCCGCCCGCGGGTCGGCCCCGACCACGACGGCCGGAAACACGCGATGATCGTCCGTCGTCACCCAGAATTGCTCCGAGTCCTCGATGACGTGCTCGTTGGTCAGAATGTACCCGTCCGGATCAATGACAAATCCGCTGCCGACGGTCCGGGTCGTTTTGCCGAGAATCTCCTGGAGCTTGGGGCCGTCCATGTCCGCCGAGCGGCAGACGTCATCCGAGTCCGAAGCCGTTTCCGCGGCCGAGACAGCGACAACGGCCGGCGCCACCTTCCTCCCGATCGAAACAAACCGCTCCTGAAGATCCGGTAAATCGATGTTGTCCGAGGAGTCGAGCCAGTCGCTTTCGTCGGTAGGGCGGGTGGTCGGATCGTCGGCCGCCAAAAGCGCCCCCGGAACCGGATGCGCTAGCCGCAGCCCGGCCGCGAACAGCGCCCACCCCACCGCCGGAAGCGCGAACCACCGACCATATCGGAAAATCGGTCCGACCATGCACTTTCAATATCGGACGCAATGGGCGGGGAACTCTAACAATGAGGCACGTTTACAGAAAAAAAGCCACGGGATAGCCCGCCCTGCGCGGGTCGAAAGGCTATCCCGTGGCGTTGGTAAGCAACTATGCCTGGTTTCGGCGTCCTAAGCCTCCGCCGGAGCCGTTGGCGCCGCCTTCCCCGCCAGCATTCCCTTCGATTCCAAAACCGCCTGGCGAATCTCCTCGGCCACGTCCTTGTTCCCGATGAGGAATCCTTTGGCGGTCTCCCGGCCCTGCCCGAGCCGCGTGGTCTTATAGTTGAACCACGCGCCGCTCTTTTCGACGACGTTGGCCAGAACAGCCAGATCGAGGAGATCGCCTTCGTAGCTGATACCGCCGTCGAACATGATGTCGAATTCGGCATCGCGGAAGGGGGGCGCGATCTTGTTCTTCACCACCCGGGCCCGGGTCCGGCAACCAATCGAGACTTCCCCCTCCTTGATCGTCCCTGTGCGACGCACGTCGATGCGCACCGACGAATAGAACTTCAGCGCCCGCCCGCCCGGCGTCGTTTCCGGATTCCCAAACATCACCCCGATCTTCTCTCGGATCTGATTGATGAACACGACCGTGGCCCGGCTGCGGCAATCGCCCCGGTCAGCTTGCGCATCGCCTGGCTCATCAGGCGCGCTTGAAGACCCATATGCGAGTCGCCCATTTCCCCTTCGATTTCGGCCCGAGGAATCAAAGCGGCGACGGAGTCGATCACGATCACGTCCACCGCGTTGGAGCGCACCAGCAGCTCGCAAATTTCCAGCGCCTGCTCCCCCGTATCCGGCTGCGAAACCAGCAAGTCGTCGAGGCGAACGCCAAGGCGTTTTGCCCAGGAAGGATCGAGCGCGTGCTCGGCGTCGATAAACGCCGCAACGCCGCCACCTTTTTGCGCGTTGGCGATGATGTGAAGCGTGAGGGTCGTCTTGCCGCTCGATTCGGGTCCGAAGATTTCGAGAATTCTGCCGCGCGGCACGCCATTCCCGCCCAGGGCGATGTCCAGGCTGAGCGATCCGGTGGGAATGCCGTCGACGGTGGCTTTCACATCGCCGTCGAGCTTCATCACGGCGCCCTTGCCGAACTGCTTTTCAATCTGCTGAACAGCGCGGGAAAGAGCCGAATCGCGCGCCGCGTCGTGCTTCTCGGCCTTCTCGGCGGCTTTTTCAGCGACTTTGTCGGCCGCCTTCTTATCAGCCGGGGAAGGCTGCGCTGTTTTGGCCGCGGGTTCGCGTAAAGTGACGCTCACTGCGGGCGAAGCTTGGTCCTTCTTCGCATCCGCCTTTTCGGGGGACTTGATCACGGGAGACTCCTTTACCGCCGGGTATATTTTTCAGCCGGCGTATGTAGTGGTGACTTAAAGCAGGCCCAAGCAACGACCGGTTATTGAGGGCAAGCCTCAATCTCCCGGCAGGCTGGCATTGACCCGCCAAAGCTGAACTCGACGGAAGTCACCAAACCGCCCTTGTTCAGTATCTGTTAGGCTAATATATCGAGCACCCCGGGGGCATTTCAATAGGGAAATTAAAAATAATTTTTCGTCGCCACCGAGACGCGAAGAGCGCGAAAACCTTTTTCTGTGAAAGGCTCTTATTGCTCCGATTTTGATCTGGCGATCGTCGCGGGCCGGCGGTTTGGAAGTATTTGCTTCCTTGGATAGGGCGGCTTACATTCGGTCCGGGACGGAGCCCCGATATGGTCGCACTTTTTATTATCACAGGCGTGGTGGCGGGGGCGCTGGTTGGGTATTTGATCGGCGACCGGCGCGGGCGAGGCGAATCGGCGCGGGTTCGGACGGAATTGGCGGTTGCGAATCAGCGACAATCGGACGCGGCGGGGCAACTCAGCTCCGAAAAAGAACTCAATCAGAATCTGCGGGAACAACTTTCACAATCGGAGGTTGGGCGCGCAGGGGTTGGCGGCGCAGGTTGATGCGGCGCGGCAGAATTTGGCCGAGCAGAGGAAGCTGCTGGACGACGCGCGGCTTGCTTTGCGCGACGTGTTTGGGAACGTTTCGGCGGAGGCGTGGCGCGGAATAACGAAGAGTTTTTGAAGCTGGCGAGCGTGTCGTTTGAGCAGAGGCGGGAACAGGTGGATGCGCTGCTTCAGCCGCTGAAGCAATCGCTGGAACAGCTACAGAATCGCAGCGGGGAGATGGAAAAGTCTCGCGTGGAATCGTTCAGTAAATTGAGCGAGGAATTGGGGTCGCTGAAGGAGAGCCAGCGGGCGCTGAATACGCAGACTTCGCAACTCGTGACGGCGCTTTCGCGGCCGGATGTGCGCGGGCAGTGGGGGGAGATTTCGGTGCGGCGATTGCTCGAGCTTTCGGGGATGTCTTCGCATTGCGATTTTGTGGAGCAGGAGACGGTTGCCGGGGAGGAGGGGAGACTGCGGCCGGATTTTGTGGTGAGACTCCCCGGGGAAAGGGAAGTGGTGATCGACTGCAAGACGAGCGGGGACGCGTTTTTGAAAGCCGCCAAGGCGACGGATGAGCAAGTGCGGCGCGGGGAATTGCAGAAGCACGCGCAGCAGGTGCGCAGCCGGGCGCGGGAACTGGCGCAGAAGAATTACTGGTCGCAGTTTGTGCATACGCCGGAGTATGTGATCATGTTTTTGCCGGGGGAGGCGCTGTTGTATCACGCGCTGGAGCAGGATGGGGATTTGCTCGAGGATTGTTTGAAGGATCAGGTGATTCCGGCGGGGCCGACGACTTTGATGGCGCTGTTGCGGGTGATCGAGATCGGGTGGCGGCAGCAGAAGGCGGCGGAAAATACCGAACAGATTCGGCAACTGGGGGAAGAACTGTACGACCGAATTCGTGTTTGGCTTGAGCACATGGGAAAATTGGGGACGAGTTTGAAGGCATCCGTGGCGAGCTACAACGCGGCGGTGGCGTCGGTGGAGAGCCGGGTGGTGCCGAAGGCTCGGGAGATGGGGGAGATGGGGGCGAAGAGCGGGAAGGAATTGCCGGAAACCGTCGAGGTGGACGTGATGCCGCGGCCTATTCAGACGCTGATTCCATGACGCAAAGCCCGGATTTGCCGGTTTCGCCGGAGATGATTCGCGCCGCGCGGGGGCGGATCGGGGATGCGATTTATCGCAGTCCGTGCCCGTATTCCTTGCAACTGAGCCGGCTGTGTGGATGCAATGTTTATTGCAAGCTCGAGCATTTGCAACTTACGGGGAGCTTCAAGGAGCGCGGGCGCGGAACAAGCTGCTGCTTCTGGATGAGCATCAGAACAAGTCGGGCGTGATAGCCGCGTCGGCGGGGAATCATGGATTGGGGCTGGCGTATCATTCAAAACTCCTGGGGATACCGGCGACGATTGTGATGCCGAAATGGGCGCCGCTGACGAAAGTCGCGAATTGCCGGTCGTTTGGGGCGGAGGTGATTCTGCATGGGGAGAGCTATCAGGAATCCAAGGCGCTGGCTTTGGACCTGGCGGAGAGACGGCATCTGACGATGGTTTCGGGGTTCGACGATGTGGATATCATTGCGGGGCAGGGGACGATCGGGTTGGAGATATTGGAAGATTTGCCGAGTGTGGATGCAATCGTCGTCCCGATCGGGGGCGGGGGGCTGATTTCGGGCATCGCGGTGGCGGTGAAGGGATTGAAGCCGGAGGTGCGGGTGATCGGGGTTGAGCCGGAGCATGCGCCGACGATGTTTGAATCGATTCGACGGAAGAAGCTGGTGAAGATCGATGCGCAGCCGACGCTGGCGGATGGACTGGCAGTGGCGGAAGGGGGGAAGATTTGTTTTGAGATCGTCTCGCGGCTCGTGGATCGGGTTATGCTCGTGGACGAGGGACAGATCGCGCTTTCGATCCTTCGATTCCTCGAAATGGAAAAGATGGTGGTCGAGGGGGCGGGAGCGGTGCCGTTGGCGGCGGCGATGAATAAAGAAATGGGATTGGCGGGGAAGAATGTGGTGCTTGTTCTGAGCGGCGGGAACATCGACGTGACGGTCATCTCGCGCGTGATCGAGCGCGGATTAGCGGCGGAGGGGAGATTGTGCCGGGTGAGGGCGCGGCTGCTGGATCGGCCGGGGTCGCTGGCGCAACTGGCGGGAATCCTGGCGGGGACGGGGGCGAGCATCAAGGAAGTGAATCATGATCGGAATTTCGGCCCGGCGGATGTGGCGCGGGTGGTGGTCTCGTGCGTGCTGGAAACGCGCGACGCCGGGCATATCGAGCAGGTGAGGCAGACTTTGAAAAGTTCGGGTATCGACGCGAGCGTCGAGTAATCTCCTCTTGGAAGGAGTGGAATTCGCATGACACAACTGACGGCCAAAGCCGCGGCTGATCCGACGGCGCCGCGCTGGATGAAATATGTGGCCCTGCTCACGGGCGTGCTGGCGGCACTGGGCGGGTATCTCACTGTGCGGTGCACGAATCTTTCCAACGAGGCGATCTATTTCAGCAACCAGGCGGTGCTCAAGCAGGCGCAGGCTTCGGATGAATGGGCGGAGTTTCAGGCCAATAGCATCAAGGCACGGATCGTCGAGTCGCAACTGGCTTCGGGTAGCTCGATCACCGATGCGCAGCGAAAAGAGATGACGGATTTCGATCAGCAGGCGCGGACGCGCGAGCCGCTGCTGCGGACGCAGGCCAAGGCGTTGGAGGACGAGCGGGAGGATTTTCTGGCCAGGGCGTTTCGGCGGATGTCGGAGAAGGATTTGCTTTCATACGGGGGAATGGCGGTGCAGATGGGGATCGCGCTGGCGTCGGTGGCGGCGCTGACGAAAAGACGGTCGGCTTTCTACGGCGGCGTGGTGGCGGCGGCGATTGGAGTGGCGGTTACGGCGTATGCGCTGATAACGCATCATCTGCTGAAATAAAATCCGAAACCCGAAACCCGAAATCAGAATCAAATCCGAATGCCCAAATGACCGAATCGCGTCGGGTGCCCTTCGGTCATTCTGATCTCGGATTTGATTCTGGTTTCGGGTTTCTGGTTTCGGATTTCGAACGCGGTGTTTTCACGCCGGTTGCAATTGGCGTTGGGCTTCTTCGTAGGTCGGGAGAGGGGTGCTCGCGGCCACGTGGTGGATGATGGCGGCGGTGATGATGATGCCGAGCGCGAGCGCGAGGATGACCAGGGCGATGACGATGGCGGCGCCGCTTTTTTTGCCTTTGCCTAGGAATGCGGAAAGGACGTGGCCGAGCGCGGGGCCCATGCCTTGGATGGCGTGATAGGTGTTGTAGACCTGGGCGAAGGTGTTGTAGCCGGCGATTCCGAGGTCGAGGACTTTTCTAGTGCGATAGGCTCGGGCCCAACTGTCGACGGTGATCATGAGGCCGGAGAAGATGATGCCGGGGACGAGGATGACGTAGCCGAGATCGAGGGCGACGCCGCCCCAATCGGGGGTGAGTTTGCCGGCGCTGACGAATCCGAAGACGAGAAGGATGAGGATGCACCAGCTTAGGCCGCTGGCGGCCATGATGGCGCCCATCCAGGTCATGAATCGGGGCCAGCCGCCGGCGAATTTGGCTTCGACCCAGGCTTTGCCTGTGGCGTAGGCGTTCCAGAGGGAAATGGCGACGTTGAGGATGATGAGTATCGCGACGAGGGCCATTGGGTGGGGGTTATATATGGGGAGGGGACGGGGTTCAAATCTGAAATCCGAAACCCGAAATCCGAATCAAATCCGAAACCAGAATGAGCCATGACCGCGCGCATGCTATGGGTCATTCGGAATTCGGGTTTGATTCGCCCGCCGCGGCGGGTGGTTTCGGGTTTCGGACTTCCTACAGGTGCACGCGGCGGGTGTAGACCCACCATTCGATTAGCAACAGAGGTATCGCGGCGGCGACTAGCCAGCGCCATAGTTCTTTTCTTGCGCCGGTTGGGGCGGCGGGGGCGACTTGGCCGGCGGAGCCGGGGGCTACGTCGGTGGGTTCGATGTTGCTTTCGGTGTCGTCCAGAAGGTTCACGGCGATTTTTTCGTATTGGGGGATGGGGGGGTCGGTGGTGTAGAGGCCGACTTTGTTCAGCGGGGGGAGGACGAAATCGCCTGTGGGGGGAATCGTCGCGGTGAGGGTTCCGGCCGGGCCGGTGATGGTGATGATGCGGATTTTGGGGTCGATTTTGTCGAGGGTGCTGCGGGCGATGCGGAGGCTTGTGCCGGGGGCGTAGCTGGGGCGAAGTTCGAGGTCTGTGCCCAGGGCCATGAATTGCAGGGTCTGGTAGAGGAAGACGGGGAAGGTGGAGTTCAGAGGCCAATTGCTGTCGATTACGTCGAAGGGAATGATGAGATGGACGGCTTGGTTTTCGCGATGGAGTACGACCAGCGGGCAATTGGTGCCGTCGACGAGGACTTCGGAGTCCATGGACGGAATAATTTCGGTGGCGTGGGCGACGTAAAGCTTGTTGAGATTGATATGGCGGAGGATGGGGTGGTCGCGTTTCCAATCTAGGACGCCGTTGTCTTCGTCGATTTTGGGTTGGCCTGTGACGTCGGTGGCGACTTGAAGTTTCAGGCCGGGAGGGATGCAGCCGAAATAGACGGCTGCGCCTTGTTTGGGGACATCCTGGGCTTTTAGGTCATTGACGCGGTCGAAGACGATGACGTCGTAGGGTTTGGGGAGCTTCTTTCCGCCGCCGGTGGCTTGGGGGAGCTGGAGATATTCCTGGGGGTACATGCGGTCGTAAACTTTGAGGCGCTGGCTTTCCAGGCCGCGTTCGAGAAAGAAATTGCCGTCGGTGACGAGGAGGACGGCCAGGATTTTGGGAGGGGGGACGACGGCGTAGGCGGAATCGTCGCTGGTGAGGGAGTCTTTATCCGTGGCGAGTTGATCGACTTTGACCACTGCCGAGCCGGTTAGTTCGAGTTCGGGGAATTCGATGCTGTCGCGCGGGGAGAAGCCGGCGGCGATGGCCGCGCGGCGCTGATCGTCGTTAAAGCGTTCGGGGAGAAGATTGACGGTGGCGATGCTGCGGACCATGCCGTCGACGCTGAGCTGGACCTGGACGCCGTCCACGGGATCGGGGCCATAATTGGCCAGACGCGCAAAGACCTGAACGTGCGTCGGCTGCTGGTAATCGCGCTTCGCGTTCATGGCGACGATGGCGATGTTGTGGGCCGTGTCGGAGCCGATCTGCTCGAAATGAAGGATGCCGTCGACGCTGGCCTTGTCGGCGTCGTGGGCGCGGCCGTCGGAAAAGAGATAGACGTCGGGCGGCACGCGGTTGCGCGCGGAATAGCCGGAGGTGAACGCGGCTTGCGCGTTGGCGAGGCGGTAGGCGGGCTCGAGATCGGTGAGACGATCGGTGGGTTGGATCGAGTCGATGCCGTTGAGAAGGGCGGGGATGTCGCTAGTGAAAGGCTGGATGGTTTGGGCGGTGTCGTCAAAGGCGATGACCATGGCTTCGCCATTGCGGCCGAGGGTTTTGACGAGGTCGGCTGCGCGTTTTTTGGCTTCGTCCAATCTAGTGCGGCCATTTGGTATGTCGGTCGCGGACATGGGGGCGGATCGATCGATCAAAATGATGGTTCGGGGACCGGCGCCGGGTGTGTAGTTGGCCACCGGGCGCGAAAGAGCGAGCACGAGTGCTGCGAGGATGAGGAGTTGTAAGAGCAACAAAAGGTTTCGGCGCAGCTTTTGGAAGGGGGCGTTGACTTGTAGGTCCTGGATGGCTTTTTTCCAGAGGAGCGTGGAGGAGACTGGTTGTTCGCGGCGGCGGAGTTTTAGGAAATATAAAAGTACTAAGAGAGGGATGGCCGTTGCGGCGGCGATGGCGGCGGGGAGGGTGTTTAGGAAGTGAGGCATGTCTACAAACCAGAAACCAGAAATCCGAATGACGAATCAAATCCGAAATCCGAATGACCGAAGGTCAATTGCGCCGGCGGATGGCGCCGAAAATTAGGTTTAGCTCCTTTGCTTCTTGCCAAAGAATGCGAGCGTCGGCGCGACAATCTTTGTTGGCGGCGGCGATCATCCTCAACCAGTATTTTGTTTCTCGCGACTCTTTGCGGCAGATGCCGATTTTGTGATGAAAGTCTTTCTTCGATTCCGCATCGTCCGCCTCGCAGTAATTTGCGCCGATGCTCGTGCCGCTTCGAACGAGTTGGCGAATTAGCGGATCGGTGATGGGATCAAGCGGCACTTTCCGTGCGAACTCGATGATTGCCTTTCCAAAGCGGGCGGTTCGCTCCTCAAGGTCGAACTTCTTTCCGCCGCGCGGGGCCGTTGAGTCATTCGGATTTCGGGTTTGATTCGTCATTCGGGTTTCTGGTTTCGGATTTAGCTTACCCAAGCAGTCCTCTTTCGCGCAAATAGTTCAACACCAGCGTATCGAACGGCACGGCCGTGCTGCTGAACAGATAGGTGCCGCCTCGGCGAGTGAGATATTCTTTTAGCGACAGACAATACGCATTCAGATTCTTCTTGTATCTGTCCATCAGCGGCTGGGTGATCGATACCTCGGCTGTGTCGGCGTCTTCGAGGTCCTTCAATTTTAAATCGCCGGTTAACTCGGGTTGGATTTCCTGGGGGGAGAGGACCTGGACGCAGAAGAGGTCGTATTTCCCGCCGGCGACGTAGCGTAGGCCTGATTGGAAGCCTTCTTTTACGAAGAAGTCGGAGAGGACGACGCAGACGCCTTTTTGGCGGTGGGCCAGGGCGAATCGTTTGCAGGCTTCGGAGAAATGGCTGGCGCCTTTTGGTTTTAGATTGGCGATGAAGTCGATCATCTGGGCGATGCGGCGGCGGCCGCGGAGGGCGCCGGTTTCGGCGACGATGCCTTCGGACATGGCGCTGATGTGGACGCGGTTGTAATTGACCAGGCCGATGTAGCCGAGGGCGGCGGCGACTTGTTTCATGTAGACGGCTTTGTTGGGATCGCCGAAGTCGCAGCTTTTGCTGACGTCGAGGAGGATGTAGAGGGAGAGGTCTTCTTCCTCGAGGAAAAGTTTGAGAAAGAGTTTGTCTAGGCGGGCGTAGATGTTCCAGTCGATGAAGCGGAGGTCGTCGCCGACGACGTAGTTGCGGTAGTCGGCGAATTCGACGGATTGGCCGCGGCGCTTGGAGCGGCGCTCGCCCTTCATTTTCCCGGCGAGCATTTTGCGCGAAATGATGTCGAGTTGGTCGAGGCGCGCCATGAAGGCGGAATCCAAAAGTTTCGAAGACGTGACTTGGGTCATGATGCCCCCGGGCGGAAACCAGAAACCAGAAACCAGAAATCCGAATCAAATCCGAAACCAGAATGGGCCATAGCATGCGCGCAATCATGGCTCATTCTGGTTTCGGGCTTGATTCTGGTTTCGGGTTTCGTCATTCGGGTTTCGCTTTAAGGGTTCGGATAATCGGAGGGGCGCGTTGCCTGGCCCGAGGCGCGGGTGTCGGCTAGTTCGGGGTCTCGGCGTTTGGGCGTATCGTTCGGATAGCCCCATTCGGGGGCTTCGGCTGGGACGATGATGGGGGACGGCTCGGTTGTGGGAACTGCGCCGGCGCCGGGGATGTCTCGGTGGCCGGGGAGGGGGAGGGGGCCGAGGACGCCTGCCTGGACGTCTGGGTACCAGTGGCAGTTTTCTGTGACGATGTCGGGTTCGAGGACGTTTTGGCAGCCGAAGCTGGTGCAGTTTCTTAGGACGACTTGTCCCGCGCGGGGGACTTCTGGAAAGGAGAAGCCTTTTCCGCAGCGGATGGCGATGCAGTCTTCGACGGTGACGGGTCCGATGTTGTGGTTTTGGTCGAAGCCGTCGAGGGGATTTTCGATAGAGACGCAGCCGCGGCAGACGTGGGCGACGGCGACGTAGTTGCCGCCGAACTTGAAGCCGTTGCCGTCGCCTTCATAGGGCCAGATTCCCCAGATGTTGTAGCCGTTGCGGTAGGAGACGCAGTCGATGGTCAGAATAGGCTCGGGGGCCATCCAGAAATCGAAGCCGTCGTCGGCGTTTTGATAGGAGCGGCAGCGGAGGAATTCATTGCCGGGGCCGATTTTGTGCTTAGCGGTGAAGCCGTCGGCGTCCTCGCCGTAGGATTTGGGATCGAAGTTGCGATAGGACTGGCAGTCGACGACGAGGGTGTAACTGCCGTTGGTTTCGATCTGGGTGCCGCTGTTGCGATTCTCGGCGGAGATGCAGTGATCGAGGGTGTTGTGACTGCCGGTGATGTGGAAACCGAAGCTTCCGGCGTGGGTGACTTCGATGCTGGTGAGAAACCAGTAGTTGCCGGAGAGTTCGACGCCTATGGAGTGGGCACGGTCTTCGGGTTGTGCGGAGAAGTCGAGGACGACCGGATTGCCGACGTCGGCGGTGACGTGGATGGGGGATTGTTCGGTGGCTTTGGTGGAGAGGTTGACGGTTTTGGGTTCGTGATAGACGCCGGGGAGCATTTGGATGGTATCGCCGGGCTGGGCGATGGCGGCGGCGTCGACGAGACTAGGCAGGGGATTTTGTTGGGTTCCGGGGGAGCCCGGTTGGCCGTCGGGGGAGACGAAGAGGGTGGCGGCGATTAGACGCGGGCAGATGGACAGGAGTAGCAGGCAAGCCAGGGGGAGCGATGGGTTCTTCATTGCGGTAATCCTCCGCGTAAATCCGAAACCCGAAACCAGAAATCCGAATCAAATCCGAAACCAGAATGAGCCATGACTGCTGCGCGTGCTATGGCTCATTCGGATTTCGGGTTTGATTCTGGTTTCGGGTTTCGTCATTCGGGTTTCCGCCTTTACTTTCGTACCATTGCCGGCGAATCGTCCTCGATCGTTTGCGGGGTTTCGGCGAGGACTTTTTCCAGGATCATGTCCGTCGTGATTCCTTCGGCTTCGCCTTCGAAATTCAGGATGATTCTGTGGCGCATGGCGGGGATGGCGATGTCTTTGACATCCTGAAAGCTGGTGTGGAAACGGCCATCGAGCAGTGCTCGGACTTTGCTTGCCAGGGTGATGGCCTGGGCGGCGCGGGGGCTGGCGCCGAATCTGAGGAACTGGTTGGTCATGCCTACGGCATAGATGCCCTGGGGATGTGTGGCGAGGACGACGCGGATGGCATAGTCCTGGACGTGCGGGGCGACGAGGACGCGCTTGACCAGTTCCTGATGTTCGAGGATGCGCTGGGAGTTGATGACGGCTTTGACTTCGGCCTTTTGATTGGTGGTGGTGCGGTCGAGAATTTGTTTCAGTTCGTCGCGGCCGCTGTATTGGACCAGCAGCTTGAAGAAGAAGCGGTCCAGCTGGGCTTCAGGGAGAGGATAGGTGCCTTCCTGCTCCAGCGGGTTTTGGGTGGCCATGACGAAGAAGGGTTTTTCGAGTTTTCGCATTTGGCCGCCGGCGGTGACTTGCTGCTCCTGCATGGCTTCGAGGAGGGCGGATTGGGTTTTGGGGGTTGCTCGGTTGATTTCGTCGGCCAGGACGATCTGGGCGAAGATGGGACCGGGCATGAAGGTGAAATTTCTGTGGCCCTGCGCGTCTTCCATGATGACGTTGGTGCCGATGACGTCGGCGGGCATGAGGTCGGGGGTGAACTGGATGCGGCTGAATTTGAGATCAAGCGCGTCGGCGAGGGCGCGAATGAGCGCGGTTTTGCCCAGGCCGGGGACGCCTTCGAGGAGGGCGTGGCCGCCGACGAATAGGCAGGTGAGGACGCCGTCGACGATATCCTGGTGGCCGACGATGATTTTGCCGATCTCGGATTGAAGGGCGCGGTAGTCCTTGCGGAACTGGTCGCAGGCGGCCTGAATCTGGGGATCGACGTTGGGGATATTGGGCATTGCCATGTGAAACCTCTCAAGTGAATTAAGATTCTTCTTCCTTCTTTTTGATTTTCATTTGTGCGCGGCGTTTGGCCTCGAGGAGGGAGCTGGTGTGCCCGCCGAGCGTGAGGCCTTTGGGCTGCGGATTTTGGGGGCCGAGGGGATCGGCTGGTCGACGGCTCCGCCGACGACGGCGGTGATGTCTCCCTCGACACCGGCGGCGCCGGCGTCGAACTTGGCGGCGGCGTCGGGGCGGGCGCGGCGGCGGGGGGCGGCGCGGGTTTGAATTTCTGCTCGGCGACTTCGCCTCGCACGCGCTTGAGGCTTTCCAGAACCTGGCGGTTTTCAACCGGGCGGACAGTCATAGTAAATTGACGGACAAAACCGGCGGCCGATGCAGCGAGGCGCTTGGTGGACGCCCAGCTCCAGGCGATGCGGCGCACGGCGACGTCGATGAGGATCAGGGCCAGAGCAACGGGGAGCAAGCGGTCCCAGATCGGCTGGGGGGAGGAGCTGACTTCCAAACCGTCGCGGCTGAAGAGATCGGCGGAGGTGGGATCGAACGGGGTCAGGACCCGGCCGCCCGTGCGCTGGGCGATCTGGTTGAGAAGGCTGTCATTGCTGCGGAGATTGCGGAGTTCGGGGGAGCTGTTGACGCTGGTGCCGGCGAGGAGGACGCCGCTTTTTCCGTCCTGGCCGGAGTAATTCAAGTAGCAGATGTAGCTCCCTTGCTGGCTGGCGTCGAAATCGGCTTCGTAGGTTCCGGGGCCCGTTTGAAGCAGGCGCACGGGATGGGGCGTGAGGTCAGCGCCGCCGGCGATGGTGCCGGCGATATTCAGGAAATTGTTGAAGGCGTTTCCTTCCTGCTCGGCATGGACGGTGACGTGGCCTTTGTCGCCGTCGGTGGTCATGTCGATTTCAAAATCACTGGAGACGGGGGAGCGGGAAACGCCGCGGACGATCTGCGACCAGAATTTGTCGTAAAGGTCGCTGTCGACCCAGTTGGCGTCCCAGCGATTGAAGGCATCGGAGGTGTAGACGGCGACTTTTCCGAGACCGGCTTGCCACTCGGCGAGCAGTGGATCGGCTTTTAGGCCGGCGGTGATGGGGATGTTCACGAGGGGGTTGTCGCGGCGGCCGGTGAGGTCCATGCCGTAGATTACGGGAAGGGAACCGGGGACCAGGCCTTTGACCAGATCGCTGGAGGAGGCGCTTAAGCGGACGGGGATGCCTTTGGGGTCTTCCTGGACGATGCTGCGTTTTACGACGGTGGCTTCCTTAATGAAGATTTGGGGAAGCTGATTGGGGTTGGACTCGATGGGGCCGTAGGATTTTCCACCGGTGGCTTTGGCTAGTTCACGGACGCCGACGGCGACGTTTCCGGATTGGTGAGGGTAGACGGTGACCGTGGAGATGGAGACTTTGTTGTCGATGCATTTTTGGATGGTGGCTTGCGTGGGCATAGCGGGGTCGTCATCGGTAATGATGATGATGTGCTTGGCCTTGGCGTCGGATTTGATGAGGCCGGGGCTATCGGCGTTGCCGTCGAGGGCGAGGTTGACGGCTTCGTCGAAGCTGGGGAGATCGCCGAGGCTCCAGTTTTTGATTGCCGCCTGAATTCTGCTGCCGTTGCCTTTGGGGGCGAGGGGGGCTTCCCAGCGGCAGCCGACGATGCCGCCTGGGCCACCCCAGGCAAAGTCGATGACGCCGACTTCGTCGCGCGAGGAGAGCGTTTCGGCGGCTTTGATGGCGCACTCGGCGCCCCAGTAATTTCCATCCGGGGCTTCGGAGGGGTCCATGCAGAGGACCAACGCACCTTTGGGAATTTCGCGCTGGGCGGGGACTTCCATGACGACGGGGAGTTCCTGTTCGAGGCGTGAGCCTTCCCAGCCGCCCGCCCCGAAGGATTGGGGTCCGCCGATCATGACGAGACCGCCGCCGGTGTCGTGGATGTAACCGGCGAGCATGTGTTCCTGCTCGTCGCTGAGTCCGCCTACGCCGCGCGGGACGTTGGCGAGGATTACGGCGTCGTAGCCCTGGAGATCGATGGGATTGTTGGGGAACTGGTCGGGGAAGATCGAGACGATGTTGATCTTTTGGGATTGGAGAGCGTCGCGCAGGAAGCGGCCAGCATCGACGGAATGGTCCGGGTCGGTGTTGTCGACGAAGAGGACCTGGCCTTTGCCTTTGACGAAGGTAACCATGTCGCCGGATTTGTTGTCGAGATCGCTGGCGGGCGGCGTGTTGTCGATGAAGGCGGTGATATTTTTCACGTCGTCGATGGTGGCGTGAAATTGATGGACGCCGGCGGAGCGCGGGGGGACTTCGACGCGTTCGACGTTGCGGCCGGGGCGGACCAGGATGCGCTCGGTGGTTTTGCCGTCCTCGAGGGGCATGAGGCGGCCGTTGTCGGTCACGGAGAGATTGGCGGCGACGTCCTGCGTGTTGGTGCTGAGAATGTGAATCTCAATCGTGAAGGGCTGGCCTTCCTGGCGCCAGGTGGGGGCGATGAATTTGTCGAGCATGACCTCGTGGGTGACGTTGTACTGAAGGGGCATGACGTCGATGGGGACGTGCTGCCCGGCGGCGGCGGCGAGGGCGCGTATCGAGGTCTCCCTGGGTGTCGTTGCCGTCCCAGATCAGAAGCAGGCGGTGCATGGCGTCGCTGTCCATCGAAGCAAGACCAAGCTCGATAGCGGCCGCGGCGTCGGTGCCGGTGCCGGGGCCGCGGATGGCGCGGCGCTGAAGCGAGAGTTTGTCAGAGGGAATGGCGTCGATGAAAGGCTGCTCGTTGAAGCTGATCTCGCCGACTTTGTCGCCCTCCTGGTGCGAGGCGGAATTGGCGGGGCTGGTGGCCTGGATGAGATAGTCGTCGATGGAAGATTGCAGGAATTGGCCAGGGAAATCGCGGACGAGTTGCGTGGAGCGGCTGATGTCGCGGACGACCATCACTTCGACGGCGGTGTTTTGGCGGACCCATTGGATGTCGCCGAGGATGAGAATGAGCAGGAGCAGAACGAGCAGGCGGACGACGATGGCGACCCATTTGCGGACCGGGCCGAGGCCGGCGAGGGAACGGAGGCCGAGGAGAATGGTGGTTGAGCCTAGACATGTGAAAATTCCGAGGGCGGTCCAGGGCGAGAAGTAATCCAGCCGTAGAGTTGCGTATCCCAAAATGTTGAGCGGCGCGGCCGGCATGAGGGTCAAGACAATCCAATATAACCACTTGCGGTGCATTCGGTAAAATGAAGTCACCGTGGGCAATTGGTATCACTGCATGTGTAATAGCTATGGCACGTGGCTGAGGGGCGATCCGCGCGGATGGCGGGAGCGATGGCATCGCAAACATGTCGATGGGGATTATCGAAAACCGCCCGGAAAAGGAACGTTCGAGCGGATACTTAAACAATCCAAAGATTTGATGGATCGAGATCCAGTGCGATTGGGCCGGGAAGTGCGGGAAACGGTATTGCGAGCGGCAGTGGAATGCCTGATGAAAGCTGGTGTAATCGTGTTGGTGGCTTGTTTGGATGGCTCACACTTGCATGTGCTCGCGAGATTTGACGACAATCGTCCGCGCCATAGGTTGGGGTGGGCGAAATATTTTGCGACGAAGAAGTTGAAGGAATTCCTTAACGCCCATGGCGCTGCCAGGGGGATTTCTCTTGATTTGAAACGGGGCGAAGGAATTTGGGGCAAGCGGTCGGAATGCAAACCCATTCGAGATAGTGCGCATCGGTTGAATGCTTTGAATTACATCGCGGGGCATGGGAAGAAGGGGGCGGTGGTTTGGTTGAATCCTGCGCTTTCCTCGGCGGGTTCCATCAATATAGAAAACCCAATGCCCCACGGCAGCGCCGTGGGCGTTAGGGGATTGCGCTTCAGGGGCTATTGTTGCTGGTCGGATTGTTGGATGGAGGAGAAATAGTCTTTGACGGTTTGTTGGGCGTCTCTGGAGACGTGGTCTTGTTCGATGTCGTCGGATTCTTGTTGCTCGCCTGAGGCGGCTGCGGCGCGGAGGCCGGCGGTGGATTGGCCCGGGTCGATGCCGGCGCGGACGTATCGGCTGGCGAGAATCTTTCCGTTGGCGATGTCCTTGGAGGGATCGATTTCCTGCTTCATGTGATAGGGGGCTTCCTCCATGTCGGGATTTTTCGCGCCGCCGTTGCCCAGGCCGCCGGCGCCGCCTTTTCGTTGGCCGGGCTGGTTTTGATTTTGGTTGTTCTGGTCGGAGGTATTGAGATTGGAGTTGGTGTTGTCGCTGGACTGATCGTTGCCGGAGCCGGAGTCGCCGTTTAGACCGGCGGCGGCGTCGGCGGCCGCGGCGGCGGAGGCATCGGCGGCGGCTTTCATGGCCTGGGCGTCCTTGGCCTGGGCTTGCATCTGTTGTAACTGCTGATGCAAACCCTGGGCGGCTTGAGACATTTGCTGGGACTGGGAGGAGCCTTGCTGGCCGGGCTTGGGCATCTGGCCGGGATGACCGACTTGTTGCGACGCCTTGGCTTGCTGCATGGAACTGGCGAGTTGTTGCATGGAACTGGAGAGCGCACCGGCCTGGGCCTGGGAATTCGCCATCGCCTGGGCTTTGGCCATCATTTGTTGAATCTGATGCTGTTGCTGCTGGGTGGGGCCCTGGCCGTTGTTCATCTGTTGGCTTAGTTGCTTGGCCATTTGCTGAAGTTGCCGCTGCGCTTGTTTGTCGCCGGAGGCGGCTTGCTGCATCGCGGCGGACATGTTCTGCGCCATCGACTGGCTGGCGCCCATTTGCATGAGTTGGTGGGCGATCTTCTGGCCGGTGGCGGGATTGTTCGCGGCATTGGCGAGTTGCTGGGCGAGCTGCTGCGCCTGGTTGAGGATTTTTTGCTGCTGCTCGGGAGGGAGCTTGTTGAATTGATCGACGGCCTTGGAGATGTTGGACATCGCGGAGTCGAGGTCGCCGGACTTGAGATCATTTTCGCGCCTGGCCCATCGGCGTTGAGGTGTCGGTCGCGCCTTGCATCTCGGCGAGCGCTTCCTTGGTCGTTTGCGCGTTCTGGAATTCCTGGTTCTTTTCCAAATCTTCGCGGAAGGCTTTTTGAAGATCCTCGAGCGGCGAGAGGGCGCTGCGCTTGGCGTGAAGATCGTCGCCCTCGGTGGTGTGGGCGGCTTTGTCGAGATCGTCCGCGGCGCGGCGGATGGCGTCGTCAGCGCTCAGGAGCTTGGCGCCTTGCTCGATGCGCGGGAGCTGGTCCTTGAGCAGCTTGTCGGTGGCTTGGCGATCGTTGACACGGGCGATGGTGGCCGGCGGGGGAGTTGGCGTGGCCAGCAAATGGAGCGGAGGGACAAGCCAGGCGGTCAAGAGCGCGGCGATGAAGACGGCGGCGGCGAACCCGGCCGAGCGCGGGAATTTGAGGGGGAAGCGGCTTTGCAGGGAGACGTTGTCGGCGGTCTGCTGAGCGTCGAGCACCACTGCGCGGGCAAATGGGTCGTCGAATGATTTAGCGAAGATGGCGCTGCTGAATGTTTCCTTGAGATTCAATTCGCGGTCGATCGCGATAGCGGCAACCTGCGCGCTGGGACGGCGGGTCAGGCTCCAGATCGCGGCGGTCAGAATCGTGCAGAAAAGGCCGGCGTAAATCAGAACGGCCCAGTGCGGGAGGATGCGGTTGAGGAGTTTCTCGCCGGCGATGGCTAGCCAGATGACGATCGCCAAATAGAGAAGGGCCATGCCCCAGGTTTGGAGGAACCGGCCTAGAGTCAGGCGGTTTCGAACGGCCAGGATGTGCCGATCCAGGCGAGTCATGACGCTCCATTCTACCCGCGCCGAAGTGCGGACGGTAAGCGAGGGCAAAATTCGCCTGCTGATACCATATAATCGGCTGCATGCGGCGAATTCTGGCGGGAATCGTATGTCTGGCCTGCGTGGCGGGGACGACACAGCCGGCGACGGAAAAGTCGCCGCAGAGTGCGGCGCCGACGCAGCCGGGTGGCGGGGGGAATCCGATGTTGGCGGGGGCGGCGAAGCTGCCGCTGATTTCGGCCAAGTCGGTGGCGGAGCTGGTGCGACTGCGGATGAATGGAGATGTGCTCATTGCAAGCTGCCCGATTTATGATGGGAAGGACTCGGATCATCGCGTGCAAATTGACGGGCGGCGTGGGAGAGGGGGAGTTGAAATTGAACGCCAGCCGATTTCCGGGGCTGTGTTACTTCAGGTTTGATTACTTTGATTATTCGAATCCACATGTGGGGGAGGAGCATATTGGCCTGGGGAGTAGCTGGATTCTGCTGGGGATTGATTACAACGTTGATACGCCCGAAAAGTCGACGACGGTTTCGCTGGATGAGTCCGCCGATCCGGGGGCTGATGCGCCGGTGGTGCTGCGCGTGCAGGTGATTCCTGAAGGCGAAGGATCTGGAAAGATCGTTCGGGAGAAGTATTTGGGGAATGGGCTGAGCGATCTTCGGCGGAAATATCCCGCGGAATATGAGCGATATCTGCGGCCGGCGATGCGCGAGTTTGGGCAGGAGGAAGTGGTGTTCGGCGTCGAGGATAAGATGGGTTGGCAGGTGGTTTCGGATACGTGGTCGCCGCCGGCGGGGTTGGGCGAGAAAGTGGACGAGTTGGTGGGACAACTGAATTCGGATGATTATTCGACCCGGGCGGCGGCGCAGAAGGGGTTGAAGCAGATCGGGGAGCCTGCGGCGCTTTACCTCTTGGCGACCCAGCGCTCGGGGCTGAGCCCCGAGCAGACGGAGAGACTGGACCAATTCTTGGCGCCATATCATCCATTGGACGGCGCGACGCTGGCGAGGTTGCGAAAAGATCGGGATTTTTTGATCGATATGCTCTACAGCGACGATCGCGACTTACGGGCGGCGGCGCTGGACCATCTGCGGCGACTGACTGGGAAGGACCCGCGGTTTGATTTGGGGCTGACCGGCGATGCGCGGGTGGCGGCGGTGGCGGAATTGCGGCGGCGAATCACGCCGGGGGCGGGGAATTGAGGTTTTCCCGGCGTTGGCGGATGATGCTGAGCGGGCGAATCGGGTTATGATGGACCACGAATCCAATTTCTTTTCCAGGGGGAGCATTCGGCGGACGTTCGTCGCGGGGATTTTTGCGGCGGTGCCGCTGGCGGTCACGATTTTTATCGTCTGGTGGGTGGATGAAAAGACGCGCGGGATCACGGTTTATCTGTTTCATCGCAGCATTCCGTTTCTCGGCGTCTTGATCGCGATCGGGGCGATTTACGTGACGGGTTTGATCACGTCGAGCATTTTGGGGCGGTATTTTTTGGGATTGTTGGATGCGGTGCTGATGCGGCTGCCGGTGGTGAGGCAGCTTTATCTGGGGTGGAAGCAGATCGCGCTGACGCCGGGAGGGACGGAGGGGACGTTTTCGAACGTGGTGCTGGTTCCGGACGAGACGGGGCAGATGCGGATGATGGGGTTCACGAGCGGGCGGGTGATTGAACTTGATCCGGCATGCTATTGCGTTTTTGTTCCCTCGGCGCCGAACCCGATCACGGGGCGGCTGTATTTCATCGATGTGAAAAAATGCACAATCCTTCGGATCACCCCGGAGGAAGCGTTCAAAGTCATTTTGTCGACAGGGAATTACATTCCGCCGATTGGGTCGGGCAGTAGCATGGTTAAGCCGCTAATCACATCAGGGGCGGCCGTGGAGCTGGAGCAGAAAATACAATCGACGTAGCGTTTTGATACGTTTTTTTGATTGTTAGCATTTCACAAATTCGCGCGGAATCTCCGTTTTTTACTTGACCTATCTCAAATTCGAGGTAGGCTGACTGTCGCAATTCACGGGGTAGTTTACGTGAATCACGAAAAACTTAAACGACCGGAGGGTGGTTATGGGAGACGACGGATCGTCGTGCGCTCCAGGGAGTTTGTATAGTTCGGTTTATGGCAAACAGTGGTCAGTCATAGCATTTCTCGCGGGTCTTTTGTGCATTTGTTCGATGCTGCGAGCACAGACCACGGTTACCTGGAACAGCGCGAATAGCGGCAATTGGAGCGACCCGAGCAATTGGGACCTCGACTTGGTCCCCGACAATGGCGGGGGGAATACCTACGACGTCGTTCTTCCCGACGTTGACGAACCCGGTCCGGGTACGCGCGAAGTCACGCTTGATACCCCGGTTACGATCAATTCGCTTTTGATTCAGGAATATCCCTGGCCTTGGCCGCCGGAATCTCCTCCCGGTCCGTATGATCCGTTTCTGAACGTCCTCACTCTTGACGACAGTCTGAACGTCACGACGAATATCACGCTCGATGGCTCGGACTCGACGCTGAATCTGAACGGCCAGACCGCTACGGCCGGCACGATCTTCGTCGATGCGCCGGTGTTTGGTTACAACACGTATTGGAATCGAAACGCCATCGCAGGCGACGTTGCGAACAACACGGGACTCAGCCAGGCGCTGAGCAGTTCCGTGGCAAACGACGACGGATTGCCCGCCGCGACGGTTCTGGGCGGCAGTTACGAAGGGGGATATACGGTTCCGACTCCGGCGTATATCCAGCCGGTTACCGGCGTGACGACGGGAGCGTTTACCGATCCCGTTCCGCTCACCGGCTCGGCGACAACCGGGACGATCGCGGGCAATCTGGATACGCAGGGCCTTGTCTGGCTGAACGGCAGCCCGACCATCACCGGCACGGTGACGAATCATTCGCAGTGGGGATATTTCCGTTATGACGGGACCGGCGCGCAGTCGATCACGTTCCAGAATACAGTCACCAACTCCGATCCTGGCGCAGTGATGGATCTGAATGGCGCGACCACTTTCGAAGCGGCCGTCACCAACGAAAACGGCGCTTACATGTACAACCGCGCGGCGGTGACCAATCCAACCAACATGGTCAACGAATCCGGCGGTCAGTACCTGTTCGACCCAACCGGCGGCGGCACGTTCTTCATCAACGGCAATCTGACCAATCAGGGGACCGGCACGATCTATAATTCACAATCCGGGCTCCTCCAAAGCGGCGTCTCGAGCTACATGGATTTCGCGGGTGATTTCACGATGGGGCACACCACGCCCGGCGTGAATGTCGTCAATCAGCAGGGCGCGGTCATGGTCATGCAGGGGAACGTGCTGATCGGGCAGGTCGATCAGCTTCCCAAGGGGATGTACCCGGACATCATCAGCAGCCTGGAGAACTACACGGGCGGGACGTACACGTATGACCCGACGGGTTCTCAGCATATGGAGATTACCGGGCAGATCATCAACGACGGCGATTCCACGCCCGGGGGATATATCACAACGATGAATTTGCTGGGCGATACGATCGTGCGCGGGCGGACGCTTTCGAGTCCGATCCTGACGAACGTCAACGGGGCGGTGCTGAACTACGACGCGTATATTGACGTGGGATATGACACGCCCAACGGGCAGGTGGTGAATCAGCCGCAGGGGAATCTGAACAACGACAACGGGATCATCAACGGGTACGGCGACGGCAATTTGCTCTTCCGGGGCGGGGACCAGCAGAACGGGGACAACTCGCACCCGAACAGTTACATCAATCTTTATGACACGGCGCAATTCACAACCGGGCCGCAGGGGAGCAATACGTTCGACAACTATGGGTATGTGAACGGCAATTCCGGCACGCCGACGTTTAACTCGGGAATTTTTAACAACTATGGCACGTTAACGGCGAATAATGGATCGGTCTTTACGATGACCAGCGCGACGCCGGGCTCCGCGGCGGCCGTGAACAACTACGGCAGCACCATCGTCAACACAGGCGGCACGCTGGACACGGTGGGCGGGTTCGTGAACTACAGTACGTTCACCTTCAACACCGGCGGTGCGCTCGAGGGGCCGTTCATTTACAACGATCTGGATGGCATCATCAACGCGACGGGCGGCACCGTCGAGTCGACGGCATTGGCGAATAACGTTGGCGGCACGATGAATCTGGGGACCGGGTCGGCCGGTGCGCTGGTGGTCGATTCGGACAACGTGACCCAGGCCGGTAAGGTCAATATCGCGGCGAATTTCAATCTGGTTGTCGCCAATACGGATCTCGACAACAGCGGAGAGATCTATCTGAACGGATCCAACGCCAACGTGACGGCTGAGGGGCATAACCTGATCAACAGCGGCCAAATCACCGGCGGCGGTACGCTGGGTCTGGCCAGCGGGATGTATGACGAGACCGAGCAGGTGATCAACAGCAGCTCGACGGCTTCGATCTCGGTCACCAGCGCCGGGATGACCATCGGAGGGACCGAGGCGCCGATCAATAATGGAACGATCACCATCGCCTCCGGCGGGAGCGGACTGGCGATCGTCGGCGGGAGCGACGGCGATGATTTCCTTACCACGGGCACCATCACCATCGGCGATGGCGGCGGCGGGGCGACCCTGACCGATCTCGGGACCGGATTGGAACTCGATAACCAGGGAACAATCAGCGGCAAGGGCGTGGTTTCATTTCTGGGCGGAATCAAGAACGAAGGGACGATCACGGCCGAGGGGAGTCTTGCCCTTCATAATGACGTGAGCAATGAAGACCAGACCGGGACGATCAATATTCAAAGCAATGCGCTGGTATTGATTCCGGACATGACGGATTTCGAGAATGACGGGACAATCAACTTCCAGGCCGGGAACGGGACCCTCTCAGATAACGGGGCGGGGAATGAGTTCACCAACAGCGACACGGGCCAGGTGGTCGTCACCGGAACCGGGAACGCCTTGGTTTGGGGAAATGGCATGACCAACAACGGGACGATGACGCTCAATTCGGGATCGGCGTTGTCGTATCCGAATGCGGGGTTGAACAACAACAACTTTATCAGTCTAAACACGGCCACCCTTTCGGGCACAGGCCAGGTGGATAACTCCGGGAACGGTACGATCATCGCGGCGGGCGCGTCGACGATCCAGACGGGGGATTTCGACAACACGGACGGCGGCACTCTGACGATGACCGGCGCGAACGCGACGCTGACCACCGACGACTTTGACAACAACGGGGGCACGGTCGGCCTGACATCCACCACCGCCACGACCGACGATTTCGACGATACCGACGGGACCTTGAGTTTGACGTCAACCGTGATGAACACGGACACGTTCACCAACGACGGGGGAACGGTGACCATCGGGGGATCGAGCAGCGTGCTGAACACGGATGACTTCGACAACGACGGCGGCCTGCTCAGCCTGGCCAAGGGAAAAGTGAACATCAGCGGAACGCTCTCCAACGGTTCCTCGGGGGGCGCGGATGGATTGATTGAAGTGACCAATGGGGGAACGCTGACGACGTCGGACGACGTGACCAGTTCGGGGAGCGTAATCCTTTCCGGCGGGTCCACGTTCGCGACGGATCTGGATGGGCCCGACGCGTACAGCGATTTCACGATGAATGCCGGGTCCGGGTCGGTTTCGGCGACCGGGGCTTCTCTGTGGGATGTCGGCGACGTGACTCAGAATGACGGAACGGTTTCGATTTCGTCCGGGTCGGCGGGCGATTCGTTCGATTACACGAACAACGGCGGCACGCTGACATTGAACAGCGCGTCAACGCTTGCGAATCGGCCGACTTTCAAGGTGCGCGGCGATTTGACGAACTCGGGGGCGGTGGATCTGCTGGCCGGGGCCACACTCAGTTTGACCACGACCGGCAATCTGATTAACTCCGGGGACGTGACGGAATCGGGGGCATCGGCCTTCACTGCGACCGGCGCCATCACGAACAACGGCAGCATCACGATGTCCGGCGGGTCGACGTTCGTCTCAACCGGGGCTGTCACCAATGGCGGCGCCCTGACCCTGTCGGGCGCCAATTCCAAGTTTGCCACCAACGGCAATGCGGCTTATTCCAACTTCACGAACAACCTGGGCGTGGTCAGTGTCGGCGCCTCGGCCCTTCTCGACGTCGGCACAACCACCCAGACCGGCGGGACCATTACGGTGGGCGGCGGGGCGGCGGCGGATACGCTTGCATTCACCAGCAGCGGTGGGGCGATTGTCCTGAACAACAATTCCGCCCTGGCGGGACGGCCGACTCTGAATGTCCGGGCGCCTTCAGCCTCACCGACGGCACCCTTACGTTGTTGAACGGGGCGACGATGACGGGTTCGAGTTCATTCACGAACAGCGGGGCGGACGCCGTGACTGCTCTCAGCGGCGCTTCTTCAATCACCGCGGCTTCGCTGACCAATACCGGCACCATGGACGTGGAAAGCGGCTCGACTTTCACGTCCAATACGGGTCCCGACAGCAACGCCGACGGAACCATGGACATCGCGGGCGCGGGGTCCACGGTTACGGTCAATTCGCTGAACAATACCGGCGGGCAGATCACCGCCGAAAATGGCGGGACGCTGACCAATACGGGCGTGCTGACTAACAACAACGACGGCGCGATCGTTGGGCAAATCCTGCTCGACTCCGGCGGGATCCTCAATACGAACAATAACGTCAACACGGCGGGGAATATCACGATCCAGGGCGGCTCGGTCATGACGGCCAATGCCGCCGCCACGACGTTCACCAACAATGGCACCGGCCTGGTTGTCGTTCAGGGCGCCACCAGCGCGCTGAACACCCTTAATCTGACCAATACGGCGCTGGCCACATTGAAGAGCAATTCCGGCGGCACGATCACTTTGGCTGCCGGTGGGTTGCTGAATAATATGGGTACGATCGTTGTCGATCCGGGCGGAATCATCCAGACCGCCAAAGTCGGCGCGGCGAACAACGGCACGATTCTGGTATCTGGCGCCGCCTCGGCGTTCAACACCGGCCCCAACGCCGGGAACATGGGCAATCTGAGCAACATGATCGGCGCCAGTCTTTCGATCACCTCAGCCGGGACGGCCACCGCCGGGTCCTTGAACAACGCCGGCACGGTCACGGTCTCGGGCACGAACAGCGCGCTGAACGTCGATCCTCTGGGGCTGTCCGGGCAGAATGGCCTGCTCAGCAATGACGGCGGTAACGTCGATGCTTCCGCGGGCGGCAGCGTTACTGTCGGGTCCTACAACGGCTACGGTAATGTGACCGCGGATTCAGGCGGGTCGTTCTTCAGCTTCGACATAGGAAATACGGCCGATACGAACGATGGCGTGATCACGGCCCTCAACACCGGCACCGTGACTTTCGCCGAGGACGTTGTCAACGAAGGCAAGGGTACGCTGAACGTCATCGGGGCCGGGATAGGAGCGGCCAATACGACCATGACGATCGACGGCGATCTGAACAATAGCGCGACGGTAAACGTTTCCGGCGGAAACGCCGTGCTGAATTTGAACGGCAATATGTCCACCACCGGGGCGGCGGTGACCGTGCAGGGCCTTCCCGGTTCGATCAGCAAGGTCAACAGCAACGGGAACTGGACCATCGCCGCGACGGCGAATTTGTACGTGGGTCGATTTGGCGATGTCGATCCACCGAGCATCACGACCGCCGGGACCGTGACGGTTGAGCCGGACGGCATTCTAGACGCCGATACTTATAAGCAGACCGGCGGAAGCACGCAGGTCGACGGCACGATGGACGGAAGCGTCTCCAACCAGGGCGGCACGATCGACGGCGGCGGAACCATCAACGGCACCGTCGATAACTCCGGCGGAACGGTTGATCCCGGCGGGATCGACGTGAACAGCAGCGTGCTGACGATTTCAAGCGGATTCTCGCAGGAAGCCGGCGGGACGCTCTCGATTGGCATCGAGGGATTAGGAAGTTCCGATTCCCTGCTGGTTCCCACAGGGGATGCTCTGATCGACGGCGGAACGCTCTATCTGGACCTGAATCCGGCATATGTGCCGCAGATCGGCGATACCTTTGTCGTGATCAACGCGCCGGATGCGGTGGACCTCATGCAGGGCTTCAACCTGGATCAGAGCCAATCCTATTCCAACGGCCAGTTCGAGACCGGATACACCGGGACGACGGCGTACGTGGAGTTCACGGAGCTTGTGCCGGAGCCGGGATCGCTGACGCTGCTGGGCGCGGCGGGAATGATGCTGGTGAGCCGACGGCGGCGGCGGGCGGCTTAAGACTTACCAGCTAGTCTGGCAGGCGAAACGGCGCACGGCCATTGCGGCGGCGCAGCCAGTTTACGGCGTCGAGGGCCAGGGGGATTTTCAGGAGTTTCAATTCCAATTTCCGTTTTCCGGGGAAGCTCATCAGGGATAGGCCGAGGATCAGCATGACGATGCCGGGTCCGGGGACTAGGGGGAGGGACATGAGTGCGCCAAGAAGGACGATCATCCCGCCGATTAGATTCTTCAAAATCATCAGGGCGAGATGAAGAGCGGGGTGGCGTCCCGGCGGGGCGGGGTCTTCGCCGGAGCGGAGGAAGTGATCTTCGGGAAGGCGGACCAGAAGCCAGAGGCCGATCGCGCCGACGGCGATGCTGAGGATGCTCGAGAGGATGGCCAGCCACCAGCCGTGGATTCTCAGCCAGGCGAGCATCAGGGGGCTCCCGGGCGCGAGAGGCGCCGATCGGCGATCCAGGAAAGGGCGACTCCGCCGCCCACAATCAGCAGGACGACGGCCAGGAGCACAATTTGGATCCAGGAACCGAAAACTTCCTTGAGCCAGGAGGCGACGAGCATCTTGACCCCGACGACGGCCAGGACCAGGGCGAGGGACGTCTTTAGGTATTTGAAGCGCGTGATAAGGCCTGCCAGCGCGAAATAGAGGGCTCTGAGTCCGAGCATGGCGAAGACGTTGCTGGTGAAAACGAGAAACGGATCGGACGTGACGGCGAAAATCGCGGGAACTGAATCGACGGCAAAGAGAAGATCGGTCGCCTCGACGGCGATCAGCGCCAGTGCCAGGGGCGTCAGCGCCCAGCCGACGTTGGGGAGATTCACAAAGAAGTGATTTCCGTGGAATTCATTGGCGACGGGGAAGAGCTTGCGGACGATTTTGACGATTGGGTTGTCCGCGGGCCGAGAGGGGGCGCTTTTCATCGAAAGCATTTTGATCGCGGTGGCGACGAGCAGAACGCCGAAGACGTAGATGACCCAATGGTGCTCCTCGATGATCTCGGCGCCGACGAGGATCATGACGGCGCGCATGACGATCGCGCCGATGACGCCCCAGACGAGGACGCGGTGCTGATATTGGGCCGGGATCGCAAAGGACGTGAAGATCATGGAGATGACGAAGATGTTGTCGACAGAGAGGGATTTCTCCAGGACGTAGCCGGTGAGATATTTGAGGACCGCTTCGCCGCCGCCAGTGGTCGCGCCGGTGACTTCGTCAATGTCGTTCCCCAGGCCGGCCCAGTGGTGCCCGTAGGCGTAGTAGACGAAAATGCTGAAGGCCAGCCCCATGCCGATCCAGACGGCGGTCCAGATCAGGCCCTCCCTGGTTCCGACGACGTGGTCTTTGCGACGGAAGACGCCCAGGTCGAGGGCGAGCATGCCGATCACCAGGAGCATGAAGCCGATCCAAATCCAGATCATGGGGATGCTCCCAGGTTGTGAAATGCCTCGGGGCCGGATGATACGTAAATGAAGAGTTATGTCCTAGTTTTGGAAAGCGAATAGCTCGCGGACGTGGCTGCGGCGCACCGGGGAGACGCGGCGATCGGGTGTCAATGGGCGGCCTTGCCGGGTAAGCTGAATAAATGCACTTACCATTCTTGACGGTGGCGGGCGAAGTTTGCGCGGCGCTGCTGGTCGGAGCGGGGTTTTTGCATGTGCTTCCAACGCTGGGGCGTCCCGGGCGGAAAGCGGCGGCGGCGCTGTGCCGGGCGCCGGGGTTGGATCTTCTGATCACATATTTCACGATTGCGCCGTTGTTTTTTGGGCCGATTGTGGCGGGGTGGCGCGGATTTGCCGGGGCGATTGTCGGGCAGGTGGCCGGGGTGCTGATCTGGACTTATGTGCACGAGTTGGCGAATCGAAAGTCGATGCGCGGGCCGAGGATTGTGAAGGTGCTTAATCGAATCGTCGGGAGATGGCGAAATCATGCCGCGCTTTGGACGACGGCCACGCTGACGCCGATGTTTTGGGTCGTACGAGTCGCCGAGTTGATTGTGTACCCGATTATTTCGAAGCTCGTCGGATTGCCCAAGTATGAATCGGCCCAGTGGGTGAATGTGTCGCGGCATAAGTTTCGCGGACTTGTCGGGCACGATCGAATCTGGTGCCTTTATTGCGATTGGATGACCGGAGTGTGGTCGCTCGGCTCGGAGATGCTTCGCAACGTCGAGTCGTTCTGGTGCCCGATCCGGTTTGACCACAGCAAAAAATGCGCGAACTGCGCGACGGATTTTCCGGACGTGGCTGGTGGATGGGTCGCGGCGGATGGGGATATGGCGCAGGTCGCACTGGTGCTCGAGGAGATGTACGGCGGCGGGGAGCGGTCGTGGTTTGGCCGGCGGGTCGCGATCACGCTCGAAGGGAAGGAATTGCAGCCGGTCGGAAAATAGAAGGGGATGACATTCGGGAGGCAGTTCGATGAACATGCGGCGGGCTTCGACGGCGTTTGGGGCGATTTTGGTAACTCTATTTCTGGTTGGCCCGCGAATTGCGCGGGCCGATCAGAATTGGGAGCATCCCGGGCTGACATTTTGCGGCACATGGCAATCGGGAAAACTGAGCCCCGACGGCCGGGGCGTGGCCGGGGGCGGAATCGCCGAGGCGACGATCGTGGCGGTGGATGGGGATAAAGTGATCGGCGTGAGCCAGACGTTTGCCGATCTGCGGACGATGGGATTCGCGGCTCCCGTGCCGATGGAGGGGATCAACGGATTTGTGGGGACGCTGGAACAGTACACGGATTATTGGATTGCGCCGTCGAAGCTGGCGACGCTGCCGAACGACCCGAGCCAGGGGCAGACGGTGGCGCACGTCTCGTGGAAGACTCCGGGCGGGAATGTGGACTGCATTCAGTGGGTGGTGCAGACGCCGACGAGTTATGAGAATCACGTCTTCGATGCCAAGACGGGGTTTTGCTATCACTTTGCGACGCAGGGCGCCGGCGGGACGGCCGCGGATGGGGATTTTCTGGGGATGCGCGATCTGGGCCTTCCGTGGGCGAACGATCCGCCGCCCGATTGGGTGAAGACGGTGAAGGTTTTGCATTATCGCGGGAGCGTTCAGTATCAGAACGCGTTTGTTAATGTCCCGACGAACGTGGCGTTGGATATGACCGTCACGGATCGCGGGAACGGGTGGCTGCTGTTTACCGATTCGACGCAGGTGCAGGTCGGCAACAGCCCGCCGATACCGAGCCAGAGCGTGTTCGCCAGCGGAGCCGCGCAAATCGGCGGCGTGTGGCTTGGACCGGCGTCGCTGGCGAATCTACAGCAGGGCCAGGTGATCGATCAGGATTCGATCACGCAACAGAAGACGGTCGTGTCGAGCGTGAACGGGAACTCGGTCGTGATCACCCAGGGGAGCCCGTGCGGGGAGCGCGATTGGGAATATGACAAGCGGACGGGAATCATGACGGGGTTTTCGTTCACGAACGTGCAGCTCAAGCAGCGGACGGTTTTGCAGTTGCAGGGTAAGGAATAATCGCTCGCCTCTGTAAGCCATTCCGGAGACAGCCGTGTCTGGTGCAACTTTGCTCGGTTGCTTACCATCTCCGATCGCATGTTCAGCGCAAAAGAGTTGCTCATCAAGGAAACCGCCGAAGCCTTTCGCGGCCGGCCGGATATGTCTTTGATGGCTTCTTTGGATGGGGTCACACAAGAGGAGGCGTCTTGGCGGGTCGATGAGACCATGCCGACGATTGAGCAAATCGTGCGGCACGTGGGTTGGGCGAAGGCGCGGTTTTGCCGGCAGGGGTTTGGGACGGCGATGCCGTTGGTTGACCCGAATGTGAACGACGAGGGGGATTCCGCGAATTTGCCGTCAGAGTTTCCTTGCGGGGCGGCTTGGGGTTGGAAGTTAGCCGACGGAATAGGCGGGGCGATCCGGCTCCTGGAAGAAGCGCAAAAAGTTTTGACGGTGTGCCTGGAATCTTGCGGCGACGAGGCGCTGGAACGGCCGATTCCCAATCATCACGGTAAAAAGTCGGCGGCGAATTTCTTTTGGGTGATGGCGATGCACGATGTCTATCATGCGGGGCAGATCAGGACGAGAAGGACTATGTTCGGCGCGATCAAGCACAAGTGATCGCCAATTGCGGCGGGGACCGTCTCATCAGGCTGGTGAGGGGCGGGGGAACACGACGAGGCGGCGCGAAACGGGCCGCCAATACCACGAAGCGAGTGTGATTACCGCAATGATAATCGGCACGGCGATCTTGATGGCGGGATCGCCGACGGCAAGATGCGAGGCTGCGGCGCCGGTCAGGTCGAATATTGCACCGGCGTAAGCCCATTCCTTCAGAAGTGACAGGCCTGGGGCAAGCAAAACGATTCCGCCGAGCACTTTCCAGATTCCCAGGATCGTCACGAAGTAGGGCGGGTAACCCAGCTTGGCCATTCCCGCCAGGACGGGTGGGATGCGCATGAGGTAGGCGAGGCCGCCGGAGATAAGGACGAACGCGACGACGGCGGTGGTGATCCAATAGATGGTTGGGTTTGATTTCATAAGGGGTTCTTTTCGGAGTGGGCCCGCAGGTTTGCCAGAAGGAGCGGCCAGCCACGGTAAAACTGTTTGGCGGTCTCTTCCTTGAAACCAAAGTGGGTGACGCGAACGGTGGTGGCTCCGTTGGCTCGCTCGAGATCGAACCGGACAATTGTCGGCGCGTCTCCCCATTCGGTTACCCATGTGAATTCGAGGAGGCGAGGGGGATCGATGGCTCGATACTGGCCGCGGAGCGTAAAAGGTTTTCCTTCCATTCCCATGCCGCTCATGAGCCATGCCGCCGCCGACACGAAGGTCGGATTCCATGTGGTTGACTTCGAATTTGCCTTTCGATCCCCACCATTGGGTGCGCTGTCCCGGATCGGTGAGGGCCCGGAAAATGCGGCTCTGGGGTGGAGCCGATGACAATTTCGGCGACTATGGCGTTTTCGCTGGTGGGAGTAGTCATGGGTTTTCCTCGATGAATTTCTTCAAGCTGCGCAGATTGTCATTCCAGTAGGTTTCATAATCGGCGATCCAATGTTGGACGACGCGGAGGGGTTTGGCGTTGAGCCGGCAAATCCGCGCGGTGCCGCATTTGTGCGTGGCGACCAAGCCCGCGGAGCGCAGGAGGCGCAGATGCCTGGAAATAGCGGGGCGGCTGGTGCGGAAATTCCGGGCGATTTCGCCGACGGTGGTCCCCCCGCCGCGAAGAATACCCAGGATCTGGCGGCGCGTGGGATCGGCGAGGGCTTTGAACACGGCGTCGGGATTCCGGGGGCGAACGGTAACCATATGGTTACCTATACGGTAACTGGATGGTTACGGAGTGTCAAGCCGATTTTGGATTTGTGTCGCCATGCAAGGACAGCGGCTCGGATTAAGCGGAGATTGCGGCTGGCATTGCGGCTATTCCGCACGGTGGCAATTTCGTGCGGCGGCTATTTCGTGTGGTCCTTGGCGTCAATCTGGCAGAACTGCACGTATTCGCGAATAAAATTGATCAGCACCGGGTTTGCGATGTCACTGTGATCGGCCATGATGTGGGGGTCGACGGAAACGATCAGGAACGGGTCGCCCGGATGGAAGCTTGCGATGGGTTTCAATACCGTGTCGTCGAAAGTGTAGGTTCGGGCGGCCGGCCCATTGGGATTCCATTTCGCCCGCTGAGCTTTCACGTTGTTCAGGGAAAGCATTAACTGCGTGCGGTTGTGGAATTCGTGTTTGTGAGTGGTGGGATTGAGCGTGCTGGTTTGCATATCGGCGGGCGAGGCTGGGGTTTTGTATTCCAGATCGTGAGTTAAAAATGGCTTATACCAGCCGACGGTTTCCGAGCCCGCGGTCCATTGTTCGCTATCGCGGCTTCTATCGAGCAGCGTTGAAAAGAATTGTCCGATGGGAAACATATAATGCGTCGCCCAATCTCCCTGGCTGGTGAAAATGGAAAGAACTGGTCTTTGGTCCTGGGGATATTGCTGGATGGCCAGGGCCATCTGGTTCAAATCCCAGTGGCGAAGGGCCTCGAAAGCGGGGTTGAGCAAAATGATCTGGTCGCCAAGCGGGCTTAAGCGCTGTGGCGGTTGCTTTTGGAGGGTGTTGACGAACCGCTCGGTGATGATTTGGGATAGGGCGGAGTAGACCGCGGCCCCGCCAAAGCTGTGGCCGATGATAATGAATTCGGTCCGCGGCGCGTTCACCGGGAGAGAAATGAGGCTCGCCTTCTGGATATTTTCCAAATCGACGAGCAAAGCGGTCATCGCGCCGTAACCGCCTACCTTGTGGGCGGTATTTTTTCGGCCCCAGAAGCTGAGTTCCTCAAAGGGCTCGATGGTTTCGGACAATCCTCGCCAGCCGAGATAGACGCCGACAACTTTTCTCGCCGGATGATCGGTCTGGACCTGCTCGGCGGCGCTAAGTTGCGTCAGAATTTGTTTGCAGGCGGAGACGCCGGCGCCGTCATATGAGGCGTTGTCTTTCCAGCCGTGCACGAACGCAACGAGAATAATTCCCTGGGGATTGGAGGAGCCGATGCCCGCTTCGTCGCGGATCATTTGTTCGACGACGGTGCGCTGCCGGTCATCCCACAGGCAACCCTGATCGTCGAATTCGATGTAGCCGAGCTTGAAATCGGCGTTGGATTCGATGACGGCTTTGTTGGGATCGCCGCCGGTCGGCTCGAAGTTGGTTCGAAAAGGCTGATTGGAAGTGCAGCCTGCCAAGGCCAGGATGACGGCGATTGCCACGATTGCGAGAAGTGATATCGTGAAATGCATAGACGTCCCTTGCGCCCGTGCAAACACCCGACGTGCGAAAAGAGTATTCAAAGCGCAGCCAGCGAATGTAGCAATAAAAGGTTACAAAAGCAAGCTGTTGGGGCGTCTCGGCACTACGCAGCGGGCGTGAGCTATTGTTCTTGGTCCGTACGGTCGGATCGCGGAGGTGAATCCAGTGCCAAAACCCGCCGGATTTCCTCGGGCAACTCTTCGTCAGTTTCGATGAAATCCGGCGGGGGTCTGTTTTCCGCGTCTGGATCGTACCGCAGGTCGTATTTTTCGATGAGCTGCAGAACCCGCTCCGTGACCGCGCGGCTTTCCTTGATCTGCAAGCGCAGTGCCTCCTTTGCCTCCGCCTCGAGGCGGTGCGCCAACTCATAACGATCCTGGTTGGCTTGCGAAATCTTCTGAAGGAGCGGCGCGATCTTCTCGGATTTTCGCGGCATCTTGCTGACGTCGGCGCTGTCGGGAAAGGAATCGGAGCGCGACGACTCAACCGGCGCGGGAGCTAACGTCTTGGCTAAATCGGCAGCAATTGAGGCAGCGGGGTTTGCGGTCGGGCGAACATTTGTTTCGCTGTAACGATTGAGCAAAAAGTCGATGATGTCGCACTGGATTTTCCAAAACCAGGCATCTGCCGCGGCGGGCGTGTCATGGAGCCGCTGCCGAATAAGGACCCCGCGCCTGCCAGAAGGCCAGGGTTTCGGCATCGACCGGCTTCTTTCGATGGCGTTTCATGGGGCGAAGGAAAACGGCACGTGTTACAATCTAGCCCTTATGGGCTCGGCTGGGGACGCCACTGAAAGCTTTTCTCAATTTTCAAAGCCAAAATCAAGATTTTGTGTGGCCTGACTGGATAGAGTCACCGCGCCCTTCATTTCCCTCGCAAGAATTGCCCTTGCCCCCCGAAAAAGTTTGCCTGTCGTACGTCTGGCTTGGCAGACTGCCGGGCTCAGCGCGACGCCGCGGCGGCGGAGCGGCTTTTCGAACCGGCATTACCTACCTGGAGCCACAGCATGTTGCGCATCAACGATATAGCCCTCAATTTTACCGCCGAGACTTCGCAGGGAACGATTAACTTTCACGAGTGGATCGGGAATGGCTGGGCGATCCTATTTTCGCATCCCAAGGACTTCACGCCGGTCTGCACGACCGAGCTGGGCTATATGGCCGGGTTGCAGCCGGAGTTTGAGAAGCGCAATTGCAAGATCATTGGACTGAGCGTGGACCCGGTAAGCAAGCACAAATCGTGGGCGTCGGACATCGAGGAGACGCAGGGCCACAAAGTGAACTATCCGATGATCGGCGATCCGGATCTCAAGATTTCCAAGATGTACGGAATGCTGCCGGCTGAGAGCGGGGAATCCTGCGAGGGGCGCACCGCGGCGGACAATGCGACAGTTCGCACGGTGTTCATGGTTGGCCCGGACAAGAAGATTAAGCTGATGCTCGTCTACCCTATGAGCACGGGGTGCAATTTTGACGAAGTGATGCGCATTCTGGATTCGATGCAACTAACGGCCAAGCATAAGGTCGCGACGCCGGTGAACTGGAAGCAGGGGGAAGACGTGATCATTCTGCCGGCCGTTTCGGATGACGAAGCGAAACAGAAATACCCCGGCGGCTGGAAGGCGCCGCGGCCCTATCTGCGGCTGGTCCCGCAGCCGAAGTAGAAATTTGCAAGCGAGGATGGTGTCTGTTGATCCTCAAGCAGTTCTACCTGCCATGCCTGGCGCATGCGTCGTACATCATTGGGGATGAGGAGACGGGTACCGCCGTCGTTGTTGATCCGCAGCGCGACACGGACCAATACGTTGCGTTTGCCGGCGAGAATGGGCTGGCGATCAAGTACGTGTTCCTGACGCATCTGCACGCCGATTTCGTTGCCGGGCATCTTGAATTGCGCGATCGCGCCGGCGCCGCGATCTGCCTGGGGGCGGCCGCGAAGGCATCCTACGCATTTACTGCTTTTGGCGATGGGGATGTTCTGGAGTTCGGGCGGGTACGATTGAAGGTTCTGGAAACGCCGGGGCATACGCGGGAATCGATCTCGATCGTTATCTACGACCTGAGCGTCAGCGGTGAGCAGCCCCCACGCCGTGCTCACGGGGGACACGCTATTCATTGGCGACGTGGGTCGGCCCGATCTGCGCGGCGCTGGGTTGGTCGGCGACGGATCTTGCCGGCATGCTTTTCGATTCACTGCACACCAAGCTGCTGGCGCTGCCGGACGAAAGTTTGGTTTATCCCGCTCACGGCGCCGGCTCGCTGTGCGGGAAGGCGCTGAGCAAGGAGACGGTGTCGACGCTTGGCGAGCAGCGGCGTTCGAATTACGCCTTGCAGCCGATGGGTAAGGAAGCGTTTATTCAGGTGGTCACCGCGGATCAGCCGGAGGCTCCCGCGTATTTTAATTACGATGCGGTTCTGAACAGCGCGGAGCGCCCCACGCTCGACGAAGCCTTGGCGCGCGAGATGATCGCCCTCACACTGGATGACGTGTTGCGGTTGCAGGGTCAAGGGCGCTCAGATTCTCGACACGCGCGATCCCGCCGAATTTGCTTCCGCGCATTTGGCGGGAAGCATCAATATCGGTCTGGGCGGCCAATATGCGACCTGGGTTGGGACCGTGCTGGATCGCGAGCATCCGATCGTGATCATCGCAACCCCCGGCCGCGAGCGCGAGGCGGCGGTTCGCCTGGGGCGCATTGGATTCGATCACATTGCCGGATATTTGAAAGACGGTTTGGAAAGCCTGAAATCGCGCCCGGACCTCACGGCCGATACGAAGCGGCTGAGCGCCCCGCTCGCGGCGGAGTATCTATCCTCGTCGGGCGCGCCACTGCTGATCGACGTTCGCACGCCGGGCGAGCGCGAAAAAAAGCACATCGCCGGGAGTTTGAGCATTCCGCTCAATCGCCTGGCTGAAAGCGCGGAAAAACTGCCGAAGGATCGTCCGGTCGTGGTTTATTGCGCGGGCGGGTATCGGTCGTCCATTGCCGCGAGTTTGCTGAAGAGGCGCGGGTTTCCGCACGTGAGCGAAATTGCGGCTGGGATTGCGGGATGGGAAGCGGGGAAGCTGCCGGTTCAGTCGTGCAAGCGTCGGCTTAGAAAAAGGGCGGATGTTGGAGCACCCGAAAGCGACGGGCGCGCTGGGGTTATTCTGACAGGATTATAACGGCTGGCACGGCTGTGACGGGGTCAACGGGCGCCTGAACTCTTCGCCGGCCGGGAAAAGCGGCCGGCGAATTGATGGCGGCGGTGGGTTCAGTCGATGCACGTCTGCGATGTCTTCCCTATTGCGCACCTCCCCAATAGCATGCCTAAATGACAAGGTTGAAGTCCGATTTTCGGAGGTCATCGGGGCGCTTTCGTATGCGCTGGATTTGACCGAGGGGCAGCCGCTGGGGCATGCGGCGCGAAGTTGTTGTTTCGGGATGCGCTGAGCGCGGGAATTGAAGCTGACGCCGGATCAAAGTTCAGCCCTTTTCTATGCGCTGCTGATGAAAGATCTGGGGTGTTCGACCAACGCTTCGAAAATGTGCTTTCTATTTGGTGCGGATGATCGCAAAGTGAAGGGGGGGATCAAGACCGTTAACTGGTCGAGCATGCCGTCGGCAATCGCGTATGCGGCGGGCGTGGTTAGACCAGAGGGATCGATTCTGAAAAAAGCGGAGCAGCTTGCGAGGGTTGCCCTGGCGGGGCCGAAAAGGGCGCGCGAGCTGGTTGAATTGCGATGCGAGCGCGGGGCGAAGATCGCCCGCGAGCTGCATTTTCCCGAGGCCACCGCCGGGGCGATTCGATCGCTCGACGAACATTGGGACGGGCACGGCCATCCGGAAGGTTTGCGCGGCCAGGCGATTCCGCTGCTGGCGCGGATTCTTGGGCTGTCGCAGACGGTGGAAGTTTTTGCCCGCACCGACGGAATCGATGCCGCTTACGAAGTGGCCAAAAACCGCAGCGGGACGTGGTTCGATCCCAATCTGGTGCAGGCGATGACGTCATTCCGAAATGACGAGCAATTCTGGGTGACGTTTTTCGCCGAAGATCCGAAACAAGCCATAGCGGCGGTTGAACCGCAAGATCAGTCCCTAACTGCTGACCCGGCAACGCTTGATCGCATCGCTCATGGTTTCGCGCAGGTGATCGACGCCAAGAGCCCATGGACGTTCAAGCATTCCGAAGGCGTTGCGGAAATCGCGGCGGGCATTGGGGCCACGATGGGATTCAGCCCGGCGGAAAATCGAATCCTCCGCCGCGCGGGTTTGCTGCATGACATCGGAAAGCTGGGGATTTCCAATCTGATTCTCGACAAGCCGGGGAAGCTGACGCCGCAAGAGTTTGTCGAAATGCGAAAGCATCCGGCGTATACGTACCAGTTGCTGCACCAGGTGGCGGGGTTCCGAGATTTGGCATCGCTGGCGGCTTCGCACCACGAACGGCTCGATGGGAAGGGATACCATCGTGGATTGGTTGCGGATCAGTTATCGATTGCGGATCGAATCCTGTGCGTTGCGGATATGTTCGAGGCGCTGGCGGCGCAGCGGCCGTATCGGAAAGACCTGACCTCGGAGGAAGTGATGAGCATTCTGACCCGGACGGCCGGCGACGGAATTTGCCCGGAGGTATTCGAGGCTCTGAAGGTTTACCTGGCCCACGGGGGATATACGCCTAGGGCTATTGCGGCGTAGGTCGAACTAAAACGCGACCCGCGCTACGATGCGGCCGGTTGTCTGGCGTCGCGGGAAGTGGAAGTGATACAAATCGGGGCGACGGAGCAGTAATCGGTCATTTTGCGAAGTATTGGGAACAACACGGGGCGTCGTTGAAGTTGAAGAGGCCTGGAAAACGTTGAAGGGTAGGGGGCGTGACTTCTGGACTCAAACCGATAGTTTGACTCACACACCTGAATTAGGGCTATACTGAGAGGCCGATCAATGCCGGAGAGAGCATGAAAGCGATTGCCTTTACTCGGCCGGGGCCGCTTGAGGTCCAGGATTCGCTGGTGGAGATGGATCTGCCTCGGCCGGAGCCGGGGCCGCGCGACTTGCTGGTTGCGGTGCGGGCGGTTTCGGTGAATCCGGTTGATACGAAAGTACGCGGCGCGCGGCATCAAGGCTCGGCGTCGCCCGTCGCGGGGAAGCCGCGTGTGCTCGGGTGGGATGCGGCAGGCGTCGTCGTAGGCAAAGGCGCCGCCGTGAGTGGGTTCTCGGTCGGAGATGAAGTCTACTACGCCGGCGAACTGGATCGTCCCGGATCAAATGCGGAATATCAGGCGGTGGACGAACGGCTGGTGGGACGCAAACCCAAATCGATCGGCTTCGCCGAAGCCGCCGCGCTGCCGCTGACTAGCATCACCGCCTGGGAGTTATTGTTCGATCGATTTGGGGTTCGCGAGGGCGACAGCGGCGCGTCTTTGCTGGTCAGCGGAGCCGCGGGCGGCGTGGGATCAATCCTTTTGCAACTGGCGCGGCGGCTCACGGGGCTGACCGTCATCGCAACTGCATCGCGGCCGGAAACGGTGCGATGGGTGACTGAAATGGGCGCCCACCATGTGGTCGATCACACCAAACCGCTGGCCGACCAGGTGAAGGCGCTGGCCGCCCCTCCGGTGAAATATATCGCCAGCCTGACGGCGACCGCACGGAACTTTCCGCAATTGATCGAAGTTCTGGCTCCGCAGGGAAAGGTTGGACTGATCGATGATCCGGAATCGCTGGACGTAGTGCCGCTAAAGCGAAAATCGGCATCGCTTCACTGGGAGTTCATGTTCGCCCGCTCGATGTGGCAGACACCGGATATGGCCGAGCAAGGACGACTGCTCACTCGCGTCTCAGACCTGGTTGACCGAGGCGAAGTGCGCTCCACGCAGACGCAGACACTCAGCCCCATCAATGTCGAAAACCTGAAGAAGGCCCACGCCATATCGGAGAGCGGCAAGGCAATCGGGAAAGTAACTTTGAGCGGATTCTGACGCGCTGGCCGGGTCGTATATTCGTCCTGGTAGACCAATTTCCAGGGCGCGCCATGTCTGGTCGACTTGGATTCGCCTCGGTTGTGCTGATCAAGGCGGGCGGCGTAGTCCTCGCAAGAACCCGACGTATCGGCCGCCAGTTATCTGGCTTCGCAAGACGTATACGTGAAACAAATCGGGGCGACAGGATTCGAACCTGCGACCTGTCGCCGCGGCGACCGCGCTAAACCTTGAGGTGGTCGAGTTCCTCTCGGCCCTTTCCAGTTTTGAAATATCGTTCTCGCTGCGTTGCCTGCGCTCGGGTCGCATATTCTTCGTGGTGGATCAATTTCCAGGGCACGCCGTGTCTGGTGGATTTGGACTCGCCACGGTTGTGCTGATCAAGGCGGTTGATGATGTCCTCGCACGAGCCGACATATCTGCGGCCGGTTTTCTGGCTTCGCAAGACGTATAGGTGAAACAAATCGGGGCGACAGGATTCGAACCTGCGACCTGTCGCCGCGGCGACCGCGCTAAACCTTGAGGTGGTCGAGTTCCTCTCGGCCCTTTCCAGTTTTGAAATATCGTTCTCGCTGCGTTGCCTGCGCTCGGGTCGCATATTCTTCGTGGTGGATCAATTTCCAGGGCACGCCGTGTCTGGTGGATTTGGACTCGCCACGGTTGTGCTGATCAAGGCGGTTGATGATGTCCTCGCACGAGCCGACATATCTGCGGCCGGTTTTCTGGCTTCGCAAGACGTATAGGTGAAACAAATCGGGGCGACAGGATTCGAACCTGCGACCTCTTGACCCCCAGTCAAGCGCGCGTAAACCAAACTGCGCCACGCCCCGGAAATAAAGTCACAACGAACTGAGCCTCCTGCGGAAAAGCGGCCTGTCGCCGCAGCGACCGCGCTAAACCAAACTGCGCCACGCCCCGGAAAAACTTCCGGATGAGCAGGCTACTTCCCTCCGTCGGTCGCGTCAAATCTCACTGGATCCTTGCGAGCGCGGCCTCGAGGCTCGCGCCGATCGGCAATGATTTTAGGGCCTCATAGCCCTTTGTTGCGATTTCTACGCGGGCGGCGTCTTTGCCGGGCTGGGCAGATTCGACGCAGCAATCGACGATTTTGTCGTAGTCGCTGAAGACGACGCCATCCCCCCAGGGGTTTCCCTCGGCTGATTCGGAAATGACGAAAACGCGATTGTTCAACAGGTACGAAATGCGCACCTGTTCCAATTCTGAATGGTCGAACTTGTGCAGATTGAGAACGATCCTGGCTCGCGCGATGGCCTGGTCGCGGGCGGAGCCGTAGGCTTTGAAGAAGGCGTCGACGCGCAAGCCGCGGGCGCGGAGGGCATCGACGATTTTCAATCGGCGTGCGTTGCCGGCGCCGTAGAAGAGGACGTCCATGTCTTTTTGTTCCGCATGCGCGATTCGTTCGAGGCGGCGGGAATAGCCCAGGGGAATAAATTGCAAATCGCGGCAGCCGCGGGCGGCCAGGAACGCCAGGTTGTTTTTCGAATAATCCCAGACTTGGTTGGCATGGGACAGGACGTCGAGATAAGCCTGCGACGGGCGCGGGATGCCGGGGCGGTCGGTGAGGGTCTCCATTTGGAAGATGATGTATTTCGCGCCGCTGCTCCGGATGGAGTCGTAGGCTTCTTTTTCGAGAGCGGCCGTGTGGCCGACGAGGATGTTGATGCGGCTGCGGTCGAAATGAGTTGTCGTCCGCTGCACGGCATGGCCGAGTTGCTCGAGCGTGTCGGTGAGGAGTTCGAGGAGGTCGTCGAAGATTGCGGTGTGTTCGTTGGTGGTGATGTGGAGGATATTGATGGCCGGCGCGGGCATGGCGGAATCGTCGCGTGTGGGGAGGGGGGAAGCAAGTCTCGATCGCGATTTGCCCTCGATTGCCGCCGAGAGCGGCTTGTGCGCTCGCCAAAAAAGCATTGGCACATAGGACAAGGAGGACATGGAGGGCACAGAGAAAATGCGTTTTGTTAATTGCTTTGGTTTTGCGTTTTCGTTTACCTTATCTTTCTCTGTGCCCTCTGCGATCTCTATGCCCTCTGTGCCAAGGATTTTGAGCGAGTGAGCGACTCCTTGCCTTGCGCAAATAGGCTGTTACTCTCTGCTCGTCACATTTAATTGGGAAGCTCAGGGCATGAAAGTATTGGTCATCGGCAGCGGCGGTCGTGAGCACGCGTTGGCTTGGAAACTGGCGGCTTCGCCGCGAGTTACGGAACTTTATTGTGCGCCGGGGAACCCGGGGATCGCGGATGTCGCGGACCTGGTTCCGATTGCGGTCACCGATTTCGATAAGATCGAAAGATTCGTTCGCCAGAATCTCATCGAACTGGTCGTCATTGGCCCGGAAGATCCCCTGGCCATGGGGCTGACGGACCGGCTCGTGAATACGGGGGCGCGTGTCTTCGGGCCCAGCAAAGCCGCGGCGCAGATTGAAGCCGACAAATGGTTCGCCAAGGAAATCCTTCGGCAGCAGGCGATTCCCACCGCCGAGTCGCGCAGTTTTACGGACCCGCTGGCGGCGGAGGAATACGTGAGCACGCGGCAGGAGCCGGTTGTGGTCAAGGCGGCCGGTTTGGCGAAAGGGAAGGGCGTTTCGATCTGTTATCGAACGGCTGATGCGCTGGAGACGATCAATCAGATCATGCGGGAGCGGGTATTCGGGGATGCGGGGTCGCGGATTCTCATTGAGGAGTTTTTGCAGGGGCCGGAATGTTCGGTGCTTGCGCTGGTCTGCAAGCGGACGATTTACATCATGGAGCCGGCCCAGGATCACAAGCCGATTGATGATGGGGATACGGGGCCGATGACGGGGGGGATGGGGGCGTATTCTCCGACGCCGGTGATGTCTCCGCAGCTTTTGGCGCAGGTGGAGAAGGATATTTTCGTCCCGGCCGTGGATGGGCTTTTGCGCGAGGGGATCGAATACAGCGGGTGTTTGTACGCGGGGTTGATGCTGACGCCGAGCGGGCCGAAGGTTTTGGAATTCAATTGCCGGTTTGGCGATCCGGAGACCCAGCCGCTGATGATGCGATTGCAGTCGGACCTGGCGGAAGTGATGGTCGCCGTGGCGGAAAATCGGTTGGATCAAGTGGAGCTGCGCTGGGATCGGCGGCCCTCCATTTGCGTCATCGCTTCGAGCAAGGGATATCCGGGTCAATACAAAACCGGCGTGCCGATCGAAGGATTGGACGATGCGGACGCGATGCCGGACGTGAAAGTCTTCCACAGCGGGACGCGATCAGTCGGCGGACGTGTGGTAACGGACGGCGGGCGCGTGCTGGGGGTCACCGCGATCGGCCGCGATATTCTTGACGCGCGGCAGCGCGCTTACACGGCTATGGAAAAAATTCATTTCGAGGGCATGCACTTCCGCAAGGACATTGGGCATCAGGCGTTGAAATCGTGAAATCGCAGCGAGTCACGGTGACGGTGGATTTAGGCCGGATCAGACGATCGGCCGAGGAAATCCGCAGCCGCTGCGGCGTGGGGGTTCTGGCGGTCGTCAAAGCCGATGCATACGGACTGGGAGCGCGCGAAGTGGCGGGGGCGCTGGCGGATGTAGTTGAGGGGTTTGTGGTTTTCGGTTTGGCCGAAGCCATCGGCGCGGGGCTGAGTGGAATTACGTCGAAGCGGATTTTGGCGCTGGGTCCGCATCCGGATGTCGAGCCGGGAGAATTTATCGCGGCGGGTGTGCGGCCTTCGGTTTGGACGGCGGGGGAGGCAAAGAGACTGAGGTCTGCGCATCCGGTTCTTTGCGTCGATACCGGGATGAGACGGTTTGCGTGTCCGGCGGAGAACATCGAAGCAGTCCTAGCGGCAGGAGGATGCGATGAGGCGCTTACGCATGCGATAAATCGGGAGCAGGCGTTGGAGCTTAAGAAATTGCTCGGAGGGCGAGGGCTGAAGTTACACGCGGCGGGATCAGCGCTCCTGGATGATCCCGCTGCGCGGCTGGATGCCGTTCGCCCGGGGATCGCGCTATATCGTGGCGCGGCCCGCGTCTCGACTCGTTTATTGGAGACACATTCCGGCGGGAAGCCCGCCGGTTATAGCGGGTTTAACGTTCCGCACTTCGGCGTCATTCCCTGCGGATATCTGCACGGAATTCGAAAGGGACCGTGCTTGATTAACGGCGCATGGCGTCGGATTCTGGAAGTGGGAATGCAGACAGCGTTCGCGGAAACTGGCCCGGGCGATTCGGCTGGGGATGAAGTGGTGCTGTTGGGGGATGGATTGACAGAAGCACAGATCGCCGCCGATTGGGGGACCACGGAACATGAGGTGTTGGTACGCATGTCGGGGATCGGTAGTTCTTAAAAACATTGGCACAGAGCCCGCAGAGACCACAGAGGGCACAGAGAGAAAAAACAATCAAACTAAATTTATTCTTTCTCTGTGTCCTCTGTGGCCTCCGTGTCCTCTGTGCCAACGATTTTGAATAATTCGCTTCCCGCCGGCACCATTCCTTGCGCAAAAAAAGAGCCGGAAGGCGGGTGCCTTCCGGCTCGAGTCGGTGTGGGACTCGATCAAGAATCGTTACTTAGGCTCGGGCCACGCGGCGAGACTTGACCCAGCCGATGAGAGCCAGGGCAGCGAGGCCAACCCCACCCAGCGCTGACGACGCCGGCAAAGGAACCACCGCGGGATCGTGCGGGCACGGGGGCGGGCACGGGGGCTTGGGGTCGCACCCATGGTTGTCGCCGCAGCCGTTGTTGTTGTCCGTATCGCAACCGCCGCCGTTATCGACGGGGGGCGGGCAGATGTTGTTGCCCGGGTCGCTGTTGTTTCCGCCGTTATTGCAATCGCCGTTCCCTCCCTGGTTGTCGTTTTTTCCGTTGTTGCCCTGATGATTGTTGAGGTCGTCCGAGCAGACCTGGTAGTCCAGGAAGACCGATTTATTCCGCGCGTTGCACTGGGAATTGAAATCTGAAAAGTGGTCCGCGCGGGCGATGCCGGTCAGCATCAGCGTGAGACACGCGATAGCGGCGCCCAAGTAGGTCCTCATACCAACACCCTCTTTCGAAAAAACAACATCACGCAAGTACGACAAAAGTCCCCGGCAAATTCTTCCCTGACTTGGTCAACGTCGAGCCGATCTGGCGAGATGGCTGTTCGACGTGAACTCGATGCTGGAATATGCCCCAGGAATTTGAGCGTGTCGAAAAAAAGGGGGGAAAACGCCGGGCCCGGCGGATTTTTTAACAAGCGGGGATTGAGTTGCCGGATATGCGCGAGGTTCCGAAAAGGGGGGCGCGGGGTTATCAGCCGCCGGGGCCCGATTGCTCCCGTGCATGGCCCGTATAAACCGTACAAAGCGCAGAAACGGCGCGGGCGACACATGCAGGCGCGTTACTTATTGGCGGGTAAAGCTTTCCATCGGCGTCCCATAAAGGGAGGAATTAATTTCACGATTCGCCGGTGTTGCAACCGTGCGCGGGAAAGGGCTTTTGCCGATATTATTCTTAGCGGGGAGTGACGAGCACGGGGATGGAATTATGAGCCAGATGAATCCGGTCACGGGATCGATTCTACAGACCTCAGTGGTCCAGAAGCAGCAGTCTGGCGACAAGGCCCGGCAGCTTCATCACGCCCAGCAGCTCCGCAAAAACGTCGCTGCCCGGGAGGATGGCTCGGAGGATCAGGTGGAGAACACCGAAGAGCCGGCCGCCATGGACGATGATCATTCCAATCCGAAGAATCCGAAGAAAGAGAATCGCAAGTCCAAGGGAAAGGCTGAGGATTCGCAAGACGAAGAGAACCCACATCTGGACTTGACGGCGTGAGCCGCCGTTGCGGCGGAAATCCGAAACCAGAAACCCGAAATCCGAATCAAATCCGAATGACCGAATGACCGAATGGCCCTAGGCGTGCTGCGCGTGCGATCGTCGTACGCGCGAGGCGATGATGAGCGCGATTGCGACGGCGGTGGCGCCGGCGTAGGAGGGTTCGGGGACTACGACCGAGAACGATGTGAAATCGAACTGCGAATTTGCGACTGGGGAAATGTCGCCGAGGGCGGCATAATCGGGGAGAACGAGCTGGCCGGTGGCCGAGAGATTAAACATCGTGGAGGAAATCTCGGGGGTGCCGTCCACGCTCAAGTCAACGTCGCCGTCTTGAACCTGGATGGTAAACGTGTTCCAGGTGGTCGTGTCCATCGCGTAGCTGGTGTCGGGCACGATGTCGGTCTGGCTGGGGTTGAGCTTGCTGAAGAAGACTTCCGTGGGGGTGATGAAAAGATTCTGATAGAGATCCTGATCGTCGGAAAAGGCGATCGCCAGGCCGGCCTGGTCGGTGGGATCGGTTGAGGATTCGGAATCGAGTTTGAGGGTCGCGGAGATTTCGAAGCCGGTCTCATCAGACAGGATCATTTCGTCGGTGTACCAGAAGGAGCGGCCAAGGTCGCTGGTGGGGCCGAGGGAGGCGACGTCGTCGGAGATGGTTGGATTGACGGGCGAGCCGAAGAGCGAAGAGGTATCGACGTATCGGAAGGGGGGATCGGTCGGGAGGAGGCCGGTGGCGGAATCATAGGTGGCCGTTTCCGCGCACGCCGCGGCGGGAGCCAGCAGCACCAGCGCGGCCACGAGCGCCAGAACCAACGGGCCGGTAATATCCCGCGAAAATGACCAGCGCACAGACGCCTTCCCATGGGCTAGAGATCGGTTCATAAATAGAGCGTCTTAAAGTTATTCAGCCCACAGGCTTAATCGGACGGTGATTTGTCTCACTTCGCTTCGGAAATTTGCCCGTTCCGATAAGCGACGATGAGATTTTGAAGGATTTCGATATTGGCTTTCAGGGCCTGCCCGTGATCCGTCTGGCGCACGTCCGCGGCGGATCATAGGTCCGCAGAGAAGTCAGCGTCGGCACCATGTCGATTCCCTTTTCGATCACCTGCTGGATCGACTGGAAATGCGCATGCTCGGCCAGGCTGATTCCCGCGGCGTCGAGAATAAGCGTATAACCGCGATCGCCGTACGCTTCGGAGAATGCCCCGTCGATAGTGACGGCGTTGCCGCCTCTCTTGACCGGGTTCTCTCCTTGCTCGATTTTTACTGGCACGTGCCCGTTGACGATGAGGACGTCATCGGACATGCCGAAATCCTTGCCGATCCGTTTGCAGAAATTCGCGTCGTTGATGAGCTGGAAATAGGGGTTCCTGATTTTCTTTTTTGCGGCGGCATCGGCGACGAAGTACCCCTCGAACGCCGCAACCTTATCTACTCCGGAGAGCGGCGATCGCGGTCCGCAGCGGAGATACCAGAACCAGTCCGCATCCGCCCCGGCATTCCCGCCGCCCGAGCCGAACGCGCGGTGGACTACCATTTCCAGCGCGTCCATTAACTGGCGGCCAACGCATTCCTTCGCGTCGACGTTCAAGGGCAGGGGCTTGCCCGAGGCATCGACCGGTAGGCAACCGTGGAAGATCAGCGCGGGATCGCGCCGCTGCCACATGTGGCCGCGCTCGTTGACCCATCGCATGTGTTCCCACAGGCGGGGGCTGGTGGTGAACGATTGGCGGAACGCGCTGAAGCACTCGCGCTCGGCGGGGGAGAGGGCGTTGGGGTCTGATTTGTCGATCGTCGGGAAATTCTTGTCGAGCAGTGGATAGCTCTTTCCTTCGATCGTCACCGTTCCGGCGGCCAAGTTGATATTCGGAACCAGGTTCCGATTCTCCATGTGCCATTGCGGATTGCGCGTGATCGTCTGGCCATCCAATTTGAATTGAATGATGGAGATCGCCTTGTGCATCCGCCGTAGAAGTTGCGGATCGCGCGGGGTATTGCCGGCCGCGGCAAATTGTTGACAGGGGTCGCTTCCGTAGATCTCGCGGGCGAGTTTCTTCAGAGGTTCAAGCGAAATGCCGTATCCTTCTTCAAGCTGTTCGAGGCGGGCGTACTTGACCGAGAAACGGAGTACGGAGGCGATTAGCGCCTCCTGCCCCAGGCACGCCCCCATCCAATGAGCATCGTGATTTCCCCAGACGATGGTCGTGTTGGGCTGCTGGCGGAGATATTCGATCACGCCGTCCGTGCGGGGGCCACGATCGGGGAGATCCCCGGCCACGATCAGTTCGCCGTAGGCGAGATTGCGGATCAAGTGTGACGCGGCGCGGACGGCCGCCAAATCCTGATCGTTATCGCCCAGAGCGCTGAGCATTTCGTCGATATACGCGCTCTCCCATCTCACCAGCGGCTCGGCGAGCAATTCGGCGAACAACTCGCGATGCACCGGCGCGATCAGGGCCGTAACTTGCGAAAGCCGGCGCTGGCCGCACATTTCGCGGATCATTTCGAATTGCCGGCGGAGCATGGCGGCGGCCCACTGCTTGCGGCGCCGGGGCTGGCTGAGCCAATCCTTCAGATGCTGCATCTGCTCCTGCGGATAATAAAGCAGCGCCAGGAGTTCCTGCCGCTCGCGCTCGACGACGCGGCTGGTGAAGAGGCGGTCGACCAGCGGCCGCAATCTTCCCGAGGCGTTGTTGATGACATGCCGGAGCTTGGCGGCTTCGCCGTGTACGTCGCTGATGACGTGGATCGCGGGGGCGGGAAGGAGCAGTTCGGCGCGCTCGGCGGCGAGTTCCTGCGCAGCGGCGGCGGCGGTCGGATACTGCTGCGACATCGCTTTCAGGAGCGCCAAATCAGCCGGGCCGGCGGGTTTGCCCATTTCGCCACCTCCAAGTGAGCCGCAGGATGGTAACGGGGCGATTGGTTCCGCTCAATGTTGCATCGGAAAAGCTAACGATTTACACTCGGCCCTCGACGATAAAGGTCACGGAGGACGCACGCATGGCCAAGAAATCCGGCGCCAAATCCACCCCCGAAAAACCGGCTGCCCGCCCGCCCAAATCCAGGGCGGAAACCGCCGAATCCATGGCCGGGCAGCAGAAGGAAATCGCGGTAAGCGAGTTTTTCGCAAAAAACCGCCATCTCCTGGGTTTTGACAATCCACGCAAGGCGTTGCTGACGACCGTCAAGGAAGCCGTCGATAATTCGCTCGACGCGTGTGAAGAGGGGCAAATCCTTCCCCAGATCTGGATCAAGATCGATGCGCTCAATGGAGGGAAGGCCGCGCCGCCGTTGGAGGCGAAGCCGAAGAAGAAGGCGGAGCAGCCGGCGCTGATTGAATCGAGCGAAGCCGCGGCCCCGGCGCTCGCCAACGCGACGCGTTTTCGCGTCACCGTGCGCGACAACGGGCCGGGCATCGTGAAAGCGCAGATTCCCAACGTCTTCGGAAGGTTGTTATACGGGAGCAAGTTTCATCGACTGCGCATGAGCCGAGGCCAGCAGGGGATTGGGATCAGCGCGGCGGGGATGTATGGCTTGCTGACGACGGGGCAATCGGTGCAGATTGTGAGCCGGACGGGGAAGAAGAAGCCGGCGCATCGGTTTGAGTTGCAGATGGATACGCAGAAAAATCGGCCGGAGATCATTTCCGATCAGGAGATGGCGATCTGGAACGCCGACGGCGTTGAGATGGAACACGGCACGGAAGTGAGCATCACCCTCGAAGCGCGGTTCCAGCGCGGGCGGGCGAGCGTGGATGAGTATCTCGAGCAGACGGCGATCGCCAATCCGCACGCGGCCATTCATTGGACGGCGCCGGACGGGCTGGTTCGGGATTTTCCGCGCGAGGTGCACGATGTGCCGGACTCTCCCAAGTCGATCAAGCCGCATCCTTATGGGGTGGAGCTTGGCGTTCTGATCCGGATGCTCAAGGAGACGGACCACAAGCATCTGGGCGGATTCTTACAGGGCGAATTCAGCCGGGTGAGTCCGAAGGTTTCGAAGGAGATTTGCGAGAAGGCGGGGCTTACGCCAAACACATGGTGCGCCCAGGTCGCGCGCGAGGAGGCGGATCGGCTGCATCATGCGATCCAAAATACGCGGATCATCGCGCCGCCGACGGATTGCCTGGTTCCCATCGGGCCGCAGCAGATTCTTAAGGGTTTGCTCAAGGAGATTAAGGCGGAGTTTTATACGGCCGACACGCGCGACCCGGCTGTTTATCGCGGGAATCCCTTTCAGATCGAGGTGGGCGTCGCGTACGGCGGGCAGTTGCCGATTGAAGACACGGCCCGGGTAATTCGCTTTGCCAATCGCGTGCCGCTGCTCTATCAGCCGTCGGCTTGTTGCATCACCAAGAGCGTCATCGACACGAATTGGCGGAATTATGGCTTGAGCCAGCCGCGAAATGGGATGCCTGAGGGGCCGATTGTGATCTTTGTGCACATGGCGTCGGTTTGGGTGCCGTTCACGAGCGAATCGAAGGAAGCGATTGCCGATTACGATGAGATTCGCAAAGAGATCAAGCTGGCGATTCAGGAATGCGGGCGGAAGCTGAATGCGTACGTGCGAAAGCGGCAGAGAATCGCCCGCGAGCAGGCCCGCCGCGGCATCTTTGAAAAATATGTCGGTGAAGTTGTCACTGCGATCGGCAAAATAACCGGGCAGAGCGAGAAGAAGCGCAAGGAACTGTATGAGGCGATGATGAAAACGGCCAAGAAGTTCACGCTCCAGGCGGATGTGGAACTGGACGAGGATGGGAATCGGCTCCCGCCGGGCGGGAAGCCGGTCAAGGCCGGAAAGATCGACGGGGATAAGAACGTGGTCGTCATCGAGACGGCGCCGGTGCCGGATGCGCCGGAAGACGCGGCGGCGGACAAGAAGCAGCCGGCGGGGGGCTATCGTCAGGCGAAACTTTTTGAAACCGATGCGGCATAGGAGTTGTCATGGCAAAACGTAAACCGACAAAAGACGGCCGCACCGATGTGGGCGGCAAGGCAGTCACCCGCGGCAAGGCGACGGCGAAAAAGATCGAAGTATTGGCGGGGGAGATTTGGGATGTAGCCTCGCGGCAGAAAGACCCGGGCCTGGACATCCCCACGCGCAATCTTTCCAACGTCAGCTATAACACCCGCAAGCGCATCATTCAGATGGGCGGAAACAAGCAGACGCGGAATTTTTTCAATCTCGGGCAGGCCAAGAAGTTCATGCAAACGGTCGTGATCGCCGAGGGGGCTCACGATCTGATCGACGAGGGGAAGACGACCAGCCTCCGCGGACTCTTTTATAAAAGCCTGCACACCATTCCCGGAACGAACGAAAAGACCTTCGCCGGACAGGAGGAATCGGACGGCATTATCGAGGATTTGGAGGTTTCCCTTGGCAGCTTCCGCGAGGAGCTGCACGTCTTCGCGAAGAAGAAAGGGACCCTCGTCGGGAACATCACCGTTGAAGACAACGGCGACGTGATCGACTGCCGCCGCATGGGCACGGGGGGTTACGCCATTCCGTCGATCGTGGAGCCGGACGTCATCAAGTTCGGGAAGTGCGAGGCGAAGTTCGTCCTGCATGTCGAAAAGGACACGGTTTGGAATCGATTCAATGAAGATCGGTTCTGGGAAAAGCACAATTGCATTTTGACCGAAGGGGGCGGCCAGCCGCCACGCGGCGTTCGGCGTTTGTTGCAGCGATTACATAACGATCTGGGCTTGCCGATTTATTGCCTGCTCGATAACGATCCGTGGGGGTACTACATCTACAGCGTCATCAAAACCGGCTCGATCAATCTCGCGTATGAATCGCAGCGCATGGCCATCCCCGAGGCGAAATATCTGGGACTGCGCAGTCTGGATTACGAACGATGCTCGCTGCGCGACGATGTGAAAATCACCCTCGACGACGGCGACCGCAAGCGCACCAGCAAATTGCCAACTACGAATGGTTCAAGGAAAAGAAAGAATGGCAAAAAGAGATTGCCAAGCTTTTGAAAAACGGCTTCAAGATGGAAGTCGAATCGTTGATCAGCAAGAGCATTTCGTACGTGACGGAAGAGTACGTTCCGGATCGATTGAAGAAGAAGGATTGGTTGGATTAAATCGGGGTTACCGGACGTAGGGGAAATGATGGAGGGAACGATGAACGATGAATTATGAACGATGAGCTAAAACTTGCGGTTTTTAGTTTATCGCTCGCGATTCATCGCTCGTCATTTCTCATTATCTTCAGCATGGGGTGCGCCTGTGCCGATGACAATCACAAGTAGATTTGGAGGCGTTTGGATGTCTTGCTGGGTAGCTCCCGCCGTCGCCGCCGAGATGTGGCACTGTGGGATTGATCAGATTCTCGAAGCCGTTCGCAACGGCAGCATTCCTTCCCGAATTGAAGGGGGATTTCTCCTTGTCGAAGTGGCGTTTGGCTCGGTCGCCGAACCGGTGAAACCCAAGCGGCGACTTTGTTGAGGACAGCGACCCGGTGATGGCCCCGCCGCCGATCTCAGCGCCGCCACCGCCGCGCGGCGGCGAAGACCTCGTCACGCGCCAGGAACTCGCGGCCCTCGAAGGGCGAGCCTACGACTGGGAATCGCATTCGGAAGATTCCGAAGACGAAGAATCGCTGGCGGGCGTCGCGGGGGAAGATTCGAAATACGACATGTCTCAATGGCGGGAAGTGCGAAGCGCGACCTCGCGGCTGCGAAAACCACCTCGATAAGAATTGCCGAGCACTGAATGATGAATTAATTCAGCATTCGGCATTCTCATATTTGCACTCTCTGCGAACTCCGCAGCGAAACAAGCGGGGTTAATCCGTGGCGGAACATTGGATCGAAGTCAAAGGGATTTGACCGACGACGACCCCGAGGCGAGAAGTAAGCGTGGCCAGCTCTAACCCTTGCGGAGTTTTCGTAAGTCGGAGAGGAATGGATCGGCCTCGCGCTGCAATGCGCCGGGAAAAAGTTCTTCCCCTGCTTCGAGCGGAACGCTGGAAAAGCGGCCGGAGCGCTGCCGAAACTCTTCTTCGATGGCACGAAGGTGCCCGGCGAGCTTATCCAGGTCCCGCCCGTAGAGGTCGCAGATAGAACGGCGAATCGCCCTCACTTCTTCGATAAGGGGGTCCGCTTCTTCGCCGCCATGGGAGGGCCTGTTCATACGTCCCCATTCTATCATGTCCAAAGCAGATCCGGGGTGACAATTGCCGGGGGCAGGTATCCCACGCGGCGGCAGACCTCCTGCAAATGCCTCACTTTGTTCACATTGGCCAGGTGCTTCACGTTCCAGGTCAGGAGATATTGCATGGAATGAACGGTTGCCGCCGCCACATGCAGCGAGTCGCCTGAGCTTTCCGGACCGGGCATCACCTGCTCCCCACCAGAACTTTCGCGAATCCTACCACGTCATCGTCGAGCGGTAGTAGGTTGAGGCCTGCCGTCATGGCCAGGGCGAGGTCGCGTTGCGCAAACGCCGGATCGGACAGCTCGCGCAGCACTTCGGCGCAGAGCGACAACTCGTGCGCGGTCCTTTGAAGTGTCCACCACCGCTGACTTTCTTGCTTGCGGAATATGCTGGCGGCGTCCGATCTGCCGGCGACGCAAGCGCTGAAAAAGCTGGTTTCCAAATAGACCTTGGCCATTGCTGCTCAGTTTAGCACGTTCCCGGGCAACAGAGAATCGCGGACGGCAGGTTGTTCCTGCGGCAAACAGTCGCGAATCCAGCTACCCGATGAGCGGGAATCCACCCCAGACTCGATCTTGGGATTATTGGCTTGCCGGGAAAAACTTGGGCGTAGGTCAGGCCGGTTCCTGTGCCGTAGCGACAAACGGAGTGTCTATCCGTAAATGGGAATTCCCGCTCATCATTTAATTTTCACCTTATCCAACCCCTTCGCCGCCGGCGGGTATTTCAGATCGAGCTTGTCCAGGGTCCGCACGATCGTGTCGGACAGGACCCAATTCCTGAACCATTTATGATCGGACGGCACGACGAACCACGGAGATTCCTCTGTGGAACATTTCTGGAGCAGGTCCTGCCATGCCTCCACGTAATCGTCCCAATACTCGCGCTCATGCAGATCGCTGGGCTGGAATTTCCAGTTCTTGGATTTGTCGGCCAAGCGCGCTTTCAGGCGGCGTTTTTGTTCTTCTTTGGAGATGTGGAGGAAGAATTTGAGGATGACGGTTTTCTCGGCCGTCAGCATTTGCTCGAAATGGTTGATCTGGTCATACCTGCGCGACCAGACCTTCTTCGGGGCGATCTTGTGCACGCGCTCGACCAGGACGCTTTCATAGTGGGAGCGGTTGAAGATGCCGATCATTCCGCGTTTCGGGCAGGCTTTGTGATAGCGCCATAGATAATCGTGGGCCAGTTCCTCGTGCGTGGGGACTTTGAATCCGGTGACCTGGCAGCCCTGCGGGTTGACGCCGCTGAAGACGTGGCGGATGGCGCCGTCTTTCCCGCCGGCGTCGAGTGCCTGAAGGACGATCAGCAGCGCGTGCGTGCCCGCGGCGTAAAGCCTGTCCTGTAGCTCGATGAGTTTCGTGAGATTCTTCTCGACGAGCGGGGCGGCGTTATCCTTGTGCTTGAATGGACCGGTGTCGCCGGTCGCGAATTTGGAGAGATCGATCCGTTTGCCGGGTTTTGCCCAGTAGGCCGAATCAATCACTTTTCCTGCTCCCGCCGCAATACGAACGGCAGATCGACGACGAACCCGGTGCGGATGGCGCCCTCCGCCGCGATGTGCAGTTGCGTTCCGGACGCCATGAACGGTTTTTTTACCATTCCCAGACAGATGGCGGCGTTGGACATGATCGGAGAGATCGTGCTGCTGGTGATTTGCCCGACGCGATTTTGCTCCGCATCAAAAATGCCCGCGCCCGCCACGGGCAGAGCGTCGAGTTCCATTTTGATCCCAACGACGAGGCGGGGAACCTGCTGCCGGGCATGCATGCGGGCGACGACCTCCTGGCCGACGTAGCACCCCTTGGTGACGCTCACGGCGCGGTTGAATTGGCCGGTTTCGGCGGGGAGGACGGTGCCGTCGAAGTCGATCCCGAACAAGGCGCGGCCAGCCTCGATGCGTGCCGCGTTAAACGCGGCCCAGCCGCAGGGCCAGACGCCGCGCTTGGCGGGCTGAGCCGTGGGGCTGGCTGCCAGCGATTCGGGGCGAGAAAATCGCTCCAGCAATTTCCGCCAGAACTGGGCCGCCGAATCCAATGGCAATATTATGAAAAGCCCGGGGGAGGCGGTGATGTCGTCACGCCACACAGTTACGTCGGTCTCGAGGACTTTGGCGCTAAACGATCTCAACGGCCCCGCCAAGGGAACATCGGCGGCGAACTCATTCATAATCGCCGCGGCTTGCGGGCCGTGCAGGGCAATCTGGTGTAATTGCCCAATCTGGGATGCGAACGTCACCTTTTCCCGAAAGAGATATTTCTTGAGTTCAACCTCCACCGGCGCGATCATCCGGGCATCCGTCTCAAGATAGGTAAATTCGCCTCGCTCCAGGACATTCAAATCTGCAATGATCCGCCCCTTTTGGTTCAGAAGGAACGCATAAACCCCCTCACCCGCGGCGAGCGGCTTTTTCGTCTCCTTATTAATAAGCTGGTTCGTGAGCAATCGGTTCAGAAAATCGAGCCGATCTTTCCCGCCGACTTGCAGGATGCCGCGTTGCGGCAAATCCATCAGCGCGCATCCCTTATGTAGTGCCGAATATTCGGCTTGGGGCTGGCCGAAAGTGCAAACGATTTCCACGCCCCCATAAAGCTGAAATTCCGCCTCCGCCCGCTCGTGCAAATCGTGTAGCGGATTAGGCAATGCCAATTCGGCGGGCGAGTTTGGTAAGGTCTCTTCCATAATTGCTTCACCATTAGGATAGGCAAGATCGAGGGCTTGCGGTAGAGGGCAGGAGTGAGGGGTCTTCGAAAACCGCCCCTCACCCTAACCCTCTCCCCGGATTACCGGGGAGAGGGGAGAAGTAAAAATGCGCAGCCTGTCGCCCGCGCCAAAAGTTCGACGGAAAATCTGCGCAATGATGCTATAATGAACCCGGCTACTGAAAGGAATCTCGGGAGTTTGTGCAATGAGTCGTTCACCCACGCCCAACGAGGGAAAAATGCCGAATAAGGATATCGCCGGCGTTTTGCGAGGTTGGGACTACGAGCCTGGGACCATCAACGTTCGCAAGATCAACGGCGCGGACGGCCAGCCCAAGCTGCAGATGCGCCTGGACCTCGGGCTATTGCAGATGGAACTGACCGGCCGGCCCGACGGCGCACGGCCTTATGGGTGCGAATCGCTGCTCGATTATTTCGAACGCGAACTCAATGAACATCGCGTGCGCAACGGCACGGAACTGGGCTTTCAGCTGACGGCCGAGCAATGCCAGTCGCTGCGCGACGAAGCGGTGATGTACTATCATCGATATCTGAGCCTGTTCGTCCTGGAGGATTTCCCCGGCGTGGTCCGCGACACCGCGCGGAATCTGCGCGTGCTCGACTTATGCGGACGCTACGCCACGGATGAACACGACCGGCTCATCCTTGAGCAATACCGCCCGTACATCGTCATGATGAACGCTGCGCGGGCAGGCCTCGCTGGCTTACAATCAAAAGGACTACCCCGGCGCCCTCAAGGCCGTCAAAAAGGGCCTCCAATCGATTCGCATGTTCTTCACCCGCTTTGGGCAGGAGGAGTCTTTTAATCGGTCCAGCGAAGTGCGGGTGCTGAAGCGTTTCGCGCGGACATCCGCAAGAAGATGCCGATTGATCCCATGACCAAGCTGCAAAATGACCTGGAGCGAGCCGTGCGCGCGGAGCGCTATGAGGAAGCCGCCCGTTTGCGCGACCGGATCAAGGAGCGGGAGACGGAGAGTTCGTCCAAGAGTCCGCCCACGCAGGTCTGAATGTAGCCATTGGCTGAATTGCACTCACATCGGTATAAGCGATTGATGGCCCGAACCTGCCGCGTGTATGGTGCTGTTCTAATTGGTTTCCTCCTCAATGCGTGTACATGCAGGCCCGCGCCCCCGGATACGGGGATCCTCCAACAGCAAGTCGATGGCTACGGGATTCTCTATGGCCTGATGAAGGACGAATCGAAAGTCGGGCAAATCTTCGTCATCAAACACGCCCCGGACTCGGTGGGGGACCTGGTTCGACAAGTCGGTGATACCTGCAAAGCCGCCCAGGCCAAGCTGCAATCTTTTTCGGTCTCCGATCCGGCGCTGAATTTGGGTGACACGAATCTTCCGGAAATCGAACAGCGCAGCCGGGACATCACCGCCAGCCTGACTGCGCGGGAGCTTCTTTTTTCCGATGGCAAGAAATTCCAATTGCACCTACTCTTCACCCAAGCGCAGGCGATGGGATACGCGGTGGCCTTGTGCGATGCGTTGCGCGACCATGAGCGGAACCCCCAGCGGAAGGAATTTCTGAGAACTTTGTCGGCGGAATGCTCCGGCTTGCACGACCGGCTGATGGCGATGCTAACGGTGAACAGCTGAGGGTGTCTATGTCTGAAGAACAATGGTCCGCCGTGGATCGATACCTGGTCGATGTATTGATCGGGCCCGATCCCGCGCTGGATGAGACGCTGAAGGCCAGCGCCGCGGCAGGTTTGCCGGCGATTAACGTGTCGGCCAATCAGGGAAAGCTCCTCATGATTTTGGCCAAAGCCATCTCGGCCACAAATATCCTCGAGATCGGCACCCTCGGCGGGTACAGCACAATCTGGCTGGCCCGCGGCCTAGTGCCGGGCGGGCACGTCGTGACTCTCGAATCCGACCCGCGCCATGCGGAAATCGCCCGCCAAAACATCAGCCGCGCTGGATTGGCCGATCAGGTCGAGATCCGCGTCGGCAAGGCCCTCGATACTCTTCCAGTCCTTGCGAAGGAAAAACGCGGGCCGTTTGATTTGGTATTCATTGATGCGGATAAGCCCAACAATGCCGAGTATTTCCAATGGTCCCTGAAACTCGCCCGGCGCGGTACGCTGATTGTCGTGGACAACGTGGTCCGCGAGGGCGAGGTGATCAATGCGAAAAGCCCGGACGCCGCCGTGCAGGGCGTTCGACGGCTGAATGAAATGATCGCCCGCGAACGCCGGGTAACCGCGACCGCCATGCAAACGGTCGGCGCGAAGGGTTACGACGGCTTTGCGGTTGGCTCGTACAGGAGGTTGCGCCAGCATTTATCCCCTCTCCCCGGTAATCCGGGGAGAGGGCAAGGGTGAGGGGCGGCTTTCGAAGACCGAAAATCGCCCCTCACCCTTGCCCATCGTGCCGAAACTAAAGGAGTACATGGGGCGAGGGGAAAAATTCTCCGGAACGGTCGGATGACGGAGGCTCCTATGTCTCGCATTTCAATATGCCTTCTCAGTGTGATGCTCTTAGCCGGTGGCTGCTCCGCCTACATCGGCGACTACGATTACGTGCCGAGGCCGGCGATCGCACAGGTTCCAACCACCGAGCCTCAAGCGCCGCCCGCCGCGACGGCTTGGGCGACCGTCGAAGGCGTTCGCCGCGCCGATCGTGACGCGGGAATTCCGTTCTCCGTGGAAGTTCATTTCCAATTGCAGAACACCGCGCCGGAAATGATGACCTTCGATCCGCGCACACTGGTTTTGAGCGACGGCTCGATGATCAACTTTTTGCCGCCGGCGGGCGTTCCGGTTCAGCCGATGTCCATCTCGCCGGGGCAGAGCATCACGCTGGTCGTCTATTTCCCATTCCTCCCCGGGTCGGATTTGGACAACATGAAGATGTCTCCCCTGACCCTCGCTGGGCCGAGGAGATCGGCAGCCAGGTCTTCCCGCAATCCTGCTATTTCACGCGGGTCTTCCCGTACTACTACGGCTACGGCCCATACTGGGGCCCGCAGCCCTATCCGCCCGTCTTCATCACCGGGTCTTTTGTGTACGTGCACCGTGCGCTGATTCTGGCCAAGTGGCCAGCCATTTCTGTAAAATCAGAATACGCCGCGCAGATCAGCCCGATCTGCGCTGGATTGTTTGGGGAATGGTGTAACGGTAGCACAGCAGACTCTGGATCTGCTTGTCTAGGTTCGAATCCTAGTTCCCCAGTTGCTTTTCCACACTCAATTCGTTAGTATTGCAGACAGAAATTGACTAATCTGCTTTTGCTCCCAAAGGCCGTCCAATGTATTTTGGGAGCAATTTGGGAGCAGTATTGCGATTGCGTCGCATCTGCATGGGGAGGTTCCATGGCATGGATCGAAAAGCGGGGCGACAACTATCGTGTCAGCTTTCCGCTACAACGGCAAGACTTACCACCAGACCTTGAAAACCGAGAGCGAGCGCGAAGCCAACGCCTTGCTCGGACACGTAGAGGAAAACTTAATCCTGCTGGAGCGGGGAAAGCTAGCGCCGCCGCCTGACGGCAATCTCGGACTGTTTCTTCTTACGGACGGCAAGATTACCGACAAGCCGAAAGTCGCGGAGTCCGTGACGCTGTCTACTTTCTTCCGTCGCTACCGAGCGGAGTTCACCGCCGGCGCGAAGGAGAAAAGCACGCTCTATACTGAGACGATCCACCTCGGACATTTGGAACGGATAATTGGCCCACGGACCGGGGTTCGCTCAATTACGATGGAAGTGATGCAGCGGTACGTCGACAGTCGTGCGAAGGAAATCGGACGCAACGGCTTACCGGTGAGCCAAGTCACAATAAAGAAAGAAATCGGTTCGTTTAGTAGCGTATGGAACCGGTGGGGCGTCGTGAAGGGATTGGTCAGCGGCCCGGCGCCGACGACGGGTCTGATTTTCCCAAAAACAAAAAGTAAATTGCCGTTTATCACGTTAGATGAAATCGAGCAGCGGGTACACAGAGGTGGGTTGTCACCGGAAGAAAAGGGTCGGCTCTGGGAAAGCGTGTTTCTCAATTTGTCGCAAATCGACGAGTGCCTGACCTGGGTGAAGGAACATAGTCGTTTCGGCTTTCTGTATCCGGCGTTCGTTTTCATCACTCACACCGGCAGTCGTCGTGGCGAACTATTACGAGCGGAAGTGACGGATTTCGATTTCCGCAATGCGATTGTTCGGATACGCGAAAAGAAGCGGGATCGGACGAAAGATTTTACGATCCGTACCGTCCCGATGTCGCCTCTTTTAATGAACGTGATGAAGGATTGGTTCGGCCATTACCCCGGCGGCCGGTATGCCTTTTGCGAGCGAGTGGACGAGCCGCTCTCACCGCAGATGATCACGCATCATTTTCCTGGGCGCTTGAGGGTAGTCGCTGGGCAAATTTGAAGGGCTGGCATGTCTTCCGCCATTCGTTTGCCAGCAACGCGGCGGCAGCAGGAATTGATCAGCGCACGATCGACTATTGGTTAGGCCATCAAACGTCCGAAATGCAGGCCAGGTATCGTCATTTTTTCCCAAGCCAGGAAAGGCAGGCGATGAAACTGCTTTTTGGAAAATAGTCTGGACATTTCATTTTGCAACACGCATCGTCGTGTTGCTTTTTCTGAGGAGAGGCAAGAGCCCTTCGTTGCGGAGCCGCTGCAATTCGGCATGTGAGAGGCGCCATTCGCAGCTTCGCCCGCGCCCCGACGCTGCTTTCGTTGCGTGAACGCGACGGCCCCGACACCATTCTCTGACGCAATAGGCCGAGCGGTTCATGAGCTTTGCAACTTCCTCGACAGTGTAAAAGTCTTTGACCATTTGCCTGCCGGCAAGGGTGTTCATCAATTCCTCGATCCGCGTCAGCCGGTCTAGCAACTCGGTCTCGACACCACGGGATGTAAGAATATTCTTCATTTCTGTTGCTCCTCAATCATCCGCGCTGTGTGCGCTTGCATAACATCGGGCGGGCTAAGGAGCGCATCGAGTCGCGCAGCTCTCGGCACATGGAACGGAGGGGTGTGCCCGCATTAATCAACAACAGTGCGTGCGCGATGATTTCAATTGGTTCGTCGTCCGGCACCGGCCGGTGACTCGAAGCACCAGGGCTCTGAGATCGTGTCATGGCGGAACCTCCTACACCGTGAATCTTCGATTGATCACGGCCTCAAGGCGATTCATCGCAGCCTGAATGCCGCAGATTCGGAGAAACCGGCCATTGAAGTAAAGGGAATCCCGGACCCGGTTAACTCGCAGCACGCGCCTATCATCAGCGATCCAAGGGTGTTGACGACGCTGGTCGGAATGACGGAACCTGTCATTTGAAACCACTAAGCCGTGATGCGCGGCACCCAGGGCTAGAACGATTTCGTCGGCTCGCGTCCCGCCAGTGGTTGATGACAAAAACTTGCTGTAGTATTCGAGAAGGTATTCGTAGGCATCCGCGTCAACACGCCGACCGGCTTGCATGAAGCGAAATGGGGTATTCGCATCGAACACACAGTGGAAGTCTTGTGCGTGCTCAGCGATTCGTACAAACTCGACACGGCAGCAAGCTTCCGCCGGATCGTCGCCGGCTCAAGTTCCCGTGCTTCCAAACTTTTTCGCCATGCTATGACATGGGCACGCGTGACAGTTCGCAAGCTTTCCGAATTCTTCAAACGGGTGAAGGAAATAAATTCTAGAACATCGTTGCGGTACGCTCGGCGTGTGTTTTTATTTTGAATGTTTCCGAACCACTCCGCTTCGGGAGGCACGTCGGCCAGCTTCCAGAACTCGGTGGGAGAGAGAGCGTGGCGGCGCCGACGGACGACCCCATGCTCGCGGCCGGCCGTGAAGTTGAGTCCATCTTCATTTTGATCCAGAGGATTCACCCCTTCAGACTAGCACGGCCGGTACTACAGATAAAATAGGTTATCAACACTAAAGAAGGGATAAGAAAGCCACGTATTCCATCTCCCCGACTAAAGCCCGAAAACATCAAGATAACAATGCTTTTGGATTGCTGGTAAGCTTGCGCAACGAATGTAAGCACGACAACCGATAAACCAGCCAAAGGGAGGATTTCCGCGCAGCCCGCCGCCGACTCCTGGACGGCTCAAGAGCAATTTGATACGTCCAACAGTTCCGACGATCCGGGAAATGGTTTGGTCTCGTCCATTTCGCAGCAAGTTGATTCCAGCGGCACGATCAAAACAACGAACTACCTCGATTACGTATACGTGGCTGAGCCGTCGGACAACAGCCTGGCTGACGCGGGATTGGGCGACCCGTCAGGTCTCGACCCAACTTCAGTCGCGCCCAACTTTACACAAACGCTCGACGTCGCGAAGCCGGAGTTCACTCAAGTTGATATTAGCGGCCCGAGCACCGGCTACGCTCCCGTCGTTCAGTCTGAAAGCGTCACGGACTATTCCGCCGGCGGAAATGTGCTCTATTCCCTTACCGGCGTGGCACCCGACCCGTCCCTGGCCGGCGCCTGGCTGGCGCAAGGAACGGCGAACACCTACACGAACTCTACCCAGAACACGGCCCCGGGTGAGGTGGATCTAACTCAGCAGGTAACGGCGATTATTACCGCCTCCGGCCAAGTCACAGGCGCTGCTCTTGAGGCCACGCTGTCGACGGACGGCTACTACGGGACGAGTGATTACACATACAACGGCACATCCGAGCAATGGGTCCCTGACGCTGGCGCGTTGTACGGTGCGCGGAGTTCTCAACCAACGCAGCAGGTCAGGAAACGTTCTACGCCTACAACGCCGCCGGGCAGACCGTGCTTCAATATGTTTACAAGACTTGGACTTCTCCCACGGGAGCGACGGTCAACGGCTGGGTCGGTACGACCAGCGTCTATGATTCGGCTGGCCGATTGACCGACACATATCAGGCGACTTATGAGGTGATAACGCCGTACACCGGCACAAAAAATGGCATCACGTCCAACATCCTCCCGGTGACTTCCGGCGGTCTTGCCGGAATTCAGGTCGATACCAACACCAGTGACCCTCACTACGTCACGGTTTACACTCCCACTCCGACTGTCCAGACTTCTCACATCGACTACAACACCCTCGGCCAGAAGATCGATTCGTATGATCAATATGGCGGCGAGACCACCTACACCTACGACGCCAACGCAACATCATTGACCTTTCCTCTTTAGCTGCCTTCTTCCGATCATCACGCCGGCGTCGGCATTCCCGTCGCCGCCGCGTGGTCTTTCCAATCGGTTCCATCGCGCAACATGGCCCACAGCTTGACCAGCAGCCTCCGGGCCACGGCGACGATGGCAATCTTCTTTCGCTTGTCGCTGCCGCGGCGGACGTTCTCATACACCTGCTTCATCCAGGTGTTGGCACGCACGCCCAGCCAGGCGACCTCCACCAGCAATCCCCGCAGCAGGCGGTTGCCGGCGTGGCTGATGTGGCCCTGGCGATCGCTTTCGCCGCTCTGCCAGCGCCGTGGTGTCAGGCCCGAATAGCTGCTGACCTGCCGGGCACTCTTGAAACGATGGGGATCGTCGATGATCGTGACCACCGCCTCGCTGAGGCGCGGGCCGACCCACGGGGCGGTCCTCAATTGCCTGACGCGCTGATCCGCCCTGGCCAGTTCCGCCAGCTTCAATTCCACCTGCCTGATCTGTTCTTCCAATCCCTCCAGCAGCTTGAGTTCCACATGCAACTGGAAACGCCACAACTGTTCCGCCGGCGTGACGCATCCTGCGCCGCCTTGCTCCATTCGACGATTCCCGCCGCCGCCCAGGCTTTGTCACCGGCGGGCAGCTTCAAACCCTGCGCTCGAAGATGGCGCGGATGTTGTTCTTGATCATGGTTCTTCGGCCCACCAGGCCGTGGCGGTATTCGATAAACGACCGCCATTGCCTCACCTTCGTCGCCGGCATGTGAACCGTCGGCAGGCATCCCATCTCCGACATCTGCGCCAGCTTCAGGGCATCGGTGCGGTCGGTCTTGTTCTTCACCAGCTTCCACTGCCAACGCTGGTCGTTGGCGTTGGCGACCTGGATCGGGATGCCCAGTGTTTCGGCTAGGTCGTGCACCCATCCCGCCGCCGGTCCCGCCTCAATCACCAGGCGGTCGGGGGCGCGGTGGGTGAGCAAGTCGTGAATGGCAGCGGGATCAGTGGCCACCTTGCCGAACTCATGTTCGGCGGCTTTGCCTTCCATCGTGCCGTGATCGGTGATGTAATCCACAAAAACGCTCTTGTTCTTACCGAGATCGATGGCGAGAATCTTCATGGCCGAGTCCTTTCTCAAAGGATGACGTTTGAGCCGCCCCACGCGGGGTGAGCTCGTGTAATAACCGGAGATTTTATGCTCCGTGTTCAACGTCCCGAGGAAGGCTCGGCTTCATAGTTTCTGTAGCTCCGTCGCGTCGGCGTCGGCCCTCGCCCAGGAGCGCAGCGCCGGGGGCCGATGACGAGGCGATGGAGTGCAAGGGCGATGATTCCCTGGTACCTCCAGAGCGGAGCGCTGAGGCTTCCGCTGAATCGGGATCGGCGGCTAAAGAAAAAACCGAGTGGTCCACCGCGCCCGCCGGCGTGCGCGTGTTGAGCGTTCAACCCACTTCTTTTTTAGCCGCGGTTGTTCAGGATGCTTTGGCCAGTGAGTTGATGAGACGAATGACGGTGCGCTGATCCTTGTGAGGCAGGCGCGTGACCTGGCGGAACTTCTTCCAGAGCCGGCGCACGTTGGGATCGTCCTGCTCGCTTCTTCCTTTAGTCGTCTTGCCGTTCTTCATGCCAAGCAGTTCATCGGCGCTGACGCCCAGGGCGTCGGCCAGTCTGATGATCGCGTCCACCGGGGGATAGTCGGCTTCGTTCTCGTAGTAGGTGATGGCGCGTTGCGTCGTGCCCAACGTCTGCGCGAGTTGGACCTGGGTGATGTTGCGGGCCTTGCGCAGCTCGGCCATCCGCCTGTATCCGTCCATTGTCCCCGCATGTTCGCCGTGCGCCGATGTTCATCAAGCGGCCTGCTGCGGCTGGTAGTGGAGGACCAAAAGCTGGTGTTCCTTGATGGCCAATTGTGCATAGGCACGCCCCTGGTCATCGGAGAACTCGACTTCAAAGACGCCGGGTGCGAGCGTCTCCACGATGGTTCCGACCTGGCCGCGAAGTAGCCCCTTGTCCGGCAGATCGGCGGTGAGGGCGACGACATCGAGCAGTTGAATGGTGTTCATATCACTTCTCCCGTCTGTAATCGTTGAGGCGTTGTCCGCCGCTACAGCACATAACAACTGGTCAATCGCAGCAGGTCCTGACTGTCAGCGGTGGCGCAAAACCGGCCACTGAGGGGTGCGCGCCAAAACCGGCCATTTTGAAGCACAGGAGATTCGATCATTACCGTTGGTTCCCGGTTCTAACCGGGAGACGACGGCACGATGGCGAATCAGCTCAAAATGGCGGAAGTTCAAGCAATTCTTTCACTTGCACGCAATGGTTGGTCCAACCGGCACATCGCCCGCCAGCTTGGCGTTCACCGCGAGACGGTTGGACGCCATCTCCGGCTGGCGGCGCGGGAAGATTCAAAACCGGCCAGTGCGCCCCTCGGCTCGGAGGGCGCGCCCACCGGGTTGGTCAGCGCCGCCAGCGCCTGGCGTGAAGTGATCGTTCAGAAGCTGGGCATGGGGCTGACCGCCCAGCGGATTTACCAGGACCTCTGCTCCGATCACGGTTATGCCGGCAGCTATTACAGTGTTCGCCGGCTGGTTGGGAAGTTGACCTCGGCGGCGCCAACGCCATTCCGGCGGATGGAGTGCGAGCCGGTCGCCGAGGCCCAGGTCGATTTTGGACGGGCGCGCGCCCATCGTCGGTTCCGACGGCAAGAGGAGAAGCACCTGGGTCTTCCGCATCGTGCTGAGCCACAGCCGCAAGGGGTACGCCGAGGCGGTGCACCGTCAGACCACCGATGACTTTCTGCGTTGCCTGGAGAATGCGTTCGCGCACTTCGGCGGATTGCCGCGGACGCTGGTGATCGACAATCTTCGGGCGGCGGTGAAGCGGGCGGACTGGTTCGACCCGGAGTTGTGTCCCAAGGTCCGCTCGTTTGCCGAGCATTACGGAATCGCCATTCTGCCGACCAAGCCCTACACGCCCCGGCACAAGGGGAAGATCGAACGGGGCATCGGCTATGTGAAGGGCAACGCCCTCAAGGGACGGACCTTCAGTTCTCTGGCCGATCAGAACCAGCATCTTCAGGCCTGGGAAGCGACCGTCGCCGATACGCGCATCCATGGAACGACGCGCCGGCAGGTGAAGGAAGTGTTCCAGCAGGCGGAGCAGCCGGCGCTCTTGCCGTTGCCGGCGGCGAGATTCGATCTGTTTGCCGAAGCGTTGCGCAGCGTCAGCCGGGACGGACACGTGCAGGTCAAAGGCGCGTATTACTCGGTCCCACCGGAGTTTTTGGGCCGGCAGCTTTGGGCGCGCTGGGATGGGCGCCTGATCCGCTTGCTGGATCAGAAGATGCGCCCCGTCGCGGTGCACGTGCAGCGTCCGCCGGGGACCTTCTCCACGCTGGATGCCCATATCCTGCCGGAGAAGATCAGCGGGATCGAAAAAGGAACGGCCTGGCTCCTGCGCCGGGTCGAATCCATCGGACCGCACGCCACGCAGTGGGCGCGGTCCATGCTCCAGAATCGCGGCATCGAGGGCGTGCGCGTGCTCCTGGGCCTTATGTCCCTGACGAACAAGCATTCCCGCCGCGTCATCGAGCAGGCCTGCCAAGTCGCCCAGGGGCATGGGGCGTATCACCTCCGTTCATTGCGCCAACTCCTCGAACAACAGAATCCGCCCGCCCTTCAGCGGAACTTCGAGTTCGTCCAAGAACATCCGATCATCCGCGACCTGGGCGACTACGGCCGATTCGTGCGACAGGCCATTACCCAACAACCACCTTCACAGGAGTCCATTCCATGAGACCTTCATTGTTACAGACGCTCAAACAGCTTCGGCTTTCGGGCCTGGCCCAGAGCCTTGAAGTCCGATTGAGCGAGGCGGCTGGCAATCGGCTCGATCACGCCGAGTTTTTGGAACTGATTCTCCAGGACGAACTGAACGTGCGGTCCAGCCGATTGGTGAGCCGCCGCGTCAAGGCCGCCCTGTTCGGCGAAGTCAAAAACCTCGACGAGTTCGACTTCTCCTTCAATCCCTCCATCAAACGCAAGCAGATCCACGACCTGGCCGGCTGTCAGTTCATCCGCGAAAAAGCCGACGTGCTTCTATTGGGCCCACCCGGCGTCGGCAAAACGTTCCTGGTCCAGGCCATCGGGCATCAGGCGATCAAAGCCGGACACCTGGTTCTGTACCGCTCCATCTTCGATCTGGCCCGCGACTTCCTCGGCGACGACGAACTCGGCCAGCAGGACAAAACGCTGAATCGTTATCTCAAACCCGACCTGCTCATCATCGACGACATGGGAATGCGACAACTTCCGCGTCGCTCCGGCGAATGCCTGCTGGAGATCATCATGCGCCGCCATGAGAACCGCTCGACGATGATGACCAGCAACCGGCCGCTGGAAGACTGGGCCAAGCTGATCGGCGACGTCCCGGCGGCCACGGCGATCCTCGACCGCTTCCTTCAGCACGCCACCCTCCTCAACATCACCGGCAAAAGTTATCGTTTGCGCCATGGCGGCGCCGGGGAGGCCGTGGAGGCGAAGCCTTCCACAAAGGCAAATTCAAAAGGACGGCGGAGTACCGCCGACGATGGAGGGTGCTCCCCTCCGGAAGACACCGTGGCAGAAAGCACGGTCTCTTCTTGTGCTGGGGCGCCCGCCGATCAGGCGTCCTGATGCGCGGCTGATAACTCAACAGAAAGTTGCATGGAACTGAACGGATGATGTATACGAAGCGTCACAACACTGGCCGGTTTTGGCGCGCCCCGCGACAGTATACTCGCGAACAACAAGTGTTGGTTTTCACAAGCCGATAGGATTTATCTCGGAGCGCGGGCAATTCGCCTTGGGCACCAAAGATGAAATTTGGGAGCAAATTGGGAGCAATACTGGCAATACAAGCCCAATGCTTATCTAGGACAACCGCAATACAATTTTGCGCAATTGTCGGCGAATTGGATATTTACAACGCAATCGCAATGCGTGCCCAATGCCACGAACGTAGGTTCGAATCCTAGTTCCCCAGTTGGCCGCCGCCGCGCGAGCGGAGTTTAGGCTAGTTCATTGCGCTGCTGAGGGATTATTTTGGGCTGAATTGAAATAATGGTCCCGTATGGCCAACTGCTGAATCGATGCATTATGGGGAAATGTTAACCAGGATAAGATGAATTCGCTCGCATCCGGCGCGATAAGTGACCGGTGTGTTCAGTGCCTGTTGCCGCGTCTGCAATGCGGAATTAGACTTGGGGCGAATGAAGCGAAACATGTTTGCGGTGCTCGCTTGTGCGCTGCTTCTGGCGACTTATGCCATCACGAGCTGGATGGCATGGGAAAACAAGGGGATCACGTTCGACGAACCGGTCCATTTCGTTGCCGCGGCGGTTCAAGTCCGCGAGTCGAATTTCCGAATCGACCCGGAGAATCTTCCGTTGTGGAAGTACTATCTCGCCCTGTGGAATCCTGCGATGAATTTGAAGCTGGGGCCTCCGCCGGGCGGAGATTCAAGGCCGATGCCGCGATCGCCAAGCATCCTTCAGTATGTGACGGACGTGATTTACCGCACTCCGGGGAACGACGCCGCAGCATTGATCAGGACTGGGCGGGTCCGGATGCTTCTTGTGGCACTCGTTTTGGGCGGACTGATCGGGTGGTGGACGTGGCGGTTGGCGGGTCCGCTGGCGGCTTGCGTCGCCACGGCGGCTTTCAGTCTGGATCCCAACTTCCTTGCTCATGGCCCGTTGGTCAAGAACGACCTAGCCATCGCGATGCTATTTCTGACATTGTCTATTGTGCTTTGGCGAATTGGGCGTAGGGCAACGCCGGCGAATTGCACACTCGCGGGGGTGATCCTGGGCGCGGCGATGTGCACTAAGTACTCCGGGATTTTGTGTATTCCCGTGATTGCGGTTTTACTATTTTTGCGTGCGCTCGATCCGGCGCCTTGGCAGGTGTTGCGATTTCACGCGAGCCTGTTCCGCGCTCGTTTTCTCGCCGGCGTCGCCATCGGGCTTTATGCAATTCTTCTAGCTTGGCCGGTCATATGGGCGTCGTTTGATTTCCAATATGAGCCGACCCGCGGCGTCGTCTCGGATTTGGACCGTGCAGTACAGACTTACGCCAAGTCCGACACGGTCTGTACGTACAATGTCACTCTCTACACTCCCGCGGACGAGTTCAGGCATGAGGTGGGCCTGTGGAAGCCGGATCACCTGGTCCAATCCATTCGCTGGATCGATTCGCATCATTTGCTTCCTCAATCCTTCCTGACCGGATTCATCCTGGCGGCGTCGTTTACGCAGGTTCGCTACTCATTTCTGATGGGCCAGTTGTCGCTGCGCGGGTGGTGGTATTACTTCCCTCTGGCCATCTGCTTCAAAACTCCCGTGGCGACCCTGCTGGCCCTTGCACTGGCGGCAATTGCTAACTGTTTTTTGCCTCGCCCTCGCAATTTATGGTCACTATGCGCGTTGACGGTTCCGCCTATCATTTACATGGCGTCGCTGATGCATAGCGCAGTGGACATTGGGATCCGGCACATGTTCCCCGTTTTCGCGTTTCTCTATATTTTGTTGGGTATTTCGGTCGCGCGTGCGTTCAGGAGATTCGGTAAGCCCATAATAGCTGTCCTAGCGATCTTGTTCGTGGGGTTGGGCGTCGAGGTTTATGCGGCCTTTCCGAATTACATCCCGTTTTTCAACGTGGCCGTAGGGGGATCTCGCGGGGGGGCTGGGCTGCTGAGCGACTCGAATATCGATTGGGGGCAGGATCTCCCGGCGCTGGCGAAATGGCAAGCGGGCAATCCGGAATACCAGTTAGTTCTGTACTATTTTGGTTCGGGTGACCCGGAATATTACGGCATCCATTATGGAAGCTTTGCGGGCAGCATGGCGCCGATAGATGAGGCGGGGCCCACGGGGCAGAAGATTTGCTGGGCGGTCAGCGTGGTAGGATTGCAATTCGGACCGCATATGAACGGCACCGGACAGGAAGAGTTCCAGTCGCTGCGCGGCGCCGCGCCGGCAGAGGTGCTGGGGGGCTGCATCTATCTTTATTATGACCCATGATATTCTGATTTCGCTCCCGGCCATTGAACCTGGAATTGCGGCGTTTCAATCGACCTGGACTCCATTGTTCTGGAGTTCAGACGAGAGAATTTGGCGGAATCGGGAATAGAATGGTCGTATCAAGATGAAGCACTACCTGACCCTATGCGCCATTTTCAGGGACGAAGCCGACTATCTGGACGAGTGGCTGCGTTTCTACGACCTGGTCGGCGTCGAACGCTTCGTCCTGTTCGACAACGGCAGACCGACCGCTGCGTGGAGGTTCTGCAACCCTGGCTGTCCGCTGGACGGGTCAAGCTCTATGTGGCCCCAGAGCCTTACATGCAACTTTACGCCTATCGCCATTGCCTCCAGACGCACGGCTCTGAGTCGCGGTGGATGATGATCGTGGATCTGGACGAATTTCTGTTTTCACCGCGGGAGCCGGACCTGCGGAAGTTCCTGAGCGGGTATGAGAACGAGGTGGCTGTTGTGGCCAACTGGTTGATGTTCGGCGCCAACGGGCATCGAACAAAAGCACCGGGACTGTCCCTGCTGAACTTCAATCGGCGCTGCCCGACGAACCTATGCACTTTCGAGCGCGGACTTCTTAAGAATCCCCAATTGGACCCGAGCGACCCGGCCAACTACCACCCGGTATGCGCGCACGTAAAGTCGATTGTCAATTGCGAGGCCTTCGTGGATATCGTTCCCTGTACACACTACTTCGCGTACAAGGAGGGTCGCCACGGCGTCAATGCGAATCGGAATATTGTCAAAGGGGCCTTCTCCGACGATATGACGGCGGTCGACTTGCTGCGAATTAATCACTACTACTCTCGGTCTTGGGAAGAACTGGACAGAAAACTGCGTCGTGGCCGGTCGGATATTTCGAAGCCGTACGATTACGACACGCTGATGAAGCGCAACGAGCTGTTCGATGAAGTGATCGACGAAACGATCTTTCCTCTGGCGCATCAGGTCCAGACTGCGATGCGGATTCGATCGATCCCGCGCCGGTTGGCATAGTCCGATGCATTCCGTTCTTTGGACGGGCCACGCAGAGCGTCACATCGTTCAGTTCCAAGCCCATTTGTGGGTTCTCACGTCAGGGATGGCGAATCGCAATTCTTGACCGGACGCAATGACATGGTCAGAAAAGCTCGCCGCAAGGCGGGCATTAGAGACTGAAGCGATGTTTCTTCCGGCAGAATTTCGTCAATACTTCCTATTTCGCGAAGTTAGATTGCGGTTGCGGCTCGCTTTGACAACGCGGCAAACGGTCCCGTGACATTTAGTTCATTCGTTCAAAATTCATCTCACGGCTTGGCATACTTCGCCGGATCCGCTTGAAATTTCTGGCGGCAGGTTTCGCTGCAGAAGTAATAGGTTTTTATGCCGTAGGTGATGCAGGGAGTGTCGGAGCCGGCGGAGACCTGCATGCCGCAGACGGGGTCGGTGGCTACGAAGCGCGGGGAGTTGCCGGAAGAGGAATGATCGGCGGCGATGCTTTTGATGTAGGCGATGATGCCGTCGATCTGGGCATCGCTGAGATGGTCGCGGTAGCTGGGCATGACCGGGGAATAACCGGCAACGATCTTCGCGTTGGGATCGACTATGGATTCACGGAGATAGGCGTCGCCAGCGAGGACGGTGCGGCCGTCGCTGAGGTGGACCTGGGAGCCGGCGACGCCTTCGAGTGGGGGGGCGACGGCGGGGCGCGTGTGGCAGGCGGCGCATCCCATGATCATGAAGAGTTGGTGGCCGCCGCTGGCGCCGGACGAAATGGCGTCGGCGGCATCGGAACCGGAAGCCGAGGCGAGAAGTTCGGTATGGTCGCTGCCGGCGAGGGTGTTGGCGTCTTTAACGAGCTGTGTCATGGCGTCGGAGTCAGTGCTGTCGTAGATGCCGCGGGCCAGTCCGGATGAGTCGAACAGGACGAAGCGATTGCTGTGAAGGATCGGATTGTTGGGATCGTTGACGTGCTGGACGGCCAAATGCATGGCCGAGGCGGTGGCGTGGACGGCGTCGTCGGTGCCGGTCGCCAGGAGCCGCCAGCGCGTTTCGTCACCGTGCCATTCCCGCGCATAGGCCTTGAGCACAGCGGGGTTGTCATAGGACGGATCAACCGTGAAGGAGACAAATTTGATTGCGGGATTGCGGATCGAATGCTGGAGGAGAGTCATGCGGGCAGTGAGGACCGGGCAGGCGGTCGTGCATCGTGTGTAGATGAAATCGCAGATCCAGACGGCGCCTTTGAGGTCGTGCTCGGTGACGAGCTTTCCATCCTGATCGGGATAGCCGAAATGGGGAACGTCGAAAAGGACCGGCAGATCGCCCACGACGGCGGGAGTCGGGCCGGCATCGATGGGAAGTCTGGAGGCCTCGGAGCGAGAAACGATTCGCAGCGTAAGCAGGGCGGCCAGGGCAAGGAGCACAGCGATGGAGATCCCGACGGTCGCGGAAAGGATTCGGCGCTTGACCGTCGTCATGGCGATCCCGGCCGACGCGGAGTCGGATTGATCAGCCGAGGAATCGGATCGAATGCGATGGACGCCTCCATCGACGGGCGCGTTGTATCATTCATGTTTCGCAGATCGACCCGCATGCGTTGCAACTCGGCAGGGTCGAGAACGTGATAGATTCCGCGCAATTCGCCGCCGGCGTCAACAAGAAAAAAATCGGTGCTGTACGGTAGGAGGCCCTGGTGGATTTCGTCGATCGAGGGAGCCAGGCCGAGCGTTACGGCGGCTTGAGGAAAGTAGTGATCATCGGCGGCCAGAACTGCGCCAGCGCGAGCTGTCGGCCAGAGCATAGTAGTTTAGATATTGCTTGAGGATGTTGGGACCATCGTCGGGACCGACGGAAAAGGAAACAAAGTGCACGCCGGCCAATGAAGGGTCTTTTTGAAGATCGGTCATGTAGCCATTGAGGGTGACGCAGGTGCCGCTGCATTCGGTGTAGATGAAATCGGCGATCCACGTGTGTCCGACCAGATCCGAGGCGCGGAGAACCTGGTTATCCTGGTCGTGTAGGGCAAACGCAGGGAAGACGATGGGCAAATGGGGCAGATGAGGAACGAAAGAGAAATCGTCAGGCAAGGCCGGGGCGCGGCCTTCGGCCAGGACATTCCCCAGCCAGTAGGCCCAACCGCCGATGGCAAGCATAAAAATCAATATCGACCAGATAACCCACGGGGGAAAAAGAGCGCGAAACCAACCGGGGCGATTGGCGCTTTCGTCCTCGAGTTTGACGGCGGGGGGGAGATTGCACCCCTTCCATCCACGGGCTTGTTGATATTCTGCGCCATCTAATAGTCGGTCTGCGTTCGAGCCGGATTCTAAGACCATCGTCGTCTGGCGATCAAGGCATATTCCGGCAGCGCCGGACGGTGCACGCAAGCGTCGGCTTGGCGAGCTTCACGATTCAACGTCTAAGAAACATTAAACCCGCGCAGGTCATCCAACCCGCCTAGAATCAAAAGAGCGACCAAAGTGTAAAGTTTTGTCGGAATTTGTTTCTACCGAGCCGGATTAGGGGTTACGCGGGTCGCGGAAATCTGCGAGATTGGGTTTTTGATCGGATGTTGCCTTGGTTGCTTTGCTGTCCAATTCGGCTGATCTTCACAAGCAATACGTTTTAATCACAGGAACGAGCACCGGGATCGGGTGGGCGTGTGCGGTGCATCTGGCGGCGAGGGGTTTTGGCGTGATCGCCGGGGTGCGAGACGACGGGGATGCCGAGGCCGTCGAAGCGGCGGGGGCCGGAACTCCCGGCGGAATTCGCGCGGTTTTGATTGATGTTGCCGACGCCGGTTCCATCGCGCGGGCGGCGGTTTCGGTTCGGGAGATGGTGGGCGAGGCTGGGCTTTATGGGCTGGTGAATAATGCGGGGATTTGCGTTGTGGGGCCGGTCGAGTGCGTTTCACTTCACGATTGGCGGCGTCAGTTTGAGGTGAACTTCTTCGGCGTGCTGGCCGTCACGCAGGCGATGCTGCCTCTGGTGCGGGCGGCATGTTGCGCTTCGCGGCCGGGGCACGGGGCGGATCGTCAATATGGGATCGGTTACGGGGGAGATCGCCACGCCTTTGTTCGGGGCGTACAGCGCCAGCAAATTCGCGCTGCGGGCGATGGGCGACGCATTGCGGCTGGAACTGCAAGCCGAGGGGATTTGGGTCAGCACGATCGTGCCGGGGACGATTCAATCCGAAATCTGGCGAAAGGAAAAAGAGGGCGTGGCGGCCATCTTGGAGGATCCCAAGGCATGCGAGCGCGATGAGCAAATGATCCGGAGCGTTTCGCAATACGTCTTTAGCTGCGCCGCCGGCGCGGCCCCGTCGGAGCGCGTGGCGAAAGTGGTCGAGCGAAGTCTGACCGCGCACCGGCCGCGAGCGCGATATCGGGTGGGATGGGAAGCGAGTGTCGGGACGCTGGCGCGAAGATTCATTCCCGAGAGATTGTTCAACTTTCTGCTGCGCAGGACGATGGGGGTGCCATCGGTTCCGCCGCCAGCGGACATTCGCAAAACCGTGAATCTCACATCTTCAGAAACGATCGAACAGCCTTCGCGATGACGATCTCCTCGTCCGTTGGAATCACGCGGACGGTGACCTTGCTGTCCGGCGCGGAAATCACGGGTGAATCGGATTTGTTTCGCTCTTCGTCGAGCGTCAGATTCATGTACTCCAAGCCGCGGCAAATCAGGGATGCGCACTTCGGGGGCGTTTTCGCCGATGCCGGCCGAGAATATCAGAGTGTCGATCCCGCCGAGCGCCGCGGCCAGGGCCGCGATGAACTTCTTTGCCTGATAGCAAAACAATTCGACCGCGTCGGCGGCTCTTTCATCCGCGGCCCGGCGATTCAATAAATCGCGCATGTCATAACTGGTTTCCGAGACACCGATCAGGCCGCATTGTTTGGAAATAAATTCATCCATCTGATCGGGCGAAAGCTTTTCGACGCGCATGAGGTAAACGAGCAGGCCGGGATCGAGATCGCCGGGGCGGGTGCCCATGACGAGGCCGGCGGTGGGGGTGAAGGCCATGGTGGTGTCGATGGGTTTGCCGTCGCGGACGGCGGCCATGCTGGCGCCGGAGCCGAGATGGGCGAGGATAACGCGGCCCTTCGCGGCGGCGAGATCGATCTCCGCGAGGCGGCTCATGAGATAAGTGAATGAAAGGCCGTGGAAGCCGAAGCGGCGGATGCCGGATTCATAATAGTGCCGCGGGATGGGGAGCAGTGCCGCGAGGCGGGGGAGATCGCGGTGAAACGCGGTGTCGAAACAGGCGACTTGCGGGAGATTGGGGAACGCGTCGCGGAAGGTCTCGATGAGGGAGATTTCGCGCGGGAGATGAGCCAGATCGAGGGGCTGGGTTCGCTTAAGTTCCGCGATGAGATCGGGTGTGACGAGTTGGTGATCCAGAAGATGAATACCGCCATGGACGACGCGGTGGCCGATTCCGGCGATGGCGGATTTGCCGATTTTTCCCTTGAGATAGTCGGCGAGATTCTGGGCGGCATGTTTGTACGTGCCGGCGTCGATCTGGTGGGTTTCGTCGCCCGCGATCAAACGGGTGCCGGGTTTGCCGATGCGTTCTATTTGGCCGCTAAGCGTGTGCTGGGGCGGGGTTGTGGTCGTGAAGATGGCGAGCTTGATGCTCGAGGAGCCGCCGTTGATGGTGAGGATAAAGCGGTCGGAATCGGGCATGGGTTTACGAGCCGAGGGCCTCGTTCACGATCTTTTGGGCTTCAGTCACGATCGCGTCGAGATGGGCCTCGTCCTTGAAGCTCTCGGCGTAGATTTTGTACACGTTTTCGGTTCCTGACGGGCGGGCGGCGAACCAGGCGCTGGCGGTGACGACTTTCAGGCCGCCGATGGGGGCGTCGTTGCCAGGGGCGCGGGTGAGCTTGGCGGTGATCGGTTCGCCGGCGAGTTCCGTGGCGCGGACGGCTTCGGGGGAGAGCTTCTTGAGCACGGCTTTTTGCTGCGGGGTGGCCGGGGCATCGATGCGCGTGTAGTACGACGTTCCGTATTTCGCCGTCAATTCCTGATAGTGGAGGCCGGGGTCTTTGCCGGTTTTGGCGGTGAGTTCGGCGGCAAGGAGATCCATGACGGGGCCGTCCTTGTCGGTGGTCCAGGGGCGCCGTCCATTTGCAGGAAGCTTGCCCCGGCGCTTTCTTCACCGCCGAAGCACATTTTTCCGGTGAAGAGCCCGTCGGCGAACCATTTGAAGCCGACGGGAACTTCGGCCAGCTTCCGGCCGAAACCGGCCACAACTCGATCGATCATACTGCTGGAGACGAGGGTCTTGCCGACCGCGGATTGAGGCGACCAGTTCGGGCGATGTGTCAGGAGGTACCGAATGGCGACGGCGAGATAGTGATTGGGATTCATGAGGCCCGCCGAGGGCGTGACTATGCCGTGGCGATCGGAATCGGGATCGTTTCCGAAGGCGACCTGAAATCGGTCCTTGAGGCGTACAAGGTTGGCCATGGCATAGGGGCTCGAGCAGTCCATGCGAATCTTGCCGTCGTAATCGACGGTCATGAATGAAAATCTCACGTCAACGATTTTGTTGACGACTTCGATGTTCAGTCCATAGATGGAATTGATGGGTTCCCAGCAGAAGAGGGCTGCGCCGCCGAGGGGATCGACGCCAAGCTTGAGGCCGGCGGATTTGATGGCTTCCATGTCGATGGCGAGCTTCAGGTCTTGCACATACGGCGTGATGAAATCGGTTTCGTGCGTTGTTGCGGCGGCGATGGCTTTTTCAATTGGGATTCTGCGGATATCGCGATTGCCGGATTCGAGCAGGGCGTTGGCGCGGTCTTGAATCCACGTGGTGACATCGGCGCCGGCGGGGCCGCCGTCGGGGGGGTTGTATTTTAAGCCGCCATCGGATGGGGGATTGTGGGACGGCGTGGCAATGAGCGCATCGGCCAGATGCTCGCGCCGATTGCGATTGAAATTCAGGATGGCGCGGGAGATGACGGGGACGGGGGTGAAGCCATCTTTGCTTGCGATGAGGGCTTCGACGCCGTTGGCGGCGAGGACCTGCAGGACGGATCGCTCAGCCGGGCGAGAGAGGAGATGGGTGTCCTTGGCGACCATAACCGGGCCGTCAATTGCGCGGGATTTTCGGTAATCGCAGACGGCCTGGGCGATGGCGAGGATGTGGGATTCGTTGAAAGTTCCGAGCGAGGAGGAGCCTCGGTGGCCGCTGGTGCCGAAGATGACGCGCTGATTGGGGTCGGCGAAATCCGGCTCGCGTTCGAAATAGTCGCGGGTGAGTTTCGCGACATCGATGAGCATGTCGGGAGTAGCAGGCTTTCCGGCCAGGAGACTGATGGGCATGATTCAACTCCTTCAATCTTGCGTGTGGCGGCAATCATTCCAAAGACGAATGACCGAATCGCTCGCGCCGTGCTCATAGCCGACGATGCTGAGTGCGGCGGTGTCGAGGAGAAATAATTTTCCGGCCGCGGGCTCAAGGGAGAGCCATCTTGCGGCGAGAACTGCGCAGAAAATGACCGTGGGAGAAGAGGAGGACATTGCCGGTGGCGGTGCGCAGTTTTGCGACGACGCGATCGGCGCGGGCACCGATGTCGGCGGGGGATTCGCCGTAGGGGGAGCCGTCGCGGAAGATTTCCCAGCCGGGGCGAGCTTGGTGAATCTGGGCGGTGGTCTTGCCTTCGTAATCGCCGTAGTTCCATTCGACGAGGTCGGGGTCGGGCTCGGCGACGGAAGCGAAGCCGGCCAGCGCGGCAGGTTTGTCTGGCTCGCTGGAGGGGGCTGGTGAAGACGCGCGAGAAGGTGATGCCTTTGAGAGATATCGCAAGTTGCCGGGCGTTGCGTTCGCCTCGCGCAGTCAGGGGAATGTCGGTGAGGCCGGTGTGCTGGCCGGAGATGCTCCAGGCGGTCTCGCCGTGGCGGGCAAGATAGATGAACGGGGATTGAGGGGCAGTGCTCATGGTGCTTATGGGGAACTATACCGTCTTCGGCCGGATCGCGGGACGAAAGGAGGGAGGAGAACTGCGATGATGCCGCAGAGAAAAACCCCGTCAAAGGTTCCGGCGCCGCCGATGGAAGCTACGGGCGCCCCGAGTCCCTGGATTTTATCGAGGTTCATCAAATCGGCGCCGATGAGCGTGCCGAGACAGCCGCAGATATACGCCAGCGGCGGGGCGCACCGCCAGGCGAGAACCATGGCAATGCCGGCAGCGCATAGGGGCGGGACGAAAATCGGGACGCTGATCCCGATCCCGTGCACGGGTTTGGCCAGATGATGCACGATGAGGGCCAGGAGTGTCACGCCGATGACGCTGCGAATATAAAGCTGGTTCTTTACGATCAGGTAAAGGGAGAGAAGCGTGGGGATGATAGCCCCGCCGACGTTGACGGCAATGACCGTTTGCGGCCATTGCCGGACGGTGGGGACGACGTATTGAACGCCGAAGAATTCGACGACGGAATTGGAGACGATGTGCTCCGGGGGCAGCCTGCCGACGGGGATATTGATGTAGCTGCCGAAAAACGAGAGAACCAGAATGGTCATCACATAGCGCGGGTGAATCCCCATTCGCATGTAGGCGAAGGTGAGGACCTCCAATTCGATCATCGCCAGGGCGATAAGGAAGAAGATGCCCAAGAGAAGCAGGAACGGCCAGGCGAGGGGGAAATATTCCATGTGGGGCGTTCCTTCGGTGTTTTGGTTATTTGGAAAACGGAGCGGCAGACATTTTTCAGTCAAAACTTTGCGGCCTGATACGTTACGGTCAGGACGTAAGGCAACTGCGAAGTGCCGTCCGGAGCGCCGGATAGGCTTACTTCGAAGGTAAAGAATCCTCTCGTAGGGGCGTTTGCGTCAAGGTTGGTTTTTGGGTCGTTGGAATTTCGGTAACTTTGCTTTGCAATGATCGCGTGATTTGGATCGAGGAGTTGCAGGGTGAGCAAACCCGTCGGCGGGAGGCTTGATGCGTCGAAATCCAATTTGGCGGTGATCGGCGTATTCACTTCGCACCAGACGCGGCAGATCTGGATCGTCTGCCCGTTGACCGCCGGGCGGATGTCGAGGTCTTTGGCGCCCTCAAATACCTGAGTGACGGGTTTTGTTTCGATCTCAATCGGGTCGTCGATATCATTTATTGAAAACGCGACATAGCCGGCGCCATTTTGATTGCGGGGAATGGTGAAGGTGGCGCGCCCGGCGCCGTCCGTGGCGATGTTGGGGGCGTGGCCGGTGTAATCATGCAGCGAAACGTTTGGGCCGAATCCGGTATCCACGGAGATCGTGTAGGGCGTGGCGGGATCGTTGTTGAGGCCGACCAGGAGATGCGGGCCGCCGAGGCGCTCGTAGGCGAAGACGTCCAGGTCTTTCCATCTCTGCTGAGTCGGACCGAACGCCAGGTTCTCGTGGATCCAGACGAGGTTATCGATCTGAGGCTTGAGGTTATAGCAGCCCGGGTCGGAGCTGTAGTCGCGGTAAAAAACGCAGGGGTAGCCTTCAGAGGTGAGGATGTACGCGTAAGCCAAGGCTTTGTTCTCGACGATGGGGGCGAGGGATGGGCTGGTGTCGGTGTCGTGATTCTCGACGAACGTGACGGCCGACATCGGATCGGTCCCCGCCAGACCGCCGTGGTCGAGCAGCGCCATGTTGAAGTGCCCCGGCTGGTTGCACATGGCCGTCAGCAGGTATCGTAATGGAAAATCGAAGGCGCTGGCGCGCCTGCGCATGCCGCGCGGGTCCAAGACCCATTGCCGAAGCAGGTCTTCATTTCCGTCAAAGAATTCCCCGACCGCGAATTTACCGTCCATCGACTTGCTGTTCAGAAATGCGAGAAGAAAGTACGTGGAAATGCCTTTGACGTCATCGATGCGATAGCCCTGGACGTCGAGCGCTCGGGTGACCCAATCAGCGCTGTCGATCAAGCCGTCAAAGATGTGGTGGTAAGGCTGGCCGTTGATGGGCGCCAGGTCGGGGCCGAAGGTCATTTCCTTGGTGTTTGGGTATCCGAAGACGCCGGGGTCTTCGGGGACGTTGAAATGGAAATCGGGCGGGTCTTTTTCGAATCGGCCGCCGGTGGGATTGCCGAAGGCGTCTTTGTAACGGAAGGTGAATTCGCCGGGTCCACTACCGCCATTGCGGCTGGTTTTCAACCAGGTCTAGATAAACGTCCAGGCCATTGGCGCGCATCATGGCGACGCATCGCTGGAGCTGCTCGCGCGAGCCGTATCGGGTTGGAATCGAACCTTTCTGGTCTTTCGAACCAAGGTCGTAATCGTCGAAAAGGTCGTAGCCGAGGGATTGCGCCCGGCCGCTCCTTTCCAGCAGGGCGGGAGCCAGATCGCGGTGAAACCCGCGGCGCGAAACGTTTGCGCTTGGCGGGCCAGATGATCCCACCACCAGGGGATGGCAGAATTTCCGTCGGTGGGGGAAGGAACGCCCTTTTGATCGGCTTTAAAGAATGCTTGGAGAATCACGCCCATAGTTGCCGCCGCCTGGAACTATCCGATTGGTCTGACACTCGCGTCGTTACGTTCCGCTCGAATTCCATTTCCAATCTCTCACCTCCGGCATATCACGCCCCTCTTTATAGATATATTGCTTATGCTGAACCAGCTTGTCTTGCATTTCCTGTTTCAGGTAATCGCCCTTTCCCTTTAGTTGCGGCAGGCGGTCGATGGCGTCCTGGACGAGATGGAAACGGTCCATGTCGTTGAGGACGGTCATATCGAAGGGGGTGGTGATGGTGCCTTCCTCTTTGTAGCCGCGAACGTGGAGGTTGTCGTGATTGGTGCGGCGGTAGGTGAGGCGGTGAATCAACCAAGGGTAGGCGTGGAAAGCGAAGATGATCGGCTTGCCCGTCGTGAAGAGAGAATCGAAATCCTTGTCGGTCAGGCCGTGGGGATGCTCGGTGGCGGGCTGGAGTTTCATCAGGTCGACGACATTGACGACGCGGATTTTGAGTTCCGGGAGATTTTTGCGCAAGATCGAGACGGCGGCGAGGATTTCCAGCGTGGGGACATCGCCTGCGCAGGCCATGATCAGGTCCGGCTCCGACCCCTTGTCGTTGCTGGCCCATTCCCAGATGCCGATGCCTTGCGAGCAGTGCTCGATCGCCGCTTCCATGCTCAGCCACTGAGGCGCGGGGTGTTTGCCGGCGACGACGACGTTCACATAGTGCCGGCTGCGCAGGCAGTGATCCATCACCGAAAGCAGGCAGTTGGAATCGGGCGGCAGATAGACGCGGATGACTTCGGCTTTCTTATTCACCACGAGGTCGATGAAGCCGGGGTCCTGGTGGGTGAAGCCGTTGTGGTCTTGCCGCCAGACGTGGGAGGAGAGGAGGTAATTGAGGGAGGCGATTTTTCTGCGCAAGGGAGTCCAAGCGTCACCTTGAGCCACTTGGCGTGCTGATTGAACATGGAATCGACAATGTGGATGAAGGCTTCGTAGCAGTTGAACAGGCCGTGGCGGCCGGTGAGGAGATACCCTTCGAGCCACCCTTCGCATTGGTGTTCGCTGAGGACTTCGAGAACGCGGCCGTCGTGGGCGAGGTATTCGTCGATCTTGATCATCTTGCCTTCCCATTGGCGCGGGGTGACTTCGAAGACGGCGGTGAGTTTGTTGGAAATCGTTTCGTCCGGGCCGAAGACGCGGAAGTTGCGCTGGTCCTGGTTTAATTTTATGACATCACGGATGAAAGTTCCTAAAACGCGAGTGTCTTCGGAATCGACGGCGCCGGGGGAGGGGATTTTGACGGCGTAGTCGCGGAAATCGGGCATGCGGGATCGCGCAGGCAGGATGCCGCCATTGGCGTGCGGGTTGCGCGCCCATGCGGCGCTCGCCTTTGGGGGCGAGGTCGGCCAATTCTTTATTGAATTTTCCGTTCTCGTCGAACAGCTCCTCGGGTTTGTAGCTTTTCAGCCAGCGCTCGAGTTGGGCCAGATGATGGGGATTGGTTGCCGGGTCTGTGATGGGGACTTGATGGGCGCGGAATGTCCCTTCGACGGGGAGGCCATTTACTTCCTTGGGGCCGGTCCATCCCTTGGGGCTGATGAGGACGACGACGGGCCACGCCGGCCGGAGGGTGATTTTTCGCTTGCGCACATCGAGTTGAATGTGTTTGATTTGTTGGATGGCCGTGTCCAGCGCGGCGGCCATGGCTTGGTGCATCTTCGCTGGTTCGTGGCCTTCAACGAAAATGGGAGTCCAGCCGCACCCTTCCAGGAATTTTTGGAGTTCTGCGCGGGGGATGCGGGCGAGAACCGTGGGATTGGCGATCTTGTAGCCGTTGAGATGTAGGATGGGGAGGACGGCTCCGTCGGTGGCGGCGTTTAGGAATTTGTTGGACTGCCAGGCGGTGGCGAGCGGGCCGGTTTCGGCTTCGCCGTCGCCGATGATGCAGGCGACGACGAGATCGGGGTTGTCCAAAACGGCGCCGATGGAATGGCTGAGGGAGTAGCCGAGTTCGCCTCCCTCGTGGATGGAACCGGGGCATTCGGGGGAGACATGGCTGGGGATTCCGCCGGGGAAGGAGAATTGGGTGAAAAGCTTTTTGAGCCCGGCTTCGTCCTGCGTGATGTTGGTATAGATTTCGCTGTAGGTGCCTTCGAGGTAGGTGTTGCCGACGAGCGCCGGGCCGCCGTGACCGGGGCCGGCGACGTAAATCATGTTGAGGTCGAAGATGTTGATGATGCGGTTGAGATGCACGTAGATAAAATTCTGGCCCGGCGTGGTGCCCCAGTGGCCGAGGAGCATGGGCTTAATGTCGCCGGGTTTAAGGGGCGTGCGCAATAGCGGGTTGTCCCACAGATAGATTTGCCCAACGGAAAGATAATTGGCGGCACGCCAATAGGCGTCCATTTTATTGAGGAGTTCCGAGGTGAGAGGCGAATCCATAGAATTTCCTTTGACGGAAGCGGTGGGAGAGATCATAACATTCGGCGTGCGACCGGCCTACGTTTGTTCGGGCGTTGCCGCGCGGTTAATCTAATCTTTATGCTTGCCAAAGTATTAGAAACGATCGAAGCCAATAAGTCCCGGTCGGTGGAGACGCTGAAGGAATTGCTGTCGATTCCGAGCGTCAGCACGCAGCCTGGGCATAAGGAGGACATGCAGCGGTGTGCGCAGTGGATCTCGGATTGGCTGAAGGTGGCCAGTTTCGATGTGAAGGTGGTGCCGACGCGCGGGCATCCGGTGGTTCTGGCCAAGAATAAACATGTCGAGGGGCGCACGACGGTTCTGTTTTATGGGCATTACGATGTGCAGCCCCCTGAGCCGCTGGAACTTTGGAAGACGCCGGCGTTTGAGCCGACGATTCGCGGCGGAGCGATTTACGCGCGCGGGGCGGCGGATGACAAGGGGCAGGTGTGGGCGCATATCGAGGCGCTTCTGGCCTGGCAGGCGAATGGAGGAGTGCCCCTGAATGTGACGTTGCTCATCGAGGGGGAAGAGGAGATTGGATCAGAGAACCTGGCGGATTTTGTACATAAGCATAAGAAGGAATTGCAGGCGGACATCGCCGTGGTGAGCGATACGAATCAGTTTGCGCCGGGGGTGCCGGCGATTACCTACGGACTCCGCGGACTGGTGTATATGGAATTAACCGTTACCGGAGCGGGGCACGATTTGCACAGTGGGTTGTACGGCGGTTCGGTTCCGAATGCGGCGAATGTGCTGAGCGAGATTCTGGCCACGCTCCACGATAAGGACGGGCGGGTCATAATTCCGGGGTTTTATGATGATGTGCTGCCGGTGTCGGATGAGGAGCGGAAAATGTGGAAGGGATTGCCGTTCGATGAGAAGAAGTATGCCGACGAAGTAAAGGCGGCGGGGCTGTTTGGGGAAAAGGGCTATACTCCGCTGGAGCAGTGCTGGGCGCGGCCGACGTGTGATATCAACGGGATTACGGCCGGGTATCAGGGCCCCGGGGCGAAGACGGTGATCCCGGCAAAGGCGTCGGCGAAAGTCTCGATGCGCCTGGTCCCAAAGCAGGACCCGATCAAGATTCGGGATGCATTCATCAAGACCATTAAGGAGCGGTGCCCGAAATATGCGAGCGTGGAGGTGAGCTGCCACAGTTATACTCCCGCGGCGCTGGTGCCGATGCATTCGCCGGCGATGGAGTTGGCGTCGGAGGCGGTTGAAGTGGGATTCGGAAAGCACCGGCGCTCATCCGCGGCGGAGGGAGCATTCCCGTCGTGGAAATGTTCAAGTCCGTGCTCGGGATCGACACGCTCCTGCTCGGCTTCGGGCTTCCGGATGATCGGGTGCATTCGCCGAATGAGAAATTCGATCTCGACGCGCTGCACTGCGGCACGCGAACGGCGGCGGCGTTGTACGAGCGGCTGGCGCGGCTTCGGGGAGTGCATTGACTCTGATTCGTTGCCGGGCATCGGGGCTACCGCTAAACTTTCGACCATGATCGACAAGCTATTCAAGGCGTACGACGTGCGCGCGACCTATCCGACGCCGCTGAACGAGGACGGCGCGTGGAAAATCGGACACGCGACGGGGCAATATCTGAAACGAAGCCGTCAAAATGCCGCTGAGAAGGTGAAGCTGGAAGATACGATGGTTGTGGGTCGCGACATGCGGCCGAGTTCGCCGTCGCTGGCTAAGGCGCTTATCGAGGGGCTGCGCAGCACGGGGATGAACGTCGTCGATATCGGCATGATCGATACGTCGATGATCTATTTTGCGATCAATCACTTGGATGCGGTGGGAGGCATTCAGACAACCGCTTCGCATAATCCCATTCAATACAACGGATTCAAGATTTCCGGCCCCAAGGCCAAGCCGATTGGGGCTGCGAGCGGGTTGGATGACATCAAGCGCATCGCGTCGCTGCTGCGGCCGGGGCAGACGGGGCTCGAGGGAAAGGTCACGCAGCAAGACTTGTGGAGCGACTACAAGAAGCACGTATTGCAATTTCTCGATTTAAAGAGGCCGGTGAAGGTGGTCATTGATGCGAGCAATGGGATGGCGGGGAAGATGGTGCCGGCGATTTTTGAGGGGTTGCCCAATCTGCAGATCGTGCCATTGCTGTTCGAGATCACCGGCAGTTTTGTCCACGACCCGAACCCGCTCGTGGAAGCGAACCTGGCGAAATTGAAGCAAAAGATGGCGGGCCAAAAGTGCGATCTGGGCGTTTGCTTTGACGGGGACGCGGATCGATGCATTTTCGTCGATGAGAAGGGGAGCACGATTGGCTGCGACATCATTACCGCGCTATTGGCGAAGGATTTTCTCAAGAAGCCGGAGAACAAGGGTTCGACGATCGTTTACGATTTGCGCTCGAGTCATGTCGTGGCAGATGAGGTGAAGGCAGCAGGCGGAGTTCCTCGGCGGGATCGTGTTGGGCACGCATTTCTGAAAAAAACGCTGGCCGACACCAAGGCTGTCTTTGGCGGGGAACTTTCGGGGCATTTTTATTTCCGGGACAATTTTTATGCCGATAGCGGGGCGATCGCCTTTGCGCGGGTGTTATCGGTGCTTTCATCGCAGCGCGGGACTTTGAGCGAGTTGGTTGCGCCTTTGAATCGTTACAGCCAAAGCGGGGAGATCAATTTCCAGGTGGAGGACAAGGAAGGCAAGATTCGGGAATTGGCCGATGCGTACAAGAAAATGCATGTCGATTATCTCGACGGCATAACCGTCGATGCGGGGGAGTGGTGGTTCAATGTGCGGAAGAGTAATACCGAGCCGCTATTGCGATTGAATCTGGAGGCGAAAACAAAGGCGATGCTGGATGAGAAGTATGCCGAGGTGAAGAAATACTTGGGGGAGCCGGCGCACGGGCACTGACCGAGCGATCCCGACTTATCCCCTCTCCCTGTACTCGGGGAGAGGGTAAGGGTGAGGGGCGGCGTCCGTGGGTCGAAATCGATTCGGAGTCGTCATGAACCGGAAATTCAAACCCGCGGAAGTGTTTCCTCCCGGCGATTATCTTCGCGATGAAATCGAATCTCGGGGATGGTCACAAGTTGACTTTGCGAAGATCATTGGCCGGCCGCTTCAAGCGGTGAATGAGATCGTCAATAACAAAAAGAGCATCACCGGCGAAACCACCAAGGCCATTGGTTTGGCGCTGGGAACGAGCCCGGAACTTTGGCTGAATTTGCAAAACTATTACGATTTGCACACCACTCCGGATGCGGATCCAAGGATCGAAAAACGGGCCGCGGCGATGACGTAAGATTCGTCACGCCGGCCGACGCGATTCATTTGCGCCAAAAAGTATCAATGAAGGCGATCCCCGTGATTCCCACCGCGTAGCACGCCAGGTTTTCCCATGAGAAAGTGGTTCCGAAAATCAGTCGGCTGATCGCCCAGTGAACCCAATGCGCGGGCAGATCGGTCAGTTTGAAGAACTCGACGGCGACGGCGATCGCGGAGGCCGCCACGGCGAGAGTGACCGGGCGGCGGATGGGGAAGATGATCCCGAGGAGCAGATAGATCGCCGCCGCCCAGGTGACGTCGCCGGCGGATTTGTCCCAGAGGCGGTTCCCGATCGGATAAAGCCGCGACCCGAACCCGATGGCGGCGACGAACGCGAGCAGGATCAGCCTTCGCTGCAAGGTTTTGCGGATGCGCAGCATCTACGAGTTGCTTTGCGGGGCGATGACCACGGCGGTTCCGTAGCAGAGCACTTCCGTCGCCGAGACCCCGCGCCCGCCGCCGATTTCCGAAGCATCGTATCGGAATCCCACGACGGCGTTTGCGCCAAGTGATAGGGCGTGCTGAACGAGCAGCTCAAACGCCTGCTGGCGGGTTTGCTCGCACATCTCCGTGTAGGCTCCGATGTTGCCGCCGATGATGGATTTGAGACCCCCGAGGAAACCCTGGGCGATGGTGGGCGAGCGAACGATGAGTCCGCGCACGACGCCGAGATAGCGGACGATGCGGTAGCCGTCGACCGTGAAGGTTGTGGTGACGGGGATGTGGGCGAAGGGAGTTTGGTACGAGATGGGAGGGGTGGACATGCGGGATAGGTTAACGCGCGAGGGAGACGAGGCAAAATGCTGATTGATGAATGCTGAATGCTGAGTTTAAATCATCATTCAGCAATCATCACTCATCATTCTCTTTATCCTCCCAAATAAGCTCGTTTCACCTCGGGGTTTTCGAGCAACCGCGCGGCTTGATCGGCCAGAATAATCTTTCCGGTTTGGAGCACGTAGGCCCGGTGTGCGATCGTCAGGGCCATGTGGGCGTTTTGTTCGACCAGGAATACGGTTGCGCCTTCTTTGTTGATCTGCTGGATGATCTGGAAGATCTTTTGGACGAAAATGGGGGCCAGACCTAGCGACGGTTCGTCCAGGAGGAGCAGTTTTGGCTGGGCCATGAGGGCGCGGGCGATGGCGAGCATTTGTTGTTCGCCGCCGCTGAGTGTGCCGCCGCGCTGGTGTTTTCGCTCGGCGAGTACCGGAAAGAAAGCGAAGCATTTCTCCAGTCCGGCTTGGATTTCCTTTTTTTGGCGACGTTGGAAAGCGCCGAGGAGAAGATTGTCATGGACGGTGAGATTCGCGAAGATTTGGCGGCCTTCAGGGACGTGGCTGATTCCGAGCCTCACGATTTTGTCGGGACGTAGACCGACCAGTTCGGCATCGGGGACGTGGTAGTGCAGCAGGTTCTCCGGCTCGCCGGGCGTTTGGGTAGGGGGGTTCCAGGCGATGCTGCCGGAAGAAGGCTTCAGGAGTCCGCTGATGGTGCGGAGGAGAGTGGTTTTGCCGGCCCCGTTTGCGCCGATGAGGGTGACGATCTCGCCGCGCTCGATATCGGCCGAGACATCCTGGAGGGCGGTGATCGCGCCGTAGGAGACGGTTAGATTTCGGACGGAGAGGAGCATGGGGCGCTATTCTACGCCGGCTGGGGTTTGCCCAGATAGGCCTCGATGACGCGCGGGTCTTCCTGGATTTCGGACGGCGTTCCCACGGCGATGGTTTCGCCGTGATCCAGAACCGTGATCCGCTCGCAAATGCTCATGACGAGCTTCATATCGTGCTCGATGAGCCATAGGCCGACGGCGAATTGCTTGCGCACCAGGGCGATTAAGTCCATCAGCTCAGCCTTCTCGCGCGGGTTCATCCCGGCGGCGGGTTCGTCGAGAAGCAGAATCTTGGGGCGCGTGGCCAGGGCGCGGGCGATTTCGAGCCTTCTTTGCGGGCCGTAGGCGAGGGTGCTGGCGGGGTCGTTCATTCTTTCCAATAGATCGAAGACGCGCAGAAGTTCGATCGCTTTATCCTCGTGCTCGCGGTCCTCGCGCTGTTGTTCGGGGGTGCGGAGGATGGTTCCGAGGAAGCCGTGGGCGACGGATTGGTTGAAGCCGATCATGACGTTGTCGAGCACGGTCATGCCGCCGAAGAGGCGGATGTTTTGGAAGGTGCGGGCGATGCCGAGTCGATTGATGCGGAACGGCTTTTCGCCGGCGATGGATTTTCCGCAGAGGAGGACATCGCCGGTGTCGGGCTGATAGACGCCGGTGACGATATTGAAGACGGTGGTTTTGCCCGCGCCGTTGGGGCCGATGAGGCCGACGAGCTGGTCCTGGTCCAGGGAGAAGTTGAAATCGGAGAGGGCTTGAAGACCGCCGAATCGGATGCCGAGGTTATTGATTTCGAGCAGCGGCATATTTACGGCGCAACCACGGCGCAGTTTTCGGCGGCGTGGGCCAGAGTTCGCGGTTGCCTAAAACGCCTTCGGGTCGGACGAGCATCATGATGATGAGGATGAGGGCGTAGATGACCAGCCGCCAGGATTCGAGGCCTCGGAGGTATTCGGGGAGGATGGTGAGGATGATGGCGGCCAGGATCGAGCCGGTGATGCTGCCGGAGCCGCCGATGACCACCATCATGACGATTTCGATGGAGCGGACGAAGTTGAAGCTGGCTGGGTCGAGATTTCCCGAGACGGTGGCCGAGAGAACGCCTGCGGTGCCGGCGAAGAACGCGCCGATGACGAACGCGGCGACTTTGTAATACGTCGTGTCGACCCCCATCGCGGCGGCGGCGATCTCATCCTCCCGGACAGCGAAGAACGGCCGGCCTTTTTGAGAATAGACCAATCGTCCAATGGTCACGATGCAAAGAAGGGCGGCCAGATAGGTCCAGAAAAAGTTGGCGACGATGGGGATGTTGTGAAGCCCGGCGGAGCCGCCGACTTCGAAAGAGCCGATGGAATCGATCTGGTTGAGAATGACGGTGATGATTTGCCCGAACCCGAGGGTGGCGATGGCCAGATAGTCGCCGCGCAGGCGGAGGGTCGGGACGCCGACGATGACCCCCGCCGCCGCGGCGGCGAGACCGCCCAGGAGCATTAGGCCCAGGAATACCACCGGCAGTGCCGCGCCGTGCGGATCGTAATGCTTCAGGAGAATGCCGCCGGTATAGGCGCCGACGGCCATGAACCCGGCGTGCCCGAGAGAGAATTGTCCGGTGATTCCGTTAATGAGATTCAGACTGACGGCCAAAATGATGGCGATGCCGATGTGGATGAGAAGATCGAGGAAATAGGGGTCGAGATTATTTTCGAAGGCGTTGCTCAAGGGCCATAGGGCGACGATGGCGATGGCGATGGCGAGATTCGTGACCCAGACGGGAACCCGCCGAGGGTGGATCATGGTGGGAGAGATTGGGAGGCGAGGAGCGCTCATGGCTTGGCTAGACTTTTTCCGTCATGGGCCTACCCAGCAGGCCCGTCGGGCGAATGAGCAGAATCAGAATGAGAACGAAAAAGGACGCGGCGTCGGAATAGCCTGTGTAGGCGCTGGGGAGATAGCCTTTAAGGAGGGTTTCGACCAGGCCCATGAGGAAGCCGCCCAAGACGGCGCCGGGGATGCTGCCGATGCCGCCGAGGACCGCGGCTACGAACGCCTTGATGCCCTGGGTCAGGCCCATGAGGGGCTCGACGTGATAGCGCATTGCGTCGACGACGCCGGCGACCGCCGCGAGCGCCGAGCCGAGCATGAAGGTTACGGAGATGACCCAGTCAGTGTTGATGCCCATGAGGGAGGCTGTGTCGAATCGGAAGGAGACGGCGCGAAGAGCCAGGCCGGTGCGGGTTTTGAGGACGAACCAGGTGAGCCCGATCATTAAAACCAAGCAAAGGCAGAAGCTGATCAGATCGAGATTGTTGACCGTGACCGGATTCGGCGATGAGCCGACGTGGAAAATGAACACCGGCTTAATGTCGAACATGTGTGGCATGGTGCGCGGATTGGCGCCGAAGATCGCGGGATTTTGGAAGAAATTTTCCAGCAGAAGCGAGACGCCGATGGCGGTGATAAGGGCGACCAGGCGCGGGCGGTTTCTCAGCGGGCGGTAGCAGAGGAGTTCGATGAAGAAGCCCAGAATGGCGCAGCCGAGCATCGCGCCGAGGAAGATGAGGGTGAGGGTGACACCTGGCGGCGCGCCGGCGTGCAAAAAAAAGACGGCCAGGGCGTAGCCGATGACCGCGCCGACCATGTAAACGTCGCCGTGGGCGAAGTTGATGAATTTGAGGACGCCATAGACCATCGTGTATCCCAGCGCGATCAGGGCGTAGACCGCGCCGATGGCGAGTCCGTTGATCAATTGCTGCAACAGGATGTCCATGGGGGTTACTGCGGCTGGATGGTGTCCGCAAGGTGCGTGGCGCCGCCGCTGATTTCCAGAATGCAGATTGGTTTCTTGGCGTTGTGATTTGCGTCGATGGTGATGGACCCGCCGGCGCCGGGGAAATTGGTCGTCGAAGCGATAGCGGCGGTGATGGCGTCGCGATCGGTCGAGCCGGCGCGGCGGATGGCGTCGAACATCACGTTGGCGGCATCGTAGCCGGTGATGCCGAAGGCATCCGGCACCTGGCCGTTATATTTGGCTTCGTAGTCTTTGATGAAGGCCTGCACGCTGGGCCGCGGGTCTTCGGGGGAATAGTGATTGGTGAAGAAACAGCCGTCGGAGTTTTTATCCAGGGTGACGCCGTCCCAGCCGTCGCCGCCGAAGAAGGGGCAGGTGATCCCCAAGTCGCGCGCCTGCTTCAGGATCAATCCAATCTCGGTGTAATAACCGGGAAGATAGACGGCGTCGGGATTGGCGGCGCGAATGCGCGTAAGCTGGGGGGCGAAATTCGTGTCGCCGTCGTTGTAGGTTTCCTCGGCCACGATCTGGCCGTATTGAACAAATGATTGCTTAAAAAAGTAGGAAAGCTTTTTGCTGTAATCGGAATTGGCGCTGGAAAGGATCGCGACTTTCTTCCATCCCTTTTTGACGGCAAATTGCGCGCCCGACGGAACCCTGGAAATCGTCCGTGAAGCAGACCCGGAAGACGTACTTTCGATCCTTGGTGACGTCGGGGTTCGTGCTGGACGGGGAGATCATCGGCACATGTTCCTGCTCGCAGACGCCGCCGCCGGCGAGGCTGCGCGTGCTGGCGACTTCGCCGAGGATTCCGCAGACGCCGTCGAGATCGATCAATTTCTTCACGACAGAAACGGCTTCGTCCTGATTCCCCTCATCGTCCTCGGTGATGACGCTGCACGGGTTTCCCGAGCAAACCGCCGGCGGCGTTGACCTGATCGACGGCGAGCATGATGCCGTTATGCGTGCCTTGCCCGAAAACGGCCGTGGAACCGGTGAGGGAGCCATATTCTCCGACGAGGATTTCATTGCTTTGGGTCTGTTGTTTCTTGCAGCCGGTGAGGGCCAAAGATATCGCCAGTAATAACGAGCAAAGCCGAATGGCCCGCCAGAAGGACTCCCGCATTTCGGAAATGTAAACGGGCGAGACCCTTGCCGCAAGACGAGCACCTGCCGGGACTTTTGCTTGAACAGGGGGAGGCGCGGCCGTATTCTTTGCGGGGTCAATTCGCCGGCGAAGGTGGCTGAGGAGCGGCACAACATGGCCAGATCGATCGCGCTGGGCGGCTGGGCGGTTCTCGCTCTAACTCTATTTGCGGGGTGTGGGAAATCATCATCCAGCGCGCCGCAGGCGGGGCCGAAAATTCTCCATCTGGCGTTCGTGACGAATAATGCTTCCGACTTCTGGACGATCGCCCGGGCGGGGTGCATGAAGGCTCAGGCGGAGCTTCCCAACATTCAAGTCGATTTTCAGATTCCCGGCGACGGGACGGCCGCCACGCAGGTGCGCATTATCGACGATCTTTTGGCCAAGGGGGTGGATGGCATTTCGATCTCGCCCGTCGATCCGACGAATGAAACGCCGAAGCTGAACGAGGTGGCGAAGCAGACGCTTCTCTTCTGCCATGATTCGGATGCGGCGGACAGCGACCGGGTTTGTTATGTCGGCACGAATAACGTCGACGCCGGGAAACTGGCCGGGGAACTGATCAAGAAGGCGTTGCCCAACGGCGGAAAGATCATGCTTTTCGTCGGGACGCTCGATGCGCAGAACGCGAAGGATCGGTATTCCGGCATCAAACAGGCGCTGGATGGGACGAACATCTCCATCATCGACGTGCGCACGGATGATTCGGATCGCGTGCGGGCCAAGGCAAACGCGGCCGATACGCTGGTGAATAATCCGGACGCGGCGGCTCTCGTGGGGCTTTGGAGTTACAACGGCCCGGCGATTTTGAGCGCGGTGAAGGATGCGGGGAAAGTCGGGAAAGTGAAGATCGTGTGTTTTGACGAAGAGGACGAGACCTTGGCGGGGGTCAAATCCGGGGCGATATTCGCCACGGTGGTGCAGCAGCCATACGAATTCGGGCATCAGGCGATCACGCTGATGGCAAAGTATCTTGGCGGCGATCAGTCCGTGGTTCCGCCGGGCAAACAGATTTTCACTCCCACGCTGGCGGTCGATGCGACCAACGTGGACGATTTCACTGCCAAGCTGAATCAATTGCGCGGGCGCTGATGCTCAAGTTGCTGGCGATCAGTAAACGATTCGGAGGCGTGGTTGCGCTGGACCGCGTGAATCTTTCGCTCAATCGAGGGGAAGTCCTGGCCGTCATAGGGGAGAACGGCGCGGGGAAATCTACGCTGATGAATATTCTTGGGGGCGTGGTCGCTCCGGATGGGGGATCGATTCTACTGGATGAGAAGCCGGTGCAGATTCGCTCGGTGTCCGATTCGGTCGGCCTGGGGATCGGGTTTGTTCATCAGGAACTGAATCTGCTGGATAACCTGGACGTGGCGGGAAATCTGTTTTTGGGCGCGAGCCGAGGCGATTGGGATGGTTTCTGGATGGCAGAGCGATGGAACGCCGCAGCCGGCCGCATTTGGAGCGATTGGGCTTGCGGATTTCGCCGAGGACGGCGCTGGCGGAGTTGTCGCTGGCGCAAAGGCAGATGGCGGAAATCGCTAAAGCCTTGTCGCTGGACGCGCGGATATTAATTCTCGACGAGCCGAGCAGTTCTTTGACGAATACGGAGACGCAGCGGCTGCTAGAGGTCGTCAAGGAACTGAGCGCGGCGGGGGTGGCCATCGTTTACATCTCGCACCGGCTTGGAGAGATCAGGCAGATCGCCCATCGCGTTGTCGCCCTGCGCGACGGAAAGAATGCGGGGGGGCTTTCTCGAACGGAGATTTCGCACGAGAAGATGGTGCGGCTCATGATCGGGCGGGAGCTTTCTGATTTGCATATTCCGCCGAAGAGAGCGCCCCGGCCACGAGTGGAAGTGCGGGAGGCGCGAACGGCGGCGTGGCCGAAGGCTCGGGTGAGTTTCACGGCGGCGGGGGGCGAAATACTGGGCATCGCCGGGCTGGTTGGTGCGGGGAGATCGGAATTGGCGGCGGGATTGTTTGGGGTTGAGCCGCTCTTGGAGGGGGAAATCAGTCTGGATGGGACAAAGCTGCATATCGCCAGCGCGACGGACGCCATCGCGGCGGGAATTTATCTGGTTCCTGAAGACCGGCGGCGGTTTGGGTTGCTGCTGGATTCGAGCGTTGGGGAGAATATTTCTCTGCCGCAATTGGGGCGATGTGCGACGTTGGGAATCGTGAGATCGAAGATCGAGAGGGGGCTTGCAAAGAGGGAAGTGCAGCGGCTTCGGATCAAAACGGCGGGGATCGAGGCGCGGGTGGCGAATCTTTCGGGAGGGAATCAGCAGAAAGTGGTCGTGGCCAAATGGTTGGCGTGCGGGCCGAAGATTTTGATTGTGGACGAGCCGACGCGGCGGGATTGATGTCGGGGCGAAAGCGGAGATTTACCGGCTGTTGCGCGAGCTGGCTGATTCAGGAGTGGCGGTGATCGCCATCTCCAGCGATATGGAGGAGGTACTGGGGATTAGTGATCGAATCATGGTCATGCGCGAGGGCCAGATCGCCGGAATTCTCAATCGCGGCGAATTTTCCGAGCATGCGGTGCTCAAGCTGGCTTTTGGGGAGGCGGCATGAAGAAGGAACTGGGGATTGGATTCCTTCTGGCCGCGCTCTGCGCTACGGTCGCGATTCTTAATCCCAAATTCCTGAGCACGGCGAATCTTCAGAACACGTCCCGTCTCATCGGCATGTATGGAATCTTCAGCATTGGCATGGGGATCGTCATCATCACGGGCGGGATCGACTTGTCGGTCGGCTCCGTCTTCGCGCTGCAAGGCGTCGTGCTGTCGATGCTTCTCATGCAATATCATTGGCCATGGCCTGTGGCGACGGCGGCGGTCATCCTCGGCGTGGTGCTGCTGGGTGTGATTCATGGGATTCTCATCACGGTTCTGCGGCTTCAGCCGTTCGTCGTGACGTTGTGCGGCTTGCTGATCTACCGCGGGCTGGCGCGCTTCGTCGCCAATGACGAGACCAAAGGCTTCGGCACAAGCAATTTTGGCTGGCTCAGGCCGCTGGCGACGGGGCGGGTCGGGCATGTGCCGATGGCGTTTGTCACGCTGCTGATCGTCGCGGCGGTGATGTGGGTGGTTCTGCACCGATCGGTCTATGGCCGGCATTTGTTCGCGGTCGGGCGCAACGAGGAAGCGTCGCGATATTCGGGAATTAATACGCGGCTGGTGATCGGGTCGGCGTATGCCGTCTCCATGCTTCTGGCGGCGATCTCCGGGATTCAACTGGCGTTCTACACCAATTCGGTTTCGCCCAGCGGGCATGGGGCGTCCTATGAGCTATACGGAATTGCCGGGGCCGTGTTGGGCGGGTGCAGTTTGCGCGGCGGGGAGGGGTCGATCATCGGCATTCTCCTGGGGAGCGCCCTGCTTCAGGTCTTGCAGAACCTGGTGAATTTGCTTGGAATTCCAAGTTCGCTGAATCTGGCCGTGATGGGCACGGTCATTCTTCTTGGCGCGACGGTGGATGAGCTGTTGGCCCGCCGGGCGCGTAAAAAACGAAAGCCGATCACGTGAATACAAAAACCGTCGTCGCGATCTGTGCGCTGTTTATCTGGAGCGGCGTCGCGCTGGGGCAATCGAGCGGAACCATCACGGTTGAAATGGATCAGCCGGGAATCACGATCAGCCCGCGCCTCTTTGGGCTGATGACGGAGGAGATCAATCATTCGTACGACGGCGGTCTGTATGCGGAGCTGGTTCAGAATCGGATTTTCAAGGATGACCCGGACAAGCCTGTGCATTGGTCGCTGGTCGAGGATGCGGATGCCGATGGGGCGATGGCGCTGGATGGGTCTGATCCGCTGACTCATGGGGCCCTCTCGGCCAGTTTGCGTTTGGATATCAATCACGGGCGAGTTGGGGTTGCCAACGACGGGTTCTGGGGAATTCCGGTCTGGCCCACGACGCGGTATACCGCGTCATTCTGGGCGCGGGGAAGCCCGGATTTCTCGGGGCCGATCGCAGTCGATATCGAATCAAAAAACGGCAAGATCATCTATGCGACGGGCATCGTCCCGAAGATTTCCACCGCCTGGCAGCAGTATTGGACGATCCTGCAAACCGGCAGCGTGCCGGCGAGCGCGGACAATCGGCTGGTGATTTCGGCTTCCAGTCCCGGGAATATCTGGCTGAACCTCGTCTCCCTTTTCCCGCCGACTTACGACAATCGCCCCAACGGCAATCGCATCGATTTGATGAAACTTCTGGCAGACCTGCATCCCGCATTTTTGCGCTTTCCGGGTGGAAATTATCTGGAAGGGAACACCATCGCCGATCGATTCGATTGGAAGAAGACGATCGGCGCTCTGGACCAGCGGCCCGGGCACATGGGGCCGTGGGGATATCGCTCATCGGACGGAATGGGTCTGATGGAGTTCTGCCAATGGTGCGAGGATTTGCACATGGAGCCGGTGCTGGCCGTTTATGCGGGGTATTCGCTGAAAGGGGAAGTCGTGAAGCCGGGAAAGGACCTGGCGCCCTATGTTCAGGACGCGCTAGATGAGATTGAATTCATTACTGGTGGTCCTTCCACGCACTGGGGTCGTGCGCGGGCAATCGAAGGGCACGCCAGTCCGTTTCGTTTGAATTATGTCGAAATCGGCAATGAGGACTTTTTCGATCGCTCGCAAAGCTACGACGACCGGTTCACTCAGTTTTACGACGCCATCAAGGCGAAATATCCGAAGCTGAAGATTATTGCCACAGCCGGCGTGGGGAGCCGGACTCCGGATTTGCGCGACGATCATTTTTACCGCTCCCATCGCCACATGGAACGCGACGCAGACCATTACGACGATCAGGAACGTTCCGGGCCGAAAGTGTTTGTCGGCGAGTGGGCGACGAAGGAAGGCAAGCCGACGCCGAATCTGCGGGCGTCTCTTGCCGATGCGGTCTGGCTGATGGGGATGGAGAGGAATTCGGACCTGGTTGTGATGTCGTGTTACGCGCCGCTGCTGGTGAATGTGAACCCCGGGGCTTCGCAATGGTCGACCAATTTAGTCGGATATGACGCGGTGAGCAGCTTCGGCTCGCCGTCGTATTATGTGCAGAAAATGTTCACGGGAATTCGCGGGCAGCGAATTTTGCCGCTGCGGATTGAGTTGCCGGACGCGGCGACGAACCCCTCGCCGGCGATGCCGAGCGGCGGATTTGGGGTTGGGTCCACCAGTACCAGCGCGGAATTCAAGGACATTTCGGTCAGCGCCGGTGATCGCTCCATTTTTCAATGGGATGCGACGAGCGGAGCTGACGGATGGAAACTAAGCAAGGGGAACTGGAGTGTGGTGGACGGGGCGCTGCGTCAATCGTCGGATCGCGGCGACTGCCGGGCGACTGCGGGCGATGCGGGCCTTGCGGATTACACGATCTCACTCAAGGCGAGAAAACTCGATGGGGAAAACGGCATCATCGTCTACGTTCATTACCGGGATGCCGAAGATTTCGTGCGCTGGACGATCGGGGGATCGCACAACACTGCGGCCAAGATCGAAAGGGTTTCCGACGGGGTCACCACGGCGATCGGCGACTCCCAGCCGATTACGCTCGAATCTGGCAAATGGCATGATCTGCGGGTTGTGGTGTATGGCCGAAAAATTCAATGTTATCTCGACGGGCAGCTCACCAATCAAGGTGTGGACGCGCCGGTTCCGCCGACGCCGACGCTTTTTGCCTTGGCGAGCCGATCCGTGGACGGGTCTCAGATGACTTTGCAGATCGTCAATACCGCGGATCAGGCCCGGCGATTTGAGTTTGACTTGATGGGGATTGAGCACCTGCTTCCCTGGGCCAGGACGGAAGTTCTGACGGGCCAGCCGGGCGATTTCAATTCGATCGCCGCGCCGATGAAAGTCGCGCCGCATCGGAGGGATTTGACGGAGGTATCGCCGATCTTTCACGACGACGTGCCGGCGTATTCTGTGACGGTGATTTACCTGAAGCTTGAGCCGGGATGATCAGGCCGCGCGATTGGTCGACATCTTATGATGGCGCCTTCTGCGTTTCTTGTGATGCTTATGGTGCTTGTGGTGCTTGTTTTTGATCAGGAGAACGCGAATGTGACGGCGCCTGCGGCGATGCTTGACCGCCATCACGGTCATATACTGCGGCTCGGTCACGCCTGGGGCGCCTGGCGTTGTTCCTGCAAGGCCTTCGTCGGGCAATAAAGTGGTCAGACCGATGGCCAGTGTCGCAATCAGGATCAGAAGCTTTCTTCCCGCCATGTGCAGCCCTCGCTCCAGGTTTTCCCGCCCCATCAATCAGTTAAACGCCGATGTTTGATCGTTATTTCCCGCCGGTTTTGGTGTGACGCCGTGATCCGCTAAAGCCTGTGGCAACTGGGGATTAGAAAGGAGATCGGCCAGGTCCGACTCCATCCAGTGCCGGATGCAAACCACCGGATCAATCGAGCCGCCCAGCTTGCGGGCCTCATCCTGAAGGGGGGGGAGCTGGTTTTTGAAATCCGTCGGGGAGAGTTTGCGGGCCGCGTCCAGAAAGCGCGCCGCCTTTCCGATGATGGCGGGCGTTTTGGTCGGCGACAGTCCTCCGGCCAATTCACCCAACTGATCGGTTGTGTCGTCCTTCAAAGAATCGTAATCGTCCTTGGAGACATCTTGGCACTTGTTGACGGCGTCGGTGAGGATTTCCGCCGGGTCCGGGACATCGTCGGAATTTGCCGAGATATAACCGGCAAGCTGCCGGGCGGTCAGTAGCTTGATTGCCTGGGTGACCTTCCCTTTGGCGGCGTCGGTCGGCTCGATATCCGGCTCGTCGTCGCCGTTGTCCTCATCCTCAAGGGACGAGACGTTATCCTCGGCGTCGTCGATCTTGTCGTCGTTGCCCGTAAGCAAGGCGGCTTTCAATTCCGCCAAAGCCGTGGCGCGGGCGGCGGAGACGTTCATCGAACCCGCGGGCAAAGCGGCGGTCGTATCGGCGGCCAAATCCTGCAAGGCGGACAATTGCGAGGGGGTTAAATGCAGATCGTTGATGGTTGAAAGAGCATCGACCTCAAGCTGAAGTTTGAGGACGTCCGTGGTTCCGCTGGTCTGGGCGCGGGCGACGGGCGAACGGCTGATAAGCAGCGCTACCATGCCAATTGCCGCCGCGGCGGACGCCCATGATCCGACGCGAAATGCCCGCCAGGGTTCTCTTGCCACAAATTCCTCCGATGAGTGCCGTCCGGAATCGAATTATGGAGCATCCGGGCAAAAATGCAAAAAAAGAGGGCTTTCCGAGGCCGCTTTCCACTTCTTCGAATTTGCTACAATCTTTGCATGACGGTTTCGTGGGATACGTTTGAGCGTTATCGGCAAAAAGGGCTGGACGCCCGGCGCGGGGGGCAGTGGGAATCGGCGCAGGATTTATCTCCTGGAAGCGGCCCGAGCGATGACTCAATTGAGCCGCGGGGCCCAGACGCCGGAGCTTCGCCAGGCCCGGCAGGAGATGGCCGAGCGACTATTGGAGCTGGCGCGCGACTGCAAAACCGCCCGCGAGCAGAAGCGCCCGGCCCGCCCGGCGATGTCGGCGGCGGATTCGAGCGATTCGGGGGCGGCGTCGGCACAAAACTGGCTGGTTAAAGATCGGCCGAAGCTTCGGCTCGATGACGTCGCGGGCCTGGACGAAGTGAAGCACGAAATCCGGCTGAAGATGATCTACCCGTTCGCGCACGCGGACTTAGCTAAGAAATTCGGCATTCGCGGCGGCGGCGGGGTCCTCCTTTATGGCCGCCGGGAACCGGAAAAACCATGCTCGCCCGCGCCACCGCCGGCGAGATCGACGCCGCGTTCTTTCGCGTCTCCGCCGCCGACATGCTCAGCAAATGGGTCGGCGAGGCGGAACAGAACATCCAGAAATTATTCGCCGCCGCCGCGAGCCAGCCGCGCAGCATCATTTTCATCGACGAAATCGAATCGCTGATTCCGGCAAGGCGGGACGAAGGCTCGAGCGTCATGCAGCGCGTCGTGCCGCAGATTCTTCAGGGGATGGAGGGGTTTGATAAGTCGGAAAGCAACTCGATTCTGTTTATGGGGGCAACGAACGTCCCGTGGCAATTGGACCCGGCTGTTCTCAGACCCGGTCGGTTTGATGAGAAGATTTATATTCCGCTGCCGGACCTGGCGGCGCGGCGGAAAATGCTGGAAATGTATCTATCGCATCGGCCGATCGCGGCGGACGTGAATCTGGACGCGCTGGCGGAGACGCTGGACGGGTACAGCGGGGCGGATATCAAATATATCTGCGACCGGGCGGCAGTGATTCCGTTTCTCAAAAGCGTGACGGGGGAGGAGCATAACATTACTGATGAGGCGATTCGGACGGCGATTCGCGATACCACGAAATCGGTTTCTCAAGAGACGTTGCATCGGCTGAGGGAATGGGCGCAATCGGCGGCCTAAAGATTCGATGCGACAGAACACAGTATTGTCTTATGCAGGCCCGAGTTCGGAAAAGGGGATTTTAATTGAACCTACGCAGGAAGGGGTAAGAGTCACGCTGCTCGGGGAGTCGCGCGGATGGGCACTTCTGGCGGCATTGAGCGGTGCGCTGGCGCTTGTGTGGTCATTTTTGCGTTGATCCTGCACGTCGATATTGATGGATTCGTGCGTTCGGTTGAAGATGTCCTAAAGGTGGGGTTCTGGTTAGTTATAGGGGCGTTTTCTGCGTTCGGTGCGGTTAGATCGCTCCGGCGGTTTAGACAGAGGCGGATTCGTCCGACATTTGCCGTCGAAGGCAACAAGATTATGTTTTGGGAACCGTCGAAGATCAAGCCGCTCAGTGAATTTCCAATCGAACCCGACATCAACGTTCGGAAACGAAAAATCAGGTCGTGGCTTATCTTTACCTATGTCGGAGAACTGGAATTGGTTCAATCCGGTCGGGTTATGCATCGCGCTATGACCGGTAAGTCATGGAAACTTATCTCAAGAGTCGTCGATGCTCTGGACGAGGGGATCAATCGGGCGCGCGCAACTCCACCGGCGGCATCGTCCTCCGTATAATGCAAACCACGAACATGCCCGACCTCCGCGATCAACTTCAAGAAATCTTCGGCTTGGACGATTTCCGCCCCGCCCAGCGGGAAGTCATCGAAGATGTCCTTTCCGGCCGGGATGTGCTCTGCGTCATGCCGACGGGGGCGGGCAAGAGCCTTTGCTATCAACTTCCGGCGGCGGTGGGCGAGGGACTCACCATCGTCGTCTCGCCTTTGATCTCGCTCATGGAGGATCAGGTTCAGCAATTGCGGGATGAGGACGTGCCGGCCGTGCTGCTGAACAGTTCGCTGTCGGCCAGTTTGCAGAGGCAGGTCATCGCGGAATTGCAGGATGGGTTTTCCGGATTACTCTACGTTGCGCCGGAGCGCATTTTTTCGGCGCAATTTGAGCCTGTGCTGCGGAAATTAAATCCGCGGCTTCTGGCCGTGGATGAGGCCCATTGCATCAGCCAGTGGGGGCATGATTTTCGGCCGGAATACGCCCGGCTGGGGGAGGCGCGGCGGCTGATGGGGATGCCGCCGACGATCGCCCTGACGGCGACTGCTACCGAGGACGTTCGCAATGACATCATTACGCAACTGGAGCTGAACGATCCGACGGTGGTGGTGACGGGATTCGATCGTCCGACGTTGCGATATGAATCGCGCCGGGTGACGAAGGTCGTGGAGAAAGAGGGGATGCTTCTGGAGATGCTTGGCGCGGAGCCGGGGAGTTGCATCGTCTATGCCGCGACTCGGCGGGCTGTGGATGAAGTTTCCGAAGGGTTATCCAAATCATTTCGCGGCCGGCTGGTCGTTCCGTATCACGCGGGGCTGGATGCTGGGACGCGCACGGGCAATCAGGATCGGTTCATGCAGACGGATGGGGCGATCGCTGTCGCGACCAACGCCTTTGGGATGGGGATCAACAAGCCGGACATCCGTCTGGTCGTGCATTACAACATTCCGGGGACGCTGGAGGCGTACTACCAGGAAGCGGGGCGGGCGGGGCGCGATGGGCAGCCGGCGCGGTGCGCGATTCTATTCAGCTATCAGGACCGGCACACCCAGGAATTCTTCATCGACAAGCTTGGGGAGGAAAATCCGCAGATCGATCAGGCCCTCCTCGGCCGCCGGAAGGAAAACGCTCAGCGGAAGCTGGAATTGATGATCCAATACGCCTCCACGCGCCGCTGCCGCCGGCAGATGATCCTGGATTATTTTGGAGATCCGACGCCGATCGAACAATGCCGCTGCGACGTCTGTGCGGGCGAAGAGGCGGCTGATGTTCCCCAGGGCCAGGCGGCCGTTTCGGATGAGCTGATCGAACTGATCCGCAAGATTCTTTCCGGCATCGCCCGCTGCAACGGAAAATTCGGCGTCGGACTCGTGGCCGAGATGCTGGCGGGAACCGAAAACGAGCGCACCCGCAAATGGAATCTCCAGGGGCTTTCGACGTTCGGCCTGTTGCGCGGTGCGTCCATCAAGCGCGTGATTGCGATGTTGCACCGGATGCTGGAAAGCGGGCTGGCTCGCCAGCGCGACGCCGACGGCACAAAGTTCCGCCCGGTGGTTGAACTGACGGCGACGGGGGCCGCCGTCATGAAGGGCGAGCACACGCCGCCGGCGAGCCTGGAAGATCTCGTGCCGCGGCGGAGGGCGAACGCCGATAGCGAGATCGATTCGCAGCGCGTTCGCGCAGACGGGCGGTCGATCCGGATGTGGACGCCGATCCCGACGCCGCAAGGCGGTTCGAGCTTTTACGGACGTTGCGGTCGCAAATCGCGCGGGATGCGTCGCTGCCGGCGTATGTCATTTGTCACGATTCGGTGCTGAAGCGTCTGGCTGTCGAAGTTCCCGCCGACGAAGAGGGTTTGTCGCAGATAAAAGGCATGGGCCCGTACAAGATAAAAAAATACGGGGCGGCTTTTCTGCAAGCGCTTCGGAAATAAGCGATGGGGAGTTGGGTTGCGACGAAAAGGCTGATGCATGCAGGGAAGAAGAGCGCGGGGCGGTGGCGGAGGGGTTATTCAGTGGAGCTGGCGCGGCGGATTTCGAGGCGGGGACGCGGCCTTAGTGACGGGGTTGCCAAAGGAGAGCACGGGACGCCTTCAAAATCCGGATGTGGGAGGGATTACGATTAAGATTATGATTAATATTACGATTTAGGAGGGGTATTCGGGGGGTTTTTGCTTTTCAAAATCTGTGGGCGACGTTAATTTATGAGCGGCATTCCGCCTGGATGGCGGGGGACGCAGAGGGTCGGGATAGCGGAGACCAGGAGAAGGGAAAATCATGTCTCGCTTAGGGCGAGGCCGATGGGTCGCGGCGGCGGTGGTAGCCGTCATGGGTACTGTTGTCGGTTCGGGCACGACTTCCTTTGGGGATACGACGGCAAACTGGACCTCGACCAGCGGCGATTGGCAGACCGCGTCATCGTGGTCGACGAATCCGGATTTCCCGAATAACGGCACGCCTTCGGGCGTAAATTACGCGGCGACAATTTCAAATGGATCAACCGTCACGGTGACGGATTCCTCCGCGGTGACGGTTGACTCGGTCGTCCTGAGCGGCAATTCGGATTTAACCCTCGGCGAAAGCGCGGCATTCGCCGGCGGGACCGTAACGGTCGACAGTGGCTCCACGTTTGCCGGCGCGGGCAATCTCACGGAGCTTTCCAATACCAACGTGACTCTCAACGGCGGCACGTTTGGTTTCGACACAAGCGGTGATGAATTTACACTGAACAACGTCAGCGTTTCTGGTTCGGGCACGGTGTCGGTGACCGATCTGCCGGACTCCACGTTTGAGAACACGGTTTCGCTGGACAATGCGACATTGGATCTTTTCTTCGGTCAGCTGAGCTGTCCGGGGACAACGAATCTTAACAACATGAATCTCACCACCGGGATGTACGCCACGCTGGCCCCGGGAACGAACACGACGATTGGGTCCACGACGACGATTACCGGGCCATGGACATATGGGACCGGCGTGAGTGGGACGTTCTTGCTCACCAACAATGGGACGATTGCCGGCACGAACCAGACGGGCGATTACGACCTCATCATTGATTGTCCCTTCGTCAATAACGGGCTGCTGAAAGGCGGGAGTGTGCCGATTTATATCGACACGGCCAGCTTCACGAACAACGGCACCTTCAATCTTAACGGCGGGACTGTGAACGATTCCACAGGGCTGACAATCGGCGGTGGAACGATTACCGACGGGAGTGTCGGCGGGATCATCAATAATGCCACGACGCTGGCAAGCGGCGCGACGCTGCAAACCGAGTTGACGACGTTGGGGGCCAGATATATTCAGGTTAATGCGACTCTTACACTCGAAGGAGACTACGAGATCACCCTCGAACCCGGCGCTCTGGCGGACATCAACCCATCGAGCACTTATGAAGCCGTATCTTGCACGATGGGCCCGGTTCTGGGGTCATTCCTGAACGTCGCGAATGGTCAGCGCCTGGAAACGTCGGACGGGAGCGGAAGTTTTGTGGTGAATTACGGGACCGGCGCGTACGCCGACGGCGTGTACTTGACAGACTTTGAGGCTGGCACGGTTCCAGAGCCGGGGTCGATGTGTTTGCTGGGAATAAGTGGCGCGGGGCTTTTGATTCGGCGGCGGCGGAGGGTGTGACGGCCGGCCGATTGCATGGGAGGGTGTGCGCGGGGGAGGTTCCGGTGCAGCGTTCTACACCAGCTTCGCGGGGGGAACGGGTGCAGTTTCTTCCTGTGGAGATGCTGGGATTGGCGCGAGCGCGGGAAAGTCCGAAACCGGAAATCCGAATAACGAATCAAATCCGAAACCAGAAATCAGAATGAATGGCGGGGGGGTTTTGTGGGCGCGCGGGGTGGGTGGGGTTTGCCCGGGGCAAATAATTATTTTGGTTTGCGAATATTTTGTTGTGTTTGGGCAATGAATTTGTAAGCTTCGCGACTTCGGAGCTTAGATCAGCCAACTCTTGGGCTCCGCTTTTTTAGCCCGCCGCCTCCTAGCTTGCTGTCTCTTCACATCCTGGATTGGATTCTGCGCTATGAAACTCAAGAAGAAGAAAAAGAATAAGCATTTGGAAAACGGGGATTCGAACGGGGAGGGGTTTCCGATGCATCGAGATATGCCGGTGGGGGATCGAGTTACCGCGGGCGGCGAACCGGCCCATGCGCTGGAGCCGATTCATCATGGGGATCTGCGGGCGGAACTGCGGGAGATGAAGAATCGGAAATATGAGAAGGAACTGGCCAAGCTGCAGATTGAACTGGTGAAATTGCAGCAGTGGATCAAGCACAAGGGGTTGAAAGTGGTGGTGATTTTTGAGGGCGCGACGCGGCGGGGAAGGGGGGCGTAATCAAGCGGATCACGGAGAGCTTGAATCCGCGGGTGTGCAGGGTCGTGGCATTGGGGAGCCCCAGCGAAAGGGAGAAGACGGCTTGGTATTTTCAGCGGTATGTGCCACATTTGCCTAGTGCGGGGGAGATGGTTCTGTTCGACCGGAGCTGGTACAACCGCGCGGGGGTTGAGCATGTAATGGGGTTCTGCACCCACGATGAGTACAGCGAATTTCTGAGAAGCTGTCCGGAATTTGAGAATATGCTGATCCGGTCGGGGATCTTGCTGGTGAAATACTGGTTCAGCGTGAGCGATGCGGTGCAGGAGGAGCGGTTCCAGCAGCGATTGCACGATGTGACGCGAAGCTGGAAGCTGAGCCCGATGGATATCGAATCACGCTCGAAGTGGGTGGAGTATTCGCGGGCGAAGGATGCGATGTTCTCGCATACGGATACGAAGCAATCGCCATGGCGGGTGGTGCGGGCGGATTGCAAGAAGGCGGCGCGATTGAATTGCATCCGGCATCTGCTGAGTTTGATCCCATACCAGGATTTGACGCCGAAGGAGCCGCCGGTGTTGCCGGAGAGGCCGAAGATGCCGCCGGATTATGTACGGCCGCCGCTGGAATCGCAGACGTTTGTGCCGCACGTTTACTAATTCGATTGATCAAGTGGGAAATTCCGGCCGGTTGTGAATGCGCTGCGCTGGAGCGTTTGTATATGTACAAATATGTGATCATGGGGATTCAGGGATGCGGGAAGGGGACGCAGGCGAAGATGCTGGCCAAGGAGATGGGGCTGGTGCATATCTGCGTCGGGGATATTTTCCGGTGGCACATCCAGAGCCATACGAAACTGGCGGCGCGGATTTCGCGCATCACGGCGGCGGGGGAATTGGTGTCGGATGATATCGTCGAGGAGATCGTGCCGCAGCGGCTGGATCAGCATGACTGGAATTTTGGATTTATTCTCGAGGGATTTCCCCGCAATCGGCGGCAGGCGGAATTCTTTCTGGAAAGCTACGACATCGACGCCGTCATTCACATCGAGTTGACGGATGAAACGGTGAAGGAACGGGTGCTGAATCGGCGGTTGTGCTCGCGATGCGGGTTGGATTACAACCTGATTTATCATCGGCCGGCGAATCCTACGGTGTGCGATGTGTGCGGGGGGCAGCTTACTTCGCGGGCGGATGATAATCCGCAGGCGGTGGCGAATCGACTGGCGGATTATCACAGCAAGACTCGGCCGATATTGGATTTGTTCAGGAGGAAGGAATTGACGGTTAGCGTGGATGGGTCGCAATCTGTGGATGCAGTGCAGGGGGAGATTCGGGAGAAACTGGGACTCTCAGAGGGAGTGAAAGAGGCTCGGCGGGATTTGGTGCGGGCGTTGTAGTCAGGTCGGCAGTGATTTTTAACCGCCAAGAACGCCGAGAAGATAGGAGATTTAACCGCGGATTTCGCGGATGGGCGCGGATAAAAGGCAACGCCGGATAATGGAATTTTGAATTTTATCCGCGCCCATCCACGATATCCGCGGTTCGAATGAATGTGTTTTCTGCTTCGCGGTTTGCGCCGGTTTTCGATCAATCAATTTACGCGGCGGCTCGGTTCGTACGGGCGTTGAGTTCCGCGGCGACGCGGCGAATGACGCCTGCCCAATCGCCCGGGGTGGTTTGCCGGAACAGGCGCATGCTGGGGTACCACGCCGTGGTTTCGGATTTGTGCATCCATCGCCAATCGGGGGCGTAGGGGATCAGGGTCCAGACGGGCATTCCTAGTGCGCCGGCGAGATGGGCGGCGGACGTGTCGGCTGCGATCAGGAGATCGAGCTGCGACAGCGCGGCCGCCGTGTCGGCGAAATCGTGTAATTCTTCGGCGATACTTTGAACTCCCGGCGGCGGGGCGATTGATTTCTGTAAAGAGATGAATTCCACGCCGCTGAGTTTGAAAAGCTCACCCAATGCACTGATCGGAAGTGAGCGATTCCTGTCGTTGGGGTGGATTGGATTGCCGGCCCAGACCAATCCGCACTTGAATCCGCGCAAGTCGGAAAGACGATCGGACCATTTGGCGAGCCGGCCTGGGTCCGCGTAGAGATACGGGATTGAAGCGGGAATCGTCTGCGGGGTGGTTCCGAATCTCAGAGCCGTTGACAGCAGGGGGAGGTGGAAATCGAATTCGCCCGGTTCCTCGTCCCGGCTGACGACGCGCCCAATGCCGGGTACGGTGCTGAGCAAATCCGTCAACTCCGCCTGACATTGCAAGATGACATTCGCGCCTCTCTTGGCGAGCAGCGGAATATATCGCGCGAATTGAATCGCGTCGCCGCAACCTTGCTCAGCCCGCAGCAAAATTGTCTTGCCGCCCGGATCGCGCCCATCCCACATGGGCTGCGGCAGCGGCGGCAGCGACCCCGCATATCCGTCGCATTTCCACCGCGATTCGTAAAATTCCCAGCCGGCCTGAAATTGGCCGGCGGAAAGCAGCGCGAGGGAAAAGTTATATCGGAGTTCATCGGAAGCCGGAGCAGCGCGGACGGCGCGGCGGCCGACTTCAATCGCGCGATCGATCTTTGCCGTATCGATCAACGTCGCCAGATAATTGTTCAGAAGCTCAAGCCAGTTGGGGCGGAGCGAATCGGCTTTTTCGTAGGAGTTCAGTGCCGTGGATAAAATTCCTGCGGCGCGCTGGGCGTCGGCGAGGCCAAACCACGCCTCGGCGTCATTGGGCTTGACTCGAATCGCCTGCTGCCAGGCCTGGATCGAGCCGGCGATATCGCCGCCGCCGCGAAGACAGCGGCCGAGATTCTTGTACGGCGTGACATTTTGCCCATCCAGGTCCAGGCTCTGCTTGCAAAGCTCCTGAGCCTCGGTCCATTTCTGCTCGTCGATGCAAACCATCGCCAGATTATCGACGGCCCCGGGCGTGGGTGAGATTTCGATCGATTGCCCCAGAACCTGCCGCGCCTCGTCGAGCTTGCCGACCAAGCGCAGGCAGTCGCCGAGGTTGGTCAGCGCTTCCGGATATTTGGGCCTGAGCCGAATGGCGCGGCAGAGGGCGGCAATCGCGTCATCAGGCCGCCCCATATCGCGAAGAATGACGGCGAGGTTGCAGTGAAAATCAGGCACGGCCCCCGCAGCGGCCAAGGAACGGCGCACCAGATGCAGCCCCTCTTCGGATTTGCCGCGCTGGTGGAGGATCATGCCCAGGTAGTGCTGGGCCGTGGGATCGTCTGGCCTGGATTTCAGCAAGGCGAGATACGCCGACTCCGCGCCGGCCAAATCGCCGGATTCGTGAAGACGGATCGCCCTTTGGATGCTGGGATGAGCCACATTCTTTTATCGGAAGGTTTCCGTGGGGAGGGAGAAAAATTAGGCTTAAGGCCGAAACCAGAAACCAGAAACCCGAATCAAATCCGAATAACTGAATGACTAGAGCATTTCCCATTTTAAACTAGCGCCATCGATGCTGTTTTGCTAATCTCCGATTCAACAAGGAGGTTGCCATGGCATCGCAAACCGCTCTGACCCGTCGATGGATCATGTCGGCGTATCGTGCCGGCAAAGGCACGAAGGAGATTTCCGCGATCTTCGGCCGATGCGAGTCGGCCGTCCGCCGCGTGCGACAGGATGAACGTGAACGGGGGACGGCCGAACCGCTGCTTCATCTTCGTGGCCGCAAGGGGAAGTTGACCGGCGAGTTGAAGACTCGTTTGAGTCGGTTCGTGGCCGCCCGGCCGGATGCCACGCTCAACGAGATCAAAGAGAAGTTGGCGCTGGACGTGTCGCTGTCGACGGTCGACCGTTGGCTCAGGAAGCTGGGCCTCTCCTTTAAAAAAAGTCTCTCCACGCGTCCGAGCAGGATCGGCCCGACGTCGCCGCCGCGCGGACGCAGTGGCGTCGGCGGCTGAAGGACGTCGATCCCGAGCGTCTTGTTTTTGTGGATGAATCCGGGGCCAAGACGAACTTCACCCGATTGCGTGGCCGGTGCGGCCGCGGCGAACGGTTGTTGTGCAAGACCCCGGCCGGACACTGGAGCACGACCACCATGATCGCCGCGGTTCGGCTCGACGGCGCGACCGCCGGCGCGATTGTTCAAGGGGCGATGGACAGCGATGTTTTTGTCGCCTGGGTGCGTGAAGCGCTCGTGCCCAGCCTGCGAAGCGGGGACATCGTGGTGATGGACAATTTGCAGCCGCACAAACATTCAGAAGTGCGACGCCTGATCGAAGCCGCCGGCTGCGAACTGTGGTTGCTGCCACCCTACTCGCCGGATTTGAATCCGATCGAGATGATGTGGAGCAAAGCGAAGCAACTGATCCGCTCGGCGGAGCCCAGAACGTTCGACACCTTGGTCCGGGCTGTGTTCGCGGCAATGGACGCCGTTACGACCGAAGATGCCGCGGGATTTTTCCGCCATTGCGGTTACCGCCAGCCGCTAGTTTAATTTGGGAAATGCTCTAAGGGTTTAAAGGCAATCGCGCCGGCGACGTTGCGGTGAAGATCACGGCCGGGTTGAGAGGATGAGTTGATTGGAATTGTTCAGCCAGGCGTCGCAAGTGCGGCGGTGGCCGTTTTGCAGGTAATCGAAGGTGAGATGCGAGGGATTAGCGGGGTCGGGCTGGCCCGCAAAGATGGAGAATCGCTTGCCGGAAATTTCCGTCGAGAACCCCTGATCGCCCCGGTGTCCGATCGTGAGTGCGTTAATTCCGAGGAAATCGTATTGCCGGGTGGAGTACTCAACCTGAAATGAGTCTGCGCCAACACCAGGCGACGCCGAGGACGACGATCATTGGAGTTCCGTCTGGTCGGCGCATTTCGTGCGCAAAAATAGTTGCTATGGCCTCGCTGCCAAAACCCCACCGCTTGAGTTCTTGCTCTGGTTTGGCGATGTGTGCCTGGACGGCGCAATAGTTGTCATTGTCATATTCGACGACAACTTGGGTTGGCGGAGCGGTATACCGAAGTTCGGACTGTTGCCAATAAATGTATTGCGTCCAACTCCAAAGCGGCGGTCCGATGAAATAGACAGCCGCGATGAGTCCGAGCAACAGAGCGCCGTGGACTAATCGTCGATAGAATCGCCGCTGCTGGAGCGGCGGGATGCCGTAGTCGAGAATGCGCTCTTCCATGAGTCGCCTGCGATTATTTCCCCCTCTCCCTGTGTACTCACGGGGAGAGGGTTGGGGTGAGGGGCGATTTCCGACGGTCGAAATGCGCCCCTCACCCTGGCCCTCTCCCCGTGAGTACACGGGGAGAGGGGATGAGTTCTTTCATCTTCGCCGTTATTTCGCCGCGGGCAACAGAGGACTGGTCCCCGGTGGTCAGATTCTTAACCGTCACTTGCGCGGATTTCAGTTCGTCGTCGCCCAGGATCAGGCACCACTTGGCTGCCTCGCGGTCGGCCATTTTGAACTGGGCTTTCATGGATCGGTCGGATAAATCCATGTCGGCGGTAATTTCCGCATCTCTCAATTCCGCCAAAAGGTTCGCGGCGGAGTCTCGGGCTTCAGCCCCGTGATAGACGATCCAAACCAAGGCCGGGCGCGGATCGGGCAAGGAAATTTTCTGCGCTTCCAAGGCCAGCAGAAGTCGCTCGATGCCGCTCCCGAAACCCACTCCTGGCGTAGGTTTGCCGCCGAGGTTTTCGACCAGATTGTCGTATCTGCCTCCGCCGCCAAGGGCGTCTTGCGGCCCCAAAGCGGGAAGGCCGATTTCCCAAAGCGTCTCCGTGTAATAGTCGAAGCCGCGCACCAGTTTGCTGTCGAAAAATGCGGCCGTATCCGCTTCTCTGAGCAGGGGAGAGCCGTTAAGCAACGACATGACGCGCTCCTGGTACGCTTGGCTCTTTGGGGAAAGAAATCCCGTTGTGAACAGCTTTACCGATTCGATCAGCTCGTGATCCTGGGGCTCCTTGCTGTCCAGGATGCGCAGCGGATTTTCCTCCAGCCTTCGCTGCGAATCCTCGGACAATGCTGATTTATGGGGAGTCAGGGCTTCCCGGATGTGTTCCGCGAGTCTTTGTTTGCTTTCCTTGTCGCCCAGACTGTTGAGACGGATTCTGAGATCCTTCAATTTCAGCCCGCACCGCTTGTAAAACTCCAGTTGAAGCAAGATGCACTCGACATCCTGCTCCGGCGCGGCGATTCCAAATGCCTCGACGCCAAATTGGTGATGCTGTCGCAGCCGGCCCGATGCGGGGCGCTCGTAGCGAAAGTTCGGGCCAATATAGAAGACCTTCGCCCGCGACCCTTCCTGGGCGATCAGTCCGTGCTCGATAGCCGCTCGGACCGTTCCTGCCGTTCCCTCAGGACGAAGCGTCATCGACCGATCCCCGCGATCCTTGAAGGTGTACGTCTCCTTGTGGACCACGTCGCTGGTTTCCCCTACCCCCCTGTGAAACAATTCCGTCGATTCGAAAATCGGCGTGCGGATTTCGGAATAGTGATAGATCTGGGCGACGTGCCGGGCGATCGCCTCGACGGCTTGCCATTTCCAACTCTCACTCGGCAGGATGTCGGCGGTGCCGCGCGGGGCGTTTATTTTGGCCATGGGTCAGAGGATGTTTAGCCACAGATGAAAATCAGATGGACGCAGATTTGCAATTCTTTCTCTTGCGTTTTATTTCATCTGTGTTTATCTGATTTCTATCTGTGGCTAAAAGGTTTCGTTAGGTTTCCGGCGGCGGGTCGATTTCCTCGATTTGTGCGGTTTCGAGAATCTTATCGACGGCCTTTTGCTCGCGCATCTGGACGTAAAGATTCAGAAGCGAGCCGTCGGCGGACATTTCCTGCCGCACCTTTTCCGGCCGCCGGCCTGTTTGCGCGGCGATCACGGCGATCCGCCCGTTCAGTTCTCCCTCGGCGACGTCCACGCCCTGTTCCTGGGCGATCTTCTGCATGATGAAGAAAAGCTTGAGTTCCTTGGCCGCCTCGTCCTGGGCGCCGCTCTTGAGGGCTTCGAGCTGATCGGGGATTTTGCTTTCCGGGACGCCGCGCATCATCGAGTTCGACTTGCCGCCGCTGGACGACGCGCTCGGCCTGCCTTTGCGACAGCTTCGTCGGAAGGTTCAGCCAGACGTTGGAGAGCAGATAATTGTGCACCTGCTGGCGCATCGATTCCTGCACGTCGTAGCGCACGCGCTCGATCATCTGCTCCTTCAATGCGTCGCGCAATTCTTTTTCGGAGCTGAACCCGAGGTTTTCCAAAAAGTCCTGGTTCACCTCGGCCAGTTCGAGCCGCTTGAGTTCCTTCAGACTCACTTCAACGACGACATCCTTGCCGCGAACGTTCTCGTCAAAATGGTTGTCCGGCGCTCGGACGGTGAATTCCCGTTTCTCGCCCGGGCGGAGGCCTTTGAGCTGCTTGTCGGAATCCTCGATGTGGATTCCGAAGATATCGCCCGGCTGAGCGATGATTTCCAGGTCATGTCTATGCCAGATGACCTTGCCGTCGAGCTTAAGATGGATATCGCCGAATAGGTGGTCGCCGGTCTCGACGCCGCGGTCTTCGATCGGGATCAGCACCCCTTGCTGCTCGCGCAGATTTAACACGGCCTTGTCGATGTGCTTATCGAGGACTTCTACCTTGACCCTTTTGATCTTAAGCCCGGTCAGCGGCGGGAGCGTGATGTCCGGCTGCACTTCGACCTGGAAGGAATAGGTCAGCTTCCCCGACTCGGGGAGTTTGAGGTCTTCCGGCTTGTCGAATTCCGGCTCGCCGATGACCTGTAGATTGTGCTTTTGGACGGCCTGCTCATAAGCCTGACTGATGAGGGTCCGGGCCACCTGCTGGCGGACGTCCCCCTGGAAGCGGCGCTCGATGAGCTTCTGCGGGGCGTGCCCGGGCCGGAATCCGGGCACTGCCGCCTCGCGGCGCAGCTCCTGGAATTGCTCGGCGAGCTTGGAGGTGATCAGTTCCTCTGGAATCTCGATCGAGACCTTCTTGGTCGCCGGTCCGGCGTCCTCGATCGAAATGTTGTAAGGAATTTCCTGCTGTTCCTGTACGGCGGGTTCGTTTTCTGCCATGCGGTCCTCTAAAAAACAGTGAGAATTAAGTATTCTACAGGATACACGACATTTGAAAAGGGGCCAATGCGCCGTGCTCTCGGCGACGGCCGCAAGATACCGCTTCCTCTTGTCGCCTCTCCGTGTGCTCGGGGAGAGCACCTCCGGTTCCCTTCCGCTGGTTTCGGCACGATGGGTCAGGGGCATTCATCGGCAATCGCTAAGAACCCCCACCCCCGCCCTCCCCCTGGGTACAAGGAGAGGGGGAGCAGTATCCGGCTTCACTGAGTCGCTCTTAGCGCACCCGGCAGGACTCGAACCTGCAACCGTCGGATTAGAAATCCGATGCTCTGTCCGGTTGAGCTACGGGTGCGAAAGTGCAGGCACGGAGGCACGGAGGCACATAGGCACGAAGGGAAAAGCAGGGCTGCCGCCTTTCACTTCGTGCCTACCTGCCTTCGTGCCTGGGCACCATGTCTTCATGCCCCCATCCTATTTAATGCGGGTTGGGTTCACAATTATCGCTTACCTGTGTATGATTCGCGGCGGGGAGATCACGGAGGACAAGTCATGAGACCCCCGGACATTTCATCTCTGGATTTTGAAGGCCTCATCAGCCGGGAATGGCTTGCCGTCAACGGCTTGGGCGGGTTCGCTGCGTCCACGCTCTGCGCGATGAATACGCGCAAATACCACGGGCTACTTGTCGCGGCCATGACCCCTCCCGTGCGGCGCATGGTCCTGGTTTCGCACGTGGACGAAACAGTCATCACCGAGCGCGGTGCATTTCCCCTGGCTTGCAATGAATATCCGGGGACGATCTACCCGCAGGGATACCGCCTCCTCCGGGCGTTCAGCAATGATCCGTTTCCGCGCTGGGCGTATCAGGGGGATGGGTTCACTCTGGAAAAGTCGCTCTGCCTGCTGCGGGGTGAAAATGTTGTCTGCCTGACGTACACGCTTCTGGGCGGGGACAAGCCGATTACTTTGGAAGCGCGCGCCTCTGCTGGCCATGCGCGGGATTCACGAACTGTCCTATCAATGGAACGGGCGGCTATATGCCGAGGTGCGCAAGGAGGGGCAGGTCCGGATCCCCGCGACCGTGCGCACGCCGGAGGTCTTCTTCGCGCACGACGGCGAATTCCGCGGCGAGCCGTATTGGTATCTCAATTCGATCTATCGCGGTGAAGAGCAGCGCGGCTATGCCGGTTTGGAAGATTTGTGGAACCCAGGCGTGTTCCGCTGGTCGGTCTCGCCGGGACAAAGCGTGCATCTGATCTGCTCAAGCGAACCGGTGCGCGTCGATCGGGTTTTGGACGAACTAAATCGCGCGGCTGAAGAGCTGGATCGTGGCGCCGCCGCAAGCGGCACGCCCGCCGGCGAAGACCGGGACGAGACTTTGCAAGCCCTGATCCGGGCGGCCGACGCTTTTGTCGTGAAGCTCCCGTCCGATGCGCCGCAGCCGGTGCATGTGATCGGGCAATATCCCTGGTCGCCGCCGGCGAATCGGGCGGGACTGGTTGGATTCACCGGCCTGTTTCTGATTCCCGGCCGGTTGGAAGACGGCCGTAAATATTTGCTCTCCATGGCGTCGCAAATGCGCGATGGGTTGATTCCGTCGGAATTGCCCGAGGATGGCGCTCCCCCGCGATATAACGGGGCGGATATTTCCCTCTTGTTCGTCGCCGCGGTGGGGGAGTACCTGCGCTTTGCGGACGATCAAGAGGCGATGGCGGCGCTTTGGCCGGCGGTGCAAACGATTTTGCAGGCCTATCGGCAGGGAACCAAGCTGGGGATTCAGGTTGATCAATCCGGGCTCCTCGGCACGCGCTCGCCGGGTGTCGCCGCTTCGTGGATGGATGCGCAGGTCGGCCAGTGGGTCGTCACGCCGCGGATGGGCAAGCCCGTCGAACTTAACGCCCTCTGGTTCAATGCACTGAAGATCGCGGCGAACATCGCCGAGCGACTTCAGAAGCGCGCGGTTGCCACGGAGTTGGATGTTCTGGCACAAAAAGCCCGGACATCGTTCAACGCGTCGTTCTGGAACGAAAAGGCGAATTGCTGCTTCGATTGCCTCAACGACAACGGCAACGACGCGTCGATCCGCTCCAACCAGATTTTCGCCGTTTCCCTGCCACATGCGATCCTCGATCCCTCGCGCCATGAAGCGCTGGTGCGGACGGTCATCACCGAACTTCTCACGCCGGTCGGCTTGCGCACCCTGAGCCGAAACGATCCCGCATATCAGGGCCGCTACTCGGGAAGCGTCGTCTCGCGTGATCGTGCCCAGCATCAGGGCACGGTCTATCCCTGGCTACTCGGCCCCTTAGCTTCGGCGGAAGCTCGCGTTCACGGACGCGACGCCCAGACCATCGCGCGAATCCGCCAATGGATTCAACCCTGCCTCGAACACATGAACGGCGACGGCATGGGCCAGATCGGCGAGCTTTTCGACGGGGACGCGCCGCAACACCCCGGCGGGGCGCTGGCGTCAGCACTCTCCGTCGCGGAAATCCTGCGGTGTTATGCTCAGGAAGTGCTAGGAATCGGCCCCCATGCCAATCCGAAGCCAAGAATCGCGCCGATTCCGGGCGGGTCGCCGCTAATCAGCGGGCAGCCAAAATGACCGTTGCAAACAGTGGCGGGATTTCCCACAATATTACCCCGGCGGAGGCAGCCTGTTTGCCTCCCCGTTTTTTTGGCATTTAATCGAGACAACAAACGGAGTTTCCCATGGGACAGGCATTTGGCGTCATCGGTTTGGAAGTGATGGGTCGGAATATCGCCCTGAACATCGAGCGAAATGGCTTCCCCATCGCGGTCTTTAACCGCACTACTGAAAAGAGCGTCGAATTCATCAATGGCATCGCCAAAGGCAAGAACGCCAAGATGGGGGCGACCTATCAGGAATTCGTTCAGCTCCTGGATCGCCCGCGGAAGATTCTGATCATGGTCAAGGCCGGCAAGCCTGTGGATCAGGTCATCGCCAGCCTCAGACCCCTCCTTCAGCCCGAAGACATCATCATCGACGGCGGCAATTCCCTCTTCACCGACACCGAACGCCGCATCGACGAACTCAAGGGGACGGGGATCCGATTCTTCGGCATGGGCGTCAGCGGCGGCGAAGAAGGCGCGCTGTGGGGCCCGAGCATCATGCCTGGCGGCGACGTCGAGGCGTATGAGCATATCGAGCCGATTCTGGTGAAGATCTCCGCCAAGAGCGACGATGGCCCATGCGTAGCCTACTGCGGGCGCGCGGGCGGGGCACTTCGTCAAGATGGTTCACAATGGAATCGAATACGGCGACATGGAACTGATCGCCGAGGCTTATGACCTTCTCAAAAACGTCGGCGGGTTGAATAACGCGCAGCTCCAGGACGTTTTCGGGGAATGGAATCAGGGGGAACTGCAGAGCTTTCTGATCGAGATTTCGCAGAAGGTGATCAATTTCCCCGATCCGGAGAATCCGAAGCAGCCGCTCGTTGAGCAGATTCTGGATATTGTCGGAATGAAGGGGACGGGCACGTGGACGATCAAGTCGGCCTTGGATTTGCAGGTTCCGGTTCCGACGATGGCGGCGGCCGTGGATATGCGCGAGATTTCCATGCTGAAGGACCAGCGCGTCGCGGCTTCCAAAGTCCTCACGGGGGCGGCTCCCAAGAAATTTGCCGGCGACCTCAAGGCGTTCATCAACGACGTTCGCGACGCCCTTTATTGCAGCAAGATTTGCTCCTACGCCCAGGGCATGGCGCTGCTCTCCGCGGCGAACAAGGCGTTCAACTACGGTATCCGCCTGGACGAAATGGCCCGAATCTGGGAGGCCGGTTGCATCATCCGCGCCATTTTCCTCAAAGAGATCAAGAAGCGCGTTCCACGAGGAGCCGGGCCTGGCGAATCTACTGATGGCCAATCGCTTCCGCGATGCGATCCAACCGCGCCAGGACGCCTGGCGGCGGATTGTGAAGCTCGGCGCGGAAAGCGGCATCTCGACTTCGGCGTTCAGCGCGTCGTTGGCTTATTACGATGCCTATCGGCGCGCTCGCTTGCCGGGGAATTTGATCCAGGCCCAGCGGGATTTCTTTGGGGCTCATACGTATGCGCGGTCGGACAATCCGACTGAGATGATTCATACGGAGTGGTCGGCGAAATAGTTGCGCGCGAATGGGCGCGGTTCGGTATTCGCACGGCGTGCTGCGCACGCCCGCTAAATAGAATTGCAAGCGCCATCGCGCCTATTTAGCGGGCGTGCGTAGCACGCCGTGCGAACGTAAATACGCTTCCCCCTCGCATGCTCATCCTCGGTCTCGACCTCGGGTCGTCATCTCTCAAATCCGCTTTATTGCGCGAGGGCAAAATCGTCGGCGCAATGGCTCGCGCAAGCTACCCCACGCATTTCGATGGAACACGAGCCGAAGTGGATCCTGCCAAGATTCTCCGCGCGATCGTCAGGGCAATTAGGGATTTAGGCCCGCGAGCGCGACGAGCGGATGCGGTCGCGCTTTCGGTCATGTCGCCCGCCTGGGTCGCGATGGACCGGCGCGGCAAGCCGCTGACGCCGATCATCACCCATCAGGATCGCCGCAGCGTCACCGAGGCTGCCGAGTTGGAACGTCGAGTAGGCCGCGAGGAATATCTCGCGATTGCCGGCACGCGCCCATTTCCGGGTGGGATCAGTTCGAGCACGGCGGCCTGGTTCGCGGCTCATCACCCGGAAATTCTACGCAAGGCCGATTTGGTGGGCCATCTCAATACGTTTTTACATTGGAAACTCACCCGCGAGCGCGTAGTGGATCGATCCAACGCGTCGTTTATGGGCTTGTATGAGACTCTGAAATTGGGCGGCTGGAGCCGTGAACTATGCGACGCCGCAGGGATTCGGATCCGCCAGCTACCGGAAATTCTCGAATCCAATCAAATCGGCGGGCGCTTAACGGCCCAGATCGGCTTGCCAATCGGGATGCCCGTCATGGCAGGGTGGATTGATACGACCGGCGCGATCGTCCTCGCCGGCGCCGAGCCGGGTCGGTTGCTGAACGTCAGCGGATCGACCGATGTCCTGGCCCTCTGTACAGACCGCCCGCGTCCGCACCCGCTGCTGCTGACCCGAGCGCTCGGCGTCGGCCGGATGTGGCTCTCCGTCGGCACCATCGCCGCGGCCGGATCGTCCCTCGAATGGATGCGATGCCAATTGTTTTCTGAATTGGACGAAGGCGAATTCTATCGGCTGGTGAAAAAACTGGCCCGTCACAAACCCGTCGACTGCCGGTTTGAGCCCTATCTGGCGGGTGATCGCCTCAGCATCGAGCCCAAACCGGCGGCGTTCGAAAATCTCACCCTGGCGACGACTCGTCAGGAGATGCTGGTCGCCGTCATCGACGCCCTGGCCAAGGCGAGCGCCGAAAGATTGAAATTGCTTCAGACCCGAGGCGTGCCGATTTCACATCGTGTCGTCACCAGCGGCGGAACCGCCAAGACACTGCGCCGTCCTTCATCGCGATTGGCCGGGTCGATGGACGTTTAACTACCAGGACGAAGCGACGCTTCGCGGCTTGTCTTTGCAAGTGCCACAGTAAATCTCCCATTCATTCAGGTTCGGACATCAGTTCATTAAGCTGCTCGGTCGCCTTGTCTTGCCGATCCATGCTCCGGTAGAGCGAAACCAGTTGGAAGCGAATGGCGCGCTGGACGGAGTGGTTCTTGACCTGATAGAGCATTCCCTGGAAATAATCGACCGCCGTTTGCGCGGGCTGGCCTTTGAGCATGTCGGCAGCTTGATCGACCGCCCAAACCGCCGAGGTCTCGGGGTCCTTGGCGATCGAGGCGGTTTGCTCCAGCAGCCATGTTTGCGTGGCCCGATCCTGCAAATTAACGGGAAGCGCCGGAGTCGATTCGTCCGCGCACAGGCCCGTTATCATCGCGCCAACGCCAATCATGGCGAAAAAACACAAAAACAGCCGATTCTTCATAGTACCTCCGTTGTGTAACCAATCGTGGTTCAGTATCTTACCCGCCCCCGAGAGCCTGCCCCGTTTTTCTGCAACGTCTGCGTTGCGTCCAAACGGGCCGGGCGTGAGGCAGAGCGACGAGTTGGGTCAGGTGAAGCGACCCGGCAAGGAGCGATAACGACGCGAACGGCCCGTTTGGACGCAACCCTCCGGGTCGCCGCCTTTTGCGACCCATGCGTCGTTACGGCTCCTCGCCGTATCGCTTCACTTGATACGACTCGTCGCCGTGCCTAGCCTGTGTCGCAAAAGGCGGCGACGCAGACGTTGCAGAAAAATGGGGCGGGCTCTTACGCCTAGAATGGGTTGAACGGATAAAATGAACAGAGTGCGTAACAACATCCGCAACGTCGCAATCATCGCCCACGTCGACCATGGCAAAACGACGCTGGTCGACGCGCTGCTGCGCCAAAGCGGCAATTTTCGCCAAAGTCAGGTCCAGCAGGACACGCTCCTCGATAGCAATCCCCTCGAGCGCGAGCGGGGAATCACCATCCTGGCCAAGAACGTGGCGATCCAATTTACCGCCCCCGATGGCGTAATGACGAAGATCAATCTGATCGACACCCCCGGCCACGCCGATTTCGGCGGGGAAGTCGAGCGCGTCCTGGGCATGGCCGACGGGGTGTTCCTGCTCGTCGATGCCGCCGAGGGACCGATGCCGCAGACCCGCTTCGTCCTGAAGAAGGCGTTTCAGCATGAGCTTCGGCCCATCGTGGTGATCAACAAGATCGACCGCCCGGATGCGCGGGCCTATGCGGTTCTGGACGAAGTATTCGATCTGTTCGTGGAACTGGGCGCTGATGAGGAGACGCTCGATTTCCCGGTTCTCTACGCCAGCGGGCGAGCCGGTACGGCTTCCTGGAAATTGGAGGAGCCCGGCACGGACATCCGCCCGGTTTTCGAGGCGCTTCTGAAGCACGTTCCCGCGCCGCATGGCGATCCCGGAAAAATCTCTGCAAATTCAGATCAGCAGCATCCAATACAACGACTACGTCGGGCGCATCGGCGTCGGGCGCATTCACAACGGCGTGATCAAGTCCGGCCAGCAGATCACCGTGGTCCGCCGCGACGGAACGCGCATCAAGTCCAAGGTTCAGCAGGTCCAGGTCTTTGACGGGCTGGGCCGCAAGAACGTGGATGACGCCGAGGCCGGCGACATCGTGGCGCTGGTGGGATTGGAAACCGTTGACATCGCGGACAGCGTCTGCGATCCGGTCGATCCGCAGCCCCTCGAGGCCGCCGAGATCGAGCCGCCAACGCTGACCATGATGTTCAGCGTCAACGATTCCCCCTTCGCCGGCAAAGAAGGCAAGTACGTCACCAGCCGAAATCTTCGCGAGCGGCTGATGAAGGAACTGGAGAGCAACGTCGCCCTGAAGGTCGAGGAGACCGAGAACAAAGATGCCCTCAAAGTCTCGGGACGCGGGCTGTTGCATCTGGGCATCCTCATCGAAAACATGCGGCGTGAGGGGTACGAGCTTTCCATCAGCAAGCCGCACGTCATCGTGAAGAAACTGGAAGACGGTACGGTGCAGGAGCCGATCGAATATCTCGTCGTCGACGTCCCGGAGAAGAATCTGGGCGCCGTGATGGAACTGGTCGGCAATCGCCGCGGCGAACTGGTCCGCATGGACACCCGCGACGGACATACGCATCTGGAATTTACGATTCCCGCCCGCGGATTGATCGGCCTGCGGACCCGAATGCTCACCGCCACGCAGGGCGAAGCCGTCATGCATCACAATTTCCATGAATATTCCGCCTTGCGCGGGGACGTTCCCGCCCGCGTCAACGGCGTGATGATTTCCAATATCGCCGCCAATGTGAACGCCTACGCCCTCAACACCCTCCAGGACCGCGGCGTGCTTTTCGTCGAGCCGGGCGAGCCCGTCTATCAGGGGCAGGTCGTCGGCGAGCATTGCCGCGAGGACGACATCGTCGTGAATCCTACCAAGGCGAAAAAACTCTCCAACATGCGCACCACGTCGAGCGACGAGAACATCATTCTCAAGCCCGCGCGAAAGATGACCCTCGAGCAGGCCCTGGAATACATCGAGGAAGACGAACTCGTCGAGGCCACGCCGACCAGCATACGCCTCCGCAAAGATCTCCTCACCGAGAACGAGCGAAAGCGCGCCGGGCGGAAAAAGCCGGTGGAATTGTTGGAGGCGTAACGTGTCGCGACCGGTGATCGGCATCACGATCGACCAGCACAGCGAAGCCGGCAAATACGAATCTCCCGCCGATTATTCCAAGGGCGTGGAGTTGGCGGGGGGGTTGCCCGTGCTGCTTCCGTATCAATCCGATCTCGCTCTGATCCCCGCCTACGTCGATCTGCTCGACGGAATTCTGTTCACAGGCGGCGACGATCTCGATCCGGCGCGTCTTCGGACAAGCCCGGCATCCGAAGGCCGTTCCCATCGATCCCGCGCGGCAGAAGTTTGAATTAGCCCTCTTGGCCGAGGTGGAAAAGCGTCGCTTGCCCGCCCTGGGAATCTGCCTGGGGTCGCAACTGATGAATGTTTATCGGGGCGGCAGTTTGCATCAATTCCTGCCGGACCTGGCGCGCGGGCAATCGCTGGAACATCGCAAGATGGACGAAAACCTGCTGCGTCACCCCGTTGCCCTGGATACTTCCTCGCAATTGGGAGCAGCCATCGGCAAGCCAGAAATATCGGTCAATACGTATCACAAGCAATCTGTTGACAAATTGGGGCGTGGACTCAAGGTTATCGCCACCGCGCCGGATGGCGTTATTGAGGGGTTCGAGGACCCGTCATTTCCGCTATTTGGGGCTGTTCAATGGCATCCGGAGCGGCTCCTTGGTGAGCCGGAGCACCTGGCTCCATTTGAACTGCTCGTTCAAACGGCGAAGTCCGCTATTGTTAAGGCAAAACCCTCCCCGACAACTTGCCGATAGTTCAGGTTGATGTCTAGCGCCGTAATCGCCAAAAGTGCCCCCGAAGCAGTCGCGGGGAGTGCCCAGTCCGTGGAATCGCGATCGTTGAAGTGGCAGATTATCGGCCGCCTCACAGCCGATCACGCCGATCTTCTACAGCGGCGAGACGACCCCGCCGCCCGAACCGAAATCGAATTGCGAGCCCGCGAGGAAACCGACACCGTCGCGGGCCGCCTTCCCGCCGGCCTGCGCGAAGAAATCCACAAGCAAGTGCTCGACGAACTGGTCGGCTTCGGGCCCATCCAGCCGCTGCTCGACGATCCCTCGGTGACCGAAGTGATGGTCAATCGCGCCGATCGCGTCTATGTCGAGCGCCGGGGCAAGTCGGTCCTGACCGACGTCGTCTTCGAGGACGACGTCCACGTCCGCCGCATTATCGATCGGATCATCCTTCCGCTCGGCCTGCACATGGACGAAAACGATCCCCTCATCGACGCGCGCCTTCCTGACGGGTCGCGCGTCAACGCGGTCATTCCCCCCGTCTCCGTGGCGGGGCCGTGCATCACCATCCGAAAATTCGGCAAGGGCCTGCTCAGCGCCGACGATCTGGTCCGGCTGGGATCATTCACGCAGCCCATCGCGGAATTTTTGCGAGCCTCAGTCCTGGCGCGCCTCAACATCGTCGTCGCCGGAGGCACCGGGTCGGGCAAAACGACCTTGCTCAACGTACTATCCAGCTTCATCCCGTCCGAAGAGCGAATTGTCACGATCGAAGACGCCGCGGAACTGAAGCTGGCCCAGGATCACGTCATCACACTCGAAGCCAAGCGCGCCAAGCCGGACGGCAAAGGCGAAGTGACCATCCGTCAACTGGTGCGAAATTCATTGCGCATGCGGCCGGAGCGGATCATCGTCGGCGAGTGCCGCGGCGGCGACTGCCTCGACATGCTTCAGGCCATGAACACCGGCCACGACGGCTCCCTCACCACCCTCCACGCCAATACCGCCCGCGACGTCATCAGCAGAATGGAAACGCTTGCCCTGATGGGCGGGATCGACTTCCCCATCCGCGTCGTCCGCGAGCAGATCGCCTCGGCGATCCATCTGATCGTGCAGCAATCCCGTCTGCGCGACGGGTCGCGGCGCGTCGTCAGCATCACCGAAATGGGCGGCATGGAAGGGGACAAAGTCATCCTTCAGGAACTCTTCAAATTCGTTGAAGAAGGCATCGATTCCGAGGGAAAAATCAAAGGGCAGCTTCACGCCTGCGGCCTCAGGCCCCGCTTCCTGCCCCGAATCGAAGCCGCCGGTTTCAAACTGCCGCTGGAGCTTTTCCACCCCGTCGGCCCGCGCCGATAAGGGGAACCCCTGCTACGAAGACCCCGCCGCCTGCCTCGTTGTCGCCCTCAGGGTATTGAGCTGATTCGTCAAATCATTGAACTGCTTGGCCAGGTCGTTGTACTTTGAAATCGCATCGTCGCGGTCCGATTTTAGGCTGGTGATTGCCGCGTTGTCGGCCTGAATGTTCGCATTGGCCTTCTGCAAAGCGTCATCCCGCTCCGATACCGCCGCCTGCCATTTTTGCGACTCGGCCTCAATCTGGTCCCGCTCATCCGCCAGCTTCTGGAAGTCGGTGGACTTATCCGCCAGCGCCTTGGTCGCCTGGTCGAGCTTCAGCCGCAGATCGTCAATCTGCTGTTGATCGTCGCGGAGGGATTTGTCGCGGTCGTCAATCGTCGAATGGCTTTGCCCCAGGTTGATATTGAGCTGATCGATGACCTGGTGCTGTTGCTGGTTCGTCTTCGATTGAACGTAAACGACGATTGCCAGAACCAGAATCCCCAAAAGATTCAAATACAGAATCGACTTGGTCATGAACCCGCCTTTCGCGCGTCGTGTATTTCGAAGGCCACTTTATCAATGCCGGCCGAGCGGACAAGGTCCAGGGCATGGATCACGTCCCCGTGCCGGGCGTCGCGGTCACCGCTGATCAGCACCCGGAGCCGCGGATTGCCGGCCATTTCTTCGGAAAGCGCCGCCACCAGTTCCTGGTCATCGAGGGGCTTCTTGTCCAAAAACATCTCCCCGGCGCGATCCACCGAAAGATCAACCAGGTCCCGCCGTTGTTCCGTAGTGGTCGCAGCGGATGAGGCCGTCGGCAGATTAACCCGGATGCTCTTAAGATTCACCATGCTAAGGCTCACCAGCATAAACGACGCCAGAAGAAAAAACATAATGTCGATCAGCGGGATGATCTCGATCCGCGCCTCGGCATTGTCGGCGGGAAGCTTGGAATTCAATTTGACCGGCATAAGACATCTCCTTTTTATCGGCCAAGTGCCCGGCGGCGCGAGAATTCTTCCAGGTCATGCCCATGCTGTTTGGCCGATTGTGCCAGCAGTTCCACGTGGTTAATGGTCCGCTCCAATTGCGCGGCGAAATTGCGCCAACTTGCGATTGAAATAGTTGTAAGGAAGCAAACAGCAGATGGCGATCGCCAGACCGCAGGCGGTGGCGATCAGCGCTTCGGCGATCCCGCCGCTGACTTTGGTCGGGGCGAGATCCTCCTCGCCGACAAAATTGAAGCTGCGCATGATCCCGGTGACCGTTCCCAGCAGGCCGAGCAGGGGGGCTAGCGTGATTAGCGTTCCCAGCACCCACTGATGCTTCTCCCCCTTCTCCAGTTCGTCGGCGGCGCGAATCTGCATGGCCCCCAGAAGCGAACTGTGCGCATGCAAAAGTCCCTCGCGAATAGTCCGCAATCGCGGATCGGGACTGCCGGTCGCCAATTCCACCGCCTGCGGAAAATCGCCGGAAGCGATCGCCTCAAAGCTCTTTTCCAGTTGCTTCGATCGGGTGCGCTGGCTCAGGGACCGCCACCACAGCGACCGCTCGATGATCACTGTGAGGGCGAAGAGCATCACCACCAAAATGGGCCACATCATCGGCCCGCCGCGATCGAAATATTCCATGACCACGTTTGCCATTACAGCGTGCATATCACACTCCACACGGCTCAATGCCGATTGATTCGAAACTCGATCGAGACTTCATAAGACCGGGGCGGCCCCGGTGAGAATCGCCAATCGTGCCGGATCGTGTCGCAGCACCGATTGATTCAACTCCGGCCACGGACAAGGAACGACCGCCTCCGCTTCACCCACTCGCCCACTCTCATCCACTTCAAAACGCGCGACAACAGTTCCCTCCTCGCCCGCCAAGGCGGCATCGCGCGGATATTCCGGCCCCGGCTGGCGGCCCTCGCCATAGCCGAACGTCAAACGCACCGAGGCCGTGGCCGCGAACGAGCCGCATCGGCGTGAGCGTTTGTAAATCCAAAAAGGCCGGCTCTGCCTCGACGGGCTCCGCCGCCACCGGCTCGGCGGGCCTGGCCGGTATCACCGGTGCTTCCGGTGCCGCGGTAAACTCGCGACGAGCGCCCGAAAATCCCGGCTCGGCTCGGGCTCGTTCGACAGGTCCACGGAGAGCAACTCGACCGGAGTTGTCGTGGTCGGCCGCGTCGCCGGTGCCGGGGGCGGCTCGTCAAACATCACCCCGACCAAAAAAACCGCCACGCAGGTCAGCCATAGAACCATCGTGAAGATCGGGACCAAACCGATCTCCTCGTCATCCGGGGTTTCATCTTCGTCGCCAGCCACGTCCTGCCTTGTGAAAATCAAAACTCGTAGGCCAAGCCCACGTAAACTCCGCGCCGCTGCCCGTATTGAGGGGCGCCCGACGCCAACCCCGCTCCCGTTGCGGAGTTGATAGACCTGATCAAAGACATTCACGATATCGATTCGCGCGGTGACCGATTGATTTGCCGACCCGCTGATTCTAAAAACGTGCTGATAGCCGAGATTGACGGGGTAGTAAGGCTCGGTGTGGTCGAGGTTGGCAAAACCGGAGCGAAGGCCCGAGCCGTAGAGCGCGTCGATATAGACCAGATCGTAGTTGCTCACGTTGTACGAAACGCCTGCGGACATGGTGTACGCCGATTCGTGGTCGAGCTTGATGTAGTGGTCTTGAATGTAAGCCAGTTCGTCGCTGTCGATCAGGAACTGCTGGGAATCGATATTTCGCCCGCCGGTCTGAACCCACGCGAAATTTCCGAAGGTGGAGAAATTGTCGAGTTTGTAAGTCGTGCTCACTTCCGGGCCGTAGTCGAATCCCTTTTCGTAATTGAATGGCGAGAGAATCAGGGCCTGTCCGAACTGACCGAGATCAACAAGCTGGTCCGCCTGTTTGTAGAAACCGTCCACGTTCACCAGCCACTGTTTGCTCATCTGTCGGGAAAAACCGAGGTCGTAATAATTCGAACGCTCCACCTTGGGCGGATCGTCGATAAAGTTGCTCGGCGCATTGGTGGTATTGGCAAACTTGGCGATCGTGCTCGGCGGCACATACTGCACTGGCGGCGGCACGAAATACCGCGCATAGCCGATGTGCGCCGTCGTCTTGTCGTCCACTTTCCAAACCAGGTTCACGCGCGGGCTGAACTGGCTCTCATTGTCGAAATTCGCCTCGAATACATCGAATCGCCCGCCATAATTGATCGTCACATTCCTGGCGATTTTCCATTCGTCCTGGACATAAACGCCCGCGCTGGTGGCGTGATTGCGCGTGGTGTCGTCGATCTCCGTCGGCACATCCGGAAATCGCCGCCGGTCGCGGGATTGACGTCAAAGACGGACGTGCCGGTCTCGAGATTTTCGCCCGTGTAGTTGGCGATGACGCCGGCGCAGGAGGGTGTGGTAGTCGTTGATGTTATAAGAGCCGTCAAATTGCAATCCACTCGTGGCGTAGCCGTTGAGAATATTGCTGGCCGCGCCCAGGAAGATCAGATCGCCCACGGGGTCCGGCGTGTAATGAATTTGGCTATAACTGGTGTATGCCGAGGCCTGGATCGAGCCCTCGTCGCTGCTTTTCTGGTAGGAGACAGCCGAGTAATAGGTTTGCTCGGTCTGGTTTTCGTTGATGTTCTGAGAGGGATATGACGGAACTCCGGCCAGGGGATAAACTTGCGGAAGATCGGCCGTATCCGGAATCTGAAACGTCGAATACGCCGCGTTGAGGATGAAGCTCAGGCGGCTCGTGTCGTCGATGAGGTAGGAGAGATATCCGAAAAATCGCGACTGATCCGTGGCGTCGTGAATCGCGTATTGCGTGGGGCGCGGGATTTTCGATCCCGATATCACTGTGTTTGTAAGAGCCGCTGAAGAAGTAATCCCATTTCCCGCTGGTTCCACCGACTTCATACGACGGCTGAAACGTGTCGTACGATCCACCGTAAACGGACAGCTCGTTGGAATCGAGGCTCTGTCCGGTCTTGGTGGTCACGTCGATGATCCCCGCCGTGCGAAATCCGAATTGCGCCGGCAACGTCCCGTCGATTAGCGTCGTCGAATCGATCAAATATGTGTCCAACTCCTGCCCGAATCCATTCAACGGCTCCGGCAGGATCACGCCGTTGACGCGATACGTGGTGTTCGCGTGCTCTCCGCGAACGTGCTCCTGCCCGAATGAGTCGGCGACGACCCCGGGCATTCTGCAGCAAAACCTGTTGGAACGGCGCATTCTCACCCTGCGGAATCGAGTCGATTTGCTCCTGGCCGATGGTGTATGTCACCGCCCCCAGGCTCGGCGCGATCTGATCGCGGGCCGTGTCGAGATTGGACGTCACCACGATCGGGCTCAATTGCTGCGAAGGCCCGGCGGGTCGAGTCGCCGGCGCGGATACCGTCACAGTCGGAGTCGGCCCCGTAACAATCGGCGTCGAAGTCACCGGCGCGACAATCGGCGTCAAGAGCGGTGGGGCGAATTCGGACACCCTTGTTGCAGGCAACACCGCCGGCATAGGCGGCGGCGAGTCGTCGATCCGCGTCGCGGATTCGGCCGAGAGGGCGGCTTCCGCGGCCCATAGGCAGACCGCCAGCGCCGCCGTTGGCCAATAGCCAAAGCGAATGTGCATGTCCGGTGCTCCAACGATTCAACTGACTAAATCGCAGACGCAACCATAATGTACATGCAAGATGATTGCAAGAAGAAAACCGGAAAGGGAACTCCCCGGCGTGGTTACCTATTTGCAAAACATCCGATTGGATTTACCCCTGCGGCTGCAACCCCTCTTCGTTCTGCGGCAGATCCTTCAGGCTGTTCAACCCGAAGACCTCCAAAATCGCTTCGTCGTCCCATATAGAATCGGCCGCCCCGGCTCCTCGGCCCTTCCCGCGATGCGAACCAGATGCTTTTCCATCAGATTCCGAATCGTCTCCCCGCAAGCCACCCCGCGGATCGACTCAATCTCCGCCCGAAGAATCGGCTGCTTGTAGGCAATGATCGCCAATGTCTCCAGTGCCGCCTTGGTCAGCTTCGCGTCGATCTCGCGCTGATGCAGCTTCTTGAGCTGCTCCCCAAACTCCGGCAAAGTCAAAATCTGATATCCGCCGGCCACCTGCTCGATCCGAAACGATCGCCCCGTATCCGCATATTCCGTATTGAGCTGCTGAACCCCCTTGCGCACCGGCCGCGTCGCGGGCAAACCCATCAATTCCGCGAGCCGCCCGGCTGTCAGCGGATGGTGCGTCGCCAGAAGCAGGGCTTCCATTACGCGCGTATCCACCGCCACATCGGCCGAGGCGTCCCCCTCGTCCCCCTCATCCACGACTTCCTCGACCACGCCGTCCGCCGGCGCGGGCATCTGCTCCTCTTCCTCATCAATCATGACAGCATCCCGAACTAATCGCATGGCCGCTCCGTTTCACACCCTTATCGGCCACCAGGCCGCCCGGCGTGCACATTAAAGCCATGCCTGAGCGACACTACCGGGAAGGGACGGGTGGGGCAAGGACGGCGGCCGTTGGAGGAAACCAGAAACCCGAAATCCGAAACCAGAATCAAGCCCGAATGCTTTAATGACTGAATGAGGGTGAAATCGGCCGGCCCTTCGCGGTCTGCGATTTGCTCGGCGGGTCCGTCCGGCCGTTCAAAGCCAACGGACGGCTATCCGTTGGGATTCCTTTTGTCGCGAAACGTCCAGACATGTGGCGCCGCGTTGCCCGTGCCGGACGATGTAATGGAATGTATTGATCTGGTGCTGCCGATCGCGGATGGGTTCCGCCCGCGAGCATTTGGCCTATAAGCCACCCTTGCCGGTCCGTAGGCCTTGCCGGCGTAAGACGTGTGAGGCATGTTTCTTCGCCCGGCCGACCCAATGCCGTGGCTGCTCACCAACGAATTTCGCCAGCAAGTGCAAATGATGGCCGTCGAGCGAAAGCGCGAGCACCTGCACGCCGTCGGATTCCAGTTTATCGATGATCGCCGCGCTTGCGACCGGACACAGTTCGGCCGCGAGGTGCGTCGCAGGCCGCTTCATCAGTGCCTGCGAATATCGATGTATCTCCCCGAATTCGCCCGGTCTCGGCGGATGTTTGTAATCCCTTTCGATGTGGACAGCATGATTAAGTGCCCGCCACCCGCGTGGGTCGCCGGGGAGCCATGAGCCGTAAACGTGGACGACGACGTGGTACCAGTCGTTCCACGGTTGCGGCACGGGAGGAAGTGTGCGCGACCTATTGCCTCAATACAAGAAAATTCCCCGGCGGATAGCCATCCGTCGGCTTTCCCAATGCGAGGGACAAGGAAAACCGCATTTTATTTCCGCCAAAGCCGACGGATGGCCATCCGCCGGGTCTCGAGTGGCTCCGAAATGTCCGCACAAACGCCTTGCGCTCCTGGCGCTTAAGAGCACGCCGCCGACCACAAGGCCGACGATGGCCCCGGACGTGGCCGGGGGTTTCGTGTCAAAGCCAACGGATGGCCATCCATTGGCTTTCGTCGGGGATCGTTATTGGGGAATTAGTACATCCCGCCCATCCCGCCACCCGGCGCACCGGCTGGTTCGGGTTTGTCTTCCTTGATCTCGCTGACAATCGCATCCGTCGTGAGCAGTAAACTCGCGATGCTCGCGGCGTTTTGGAGGGCCGTGCACTCGACCTTCGTCGGCACAATGACCCCCATCTTCATCAGGTCGCCATATTCGTGGGTGAGGGCGTTGTAGCCGAAGTTGGTTTCGCTGCTGTCCTTGACGCGTTGGGCGACGACCGAGCCGTCCACGCCGGCGTTTTCGGAGATCTGCTTGATGGGAGCTTCGATGGCTCTCCGCACGATCTCGATGCCCAATCGCTGATCCTCGCTTGGGGTCTTCTTGCGAAGACTATCCAGCGTCTTGGCCGCGGCGCGAATGACGCTGACGCCGCCGCCGGGCAGAATTCCTTCTTCCACCGCGGCTCGGCAGGCGTGCAGAGCGTCCTCGACGCGTGCCTTCTTTTCCTTCATCGCGACCTCGGTGGCCGCGCCGACTTGGATCTGCGCGACCCCGCCGGCGAGCTTCGCCAGGCGCTCCTGGAGCTTCTCGCGGTCGTAATCGCTGGTTGTATTCTCGATCTCGGTCTTGATGGCTTCGATGCGGCCCTTGATGGCCTTCTCTTCGCCGCCGCCTTCGATGATGGTGGTGTTGTCCTTGTCGATGCGGATTTTCTTGGCCCGCCCAAGCTGCGACAGTTCGATGTTTTCCAGCTTGATCCCCAGTTCGTCGAAGATCGCGGTGCCGCCCGTCACGATCGCGATGTCTTCCAGCATCGCCTTGCGGCGATCACCAAAGCCTGGGGCCTTCACGGCCGCGACTTTAAGCGTGCCGCGAAGCTTATTGACCACCAGCGTCGCCAGGGCTTCGCCTTCGATATCCTCGGCGATGATGAGCATCGGCTTGCCTTGCTCGGCGGCCTTGCTGAGCAGCGGGACCATGTCCCGCGCGGAGGTGATTTTCTTTTCATGAATCAGGATGTACGCATCGTCCAGCGCCGCCTCCATCGCGACGGCGTCGGTGACGAAGTGGGGGGAGAGATACCCCTTGTCGAACTGCATGCCCTCGACGAGTTCAACGGTCGTATCGAGGCTCTTGCCTTCTTCGACGGTGATCACGCCGTCCTTACCGACCTTGTCCATGGCCTCGGCGATCATCTTTCCGATCTGTTCGTCCTGATTGGCGCTGGAGGTGCCGACCTGCGCGATCTCGCGCGAGTTCTCGACCTTCTTGGACATCTTGGCCAGTTCACCAACGATCGCCTCGACAGCCGCCTGAATCCCGCGCTGAATTTGCGACGGATTGGCGCCCGAGGCGACGTTCTTCATCCCTTCGCCAAAAATGGCCTCGGCGTACACGGTCGCGGTGGTCGTCCCGTCGCCGGCTACGCTGGAAGTCTTGGACGCGACTTCCTTCACCATTTGCGCGCCCATGTTTTCGTAGGAATCTTCCAGTTCGATTTCCTTGGCGACGGTCACGCCGTCCTTGGTTACGGTCGGCGATCCGAAGGATTTTTCGAGGACGACGTTGCGGCCTGAGGGGCCGAGCGTGACCTTGACGGCGCGGGCGAGTTTGCGGACGCCGCGAAGGATGGCCTCGCGGGCTTCCTGATCGAAAGCGATTCGTTTTGCGGACATTTCGTTACTCCTAAATAGTTGCCGGTTTCTAGTTGCCAGATGCGAGTAAATTTAATTACTCGACGATGGCCAGGACGTCGTCGACGCTCATGATGATGAGTTCTTCGCCGTCGACCTTGATTTCGGTGCCTGCGTAGCTGGTGAAGATGACTTCGTCACCTTTCTTTACATCGACGGGGGCGCGTTCGCCGTTTTCCAGGCGTTTGCCTTCCCCGACGGAAAGCACCTTCCCGCGCTTCGGCTTCTCCTTGGCCGAATCCGGAAGCACAATCCCGGACTTCGTCTTGCTCTCAGCTTCCACGCGCTTGATAAGAATCTTGTCTCCCAGGGGACGCAGTTTGGACATGACGCTGGCTCCTTCTAATTTACTTGGTACTCGTTTCACAATGACGAATGACGAATGAGAAATGACGAATCAAATTCCAATGATCGAATGAGCGACCGTCGCGTCATTGGAGCAGTGAAAATTGATTCGTCATTTATCATTCGAATTTCGTCATTCCGCCCGGTCACTCGCCGGGTTTCATCGGCCACCGATTCTCATGGTATCTGCGCAACACTCTGGCCAAAGCGTCGAGCAGCAGATTGAAATCGACAGGCTTGGTCAAAACGCTGAAGACCTGCATCCCCAGCGCCTCCTGCAAAAGGTGGCTGGTCAGATGACTGGTCAAAAGAATCGCGGGCGTCGATTTGTGCAGCTCGCGGAGAAGCCGGATCACCTGGAGCCCGCCCAATTGCGGCATTTGTGCATCCAGGACCGCGACATCCACGGAAGTCGACTCGAGCAATTCCAGCGCCTGCCTGCCGCCACGGGCTGCGACGGTTTGAACTCCCATTGGCTCAAGCAGGCCGCGAACCGTCAGGTTCCACTCGTCCTGCTCGTTCGCCAATAACACTGTCAACCGGTTCGACTGTTTCACAACACGTACCATCCATGCCCGTTCAGCCTGGACGGTTTAATTACAATTGGCGTGCCCGGACCAACGACGGAGAGAGGTTTTTTGTAAGTACAGCGGGATCAATAAGATAGGGACCACAATGCGCCGACCCGGCGAAGGCCTCCAAGCCGGGGGATTTCTGCCAAAGCTAGTGTGGATCGGGGGTTGGCTGCCAAGGTGGCAGAAGAAACCCGAAACCCGAAGCCTGAAGTCCGAATCAAATCCGAAACCAGAATGACCCATACCTCGCGCAAACGCCGTGGCTCAGTCGGGCATTTGAACATTGTCGCTACGGCGACTCGCCTGCGGAGAGATTCGGATTTCTGGTTTCGGGCTTCGGGTTTCCGGCGGCTCGCCGCCGTCTACGGCGTTGTCTGCACGTGGGCAACCGCCGCCGGCGCGGTTTGCCCGTCGATGCTATTGGCTGCGGCCACGCCCACGGTTGCCCCTGGCGCGTCGAGATTCCCAACATTTACGGCCGCCCCAATCTGTGTCCAGGTTTGACCCGAGTCTGTTGAGTAGAAGCCGGAGACGCCGGATGAATCGCGCGTAAGCTTCAATGCCGCTTCGCCCGGCGCCACGCTCGCCGAGCCGGGCGTGATAAGCGGTACGCCACCGTTGAGCACTCGGGTCTGGAAGACGATCTGGCCGGAGCTGTTTTCGAAGATGCCGGCATACGGTGCGCCGGGATCGTTGGAGACGCGGAACATGAGCCCCGCCTGCGAGGAGGGGGGATCGAAACCGGGCTGCGGCGGGAAAGCTCCAGGCGAGTGAGGTCAGCCTGGATTGTCGAGACGCCCGTAGTCGGGCGGGCGCAATAGAGGCACTGGTCGCTCGTGCCATTCACGCCGGTGCCTTCGCAGAGGATCGTCCAGTTCTTGATGTTGGGATCGTACATTGATTCCGTGGTGTCAGCCGGAACTTTGGGATTTCCGAGCGACACGAGCGAAAAACCATCCGGCATGATCGAGACGTTGAAAGGAATCTTGGGCGCGTTCTCCGCAGTCGAGGAAATGAACGTGTTTCCCTCCAACGCGTCAAAGCGGCAATCATCATCGATGGTGAAGCCGTGTACGTTGTCCACGATCAGCCCATGCGGCGCGGAGATTTTGACGTTCTGAAAATGGAGGTCTTCGATCGGAGATTCTTCCAAGCCGTAGAGAGCCGCCACCACGCCCAGGGAAGGCCCGCCCGAGGCCGTGATGTTACGGAAGGTGATATTCTTCCAGACCGGCTTTTGATCTCCCTCCGCGGTGTCGGAGGTCGGATCGCCGGGAAGGCCGCCGTGCGCGCCGTTGTACCAATCGGTGATGAAGATGGGCAGGCGGACGCCGTCCATTTTGAGATTCTGGAACGTCATGTTCTGCATGATTGGCCCGGCGGTGCGATTCGCCTTGAAGCGGATGCCATTGGTGGTTCCGTTGAACGTGCAGTCCGTTACAAGCACGCCATCGACGCCCCCTTCATCCTCCTTACTCGCCTTCGCGTTCGGGCTGAGGCTGCCGCCGCTGACGGAAACGCCGTGCCCCGTCCCGATCGTACAATTGCGTATAGTGACATTCCGGCTGATGGGATAGGTGGCGCAGACCACGATGTCATCGTCGCCGCACGAAATGTTGCAATTTTCGATGAGATAGTTGCTGCCGTGCGGGTCCAGGCCGTCGGAATTATGAGAGCAAAATTCGCCCGGTTTGATTTGCGAAGGTTCGGAGGAAGGGGCGTAAATGGTGATGTGACGGATGGTCACATTGTTGGTGTTCCCGAAGATCACATGGAAGGAGGGGGAGTTTCTGAGCGTGATATCGTGGATATACACGGTGTCGCAGTCGGTGAAGCGAACGAGCCTCGGCCGATCGCTGGCGGGCGGAGCTTGAATTCCCTTTGATCTATCTCCCCACCAGCCGCCGTTGGTTCCGACGCTGCCGCGCCCTTCGATGGCGCCGGATCCGCACAGTTCCAGATCGTGCCCCTTTAGAAACGTGATCAGGCTGTTTTTGGGATTCGAATACCTTCCTTGCAAGGGCGAAAGGAGGGTGCCGTCGATGCGAATGGCCGTGTTGCTGGAATCGACGGCCAGCGCGCATTGGAGTCGAAGGAATATCCCGACGGGATGAGGACGGTTCCGCCGCCCGCATCGGCGCACGCCTTAATGGCCGCTTGAAGATGGGCCGTATCATCAGTGGTCCCGTCGCCGACCGCACCGTAATCCATCACGTTAAAAGTCTTGTCCGGAATCGTCGGCAAGGGAATCGGCGCGGGCTCTGTCGTCGGATCGGCGACGGCAAGCGATGGCAGAAAACAAATCGCCAGAACGAGTATGAAGTGTTGGGTCCACACGCCCTAGGGAATATGGTAACCCGAAGGAATGACGAATGACAAATAAGGAATGACGTAGTTGCGAGTTGCCAGTTGCCAGTAAAGGATGCGGCCGCGGCCATGTCTGGCAACTAATAACCGGCGACTATCATCCAAATCTTCTTCGGCTTTTCGCCAGCGTTTGCAGGGTTTTAAGGTTTATGGCGTCCCATTGCTTCCCGCCGGGGCCGCGCCCTTGGGGGTTTCCAGGATTTTGGGGATGTTCTTCCAAGCTGGGTCCCGGAGCAGGGGGATGAAGCCGGTTTTTCCGATTTTCCCAAGCCCGATGTGTTCGTGCCGATCCACTCGGGAGCCCAGGTCCTTTTTGGAATCATTCACATGGAGGACTTTGACGCGGGACAGGCCGAGGGTTTTTTCGAGGTCTTTGCGAAAGGCGTCGTATTTATTGCCCCGGATGTCGTACCCGGCCGCAAAAAGGTGAGCCGTGTCGAGGCAGACGGCCAATCGTTCGGGGTTGCGCGACCGTTCAATAATCGTCGCCAGATGCTCCAGTCGATACCCGAGCGACGATCCCTGCCCGGCGGTGATCTCCAGGCAAGTGATCACGCCATCGGCTGGGGCACACGCGTGGCATTCGTCGAGCGCCGCCGCGATGCGCGAAAGTCCGGCGTCTTCGCCCGTGCCCATGTGTGCACCTGGATGCGTCACCAGATAGGGGATTTGCAATGTCGCGCAACGGGAAAGTTCCTCGATAAATAGATTGATGCTGGCGCGCCAAAGCCGGTCGTCGGGAGAGGCGAGATTGATCAAATAGCTGTCGTGGCTGACGGTGACGCCAAATTTCAACCGCGCGCGGTGGGAAGACCAGAGTTCAACCGCCTCCGGGTCCAGAGGCTTGCATTTCCATTGCTGCTGATTCTTCGTGAAGACCTGCACCGTATCAAAATGAAATTTCTCCGCTTCTAAAAGCGCATTGTGCATACCGCCGGCGATGGAGAGATGGGAGCCGTACATGGATGAGCACGACCGACGAGTAAAAACCGGACCGAACAATCCACCGTTATAGCGCGGCGGCAAGAATAATCGCCGCCGCGATCGCCACCGAAACATGTCTCATGGTTCCTCGCGGTTGAAATGCGATTCTAGGGATAGGTGTTTTGGGTGCAAATATTGTAGTTTCCGCCGCGCAAACTTGCAGTTTTTCGGGAGTTATATGAGTTGCGGGTCAATCAAGGAGGAGGGATCACCGATGAATTAGTACATGCGCCTAAGTGGTTAGCTGGGTGCGGTCGGGATTGGAGACGGCTGTTTTGAAACTCGTTTTATTGGCGATATGCGGCGCACTATGGGCCCTTGCGGTCGGGGAGGGCACTGTGCACATTGCCCAGTATGAACACACGCCCGGCGCAGCGTCATCGGCGACCGCCGAGTGGCCGATAACCACCGCGTTGCCGCTTGAGTCAGACCGAGACACTTTGGTGATGTTCGTGCATCCGAAATGCCCCTGTTCGGACGCCAGCGTGCAGGAATTGGCAAAGATAGTCATAGCCTGCCAAGATCGTCTGGCGGCGACGGTGGTTTTCTTCCGCCCGGATGGAGTTTCCGACGATTGGGCCAAAACCCGACTTTGGAAAACCGCAAACGCGACGCCCGGTGTGCGCACGCTGATCGATTCCGACGGCACACTGGCCAGGGAATTTGACGCGCAAACGAGCGGCCAGGTCTTCCTTTATGAACCCAGTGGAAGAATGATGTTCAATGGCGGAATCACCGATTCGCGCGGACACGCCGGTGACAACGCGGGGGAAGATGCCGTGGTCGCGCTGGCGACCGGTCGTGCGACGCTTCACTCGGATCAGCCCGCGCGCGTCCGTCTTTGGATGCGCCATCCTCGAGGGACCGGCCGTCAAGCCATGAACGAGCAGATCCCACATTTTCCGCATGCCAACGATTCTCGCGTTCAGGATCTTCTGAAGCAGCATCACGATCAGATCATCCTGCGCACCGATCGGATGTTCGGGGTTTTGTTCCTCATCCAATACGTGGCCGGAATCGTTGCCGCTCTGTTGATCTCGCCTCGCACGTGGTCCGGGGCGGCCAGCGCTGTCCATCCGCACGTCTGGGCGGCCACTGTGCTGGGCGGCTTGATTATCTCCTTCCCGCTCGTGCTGATCGTGACTCAGCCCGGAGCGGTTGTCACTCGGCATGTGATCGCCGCGGCGCAGATGCTCTATTCGGCGCTCTTGATCCACATCAGCGGCGGGCGCATCGAAACCCACTTCCATGTTTTTGGATCGCTTGCGTTTTTGGCCTTCTATCGCGATTGGCGTGTCTTGGTCACCGCGACGGTCGTCGTGGCTGCGGATCATATTATAAGGGGAATCTACTGGCCGGAATCGGTCTTCGGCGTCGCGACCGCGAGCAACTGGAGATGGGTCGAGCACGCAGCATGGGTGGTCTTTGAGGACATCTTCCTCGTCATGTTCTGCGTACAGACCCGCCGCGAGATGCTTGAAATCGCCCAGCAGCGTGCGTTCATGGAAGGCACCAACGCGCGTATCGAATCCACGGTTCAGCGTCGAACCCAGGAATTGCGCATCAAGCAGAACGAACTGGAAACGGCGCGAGAGGCCGCCGAGGCGGCGAATCGGTCCAAAAGCAATTTCTTGGCGAACATGAGCCACGAAATCCGCACGCCGATGACCGCGATTCTCGGCTACGCCGACAAGCTCCTCGAGCCGCACATGGATCAAAGCACGCGGCTCAATGATATTCAGATCATCCGCCGCAACGGGCAACACCTTCTGGCGATTATCAACGACATCCTGGACATTTCCAAGATCGAGGCGGAAAAGATGACGGTCGAGAAGATCGCCTGCCACCCGCCGCGAGTGATCGCGGAAGTCGCGTCCCTGATCGGCGCATGCGCGGCGGAGAAGAAATTGGACATCCAGGTCCAATTCGAAGGAAAGATCCCCCAAACGATTCAGAGCGACCCCACCCGCCTGCGGCAGATTCTGATGAACCTGGTCGGGAACGCGGTCAAGTTCACGCACGAGGGGAGCGTTAAGATCATCGCCAGGCTCCGAGGAGACTCGGCTCATCCCCAATTGCAAATTGACGTCGTCGACACTGGGATCGGATTAACCGAAGCGCATGCCGCGAATTTGTTCCGCCCATTTTCGCAGGGGGACGGCACCATGTCGCGAAACTTCGGCGGGACCGGTTTGGGATTGATAATCTCCAAACGGCTGGCCGAACTGATGGGCGGGGGGATTTTCGTTCGTAGCGAGCCCGGCGTCGGAAGCACTTTCAGCTTCACCGTGGCCACGGGGTCGCTGGAAGGTGTGGAGATGACAGATCAGCCGCTTGTATTGCAGGATACGGGCGGCCTGGGCGAGAAATCGGCTGGCGCCGACGCGCCGCGGATAGACGGGATGCGGATTTTGCCTGCCGAAGACGGGCAGGACAATCAGCGGTTGATTGGGCACATCCTCCGCAGCCGTGGGGCGGAAGTAACGATCGTCGAAAACGGGCGGCTGGCATGCGAGGCCGCGATGCTTGCCGGCGAGGGGGGCAAGCCATTTGATGTGATTCTAATGGACATGCAAATGCCGGAAATGGACGGATATGCGGCCACCAGCAAATTGCGGCAGAAGAAATATTCGGGCGTCGTGATCGCCCTGACGGCGCATGCGATGGAATCTGATCGAGAGAAGTGCCTCGCCGCCGGTTGCGACAATTACGCCAGCAAGCCCGTCGATCGAGTGGGCCTTATTCGGATGCTCCGCGACTATTTCAACAAGTCCCGCGTCGCGGCGTAAGTCATATCCGGGTTTTCAGCCTACGCTTCACCATAACTTGGGCCGCCGATGCCGAAGCGAATAAGCCGAGATCGCGGCTACAAGCTTTATGGCGTAAAGTAAACGCACAAGAAAACGGCACATGATTGCACTTCTCCCATAAACTACGTGGTGGCTAAACGAGGTGACGCATTGGCGGCCAGCGATTCGCTGGGGGAAAGTGCGTCGGCGACGAGGCCCTCGAGGACGGCGATATACTGAAGGAAGCGCGTTCTTCCCTCCGGCGTCAGTTTCACCCGAGTCTGCGGGCGATTGTTGCGCGAACTTTTCCAGATTTCCACGAACCCGGTTTCCTGAAGAAGCTGAAGCTGCCGGCTCAGATTGCCATCCGTCAGGGCGCACAGCGTGCGCAACTCAGTGAAGAGAAGACCCTCCGGATTCGACGCCAGCGAGGAAAGAATGCTCAGCCGCGCCTTCTCGTGAATCACGCGCTCCAATCCGCGATAGGCGAAGCGCGCGGCGGTGGATTTTGGACCGGCGTTATTCCGGGGCATGGGCGCGCTCCAGGTTGAAGTACAGAACCGCCGCCGCGGCTGTTTGCCCGATCGCAAACGGAATTCCCATCGCCCACGGCGAGAACGGCGCGACGAGCTGCGCGAGCACAATCGAGAGCAGTCCGCATGTGAGATAGAACATTCCGATTGCAGCCATCGGGCGCGGGAGGATTCGCCGCGAGGAGAGCAGCCCCAGCCCAAACAGGATGGTCCACAGTCCGGGAAGAATCCAGAGCGTGGACCAGGCCACCTGCGCAAGAACGAATGTCAGTAATCCGCCCACTGCGATGCACGGAATGAATCCCTCGGCCGCGAGAACCGTCAATTCGCGCTCCAGCGAGGAATCATCCCGCCAATAGCGAACAAAGATCCGGGCGCCGATCACAGCGATGAAAAGTGCGGCCGCTCCAAGCCAGAGACACAAATAGCTGAGAACATGATGCCCAGGGTCGTGAATGAAAAAGCCCTGGACCAGCGCCGTAACCACGGCGACGGCAGCCGAAAACAGCGTCGTCCCCGACCGATACCCGCGAAACATGCGGGTCCGGGCCATCTGAAGACGGATATCTGCGATCTGTGTTAGGGCGTCGTGCAGTTCCATAGGGACTTGCCGCGGTCTTTACATGGTAAAGTGAGTGCGTCCGCATTGCAATATACGAACCCCGCCGGAAAGTTTCAGAAATCCAAAGCGTCGTCCCAAGAATGGCGGCACGGGGCAGGATAGCGGCGTGGGGCAGATTCGAATGGAGCCGACCAGGATCGAACTGGCAACCCCCACGTTGCAAACGTGGTGCTCTCCCAATTGAGCTACGGCCCCTTATCACTTCCCAAGCTTATCGTACGCCCATGATCAATTCCATCGTCAGTTGATCCAGCCGCTCATAAGGCAAAGGCTCATCCGCAAGGCGGTGCCGATCGAATTTGACGGCTGATAGTTTCGCCGCCCCCGCGGGATTGTACGCCCGAATCAAATTCGACAGCGGCTGATCTTCCAGATTGATCTGCCGCACCAGGTGCTGGATTTCAGAATCCGCGTGCCACCGGCGGACTTTCTCTTTCAGGATCATGTACGTCCGCATGCAGCCGCGAGCGAATTGCTCGACGTCGTCGTAATTACTCTGCCGGTAGGCGTGCGCGTCGAAATGGCGCGGCCCGGCGTATTTATGATCTTCCAATAGCTTCACCAGGAAAAAGGCGTGCTTCACGTTCACCGATCCAAACCGGTAATCCTGGTCGAACCGCCCGAATTCCTGATCGTTGAGATCGATGTGGAATAGCTTCTTCGCCTCCAGCGCCGCGGCCACCTGGTGCACAAAATTCAGCCCCGCCATGTGTTCATGCGCCACTTCCGGATTCACGCCGCACATTTCCGGATGATCCAGCGTGGGGATGAAACCCAGGTAGCTCCCCGTCACGGCAAAATAAATATGCCCGCGCGGCTCGTTCGGCTTGGCTTCAAACGCGAATTTGAATCCATACTTTTGTTTGATGTTGTATTCGCACAGAAAATTAACCGCTTCTCTGAATCGCTGAATCGCAACCAGCGGGTCTTTCGTCGCATCCGATTCCGCGCCTTCGCGTCCGCCCCAGAAGACAAAAATCTTCGCGCCCAACTCCGCGCCCAGATCCATCGCCCGCATGGTTTTTTGAACCGCATAGGCGCGGATTTTGGCGTTGTTACTTGTAAAAGCCCCGTCCTTGAATACCGGATCGCCAAATAAATTCGTCGTAGCCATCGGGACAACGAGTCCGTTATCCGCGGCGGCTTTCTTGAAGGTCTTCACAATCGCTTCGCGCTGCCGCGCCGTGGCGTCGATGGGGACGAGATCATTGTCATGCAAGTTGACGCCGTACGCTCCCACGCGGCCCAGCAGCCTGCAGATTTGCACCGGCGTAATCGGCTCCCTTACCGGCGCGCAAACGGATCGCGGCCAATGTTTCCAACGGTCCAAAGTCCAAATGTGAATTTCAATGAGGGGTCGGGGTCGTATCGGGTCGGCATAGTCCGCTAATTTTCGTCCAAACGCACGTTGCTGGCAAGAAATCCGGTAGACTCCCGCCCGTCGTCAACCGGGAGCGACGCCATGATCAAGCCAATCGTCTGTTCTGTGAAATTCAAAGCCTCGGCGAACCAGCTCTACGATCTCTACATGGACCCGCGCCGCCACGCAGCATTCACCGGCGGCGGAAAAGTCAAAATCAGCCCCAAACCAGGCAGCCCCTTCGCTGCCTTCGGCGGAATGCTATCCGGCACAACGCTCGCGGCCGACCCCGGCAAACTCATCGTCCTGCGCTGGCGAAGCTGCGAATTCCACAAGACCGACCCCGACTCCATCCTCATCATCTATTTCACCGACGAAGGCAAACAAGGCCGCATCGATCTCGTCCACATCAACGTCCCCCCGCACGATCACGCCGGAGTAACCAGCGGTTGGAAAACCTACTATTGGAACCCCCTTAAAAAGTATTTAGCCGCTCACCATTAAAGACTAGTCGCGAAGAAAGACAATTAAGCGCGGATTTCACAGATGGGCGCGGATAAGGAATTGCATTTCAAAAATATGACCTTCCCCGCGCCCACCGGGCGGGCGGAAGGTCAAAACAATTTTCGATTTTATCCGCGCCCATCCGCGAAATCCGCGGTTGAATCTCTTTTCTTCTTCGCGGTGGTATACTACCCGCCCTGGCCGGCCTTCGCGGCAAGCAATGTTTTTATGCCCGAGCCCGCGCAAGAGGCGGGACTGTATCGCCGCTATTAATAGGCAAGTCAATTAACTCGTCGATCGCCGCCTTGGCTTCTTCTAGAGTCGCGCGGTAAGAAGATTCTGCGGATCGCCCGCGCGGCTTACGCAGAATTGGTGAATGATCTCATCCGTCGCCTCCGACCCGAAGACGCGATGGGCGATGGCGTAGCTTCGATGAAAGTAAGTCCGCTTGAGCGGCATATTCAAACTCCCTCCATCCAACAAACGTTCGATGGCTCGTACTATTTCGAATTGTTTTCACCCGCGAGCGCGGCGAAAAACGAGGGCAACTTCAGTGGGGCGGGAGATTATCGGACTGGGGAGGCCAGAAAGCTGGCATATCCGGCGCGGAATGATTCCCTTGCGCCGTCCCCGGAAACGATTACTTCGATTCGCACCACGTTCGCCACATCTGGCGATACGCGGCTTCCATCCCTTTTGCGAATTTGGCGCCGTCCATGAGAGGCGATTGCAGCATGCGCTTTCGCAGTCCGGCGCACAGTTCCGCAAGGCGAGGCAGATCCGCGGCCAGATCGACCGCGATTTTGACGAATTGCTCGTCCGTCTCAGCGGCCAATTCACGCAGATTGAGATTGGAAAGCTGGCTCCACCCCGCGCGCCCCACGATTGTTTCCCCGATCCGCGTCACCACCGGAACGCCCATCCAGAATGAATCGAGACTGGTTGTATGCCCGTTGTAGGGAAGCGTGTCCAAGCCGATGTCGATGCGGCGGTACATGTCCATGTACTCGCGGCGGGCCAGGCGGTCCACAAATTCGAATCGGTCCAGTTCAATCCCGTTCTTTTGAAGGATTTCGGTCACCCGCCGGCGGCCTTCCCCTTCGTGGCAGAGCAACACAAGCCGCGAGCGCGGCACCGCCAGCAGCGCCTTCGACCACAGCTCGAGCGTGCGCTCCGTAACCTTGCAGAAATTATTCAGCGACCCGAACGTGACATACCCCAGCAAATCCGCCGGCAGGATGCTCACGCGCGGGCTGTCCGCCTCGCTCATCCCCACGATCGTCAGGTCGTAGCACCAGAACGTATCCGGGAGCCGGAACGATTTCTCGCGATAGTCCTCGTCGTATTTGCCCGGCGGATCAAGGTAGGGGTCCGTGATGCGGTAGTCGATCGCCTCGACGCCCGTGGTGCTGGGATACGCCAGCCAGGAAACCTGCACCGGCGCCGGCCGGCGCGCGAAAACCTGGAGCTGCCCATGGGCCATGTGCATGGTTAGGTCCACCAGCACGTCGATCTTGTCGTCGCGAATGATCTGGGTCATCTCTTCGAAGCTTTTCCCCACGATCGGCTTCCACGTGTCGAAATATCCGCGCAATCGGCGGGTTGAATCGTCCTCCTTGACCACGCGCGAATAGGCGATGATCTCGAAGTTTTCATGATCGTGGTGCGACAAGAGGGGGTCGGTGAAGAAAGACTGGCAGTGATCCCGAAAATCCGGCGAAATGTACCCGATGCGAAGCCTGCGATCCGGATTTCGATCGTTCAACGGGGGCTTGATTTCAGATTTCAGCGGCTGCGCGTGCAGGCGATCCCAATCGTTGTTCTCCCGCAGGATGGCCTGGGAGTCGTAACCGGGATGAAAATGTATTGTATAAACCAGATTGCTGTGAACGGCCGCGTAATCCGGATTTAGCTCCAGGGCTTTTCGATAATAGAGAATCGCCTCGTCGAGCTGCCCGAGGTCTTTGCACGCATTGGCCAGGTTGCAGTAAAAATCCGGCACGTTTGGCGAAAGCTCCAAAGCCCGCTTCGACGCATCCTTGGATTCCTCGGGTTTTCCCGTCGCCTGAAGGATGTTTCCAAGGTTCCCCAGCGCGCTGAAATGCTTCGGATCCATTTCGATGACCCGGTGGAAGCAATCGACCGCCTCCTGCATCTTCCCCAGCGCCTGAAGGGCGGTCCCCAAATTATTGATCGCGCCGACAAGCTGGGGATTTACCTCCAACGCGCGGCGATAGCATTTGATCGCCTCCTCGTATTCGTCGCGCTCCTGATAAACGTTGCCGAGATTCACAACAGCCTCGGCGTATTGCGGATTGAGCGCTAGCGCCTTCTCAAACGCCTCCGCCGCAAGTTCGAGCTTTCCCATCTTCGAATAGGCGTTGCCCAGATTGTTGATCGCTCCCGCTGCCTGTGGATTCAATTTGATCGCGATCTGCGCTTCTTGAACCGCGTCATCGTATTTTTCCAGTTCGAGTAGCGCGGTACTCAAGTTGGAATGCGCATCCGGATATTCCGGGCGAAGCTGGATGGCCCGCCGGTAGGATTTGATCGCCAAGTCCCAATCCTTCCGGGTTTGGTACATATTCCCCAGATTGTTGTGGGCTTCGGGAAGATTCGGCTTGAGCTTCAACGCCCGCTCGTAACAGGCCAAGGCGTCGTCGACCTTACGCTGCGAGTAATAGACATTGCCGAGATTGATCATCGCCTCGGCATAGCTCGGCTGGAGTTCGATGGTGCGCCGGTAAGACTCCGCCGCTTCGTCCAAGCGCTCGCAACTCTGGAGTACTTCCCCAAGCCGGAAATGACCAATCGCAAAGTTCGGCTGCAACGATAGCGCCTTGCGATAATGCTCGATGGCTTCGTCCAGACGCCCCTGCGCCTGGCGAACCGCTCCCATGTTTCCGTGCGCTTCAGGAAGAAACGGAAGATTCGGAGCGCCCGGCCGATGTAATCGGACGCTTCGTCGATTCGCTTCGACTGAAGCGCAATCACCCCCAGCATGTGCAGCGCGTTAGGATTGTCCGGCGCTTGGCCAGAATCTGGCGATAGAGCTTCTCGGCTTCGCCAAGCCGCCCGGCCCGAAGATGGCCCATGGCGGTGTCGAACGTTGCGTCTCGCGTCATGCCGTCTCTCGTGATACTGTTCCGCGGACCAGCTCGAGCGGACGCCCTTCGAACAAATCCGGGCATGCAAACCGCCGGCTTTTTTCCAGAACCGTATGAGAGCGAAAGGAAGCAAATCTGGCAAGCTGCGCGACCGATTGGGAGCGCGTCGCCGATTGGTACGACGATCTGGTCGGCGACAAAGGCAGCGAATTCCACCAGCATGTCGTCATCCCCGCGCGCCCTGCGCCTCCTGGCTCCGGCGGCAGGGGACCCAATCCTCGATATCGCCTGCGGGCAGGGCGTCTTTTGCCGAGCCCTGCAGGAACGCGAGGCGAATGTCACGGGGGTAGACGCATCGGAGAGCCTGATCGCCGCCGCACGCCAGCGCGGCCCGGCGGCCATTCAATACCAGGTCGGCGACGTGCGCGACCTGGCTTTTCTGCCGCAAAATCACTTTGCAGGCGCCGCCTGTTTACTTGCCATCCAGAATATCCAACCCTTCGCCCCGGTTCTTTCCGGCGCTGCTCGATCCCTGAAGCCCAACGGCAAGCTCGTCATCGTCATGGTCCATCCCTGCTTCCGTGGGGCCGAATACGCCCAGTGGGGCTGGGACGACAAAGAGAAGGTGCAATATCGCCGCATAGACAGGTACCTCCTTCCCCGCAAAAGCCCGATAGTGACTCATCCCGGCTCGCAGCCCGACCAATACACCTGGACCTTCCACCGACCGATCAGCGCTTACGTCAAAGCCCTCCGGCAAGGGGGTCTGCTCGTCGATGCGATGGAAGAATGGCCCAGCCACAAACACAGCGACAGCGGCCCCCGAGCCGCAGCCGAAAACCTCGCCAGAAAGGAAATTCCGATGTTCCTGGCGATTCGGGCCGTGAAACCTGGTTAAAAAGCCAGGCTCTGAAGACCGTGAGGTAAAACGATAAATTGAATTGACGTGGATTGCGTGATCGCGACTACTTTTTCCCTCCGCCCGAGGGTTCGGGAGCGGCTGCAATCGTCGCATGGCCGCCATCAGCAGAGCGGTCCGGCGCGGAATCATGAGATGGGGAGCGGTCGAAATCTAAATGACGATCGCCGGCGCCATGATTGGCGAAATCATCGTGGTGGGGGATGTCGAGGTCGTGATGGTGATCACCAGCGTCATGCCCACGATCACCCGCGTTATGGTGGTCGCCCCGATCGTCGTGATTGTTAAATCCGCCGTAATGTCTGGCCGGGCCATAGGCGATATCGAACTGCCTCGGCCCGAATCCGCCGTTGAATCCCGGGCCAGCGCAAGTGAGGAACCCGCCGCACCCGGTTGCGCAGCCGGATAACCCCACCAGCGCCGCAAGGCCTAATGGGATGGCGAATAATCGCATCGAAAGTTGTGCTCGTTTCATGCCAGCCTCCTACTCAGGTAAGCGCCGATGGAGACAAAAACGCGCAATGATCGCGGGCTCAAAAACGCGTGGAATTTGGGCGGTTTGTGCGGGGAAGGAGCGATGGGGCGGCGCAGGAAAAAGGCCAAGGGATGGCGATCCATTGGCCTTTAATGATCGTTTAATTTTACGTCGCCTTACGCCCGAAGCATTTTGTACGCGTGATTCCATTCATTCCGGATTAACCCCGGCACGATCCACAGCACGCACAAGGGCTCGATGGCTCTTGCCGCCTCGACCTTTCCGGCGTCGAAAGGCTCCCAGCCGAATTCTTCGAGGATGCTGACGACCGCTTTCTTGGCCGACTCGTTGTTCCCGCAGAAAAACATCGTCGGTTTCCCGTCCTTGAATTTTGGGTTGACCATCAGGTTATGTCCGATGGTATTGAACGCCTTTACAAAATTCGCCGCCGGGAATTGCTTTTGAAGTTTCTCCATCAGGGACATTGTGGAATCAGTGAAAAGCGTGAGCACGCCGTTGACCGGCGGGACGTTGGCCGTGGGATTGCACGCGTCGATGACCGGTTTACCGGCTAAATTTGCCGCCCCCGCCAATTGCAGCGCTTGATCCGCGACATTCCCATTCACGGCCAGGACGACCAGTTCGCCATACTTAGCCGTCTGATCGAATGTGCCGACCTTGGCTTTCGGATTCTTCTTGTTCCACTCGGCCAGCTTGCCTGGATCGCGCGATCCGACAGTCACATCATGCCCGTGCTTGAGAAAACCTTCGGCCAGAGATTTACCGACATCGCCAGAACCAAGAATGCCGACTTTCATGCTGGACTCCTTCGTAAACTGCTGACGAAGTTTAGGCGGGTAATCGAGCTGTTTTCCCCTCATAATCTTAGAGCCTCTAACAAAAATGCACTTCCCCATGTTTATGGTTGATCGGACAATACGGCTTGGTCTTAGCCATGGAGGGCTTTATGACCAAGCCGTTGGTGACCGACGAGCTTTGGGAGTTGATCCGACCCCTGCTTCCCAAGCACCGCAGTGGTCCAGGAAAGCGCGGCCGGCCGCCGCTGGACGATCGCGCGGCGTTGTCGGGTATTCTGTTCGTGCTCAAAACCGGCATTCCGTGGGAATACCTTCCCCAGGAGATGGGATGCGGCAGCGGCATGAGTTGCTGGCGTCGACTGCGCGATTGGAACCATCGTGGGGTTTGGACGAAGCTGCACGGACTATTGCTGAATCGATTGCGGCGGTCGAATGCCATCGACTGGTCGCGGGCCTTGGTGGATTCTGCTTCCGTGCGGGCCGTGCACGGGGGAAAAAAACGGGTCCGAGCCCGGTAGATCGCAGGAAAAACGGTTCCAAGCACCATGTATTGACCGATGGCAACGGCACGCCGATGGTTGCCCTCCTGACGGCGGCCAACCGCCACGACATCACGCAACTGCTGCCGCTGATCGATGCGATTCCAAAGGTCTCGGGCAAACCGGGCCGGCCGCGCTGGCGGTTCGAGGTGGTGCAGGGAGACCGGGCGTATCACTCCGAACCGCACCGAAAGGCGTTGCGTCAGCGTGGCAGCCGCCCGTTGCTGGCCCGACGCAACCGCCCGCACGGAAGTGGTCTTGGCAAAACCCGCTGGCCGGTGGAGCGTACGCTGAGTTGGTTGCATCAGAATCGCCGACTGCGAGTCCGTTACGAAAAACGGCCCGACATCCACGCCGCGTTCATGACCGTGGGTGAGGCAATGATCTGTTGGAACAGGCTTCATTCGCATTTTTGTTAGAGGCTCTTAATCTCAATTGTAATCGTAATCGTAATCGTCTTTTGATTTGGACTCATGCCGCTGACCGCGACGGAAAGACGCGATTAAGATTATGATTACGATTAAGATTAAGATTGGAATTCAAATCCATGGAACCGCAGAATGATCCTCGCGTTTTTCTTGCCGCGGAGAGGACTTATCTCGCGTGGATTCGCACCGGCATCGCCCTGATGGGTTTCGGGTTTGTTCTGGCGCGTTTCGGAATCTTTCTGCGCGAATTTCAAAATCTAAAAAGCGGCGGGCCGCATCAGCCTTCGGGGGTTTCCGTTTGGTTTGGCGTGGCCTTGGTCTGCATCGGCGTGATTGTGAACGTCGCCGCGACGCTGCATCACGTCAGCCTGGTGGCGAACCTGAAATCCGGTCGCCGCGATCTCGGCGTTTCCAGACTTGGAATAACCATCGCAATCGCGCTGGCATGCATCGGCATCGCGACAGCCATTTATCTCACCGTGATTTCACTGACCACTTCCTCAGCCGGATAGAGGGTTTCCCATGAAAAAACAAGAACGCGACGGCATCGTGTCTCTGGCGTGTAAATATCCCGTGGACGAAGCGGTGGGGCGATTGAAAGGCATCCTCGCCGCCAAGGGTATCGCGCTCTTCGCTCTGGTCGATCACAGCGGCGAAGCTGCCAAGGCGGGTCTTTCCATGCGCCCGACGAAGCTGCTGATTTTCGGAGATCCTAAATCGGGAACGCCGGTGATGCAGGCGGCGCCCAGCGCCGCGATCGATCTGCCGCTGAAAATTCTGATCGCCGAAGACGCCAGCGGGAAAGTCTGGGTGTCCTATAACTCCGTGGATTACCTTCGCTCGCGGCATCATTTCCCGAAGGAGCTGGAGCAGAACATTGCGCCCGTAGCCATCCTGGCTGAAAAAGTTGTAGCATGACTGAGGATGAAGAAGTCAGTTTGTACGCTGATCCGTCTGGGGATAGTTGTTTCGGCTCTACCGATCCTCGGCGGATGCGCTGCGGCGCCGCTGGCCACGCTGGGTACGGTGGCTGATATCGCCGGAACGGCGTACAGCACGGGCACATCGGTATTCAAGGATGGCCGGCTCGACACAGCGGTGATGGCGGATTCCCGGCAGATCGAAGACGCGGTGCGCTCGGCGGCGTGGGATCTCCGACTCCAGGTGCTTCGCGACAGGCGAGTGAGGCCGAATAAACCCAATTGGGAGTTTGAGCTGGAGGATGATCGCGGCGCGAAATTTGACATAAGCGTCGAGCAGCGAACGGAAACGATGGCCGTGGTTCGCGTCGATGTGGGATATTTCGGATCGGAGCCGCTGTGCCGGCTCGTTACCGCGAGGGTGCTTGCGCATTTGCCGCAGGCAACGACGCGGCCCAAGGCCGTATCAACGGATACACCAACCGAAGGAGGCGCGAATGAGTGATACTCGGGCTCGCACACGCGGCGGGAAACAGATCCTCATGCACGGAATGCTCTTCATTCTGGCCGGGCTGGTTTGGGGATTGGTCGTGCCCCACACGCCGTTCCCAAGATTGGCGCTGTCAGCGCACATCGGCTTCGAGGGAAGCGGTCTGCTCTTCATTGTTCTGGCGATTCTTCTTTTGAGCCTTCCTCATTCCATCGGGTGCAAGTCGATCGCCGTGATGATTTTGGCGGCGTGGCTTACGTGGGTCATGCTCGGGTCGGAAGTCGCTAATTCGTGGTGGGGGACCAACCAGATTCTTCCGATCGCCGCGCACCAGGCGGGCGCGACCGGCGGAACTGCTGCACAGGAATTGTTCGTCAAACTGGCGCATATCGTGGCGGGACTGGCCCTGATCGTGGCGTGGGTGCTGCTGATTATTGGATTTGCCAAGACGCCGATAACGAAGCAGGAATAGGAAACATTTATGAGACGTTCGGCGGCCTAATTATGGGGTGCCGTAAACCCGATAGGAAAATGGAGTCAAGACGTGCCTCGAGTCCGCGCTTTGTCGCGGGGCCCGCAAGGAGGGAAATATGAAATTCTTAAGTCGCTTCCGAATGACGTTCATCGCGATGCTTCTCGCTATTGGGCTCGTGGCCGCGGGCAAATTCCTCAAGCTCAACATCGTCAACCTTGAAAACCTGATTTCGATGGATGCTTCCAGCATCGATGACGTGGTGGCTGGGCTATTCCTGATCATCCTCGGCGTCTCGGTCGACAGCGCGATGTTGCGCCAGCGATTGTCTCTCGAGGATCAGCGCCTGGAAGTCTTGAAGGCGACCATGCGAACCGTTCAGGACATCATGAACAATTTTCTGGTCAGCGTGCAGCTTTTCTCCAGCGAGTGTCAGGGACTGGTTTCCACCGAGGCCGAGGACCAGTTGGAAGAGCGCATTCGCGAGGTCTCGCTGAAATTGAAGGCGCTGGGGGATTTGAAGTCGGCCGACACGACGCCGATGGCGGCGGGGACGGGGATCGAATTCCAGAGTTCGGAGAAGAAATTCTATTCCCACGCCGCTTAAGCAAGGACCTGCCGAAGTAAGGCTCCCGATCGAATTCCGAGAAATGTCTGGCGGTGAAGTCGCGTGCGCAGTATCATTTCGTCCGCATATTCGCGGAGGATGCGGACGATGAGGAACTTGATTCGGCTTTCTGCGCCTTGCGCTTGGGTTGGCCTCTCTGCTGATTGCGTGCGGCTGTGCAAGTCAATCCGCCCCGGCGCACGACGCAGCCGCCAATCAGACTCCCATCCAGCAACTCATCGCCGGCAACGAGCGCTTCGCCTCGGGGCATCCGTTGCATTTGAATCAGGATTCGGATCGGCGCACGGATGTCGCCGCCGGACAGCATCCGTTTGCGGTGATCGTCGGCTGTTCCGATTCGCGCGTGCCGCCGGAGATCGTTTTCGATCAGGGTCTGGGCGATCTGTTTGTCGTGCGCGTGGCGGGGAATGTTGTGGATGCCCAGGCGCTGGGAAGCATTGAATACGCGGTCGAACATTTGGGCGTGCATCTGGTTGTGGTGCTCGGTCACGACAAATGTGGAGCCGTGGCGGCGGCCGTCAGTGGTGAGGAAATGCCCGGAAATATCGGCAGTATTACGCAGGCGATCGAACCCTCCGTAGAAAAAGCCAGGCTGGAGCCGGGCGACCTGCTCGACAACGCCATCAACGAAAATGTCCTGCGCGTGGTGTATCAAATCAAGTCCACCGACCCGATTCTGGAGCATGAAGTGCACGCGAAAAACCTCACCGTGCTGGGGGCGCGCTACAACCTCTCCGCGGGCACGGTTCAGTGGCTGACCGGGTCATAAAAGCGCCACATCTCCAGCCTGCCGCCAATTTACCCATCTATACATCGACTCTTGCGACACGCATTTCGCGTTTTGCGACGGTGGTTTTTCCATGGATTGGATTTCCAGCCCGGAAAGATTTGCACGGGCAGTTTGTGGTCAGGAAGGGGACTATGCAAGACAACCTGATGAAGAGAAATGAGTCGTAACCAAACAAAAATACTTTCGCGAATTTATCTGATTTTTCGGGGGTAAATCTCCTCGAATCTCGTTGACGCCCCAATGCCATCCGTGGCAAAAGGGTTCTTGCAATGAGTCGCGGGCAGGAACCGTCAGTCACCGCTTGGTGGCTGCTTGCTCGAAGACTCCTGCAAAGCGCTGTGTGACCCATGCCAGCGCAACGACCTGGGAGATGAAGATGCAGGGAAAACAAATGCGATCGCGCCGGGTGTCCGCGATCTTGTGTTCAGTTCTGGCCGGGGCCCTGGCGATTTCTCTTTCCGCCGATCGGGCGCACGCCGCGGCGATTCATGGCGCAATTTCGTTCAACGGCAACGTGACAGCCTATTTGAATGCTTCGGGAACTGGAACCGAAGCGATGGACTTCACGCTCGCCCATAGCCTGGTGTTCGGCACCACCAACGTTTCCGCCAATCCCACTGGCACCTTCGCCGGTATCACCACCAGCACGCTGGTTGACCTTTTTTCGCCATTGGAGATCAATCCTCCGCAATTGCCGGTACCGACAACTTCGCCTCTGTGGCAAGTTACTTTCGGCGGGGTCACGTACAAGTTCACGCTGAACACGTTGACTGAGCCGCTGGATACGTCCAGCGCGTTGGAGTTGAGCGGGTCCGGGACGATTTCGGACAGCATCTCCCCCTCCGACTCCAGTCCCGCTTCCTGGGTCGCGACGTTTACGACTTCGGGGTGCACCTATAGCTGGAATTCCAGCGCCAAGGCGGTCGCGGTGCCGGAGCCGACATCGATAGCGATCCTTTCGCTGGCGGGCCTCTGCCTCTTGAGCCGCCGCCGCTCCCTTGCCGCATAACTGACAATCACCGCAAATCATTCCCAACTTATCGCGTGGCCGGGCCTCTTAAATGATTCCCGGCCCGCTTGCGTTTGATCTTCCGCGTTTCCGAGGCACGATTCATCCAGCCTGATATTGGGGAATCGAAAGTCGGGGCGGACGCGGTCCACCCATTTTTTGCCATGCTGAAATCGCAGGAGCCAACCCAAACCCGTGGACCGGCGAAGGGCGAACTGCCCGTCGCCGCGGCGGCGTTCGCGCTGCTGATATTGCTTCAACTTGCGCTGACAGGCGGATTCGCCATGTTCGGCCGCGACCTCTGGCAGGACGAAGTCTACACCAATCTGCTTGCCGCCGACCCGAGTCTGGCTCATTCCATGATCGCGTTGCTCCATGGATCCGATACGCAAGGGCCGACGTTCTATTTATGTTGCCGGTTCTTTGGCAAGCTTCTGGGTGGGGTCTCGCCGGTGACGCTTCGGCTGATGGCTTGCCTGAGCGTTTGGTCGGCCGTCGTGGGCGTTTACGCGGTGCTGCGATTGGCCGTCGATCGGATCAGTGCGATCTTCGGAGCGCTGATCTTTTGGTGTCATCCCGCGGTTATGACGGCCGCCTTTGATGCGCGAGCCTACGGGCCGCAGCTTGCCGCGGCGGTTTGGCTGTGCTGGGCGCTGGCGACCCCGAATCGATCATGGATAAGAACAACGATGCTCGGGGTTTGCAGCGTGCTCCTTTGCTCGCTGCATTATTTTGGTCTGGCGGCGTGGTTCGCCGCCGTCGCTGGGTATTGGATGATCCATCGCAAGGATCGCGCCCTGCGCTTGCCCGACTGGTGCGCGCTGATGGCCGGGCCGCTGGCGCTGGCGGCGTGCCTGCCGTTCGTGCACGGGCATTATCTAGCGCTGGGGAATACGACATGGATCTCGCGCCCGCTGGCGGGACTCGGGGCGTTCATCACGGGCATCGCGCCGCCCTCGCTGGTGGCGACCCCCGTGATCTATTTCCTGGTTGCAGGGGTCTTGCACAAGCTGAAACCCAAATCGCCGTCGGATTCAATAGCGCCTCTCTCGGCTTTGGCGGCGTTGGGAATGGTTCCCCTGGCAATCATCGCGTTCTCCCTGGTCGGGCAACCGGCCCTGATGCCGCGTTACGCGATTGCGGGCGTCCCGGCCCTGGCGGTCGTAGCCGCGTGGCTCATCCGCCGCGTTCCCCCGAGGCTTGCGCGCGTGGCCTGTACGGTCATGCTCCTCGCGGGAACGATATTGTTCTCTCTTCACGTCCGGGTCTGGATGCAATTTCACAGCGCAATTAATGGCCGCGTCGAGGCGATCCGCCAATTGACCGGCAATGAGCCGGTGGTCTTTCTTTCGGCTCAGGACTTTGTGCCGATGATGCAAGTTGCGCCGGATTTGCGCGTGCGCTGTGCGTATCTGGGCGCGAACCTCGGTGAGGATTTCTTGCACGAAAACAATCGGCTCTTTCAAACCCGGGTTCAGCGCATCGTGGATTCGTACTACGGATTCCCCGGCACGATCGCACGGAATGAATTGCAGTCGATGGACGCTTTTTATGTCGTCGTCCTGGATATTCATCCCGAAGAAATAGTGGCGGAATTGCCCGATTTTGAACTGAAGCGCGTTGAGGGGACCAGCCCCGATCTATTGCTGTATTCCGCGCACAAAACGTCCGTGCGACTTGCCGCGATGGCGGGGATCCCCAAAGAGCAATAGGGCGGCGCCGAGGAGCTCTATCGGCGATGGGAAATCGTTCGTCCGATCAGAGGGATGAGTTCAGCGAAGACCACCGTGCGCTTACGGCGCCGACGGCGCCGATGACCGCGATGCTTGCCATCGCCGGCGATTAGCGGATTGCCACGGCGACGTGGGCGAGCCAGTGATCTACCGTCGGGGCGATTTCAATCGCCAGATGATGAACGTACAGCGCGGTTACCGTGCCGGCGAAAACGTCCATCGTATAGTGCGCCCGCAGCAGCAGCACGGCGATCATTTCGTAGAATGCAATTAATGTGCCAAGAATGATGCCGACCGTTCCGAGCGAAGACGCCAGCGTCGCGGCGCCATACACCGCGATCGCGGTATGCCCGGAGAAAAACAGATCGCTGGCCGTGCCGTACGTGACCAGAAAGCGCAGGAAAACCTGGCGAGTGCCAAATCATTCCGGGCGGGGGCGGCAGGGGGCACAAAATTTGGCAAAGCTGACGCAGGGCAAAGAGGATCAGCAAGCCGAGAAACGGCTCGATTGTTGTGCCGAAGATGGCCGATCCGAGCAAATAAAACCCGAGCAGATCGATGCCCAGCGAGCTGGAGATCAGCAGGGCATTGGCCGATCTAGGATTTTCATTCAGATACCGGTTAATGCGCGCGGTGGCTCCATGAATACCATCCGGGATAAACACGGAGGGGTCAAAATTGGCCGCATCGCGCCTGGCGAGCAATCGCTGCGTCCAGAACCAAAGAGAGAGGCTGGCCACGATCGCGCCGATGCGCACGCCGATGATGGAAAATGACGCCGTCATGCGGCTGGAGTGATCCCCAAAAGCGAATTGAGCTGCTTTTCGATTTCGTCCATCAGGGGATCGGAGGAACCGCGCGATTCGCGCGTCGGCGAGACTTCGATCGCCTCCCCGACGGTAATCGTCGCATGAAGCGGGCCGAGCAGGCGTACCTTGTCCGTCAAATCCTCGTCAAACCGCTCTACGGTTTCGAGCAATCTTTCCGCGCTCGGATTCGACCGGACATAATCGGGCGGAGAATGCGCCAATTGCTGCGCGAGATACAGATCGGCCAGTTGCTTCCAGCGCCGCTGCCGTTCCGGCTCGTCGATTTCGTTTTTGGTCATATCCGGAAGAATCGCCGAGCGCAGCGCTTGACGCGCGTGGGGACCGAGTCGGCGGGGTACTGGGCGTCGAGCCACTGTTTTTCCAGGGGCAGTAGAATCGCATCGATCAGATTCGCCAGCCGCGGACCCACATCTCCGTTCGCGCCTCCCCGAGATATTCCAGTTCTTTTAAAGCGAGCAAGGCTCCGCCGGTTTTATAAATCCGCTCGAGCATCGAAAACGACGTTTGTTTTTGCCAGGTCAGGCGGGTTTCGATGTCGTCGAGAACGGTTTCGACCGCGGCTTTGATGTCGCCCTGGAATCGGTAGCGCAGAGCGATCGGATGGACCACAACCTTCCCAAGCGGGTCGAGCTTGGCGCGCCGTTTGGCGGCGGAGTGCGCGATGAGGGCCGTGCCGTCGAGCAATTCATTCAGCCGGTCGTTGGTCCGCGATACCAACCCCTCGGGAAAAATCACCAGCGGCCGGGCGGCGGTTTCCAGCATTTCGACGGCCGTGTTCACCGCGCCCTGGTCGATCCCCTCGCGGTAAATGCTGAACGCTCCGGCTCGCCGCAGCAAAAAGGTCTGCATCCGATCCTGCATAAAAACATGCCAGCTCGCCATGATAAAAAATGGTGAATGTACGCAGCGGGAAAGAACGCCCAGCAGAAACGGGTCCTCATCGCGGCAATGATTCGGCGTCAGCAGGATTCCATGCCCCTCGCCCAGCGATTTAGTCAGACGATCCGCGTGGAGGCATTCAACTTTCTCAACCGCGAATTTCTTGCGCAACAGTTTTGGGATATATAAAGCCAGAAGGGCGGGCCAGAGTCTTCCGCGCCGGGGCAAGACGGGGACATACGGTTTGTCGATGACGATATTTTGCATCAGGTCGGTTCTGGTGCAGGCGAAGTGTCCCCGCCCTTTTCGAGCGGGTCAACACGGCGGGTCATTGTCCGACCGGGACGAGCAGGGTCGGGCCGATGTAGCTCGACCAGTGGGTGGAATCGGGCAGTCTCGGCCAGGGACGGAAGAACATGTCGATGGGGAGAAGCTTGTGTTCGTCCAGAAAACGATCCAGGTCCGCCGCTTCATATCCGAAGTCCTGCCACGCATAGGGGTGTAGCTCGCAGAAAATTTGCGAAACGCCGACCTGACCCCATGGAAAGCCGCGCAGCGCGGGAAGTTCCGCCCCGTCAACATCAATGATCAGCAGATCGATTCGCGATATGTGATGCCGGGCCAGCACGCTGGCTAACGTCGCCGATTGAACGGTAATCCAGTTCGCCGAGTCCCTCGAGATAGTCGATTGCGTGCCGGAGGTGGTCAGTCGTACTTTGCCGTTCACGTCGCCGATCGCCACCTCCTCGACGGTGACCGTCTTTTCCAGGGAGTTGAGCGCCAGATTCGTGCGCAGACGCCGGCAATGTTCGGGGTTCGGCTCGATCGCCAGCATCCGTCCATGTTTCTGGCGCAGGATCGCGCCCATGATGCAGGCGTAGCCCCCCATGTGGGCCCCGACCTCCACCACGACCGGCGACCCCGCGAAGGCGTCCAGGTACGCGCACACGCTGCGGAGTTGAACGTGATCGGTGTAGCGCAGCACCTGCTCGCGAGTTGGCCCCTGAGGAATCCCATACCGGCGCGATTCGGGAAGTTCCGTTTCGGGATCGACCTGCAGGCGATGCCCGAACGCTGTAAACCGCCGTCCGCCGACAAGGGTCCAAAGTCTTTTTTGCTTTTGGCGGATGAATTTTGTCAGCCGAGGGTCCATACCCGAGCTATTTATCGCGCGAAGTTGGTTTCTGGATAGTAACAATATAGGCCTGATGGGGCGTGTGAAGAATTCCGCAGTCGGGAACGCGGAGGGTTGCCCAAAGTTCGTACTGGCCTGCGCAAGGCGGGTTGGGTGCAAGAGCTGAAGTTTTCCATCCGCGGAAAGTTCGGCCCAACCGGAAGTGTTGGGGGGGAAATCCATGTAGCCGTAGGAATCGAGAATCTCGCGCCGGATGTCATAGGTAGCGGTCGGACCGGTGGAGACATACGGCCCGCAATGAATAGTCAGATCGCCGGGACCATAGGTAACGATGATCTCATCCTCCGTCAGGCTTCGGAGATTGGCGACGGGGAGGGGAAATCCCGCCGCGTCGCGCGTGACACTGAGAATGCCAAGACTCAGATCCGCGCCCGTGGCATTGCGAAATGTCTCGACAGGCTGGGAGCGCGAGCCTGTCGTCTGGCACCCGGCGAGCAAAGCCGTGCAAGTCACAGCGGTCACATATAATGCGAATCTTTTCATTAACGGGAATGATAACGGGACGGGCATAATTCACCGAAAATCGGGGTTTTCGCTTAACTGATGGGCATCGCTTTGGTCCCTGCACGGCGTATTTTCGCGTTTTTCGCCGCCTCCGGAGGGGTTTTAGCGAGTTTGGGACGTTTGGCATCCGGGTTGCAAAGACCGGAGAACCTGGAAGGCTCACCGCGCTATCCCGCCAGGGGAGTTTGCTGAGCGAGGGGTTGGAGATTCGCCTTTATGTCGTTGTTGGACCATGACGCCCGGGTGGAGCAGGCTCGGGTTGCCGGGACCTGCTTCTCGGATGGACTAATGCTTCCGGAGATGGTGGTCATCCCCCCCGGGAGTTTCTTGATGGGCGCCGACACTGGCACGGCGCACGAGAAGCCGCGCCATCGGGTTGAGATTAAGCACTGGCTGGCGATCTCCAGATACCCAATCACATTCGAGCAGTGGGACGCGTACGCTGAGGGCGATTCGTCAGTCTATAAACCAGACGACCAGGGCTGGGGCCGCGGAAGACTCCCGGTTTGCGACGTGAGTTGGGAGGATGCGATCAGCTATATGAGATGGCTTTCGATCGCGGCGGGGAGAGGCTATCGGCTGCCGAGCGAATCGGAGTGGGAGTATTGTTGCCGGGCTGGCTCGGAGGGGGAGTATTCGACGGGCAACCAGATCAGCGTCAAAGAGGCAAATTTTCTATATACGGAAAGTGGCGACGACCGCTGGCGTGGGTCGACCGGTCACGGTCGGGTCATATCCAAGGAATTCATTGGGCCTTTACGACATGCATGGCAACGTGCGCGAAGTCGTGGCAGATGTGTGGCACGAAACCTACGCCGGCGCTCCCTCCGATGGGTCAGCTTGGGAGCCATATGATGCCGGTATGTGGCGGGTGGTCCGCGGCGGGGGGTGGGATGCCAAGCGCGGAACCTTAAAGGCCTCGTACAGGGATCGCATACATCATACGCAACGTCTTGCAAATATGGGATTTAGAGTTGCATGCACGTTGGAATAGCAGTGGGTGTTGAGTGTTCGTGCTAGATTAGCATTTGGTTGGTAATTTGGCTACTTTAACAATTGAAATCGCCCCTTGCGGTGTAGCCGCTAGTTGTGGCATAAATGTTGTATACATTTTGTTTTGCCTATGTCATAGGCAACTGTGGAGAACCGAGCAGTAGAAAAAAAACAGTGGTGGCGGCTGCAAAAACAGTCTGCGCGGATCAAAACCGATTCAACAGAATCGCTCGGCATTGGTTTTGCCAATGGGTTTTGGTCCGACATGGTTTAGGTAAGACCATCGCGCCAATTTTTTAGAGAAGGAGTCAAGCCAATGGTATGGAAAGGGTTGGGTTATACCGCCTTAGCGGCGGTGCTGGGTTGTGGGTCATTCGCCCTCGCGGCGGATTTGCCCCAATCTAGTCAAGACGAAGCCTCCATTCCGGCATTTTCGAATCCGTTGACCTTGGACGCATCCAGTGCCCCGGCCACGCCCACCACGCTGACGCCGATTATGTACGCGCTGGACCCGACCTCCGTGGGTCAGTGGCTTGAGAAGAATCACCTCAGCATCACAGGATTCGTCGAGGCCGGGTACTGGGACGATTTCAACAACGATAACAAGGCTGACGATCAGCCTACGTTTATCGCGTTTCCCGGCGGGTTCAGCGACGAGGTCGTCTTGGACCAGTTGGACCTCACCCTATCCAAGTCGTTGGATACGACCAAGGATTGGGACTGGGGATTCAACTTCGAGCAGGGCTACGGTATCGACGATGCCCAGATTCACTCTCACGGCATCCTCGATAATTCACCGTTCCCCCATCCGCAGGAACAGTACGATATTCCCCAAGCGAACGTCGAACTGTACCTAGGCAAGATCGGCAGCGGTTTGACGCTCAAGCTCGGCAAGATACCGGCCATCCTCGGGCTTGAAGTCATCAACCCGACGGGTAACGCATTCTATACCCATAGCTACAGCTTTACGTTCGGTATTCCGCTGACGAACACGGGTATTTGGGCCAGCTATACCTTCGCCAAGCTGCTCATGGGTCAGGACTTGAACCTGACCGGCGGTATCAGCCGCGGCTGGAATCAGAGCACGTCGGATAACAATGGGGCCATCGACGGCATCATTGAAGCCAGTGGCAAGATCAACGACAAATGGAGTTATGTCGCCAATGCCGAGTTCGGTCCGGAAGGAACCGACGACAACAGCGACTACTGGACGACCTTGGAAGGCATCGTTACTTATGCCGCCTCCGACGAGCTGACGCTCAACGGCGACGGCGTCTATGGCGATGCACCGCACTCGGCCAACACCACCCCGGGCAACAACGCCCAGTGGGGCGGCGTGGCCCTGTACGCGGCCTACAAGTTCGACACCCACTTCACCCCCAACTTCCGTATCGAGTGGTACGATGACACCGGCGGCCTGACCACCGGCGCACCCGTCAACGTCAACTACTACGAAGCGACGGCGAACGTGCAGATCCATCCCATGCCCAACGACAACTGGTTCCAGTGGCTTCAGGTTCGTCCTGAAATCCGCGTGGACTGGGCCGATCAGCGAGCTTATGGGTTCACTGGTCCGGGCTCGGGCAAATACAGCCAGGTCTCGTTCGGTGTCGACGCGATCATGCAGTTCTAGGTTCCGATCGCTTATCTTGGCTTGAAAATACGATGCCCAGGGAGCAAAACTCCCTGGGCTTTTTCTTTTGCCTTGCGACAAACCAGTTGCATGCGCGTTTCCGGGAAACTAACTTGCCCATGTGACACAGCCGGACATCAACAAACTTTTTGATCTGGCCTTTCGGCATCAGCTTGCCGGTGCGTGTCCCGCAGGCCAAGGAGATCTACGAGCAGCTTCTCCAACTTGAGCCGGACCACGCCGAGGTGCTGCATCTCCTCGGCGTTGCGTGCCTTCAGCTTGGAGACACTGGCCTCGCGATTGATTTGCTCGAGAAAGCGATCAAGGTCGAGACCGGGGAGGCAGAATATTACAGCAACCTCGCCGAGGCGTATCGCCGCGCAGGGCGCTTTGCGGAGGCGGTACAAAGCGCCAAAAGGGCCATCGCGCTCCGTCGGGAGTTTGCTCAGGGATATACCAATCTGGGCGACATCCTCCGCGGCATGGGAAAGCTGGACGATGCCCTGGCCGCTTGTCAAAGAGCGGTCCAGCTTCGCCCGGGATTTGGCGAAGCACACGAAAACCTGGGCCAGGTCTATCGCTCCATGGGCAAGACGAAGGAGGCTGTCGCGGCGTTTCGCCGATCCGTGCAATGCCGCCCCGAGGAGGCCAGCGCGCACAACAATCTCGCCGGCTGCCTGGCCTGGGCGGGATTGTGGGATGACGCGGTCGCCGAATATCGCCTCGCCATCCGATTGCAGCCGGATTTTCCCGAAGCGCACAATAATCTCGGCTGCGCCTTCAACGAAAAGGGGAAGCATGGCGACGCGATCGCCATGTTCCGCCGGGCCATCGAGCTCAGGCCCGATTACGCCGAGGCCTTCAGCAACCTTGCCATTCCCCTGCGCGAATTGGGCCGATTGGACGAATCCGAAGCCTCCGCCCGCCAGGCACTGTCGCTTCGCCCGGATTTGCCCCAGGCGAAGTTGAATTTGGATATGACTCTCGGCCGCAAGACTCATCCATGGAAAACCTAGAAATAGGACTCCTCGGGCTGGAAATTGCCGCCCGCGTCCGTTACAAATCGTCATCAGGAGATTGTGGGGCAACGAGAAGAGAGGCCAGGGATGGCGTCATTCCGAATTGGGCAGGCTTCCGACAAAGGTCAAAAGTGGTCCGCGCACGCGGGATGTGCCGATAACCGGTTCGACCGGAGGTCATCGAGCATGTTCCCTTTAAAGACCGTATTAACGGCGATTTTGCTGGTCTGCACCGCGGTTTTGACGGGATGTCAGACCGACGAGAGCGACCAGAATCTGCCCCCCATGCGCCTCAGCGGCCCGACGATCCTCCCACCGGGCGAGTTGGACTCGGCTCAAGTGAATGAACGGCCGGTCTCGCCGCCGAGCAGCCCGCCGGTGATCGCCGCCGCCGTCGTTCCGACCCCGCCGACGCGAGCCGAATATTACGACAACGGCGTCCCCCGAACCTGGATTCCCCAGGCCCCGCTCAATCACTGGGTCTGGATCATCATCCACCATAGCGACAGCGACTACGGCTCAGCCGCGATTATCGACCGCTGGCACCGCGATCGAGGTTTCGACGAACTCGGGTATCACTTCGTCATCGGCAACGGCACCAACAGCGGCGACGGCCAAATCGAGGTCGGCCCACGCTGGGTCAAACAGAAGTGGGGGGCTCACGATAACGCCCTGGATAACCGCTTTAACATCAGCGGCATCGGCATCTGTCTGGTCGGCAATTTCAACAAAACCCATCCCACGATGGCGCAACGCCGGTCTCTTATCCGGCTCATCGTCTATCTCATGCGTACCTACCGCATCCCGCTGTCGCACGTTCTCGGGCACGGCGAGACCAAGGACACTCAATGCCCGGGGCGCAATTTGCGCCCGGCGGATGTTCGGGCCGCCCTCACGCGAATTTTATCCGGGGAGCCCGAAAGCACCGAGTACGAGCGGATCGCTGACGGCGAGTGGTAGGCCTTCCAAATCAGGCAGTGAATGGCCATCCGTGAGTCCATCGACGGGGAAATGCGCTGGATTCTAGGATTTGTAGCGATCATCCGGAAAGATCGAAAGCGCGGGTCGAAAGTGTACTGGGCGGCAATCGGGATGCGCGAGGAGTTGCGCTCGCGTTTTGACTTCGAAATGTCTATACAGCCGTCGGAAAAAGTCATGGGCCGTGTGCACGCTGACCCCTAATTTCTGCGCAATTTTCTTTTCCGTCAGCCCCTCGGCGGCCAGTTGCAGCGTCTGACGGAGCCGGGGCGGAAGATCGGCGGCCGGCCCGGCCGAAGATCGCCATACCCGCCCCAGTTCCCGATGAAAAAATGAAACGATCAGCCGATCGCGTGCCGAAAACGGCGCGGCATTCCAAGACCGCATGAGCATGAACATATTCCCCCAGCCCGCCAGGGGCAGCGGCCAGCGCGAATAGATGGTGTCGTCCACGTCCGCCCCGCGACGGGCGGTCGTCGTGGCCGCGGCGGAATACCAGTTTTCATCGGCGACGAGGTCCCGGCGGCGGCGCGTAAAGGCGCGTTTCGGCAGCCCAAGAATGGCAACGTGTAACGGGTCGCGGGCCATGCCACCGTCGGCCAGGAATTGATAGAAAATTTGGGATTGATTCCCTTCCCAGCCGACGTCCCCCAGACCGACGAGCCACGTCTCTTCCGGCTTTTCCTTATTGAGAAAATGTTCTCCGGCGATGCACACGCGGGCACCCGTGAGTTTCGCCAAACCGCGGATGGCGTGCAGGCGCCAGCGGTCGGGCTGGCTCCCCAGTTCCCGGACTTCTCCCAGAAGCCGCAAGACATCGCGAATTTCCGTGGATTTGAGGCGAACTTTCGGATGCATGAACTCTCGCCGCTTCCTTACGCCGAGTGATCGGTGCAATCGTTATAAGTAAGTTGGGTGCCGATCACAAACCAAAGGGAGAATGCGCTGAGGGTTGCAACGAACGTCACGGCTTGGGAATCAGCTTCGCAGCTTCGCGCCGGGTGTGCCGGCGCACGGCCAGGTCAATCGCCAGCTCGATCGCGGCGCGCATCGAGCCTGGATTGGCCCGATTTCGGCCCACGATATCGAAAGCCGTCCCATGATCGGGGCTGGTCCGCACAATCGGCAGCCCCAGCGTCACGTTCACCGCCTTGTCGAACGCCAGGAGCTTCACCGGAATGAGTCCCTGATCGTGATACATCGCCACCACGGCGTCGTAGTGCCCGTCGCGGGCCTTGAGGAAAATCGTATCCGACGGATAGGGCCCGGTGACGTCGATGCCCTGGTCCTTGGCCATCAGAATGGCCGGCGAGATGATCCGCTCTTCCTCATCGCCAAATTGCCCGTTTTCGCTTGCGTGAGGATTCACCCCGCACACCGCGATCCGCGGCTTGGGAATATCAAACCATTCCACCAGAGCCTGATGAACCATTTCGATCGGCTGAAAAACCGCGCCGATGTTGAGCTTGTTCCATAACCCCATCAGCGGCAGATGCACCGTCGCCAGCACGACCCGAAGCGGGCCGCCGGTGAACATCATCGCGAACCGCCGCGTATTGGTCCGTTGCGCAAACAGCTCGGTATGCCCCGGGTAATGGTACCCCGCCAGCTTCCAGCTCTCCTTGGCGATCGGCGCGGTGACGACCGCATCGACCAGGTTCTTATTCGCGGCATCGATCGCGTCCATGCAAAACCGCATGGAGGCCTCGCCCCCCATTTTGCTTGGAGCGCGGATGGCGCTGCCAAGCATGGAGTATTGGTCATAGTCCACGACAACGACATCGTGTGGATAGTTGCGCAGCCGGGCGTTGTATTGGTCGCGCCACCAGAAGACGTCGAACTCGGCCAAGTCCGCGGCATAGCTCAGCAGTTCGTTCAATCCATAGACGATGAAGTGAGCGCGATGCCGCAGAACGGGGTCGGCCAGAGCCTTGACGATCACCTCGGCGCCAATCCCGGCGGGGTCTCCCATGGTGATCGCGATGTTGGGTCGATAATCACTCATTCGACGTACGCAATTCTACGCCAGATAGGCCGTTAGCCAAATCCGCCGGCCGGATTTCCGACCGCGTTTTTGCCACGTTACGTCCGTTGAATATCGACTATTTCTTATTCGTCGCGGCACGGAAATTGCCGTATGAGTGCCCAACAGAACTCATTAAAGTTTCACCGGGCGTTCTGCCGTTCCAACCATGTAACGATGGTTTTGCTGAGCAGATCGGCCTCCAGGTTAAAGGGCCATCCGGGTTGCTTTTGCCCCAGAGTTGTCAGGCGGAGAGTGGTAGGAATGAGGGCCACCTCAAAAACCGAGGGTTCGGGAATGGCCGCGATCGTCAGGCTCACGCCGTCAATCGCGACCGACCCCTTGGGGATCAGATATTTCGCCAATTCGGCGGGCGGTTTCAGCGCGCAAACGAACTTCCTCGGCCGATGTCTTGCTTTCCAATAGGATCGCTCGGCCATCAATGTGTCCCTGCACCCAATGGCCGTCCAAGCGGTCACCAATCCGTAACGATCTCTCCAGATTGACGTCTTGCCCGGCTTGGAGCAGCCCAAGATTGGTTTTTTGTAAGGTCTCGGGAATCACATCAAACGAAATTTCGTCTTTTTTGATGTCGGCGATGGTTAGGCAGCACCCGTTCACTGCGATGCTCTGCCCGAGTGTCACATCCTTCCAATCCGTCGCCAATCGAAGACGGCGGCCGCCGGGGACATCCGTGGCTCCCAAAACCCCGGCGGTGCACTCGACAATTCCCGTAAACATGCCTTTTAGTGTAGATTACGTGCGGAAAGTTGGATAGAGTCGCGGCTAGGGAGCGACGGGCGGCAAGCAAATTATGGCGAGAAGGCAACTTCAGGGGATGGTGACCGTTATCACCGGAGCCAGCGCCGGCATCGGCAGGGCTTTGGCCGTGGAACTCGCCGGGCGGGGATCAAGTCTTGTGCTCGCGGCGCGCCGGGCCGATCGCCTGGAAGAACTGAATCGCCAACTCGGCGGCAAGCACATTTGTCTCCAGGCCGACGTCTCCAAGCCCGAGGATTGCCGCCGCATTATCGACACCGCGATCGAAAAGTACGGGCGGCTCGATACGCTCGTCTGCAACGCCGGCTACGCCTTCGCGCGGGCCTTCGACAAACTCAGCCAGCAGGATATCCAGCAAATCTTCCAGACCAATTTGTTCGGCACGATCGAATGCTGCCGATGCGCCATCCCTGTTATGAAGCGCCAGAAAGAGCGCGACGGCATTCGCGGACAACTCATGATCGTTTCCAGCGCATGTGCGCACGGCGGGGATTGCCTTATTTCAGTTTATATGCGGCGACAAAATCGGCGCAGCTCAGCATTGCCGAGGGCTTGCGCGTGGAACTCAAGCCCGCGGGAATTGCCGTTACCAGCGTTCATCCCGAGAGAGTCGAAACGGATTTCTTCAATACGGCCCACGAAGTAGGGGGGATGAATCCGCACGCCCTGGCTTGCGGGAAAAAAGGAAGCGCCGAGGCCTCGCCCGCCGCATGGCCCGAGTCATCGAGCGCCCCGTGCGCGAACTCTGGCCCAAGCCATTCAGTCGCGCGTCCCTCACCATCGCCACAGCCATTCCCGCCGTTGTGGATTTCTTCATCGCCCGCATCCGCGACAACATGCTCCGCGACAACGACATGCTGGAGCCGAAATCGGAAGCGGGAAAAGACGCCAGCCCCGCACGCCCAGCCGAAAATCGCGCGGTTTAGCGCAACAACAAACCGGCTCTGATGTTTAATGGGGTGGGTTTGACGATAATCCCTGAATTCCACTCGGATTTTGTCACTCCGGGCCTTCTTGCGGCGTCTACATGGCGGAGACTTTAGAACGAGGATCGCCATGACCGCTGCGCTGCTTGAGAACGGACAATCGCCGGATACGGATTTGGTGGCGGAAAGCCGCCGGGGGAATCGCGAAGCGTTCGGGCGGATCGTGCGGCGGTATCAGGGGATGGTCGCCGGGGTGATTTATTCCGTTTGCGGCGATCTCCACCGCAGCGAGGATCTCGCTCAGGACACATTTCTTTCGGCGTGGAAAAGCCTGTCGGGGATAAGTGACGGGGAAAAGCTGGCGCCCTGGCTGTGCCAGATCGCGCGGCGAAAAGCGGTCGATTTTCAGCGGGCCAATCACCGCGAAAAGAATCGCCTGAATAATTTGTTTCCGACATCGATCGCCAGCGAGTCGGCTTCCCCGCCACAGGAGGCGCTCCAGAAGGAAGAGCGCGAGATGCTCTGGCGGATTCTCTCTGAATTGCCGCAGCGATATCGCGAGACGATGGTGCTTTATTATCGTCAGGGGCAATCGACGGCGGCGGTCGCCGCGGCGACGGGAATGACCGAGGATGCCGTTCGTCAGCGACTGGCGCGCGGCCGCGACCTGCTGCGCGATCAGATGGCGGAGACATTGGAACGGAATCTGGCCCGCTCCGCGCCGACATCGGCTTTCGCCATTGCGGTTTTGGCGGCGCTGCCGGCACTGACGCCGCCGGCGGCAAAAGCAGCGACGCTTGGAGTGGCCGCGAAGGGATCGTCCTCGCTCGGCGCCGGCGCGATGGGTTGGATTTTCATGCCCGCGAGTCTATTGATTGCAGTCTGGGGAGGGTTCAAGGGGACCCGCGAGGCGTTGCGATCGGCCCGCTCGGCGCGCGAGCGGCGATTCATTATGGGGTTTGCCATCCTGGTCGGAATGTGCATGGCCGCGCTGTTTGCGACGAATTTTGTGCAGCCGAAAGCATTCCGCCACCATGATTTCGCCGGGATCATTGAGTTGATGATCTCGGTTACGATCGTCGGAACCGTCATCATCATATTGGGGCGATGGCACTGGAATGCGATTCGAGGGAGTGAGCCGGCGCCTGCGGAAGGTGAGCTGTCGGCCCCTTGCGAGAAGAAGCCCAAGCCGCTCTGGACGATCGTCGCCATCGTCGGCGGCACCATGGGGTGGATGTTCAATCTCGCCTGGAAAGCCGGCGATCAAAGATCCATCGCGATTCTCTCTGCCGTCACAGTTGCGTTGATGATCACCTGCGCGTATTTCTGGCGGCATCGAAGCTTCACGGTCCGCCGGCGTTTCACGCTTTGGTTCGTCCCCCTCCTCGGCATCAGCACGCTGATCCTGATGCATTGGCGTCTCGCCGGGTGGACCCAGATTCTGGAGCACAAGACCGTCCGCCCCGGCGTGTCGGGATCGCTTTGGGTGATGGTCACGTTTTTCACCTGCACGGAAACACTCCTCATCGCGCTGATCGGATTCAGGAAGCGCGATCTGTCCAATCATTGAAGTGGCACTTACCTACGGAGCCGAACATGAAATATATCCTCCTGCAAATTGCTCTGGCGTCGATGTTGTTTCCGTCGGTCCTGTTAGCTCAGACTCGCCCGTCGGAGGACGTATCCATCGGCTCGCCCCGGCGGTTGAGACTGCCGGGATTCAATTTTCTTTTTGTTGATACGCAGGTGACGCGGCAAACGATTGGCGATACAGCCAGGACGGAGATCCCGAATTTGTTTGTGGCTTTGAAGATCGCCAATATCCAGCCGCGGGGACCGATGGTGTTTATGTTTCAGAATCCGCCCGCCGACCCGAACGCGGTTTTTGAATTGAAGATAGGGATCGCCGTGGGCAAAGACGCGGTCGCCCCAAACGGATATGAGGTGGATGAGCTTCCGCCCGTTGAATGCCAAACCGTTTTATACGGCGGACCCTTGGCCAAGATCGGGCAGGCGCGCCAGGAATTGATGTCGAGTCTTAATGGGGCTGGTCCCGACTCCGCTGCAACGGGGGAAATCCGCGAGTACTTTTACAATTTTGAAGGCGCCAACTCGCCGAACAACGTCACGCTGATTGCGGGTGTCCTGAAATAAGCTGATTAAGTTTCCTCTCATTTCCCCGGCAACTGCCTCACCTTCACGCGCCCTTCGGTCACCGTGTAAATTCTTCCCGGGGTCAGGCGCTTATAGCGCGTAAACAGGCGGTCGATCGCTTCGTCCTGCTCGATATCCCCGCCTTTTAATTGCAGAAAGATGATCGACCGCCCGAATGGAACTCTTTCCTCAAACGGCGCGCGGGCCAGTGCGGCATCGGCCGTCAAAATATCCCATTGTTTGGCGCCGGCGGCGCGAAGAACGTCCGCCGGCGGCGACTCCGCCGTCAAATCCGCCTCGTTTGGCTGATGGATGGTGTGTTCGTGGCGTTGGAGAGCTTGTCCGGCGGCAGGGGTGAGAGGGCCGTGCAGGAGAAATTGCATAGCCGGGGATTGTAATGTCAGTCGATTTCCAGCACGACCATCGAGACGTCGTCTTTGGGCTGGAGGCTTCCGGTCTCCTTGTCCAGGGCCTCGGAGATTTCCATCAGAATCTGCTCGGTCGGCTGGTGTGCCGCGCTTCTGAAGCTGCCGCAGCCATTCCTGATGATCGGCGCCGTCGTCCACGAAAGATACCTCGATGCCGTCGCTATAGACAAACATTCGATCCCCGCTACGGAGCAGGATCTGCCCCTCAACGTATACCTCATCCGGGAAGATGCCCAGCAGCCCGCCATCGGATTCGACCGTGACCGCGGTTCCATCGCGCCGCAAAAGAATCGGCAACGGATGCCCCGCCCGCGCGTACTTGCACATCAGGGTATTTGAATCGACCGTGCCATAGAATGCCGTTGCGAACGTTGCCCCGGAAAGATTCTGCTCAATCATCGACCGATTCAGTTTTCCCAGCGATTCCCCCGGACCGAGCAGGCGATACCCCTCGGCGGTGATTTGCTTTGTCGAAAGCCCGTTCTTGATGAACATCGTGATGAGTGCCGCCGGCATTCCATGGCCCACGGCGTCGGCCATGTAAAATCCAACGTGCGTTTCGTCCAGCCGCATCACGTCATACAGATCGCCGCTGACATACCCGGCAGGCCGGAAGAGCGAGTGAAACCGCACCGGTCCAACCTGCGGCAAAGTCTTGGGCAGAAAATCCTGCTGCAACTTCGCCGCCAGGCGCAGTTCTTCATCCAACCGGAACATGTAAAAGTTCAGGGTCTCGTCGCGCCGCCGCAGAAGATTCACCTCGGCGCGGAGGGATTCGATTTCGGCAAGAAGGCGCTGCCGATCCTCGGCTTCGTCGATCACGGGGATGTGTAATGCACTGGCCAAGTTGGATGGGGCGGGCCATGGTGATATGGGTCGCCGGCTATCTCCGCTTGTCGGCAATGCGGAATAGGACCTTAAGCCCGGCGAAATTATCGGTTCTCCACCACCTCAATCGGCGGCGGAACCGTCAGAACATCCCCCGGCTTGACCCCCAATGCCGCCGCCGTGCCTGCGTTTAGCTCAATTGCAAACTTAGCCGGCTGGTCGCTGGAAATATCCTTGTCGCTGTACGTTTCCAGCCGCTTGATGCTGACGACCTTGCCGGAAGGGTCCAGAAATATCAGGTCCAGCGCAAAGGAAACATCGTGGTTCCAGAAGGTCCGGACCTGACTGTCCGGGAAGATGAAAAGCATCCCTTTATCGGAGTCGAGATGGTCCCGATGCATGAGTCCCAGTTCCTGCTGCGCCTCGGTCGTCGCAAGTTCCAGCGAAAACGTCTGATTCCCAATGTACATCGGCACCGTGGGGAGGGTTTGTGAATGATTGCAACCGGGCGGGGTTAAAAGCAAAAGCAAAAGGCAACCGCAGAGACGCAGAGACGAGGAGTTGAAAACCGGCCGTGGCGGGGAAGACGCGGAGAAAAAATGCTTTGTATCTTGACTCACGATTTTCTCTGCGTCTTCCCCGCCACGGCGGGTTTTCAACTCTGCGCCTCTGTGTCTCTGCGGTTGCCCTTTAAGATTTAACAGGATAGATGCCCGTCGATTCAAGCAGCCGGACCGTCGTCTTCATCGGCAAGCCAACGATGTTTGTTTTACATCCGCGGATTCGTTCGACGAAGGGATCGGGGTCCTGAATGCCGTATCCCCCAGCTTTCCCTTCCCATTGCCCGGTGGCGATGTAATCGTTGATCTCGGAGTTCGTCAATGGCGCCATGCGAACGGCCGAGATCACGTGATCGACCCGCGCCACCCCCGCGCTGAGCCGATGCACGCACACGGCCGTGATCACCATCTGCGTCGTACCCGACAGCATATGCAGCATGGCCCGCGCGTCGCCCGGATCGGTGGGCTTGCCGATCGCGATGTCTCCCAGCGCTACGATCGTATCGGCGCCCAGAACGACGTGATCGGGAAATCGCGTCCCCACGAATTCCGCCTTGGCCAGCGCGAGCTTCTCCGCCATTTCAATCGGGGGGAGACCGCCGGCGACCGCCCGCTCGTCGATGTCCGCCGGGACGATTGTGAACTGATAACCCGCGTCCTTGAGCAAACTCTGCCGGCGCGGGGAAGCACTGGCCAGCACGAGCCCCGGCGGATTTCCCGATCCCGTGTTCGTCATAGTCGTGTCGAACCACTCTTCGGATCAGCCAACAGCCGGCATCAACAAACCGCCCTGAAATTGTACCCGCCGCCCCTTGGCTTGACAGGGGGTCCCCCAGCGATAGAGTTTTTGTGCAACCGGCGTCCAAAACACGCACCGGGGCCATAGTGAAATGGGATCACGCCACCATGGCATGGTGGAATTTGGGGTTCAAATCCCCATGGCTCCATTCGACTCGCTGCGCTCGCTCATGGCAGGCCAGTGAAGGAAGAAAAAAGGGTGATACTCGGGCACGAGTTACGTGAGACAACTAATGAGCGGCGAGTCGAATGCCCTGAGTAAGCGTAGTGCATCGAAGGGCGACTTCTCCACCGCATTCGCGTCAGCGGATTCCTTTTTTGTGTACATTCTCCGCTGTGCAGATGGAAGCCTTTACGTCGGCCATACCTCAAGCGTCGAAGAACGGGTGAACCTGCATAACGACGGACGCGCTGCGATGTGGACCGCCTGCCGCAGACCAATCACCCTTGTGTATCAGGAACGACATCAATCAGAATCCACGGCGATCGCACGTGAACCGCAAATAAAGCGATGGACCCACGCCAAGAAACTCGCGCTAATCAAAGGCGATCGCACCGCACTGAAATCCCTTGCAAAGCGACGGGTTTATTTAGCAACTTGACCGGGACTTCTCCAAAAGCAATCCGGATGAGATTTCCAGAATGATTTCCGTCCTCATCAACGGATTAGATAACCGGAGATAGGTGCCTGTCCGGCGGAAACCAAACTTATAATCGTTGCGGGTCTTTCGCTTGCCGAGCGGGGGCCATAAATAAATATGGGTTATTCGAACGACGACGATGAGGCTGACCTCGACGACCGGGAATTCCCCGGTCCGGAAGATGTTGGCGATGATGAGTCAATCGAAACCGAGCCTTGCCCGCATTGCGGAAAACCGGTTTTCGAACAGGCCGAGGTTTGTACCCACTGTCGCAGCTTTATCTCGCGCGAGGATTCGCTTCCCCGTCGCAAGCCGATCTGGTTCATTTTGACGGTTTTCATCATCGTGATCGCCGTCGTGACGCTTTGGGTCATTCATGGTCTCTACTGAATAGGTTGAGTTAGGGCAATGGCGGCGCGAATTTTAGACTATGGGACTCGAAAGCGATTTAGATGGGTGATCCTCCCATTTTTATCGCTTGGACTGGCCGCCGTTGGCGTGGTGTGGGGGGCGGCTACGTTTTTTGTCGTTGTGGGAAATGAATATGACGAACGCTTCACGCCGGACGCAGGCCTGACGGCGGCTATCCAGGCCGATGCCCGAACGAATGCCATGTTCTTGTCCGCGCTCTTCATTGTCTTGCTTGGCGGGCTCGGGACGGGGGCCGTTTCGATGGCCAGAAGCGGCCGATATGGGAGGTTTGCATGCTTATGCGCGGTGATCGGCATGGCAATCTGTGCGACGCCATTTGTCCTGATTGCTTTGGAGCGTATTCTGCGAATCGCCAACGGGAGATAAGCAGGAGGCTGAGTAAAATGATGAAAAAGGCAAAAGTTCCGACGCATCAGTGCCTAAACTTTTGACCGATGAAGATTCGCACAGCTGAGGCAGTCACATGCTCAAATGCGGCGGCGCAGTTCGAAGCGCACGCCGCGATGGTCCGCGCACAGTCCAGCTGCCGTGAACTCGAGCTTGCTCAAGACACGCACCGAAGCCGGATTCGCCCACTCCGTTTCAGCCACGATTCGAGTTACGGCCGGCTGTTCCATCGCCCACCCGACCAGACCGCCAACCGCTTCCGTTGCGAAACCCCGACGTTGGAACTGGGGGAGAACGGAATAGCCGATATTGACCTCGCCGTCTTGTGGCGGTCCCAGGAACCCGCAACTGCCGCATAAAACGGGCAAATTCGCGCCGTCGCCTTTGGCTAGAATGTACCGCCCAAACCAGCCGACGTGGTCGGGCGCCGCCTCAAGCCATTTCAAGAACAGGGGTAAAGCGTCGGCAACTGCTTCCGGTGGCCAGTTTTCGGGAACCGACGCCTCGATGAGCCGGGCAAATTCAACTCGATCATCGATCTCGGCCCGAGCGTGGGCGACCGTCGCGGGAACCAATATGAGACGAGCGGTCGAAATTGAAGATGCCATCAACTTTAGTCTCAACACTTTTATTACGGGCGGATCACGAATCGTCCGCCATTTTAGCGGGAACCGGCGACAGGCACCCGTTAAATCTATTTCAGGATAGTCGGGTGTCCCTCGCTCGTCCGGGGACACGCGGGAAAAGTTAGGAGATGCTTTTCAGAAGGACGCTTTCCTCAATGGATGTTTGCGTCTTTTAATTGTTGGTCGACTTCGATCGCCGGCACTGGAATCGCCTCGCCGGTTCGCGCGATGACGGCTTGACCGTCGCGGCTCAGAACGAATTTCACAAACTCATTGGCTGCCTTGTCTGTGTTGTCCGCGAGGTACAGGTAAAGGCCTCGGGAGAGCGGATAACTTCCGTCCGCGATCGTCTCCGGGCTGGCGGCTATAAAGGGTTCGCCCGCTTTTGCGGCCACGCCGATTGCCTTTGCGCCCTCGACCGGAGGATGATCGATATTGTACGAAATTCCGGCGGGGTCCTTGGCGACCGCCTGACCAAACTCATTTTCCGGGAACGGAATGTCGTGGATGTTCTTGTTGATCGGGCCCCCCTTGAGCGCGATCCGCCGGAAGGTCTCCACCGTCCCCTGGCCCTCTTCCAAGAGCCCGTATGGCGAAACCGCCACCGTCGCCCAACTCCCCGTCAGGCCCAGTCCGCCCCACGTCTTCACGTCGCCCGTGTAGCCGGCCAGGCGATTGGTCCCGTAGAGCGCATCGAGTTGCGGCAGCGTTATACCCGGAATCGGATTATCCTTGTTTACCAGGACCACGATCGCGTCGCGGGCGATTATGATTTCGATCGGATCATGCTTCATGCGGGTGCGAAATAATTTGTGCTCGGCAACATTCATCGGCCGGCTCATCAGGCCGATGTTGTATTCGCCGCTGCCGAGTTGGTCTGCGACCCATGCGCTTCCGCGCAGGGAGCTTTCGTGATAGACACCGGGATTGATCAGCACAAATTTCGCGATGAGCGGGTCCGCAAGCCGACCCATCGTTCCTGACCCGGTCAGAAACAACTGGGAGTCGGGTCCCATTGGCTTTACCGGGGGCACATAAGGTTTGAGGAGGGGATCGACTCCGGGCAACTGGTTTGCCGATGGGGCGATGGATGACCCGGGATTTGGCGGCGTGCTTGCAAGCAGCTTGACCGACAGGAACGGCAACACCAGCAGGGCCGCGCTCAATCCCGCCAGCAGCATCCCGCCGAACGGGATGGCGGACCGCCCTTGGCCCGTCAACCGGCGCAGCCGCGGCAGCAATGATGTTCCCGTCGCCGCAAGCGCGCCGCCGCCCCCGGGTAGGCGTATTGCCTCCAGGTCGGCCAGCGCCTTTGCGTAGGTCGTGATCGATCCGGCCATGCGCGCGCCGAGATCGTCGCAGCAGTTTTCTCGCTCCACCCTAACCTGCCCGGACATCCACAGCACCGCCGGATGGTAGAAGAACAACGTTTCGATCGCCGTCTGAACAAGGTTCATGACGTAATCGCCGCGCCGGACGTGGGCGAGTTCGTGTCCAAGCACGGCCTCCAATTCGCGGCTCGGGAGCACGGTTTGCGCCGCGACCGGCACGACAATTGTCGGTCTGCGCCAGCCGAAGACATACGGCACTTCGGAGTCTGCCGATTGGAGCCATCGGATTGCCCGGCCGACTCCGGCGTTCCGCTCAAGTGCCGCGAGGCGATTTTTCCATAACTCGTCCAGCGGCGCCGTTTCGATGGACAGCCGCCTGCTAAGAACGAACCACCCGGTCACACGGAACAATGCGATCGCAGCGACGCCGGCCAGCCACGCGACAGCGAGCCACGTGAGGGCGATTGCTGGATCGAGCCGCCAATTCCGCATTGCGCCGATTGACACGGCAGCGTTACTGGATGGCGTTAGCGGCCGCCGCGGGTTTTCGTCGTGCTGCTTAAAATGGTCGGCGGGGATATAAACCGCCGCCGCGACCGGGAAGGCACCGGCAACGGGGTGAAGTGGCAGCTCTGTCCAGGTGAACGCCGCCACGAACAATGTGCATGCCATCCCGGAAATCGCCGCTGCGTAGCGAAGCCCGGACTCAGCCCGCCGCAGGAGCACCAGCACGAGGAATAGTGCGGCCGCCATGGCCGCTGCTTCCCAAAAAGTGTGCGCCAAGGTCAGCCCGAGGCGTAACAGGAGCGGGTTGAAATGTGGGTTCATCTGCCTTCCATTTCCAATTTGTTGATCAGCTGCCTGATTTCTTTGAGTTCATCCGGGCTGGACGGGCGGACGGACAGAGCCTGAAGCACCAGGGATGCGGCGGAGTTATCGAACGCCCTGCGGAGGAGATCCTTGACCAGTTGTTTTTGCGTCTGTCCTGCCGGACGGGCCGCCCGATAGATATGCTGCCGGCCGGCCAACACCCGAAGCACCAGCCCTTTAACGGTCATGATCTGCAGCAGCTTCAGCGCCGTGGTATACCCCACTGCGCGATCCGGATCGGATGCCGCGATTGCATCGTGCAGTTCGCGGACCGTCGAGGGGCCGCGTTTCCAAAGCATTTGAAGCAGGGTGAGTTCCGCGTCGGTCGGTCTTTTGAGGTCTGTTCCGGCCATATAGATGCACTATCTACGAAGAGTTTCGTTGAGTCAACGAAAATGTTCGTAGATTATCGGGATAACAAAAAAATAATCTGTCGCTAAACAATCTCACACCATCGGGGATTCTCCGCGGGTAAACGCTCCGTTCCCCCTCTCCACGGCGCTAATCCCGCGGCCCCCATCCCCTATTTCCTATGCACATGCCCCGCCAGGTGCTTCATGCAATAGCACGGCGTCCCCGCGCACTCGGGGCAATACCGAAACTCCATCTTGCGATCGGTCTTCTCCGTCACCCCACAAATCACGCAGCGATTGATCGCATCATCCTGCACGGCCAGCGTTCCCATCTTGCGCACCATTCGCCGGTGGCCAAGCTTTACGTTTTGCGCGATGTCCACGCCAAAGAATAGCAGGAAATTCAGTACCGACGCGACGATCAGCATCCTGGTCAGCCAGCCCCCCATGGCAAACATGACGAAGTAAAAGATCCACGTCACCAGGGCAATCCACTTGACCTTTATGGGCAAAATGAAAAACAGCATGATGGGAAATTCGGGATAGAGATAGGCGAACGCCAGAAAGATCGACCCGGTGAGAAAAGCGTTGGTCGCGACGCCCTCGGGCGCGAGGAAGACCGACCCGACGGTCGCCAGGTATCCGATGAGCAGATAAAGATTAAATCGAAACGCGCCCCATTGGTTTTCCAGGGCCGTGCCCATGAGATAGAGGAGCCAGAGCGCGAAGAACAGGAAAATCGCATTGTTTGCCGGGGGAAGAAAGATGAACGTGAAGAGCCGCCACCATTGGCCGCCCAGGATGAGCGACCGCTCGAGAACAAGATTCTCCGCAATCCCCGGCTGCCCCTGCATCAGCACCCACATGACGCCCTGAAGCACCACCAATCCAAGCGTCACATTATGAATGGCATATCGCCCGATGCTTCGCTCCAGGCGATTCAGGAACTTCATGGGAGAAAGTATACAGCCGCAAGGCTTGGAGCACGCAAAAGCGATTCCGAGGAGTGCCTTTATCGGCGGCGACCAGGCTCATTGCAGCAGCCCGATCACAATCTTGTCGATTCCCCTAGCTAACAGAATTATCAAATTCCGATCTCGAAATTCCCTTACTCCCGCGCCTAAACTTCTCGTCGTCGTGCTGTTAGCGCCCGGTCCGTCGGCAATCTCTTTGAAGGAGGCCCCATGCCCTTACCCACCGATGAAAGACTTCTCTCCCTTAGCCACAAAATCCTCGAACAATTCGACGCCATTTTCGGCTATCATCCCGGGTTCCGTCCGGCTCATGCCAAGGGGGCGCTGGTGACGGGGACGTTCACTCCGTCGCCGCAGGCCGCGTCGCTGACCATGGCTCCGCATATTCAGCGGCCCTCAACCCCTGTTACCGTAAGATTTTCCGATTCGCCTGGCATTCCCGACGTGCCCGACAACATCGCGGATGCCTTCCCACGCGGCATGGTCACTCGTTTTCACCTCGCCGAGCACAGCCACACCGACATCATCGCCCATTCCACCGACGCGTTCCCGGCTCGTAACGGCGAAGAATTTCTCCAGTTCCTGACCGCCGTGGCTACGAGCGATCGTTTCACGCCGTCTGATCCGAAAAATCCCAAGCCGATCGAAAAATTCCTCGGGTCGCATCCTGCGTCCCTGGCGTTTGTGCAGGCTTCCAGGGCGCTCCCGGCGAGTTTCGCCAGGCAAACTTATTTCGCGATCTCGGCGTACAAGTTCACTAACGCGGCCGGCGCAACCCGCTTCGGGAGATACCGCGTCGTCCCCGCGCTGGGCAACGAATACCTCGAATCCGACGCCGCCAAGACCAAAGGCCCGAATTACCTTTTCGACGAGTTGAAAGATCGCCTCTCCCGCGGCCCGATCGAATTCCGCATCATGGTGCAATTGGCCAACCCCGGCGACCCCACCGACGACCCCTGTGCCCGCTGGCCCGCCGATCGTCAAACGATCGAATTCGGCAAAATCGTTCTCGACAAATTGAAGATGAACGATGCCGACGAGCAGAAGCAATTGATCTTTGATTCCGTCCCCAGAGTCCCCGGGATCGACGCCTCCGCTGATCCGCTCATCGAATTGCGAGCATCGGTCTACCTGATGAGCGGCCGGAGAAGACGAGCCGCAAAGTAAACCGAGCGGTCAAGAATGGGTCCCTGGCTACTATCGGATCGTCATTCGTTGCGTTATTTCCCTAATTTGAACCGGGGCAAGCGCATTCCCGTTCGTCATCGCCGCTGCCTATTGACCAACACCACTAAGTACGTGAAGACTATAGCCGACTGGCCGATGACCCGCGCCAGGTCATGGCGTCGACCTTATGACGAATCAAACCGTTGAACAGACTTTCGATTTGGCCCTCAAGCACCACCAGGCCGGGCGCCTCGGCGAAGCCGCGCGGTTGTACCAGGAGATTCTTCAGCGCGACCCAAAGTGTGCCGAAGCCCTGCATCATCTTGGCATCGTTGAAGCGCAAGCCGGGCGCACGCAATCGGCGATGAGTTTGATTCGTCACGCGATCAGCCTCAGGCCCGACTATGCCGAGGCGCACAACAATCTAGGCAACGCCCTGGTAAACGGCCCGGAGCCCGAAGAGGCGGTGCGGGCCTATCGTCAGGCCGTCGCCCTGCGCCCGTCTTATTTCGAAGCACACAATAATCTTGGAATTGCCTTGCGAAAGGTGGGGCGATTCGACGAGGCGATTGCCGCCTTTCGGGCCGCCACCGCCCTTCGTCCCAGCGATCCGGACGCCTTCAACAATCTTGGCAACGCGCTGAAGGACGCCGGACTTCTCGAAGACGCGATCGCCGCGTATCGGCAGGCGATCGCCCTGCGCAATCGCTTCCCCGAGGCTTTTAACAATCTCGGCACCGCGCTGCGGGAGAAGCGTCAGTTGGATGAGGCAGCCGCCGCGTTTGGGCGCGCGATTGATTTGCAGCCGAACTTCGCGCGGGCGCTGAATAATCTGGCCAGTGTGCTCAAGGCCAAAGGGCAGATGGCCGAGTCGATTGCTGTCCTCCGCCAGGCGATTGCGCATGCCCCGGGCGACCGGCAGCTTCACAGCAATCTCATTTATGACCTGTGCTTCCTCGCCGGTGCGACGGCCGGGGAAATTCGCGCCGAGGCCGTCGGCTGGAATGATCGGCATGCGAGCCCGCTCCTCTCGCAGATTCAGCCATGGAAAAATGATCGCAACCCCGACCGCCCGCTGCGCATCGGGTACATCTCCCCAAATTTCCGCCATCACACCAACGGCTATTCCATGCTCCCGCTCCTGAAACATCACGATCGCGCGCAATACCAGACGTTTTGCTACTCGGATGTGAAACGGCCGGACGACATGACGCGGCAATGCGAGCGCACGAGCGACAATTGGCGCAACCTCGTCGGGCTGACCGACGAAAAAGTCGCCGATCTGATTCGGCAAGATAGAATCGACGTCCTCGTCGATCTCGTCTCCCACATGGCCAGCAACCGGCTGCTGGTTTTCGCTCGCAAACCCGCGCCCGTCCAAACGACCTATTTATGCAACCAGGCCACGACAGGTTTGAGCACGATCGAGTATCGCATTACCGACGCACACATCGACCCGCCGGGTTTTCACGAGGGGCATTACGTCGAGAAGACGATCCGATTGCCCGAGTGCTACCTGGTCTTCGAGGCGCCGACCGATTCCCCGCCGGTGAACGAACTCCCCGCTGCGCAACGGGTTTATTACGTTCGGCAGCCTGAACAACTTTTGCAAAGTCACGCCGCCGGTATTGGAAACCTGGAGCCGCCTTCTAACCGCTGTGCCCAACTCGCGCCTTTTCCTGCGCTGCCCCGATGGTGAAACGCAGCGCCGCGTCATCGACTTTTTCGCAACAAAAGGAATCGACAAGGCTCGGCTGATTCTTTACTCCCTTTGGCCCCAAGGCACTGAGTACCTCAAACTTCACCACCAGATGGACATCTATCTCGATCCGTTCCCGCACACGGGTCATACGACAAGCATGGATGCCCTTTGGATGGGCCTGCCGCTGATCACCCTCGCCGGCGCAACCGCCGGCGGCAGGGGTGGCGTCTCCCTCCTGGCCAACCTGGGTCTCGAAAACCTCATCGCAACAAACGAGCGAGACTACATCGAAAAAGCCGCGGCCTTGGCCAATGATCTCCCGCGACTGGCCAATCTGCGCGCCACGCTTCGCGATCTCATGTCCAAGTCGCCCCTCGTGGATGCCCCACGCTTCGCCCGCAACATCGAGGTAGCCTATCGCCAAATGTGGAAACATTGGTGCGCGGGGGTCTGATGCGGAACTCGACATAATCCCGCGGTCCCGAAAACGCGCAATTCAAACGGATGGACAATTCACGAAGAACGGCAAGCGCCTACGAAATCAAAATGGTTGGGGGGTCCGGTTCAGGAGCGCCGATCGCAGGGCCAATCCCTGAGATAAGCCGCAACCATCGCGCACTCCCATCGCCGCGCAGTGCCATTTCTTCATGCGCACCGTCGATCCGCCGCACGGATATTTAGGAAGTCCGCGCCGGTTCCGGGGCGGGGCGTCGCCGCCTGCGTCTTGGCAGTACCGCGCAGCCCGCCAATGCGAGAATCGACAGGGTTGTCGGTTCGGGGACCACGACGATTCCGCGATATCCTTCGTTGGTGCCGGCAGCCTCCAACGTATTGAGCGTATCGCCCATTATCGAGCCCCCTGTATCGCTGATCTCGTAGATACTCGACGGATTCGTCGCGAAGATGGCTTCGAACGACCCGCTGGAACCGGTAAGCGATTCAACGGCAAGCCCAGTGGCGTCGTTGCCGATGTTCACAAAACCATCCTGAGTGTACGTGCCGCTTGAAAGGATAAACTTTTCGACCACGCCATTACCCGAGTTGTTGCCGCCTCCGCTCCCTTCGTCGACGAGATAAAGCGTATTGGCGTTATTGGCGAAGGCAAAGCTGTATGGCGAATATACTTTCGTCCCCGTGGGACTCGACGCGTTATTCGCCGAAAGTCCGGCCAATTCCGTTGTCGTCGCCGAATTCGCCGTGCCATTGAATCCAGTGATGCTCGCCAGGCGAAGCGCGCTGCCATTGCTGTCGGATAGGTAAAGGGTGCCCCCGAAAATCTCGAGTTGCCGGATGTTGGTCATCGCGTTCTCGAGTTCGACGCCGGCCCCGTTGGTTGTGGCGTTCGCATCGACGGTCAGCGCCGTCACGCCCGGCGTCGTAGCGCCGGCCGCATACACGGTCGTACTATTGAATAGCACCGCGCTGCGGATGTTATTTCCGTTGAATCCCGTCGTCGTGGTGCTGGTATCGATCGCCCCGGTCGAGGTTGAGACGAGTGCCACCCCGCGCGGGTCGGTCGTCGAGTTGCTGCTTGCAATTCCGGTCGTGCCGACGTTCGCGTCGTATCCGGGGACCAGAATCGTGGCGCCATTTGAGGAAACCGTGATTTCCCCTTCGGATGACGCCGAGCCGCTCGTGGTGAGCGGATTTGATGCAAGCCCGTTTGAGGTTAACGTGGTCGGTAACGCAAGCTGCGCCGTTGTTTCCGGGCTCAACGTGACCGTGTCGCTCCCGCTTACGGCCGGTTTGAAAATATCCAGGAAAACGGCTGTGCTGACACTGGTGAGCGCAGCCGACCCGTTCCCGACCTGCTCCACAACCAAATCGCCGGGTGTAGTTACGCCGCCCTTGGATATCGATTCAAATCCCGAGATGGGAGCGGTCAATGCCAGACCCAGCGCCGCCACCTTCATCTTGCGACGGTCCAAAATCGAATTGTACATTCTCTCTCCTACCCTAGTACGTTTTGCCTACCCTTATCTCCGCCAAAAACTTAGGGGTCAAAACGCAGGAAATGATTAGTTTTCCAATAGCATCTCCTTAATATTGCTCCGTCGCGCAGGATTCTTTTGTCCACATCCTGCGCCGTTCGTTAAGATTTGCCCACGCTATGCGGAAGTTACAACTCAGGCGCGACGTCCAAGGTAAACTCGCCAGAGGCATTAGGCTTCAGGAGTTGGGTGAGACCGCCGAGGCCGCGCGGCTCTATCGGCGACATCATTCGCGCCGACCCGCGCAATTCGGATGCTCTGCACTTGCTCGCCCTGCTCTATGAAACGTGGGGCGATATCGAGCGGGCGATTAAGCTTCTACGCGCCGCCATAACCTTTCAGGATGTCCCCAAAGCGCCTTACAACGCCAATTTGGCGAATTGTCTGCATAAACTCAGTCGATTCGATGAGGCAATTGAGCAATATCGGCTGGCGATTTCGATCGATCCCGCTTTCGATCACCCGCGCCTGAATCTCGCCATCTCTTTGCGCAATCGGCGACGAAAAGGGTTCCGCGCAAACGCTCGAAGAGGCGCTGCAATCTTGCCCGAATAGCGGCGACGTTTGTTTCGAAGTCGGATCACTCCGCCTGTCGGACCGTCGTCTCGACCAAGCCGAAGAATTGTTCGAGCGGACGACCAAATTGAAGCCGTCGCGTGTCGAGGCGTGGATTCGCCTGGCGTTGGTCCATGAACTCACCGGGCGGCCGTTGCGGTCCGCCGCGACCCTCTATCAAGCCCTGAAAATCGAGCCGCAAAACGATGTCGCGCGACACCAATCTATCCAGCGTTCTGGCCGGTTTGGCGAATGCCCAGGAATCGGAAAAGTTGCTCCTCGAGGTTTTGAAAACCTCGCCTCGAGCGGAAGTCTATGCCGTGCTCGGGACTGTTTACAAAGACCTCGGTTTTGTCGATCTGGCGCTCGACTGTTACGCCAAGGCCCTGGACATGGCCACGACCCTGGGCGAATACCAGAACTTTCTCTACACGCTTCTGTACGACGACTCGCTCGACGATGTGGAGGTCGCCCAGCAGCATCGCGACTGGGCCGAGCGCTTTGCCGACCCGTTGCGGCCGGCGCATCCGCTCGCCTATTCTCGATCCGATCCCGATCGTCCGCTTCGCATCGGGTACGTTTCCGGCCATTTTCGCGATCACGCCGTCAGCCTTTTCAGCCTGCCGATGATTCTCGCGCACGATCGCGCGTCGTTCCATATCACCTGCTATTCCAGCGGAACGGTCGCCGACGCCACAACGGATCAATTCCGCCAGTTCGCCCACGAGTGGCGCGATATCTCTCTGAGCGACGATGAGGCCGCGGCCAAGCAAGTGCGCGAAGATGAGATCGACATTCTCATCGATCTAGCGGGTCACATTGGCGGGAATCGCTTGCTTCTATTCGCCAGGAAGCCGGCGCCGATTCAGATGACCTATCTCGGCTACCAGCACACCACGGGAATGGAGGTGATGGATTATCGAATCACCGACACCGTCGCCGATCCTCCGGGCTCAACGGATCATCTCTACGTCGAAAAGCTGCTCCGGCTTGATCCCAGCTTCTTTGTTTACGGCCCGAGTGATTACGCCCCGGATGTCGCGCCGCCCCCCGTGGAATCCAACGGCTATATCACCTTCGGCTGCATGAACAACCCGACAAAACACGGCGCGGCGGTCGTCGCGGCCTGGGCCGAACTCCTGCGAACGGTTCCCGATTCACGACTTTTGCTTCTCGGTCCCACCGCGCACGACGCTGATCCGCGCGTCGCCAGATTATTCGAATCGCTCGGGCTTGGCCCCGATCGCGTGCGTTTCATCGGCAAGCGACCGCGAAAGGTGTATCTCGCCAACTATTCCCAAATCGATATCGCACTCGATCCATTTCCGTTCAGCGGGCACACGACGACCTGCGACGCGCTTTGGCAGGGGGTGCCGGTCATTACGCTCGCGGGCAAAACCTACGCCAGCCGCATGAGCACCAGTACCCTGACTCAGGCGCGGTTCCCACAATGGATCGCCTCCTCGCAAGAGAATTATATCGCCATCGCCCGCAGCTTGGCCGAGGACCGAGCGAATTTGGCGTCGCTGCGTAGTTCGATGCGTGATCGCCTGAAAGCCGCCCCAATTCTCGACGCCGCCGGCTTCACAAAGAGCCTTGAATGCGCGTTGCGAAACATTTGGCAAAGGCAACGCGAAAAACAAGAAGTTCAAATATCCCCGGGCTCTACATGAGAGTTCGCGAAGCTCTCGTCCTGCCTGTCATCCGAAGCCAATTCGTTGGCCGACAAGATCCATCCCCCAACCTATCATTTTGCCGCATTTCGCCGCCGCAACATCAGCAGGCCGCCCAACCCCACAATCGCCCCCGTCGTCGGCTCAGGCACGGGCACCGATCCATCAAACTGCGGCAAATGAATTTCCCCCTGAAGATCGGCATTCCCCACCACCACCGTTCCATCGATCGGGCTGTCGGAACTCAGCGTCGTCATCGCGCTGGGGGCCAGGACCGAGCCCCACAATTCTCGATTCACATCCAGTGAATTGGCGATGTTCAACGTGGTTGCCCCGTTGAAATTCCAAAGCACCTGGCTCGCCCAGGATGAATCGTCAAACGCCGCTCCCATGTTCCCATCGTCGAAGTTAATGTCCGAGCCGGAGACGTTGATGATGACCGTGCTGTCCGTCGGCGAAGCCGACCCCACATTCAGCAGAATCTGTTGCGCATTGGCGTTCTCAAAGATTTGTGACGCCGACACGTCAAAGACTGCAACGCCGTTTACAAAAGTTGCGTTGAAGGTGATGTTGGAAGGCTGGGAGCCGGGGAGCGTCACGGTGCTATTGGGCGTCATCGAATTGAGTGAATTCGAAAGATTGATCATTTGCGTTTGCAGGGTCGCCATGTTCACTGGCGGTGCCGCATGGACGATCGACCCGCCCGACCCGTTGAGGTTCACGTTCCCGCTGACGGTTCCCCCGATGCGAAGATTTCCACCCGCCTCGATGTTCACGGTTGCGCCGCTGTTGAGATTCCCTCCGATCGTCAGCACATCGGTCCCTGCGGTGGTTGCCTGATTAAGCGAAGTCCCGAAATTTGCCGCGGTGCCCGTGAAGTTTCCACCGATAATGGCCGTCCCTTCCACATCGGACGTGTCCATCAGATTTCCGAAGACGACCAGGTTGTAGTTCGGAAGCACCGATGCCCGCGCCCCGTCAAAGCCTAGGCCAATGATGCAAGTCAGGACGCCTAAACCCAAGATCAGCTTTTTCATAGCACCCCTCCCCGGGGAACACGGCACCGTGTCGGCAATATCGCCTCTCCGCGAAAATAATATGTGAGATGAATTTACGCCGAACGCCTGCGACCGCGCCTTAAAAATCCTGCCCTAGACCAATCTTCTGTAGCTGGGGAAGTTTAGTAACGGGCTTGGGTCAGGTAAAGAAAATAATAATGCTTGCATTCGCTCGCAGAAAAATATCTTCCATCGGCGAAGGACGATATGAATTTCAATAGTTCCTTTACGTACGACCTTGTAGGGAACTGCGTACCTCGCGACCGCGTGGGTAGCCATGCTTCTACATCCCACTACCGCCTCACTCAGATCGTGGGCCACCTAATTAAAATTCCATCGCGGACAGTTTGTTCAAGTCGATTTGTTAAAAGTGTAACGATTCGGGTCGCACCCCATCCGCCCGCGCGCTGCCCCGATCGTAACCCGCCGGAATTCACTTGAATGGCCCTCAGATATGAGCCCCCCCATTTCGCATCCGCAAACGTTGAAGATCTCCTCGCTCGTCGGAACATCCGCCTGGCCGATCTTCTCGGCATTCATCACCCCCGCGCTGTAAATCACCGCATTTAGTGACGGTTATCGCGATGTAACCTTTTCGGAAAATATTATGGATCGAATCCGGGTCGGTGGTATCAAGCGTTTCATACGCCATCCCCGGATTCGCCGCCGCCACTTCCTTCAGCAAACTTTCACGGCGCCCGCGATGATCACCTTGTTCCCCTTCGCGGAAAACGCCTCGGCAAGCCCGCGCCCAATTCCGGACGCGCCTCCGGTTATCAATATCGTGTTACCCGAAGTTTTCACGTGCATCTCCTATCGCCGGCGCCGCGCACCGACTTCGTTCCGCGGATAGCGCGTCAGTCGTCGTGGGTCTTACAACCCTTCCACGATTTCCGATAGGAACCAGGTTCGCCGCTCGGTCTGGTCGATCCAGACTTCGATCATGCTCGCCGTCGCGACGTCGTTGTACTTGTCGCAGATTGCGTGGGTCGCGCGGAAATAGCGCGTCAGCGCCTGATTGTCCGTGCTGAGTTCCTCGAGCATCTCTTTGGCGGACAAATTCGGGCTGTCGCTGTCGCCGATGCGCTGATGGCGGGCGATGTCGCCGATGGAGCGCAGCGTAGTCCCGCCAATCTTGCGGCGCGCTCCGCGAGATCATCCGTCATCGCATAAATCTGGTCGGCGTGCTCATCCAGCAGCAGGTGGTAGTCCCTGAAATGCGCGCCGGTCATGTGCCAATGAAAATTCTTGGTCTTCATATACAGCGCAAACGTATCGGCGAGCAATCGCTTCAGATCAGCCGTGATCTCTCCAACCCCCTTGTGATCGAGATCCGTCGGGATCTCGTCCATGGCATGCGTCCGGTTCCGATGATTCGATGCAGTCTTAGGCATGACTCTTTCTCCTGTAAATGAAATGCTGCGGCTTTATCCTAGGCCTGTCATCGTCGCGACGGCCACTGATTTGTACAGTTTCATCTCTCTGCGGAATTCGTCGCCGTGGATGCTGCAGCGGAAGGCGGCCGCGCGGACCACGGAACCATCCGCAGCAGCAAGCCGTCACGGATCACCAGCGTATGAAATAGTACCGCGCTGAAATGGCCCATGAAAACGACAAAAAAAAGATACGCCAACACGGTATGTGCCTTGCGGAGCCACCAGTAAAGCATCGGGCTATGCGGCAGGATATAAGGCAGGCGCACGGAGCCGAACATGATGATCGGGTATCGCGCCGCCGAGAGCATTCCCCAACCAATCAGCGGCATGGCAAAAAGCAGGGCGTACATGATGTATTCGGATGCCTCCGCCACGACGCGCTCCCGCGGGGGGACGGTAGAGGGGAAGGGCGGCAGGGGGCTCAAAAGCCGCGTGACCAGTCTCACGCATGCGAGAATGAGAATCCCGATGCCCAGCGGGCGATGAATGGAGATCAAGACATGGTAACTGCCCAGTGAAGTCACCATGGCGACGCCGATTCCCAGCATGGCGAGGACCATCGCGGCAATGACCCAATGCAGAATTCGCATCGGCATCGTAAATTGGACTCGCGATTCAGCCATTGCGCAATCTCCCTAATGCGGTGCAGCCCCGGGTGCCGCGACTTCCGCCGGCGTCACGGCGCTGGGCGTTTTTTGCTCGCCCGAGCGCCGAGTGAATGATTCGGAATAGACCGCCGACCGCGCGCTCAGCAGCGGATCGTCCGACGGTGCAATCCCGTCCGGCAAGACCAGCGGATCGAAATTAAGCAGCGCAGTCGGGCTGGCGTCTTCGCTTTGTATGCCGTCGATAGTCAGCGTTCCGGCATCGATCTGCCGCCGGGAATCGGGCCAAGGCAGGGTGGCGTCATCGGTCGGATCGCCGGGCTGGCCAACGATCAGCATGAGATGCCATTGCAAAGGGGCTCGGTAAATCCGCGCGATCAGCGCGTCGAAGAGATAATTCGGATCGCTCGACTGTCCACCGGGAAATGGTTCCGCCGGCGAAAAAACCCAGCGCACGGGCACCGACTGGCCCCCGGCGTTGGTGAAGATAAACGCGTTCAACCCATAGAACGTGCTGTCCGCGAATCCGGCCGAGGGCGGATGACTCTCGATGATCCCAAACGCGGCCATGGTCTCCGGGTTCGAGGCCAGAAATGCTTTCAACTTTTCCGGGTCGGGTTTCCCCGTTGCCGGGTCCGGAATGGTGGCCACGAGATGGTCGTAAAACGCCTTCGGCGTGCCAAACGGGAAAACTGGAAGATTCACCATCGCCGTCCGCCAAATCTCGCCATCCGCGGACGTCAATTGCAATCCGAGTCCGCGAACTTGTCCGTTGGTGTCCGCCTGAGCGGGCATTCCGCCCGATAGCGAAAATCGACCGACAACCTCAGACCGGCCGGCACGGAACACGCTCGCCCTGGAAATCTCGACGCCATTTCCATTGCTCTCGAAGTAACCCGAAACGCAAACGCCCTTGGCGTGATTGCGACGGAATCCCGGATGAACCCCATCTGCCGCCTGAAACGCGTCGGCGAATTTTGTTGGCGTCAAATCGTTTGGCGACAGCCATCCCCCCAAATACAAAAAGACGCCCGCCACTGCGGCGATGATGACGCCGACGAGCGCCAGACGCCCCAACGGGTTCGCATGGATCGATGAGGCACGTGGCGCGGCGGCCTTCGGCTCTAGCTCGCTACCCATCGCTCTCTCCGTTACGCCAGACCCAAATGCAGAGAACGCCCGACAATTCCGATCGGCAACTTATCTCAATTCCAAGTCAACAAAAGCGCAGCTCGATCAAGTCCGACCCGCAAAGTAATTTCTTAGGCGTTTGACTGTCAATCGAATAAATACCAACAAATCCCGCTCTTGCTCGGTTTGCGAAATTTCCCGTCCAAGCAAAAAAAGCGTTCGCGGCCACTTCCCCCTTTGTTAGGATATCCGCCGGCGCAACCGTTAAAACAATTCTGTACCCAATTCCAATCGTAAGTTCCGATGGGAGCGGCCCATGGCAGACTTTCGAACCGAAACCGACAGCCTGGGAGATGTTCAAGTCCCCGCCGACAAACTTTGGGGCGCTCAAACCCAGCGCTCTTTAGAGCATTTCAGCATCGGCCAAGACCTTATCCCCCGGGAGATGATCACCGCCTATGCGATCCTCAAACGCTCCGCCGCCGTGGCCAATCACGCCGGCGGCCGGTTGAACGACACCGCCGTCAACCTCATCGTCGGCGTCTGCGACGAAATTCTCGCCGGCCAGCACCATGACATGTTTCCCCTCCACGTCTGGATGACCGGCAGCGGCACGCAGTTCAACATGAATGTCAATGAAGTGATTTCCAACCGATGTTGCCAGCTAGCCGACACGCCGCTGGGCAGCAAGTCGCCCGGTCCATCCCAACGATCACGTGAACATGTCGCAATCGTCGAACGACACGTTCCCGTCGGCGATGTATATGGCGGTGCTTTGAATGTAAACCAGCGATTGATTCCCGCCGTGACTGCGTTGCGAGATGCAATCTCCGCCAAGGCGCGGGATTGGGAGAACATCGTCAAGATCGGCCGCACCCATATGCAGGACGCCACGCCGATCACTCTCGGCCAGGAGTGGTCCGGGTATGTCGGAATGCTTTCCGACGATCTGGAACGCCTCGCCGCGGCCCTTCCCGGCGTATACAAACTCGCGCTTGGCGGAACCGCTGTTGGAACCGGGATCAACGCCGCGCCGGGATTCGCCGAGGCGGCCTGCACCGAAATCGCAAAATTCACGCGCCTCCCGTTTATCAGCGCCCCCAACAAGTTCGCCGTCCAGGGTTCGCACGATGCCCTGGTCCATCTCTCAGGCACGCTTCGCACGCTTGCCGCCTCGTTGTATAAAATCGGCAACGACATCCGCCTGATGTCCTGCGGCCCGCGCGCCGGCTTCGCCGAGTTGCACATCCCCGAGAATGAGCCCGGCTCGTCTATCATGCCCGGCAAGGTCAACCCCACTCAGGCCGAAGCCCTGACGATGCTCGCCGTCCAGGTCATGGCCACCGATGTCGCCGTCGGCTTCGGGGGCGCAGGCGGCTATCTGGAAATGAACGTTTATAAGCCCCTCATGATCGCCAACATTGCCGAGTCGATTACTCTTTTAACCGACGGGTGCACCAACTTCCGCAAGTTCCTCATCGAGGGCACCCAGCCGAATCTGAAGAAAATCGCCGAATACGTCGAGCGCTCCCTCATGCTCGTCACGGCTCTGGCGCCGGTCATTGGCTACGACAAGGCGTCCAAGATCGCCCATTACGCCGTAGATCACGATCTGACGCTCAAAGCGGCCGCCCTGAAACTCGGCTATGTCAGCGAAGCCGAGTTCGATCGCGTCGTCGATCCAGCAAAAATGGTGCACCCCTACGTCGCCGTCGAAAAGTGAAAATCGCTAACGACATTTCCATGCAGGAAGTTCCGCCCAAGGCCGCCGGCGCGGAAGACGTGGCGCATCTGGCCCTGGTCCTCGGCCGAAATCTGCTGGTGAATGGCGCCGATACCGCCCGCGTGCAGGCCGCCGTCGAGCAGTTCGCGCGGGGCTTGGGATTCGAGACCCATCTGCTCGTCACCTACGAAGCGCTTTTGCTCACGGTCATCTCCGGCGGCGAATTCCGCACCAAAGTCGGCTCGCACATCGAAGGAATGATCGTCGACATGGCGGCGGTACAAGCATTAAACCAGATTTCCGATGACGCGGCCCGGGGCGCGCTCGATGTCGAGCAAGCGCGAGCCCGCCTCGATGCCGTCGAACAAAAACGCCCTCTCTATCCCGGCTGGCTCGTCGCACTCGCTCTGGGTCTCACCGCCGCCTCTCTCTCCTGGCTTTTCGGCGGGGGCAAAGTCATCTTCGCCGCGTCTTTTCTGGCGGGAACCGTGGCCATTCTCCTCCAGCACCAACTCCGCCGCCGGCATATTCATCCCCTGGCCGTCACGTTCTTCGCCGCTCTTTCGGGCGGAGCGGTAGGGGGGATCGCCATGCGCGTGCATCCGGTCCCCGCAGCCGCACTCTGCCTCATCGCCCCCGGCATGATCCTCGTCCCCGGCGTGCCCCTCATCAACAGCATCCGCGACGCCATTCATAACAGCATGAGTCTCAGCCTCGCGCGCCTCGCCTCGGCGCTCCTCGTCGTCGCGGCGATCGCATTCGGCCTCATGATCGCCACGGTCGCCACCGGAATCGAGTTTCCCACCTCCGGCGCGACGCCGCTCCTTCCCATCGCCCAGGACGCCCTCTTTTCCGCCCTGGCAACCGTCGGCTACGTCCTTCTCTTCAACGTCACCAAAAAAATCGCCTGGGCGTGCGTCGTCTGCGGCCTGTGCAGCCACACTCTGCGCACACTTCTGGGGCATCTCGGCGTCGACATCGTCGTGGGAACCATAATCGGCTCCCTCGCCGCCGGAATTCTCGCCCACATTTTCGCAACTAAGTTCGCCGCCCCGCCCGCCACGTTTGCCTTCCCCGGCGTCGTCGCCATGGTCCCCGGCTCCTACGCCTTCAAAGCCGTCGCCGCTAGTTTGCAAATTATGCATTCGGGCGGCGTCAGCTCGCCGGCATTGATCGCACAGATGATCTCCCTGATCGTCTACACAATTCTGTTAACCGCCGCGATCGCCATCGGCCTGGCGATTCCACTTTCGCTCCGTCTTGCGCCGCCCCTTTGTCCCCTCTCCCTGTACTCGGGGAGAGGGATAGGGTGAGGGGCGTGCGCTCGAACTGCGCCAATCGCCCCTCACCCCTGCCCTCTCCCCGAGTACAGGGAGAGGGGGCAGAGGAGACCGCTCCCCTGTCGCACCGCGCGCTATGAAACTTGTTTGGCGAAGGCCGAAGACATACGCTGTTTCGACGTCGGACCAGCAAGGACAATTCGCCATGGATTTTCAAGCCCTGGCTCATCGTCAGCAATTCGCTTTCACCATCATCTACCACTACATCTTCCCCCAGATCACAATGGGTCTGGGCCTATTGATCTTCCTTCTGAAATCGAAGTCTCTATTAACGGGCGACGAAACCGCGAATCGAGCCGTCCGCTTCTGGACCAAAGTGCTCGGCGTCAGCTTCATCATGGGCGTCGTCACCGGCATCCCCATGGAATTCCAATTCGGCACCAACTGGGCGCGATTCTCCGCCACGGCGGGGGGAGTCATCGGCCAAACCCTCGGCATGGAAGGCGTCTTCGCCTTCTTCCTCGAATCCGCCTTTCTCTATTCCCTTCTCTACGGCGAAAAACGCCTCGGCCAATTCGGGCATTGGGTCGCCGCTTTCCTGGTCTTCGTCGGGGCGTGGCTCAGCGCGTATTTCATTGTCTGCACCAACGCCTGGATGCAGCACCCCGTCGCTTTTGAAATTCTCCCCGATCATCGCATCGCCCTCACCTCCATCTGGGGACTGCTGAACAATCCCTGGGCGATCGTCGAATACTTTCACGTCGTCGTCGGCACCGTCATCACCGGCTGCTTCTTGATGGCCAGCCTCGCCGGCTACTACCTTCTCCGCGGGCACCATCTCGATTTTGCGCGAAATGCCTGGGTCTGTCCGTTTTCGTCGGATTCATCGCGAGCATCATGGCCGCCGTGCCCACGGGCGATCTGGTCGCCAAGCAGGTTTATAAGTATCAGCCGGTCGGATTCGCCGCGATGGAGGGTCATTTCCACACGCAGGAGAGCGCCTCCCTCGTCATGATCGGGCAGCCCAACATGCAGACGATGACCATCGACAATCCGATCATCCTGCCGCACGTCCTTTCATTTCTTACCCATAAGCGCTGGACGGGCAAGGTCGTCGGCCTCGAAGATTTTCCCCGCGACCAGTGGCCGGATTTCGTCCCGCCGCTCTACTTCGCCTATCACATCATGGTCGGCCTGGGAACGATGTTCATGGCGATCATGTCGCTGAGCTTCCTGCTACTGCTGCTCAGAAGGCTTTACTATACCCGCTGGGTCCTGTGGATTTTGATGCTCGCATTGCCGTTTCCATTCATCGCCAACACGGCCGGCTGGTGCACCGCCGAACTCGGCCGCCAACCTTGGATCATCTATCAGATTATGCGCACCACCGACGGCTACTCCCAAAACGTCTCGACCGGAAACGTCTGGTTCTCCCTGCTCGGCTTCATGGGCCTCTATCTCTTTCTCACCTTTGTCTATTTCTTCGTGATGACGCTCATCATCCACGCCGGCCCTGAATCTGCCCGCGCCCCCGAACCGGCGCTTCAAACGGGGGGTGCATGATGGCAACCCTCTGGTTCTGCCTCTTCTGGATCACCCTGGCGACTTTCGTCGCTTTCGGCGGTACCGACATCGGGGTGGGAATTCTCTACTTTTTCGTCGGCCGCGATGAAAACCAGCGCCGCCAGGTCCTTCAATCCATTCACCAGGTCTGGAAACCCAACGAAGTCTGGCTCGTCGTCATCGGCGGCACGATGGTCCTCGCCTTCCCGCGACTGCTGGCCGAATCGCTCAGCGGGTTCTACCTCGCCATCATGCTGGTGCTCTGGCTGCTCATGGGCCGTGGAATCGCGATCGAATTGCGCGATCGAATCGCCGACCCCCTTTGGACCCGGTTCTGGGATGTGGTGTTTTTCATCTCCAGCATCCTGCTCGCGGTCTGCCTCGGAGCCGCCCTGGGCAATTTCGTCCGCGGCGTCCCCTTCGATGAAACGGGCGGCACCTTCTTCGAAGCCCTCTGGACCAACTTCCGAGTCAGCGATCAAACAGGAATCCTCGACTGGTTCACCATCCTCGTCGGCGTGACCGCCCTCATCGCCCTGGCCCATCACGGCGCCCTCTGGCTCGTTCGATATACCGATGGCCCGGTCCAGGAGCGCGCGACAAAAGTCGCCGATGATCTGTGGCTGGCCATGGTGATCGCCCTGATCGTTTGCGTCGTGACCAGCACCATCCTCCAGCCGCAGGTGCGCATAAATATCCGCGCCCATTGGTGGGGCATCGTCCTGCCGCTTTTGGCTGTCGGGGCGATCATCCGCACCAGAGCCATGTCGCCAACAAGGCCACGCCGGCCGGGCGTATCTGGCCTCCTCAGGCGCTCTTTATGCGGTATTGGGTAGCGCGGCGTTCGGAATTTACCCCTACGTATTACCCGCCCGAATCGCCGCAAACGGCCTCACCGTCGCCAGCGCAGCCGCCCCCACCGACAGCCTTAGATTAGCCCTCATGTGGTGGATCCCCGGCGTGATTCTCGCCGGGTGCTACTTCCTATTCATTTATTCAAAAATGCCGGCCAAGTTTTCGCTCGGTGACGAGGATTAATCCGATCTGCCCTGCGGTATGCACAAAATCATTAGCACAGAGGACACAGAGATCACAGAGGGCACAGAGGAGTGCGGTAAAGGCACGGACGAGAAAATAAAAAGTATTTCTCTGTGCCCTCTGTGGTCTCTGCGTCCTCTGTGCCAATGCTTTTAACAAGCGATGAGTATTGCGAATAAACTATTTCCCGTCATCCGCCCGAAAATTAACCTTCATTCCATCCTTGATCGCCACATACAACCGCGTCCAAGGTTGATCGTTAATCAGCCGCCACTTATGGCCGCTCCCCATCGTATCCAGTGCCACGAGTATTTCTCCCGGATTGACGACAAATTTCTCGCCGCCGCGCGTTGTGAATTCCAGAACTCCCGTCAGCGTGATCACATATTGCGTCGTCGGCGCGTTGTGCCAATCCAGGGATGAATGCGGCGGCGTTTCTTCAAACAAAATCGAGGCCGCCGGCAGCGTTTCGTTGTCCATGACGCTCCCGCGCGTCACGTGGGAATGGCCATCCTCGCCGGTAACCAGTCGATAAGCTCTGATCATGCGTTCACGTTCTCCAGATTTAAAACCGCCGCCGTATCGGCTCGAACTTTCCGGCACAAATCCGCCTCGTCGATGAGGGAATGCCCGTACGACGGGATGATCTCTTTCATCTTCCCCATCCAGCTATCCTTGAGTTGCTTGGCAAAGCACTGCTCGAGGACCTTGACCATGATCCACACCGCCGTCGAAGCCCCCGGCGAAGCTCCCAGCATGGCGACGATCGATCGATCGGCCGCGAAGACCAGTTCCGTGCCGAATTGCAGGATTCCGCCGTGCACCGGGTCTTTCTTAATGATCTGCACCCGCTGCCCGGCCACTTCCTCGCGCCAGTCGCTTTTCTGCGCGTTGGGAAAATATTGCCGCAGGGCAGCCAGGCGCTGGTTCTCGGTCTCCAGCACCTGACCGATCAGGTATTCCGTCAGCGCCACGTTATCTCGACCAACGGCCAGCATCGGCAGCAAATTCTCCGGATCGATCGACCCAAAGAGGTCGAGATACGATTCGTGTTTGAGGAACTTGGTTGAAAACCCCGCGTACGGCCCAAACAATAGCGAGAGCTTTCCCTCAATATGCCGCGTATCCAGATGCGGCACGGACATCGGCGGCGAGCCTACCGACGCCTTGCCATATACCTTCGCGTGGTGCCGCGATGCGATCTCCGGGTTGTCGCACCGCAACCAGATTCCGCTGACAGGGAAACCCGCGTAGCCGCGCGATTCGGGTATGCCTGACTTTTGCAGCAGCGGCAGCGATCCGCCGCCGGCCCCGATGAAGATGCATTTCGCCCGCACGTCTCGATGCAGGCCGGTCTGTTCGTTGCGCACGCGAACGCACCAGAGGTTTCCGTCCCGCCGGGGGTCCTGCACGCGGGCAAAATACTCGATCGTGCAACCCTCCTTGCCGCTTAGAGACCCCAGCAGAATATTCGTCAGCGCCCCGTAATCCACGTCCGTCCCTGTGCGCATGCGTGTCGCCGCCAGTTTTTCGGCCGGGTCGCGCCCTTCCATGACCAGGGGGAACCAATCCGCCATCACCTTTTTGTCATCCGCGAACTCCATCCCTCGATAGCAGTGATGCGCCGTCAGGGCGTCGAATCGTTTTTTGAGAAACGCCGCATTTTCCGGTCCTGCGCACAAAGGAACAGTGGGGCACGGAATGAATGAACGCTTGCGGGTCTTTGATCGATCCCTTTTTCGCCAGATAAGCCCAAAATTGCCGGGACAGATCGAACTCCGTGTTCACGCCCAGCGCCTTTGAAATATCGATCGTCCCATTGGCGTCCTCCGGCGTGTAGTTCAATTCGCACAGCGCCGCGTGCCCCGTCCCCGCGTTATTCCAGGCGTTTGAACTCTCCTCCGCCGCTCCGTCCAGCTTCTCAAAAATCGCGATCTTCAAGTCCGGCTGAAGTTCTTTTAGGAACACGGCCAGCGTCGCGCTCATAATCCCCGCACCGACGAGAACCACATCGAATTGCGAAGCCGTTTTGGGATCGGAAGGGCTCACGGCTGTGTCTCCGTTAAGGAAACCATCGATTAGCGCAATAGGTTGGTCGCCGCCAAATCCACCAGTTCACTCGCCCGACCGCTCAGCACCGCCTTGATCGCCCACAAACTAAATCCCTTGGCTTGGTCCAGCGTAATGGTGGGGGGCATGGAAAGCTCCATGCGATTGACCACGGCATCCACCAGCGCTGGTCCATCGTGCTCAAACGCCTCGCTGATCGCCCCCTTCAAATCCGCCGGGTCTTCGACCCGGAACCCGCGGATGCCCACGCTCTTGGCCAAGTCCGCGAAATTCGGATTGACCAGATCCGTTCCGTTCTCCAAAAATCCCGCGGCTTTCATCTCCAGTTCCACGAAACTCAGCGCCCCGTTGTTGAAGACCACCATCTTTACAGGGATCTTGAGCTGCCGCATCGAAAGCAGATCCCCCAAAAGCATCGCGATCCCGCCGTCACCCGAGAACGTCACCACCTGCCTGCCGGGGAATTCCAATTGCGCGCCAATCGCCTGAGGCATGGCATTTGCCATTGATCCATGATTGAACGACCCCATCAGCCGCCGTTTCCCGTTCATCTTCAGATACCGCGCGGCCCAGATCGTCGGCGTGCCGACGTCGCACGTAAAAATCGCATCATCCGAAGCCGTCTCGTCGATCACCCGCGCCACAAACTGCGGATGCATCGGCTTCTTCCCCGGCTTTCCCACCGCCAGTTCGTCCAAACCTTTCCGAACATCTTTGTAATGATTTAAGAATCTGACGAGATGGGCATCGTCAGTTTTGGGCGTGATCTTGCCGAGGACGGCTTTAATTGTCTCCTTCACGTCCCCGATCAATCCGAGATCCAGCCGGGTGCGCCGGCCGAGGTTTTCCCCGCGCACGTCTACCTGAACCACTTTCGCCTTCTCCGGATAAAACTGCGTGTATGGGAAATCCGTCCCCAGCATTACCAGCGTCTCGCACTGCATGATGGCGTGATACCCGGATGCAAATCCGATCAACCCCGTCATTCCCACATCGTAGGGGCTGTCATATTCCACATGCTCCCGCCCGCGCAGCGTCGTCACGATCGGCGACTTCAGTTTCCCCGCAAACTGCATCAGTTCCGCATGCGCTCCCGCGCACCCCGCCCCGGCGAGAATCGTCACGGTCTTGGCCTGATTCAAGACCTTCGCAAAGTCGTCGATTTCCTTGTCCGATGGTCTGATCACTGGCGTCGCCCGCCGCACGCTCGCGCTCGGCTTGCGCTCCGGTATCTCCCGGGTCGCCACATCTCCGGGAATGACCACCACGGAAACCCCCTGCATCGTCAGCGCCGTCTGAATCGCGATTTCCAAAACCCGCGGCATCTGCGACGCCTGCGAAACCAGTTCGGCGTAATGACTGCAATCCTTAAAGAACTGATCCGGATGCGTTTCCTGAAAATACGCACTCCCGATCTCGTTGCTGGGGATTTGCGCCGCGATAGCCAAAACCGGGACCCGGCTCCGGTGGCAATCGAACAACCCATTCACCAGATGCACGTTCCCCGGCCCGCAGCTCCCCGCGCAAACCGCCAGTTCCCCCGTCAGATGTGCTTGCGCCCTGCGGCAAACGCGCCGGCTTCCTCGTGCCGAACGTGAATCCATTCGATTTCCTTGCGTTTCCCGATCGCTTCAAGAATTGCATTCAGCGAATCCCCAACGACGCCGTAAACTCTCTTCACCCCCGCGGCGATCAGCGTATCAACCAAAACGTCCGCGATGCGTTTTTGCGACATGGAAACGCTCCTCGCCGAGTCGGATCAAGTTGTGGATAACTTCCAGAAGCGCGATTTCAGCCGCTGCCAAGCTAACCCACGCCCAAAGCTTTAGCCAAGGGAAAAAATTCGCCGGAACTGAAATTTATTGCAATTTTCACCGCTTACAATACCGTTTCGCCTGCCTAACATTTTCACCAACTGGAGTCATCGGAAGGAACCTGAACATGGGCACGGAGACCGTCAAAAATCTCATCATCGGAAGCGGCGAGGCCGGCAAGTGCCTGGCCTGGCATTTTGGCAAAACCAAGGAGCAGAACGTCGTCGTCGAACGGCGATGGATCGGCGGATCGTGCCCGAATATCAATTGCCTTCCCAGCAAGAACGTTATCTGGAGCGCACAAAGTCGCCGATCTGGTTCATCACGCGGCTCATTTTGGGTCCCGTACCGGTCCAACGTCAATCGACATGGCCGCCGTTCGTCAGAGAAAGCGCAAAATGGTCGAGTCCGAGATCGCGGCGCACCTCGACCTTTATAAGGCCGCCGGCACCGATCTTATCCTCGGCGAAGCCACGTTCATCGAACCCAAAACCGTCGAAGTAAAACTGAACGATGGCGGAACCCGCATCCTTAAAGGCGAGCGCGTCTTCCTGAACCTCGGCACGCACGCCCTGATCCCCCCAACTCCGGGCCTGGCGGACAGCCGCCCCATGACCCACATCGACATCCTCGAACTCGATCGCCTCCCCGAGCATCTCGTTGTTCTCGGCGGCGGTTACGTCGGCCTAGAATTTGCCCAGGCTTACCAGCGTTTCGGCAGCCGCGTGACGATTATTCAGCACGGCCAGCAGCTTCTCCCCAACCAAGACCCCGACGTCGCCGCCGAAATCCAGCGCATCTTGTCCGCCGACGGCATCGAAATTCTTCTCTCAACAGACGTGGTCAGCGTGCAAGGCCGCTCTGGCGTCAACGTGACTTTGGACGTGCGTACCCGCAGCGGCAACCAAACCCTCCGCGCCACCGACATCCTTGCCGCCGTTGGCCGTGTCCCCAACACCGCCGGAATCGGCCTCGGATTCGCCGGCGTCGAACTCGACGAACGCGGCTTTATCAAAGTCGACGACCGTCTCGAAACCACCGCCGCCGACATCTGGGCCATGGGCGAGTGCGCCGGCAGCCCCCAATTCACGCATGTATCGTATGATGATTTCCGCGTCGTCCGCGACAACCTCGCCGGCAAATCCCATTCAACGCGCGACCGCCTCATCCCGTCCGTTCTTTTCACCGATCCGCAGGTCGCACAAATCGGATTAGAGCATTTCCCAAATTAAACTAGCGGCTGGCGGTAACCGCAATGGCGGAAAAATCCCGCGGCATCTTCGGTCGTAACGGCGTCCATTGCCGCGAACACAGCCCGGACCAAGGTGTCGAACGTTCTGGGCTCCGCCGAGCGGATCAGTTGCTTCGCTTTGCTCCACATCATCTCGATCGGATTCAAATCCGGCGAGTAGGGTGGCAGCAACCACAGTTCGCAGCCGGCGGCTTCGATCAGGCGTCGCACTTCTGAATGTTTGTGCGGCTGCAAATTGTCCATCACCACGATGTCCCCGCTTCGCAGGCTGGGCACGAGCGCTTCACGCACCCAGGCGACAAAAACATCGCTGTCCATCGCCCCTTGAACAATCGCGCCGGCGGTCGCGCCGTCGAGCCGAACCGCGGCGATCATGGTGGTCGTGCTCCAGTGTCCGGCCGGGGTCTTGCACAACAACCGTTCGCCGCGGCCGCACCGGCCACGCAATCGGGTGAAGTTCGTCTTGGCCCCGGATTCATCCACAAAAACAAGACGCTCGGGATCGACGTCCTTCAGCCGCCGACGCCACTGCGTCCGCGCGGCGGCGACGTCGGGCCGATCCTGCTCGGACGCGTGGAGAGACTTTTTTTAAAGGAGAGGCCCAGCTTCCTGAGCCAACGGTCGACCGTCGACAGCGACACGTCCAGCGCCAACTTCTCTTTGATCTCGTTGAGCGTGGCATCCGGCCGGGCGGCCACGAACCGACTCAAACGAGTCTTCAACTCGCCGGTCAACTTCCCCTTGCGGCCACGAAGATGAAGCAGCGGTTCGGCCGTCCCCCGTTCACGTTCATCCTGTCGCACGCGGCGGACGGCCGACTCGCATCGGCCGAAGATCGCGGAAATCTCCTTCGTGCCTTTGCCGGCACGATACGCCGACATGATCCATCGACGGGTCAGAGCGGTTTGCGATGCCATGGCAACCTCCTTGTTGAATCGGAGATTAGCAAAACAGCATCGATGGCGCTAGTTTAAAATGGGAAATGCTCTAACCGAAACCGAAGCCAAAACCCGCGGGATACCCGTCCAGGTAGTCAAAGTCCCGACCAGCATGATCCTGCGAACCGCTACGATCGACGAGAACCAGGGCTTTATGAAAGTCCTGATCGACCCCAACAGCCAGAAAATCCGAGGCTTCACCATGATCGGCCCCGAAGCCGGCGAAGTCCTCACCCTTATGATCAGAATGCTGCTGTTGTCACACCATTGAATTCGGCGGGCGGGCGACCGACAATTGGAGCCGACGCACTGTTGCGGCTGGCCCAGTGGATTAAGGGCCGGCTCCATTCATCCGATCACGGAGGATCGTCATGTCTGACCCTTTCCGACGACCGATCCGCTCCCAAAGCTGCGGGACTCGCCGCGGCCGCTGAGCGGATCGCAAACACACAACGATCTGTGGCAGCACCTGCCGGATCGGCCGCGCCGACAGCTTATAGCGGTGATGAGCCGCATCCTGCAAAACTATCTAACTCGGAGACCACTTCATGAACAGCACCACGATTGAGGCGCTGCCGGTGGGCCAGCATAAATGCACTTCGCAACATCGTGAACGCCTGGCAGTGGTTTATGTGCGCCAATCCAGCATTCATCAGGTGCAGCGGCATCGGGAATCGACGCAGTTGCAATACGGGTTGGTTGATCACGCGATTAGCCTCGGATGGTCTGCGCGCTGGTTCAGGTTTATGACGAAGATTTGGGCAGGTCCGGCGCGTCAGCCGAAGGCCGCTCGGGCTTCCAGCGCTTATTAGCGGAGGTGGCGTTGGGGCGTGTGGGTTTGATCTTGGGCGTGGAGATGTCCCGGCTCGCCCGATTATGCAAAGATTGGTATCAACTGCTGGAGTTGTGCGCGCTGTTTGGCACGCTGATCTATGACCTTGATGGGCTTTATGATCCATCCGCCTACAACGATCGACTGCTCCTGGGCCTCAAAGGGACAATGTCCGAGGCCGAACTGCACATTCTCAAACAGCGGATGCTCCAAGGCGCCAGACAGAAGGCGCAGCGTGGCGAATTGTTCAGCCGGTTGCCGATTGGTTATGTTCGCGACGCCGCCGGCCGCATTGTCCAGGATCCCGATGAGCAGGTACGCGCCATTGCGATGCGGGTATTCGATGCGTTTGAACGGGTTGGCACGGCCACCGGCACATTACGGCAACTGCGGAATGAGAACGTGCGAATAGGGATTCGCCTTGAGGGCGGACCCGATCATGGCACTTTGCAATGGCGGCGTCCCAATCTATCGACGATTCGCGCCATGTTGTGCAATCCGATGTACGCCGGTGCTTATACTTATGGACGCTATGGGCGACAGAGACGGCCCGACGGGCACTGCTGGTGGCGGCGATTGCCCAGGGACCAGTGGCGGGTATTGATCCGTGACCGGTTCCCCGCTTATATCAGTTGGGCCCAGTATGAAGCCAATCAGCATCAGATGCGCGAAAATCGATCGAAGATTGAATCCCGCGGCGCCATTCGACATGGACGGGCGCGATTAACGGGGCTGGTGGTTTGTCGCCGCTGCGGATACCGCATGCTCACCCGCTACGGCAAGGCCAGCCAGGGCGTCTATAGCTGTGAAGGAAAGAAGACCGCTTATGCCGATCCTTCATGCCAAAGCCTCTCGGCATCGGCACTGGATCAGGAAGTTGTGCGGCAGATATTGCTGGCCATGGAACCGGCGGCGCTGGAAGTCAGCCTCCAGGTTGCGGCTGATTTGAAGAATCAACGCGAAAAAGACCAAGCGTTGTGGCGTCAGCGACTGGAGCGCGTCGCCTACGAGGCGGATCGCGCGCATCGTCAGTATGAAGCGGTAGAGCCTGAGAATCGCTTGGTGGCGCGGACGCTGGAGACGAATTGGGAGACGGCGCTACGCCAACAGCGGCAATTGATGGAGGAACATGAACGATGGCGTCGGGAATGTCCACGGCTCTTGAGCGAGGGGGAACAGGAGGAGATTCAACGTTTGGCGTCCGATTTGCCCACGCTCTGGCACGCGCCGTCCACCCGGGATGAGGACCGCAAGGCGATTCTGCGCCTGATTATCGAACGGGTTGTGGTGCAGGTTGAAGGCCACAGCGAATGGGTCGAGGCGTGGATTCACTGGGTTGGCGGCCATCGCAGCTATGTGCGCCTGCGGCGGCCCGTGTTACGGCACGAACAACTTGCCAATTACGGCGTCATTGATGAAATGATCATCGCGCTGCATCAGCAAGGCGTGAAATCGGCAGGAATTGCCAACAAGCTCAACACTGCCGGGCACCGCTCGCCACGCGGCTTGCCATTTAACGCCAGCACCGTCCGCAAATGGCTTTCGCGATATCGCCCGGCCCCGGAACATCGTCCATCGCCGCCGTTGAACGAACACGAGTGGACTACCGCCGACCTGGCGCGTCACATAGGCGCCAGCGAAAGAACGGTTCGCAGTTGGGTCCATAGAGGTCAGTTGCAGGCACGGTATAGCGACGAGCCGATTCGCCGTTTGATCGTGCGTGCCGATGAATCACAATTGAAATATCTGGCGGAGAGGTTCAAGAACACGACACAGTTGAGAACTGCCGTGCTTGGTCCGGCACGCCAGGATGAAGTTAACAGGGGTAGTCAAAATGGTGACAAGGAATTGCATGGCAAAGAGCATTAAGATTAGCGCACTGGCGTTGGACATCGCTACCCAAATGAACGCCGGCAAGTCCCTCGAACAGATTCGCGCCCAGCGGCCGGACCTGAGCGACAAGCATATTGCGGCATCCATGAAAGAGATGTTCGAACTGATGGGACTGGCTCCGCAGGCGACAGCCATGGCCGCCGACCTGGTCCACCGCGGCGGCAAGCGGGACCGCGATTTTATTCAAGGCTATTGCTTCAAACTCCGCATCGTGCTTGACGATGTCCAGCCGAAGATCTGGCGGCAGTTGATGGTGCCCGCTTCGATCACGTTGGATCGGCTGCACGACAGCCTGCAAGTCGTCATGGGCTGGACGGATTCCCATCTGCACAGCTTTACCATCGCCGGGCAAGAGTTCACCGAAGACCCCGAGGAACCGGATCAAGGCGTGGAAGAAAGTGGCGTCGTGTTGGGGATGCTGATTCAAAAGGCGCGAACGAAGTTCACGTACCTGTACGATTTTGGCGACGGTTGGATGCACACAATCACGGTCCAATCCGTGGAACCGATCGCAGATGATCGCAAGGCCACCGTGACTTGCCTCGGGGGCCAGCGGCGGTGTCCGCCGGAGGACGTGGGCGGGCCGTGGGGCTACCAGGAGTTTTTGCAAGCGATCGCCGATCCCAGTCATGAGGAACACGAATCCTCGATGCAGTGGTGCGGCGGATCATTCGATCCCAATGAGTTTGATGTCGATGTGGTGAATCTTGAATTGGCGAAACTGGGTCGCTGGTCACGGCGTCGCAGGTGACACCTGTGACAAGGAGCGCAATGTGAATACAACGACTCGCCGTCATCCAGATGGCGATGATCGCCGGCCTCCCCTTCACCACTCTACAAAACACGATCTTCGCTCACCCCACAATGGCAGAGGGACTTGGCGTCCTTTTCTCCAGGGTTCCTACCCCCAAATAGTCGTAACACGTTCAAGCCCGCGTCGCTGTTTTGATTTTCCGTCCCGGTAGTCCGGGGGAGGGCAAGGGAGGGGCGCTCCCCTGCAACTCAGATCTGTTCGCATTACCGTCGGAATATCACATACCCCGCCAGCGGACTTGCTGTATCCGTATCGATATCCAAAACCCAAGCGGTGATTTGAGTTGGCCCAATATTCGGTGGAATCCGACTCATATCCAATTGTGCTTCCCAGCCACACCACGGGGAAACAGGGTCGTTCATTGTTTTCACCACGTCGTCACGACGAATATCCAAAAATGCCGCCGCGAAGATGATTGGCTGCTGATGCGCGTCGCTAAACGTCAGAAATATACTGTCGGCTGGTTGTCCAGTCGCAAGGTTGGCGGCCCATCCGCGAGCGTGCCACTGACCGGAAGGCATCCTTCGGAACCCGTCCAACGCTCCGATGGTTCTGTCATCGCCGGCACTTGGCCGCAGAATCTCCTGCGCATTGTTCGATGCGATCAGCGGCGGGCGTAAGTATCCCATTTCATTTAATGCATTTGCTGTTTCGACCAATCGGTCTGGCATTGGAACTCCGATATGCGGTATTTCCGGGTTATCCGGGACAAAATTTAGGAGTAACAGTGCGCCCTTGCCCAGGCGAAACCAAATACGCCTATACTGGCAGTCTTGAATTGCTGCCGGGAGCGAGCAAACCTGGAGCACAATTAAGGCGGATGCCAAAGAGGGCGGCAAATACTTCCAAACGCCGCGAAAGTCCTTTGGTTTGGCAAAAATATCACCGCAGATGAGGGGGACTAAATTGACTAGCGCGATCGGAAGAAATATCGAATAGCTGACGTAACGGGAACTTAAGGCTTGAAGTGGACCAAATTGACCGCGGTAGAGCGACGCGAGCAAACCGCTGAAGACTCCATATCCAGCAACCATTAACCAGGGTAGTGATCGGCTGACGAGTTCACGCCGACTGGTTTTCCACGCGCGGGCCACGTACACCCCAGCCGCCAGAAGGAGCAGCAGCATTAAACTGCCAATCACAATGCTGGCGATCCGGAGATCCCAATGTTCCCACCGGGCAAAGGGATTGCCAAGGAATGCGAGCGTATAGACCAAAATAGCCGTGGGACTTCTCGGATAAGGGCTTCCGCTATGCTTCGGTTCAACATAGCCCCACCTATAAAGCAGAAGGTCAGTTGCGCAAGCGATAAGCCAGATCGTAAAAATCCATCTTCCCCGCGCCGCTTTATTTTGCACCTCACTCCATACGAGGAGCGGGCAGGCCAGCGGCCATGCGAGCACGCCGTTGCCGCTGGAAACCGTCGCTGCGGAGGCCAGCAAAATGCAAATCATTAGCCGACTCCAGACTGGCATCGCACTCAGCGCAACGACAAGAGTGGCCAACACCAGGATGGTCGGGGTGAAGTTTGCCAAACCCATTCCCCAAAGCCAGTTTTCGCTTTGGGCGGGTGTGAAGAGTAATAAGTTGCAGAGAAACCACAGGAAAATGCGCCGACCTGGCGGTTGTGTCGCACGGACGATCATCCAAAGCAGAAGTGACGTGGCGACAAACGATGATCCACGCAACTACGGCATTGGCCACATTATTCCAGTGCGTAATGGGATTAATCGCCAGGAGAATCAGCCGCGGGATCGCCAGGCGATGTTCGTTATGCTGGGCAAGAATATCCTGAAGAGTGAGTTGATGAAGATGTGCCTTTACGAAGATCCCGGCGATATCGGGCGACCATTCATCCAAAAAATGAAAGTTGACTCCATAATGCAGAATAAGAATAAGCGGTAGCAGGGCGGGTGTTGCAGCGAGCGATAGGAAGGCCAAACGACGCCGGAAAACGCGCATGGGGTGGGTCCTAATCCCGTTCGTGCGTCCGATGCTCAGTCTGAAGGTGAATCATCATGCGAACTCCCTTGGAATCGATAAAGCGTGTCAGTGATCGCAAAAAACCATGGTATGGATAATGTTGCCGAGAGCAACGACCTCGGCTAGCCGCTCGATTTCGTCCATTCCCGCCACGCATCCCGATATGCCGCCTCGATATTCCGTGCCAAACTCGCCCCGTCCATCAGCGGCGAATTCCGCATCCGGTCGCGCATGGTCCGCCGAAGCTCCAGTCGCTCCGCGACATTCCCGGCCAGGTCCACCGCGATCTTCACATATTGATCCTCGGATTGAGCCACAAACTTCTCCAGCCCCACATTGGACAAAATACTCCGCCCCGCGCGCCCAACCGCCGTCCGTCCTGAAAGCGTCACCACCGGCGCCCCCATCCAAAGTGCATCGCACGTCGTCGTCCCGCCGCAATAAGGAAATGGGTCCAGGGCCACGTCGATCCGGTCATAGAGCTGAAAATACTTTCCCATTGGTACAAATCCCACGAACTCAATTCGCTCGCGCCCAACCCCGTGTTCTTCAAACCGCCCCAGTAATCGATCGCGATGACTTCCCTCCGCCGAGTGCAGCAAGAGACGCGACCCGGGGACCTCTCGCAAAATTCTCGCCCAGGCGGCGATAGCAGGCCGGCTGACTTTCCGAAAAGAATTCAGACAGCCGAAAGTAATCTCCCCACGCGGGGCCATCACCGCAGTGGAAATTTCCCCAGCCAACTCGCTCGGCTCATAGACCCACCAGGTATTCGGCAGCCGAATCGTCCGCTCCGTATAGCCCGACTCATCTTCCCCCGGCGGATCCAGATAAGGATCGCTCAATCGATAATCCACCGTCTCCAATCCCGTGCTCGAACAATAGGCGAGATACGTGAACTGCACCGGCGCCGGCTTCAGCGCCATAGCGCGCAGGCGCATTTCCCCCCGTGTGCATGGCCAGGTCCACGAGAATATCGATTTCGTCGGCTCGGATTTGCTCCGCCGCCTGCTGATCTGACAGACTCTCCATCTGCCGCCACTGGTCCATGTGCGGGCGGATTCTTTCCGTCGTGCTGTCCGTCATTGGCGAAAGCGAATACGCCACGATATCAAATGCCGCATGATCATGATTCTTCAACACCGGCAGCAGAAATCGCGCCACCGGGTGATCTCGAAAATCCGGCGAAATATACGCGACCCGCAGCCGCCGTTGCGGATTCCGATCATTCGTATGCGCGCGCAATCCCCCGCGCCCTGGCCGCCCAAACTTCGCGTTCCATCTCGCGTGTTCCTCTGCGATCGTCCGCGCATCCGCGTCCGGATGGTAGTGCAGCCCGAAAATCAGATTGCTGTGCGCCGGCGGCTCGTCCGGCTTCAGTTCCATCGTGCGCCGATACGCCGCGATTGCTTCGTCCAGTTCCCCCTGGTCTTTGAGGGCGCTGCCCAGGTCGGTGTAAGCATCCGCGTAATCCCCGCTCAGCGCGATTGCCCGTCGATATAGATCGACGGCCTCACCCAGCCGTCCCGTTGACTTGATCGCGTTCCCAAGACTCACCAGGCCTTCGGGATAATTCGGGTTCAGCGCCAGCGCCCGCCGATAGGCGCCAATCGCCTGCTCGTATCGGCCCATTTCGAAAAACACCAGCCCGAGATTGCGATGAATCTCCGCCATGTCCGGACGCGATTGCATTGCCCGGCCGAACGCCGCGATCGCTTCCTCCATTTTCCCCAATTCACGAAGCACATAGCCGAGATTATTCCACGCCTCCGCGTAGTTCCCATCGACGGCGACCGCGCCGCGATACGCCTCGGCCGCCTCCGCCCGCTGTCCGTTGTTCGCCATCGCGATCCCCAGGTTGTAATACGCCTTGGCGAACCGCGGGCTATGCGCAATCGCCTGCCGGTACGCAGTGATCGCCTCCGCGTACCGTTTCCTGTCGGCGACCATATTTCCAAGATCGTTGAGCGCCTCCGCATAATCCGGCCTCAGCGCAATCGCCCTACGGCACGCGGCCATCGCTTCGTCCATTTGCCCGGACAGTCTCGAGCGCAATGCTCAGGTTGCGCAGCGACTCGCTCGATTTTGGATTGATCTCCAGCCCGCGCCGATAAGCCGCGATGGCTTCGGGCAGTCTCGCTCCCTGTCGATAAGCCTCTCCCAGGTTGTTCCAAAGAACCGGATCACTCGCAGTGATCTCAACGGCTCGCTTCAAAAGCTCAATCGACCCTGCCGGATCGCCCGATTGTCCTCGCAACACCCCCAAAAGATGCAGCACCTCCGGACTTCGCGGCTGCGTTTCCAATATCTGCCGATAGATTTCCTCCGCCTCCGCCAGTTTCCCGGACTGATGAAGCCGCAGCGCATCCTGAATCCGGGTTTGTCCGACGCCTGCGCTCATAATTCAGAATCGATGTCACAGCGACTGCCGCCGCCTTAGGTTTGTTCGACTTGGGAGCGATCGCGAGTCTCTGCCGTCACCCGCACCCGCGCTCTCCGCGCGCCGATTAGCCCCGGCCCCGCGGAGGATTGAACGTCGGTCCAGACGAATCTTGCCGGTTATTTGTCTGGCGGTCCAAGCGGACACCAAATAATCCCGGCATTGTTCACATTGTGGTTTGGCAGCGTGTTCTGAGGCAGCGGAAATTGAGATAGACCAAGCTGGACATCGGACCATTTGAACCAGGCTACGTGTCCATCCGCAAACAGCACATTTCCGCCGCCGTTGTGGCAAACCGCAAAACGCGTCCAGTCGGTGTCCTGCTGGCATACGTTCTTGCAAAAACCGCTGGAATCGATCTCCGGACCGCTCGTATATTCTGGCGAGGCAGCCGAAAATTCATCCTTGGTAACCGGCGAATTAAGCCAATCCTGCACTCCCTTGTCGTACGCGTACTCCCGATAGTTCGATATTTTCTCGAACATCAGCGCAACCGTACTGGCAGGACTGCATTTGGAAATCCTCAGCGGATAAGTGGATGCTTGGAAGCCCGCCGGCTGGTTCTGCGGATCGGTGAGCTGTGAATTAAAGCAGTAGCTGAAGTCGAAATCGAAATACTTCGTGGGATGCAGGCCCACCCGGATCACGCTGTTGCTGTCGATACCATACTGCGTGAACATATTCTGGTTAAGCGGATCCAGCGGCGGGTCCTGGCCGGGACGAGGGCCGGCCGGCGCTGCGGAGGCACAGACAAAAATGTCGTTCTGTCCAAACTGATATTGGGGTAGCGGATTGTCTTTCGGATCCTGGTAATTCGCCACCAGCATTTGATAGTAGCTTTGCGTATTAACGAAGGGCGGAATCGCGTTGAACCAAAGGCTTTTGTCGTCAAACCCCACAAAACCATTAGCGGGCGCGTATCCGGGCATCGTACTCGCATCGACCCCTTTGGAAGGCAACATGCCGAAGCTGATATCGCAGTAATCCTCGATACCAATCCCCCATTGCCGCAAATTGCTCTGGCATTCCACCAATTGCGCCTGCTGGCGAGCCTTGGTTAGCGACGGCAGCAGAATTCCCACCAGAATCGCAATGATTCCGATGACCACCAGCAACTCAACTAGAGTGAATCCTCCCCGCTTTGAATTCCCGCTCATGAAGTTTCTCCTTCCAGATGCACTCCGTTTACCGAGGCCAAATATCTTTTTCAAATGTATGCAGGATCTTGAAAAGAGCGCCCTACTCCATTTTCGAAGCGCAAGACATGGCCCGCGCCGCCGCAGGAAAATAAGCGAATGCAATTAACGTTTCGTTAGCGTAACGGGAGCACGGCGAATTTTAAGCGGTTAGCAGAATATTAACCCGATCCAAACAATTCCCGCGCGCCGTCTCCTGCCAAACGGATTGCGCTTTTTTCGGGAACATTAACCAAATCTTTAGGCACCCATAGCAGCGGCCACATGTTCGACCCGTATTTTCCCGCCCGTCAGGAGGTCACTGGAGAAGACGCTTCCTTATAGAAGATTCTCCGGCAGACATATCTGAGGCGCTGGGCGAGGGAAGGAGACGGATTCTCCCTCTTTAATCCGCTCAGCAATCTGTACCGCGATGTTCATTCATCGCAGTCGTGTCGCGCGAGCGACACAAGGGTTGGAGTGTCCGATCAAGACTTGACACCATCGACAGGTATCTCACCACCGTCCCGTCGTTGGGGTCGTTTGGGGTTCAACTAACTAGAGGAGGAACCGATGCGCGTAAACCACAAAGAGCGAAAAAACTACCGGTCCGCCAAGAAGGCAATTGCCAGCGCCGCCGTCTTCGCCATGGAGCAAATGGAAGATCGCGTCATGCTGAGTACCACCGTCGCGGCCTGGACATTTACTAACTTGTCCGTTGCCACAAACCTTTCCCCCGCCCCCAGCACCGGTACCGGCACCGCTCTTTCCATCGGGTTCCAGACTTCAGGGACCAACACCAATTCACCGGGCGGCGTTTACGCCTACCCAACCCCCGGTGCCGTAGCAACAACCCCGCCAGGCGATATCTCGGCTATTCTCGTCGGCTCTGGCAACAACCCCGCCAACGGCGGCCAAACCGATCAGAGCAGCGAGGGCGTCGGCGCTAACGCTTCGCGCCTACGCGGTTGCAACGATGGCTGGAGCAGCACCGCCGGAATCGGAACCCAGGGCGCTCAGTTCTCCACCAGCACCGTCGGCTATTCCTCGATCGTCCTCACTTTCGATCTCGACCCCTCCTCGGGTTCCGCCACGGACGCTTTCCAGGTCGAGTACACCACCGATGGCACAACTTGGATCAATGCCCCGGCGGCTGATCTGACCATCGGAACCGTCGGCGGAGGCACCAATGCCGGCGCTAGCGATGGTATGACCATCGCCACCAACACCACCAATCCTAATATCGTCAATGGATCCTATTTCGAATTCGCCAACCCCGCCAACGGCGACGGCCTCTATTGGCAAAACGGAATCCAAGTCAGTCTAACCGGCATTTCCGGCGTGAATAACGATGCGAACTTCGGCGTACGCATTGTCAACGCCGCCACCGGCAGCGCCGACCTCCAACAGGGCGGCGCCACGAGTCCAGCCGGTAACTGGCGCATCGATGACATCAAGATCACTGCGGGCGGTGCCGCCCCCGCGGTCACCACCCAGCCGATCAGTCAGGTTGTCGCGGCCGGAAATTCGGTTTCGTTCACAGCCACCGCGTCTGGCAACCCCACCCCGACCGTCCAGTGGTGGGTCAACAACGGCTCCGGCTTCGCGATGGATACGACGGATTCCGACAATACAACCGATACGCTCACCATTAGCAGCACCACGGGCACCGAAAACGGCTATCAATACGAAGCGATATTCAGCAGCGCAGCGGGCTCGGCGACGTCCAACGCTGCAACCCTCACGGTTGCCACCTCCCCGGTCATCAACGGTGATCCCGCTAGTCAGGAAGTTGCCGCCGGTTCCACCGTCACGCTCGTTTCCTCCGCCATTGGCGTTCCGACCCTGAGCGACCAGTGGTATTACAGCACCAACGGCGGGTCGAGCTGGAATCAATTGAATAACGGCACCGGCGTCTCCGGGGCAACCACGCCCATCCTCACTCTCACCGCCAACGAGTCCATCACCGGCACCGAATACGAAGCGACCTACATGAACGGCGACGGTATGGCAACGACCACGGCCGCGACCGTCACCGTCCAGGGAACTCCCATCACCCAGTGGAACTTCTCCACTGGTGAGGGCGCCTCGCCCGGCGGCGACACCTCCCAGGGAACCGGTAATTCGCCCGATCCCACGACTTACAACGGCACCCTGAGCGATAACTCCGCTGAAGTCCTCGGAATGACCAACTCCTACGACGGCAATCCGTCCGGCCCCGAAGCAGACATCATCCCCATCGCCAGCAACAACGACCCCGGCTTCTCCGAATATGTCTGGCGCGTTCGCGGCGGTTCGGGCGAAGGCCCCACAGGGTCCCCCGGAAATCCGGACGGCTGGAGCCAGAACGCTCCGCAGGATACCCAAGGCGTCGAATTCACCGTGGATACCCAGGGTTACAGCAACGTTACCTTGAACTTCAATTGGACTCAGGGCGCCATCGGCGACATGCAGGCTCAGTACAACGATGACGGAACTTGGGTCAACGTCGGAACGCCCATCCAGGCTCTCAGTGGCGACTACTACGGCGCCACGGCCCCGACCACCACTTCCCAGGGCTATTCTCTCACCGCGGACACCAGCACTAACATCAACGTCGCCAGCAGCAGCGGGTTCTTCTATGATGAGGCGATCACTGTAGGTGGGGTTGGTGCTATCGTGGTTGGATCTACCACCGGCCAGTTGAGCATTGTCCCCACCGCCTCCGGATCAGTCTCCGCCGACGCCACCGTCATCCAAAACCCCGACCCCTCCGGTGTCGAAGTCAACCTGCAGGGAGTCTCTTTCGCCAACAATAATCCCGATTTGCAAGTTCGCCTCGTTTCCGTTTACGACCCGGCTCTGCCCAACATTATCGACGGTAACCCGTTCGTTAATGGCGGCGTCGGTTCGCATGGTCAATACGCCAGCGGTTTCGGTTTGGCCAGCGATATCCAGGTCATCGATCTCGACAGTTATGTCGCCTCCGGCGGCACGACGGATAACCCGGATACCAGCAACTTCACGCTCACCTTCAATGGCCACACCACCGGAACCATCGTCTATAGCGGCAACGCCACCACCATGGCGGCGAATATCCAAACCGCCCTGTCCGCTCTTTCCAACATTGGCGCCGGCAACGTCCTGGTCTCCTCCACAATCGCGACCAACACCTACACGCCGCCGGGCCCCATTACGGCTTACAACGGCTACTCCGTCATCTTCCAGGGCGCCTTGAAAAATACCGTCGAGCCCCAGATGACGATCTCTTCGTCCGGCGACAGCGTCGCCACTTGGCAGAATGCCACGCCCAATACCATCACCACCACCACGACGGCCCCATACTCCATCACGGCCAACCAGTCCGTGGTTATCGATGTGGCGTCCACCACCGGCTTCACCTCCGGAAGCCCCATCCTGCTAGGCACCCTCGACGGATTGATCACGCACATAGGGTCCGGCACCATCACCGTCACGCCGGTCCAGTCCGGAGCCATCATCAGCGGCACCACCGTTCAGCAGTTCGGTGCCACCGGCTTCGTTGACGGCGGCGGAAACTGGGAATTCGGCGACATCTCCTTCAACGGCGATACCCTCACCGGCACCCCCGGCATCGAGACCACCCCCGTTTCTCAAACCATCGCCGCCGGCCAGCCCGTCACATTCACGGCCACCGCTTATTCCGAAACCCTCCCCACGGTTGCATGGCAGGTCAGCAGCAATGGCACGAGCTGGTCGGCGGTTTCGGGCGGCACGGTCACGCCAACTGGCGGCACCTTCACCGCCCAAGCAGGCAATCAATACACCTCCACTTACACCTTCACGACCGACACGGATCTCGACCAGAACGGCTTGCAATACCGCGCGGTCTTCTCCAATGGGGCCGGCAGCACCGACACCGTTGGGGCAACTCTCACGGTGGAAGCTCCCGTCGCCCCGTATATCCTCATTCAGCCGACCAATGAATCGGTTCAGCAGGGCGAAGGTACGATGTTCACGACCTATGCCATCGGCACTCCCACGCCGACCGTTCAGTGGCAGATTAGCACCAACGGCGGCAGCACCTGGACCAATCTGGCCGACGACGATGTGACCGTGGCCGGTTCGGCCACCGATACCCTCAACATCGTTACCGCGGATAACACGACTCAGAACGGCTATATGTATCGAGCCCAGTTCACCAGTTCCGCTGGTGTCACCAACACCAATGCCGTCACTCTCACGGTTCTTCCCACCGACGGCATCCTCACCGATTGGGACTTCAACGAGCTTTACCAGAACGTCAACTCCAGCGGTTCCTCGGCCGATCTCTATGTCAACAGTCCCGCTCCTGTCGCAGCCGGCGTTGACAGCTCCCTCGATGTCGGCGGCACCGCCACCGCCATCGGCTTCAACCTGGCTTACAACCCCAACGACCCCGCGACCGGGACCGGTTCACCCGGCGCCGTCAATGCCGACGACGTCGCCACCTCCGGCCCCGACGTTGTCGACACCAGCTTCAGCGAAAATACTTGCGCCTCCGTTCCGGTATCAACGCCACTTCCGGTGGGGCCCCCGCAAACGGCTGGAGCAACTTCGTCGCCCAGTACACCCAGGGCGGCCAGTTCATGGTTCCCACCACCGGATACAGCAGCATTTATATAACGCTGGACTGGTTCTCCACTCACTCCGGCGAGCAGAATGCCCAGGAGCAGTACACGCTCAACGGCTCGACTTGGATCAACCTCGGCAGCGAGCTCTCCCTCTTTGCCCCAGGTAACGATGACTTCTACGGCGACAGCGCCGTCGGTGGCGTTGTCCCCGTTGTCTTCGATCTCACCGGCGTCTCTCGCGCGAACAACGATGCGAACTTTGGGATTCGGTTGGTCAACGCCTACAACACGATCTTGTCCAATCAGCAGGCCATCACGCTGAATGACAACCATAATTTTACGCTGACGTTCAACGGGCATACCACCAGCACGATCCTCTACAGTGCGAACAACACGACGATGGCCAACAACATCCAGGCCGCGCTGGCGGCGCTTAGCAACGTCGGTGCGAGCAATGTATCGGTCACCTATAACTCGGCGGACCCCACAACGGGCAACAATCCCGCCTATGTCGTGCAGTTCCAGGGAACTCTTGGCACCTCGATCCAAACCGCCATGACCATCACCGATACCGGCGGCAGCGATACGGTCACCCAGGAAGATCAGTACGCTAACGCCCAGCTGAACACCCTTGGCAATCCGTTCAGCGTCGTCGCTTACAACGGCAGCAAGGGCAACTGGCGTCTGGACAACATTGTCTTCCACGGGACCGACGGGGTCGAACCGGTCGTCGTAAGCTCCCAGGTCGGCGACGGCACCGCTCAGCGGTCCACTGTCGGTTCGATCAGCGTCACATTTAACACGCCGGTGACCCTCGGCAGCAACTCCTTCACGCTCTATCAGGAAGTTCTCAACGCCGATGGCTCGATCGATACCGGCGCGGCGCCCGTGAATGTCACTGGCGACGTGACCGCGTCCCTAACCGATGGTGGCACGACCCTGACACTGGCCGTAACTCCGGGCGGCACCCTCGACCGCACTGGCGGCAACGATAACGGGTTCTTCGTCAACGGTATCTACCAGTTGGTATTGAACGGCCCGTCCATCACCGATACCGCGACCGGCACAGCCGAGTTCGATAACGGAAATGTCACCCCCGTGACGTTTGCTTCGAACGAAACCGATTCTGGTAATTCGCAGTACTTCCACGTGCTGTTCGGTGATCTGAGCGGCAGCGGCACGGTAAACGCGAGCGATTTGCGTAGCTTCGACAGGGATTATGCGTCCTCGGTCGGCGACTCGAACTATAACGCCGCCCTCGACTACAACGGGACTGGCACAATCAACGCCATCTCGCTGCGCGATTTCAACAAGGATTACGCCGTCAGTTACGTCTACTAAAGGATTCATGGCCTCGCCTCCGGTTGGGGGCGAGGCCTCTTTTCACCCAAGACCTAGGAGGTCAGATGCATAAGTTACGTTCAGCAATGATGACCGCAGCGGCGGCCGCGGCTTTGGCGGCCGCGGGAAGCGCTAAAGCGGCCATCACCTACAAATATACGACGTATACCGGCGGTACCGCCGTCACGTCGTACAACGCCACGGCCGGGGTGCCGATCACCATCCCCATTTATCTGTATGAGCAGCTCAGCAACGGCAGCAGTTCGCTGATCACGTCGGACGACGGCATGTTTACGGCCGCCTTCTCCGTGACCCAGACGAGCAACACTGCCGCCGGAACGCTCACCGGCAGTGCCGGAAGTATCACCAGCAACGGCGATAACTTCGCCGCCGGCGGCGGTTTCGCCAATCCGTCGGGCAAGGACAGTTCGACGTTTCAGGGCATCGCCAACGCCGTGGGCGAAGCCGCCTCAAGTGGGCCGCTTCCCAACGCCAGCGGCGATATCCAGATTGGCAGCATCACGATCACGACGAACGTGAGCAATATCTTCGTGCTGGGCGCTGAAAACTATCCGGCCACCAAGAGCGCGGATCTCACCACGACGTTCAACAGCCTGTACGACCTGGACCCGAATTCCACGTCCCCGGCGTATACCGGCGCGATCGCTAATCCGGAAACGTTCTCGATTGTCGTGGCTCCGGTTCCGGAACCGACTTCCTTGGCCGTGCTCGGAATCGGCGCTCTGGGTCTGCTGACCCGGCGTCGTAAGACGGCATAAATTCGATCAGAGCGGAGAGTTTGGGTGACATTTTGGGTCTGGGGCGATTGGAAACAACCAATCGCCCCATGGCCCGTTTCTTGCTGCGCTATTCGGCGCGCAAGATTACCTGGCGTTTACCTGCGCAATGGACCGATCAACCCCGGCCGATGCGAGTTCGCAAATCTCTAGATCCCGCCAATGAACTTAAGAGCCTCTAACAAAAATGCGAATGAAGCCTGTTCCAACAGATCATTGCCTCACCCACGGTCATGAACGCGGCGTGGATGTCGGGCCGTTTTTCGTAACGGACTCGCAGTCGGCGATTCTGATGCAACCAACTCAGCGTACGCTCCACCGGCCAGCGGGTTTTGCCAAGACCACTTCCGTGCGGGCGGTTGCGTCGGGCCAGCAACGGGCGGCTGCCACGCTGACGCAACGCCTTTCGGTGCGGTTCGGAGTGATACGCCCGGTCTCCCTGCACCACCTCGAACCGCCAGCGCGGCCGGCCCGGTTTGCCCGAGACCTTTGGAATCGCATCGATCAGCGGCAGCAGTTGCGTGATGTCGTGGCGGTTGGCCGCCGTCAGGAGGGCAACCATCGGCGTGCCGTTGCCATCGGTCAATACATGGTGCTTGGAACCGTTTTTCCTGCGATCTACCGGGCTCGGACCCGTTTTTTTCCCCCGTGCACGGCCCGCACGGAAGCAGAATCCACCAAGGCCCGCGACCAGTCGATGGCATTCGACCGCCGCAATCGATTCAGCAATAGTCCGTGCAGCTTCGTCCAAACCCCACGATGGTTCCAATCGCGCAGTCGACGCCAGCAACTCATGCCGCTGCCGCATCCCATCTCCTGGGGAAGGTATTCCCACGGAATGCCGGTTTTGAGCACGAACAGAATACCCGACAACGCCGCGCGATCGTCCAGCGGCGGCCGGCCGCGCTTTCCTGGACCACTGCGGTGCTTGGGAAGCAGGGGTCGGATCAACTCCCAAAGCTCGTCGGTCACCAACGGCTTGGTCATAAAGCCCTCCATGGCTAAGACCAAGCCGTATTGTCCGATCAACCATAAACATGGGGAAGTGCATTTTTGTTAGAGGCTCTAAATGATTCCGGCCATTTCTCGCCCCAACGCCCGCATGGTCACCCGAATCAGCGCGGTTCGGGCGACGTAGTGCACCATCAACTCTCGCGAGGTGCCTGCCTCCGCCGCGGCGCGCTCGATCAACTCTCCGGGCTTGTATTGGCCCTGAATGCTTCCCAGCGTGACCACCAGATCCGCCCAATCGACCGCCCTGTCCAATTCAAATTGGTCCGCATATGTGGCGCACGGATCCAGTCGGTGCACCTCTTCGCCCTCGATATATATATTGTCGGCCGCCAAGTCCCCGTGCGTCTGCATGCACGTTCCGGCCCAATCGCGCAAACGAATCTCGTCCATCAGGGGCACCCGCCAGGCTTGCAACTCCTGCCACAGCCCCAGAAGGCTCCGGCCACCGGCTTCCAGCCGCGCCGACCAGCTTCATAATCCGCGCGTCGCCGCTCTTTAACGACAACTCCATCGTCGACGAGGCGGGCACCAGCGATCCCTCTGCCTGCCGCTGGCTTTGGAAAAGCAGCTCAACCAAACGCGACAGCCCGCTTTCGTCCGCGCGCACGATCGCGCGATCCAACCGGCTTGCCCAGGGAAGCCGGCATAATGATCGCCGCGCTGCACGCCTTGCCGTGATGAACGCCGCACGGAATCGATTCCCAACGCAGATGGATCGATGGAGCGAACATCGTCGCGCGTACAAATTTCGCACGCGCATGATCGACCAGCCGGGCCCCGTCGATTTCTTCTTCGCATGGCTTATAGATTTTCGCCACGAGCCGATCGTTCGCGGCCCAGAGATGAAATCGATTTTCCGGAAGCCGCTCACAAGGTCCAAACGCGGCTCCCCTGCCACCGGTTTATGCACTCCCCATGACTGTCGATGGCGCCGTTCTCGCGCCGGAGCTCCGCCGTGCCAGTTAATTCCGCAGGTTGAATGCAAGATTCGAGACACGCAAGCATCAGATCCTCCGATGCGATGAGTCATCCTCCGCACAGCGCAGCCATCCATCGGCCTCCCCAAATAACGCCTCCGCACGGGCTGGATCGCCCTCCATATCCGTCAGGCTTCACGCCGCCGATTGCCCACAGCGCCGCGTAGAACCAGATCGCCTTTCACGCGGAGGCGTCTGGACCGAACCAGCGGATCAGTTCCTCGCCATAAAATGCCCGCTGACGGGCACCTCCGCCGCCAGCGTGGCCGGCGTCGTTCCAGCCGAGACCAGCGGATCGGCCGCAAACTGAGCGCGCTCTCCGTAAGCTCCCAAGTCCCATCCCCCAAATAGCTTTCATGAAAACTACTCAACATTAAAGTTTCATATCGTCATCCCCCATGTGAATTACTTTAGCGCAACGCCGATGAATTGCTGGAAGGCCTGATGTAGACATAGAATAGGAACGCTTCCTAGAAAGGCGCTACGATGTAAACAGCGCCCATCATCCCGGCGATTCCCACCAGTGGAATGAACACCGGCAGCACCCTAAACCCACTTCCGCAACGTTTTCTATCGCCCCGAGGATTACGTTAGAATGCATGAACCGAGGAAGGATTTAGACCCATGCATAGGTTCACCGCATTCCTGCTGGGGATTTTGGCTATCGCTGGCGCGGCTATCTCCCAAACCAGTCCATCCACGACCGCTCCTGACGAGGGCCAGCCCCCGAAGATCGTCTTTCTCTCCGTCGTCGGTGCCGCGCACGGCCACGACGCCGCCGTCACCGTTCAGGTTGCCCCCGGCGCCGAATGCTCCATCATCTGCGTCACCCCCTCGGGAAAAATCAGCACCGCCAAAGGCCTGGGCGACAAAGCCGCCGACGCCGGCGGAAAAGTCTCCTGGACCTGGACCGTAGGCCAAGCCGCCAAAACCGGAACGGCAACCGTCGTGGTCACCTGCAACGGCGACCAGGCCTCGGCGGAAATGCAATTTACGCCTTAGAGAGAGCATTCGATCAGCTTCAAAACGAATCATCCGACTTCTGCAAAAACGCGAAGAAACACATCTGTTCCACCCCCTCACGGATGCCCCGCAGCGAAAACAGTTTAAAAAACCAGGCCAAATCCGTTTCCGACGGATCGTGCGGCGGCGCCGACGCCTCCCCAACCAATTCCGCCGGCGAAATATTCATGATGTAATCGCTCAAATACGCGATATTCATCTCATCCGCCGACTGCGTCGACAAAACATAAATCCTGTGCTCCCGGATTTCCTTCCGCAGATCGCGCTCGGCCATCTTCACATCCAGTTTCTCCAACGCCGCCGAATACGCCTTGGCGTCAGCCGACTGTTTCCATTCATGCGCTTGCCGTTCATCCTCCTTGTGCCCCTCGAGCGCCGCATCGAAATGAGCTTGGAGCCGCTCGTAAAAAGCCTCGACTTCGTCTCCCTGCAACCACCGCACAATCATCATTTCCCCCGGCCGCCGATGCACATGGTAATCGTTGGTGGATAGTTCTTTGATTTGATACAGATTCAGCAAGTGAGCCGCATCCGCCCCCGACCCCTCCGGCAGCACCGGATGTTGCGGCGATTTCGACTTCTCCAATTTCCCCATCGTGCGCTGAATCTCCCGCGCCAAATCCGCGCTCAGATTCGCCCGAAGCTCGGCCCCCGTTTTGCGAATCTCCTCAAACACCGCCGCCAACTCCGCATGCATGCGGAACTCATCCGACTTCTTCCGCGCCCGATCGATGGGACTCATCGACGGCTCGTGCTTTTCTTCGCCCGGTTCCTCGAACATACCTCGCCGATATAACACTCTTCTCGCCGCCCGTAAACCGCTTGGCCCTACTCCACTTGCCGAAGCTGAATCGCGTCGATCGTCTTGGCGTGCGCCAATACGTTCGTGATCACCACCAGCCACGTCCCCGGGTCGCACCATTCACGCCGCTTCAGATACGCCAGCGCGTTCAAAATCGTTTCCTCCGGGTCCTCGCTGAACGGCATCAAAAACGGCTCCACGCCCCACGGCAAAAGCAACTGCCGAAACAGCGCCTCATTATCCGTAAAAGCATAAATCGGCACACCCACCGTCCGCAGCGCCGCCAGCGTATACGCCAGCGACCCGCTGCGCGTGAAAACGACAATCCCCGAGTGCCCGATTTCCTGCGCCAGTCGCGCGGCCGATCGAAGCATGAACGATTTCGCGTCCGTTAGCTTGATCAACTCATTGATCTTCCGCTTCTCCGTCGGCTCCACCGTCGTCACGATATTCTTCATCACCTCCACGCATTCCAGCGGATACGCCCCCGTCGTCGTCTCCCCCGAAAGCATCACCGCGTCCGCCCGCTCCCGCGCCGCGTTGCAAACGTCCGAAATCTCCGCCCGCGTCGGCATCGGCGCGCTGATCATCGACTCCAGCAAATGCGTCGCGATAATGACCGGCTTCCCCTCCGTCAAACAAAGGTCCACAATCCGCGTCTGGACGATCGGCAAAGTGTGATAGTCGATCTCAATCCCCAAGTCCCCGCGCGCCACCATCACCGCGTCCGAAACCTTCACGATCTCTTCCAGATTCCGCAGCCCGCACTGATCCTCGATCTTGGCGATGATCCGAGCCTTCGACCCCAAACTCTCCAGCAGTTTCTGGAGCGCCTTCACATCATCCGCCCGCCGCACAAAGCTCATCGCCACGAAATCCATCCCCGCCTCGACGCCAACCCGGATATCTTTCTGATCCTTCTCCGTCAGTGCCGGCAGATTCACCTCCACTCCCGGCAGATTGATGTGCCGCCGCGACCCCAATTTCCCCGGCGTCAGCACCCGGCACTTCACATGCGTCTCATCTTTTTCCAGAATTTCCATCCGAATCAGCCCGCTATCCACCAGCACCGTCGCCCCCACACGCACATCGTTAGGCAGCCCCGGATAATTCACCCCCACGCTCCGAATCCCCTCGCTTGCCGCTGACGTGTGAAACTCAAATAGCTCCCCAATCCTCAAATCAATCGGCTCCGGAATCGCCGCCGTCCGAATTTCCGGACCCTTCACGTCCATCATCACCGCCACATGCCGCTGGACTTCCTTTGAAACCTCCCGAATGCGCTTGACGAGATCGCGAACCCAATCCCCAGTTCCGTGTGCCATGTTCAGGCGAATAACGTCCACCCCGGAAAGAATGAGTTTCGAGAGTGTTTCCGGGCTCTCCGTCGCCGGGCCTATCGTTGCAATAATTTTGGTGTGTCGGTAGTGGCCGCGCAAGGATCACTGCCCCTTAATTGGGGTGCGCGGTTGGCGGGAATGCTTACCGATCGTTTACATTTGACCAAATGGAATTCCGCCGCCGGTTTTCGTGTATAATCTTCTCCTGATGGAGGCTGGGACGCTCAACTGTCCATCCTGCGGCGCGGCGGTCGATTCCAATGCGACCCAGTGCCAGTATTGCCATGCCTTCTTGCAGACCGTGGCCTGCCCAAAGTGCATGGGGATGATGTTCGCCGGGACAAAATTCTGCCCCCATTGCGGCGCCTGTGCAGAGGACATCCAGGAAGGCGCTGAAACTTCGCGCAAATGCCCGCGCTGCACCATCAATCTCCATGCCATTCACATCGCGAAAACGCCCCTTGAGGAATGCACGCAGTGTGGCGGCCTCTGGATCGACGTCTCCAACTTTCGAGCACATTTGCTCCGATGCCCAGGCCCGCGAGACCGCCACGGGTTTGAAACTTCCCGCCCCCGTTGAATTCAACCCAACGGTCAGATATCTCAAATGTCCCCAGTGCGCCAACATCATGAACCGCATGAACTACGCCGAGCACTCCGGCATCGTCATCAACGTCTGCCAGCCCCACGGCGTATGGCTCGATCGCGATGAAATTCAGCAGATCATCCAGTTCATTTCCTCCGGCGGCCTCGAGCACGCTCGCGAAGTGGAAATGCAAGATCTCAGAGAAGCCCGCCGCACCTCGGGGCTCGTCGATTTCGATGCACCCGGCGCCGCACCTCTCGGCAGTTCCTTCCACTCATCGTTTAACGCCGATGATGGCGTCCATCTCATGAACGGCATCGCCTCTCTGGCAAACCATTTTCTGGGGAGCGGGAATTTCAGAATTTGAACTGGCCATCACCCCTTCAACTCAACGGATGGATGTGGCTCGCCTGGCTCGCCATCTGGGTTGCCGCCGCGCAATCTCGCCCATCGATCTAAGCATGTCGAAACCCGTGAACGAAGTTTCGTCCACGGCATGCTCATGTACATTGGCGTATTCCTCATCCTCCATGGCGGCGACCATCCCATCTTTTACGGAAAACTTTTCCGCTTGCCCGTCGTCCGCTGGCTAGGCGATCTCCTGACGGCGGGGGGGCTCCTCTTTTCCATCTGGGCCCGCGCCCATCTCGGCAAATACTGGAGCGGCAAAATCACCCTCAAAGTCGGCCACAAACTCATCCGCACCGGCCCATACCGCCTGGTTCGCCACCCGATCTACACCGGCCTCATCGCCGGCGCCCTCGGCGGCGCCATCGCCGCCGAAACCGGCGACGCACTTCTGGGCCTCGCCATGTTCATCGCCTCTTGCTTCCTCAAAGTCCGTTGGGAAGAGGAACTCCTCACCACCGAATTCGGCGAAGAATACACGACTTTCAAACGCGAGGTGCCGATGATCGTGCCTTCCCTCCTCGGACCGCGCGCAATAGCTCATAACTCTGTCCGCACTTTTCAACGGTTGCTTTTAGTACTTCGATTTCCAACAATCTCCCCATATGGCATCCCTGAAAGACGTCGGCCCCGTCCTGCGCTCCATCGGCGTCTGGACGTTCATCAAGCGCGTCTTCCAGCAGATGAATGAAGACAATGTCCTCGTCTGGGCCTGCGCCCTGGCCTATTCATGGCTCTTTGCGATCTTTCCTTTCCTGATTCTTCTCCTCAGCCTCGTCCCGTATCTCCCCAAACATGCCCGCGACTCGGCGCCAACAAACCGTCACCCATTTCATCTCCGACACTCTCGGCAAAGCCGCCCCGACCATCAACGACAACGTCGCCAACATCCTTCAGGAGCGGCACCGCGGCTGGCTTGGAATCAGTCTCATCCTTTGTCTTTGGGTTGCCAGCGGCGGCATGTCCATGACCATGTCCGCCCTGGACCAATGCTACGACCTGAAACAATTCCGCCCGTTTTACAAACAGCGCCCTCTGGCCATGCTGCTCACTTTATTCGCGACCGTCCTGGTTATCCTCGTGTTCCTCCTTCTTCCCGTGAGCAGCGGCGTCCAGCATCTCCTGATCCGCTGGAATTTCGTCACCACTCCGGTCTTGTGGGCCTTCGATATTTTCAGATATGCCGTCGCCGTCTTCCTCATGATCGGCATCGTCGCCATGATCTACCATTTCGGCCCCGCCATCCGCCACCCCATGAAAATCATCACCCCCGGCGCCCTCTTCAGCGTCCTGGTCTGGATCATTCTCGACGTCCTCTTTAGAGTCTACGTCGACAAATATGCCCGCTACGACCAGACCTACGGCACCGTAGGCGGCGCAGCCATCCTGCTCCTGTTCTTCTATGTGATAGCGTTGGTTCTACTAATCGGCGGCGAGATCAACAGCGAGATTGATATCGAACTATTAAAAGTCCCGCGAGGCTCCAATGATTTCCGCCCCAAGAAAAACCCCGACCCATGCCCCATCCCCTCCGCGCCCAGTCCCCCCGCCCCGCAATCCTAACAGTTGCATTTCCCCGCGAAGCCCGTGTAGCTTGCTGCACCGGACCGTATATGGTTGGTCCCCACCCTCCCCCATTGCATTCGCCTTCGAATTTCAGGCGCACAAAACGTGAGCCGCAACAAGAACATCCCGATCAGCACGACCCCGGAGGCACCCATGAACCCAATCTTACTGAACATCCCCGAAAGCCTATCCACACCCCGTTTGTTCATGCGCCCCCGCACAAGGCGATGGCGCAATCGCACATCCCGTAGTCCGCGAATCATTGAAGGGCTTACAACCCTGGATGCTCTGGGCAACCGACGATTACAGCCCAGACAACGCCGAGGAGTGGTATCGCAAGGCCGCCGTAAAATTCATCAATCGCGAGGAACTCGTCTATCTCATCTTCCTAAAAGACGAATCCCAATACTTAGGCAACGTCAGCGCCTTCAAATTCAACTGGGAAATCGCCAAATACGAAATCGGCTATTGGCTGCGCACCAGCCACCATGGCCAAGGCTTCATGACCGAAGCGGTAGGGGCCCTAATGGACGCAATGAAACAAATCGTCCCGGTGAAGCGTGTCGAAATCCGCATGGAATCCAGAAACCAAAAGAGCCGCGCCGTCCCCGAACGGCTCGGATTTCAGTTGGAGGGAATTTTGCGGAACCAGTGCCTCGCCCCCGACAAATCCGTTCGCGATACCTGCGTTTATGCCCGCGTGAATTCCTGATCTCAATATCGATTAGAGGCTGAATTTCGATTGTCTCCCCATTTAGCGGCGGTGCGCAGCACCGCGATCCACTTTCCCCGTCCGTCAGCCACAGAACCCATCCACCGCCCATTTTTAGCTATCTATTCCCCCCAAACACTCTACGATTCACCCGGCTGACGACGACCGAGCCACGGCCCAGGGTTGCCACCCGTAACCGCTCCCGCCTCCCTCGCCTTTCTCCCACCTGCGTGCCAGAGGCTGCTGGCGATCGCCAATATACGAAATGCGCTGCTGCTCCCGGCTACCAAAGCGCCACGAGCCGTACGCGCCTTCCGGCAACTCGACCACCTTTTCACAGGAGACTTATGTTGATCGGCGTCTTCGGTTGGATTATCTGCGGCATCGTTCTCGCTTTCATCGCCACCAGGATCGTCAACCTTCACGGCGACGACCCGCGCCTTAGCATCGCTGTAGGCGGCACCGGCGGCTTCATCGGCGGCTGGCTCTATAGCCTCGTCAGCGGTTCGCCCGTGACGCATTTCAATCTGTGGAGTCTTCTCTTCGCCGTCCTCGCTGCCCTGGCCGCGACGACGATATGGCACCTCGTCCGCGCACGTGCCCCGCACGAACGGCCCACGATTCGCCGTTCCTACTAATCCAAATAACTCGTATGTTGAATATTCGCTGGCTACGGCGGCTGGGCCAGCCGGTCAAGTTGAACAGATGAAGCTGCTCTGGAACCCGGCTCAAAGGTCGCCAATTGGGGCCGCCGTATGCCATCTGATTGGATCTACCCCCAAACATTTTCGACGGCGCCTCAGTCCGCTGAATCGCGGGTCTATCTCGATAATCCGTCCACTCAGAAGCTCGCGGATTTTTTTGAAGCAAAAGGCGTTGAACCCCTAAAGACGGAGGATGAACGCCAGCAATGGTATGGAGATTGGCTCGAGTTCCAGGCATCACACCGGCTCTATTCCTCAGTCCTCGCGCCGGCGCAATCCCCAGACCGCGGCTTCGCATTGGATGTCCTAACCTATTCCCGCTTCCTCGAAGTCTTCGGCTATTTCAGTCCCGCCCACGGCTACAGCCTTCAAGTCACATCGCTGGGCCTCTTCGCCGTCCTCCTCGGCAACAACCCCGCACTGAAACAAGAAGCGTTGGCCGTCCTCGAGAAGGGCGGCCTGTTGGCATTTGCAGTCTCCGAGAAAGACCACGGCTCCGATCTCCTCGCCAACGGATTCACCGTGCGCGAGTTGGCCTCGGGCCGATTGGTAGGGCAAGGCAGCAAGTACTACATCGGCAACGCCAACGCCGCATCGTTCATCACAATCCTCGCCAGCAAACAGGATAAGCGTTCAACGGGTGCTTCTTCTCGCCGCGCATTCCCATCCTGTTCGCCCTGCGCCCCAAGGAATCCAAAGGATTCCGCGCCGCCAGAAAATCCGCACCCTGGGCGTGCGCAGCGCTTTCGTCGGCGAGTTCGAGGTCAAAGAACATGAATTCCCCCAAAGCGACGTGATCGCCGCTGGACGCGATGCCTGGGACGCAATCTTCGGCGCCATCACCCTCGGCAAGTTCTTTCTCCCCTTCGGCTCGCTCGGAATCTGTGAGCACGCCCTCGCCGAAGCTGGCACACACCTGAATCACCGGATTTTGTACGGCAAGCCGGCCATCACCATGCCTCATCTCCAATTCGCGATGGCCCAAGCCTACGCCCGCTTGACGGCAATGAAGCTCTATGCCTACCGCGCCCTCGACTACCTGCAAGCTGCCCGCGCCGCGGACCGCCGCTATCTTCTTTATTGCGCCGTCCAGAAGGCCAAAGTCAGCACCGAAGGCGTCAAGGTCGTCTCCCAGCTGTCAGAATGCATCGGCGCCAAGGGTTTCGAGGCCGACACTTATTTCGAAATGGCCCTGCGGGATGTGCAGCTTTTCCCGGGCCTCGAAGGCAGCACTCACATCAACCTCACCCTGACGGCCCAATTCATCCCACAATATTTCGATCGCGCTGCCGCCGAGTTGCCAATTCCAAGTTCGCTCGCCGCCTCCCCAGAGACGCCGCCGGGAAATCCATACCTCTTTTGAAGCCCGCACCGGCGGCCTGAATACCATCCCATTCTCGCACTACCTGATTTCATACAAGCCTCTGACCGCCATCCCCAACGTCCGACTCTTCGCCAAACAGGCAAAGGCTTTTCAACTACTCCTCTCAAGTCTGCCCGAGTGTGGCGCTGAGAAAAACATTCAAGCTAATCTCGCCCTGGGAAAATGCCTGGCCACGATCGCTTATGCTCAACTGATCGCCGAAAACGCGGCATACTTTGCCGTCCCGGCGCAACTGGTCTCGACGATCTTTCATCTGCTCATCAATGACCTGACCTGCACCGCAATGGCCCTCGCCTCGACCGGCCAGTTCGATGGCCCCGCAGTCCAGCTTTTCGTGCGGCGGACAAGCATCGTCCCACAGACCTCCGCCACCGACTGGGATTTCGTGGCAAGGCGGATGATCGCCCCGTGAATAATCACTCAGTGAACAACAATTCCAAAGAACGATCGTTCACCTGGAAATTCCTCCAGATCATCGCCCGAATTCTGACCACGATTCTCTTCGATCTGAAAGTCTTTGGACGCCGAAACATCCCCGCCCACGGCGGCGTCCTCATCGTCTCCAATCACCAGGGCAATCTCGACCCCGTCGTGATTGCCGTCTGGCTCGATCGCCCCATCAGTTACATTGCCAAGTCAGAACTCTTCCAGGGCCCCTGGTCGTCCTGGCTGCTTCATTTACTCAACGCTTTTCCAGTCCGCCAGGGCGCCGGCGACATCGGGGCCGTCAAGGAGACCATCCATCGCCTCCAGCAAGGCCATCTTCTCAACATGTTTCCCGAAGGTTCGCGCACCGAGGACGGCCGAATCGCACCCCTGCAAAAAGGCGTCGCCCTGATCGTTCACCGCACCAACGTCCCCGTCGTCCCCGCCGTCATCGTAGGCTCATTCGAAGCCTGGCCCATTCACCGCCGCTGGCCCCGCCGCCGACCCGTAAGAGTAAAATTCGGCCCCCCAATGAACCTCTCAGAAATGGACTCCCACGAGATCATCGCAACCATTGACGAAAAATTACGAACCATGTTCGAAGACCTGCGCAACAACTCATCCCCGAACTGACCGAATCTTAGTCGACAAAACCCTCAGGCATCGAACATCCCACTCCCAACTCGCAACTGGCAACCCATGATTTAAACCGCGGATTTCGCGGATGCACACGGATGCAGAGAAGACCACTGCTTCGGACTCTCTGCGTCTTTAAGTCTCTTGGTATCTTTGTCTCAACTAGAATTGAATTCTTATCCGCGCATCCGCGAAATCCGCGGTCAACCAGTTTTCTTGGCGTCCTCCGCGTCTTGGCGGTTTAACCTCTTACTGGCAACCCGCAACTGGCAACTCGCAACTATTTCCTACGAATTATCCTCATCCGAATCACTCGTCGCATTACTCACCACATCCAGCAAATTCCCATACATCTGATCGGTAATGCTGATCACCGCCGCGTTGGCGTCGTACAGCGTCCGGGAATTGGCCAGCGCTTTGTATTCATTCGAAAGCACCAAGTTCGATTCCCCATCCGTCCCCGCCACGTCGCTAAACGAAAGATCATCGACCACGCCCACGCCGCCGCTGGGCAGCGGCTGCAAATCGGCCGCCTCCGCCATAAAGTCCGGGGTATTCGCGTTGGCAATATTATTGCTCGCGATCCCCAGCATCGTCTGTGCCGCGTTCATCCCGCTTGCAGCAATGCCCATCGCGCTTGAAAGAGACGACATACGGTCCTCCACCCCGCACTTCGACCCGCGAGGGTGGTGACTTAATCTCTTCCAGGCCCTTATGTCCGTTGCCCAACAGCTTTTGCAGCGGCTATAGCGTTCTTGCCGACTAATGGGAATAATCGGGTCCCAGAACGGGACTTTTAGAAGGGATTTGCTGGTTCATGGCAGAGTCGTCGATCGATCAGTTGCTGGAAACGGCCAAAGAACACCACAGGGCCGCACGATACGCCGAGGCAGAGCCCCTCTATCGCCGCTACCTTGCCATGCGGCCCGGCAGCGCAGAAGCCGCCCATCTCCTCGGCTACATGATCCACGAAACCGGCAAGCACGAAGCCGGCATGGAACTCATCCGCCGAGCCATCGCTCTCCAGCCCGACAAACCCGAATACTATTCCAATCTCGCCTCCGTACAGATCCATCTCATGCGGTATCAGGAGGCGATGGAATCCCTCGATAAAGCCCTTGCCCTCAAACCCGATTTTCCCGAGGCCTTATATAACCTCGGCGCCGCTCAATGCGGCCGGCGAAAATCCCCGAAGCCATCGAGGCCTATCGCAGGGCCATCTCCATCCGCCCCAACTATTACGAGGCTCTCAACAACCTCGCCAACGTCCTCATGATCGAAGGCAAACTCGAAGAAGCCGTCGCGACTTATCATCAGTCTTTGGCCGTCCGTCCTGATTTCGCGCCCGCCGCCGCAAATCTCGGCAACACCCTCAGAAAACTCGGCCAGATCGACGACGCCATCGCCTGGCTCCGCCGCGCCGTCGCCATGGAACCCGCCTATCGCGACGCCTGCCGAAATCTCGCCATCTTTCTCAGCGAACGCGGCCAATGGACCGAGTCCATCGCCATGTTCCGCCGCGCCCTCTATCTCCACAATCAGGACATGGACCTCGAGGTCTTGCTCGCCAGCGCCCTCCGCGGCGCCGGCGAACTGGACGAATCCATCGGCGTCTACCAGCGCAATCTCGCCCGCCGCCCCGGCACCGCCTGGGTCTTCCGCGGCCTGGCTCAAACCCACGAAGCCCGCGGCGACCTCGCGGATGCCGCCGTCGCCTATGCCCGCGCCATCAAGCTGCAGCAAGATTTCATCGAAGTCATGTGCGAGCTGGGAAATCTCCAGCTAAAGCTCGGCCGCGTCCAGGATGCCCTCGCCTTATTCAACGAAGCCATCGACGCCCGCCCGACCGACCCGCTTCCCTATAGCTGCCGCCTCAACGCCTTGCATTACGTCAACGATACCAGTCCCGCCGTCGTCTTCCACGAACACGTCGATTGGAATCAAAAGCACGCCCAGCCCCTCAATTACGAAATCCTCCCTCACGATCTCGACCGCGATCCCAACCGCCGCCTGCGCGTCGCCTTTGTCTCAGCCAACTTCCGACACCACGCCGTCGGCATCTTCATGGAAAGCCTCCTCGCCGGCCACGATCCAAGCCAGGTCGAAACCATCGCCTACGCTGATCTCCTAAGGACCGACGCGACCACCGCGCGATTGCAAAAGCTTTTCCACCAGTGGCGCAACACCTCCGGGATCAGCGATCAGAAACTCTCCGACATGATCCGCGCCGACAAGATCGACATCCTCGTCGATCTCGCCGGCCACACCCCCGGCAATCGCCTTCTCGTCTTCGCCCGAAAGCCCGCTCCCATTCAAATCACCTACCTCGGCTATCCCGATACCACGGGCCTCTCCGCCATGGACTACTGCCTCACGGACATCACCGCCGATCCCCCAGGCATGACGGAGAACTATTACAGCGAAAAACTCCTCCGAGTCCCCAAAAGCTTCGTCTGCTATCGCCCCCCGGCCGACGCCCCGGATATTTCCGCGCTCCCCGCAAAAACCAACGGCTTTATCACCTTCGGTTCATTCAACAGCCTGGCCAAAATAAACGAAAAAGTAACCGACTTATGGACTCGGATTCTCCAGGCCCACCCCAACAGCCGCTTGCTCATCAAAAACGTCGGCCTCTCCGACCCCGAGACCCGCACGGCCTTCCTGCGCCGCTTCACCTCCGCCGGCATCGACGCCTCCCGCATCGATCTTCGCGGCAAATCGGCAACCCTTAAGGAGCACCTCAGCGCCTACGCAGAAATGGACATCGCCCTCGACACCTTCCCTTATAACGGATTGACGACGAGCTGCGAGGCCATGTGGATGGGCGTCCCTGTCATCACACTGGCCGGTCAAATTCACGCCAGCCGCATTGGACTCAGTCTGCTCACGAATCTGAAATTGCCCGAACTCGCTGCCACATCGGAAGAGCATTACGCCCAGCTCGTCGCCGATCTCGTCCAGGACCTGGATGCCCTCGCCGAAATCCGCGAATCCTTCCGCGAGTGGATGACCGAATCCCCCCTCATGCACGGCCGCCGTCTCGCCTGGAACATCGAAGCCCAGATCCGCATCGCCTGGAAAGCCTGGCTCGCCGCCACACCCATCCCCGTGGAAGCCTGATGCGCATCGGCACCTACTACTATCCCGAGCAATGGCCCCGCCCGCAGTGGGACGCGCGATTTCGATCACATCGCCGCCCTCGGCCTACAAATAGTTCACATGGCCGAGTTCGCCTGGTTCGCCCTCGAACCCAGCCCCGCGATATTTCAATTCGATTGGCTCGACGAATGCCTCGAAATGTCCGCCCGCCGAAACCTGAAAGTCATCCTCTGCACGCCCACCGCCGCGCCCCCCATCTGGCTCAGCGACTCCTCCCCCGACACCCTTCCCATCCACGCCAACGGCACGCGCTCCCGCTTCGGCGGCCGCCGACACTACAACCCCCTGTCGCAAACATTCCAGGAAGCCACCTGGAAAATCGTTACCGCCATGGCCGATCACTTCGGCCACCACCCCTCCGTCATAGGCTGGCAAATCGACAACGAATACAGCCAATTCTTCGACCAATCCGAAACCACCCACAAAGCTTTCCGCGATTGGCTCCGCAACAAATATGGCAACATCACCGTGCTCAACCGCGCCTGGGGCAACCAGTTCTGGAACACCTACTACACCGATTTCGACCAAATCCTCTTCCCCCCCAATCGCGATCCCCAATACGCCAACCCCCACCAGCATCTCGACGCCTCGAGATTCTGGTCCTGGGCTTTCGCACAGTTTAACAAAATGCAGGCCGATATCCTAAAACCCAAAATCGGCGATCGATTCCTGACCACAAATTTCATGCCCCTGCATCTGGATTGCGACCCCGGCGACATGGCCCCCGATCTCACCCTCATGTCCTGGGACAGCTACCCCGTCACGGGTTGGGAAAAAGGCGCAAAAGATCAAACCTACCGAATCGCCGACCCCGCGGTCCTGGGCCTCATGCACGACCAGATGGCCTCCTACAAAAATCGCTGGGCCATGCTCGAAGTCCAACTAGGCCAAACCAACTGGTCCGGCGTCCCCGCCCGGCTCTACCCCGGCGCCGTCCGACTCTGGCTCTGGACCGCCTTCGCTCACGGCGCAGAATTCGTCACCACCTATCGCTTCCGCCAACCTCGCTTCGGCATCGAACTCTTCCACCACGCCCTGGTCCTCCCCGACGGCATCACCCCCTCCGAAGGCGGCAAACAATTCCAACAGGTCATTGACGAAATCAAACAACTTGACCCCGCCAGAATCCCCGATTGGGCGGATGAGCCGTATGACCCCAAGCACACCGTAGGCCTCGTCTTCGATTTCGACCAGCTCTGGTACTACGAATCCATGCCCCAGGCCAAACGCTGGCACCAGGGCCGCTGGCTGCAAATGTGGTACGCGGCTCTTTCGCGCCTGGGCGTGAGAATCAAAATCCTCCGCCCCGGCGCAGTCTGGCCAACCGATCTCCCCCTGATCGTCGCGCCGGGATTGCAAATGGTCGATGAAACCGTCATCGGCCAATTCCACACCTACGTCCAAGTCGGCGGCCACCTGGTCCTAACCTGCCGAACAGCCCTGATGGATCGCACTGGCCAACTTTGGGAAGACCAATTAGCCGCCCCCATCGTCCCCCTCATCGGCGCCAGCATCGCCTCCTACGACGGCCTTCCGGAAAACGTCACCGGCCAAATCAAAATGAACGCCAAGAATTACGCCTGGAACGTCTGGGCCGACCAGGTAACACCCCACAAAGGCACCCAGGTCCTCGCCAAATACGCCAACCAGTTCTACGCCGGCGCACCCGCCATCACCCGCCGAAAAACCAAGCACGGCTCCGTCCACTACTTCGGCGTCTATAGCGACCAGCCCCTGATCGACGCGTTCGTAGCAACCCTCGCCAAATTCATCGGAAAACCCCGCCTGCAAACCACGCCCCTCCCCCCGCGCGTACAACTCCTCCGGCGGGGGGCCTACACGATCGCCCTGAACTACCAGGACAAACCGGTCCAAGTCCCCGCCCCCAAGTCCGCGAAATTCCTCATCGGCTCCCGAAATCTCGGCCCCGCCGATGTGGCCGTCTGGAATCACTCCCCCGCGGCGAAATAGCTATGGCCCGAGCACTCAGCACGCATCCCGATTTTCAGCATTTTCTCCGTCGCCTGGCGACGATCATCGCGCGGGCCGGCTCTCTGCGCCAGGTAGTTTTTAGATGTGTCGAACCGACCTATGCAACGGAGAACGATTTGTTGACCGGCGAGGGCAGTCGGAAAAACGGCGGCCGCTGGAATCCCCCGTCTTCCTTTGCGACGGTGTACGCCGCCTTGTCGGATGCCACCGCCCTGGCGGAGAGCAAGGCAAATTACCTTTACTATGGTCTGGACCCGGCCGACGCATGGCCGCGCACGATTGTCGCCGTGGATGTCAAACTCGCCAAGGTCCTCGATCTCACCGATGGCATGGTCCGCAAAGCACTGGCAGTTTCCGCCACGCGCATGCGCGGCGACGATTGGCGGGCGCTGAATCGTCGGGCGCGGAATCCCTTACCCAGGCGATTGGGCGGGCCGTCTATGAAGGCGGGCTGGAGGGTTTGATCGCACCGGCCCGCGACGGCGGGAAAAACCTCGCCTGGTTTCCCGGCAACCTGCGAGGCGCGTCAAGTGCGACGATCCGCAATATTCATAAGCTCGGATGACCCCGGAATAGCCGACAATGGGCCATAGAGCCAACATGAAATATTTCCTGAAATAATTTGACTTTGCCTCCGCGCCGCCCGAGAATACTTAAAGCGAGGTAATCCAATAGCTGTCGCAACCGCCAATCGAATCGATGCTCTTCGGCAAAAACTGCATGTGACGCAGAAGGTAATGGCCCGCATCCTCGGCGTGACCGAGCGCACAATTATCGATCTGGAGGGAGGACGACCGTTGTCCGAAGCGATTCGCCGCCGCGTGACGGAGCTGGACCGCCTGCAACGCAACTTAACCAAGATCGTGCGTCCACATGCGATCGGGCATTGGCTGACTGAGCCGAATGACGCCTTCGACGGCGACGCACCCGCCGATCTCATCGCCAAAGGCGAAGTCGATCTACTGTGGCGGATGATTTTCGACCTCCGCTCCGGCACATCAAGCTAGCAGGACGCTGAAAAACTCGGGAGTTGGCGCATTTTCCTGTCTGTTGGCCGCTTTTCAATGGCGGGTTCCATCTCGGATCGTTCCAAGGGCTTCAGTTCGTTCGAGTTCGTTGGCGGATTGCATGCCCAGGTTGAGTTTCACACGGTACTCAGGTTGCGCATCCGGATCAGATTGAACGCCGCCCCGGCCAGGTGGGCCTGCTGGCCGGTTTTTGAATGTCCGATCAACCGGGTGCGATACAGGCCGCCGATCGTCTTGGCCCAGCCGATCCATTCCTCGATCTTCTTGCGGCAACGCTGGCTGATGGCGTAACCGAGGGTCTTGGCGCGCCGACGCATCCGCTGGCGGGCCGCGATGTTGGCTCGGTTCTTCCAGCGATAGGCGGCGGTGTCGCCGCCGATCTTGCCCTCCTTCACCGCCACGTGCGGACGGATTCTTCTTCGCTCCAGCCCACGCAACAGCGGACCCTGGTCGTACCCCTTGTCGGCCCCAACCGTCTTGGGTTTGAGCCCAAAACGTTTCTTGACCCGATCGATCAGCGACAACGCGGTGACCGGCTCGCTGTTCTCCAGCGGCGAGTTGACTTCCACCGCCAGCACCAGCCCGTGGCGGTTCTCCACGATCGCGTGCAGCGCATGGCTGAGCAACGCCGGCTTGCCGTCGCTCTTGCGGACCAGCTTCGCGTCGGAATCGGTGGTTGATTCGTGGGTGTCGTTGGACCGCTTCTGGCCGTGGAAGTCCACCTCGGCGTTGCGGCCCTTAAAACCGTTGTTATCTCCCGCATCATTGTCTTTTTTGTCCTTTTCATCCCTGGGTTTGAAGCTCTTGATCGACGCATACGCCTCGATCAGCGAGCCATCCACCGAGAAGTGGTCGGGGCTGACCAGTCCCGCGGCGATGGCCCGACGCACCGTGCCGTCGAAAAACGCGCCGATCAGCCCGTGCTCTTCCAGCCGCCCGCGATTGTGCGAGAAGACGGTGGCGTCGAATACCTCTTCGTCGATCCGCAGGTCCAAAAACCAACGGAACAGCAGGTCGTGATCAATCCGTTCCACGAGCTGCGCCTCGGAGCGAATCGAATAGATCGATTGCAAAAGCAACGCCTTGATCAGCCGCTCCGGCGGCACGCTGGGCCGGCCTTCGGCCGCGTAGGCGGCATCAAAACGCCGACTCATGGCCTTCAAGTCTTCATCGACCATGCGCTTCACGGCCCGCAGCGGATGATCAGGACGGACGCGTTGTTCCAGATCGATGGCCGCGATGAACAAAATGGATTGGGGATCGGCCTTGCCTCGCATGAATGACCTCCGTGTCTGGGTGTCACACAGTTCAGCGCCACCGAGAACATTCGTCAAGAGGGTTTTTCAGCGTCCTGCTAGAGCAGCTTCATCCGTTATGTACGCCTCCATCCGGTTTCTCTTTGAAACTCGCGCCGCCTCGAACCCCCTCTCTGTCCTCCGCTGGTTTCCGCTGGACGGGTGGGGGGTATTGTTCGACCGTCCAGTGCCGCCCGCATATCAAACGACCCCCAAAGCGAGCCCTTCCCTCACGGCTTTCCCCCCGGCCCCGCATTCCCCGTCGTAAACGAAATCGGATAAGGCGTCGCCGGCTCCCCCTGCGGATTCCGAAAATTCTGAAATTGATCCGAATTAATGCTCAGCCAATACGAATGCCCCGGCTTCAACGCGATAGGCAAAACGCACGTGGTCTGATCGACCCAACGCGCCGGCGCGTTCGTGCCGGGAAATTGATCCCCGTCCCCCACAAACGAATACCCGCCCGTGTCCATCGGCTGATCAAACGTCACACGCAACTCCTTAAGCCCGGGATCGACGTCGGTCGCCCCGTTGTCAGGAACCGCCTTAACCACCAGCGGCGTCGTCGCCAGCGTCGCCGGACCAGCCGCGCTCCAAGTGGTAAACGAAATCGAATGCGGAACCGCCGGTGCGCCCGATGCGCTGCGAAAATTTTGAAACTGATCCGAATTGATGCTCAGCCAATAAGAATGACCGGGCTTTAATGCAATCGGCAAAGTGATAGTCGTCTGATTGATCCAATGCGGCCGCGCTCCCGTACCGGGAAACGTCGGCCCGCCCCCCACAAACGAATACCTTCGCGTATCCATCGGCTGATCGAACGTGACCCGCAACTCCGTCGCGCTCGGATCGACACTCGTGTCCCCATCGTTCGGAACCGCCTTAACCACCTGCGGCGCCGCGGCCGCCACCGGCGATGCAACACCCGCCGGCGCGATCGGCGCCGCCGACGCCGCAGGCCCGCTGCCGGATGGCGCCGCCGCACTCACCGCTGCCGCGCTCGCCCCATCCCCCATCACCTGTTTCACCGTAAACCAACCCGCGGTCGAGACCGCCGCCGTGATGACGACCGCCGCCGCCGCTATTTTAAGCCGAGCAATCTGCATCATGATCTTGGTTCCCTTGGCAAGAGAAATAACCACAGGCGCCGCGCCGCTGCCGCCGTGGCACGCGCCGAAAATTCCATGCATGATCGAAACCCGAACGTCGTGCGAAAGAACCGCCGCCCCCGTCTGCCCCGCGAGAATCCCCGGCAGCGCCCCCGCAGGCGTCGCAATTCCCTTCCGCTCGAAATACCCGCGAACTTGTCGACCCCGCGTTCAACGCGGCTGCGCCGCCCCTTCCGAAATTCCCAGCGACTCTCCGACTTGAGCAAGAGGCCGCCCCTGCAAATACCGCAGCACGATCGCCTCGCGGTCCGCCGCCTTCAATCGAGACAGTCCGTCGTCGAGCAGCGCAAGCAATTCGTCATTTCCCGATTCGTCCGTTTCCGATTCCGAATCCCGCGTCCGCGTCATGGCCACCGTCGTTTCGCGGCGGACCCGCTGCAATTGCATCTTTCGTATTCTCGCGCACGTATAGCGCGCCGTGACCAGCAGCCACCCGGCCAATCTCGAATGCCGGATCGTCCCGATCTTTTCGCTCAGCAGTAAAAACACCGCTTGCGTCACATCTTCCGCCAGATGCCGATCCCCCAACTGCCGGCGGCAACTGGAATAGACCAGATTGACATATCGATCCACCAAAGCGCGAAACGCCTTTTCGGATCGACCCGTCGCGTATTCCCGCAGCAGTTCAGCATCGTCCATTCGATCTTCCACCCAAACAATCTCCACGATCGACAATACGGGACAAAAATCCCCAGCGCCACCATTCTATAGCCCCGTTCGTTCCCCCATTTAGCGGCGGTGCGCAGCACCGCGATCCGCTTTCCCGACACCGCAAAACCCAAACCCTACACCCAGAGCAACCCATGCGAAACGGGAGGTTCTACCCTGCGGAATGCTTTACCAACCCGCGATCGAGGGTAACCAGCTCCTTAAAACGGTCAAACTCCCCGCTGAACACCCGTAAGCGAAAGCCGACGGATAGGCCCCCTGAGCATGTCCAAGCGCCCATGCTGAGCCACGTCGAAGCGCCCGTGCTGAGCCACGTCGAAGCGCCCGTGCTGAGCCACGTCAAAGCGCCATCCGTTGAGCCTCCCCATATGACCGCCCCGTCGGCGCGCACGGCCGATGGAGTCAACCCTCTTACGGAATTTCCGCCGAGGAACCTGCGTTCAAGAGGGACCGGAAACCGGTCCCGCCACAGGTGAGTTCGAAAACCCCGATCCCCAAACCCTGCTTGAACCATAGGGAGGTAAAAGGCAAGCTACGTCCCTGTTGAGTCCCAGTGCGTCCGAATGCCCGGCCATTTTATTGCAGTTCCGGCGATGTATCGCTAGCATCCCGGGCCTACGAATCGAGGCTTATGAACAAGGGGAAGTGGGTCTCAGCCGGTCTCATCGCGCTACTGTTGGTCCAGGGATGCTCCGCGTTTCAGCCCAAGCAGGAATCGGTGACGATCATCGCGTCGACGCAACCGGCTACGGTTTATGTCGACAACAACCCGGTGGGGACCAGTCCCGTGACATTGATGTTGGACCGAAATAAATCCTACGCAATCAGCGCCGAATACGCCGGACGACGCGGAACCGCCGTCATCGGCAGAAAAATTTCCGGCACCGGCGTCCTGGACATCGTCGGCACCTTCTTCTTTATCATCCCCGTCATCGGCATTTTCTGCCCGGGATTCTGGGATCTAGACCCAACGACCGTACACGTTCAAATTCCGCAATGAGACCGAGCCGCATCGGCCCCGTGAGCGCCAAAGAAATCCGATTCGCATTGCCGGCCATTTCAGCAACCCTCCCCGTCATGGCTCTACCTCAATGCGCTTCACACCGATTCCATTTCCCGCCCCATCGCAGCGCTCGAATGCCGCCAAGCAATCCCAATAGACCCAGCCCGCTCCATGCCGCCGTCGGCAACGGAACCGCCGCCGATCCCCCGGATCCCGCCGCGGTAACCGCACCAAAATTCAAATCATCCAGGGCAATCCCCGTCCCATTTCCAAACGGCGATCCAGTCGTCGGATCGCCATCGATGGTCGTCGGAAAATTGAATTCCGCCGAGTGAATCCCCGCCAAGTCAATCGACCAGATCTCTCCCCCCACATCATTGAGCGTCTCGCTGTCCAGCACCTTCCCATTGATATCAAACGCCGTCAGCGTCGCATACTGCCCCGGAATACCGATATCGTCCGCCTGGATCGAAACGTCACTCGTAACCCCAGCCAAGATCGTCCCCGGCTGCACAAACGTGAATTTAACCGGATCGGCATACGAGAGCAGCCCATCCGAAGTCACCCCCCCAATCCCATTCGGCGGGCTCGCCGACGAACTGCCGATATCCACAACCGCCACAAACGCGGACGTCGAACTGAAGAGCACGCCGTCCCCATCATATTGATCCGAAAGCTCCGCGCTAGTAGGCACCGCAGACCCCGGCGAATTACTCATCGCGCTCAGCCCCGCAGGCAAATCCCCCGCAGGAAGTCCGCCCGGCGGATCAAAATTGATCGAAGTCGTAGCCCACCCCTTCCCGCAAACCAAAAGCGAAAGAATCAACCCCGCGCCAGCATAGAAGTGAACCCGTCTCATGTTCCTCTACCCACTTTCCCCCCAAAGTCCGCACCGTCCGTCAACGGCCGCTAACTTCACCGCACACGACTAATTTACGCAACCACCCGGCATTGTCAAAAAAAAAACTCAATCGACCGCGATTCGAACCCGCTGGATCATCCCCCATCGTTCCGCCAAATCCGCCAGCAAATGACCGGGACCCGCCGGCCAATCCCTTCCCATCGCGGAAACCCACCCAATAATTCGATCACCGTTCGTTCCCCCATTTAGCGGCGGTGCGCAGCACCGCGTTCCCTCTCCCCACACCGCAAACCCCAAACCCCACACCCAGAACACCCCGGCAGAAACGAAAGATTCCGCTTCCCGAAACGCTCAAGCAACAACCGATCGACCCCGACCAACCCCCGAAAGCGGCATGTCCCACGCCCAAATTGCTCTAAGCGAAAGCCAACGGATAGCCCCCCTGAACATGTCGAAGGGCCTGTGCTGAACCCGCCGAAGCGCCATCCGTTGGGCCTCCCCATAGGACCGCCCTGGTAGGGCGGACGGACGATAGCGTGAACCCGCCTACCCGATCGCCACCAAGGAACTGGCGACCAGGGGTAATCGGAAAGCGGTTCTGCTCCCGGCTGAATTGGAGGACGCCGATCCCGAATCCGCGACTAAGCCGAAGGCGGGTTGAGAAGGGGACGTGACATTACGTCGTTACAATCGGGTCGCCCATCGCCCGGTCAGCATTTCCCTCTGTTTCTGCCGATAATCCAAGTAGGTCGTTGACAACCCCAATGCCATGCTAAACTAATACAGCATGACCCTGAACATCCCCATCCCCGAGAACCTTGACCCGGAGACCGTCCGCCGGCTCGATCAGGAAGCGCGAGACGATCGCGGTCCACCTCTACCGCGAATGCAAACTCTCCCACGGACAGTTCGCCAAATACCTCGGGATCGACCGGGCTCAGGCCGAGGAAGTTCTCGGACGCCACGGCGTGGTCGATTACACCTCAGCCGACGTTCGACGCGATTTCGATTTGCTCCGTAAAGACCTGGGCCTCCCCTTGGGCTCCAAATAAACCATGCTGATCGTCTGCGATACCAGTCCCCTTCGCTAATTGTGCGAACTGGGCGCCGTTGAACTTCTGCCCTCCCTCTACGGCGCGGTGATGACCACGCCACTGGTGATCGGCGAACTTAAAATGGACCATTTCCCCGAGCTCGTGAAGCGCTGGGCCCAAAATCCGCCCGCCTGGCTCGGGATTCATTCGCCAGCCACAATGCTGGACCTTGATCTCGACGAGGGAGAGACATCGGCGATTTCACTCGCCAGCGAGCGCCATGCGGATCGTGTACTGATCGACGAACGAAAGGCCGCCAACCTCGCCTCGGCCCGCGGCTTAATGGTTACCGGAACGCTGGGCGTCCTCGCTTACGCCGCCGCCCAACAGCGCCTCGATTTTACCAAGGCGATCCAGGCCCTCATGCATCACACGCGATTTCGATGGACCCCCGAAGTCATCGCCGACGCTCGGAAGCAATTCGAACAGATTTCGCGAGAACTTCAGAATAAGCAGAATCCAAAACCTTAGGCGCACTGCGTCGGCGGGGAGGACGGACGATGGCGTAAACCCGCTTACGCGATTGCCGCCAAGGAATTTGCGACGATCGGTGAAAGCAGGGCGCAGCAGACTCACGTTAGAGTGCAAGGGATGCGAGTCGGTGCCGAATCGGATTTCGACTGGAATTTGAGTCGAGAAGCGTCCAAGGTTCCGGTTGCGTGTGCTCCAGCGCCGGGGCAAACCGATCTTTTCACGACCCGATGATTTTGGAGGCGAGCTCTCGGACAGAAATTCCATCCTCATCATGGAACTCGCCGATTACCGCGTCGCGGATTGTGATGGCGCCCCCACGACCACCGCGCCACATCTCCCGCCGATCGCCAGTCCGCAGTCGGTACTCGCGGCAAACACGGCTCAACCCCCCGCAAGGGGACAGCGACTGATCCGCAAATCACCATGGCCACTAAAATTTGATAATTGAACAACAACCAAACTCCCCCCAACCCCCCGATCAAAGCGCCGATGATACTACCCACGGCTACGCCTTGCCCACCACCTTCGCACTTTCACACCTTCACGCTCCCGCCCCCCCGCGCGGAACCGACCCAAGTAAGCGCGCTTACCATAGACGCCCACGCGCCACCCACCCCATCTCCTTATCCCCCAACCCCTTACCCCAAAAGAAGCGCGCGAGGCCATTTTCAAAAGCGCTTACTTTTGTATCCTTGGTCCAATGAACCACGCCGAGGGAACTGCAAGGGCTCTGCTCCCATCACGTTCACACCTTCGCACGTTCACACCTTCACACTCCCGCTCCGTCGCGGAACGGGCCCGTCATCTGAGCCCCAATTCATCCAGCGCCGCTCCCGCTCCCGACAAATGCTCCGGCACCATCTCCGGATAATTCCGCGAAAGCAGCACCCCAGGCGCTCCCCCCTGGAACGCGGCCAGCACCGCCTGCTTCACCGCCTCAGCCGTGGAAGGCGCACACCCCCGCAGGGACCGGAATATCGATCCCCACCCCCGGCCACACCTGCACATTCGATCCCTTCACATCATCCACGCACCGCGCCGTCTCCCGCCGCACATAGTCCGCCGAGAACCCGACCTGTTCCAGCGTATCGTAAGGCGCCTCTTTAAAGTCCTGGAAGCTGTACAGCAGTTGCAACGCCTGATCCGGCGGCAGATCCCCCAGCACATTCTGGCAAATGCCGGTAGTAAACGCATGCATGCGCTCCCCAGCCGCGTTGTTGTAGACAACGGGTTTCAGATAGTCGGAGTAAGAGATCATCCGCTTGTAATCCATCTCCGCCCGATGGAACGGCGAGAACGTCACGTTATGCCAGATATGCCACCCCACAGGCAGCTCAGGCTTGATCGACTTGACGAGTTTGTAAATGTCCTTCATCAAATCTTCCCGGCTCGTCTGCCAAAGCGTTTCCCAAGCCAGCAGTTCCGGATAATCAAACAGGATGCGGAAAAACGCCACAAAATACCCATCCCGAGGCCGCGACCCCGCGCGCCCCTCGCGAACATATTGTTCCAGCACGGTAAACCCCTCGATCGCGCGCTGCGGATCGATCCCCTGCGCTTCAGCGCGTGCCTGGCAATATTCACAAAAGCACGTAGCTTTGCCGGGATCAGAAGATGACCCGTGCGCATACGCCCCGATCGCGTTGAGAAATCCACCCTGTCGTTCCGATGACCACATCACGCCGTCGATGTCGTAAGAGCGCGTGTAATCTTCAATGAGTCCGAGCACAAAGCCGAGATAAGCCGGATTGTTGTAACAAGGCCCGGACGGATGATTCAGCACGCGATTCCCATGAAAGTCGATTTCATACAGCGGCTCCCATGCTTTGGACGGGCATTTGTCGTGATCTTCCAAAACCCACGCGAACGTTTTCATCCCCCGTTTTTTGGCCGCCGTAATCGTGCGGTCGAAGACATCCAAATCCCCAAAATCCGGCGCCCGCATATCCGCGTAAGTGAGGGAAGTGTTTTTGTAATATTGCATGTGCGGAATAGCGAAATTACCCCCACGAAACCCCTTCGCTTTCATCGCCGCCGTCACGTGTGCGTAGGTGTAAATAAACGGAAAAAGTGTGTTCACGCCCCCGCGTTTTTGCATATCCTCAAGAACCGAATCGATATTGTCAGAAGCCAGCGGCGGAATTCCCGTTTGAATCCCAATCATCGGCGCCGGCCGAGTCGTCGGCGCCGCGAAGTTGCGCGGAAGGTTCCGTAGTTTGCCCGCCCGCGAAATTCGCCAGTTGCGCTCCCGCAACCGCCGCCGCCGCAATCGCGGCCGATTTAAGGACTTCCCGCCGACTGATTTCCGCCTGCGCCATGGTTCCTCCAGTGCCAAAAGAGTGCGTAATCCTCTCCCCGGTCGGAGCTTACCAGATTCGGCGGCAAGGCCGTTAAGAGTTGCCTAATTTTCCACTGGCGGCGGGAATTCCGCTTGGCATTGACCGGGCATGTGGTAAATTAAAACGGTCGGCAAGGTGGACTGAGCGGAGGGATGGTTTCAGTGAAATCAGGCATTGCTCGGCTGCTATTAGCGGCGGTTCCCTGTCTTTTGCTTTCACCCGGACTTTCGTTAGCCGTCATCACCGGGGCGGATACTTCTTCGCCTCAAAATAACACCACGTTACCGGGTACGCCTACGGGGCTGAGCAACGAGGCTGTCGTCCTGGCAATCAACGAAGACAATACTTCCGATGGCTACGCGGGGGGAATTTATCTTGGCGATGGCTGGATGATGACGGCATATCACGTCGTGCACGATGCCGTCACCGGCGGGATCGATCCGACCATTCAAGTCCAGCTCAACGGGGACAACTATACTGGCAACGGGGACAGCGTTCGCCTGGTTAATCCATCGGACGATTCGCCGACCGATTTGGTGATGTTTCATTTGAATACGATTCCGGTAGGGCTGCCGACGCTGACGATTCCGACGGTGTCGCCCTCGATCGGGACGGGCTATTACAATATGGGTTTCGGCGGGGAGCGGACTTCCGGCCTGCAAGGCTACGACGCCAGCTTTAATGAAACCAACGGAACCCCGACTTATCAGGGCTATGAGATCAATTCGTACGTGCAGACATTCGCGTGGGGGCAGAACCAGGTTTATGGATTTCAGCTTGTCGAGGACGGACCGATCGTCAATACATTCACGATCAACGAGGGGTTTGGGAATGTAACGGTATTTGGATCCGAATTCGTAAATAGCTCGACGTCGGACCAGATCGTGCCGGGCGACTCCGGCGGTGGGGCGATCACGAGCGGGAACGTGCTGCTCGGAATCAACGACGCGGGGGGAGAGTACGCCGGCCAGCCGGACCTGACCGAGGCGTTGTTCGGCGACCAGTCTTATATGGTCGACGTGGCGACGTATTCGAGCCAGATCGATGCGCTCCTTCCCGAGCCGACGGGCGCAGTAGTCCTCGGTGCGACGCTAATACCACTGCTCCTGCGGCGGCGGCGCAAGGCCGACTTAACGTCTGCGGCATAAGGCCATCAGCGTCGGCGGGCGCGAGAGCACATTCACTTCAAATCCCAGATCGCCAAGGCGACTTGATGGCGTCTTGGGCATTACCCAAATCGGGGTGCAATTCCATCGAAATCTGTTTGGCGGCCGCAAAGATAGGGTGAGGGTCAGCCAGAAGAGCGAATTCGCTCCCTTCAATATCGCATTTGATGAAATCCAGGCGCGGACCGATTTGCGACAGCAATTGGGTCGTGCTGATGGTCTGGACGGCGGCGGCGCGATCGGTGGCCTTAAGGTGGTCCTGGAAATCCATGGAACCGCCGACGAAGGCGTTGATGATGGTGGTCCGGGACTGGGCCCGGTTGTCCCCGATGGTGCGGCGCAGCCGGTCGCACTCGGCCGGATCAGCCTCAACGGCAAAGACACGCACCTGCGGGCCATGAGCCAGAGCCAGAGCCGTGAAGACGCCCATGTTAGCGCCCAGGTCGAGAACGACGGCATCCGGATCGATGGTGAGATAATTCGCCAGATACGGGTCGCGCACCCAGATTTCCCGGATGCCCGTCAGGCAGCTCCGGCCCCCGAGCATGCCTTGATATTTACCAAAGCGCACACAGAACGGGCCGTCGCCCATGGCGGCGTCGGCGGGCTGGAGATCTCCGCGGGCCCGGCAGGCGCCGAAGTTCCCCGCGATCGAACATAACCAGCGAACGGCCACCCACGGCCCGCATACACGGCAAAGTCCCCAAAATCCCTCCCGATGATTCTAAGCGATCGAAGCATGCGGCGGATTCTACCTTAGATTGTTATGGCCGCCGAATGGCGGAGGAGGAATGGCCGGGAGGATTATCGCCGCCAGTTTCGTCTTCAGGCATTTTGCGGATAGACTTGGCCCCACCTCAGATGACAGCTCGCGGATGAACGAAACGGAAACTCCAAATCCAAACGACCCGTCCGCTAAATCGACACAAGAGTTCGCGGGTGCCTCCAATCCGCCGAGTGGGCCGAAAGAGGTGTCGCCCGACGCGCCGACGGCTGAGGTTCCCCTATCCGAAGGCCCCGGCACGGTCATCGGCCGGTTTCGCTTGCTGGAAAAAATCGGCGAGGGCGGATTCGGCGTCGTCTACGTCGCGGAACAGAAGACTCCGGTCCGGCGGCGCATCGCCCTGAAGATCATCAAGCTGGGAATGGACACGCGATCGGTGGTCGCGCGCTTCGAGGCCGAACGCCAGGCGCTGGCGATGATGGACCATCCCAACATCGCCAAGGTATTCGACGCCGGCGCGACGGATACCGGACGGCCCTATTTCGTGATGGAGCTGGTGCGCGGGATTCCGATCACGGAGTACTGCGACAAAAATAAGCTGGTTCCGGTTCAGCGGCTCCATCTTTTCATCGACGTTTGCCATGCCATCCAGCACGCCCATCAGAAAGGCGTCATTCATCGCGATATCAAGCCATCGAATATTCTCGTGACCCTGCACGATGGGGTACCCATTCCCAAGGTGATCGACTTCGGCATCGCCAAAGCGACGCAGGGGGACCTGACCGACAAGACGATTTACACCCAGTTCCAGCAGTTCATCGGCACGCCGGCTTACATGAGCCCCGAGCAGGCGGAGATGAGCGCGCTGGACGTGGATACGCGCAGCGACATCTACAGCCTCGGCGTGCTGCTATATGAACTGCTGACGGGAACAACCCCGTTTGACGCCAAAGAACTCATGAATGCCGGCATGGACGAAATGCGGCGCAGGATTCGCGACACCGAGCCGGCGCGTCCCTCCAATCGCATCAGCGGAATGAAGGGCGCGGATTCGACCGGCACCGCCAATCGCCGCGGCATGGACTCCCGCCGGCTGATCACGCTGCTCCGCGGCGACCTGGATTGGGTCGTCATGAAGTGTCTGGAGAAGGATCGGACCCGGCGCTATGAAACCGCCAATGGATTGGCGATGGACATTCAGCGTCACTTGAACAACGAGCCGATCTCGGCCCGGCCGCCCAGTTCGATCTATCGCTTCCAAAAGACGGTCCGCCGCAACAAATTGGCGTTCGCCGCGGCGGCGGCTGTTTTGCTGGCGCTTCTGCTGGGAATTGCGGTCAGCACGTGGCAATCGGTGCGGGCGACGCGCGCCAAAGAGGAAGCCCTGGCGGCCGAAGCGCAGGGCCGTCGAGGCGCAGGCTGACGAAGCCGTCCAACGCCACAAGGCTGAAGCCAACCAGGCGAAGGCCGAAGCCGAAGAACTCATCGCCCGGCAGCGCGCCTATGCGTCGGACATGAACGTGGCGATGGAAGCGCTGCGCGGCAACAATCTGGGCCGTGCGATCGATTTGCTCGACCGCCAACGCCCGCAGCCCGGCCAGACCGATCTGCGCGGTTGGGAGTGGCGCTATCTCTGGGGGCAAACGCCGCAGCGATGCACTAGCCGAACTGTGTCAGAAGAAGAGCGAGATCGAAACGCTGGCAGTGTCCGCCGACGGGCGGTGGCTGGCGATCGGCGTCGCCCATGGGGACGGGCTGTACGTCTGGGACCTGCAAACCAGACAGGAGGTGGCCCACCTGGCGGAGGGCAGGTTCGACGCCCGCGCGGCATTTTCGCCAACCGAGCCTCTGCTGGCATTCTCCGCCGCCGATGACGCGGACGACAACAAGTCCCACCTGACGATTTGGAATACCGCCACGCGCCAATTGGTGTCGGAATTTCCTTTGGATGGTCGATGCGAGAATTTGGAATTTTCCCTGGACGGTAAAAGGCTGCTGACGAGCACTCAATTCCAGCCGAACGGGCAAATCATCCTCTGGCGGGTGAGCGACGGCACTCAACTGGCCAGCTATCCGTCCCGACAGATTGCGAGTCAACTGGGCAGCTCGGATTTTGCCGCAACGAGCGATCTAACCATTGCTGCCTGGGGCGAAATGCAAAAGATTCACGTCGTCGATCTGAGCAGCGGCAAGGAACTTTGGAACGCCGTGGCGTCGCAGGACCTCGTCAACACGATGGCATTTTCACCGGACGGGAAAACATTGGCGACGACCAGCCGTTCATCGGACGAGCCATATATCCGCTTGTGGGACGTTGCCACGGGGAAGGAAATCGGCCGGCTTCAGGGCCATACGTCCTGGATCTCCTCGGTGGTGTTTTGGCCCGACGGAAAAAAACTCGCCTCGGCGAGCGCGGACCAGACCATCCGCACCTGGGACCTTGCCAGCCGGGCCTGCACCGACGTCATGCGCGGGCATCGTCTGGAAGTGTGGCGGCTGGCCCTCCTACCAGACGATAAAACGCTGGTCAGCGGCAGCAAAGATGGCGTCGTCTGTTTGTGGGACACGTCGATCACTCATCCAAGACGGGAATACATCACATTGTCCGAAAAGATTTACAACTGTTGTTTTGCTTCCCACAGCCAAACGGTCCTGACGCTGGATTCGGCCGGTCAGGTGGCGCGTTGGTCCGGAACCGATTTCCAGGAGAAAGAACCGCTAGTGGAAACCGGGGCGAAGAAAGCATTTCGCGGATACTCCTGTTTTTCCGGCGATGGGCGCTTCCTGGCGGTTGGTTTGCCCGATGGCAACCTCTCGGTGTGGGACGTGTCACGGCGAGCGCTCTGTGTGTGCCTTGAAGCCCTCGACGGGCTTCGTGCAACCGCAGAATTTTCTTGCCGGGGGCAATGGATTGGTCTTCTGCACCTACGACGACAATCGCCTGCACGACTGGGACTTGGCGGCGAACCGGGAAATCCAGTCCTGGGCCGCCCCTTTGGAGTTGAACGAGGGAAACATTTCTCCGGACGAACGACAGTTCATCGCGGCCGGTTACGAGGGGGAGGTTTTAGCTCGGGATTTGGCGCAGCAAAACAGCACGAACTTGCCGCTTAACATTTTGGAGCCGGAAGGCGTGGCATTCGCTCCATCCGGAAAATTGCTGGCGATATCCAGCGCCTTGGGATACGCCCGGGTGTGGGACACGCAATCCTGGCGCGAAGTGGCGACTTTAGGCGGCTTTCTAAATTCCGTTCCATCCGTGGCTTTTTCGCCAGACGGCAATCGACTGGCCAGCAGTTCCGGCGTGCGCGGCGAGGCCCTCAAACTCTGGACGGCGGACGGTTGGCAGGATGTCCTCACACTCCACGCCGAAGGCCACCACTTCGGCCAAGCCGAATTCTCGCCCGACGGCAATTCGATTGGCGTCGTGTCAAATGACGGCATCATGCACGTCTGGCGAGCCCCTTCGTGGGCCGATATCGCGGCGGCGGAAACGAAGGAAAAGTCGGATGGCGGACAGCCGTAAAAACTTCGGAAGCGGGGTGGCCGATGTCTTCAGTGCAACGACGCTAATTTCTCGACGACGGTGAAGAGGGCCTGGGTGCCGTCCTTGCTGTGCCCGGCGGCCTGGGCAGCTGTGAAAAGCTGATGCACCAGACTCGTGGCTGGCAGAGATGTCCGCGAGTCCTCCGCCGCTCCCAGGACCAATCGCAAATCCTTTTGCTGAAGATTGATTGTGAACCCCGGTCGGAAATCGGAATTGATCATCTTCGGACCCAAGTTCAACAGTTGCCAGCTCGATCCGGCGCCTCCGCCAAGAGCGGCGATCGACTTGGCCATGTCCAAATTGTTCTTCCGGGCAAATGTGAGAGCCTCGCTGACGGCCAAATTCGTCACTGAGACCAGGATCTGATTCACCAGCTTGGTGAGCTGCCCGGTGCCGCTGGGTCCGCAGTGGGTGATGGTCTGCCCCATGACTCGCAAGAGCGGCTGAACTTTTTCGAATGCTTCCATGTCGCCGCCGACCATGATGGACAGGGTGCCGTTCTCGGCTCCGCTTTGTCCGCCGCTGACCGGGGCATCGAGGAGGAACGACCCGCGCGTGCGCAGGTCGTCGGCGAGCTGTCGCGTGACGGCGGGAGAAATCGTCGAATGATCGACCACGATCAGGCCCGAATGCGCGGTGGAAAGTATCCCATCATCCCCGGCAATGACCGCTTCGACGTCAGGCGTATCGGTCACGCATACGAAAACCACATCGCACTCGGCGGCAAGTTTCGCGGGCGTGGGCATCCAGATCGCCCCGCGCTGGAGCAGTTTGTTGGCTTTGCTCTTGGTCCGGGTGTGGACGAGGAGGGGGCGATCACTTAGCAGACGGGTCGCCATGCCCGCGCCCATTATCCCCAGGCCGATGAATCCAACTCGAGATTTCATGAATGGTACAAATTAACGGCTGTGAGATAGGATCAGCACCAGAATGATGTTAATGAATAATGAAACCCCGGTGGCCCAGATCAAAATCTTGACGAGCGGAGTCTGCCACGGCTTCACTTCCGGCACCGGCGCCGGAACCGTATCGACGACATGCCCCGTTTCTTCGATCTGCGCCAGCCGATCCAAATCGAGCGCCCGCCGTGAATGGATCGGCGGCTGGCGATTCCGCACCGCCCGCAAATCCTCGACCAATTCTTCCGTCGAGGCGTAACGCTCCTCGCGCTTCTTCGCCATCGCCACGTCGATGATCTCGCCGAAGCCGGATGAGAGTTCCGTGTTGATGTGATCGGCGGGAACGAGCGTGTCGCGAAGATGCTTGTGCATCACGGCGCTGGGCGTGTCCCCCTCAAACGGCGGATGACCCGTCACCAAGTGATACATCGTCGCGCCAAGCGAATAGATATCAGCGCGGAAGTCGATGTCCACGTCCCCGCGAATTTGCTCGGGGCTGATGTAGTACGGCGTGCCGTAGGCTTTTCCGGCTTCGCTTTCGGCGGCGGCGGTGTCTTCAGTCTGCCGGGCCAGACCCAGATCGGTCAACTTGGCGACGCCGTTGGGTGTCAGCATGATATTCTTGGGTTTGACGTCGCGGTGAATCAATCCGCGCTGATGGGCGTGAGCCAGGGCGTCGGCCATTTGGATCGAGATATCCAGCGCCTCGTCCTCGGTGAATTTGTGCCCCTCCCCGGCGGGCGGGGGGGCCATCATGTCGTAAAGCGTCTTCCCCTCGAGATACTCCATCACGAAATAGTGCAAACCCTTGGGCGATTCGCCGACGTCGATCGCCTGGACGATGTTGTTATGACTCAGGCGAGCCGCGGCTTTTCCTTCCTTGTAAAACCGCTCGACGAAGTCTCGGCTTTCGTTCATTTTCTTCGGCAGGATTTTGATCGCCACGATGCGGTCCAGCGAAAGCTGCCGGGCCTTGTAAACGGTCGCCATCGCCCCCTTGCCAAGCTGCCCCAGGATTTCGTAACCCGGGATTTCGTTGCTTTTGCGCTCGGCCAGAGTCTGCCGGATGCGCTTCGCCTGGTTGACGGTGATGAAATTATGCTCGATGAGAAGATCGGAAAGACTGCGTGCGTTGGGATCGGAGGCTTGTTTTTGCTGCTCGCGACAAAACGTAATCTCGGTTTTCGTCGCCAGACCCATGTCGATGACGACCTTACCCACTTCGGTATCGAGGTTGCTGGAAGACATTGCCGCCGCAGTGGGGCCGGTTACGGTGTTTCGCGATTGAGACATGCCGAACCTTGGGTTCGCACCTGCCACCGCCGGGACCTCTACCCCTCTCGCCCGGCTGGAGGGCCAACTCCATTTGCCAATGGAGCCAGCGTAAAACAATATAACCCTAGAATCTACTCAGGGCTATGTCAAGAAATGACCAGTCTTAATCGCCGCGAAGGCGGCGCAGCTTGCCTAGATTATCGCAGGTCGAGCCCATTTCCGGTGGTAATAAGCGGCCACAACCGCCAGCGCCAGACCCCCCGGATTCAGCCCATGTGCCGAATCATTTCCGTGGCAAACTCGCTGCATTTTATCTGCGTGGCCCCCTCCATCTGCCGGGCAAAATCGTACGTCACCGTCTTGGCGGCGATGGCGCGCTCAAGTCCATGGACGATCAAATCTCCCGCCTCCTGCCAACCGAGGTGCTCCAAAAGCATCACGCCCGACAGAATCATGCTCCCCGGATTGACGACATCCTGATTCGCGTATTTGGGGGCCGTGCCATGCGTCGCCTCGAAGACGGCATGCCCGGTGACGGTGTTGATATTCCCGCCCGGCGCAATGCCGATCCCTCCAACCTGAGCCGCCAGCGCATCCGACAGATAATCGCCGTTCAGATTCGGCGTCGCAATCACGTCAAAATCCTCGGGCCGCGTGAGCACCTGCTGGAGCGCGATGTCAGCGATCGCGTCCTTAATCACAATTCCCGCTCCCGGTTTGCCCTCGGGAATTTTGCACCACGGCCCCTTGTCGATCTCGACAGCCCCAAAGAACTGCTTGGCAACCCGATACCCCCAATCGCGGAAAGCGCCCTCCGTAAACTTCATGATGTTCCCCTTGTGAACCAGCGTCACGCTCTTTCTCTTGTGCTTGATGGCGTACCCGATGGCGGTGTAGACCAGGCGTTCGGTTCCGAGATAACTCATCGGCTTGAAGCCGATCCCCACCTCGACGTTCACCGGCCGCGCCGTGCGCCGATCCCTTCCAGCTCATGCTGCCACGAAGCGGAGGCGTCCTTGCTGCCGAAACGGATCTTTTTGAATTCCTTAGGAAAATTCTGCTGAAGGAAATCCAAAATCTTTTGCGATTCGGGACTGCCAGCCGGGTATTCGATGCCGGCGTAGATGTCCTCCGTATTTTCACGGAAGAGCACGACATCCACTTTCTCCGGCTGCTTCACCGGCGATGGAACACCCTTGAAATAGCGCACCGGCCGCAGGCAAACGAAAAGATCGAGCATCTGCCGCAGCGCGACGTTGAGCGATCGAATTCCTCCACCGACCGGCGTGGTAAGGGGACCCTTGATCCCAACGCGAAACGTGCGGAAAGCCTCCACCGTCTCGTCGGGAAGCCAGGTATTGAACTTGTTAAAACTTTTTTCCCCCGCAAACACTTCCATCCAGGCGATTTTGCGCGTTCCCGCGTAAGCCTTCTCGACGGCCGCGTCAAAGACGCGCCGGCTGGCCCGCCAGATATCCGGCCCCGTGCCGTCGCCTTCAATAAACGGAACAATCGGCCGATCCGGCACGCTCAGGCGCCCGCCAGATGAAGAGATGGATTGCCCCTCGGCCGTCACGGCAACGTCTTTGAATTGCGTCATGGGACGCAAGTTTAGAAATCGGGAGGCAAAGGTCAAAGCAAGCTTGATCGAGCGCGTCTTGCCCGTCCGCGTCGGCGTGTCAGAATCAGGCTCGCCAATCCCCCAAGAATCGTCAGGCTTCCGGGTTCGGGCACGGCCACGCCAACCAGAACGACGTCACTCCCGCCGGTGGCTTGAATGGCCGTCGAGTTGTAAGCGGACGTGGCCGTGTTTGTGAAGTTGATTTGCCCGCTGTAGCTGATCGTCCAGCTGTATGTGGCGCCGTCATATGCGGCACTGATAGTGGCGCCTTGCGTGAAAACCTTAGAGCCGTCCACGGAATAGAACGCGCGCGGATAGGTTCCGGAGCCGGCAATGAGCGTTTCGTCGAACAAGCCCAGATTTTGCACAACGCCGTTTACGATGCTCGGGCGACGTCGAGAACCAGATTGAGCCGGGACGACTGTGTGACATTGTTATTGATGACCAGAAGTCCCTGTTTCGAATCGCCTCCGCCATCGTTCCAGTTCGTTTGAATCGGGCGGGTCCCGCCAATGCCGCCGGTGTTCAGGTCATAGTGAAACTCAACGATGCCGACCGTGCCCGCGCCGCTCGAATCGACGGCCGTTTCGAAGCCGTTCTGGGTTAGGATTGCTCCGTCAGGGCCGTCGTTATAAACGACGAAATATCCCACCCCGGCCGACGTGAGCGAAACGCCGGTATTCGACCCCTCCGAGCCGACATGGATATCGTCCTGGACCGCCAGAGTTCCTCCGTGGTATTCGAAGGTACCGGTTCCCAGAAACGTGCGTCCCGGCGTAACTCCCTGAATTTTCAACTCTGTGGGCACGACGAGCGTGCCGCCGTTCATCGCCAGAATACCCGGGGAGTCCCGGCCGACCGTGACATAATCCGACAGAATCGTGCCGCTTTCGATGGTGAGTTTATTGGGCGCCTGCGGCTGGGTGCCGTTGGTGGTCACCGCGGAGATGTAGAATGTGCTGACCAGAGTATCCAAATTGGCGACGTAATTGGCGTTGGGCCCGCCCGGCGTGTTCGCATCGTCCGCCGGATCGAAGACGACGCCGACGATGGGCATCGACGAATTGTCGGCGACGATATCCGGCGCTCCCGGCATCGTCGTATAGCTCTCGGGCAGTGTGCCAACAGTGCCGAAGTTGTTCCAATTCGCCGGGTTGAACCAAGTCTCGGCGCTGGGGCTGTTGGGATTAGTGGAGGACCCGCCGGTCCCCTCGTACACGATCTGACCGCTGGCGCGCGTGGGCGCGGCCCAAAACGCTGCCGCGGCCAGGACCGCACCCCCCGCAAATGACTCCAATTTCGAAAATCGTTTGCCACGAGTCGATCGAGCGATGGTCATACCGTCTCCCTCTGAGTGCGCGCTCGCCGGCGCGAAAGAATCACGCTCGCCAATCCCCCAAGAATCGTCAGGCTCCCGGGTTCGGGCACGGCCACGCCAACCAGAACGACGTCACTCCCGCCGGTGGCTTGAATACCCGTCGAGTTATAAGCCGACGTGGCCGTGTCCGTGAAGTTGATCTGCCCGCTGTAGCTGATCGTCCAGCTATAGGTTTTCCCGGCATACGCGGCGCTGATGGTGGCGCCTTGCGTGAAGACCATAGAGCCGTCCACGGAATAGAACGCGCGCGGATAGGTTCCGGAGCCGGCAATGAGTGTTTCGTCGAACAAGCCGAGGTTTTGCACAACGCCATTGACGATACTGGGGGCCGTATCGAGGACGAGATTCAGGCGGGCGGATTGATCCGTCCCGTTGTTGAGGGATAGCACGCCTTGGCCCGGTTCGGCGTTGCCGTCGTTCCAGTTGTTTTGAATCGGTCGTGTACCGCCGACGCCGCCCGTGTTGAGATCGTAATGAAATTCGGCAATTCCCACGGTTCCGGCGCCGGTGGAATCCGCCGAAAGTTCGAACCCGTTCTGAGAAAGAATGGCGCCGGCGGGGCCATCGTTGAAGACCACGAAATAGCCGACGCCGGCGGACGTGGCGGATAATCCGCTCGTGGATCCCTCGGAGCCGACTTCGACGATTCCTGATTCAAGATAGCCGCCGTGATATTCAAACGTGCCGGTCCCGATGAATGTGCGGCCGGCGGTAATTCCCTGGACTTTGAGCCGAGTGTTGGAGACGAACGTACCGCCGTTGAGGGCCAGGATTCCCGCGGAGTCGCGTCCTACAGTGCAATTATCGCTGACGATGGTTCCGCTTTCGATGGTGAGCTTGTTCGGAGCGGCGGGTTCCGTGCCGTTGGTGGTAACGCCGGCTATGTAAAACGCGCCCGAAAGAGTAGAGGAAGCTTGCAGATTGGCCACGTAGTTGGCGTTGGGACCACCAGGCGTATTGGGATCATTCGCCGGATCGAACACGACCCCGACTGACGGTAACAATGTATTCGGGGCACAGAGAATCACAGCCGGAGTCAAGGGCCCGCCAAAGCTTTCGGGCAGCGTTCCCGTGGCGTTCGCGTAACTCCAGTTCGACGTGTTGAACCAGGAGAGCCCGGTAGAGTTCACATTCGTCGACGAGCCGCCCGTTCCATTGTAATCGAACTGAGCGACGGCGGCCTTCGGCGCCGACCAGAAGACGGCCCCAGCCAGGAGCGCGCCGCCCGCCAGATGTTGCACCTTCCAATGACGCCCTAATCCCCGGGTGGTTGTCGCATCGGCAATGGTCATCCCGTCCTCCCTATTAAGTGCCGCTACTCAGTTTCGTTTGAGTCCGTTATGACAAGGCGCGGAGCGACGTCAATCGAAATCGGCGTGTCTGCCGGGCCCAAAACCACTTTGTTTTGCCAGTGTGGAGTGTGGTGAGCGGAAACGTTTTCCCCCGATTGATCTCAAACTAAACCGAAACCGCGCAAGGCGGCTGTCGGCGGCGATTTTCATCAGACCTAAAAAGCCGAGCGTTTGAACCCGCCTAAGCCCAATTCCATGTCGCTAAGAAGGAGATGCCCGTCGCATTTCCCGATGTGGAAATAGGCAGCTTCGCGCCGAATGAGGATGCGAAGCGCAGAAAATGACAAGGGCACGAAGCGGCGAAAATGTTCAGGCCGCTTCGTGCCCTGATTCAGCGAATCTTGTGGAAGGTAATGCACAATTAGCCAGAGGTTTTCTCCTTTCGGCGTCGCCGGCGGCGGGCGAGGATCATGCTGCCAACGGTTCCGAGCACCGCCGCGCTGCTCGGTTCGGGTACCGCTATCAATACGACGTCGCTGCCGCCCGTGGCTTCGATGTCCGCCGATGTGTAAGACGAGGTCGCGGTGTCCGTGAAGTTGATTTGCCCGCTGTAGCTGATGGTCCAGCTATACGTTCGCCCATCGTATGCGGCGCGGATCGTGGCGCCCTGGGTGAAGACCCTCGTGCCATCGACGGAGTAGAAAGCCCTTGGATAGGTGCCGGAGCCCTCAATAACGGTGTCATCGAAGAGGCCGAGGTTCTGAACGACGCCGTGGATGACGGTGGGGGCGGCATCGAGGACAAGATTCAGGCGGGACGACGTGTTGGTGTTGTTGTCCAGATGCAGGATTCCCTGACCGAATCCGCCGTTGCCCTGGTTCCAGTTCGTCTGAATGGGGCGGGTCCCGCCGACGCCGCCGATATTTTTGTCATAGTGGAACTCGACGATGCCGATGGTCCCGTTTTGACTGGTGTTGATGGCGACCTGGAAACCGTTCTGGCTCAGAATCGCGCCCGCCGGGCCGTCGTTGTAAAAGACGAAGGTCCCGACGCCGGCCGACGTTCGGGACAAACCTGTGCTGCAAGCGCCCGAGCCGACCTGGATGCCCGCGACCGCGTCAAGGGTTCCGCCGTGGTATTCGAAGGTGCCGGAGCCCAGGGCCGTCAGGATCTTATTCGATCCTTGAACCTTGAGAGCGCCCTCGGTGATGAACGTTCCGCCGTTGAGGGCCAGGATGCCCGCCCCGTCGCGGCCAATCGTGGTCGTGCCCGTGATGATCGTGCCGCTATCGATGGTGAGCTTGCTGGGAGCGACGTAGGTGCCGACACTGGCCGTCGTGATATAAAGCGAGTTCCCGATATTGTCCAAATTCGCGACATAGGCATTTCCTCCCAGGCGGGCCGCGTTCGGATCGTTCACTGGGTCGAACACCAAACCAACAGACGGCATGGTGGCGTTGTCCGCACTGATTGCCTGGGCATTCGGACTGGCGACATAGCTCTCCGGAAGCATTCCGGTAACACCGTTCTGATTCCAGTTCGAGGTGTTGAACCAGGTGACCGCGTTGGCGCTGGTTGGGTCGGTGGTGGTTCCACCGGTCACCTGCATCGCGATTTGTTGAGCGCTCGCAAGGTTTGCGCAGCCGCGAACACCGCGGCGGCGACCAATGCCCCGCCCGCGAGGCCTTCAAGACGTGTGATACGACGAACGGACCGTGACGTTTCTGACTCTACAATGCTCATAACTCTCTCCTTTTGGAAACGCGCAGCACGGCACAGAATCGGCCTGCCCGCCTTGGCGTTAATCCAGATTTTGGGGAAATGTCTCTCCCGAGAACTCTGCCGTTTTTGCGACACCACCGCCCTAGATTCGTCGCAAATTGAGCTTTGCCACCGCTACTTGGCGCGACTCATGCTTCAATATGTAACCAAGGTCCCCCGTTAGCCGCCATTAATTTCCTGTTAATACGAGGGCGAAAGTCAAGCCAAAAGTGAAATCGGAGTGGGATTTTCGGCCCTGAATCATCGCTCGCAGGGTGTGACCGCCGCCGACTTGATCCTCTCGATACCCTAATTTATACTTGACGACTTGTCGCTTCACGAAAGAGAGCCAGGACCGCAATGCCGACGATTAATCAGTTGATCAAAAAACCGCGGCGAAGTCTGCCGCGAATCAATAAGGTCAAAGATCTCGAAGCCTGCCCCCAAAAACGCGGGGTCTGCCTTCAGGTCAAGACCATGACCCCCAAGAAGCCGAACTCCGCCTTGCGCAAGATCGCCCGAGTGCGATTGAGCAACGGGAAGGAAGTCACGGCTTACATCCCCGGCGAGGAGCACAATCTTCAGGAACACAGCATCGTACTCGTCCGCGGCGGGCGCGTACGCGATCTGCCGGGCGTGCGGTATCACGTAATCCGCGGAACACTGGACGCCTTGGGCGTCGATGGGCGCAGACGCAGTCGAAGCAAGTACGGCGCCAAGTCAGGGAAGTAATCATGGGCTGGCACCTGCTCGCCGACGAGATTAATCCTGACTCGTATAACGCGAATCTGAAGAGTCTCATTTTCCTTGGAGTTTTTCTTTTGGCCGCAATCGCCGCCTTCATCTGGTGGCTGCGGCGATAGGGCCCGTTTAGAAGGAACCTTAGACCGATGGCTTTCAAGAAATTCACCGCTTCCGAAGACATTCTGAAACCCGACCCGCGCTACAACAGCAAGCTGGTCAGTAAATTCATCAACTGCCTCATGTGGCAGGGGAAGAAGACCGTCGCGCAGCAGGTCGTCTACAAGGCCATGGACCAGGTCTCCAAGAAGATGAAGGAAGTTCCCGTCCTGGAACTCTTCGAGACGGCCATCAACAACGTCAAGCCGTACGTCGAGGTGCGCAGCCGGCGCGTCGGCGGGGCCAACTATCAGGTCCCCATGCAGGTCAACAAGCGCCGCCAGCAAAGCCTGGCATTTCGCTGGATCCTGGAAGCCTGCCGCGACGGCGGCGGACGCCCCATGGCGGATCGACTCGCCGACGAACTCATGGCCGCCTACAAAAAAGAAGGCAAAGCCATGAGCACCCGCGAAAACACACATCGCATGGCCGACGCCAATAAAGCGTTCGCCCATTTCGCTTGGTAAGATGGGGATACAGTTGCTCGTTGCTGGTCGTTAGTTGTAAGGAAAGAATTCCTCCCCACTAGCAACTGGCAGCTATCAACTGGCAACCATCCCATGATCGACATCAAGGACCTTCGCGAAAACCCCGACAAATACCGCAACGCGGCAAAGCTCAAACGCATGTCCGTCGACGTCGACGCCGTCTTGAAGGCCGCATCCCAGGCCAGCACAACCCAGCAAGAATTCGAGCGCCTTCGAGCCGAGCAAAACGAGGCGAGCAAGCAGATCGGCAAGCTCAAAGACCCCACGGAAAAACAAGCCGCCATCGCAAAAGTGGGGGCCCTCAAGAATCAGGTCAAGGATTCCGAGGAGCGATGGAAGGCCGCCGACGCCGAATTGCGCCCGCTCCTGCTTCAGCTCCCCCAGCCGGCGGACGAAGAAGTTCCCGTCGGCAAGGACGACAGCGAAAACGTCGAAATCAAAAAATGGGGCGAAGTCCGCAATTTCGATTTCCCGGCGAAGGATCATGTCGAGCTGGGCGACAAGCTCCGCCTGATCGACATCGAACGCGGCGTGAAACTCGCCGGATCGCGCAGTTATGTTCTGTTGGGCGACGGGACGCTCCTGCACCAGGCCGTCCTAAGACTCGCGCAGGACATGATGGTCGCGCGCGGCTTTGTGCCGATGGTCGTGCCCGTCCTGGTTCGAGAGGAGCCCATGGAGGGCACCGGCTATTTCCCCCTCGGCCGCGAGCAGGCTTACGCGATAACCAATGAAGACCCGCCGAAGTATTTGGTAGGAACCGCCGAGGTTTCCCTCACGGCGTATCACATGGGCGAAACGCTCGATTTGGGCACGCTCCCGCGAAAATACGTGGCCATGAGTTCCTGCTTCCGCCGCGAGGCAGGAACCTACGGCAAGGACACCGCTGGCCTCTATCGCATTCATCAATTCGATAAGGTCGAGCAGGTCGTCGTCTGCAAAGCGGACGTGAACGAATCGAAGCGCTGGCATCAAACAATCCTGGCTAACGCCGAGGATCTTCTTCAAACCCTGAAGCTCCCCTATAGAGTCGTAGCGGTGTGTACAGGCGATCTAGGCCAGGGCCAAGCCGCCAAATTCGACATCGAAACCTGGATGCCCTCCCGCAAAGGCTACGGCGAAACCCATTCCGCATCGCGCTTTTACGATTTCCAGTCCCGCCGGCTGAACCTCCGCTATCGCGACGAAGAGGGAAAGATGCGCTATTGCCACACCCTGAACAACACGGTCGTCGCCAGCCCAAGAATTCTGATCCCGATCTTGGAGAATTATCAGAACGCGGATGGCTCGATCACCATTCCCGAAGCGCTGCGACCCTATATGGCCGGCCGAGGGCGCATCGGCTGATCGTCCAATTCTCGGGTATCCGTGAGCGCACGGATTGTTACCGCGAATACGCGAAGAGCGCGAAGAAGACAAAAGAGAAGTTAAACCGGGAATATCACAAATGGGCACGGATAATTTTAATTGGATTTAAATCTTATCCGCGTCATCCGTGGTTAAATATTTTGTTTTCTTCGCGCTCTTCGCGTCTTCGCGGTAAAACTATTTATCAGCGCCGTTGGTACAGCTAAACCGGCTGGCTCAACCCCTCCTGGTACTTCCGCATCAACCCCGCCCGGCTGATCAAACCGATGACGTGCTTTTCCCGCCCATTCACCGCGACCGGCAGATGACTCACATCATGCTGCGCGAATTGCTCCAAAACCTGGGCCAGATCGTCCGTGTTCTTCACGATCGGGACGTCCTTTCGCATCAGCTCTGAAACCACCAGCAATGGCACCGCTTCCTTGCCTAAAAGAGTGGTCTGCAAATCGTCGGAGACGATCATTCCCAGATAATCCCCCTTATCGTCGGCCACGATGAAATTGCTCAATCCCGATGACATGGCCAGATCGAGAATCTTCTGGAACGGATCGCCAGGCCGCACCACGCTGGCCGGCTCCAGCGCGACCTGCTCCACATTCATTCTTCGTAGCAAAGTGAAATCCCCGGGGCCCAGACGAATGCCTCGCTTTCGCAGGCTTTGCGTATAAATCGAATCCGTGTAGACCAGTCGCACCAATCCCGTCGCAACCACGCAGGCGAGCATCGCCGGCACCATGACCTTGTAATCTTCCGTCACTTCAAAGCAGATCAAAATGGACGCCAGCGGCGCATGCACGACGGCGGCTAAAACCGCGCCCATCCCGACCAGGGCATACATTTCCGGCTGAATCGGCCGCACCCAGCCAAGGTGTTGCAGGACGGCGCCCATCACGGCCCCGGCGGTCGCACCCAGAAAGAGGGACGGAGCGATCACGCCGCCGCTTCCGCCACTGCCCAGGGTGATGCACGTCGCGACCAGCTTCAATAGACACAGGCACCCCAGGAGGAACAGGATCGGCTTGGCCCCAGGCAAATAAGCCGCGTAACCGGGGGAGAGAAGCTCCTCGATGAAGCCGTACCCGTCTCCGAAAAACGCCGGCATCGGATAATTCTCAAACGGCACCGGCTTGGGGACGTGCAGGACGAAATGTCCGAAGAGCAGAATATAGAAGATGCCCAGCACGCCGACCAACCCGCCGCCGACCGCCGGTTTCAGAAACCCAGGCATCCGCAATCTTGAAAATGACTTTTCGACGGTTTGCATGAAGCGGATCAGTCCTAGCCCGACGACTCCGCACAGAAGCCCGAGCATGACATAACTCCCCACCTGGCCCCATTGCAGCGCATCATGCAGGCGCACGGTGTCCGGGGAAAGATCGAAGATGGGATGGAACTCGCCCGCCTTATGAAGGAGCCGGAAGAGGAGCAGTTCCGTAACTTGCGCGATAACGCTCGAAACCACGACCGGCGTAAAGGCCCGGATGGAAAAGTCTTGGAGAATGACTTCGAGAGTAAAGAGAACGCCCCCGAAGGGCGCGTTAAAAATTGCACTGATGCCCGCCGCGGTTCCGCAACCGATGAGCGTCGGCATGTACTGGCGCGCGACCCTGAAAATTTGCCCGAACCCCGAGGCGATCGCCGCCCCGATCTGCACAATCGGCCCCTCCGCTCCGGCCGACCCGCCCGACCCGATGGTCACCGCGGCGGTAAGAATCTTTTCGATCGCCGACGAGGGACGCTGAAATCCGCTGGTGCGGATGACGGATTCCATGACGTCCACGACGCCATGTCCTTCGCGGGTTCGGAAGACGTATCGGGTGATGAATCCGACGATCAGTCCGCCGAGCAAAGGGAACAGAATCAGAAGCCACATTCCCCGGCCGTAGAGATAGTCCTCGCCGACGCGAAGATAGAGCGCGTTGCGGACAAAGAGGATGAGCTCGTGGAATCCGACGGACGCCGCGGCAGTGACCATGCCGATCAGCACCGCCAGAATCATGATAAACGAGTCTTCCCGGAATCCGAGGCGGGCAAGGAAGTGCGTAATGGCCTGCCGCAGCCGGGAAGCCGGTTCATTCACGATAAAAGTCATGGGCGTAGCAAGATATCTCGGCGCGAGGCAATTGCCTACGTGAGCGAAAGTTTTTTCTTCGGACCATAAACAATTCCAAGTTGAAGCCCCCAGGCCAATGCCCGAAGATGGCCAACCGTGGGCCTTTTTTTAACGGATGGCTGCCTTTTGGGAAAATTCTAGAAACCGATAAAAAGCCGGTGATCGCTGGCCCACTCCGCAAGCGCTTCGCCGACGCGCGCGACAACGTCCGCCCAATCGCCCCTGGTGGTTTGACGAAACAATCGGGCCGTCGGATACCAGGGACTTTCCTCCCTGTCGACCATCCAACGCCAATCGGGCAAGAACGGCAGCAAAATCCAAACCGGCTTGCCCATCGCCCCGGCAAGATGCGCGACGGACGTATCGACGGAAATGATCAAATCCAGATTCCCGACCAGCGCAGCCGTATCCGCGAAGTCCCGCAATTCGTCCGTCCAATCGACAATCTCCATTCCCTCCGGCGGTTTCTGCGCATCCTTCGCGGCGTCCCCTTTCTGAAGGCTATAGAAGCGAATGCCAGAAATCGCCGCCAACGGCGCCAGGACATCCAAATTCACCGAGCGATTACGGTCATTCTTATTCTTGCGGCTCCCCGCCCAAACCAACCCGACCTTCACACCGCCAGGCTGCTGAAAAGTTTTATTTCGCCAACCCTCCGCAAGCTTCTCATCGGCTTTCAGAAGCGATTGTTGGCCGGGGATGTTCTGAAGATTCGTGTCAAGCAACCCCGGCAAACTCAGCAGGGGGCATTGGACGTCAAAGGCCGGCGGCTTTTCGCCCGCCGCGACCCACTGTTCCACACCAGGCACTTGCCCGAGAAATCCGATCAATTCCTTCGGAGCCTGGGCGATCACCCGTCCCCCGCGCTCCGCCACCATCGGCAGATATCTGGAAAACTGAATCGTGTCGCCCAAGCCGGATTCGCCATAAATCAGAATCGTGCGCCCGGCCAGGTCACCGCCGTCCCATCGAAGTTCCGGGAACTCCCGATCCGGCGACGCACTGTTATCCAGTTTCAGACGCCACTCCCATTCCGGCCACCCAGCTTCGAACTCCCCGCGCAGCAGTAACGTTTGCGCCAGTTTGACATGAGCGTCGGCGTATTCCGAATTCCGCGCGATGGCCTCTCGATAAGAAGAAATCGCATCGTCCAACCGGCCCTCTTCTTTGAAAGTCGAACCGAGATTGCTATGCGCTTCGGCGAAATTCGGGCGCACCTTGATCGCCTCGCGATACGCCGCAGCCGCTTCTTCCAGTTCCCCTTTGGACCGCAGGGCGTTGCCAAGATTATTGAACGCCTCGGCAAATTTCGAATTGTGAGAAACCGCCCGCCGATACGATGCGATCGCTTCGTCCGATTGACCCTTGGTCTGAAACGAAATGCCCAGATTGAAATGCGCCTCGGCGTAGTCAGCCTTGAGGGCAATCGCCTTCCGATATTGGGCCATGGCGTCGTCAACCAGCCCCTTCATCTTCAGCGCGTTCCCCAAATTATTCGGAATCTCCGCAAGTTTCGGTCCGAGCGAAATTCCTTTCCGATACGCGGCAATCGCCGCATCCACTTGCCCCAGATCCTTCAATGCATTGCCTAAATTGTTGTACGCCTCGGCGAAATTCGGATTCGCCGCGATGGCCTGCCGCAGAAGTTGAACGGCCAAGTCGTTGCGCCCAGCCCGGCGCGAGATCATCCCCAGGTTATAGATCGCCCCCGCATGGTCCGGATGCTCCGTGACGATCTGCCGATAAACTGTCTCCGCCTCGCGCACCCGCCCGGCCCGCTGGTGCTCGATCGCCTTTTCAAAAGCCTGCTGTACGGCGCCTTGCGTCATAACCCCTTCATCGGCAACTGACCCCCAAGTGCATCGGAAACTTGCCTGATTACCGCCTCCCAATCCCCCCGGGAGGGTTGGCGAAATAGTCGCATGGACGGATACCACGGACTGTCGCCGCGACCCAGCATCCATCGCCAATCCGGCATGAACGGCAGCATCAGCCAAACCGGCTTACCCATCGCACCGGCCAAATGGGCCACGGCAGTATCGACCGTAATGATCAAATCCAGATTGGCGATCAAACCCGCCGTATCCGCAAAGTCCCCCAGTTGACCCGCCCAGTCGACGATGCGCATCTCCGTCGAGCCTTCCAGCGCCTCCTTGGCGGCTTCGCCTTTCTGGATGCTATGGAAAACAATATTCGATATTTTCGCCAAAGGCGCAAGCCGCGAGAGCGGGATCGACCGGCTCCGATCTTTCTTGTGAGTCGGGTTCCCGGCCCACGCCAATCCCACTTTCATCCGCCCGGGCGTCTTCTCCAATCGCCCGCGCCAGATTTCCGCGCCCCCCTCTTCCGCGACCAACAACCCTTTTTGTGCGGGAATTGTTTCCACTCTCGTCCCGAACAATCCCGGCAAACTCAGCAGCGGACACTGCACATCAAATTCCGCCGCCTCCCCCTTGGCGATCCATTTCTCCACGCCAGCAACCTGCTGCAACAGCCGAATGAGATCTTTCTGAATCTGAACGATGACGCGCCCGCCGCGATCAATCACCATCGAGATATACCGCGAGAAATGAATGGCGTCCCCAAAACCTTGCTCCGAATGCAAAAGAATCGTGCGCCCGTTAAGTTCTTTGCCATCCCAAAGCCGCTCAAAGATATCGCGCCCGGCGCGACGGCTCCCGCCACTCTCAATCGCCATTCATACTCACGCCATCCCTCCTCAAACTCCCCCGACAAAAGCAAACCCATCGCAAGATTCATATGCGCGTTCGCATAGTCCGGCTTGAGGGCAACCGCCCGCCGATATTCGGCGATCGCCTCGTTCAAGTTCCCGACATCCTTCAGCGCGTTGCCAAGGTTATTATGCGCGATCGGCAGCCCGGGATTGAGCGCAATCGCCCGCCTGAAAGCCGCGATGGCCCCATCGACATCCCCCTTATCCTTCAGTGCATTCCCAAGATTCGAATGCGCTTCCGCAAAATCTGGCTTCAGCTCCGTCGCACGTTTTAATAATTCGATTGCCAGATCCGTCCGCCTAGTCTTGCGAGCAATCACGCCCAAACTCTGCATCGCCCCGACGTGTCCTGGCTCCCGCAAAAGAATCTGCCGATAAATTTCCTCCGCCTCGGCGAATTTCCCGGATTGCTGGCGCCGCAGCGCAAGATCGAAGGCCTGTTGAAGCGTCGGTTGAGTCATCTCAAACGAAAGCTTACCTGAAAGGGGCGGAGAGGCTCCACCTGGTTATGAAGCGGGATCTTCGGCCGATCCGCGGACCGGATAACGCCGAAATGGGGCAGGGATATTCTTCCGTCTCGTGCTTATCCAAGCCTGTTTTGCCAGTCTTGGGCGGTGTGAAAGTAGCGGAGGATGCGAACAACATCGTCATCATTCACTTCATAAACGACGACGTGGCCGTGACGTTTCTTCTTTCTTTGAATGACGCGATAATACAGCTTCGGATTACTGGGCACCGGCTTGCCGTTCGCGTATTCGGTGGATAAACGATCTGTTCGTATTTGCAGGAACTCGACATACGAGTTGGCATGCACCCGACCATACTGCTCCGCATTCCAATCCCATATCTCGTTGAGATTGGCTAGGGCTTCCGGCGTATAGTCGACGATCATTCCGGGTGACTTGCTCGCCATGCGTCCGATTTCTTTCGGAAATGTTCGCGAACTTCCTCGGACGAGTAGGTTTTTCCGCCAGCCTTCGCGGCCGCGGATATCTGCTCAAGCTCACTTACCACCTGCGGCGTGAACAGATGGTCAAAATTCTCCGTATCGTCGGCGACATCCTGGGCCACGACATCGGCAATGTATTCTTCCACGCTGGCAAAGCCGGCTTCCGAAGCACGGCGCTGTGCGACGCGATAAAGTTGATCAGTCAACTGGACCTGCTGCATAGACGCTCTTCCTAGTCGGGTTAGATGGATTATAGCAATATTTGAGGCCGATTGTCGTTTCGGAGCGACTCGACATCAACTCTTACATCTGGCGGGATTTGGCGACAAAGAAGGCCCATCCGGCAGGAATGGGCCAATCAAGCGGGTGAAGGGGGTCGAACCCTCGACATTCACGTTGGCAACGTGACGCTCTACCACTGAGCTACACCCGCATAACAAACCAAAAGTCTATACGCCTTGCCGGCGTTTTCAAGATATCGGGCGAATCGCGCCCTTAAACCGAAAAATTAGCCGCCAATTCGACGAACATCCGCATTCCCACCCCAATCGCGGCGTCAGAGAAATCATATCGGTCGCTATGCAGCGGGGGATAAACTTTGGCTTCAGGCGGCTGCACGCCCACAAAGAAAAAGCAGCCCGGCGATTTCTCCAAATAATACGAAAAATCCTCCCCGCCCATCACGGGCGCGCGGCCTGGATATATCGGTCCGCCCCGAGACTCTGCCGGGCGATCTTGGCGACGTAATCGGTCATCCGCGGGTCATTGATCGTGGCGGGATACCCTTCAAACCATTCGACCTTGGCGGTGCATTTCCCGGCCGCCGCAATGTGGCCGCAGCGCTCGTCGATCAGCGACCTGGTTAATTTTCTCGTCGCGTCGTTCAAGGCGCGGACTGTTCCCTCGAAGACCGCCTCGTCTGGAATGATATTGGTCGCGGTGCCGCCGTGGATGAGCCCGATGGTGACCACCACCGGCTCCGTAGGATCGATCTGCCGCGACACGACCTGCTGGAGATTCACCACCGCCTCCGCCGCCGCGACAATCGGATCGGCTCCAAGATGCGGAAACGCCCCGTGACTCCCTCGCCCGACGAACGTCGCCTTGAAATTATCCGTCGCGGCCAGAAGCGCCACCGGCTTGCTCGCCACCAGACCAACGGGCAACCCCGGCCAGCCATGCAGCCCGAAAATCGCGCAAACCGGCGGACCGATCGTTCCATCCAACACGCCGGCACGAACCATCCGCTCGGCTCCGCCCCCAGATTCCTCCGCCGGCTGAAATAGCAGCTTCACGCAGACCGGCAGATTGTCTTCCATCCCCTTCAAAACGGCGGCCGATGCGATCAGCGTCGCCATGTGCCCGTCATGCCCGCAAGCGTGCATCCTCCCCTCGTGCGTACTCGCGTAAGGCAGCCCCGTCCGCTCCAGAATCGGCAGCGCGTCAATATCCGCCCGCAATGCGATGCAAGGTTTTTTCACGTCCCCCAGCATGGCGACGGTAGCGGTGGGGGCGTCCGGTACTCCGTCCGCGTGCGTAATGTGCAGCTTGTCCAGCTCAGCGCGAACAATCTTGGCCGTCTCAAACTCCTGATAACACAATTCAGGAATCCGATGCAGCCGATGTCTGAGTTCAGCGGCCTTCGTCGCCCACGCATCGATGGAGGATTCCATTTCCGTCACGTCAGCAACACTATACCGTGGCCGCGCCCTGCACAATCGTTTGCTCTAAAACCGATTCCTCCGGCAAGTCTCCAATCGGCTGATGCCGCAAAACCGTCACCCGAGGCCCCAGCGGCTTCCAAACGCACGGATCGCTCGGCCCAAAAAGAATCACGCTCGGCACCCCAATGATTCCCGCTAAATGCCCCGGCCCGCTGTCGTTCCCGATGAACAGTTGCGCCCCCGACAGGCAGTCCAGGAGGTCTCGATAAGTCGCAGGATGAACCAGCGAACCGGCCGATTCCAACTGTTTCATCGCATCACCAGGCCATCGCTCCCTCTCCACTTCCCCAACAGCAAAGACGACGTGCCGCCCTTTACTCGACAACTTCTGCGCCAGGCGCAAGTAATTCTCCAGCGGCCAGCATTTCTCGCGCGACCCGCTGCCCGGATGAATCACCACATCCCCATCCGCGCACCGTGCGACAGGAATCCCCCGCGCCGCAATCGACGCCAGGATATTCCTCACCGCCGCCGCCACGGCCGGCGCGCCCGACAGCGTCTCCAGCAGATACTCCGAAGCATGCCGATCCCACCCCTCAGGCGGCTTGGCGCTCACCGTACGCTTCCCTCGATCGTCTCCAGCCACCGCTCCTTCGGCCCAAACGCAAACACCGCGTGCGCCGAATCCAGTTTCTTCCGGCACTCCTCCGGCAAGTTCCGCATATCCCCAAACAAATGATGCCACCCGCTCTCAACGTCCGTCCACTCCAGCCGCAGCACCTTCTCCGCCAGCAGCCCCTTCTGTTTCTGTGTCACATAGATAATCCGACTCTGCGGCCAAAGCCGCGAAAGCGCAAGCCCCAGCGGCCAAGTCAAAATGAAATCCCCAAGCGCGCCCGAATGGAAAATCAAAACATTACGGCGAAGCATGGCTTAATCGATCGCGCTTTCGATCCATCCTCCGCCCAGAAGCATTTCGCCGTCGTAAACCACGACCGCCTGCCCCGGCGTGATCGCCGACTGAGGCTTATCAAACCGCACGACCATCTCCCCCTCCGCCTGCACCGAAACCCTGCCCGGCTGCGGATCATGGTTATACCGAATCTTCGCCAGGCAAGGCACCGACTCGGCGCCCAACCTTACGCGATCTGAAAGCCAATTCGTTTGCTTCGCAACCAGCCCGCCGCGAAGCAAATCCGACTTCTCTCCCAGCGTCACGCGATTCGACGCCGGATTGATATCCACGACATAAATCGGATGCCCCAGCGCCACACCCACGCCCTTGCGCTGCCCGATCGTAAAATGCTGGTGCCCCTCATGCCGCCCAACCACGGACCCGCCGCTCATGACCAGTTCCCCTTCGCGCATCGCATCCGGACTTCGTCGCTTCACCAGCGCCGCATAATCCTGATCCGGCACAAAGCAAATCTCCTGCGAATCCGGCTTGTTATAAACCGGCAGCTTCAACTCCTCCGCCATCTTCCGCACCTCGCTCTTATGAAACTCGCCGATCGGCAACAGCGTGTGCTCCATCGCCCATCGGGTCATGCCAAAGAGAACGTAGCTCTGATCCTTCTTCCCATCGCGCCCGCGGAGCAGCGCCTTCTTTCCCGAAGCCGGATCGACGCCGATGCGCGCGTAATGCCCCGACGCCACAAAATCCGCCTCGACCGCCTGCGCATACTGCGCCAATCGACCGAACTTCAGCCAATCATTGCATCGCACACAAGGATTCGGCGTCCGCCCCCGATTGTATTCATCCACGAAATAATCGATCACGCGCGAAAACTCGTCCTGGAAATTCAAAACATAAAACGGAATGTGCAGCACATCTGCCACCCGCCGCGCATCCGACGCGTCGAGCACAGAGCAGCATCCCTGCTTATGCCGCCCGCCGTCGCTTTCCGCCGCCTCCACGCCCTCCGGCGACCCAAGCCGCATGAAAACGCCGATCACTTCATACCCCTCCCGCTGAAGCAATGCCGCCGCCACGGAGCTATCCACTCCGCCGCTCATGGCCACAACGACTCTGCGTCCGCTCGAACTCATGCCGCCATTATAGGAAATTCAGCGATAAACCGCGAAGCCGGCCGCCATGGCGGGTAGACTCCCAACGCGAAGGAAAATCCAGGAATAAAACCACGGATTTCGCGGATAGCGCGGATAAAAAGGCAAAATTCTTTTTTTTCTTCATCCGTGCCATCCGCGAAATCCGTGGTTTAACCCTTTTCCCGAATTTTTCGCGTTCCTCGTTTCTTCGCGGTAACCTGTTTTCCAATGACCGCCGCTTCCGCCCGTTGGGACTATGTCTCTCCAAACTTGAAAATCATTCATCCCGACGCCGCATTCCCATTCATGACCATCGGCGATCCGCTAAACTGCGGCTGGGGCTACCTCCGGGTCGACATTCCTCATAAGTGGTACGTGGACAAGCGCTCCCCCCCATGTAGGCTTTGTCAGCCGGGACGAGGCGCACATCCTGCACAACATCGCCCTGATGTTCACCGGAAAACCCGCGCTGGAAATCGGCTGCTGGCTGGGCTGGTCAACCTGCCACCTCGCTTTGGCCGGCGTCGAACTTGACGTGATCGGCCCAATCCTCTTTCAGGACCAGCCCCGCGAATCCGTGGTCGCATCCCTCCGTACCGCGGAAGTCCTACCGCGCGTTCGCCTCATCGGCGGTTACACCCCGGCCGCCGTCCACGAACTCGGCCAACGCCGCGCCCGCAAATGGTCGCTCATCTTCATCGATGGCGAGCACGAAGAACCCGGCCCCATTCAGGACGCCATCGCCTGCGAGCAGTGGGCGGAATCCGACGCCATGATCATCTTTCACGACCTGGTCAGCCCGGCAGTGGGGCGCGGCCTCGACTATTTCGCATCGCGCGGTTGGAAAACCCTCGTCTACAACACCATGCAGATCATGGGCGTTGCCTATCGAGGAAACATTAAACCCCTGGAGCATCACCCCGACCCAGCCGTCAATTGGCAATTGCCGGATCACCTGAAACAGCACACCGTCAGCGCCTAGGCGCTTTCCGATATAAAATCCCGTTAAAGAATCTCGACGCCGGACGAATTGATCTCCGGTGGCGAAACAAAATCCCCATTTACCGACCCCGAACATTCCTCCATCATCCGCAAATGCTCCGGCCGCAGCTCTCCAAACGTCTCCGGCAGGGCAACGGCCGCCCATTTCTCCTTCAGCACCTCATACGCCTCATCCAGCATGGAAAGCCCCTGCGGAACCTGCTCCGGCGTTTCACGACCCGCCAGGATATCCGCATTGATCGTCCCGCACCCGGCGTGGTGCAGCCATGCGCCCAGAGATTCAACGGTTCTGAACCCCGCGCCGCGCCCGAATGCCAAAATCAAAGTCCCCCAGAAATCCCACAAATCGCTGATCCATCACACCGATCCTGTCCAGCACGGCTCGCTGAACGAGCAGCGAATCCCCCACCAGAGCCGGATTATCCACAACAGCCAAGCCGTATTTATTCGATACCTCCCGCGAAAACGCGATCACATCCTCAAACGACCCGATCGCGGCAGGGGGGGCCAGTCCGTTCGGCGAGCAATCCATATGCTGCGACCGCCCCCGAATGGTCCCGAGTTTCTCATCACCCGCCGCCACAGACAAAATCGTCGCCAGAAAATTCGGCGTCACCAGCATGTCGTGGCTGATCAGAATCACATGCGTCCCCCGCGCCGTCGAAAACCCATATGCGCACGCGCTGGTGTAATTCCGCCGCGAAGAAAATCGCAGCAGAACCGTCTTTGAATCCACCGCGTCCCGAAATTCCCGCATCAGTTTCGGAATCTCGTACTGCGGCTCCGACGCGTCATCGAGCACGATATATTCCACTCGATCCGTAATGCGCATCGACTGGCAAGACGCCGAGAGCGAATTCAGGCAGTTCCTCGCCGATTCTGCTGCGTTGCGGATTGGAATAAAAAAGGAAATCACTGTCGGCGATCAGAGGGACGAGGCCGTCTCCGGTTCTTCCAGACGCTTGCGCAGCGCCTCCATCTTCTCGCGAACTTCCTGCGCAATGCGCGTGTTTGGAAAATCCTGAATGATCTCGTCCCCCAGACGAATGGCCAGGGCCCAGTTATGCTCCTGGACAGCCAACGCAAACCGGGTGCGCAGGGTCTCGCGCTTTTCCTTGAAGACGTTGCGGGCGATTTCCTGCATCGATTCCGCCTCGGCGGGCGTGAGATACAAATCCAGCCGCTTCAGTATCTCGATGCTCCCGTCCACGTCGTGCCGATCAACCGCTTCTTCCCAACTCTGGCGAAGCTGCTGCTTGCGCATCTGGCGGCGACTCTCAATCTCCTCCGGAAGACGTTTTACCTGCGGATCGTCGGGATAATTCAGCATGATCTGTTGGGCTTCCTGAAGCGCCGATCCCCAGGCCTCCGCCTGGATGAACCGATCCACCGGCGCCAGCAATTCCGCGATCTGCCGCCTCTGAACCGCGTCGCGGTTCACGGTTACTTCCTCGCGTATCCCGTCGGCTTCCTGCTTATATCCGAAGCCCGATTCAATCTCGTTTGCCAGCGCCATCGCCGCGCCCCAGTTCTTCGCCCCATCTCTTCCTGAATCGCACGGCGAACCGCGTCCAAATCCTTTTCCCGAAACGCGACCGCTTTCCCCCGCTCGCTGATCAATTGCTGCTCGCTGATCAGGGTCATCAAAACCGAAATCGATTGCAGCCGATCGGAAAGGAGCTTGGACAGCTCTTCATCATTTTCCTGCCGTGCCTGCCTGCCGGCTTGATCGCCCAGCGCCAAGGGCAACGATGCGAGCGTGACAATCAACCCCAGAATCGCGGCACACAGAAGTGCCGCACCGGCGAATGCCGCCGGACTCTGTGCTCTGGATTGCAAAAGTGCGATCCCAACGATGAATACGATCACAACGGCCGCTAGCGCGACCGCGTAGATCCACAAAAAAGATTTGATCGGTTGCCGGCTCGCCATGGACAGACGCCTGAATTGACGACGGTACTGAAAACCGCCGTCAATAAGGTATCGTCCGATGTCGCCGGAAGTCAATTTAATGTGGTGGGGGAGTCCGAAGCTTGGTTTTCGGGGTGATTTTGCGGGTGAACGGGGCCCGGAGGGACAGGCTGATGTGCCAGCACGTGCAATTTCCGCACTTCCGCCAGACCGCGTATCCGTTCACCCGCAATAATCCCCAGAATTGCCCAAGCGCACAGGACGCAACTGAATATCATGAAGTAGGTCATCGAATTCCCAACTGCTTTCAGTGTGCTCTCAACGCTCTCCGCACTCCCGAAGGCATTTCCACCTCTGTTCCCCTCTCCCGGTACTCTGGGGGAGGGCAAGGGTGGGGGGCGTTCCACTTCCCTGACTTCAATTGCATCGGTGCGCAAAGACGACTGGATTAGATGTGCGTTTCAGATTTTTCGTCGATCGGCAGCAGCCGCATCCCCGGCATCCACATATTCCCGCGCTGATAATCAGCCAGCGGCATGGGTCGCTTCCCCGCAGGCTGAATTTCGAGCAATTCCACGCCACCAGAGCCATCTCCCGCGGCAATCGCTCCGGTCGTCATAATTTCCCCAGGTTTCCATCGCGGACCTTCGCCGGCGGTGGGGCGGGCGCGAACCAAAGTCACCCGCGCAACCTCGGCACCCGCCGCGTCCCCCAATTTCGCCCGGCATCCAGGCCATGGGAATAACCCCCGGATTCTGCTCGAAATCCGCTCCGCGTCGTCCGACCAGTCGATCTGGGCCAGATTCCGCGTCAGTTTCGGCGCGCTCGTCGCGGCGGATTCATCCTGCGGCGTTTCCACAGCGCGCCCCGCCTGCAAATCGCCGATAACTCGCAACATTAAGCCCGCCCCGTCCGCGGCAAGCAGATCATGCAGCTCGCCCGCCGTTTCCAACGGTCCGATTTCCACCGATGACTGCCCCAAAACAGCCCCCGCATCCATCTTTTGCGCCAACCGAATAATCGAATTCCCCGTGACCCTTTCCCCGTTAATAATGGCCCAATTCACCGGCGCGGCCCCGCGCAATTTCGGCAATTGCGACGCGTGCAGATTCACACTTCCCATTCTCGCATGAGCCGCGGCGGCGGGGGAGATCTTCTGCCCGAACGCGATCACCACCATCAGATCGCATTCCGGCAACTTTTCCGCATTTAAATTCTCAGTCGCGATGCACTGCAGGGATTGATTCTGGGCAAATTCAGCGATGGCAGTGGGCGTGACTTTCCTCCCGCGTCCCGCCGGCCGATCCGGCTGCGTGTAAACCGTCACGATTTCGTGCCCCGCCCCCATTAACGCCGCCAACGTCGGCAATCCGAATTCCCCGCTGCCGATGAATATGATTCGCATGTTTAGATATTACTGAATGAGACCACGGCCAATGACCATGCGACCCTATGTCGCTCGGACATTTCAGAACGTTTTCCCCTCTCCCCATGCCTCCGTTAGTTTCCGCAGGATGGGCAAGGGTGAGGGGCGATTTCCGATCGTCGAAAACCACCCGTCACCCCATCCCTTTCCCCGCATTACCCAGGGGGAGGGGATAAACGGGCCGCCACCACAAAACATTCAATCAGTTAAAAAGTTTCCACGCCCCCTTCAAGGAGGCCATCTGAAGCCACGTCCTCCAGGCACGGAACCTCATTTGCGCTTTACTTTTCTTCTTCGCTGCATGCTCCGCCGCGTACTTGTCTTCCAAATCCTTCAGCAATTTTCGATGCTCCATCCGCGCCGATGGCCCCATCCGGTCCGTCAGCAAGACGCCGTTGAGATGATCCAATTCGTGCTGCCAGATCCGCGGCAAATACCCGGACTCCGTCTGTTCGAAATAATTCCCCGACAGGTCCTGGGCCCGAATCCGCACGTTCTTGGCGCGCGTAATCTGGGCGTGCAGTTCGGGAATGCTCAGGCATCCCTCCTCGGCTGTATCCTCCAATTCCGCGTCGAATAATTCGGGATTAACGTAGATCCTGTCGTCCTCGGGTTTTCCCGTATGATTGACGATGAAGAGGCGGATATTCTGCGCCACCTGCGGCGCGGCCAGCCCCACCCCCTTGGACGCGCGCATCAATTCGAACATTCGCAGGGCCAAAGTGCCCAGTTTCTCATCGAATTTTTCGACCGGTTTGCTGACGCGCTTCAGCCGCCGGTCCGGGTATAGAATGATCTTGAGTTCTTCGTACATACCGATGAGATAAAGACTAATCATTCGGTTGACAGGTTCAACCTATGGGCGTTAGATTGCCGCGAAACGATGCGTTGGGCCGCTCGATCGCGCCAGGGCGGGGAAGACTCTCCGCTCGTCCGCGCTAAGGATATGACACGTGACTGATTTCCCTGAAGGATATACACCGGTTCCCGAAGAGGATCGCGCCAAAGCCAAGGCCTTTTTTGGACATGGCAAGAAGCTGGCCGCGACCGGGCAGCTCGAGTACGCCATCGAGATGTTTCTTCAGGGCCTGAACCTCGACCCGGACGACGCCGAGGGCCATCAGGAACTCCGCGATATTTCCCTCAAGCGCAAAGCCACCGGGGGTAAATCCCTCGGCATGCTCGAAGCCATGAAACTCAAGCGCGGCGGAAAAGACGACAAGCTCAACATGCTCAACGCCGAGAAACTCCTGGCCTACGAGCCGGGCAATACCGACTACATGAACTCATTCATGCAGGCCGCCTACAAGGCGGGCTACTACGACTCCGTCCTCTGGATCGGCCCGATCTTTCAGCGCGCAATCTCGACGATAAAAAGCCGGACATCAATAAATTTCTCGGTCTTCGTGACATGTACATGAACCTGGACCGATGGAAGCTCGCCGCCGACGCCGCGCAGAACGCCCTCAACATGCGCCCGATGGACATGGAGCTCTCGACGCAAGTCAAAAACCTCGGCGCCAAGGAAACGATCGATCGCGCCGGCTACGACAAAGGCGGCAGCTTCCGTGATTCGGTCCGGGACAAAAACAAACAGGATCGCCTGCTTGCGATGGAAAAGGACTACGTGGACGCCGAGGGCATGGCGTCGATCATCGCCAACGCCGAGGAGGAGTTTAACTCTCAGCCCGACGACCCCGCCAAGGCGATGAAGCTCGTCGATGCGCTCGACAAAACCGATCAGTTGGACTACGAGAACCGCGCCATCGAAATCCTGCAAAAACTCTTCGAAAAAACCAAGCAGTTCCGCTACCGCATGCGCATCGGCCAGATCAACATCAAACAACTGCGCCGCCAGGAAATGCAGTTCCGCAAGGCGATCGAAGCCGCCCCCGGCGACGAGCAGGCGAAAAAAGACTACGCCGATTTCAAACGCGAGCAGAATGAGTTTGAACTCAAGGAATACGAGCTATCCTCCGAGGCTTATCCCACCGAGATGCGCTTTAAGTACGATGTGGGCAAGCGGCTGTTCAACCTCGGCCGTTTCCAGGACGCCATCCCCATCTTTCAGCATGCCCGCAACGATCCCAAATACCGCACCGACGCCGGTTTGTGGGTCGCCCGCGCCTTTCTCGAAGCCGGCTTTCTAGACGAGGCCGACGACACCCTCGCCGGCCTCATCCGCGACTATCAACTCACCGGCGACGAAAAGTCCAAGGAAATGTATTACTGGCGAGCAAGAGCGCTGGAACAAAAGGAGATGCGCAACGAAGCCCTCGCCCACTACAGCAAAGTCGCCCAGTGGGACTTCGCCTACCGAGACGTCCAGGCCCGCATCAAAAAACTCAAGTCGTGAATTAACCGCCAAGACGCCAAGGACGCCAAGGCAATACCGCCAATTAATGCCGGCAGACTACAAATAGTTCCTTGGCGTCTTTATCTTGGCGTTCTCCGCGGCTTGGCGGTTTAATCATCTTCATCCATGGACGCAAAAGTCGCCATCGTCGGAGCAGGACCGATCGGGCTCGAATTCGCCGTCGCCCTAAAAAGAGCCGGCATCGATTATCTCCATTTCGACGCCAAGCAAATCGGCTACACCATCTCCTGGTTCGCCCCCGAAACCCATTTTTTCAGCTCCAACGAACGCATCGCCATCGCCGGCGTACCCCTCGTCACCGTTGATCAAAGCAAAGCCACGCGAGAACAATATCTCGCCTATCTGCGCTTCGTCGCCACCCAATTCGATTTGAAGATTCACGCCTATGAACCGGTCACCGGAATCAAGCGCCTCGACACCGGCTTCGAATTGACCACCCATCCCCGCGCCGGCGAAACCCATTATCGCGCCTCAAATATCGTCCTCGCGATCGGCGGCACCGCGCGCCTGCGCAAACTAGGCATCCCCGGCGAAAATCTTGCCCACGTCAGCCACTACTTTGCCGACCCTCACACCTATTTCGGGCAGCGCGTCCACATCGTCGGCGGCAAGAACTCCGCCGTCGAAGCCGCCCTCCGTTGCGACCAGGCCGGGCCAAAGTCAGCATGAGCCACCGCCGCTCCGAATTCGATTCCCAGCGCATCAAATATTGGCTTTGGCCCGAAATCTCGGGCTTCATGAAATCCGGCCGCATCCCCGTCTACTTCAACACCCGCCCGGTCGAAATCCGCCCCGATAAAATCATTCTCGCAAGAGACGACGGCTCCAAAATCGAACAGCCCGTCGACTTTGTGCTCGCCCTCGTCGGCTACGAAGCCGACCTGACCCTTTGCAAGCTCGCCGGCGTCGAACTCACCGGCGATTCACAGTCCCCGCGCTACGATCCCAACACCATGGAGACCAACATCCCCGGTATTTTTGTCGCCGGCACCGCCACCGCCGGAACCCAAAGCCGATTCGCGGTCTTCCTGGAAAACTGCCATGTTCACGTCGAGCGGATTCTCGCTTCCCTCACTGGGCATCAGCCCCCCGCACAGCCTCGTTTGCCCGATTCCCCCGAAAGCTAGAGCCCCCCAAGTGCCGCCGATTATCCCTATCTCCAGTTCATCATTCATTCCGCCGCAGCGGGTCGCCGTGGCGACATTGATCGTTTCCAACCTATAATGACTGACCATGCCCGATCGCGCCCTGAGTATCGAACGCGTCCTCCCGCCCCCCGAATCGGGCGCAAAAACCGAATACATCGTCGTCCACCAGCCCCTGCGCCGAATCCTCGCCTTCACCGGCCTCAGCATCGACGACGTCATCGACCACCCCATCGCCCGCAACACCGTCTACGCCTATTTCAAGCTCCACAAACAAGTCCAGCGCACCTACGAAATCGTCGACCTCGAACGCCAGTGGAACCCCCTCGGCCTGGCCAGCTCCTAATCCGCAACCCGCCCGATGAACAGCCCGCGCCCGTCCAGGCCCTCACAGTCAAATTCACAATCCATCCCCGCCGTTCGGAAGTACCCTCGCATCTGCTCCGTCGAGACCAGCAAAAACTTGTGCGTTTCCTCCATGTGCCGAATCCCGTTCGTATCCCCGATCAGATAGTGAAAATGAAGCGTCGACAAATCTCCATCGCGCGACGACAGTCCCATCCGGCAAATCTTCAGATCCGGCTTGTCCACCGTCTCCAACCCAATCCGACCCGGAACGAACTTCTCCGGCGAAATCCAAGGCTCCACCAGAACAATCCCGCCCGGCGCCAGATGATCTTTGAAGCAATTCAAAGCCGAGACGATTTCCTCGCCCGACAGCAGATACCCGATCGAACTGAACAAACATTGCACGACATCGTAGCGCCGGCCCATATGGAAATCGCGCATATCGCCAACCCGAAAATCCCCCGCCGGAACTTTCTCCCTGGCCAACTCAATAAATCGCGCATTCGCATCCAATCCATCGACGCGGAAGGGGGGTGCCAGATATTTCGCATGCTCTCCTGTCCCGCACCCGACGTCGAGAACGCTTTTCGCCCTTGGGGCATGCCGCGAAATGATCGCCCGAATCTTGGCGGCCTCCCCCGCGTAATCCTTAGAGGAGTAAATCAAGTCGTAAAGGTCCGCGCACGCCGTAAACATGCGACCATTCTATCAGTTCGATTCCAAGCGCCTCTCGCCCCCGTTTCCAACTATTTAGCGGGCGTGCGCAGCGCGCCGTTCAAACGTCAGGTTAATATGCTCGCCCAATGAGCCATTGCCTCATCACCGGCCTGGGTCTCCTCACCCCCCTGGGCGATTCCCCCGACCAAACCTGGCAAAGCCTCCTGGCCGGCAAAGCCATCTCCGACCACAGCAAAATCCCCAACATCACCGGCCCCAACCGCTGCGCCCAAATCGCCCGCGCCGCCGCCGATCAAGCCGTCAGCTCCGCAGGCTGGTCCCGCGACATCTTAAGCGATGACCGCACCGCCCTAATCGTCGCCACCAGCAAAGGCCCCATCGAAGATTGGCTCGGCGGCCGCCTCCACCCCTCCGGCGTCGCACAAATCGCCGCCTCCGTCGCCCAGGAAATCGGCCTCCGCGCCGGCCCCTCGATCACTCTCTCCGCCGCCTGCGCCACCGGCCTACACGCCCTCATCCGCGCCGCCATGGGAATAGCGGCGGGGGAGTTCGATCGTGCCCTCGTCGTCGCCGCCGAGGCCTCCGTCCATCCTCTATTCATCGGAAGCTTCGCCCGCCTTGGCGTCCTCCCCCCGGTAGGCCACGGCTGCCGCCCATTCGACGTAACCCGCCGCGGCTTCCTCATGAGCGAGTCCGCCGCCGCCATCTGCCTCCAGCCCGACGGCCGCCCCCTCGCCCGCCTCGAGCGCTTCGCCATGGCCGGCGACGCCTCCCACCTCACCGCCGGCGACCCCACCGGCCAAGCCCTCCGCAAAATCCTCACCCGCGTCATCGACCATCGGCCGGTAGACCTAGTCCACGCCCACGCAACTGGAACAATCCAACACGACCCCGTCGAACTCGCCGCCCTCGAATCCGTCCTTTTTCCCCCTCTCCCTGTCCTCCGCCGGTTTCCGCAGGACGGGGTGGGGGTTCTGGCCGAACACCCAAAGGATCTCACCGCAGCAACTCCAATCCTCTATTCCCATAAAGCCGCCCTGGGTCATAGCCTCGGCGCCGCCGGTCTCGTCTCCGTCGTCCTCAATTGCCTGGCTCACCGCACTGGCGTCATCCCCGGCAACGTCAACACAACCCAACCCCTCCAAACCCGCCTCACAATAAATCGCGAACCACAAACCCGCCCCATCCAAACCAGCATAGCCACAGCCACAGGCTTCGGCGGCGCCCTCGCCGCCATCGCCCTATCCACCTGAGACCGCGAAGAGATTGAACCGCCAAGCCGCCAAGCACGCCAAGACCAAACCGCCGAAAATCAATTCTTGAATTTAACCCCAAAAACACTTCGCGGAATTTATCTCGGCCTCCGGAGTTTACCCGCCGCGGCGGGCGTCTCGGCGGTTAAATCTCTTTTCCTGGCAACTGCTCTCCCATCCGTGTCCATCTGATTTTCATCCGTGGCAAAAACCGAATTGCATTGCCTTTCCTTGGCGTCTCGGCGTTCTTGGCGGTTTAATCTCCCACCGCCAACTCGCAAATAACAACTGGCTCCCGGATTTCTCCCCATCCGTGTCCATCTGATTTTCATCCGTGGCAAACAACGAATTGCATTGCCTTTCCTTGGCGTCCTCGGCCAGTTTACCCGCCGTGGCGGGCCCTTGGCGGTTGAATCTCCCCCCGCCAACTCGCAAGTCGCAACTTCCTCCTCATCCGTGTAATCCGCGAAATCCGTGGTTACAATTATTCTCACCGGAGCAACCATGGCTGATGCGGATTGGCATTACGCGTTGGGAAACGAGCAATTCGGCCCAGTCACCCCCGAGGCCCTGCAGGAATTGATCCAGAAGGGCACTCTCACGCGTGCCGATCGCGTCTGGCGCCCCGGCATGAACCAATGGATGCCGGCAGGGGACCTGGCCATCCTCGAACAATTCTTCTCCGGCCCGTCGCCGCAATTTCCAACGCCCCAGAACTATCCCGCCGCGCCCGCTCCGCAATACCCCGGCAACCTTTCCACCCCTATGCCCTTGCCCCAGCCCATGCCCTATATCCCCGGCATGCTCCCGTACCAATCACCCATGCAATATGGCGCGAACCTCTACGCCGGCTTCTGGCGCCGCGTCGCGGCTTATCTCATTGACGCCATCGCCCTCGACGTGGTGCTCCTTCCGATTCAATTCGCCACCGGTGCCGCCAGTTTTAGCTTCGCGCAATCTCCCAACGCATTGGCCGCCTACACAGGCACCGGGCTCATCGGCACTCTCCTCACCTGGATTATCCTCTGGCTCTATTTTTCGCTCATGGAGAGTTCGAGTCTTCAGGCCACCCTCGGAAAACTCGCCCTGGGAATCCGCGTCACGGACGGCAACGGCCAGCGCATCGGCTTCGGCACCGCCACCGGCAGATTTTTTGCCAAGATTCTCTCGATGCTCACGCTCTGCATAGGCTTCATGATGGCCGGCTGGACCGAAAAGAAACAAGCCCTCCATGATTTCATCGCCAACACACTGGTCATTCTCAAGCCGTAAATAGTTGCCAGTCGCGAGTTGCGAGTTAACAGTAAGGCGTTTCAACCGCGGATATCACGGATAGCGCGGATGGGCTAATTTGTTTTGTTACTGGCAACTGGCGACTAACAACTGGCAACTAATCTCCAACCTCTTTCCCACATTCCGGACACCTCTCCGGCGTAGCCCGCAAGTCATACCCGCAATTCGCACACAATCCGGGCCCAAACCCCCGGCGACTCCACCGGAATATCCACCACACGGGAGCAATGAAAGTGAGCACGGCGATGCTCCATGCGGGCACCAGTAATTGCATTACCTTGTATTCGAAAGTCCTCGGCCTGGGAACACCGTAGATGCCTAAGGGCAGTTTGATTTGCGTCGACAACCCAAAACCTGAAGGCCCGCCGCCCAAAAGCACGCTATTGGCCGGAAACGCATAATGTACGAACCTCCAGCTCGGCAATTCAGCCTGCGGCGGTCCCACAGGACTCGGGTACGGCCACACAAGGTTCCGGGTCAGGTTACTAGGGTACTTCAAACGAGTCGTAAACATAAACTCTCCGCCACTCGCTTGAGCTTCCCAACTCCGAAAGCGCGTGGCCGACACAAAATCAGAAGTCCAATAGCTCCGAATCCAAACCGCCACCGTCGCGATGAAGAGCAACAGCGAAATGAACGCGAATCCCCAAACCATCACCCGCCGAGCCAGTCGCATGGCCGCCATTGTACCGCACAAAATTTTTAACCACGGATTTCACGGATAGCACGGATGCGGATCAAAACCAGCTTTCAATTTCGCGTTCTCCGCGTTCTCTGCGGTGAGAAATGCTTTGTGATTCGTCGAACGGACGTCTTACCGCACAGCCCGCAAAGAATTTTGCCTTTCATCCGTGCCCATCCGCGAAATCCGTGGTTCAACTTCCTCTCTTGGCGTCCTCGGCGCCCTTGGCGGTTAAACCTCTTCCTGGCAACTCGCAACTGGCAACCGGCAACTATTCCCCCCTTTTTCGCGGTTAGACTACGAGCTTAACATAACATGGATTATAGGACTAAGTTATTATTTTACAATGGTTTACATCACTCCGTGCCGCCAGCATATCGCCCGCGGCAACGCCCGCAAATCCCAGCGACTTTCACGCCATGACCATGCCGATTTCCCCGGATCGCGCTGCGTCGCTCCAGCTTCATGGCGCCGCCCGCCGCAAGCCAAACGATAACCGGGCCCGGTCCGCCGATCGGCCGCTCCGCGCCGTCGGAGGATTGAGTTATAGGGTGTCGGAAAATATTTTTTTTGCCCCGGCAGGGGGCGCGGTTCATTAAAACATCCGCTCACGTCGTTCTCGCCAGCAAAGGGTTGGGATGCCGCGCATCGCGAAGAGCATTTACTTTGATCCCGAGCTGATCGATTGGTGGTCGAACCGGGACTTCAGCCTCGAGGACTTCTGCAACATCGCGCTCAAGGCGGTGCGGGACGCCGACCTCGAGCCGAACCAGTGCGGCCCGTTCTTTTATTTGCGAACCTTCCTCGGCCCCGAGCTGGCCGAGGTCGTGCAGCATTGGCAATCGCTGCCGCCCACAGCGCACCAAATCATCGTCGCCGCCGCCCGGGTCACCCGCGCCCGATTGCCGGCCGCCGTTTGAATTCAATCCGCGGTCAAACCTCGGCGCAAAAAAAACCCCACCGATCTTGCGACCGGCAGGGTTCAATCCTCGCCCTGGGTGGAAGGCAAAAGGATCAGGCGGTGGGAGTTTTGGTGGCGGCGGCGGCCGCGGTGGGGGCCGGTGCTGCGGTCGAGCCCGCGCCGGGATCGACCACCGATTTAATTTCCGATTCCTCCTGTTCGATTGCCTCGGGCGCGTCCCCCTTGTCGCGAATCAGCAGCACGACGAACCAGACGATCAGGATTCCCGCCCCGACAAAAAACCCCTTGGGCAAAAAAGGCAGCGAGGAGGCCAGCGCCAGCGACACGACGCCGACGCGCTCGCCCCAGACTATTCCGATATTCGCCAGCGGGCCGAGATAGGTCTGGAATCCGAAGCTGACGAGAAAGACGATCGCCGAGAGGATGCAGATGCCGATCACCCAGGGCTCGATTTTCGAGACCACGATGCCCATGAACTCGATCGGATGCCCCGCCGGATTGGCCTCGGCCTGTTTGATCTTCTCCTGCAACTGTTGCAACTTCAGCGCCGCCGCGTCCTTCTCGGCCGCCGCCGCCGCCGCCGCCTTGTCATGATTCTCCTGAATCGTCTGCTGCTCGACCTTCGAAACGCCGACGGCGGAAGCGCACCCCGCCGGCAACGCGCAAAGGACGATCGAAACCGCCAAACTCGCCAGGAGCGATTCAAAATTTGAAATCTCAAATCTCAAATTAAACTGCCCGGCGGCCGCTTCAGATTTTTGTTGCATGATGACTCCTGTAAAAAGTACAATTGGACCTGCGGTCAGCAGACCTGCGGTCAGCAGATCTGCGATAAGCACTTGACCCCTCAAGGGAGGAACCCCATGGCAAATTGGCGAGTGAAAGGCGCGATCGCGCGATTCCGGCCGCGACGTCGAACAGGTCGTCACCGCCGAATCCGAACTCGCGGCAATGGCCGTCGCTCGGCGCGGGGGCATCCCGGTTTCCGAATTGCGTTTCGAGGATCCCGCCGAAGAACCCTCCCCGACGCGCCCGCAAACTCCCGCTTCCGAACCCTCAAGCCTCGCCGCCGGCGTCCTGGGCATGCTGGCGATCGTTTTTTACCTGGGCGCGTTGAGTTTGCTCGCGGCGGCCGCCCTTACCAGTGATCTGGAAACGCGCCTTCCCCTGGCATTCGCGGCGCTGGTTTCCGCCGCCGTCCTCCATGGGCTCTCCGAGATCTGCGATTCGCTGAAACGGATCGCCTCGAAGAACTAGCCGCCGCGCAACAGCACTTCCAACCAGCGAATAATTTGCCAATTGCCGGCGAACTAAAATTTGATGTCTGCCACAGATGAAAATCAGATGCACGCGGATGGGGAGAATTGCGAGTTGACGAGGCCAACGACGCGAAACGGAAATCGAAACCAAAGACACCCAGGCCGGAGGCCAGCCAGACGGCGTTGGCTGCGGTCGAAAAGCTCATTGGGGGGAAGCAGGCGAATCAGAAGTAGGGTTTGGGCGTGGCTTCTCGCCGACGATCATTCTTATTGGGGCGATTCTATCCGGCTCCGGATGCTTCCCAAGCGGATCGCCCCTCTTATCGTCGGCATTAAACGATGCCGCTGGCTTGCATGGCATATTTATAAAGCTAAATACCGCACAAAGGTCCCTGGCTGAATTCACGTCCTCGGGTTTTGCCCAAACAGGGAAGTATATTGAGATTCCGCGCTCATTGATTTCCGCAGGAGCGCGAAAGAATCGAACATCCCATTCAGAGATGCGAAACGGCATCGTGATAAGTTGCGCAAAATCCATCGTTTCGCCTACGCCGCCCATTATCAAAACATCCATCTCTTGCCATCGCTCCACAAGTGCAAAGTCCCTCAGAGATGCAAATTGCGACGGGGTAAGCCCGCGAGGGGCGATTGCCCCCTTCAGCTTTAGGTTTTCCCTGCGCAGTTCTTCCATGGCGAGATTTGTTTTTGCCACTTGCAATTTCAACACATCGGAATCTCTTTCCTGCAGACGGGTTAGATCGTCTGACGCATTTGATTGCTTCCAGTGCGCGAGCAATTCCCCAGCAACGCCGCCAGCTACAAACAAATGTGCGATTTGCATCAAATGCAAATATGGCCAATGCGTGATCCACGATGACAACCAATACCTTGCCTGTACTGACAGCCAAGGCAACGAATATTCCATAACGAGGCCGACACAAACCAAAAATGCGAATCCAGTACCCCATTTGTCCCATCGCTTTATTTTTGCTTTGAACCTGGCCTTGGCCACGGCCTCGTCTACAGCAGGTAGTTCAGATGATCCCAATGACATGCGGTGGATGGAAATTCCGCTTCTTGTTGTACACCTGATGATTATGGCCGACAAGCGGCGGAGAATGCGCCGGTTTATCGACAAAGACACCAAAGCAACCCTGCGCCGAAAGCCGCTCTAAAAATGCCACATGCATCTCCAAATGCTCTGGTTCTTTCCGGGCCGCACGGCCCAGGCGCTCCCGAATCCAGCCGGCTTAACGGCACGCCCACGGCCTCTGCGGCCGCGCGAATCGTACCGCGCAAAGCTTTGAACCACTTCGTCACTCCGTCTGTATGTCTCCGCATTAATCTTTCCCATCCGCGTAATCCCTGATTTGACTTCTGCCCTTGGCGTCTCGGCGTGCTTGGCGGTTTAATTCGCCGTCCGCGTCATTCACTGGTAACTGGCAACTGGCAACTCGCAACTATTCCCCCACTCGGTCATTCCGACATTGTCGCGCGCGGCGACCCGCCGCGGCGGGATTCGGAATTCGGGTTTCAACATTCGGATTTCCCAACCCACCTATCCACCCTAGGCCCCCAAACACAACCAAAGTGTAACCTTTTGGCGAAAAATGTTCTCCACCCCAAAAACATTTCACCGCTCTCTTACACAAACGCCCGCGCCGACGCGCACGCGCCGACACGCACGCCCCGGCTCTCTTTTCTCAGTCCTTCGGCCATTCGCACATTCGGTCATTCCGAGTCGCCGCGGCGACATTCGGATTTTCCATCTTCGCAAAACCCCCAATCCGTCAACCAAAACAAAGTGTAAGATTCCGTAAGAAAACGTAAGGCGAACCATCCCCCTACCCCTTCACACCCTCCCCACCCTTCTCACCTTTCCCACCCTTCTCACCCTTCAAACCCTTCTCACCCTCCCGCGAAGCCAGACCCTACCCCATCGCCGGCCCCGCCCCCTCGTTCGCTATCGCATACGCCACGGCTATCTCACTCAACCGATCATCCATCGCCAGGCAGTTCGAGATCGCGTCAAACCGCTTCAGAGGAGCCTGCAAGGACTCCTCCGCCGCCTCCGGCATCTGCATGTACCACGCATCCTGAATGCAGTTCGCCAGCCCATCCGGCGTCCCATCGTAAAGGCACCGCTCCTGCAGACTCTCCGGAATGATCTCCGGATAAAACCCATCCGCCGGAACCACCGGCCAGCAATGCGCTGAAGACCGCCCGAACCGCGCTGTGATCCAGCGTCGCCGCCCGGCGGGCGCTGAGGAACACATCCGTCTGGAACATCGCGGCCGTGTGGGCGTATTCGTCCCATTCCGGGAGCGCCGTCCGGGCGAACTCGGCCGACAATTCCTTCACCGGCCCCACCGTCACCAGATCGAATTTCTCCCCGCGATTCCGCAGCAGATGCAGCCCGTCGTTGAGCAGCCGCAGATCGGTGTCGCGCGTCTCGACGAAGATCATCTGCTTCCGCCGCTCGAGATTGCTGAACGATGAGATATCCCCGGTAGCCGTCAGATCGATCGGCGGCGGCATCAGCCGCGCCTTGCTCAGAATCAGCGGCACCGGATCGTCGGTCGAAATATCCGGATGTCTCCGCATCAGGGCCGACGCCCGACGCGCGAAGTGATTCAAATGCCAGGACGTATTGAACCAAAGTTCCGTCGCCACCTGCGCGGTTGCCAGGTTCACCACATCCCGCGCGCTGATCTTCACCGGCGGCGGGTCCGGCAGTTGATTGTCATGGAAGTAAACAACCGACGGCTTCTTCTCCACATCCGGCAGCAGCCGAACCAAATCCGCCAGATTGAGCGCTTCGCTGCAAAAGAGGAGATCGACCCGCCCCACCCAATGCCGCGAAAGTTGCTCGGCGAACCAATTCGCCGCCGCCGTAAGCCGCCGCTCCATTCGTCGCGGCGGAAGCTTGAGAAGCGTCCAGCGATGCCGGCTATGCCGGATGAGAGTTTCCAGCATCGCCTTGCGGGCCCCGCCGTAAAACGGTTCCAACGCAAGAATATCCAACTGATCGGAAGTCGGAAGCTGCGGAGCTGTCAAATCGAGCCGCCTTCGCCTCATATCGAACTCTTAAACGCTTGAGCGCACGGATTGTTGCGTCTCGTCCCACGCCCAATCGAAAAGGGTTCGACAACCCCTATTTTACACTTGGAGGCGCTCTAGCAGGACGCTGAAAAACCCTCTTGACGAATGTTCTCGGTGGCGCTGAACTGTGTGACACCCAGACACGGAGGTCATTCATGCGAGGCAAGGCCGATCCCCAATCCATTTTGTTCATCGCGGCCATCGATCTGGAACAACGCGTCCGTCCTGATCATCCGCTGCGGGCCGTGAAGCGCATGGTCGATGAAGACTTGAAGGCCATGAGTCGGCGTTTTGATGCCGCCTACGCGGCCGAAGGCCGGCCCAGCGTGCCGCCGGAGCGGCTGATCAAGGCGTTGCTTTTGCAATCGATCTATTCGATTCGCTCCGAGGCGCAGCTCGTGGAACGGATTGATCACGACCTGCTGTTCCGTTGGTTTTTGGACCTGCGGATCGACGAAGAGGTATTCGACGCCACCGTCTTCTCGCACAATCGCGGGCGGCTGGAAGAGCACGGGCTGATCGGCGCGTTTTTCGACGGCACGGTGCGTCGGGCCATCGCCGCGGGACTGGTCAGCCCCGACCACTTCTCGGTGGATGGCTCGCTGATCGAGGCGTATGCGTCGATCAAGAGCTTCAAACCCAGGGATGAAAAGGACAAAAAAGACAATGATGCGGGAGATAACAACGGTTTTAAGGGCCGCAACGCCGAGGTGGACTTCCACGGCCAGAAGCGGTCCAACGACACCCACGAATCAACCACCGATTCCGACGCGAAGCTGGTCCGCAAGAGCGACGGCAAGCCGGCGTTGCTCAGCCATGCGCTGCACGCGATCGTGGAGAACCGCCACGGGCTGGTGCTGGCGGTGGAAGTCAACTCGCCGCTGGAGAACAGCGAGCCGGTCACCGCGTTGTCGCTGATCGATCGGGTCAAGAAACGTTTTGGGCTCAAACCCAAGACGGTTGGGGCCGACAAGGGGTACGACCAGGGTCCGCTGTTGCGTGGGCTGGAGCGAAGAAGAATCCGTCCGCACGTGGCGGTGAAGGAGGGCAAGATCGGCGGCGACACCGCCGCCTATCGCTGGAAGAACCGAGCCAACATCGCGGCCCGCCAGCGGATGCGTCGGTGCGCCAAGACCCTCGGTTACGCCATCAGCCAGCGTTGCCGCAAGAAGATCGAGGAATGGATCGGCTGGGCCAAGACGATCGGCGGCCTGTATCGCACCCGGTTGATCGGACATTCAAAAACCGGCCAGCAGGCCCACCTGGCCGGGGCGGCGTTCAATCTGATCCGGATGCGCAACCTGAGTACCGTGTGAAACTCAACCTGGGCATGCAATCCGCCAACGAACTCGAACGAACTGAAGCCCTTGGAACGATCCGAGATGGAACCCGCCATTGAAAAGCGGCCAACAGACAGGAAAATGCGCCAACTCCCGAGTTTTTCAGCGTCCTGCTAGAGCATTTCCCATTTTAAACTAGCGCCATCGATGCTGTTTTGCTAATCTCCGATTCAACAAGGAGGTTGCCATGGCATCGCAAACCGCTCTGACCCGTCGATGGATCATGTCGGCGTATCGTGCCGGCAAAGGCACGAAGGAGATTTCCGCGATCTTCGGCCGATGCGAGTCGGCCGTCCGCCGCGTGCGACAGGATGAACGTGAACGGGGGACGGCCGAACCGCTGCTTCATCTTCGTGGCCGCAAGGGGAAGTTGACCGGCGAGTTGAAGACTCGTTTGAGTCGGTTCGTGGCCGCCCGGCCGGATGCCACGCTCAACGAGATCAAAGAGAAGTTGGCGCTGGACGTGTCGCTGTCGACGGTCGACCGTTGGCTCAGGAAGCTGGGCCTCTCCTTTAAAAAAAGTCTCTCCACGCGTCCGAGCAGGATCGGCCCGACGTCGCCGCCGCGCGGACGCAGTGGCGTCGGCGGCTGAAGGACGTCGATCCCGAGCGTCTTGTTTTTGTGGATGAATCCGGGGCCAAGACGAACTTCACCCGATTGCGTGGCCGGTGCGGCCGCGGCGAACGGTTGTTGTGCAAGACCCCGGCCGGACACTGGAGCACGACCACCATGATCGCCGCGGTTCGGCTCGACGGCGCGACCGCCGGCGCGATTGTTCAAGGGGCGATGGACAGCGATGTTTTTGTCGCCTGGGTGCGTGAAGCGCTCGTGCCCAGCCTGCGAAGCGGGGACATCGTGGTGATGGACAATTTGCAGCCGCACAAACATTCAGAAGTGCGACGCCTGATCGAAGCCGCCGGCTGCGAACTGTGGTTGCTGCCACCCTACTCGCCGGATTTGAATCCGATCGAGATGATGTGGAGCAAAGCGAAGCAACTGATCCGCTCGGCGGAGCCCAGAACGTTCGACACCTTGGTCCGGGCTGTGTTCGCGGCAATGGACGCCGTTACGACCGAAGATGCCGCGGGATTTTTCCGCCATTGCGGTTACCGCCAGCCGCTAGTTTAATTTGGGAAATGCTCTAAAAGGTAGGTTTTGCATTGATCGATGGAGATTCGTTCCTGCGTCATGGAATCGCGGTGCCGCACGGTGACTGTTTGGTCCTGAAGCGTCTGCCCGTCGATGGTGAGACAGAATGGCGCTCCAATTTCGTCCATACGGGCATAACGCTTGCCAATCGACTGTTTGGCGTCAAATTCGCACGTAAAATGCCGCCGCAGGTCGAGGTACAGCTTTTCGGCAATTTCAGGCATTCCGTCCTTATTCACCAGCGGAAATATCCCCAATTTGATCGGGGCGAACTGCGGCTTGAATTTCATGAACATCTTGCTCGGCCGCGATTCATCCGGCGTATACGCCTCGCACAACAAAACCAAAACCGCGCGCGTAAGCCCGCTGGCGGGCTCAATCACGTTGGGAATGTATCGGCTCTTCGCCTTGATCACACCTTCGGCGGCCCCCTGCTCTTTGAGTTTCAGCTGCAACTCCTGATCGAAATAATCGAGTTTTTGCCCCGAGTGTTTGGAATGCTGAGTGAGATCAAATTCGCCGCGATGCGCGATCCCTTCAAGTTCCCCAAAATCGGGCGCGGTGAACGGATATTTGTATTCGATATCCACCGTCATCTTCGAATAATGGCTCAGTTCGTCTTTCGCATGATCGCGAAAGCGCAAATTGCCCTCGGCCACTCCCAGCGACCGCCACCATTTCATGCGCTGATCTTTCCAAAATTCGTACCATTTCGCGGATTCGTCCGGATGACAGAAGAATTCCATCTCCATCTGCTCGAATTCCCGAGACCGAAAAATGAAATTCCGCGGCGTCACTTCGTTGCGAAAGCTTTTCCCAATCTGCGCCACGCCAAACGGAACCCGCACGCGCGTCGTGTCGATGACGTTTTTGAAATTAAGAAAAATCCCCTGAGCCGTTTCGGGACGGAGATAAGCTTTTGATTCCTCATTTTGTATGGCCCCCACGTAGGTAATGAACATGAGGTTGAATGCTCGTGGTGCCGTGAGCGTTCCCTTCTTTTGATTAAAGGGACTTGGGAGGCTTCCGTAATGCTCCTCTATGAATTTGAGTGGAATTCCAACCAGCCACCACGTCTCGGCCTCGCCCGTTTTTATATTTCGCAATGTTACCTGGGTCGTGGGCAGACCCAGGGAAAGATTCACCTCGCCCTTCTCAAGCATCATCTTGTTGCCGTGCCGATGCGCATTAATAAGCCCAGCAGTAGCCTCTGACGCACCAGTGGCGACAAACGTGAACACGGGCATCAGATCGCCAGCCCCGATTTGCAGCAGTAGTTGCGGGTCATTTTCTCGACCCTGGTATGCCCCATACAATTGATCGGCGCGGAACCGTTGCTTCGTTTCCTTATCATCCACCATTGGGTCGCTGAAGCCTGCGGCATGTCCGCTGGCGACCCATGTCTTGGGATTTTGGATGATCGCCGTATCAATCCCGACCATATCGATCGGATGACCATCTGGTCCGATGGGTGGACACTCGACCATTTCGCGCCACCACGAATCTCGAATGTTGTTTTTGAGGAGGACGCCTAGGGGCCCGTAATCCCAGAAGCCGTTGATGCCGCCGTAGATTTCGCTGGCGGGGTAGACGAAGCCTCGGCGTTTGGCGAGGGAGACGATTTGTTCCATCAGGGAGGCTTCGGACATGGCGCACCGCGCTATTTTTTGGCGGCAGCGGCGGCCTTGGCGGCGTTGAGACGCCGGGTGAGGCGGCTTCGCCGGCGCGAGGCGGTGTTCTTGTGAATGGTGTGCTTGGAGGCGACCTTGTCCAGCCTCGACACGGTCTTGCGCAGTTCCGTCTCGGCCTTGGCTAAATCCCCTCCCAGGGCGCCTAGAAACGTCTTGACCTGGTCTTTGAGCACTTCCTTGCGAGCCCGATTGCGGGCCCGGCGCTTGATCGATTGGCGGATTCTCTTCTTTGCCGACAGTGAATGGGCCACGACTGGTTCTCCTTGAAGTAAGGTCGGAAAGTCTATGGATTAAGCTCAGTTTGTAAAGGCGGGCAATCAGACGGTAAAACCACCTCGACCCGAAGAGAGCGAAGGGTAAAATATGAGTTTACTTCGCCGTCTTGGCATCCGGCGGTTAGCTTTTTCCCGCAACATCACCCCGGCGTCGCGGTAAATCTAATTCCAAACGATCAAGCCCGGCTCGAACGGAGTAGCCAGGTCGGCGTTACCGGGGAGAACCCTTACGGCGAAGCCTTGGCGGCCGCTGGCTTTGCAGGCGATGGTGCCGCTGTACATGTGGCGATTGTTGGCGATCGCCTTGGAGTGGGCCATGTTGAGGACCTGGGCCTCTCCGACCTCACCGGTGGCGGTGATCGGGCCGGCGTAGAGCTGGACGGTGATGTCGTTGGGATCGACGTCGGGGAGATCGACGAGGGCTTCGACGGTCATGTCGTCGCCGACGTGGTAGTGGCCGTTGCCGCTGCTGTGGACGCCCACGATTCGGATGCCGCCCCAGCGTTGGCGAAGTTTGTCCTTGATATGGGAGAGGGCGACGGCGCGTTGTAGGCCGTTGGCGGCGAGGGTGCGGCCGCGCTTGTCGGCGGGGAGATAGAACTTCTCCGTGTATTCCCGCACCATTCGGTTGGTATTGAAGACCGGGGCGAGCTTGCGCATGCAATTTTTCATGCGGGCGATCCAGTCGCGCGGAATGTTGTCGGCGGCCCGCTTGTAGAAGAGGGGCACGATCTGCTTTTCGAGCAGGTCATAGAGGGCGTGGCTTTCGAGCTGGTCCTGGACGTTGTAATCGGTGTAGGTCTCGCCGCGACCGATGGCCCAGCCTAAGTCGGGGGCATACCCTTCAACCCACCAGCCGTCGAGGATGGAGCAATTGAGGACGCCGTTGGCGACGGCTTTCATGCCGCTGGTTCCGCTGGCTTCCATGCCGCGGCGCGGGGTGTTGAGCCAGACGTCAACGCCCTGGACGAGCATGCGGGCGATGTTGATGTCGTAATTTTCGACAAAGACAAACCGCCGGCGCATCGAGGGCATGCGCGCGAAGTTCACGAGGGCTTTGATGAGTTCCTTGCCTTCGTGGTCGGCCGGGTGGGCCTTGCCGGCAAAGATAAATTGAATCGGGCGTTTGGCCTCTTCGAGGATTCTTTGCAGGCGGGCGGGATCGCGCAGAATGAGGGCCGCGCGCTTGTAGCCGGCGAATCGCCTGGCGAAGCCGATGGTGAGGGCCTCGGGATCGAGAACTTCGTCGGCGATGGCGATGTCGTCAAAGGAGGCGCCGCGGCGGGTGAGTTGGTCTTTCAGAACCGTTCGCACCCAGCCGACGAGACGTTCGCGGCAGCGCTCATGGCTGCGCCAGAGTTCCTCGTCGGGGATTTGGGAGACGCCTTCCCAGACGGATTGATCGGCCGGGTCGGTCTGCCATTTGGTGCTGAGATAGCGGTCGAGAATAAAGCCCATATCGGGGGCGAGCCAGGAGCGGACGTGAATGCCGTTGGTGACAGTCGTGATAGGCACCTCGTCGGGCGGGACCTGGGGCCAGATGTTGTGCCACATTTTGCGGCTGACCTCGCCGTGCAGTTTGCTGACGCCGTTGACGCTGTCGGCGAGGCGAATGGCCAGCACGGCCATGGAAAAGCCCTGCTTATTGTTGGTTACCTCCTCGCGGCCGAGTGCCAGGAAGCCCTCTTCGTTGAGCTTCAGGCCGGCATAATAATTTTTGAAATACTTGGTCATCATGTCCGGCGAGAAGGTGTCGATCCCGGCGGGGACAGGCGTGTGGGTCGTGAAGACGTTGGTGGCCATGACCTGCTGGCGCGCTTCGTCGAAAGTCAGCGGGCTGTTTTCGAGGAGGACGCGAATGCGCTCGAGGGCGAGGAAGGCGCTGTGGCCTTCATTCATGTGGAAGACGGTTGGCGTAATTCCGAGCGCTTCGAGGGCGCGGATGCCGCCGATGCCGAGGACGATTTCCTGCTTGATGCGCGTCTCAGTGCCGCCGCCGTAGAGTTTGCTGGTGATGTCGCGATCGGCGGGCGCGTTTTCGGGGAGATTGGTGTCGAGCAGATAGAGGGGGATGCGGCCGACCTTCGCGCGCCAGACTTTGCAGAAGACGGCGTTGTCAGGAAGATCGACGCGGACGTTGACGGGCGAGCCGTCCGTGTATTTCATGGGCTCGATGGGAAGGTTGTAAAAGTCGAGTTCGGGATAGGCTTCCTGCTGCCAGCCGTCGGCCAATAGATACTGTTGGAAATAGCCGTTCCGATAGAGGAGTCCCATGCCGACGAGGGGGAGGCAGATTTCGCTGGCGCTTTTGAGATGATCGCCGGCGAGGACGCCCAAACCGCCGGAATAAATCGGCAGGGATTCGTGGAGGCCGAATTCCGCGGAGAAGTAGGCGGTGAGGAGCGGCGCCTTGGGGTCGGCTTGCGGATGGGTTTTACCAAACCAGCCGGTTTCGGCGAGGTGCTGCTTGAAGGCGGCGTAGACGCGATCGAGATGGGCGAGATACCCCTCGTCGTTGGCGACGTCGGCGAGGCGCTTCTGATCGATGGCGCCAAGGAGTTTCACGGGGTTGTGATAGACCTCATGCCAGAGCTGGCGATCGAGCCGACGGAAAAGTTCCACGGCATCGGGGTGCCAGACCCACCAGAGGTTGTTCGCCATCTCCAGCAAAGGGAGAAGCGATGCGGGGACGTTGGGGAATACCTGGAATGTTTTGAGATTGGGGGTAAACAAGTCTGCCATGACCTGGACCTATTCTTTTAGTTGAGCGGCGGCTGCGAGCATTCTGCGCATTTTACACGTCCGGTAAAGTTACCGCAGCCGGGCGCGAAGACAACCGGACAAAAATCTTGATCGGTCCATATTGGTACGGACCTTCAGGATTCCATTAAGATCCGCGCGATTTGTAAATCAAGCGCTGTTGTGATCTTGAGGTTTTTTTCGTCCCCTTGGACGAGATAGACATTTTTACCGGCCAGTTCCAGCAACTGGACGTCGTCGGTGATCTCTTCCAGCGGAATTTTGCACGCGGAATAGGCTTCCAGGAGGTCGCGGCGGCGCATGGCCTGAGGTGTTTGCATGGCCCACAGCTCCCGGCGCGGGAGGGTACGGAGGACTTTTGCCGGGAGGGGCGCAAACGCTTGTTTAATCGTTAAATGCGCCGCGAGGGCGGTGGCCGCGGCGCCATACTGCAGGGCGGCGGCAAAGGTGCGGTCGATCATCTCCCTGGGGGCAAGGGGGCGTGCGGCATCGTGGACGGCGACCCATTCGATATCCGGTGACGTGGCCAACAAAGCGACGCGGACACTATCGGAGCGGCATGTTCCGCCGGGGGAGATGCGGACTTTGTCGCGCAGCGAAGGGTCGAGCCAATTCGCGCAATTGCCCACGGAGTCGGCGTCGTTGCAGGCGACGATGATCTCGCGCACGTCCGCGCGCGGGGCGAATCGCGACAGAGTCCAGGCGAGAACCGGGCGGTCGCCGAGCGTTTGGAGGAGTTTGTTGACGGTGCCGCCGAATCGGCTGGAACTGCCTGCTGCTGGGATGATGACTGCGAAATCTGACATGGGTTGGGGCATCGCGATGAAACGGCATCGTCCCATGTCCCCGGTAATCCGGGGAGCGGGTTAGGGTGAGGGCGGTGCGCGACGGTCGGAGATCGCCCCTCACCCTTGCCCTCTCCCCATGGGTACATGGGGAGAGGGGATAAAACTATCACGTCGAAGGTTGCTTGGCATCTGTTGGGGTAGGCTGTTGGGGGCGCGGCCTGGGGAGGGGGCGGCCTTCGCCGCCGCCTTCCATTTTTCCGAAGATCATTTTTCCGGCGCTGGTTTGAATGACACTGGTGACAGCGACCTCGACTTCCTCGTTCAAATGTCCGCGCCCCTGCTCGACGACAACCATCGTGCCGTCCTCGAGATAGCCGACACCCTGGCCCGGGGCTTCGCCGGACTTGATGAGGCGGACGGTCATCCGTTCGCCGGGCAATACGATGGGTTTCAAGGCGTTGGCCAGATCATTGAGATTGATGACGTCGACGCCGCGAAGATTCGCGACCTTGTTCAGGTTGAAATCGTTGGTCAGGACGCGAGCGTTCATTTCGGCGGCGAGGTCCATAAGTTGGGAATCGACATCGTCGCTTTCTTTGCGGGTTCGGCCGGAGGAGTCGTAGAGAGAGACTTCGAGCCGCTTGTTTCCCTGGAGGCGCTGTAGCACATCCAAGCCGCGGCGGCCGCGCGCGCGCTTGAGCTTGTCGGAGCTATCGGCGACGGTCTGTAATTCCCGCAGGACAAATCGCGGCACGATGAGGCGGCTTTCGAGAATGCCGGTCTCTCCGATGTCGGCGATGCGCCCGTCGATCAGGACGCTGGTATCGAGAAGCGTGGGGCGAGTCCCCTTGGTCTGGCGGGCGAATTCGACGTAGGGGATGATGAAGCGGAAATCGTCCTTGCTTTGCAGGATGAAACTGATCGCGAGGTAGGAGAAGATCACGCCGATGACGATGTTGATGTCTTCGGCCAGGAGGGATTTTTGCTCCTGGGCGAAGGAGGTGGCAAAGCGATCGACCAACAAGGCGACGATGAAGCTGAACCCGAAGCTGATGAGCATGCCGACGATCAAGCCCAGGAAAGTTCCGGAAAAGACGGCCAATTTTCGGCGCGGGGAGAGGATATCGACGCAGACGATGAGCACGCCGACCGTGAGGGTGGCGGTCAGGGCGAGCCAGTTGTATTGATCGGCGAAGATGGCCGTCTGCTGAGTGACGAAGTGCCAGCCCACGGCAGCCATGAGCAGGACGAACAACGCTCGCAGTATGGTCAGCACCATATTGTATTGACCCTAACAGAAAGGCTGGATTCATCATATCGCAATTGACCTATTTGGCTAGGCACGACAATACTTAAAGTGAGGGTTCCGGCCTGATTGACGCAGCGTTGCGTCCCGCGCATATTGAACGTCCGGAAGATGCGTCTGCCACGGATGGTTGGCGCGACCGGAACTTTTTTGGCCCTCCATCGTCTAAATCCATGTCGAGTCTGAGCGGCGCGCAATTCGAGGCGGAGCCACCCCGGGCGGGCGGCGGCGCGGGGAAGCCGGGCGCGGATGCGGAAATCCAAAGGCTTGGGGTCCTGATCTCCAAAGCGCGGAGCGGGGATCGCTGGGCTTACGGCCAGATCGTTCAGCTGTATCAGGATCGACTCTACAACGCCATGCTCAGAATGGTTGGAGAGCCCGAGGAAGCGCGCGAACTGACGCAGGAGACTTTCGCGCGCGGGCTGGAAAAGATCGGCACGTTCCGGGGGGAGGCGTCGCCCTATACGTGGCTGTTTCGGATCGGCGTGAATCTGGCCATCACGCAGCTCCGGCGATCGCAACATCGAAGGACTTTCTCGCTCGACGGGGCGCCGAATCCGGGAGGCGAGGAGTTGGGGGGCGACCATCAGGCGTCGGGACTGGTCGATCGGCTCAGCGCTCGCGACCCTCAGCCGTCGCAAATAGCGGAGAAACGGGAAGAGCAACGGATGGTGCTCGACGCGCTGGGGCGGCTGGATCCGGAATACCGCGCCGTACTCGTCATGCGCGACATCGAGGGGTTTGACTATCAGCAGATGGCCGATGCACTGGCGATGCCGCTTGGCACATTGAAGAGCCGGCTGTTTCGGGCTCGGCTGGCGTTGCGCGATGAATTGACGCCATATATGAATAGTGGACGGAAGACGTAATCGGGACACACATATGGAAAACATTGAAGCCATGTTGTGTGCCTATATCGAGGGGGACCTCGACGAAGCCGGGCGGAAGGAAATCGAGAAGCACCTGGCGGAGCATCCGCAGCATCGGAAGATGCTGGAGGATCTGATCGCGCAGAGGCAGCTTCTGCGGGATTTGCCTCGAGTGAAGGCGCCGGGCGATGTGGGCGAAGGGTTGCGCGGGCAGGTGGAGCGATCGATTCTGCTGGGGTCGCCGGATTCGATGAAATTGGAACGGCCGGCGCGCGGGTTTCGTTTGCCGCAGTACATCACGGCGGCGGCGATCCTCCTTTTGGGAGCGTCGCTGGTGTTGATTGTCTATCGGACGGTTGTGCCGACGTTCAAGCCGGCTAATTACACGCAGGTTGCGCCCAGTGCGGTGGATCAAAAGACGCAGAGTGAGATTGAAGCGGATATCGAGGCGTCGAAGGCGCAGAACGCGCCGATGGCGGCTGCTACACCGGCGACCCAACCCTCTCCGTCCGAGGTGGCCGCAGCTCCTGCACCGATGCTGAGCTTTCGTGCAGCGCAGTTCGAGGGGGTTCCGCCGGCTCCCGTTGATATGAGCGCAATCCGGGACGAGCTCAAATCCAGTGGATACGATTTATCCAAGCCTGCGGTAGGGAAGTCCACGCCGCTGGTTTTCGTCGTGGGCGTTCCGGATACGGCGGTCGCCGGGCGGCAGATTTCGCAGTTCCTTTCCACGCAAAACGGCATCTCATGGTGGGAGGTGCCTCAAGGTGGCGCGACACAGCCGAGTGCGCGTCAGCAACTGGCCCAGGCCGCGACGCTTCCGAGCGCGCAGCAGCTTTCGGGGGCTTATTCGGAGAAGATTGCCCAGCGGATTTATGTTGCGTGCAATATGAATCCCCAGCAGGCGGCGGCGTTGCAGGAGGCCTTGAACGATCAGCCTCCGGAAGCGGTTCCGACATATGAGCTGTATGGAGACTCGGTGCGGGCGACCGCGGCAGGCTCGGCTGGGGGCCCCGGGGGCGCTGCGGGGGGCGGAATAAGCGGGACCGCGGCAACTGAGGCCTCGACGGAACCTACGACTGAGGCGACGTCTGAACCGACAACCGGGCCATCGGGTCCTGACCTGGTGGACGCGATTATTGTTGTTCGCGCGGCCAGCACCGTGGTGCCACCGGAATTGCAAACGCAGCCGACGACGGAACCAATGCCCCGGATGCCGCCGGGGGCGACGACGGCGCCGTCGAGCCGGCGTTAGGCGGAAACCAGAAACCCGAATCCAGAAATCCGAATCAAACCCGAATGCTTAAATGAGCGAAGGGCGTGTTGGCTAGAGCATTTCCCATTTTAAACTAGCGCCATCGATGCTGTTTTGCTAATCTCCGATTCAACAAGGAGGTTGCCATGGCATCGCAAACCGCTCTGACCCGTCGATGGATCATGTCGGCGTATCGTGCCGGCAAAGGCACGAAGGAGATTTCCGCGATCTTCGGCCGATGCGAGTCGGCCGTCCGCCGCGTGCGACAGGATGAACGTGAACGGGGGACGGCCGAACCGCTGCTTCATCTTCGTGGCCGCAAGGGGAAGTTGACCGGCGAGTTGAAGACTCGTTTGAGTCGGTTCGTGGCCGCCCGGCCGGATGCCACGCTCAACGAGATCAAAGAGAAGTTGGCGCTGGACGTGTCGCTGTCGACGGTCGACCGTTGGCTCAGGAAGCTGGGCCTCTCCTTTAAAAAAAGTCTCTCCACGCGTCCGAGCAGGATCGGCCCGACGTCGCCGCCGCGCGGACGCAGTGGCGTCGGCGGCTGAAGGACGTCGATCCCGAGCGTCTTGTTTTTGTGGATGAATCCGGGGCCAAGACGAACTTCACCCGATTGCGTGGCCGGTGCGGCCGCGGCGAACGGTTGTTGTGCAAGACCCCGGCCGGACACTGGAGCACGACCACCATGATCGCCGCGGTTCGGCTCGACGGCGCGACCGCCGGCGCGATTGTTCAAGGGGCGATGGACAGCGATGTTTTTGTCGCCTGGGTGCGTGAAGCGCTCGTGCCCAGCCTGCGAAGCGGGGACATCGTGGTGATGGACAATTTGCAGCCGCACAAACATTCAGAAGTGCGACGCCTGATCGAAGCCGCCGGCTGCGAACTGTGGTTGCTGCCACCCTACTCGCCGGATTTGAATCCGATCGAGATGATGTGGAGCAAAGCGAAGCAACTGATCCGCTCGGCGGAGCCCAGAACGTTCGACACCTTGGTCCGGGCTGTGTTCGCGGCAATGGACGCCGTTACGACCGAAGATGCCGCGGGATTTTTCCGCCATTGCGGTTACCGCCAGCCGCTAGTTTAATTTGGGAAATGCTCTAGTCGGTCATTCTGGTGAGATTCGGATTCCGGGTTTCTGGTTTCGGATTTCCGCCTTAGCGGCGGTATAATTTCGGGCAACCGGAGTCTTGGTGGCTCTTCCTCCCAGAGGTGATCCGCGCCGTCCGCTTCATCTGGCAATTCGCTCGTCGCGTATTCTTGGCATCATCTTTATCGGCTTGGGTGGATTGATGCTGGTTCCGTCTGTGTTGTTCGCCGGGCGCATGCCTTCATTTAATTTTATGCTCCTTGCCGTGATGGCTTTGGTCTATGTGGGGCCCGGCGCGGCCTATCTGACCTGTGCGATCTTTATGAAGCGAGGGAAAGTCTGGGCTGTCATCGTCGCGCTGGTGCTTTCCTCGCTTCTATTGGCATACCTGCTGATCGTGGGCGTAGCGATGGCCGTATTCATGCCGCGACCCTTACCGCGCAAGGCGCTCATTCCCGGCGCTATTCTCCTGATTTTCATTTTTGCCTTTGCGCAGATGATCTATCATTTGGCGAAATCATTCGGGGCGATTAAGCAATTGCTGCCGGACGTTCAGCGTGGGTTTGATCCGCTGCCGGCGTTGCCGAATATATCCGTGGGGACGCCGCCCGAGTCGGGCGGACAATAGATTTTGCGATTTGCGGGGCTATTTCACTTTACGGTCGAGCAGGCGACGTTCGGACTGGCGGGATTGACATCGATCCTCCGGTCCTTCGGCGAGACGACCAGATCCATGTCCTCCATCGGTATGGCCCCCAGGAGCACCTGGTCGCCCATCACCAGCGCGCCGCCCAATCCGACTCGGTTTTTAAACCGAATCTCGATCGGTCCCATGTACGGGGCGAGCCGCTTGCTCCCATCGGCGATGGTGACTTCTTTCTGGTCGTATTGTTCCAGGCGAAGTTGAATAGCGATGTGCTCGGGAATGCACATATGGATTGCCCGGTATCTGCCATGGCTTCGACCTCAATGGGCTGCGCGTCGGGACCCCGCGGATTGCGAAGGGTGATTTTGGTCATGACAAGCATCGAAATACTGCACTGTTCGAGAGCGCACTCTCCTAGCCGTTCGCTCGACGCTTTCGCTTCGTTCGTTTTCCTGCTGTCCCGATGTGGTTATCTTCGGGGCGGTGTAACGCGCCCTTCTTGTCGTTATCGAACAGCCACTGAGGGGTGAGGTATTCTTTCAATTCAGTAAAGGCAGCGCAAAAAATGGTGCCGAGAGTCTAGGCTCCAACGCAAGCCTACGAGGTTCTCTCAGAAGTTGACCTTCCGTCCCAACCAAATGCCCGGCGACTTCTCCGTTTCCCGCGGCCGACAATAGCCACGCGAGCTTCTTTTCCACCGACATATTTGCCCACTCCTCTCGAAACCGCTCGTGCAAGGCGTTTGAGGCTTCCCAACTTCCAATCGATGCTAATCCAGTAATCCATGATTCGATCCGTAAAGATTGGAATTGAGGAAGCTCGTCGAGCGCTTTCGCCAAGCGATCTCGCCGGACGGCCTGGAAGCGACTCGAGAAGCCGGGCGGGTGACGAACGCCAAGGCGTACAAGCAGGCGAGGCTTGTTCAGCGCGAGAGCCGCTCCCAATTCCTGCTGACAAAATTGGCTTCTATTGAACTGCTTTGTCACCAGCCCGACGAATGCGTAAGAGGTGCGAAGTGCCTGCCAGAGTTCGTCATGCCAGTCGGCACTAACGGTAATATCGTCATGCGCAAGGAAGCACCGGAATTGGGCTGCCTCAAGTTCAGCCTTTATTTCCGCCGCCAGTGCCTTGTTCTTACTGCTGTGACTAATGAAAATCATGATTACCCCCATCACGTCATTATTGCCCCGCTAATATTTTGGGTTCAAAGCTTGGGCCAGTGCTTATCCGAAAATGCACTCCGCCGTAGAACGACATTATCCACGCTGTAGTAGCAGGTTCCTCAGCCGCCCTCAGCATCTAACATTCAAAAATGTTGTCTGCGAGACGATAAGGGCCATTGCAGCCGACCGTCTTGCGCATTGCTTCCAGCGGCTTGGTGTAATCATGACCGTAGCACCGCCGAACCTCACATGTTGAATTGGCCGGAAAGATATTTCCGGCCAATTGAAAATAAAGCCCTCGAACAATTGTGTGAAATATTTTCGTGACGCGGTCCCCGTCGACAGGGATCGCCGGAGCGTCTCCGAGATAAACGCCATGATGATAAAATGCTTGGACCCTTCCTTGTGTAATTATCGCCTTTCCAATTTCCGACCGCCCCGATCGTGCTGCTCGTAGCATCGGGCCGCCTGAAATATTCATTGCGATGCGGTTTCCAGAGGCTCCAATGTCTGAGACCAATAAATCCCGCAAATAGGCGTCGTCCCGCGCCTTTGCTCGGTTGCATTGCAGACAGGCTGAAACGGTCACCATTTTCGGCCGAGGCTTAGGAAACAAACATTTCGGGATGACATGGTCGTCGTTGGTAGCGGCGGCCGTGCCGCAAAAAACGCAAAGATTAGAAGGGCGCATCGACACCGCTCAAGATCCCTTTTCGCGAGGATTTTAACTTTGACACTGGTTTGCAGCAATTGCTCGCGACAATGTCTCGGCAACATTGCGGCTAAAAGCTCATCGCGGCTTTGTATTCCTGCCATCGCTCGTCGATATGCCCTCGGTTGATTGAGGCCAGTCCGCCCAGGGAAAAATCGGATATTGTGAAACTGGCGACAATGGTGCCGAAGGCCATGGCACGTTTAAGAGTTGCCGGGGAGAGGGATCCCTGGGAGGCGAGGTAGCCCATCATTCCGCCGGCGAAGCTATCGCCGGCGCCGGTGGGGTCGACGACTTTTTCGGCGGGGAAGGCGGGGAGGACGAAGGTGTCTCGGTCGCTGACGAGGATCGAGCCGTGTTCGCCTTTTTTTATGACGACGAATTTTGTGCCCATTTTCAAAACGTCGTGCGCGGCTTCGATCAGGTTCTTCTTTTCAGTGAGTAGGCGAGCTTCGCCGTCGTTCAGGACCAGGCCGTCTAGCTTGGAGAGGAGTTTGACCACTTCGTTCCGTTCGGTCTGAATCCACAGATTCATGGTGTCGGCGATGACGAGTTTCCTCGCGGGCAGCGAAGCCAAGATCTCCTGCTGAAGCACCGGGTGAGTGTTGGCGAGGAAAATGTATTCGCTATCGAGAAACTTTTGCGGAATCTTCGGGGCTCGCTCCGCCAGGACGTTCAAATCCACTTCGACGGTCTCGGCCTGGTTCAGATCCTTTACATATGAACCATGCCAGCGAAAGGTTTTGGAGCCTTTGCGCATTTCCAGGCCTGACGTATCGACCGGGCGGCCCTGGAACACGTTGAGTAATTCCTTGGGGCAATCCTCCCCTACCACTCCGACCAATCGGACCGGCGTGAAGAAGGAGGCGGCAAAAGAGAAATAGACGGCTGATCCGCCGATGACGTCGTCGCGCTTGCCGAAAGGGGTTTCGACGGTGTCGATTCCTATGGAGCCGGTGACTAAGAGGGACATGGTTCTCCTTAAACCCGAAGCCCGAAACCAGAAACCCGAATGAATGACCGAAACCAGAAACCCGAATGGGAGAAAGGCCCCCGTGCGCCGGTTCGGCGATTCGGACATTTGGTCATGCGGGTTTGATTCGTCATTCGGGTTTCGGGTTTTAGCCTACGCCGTCTGCAATTCCGGCGGGCGCTTGACCGCTCGATACAACGTGTCTCTTTCCACCGGCTCTCTCCCCGCTTCTCGGATCAATCGTTTTAGTTGTTCGACATGCATTTCCTGGTGGACGCCGTCGCCCTGGCGTTTGGTGATGTCGTACCAAACGACGGTGCCGTCGAGATCGTCGCAGCCCCAGTGCAGGGCCATTTGGGAGAGGCCGATGCCTTGCATGATCCAGAAGGCTTTGATGTGCGGGATGTTGTCGGCGAGCAATCGGCTGATGGCCAGGGTCTTCAGGTCCGTCATGCCGGTGGGACCCGGCAAGTAGCCTAGCTCGCTGTTTTCGGGAATGAAACTCAAGGGGATTACGCAATTAAATGCGGCCTTTTGCGGCGAGGATTTCATGGCGGCGAGGGACCGGTCCTGGAGGTCGCGCAGCTTGATCAGATGGCCGACGCGCTGGGTGGGATTTTCGACGTGGCCATAGAGCATGGTGGCGTTGGAATAAATTCCCAGGTCGTGGGCGGTGCGATGGACTTCGAACCAGCGGTCTTCGCGGACCTTTCCCTTGAACACTTCATCGTGCACGCGGTCGTCGAAAATTTCCGCCCCCCCGCCGGGGAGGCTGCCTAATCCAGCTTCGCGGAGAGCGGTGAGGACTTCCTGCACGCCCATTTTCGCGATGCGCGTGAAATGAACGATCTCAATGGCGGTGAAGGCTTTGATATGCAATTGCGGGCACTGGCGGCGGATGCCGCTGAGCATCTGAAGGTAATAATCGAATTTGAGCCAGGGGTGCAGGCCGCCGACGATGTGGACTTCGGTTGCCCCCGCGTCGGCGGCGCGGGCGGCGGTGGCGACCACCTGCTCGACGGGCATCTCATAGGCCCCCTCTTCACCGCGCTTGCGATAGAAGGAGCAGAATTTGCAGGAGAGGGCGCAGACGTTGGTGTAATTGATATGGCGATTGCGATTGAAATAGGCGACGTTCCCCTGGAGTTTTTCGCGGACGAAATTCGCCAGGCGGCCTATGCCGTGGATGTCGCGGCTGGCGTAGAGGGCGCACCCGTCGTCAAAGGAGAGGCGCTCGCCGGCCGAGACTTTCTCGGCGACGGGTTGCAGTTTCGGGTCGTCTACGCGGATTTCTGCGGACATTGGCCCACAGTATAGGTTTAAACCGCGAAAGCGCGAAGGACGCGAAGGGAAATGCGGGAAATGGCGCCGTGCCCGCCGCTAAGCCACTTTTTCCATAAGTTGGCGGGCTTGGTGGAGGTAAGGTTGGACTTCGTCCTTCATGGCCGCGGGGGCGGCGGCTTCTAGGTCGGCGAGGAGGGTTAAGTAATATTTGGCCATTTCCCTATCGCCTAGATGGCTGCCGAGGGCGACAAGTTGGTGGATGGCTTTTGCGCGGGCGGCGCCATCGATGGAGGTGATGGCCCGTTTGAGGGGGTCAACCGCCGCCAGTCGATGTCGCCGCGCCGTCTCCGCATGAGTCGGCTCCCATAGTCGCGCCAGCATGAGCCGGTAGTTTGCCAATCGCAGAAGTTCGATGGGGAGGGAAAGGGGATTTTGCTGATGCAGAATTTCGGAGCATCGGATCGCCATTTCGCAGGCGATTTTTGCGTCTTCGGCGGTGCGGTTTTCGGTGAAGAAGTCGCCGGAGCGATTGGTGAAAATCTCGATGCGGCCGGGCATGTCGTTGACGAGGGCGCGCAAGGTTGCCGCGTCGAAATGGTGCCGTTTTTCCTTCTTCTCGGCCGGATCGAGGAAATATCCGACGTGGGCGGAGGAAAAGAGACATTCCGGGCAGACCATGATGGAAAGCAGATTGAAGTCGACTTCGTCGTGGTCCGGAGTCGGGTTATAGGTTGGGAGGCCGAAGAGATCGTTCTCGACGCACGCGGCGCCGGGGCGAACGAGGTATCGATTCAACTGGGGGCGGCCGGCGTGCTGAACGCAATAGATCGGGCGATATAAGAGGGAATTGTTGGATTCGACGCGCTGGCTGACGGGAGCTTCGGCGCCGAGCTTGACGGCCATGTCCGCACGGACCGTGCGGGCGCGCTGCACGGCGGATTTTAACGTGTCGAGAATCTGCTGCTTTGTGTACGGCTTGGGAAGAATGGTGGTTGCGCCTTCGTGCACCATCTCGAGCAGTCGCTTGCGATCGAACGAGCGAGGGCAGGCGAGGATGAACGAGACGCTGGACGTTTGGTAGCAGCGAGCCAGCGCCCGCACGCACTGCTCGGGCTGGCCGTGAGGAAGTTCGACGTCCAGGATCACGACGTCCGGGGTGTTCTGCTTGGCGCGGTGCATGACGGCGGCGGCATCCTTGCAGCCGCTGACGTCGTATCCCTCTTCCTTAAGGAGCGCGGTGATTGCCGCGCAGCGCGCGTCGGCGGTCTCGGTCAAGAGGACTCGTCCGGACGGCGACCGAGACGCATGCGCCACCTCCCCGCGCACGGGCTCCGCCTGGGTCGCCGTCTGTATAGTTTTCTGCACATCCATGATTGGTCCGGTGAAAAACAATCCACCAACGTCGTCTTACGATAAAGGGTGCGCGGGCGACCAATTCAGAGGATGGCTCGCATGAGCGGTTCGGGGGAGGCGTCATCAACCTGGGCAAAATGTATGGAGATTTCCCGGCAAGCCTCCGAGCAATTTTCTTCGATTTCAGCCCGACTTATTCGAACAGTTCCCCTATCTTAACCAACGGCATTCGGAGGCCATATCAGCTGAAGCTCTGACGCCGCTGGTCCCAGTGCAGATTCTGATGCGGCAAACACTTAACATTCGCGCCGGCAACTTCGAATTCCAAAACGTGAAGAATGTTTTGTTTCGGAGCATAATACTGCGTCGCCGTGCCGGCGCAATAGACGAGGCAACCGCCTGCCAATGGGTACTTCCTCGGCTCGTGGGTGTGACCGCACAAAATGACCGGAACCTGTGATTTCGCGGCGGCGTTGGCCAGTAAGTTGTCATCGATTAGCGCCAAACTGGCTTTAATATTTTGAAATTCGGGCGGGAAATGCACCACCCAAACGACTCCTATATCACCAAATCGATTGCGAACATCGTCGGTCGCGTCGACCAGGGCGTTGCACGCGTTTTGATAGACCTTTCCTTGCCCAAGATAACCCCAGATTCCCGTGCCATCTTTCTTCGAGCGAAGGCAAAAGTCGGCGCCAAGAAATGCAAGGTGTTCGCCCGATATGCCTTTGAACACACGCAAGATCTGGGCGGCGTTTCCCGCGCGCCACTTCGTTCCAAAAGCTCGGTCGAAAAGAGTTCCTCCGGGGTTATAAAATTGCCCGTCAAAGCGATCGTGGTTTCCGGGTATCACCAAGATAGGCAGATCCCATTGATTAATGGATGGTGCTCCCGATTTGTTCCACCACAAATTCCGGATTGCCGGGTTCAAAATAAAATCCCTTGCCAGAGATAGGTCGACGACCGTGCCGTTCGTCGCTAGATCGCCGCTGACGATAATCGCGTCCAAACGGCGACCGGAACGGTGAACAAAACGTGCCAGCGCCTCGGCGAGGTCGGGATCATAAGACGATGGGCTTAGTGGATGTCGAGAGGCACTTTTGTAGCCGGCGCTGTGTAAAATGTCCGGAAACCCGCAGTTACGAGGCGGCAATCCGAAGTGGAGGTCTGAAATGTGAAGAATGCGAAAGCTGTCCACTGCCGCCCTCCTGTCAGCAGAACATCAGACCACGCCAGTGTCTTTGAGCTACTCTTGGCCGGGATCGAATATGACTTGAGCCCGCGGCCGGTCGGCTTCCTCGGCCACTGAGGGCGGAGCGGTTTTGATATGAAGCCCGGTCTCCCCCCATTCAAGTTCGCCCCAGGGGCCTCTAATATTTCGAGTTTTCGCGAATGGGATCAGCTCTTCCTCTAATCTTTTTAGTATTCCGCCGGCGCGTTCGGAAAAAATCCCCAGGCACCCAATCATTGCGCTGGCGATGTTAGGGGTAAACCGACCGCCCCGGGATATCTCTACTGTGCGCGCATTGTACATTGCGGCACGCATCGCAATTGCGGCTAACGTGCGTTCTACCCGAATCCCAATATCCAAGCGCTTTGCGCCGACGGCCGCGGCCGTATCGGGATCGAGGATCGTCCCCACGTCATACGCCACACCCGCTCCAGCGTTGCCTTCGTTCGCATGTTCGCCGAAATACTCTCGCGGCTCAGCAAATGGCAATTCCATCTGCAATAATGCATGGGCAAATTCGACGCTTGGAATGAACTGGGGGGGCGATTCATCTAAAGACGAAAAACCGGTCATAGACACCCCGGCTGGAACAACTTCCATGGTAAGTATAGTAACATCTACACCAACATTGACAACATCCGTTACTTATCGCCCAAAATTGCCCAAAGCCGCCAAATTACCCTACCGCCACATAATATCGATAATCCCCAGCGTCCCGAGTAGTACGCTGATGATTCCGTTGATGGCGAAGAATGCCAGGCCGACGCGGGCGAGATTCGTGGGGGTGACCATCGCTTGCTCGATGATAAGGAGCAAGACGGCCAGCGCGGCGCCGGCGGCGTAGAGGGCGCCGAACTCGGGGGTGACAAATTTGAGGGAGACGATTGCGGCGGCGGAAATCAGGTGCGTACCGCGGCTGAGCCAGAGGGCGCGGGGGATTCCCAATTTCGCGGGGACGGAATGAACGCCTAATTCCAGATCGCTGGCGTAGTCCTGGCAGGCGTAGAGGATGTCGAACCCGGCCGTCCACGTGAGAACCGCCACGAACATGATGACCGGCGGCCAATCCAGTTTTCCGCAGACGGCTACCCAGGCGCACACTGGCGCGAGGGCGAGGGCCGCGCCGAGGTAATAGTGACACAATTCCGTAAAGCGCTTCAGGAACGGATAGGCACCGAGAAACGCGAGGACCGGCAGGCTCAGAGCAAGGGGCCAAAGGTTTCCGTAGAAGAGCCAGAAGCCGCCTGCGCCGAGAATGAATCCGACACAGCAGACGATCACGATTCCGGTGACGTACCGTCGCGACAATTTTCCGGATGGGATGGCACGCCGGGCCGTGCGGGGATTTTTGGCGTCGAGGGCGGCGTCGAAGAGACGATTCGCGCCCATCGCGACCGTGCGGGCGGTCACCATGCAGATCAATACGAGGCCGATTTTGCCCCACGTGAGGGAGCTGCGATGTCCGGCAAGGACGGCGCTCGAATAAGGCCCAGGGGAGCGCGAAGACGGTGTGATGGATTTTGATATCGGCCGCGAAGATGGCCAGGCGATTACACGGCGAGACTGGAAGATCGACAGGCACGTCGGTCACGATAGTTTACCCGGAGGTCGGAGTGCTTTGGGGTCCCAGCGGGTGTCGAGCGCGTGCGATACGCCGAGGAGGTCCATCAATTTTCCGGCTACGAAGTCGATGATCTCGGCAACTGAAGTTGGATTGAGATATAAGCCGGGGTTCGCGGGGGCGAGGATGACGCCGGCGTCGCTGAGGATTTTGTAATTGTTCACGTCGATCGGAGAGAGGGGCATTTCCCGGTGAACGAGAATGAGGCGGCGGCGTTCCTTGAGTGTAACGGCGGCGGCGCGGGCGATTAAGTTATCGCCGAGCCCGTGGGCGACGGTGGCGAGGGTGTTGCTGCTACAAGGGACGATGACCATGCCTTGATGGAGGAAGCTGCCGCTGGCGATTTTTGCGCCGACGTCGTTGTAGTTGTAATGCGTGATCGTGTGGGCTTGAGTTCCGGCGAGAGCCGCCAGGTCGATCGTCTCCACGCCGAGTTCATCATGAAGCAATCTTTTTCCGAGCGGCGAGACGACGAGATGGACGTTTACGCCGGCGGCGACGAGGACTTGGATCAGCCGCTGGGCGTAGAGAGCACCACTGGCTCCGGTGATGGCAACCACAATATCCATGCTCGCTATGTTACCTTGTTTTCATCATCATCGGTACGCATCGAAGCGACCAGGGCGGCCAGGCCGATGATGGCCGCGGCCACGATGTGCGGAACGAGGCCCATGAGAATCGTGATCAGCTGATCGCCTGGATTGCCGCGGGGATTGCCGAGGAGCCATCTCAAGGTATGGAAAATCGGAGGGACGGCATGGCGAGAGGTTCTGGCGTCTCGAACAAAATGGCCCAGCGCAAATCCGGCTTGCGCGATGTAGCCGATCGCGAAGCCGCCCGAAGCGATGGTTCCCACGGCAAACCCGCCATAGGCGATGCCGAGCGAGCCGGCGAAGCCGCCCATGGCGGAGAGCAGAGCAAGGGAGAATCCGCCAAAGGTGAACGCGCCCAGGGCCATTCCGCCTACGCAGACAATCCCCACGGCGACTCCGCCGATTGCAATGCCGCCGGTGGCGATATCGCCGATGGCAATGATTCCGCGGGCGTGGCCGCGGACTTCATTTTCGTGAGGGCCGACAGCGATAGAGACGACGGGCCAGCCGAAGAGTGTGGCTTTGGAGCGATAGCGTTTTCCGCGCGGACGGGGGAATTCCTTGCGCATGAGGACTTCGACGATTGCGCGGCCGCATTCGGGGCAGCGGGCGGAGTTTTCGAGTCCCTTGAGGGAGTAGCCGCAGGCGGCGCAATAGGGGTCGCCCAAGCCCACGCTTGCCCAAGATTTACCGGGCTCCAATTGCATCGAGTGCTCCATCTTAAATGGGTTTGTTCAATATTCATCAACCGAAACTGAAAAAATAACAATGGAAGATCGGCAGGAGGGCGGACTATGCTCTTGCACTACATTTTCAAAGGAGCGAACCATGAGCAGCACGATGGAAGTGGGGAAGAAGCTGGTTGAATTGTGCAAACAGGGGAAATACATGGATGCGATCAATGCGACGTATGCCCCCAATATCGTCAGCATCGAGCCGCACGGCGGGCCGAACATGCCGCGGCGCAGGAAGGGATCGACGCGATGCGCAAAAAGACGGAATGGTTTGAAAAGAGCCATACGATCCACGGGGGAAAAGTCGAGGGGCCGTGGCCGCATGGGGATCGGTTTATCGTGCGGTTTACGCTGGACGTCACGCCAAGCTCAGGACCGACGGCGGGAAAGCGAATGACCATCGATGAGATGGCGCTTTACACGGTCAAAGACGGCAAGGTTGTGCATGAGGAATTTTTCTACTCTATGGGGATGTGAGGGAAAACTAGAAACCCGAAACTAGAATCAAACCCGAATGACTGAATGTCGAATGAATCGCGGAGGTAGCGATTCGTTGGGGCGTTTGGGTTTCTCGTTTTAATTTGCGGCCTCGACGCGTCGAACTTGAAACGGTTTTTCGCAGAGGATGAATATCAGGACGATGGGATAGAGCGCCGAAAGGGGAATGATAATCAGAGCGAGTTGCTCCGAGCCGAGGGCAAATCGAAACGATGAGAAAAGCCCGGACAGGCTAATCGCACACAGGAAGACCGCGCTCAGCTTTGCGATGACGTATATCCCATGCGTTCGCAGGCCAAGGGGATCGGCCTCGAGTAAACGTCTGCCCCCCAGCAAGAGCAAAATGGCCGTCAGCAGATCGAGGCCGAAGGCCGCTGTGACAATGACCAGGTTTCTGATTTCGCGAGCATATTCTTGATCCCTCTCGGCCGGGTTCCACGGATAAACGTAGCTCGATTGGGTGGACACCTGCCTCTGCTGCAACTCATTGTTTCGCACGGTGATTGTTTGCCGAATATCCGCCGCGGCGGTAATGATCAGTAGCATCGAGGCCAACAGGGAGAGCCCGCCGACGGATATGCTAATGATCCCGATCGCGGTAAACCGGCGCGGACGCGCCGCCGAGGAACCGAACCCGCCCCACACAGGTTGATTGCGGCGGAATGTGTTTCCACCCATCAGCACGGCCAGCATGACGGGATACGCGCATCCCATTAGATCCATCGAAGTTTCATCGTTCCACCGGTGGGTATTGAATAGGTACGAGAGAAGTCCGGTACCGACGACCAAACCAACGAGCAGTTTCGCAACCACATAAACTCGGTGCACGCGCACGCCAATATATTTCTGTCTTAGGAGAGCGATTCCCCCGACCAAGAGCATTCCCGCAAAAATGAGGTCGATTCCGGAAACGATTACTTGGGCTACTCCCGACCTGTACATCTGCTCGTACATCGCGCAATCCCGAGCCGTCTGTTGCGGGGAAAAAGCCCTTGCCGGAGCGATCGTCAATCGCGCCAAATTCGGCGCGATTCGCTCGGATCATGCTCAGCCCGTCCAACGCCAGCCCAGAGTTCATCAGGAAATTCGGAATGCAATAACAAAGACTGATCACCGCCACGGTGGTCACCAGTCCCGGGCGGCGGTTCAGCTCGCCTCTCGTATATGCCAGAGGCTCAACCCGAAGAGGCTCTCCGCCCGCGTGCTCCGCCACGAAATCCCCCTTACGCTTTAGGCAGTGGCGGGAGCTTGGCGCCCATGAGGCCCACCTTCAGGCCGTTTTGTCTCAGGACGGTGGTTGCCTTGCTATTAACGACGAGCAGGACGATCAAGCCGACTACGGGAATCAGGGTGAGAATTCCCAGGACAATTCCCAGGGCCGTGTTGTAGAGGGAGAGGGCGAGGATGAAGATGCATACCGCGGCGATTATCCCTACCACGATGTAGACCAATCCGAGGAGCAGCAGGCCGGTCACGTTGCCATTTGTCGCGAATGTGACCCGGCCGATCACGATCAATATTTCCGACAGGATGCAATACATGATGGTGCGCTGCATCGCAGCCACTTTGCGAATATCGGGCCCTTCCTGCACGGGCGGCGGGGCATAGCCCAACGGAACAGGTGGGGGCAACGGCGGGGTTGAGCCTTGGCCTGGACCCAATGGATTTCCCAATGGCGGCGGCTGTGACATTTAATCCTCCCGTCGAGTTGCAATTGTCCCGCGCCAGCCCCTTTCAATGCAAATCCATCCCCGTCTACTGCTCAACTGGTCTACTGCTCAACTATCTCGCGCCCGCGTCGTACCCATCGCTTAGCAAATCGAGTCTGCCGGTGTCGGGGCAGATCATCAGGCCGTGGACGGGGACGTCTTTGGGCAAAAGGGGATGTTTTCGGATCACGTCGACGGATTGGCGGACGCCGTCTTCGGGGGATTTGAAGCCGGTCATCCAGTTTTGGAGATCGATGCCGCAATGGGCGAGGGTCTCGATCATTTCGGGTGAGACGCCACGGTGGACGGCTTTTTCGAGCACTCGGCCGCAGCTCAGGCCCGTCATGCCGCAGCCGTAATGGCCGACGACGGCGACTTCCGCGGCTCTTAGTTCATAGACGGCCACCAGCACGCTTCGCATCACGCTGCCAAAGGGATGGGAGACGATGGCGCCGGCGTTTTTGATGACGTTGGCGTCCCCATTGCGGAGGTTCATGGCACGCGGGAGGAGTTCGACGAGGCGCACGTCCATGCAGGTGAGGACGACGAGCTTTTTGTCGGGAAAGCCGTCGGTACGGAAGGGTTCGTATTCCTTGCGCTCCAGGAATTGAGCGTTGTGATCGAGAATTTCTGAGAGCGTGGACATCGATCAGTTCTCCAGCTGCCGAGACAGATTACCGGATATTCTTCGTAACCGAAATATAACGGCGAAGGGCCCCCGCCGCGGCGGGTAAACTTCGATCACGAAGAAGATTAAGCAGAGCGATTGGACCGCGGATTTCACGGATGGCACGGATAAAACAAAAAAGGTCATATCCGGTATTGGATTTTATCCGCGCCCATCCGCGTTATCCGCGGTTAATTGCCTTTAGCCCGTGCTCGCAATCAAGCCTGCTGGCAACTTCTCGGGCATCGTCACTTTGGTGGCCTCCAATGTCGCCACGGGATACGCGGCGTAATCCGCGGCGAAATAGGCTCCCGGACGGTGGTTTCCGCTTTGGCCTATGCCGCCGAAAGGGAGGTGGCTGCTGGCGCCAGTGAGGGGGCGGTTCCAGTGGATGACGCCGGCGCGGACTTGGGATTGGAAGCGGTCAAAGAGTTCGGGTTTGTCGCTGATTAGGCCGGCGGATAGGCCGTAGGTGGTTTTGTTTGATTCGCGGATGGCCTGGTCGAAATCTTCCACGTAGATGAGTTGCAGGAGCGGGCCGAAGATTTCTTCATCGGGGCGATGGGTGACGGGGGTGACGTCTAACAGGCCGGGGGAGAGGAAGAGCGCGGGAGCGCGGACTTGGGGCGGTCTCGGCAAGCGGGACGGCGCCGGCATTGATCAGGCCTTTCTGGGCGAAAAGGATTTTTTCGGCGGCGGCCATATCGATCACGGGGCCCATGAACGGCTCGGGCTGATCGTTCCAGAATCCTATGCGGAGGGTCTTGATCAAGTTAAGAAGTTTGTCGACGAGAAGATCGGCCTCCCGGCCGTGGACGAGGATCAATCTTCGCGCGGAACTGCAGCGCTGGCCCGCGGTGATATAGGCAGATTGGATGATGGCGATGGCGGCGGCGTCGAGATCGGAGACTTCGTGGACGACCAGGGGATTGTTGCCGCCCATTTCCAGGGCGAGGATTTTTCCGGTTTGTTCGGCGAGAAGTTTGCTTAAGGACCGGCCGCCGGCCGAGCTGCCTGTGAAGAGGACGCCGTTGAGATTTTTCTGTTGGGCGAGAGCGGCGCCGGTTTCGGGACCGCCCTGGATTAGGTTTACGACGCCGGGCGGGAGATTGGCGGCGACGCAGGCTTCGACGACGGCGCGGCCGCTTTGGGGCGTCTTTTCGCTCGGTTTGAAGACGACTGTATTGCCGGCCAGGAGGGCTGGGATGAGATGGCCGTTGGGGAGATGGCCGGGCATGTTGAAGGGGCCGAAGATGGCGAGGACGCCGTGGGGTCGATAGCGGGTCGCGCCCGTCGCGCCGGCGAGGCGCTGGCTTTTGACGGCGCAGCGGTCGTGGTAGGCGTCGATGGAAATCGCGACTTTCGCGATCATGGCGTCGACTTCCGCGAGGGACTCCCATTTGGGTTTGCCCGTCTCGCGGCAAATCGTCTCGGCGATTTTGTCCTTTTGGGCGCGATATTGATCTGCCATCGCCTGGAGAACCTTTTGGCGAGCCTCAAGGGGCAGAGCGGACCAGTCCGGGAAGGCTTTTGCCGCGGCTGCGACGGCGCCGGCGGAATCGATCTCCGGACCTTTGCTGGGGAGCCAGCGATCGCCGATGAGATTGGGGTCGGTGGCGCTCGACGATTTCTCCTCGGCTGGTCTCAGCAGCGCGATGCGGACGCGATCGCCCCGGGAGAGCTTCAGGGTTTCGGCCGTCGCGGGCGTCAGGCGAACTGAATCCTGGGATAAACGCTCCACCGGTGCGATCGTGGCGCGGAAATCGGCGCCGCTCGTTCCGATCATGAATGTGGGGGATTCGATTTTCTCGGAGAACGAATCGACCGTCGCGACGGCGCTTTCCTTCACCGTGCGGATGTCGTCGCGCTGGCAGCTTATGCACGGGCCGGCGTCGAAGATGTCGACCATGCCGTTGAACTTGAATCCCTCGGCCTGAAGATTTTTCATCGCTGGGCGGCTGGATTCGTGAACTTGGCCGATGACTTTTTGCGCCCCCGCCGCCAGGAGCGGCACATAAATCGGATACGTGGGCATCAGATCGGCGATGAATTTCTTGTTGACGACGCTGAGATGATCGGCCCTCGGAAAGTCGATTTCGAAGAAATGCTTGCCGACGGCGTCCCAGAAGGGGGAGAAGCCCTTGTCGTCGATGACGCCGCGAAGTTCGGAGACGATCGTCGATTCAAACGCATCCGGGTGTTCGGCGACGAAGAGGAATCGGACGAGCTGGAGGAAGCGGCCGAAATCTTTTTTTCGGTAATCGACGGCAAGGAAAAGGCTGCCAACCTCAGCGGGACCGTCGTGCTCGCGGACAAGATGCAGGACCTGAATCTCCTTGTGGACCTTCAGCGGCTTGAAATCGAAAATCTGGGTCTCCAAACGATAAGCGTAAAACGGCTCGAACCCACCCACCTTGGAGACGATGCCGCTGGCGCCAATGATTTTGTTGCCGGGGACGTCCTGCATGACAAGGAGATAGCTTTCGCCGCCGGGACGATCAGAGATGGTCTCCATGCTGCGCTGGGATTTGAGGATTCTTTTTTTGAGCAGTTCGCGATCGTTGGGCAGAGTGGTGAGGCCAACGCCGGCCGAGGCGGCGAGGGCGAGAAGTTCGTCGAGATCACCGATGGAGGCGGGACGGACGAGGACCATGGACCTATTCTAAGGCCTTTCTCGCGAACAGGCATATGGGTGGGAAACCAGAAACCCGAAATCAGAAACCAGAATCAAACCCGAATGACCGAATGAGCGAAAGGACCGTTCGTCCATTCGGGCATTCGGGCTTGATTCGTCATTCTGGTTTCTGGTTTCGGGTTTCCGCGGGCCAGGGGATTTCTCCCGCCGCCAGTTTCATCAAGAGTAGCGCGGTCAACTGCGCTCGTTCCGTCAAACTCCTGGGCACCATGAATTCTTCGGGGCTGTGGGTTTTGCCGCCTCGGACGCCCAGGGTGTCGACGTTGGGGAGACCCGCAGCAGCGAGGCGGTTGCCATCGCATGAGCCGCCTACCGGCGGCGTGGTTAGATTCAAGCCCAGTTCCTTTCCGCACCAGACCGTGGCTTTCAACAAAGCCGTCCCGGCGGCGGTGGGAATTTTTGGCGGGGAGTGAAATGCGCCCATTAACTTCGCTTCGATTCCATCGCGCTGATTGGTTTGTTCGATGAGGCGGTTCATGGCGGCGGTCAATCGGCCTTCATCGTCGGGTTCGCTGGTTCGGACGTTGACGCGGCAGATCGCCAAGTCGGGGACGACGTTGGGGGAGTTGCCGCCTTCGATTGCGCCGACGTTTACGATGACGCCGGGGATGGACTTGTTCAGATCGTGCAAACCGACGATCAATTCGGCGGCGGCGAGGACGGCGTTTCTGCCGGCGTCGAAATCTCTGCCGGCGTGGGCGCTTCTGCCGCGAACGACAATGGTGAAGTTACCGGAGCCTTTGCGGCGGTCGGCGAGGCCGCCGTCGCTGAGGGCGGGTTCGAAGAGCAGGCCGATGTCATTTTGTTTGGCCAGTACTTCCAAAGCGGACGCGGAGGAGGGGGAGCCGATCTCTTCGTCGGAATTGATCAGGACTTGCCACGAGATGTTTTGGGCGAATGGACTTCGCTCGAAGGCCTGGAGGGCGGTGAGCATGACGATCAGGCCGCCCTTGGCATCGGCCGCGCCGGGACCACGAAGGGTTCCATCGGAAGAGATCGCCGCCTTTTGGAATGGATGATCGGGCGGATAGACCGTGTCGGAGTGAATGCAGAGCAATACCCGGCGCGTTCCTTCGCGGTGCTTTACCAGGGATAGAACCCGGCCCAATTGAATCTCGATCAGGTTTCCGGTTCGATCCACTTTCTTTGCGGGCGACGGTTCCAAATAATCGAACGTCTCGCCCAGCGGTCCGGCATAGTCGAGAACGCGCTCCAAAAGCGAGTCCGTTCCCGCGACGTTCCCGGTGCCGGTGTTGATGTTGCACCAATCGATCAGTTCGCTCAACATGCGATCCTGCTCGCCGGCGATCCAATCCAAAATCGGCTGATGGTTGTGCATGATAAAACTCAAATGCAACCGCAGAGACGCCGAGACGCAGAGGAAGACGCGGAGAAAACAAATGAACTCACAACACTGATCTCGAATTCATCCGCGCCCATCCGCGAAATCCGCGGTAAAAAAGAATTTAACCGCGGATTTCGCGGATGGGCGCGGATAAAAACAAATGCAAAGCGAACTTCTCTGCGGTTGTCCCGCCGCGGCCGGTTTTCAACTCTGCGTCTCTGTGTCTCCGCGTTGCATTTAAGCATTAGATTCGGCGGCGTCCAGTTCCGCCAGGACATCCTGGGGGGTTTTGGCTTTGGCGAGTCTTCGGCGGAGTTCGCGGTCCTGGAAAAGGCGGCCCGCTTTGGCGAGAACCTGGAGGTGGGAAGTTGCGCCGTTGGTGGGGGAAAGAAGGGCGAAGACGACCTCGATGGGTTCCTTGGTGGGCGCGTCGAGCACGCCGCCGTGAGTGACGCCCATGACGATTTTCGGCTCTTTTACATCCTCGATACGCGCGTGCGGGAGGGCGACGCCTTCGTTGAGGAATGTGGAGCCGATGCGCTCGCGTTCGCTGAGTTTGGCGGCGATGCGATCGGCGGCGGTCATCTCGCCGCCCGTGAAGGCCATGGAGATGCGCTTGAAGACGTCGTCCTTGGTTACGGGGTCCTCCCAGATGAGGATGCGATCGGGGGAGAGCTGACTGCCGATGGTCTTGCCGTTTTTTCCAGCGCCGGCGGCCTTGGCGGCGGCAACGGCGGCGGGAGAATGCTGCGGCGGGCCCATGTCTTCTTTTGTTTCGGATTCAGGAAGCGATTCGGTGGCCACGTCCACGACGATCACGTTCACGCCGCTGCCGCGCCGGATCAATTCCTCAGCAATGCTGCGCTTATTGAGAATCCGCTTCCACAAGGTTTGGGGGCCGGGGCGGCCGATGAGTATGTTTCCGACGCGATATTCGCGCGCGAAACGCAGAATCGTGTCCGCCACGTCGTGGCCTTTGAACGTAAAGACGGTGGCGCCGAGTTGATTGGCCAAAGTCAGCGTGTCGGCGAGGAGGCGCTGGATGCGGGCATCGATGACGGTCGGCTCCTCGCTGGGGGTCTGCACATAGACGGCGTACCAGTTGCGATTGAGTCGCCCGGCGAGTCGCGAGCCATAACGCAACAGCTTGGCGCTGTTCGGTCCGCCGGACGAAAGGCAGACCATGATTTGATCGGACCCCGCTGCCGCTTCCTGGCCCGCGGCTTTCTTTTCGCGGCGGCGGAAGTCTAACTGCGACGCGACCTCACGGAGCGTCAATTCGCGCAGATGCTCGAGATTGGAATTGGTGAAGAAGTTTTCCAGGGCGGACTTGGCGCGATCCATGGGATAAACTTTTCCCTCACGGAGACGGCGCTGCAAATCCTCGGCGGCGAGGTCGATATTCACGACCTGATCCGCCTCGGCCAGCACGGCGTCGGGCAAGCGCTCGCGGACTTTTACGCCGAGCAGCTTCTCGACCGTGTTGTAAAGGCTTTCCAGATGCTGAACGTTAAGCGTCGAGATGACGTGGATTCCGGCGGCGAGCAGTTCCTGGACATCCTGATAGCGCTTGGGGTTGCGGCTGTCGGGGGCGTTCGTATGCGCCAATTCATCGACGAGCACCACCTGCGGCTTGCGAGCCAGGATGGCGTCGATATCCATTTCGTCGATGGTGATCCCGCGATATTCCATCTTGCGGCGCGGGACGACCTCGAGGCCCTCGACGAGCTTTTGGGTTTCGGCGCGGCCGTGGGTTTCGACATAGCCGACGACGACGTCGATGCCGTCGGCTTTGAGCCGGTGCCCCTCCTGGAGCATCTGGAATGTCTTGCCGACGCCTGGTCCATAGCCGAGATAGATTTTCAGACGCCCGCGCTGCGACTTGCGGATCATCTGAAGAAAGGTTGTTGCGCGATCGTCGGCCATTGAATTGGCTCGCAACCTCCTACTTCATTTCGTCCAAAGCGAGATTCAAAGTCAAAACATTGACGCCTTTCTCGCCCAGGAAGCCTAAATCGGGGCCTTCGGTGTTCTGGTCGATGACGGTTTTGACTTGATCGAGGAGCAGATTCCTGGCCTTGGCGACGCGCGGAGCCTGTAGCAGGGCATTGGCGAGGGAAATGTGAGGGTCGCAACCGCTTGCGGACCGCGTCACAGCATCCGCGGGAACGGGGGCGTCGGCGGCGAGATTATTTTCGGCGCGATAGGCTTTGACGAGATCGACGACGCCGTCAAAATTATTGGCCGGGTTGGACTGGTTGTGGACGCCGTTGAAGAGCTTGTCGCTGGTGGGGCCCAGGTTCGTGCCGCCGGTTTGCGTGGGGTCGTAGCCATTTCCCGCGGCGGAGGGGCGCGGGTGGAAATATTTCGGGAGCGTGAAAGTTTGCCCGATCAGTCTTGAGCCGACGACGGTTCCGGCGCTATTGGTGACGAGCGAGCCGTTGGCCTGTTTTGGAAAGATGGTCTGGCCCAGGCCCCAGACGATCAGGGGATAAACGCCGCAGCACAGAATGGCGGTCGCGATGGTTGCGACGATGCTGATCCAGGTCTGGACCAGAATCTCCGCGATGGCACTTCGTTGAACAGGGGGTTGGGGGTTCATTGGATTGCTCCAGACAATTACATCTTGGGAACCAGGTGCATGGCGTTGACGAGAAGATCGATGATTTTGATTCCCGGGAACGGGATGATGACACCGCCGAGGCCATAGATGAGCAGATTTCGGCGGAGGATCGAGGCAGCCGGCATGGGGCGGAATTTCACGCCGCGCAGGGCCAGGGGAATCAGGGCGATGATGATCAGGGCGTTGAATATGACGGCGCTGAGAATCGCCGAATAGGGGCTGACCAGGCCCATGACGTTGAGGGTGAAGAGCGGCCCGTGGGTTTGCCCCGCCGTGGCGTAGGCAGCGGCGAACATCGCGGGAATGATTGCGAAATATTTCGCGACGTCGTTGGCGATGCTGAAGGTTGTCAGGGCGCCGCGTGTCATGAGTAATTGTTTTCCGATCTCGACGACTTCGATGAGCTTCGTCGGGTTCGAATCGAGATCGACCATGTTTCCGGCTTCCTTGGCGGCTTGGGTGCCGGTGTTCATGGCTACGCCGACGTCGGCCTGTGCGAGGGCCGGAGCGTCGTTGGTTCCGTCACCGGTCATGGCGACGAGATGGCCGGCCTGCTGCTCGCGCTTGATGAGGGCGAGCTTTTCCTCGGGTTTCGCCTGGGCGAGGAAATCATCGACGCCTGCTTCCTTGGCGATGGCGGCGGCCGTCAGCGGGTTATCGCCGGTGATCATGACGGTTTTGATTCCCATGGCGCGGAATCGCTTGAAGCGGTCGGGGAGGCCCTGCTTGACGATGTCCTTCAGGTAAATCGTGCCGAGAACACGATTGTTATTGGCGACGACCAGCGGCGTACCGCCCTGGCTGGAAATGTGTTTGACGGTTGTGGCCACCTCATCTGGGAAAGTGCCGCCGACGAATTGCTTGATGGAATCCGCCGCGCCTTTGCGGATTTTGTCGCCGTTGAGATTCACGCCGCTCATGCGCGTTTGGGCGGTAAAGGGGACGAATTCCGCAGCGGGCATTTCGCTGAGTTCGCGGCCGCGAATGCCATATTGCTCCTTGGCCAGGACGACGATGCTGCGCCCCTCGGGAGTCTCATCGGCTAGAGAGGAAAGCTGGGCGGCATCGGCCAGTTCGCGCGGCTCGATTCCGCCGGCGGGGATGAATTCCGTGGCCTGGCGATTGCCCAGCGTGATCGTGCCGGTTTTGTCGAGCAAAAGCACGTCTACGTCCCCCGCCGCTTCCACGGCGCGGCCGCTCATCGCCAGGACGTTGTGCTGGACCATGCGATCAATACCGGCGATGCCAATAGCGCTGAGCAGGCCGCCGATGGTCGTCGGAATCAGACAAACCAGAAGGGAGACCAGGACGGTGATGGAAACGGCGGTTCCCGGGACGTTGGCGTACGCCGCCATGGGTTTGAGGGCGACGATTACCACGAGGAAGACGATCGTGAAGCCGGCGAGGAGAATATTCAAAGCGATTTCGTTCGGGGTTTTTTGGCGCTTGGCGCCTTCGATCAGGCCGATCATGCGATCCATGAACGATTCGCCGGGATTTGCGGTGACGCGGACGACGATGCGATCGGAGAGGACCGTGGTGCCGCCGGTGACCGCGGATCGATCGCCGCCGGCTTCTCGGATGACGGGGGCGGATTCGCCGGTGATGGCGGATTCGTTGACCGTGGCGGCGCCTTCGATGATTTCGCCGTCGGCGGGAATCACGTCATTGGCCGTGCAGACGAAAAGGTCATCCTTGCGAAGTGATTCGGCGGCGACGATCGTCTCGGTCTGTTTATCGGCGGCGAGCTTTCGGCCGCTGGTTTTGGTGCGGCTTTTGCGCAGGGCATCGGCCTGGGCCTTGCCTCTTCCTTCGGCCATCGCCTCGGCGAAATTGGCGAACAGAACGGTGAACCAGAGCCAAAGGGCGATCTGGAGCACGAAGCGGGCGGATTCGCCGTGGGATCTGGCGAAGAAAAGCTCGACGGTGGTGATCGCCGCGCCGACTTCCACGACGAACATGACGGGGTTTTTCAGCATCGTTACCGGATGCAGTTTGACGATGCTGGAACGCAGCGCCGGCCCGACAATTTCGGGATCGAACAGTGAACGTTGACGTGCCTTTTCGGACATATTTTCCTCTAATTCAACGGACCAAACGTTCGGCCGAAGCGGGATTCACCATCGACACCTCCGGCGATTGATCCGCGTTTGCGTTTAGAGCCGGTGAATGCGTGTCGGGCAACTTGTTTTCGCCAACGAAAGAATGACGCGACGGCCCAGACGACGGCCACGCCGGACATGGGCCAGGCGGGGGTCGCGACCGCATAGACCGCCGCCATCAACCCGCCGATCGCGCCGACCAGCGCCACATCGCGTCGATGGTTTTCGTGGGGGTAGCAGAAGAGGATCAGTCCCACGGCGAACATGCCGAAGAGGGTCCAATCGCTGAAGATCATGTGCGGCTCGGGCGGCGCTTTGGCGTCCAGAGTTGCACACAAATTTGCGTAATATCGTGTGATTTCCATGCCAGACCTCCTGTTGGCGGCTTAGAACGTTTGACCATTGATCATCAGAAAGTGTTCGACGACCGGGCCGAGACTGAGAGCCGGAAAGAACGTCAGAGCACCGACGATGAGGATCGTGCCCACCAGGAGCAGGACAAACGTCCCGCCCCATACCGGGAAAGTCCCAGCGCTGATGGGGATCAATTTTTCTTGGCGAGATTTCCAGCCATGGCCAGGATCGGGACCATCATGATGAAACGGCCCAAGAGCATCGCGATCGCCAGGGTTGTGTTCAGCCAGGGCGTGTTGCCGCTCAGGCCGGCGAAGGCGCTGCCGTTGTTGCCGGTGCAGGAGCTATAGGCATAGAGCAGCTCGCTGAAACCATGGGGACCGATGTTGTTCAATTGGGTGGCGTTGGAGCCGGGCACGTTTCCGGGACCGGCGGGGGTGCCTCCGCCCCAGGAGCTGACGGATGACCAGGCGGTGAAGCCGAGAATATCGAATATCAGAATGAGAACCGCCAGGGATGCCATCTTTACGTCGTAGGATTCGATTTTCTTGCCGAGATACTCCGGCGTGCGGCCGACCATGAGGCCGGCGATGAAGATCGCCAGGACGACGAAGACGAGCATGCCATACAGGCCGGCGCCGACGCCGCCAAAGACGATCTCGCCGAGCTGGATGTTGATCATGGGAATCATACCGCCGAGCGGGGTGAAGCTTTCGTGCATGGCGTTGACGGCGCCGCAGGAGGCGTCTGTGGTAATCGTGGCGAAGAGCGCGGAATTGACGATGCCGAACCGCACTTCCTTGCCTTCCATGTTTCCGTCGCCGGCCTGAACACCGGCCTTATCCATCATAGGATTGCCGCGCGCTTCGGCCCAATAGCAGACCGTGAACCCGGCCACAAAGAGAATCGCCATCGCGGCCCAGACGGCCCAGCCATGCGCCTGATTCTTGACCATTCGTCCGAGGTAATAGGTGAGGGCGCTGGGGATCGCGAAGATGGAGAGCATCTGCACGAAGTTGCTCAGGGGGGTGGGATTCTCGAAGGTGAATGACGCGTTGGAATTGAAATAACCACCGCCGTTGGTGCCGAGCATTTTGATGGCGATTTGCGAGGCCACGGGGCCCATGGGAATGATCTGAGCGCTGGAAGGCTGCTCCAGGGTCGGCACCTGCACATAGGGATGAAAATTTTGAATGATCCCCTGTGAGATCAGGAAGAGGGCGTAGACGATGCAAATTGGAATCAGGAGATAGAGATTGAGCCGAATGAGATCGGCCCAGAAATTTCCGACGGTTGAGCCGCGGTCGCGGGAGATGCCGCGGACGATGACGGCCGCGATGGCAATGCCGATGGCTGCGGACCAGAAATTATGCGAGGCGAGCGCGACCATCTGGGAGAAATAGGTCATCGTGCTTTCGCCGCCGTAGTTCTGCCAGTTGGTGTTGGTGGTGAAGCTGGCCGCGGTGTTGAACGCCAGATCGGGCGTGAGCGTCGTCTGGTTTTGTACGGGGTCGAGGCTGTGATGAAACGGGAGATGCGCCTGGAGGCGGCAGAATGCCATATGTGAAGAGGAGCGAGACAAGGCTGAAAATCAGCATCGAGACGCCGTACTGCTGCCACGTCTGCTCCTGGTGCGGATCGACGCGGAGGATCGCGTAGAAGAATTTCTCGATCGGCTTGAGCAGTCGGTCGAGGAATGTCTTGCCGGCGGGATCAAGAACTTGAACCAGGAACACGCCCAGCGGCTTGGTGATCGCCAGCAGGATCGCGACGTACAAAATGAGTTGAAACCATCCAACAGCCGTCATTTTTCACTCTCTTGTGTATAGCGCGCCGGGCGCGGGTTAGAATTTCTCGGGACGAATGAGCGCGACGAATAGATAGGCCATGAGGGCCATGCAGATCAGGCCGACGATGACATTTTCAGCCGTCATAAATCAAAGTCCTCCGCACGCGTAGAGGTACGCGGTGGCAAGAAGAAAGAACGCGATGGGTACAAGGACATAAATCAAGTCGGTTGCCATGATCAAAATTCTCCGGGCAATTTTGCGAACATCACGTCGGGCTCATCGCCGAGGACAGCGGGCTCGCGCGTTTTGCCGGCACGCTTCAGTTCCTGCAATCTCCAAAGATTTCGCTGGGCGGGGTCATAGCGGCTGTTGACGGCGATCGCCTTGTTGTAGAAGCGCGCCGCCAGACGCCACTGCCGCTGCGCTTCGTACAAGACGCCCAGGAGGTTGTAGTAGGGCGCATCCTTGTGAGATAAGTCGGCGGCTTTCATCAGAAGCGTTTCGGCGTCGGCGTATTGGGCCATGCGCAGCGCTTTCGCGCCCGCATGAGAACGCCGGCGTAGCCGCCCGAGAGCGGATCGTCCGAGGGCTCCGTGGCGACCAGCGGCATCGGCTCCGTAAGGGCCGATTCGACGCTTTCGCGAACCTCGTCGGGAGAGACCGGCTTTTCGAGAAAGTCGATCGCGCCCAGAGCGCGTTGCGCGAACGGCGGCTGGAATCGACCCGTAGGCAGTCAGGACGACGATCCTGGGTTTGCGCTCGATGCGAACGGGCTTCAATTCCTGCAAGACGCCCATCCCATCGAGTACGGGCATCGACAGATCGAGAATCATGACGTCGGGCGACCATTTTGCGACCGTGTCCAAAGCCTCGCGGCCATTGCCCGCTTCGTGAATTTCATATTGCAAGGTCTGTAGCGCCGTGCGAAGCATGAGGCGGATGTTCGTCTCATCGTCCACGATTAAAACTCGGGGGGGTTGATTGCTCATGTTGATCCGACCTCCTGCGCGTAGGATTGCGAGGGCGCCCGATCTTCGCCAAATCCGCGCCTTTCAATGTGAAACTGAATTTGCTGCCTTCGCCCTCCATGCTTTCAACGCCGACGGCTCCGCCGTGCGCTTCGACGATTTCCCGGGCGATCGCCAGTCCCATTCCCGCGCCGGATTGAGAACCTTGCCCGGGAACCCGGAAGAATCGCTCGAAAATCTTGCCTTGGAACTGCTGGGGAATTCCCTTGCCCGTATCGGCGACGGTAAAGCGGCACAAACCCGTCCGGCTGGGCCTCGGCGGAAATGGTCACTTGCCCGCCCGGCGGCGTGAACTTCAGGGCATTTCCGAGCAAGTTGGAAAAAACGTGCCCGATCCGCGTGTCGTCGACGAGAACGGCGGGCAAAACATCGGGCAACTGCGTGGTCAGGGATACGCCCTTGTCGTGAAACGCCGTCAGTAACGGCTCGGTGGCATCCGTGACGATTTTTTCCGCGGGTTCGGGCCTGAGTTCCATCATCTCCCGGCCCGATTCGATGCGGCCCATGTCCAGAAGGTTTTCGACGATGCGATGGAGCCGATCGCTGTCCTCGCGGACGGCCGTGAGAATGTCGTTTTGCGCCGTCGTGAGCGAACCTAGCCGCTCTTCCAGCAGAAGATGGACGCCCATGCGGATGCTGGTCAGCGGGGTCTTCAGCTCGTGGCTTACGACCGAGAGCATGCCGCTCTTCATTTCGTCGAGGCGGCGAAGGTTGGTCACGTCGGCCAGAACTACCGTCACGCCGGACAGATTTCCCTCTTCGTCCAGAACCGGCACGGAATGAGGCAGGAAGAATTTCTCGCCGCCCTTTTCGTCCAGGACCTGAACCGCCGAGGCGTAATCGCGGGGCTGGACGGGGCGCAGATCAGCGGCTGTCTTATTGAAAAGACTCACCAGCCAGGGAGCGCGCTGATCCGTTACAAGGGCGTCGGCGCGCAGGCCGAACAGTTTTTGCGCGGCGGTGTTCGCCATTTCGACATTGCCGTCGGGAGCGACGATCGCTACGGCATCGGGGAGGCTGTTGATGGCGTTTTGCGTTGATTGCTGGGTCCGCGCGAACTTGGCCCGGCTGGTGCGCCGGTACTCGCGCAGCTTCGCGGCCATGGAATTGAAAGCCTCGGCCAATTTGCTCAACTCATCGTGGGATTTCACCTGGACGACCAGGTCGAGATTTCCCTGCTCAATCTGCTGGGCGGATTTGGTCAATGCCTTGACCGGCTCGAGGATCGAACGGGCCATCATCATCGTGAACAGGACGGCCAGGCCGGTGCCAACACCCGCCAGGACGAGCATCAAGTTGCTGGCGTCGTCCGCCATCGCCTTGATGCGCCCTTCCACGGGCGTCATGTTTTCCAGGTTCAAATCGATCACGCCCTGCGCTGGGCCTTCACCCGCGGGGAAAGTCGCGCAACCGCCGCCAGAGCCGCGGTGCGCTGATCCGGCATCGTCTTCTCGTCGAGAACCTTCAGGTAATAATCGCGATAAGAATCGGCGGTGACTTTCGCACCGGATTTCAGATCTATTCCTCGCCAGAGCAGGGTCAACTGCCCGGCGATCTCATCTTCGTGGGGCAGGGTGATGTTGTTGTCTTCGGCTTCGACGTTGTTATCGAAGATATGAATGGCGGGCATGGCGGCAGCCTTGGCAGCGGCAAGGGTGGCAGGCGTCGCGTCGCTCGGAAGCGCGCGGGCTTCGTCATTGAGGATGTTCAGGGACTCGACCATCTTTTGCCCGTACTCAACGCTGCGCCAGTTTTCGTAAAGGAACTTGTCCATGGCGGCGCGATGCTGTTGGCTGACAGCAATGCCCAGAACGCTCACGCTGAGAAGAATGAGAAGCAGCCCTCCGAACCCGGTCATGAGTTTTTGCCGCAGGCCAAACATGTTGGTCTCCTTATCGCACGATCCGTGCCATCATCTGTTCTAAACAAGTCGTTAATTTAAATGAGCTTACAGCCGGCGAGATGCAGCCGAATGCGCGCAACCGTGCACTCGTGCAAGACGAGGCTTTCCTGACCTTGCAGTTTTGCAAGGTCGGAATCCATAAAAAGTGATTCAGATTCCGAACTTTTTCCGCTTGCGCCAAAGCGTCGCGGTATCGATCCCCAGAACACGTGCGGCTTCTTCAATCGTCGGCGCGGCTTGCACGACTCGGCGGATGTGCTCGGCTTCGATCACGTCAAACGGAACCGGATCGCCTAGTTTGGGCTCGGCGCTGCGGGCGCGAAGACTGGTCGGAAGATGCTCCAGACCAATCCGATCGCCGCGGGCAAGGATCGTCGCGCGCTCGATGGCATTGCGCAATTCGCGCACGTTGCCCGGCCAATCGTAAGACTTCAGCGCGGCCAGGGACTCGGGGGTGAACTGCATCGGCGTTTTGCCGCGACGGAAATGAGCAAGCATTCCAAGAGCCAGTTCCTGCAAATCCTGCGGGCGCTGGCGAAGAGGAGGCAAGTCGATCTGGATGACGTTAATGCGATAGAGCAAATCTTCGCGGAAGCGGCCGTCGCGAATTGCTTCCTGAAGATCGACATTGGTGGCGCTGATGATCCGCACGTCCGCGTTGCGCGTGACGCCATCGCCGACGCGCTCGTACTGCTTTTCCTGCATGAAGCGGAGGAGCTTGGGCTGGAGGCTCATGGGCATGTCGCCGATCTCGTCGAGAAAGAGCGTGCCGCCCTGGGACATGGCGATCCGGCCCGGATTGTCGCGCACGGCACCGGTGAAGGCGCCTTTCACGTGGCCGAATAGTTCGCTTTCCAGAAGCTGGGCCGAAAGAGCGGGGCAGGAAATCGTGAAGAACGGGCCTTCCTTTCTTTCGCTCCAGGCGTGAATGGCGCGGGCGACGACGCCTTTGCCCGTGCCGTTCTCGCCGCGAATGAGGACCGTGGCGTCGGTTGGGGCGACCTGGCGGGCCAGTTCGATCGAACGCTTCATGGCGGGATCGGAACTCTCTAGCCGAGCGCCGTCCTCGGCATCTCCCAGAGCCCCCTCCAAACCGGCAACCTTTTGCTCGAGGGCGCGCGTGTGACAAACGCGATCGACCACCATTCTCACCTGGGCCGGCGTAAACGGCTTTTCCAGATAATCGCTGGCGCCCATGCGCATCGCCTCGACGGCGGACTCCACCGTGGCAAACGCCGTGATGACGACGATGCGCAACCAGGCGCATTCGGCGAGCAGGCGGGGGATCAAGTCCATGCCCCGCTCGGTCCCCAGGCGAAGATCGACAAACGCCAGGTCGAACGGCTGGCGAATCGCCTGGGTGACGGCATCGCGCGCATCGGATGCGGTGGTCACCGCATGCCCCTCAGATGACAGGCACGCCCCGAGCATCTTGCGAATGTTGGGTTCGTCGTCGACGACCAACACTTTCAGCTTTGAATGTCCGGCAGTTTCACTCATGGTGTGATTTCTTAAGGGTATCTTACGCCGTGGAGAGGCAACTTCCCATACGGTATAGTTCACGCCCGGAAGTACCGCATGAAAATTGAAGCATCGGGCTTGACTAAAAAATACGGCGAGTTTCTGGCCGTGGACAATGTTTCCTTCCAGGTCAACGCCGGGGAAATACTGGGTTATCTGGGGCCAAACGGGGCGGGCAAGAGCACAACCGTCAAAATGCTGATTGGCGTGCTGGCGCCGACAGCCGGGCGCGTCCTGTTCGACGGGCAGGACGCCCAGGCCAATCCGCTGGCCTTGAAGCAGCGGATCGGCTACGTCCCGGAGACCGGGGGGATCTACGAAAGCCTCACCGGGTTCGAATTCCTCCAGCTCGTCGGGCGGCTCTATCACATGCCCGAAAAACTCATCGCCAAAAAGGCCAATGAATTCTTGAGATTGTTCGATCTTGCTTCGGCATCGGATCAGCGGCTGGGCAGCTACTCCAAAGGGATGCGGCAAAAGGTGCTGATCAGTTCCGCCCTGATCCACAACCCGGATCTCCTTTTCTTCGATGAGCCTCTGAGCGGGCTGGACGCCAATTCGATGCTGGTCTTCAAAGAGCTGCTCCGGCATCTCGCTGATCAGGGAAAAACCATTTTCTATTGCTCACACGTTTTGGACGTTGTGGAGCGATTGTGCAAACGGGTCGTCATCATCGATCGGGGCAAGATCATCGCTGATGCTCCGGTTGAGCAGCTGAAGCTGTCGACGGCTCAGGGATCGCTGGAAGACGTGTTCAAGAAATTGACCGATGACACGGATGTCGCGCAAGTCGCCCGCGAATTTGGGGCGGTGGTTTCGGGAACATGACGAGCGTTCCGTACATCATGCCGCGCCAGACGCTTGTCCAGCGCTTCACACGCGCGCTCGGACGGCTTCTCTCGCACGTGGGCGTAGACGCCGAGCAATACCACACGCTGCTTCAGGCGTCGCTGACGATGGATTTCCGGTCCAGCGGGCCTTTTAGCCGCGGTGGCGCCAGCCAAACCAAAAACGCCCTGAAGATGGCGGTCGCGCTGAATCTTCTATTCAGCTCGATTCTTGCGATCATCATCAGCATGACCGCTCCGTCGTTTTACTATTCGCTGATCACGCTCGGGTACTGCATGACGATGCTGGGGATGCTGATCCTGATGGAATTCGCGCTGGTTGTGATATCCCCGGATGATTTCCCGATTCTCGCGCATCGGCCGATCTCATCGCGAACCTTCATGGCGGTGCGTTTTTCAAATCTCCTGTTCTATGTCCTGGTCCTGGGGCTTTCACTCAACCTGGGGCCGGCGATTTTGGGGATTTTTTGCGACGATTCGCTTTGGTATTTTCCCTTGGTTTATCTGGGCGTGTCGGTGGTGGCGAACCTGTTCGTCGCCGCGGCGGTCGTGGCCATCTATGGCCTGCTGATGCGCTGGCTCAATTATGAACGGCTGAAGGACGTTCTGGCTTACTGCCAGATCGTTTTCTCATTCATCTTTTTTTTAGGGTACCAGCTTATTCCGCGCCTGTTTCTGCGATCCAGCGGGTCGCACGTCGAGATAGTTTCGCACACGTGGGGGTACCTTTTCCCGCCGACGTGGTTTGCCGACATGATCGAGATTGGCCAGCATCACTGGAGCCTGCCGACGTTTATTTCGGCGGGGTTCGGGCTGGTCGTCATGCTGCTGATCCTGCCGGGCATATTTCGTGCGATTTCGCTGGATTATTCCGAGCGGCTCGGCCGGATGATCACCGCTTCGTCGAAAACCGTGTCGTCAGCGCCGGTTCGGGCGCTGCGCCGTGCGCGCGCGCGGTTGCTGTCATTTTATGTTCGCGATCCCCAGGAACTGGCATTCTTTTCGTTTATTTGTGCGATGTTCCGCCGGAACCGCAAATTCAAGATGCAATTGTTCCCGCAGTTCGGGTCGATGTTCGCGATGCTGCTGGTGGTGGGATTCGACCGCGATAATCGGTCGCAAATCACGGGGATGTCCGCTTGCTTTACGACCATGGCGTTTGCGGTGTGCGCCGCGGCCTTGGTGGCGCTGATCCCCTATTCCGACGAATACGCCGGAAGCTGGATTTTTCAAATCGCTCCACTTCAGAAGCAGGATTTAATTCTCCGCGCGGTGAAAAAAGCCGCGGCCATTTACATCTTCGTTCCAATGCTCGTCCTTTACGTGCTCGTCTTTCAATTCTTCATGCCGCCGGTGGAGACGCTGAAGCTCGGCATCTATGGATTTCTGAGCGGGTGGCTGCTTTTCGAGATCGCCCTTTTTCGATTTCGCGACTTTCCGTTCTCGCGCAAGGCTGAAAAAGCCGTTCCGGCAAGGCAATACGCTTTGTTCATGTTCATATTTCCGCTGATGGTCGTCGCGTTCCTCATCCCCATGACGATCGCGCGCTCGCCAGTCACAATCATTACCTTCCTGGCTCTGATGGCGGCCCTGAACCTTCTGCTGGGCCGGTTCAACAATCGTCGATTTGCCATGCGCAATCTCTACGTTGAATAGCACTGGCGGTCTGATAAATGCTTACCTTCACCCCTACCCCTTCCCCAATTTGACACGCCTATCCTTTGCCCGCCGCCGTTATTATTATGTTGGCCCGTGAATAAGCGTGTCGCACTTCTTGGGTCCACCGGCTCCATCGGCTGCAGCACCCTCGACGTCATCCAACATCTTGGGCCCCCCTACCGCGCTTTGGCTTTGGGCGCGAATCGGCAGGTGCAGAAGCTGGCGGATCAGACCCGCATGTTCAATCCTGAGGCCGTGGCACTCGTGGACCCGGCTCGAGTGGAAGAGTTTCGAAGCCATCTTCAGTGCAAGGAGCCGAAGATATATGCCGGCGCTGGGGGATTGGTGGATCTGGTTCACCGGCCGGACGTGGACATCGTTCTATCGGCGGTGGTCGGTGCGGCGGGGCTTCCCGCAGCTTTGGCTTGCGTCAAGGCGGGGAAGCCTTTGGCGCTGGCGAACAAAGAATCGCTCGTCGTCGCCGGGTCGTTGCTCATTCCCGAGGCGCGGCGGCGCAATACGCCGCTGCTGCCAGTCGATTCAGAACATTCGGCAATTTTCCAGGCGATGGCTTGCGGGCGACGATCCGATGTCCGCCGCGTGGTTCTGACGGCCAGCGGCGGGCCGTTCCGGAAATGGGAGCCGGAGAAGATTTATAACGCGACGCTGGACGACGCGCTCAATCATCCTACCTGGCGGATGGGAAACAAAATCACGATCGACTCGGCCACAATGTTCAACAAAGCCCTCGAGTTGATTGAGGCATGCTGGCTCTTCGATCTTAAACCCGATCAGGTTCAGATCGTCATTCATCCCGAGTCGATCATTCATTCCATGGTGGAGTTCGTTGACGGGTCAGTGATCGCGCAGCTTTCCCCACCGGATATGCGGACGCCGATTCAATATGCGCTGACTTATCCGGATCGGGCCGAGGGATGCAGCCGGCGGATGGACTGGTCGGCGGCAACGGCGCTTCATTTTGAGCCCCCTGACTTTGATCGTTTTCCGGCCTTGCGAATCGCCTATAAAGTGGCCGAAGCCGCCGGTACCATGGGGGCGGTCATGAATGCCGCCAATGAGATTGCGGTGGAGGCTTTTATCGCCGGTAAGATCCGCTTTGGGGAGATTTGTTCCATTGTCGAGCGTACAATCGCCGAGCATCGGCTGGAGTCGAAACCCGATTTGGACGATCTTTTGGATGCCGACGCATGGGCGCGACAGGCGGCACAATCTCAAACGCAAAGGGAGTCAACACCCATAGTTTAGCGGCCTCTTTCGCGCCGCGCCTTTTTCCCCAGTGACGGAGCACATGCCCCACCTATCAACTCTACTGGACTATCTGTACCTCGCCATCGGCTTCAGCATGGTGATCTTCATCCATGAACTGGGGCATTTCCTCGCGGCGAAATATTGCGACGTCAGAGTCGAGCAGTTCGCCCTGGGGTTCGGGCACGCACTGGTTTCGTTTCGCAAAGGGCTAGGCTTCCGCTGGGGTTCGACCAACTCCGAGGTGGAGAAAATCAAAAAAGATTTTCCCGATACCGCCAAGGACATCGGGGAAACCGAATACCGCATCAATTGGCTCCCGCTGGGCGGGTACGTGAAGATGCTGGGGCAGGACGATCTCCGCCCCGGCGGAGTCGCCGACGATCCACGCGCGTACAACAATAAATCCATCCGCGCGAGAATGCTTATTGTCTCGGCCGGCGTGATCATGAACGTGATCCTCGCGGCGGTCGGATTCATGATCGTCTTTCTGATCGGCTATCCGGTCCCGCCGGCGCGCGTGGGGGGCGTGATTTCGCTGAGCCCGGCGATGCAAACTGTCGACGCGCACGGCGTCCGCACGCCGCTGGTTTCGGGGGACGAAATTCTCTCCATCAACGGGAAGCGGACCATCGGCGACTTCACCAAGATCGCGCTGGGGGTCGCACTGTCGGAGGAGGGCCAAACGATTCCGATCGCGGTCCGCCACGTGGATCGTGTTGAGGAAACGCTCTACGGCAAGCCGGCGCGGCCGGGCGATGAATCCCGGGCTCTTTTAGCCATGGGCATCATGCCCCCGAGCCAGTTGGAGGGGATCGATCCGAAAACCGCCGACGAGGACTGGAACGTTTCCGAAATGAAAAAGACCCTCATGCCGGGCACCGTGGCCCTGGGGCCGGGGGAAACGATCACTCAAATCAACAATCAGCCCGTCGCGATAAACGAATATTGGAAGCTGGACCAGGCGTTGGCCGCATCGGAGGGTAACCCGATCGATCTGACGATTCGGACCGCCGACGGCTCGATCGTGCATCGGTCGATTTATCCGCATCTTCAAGGCCCGTTTGGGAAAGACCCGCTGAATTTCCTTGGGATGGTCCCTCGCGCCATGGTCGACATGATCCATGATGATTCTCCGGCGCTGGACAAGCTGAAGCCGGGCGATGTTATCGTTTCCATCGAAGCGGGCGGCGACCGGGTTTCCAATCCGTCGCCGGAACAACTGCGAAAAGTCATCGCCGATGCCGGCGATAAAAAAATCCCGGTCGATTTGACCGTCCTCAGCCTCGGCGAAAAGGAGCCGCATCAACTCGACGGGATTGTGCCGTCCGTTCGCATCGGAAACGGGAAAGTGGGATTGGGGATCGGCATCAACCTTTACGACGAGCAGCATCTGGTCGTCGCGCAGGTGAATCCGGATTCGTCCGCCGCGGGGAAAATTCCGGCCTGGGCGACGCTCACCGCCATCAACGGGAATCCGGTCAACAATTGGTTTGAGGTGATTCACGCAATCGCGACCGCCAGTCCCGGGGACACGTTTAAGATCAGTTATGAGCCGTATTCGGAATCCGGGAGCGCCGCCCCTGCCGTGGCCGACGTGGAGCTTTCCGATCAGGACGTTTCGGATGCGAGGATGGTCGCCTACACCGACGATTTGCAGCTCAGACCCATGGCCGGGACGATGAAGACGTCGAATCCCTTCATCGCGATGGAATGGGGCGTCGGCGAAACCCGCGACGCGATCCTGGAACTTTACGTGACCCTTGAGCGCATGTTCACCGGGGACGTGAGCCCGACAAATCTCATGGGCCCCATTGGCATGTTCAGCGCCGTGCGCAACTTGCCGGACGAGGAATGTCGTGGCTTCTCTGGTTCCTGGCCAATATTAGCGCGAACCTGGCGGTCGTGAATTTCCTCCCCATCCCGATTGTGGACGGCGGATTGTTCACTCTCCTCATCCTGGAGAAAATCCAGGGCAAGCCGTTGTCGTCGGAGATGCAGCGCATCGTGCAAACCGTGGGGCTTGTGTTGATCCTTGGGGTGTTCCTGCTGGTCACCTATCAGGACATCGCGCGGATGGCGGGATTTGCAAATTAGACGTTGGGTTCGCGCACGCCTTTAATTGACCCTTCATTTTTGGCCAAGGAGTATTTTTTGCCTCTCCGTCCACCAGCGAGGCGAATCTTCCGGGCGCTTGCCGATTCCAAACCACTCACAAATTCGCCCTCGCAGGAGATCAACTCCGTCGCCTGTGATCGCGGAAACCTGAACGGCGTCGACCGCGGAGATGTCCCATCCGGCGGGCTGATCGATCTTGTTAATCACGACTATCCCATCGGTTGGAACACTCTGGGGCCGCTGCGTGGCATCCAAAACGCAAATCTTCAAATCGCTTTGGGCAACTTTCTCCTCGCTGACGGCGATCGCTGCTCTTTCAATTTCATCCCCGGTTTCTCGCAAACCCGGCGTGTCGATCAAATGCACGGCCAATCCGCCGATGTTTGCAAAATCGCCGACCCAATCTCGAGTTGTTCCGGGCATGTCAGCGGTGATCGATCTCTTTTCCCCAAAGAGCTGATTGGCCAACGTCGACTTCCCGACATTCGGCTCGCCCACGATTGCAATCTGCGGCGGGTTCAGCAGCCACCAGAGTGACCGATCCTGCAAAATCTCGGTCACGTTGAGCTTACCTGCCAGCGCCCGTCTCCAGCTCTCGGGCTGGGCGAGCAATGTGCGGATCGCCAATTCGGTGCGAGCCAGGGGCAAATAGGCTTCGACTTCCCGATCCAACACTGAGCCGTCGTCATCCAACGCCGCGTCCGGCAGGGGCAATGCCGCTTCGATGACGGCAAAGCCGTGGGCTTTTGTTAATTCGAGCACGGAGCGAATCACCCAATCGCCGCCATGCACGCTGATGTCTGCCCACCGGGAATTCGCCCCCTGCACAATCAGCGGATCATCCAAAACTGAATCGCCATCGCGCAATTCGCCATGCACACACTGCCCCGGCCTAACGGGTTTTGAGAAGCATTTGTTAAGGAATTCGCCCACTCCCGGTCCGCGGATGCGGATGACGGCGATCGCCGCCGCGCCGGGCGCGGTCAGGAGGATCGCCTCGTTGGCGGTTGGATTTAATTCACTCACGTTGGGTGGTTGACGTAGTGGTTGGTGTACGCCAGGGCGATGCCGTAAAGCGTGAGTTCGGGCGAGATGGCGTGAATGAGTTCCCAGTTTTCGAAAAGAAGGCGGGCATCGCCGCCGGTGGCGATCACCTCGGGCCATGTGCCGAGATCCGTCGCGTAATTCTCCGCGAAATCGCGCACCAGTCCTCGGATGGCATGGAAGACCCCTTGGCAGATCGCGGACTCCGTCGTGTTGCCGTACGAAGCGGTCGGGATTTGGAATTCCACGCGCGGGAGGCCGGCGGTTTTCTCATGCAATGCGTCGAGCATCATGGCCAGGCCCGGGGCGATCGCGCCGCCGAGGAATTCCCCTTTTTCCCCGCAGCAGTCGACGGTGATGGCCGTCCCCGCATCGACGACCACGCATGCTTTTTGCATCTGCTCGAACGCCGCCGCGACGTTCAATATCCGATCCACGCCGGTATTCTTTGGCTCGACGGTTTTCACCGGCACAGGGAAATCGAGTTCCTCCCCCACCCATTGAATGGGCCGATTGGTGAGCTTTAGAACAAGTGTCTCCAGTTCGTCGTCAATATTGGGATTAACGGACGCGCCCGCCACGGCCGGCGAGGGTTTGCTCGAGATGCGCCCCCAGGCCCGATTGATCAAACCGGGCCAATCCCCTTTGGAGGCGTGCGCGACATGCGTCACATGGTCCAAACTGCCGGCTGAAAAAGTGCCGATTCCCAGGCGGGAATTGCCGACGTTGAGGACCATCAGGTCGATATCCATGAGTTCCTTTATACCCCTCGCGCGGCCGGGCCTGCAATTGAGAGTGCTGGGGCTCGAACCCAGGACCTACGGATTAAAAGTCCGTTGCTCTACCAACTGAGCTACACTCTCGGACAATAGACCGGGCAGTTTAGGCAATCCATATGGGTTTGCAAAACCCATCCGTCCTGTGGCGAATCGTGCGGTTTGTTTACGTTCCAAAGGCTTTTCGATAGGCTCAAATTCATGAATGGCGCTGAAAAACTAAAAGGGCTCGGATGGGGGCTCCTCGCCGCCGTGGCGGCAATTCTTTTCAGCGGCTGCCGCCCGCAACTGCTGGAGAATGACCAGATGGGAATCCGCCAAGCGCTCCTGGACATGTACCAGGACGAGGTGATGGATAATCTCATCCGCACGCAGTTGCGGCTTCCGGTGATCGAGGTGGACTATCGCACGATGACCGGGACCGTCACGAGCCTGACGCAAGGCACCGCCGGGTATTCGCAAATAATGACGCACAATTCCTTCGCGATCGCCGGGGGGACGCAAACGCCCCTTCGCCAGATTTCGGCCGGCCCGACGTTTGGCGCCCTTCAGGATCAAACCGTCCAGCTCACGCTGACCGGCGAGCCGGTCTGCGACCCGACTGTTTACGACGCCTACGAGCAGTACCTGGGAATCAATATCAAAACCGGCGAAGAGACCTCGGGGCCGGAAACGCGGCCGACGACCGTTCCCGTCGAGCCGGGGGAGAAATCGACCGGGCCGGCGCAACCCGTGCAGGTTTCGCAGGAGTTTCAAACCAACGCCGTTTATAAGGTGGAGCTGACGACGCCGATGCCGCCGAAGGCTGTCCCGCCGCCGGTTCCCCGGGGCCGGCTGCTTTGCAGCGACGACCGCCCGGCGGATGGGACATATCACATTTGCCGCAAGTTTGAGGACAAGTGGTATTTTATTCCCAACGACTCGGCGGACGCGTTTTTCGCCCTTTACAAGCGGGTGGTTCTGGCCCGAACCAACACCGGATCCTCCACACAGTCGCTGGGAGACCAGTTGGAGCTCTTCCGGCTGAACCAAATGCAGCAATAGGAATAGTTGCCAGTTGTTAGTTGCCAGTTGCCAGTGGATGCAAATCGGAGCAACTGGCAACTCTTGGGCGCCGACTACTATAATGTTGGCATGCCGTTGGCCGCCGACCGCTGTATTTGTCTGCGCAAGACTGAGTACAGCGAGACGTCGCAGATCGTCACTCTTTTTGGCCGGGAGCACGGGATTCTGCAGCTGATCGCCAAGGGGGCCCATCGCCGGACCAAAGCGGGGGCCAGCCGATTTGACGGAGGGATCGATCTACTCGATTCCGGCCAAGCGGTTTTCACCGGCGACGCTTCGCACGAATTGGCCACGCTCACCGAATGGAAACTCAGCGAGGGAAATCTGGGCCTGCGCAAGCAACTCCGGGGGCTTTATCTCGCGCTCTACGCCGGCGAATTGCTCGGCACACTGATCGAAGAACGTGACCCGCACCCGGCAGTGTTCGACGCGCTGGAGAATCTGCTGCCTCTGCTGGGCACGACTCAGCGCGAAGAGGCGTTTCTTGCGTTTCAACTCGATCTGCTGCGCGAATCAGGTTTTTTGCCGGAACTCGGAATCTGCGTTGCGTGCTCTTCGGAGCCGGATTCACGAGGTGTGGTCGGATTCAGCCCCGCGCGCGGCGGGATCGTCTGCTCCCGATGCCGTGATTCGTTTCCGGACGCGATGAGTCTGGACATTCGGCTGCTTCGACTGATTCAACAGATTCTTCCCAGCGCCGATCGAAATCGCCTGCCGCGTCTGACTCGTCATCAGACCGACCCGGTGAATCGGATTCTCTCGGCACATATCGAGCACGCCTTGGGCAAGCGATTGCGCGTGACGCAATATGTTCTGCCGCGCCTCGCGGGGCACCCGGCAAAGGAGTCGCTATGCCGCAGCGGCGCTTGATTTATTTCGTGCTGGCGATCGTCGGCTTGCTGACGCCGCTTTGCGCAAGCGGCGAAACTCATGCTGAAGGACGGCACCGAAGTCGATGGCACCGTCATCCCCCAGGGGGAGCAATATTGGGTCAAGACGTCGGACGGGCAATCGCATTTCATCGCGGCCGCGGACGTCGCGTCCTACACGCCGGATTCCAGCGCTGCCGGCGATTCCGGCGCCCGTCAGGCTCGACTCCGGAATTCAGCGCAGCGCACAATCGCGCCGAAGCTTCCGCGGCGCCGTCGGCGGCCGTTGCGATCTGGCAGGAATTTGTCCAGGACAACCCTTCGAGCCCCGATCTATCGCTGGCTCAGGATGAGTTGAAGCATTGGAAAGATTTGGCCGATGAGAACGCGGAAAAAGTCGACGGGCGATGGATCGGCGGGGACCAACTCAAGCAGATGGTGCGGCAGTCCAACGACCTCATCGATCAGGCATGGGACCTTTGGAATCAGCATGAAACGCTTCAATCCGTCGATAAGCTCAAAGGGGCTTTGAAAATATATCCCAATTCGTTCACGGCGAATTTTCTGATGGGCTTTATTGAGATGGACGAAAAGCAGTACGACGACGCGATGCAATACTACGCCGAGGCCGTGCGCATTCAGCCGCAGTCAATTCCGGCGCTGAACAATTTGGCGATCGTCTATTACTTCCATAGCTATTACGACGAATCGCTCGATACTTTCCAGAAGGCAGTGCAGATTCGCGATTCACAGGTGATCGTGCAGAACATGGTCAACGCCCTCCAGGATGCGCCGGGGTACGTGAAATCGTTGCCGCGATTTCGGGATGCGATCGACGCGTCGAATCTGCTGGCGGCAAAGTACAACATCTCCGGCGCAACGCGGGACTTCACGTTTCTTCCGCCGCCGATGGACGCCCGGCCCCAGCCCGGCAGCGGGGATGAATCGGCGGCGCCGGATTGGGCATGGGAAGGGAGCGGGTTCTTCATTACTCCTGACGGGTTGATTCTCACCAACCGGCACGTCGTCAAAGGAAGTAAATCGCTTCTGGTTGTAATGGGCAGTCAGCAGTTAACGGGTACGGTGGTGGCCATCGACGACGATCAGGACCTGGCTTTGATTCGCGTGAAAACCAAGGACCCGGTCAGCTTCGCACATCTGAGCCCGACGGATTCCCCGCAGGATGGGGCGGATTGCGTGGTGCTCGGGTTCCCGCTGCTCGATCGTCTCGGTTCGGATATCAAAGTAACGCGCGGGATCGTCTCTTCGGCCGCCGACACCGATGTCAACGGCGCGGACGTGCTCACCGACGCGAAGGTGAATCCCGGAAACAGCGGCGGCCCGATCGCGGATCAATATGGGAATATCATGGCCATCGTCTCGATGAAAACGATCTCGGAATCCGACCGCGAGGATACCTACGGCGTCGGGATCAGCAGCGGGCATATCCGGACTTTTCTGGCAAAGAATCACATTTCTATAGAGCCCGCCGCCACAGGGCCCGATATGCACCAGATGACGACCGAGGAGATCGTGGCCCGGATCAAACCGGCGACGGTGTGCATTCAAGCCACCAATTGAATGAAGGTTGACTCGCTCGATAAAGACGACTTGGTGCACGCCGCGGCGGGAATGCAATCCGCGGCGTTGAACCGGCTTTTGCGTGTGCAATATGGGCAAGTCTGCCGGGTTGCTCATGCGCTGGCGACGCGCCCCGTGACGGCCAGGAAAATCGTCAAGCGCGTCATGCGCTCGTGCGTCCAGTTTCTACCCAAATGGAAAACGGCTCAGGAATCGGACAACTGGTTCCTGCATCACACGATCCTTGTCACGCGTGAAATCGTCGGGGCGACATCGCCCAGGCCGGAGAACGATTATCTCATTCAGCACGTCGGGAGCCCGACGCCGGCGTATCTCGCGTTTGTGCGGGCCTTGCGAATTCTCCCCCCGCAGCAGCGGGAGGCGTTTCTGCTTAGTCGGGGGGAGCGATTAGAACTGCGGCAATTGGCGATTGCCATGGATTGTTCGATCACGGCCGCATCGAATCACCTCGCCGCAGCAACGGACGCCCTGAAAAAGATCGCCGGGGATGGGTTTGACGCCCAGGCAACCGTGCTGACGGGCGTCTATGCGTCGCTGACTCCGCCGGAAGACAAGATCGTCGCCGACGTGGGCGCCACGGCCGGGAAAATCCGCCGGGGATACTGGCGCAGAGTCATTCTGACGGTTTTGGAGTTCATCGTCCTCCTGCTGATGGCATGGACGATCTGGCGGCTTTCGCGGATGATTGTCATTTAATGCTCCCCTGGCTCTATTTTCTGATTCTCTTCCTCTTTTTGGTTGGCGGTCTGGTTCTGGTCGCCTTTACATTGCCGGGGCTGTGGCTTATGACGGCGGCCACCGCCGGCTACGCCGCCCTGACGCATTTCCGTTTTGTCGGACTCTATACGCTGATCACCCTGCTGGTTCTGTCCGCCGTGGCGGAAGCCATTGATCTCGGCTGGGGAGGCGCGGCGGCAAGAAAGGCGGGAGGTGGGAAGGCGGCCGTATTCGGCGAACTTGGGGGCGGAATCCTGGGGGGAATATTCCTTAGTTTGGTTCCGATTCCCATCATTAGCACCATCATCGGGATCTGCGTCGGGGCCTTTGCCGGGGCGACGATTATGGAAATGATCTACGGGCGGCAAACGATCGAATCCATTCAAATCGGGCTGGGGGCCGCCAAGGGGAAATTTTGGGGATCGTGACCAAATTCGTATTCGGCGGGGTGATGTTCATCCTGATCCTTTGCATCGCCGCCCCGTTTCATCTTTGAATTTCCGATTTGTAACGCCGACCCGAAAAAGGTATGGTGTTAGGATATTGTTCGGATTCGGAAATGAGCGTGAAATTCATCCTAGGTCGGGCAGGGTCTGGCAAGACAGCATGGTGCCTGGAGCAAATCGTTCAGGCTTGCCAGGCTGATCCTCTGGGTAAACCCATCTTCTGGCTCGTGCCGCGACAGGCGACTTTTCAGGCAGAACGAGAGCTGGCGTGCTCCGGCAAACTCCCTGGGTATTTCCGCTGCCGGGTCTTTTCGTTCGAAGATCTCGGGCGGCATGTTTTGACGGAATGCGGCGGCGCCGCGACGGCGGAAATCTCCGAAATCGGGCGGCGGTTGATTCTCGGGCACGTTCTTCGGCATCTCCAGCCGCGGCTTCAATTCTTCAATCAGGTCGCCCTCCAGCCAGGCATGGCGGCGAAACTGGATGCGACGCTGGCGGAAATGGAACGCTGCGGGGTCACGGCCGCCGATCTGAACGAAAACTCGGGGAAATTCTCCAGCCCATCGCTGGATTCCAAGATTCACGATCTCAATCTGATCTATTCAGCCTACACGGAATTTTTGGGCCAGGATCGCCTCGACCCGCATCTACGCCTCGGCAATGCCACGGCTTCCATCGCCCGGGCACCGTCGTTGCGCGACGCGGATGTGTATGTCGATTCGTTTTTTGACTTCACCCATCGCCAGAGGGAAGTGCTCGCCGCCCTGGCCAAAACATGCCGGCACGTATTTGTGACGTTGACGATCGATCCGGATCATCCGTCCGTTCCGGACGTCCACAAGATCCCTCACGAACTCGATCCGCTGCGCCGCTCTATCGAGGCCTATCGAAGTCTTTGGTTCGCCCTGTCAAAACAGAAGATCGCAATTGACGATTCAATGGCGCTTCGCAAGCTCTATCGATTTCAAACGGCCGATTTAGTGCGCCTGGAACACGACTTCAGCGGATCATCGCAGCGCGAAATTGACGGGAAACCGGATTCTGATTCATCGATCGAATTTAATGAAGCTGACGACCGCCGATCGGAGGTCGATGCCGCCGCGCGCTGGATACAAGCTCGCGTGGCCGAGGGGCTGCGTTATCGCGAGATTGCGGTTCTGATGCGCACGGAGGAGGACTACCGCTCGTTTATCGACGCCTCCTTCCACGAACATGGGATTCCATTCTTTATTGATCGCCGTCGAACCGCTGCACACCATCCCCTGCCGCGATTGATTCGCGCGGCACTGGTGGTCGCCAAAGGAAATTTCCCACGCGATGCGGTTCTGGCGCTGCTTAAAACCGATCTGACTGATTTGAAACCGCAGGAGGCGGACGAGCTGGAGAATTATGTTCTTCAGCAAGGGATCGATCACGGGTTATGGACACCGGCTCAGCCGTGGCACGCTCGCCGGCGCGGGTGAGGACGCGGATGAACCTTCACCTGAAGCGATCGACGCCCAGCGCCGGAGTCCTTTCGCAAACGATTGGTCGGGCCGCTGATTCCCTTCGTTCAATCGGTGAAAACGCAGAATCAAACCATCCGCGGCATGGCCTTGGCGGTTTTCAAATTGCTCGAATCCCTCAAAGTCCGCGCGTGCGTCGCCGCATGGATGGATCGCGCTCGCGCCCGTAACCGGTTTGAGGAAGAAGCCGAGCACAAACTCGTCTGGGACGAAATTTCCGCGCTGTTTGACGAGATGGTGGAGTTGCTGGGCGATCAGCCGACGAATCTGGCGGACTTTCAATCTCTTCTGGATCTGGCGCTCGAAGATTTGCAACTGGCGATTGCCCCGCCGACGGTGGATCAGGTGTTGGTCGGGTCGATCGATCGAACGCGAACGCCGCCGATCAAGGCGTGCGCGATTCTGGGCCTTAGCGAAGGGCAATTTCCCCGGCTCAATCGCGAGGGGACGGTCTTCACGGATTCCGATCGCCGGGCGCTGGACCAAAAGAAAATCGATCTCGAACCCAACACGCAGCGGCAGCTTCTCGACGAGAATTTCCTCGCGTACATTGCGTTCACGCGGGCGTCGGATCGCCTCCTCCTCACGCGCTCCGTGCGGCACGTGAAGCCCGGGCAGCCGGTCGCGCCTTCGCCGTTTTGGCTGCGTTTGCGCGAATTGTTCCCTCATGCCCCGATCGAACTCGGACCGAACGAGGATCGGCTGCCGCTTTCCTTGCTGGCGACGCCTCGTCAATTGCTGGGCGGATTGATGCACTGGGTTCGCAACGAAGACCCGGCTGACGCCGACGCCTGGCGAAGGGTTTACGATTGGCTGGCGCGCCGGCCGCCGCAATCCGATCCTTTGGATGCCACCCGCGCCGGCACTGGAAATCCCTCAGCTACACGAACGAAGCCAAGCTCCCCGACGAAATCTCCGGGCGCTTATTTACTTCGCCTTTGAAGGTCCCCATTCGCCAGATTGAGGATTTCCGGGCCTGCCCCTATCGCCATTTTGCCCGGCACGGGCTGCACCTGATTGCCCGCCAGGAGCGCCGCACGCGCCCATCCGATCTTTCCCATATCTACCACGACGTGTTGAAAGAAATCACGCGCGAGCTGATTCAATCGCAATTGTCATGGGCGGAGATTCAGCAATCCCCCGAGGCGATGACCGCCCTGATCGAGCGCGCGGCCGAACGATTAAACAGCGAACTGCTTTTGCCGACCTCGCGCAGCCGATATCTCATCGACCGTATGGCGCAGACCCTGCGCCGCGTTGCCGCCGAACAATCCGCCGCCGCGCAGCGCGGCGATTTTCGACCGCGCTGGGCGCACCTTTCCTTTGGAGACGAGTCCGGCGGAATGCCGCCTCTTCACATCCAAACGCCGCGAGGCGAGCAAATCCTGATTCACGGGAAAATCGACCGCGTCGATGTCACGCCCGACGGACTGGCGGCCGTGATCGACTACCGGCTCAAGACCGGCGCGCTCCACGCGGCCGCGGCATATCACGGCGTGACCCTGCGGCTTCTTGTCGATCTGCTCGCCCTGCGCGAGAACGCCCGGCATATTTCAAAGGACAAGATATCCCCCGTCGCCGCGTTTTCCGTAGGCTTGGACAGAGAGATCGAGCAAGACGACCCGTCCAAGGCCCCGACGCCCGACGAGGCGAACTTCCACCTGCAAAACAAGCCGCGCGGGATCGTCGATATCGCCGCGGTAACGCGGTTCGACAAGCAGTTTGCCGGCTCGCTCTCGCAGGTATTGAACGTCAGCGTGACCCGGGACGGACGGATCGGAAATATCGGCAGGTCCGACGCGGTCGAGAAAGCCGCCTTGAACGGGCTTCTGGATCACACGCGGGATCAGATCGGTGCGCTGGCCGACGGAATTCTCACCGGAAATATTTCCATCCGCCCGTACATGCTGGGCGGGCAATCACCATGCGCTCGGTGTGAGCTTCAGGATGTGTGCCGCTTCGATCGCGGACTGGGTCGGTATGAGCACCTGGAGAGCCTGGATCGCCAGGAGATGATCGAGAGAGTCTCGAAATGAGCGAAACGCAGAATCCATCTTCGCGCCCATGGACGGATCGGCAGAAGGACGCGTTTTCGACCGTCGGCAAGAGTTTGCTGGTGAGTGCGGCCGCGGGGGCAGGCAAGACCGCTGTTCTTGCCCAGCGCTGCGTACATCTGGTTTGCGACGCGAACCCGCCTTGCGACGTCGCTCGGCTTCTGGTGGTCACGTTCACGGACTCAGCGGCCGCGGAAATGAAGACGCGAATCAAGGCGGCCCTGCGCCGGCGGTTCGAGGAAAATCCTTCCGACCGCCTCCAACGCCAGGCCGATCTCGTAGAGCATGCCCGCATCAGCACGGTGCACAGCTTCTGCGCGAATGTCCTGCGCCAGAATTTTCATCTCGTCGGGCTCGATCCCAATTTCCGAATTCTCGACGGCGACGATGCCCATCTGATTCGCACAGAAACCGCGGCCGATCTGCTCGAGCGGCGATACGAATCCGACGAAACCGGCGATTTTTCGCGCCTGGTCGACGCCTTCGGGCAGGGAGATGACGGGCATCTGTCCGAAAAGATCATCCACACCCATCAGCTTCTTTGCTCTCTGTCCAATCCGGAAGATTGGAAGGCCCGCACCCTGGCCGACATCCGGCAAGCCGCCGACGTGCCCCTGGCCCAAAGCCGGCTTGGAAGGCAGCTGCTGGCGTTGATCGAGCAAACCCTGGCCGATCTGTCGCGGCAATCTTCCGACAGCGCCGCCTCCATCCGATCGCGCGGTAACGCCCTTCAGGCGTATGCCGATCAGTTGGACGAACTGCGCGCGGCCTTCGAGCATTGGAAAACAGTATTCCACTCCGAAGGTCTGGACATGCTCATCAGCGAATTTCGCGATTTTGAAATTCCCAAGGCCCCGCGCGTATCTGAATCAATTGACGGCAAAGCCGGCGCCAAGGCCCTCCTCGATGCGGTCAAAGACGAGATTCGAGAGGGATCGCTGCGGAGTTTGCTGATGTTCGATTCTGAATCGTGGCGCGCGGGAATGGCCGAGGTGCTGCCGCATGCCCAGGCGTTTCTCTCGTTGGTCACCGATTTCGAAACCGATTACGCAGCGGCGAAGACCGAGCAACGCGCCCTCGATTTTTCCGACCTGGAACGTTTCACGCTTCGGGTTCTGGGAACCTGGACCGGCTCCGGCTGGAAACCGACGGCCGTCGCCCGCGCGTTTCACGATCAGTTCCAGCACGTTCTGGTGGATGAATATCAGGACATCAATGACATTCAGGATGCGATCCTCTCGCTCGTGAGCCGCGAATGCCTTGCCGATCGCAAGGTTCCGGGAAATCTTTTCTGCGTCGGCGACGTGAAGCAGAGCATCTTTCGCTTCCGGCTGTCGGACCCGCAACGGTTTCTTTCGCGTCAGGCGGTGTTTTCCAAACCCGGCGCTGCCGGCGAGGTGATCTATCTCCCGGACAATTTCCGAAGCCGGGCGCCCCTTCTTGAGGCGATCAATTTTGTTTTCGAAAAGCTGATGACCCGCCGCGCCGTCGAGATCGAATACGACCAGTCCCAGCGTTTGCAGGCTCGCGGCAATTTCCCCACACTTCCCGCGACAAACTGTTTCCCCGGCGCGCCGATTGAATTGCACATCCTGAAAGAAGGCGCTCGCTCCGGCGACGGGCAAGACGAATCCGACACCGGCGATACCGGCGCGGAACTGACTCGCGCGCATTACGAGGCGTTCCTGCTCGCAAAGCGCATTCGCGAGATGCGCGGCCTGGACGGCAAGCCGCGGATGAGCGTCATGCGCGCCGATGGCTCCGGCAAGCAGACGCCGCAGCCAATCGAATTCGGCGACATTGTCATTCTGCTTCGCGCCATGAAATTTAAGGCGGACTATTTCGCCGAAGTCCTGCGGGCCGCGGGAATCCCCGTTCACAGCGACGGCGGCGGCGGATTTTTCGAGTCGGCTGAAATTCGCGACATGCTCTCTCTCCTTCGCGTTCTGGACAATCAGCGGCAGGATATTCCCCTGGCCGCTTTTTTGCGCAGTCCCCTGGCGGATGTGCCCCAACCCGACGAGTGCCTCGCGCGGATTCACCTCGCGTATCGCGACGAGGCGGAGGAGATCCCGTTCCATCAGGCGGTTTATCGATATGCCCAGGAGCAAAACGACGAATGGGCGGCGCATCTGCGATGGCTTTTTGCGCGGTTGGAGGATTGGCGCGATCAGGCCAACAAACGCCCCGCCGCCGATTTGATCTGGTCGATCTATCAAGAGACGGGATATCTCGCCTATGTGTCCGGCCTAGAAGACGGGCGGCAGCGCGTCGCGAATCTTCTGGACCTGCACGATCGCGCGGCGCAGTTCAGTCATTTCCTTCGGCAGGGATTGGGGCGATTCCTGCGATTTTTGGAATCGCTCCGGCAAGAGCAGGACCCTCAGCGCCCATCACCGGCCGCGGATGCTCAAAACGTGGTCCGCATCATGAGCATTCACCGCGCCAAGGGATTGGAATTTCCGGTTGTATTTCTGCCTGATCTGGGAAAAGCTCACAACCTAAAGGATGCGCAAGGGGCAATTCTCGCGGATCGCGCCGCCGGCCTGGGGATGCAGGTCGTCGACGAACGCCGGTTCATTCGCCATGACTCCGTTTCCTCGACTCTCGTTTCGCATAGTTTGCATAGGCAGACGATCGCCGAGGAATTGCGGTTGCTTTACGTCGCGATGACGCGTGCCAAGGAGCATTTGGTTTGCGTGGGGACCTGCCGGGCCACCGCGCTTGAGGAATGGGAGAATTTGTGGCGGCACCATACCGGCGCGCTGCCGGCGGATGTCGTGCTGGGGGCGCGCGGGCCGATCTTTTGGCTTGGGCCGATATGGAGGATGAGCGGGCAATCGCAGTCTCCCGTTTTCGACGTAACGACGATCGAGCCGGAAGAGTGGCAAACCTGGAAGCATCCCAGCCGCACGAAGGCGGGATTTGATGAGGGGCAGAAGTCGATGGCGAAACTGGAGCCGCTCGCCAGTACCCCGTCGCCGAATGGGCTGGCCGATCAAGTCATAGGCCGATTCAGTAAGAGCTATGCGCACGCCGCGATGACAGTCGTGCCCGCTGCTCAATCGGTAAGCACCAGGGCAAAGCGGAATGGCAACGTGCTTGCTGACGGTTTATCCCTCACCCATCCTGCGGAAATTATCGGAGGACAGGGGAGAGGGAATAAGAGCGCGGGCGCTGCTAGAGGGAGAAGGACCGGAAGAGCGGCTGCTGCGAAAGCTTGACCTGCCGAGTTTCTTCGAGGCGGTGGCTGCCCCCAAGCCGACCGATATCGGAACCGCGACGCATCGTTTTCTGGAATTGTGCGATTTTTCCGCCGCCTCCGAGGCGGGAATCGCGGCTCAGATCAAGGATCTGGTCGCGCGGCAAATTCCTCTCGCCGGCGCAGGCCGCGTTGATCGATCGCCCCGCCCTCGCGTGGTTCTTTTCCACAGATCTGGCGAAGGAACTTGCCCGCCGGCAATCCGATGTCATTCGGGAAATTCCGTTCGCGATGGGTTATTCAAGCGATCCCGCGGCCGACGCGGCCGATCAGACCATGATCCGCGGGCGGATCGATCTTCTGATTCGTCAGGCCGGCGGCAAAGTCGCCATTGTCGATTATAAAACCGATCGCCTGACGCCCGATGACGTGCGCCAGCGTATGGAAACTTATAAAGGTCAAATGGAACATTACCGAGCCGCGATGGAAACCATCGCCGGGGCGAAAGTGGCGGCCATTCATCTGGTCTTTTTATCCCCTCGCGTTATCGCGGAACTGTAACGCCTTCGACGCGCGTCAGTGCCCGCGCATCCATCATCTCCGTGGCGATCTTCGCCGCATTTCGGCTCGCCCCGGGGCGGTTGAGCGTGCGCATCAGGTTCCCCAATTGCTCGCGCTGCTGATCCAGGAGTTTCGGATCGCGGAGATATTCCAAAGCCTTTTCCGCGACGACGGAATTGGAGCCGTACCACGGCACATATTCCGGGACGATCTGATGGTTCCCCCGGTTGAGCAGATTCACCAGCGAATAGGTTCGCGTCTTGACCACCCAGCGGCCGACCAGATGCCAGTGAAACGGGTTGATACGATACACCACGATGATCGGCACCCCCAGCCCGGCGGCGTGAAGCGTCGCCGTTCCGGAAACCGTGATGCATAAATCGCTCTGTCCGACCAGTTCGTCGAACTGATTCATGCCGATCGTGTATTTCCCGGCGATGAGCAAATCCCCCTTGGGGGTCGTGGGTCCTTCCGCGGCCTCCAACACTTGCCGCACAGCGGCGTGCGTCGCGGGCATGGTCGGGACGACAAAAGTCGCCTCGGGGAATTCCTGCGTGATTCGCCGCGAAACGTCCATCAGGTGCGGAAAATTCTCCCGCGCCACGCTCGAGCGCGATCCCGGCACCAGCGCAACAATCGGCGGCCGATTTGGGAACCGCGCGCTTGAATGGGTCTCCTCATGTGTCGGAAGCGCGTCGAAGAGCGGGTGCCCGACGAACGTCGCCTCCATCCCGGCCTGGCGAAACAATTGCTCCTCAAACGGCAGAATGCATGCGACCCGATCCACAAAGCGCGCCAGGTTCTTGATCCGCCCGCGCCGGCTGGCCCAGACCTGCGGCGTGATGTAATACAAAACCGGAACCCCCATCTCCTTGGCCATCTTCGCCCAGTGCCAGTTCATGGTCCATGAATCGATACAGATCTGAAGGTTCGGCCGATACTGCTTAAAGTAATCCTTGGTCCAGAAAAGCTGTTGCCCGAGATCGAGATACCGGAAAATCGCCTTCCAGGTCATGGCCGCCTTGGTGACGGTGTCGTGGTGAATGATCGCCCCCGCCGCGGCCATTTCCCCCCCGCCGAGCCCTTCGACGATCAGATCGGGTTCCAGCTCGCGCATGGCGCGGATGAGGTTTCCGGCGTGCTGATCGCCGCTGGCCTCCCCCACCGTGATGAAAACCCGCTTCGGCATGATTGGAAGTCCAACGCAATGGCCGGGAGGTGTCAAGTACGCCGATTTGAAACATCCGCCCCTTGCGCCTAATGTGATTCGCCACGCAAAAGAAAGGAACACCTTTAATGGGCACGCTATTGAACGACGAGGGGCTCGATACCATTTTTCGAAAAGCGCGAACTCATATAGCCTGGCAAAACAAGCCTGTGCCGGATGAAGTGCTTCGCGCGGTGTACGATCTGGCCAAGCTCGGGCCCACCTCGGCCAATACGATGCCCATGCGTGTCGTCTTCGTAAAATCCGCCGCCGGCAAGGAACGGCTCAAGCCCGCATTGGCGCCCGGGAACGTCGACAAGACCATGGCCGCGCCGGTTTGCGCAATCGTCGCATACGATTTGAAATTTTACGAACATATCCCGCGCCTTTTTCCCCCGATGCCCGCGATGAAGGACGCATTCACGCAGCCCGGCAAGGAACAATTCGCCATTACGCACGCCTTCCGCAATGGAACGCTTCAGGGGGCCTATCTCATCATGGCCGCCCGCGCCCTGGGCCTGGACGCGGGCCCGATGTCCGGATTCGACAACGAAAAGCTCGATGCCGAGTTCTTCCCCGACGGGCGGTGGAAGTCCAACTTCCTCATCAATCTGGGTTATGGCGAGCCGGAAAAGTTGCGCCTGCGCTTCGAGAGACTTCCGTTCGACGAGGCGTGCAAGATCGTCTGAATCGAAAATGCTGAATGATGACCGCCGGGTGATGAACGAAAAGGCAGCGCAAGCTCCCGTTCGTCGCTGGTTTTACTTCTACTCGTCCTTCGGCAAAAGGGCGATATATCCCTCGTGCTCGAGGAATCTGTGGCACTTGTGGGTTTTCTCGAAGGTCGTGTAGAGGAAGCGTGAATCGGTCGGCCACTCATAGCCAGGCACCTTGTCGGCGGCGTTGCCGCGCTCGAAATTGTCGCGCTCGTAAATCCGCAAATCGTCGATGAGGATCACGTCGCGATGACCTGTCCGCATATCCCGGATCATCTCCAATTCGCTTTGCAGCGGCAGGCTGACCGAAACCTCGCCCGCTTCCTCGTACCGGTTCAGCCCCAGGTCCGCCCCGGGGAAATGCGCGTCGAGCCAAAAAATCGCGTTGCTTTTGATCTGCGGGATCAGCTCTTGCAGCGCTGCCGTGCTTTGCCCGGCGATCAGATGAATTCGCGGATCGTCCGCGAACTGGGGCCGCAACTTTTCCACCTGCTCGGGCACAATCTCGATCGAATAAATCGCCTCGAATGGAAACGTCCTGGCATATCGAAGGCTGTGGCCAGTGCCCGTTCCCGTCTCAACCAGGACTTTGGCCCCGAAATGTTCGATGAAATACCCCAGTTGAAAGCTCTTCAGCGTTCCCATGCCTGTAATATCCGGCCAAAATTGGAGTTGTCAAACTCGATCGGCGGACCGCGCAATAATGTCCGCGACTATCGCCCAATTCGCTCGATAATTATGATGAGACTGGATTAACCGTGACGGAACCGGCCACTTATCCCGCGTATGAATCAATCGCCGCACGGATTGGCGCGGTGAGGCGGCGATACCGCCTCCGGCTCCTCGTGCGCGGGCTCATGCTCTGGCTTGCCTGGGCGTATGTCACCTGGGTAGCCGCGGCGTTTGCCGCCCATTTTCTTGGCCAGGGACCGCCGGTAATTGTTATCGCAGGATTATGGATCGCCTGGGTCGCTTTTTCCGCTCTTTTTTGGATAGCGATTCCGCTATTCAAGCCTTTGCGACCGGTTCAAATCGCTCGATTGATCGAACAGAAATTCGCCGATCTCAACAACGGCCTCACCAATTCACTGCTTTTGGTGCGCTCCGCCGATCTTCAAACCAATCCATTCGTCCCGCGCATCTACGACGAAGTTCTGCACGACATCCAGGACAAACCCCTGAAAAACGCCGTGCGATTTTGGAATCTCCGGCATCTGGCGATCAACCTGCTGATTTGGATCCTTGGTGCGATCATAGTCGCCCAATTGTTCGGCGTTGAATTTCGTCACGGTTGGAACCAGATGCTGGCGCCGAATCGATTCATCCCCCAAGTCGGAACGGTGCAAATCCTGTCCGTCCAACCCGGCAACGTGACGCTCGTCGCGGGGCAGGATCTGCAAATTGTCGTGAAGGCGAGCGCTCCACGAACTCCGCCGCCGCAGGGGCGATTGATAGTTGAGAATAATCCGGTGGTGTTGCTCGCTCAGCATTCCTTGGCCGACAGTTCGCTTCGATACGACCACGAAATCGATCACGTCGATCAATCGCTGCGATATCGCGTTGAAGTCGGCTCGACGCAAAGCGAATGGTACGCCGTCACCGTCCTTCCCGAGGCCCAACTTTTGGGAATGAGTTTGCTCGTGCAGCCGCCCGCTTATACGAAGCAGCTGCCGTCGGTCGTTCATGGCGCTGGGCCGTTCACGTTCCCCCAAGGGAGCGATTTAAAGCTAAGCGTCGATTTCTCGCCGCCATCGGGGGGTCATGGCAGTGTCACTTCCAAACTGACCGGCGACGAAACCCTTTCCGTAAGCATCCTGCAAGGCCGGGAAACAATCGCCAAGCTTCCGGAGCCGCCTGTAGTGGTTCATGCCCAGATCGACCAGCCGCCGTCGATTCATGTTGTCTGGCCTGATCGCGCGAATTTGATCCTGCCGCCGACGAATGATCTCACGGTGGAAGCCGACTTGTCAGATGATTGGGGCCTGACGGCCGGCCGCGTCCTCCTCGGCGCGGGCAATTCCCCGTCAGTTGTCATCGCCGAAGCGGCACCGTCTGATTTCGCGTCTCAACCGAACGTATACCATTTGCAAATTCCCGTTCATCTCCCCGACGAAGATTGCCGCGACGGCTCGACCATCCAATTGCAAATCGAAGCCGTCGACAATCGCGACCTGCGGGCGACGATTCCCGACGGCGGTCCGCAGTCCGCGCGTTCGTCGATCTACCGGATCACTTTCGCTGCTCCGGACCGGATAACCGCGGATTCCGCCGCTCGCGCCGAAAAGCTGCGGAAGATTTTGACGCTCATGCGAGCCGATCAGCAGAGGTATATCGATTCGGTGGTCCAGGCCGCGCCCATGCCGTCGATCAACGCGGGGCAAACGGCGCTACGCAATCGCATGATCGACGTTGCGGCCCGGTTCGAGTTTGACGCGGATACTCAAATCGTTCAGCGTACGCTTCAAATGCTGGCCGCCGACCCCGCCCAACAAGCCGTCGATCTCTCGGCCGCGATCATCATCGAGCCGGTCGAAAGCGAGCGAACCACATTGATTGCCCGCCTGGCCGATCAGCAGCGCCTCATTCTCAGTTCCCTGGACAGCCTCCTGGGAATGATCACTCCGGCCGCGCCCCCCGCGACGGAACCCTCGCGCGGCAACGCACCCCTCCTCAGCAAGGCCGACGCCTACCGACATCTCGACGACGCCCTTAAGAAATTCCTGGAGGCCCAGCGCAAGACCCTCGATCAAACCGCGTCGCTCGCCAAAATCCCATCGGAGAATTTCGACGATGCGCAAAAAGACCAGCTTTCGAAAGTCCGGCTTCAGCAGGACAATCTCGCCTCCTTCGCCCAGGAGATGCTTTCGACATTTTCGAGCGAAGGACCGCAAGACATGGCTCACGCCCACATGGTCAAGGATCTGATTCCGATCGTGAAGCAAATTCAGCTCGCCAAAGACGCCATGAAAACCCCGGACATGGAATTAGCCGTTCCCCTCGATGAATCGGCCATGGGGATGGGCAAGGAGATCAAGAACTCCCTGGATAAATGGCTGGCCGATCGACCGGATCGGATGCATTTTCAAATGGAAGACCCGCTGGGAAGCGCGGATGTGCCACTTCCTCCCCTGCCGAAGGATTTGCAGGATTTGATGGGCAAATTGCTCGCCGATCAGCAGGACCTGTTCAATCAGATGCGCGACCAGGACGCCAACTGGCGTGACGCCGCCGCCATTGGCGCGGCCCATCGCGGAGCGGACGGCGGCATCTCCGACAACTCCGCCACCGGAATCACCGGCAACGTGCTTCCAAAAAATAACGATCAGCAGGGCCGCAGCGCCGAGGGTCGCAACGGCAAGAGCGAAGGCGAATATGTCGGCGACACCTACCAGGGCAAGGGCGGCCGCGATACGCCCACCCGCCTCGACCCCACGCCTTTCCAGAAAGGCCAGGTTCAGGACAAAAGCAACCAATCAGCCGGCGGCGCAACCGGCGGCGGAAAACTCGCCGGCGAAGGCGCTTCCGGACTGCAAGGCACCGCCCCGGTCATTCCTCAAAGCCTTTATGATCAGCTACACCGTCTCACCCAGCAGCAGGCCGGCATCCGCAACACCGCTGAGCATCTTAATCTGGAAAACAATCTGATCCGCTACGACAACTTCAAGCTGGAGCAAGCCGTTCTGCTGATGGGCCGGATCGAAAGCGATCTGAAGGCCAATCGATATGACAACGCGCTTGCCTCGCAGAATGAGCTGCTGAACGACCTGCAAACGAGTCGATTGCTGCTCGGGAGCCAGATTGCGGTACAAGAGGATCAAACTCCGCAACCGACCGATAAGCTCCAGCAGGAGATCAACGATGTGATGCGCGGGCAACTCCCGCCGGCGTGGTCCCAGCCGCTGACCGAATACTACCGGCAGCTTTCATCGCAATAAGTCAGGGTTGTGTACTTGGCGTGTCCGGCTGTTCGACCGCCCCCTGAGATTTCGCCCAATCAACAAACCCGTCGGGTGGATTTTTCACGCCGTAAACATTCGCCCCGTCGATCTTATCGATCGACTTCCAATTGCGAAGCCCGGCTAAGTCGGCCCCCATCAGATCCGCGTTGGAAAGTATCGCCAAATCGAAGTTTACGTTCCGCAGATTCGCGTTGCGAAGATTGGTGTAGACGAGGCCCGCTTCGCTCAAGTTCGCCCCGGATAGATTCGCCTCGCGCATATCCGCGCCGCTCATTTTGGACCGCGACAAATCCGCCCCGGGAAGGCTGATGCCTCGAAAATAGCCGTCGGAGACATCTATGTTCACCAGCGGCACGCCATCGGTATTGAGTTCTTCCAGCGCGGTTAAACGTCCGCCATTCCCGCTTTTGCCCTGGGCGGCGTCGATGACCAGCCACGCCTGGTAATGTTTCTGCTCCAGCCGATCCTTCGCCTCCGCAAAGTAGGCGATGACTCCGACCAAAATGGAGAGCGTCCCAACGTATTCCAGCACTTCCAATACCGCCCACTTTCCGAGCAGGAATGAAATCCACTCGCAAGTCCACTCGATGGCAAAAAACGCGTGAAGCATGGGATGGGGCGAGCGGCGGCGATATTCCGACCATTTTTCCGGACGCGTACGTTCTTTGTAGAGGTAAGGCATCTTTTATTCGCGCATGGATTCCGGATCGGCGCCCTGCGAAATGCACCATTGCCGGTATTCCGCCGGGGCAATCTCGCTCGGCTTGATCTCGCTCCGGCCGCCCCAGAAGACGTTGGTGTAGCCAATCGGAATGCCGACTTCGCCAAGATGTCTATCGATCGCCGCCTTGTGCGCCAGCACCGTATCCTTTTCCGTTCCGTGCGCGACGGCCATGACGTTGACGTCATTAAAATCCGGCCCGCCTTCGCGCCAATACGCATGCGTGAGTATATGAAACCGCCCCACTTGCCGGCCCGTCTCGATCTCCCGCCCGTGCGGCGCCGCCCAGTGAAAGAGCGCATTGAATCGCGTCACGCGCTGCCCATCGGCCAATGGTTTGACGTGTTCCAGAAATGTCGAGAATCGCCCAATCACGCCGCGCCGGTTCAGCCCTTCCGCCACGCGATAAAATTCCTCCAGCGAAACTCCCGCCTCCGCCGCGCGCCCTGACCAGACATCGGGTCCGATCTCCTCCGGCAAAAACTCCCGCTTCAACGGCATCAGCACGCGCCATTCCAATTCGCTCAAATCCACGACCGAGGGCTGCATCGCTTCGGCCAGTTCATCCGATTTGCTTCCCGGCTCCATCCCCTTGCGCCGGACGTGCCCCACGCCAAGCGCGAACAATCGCTTGGCCGGCATCACGATAAATCGCTCGGCCCCGGTCTGTTTGATGAGATGTTCACAGTGGCGTGCCAGGGAAAAACCCTGCGGCACCTTAAGCGTCGTCCAAAGTCGATATTTGCTCCCTTGAACCTGGGAATCCGTGCTCCGTATAACCACATGTCCGGAGAACGGATCATTGGTCACCATCCAGTCAAACGCTTCCTGCAAACGTTCCGGCGAAACGAGCCACGCCACCAGCGCCCCCGCGCCAGATTCGTCGCCAGCAGCGTCTGGCGGACACGGCGAATAATCCCCGCGCGCATCATCGCCTGGACTCGCCCGATCACGGTTTGCGGATCGATGCCGGTTTGTTGCGAGATCTCCGCTACGGGATCGCGCGTGAAACCGGCAATCCGGTCTTCCGAGACCGATAAAATGCGGGCGTTTATTGGATCGGACAGGTCGGTCGGCTCGGTCAGAAGGCTCATATAACCGGTTGCTCCGTAAGATGGTTTATGTAATCATACTTGGCGTCCAAAGTCACGCCGTTTCCGGCGCTTTCGAGGAGCCCATGACCGAATCGAATCAGACGCCGGGGGCGATCCCGTCCCCATCGGAACCCCCCGCCGGGCAGGATTCCCAAATCCAACCTTTCGTGCTCTCTTTTCCCGACGACCCCATTTCCGCAAGGGATTGGGGCCTTTGGGCCGGCGTTATGGCGCTTCTGACCCTTGTTTCCTTCTGGCCCTCGATCCCGGGCAGTTTTATCTGGGACGACGACGCCTACGTTACGCACAATTCCGCCCTGCTCAACCGCGGCGGCCTGGACCGAATCTGGGAAATTCCCCCCGGAACGGTGCAATACTATCCGCTCACCTTTACCGTCATGTGGATCGAGCACCACATCTGGCAAAATGGCGCGCTCGGATATCGCGTGGTGAACCTTCTCCTCCACGCGGCGGCGGCAATCATTCTCTGGCGCGCTCTTCGCCGACTTCGACTCCCCGGCGCCTGGGCGATCGCCGCCATCTGGGCCATCCATCCCATGCAAGTGGAAACCGTCGCATGGGTCAGCGAACTCAAAAACGTTCTCAGCGGGCTTTTGGCGATCTCTTCGCTTTTGTTCTATCTCGATTTCGCCGGGCTGCGCGATCCCGATTCCGAGCAAACCGTTTGGCAAATTCCCGAAACCTGGGGGACCTACGCCGTCAGTCTCATCGCATTCGCGGCCGCGCTGCTCGCCAAGACCGCCGTCTGCGGGCTCCCGGTCGCACTTCTGGTCGTGCTCTGGTGGCAGAAGCGCTTGAACGCCAAAACGTTCGCCGGGCTGATCCCCATGTTCATCCTCGGACTGGCCGGCGGTTTGATCACCAGCCATCTCGAAGTCTCCGCGACCGGCATGATCCAGGCGACCGGACCAGAATGGGATCTGTCATTAGTGCAGCGCCTATTGATCGCGGGGCACAATTTCTGGTTCTATCTCGGCAAGTTTTTTGTGCCGGTCGATTTGAGCTTTAATTATCCGCGCCTGATTCCATCGCCGCATGAAGCAAACGCATGGATTCCGCTTGTGGCGGCGATTATCGTGATCGACTTGCTGTGGATGTTCCGCCGCGCCATCGGGCGAGGGCCGTTCGCCGCGGCGATCTGCTATTTCGCGGCTATCTTCCCGGCCTTGGGCTTTTTCAACGTCTATCCCTTCCGCTATTCGTTCGTCGCCGATCATTTCCAATACCTGGCGGCGATTCCCGTTGTCGCTATTGCCGTCGCATTGCTCGCCAGGCTCTTCGCTCAGAAGGCCGTACCTCTTGGCATTGGCGCGACCGCCCTGCTGCTGGTTCTCTGTGGCACGACATGGGCACGGGCGAAAGTATTCTCCGATCCGCTTCTTCTCTGGCAGGACACGCTTGATAAGAATCCGAATAGCTGGCTGGCCGCCTATAACCTGCGCGCGACCACATGAACGACGCCACGCGAAACCTCACCCTGGCTGGGCAGCTAGCCGCCGACAACGAGCCCGACGCTTCCCAGGGGTCCGCCGATCTGGCTTCCGCCCAGCTCGACGATGCGACGAAATTGCTCGATGGCGTGATTGCCAATCCCAACTCGCCCGCGTCGTCAATTTATCTGAGCCACAGCCAACTCGCCGGCATCGACATCACCCGCACACGCTGGCCGGACGCGAAGGTTCCGGACCTGATGACTCACGCTGAGGATGAACTGAACACCGCCATCTCGCAGATGCGCGCGATTCCCGATGCGGTTCCGGATCCGCTGCCTTACTACAACATGGGTCTGGTGCAGATGAAGAATGCCGAGTACTTGCAAAAGTCGCTGCCGGAATCCCCCGCCTCGACGCGCCCCGCCACCGCGGATGAGCAGCGCGTGATCGACCGTTTCCAATCCGCGCGCGATTATTTTCAGCAGGCGGTCGACGCCGGAAAAGCGGCCTCCAAACATCCGACCACCCATGAGGAAGCCCAGCAGTTGCTCGCGTTGGCCGCCTTCCAGCGCGGCAACGCCGATTTCGCCCTGGGCGGTCTGGCCGAACAGCGCGGCGACGAAGCGGCGTCCAGCGACTTCGCCAAAGACGCCATCGTCGATTACAACGTTTCCCTCAACGTCGAACCGGACAATGTCGAAGCGCAATATCGCATCGGCCTGTGCCTGGAGAAATTCGGCGATCTGAAGGACGCGCACGACCATCTCCTTTCCGCCGCTCTCTATTCGCCCCAGGGCCGATACGCCCCGGCTTACAACGAAATCGGCTGGATCATTTGCCGATCGACGCCGACAAACATGTCGCAGCTTCGATTGGCGATCCAATGTTTCCAGGACGCGCTCGAGTATCGATCCCAATTACACGAACGCACAGGAAAACCTGAAGAAGGCGATGATCATGCTCAAGAGCGCCAAAGTCACCACCGAGCCCTCGGCCGCGGCGACGCAGCCGTCGATCGCGCCGGCGTTGCAGCCGTGAACGTGGGCAATTTCTTGTGAACGATTGGGTTTTCGGCTAAACCTTGCATCGGAGTCGTATTCATGAAGAGATGGCTGGCCCTCGGTTGCTTGATGGTTCTCTCGGCGTGCACCACCACCCGAACCGTAACCATCACCCCCACGCCCCCCGATTCCATCCTCAGCGTTGACGGCATTCCGCGAGGCGTCGGAACGCTCACCGAACAATTCAAATTCCACGGCTCCGATGACCAGCACCGAATCACCGCCAGCCGGCCGGGGTATAAGGAATCAACCCTGATTCTTACCAAGGACGATCGCTCAACGGATTACCAAATGGTCCTCAAGCCGCTTACGCGCCGCTTGAGCTTCACGATCACCCCGGTTCCGGCGTTCCTCGATATCAATGGCACTCCCGTAAGCCCCGACCCCGTCACGGAAGTTTCGCGCGAGATGGAATTCACCAAGGACGCGAAGGACAACTGGACGAGCTACACCGTCACCGCCTCGCGGCCGGGATTTCAGCCCTGCGAAATCACCGTGACATGGACCGACGCGTCGCCCGATTACACCCTGGACCTTCAGCCGATGCAGAAGGACCTGAACATCACCTCCAACCCGCCCGGCGCGAGTGTTAGCTTCGACGGACAGCCGATCGGCGTGACGCCCCTGGCGGACAAGGGCCGCGCCTTTCCCTATGACGTCGACGCCAATCAGTATGTCGTGCACAAGCTGGTTCTCACCAAGCCCGGATATGACGAGGCGGATGAAACCATCTCCTGGGACGACGGCAAGACCGATTATCAGTTCGACGTCCCCAGCAAGAAAAAGACGGTTCATGTCGAGACCGACCCGGCGGGCGCGATTGTCACCATCGACGGGAAAGTCCTTCCGCCGGGCGATAACGGCGTGCCCACCGAAGTCCTCGATTTCACGCCCACCGACGACAAGGGCGATCTCCCCACCTTTACGGCGAGCGTGACCAAAAAAACCGCCGAGACGGAATGGTATCCCGCGACGATCCCCATCCCCTGGGATGACGGCCGGACGGATTATTCCGTGACCCTCAAGGAAGTGAAGACGCGCCCGGTTCCGATGCTCTCGGTTTCGCTGGACCGCGATTCCGACGGGGCCTGGCAGGTGGTGCCCAAACTCCAGCAGACCCTTGGCCAAAAAGACATCAGCGAAGGCCCCGGCCGGGAGCCGCCGGCGCTGCTTTATTCAGCGCCACCGGGCACAACCATCGGCTCGCTTTCCGTCTCCCCGACGGGGTCCATGGTTCTTTTCAGCCAGCTTAGCGGGACCGACCCGAATAATTTCCGCTCGCAAATTCTGGCCGTCAGCACGGATACCGCTAGCGGCGTGCAGCAGTTCACCGACGGCAAGGCCCTGGACGTTTTCCCATCCTTCACACCCGACGGAAATTCCATCGTCTTCTCCTCCAATCGCGCCAGCAAACGCCTGACGATCTGGGAGAAAAATCTCTCCGGCGGCGAAGGAATCGAACAGCTCACCAACGGCGACGAGCAGGACCTTTGGCCGAGCATCGACGCCTCGCCGCATCCGCGGCTGTTTTATCAGGTCATGAGCGACAGCCTCGCCGATGCGCAGCTCTACACCGCCCCGGTGGACGGTGGCCCACGGCTCGATCTGACGACGATCTCCGTCTCCGAGCCGCGAATCAGCCCGCGCGCAGGATTCGATCATCTTCACCAGCGTGAACCAGCGCACGGGCAACCGTGAAATCTATAAAATCCCCGACCACGGCGGCCCCCCCACCGATCTCACCAACGACCCGGATTCCGATTGCTACGATCCCTCCTGGTCCAAGGACGGCAGCCAAATCGCCTACGTCTCCGACCGCGGCATGGACGAGGATCGCAACCGAAATCCCGATATCTGGATCATCGATCTTGCGCATCCGGACAAGCCGATTCAGGTCACCACCAACGGCAGCATCGACGATAATCCGGTGTGGGATCCCAGCGGAAACGCAATCTATTTCCGAAGCAATCGCGGCGGGCAATGGGGGATTTGGAAGATTTCGATTAAGTGAGGAAATTAGTTGCTAGTTGCCAGTTGCCAGTTGCTAGTGAATTGACAATTCGAGAATGGATCGCGATTGCGGCGGCGCGGGAGATGCTTGGGCGGGGATTTGCGGCGATGGGGAAACTACTTTGAAATCTGCTGCGCGGGGGTCGGAAAATTTCGGTCGCGGAGACGTGCGCCGACAAAACTTGACACTTTTTAAGCGATTGGTGGGTCGGGGGAGATGGGATAGATGGGGGACAGCGGAGGGGATTAGGCACGGAGGCGCGAAGGGTTGGGATGGGGAGATGAGGTGAGGGTGTTCCATGCTGGGGTATGATGTTCTTGGTTGGAACGGGCATGGTGGACGAACCGGTTAAACCTGAGGTGTTGGAATATCGCGGCCCGGTGCGGCGCGTGAAGCGCGTGCCTAGGGTCGGGTTCATGGCGGTTTTTTTGAGCGTGGTGAGCGGGTTGTTCAGTCTCCCCTTTGTTATCTTGGGCGTAGCCGGGCTTGTGGGGACCCTTTCGGTCGGGAGCGCGGGCGGGAGCGGGGAGGTGGTTTTGTTCTCCTCGATCGTACTGCTCACCATCGGGGGGCTGGGCATTTTTATTTCGGTGCGCGTGGCTGCGCTATGTGTATCGAGAGGATTAAAAAACGGCGATTTGTTTGTGTCGGTTCCAATTGAATTATTGAATTGCGAATGCAGATGAGAGGAATCCCAACCCCATTTGTCCCGCCCCACTCGGCTTCGGCTTTGGAATCGATGACTTTGCCGACGGCTTTGGCGTTTTCGATTTATCCGCGCTATCCGTGAAATCCGCGGTTAAATTGGTTTTTACCGCGGATGACACGGATGAACGCGGATTAAGTGGTTGTTACGGAAAGACGCAAATGCGGGGAGGAGAAAGATTAGGAGTAAGAGTAGGATTAAGAGAAAGATTAGGAGCGGTCGGAATTTTATCTGTGGCTGAACGTTTTCTGTGCGCTCGGGGACTATCCGCTGTGGGGGACAGATTGATTAATTCGCGTGTTTTGCCGGGGGGAGATACTTTGCGCCGCTGGCTTTTTTGAAGGCGTTGACGCCTTCGGTCCAGGAGAGGAGGGGGACGGTTCTGTAGTTGTGGACTCCGCCGCCGGCTGCGACGGCCATGGCCAATGCCAACGCGGCCTCGGGATTGGGAAGTTGTGCGATGCCGACGAAGTCATATTCGCCGAGGGAGAGCCAGAATCCATCGAGCTTTCCGCCGAAACTTTCGACCAATTTTCGGACCACGTCGGTGCGGTCTTCGGGTTGGACGACCATCGCCGCGACCGACTCGGACGTGTAACAGCCTTGAAAGAGATAGCTCGGCATGTGCGCTCCCTTCGAAGGTCCGCCGGCCAATTTCCGGCGGATCAACCGGCTCTAGCTATTTTCCGTAGACGCTGGCGAGGGCTTTGGCGGCCTCGGCGTCTTCGAGAACCGGCGTAATCTGAAACTCAAGCAGGTGTTCCCATTCGGCGACATGCTGGGCGACGGAAGTTTCTTTCCCCTCGACCACGGCCCATCCATATGCGGAGCCGGGGGCGTGCCAGCGGCCAATGATGGTCAGTCCCTTCGGGGGCGGCCCGCCGGTTTTCAGGAACGCCTCGGCCGCGGACTTGATGTGACCGGGAGCAATCTTCCACGCCAGCATGTATTTCATGGGGCTATTTGTATCGTGGTTTCTGGGGATGCACAAATTTGGCGCGGGAAGTTGCCAGTTGTTAGTTGCCAGTTGCCAGTGAAAGAGGTTTTACCACGGATTTCGGGGATGGCGCGGATAAGAATTCAATTCTCGTGGAGACAAAGAGACGACGAGACTTGGAGACGGAATGAGTCCGAGGCGGTTTTCTCTTCATCCGTGCGCATCCGCGAAATCCGCGGTTAAATACTTTTTGTTTACCACGGAGAACGCGGATGAACGCGGATGATTCGGCGGATTTATTTCCGGCAGGACGCGCGGGAGTTTGGGGGAAGCAAAAGCCGGTTAAACGCGAAGTCGGGGAGGTTTGCCACGGATGGAAATCGGATGGGAAGACGTTTAGTTGCCAGTTGCCAATTGCTGGTTGGATGCCGTGGCGGCGTAGGGGAAGACGGACATGCTGGGAGGTGAGAGATTAGGATTAAGATTACGATTAAGATTAAGAAGACGAGTAGGATTAAGAGAAGGAGAAAGATTAGGAGCGGTCTGCATATTGTCTCTGTGAGCCTGGGGGGCGCCTTTGACGCGAGTTTTGGCTGTGGGTTGGGGCTTGCTGGGCTGTGGTGGGGATTGGAACTGGCGCGGGCGAAGCTCTGAGGAGACGTTTGCTCTTCACGACGGTTTGATCAGGCCCATGTAGGCCTTCACAATCGCTTCGAGCCTTAACCTGTCCTCCGGCTTGGCGGCGGCGTTCAAGAACCCGCGGCCGCCGCGAATCCAGCCGTTCATATAATCGGTTTTGGTCTGCAAAATCCGCCGCGGATAGAGACCGGCGGCCGCCTCGTCCTTTACGAACACCGATACGTAATCGTTCCATTGATGGTCGACCTGGAGGCTGGTATAGGACTCGAGTAGCGCGGGGTTCATCCCGTTCCTTTTTGCCCAGGCCACGAGCGCTTGCCCGCTATCCGGATAAAAGCGCCAGCAGTCCACTGGATATCGATGCACGTCGCCGTTCGATGGCACTAGAATGTAGATCAGCCCGCTCGGCTTGAGAATTCTCAGCATCTCCAGGAACGTCACCCAGAACATCTGCGAATGTTCCAGCACGGAACTGCACAGCACCGCATCGACCGTCTCATTTTCAAACGGCAATTTGTAAGGATCGCTCAAAACGAGATCCACCCCCTTTCCGGCCGCGAAGTCCACGCCTACGTATTCCATATCCGCCGGACAAAGTTCTCGTAAACTCCCATTGACGTCCTGCGATCCCACCTCGACGAGGCGCCCCGGGCGCGGCAGATATCCGCCGTAGCATTCAAAGAAGTGCCGGCAATTTCTCATCGCCGTGGGATGCATCGCGACGCCTCCGGGTGTGCCTGCCGATCCAGTTTACCCCGCCCGGACTCGCGGCAACAGACGAAAGCTAATGGTGCGTCACGGTCTTTGGCTTGCCAGATCGACGGCCTTGGCAATGTTTTGGCCTTTTTTTGAATTATCCGCGCCATCCGCGAAATCCGCGGTTAAATTCTTTTTTCACCACGGATAACGCGGATGAACGCGGATAATTCAACAGATTTCCTCGCGGCAAGACATGCTTGACGCTGCGGCATAACAAGGCGGAAACGCTGGGAGGAGAGAGATTAGGATTAAGATTACGATTAAGATTAAGAAGATTAGTAGGATTAAGAGAAGGAGAAAGATTAGGAGCCGGCGGCATTTTAGCTGCGTTCATCGGTCCCGATCTGTGGCGGGAATTTATCTTGGCGTTCTTGGCGGCTTGGCGGTTGAATCTCTGGTCGGGGGCTGCTTGGCTTTGCCACGAAGAACAATTCCTGGCAACTGGCAACTAACAACTGGCAACTACTGTTTGGCTTTGGCGTGAATGACGGCCTGGGCGGCCTTGGCGTGTTCCAGGTTGTGGTCGGCGATCTCCGACAGGATTTCGAGGACCTTTTGTTCGTCGAATTGGGATTCGAGTTTGCGCAAGACCATTTCCGCCTCGCGCCAGCGGTTTCTGAGGGCGTAGCCTTTGATCAGATCGGGAACGGAGGTGCAGGACAGGACGCGAGGGGGCATCTGGTCGAGGAGGAATTGAAGGTCGGCTGGGGAAACGACCCGGCAGAAGTTGAATATGCCGTGGAACCCGAAGGTGGGGTTGTCGGCGCCGAGGGCCTCGAAAGAAAATCGGGAAGCGGTTTGCTCGTCGGCGAATTTGATTCCGTGCTTTTCAAGCTCCGGGCGCAGCCGAACGCATATGGCGTTGTCCTCGGGGTCCGAGCAAGTCATCTCGGGGCGAGCGAGAACTTCCAAAAGACGGCGGGAGCGGAGGGAGAAGCCGCCGTTGCCCACGCGGAGGCCGGGCGTGCCAGTGGGCCAGACTGCGCCGATATAGTCGAATTGAAGGAAGTCGGAGCTCCAACGCCGGCCATCGAGAACGTAGCCGTCCCATTGGATGATCAGGACGTGGGAGGTCGAAACGAATTCGACAAGCCGCTTCATCATAATCTCGGCTTGAGTCAACGTTTCAACGGGCGGGTGTAATGTCCGGAATTCTGTTTGCGGATGGGGGGGTGCGTGTTGCGACACAAATTCCGACGAGGTTATAAAGATGGTGCGACCGAACTGACATTGTGCCTGGCTGAGTTGAACGGCGCGCAGGCCGGCGGCGGGATGGTCGGTGTCGATGCAGAGGAGAGTGACGTCGTCTAGTTTTGGGAGCATAGCGCGGATCAGCCTTCGCGATTGATTCTAGATGAGGGGGCGGCGCGGGCAAAGCCCGAAACCCGAAACCAGAATCAAATCAGAACGCGTGAAGGGGGAAATGAGCTGGAATGGAGGTGGGTCGATCGTGTCAGTCTGGCGTTGGTGGCGACGGGTGTATCCGGTGCAGCAAGCTACACCGGCTTCGCGGGATGAATCACGTTTCCCAACCTTCGGGAAGGTTTTGGCGCAGTTCGATGTTGGAGAAGGTGCTTGGTTTGCGGGGGCCGATTTTTTTTGGCCCAGTCGGCCATGCGCTTTAGGCCGTCATGGATGTTCCATCTCGGCTGGTATTGGAAGACTTGGATTAGCTGCGAATGATCGGCCACCGCATGGAGGACCTCTTTGCGCGGGGCGAGGTGTTTGATTTGCGCGGGGGCGTTCATCGCTTCAGCAACCAGCTTGGCGAGTTCGCTCAGGGAGATGGGTGCGTCGGCGCCGACGTTGAAGGTGCGGTTTTGGGCGGCGGGGTTTTGGATGGAATTGGCGATGAGAGGGGCGACGTCGGCGATATAGGAGAAGGCTCGGGTTTGGGAGCCGTCGCCGAAGAAGGTCATGGGCTGGCCGGACATCATCTGGTTCATGAAGATGCCGATGACGTTGCGGTATCGGTCGCCGATATTTTGGCGCTCGCCAAAGACGTTGTGCGGGCGGAAGACGATGGAGTTGAGATCGAACATGTTTTTGGCGGCGTGGAGGTCGAGTTCGACGGCATATTTGGCTATGCCGTAGGGGTCTTCAGGGGCGGGCGTCATGTCTTCGCGCATCGGGGTTTGAGCCGGGCCGTAGACGGCGATCGAGCTGGTAAAGACGAAGCACTTGATCTGGTGTTTGACCGATTCGTTGATCAGGTTCATCGAGCCGACGACGTTGTTTTCGTAGTTGAACCGGCGGATGAAATGGGAGAGCCCCTCGGCGGCGTAAGCGGCGAGGTGAAAGACATAATCGAAATGATTTTCCGCAAAGACCTGCGACAAAACGCGGGTATTGAGGATCGAGGCCTGAACAAGCCGGGCGCCGGCGGGGACGTTTTCACGGAAGCCGCCGGAGAGATCATCAAGGATGACGACCTGGTGGCCGGATTTGAGAAGTTCCTCGGCGACGTGTGAGCCGATGAATCCGGCGCCGCCAGTGACGAGAGAGGTCATGGGTGAGTTTCCTTCCGGGGACATTTTCGAGGGATCATGATACTGGATTTAACCGCCACGCGCCAAGGACGCCAGGAAAAGGCAAAAAGTTGAACCGCGGATTTCACGGATGGGCGCGGATGGGAGGAGGGGTTTGGATCTGTTCCCGCAGATTGTTCAACGGCATTAGCACGGAGGGCACAGAGGACACAGAGGGCACAGAGAAATGCTTTTTGTATTTGTTCTTTCGCATTTTATTTCAAGATCTTTTCTCTGTGTGCTCTGTGCCAATGCTTTTGAATTGTGTTTTGAAGGCGCGCGGAGAATTTTAGTGCGAGCGGGATTACAGAGAGGCGAGGAGTTTTGTCGGCGCGCGTACTGTGATTATTTTGGTCGGGGGAAGCTGGACCTGAAGTGGCAACGATTATGCCGGGGGGATGGGTTTCTCGGATGAGCGAGAGTTGAACTGTGGTAGGTGGGGACGGCGTTATTGGGGCGGATTCGCGGCACAGAATCGCGAATGACGGCATAGGCGGAATGGGCCTCACATCGTCACCTGTCGATTCTTGCAAGAAGAAAATTATTGCCGATGTAAAGCGGCCCGAAACAGATGGTGGGAAGCGGGGTTTAGCCACACCCGTATTCATCAAGATGCGAATGAATCGAAAAGCAACTCGTCAAGGTCGCGGCGTTTTTGAAACGCTGGAGCAGCGGCAGTACATGAGCACCGCGACGTTGAGCGTGAGCGCCGAGGCGCTGGCGTTTCAGCGCGGGGTGGATCACTGGTTTTTGGATTGGGGGAATGGGACGGCGTATCAGCAATTAACGTCAGCCGCGGCGAAATCGGCGCCGGGGACCTCACCCTCGGCGCCCGCCGCGGCTTCTACGCCTGTTTCGACGAGCGCGCCGGTTGCGGCTAGCGAGCCCGTGACGGCGAGCGCGCCGGCGGCTTCTGGAACTTCGACGAGTTCGGGGACACCCGCGAGTGGATCGACTGACTCTCCCGCGGCGACTCCGCCGGCGGCCACATCGGCGCCTTCTCCCGCGCCGGTGGCCGCGCCGGCTCCCGTGGCCGATGCGCCGGCGGAGACTGTTCGCGCGGCGCTGTTGGGGTATAGCGATTCTTCGCCGGTTTCCGATCCCGGGGGCGCCAGCGGGATGAACGATTTTACGCCGGTTCTTGAATCGGGCACCGCGGAAGCGGGCGCGCCGGTGATCGCGACGGCGAGTTTGACGGGCGGCGCCGGTCAGAGCATCACGCTGACCGGAAGCGGGCTTGATGATACCGGGACGGAGTATGTCGTTTATGGGCAGACGAGCGCTTCGGACGGGACTTATCTGGACGCGACGGTTGAGGTCTCCGCGGCGGACGGCGTGACAATTATGCTTCCCGCGGGATTGCCGGCGAATGCGATGTATCTGGTGTGGGCGGTGAATGGAACTGGGTCGAGCGCGCCAGTGGCGGTGAATCAGACGCAGGCTTGGTGGATCGGCGCGCCCGGCGAATCGTTGGGTGCAACGACGGCGACGCCGACGGTGGATAGTTATTCGGGCGCGACGATGTCGGTGTATGGGACGAATTTGTCGAACGGCGCGGCGATGCCGGAGTCCTGGGTTTATCTCCAGCCGACGGACGGGAGCGCGGGCATTTGGGCGCCGGTCACCGCTGTGAATCCTTATGAAGTGAGCTTCACGCTCCCGACTGTTTCGGCGACTACGACTTATAATGTTTGGGTGAATAACGGCCTCGGCGGGAATGAGGGGTGGTCGGAAGTCAAGTCCGGTAGTTCGCCGCAGGTGCTGAGCATGGCGCCGGCGGCGTCCTCGTGGAGCACGGCGGCGGGGAACGTGTTTAACGTCGTGAACTACGGCGCCGACCCGACCGGCAGCGCGGATTCGGGCGCGGCCATCGACGCTGCGATCAATGCGCTCAACGCGGCGCAGGCGGCGGCGCCTTCAGAGAATTTCACGCTTTATTTCCCCGATGGAACCTATCTGGTGAGCGGCGGCGAGCAGCTGAAGCTGCGCGAAAATGTGCGGCTGCTGGGCCAGAGCGAGTCGGGCACGATATTGAAATTCCAGGGCGCGATCGCCTATGTGCCTGGGCAGGGCGCGCTCCAGGCGCTGGGACTGAGCGGCGAAAATGAAATTGACTCGATCACAATCGAGCACGCGGGCGCGACCGTCTCGACGGGGATTCCGACCGGATGGAACGGCGCCAACGATCTCATCAGGTCGATCAATAACGGGAACATCGTCCTGAACGGCGTGACGGTCACCTCCAACGAGGGGGCGGTGATACTCCAGGGTGATTCCGGCGTGACTGTGGAAAACTCCACGGTCTACGGCGGAATCGATCTGCTGTGGCGCACGATGCGTTCGTCAACAACGATCATCTTTACGAAAACTACGACCTGGAAGAGGAACTGGTGCTGGGCGGGACGTACGACGTGAGCGTGACGAATTGCAACGTCGCCAACGCGAATAATTCGGATACGACCAATACCGACGGTTCTGGGCAGTCGCGGTTCATCGAATACAACACGGATTTCGGGGACGTGACCAACCAGTACATCGCGGGGAACACGACGATGCTCGGACAAGTCGATCCGGGGAACTCGGGGGAGCAGATTCTTAACGAGGGAAATAACGCGATTTGGTATAGCGGATACGCCAGCTCGGCAACCGCGAACACGATAACGCTGGTGGCCCCGCATGGAAGCGTGCCGGGGCTGACAGGCGGGGAACTGATCGTGACCAGCGGGACGGGTCTGGCGCAGACGGAGACCGTGACCGGCGAGACGACGACGTATGACGCGGCAACGGACACGGATACGATCGTGGCGACGATAGCCGGGAATTGGGCGGTGACGCCGGATTCGACGAGCTATGTCACGATCGGCAACTTTATGACGCACAGTGTTGTCTATCAGAATACGCTTCAGGACATGGCGGGCGTGGAGGGAATGGCCGAGAACGCGCAGGCTTCCACCGGCGTATGCATTGCCGGGTACCAGAACGTGGTGGATGGGAACACGCTGGAGAATCTTGCGGAGGGGGTGCGGATCAGCGGGTGGCCGGGGTTGGATTCGCCGGCGTTTTACCAGCAGATTGTGAACAACCAGGTTCTGCTTTCGCCCGATGAAACGGGCCCGTATATCTATAGCCCGGTGGGCGTAGCGCTAGGCGGTGCGACGTCTTCGGATGACGCGTACACAGACTTCGTCGGAGATGTGGTGCGGAATAACTCCATCGGCGATGTGGCGACGGGGATCACGCTGGCCTGGCAGGGCGTAGGAAGCACCACGCTACTGGTGGTCGAACAGAATAGTATCTCGACGTTGAACGGGATCGATGTGTTTGACGATCCGAGCACGCTGATCGTCAATAATACGTTCACCGCGCCGCAAGGCGGATCGACGGATCCGAATGCGATCGTTTACAATGGGACGGATTCCACGGTTGCGCTGGGGAGTAATACTTTGAACGGGTATTAGACGGAAATGGTCGTGCACGCCGAACTCTTCTTGTTCCAGAAAATGTTTATCGGGGAACTTTGACGTTCGATTACACCTCGCGGTCGACGGCGGCGGCGATTTTTTGGATGGCGCGCATCGTCTCCGCGAACTGGTCTGGCGTGATGGATTGGGCGCCATCCGTAAGGGCGTGCTCGGGGTCGTTGTGGACTTCGATGATCAGGGCGTCGGCGCCGGCGGCGACCGCGGCTCGGCACATGCTGTCTACGAGATAACTTTTGCCGGTGCCCTGGCTGGGATCGACTACGACGGGGAGATGGCTCACGCGGTGGAGTTCGGGGACTGCGGCCAGGGCCAGGGTGTTGCGGACGTATTCCTCGTAGGTGCGTATGCCGCGTTCGCAGAGCATGACGTTGGCGTTGCCTTTGGCCATGATGTATTCGGCGGCGAGGAGAAATTCCTCGAGGGTGGCGCTCATGCCTCGCTTTAATAGGACGGGCTTTTTCTGCTCGCCCACGGCGTTGAGGAGATTGAAATTTTGCATGTTGCGAGCGCCGACCTGGAGGACGTCCGCATATTTGGCGACGAGGTCCACCTGATCGATGGACATAACTTCGGTGACGACGGCCAAGCCGGTTTCTTCTCGGGCGAGGGCGAGGAATTCGAGGCCTTTTTCGGCCAGACCCTGGAATGAATAGGGGTTCGTTCTGGGCTTGAATGCCCCGCCGCGGAGGGCGACGGCGCCGGCTTCCTTGACGGCATGGGCGATCTCGAGGACCTGGGATTTATTTTCCACGCTGCATGGGCCGGCAATGACGGCAACTTTTTTACCGCCAACGGTTCCCTTGAGCTTGCCGCCCAATGGAATGGTGGTGCGATCTTTTTTGACTTCTTTGGAAGCCATTTTGTAGGGGGCCAGGATGGGGACGACGCGGTCCACGCCGTCGACGGATTCGAGGACGGAACGATCTTTGAAACGGTCATCGCCGATGACGGCGACCACGGTTCGTTCTTCCCCGACGATGACGTGATCTTTAAGGCCCATTTCTCTCACCAAATGAATTACGTGCTCGACCTGCTTTTTGTCGGCTCCAGGTTTCATTACCACTATCATCCGGGGCTCCCTTCAAAAACAAAAAAAGCCCCAGGATTTTGTCCTGAGGCTCTATCTTCTATCCACTGTTCGTTGTGGTCGCTCAGGACGCGGTATGGGTAACGGGGTAAAAGTAACCCGTAAACCAATAGCGGTAACCCTGGCGACCTTTATTCATCACAAGAGGATATATACCATTCGGTTGAAAACTGTCAAACCGAGATTTGGGGGACAGTGCGATTTATGATGGGAGGAATGAGCCAAACGCCAAAATCGGGCGGTAATCCGCTTCCTTCGGATTATTCGGGGGTGATTTCGCAGCGGCTTAGCCGATTGGCGGTCGCCAGTTTGGTATTGGGCGGGTTTGTCTGCATTCCGGCGGTAACGGGATTGGCGGCGATCGGTACGGGGATTGGAGGGATCCTGGCGACGCGAAAATCGGCGTTGCGCGGGGGCAGGCTGGCGGTGGCGGGGATTGTTCTTGGGGTGATCAATCTGGCATTCTGGGGATGTGTTTACAATTCGTGGCGGGGAACGACCGGGCCGATGCGGAGCGAGTCGCGGCAGTTGATTGTGGATCTGTCGGCGGGCAACTTTATCAGCGCGAGGGGGGACTGCGTGGAATCGATCTCCGACGATCAGATCAGGGGATACATGGATTTCTTTAAAAAGCGCGGATCGGTGAAGTCGATTCGGACATCGAACGGTTCGGTCGATTATCAATCGGGATTCACCACCGGGAAAGTGTCCTGCGAGATTGAATTTGCGGATGGTAGCCGGGCGAGGGCGGATTTAAGCTTGATCTATCGCGGGGTGAACTTGCAGGTTTATCGGGCTGAATTCAATTAGGATCCGGTGCAACAAGTTGCACCGGCTTCGCGGGAGGATTGGGATGCGGTTTGGAATCCGGTCGCGGATGGGGCTGGCGCGAGCGGGGTGTGGATGGGGGTTGCCCTGGGGAGGGGACTTATGATTGGGGGATGAGCCAACCACTCTATCCACCGGCGGGGTATCCGCCGGGCGGCATGCCGTCTCCTTATCCGGTTCCGATGGCCTGGCGCACGAGCGGGCTTGCAATCACCAGTCTGGTTTGCGGACTGCTGCTTTGCATTCCTGGATTGAGCGGTTTGCTGGCGATCATATTCGGGATCACCGGGATCAGCGCGACGAAGAACCCGGCGGTGCGCGGGCGCGGGATGGCGGTCGCCGGGTTGATCCTCGGTTTCGTCAATTTCGGGTTGTGGGGATTGGGGGGAATCGGGTGGTGGCAGGTGACGGGTCCGCTACGGACGGCATCGGACCAGCTTGTCATGGATCTGGCGGCGCAAATCAGGCGGCCGTGACAGCCGAATGCACGAATCCGGTCACGGCGGATCAGCTTCAGCAAGCGCTGGACTGGTTCAAGAATAAGCCGACTTTGCAGAAGGTTACCTGCCCGATCGCGGGGATACAGAACGCCAACGGAAACAAGACGGGGAACTCTTTCGTGAAGATCCAATTCTCCGACGGGAGTAGCGCTACGGGACAGGTTTTCCTTATCGAAGTGAACGGGGCTTGGAAGATCAACGGGTTCAAATTCCAGTAGGCAGTTGCCTCTGGCGGGATTTTTCGCGATCGCGCAGCATATCGGGCATGACTACCATATGCCTGCTGGTTTGTTCCAATATTTTCATGACGTTTGCGTGGTATGGGCATCTGAAATATCGGCAGGTGCCGCTTTGGAAGGTTGTGATCGTCAGTTGGTTGATCGCATTTCTGGAATATTGTTTTCAGGTTCCGGCGAATCGGATCGGGTCGTATGAATTTTCGGCGGTGCAACTGAAGACGATTCAGGAAGTGATCACCTTGAAGGTGTTCAGTTTCTTTTCTGTGTGGTATTTGAAGGAGCAGATCCGGTGGAACCATCTGGCGGGGTTTGCGATCATGGCTTTGGCAGTGTTCGTTATTTTTAAAAAATGGTAGGAGAGTTCAGTATTAGGGGAACGCTTTGACGTTAGGGAAAAATCGCCCCTCACCCTAACCCTCTCCCCGAGTACAGGGAGAGGGGACCAGAGCGGGACTGGGAGACGTTATGAACGACATTGAAGCCGTGGTGGTGGATCCGGATCGGGCGGAGAGATTGGTGGTTCGGAAAGTTGGGTGGCCGGCGGCGCGGGGGGATCAGACGATTGTGCGGGTGAAGTCGATTTCGCTGAATCGGGGGGAGGTTCGGCGGTCGCAGAGTGCGCCGGCGGGGTTTCGGCCGGGATGGGATTTTGCGGGCATCGTGGAGCAGGCGGCAGCGGATGGGTCGGGGCCGAAGATGGGGGCACGGGTGGTGGGATTGGTCAGTACGGGGGCTTGGGCGGAGGTGATCGCGGCGGGGACGAATGCGCTGGCGGAGGTTCCGGAAGTGGTTTCGTTTGCCCAGGCGGCGACGTTGCCGGTGGCGGGATTGACGGCTTTGCATGCGCTTTACAAGGGCGGATTTTTGCTGAATCAGCCGATATTGGTAACGGGGGCGACGGGTGGGACGGGGGATTTTGCCTGTCAATTGGGACGATTGGCGGGAGCGAATATGGTGGCGTTGGTGAGATCGCCGGCGAAGGAGGCGTTTGCGTGGTCGCTGGGCGTCGAGCATGTGGCGGCTGGGGACGATCCATCGCCGGCGGCGGAGTTTGGTCCGTATCGGCTGATCATCGATTCGGTTGGGGGCGCGAATTTTGGGAAGGTGCTGGGGATGCTGGGGATGCGCGGGGTTTGTGTTATTTTTGGGACAACCGCGGGGGCGGAGCCGACGATCAATACGCAGCAATTTTATTCCGGAGGTCCTAAGACGCTTTACGGTATGATTGTCTTTAATGAGCTGTTGAGTGAGCCGGCATCGATTGGATTGAAAAATCTTGTGGGGCTTGTTGCGTCGGGAAAATTGACGCCGCATATCTCGCTGGAGGATTCGTGGAGGAATGTGGCGGGGGTTGCGCAGAAGTTGATGGGGCGGGAGTTTTTGGGGAAGGCTGTTTTGCATTTGGATTGAGGGGAGCTTGGGGGGTTAACGCGGTGCTGCGCATCGCCGCTAAATATGGTGTGGGAGGACGGGCGCGGGCGGTGGGTGAGGTTTAAATGGAGAGTTGCATCCCGCGCAATCTGCTAACTTAGGAACATCCTATGAGCCGATTACCAGACCCGGTTAACCCGCCCCCATCGGGGCAGCGGCCAACGCCTCCGCCGTCATCTTTGCAGGATCGCGATCGGCGGCGCGAAAACCGCAGACCCGTTCAGGGGAAAGCCATTCTTACCATTCTTGACGGAGCGAACGCGAATGCGACGTTCGAGATCATGACGCGCGATTTGTCGTTCAGCGGGATTTCATTTCTGCTGAAGGAATCGCTGGCCGTGGGGCAAAACTGCAAAATTGAAGTGATCGGGAACGGGCACTCGAATGGGGCGCAGATTTGCGAAGTGATTCGGTCGCGGCCATTGAGCAATGGGAAGTTTGAGATGGCGGTGCAGTTTCGGGGGAAAAATGGGAAGTGAGAATAGTTGCCAGTTGTTAGTTGCCAGTTGCCAGTAAATGCGGGGAGAGGGCGTTATTTTAGCAACTCCGTCCAGGCGCTGGGGTGGACTTGGGCGTAGAATCTTCCTGAGGATTGGGTCACTTCTACTTTTACTCCGTAGACTTTCGACAGGATTTTTGGATTGAGGACCTGGGGCCTTGGGCTGCGGGTTTTTCTCGGTCTAATAGGAGGACGTTTTGGGTTAGCGGGGGTAGCTCTTCGATGTGGTGAGTGATCAGGACGACTGTCGGGCGATTTTTGGATTGCATTAGGGATTGGATGGTGGCCAGGACTTGCTCGCGGGCGCGGAGGTCCAGGCCGGCGGTGGGTTCGTCTAAGATCAAAAGACGAGGCAGGTTGACCAGGGCTCGGGCGATGAGGGCGCGGACTTTTTCGCCGCTGCTTAGGGATGGGTAGGAGTGGTTGGCGACGGCGGCGAGGCCTACGCGGTCGAGCAACTGTGCGGCTCGACGCAACATGGATGGCGATCGGCGTTGATACAACCCAACGGTTCCGAAGAAGCCGGTGAGGACGGTTTCTTTGGCGGTGAGGGCGTTGTCGGCGTCGTAAGGGCCGGCGGGTTGGACCATGCGGATGGTTTTGCGGAGTTCGGGGAGATTGGCTTGGCCGAAGGGTTCGCCTAGGACGGAGCAGGTTCCGGCGGTGGGCCACCAGTGGGTGGCGATGACGCGGGCGAGGGAGCTTTTTCCGCTGCCGTTGGGGCCGATGATGGCGGCGAGGGAGCCGGGGGTTACTTGCCAATTTATATTTTTTAGGATCCAGCGGGAATCTCTCAGGACGCCTACGTTATGAAGTTCGAAAGCATAGGAACCCCCACCCTTGCCCTCCCCCTGAGTACATGGGGAGGGAATATTAGGAGGCCGATTCGTTTGTGCGCGCATCGGTTGCTTGCGGCGCGAGGGGCGATTAGTGTTCACGGTGGACCAATTTAGAGGACTTTGCGATGCCCGCAACTTTGCCGCCGGACCGGTATGTGCCGCCGGGATTGGACGTGGCGGATTTTTCGAAACTTGAGACGTTGTATCGGGGGTTGCTCTTCCGGCCGGTGGATTCCGTCGAGCAATTGCGGCGGTGGATGGACGATTTTTCGGAGCTGACGGCCGTTGTCGACGAATACGGGAGCCGGAAATACATCGACAAGAGCTGCCATACGGACGACAAGGCGGTTTTGAAGCGGTATCTCGATTTCGTGGAGAATGTCGAGCCGAAGATCAAGCCGCTGATTTTTCAGTTGCAGAAGAAATATTTGCAGTCGTCTTTCGCGGACCAGATGGGGGAGCGGTTTGAAGAATTGCGAAAGAAATGGCAGGCGGATGTGGAAATATTCCGCGAGGAAAACGTAGCGATCGAGACGGAGCTGACGCGGCGGGTGACGGAATTCGACCAGATCAACGGGCGGATGATGGTGCATTTCCGGGGGCAGGATTACACGATGCAGCAGATGGCGCGGTTCCAGGAGGAGCCGGACCGGGCGACGCGGCGCGAGGCGTGGGAGTCGGCGGCGCGGCGCCGGCTCAACGACCGGGACGCGATTGAGACGATCTTCGAGGGATTGCTGCCGCTGAGGCAGCAGATCGCGCGGAATGCGGCGTGCGTGGATTTTCGGGCCTATCAATGGAAGGCGCTGAAGCGGTTTGATTACGCGCCGGAAGATTGTTTGAAGTTCGCGGATGCGATCGCGGAGACGGTTGTGCCGGTGGTTCGGCGGCTGGATCAGCAGAGGTTGCTGGATTTGGGATTGGAGAAATTGCGGCCTTGGGATACGGCGGTGGATCCGAAGAGCCGGCCGCCGCTGCGGCCGTTTGATGCGGCGGATATCGACGACTTTCTGGACAAGACGCGGGAGATTTTCGTGCGGCTGTCGCCGGCGCTGGGGTTTGAATTTGATCGGTTGCGAGCGTCGGGGAATCTGGATTTGCAGAGCCGCAAGGGGAAGCAGCCGGGCGGGTATCTGATGCCGCTGGAGGAGTCGCGCAAGCCGTTCATTTTCATGAACGCGGCGGGATTGCAGCGGGACGTCGAGACGCTTTTGCATGAGGGCGGGCATGCGTTTCATCATCTCGCGGCGTCGGCGGCGGAAGATGTGGTTTTCCTGCGGACGGCGCCCATGGAATTCTGCGAAGTGGCGAGCATGTCGATGGAATTGCTGGGGAGCCAGCATTTCTCGATTTTTTATGACATACCCGAGGCCAATCGTGCGCGGCGGAATATGATTGAGGGGATCATCCGGTTCCTGCCTTGGATGGCGACGATCGATTCATTTCAGCATTGGCTGTATACGACGCCGCGGCACACGCGGACGGCGCGGAAACGGACGTGGCTTGGACTGCTGGATCGCTTCGGGAGCAAAGTGGATTGGAGTGGGTGTGAAGAGACGCGCGAATCGATGTGGCAGAGGCAGACACATTTGTTTGGGTCGCCGTTTTATTACATTGAATATGGGATTGCGCAGCTTGGAGCGTTGCAGATGTGGGTGAAATCGAGGCAGGATCAGGCGGCGGCGATTGAGCGATATCGGGCGGCGCTGGCGCTGGGCGGGACGCGGCCGCTGCCGGAGTTGTTCGAGGCGGCGGGAATTGAGTTTGATTTTTCCGAGAGGACGTTGAGGCCGCTGATGAAGGCGATGGAAGAGGAGCTTACGCGGTTGGCGAAATAGGAAATGCTGATTGATAAGTCGGCGCCGCATGCCTCCCCCGTGTTCCCGGAAGGGTTTAGGGTGAAGGACGGCGTTCGACGTTCCAAGATCGCCCCTCACCCTGGCCCTCTCCCCATGAGTACATGGGGAGAGGGGAGAATTGTTTGGAGCGGCAGGGTTAAATCATGAGTCGGACGCGAATCAAAATTTGTGGGGTTTGTCGGGCTGAGGATGCGCTGGCGGCTGTGGAAGCCGGGGCGGATGCGATTGGGGTGGTTTTGCATGGGCCTTCGAAGCGAATTTTGACGGCGAAGCAGGCGAATCGGATTGTGGGAGCAGTGCCGGGGTTGGTGACGGTCGCGGGGTTGTTTGTGAATGCGAATGGGCGGAAGGTGGCGGAGACTTTGCGGCAGGTGCCGATTGATGTGATTCAGCTTCAGGGGCATGAGACGCCGGAGTTTGTGGCGTCGCTTAAGCCGCGTGCGGTGGTCAAGGCGTTGCACGTGGATGGGCACATCGCGCGGACTTTGAAATTCTGGAAGAAGGAGATTCGGCGGCTGAAGCTGACGAATTTGAAGGGGATTTTGCTCGAGACGGCGAGCGGGATGCCGGGGGGGAGCGGGATTGCCAATGATTGGAAGGCGATTTTGAGGCTGAAGAAGTCGGGGGCGTTTGCGGGGTTGCCGGCGGTGATTGTCGCGGGGGGATTGCGGCCACAGAGTGTGGGGAAGGTGGTGCGGATGCTGCGGCCTTATGGGGTGGATGTGAGCAGCGGCGTGGAGGAGGAGAAGCGTAAAAAGTCTCCGGAGAAGATTCAGAAGTTCATTCGGGCGGTTCGAATTGCGGACGCGACGGAGTCATGATTTCTGTTGCTCTTTTTAACGAGCTCGCCGGGGTTCTTCCGCTGGGATCGGTGCTGAGCGATGCGGATGAGCTTTTGGTTTATGAGAGCGACGGGTTCACGATCGCCAAGGCGCGGCCGTCGGCGGTGGTTTTTCCGACGACGACGGAGCAGGTGAGCGCGGTGGTGAAGGTTTTGGGGCGGCATGGGTGCCCTATCGTGCCGAGAGGGTCGGGGACGGGGCTGGCGGGTGGGTGCGTGGCGTTTGGGGACGGGGTGATTGTCTCGACCACGCGGATGACGCGGATTCTTAAGATCGATTTGGCGAATCGCGCGGCGCACGTTCAGGCGGGAGTTCGCAATACGCAGCTTTCGGATGCGGTGGCGGCGATCCCCGGTGGAGCGGGATATCATTTTCGCGCCTGATCCTTCTAGTCAAAGGGCCAGCACGATTGGAGGGAACGCGGCGACGAACGCCGGGGGGATTCACACGCTCAAGGATTTTGTCTCGGCGAATCATGTCTTTGGGATTGAGATGGTGCTGGCGGATGGGTCGATCTTGCGCACGGGCGGTGAGAATGGGGCTTGCGAGGCGGGGCCGATTGATTTGGCAGGACTGATCTGCGGGTCGGAGGGGACTTTTGGGATTATTACATCGCTTTGGGTGAGGTTGGCGCCTAAGCCGACGGCGTTTCGGACGATCGTCGGATTGTTCGCATCGTCGTCAGACGCCTCGGCGGCGGTGGCGGATGTGATTTCGTCGGGGCTGCTGCCGGCGGCGATGGAGATGCTGGACGGGCAGATGGTGCGCGTGGTCGAGCAGGCGTTTGGCTTTGGGTTTCCTAAAGAAGCGCAGGCGCTGCTTTTGACGGAGATTGACGGGATCGATGAGTTGCTGGATGGGGAATTGGAGATGATTTTGGAGATTCATCGAAGGCGCGGAGCGATCAGCGTTGAATCGAGCCGGGATGCCCAGAGGCGGGCGCATTTGTGGCGGGCGCGGAAGAATGCGTTTGGGGCGATCGGGCGGATCAGTCATAGCTATTGCACGCAGGACGCTTGTGTGCCTCGGAGTAAGTTGCCGGAGGTTTTGCGGAGGATTGGGGAGATTGGGCGCGAGCATGGATTGCAGATCACCAATGTGTTCCATGCGGGGGATGGGAATGTGCATCCGATTTTTCTTTATGATGATCGGGATGAGAGCCAGGTGCAGAACACGCTGCGGGCGGCGGAGAAGGTTTTGCAATTTTGCGTGGATGTGGGTGGGACGATAACCGGGGAGCATGGGGTGGGCGTGGAGAAATTGCATCTGATGCCGTATCTGTTTGATGAGCCTACGCTGGGGCTTTTTTCGCGGATCAAGGGGGCGTTTGATCCGGAGGAGCAGATTAATCCGGGGAAGGTGGTGCCGAGCGAGAAGGTGCGGGTGACGCTGCTGAAGCCGGGAAGGCATGTGCCGCAGTGAATCGCGGTTTATAATGTGGGGATGGGGACCATCGACACGGGGAATGTCACGGGGCGGCGGGAACTGCATTTTACGGATCTCGCACAGTTGGACGCGGACGCACGGGCTCTGGCGGAGGGGGATGCGGCGGGGAAATTGCACCGACTTGGGAATTGGTCTTTGGGCCAGGCGTGGGGCATTTGGCGGCGTGGACGAATTTTGGATTTGACGGGTATCCGATGAAGGTACCGTTTTATATCAAGGCGATGATCCGGCCAATGAAGGGGAGATTACTGCGCGGGCCGATCCCAGCGGGGAAATGCATTCCTAACGTAGCGGGCGGGACGTTTGGGACGGAGGCGATTTCGACGGAGGAGGGATTGAAGAAGTTTCTGGCGGCCAATGCGCGGCTGCGGGCGGGTGCGCCAATGGAGGCGAATCCGTTGTTTGGGGCGATGACGCATGAGGTGTGGATCGAGCTGGCACTTCGGCATGGGGAATTGCACTTGTCGTTTTTTTACGTGGGGTGAGGGGCGGGGGGAGATCCGGGGGAGCAAGCTCCCCCGGCTTCGCGGGGAGGGGAGAGCTTTCCTTGGAACCAGATGGCTGCGCCTTTTGGCGATGCTTTAAAATATATCGCACCGTGGCTAGTTGGTGTTGGCGGTCGCGGATGGGTTGGTATTTGCCGCCTATGGCCCATAGGCCGCCGGGGCGGGCAATGCGGGCGGCTTTGGCGTAGTACGAGGTTTCTCTCTTTGCGATTCCAATCGGGTATTCGGGGTCGCTTGTGCGGAAACGACCGAGGAGGTGAAAGTGCGTGGCGTCGACGCTCAGCGCGACGAGGTCAATGTTTCGACGCAAAAGGTAGTCGACCAGGAATTGCGCAATTTGGCGGCGATGGTCGGGTTTGATAAATACCGGCTCTCGCGGCATTTTGTTTTTCACGTGCTTATGAAGGCGATCATAAGTGCCGCGAGGCGGTGGGGATTTGTAATCGCCCTCGACATGTACTCGATGATGGGCGGTGCGAAATCCGCGGGTCGCCAGGCAACCAAGTCCCGTAAGTGTGGACGATGCAATGATACCATCCGTTCCACGGGGACCCTTTCTTCTTTTGCGAAGCCGGGGGAGCTTGCTCCCCCGGATCCTCGCCCCAATCCATATAGCCTCCCCATATAGTGTGTGAAATAATTCTCTATCTCATTACTTGTGTTATCAAGAAATTTCCGCATGCGATTCTGGTGAAATAGTAGGTACAATGTGGAATAGCGGACGGCAGCAAACAAGGAGACGATCAGATGAGCGAATCGGCTTCCCATCCCCATGTTCCATCGGGAGTTTCGGGCTTGTCGCCGGCGACGGCTATTCGCATCGCCTGGGTTTGTTGGATGGTGCTTCTGGTGGCGCCGTTCTTTATGTTTTTGCACGTGGTCTGGACGCTGAATGCGGAATCGCGCGTGACGGTGTCTCCGCATGCGCATCAGACCTGGTTCATCGCGGCGATTATTTATTTGCTCGTCGCGGGGCCGATTTCGTTTTTTGCGCGGAGCAATGTGTTCAAGGCGTATTGGACGGGAGAAGTCGTGTCGCCGGGGAAATATCTTTCCGGGATGCTGCTGATCTGGTTGACGCTGGAAATAGGCGGGTTGTTCAGCCTGGCGGGGTGCCTGGTGCAGAATCAGTTGCTGCCGAATCTTTTTCCGGCTTTGATCGCGTTCATGTTTTTCGTGACGTTCTGGCCGAGCGGACGGGCCATGATCCGTCATGTCGGGGACAAGGAAGACCCGGCGGTGTATGAGGAGCCTCGGTGACGGCGTCGGCAAGCAAGGCATGGACGACGCCGGACCTGGCGCGGGGAACCGCGCAGGAGACTCAGATCGTTTTGCGCTGGCTGGTGCGTTTGCGCTGGCTGGCGGCGGCGGGGCAAACTATCGCGACTCTGGTTGCGTATTTCATCCTGAAACTGAAACTTCCCCTTGGGGCGATTGAATCGGTCATTCTGCTGACGTTGGCGAGCAACGTCGTCATTCATTTTTGGACGACGCGGCCGGCGCCGGCTGCGCCGGGTTGGCTGGTGCCGGGGGTTTTGATTCTGGACGTGGGGCTTTTGACGGCTCTGCTGATTTGCAGCGGCGGCCCGAGCAATCCGTTTAGTGCGCTTTATCTGGTGCACGTCGCGATGGCGGTGGTGACTCTGGACGATAACTGGCCTTGGCTGGTAGTGGCGACGACGGCGGCTTGTTATGGGTTGCTATTTTTGTGGCCTTCGCCTTACGCGCTGCATCTTGCGCCGGAATCGGCAGCGGCGGCGGATTGGGTGGCGCTGGTTTTGGTGGCGATCGTCATCGTCTATTTCGTGGGGCGGACGACGCGCTCGCTTCGGCGGCGGGAGAGGGAACTGGCCGATGCGCGGGAGCGGGCGGCGCGGAATGAACAGCTTGCGTCCCTGACGACGTTGGCGGCTGGCGCGGCGCACGAATTGAATACGCCGCTGAGCACGATTGCGGTGGTGGCGCGGGAGTTGGAGGTGCAATCCAAGCAGCTTCCGGAGGCGGATGGGGTGGGGAAGGATGCGCAACTGATCCGGCGGGAGGTGGACCGGTGCCAGTTGATCCTGGGGCGGATGCGGGTGGATGTGCTTCAGGGGGAGTGGCGGAAGCGGAGCGCGATGCCGGCGGAGGAATTTTTGGCGGCGTTAATCGGGGGTATGGAGCCTGGCGTGCGGGAGGTTTTGAGGGTGGAATGCGCGGCGGAACTGCCGAATATCGAGCTTCCCGTGCGTGCGGTGCAGCAGGCGGTGGCGATATTGGTGGACAACGCCTTGGCTGTTTCCCCGGGGGGCAAGGGGGTGAGGCTTTGCATCCATGCGGCTGGTGGGCATATATTCTTCGACGTGCGGGATCAGGGACCCGGGATGAGCGAGGAAGTGGCTCGCCGCGCCGGGGAACCGTTCTTCACCACCAAGCCGCCTGGAAAGGGGATGGGCCTCGGCCTGTTCCTGGCGCGGCTGGTGGCGGAAAAGTTGGGCGGGAGATTGAGATTTGAATCCCGTCCAGGCGAAGGGACGTGTGCGACCCTGGAATTGCCCGCGCATTGAAACCGGCTGCGCGCGAGTTATGACTACGACGCTTACCGAAACAGCGAAACTGAGAATCATGGTCGTGGACGACGACGCGACGTTCCGCGAGCGTCTGGTGGCGGCTTTGTGCGCCAGGAAACTGGCGGCGCAGGGATCGGGGTCGCCGGCGGAGGCGCTGGAGGCGGCGGTGCGATTCAAGCCGGACCGGGCTGTGGTGGATTTGCGGATGCCGGGCGGGTCGGGGATCGATCTGGTGAGCGATCTTCTGGAGATCGACTCGGAGATGGATATCGTGGTGTTGACGAGTTATGGAAGCATCGCGACGGCGCTGGAGGCGATGCGGCGCGGGGCGGCGGATTACCTGACTAAACCGGCGGATGCGGACCAGATTTTGGCGGCGTTTGACCGCGCCGGCGAGATGGCCCCCCCACCGCCGCAGACGGCGCCTTCGCTGGCGCACGTCGAATGGGAGCATATCCAGCGCATTCTGACGGATTGCGGGGGGAATATTTCGCAGGCGGCGCGAGTGCTGGGGATTCATCGGCGGTCGCTGCAACGAAAGCTGAGTAAGTATCCTCCTACGCCTTGAGCTATTACCCTCTCCCTGTACTCGGGGAGAGGGATAGGGTGAGGGGCGAATTAACGGTGAATGATGAATGATGAATTGCGCTCACCCCTGCCCTCTCTCGGAATACCGAAAGAGGGGGTTAAACCTGGCAAGCCTCGGGTTGCTTTGTTTGTTACTTGTTTGACGGATCAGTTTTTTCCGCGCGTGGGCATGGCGGTCACGAAAATTATCGAGCATTTTGGGTGTGAGGTGCACTTCCCCGGGAAGCAGACTTGCTGCGGGCAGCCGATGTACAACAATGGCTATTCTCGGGAGGCGCGGGATTTGGCTCGGCGGTGGGTGGAGATTTTCAAGCCGTACCAATACATCGTTAGCCCCAGCGGGTCCTGCTGCTCGATGGTGCGGGAGCATTATCCGGAGTTGATTAAGGATGATCCGGCGGTGTCAGAGACGGCGCATAAGACTTTTGAGTTCGTGGAGTTTTTGGACAAGGTTTTGAAGGTGGACGTTTCGGCGTTGGAGCTGAAGCGGGAACGCACGATCGCGTATCACTATACTTGCCATTTGCGGGGGCTGGGGATTTCTCCCCAGGCGCCGCGGATTTTGCGGGAGCTGGGGAATGTGAAGTTGTTGCCATTGGAGCGGACCGATCAGTGCTGCGGGTTTGGGGGGACTTTTGCGGTGAAATATCCGGTTGTGAGCGGCGCGATTGTGGAGGATAAGACGGATTGCATTGCCAAGAGCGGAGCGGAGATGGTGGTATGCAATGACGCGGGGTGCACGATGAATATTTCGGGGATGTGCCGTCGGCGGGGAATGGACACTCGCGTCGTACATCTGGCGGAGTTGCTGGCGGAGGCGCTGGATTTGGATTTGGAGCGGTGGTGATTAATGGGATCGATCGGACTGCCAAAGGTTGATTTTCAGGAGGGGGCCGCCAAGGGGGCGGCGGATAAGCGGCTGCGCATGGCGGTCATCAATAACACGTATCGCAAACAGGAGGGGCGCGAACTGCGGTGGGCGGAATTGCCGGATGTGCAGGGGCTTCGAGCGCACGGGGCGGCGATCAAGCAGCATACGCTGGATTATTTGGATTATTATCTCGATCAGTTTAAGAGCGCGGTCGAGCGGAATGGGGGACACGTTCATTTCGCCAAGGACGGGGCCGAGGCGCGCCAGATTATCTTCGACATCATCGCCAGGACGAAATCCAAAAAGATCATCAAGAGCAAGTCGATGGCCAGCGAGGAGATTGAGCTGACGCATGAATTGGAGAAGGCGAAACTCGATGTTGTTGAGACGGATCTGGGGGAGTTCATTGTGCAGGTGAGCCATGATCGGCCGAGCCATCTGGTGGCGCCGATTATTCATAAGGATCGCAAGTCGATCGCAACGGTGTTCAGTAAATATTTTGGGACGCCTTACAACGATGATCCGCCTACCTTGACGCAGCAGGCGCGGGTGTTTTTGCGCGATAAATTCCGCCGCGCGGATTTGGGGATGACGGGGGGAAATTTTCTTGTGGCCGAGACGGGGCAGGTTTGCGTGGTGGAGAACGAGGGGAATGCGCGGCAGTCTCTGACTACGCCGCGGATTTTGGTGAGTCTGGTGGGGATTGAGAAGGTTGTGCCGCGGATGAGCGATCTGGCGGTGATGATCAAGCTTTTGGCGCGGAGTTCGACGGGGCAATCGATGACGGTTTACACGAATATTTTCGGCGGGCCGCGTCGGGCGGGGGAAAAGGACGGGCCGGAGGAATTTCATCTGGTTCTGCTGGATAATGGGCGGACGGAGATCCTCGCGAATCCGGAATATCGCGAGATTCTGCGGTGCATTCGGTGCGGGGCGTGTTTGAACGTGTGCCCCATTTTTCGGGGGATCGGGGGGCATGCGTATGGGAGCGTTTATCCGGGGCCGATCGGGGCGCTGCTGAGTCCCCTGCTGGGGGGATTGAAGGAGTACAAGGATTTGCCGCAGGCCAGTTCGCTCTGCGGGGCTTGCTATCAGGCTTGCCCGGTGAAGATTGATATTCCGAAACACCTGGTCCAACTGCGGCGGGATATCTCGCGGCGGCATTTGAACGGGTTTTTTGAGCGAATGCTGTATCGGCTTTGGGCGAAAGGGATGAAGAGTCCATGGGTGTACCGCAAGATCGGGGGGATTCAGCGGTGGGATTTGCGGCGGCGCGCGGAGGAGACGGGGTGGGTGCATCGATTGCCGGGACCGGTCTCGGGGTGGACGCAGATCAGGGATTTGCCCGCGCCAGCGGCGAAGTCGTTTCATGACTTGTGGGAGGAACGAAAGAAATCATGACGGCGCCGGCGGAAAAAGATTGGATCGCGTCGGTTCGCCGGGGCTGGGGCGTCGTGAGCCGCTGAAGGTTGCGCCGGTGCCGCCGGCGATTGACGAGCCGATTACCCGGCTGGTGCATTCGGATATTCGGCTGGCCGATCTTTATTTGAAGACCGCCAAGGCGGCGAAGTTTGTTGTTGAATCGGTCGCGCCGGATGAACTGGCGGGGAAATTGCTGGAGTTTCTGAAATCGAAGAACTGCCATCGGGTGAGTCTGACGAACACCGATTTGTTTGATCAATTGAATTTGCCCGCGGTATTGCGCGGGGCGGGGTTGGATGCTACTTTTTGGAGCGAGATAACCCTGGACGAGACGTACGAGTTGGATTGCGGGATTACCGATGTATGGGCGGCGGTCGCCGAGACGGGAAGTTTGGTGATTCGGCCTGACCCGCGGCATGGGCGGGCGCTTTCACTGATTCCGCCCATTCATGTGGCGATTGTCGAGCCGAAGAATATTGTGGCGGATTTGCTGGATCTATTTGAGAAGATGAAGGGGGAGGATCCGGGGGGGGCGGTTTCGATCATCACGGGGCCATCGCAGACGGCGGATATCGAGGCGGTGATGGTGCAGGGGGTGCATGGACCGGGGATGGTGCGGGTGTTTTTGCTTCAGTAGGCCGTGTCGATCGGTCAAATAAGATGATAAAACCGCCAAGCCGCCGAGGACGCCAAGATAAATTCCGCCAAGTTGATTGGAGATTAAAATTAGGAATTGATTTTTGGCGTTCTGGTCTTGGCGTGCTTGGCGGCTTGGCGGTTAATAATCTTATTTAAATCGAATCGCGAAAAGGATTTCATCGGGGACGGCTTTGCCGGTCTCCGGGTCTATTTTGGGTTCGAACCACCAGGTCGCGGCGGCGCGTTGGCAGGCGTCGTCTACGCCGGCGCTGCCGCAACTGTGTACGACCTGGACGTCGGTGACTTCGCCGGTTTCGGCGATTTTTATTTGCAGGCCTACGACGGCGTGGGGGAGCGAGGGGAGATCGATGTAGAGTTCGGCGTCGGTGAGGTCGGGGAGCTGGCGAGTGATGAACCTGCGGCCGGGGCGGGCGATGATTCTGCCGGCGACGTAATTACTGGCGATGGTGGTGACGGGTGTGGATTCGAAAGTGGCCTGGGGTTCGGGCTTGCCGCCGGGGGCGGCGGCGGAGGGATTTTGCTGCTGCTGCTGGGGTTGGGCGGGGGATTGGGTTTGGTCGGGATTTTGCGCGGGGTTTTGATCGGGTTTCTGCTGGGCCTGCGGCTGGGGCGGAGTCTGCGGCGCGGGGGGCATGGGCTTGGCCGCGAGGGGGCCGGCATCCAAAGGATTAGGCGAAGGCGAGAGGTTCGCGGGGGCTTTGGGATCAACGAGGGCCAGGGGCGGCGGCGGGCGCACGGATCGCGGGGCCGGGGGCGAGGTTATGTCCTTGGGTTGAGCGATGGCGGGATTGGTCGGGTTGCTGCCCTGAAGGGCTTGGACCAGTGGGCGGGCGCGGGAGGGCTTGCCGAAGCCGGAGTCTCGGGTGGCCATGGCTTGTTCCTGCTCGGCGTCGGCTACTGCGGATTGCATGGGGGTGTCGCCCTGGAGGGAGTTAATCGATTTTCCGGTGCCTTTGGCTTCGCCGAGGTCTTGGTCGGATTCGGGGGGACGGGGGACGGGAGCGATGACGGCGGGGGGCCGGGCCTGGGCGAGGGAGGTGGCGAGTTCCCAGCCTAGGTTGGCGCGGAACTGACGATTGCCGGCCGCGAGAATTGCGCCATGGACGGCCAGGGCCGCCAGGAGGCAGAGCAGGAGCGTGGGGTCGCGACGTGGCACGGATAGGGAAAGCATAACTAGGGCCTGTCTGATGAATCCAAAATCCTGAAATAGCGACGGATCATGGCGAGCTTGGCCATGGCCTGAAAGTTCACCGCCAGTTTCTCGTAACGCGTGCCCAGGCGGCGATTCTCCTTCATCCAATTCACGCAACGCTCCACCACGTTCCGTCGGCGATACGCCTTGCGATCAAAGTTCTCCTGCGGCGGCTGATTCGATTTCGCCGGGATCACCGCTTGGATTCGGTGGCGACGCAGCCATCGCCGCACATTTCCGTAACTGTATCCCTTGTCGCCCGCCAGCCTCCTGGGGCGACGACGGCGGCGACCGATGCGCATCGCGTTCATCACCGGCTCCACGTACCGGCTCTCGTGGCATTGGCCGGCGCTGGCCTCGACGGCGAGCGGAACTCCCTGGCCGTCAGTAACCAGGTGGAGCTTGCTGCCCCACCCGCCTCGGCTGCGGCCCAACGCGTGATCCGCCGGTTCTTCCGGGGCGGTTTTGATTTTCTGGCTCCGGCGGCGGATCGACTGGCTCGCACATTGGTGCCGTCGATGCACCACAGGTCCCAGTCGATTCGTCCTTGCTTGTCCAACCTCATCTGCAGCCGCTGGAGGATTCGATCAATCGTTCCGTCCTTTCTCCAGCGGTTGAAGCGGTCGTAGACGCTTTGCCATCTGCCGTAACGTTCGGGCATCTCGCGCCATTGAGCGCCCGAGTGCAGAATCCAGAACATGCCGTTGAGCGTGGTGCGGTGGTCGTTCCACTGCCCGCCGCGCTTGCCGTTGCCGGGCAGCAGATCGCCGATCAACTCGTACTGCTCATCCGTGAGCTCATAACGTCGCATCCGTGACACCTCGTCTGAAAACCGCTATTTATAACCAAAAGCGATTCATCAGACAGGCCCTAGAAACTAGAGGCTAGAAACTAGAGACTAGAAACTGGAATCAAATCAGAATGTCTGAATCAGTCAATGGGTAGGCCGCCGTGGGCGAGTTATTGGGCGGTTTTTAGTTGTTTTTGGGGGCCGGGTTGGGGCTTCTGGTCGCCGAGTAGTTCGCGAGTTAGTTCTTCGACGGAATTGAAGACTCTTGTGGCGGTTTTGGTGACGAAGGGGCTGGGGACGCTTTTGCAGGTCCAGATGACGAAGACTTCTTTGCCGGCCTCGAAAGCGTGGTGGAGTTCGCGTTCCACGCCGCTGGAGATGGCGGGTTTGCCGTTGGGGAGTTCGGGGATGAGGCTGACAATCATGTCGGATTGGTCGATCATTTTGAAATCGCGGGCGTAAGTCTGGCCGAGGATGTCGGAGCTGATCTGGGCGACTTCGCTGGTTTTCAGGGTGATCGGCCCGTGCGGGCCGGTGGCTTCGATGGTGGATTCGCCGGCCTCGAGGGCGCGGACGGCGCTGATATGCAGCAGCATTTCGTCGACGTCGCCGGGATTGAAGCAAATAAAGTGGCGGGCCATTTCCTTTTGGAAGGCGGCGATTTTTTCCAGAGTCGCAGGCTGATCCATGACATGGGTCATGGGGAAACTGAGATAGACCTTGCGCTTGGCGGGTTGGAAGAGGAGATCGTCGAGAGTGGGGATGGTTTCGTCGTGACGGCCGCGGGCGAGGACAAAGAAATGGCCGAAGCCGCGCGTGATGTTGGCGATGATTTCGGTGGCAAGCATCTCCTCCTCGCGCCAGACCATGATGTCCTTGAGCGAATGATCGAGATCGCCATTATCCCGCAGAAGGCGCTGATGGACGGACTCGGCGTTGTCGAGGAGGGTGATGTAAACGTCCGGGTTGAGGGTTTTGATCTGATCGAAATCGAAGGCGGCGAATAAGCCGTGGCGCCAGCGAAAGGTGGCGTGGGAGTTGATGATCAGATGCTCGTGCTTTTGCGCGATCGAGTGAATTTCGCGGAAGACGGCGCGAGCAGGGCATTCAGGCGGGTGATGGGGAGATTGAGGATTCTGCCGGCGGGAACGTCGGGGGCTTCTTCGTACATCATCTTGCCGACATGGCAGATCTCGAGGTCGAGACCGCGGGCGCAGGCGCGGTCCTTGACGGCTTCGAGGAACGGGGTTTTGTCTACGCCGACTTGTCCGGAGATAAATGCGCGCATAATTCCTTTAATTCGGCCGCGATTTTCTGAATTGGATCAGCCCAATCGTTTCTTTTTGACTGCCGAAAGAGCTTCATGCTGGGATACCAGGGGGTATCGGAGCGATTGAGGAGCCATCTCGGGTCGGGCACATATTGTATTGCCGTCCAGACCGGCTTGGCGAGAGCGCCTGCCAAATGGGCGGCGGCGGTGTCTACGCTGATGAGCAGGTCAAGGGTATCGATCAGGGCGGCTGTGTCGGTCCAATCGTGCAAGTCCGCCGAGAAATCGGTGAGATCCAATCCACGGGACGGGTTTTGCGCCTGACGGGAGGGTTCTCCTTTTTGGAGACTGTAAAAGCGGGCATGAGTTGACGCCAGAGGGGCGAGGTCATCGAGGCGCATGGAGCGGAGACGATCCTGAGCGTGGCCGCCGGCGCCGGCCCAGATTAGTCCCACGTTTATGCGGTCATTTGAAAGGCGGTATTTCCACGCGGCAGCTTTTTCCGCGCCTGGCGCTAAGATAGGGTGAATTTGTTGGGATGGTGGCGACGGTGGTGCCAATCACCCGGGGAAGGCTGAACAAGGGACAGTGCAGATCGAAATCGGGCAAGTGTTCGTCGTCGGAGATGACGCCCGCGATCCCATTCAATGTGCGGAATAATTCCACGAGGGGACGCTTGCAGCGCACGATTACTCGCGCGCCGCGTTGTGCGATAAGGGGCGCGTACCGGAAATAGTTGATGGCGTCGCCGAATCCTCCTTCCGTGTGGATCAATATTCGGCGGCCGGGGAGAGCAGAGCCATCCCAGAAATTGGCGGCGGTGAATTTGGGGTGGAATCGGCCCGGTTCGACGGCTTTGAAGCGCCATTCGTATTCGCGCCAGCCGCGCTCGAAATCGCCGGTGAGGATGAGGAGGGAGGCGAGGTCGCAATGGGCCATGGGGAAGTCGGGTTTGAGCGCGAGGGCGCGAGAATAGGCGTCCGGGGCTTCGGGAAATTTTCCGACGTTATGGAGCGCTACGCCGAGATGATGGAGCATGAGGGGATCGTCGGGGCGTTGGTTCAAAGCGGATTGCGCGACTTCGAGGGCTTCGTCCCAGGCGCAGGCGGCTTCAAGGACGTTGCTGAGATTGTATTGGATGGCGGGAACGCCGGGGGCGAGCTGGGCAGCGCGGCGATAGGCGGCGGCGGATTCGTCCCAGCGGTTTTGCATGGCCAGGACCGTGCCGAGGTTGACGTGGGCGCCGGGGTAATTGGGGGAGAATTGGATGGCCTGGCGATAGAGGGAGACGGCTTCGTCGAGTTTGCCGGCGTTGCGGGCGTGGTTGGCTTGCTCGAAAAGATGAGCCGCTGGGTCGCTCATGATCGTTTCTTGGCGGTCAAATCCGCCAATTCACGGGCCAATTGTTTGATCGGGGTTTGCCAATCGTCTTCGGTGGGCTGGCGGAAGAGTTTTAGCGTCGGGTACCAGGGAGTGGCCGGGCCGGATTCGAGCCAGCGCCAATCCGGGCGATCGCAGAGGAGGACCCAGGCGGGCCTTGCCAGGCGCCGGCGAGATGGGCGGCGGCGGTGTCGATGGTGATGATCAAGTCGAGATTCGCCATGAGGGCGGCGGTATCGGCGAAATCGGAAATGTCGGAATTGAAATCCTCCAGCACGAGGCCGGCCGGAGCGTTTTTGGCCTGGGCGGCGGCATCGCCGTATTGCAGGCTGATGAAGCGGACGGCGTCCACGTTGGCCAAGGGGGCGAGCTGATCGATGGGGACGGATCTGCGAGGCTCGGGGCGAGGCCGGCCGGTCCAGACCAGGCCGACCTTGAGGCGCTTTTCATCCCCCAAACGGTCGCGCCACTTGTCGGCTAGTTTTGGATCGAACCACAAATAGGGAACTTTGCTCGGAATGGTCTCGATGGTCGTGCCGAAAATGCGCGGCAGGCTTAGGAGCGGGCATCGCAATTCGGTTTCCGGAGGGGGCGCATCGGGCGGAATAACTTTTTCGACACCGGGCACAGAATCCATGAGACGAGCCAATTCGCGGTGAGTTTCCAAATAGACCGTGGCTCCGCGCTGGGCAACGAGGGGGACGTACCGGGCAAACTGGATGAGGTCTCCAAATCCCTGCTCGATCTGGAGGAGAATCTTTTTGCCTTGGATGGGTTCGCCGTTCCATAAGGGGAGACTTGACGGCCGGCGGCTGTTGCGGAATTCCTTTACTTGCCAGCGCCATTCGTAATGCTCCCAGGCGGCGAGATAGTCTCCCTGAGCGAGGAGCATGACGCCGAGGGTGTAGTGGGCTTCGGGCAACTCGGAATCGATTCGGATGGCCTGTCGGTAGGTGTCCAGGGCCTTGGCGCGCTGATGGGTGGCCAGAAAGGCGTGGGCGAGATTGGCGTGGGCCTGAGCGTGATTCGGATCGAGGGAGATGGCACTGCGGGCGGCGGCGATGGCTTTGGGGTAATTCTCCGTTGCCTGATAGGCGTTGGCGAGATTGCCGAAGGCGTCGGCATAATTGGGATTTTGCTCGATCGCGCATAGGAAAGCCGCGATCGCGTCGTTGTGCCGTTTGGTTGCCGCGTAGAGCGATCCCAGATTGTTGTAAGCCTTGGCATGGACGGGTTGGAGGGCGATGGTCTGCTTTGCGGCAACGATGCCCTCTTGAAAGCGCTCAAGCTTCATCAGGGCGTTGGATTGGTTGAACCATGCGGCGGGCATTTGGGGATTCAGTTCGGCCGCCTTGCGGAAGGCATCCAGAGCTTCCTGAAAACGATCCAGATCCATGAGGGTATTGCCTAGATTGATCCACGCCTCGGCCCATGCGGGTTTGATTGCGAGAGCGGCGCGGTAAGCGTCGAGCGCTTCATCTCTGTGCTCGATGGCGTGGAGGGAGACGCCGAGGTTGTAGGATGCCTCGGCCAAGTCGGGGCGGATTGCCAGGGCGGCGCGGAAGGCGTCGATTGCTTCGCGGTGTTGGTGCATCCCGGCAAGCACCACGCCGAGGTTGCAGTGATAATCCGCGCGGGAGCCATTGAGAACAATCGACTTGCGAATGAGCCTGAGCGCTTCGTGGGGGTCACCCGCCTGATGGGTGGCGTATCCGAGCAAGTTGAGGGCATCGGCGTGGTCGGGATGCTCGGCAAGAACCTGGTTGTAACAGTCGCGCGCCTGGAGGATTTGTCCGGCGCGATGAAATCGCAGGGCCTGGGCGAGAATGTCCTGGGCGGATTGGCTCATTGGGTTTGCTCGCACCATTTACGCCAAATATCGCGGAAGGCGTTTTGGATATTTTGCGCAAAGCGCTTGCCGTCGGTAAGGCCACTGCTATTAAGCCGATCGCGCATGGAGGAACGCAATTCGGCCAGTGTAGGCACGTCGGCGGCGAGTTTTTTTGCGATATTGGGGAGGTCCTCGGGTCGCGCGGCGGCCAAGTGGGCCAAGGAGAGGTTGGATAAATGGCTGAAGCCGGCGCGGCCGACGGCTGTGGAGCCGATCATCGTCAGGACGGGGACGCCCATCCACATGGCGTCGAGACTGGTGGTGTGGCCGTTGTAGGGGACCGTGTCGAGGCCCATGTCGATTCGGTGATAGGTTTCGAGGTAGTCCTTTCGATATTGCTGACCGACGAATTCCAGGCGATCGGCGACGCCGGATTGGGCGAAAATCTGCGAAATGCGCTGGCGGGGTGAGCCTTCGGGCGCGAGCATGAGGAAACGCGAGGCGGGGACGGACTTAACGGTGGCGGCCCACGCTTGGACGGTGGTCTCGGTGACTTTCATAAAATTGTTCAGGCAGCCGAAGGTGATGAAGCCATTTTGAGAGGCGGGTAAAGGGGCGATTTGCAACTCCGCGGCTGGGATCATGGCGGCGGGATCGTAGCACCAAAAACTGTCGCGGAGGCGATAGAGCTTTTCGACGTAGTGGATTTCGGTTTGGCCGGGGGGATCGAGATGGGGGTCGGTGAGACGCCAGTCCATCGTTTCCAGGCCTGTGCCGCCGGGGTAACCGCCGAAGGTGATTTGAATAGGGGCGGGTTTTTGGGCGAAGACGAGGAGGCGATTGTCGGCGGTGTGGCCGGCGAGATCGACGAGGATGTCGATCTGGTCCTGGCGGATGAGCTCGGCGGCGGCCTGGTCGCTGAGTCGTCGAATATCGCGCAGCGCGCGGCGGCTTTTTTGAAATTCAGCGTGAATTCGTCTTCTTTTGGCCCATTGAAATAACAATAAATTTCGAATTCGTTGGGATCGTGGTTCAGGAATAGAGGGAGGAGATTCAGGCCGACGATGTGGCCGGTGAAATCTGGGGAGACGTAGCCGATGCGAAGTTTTCTGCGGGGATCTCGGTTGCGATCCTGGGGTTTGCGCAAGTGAGCGAGCGGGCGGGCGTGCTGGTCGTTCCAGGCGCGCATTTCGGCGAGGATTTCCTGCGGCGACTTTCCCGGGGCGTAGTGCAGGAGCATGATGAGATTGCTGTGGGCCTGGGCGAAATCGGGGCGCAGTTCGAGGGTTTTGCGATATTCAAGCTCGGCTTCGGAGAACTGGCCGATGTGTTTGAGTGCGCTGGCGAGATTGTTGTGGCCGTCGGGGAAGATGGGTTCGACGGCAACGGTCTGGCGCAGGGCCCCCACCGCTTCGTCCCAGCGACCGGCGGCGCGAAGGGATAGGCCGAGGTTGTAGAACGCCGCGGCGAAGTCGGGGCAGATTTCGAGGGCGCGGCGGTAGGCGGCGATCGCTTCTTCGTTTTGATGTTGGTCCTGAAGTGCGTTGCCGAGCGTGTTCCAGGCATCGGGGTCGTCGGGGCGAAGCTGAAGGTATTTCCGCAATGCGGGGATAGCTTGATCGGGGCGCTTTTGGGAAAGAAGAATGGTGGCGAGATTTTGATAGGCGGGGGCGAAATCGGGCTGGAGGTCGGTCGCCAGGCGAAATGCCGCCAAGGCTTCTTCATTCGCTCCAATGTTTCCGAATGCGAGTCCCAGATTCACCTGCAAATCGGGGCGCTGCGGATTGAGTTTGACGGCGTGCTGGAGAAATTTGATCGCTTCTTTCGATCGCCCGGCCTGAAAGGTCATGACCCCCATCAGATTGTTGGCGTCGATGTGATCTGGATGCGAGAGCAAAATCTCTTTGCAGATCGCCTGGGCTTCCGCGGGGCGGCCGGCTTGATAGTGCGCACCGGCGGCACGGATGCGGTCGTGAAGATCGACGAGCGTTTGCATCGAGATTACGGGGTGGCGAGGTTCTAATCGCGGGAGCCAGGCCAGCCAATCTTTTGCGCGGGCGGACCACGTGTATTTTCCGTTTACGTAATCGACCTGACGGCCCAGCACATCCTCGGAAGACTGAAATTCCTTCAAGACGGCGATGGTTTCGGCGACGAAGCGGCGGCGATTATCCGGATTGGTGAAATCCGGCGGGACGAGGCGGCCAAAGCCGGCGCAGGTCTCGGGGAGGGCTGCGAGATCGGCGGTGACGATGTGGCAGCCGGCGGCCATGGCTTCCATGACGGCGATGCAGGCGGTTTCGGGGTAGACGTTGGGATAGGTGAGGACGGCGGCGCCGCGGAGCCAGGATGCCAACTGGGGTTGGGGGACGGAGCCGAAGTATTCAACGCCGGGGGTGGCGCGGCAGCGCTCGTAAAGAGCGGCATATTTATCGTCGGTTGGTTGGTAGACCTTCATGCTGGAGAAAACGCCGAGGCGCGCATCCGGGAATTCGCTTTGAATATGGGGGAATAGATCGAGCAGAGTTTCCAGGCCGCGATACGGGACGCTCGTGTATGCGAGCCAAGCGGTGGGATTTTTGGCGGAAAGGATTGGCGTGCCGGCGGGAAACAAATTCTCGAAGACGGGCGAAATGGCGTTGCCGATGACCGCCATGCGGGCGCGATCGATTGCGAAGTCCTTGGCGTATCGGTCCGCCTGCCATTGGCTGACCATCACGATGCCATCGTAGGAATCCCGTTCGGCGGGTTCGTGGAGGGGCCAGACGGTGGGTTGATCGGTGCCGTCCTGGCCGAAGAGAATGAGACGGGCTTTGTTTCCGATGGCGGCTTTGACAAATTTGCCACGCCCGGCGGCTTGAATGATGATCGCGGCGTCGAGGCCCAGAGGGTTCAAGTCTTCGATCTTGAAATTGCTCCAGCTTAGTTGTTCGACGCCTTCGTATTTGCCGGGGGCGGATGTGAAATTGACGAGGAAAGTATCGTGGCCGGAGCGCGCGAATTGCTCGGCCAGGTAGCAAACAGCCGATGGGCTTCCGCCCAGGGGGGCGTGACGAGGGGTCGAAACCGTGTAATCACGCGGTAGAAAGTCCAGAAGCGCGATCCGCATTGGCGGTTAGGTTATCATGGGGGGAGGGAAATTCTAAATGCAACCGCGGAGACACAGAGGGCGCGGAGGAAGACGCGGAGAAGACGGATGCGAAGAGGGTTTAATTCAAATTCTGCCATTCCTCCGTGTCTGTCCCGCCACGGCCGGTTTTCAACTCCGCGCCTCTGTGTCTCCGCGGTTGCATTTATTTTGGCGTGTGTGAGCATGGGCAACGTTTGTTTTGGGTGGGCGCATCAGGGGCATATTCTTATTACCCGGCTCGCGGCATTGCGGATTATTGATGATCCTTCCGCGCCGCGGGGTTTGCGCGATTTTTTGCGGTCGCAGATGCAGTGGTCAACGGACGATTGCAAACAACTGGCGACGGAGCAGACCGTCGGGCGCATCCGGAGGACATTGAGGCGTTTGATATCGGGCTGGATCGGTGGGCGACGATGCCGGATCGGATGAAGGGGGGAGTGGTTGGGATGAAGAAGATCCAGCCCTATGGGATGCCGGAAGCATTTATGCATCGGCGGGATTTGGAGGTGTTTTCTTCGGTTGGATATTACAAGCCGGATTTGTCGGGGAAGCCGGATGTCGAGCGGATTGCCCACAATCTTTCCGATCGGCGATGGAAGCGGGCGGGGTTTTTGCCTTGGCGGGTGGAGGAGATGTATCACAAACTGGCGGCGGCGTTTGGGCCGGGGGATGAGGTGAATGATTCCCAAGGCGCGCTCGAGGCGGCGGGATATTTGGCGCATTACATTGAGGACTCGACTCAGCCGCATCATTCGACGGGGGATTACCAGAGCCAGAGTTACCTCGCTGGGCATGTGAAGGGGGTCTATGCGACGACGCAGCCGGGGTTGATGGCGCTGGTGGCATTGCGGCTGCCGGCGGGGATCAATCCGCATGGGGATATTGAGTATGAGTTGTTTGAGAACGATGACGAGCCGCGGAAGAGTTTTCGGGAGGAGTTCTGGAACGATTTACAGAGCGATATTGCGGTGCAGAATAAGGCGCAGATTCGGCCGAGCGTGGAGGCGTTTGATCCGTTTCGGTGGGACTTGCGAATCCTGGGCGCCAGTTACGATTATCTGCCGTTTGTCGGGGCGGCGACGCAAGCGGGTTATGCGAGCGGCCAGTTTGATCCGGCCGCGTATTTTGGATACGTGGGACCAACGCATGGCCAACAATTATCCATGATCCAGTTGATCGCCCTGCAAAATGCCAAGGCCGTGGTGGATGTGGAGATGGCATTCCGCCTGGCGTGGGACGAGGCTCATCGTGGGGGGAGCGTGAAGTGATAGAGGAAGACCGCGGCGGCGATGGCGACGTTGAGGGAGTCGGTTTGTAATTGCATGGGGATTGTTATACGCCTGCGGCAATGGCTGATGGTTTCGGAGTCCAGGCCCTGGGCTTCGTTTCCGAAGACCAGGGCGGATTTTCCGGCGGGAATCACCTGGGATAGCGGCTCGGCATCGGGGTCCAGCACGGTTGCGAAGGTTTCTACGCCGAGCTCAGTCATGTGATCGAGATCGGTCAGTAGATTTTCGGATCTGATCAGGGGAAGAGAAAACACCGTGCCCATCGAGACGCGGACGCTTTGGCGGAAAAAGGGATCGCAGCAGCTTTCCCCTACGACCATCGCGTCGGCCCCGAAGGCGGCGGATATTCTGATCAGCGAGCCAAGATTTTCTGTGTTGGTGATGCGCTGGCAGACGGCGATTAATTTGGCGGAAGAAAGGATTGCGTCCAGGTTCGCCGACGGGGGACGGATTCCGCAGGCCATGACGCCGCTGTGGAATTCGAAGCCGATCAGTTGTTCGATGATGTCGTCGCCGGCGGAGAAAATGGTGATGGCGGGATTGACGACCGGCGCGATGAGGTCGACTTTTCTTTTGACCAGAAGAACGGACTCTACCGGGATGGAGCTTTTGAGGAGTCTTCGGACGACGTTTTCCCCTTCGGCGATGAACCGGTCGCCGAAGCGGGCCAGTTCGCGGTCCTTCATGTTGCGGTAAGGCTCGAGGCGGGGATCGTCGAGGGAATGGATGGGGCAAATGGGCATAGAGCGGGGGCTTGAGTATACTGCGGAGGCGTTTGCAAAATGACGAAATTCGAATGACGAATGACGAATCAAATTCCAATGACGCGAATGCCGCTTCAACATTGGGTCATTCGGTCATTGATTCGTCACTAGTCATTCGTCATTCGTCATTGGAAGCGCCGCCGCCTGCCGCGGTTTGCGGCCTAAGAGTAAGGGACTACCTCTTGCTGGCGGTCTTTTGTGCGCTTTTGTTCGGCTACGTGGCGGTGAGCGGGCGGCCGATGACGATGCATGAGGCGCGGCTGCCGCAGCTTTCTCGGGAGATGATGCAGACGGGGGATTATCTGGTGCCGCATAGCGGCGTGGCCGTGGCTGGAGAGGCCGCCGCTGCCGCATTGGATCATGATCGGGTTTGCGGGGTTATGGGGCAGCATTGCGATACGGAATGGTCGGTGCGAATTCCGCCGGCGGTGATGGGATTGCTGGTGGTGCTAATGACCGCGACGCTGGCCGGGAAATGGTTCGGGAGATCGACCGGGCTGCTGGCGGGGTTCTGTTTGGCGACGATGTACGAGTTTTATTATTACTCGACTCTTTCCGAAGATGACATTTTTCTGGCTGTGCTGGTTGTCGGGTCGATTCTGCTATTCGTCTGGATGGAGTTTTTTATTGATCCGGACGTGACGGACACGCGGCTGGGGATTGTGTCCGGGCGGCCTTGGCCGGTGGTGGCGTTTTTTTTGGCGATGGGGCTGAGCAACATGGCCAAGGGGCCGCTGGTGGGGGCGATTGTGGTCGCGGGGACGCTCGGGGTTTATCTGGTTTGGCAAAAGGATTGGAAGAGGATGCGGCGGTATGTGGGGGTGTGGGGTTGGCTGATGTTCTCGCGCTGGCGCTGTGGTGGCATATCGCGGTGGGGATTCGGTATCCGGAATATTTGAAGAATCTGAAATATGATTTTTCGGACACCAACACGTTCGATCAGCCGTTTTGGTATTACGTTCCGCAACTTTTGGGCGTGAGTATGCCCTGGTCCCCCGCCGCTATCGTGGGGCTGGTCTTGACGGTGCGCGGAGCGTTTAAGGAAGGGGATCGGGTCAAGCGGTTTTTGTGGTGCTGGGCAATCGTACCGATTTTGATTCTGTCGATTCCGCATCGGAAGCATCATCATTATCTCGTTCCGAGCCTTGCCCCTTGGGCGATATTGGCGGCAGTGGCTTTGCCGCGGATTGGGCAGTTCTTGTTCAGCGGTCCGGCATGGTCCCGGAGGGTGGAGTTTGGAACTTATTTTGTTCGATATCCGCTGATCATCGCGTTTACGATTCTGATGATTCTGGGGAAGGTTCCGGGATCGCCGATCTGGGCGGCGGTGCTGCTGGGGGCGATATTGGTTTGCGTCGGGATTTACTATCGAGGACTGGCGAAGCAGAAACCGGCGTGGTTGTTTGCGGCGGTGATTGTGGGCGTTGGGTTTTCGTACAGTTGGGGGCAATCGAACTGGCCGGATGAAACGGTGGACGACACGCAATTCCTCCGGCGCGTGAACGGAGAAGTGCCAGGTTCAAAATTGCTTGCCATAGACGGGGCGGTCGGGCCGCTCGATTTCTTCCGGGATCAGTTTTATCTCCGCTCATCGACCTTGATGCTGCATAACCTCTCTTATCTGCGGAGCACCGAAATCACTGGCGGGGACGTTTATATAGTGGCCAGGATGTACGATCAGGCGGCGTTGCAAACGCTGGGGGCGGTGCAGACGATCGATCAATCCGAGCATTCGCGGCGGCAGAAGCTCCCCGGGCAGCAACTGACGCTGTTTCATCTGTTTTTCAAATCGGATTTGCAGCGATTTGCCCCGCCGAAGATTTCGGTGATGCAGGCGATGGAGCGGGAATCGGGACCTTATTGCGGTCCGGATATTCCCGAGGGCGGAAATCCGCCGGAATAACCGTCACACGCTGAACTTTCCCACCGGACGATAATCGTTCGCCCATAAAACCGCACTTTCTTGCCGGTTCAACAAAACCGTTATTTGCACCCCGTTTCCAATGAATCCGATATTCGAGCGGAGGATAGAGAAAATGGGATTCAGCATGCGCCGAGCCAGCGGGTTGTCGAAGACGCACTGGCGAAAAATCTGGAAGATGATCATCAAGCGGTCGCCCGCCCAGCAGAAGGTGCGCGAGGCTTGCATGTTCGAAGGCCTGGAACCGCGGACGATGCTTTCGGCCGTCATGGCGCATGCCCTCGCCCCGACCAGCGTGGCGTTGAACTGGACGGATACCACGGCTGAATCCGGCTACTATGTTCTTCGCTCCACGGACGGAACGCATTTCAGCACCATCGCGACGATCGCCAATGGCGCGACGCGGACCTATACCGATAATACGGTTCTCTCGAACCACACTTACGATTACGAAGTCGAGGGTTATTCCAGCAAGGTGACGGCGACGCCGTCCAATGTGGCGGCTGTGACGACTCCCATGGTCACCCCGACCGGGCTGGCAGCCACGGTCATTAGCCCGACATCGGTGAAGTTGACGTGGACGAATAAAGACACGACGACTGTCGGGTATTACATTCTACGGGCGACAAACGGGGGAACGTACACGAAGGTCGGCCAGGTCACTTCGGCCGGAACGACCACATACACCGACAGCACAGTTTCTTCGGATACGACGTACAGTTATGAAGTCGAGGCGTACGGCGCCGCGGCGACTTCGGCGGTTTCGAACACCGTTAGCGCCACGACCCCGCTGATCGCGCCGACGGCCGCGGCTGCCAGTGCGCAGTCGCCGACCAGCGTGCTGATCACCTGGAAGGACAATGATTCCCACGCGACGAGCTATATCGTGCTCCGCGCGACCGATGGCGTCCATTTCACGAAAATTGGGACGCTGAGCAGCGGCACGCGCCACGAGCTATACCGACAACACGGTGGCGTCGGCGCACGCGTATCAATATGAGATCGAAGCGGTCAGCGGGAGCATGACTTCCGCTGCGTCGGCAGCCGCGAGCGCGACGACGACGCTGGCGCATCCGACAGCCGTCGCTTTCGTGGCGAATCCGACGAGCGTTCTGCTGTCCTGGACGAATAACGACGCGGACAGCCTGGGGTATTACATTCTTCGCGCGACCGACGGGGTGCATTTCACGAAGATCGCAACCGTCAACGGCCTGAAGACCACCTCGTATACCGATTCAATGGTGACGTCCGGGCATCAATATCAATATGAAATCGAGGCGTTCAGCGGGTCGGTGGTGAGCGCGGCGAGCACGGCTGTCGCGGTCACGACGCCTCTGGTTGCGCCGATCAACTTGGCCGGGACCACGCAGGACGGAACCGTGAAACTGACCTGGACGGACAAGGACACGAGCGCGACCGGGTATCTGGTGCAGCGTTCGCTGAACAATTCCACCTGGACGACGATCGCCACGCTTTCGGGCGTAAGCGCGAACAGCTACGTGGACACGACCGTCGCGCCGGGGACGACCTATTACTATCGTGTCGAGGCGGTTGGGGCGGTTGCGAACAGCGCGGCCATGCGCTTCGGCGAAGATTGTGACGCCGGTCGATGGCGTAACGATCACAATCGAATACACGGATGAGCTGGTTATTACGGCTTCCGGCGGGTCAGATACGGTTTCGCTGTTCCAGAGCGGCAACACTTTGACGGTGGATGCCGATGGGCAGATGTTCAGCGAGGCGGATCCGGCGGCGGGCGTGTTCATCTACACGCGCGGCGGGCTGGACGCGATCGATGTGGACAAATCGGTCAACGCCTTCACGACTGTCGATACCCTCGAGGGCGGTCAGCGCAGATCACCAGCGCCGGTAGCGACGTGAGCATCTGGTGCAACACCACGGACAGCTTTACGGGAACCGGAACGGTTCACAAGGTCGCCAGCTTTGCCGGCGGCGTGAGCAAAGCCCTGGGCGCGGCACTGGCGAACCCGAAGGACGCCGGCACGGTGATGGCGGTCAATGCCTCGCTGTGGGGCACCGGGCCGGTCGCAGGCGACGTCAATCAAGGGGAAGTCGGCGACTGCTACTTCCTCTCGACGCTGGCGGCGTTCGCGGGCGTGCAGCCGCAGGCGCTGCGGCAAATGGCCGTCGACATGGGCGACGGGACATCCGTGGTGGAGTTCTATTCCAACGGCACGCCGGTTTATGTGCGCGTGAGCGACTCGTTCTCCACGGGGCCGTTCAATGGTTATCTGTATGCCCATCCCGGTTCGGATGGGGATATCTGGGCGCCGGTGATGGAGAAGGCGTTCGCCTACTTCCGAACCGGAGCCAACACGTACAACTCGATCAACGCGGGTTGGATGGGCGAGGTGTACTCCGATTTGAACGTCTCTTCGTCGGCCTTTACGCCGTCGGCTTATTCGGACAACGCCCTTTACAGCCTCCTGACCACCGCGCTGGGGAACGACGATCCGGTCACCCTGGCGACAAGCGGGAGTGCTCCGAATCTGGTCAGCGATCACGCATACACGCTGGTCAGCGTCTATCGTGACAGCAACGGCGTGAACCACTACATCGTGCGCAACCCCTGGGGCGTTTCCGGTGATTCGCTGGAAAGCGGCTCCGGGTACGCGACGCTGACGTACGCCCAGGTGGTTGCCAACTTCACGGCAGGATGCGTGGCAACTTAAATTGCACCAGGTTTGGCCGATTCGCAGGTTTAGGGTAAGATAGCGGTTGGAGTTGACCGTTATGGCCAGACCGCTCGTAAGCGGCCCGAAGGTTCACTACGTTCAACGCAAGTCTGACCTACCAAAACTACTAATTCTTTTGGCTTTTTTGATTGTCTTAAATGGCGCGGGGACCGCGCTGTTTGGGCAAACGCGGCCTAGTGACCTGACTTTGATCGGTCTGTCCCCCGCGGCGGGCGCGATGGGGGTATGCATCGATTCGCCGCTGACGATCACGTTTTCATCCCCGCCTGTTCTAGGGGATGGGGGAAGATTCAGATTTTCGACGCCTCGACGAATCAGGTCGTCGAGACGATCGACGTAAGCCAGAAAACGGCTATTCAGTCGATCGGCGGGATGGATCGATTCACGTATTTCCCGGTCATCATTAGCGGGAATGAAGCGGACGTCTATCCGCGGAACCAGAGCCTGAGTTACGGAAAGAGCTATTACCTCACGATTGATCCGGGCGTTTTCAAAAGTGCCAATGACTGGGCGGGATTTTCGGCGCGAAGGATTGGTCTTTCGATACGCGGCGCCGCCGGACCGGCGGCGGGGACGACGAAGCTGGTCGTGGCGGCGGACGGATCGGGGGATTTTTGCACGGTGCAGGGGGCCGTGGATTTCATTCCGGCGAAGAACCGAATTCCAACGACGATCTTGGTGAGAAAGGGAACCTACACGGGGATCATTTGCATCTCCAAGAAGCACGCGATCACGATCCGGGGGGAGGATCGCAAGCAGACGATTCTGACCTATTTGAACAACGACAGGATGTCGCAAAAGCCGGACATGAAGGACTATCGCCGGGGGGTTCTGACGGCAGCGCATTGCGACGATTTCCATTTGTCCAATTTGACGATACGGAACACCACGCCTGCGCGGAGGCTCGCAGGCGGAGACGGTTATTCTTGTCGGAAGCGTGACGGCTCGCGCGATTCTGACGGACCTCGACCTTTATAGCACCAAAGACACGCTTCAGGCGAACGGGCAGGCGTACATCTCGAATTGCTACATCGAGGGAGACGTGGATTTCGTGTGGGGCATCGGGCCCTGCTATTTCCAGAACTGCCATCTTCGGGAGACTCGAAATCTGGCGTATTACACGCAGGTGCGAAACACGCAATTCAATCACGGCTTTGTGTTCCATCATTGCCTGCTGGATGGGCCGAATGACGTCACGCCGAGCTATCTGACGCGTGTCGATCCGCGGGCGTATCCTTATAGCGAAGTAGCGTTTCTGGATTGCACGATGGGCAAGACGGTTTTGCCGGTGGGATATCTGCTGAGCCCCCCGAAGACGACGATTCATCCCGCGCCACCCCCCCGCCGCTTACGGCGGCGAATGTGGCGAATCTTCATTTTTGGGAATTTGACAGCCAAGATGAATCCGGCAATCCCATCGACGAAAGCCAGCGGCTGGCGGTGTCGAAGGTGCTGCGGGAGCCGGCGGATTCAGCCACGATCAAGCAATACAGCGATCCCGGTTGGGTGCTGGGAGACGGATGGAATCCGGAAGTGAGCGGCGGAATCGCTACTGCCGGGAAGTAATCGCCCTACAATCGTCTCATGCCCGAGGTGATCATCATCGGCGCCGGTCCGGCGGGGAGCATTGCGGCCATTTATCTGGCGAGGCGCGGCCGGGATGTGGTTCTTATCGAGCAACATCGGTTTCCGCGCGCAAAAGGTTTGCGGGGAATGTTTGAGTGCGCTGGGGATCGACGTTTTGCGGGAACTTGGCCTCGGCGAACGAATCGCAGCTCTCGGCCCGGCTGTTTTGAAACGGACGATACTGCATTCGCCGGACGGGAATTCGGCGCAGCTGGCGCTTCCGCGCGCGATGTGGGGCATATCGCGATTTAGATTGGATCGGGAATTATTGGATATCGCGGCGGAGTCCGGAGCGGACATTTTGCAGCCCTGCCGGTGCGAGGGGGTTGAATCCGGGGATCGGCCGCGGGTGAAAGTGCGCGATCTGGCGACCAATCGGGTGACCGAGTTGGAATGTGGCAGTGTGATTGTCGCCGACGGGAAAGCCACGGGGCGCACCGGTAGCTTGGGAATTAAGGCTTCGTTTTATGATGTGGACGGACCGGCCGATTCGATTGAGCTGTTTGGCGTCGATGGGCACTACGGGGGACTGGTGCCGGTCGAAGATGGGGGATGGAACGCGGCTTTCAGCGTGCCGGCTCGGTTGGCGGCGGCGTATGGGGGAGATCTCGAATACTTGATGGGCGACGTCATTAAGCAAAATCCGATGTTGAAGAAACGATTGGCGGGGCGAAGCGAACTGGCGATTGGCTGGCGTCGCCGCTGCCGCGATTTGGGGTTGAGAAGCGCTGGCCGGTCAATGTCATTCCGGTCGGGAATGCGGCGGCGGCCCTTGAGCCGATTGGCGGCGAGGGGATGGGGCTGGCAATGCGGAGCGCTGCGTGGCGCGGCTGAATGGATCGACGCGAAATTTTCGGGCCAGGGCGAGGATGTGGACGTGCTTCGCCGCAGGCTCGCGGGGATGTGGCGCGTGCCGGCGCGGCTTGCCGGCTGATGGGGATTCTCATTTCTCATCCGGATGCGGCGGCGTTCACGGTCCTGGCAGCCGAGGCGGTGCCGGCCCTGAGAAACCTTGCTTTGCGGTTCCTGGGGAAGTCCGATGCTCGATTCGGGGCCGCGGTTGGTTAGAATCCCTTCCTGGTGTCCAAAAATCCCATCTCACATCAGGGCGCTTGGGGCCGATCGGTCGATATCGGCACGTTCTTTGCGCACGTATTCCTGGATCCTGATCAAGAACCTCATTGGCTGGGTTTTCATTTTGATGGCGGTTCCGGTGGCGGGTCTTTTTCCGGGGCCGCTGGGTTTGCCGATGTTTTTGATTGGGTTTGCGCTGGTTACGCTGCCGGGGAAGCGAAGTCTTACCAGCCGGGTATTGCGCGGGATTCCGGTTCAAATCGAATCGGTGCAAGTGCGCTGGTGGCGAACGGTACTGGCGCGTGTTGCTCCCGCCGTTTTTTCCTCCGATTCTGGCTTGGGTCGAATCGCGTCAGCCGCAGGTTCTGTCCCTGGCGAGGAACTATCGGCGCTGCGGGGATGGCGGCGGCGTACCTGGTGGGCGTGGTGGTGACTTGGGTGGGTTCATATTGGGTGTTGCGGGCGATCAATTACGGGATGCGGCTTTGTGCCGGGGATTCGCCGGCGGATTCGGCCGTGGTTGCGGAGTCATGGAATCAATCTCCTGCCGCCGCGAGCCAAGCATCGCGGGCCGCGTTCGGCGGACGGGAGTGAGGGAATCCTGCAGATCAGCCGGCCAGGGATTGGCGACGCCGTTTCGTTCTGGCGGCGGCGACGGAAGGTGATCGTCGGATCGGTGATCACGGCCGCGATTCTCGGCTGGATGTTCAAGCCGATTATCCATCGCTGGCCGGATGTGCATGAGCGGGTGATGCACACGAGTTTCCCGCGGTTTTTGCTGGCGTCGGTGATGTTCAGCATTTTCCTGCTGGTCTTCCGGGTGGTTTCGTGGCGGAAAATCGTCGAGTCAATGGGGCATAAGCTCCCGCTGGCGACGGCGACGCGAATCTGGTCTACGTCGGAATTAGCGCGGTATCTGCCTGGTGCGATCTGGCAGGTGGTCGGGCGGGCTTATCTTGGCGCGGCCGTACGGAATTTCCGGGGCGACATCGTCGGCGAGCCAGGTTTTGGAATTGACGATTTTCTTGCTGGCGAATCTGCTGATTGCGCTGGGCGGTTTGCCGTGGTATGCGGCGGAAATCGCGGCGCAAGGCGACTCGCCGACCCATGCCTGGCTGTGGGCGGCGTGCGGGCTCGCCCCCCTGCTGCTGGTTTTGCTTTATCCGCCGGTTTTCTACGGCGTGATCAATACCGTTTTGCGGTGGATAAAAAAGCCGCCGCTGGAATCGCGCGTGAGCGGCCCGGGACTCGTCGGATTGTTGGGGTGGTCGCTGCTGGGACTTTGCTGGCAGGGTTTGGCGATTTGGATTCTCATGTGCCAGCCGAACGCGCTGAATATCGGATTTGACGGGATTGTTCTTGTTGTCTCGGCTTACTGCCTTGCTTGGTGCGCGGGATTTCTCGCAGTATGGGCGCCGGGGGGAATCGGGGTGCGCGAGATCGTCTTCGTGGCTACGTTGAAATTCGCACTGCCAGAATCGATCCATCACGAATTCCATACCGAGGGGGCGTTCAAATTATTTCTATCGTTTCTAAGCGTACTGCTTCGGCTGTGGACGGTGCTTGGGGAATTGATCCTCTGCATTTCGGCTCATGCGTTTGACTACCGGGGCGCGCTGGGCAGATCGGACGCCCCCGGGCGGGTACCGGACGATGGATGCCGCAATGGATATACGGTTACAAAATAAAGAATAACCAGGGCCGCGATCCAAACGGCGTAGGCGACGCAGAGCCAGAAGAACAAGCGGCGATGGGGGCGCAATCGTCGAATGGGTTTTGAAGACGGGGAAGGCGGTGCGTGCGCGAATCAGCCTCTTTGGCCGGCCTTGGGCGGCTCATATCTGGGGGCGAATGCAATATCCGGATCCGAGAGCGGATTTGAAGTTGTAAACGCCGCGGAAATCCTCCAGATTGTCCTCCGGCGTGACGGCAAGCAGGCCATGCTCGACCAGGCTGAAGACGATGCGGCCAAAATCGAGCGTAGTACGGATGTCCCACCGGTTCAGGACGGGCAGGGCAAGCATGCCCCACCGCTGAGTGCGCATAGTTGCGCAGGCCCCAGCATAGTTCCTGGCCGGAGACGTGGCGGGGCTGCGCGGGCCGGGGCGGGGGGATTTTGAGCCGTAGAGGGAATTGACCGTGTGGGCAAGGCCGAGGTGCACGAATTCATAGGCTTCGATCGGCCAGACGCCGACGGCGGGCGACGCGATCCAGAATCGCGTACTGCTGAAGCTTTGCGGACGGCGGCATCCTCGGAGTTTATCACGAAAATAAGCCGCGCCAACTCCTGCACGGCCCGGATTCAAAAGTTTGAGCCTGAAGATAAAAATTGGGGTAATTTGGGTGGATGGGTTGTGTCGTCATGCCTCACCCGGTAAAAACACGCGGTCACGGCATAATTTTTGTGACGTGCCGCAGGCGGAAGGGATTCAAACCGGGCGAAACATGATGGTGCGCAGAATACTTGTGCTGGCGGGAATGGTAACGGGGAGTTTGCGCTGACCTGGGGATTGGGGGGATGCGGGGCGGAACCCGTCAGCCCATTCGATCCGAAAATGCTCCAGACCTCGGACGCGCATGGACGCTTCGGAGGACTTGAATCCGCAACTGGTGCCTCTGCCGACGACCAGGCAGGCACCAGTGATCGGCGCTTCGTCGGGTTCGACGCACGATCCGACAGCGATGGCGCGATTCGATGCCGAGACCGTCGTGCGAATGAGCCTCAGGGAGATCATTCACCGCGCGGTTTTGAATAATCACGACGTTCGGGTTGCCGGATATCAGCCGGGGATCGAAGGCGCTCGAACGGTTGAAGCCCAGGCGCATTTCGACCCGAGCTTCTTTCTCAATTCGCAGTGGCAATCCAAGGATGAAGAGACCGGCGGGCAGGTATTCAACAGCTTCTCGGGCGGTTTGCTCCCGGTTACCAGCAACTCGTTCGAATCCCAGACCGGATCGGGACAAGTCGGCCTTCAGCAGAACCTGAACAGCGGCGGACAGATCCAGCTTGAATACGACAATACCTACAACTGGTTTAATCCCCAGACAACGGTTTTGAATCCGTTTTATACGAGCCAGTTGACGCTCTCATTGACGCAGCCGTTGTTGCGGAATTTTGGATATGACGTCAACCAGGCGCAGATCACGATCAGCCGATTGACGCAACAGGAAAGCATTCTGGAATTCCGCAAGGCGGTCGAACAGAACGCTCTGGACATCGAAAAGGCGTATTGGCAGCTCGTGCAAACGATGGAGGACATTCGCACCGAAACGGCGCTGGTTCAGCAAACCGAGACGACCTACCAGATTTTGAATACGCGAATGAAACAAGGGCTGGACGTCAGCTCATTGCAGGTTGCCCAGGCGCAGACGGTTTTGGAATCCCGCCGCGGACAGCTCGTGTCGTTCAAGTCGCATGCCAGCGATTTGTCGGATCAGCTTAAGCAGCTCATGAGCGATCCGCAGTTTCCGGTGACGTCGCCGATCGTGATCCTGCCGGCGGATTCGCCGATCGAGGTTCCGATGAACTTTATCATCGATGATGAAATCAAGACGGCGATGGAAAATCGCTTCGAGCTTGGCGAGCAGCAACTGAAAGTGCAGGCGGCGACGGTTACGGTTTCGGTGGCGGAGAACAATCTGCTGCCGGAGTTGGATTTTGTCGGTTCGGTCGGACCGCAGGGAGCGGATTCAAGCGAAGGGGCGGCGATCTCCAGCAATGCCGATTTCCATCACGTCGATTACACCGTGGGATTCAAACTGAGCATCCCGATCGGCTATCGCGAGGGGAAGGCGATTTATCGCCGCGTGCTTCTGCAACGGCAGCAGGCAATCGAGCAGTATGATTCGGCCATCGAACAGGTGGCCGTAGACGTGACGCAAGGGGCTCGAAATGTCGAAACCACCTGGATTTTGGTCGGCGAAAACCGCAAGGCGCGCTTCAGCGCCGAGGCGGCCTTGCAGGCGATCCAGGAGCGGGAAGACGCCAACGAGCCGCTGACGCCCGAGTTCGTGCAGTTGAAGCTGGACACGCAGGAGCGGCTCTCCTCAGCCCAGCAGGCGGAGGCGGAGGCGATCGCCAATTACAATATCGCCCTGGCCCAGCTCGAGCACGCCAAGGGGACTCTGCTGCGATACAACAACGTGCTGATGGAGCAGGCGGACAACGAGGACAACCCCGAGGGGCTGCTGCATTAATTTGCGATGAAATATCACGTCATCGGGCAGAATCGGGATACGGACGCTCGGATGTCGTTGGAATTTGAAGCCGAGAGCAAGGCCGCCGCCGAGCGGAAGGCGACCCAGGCGGGGATGTCGGTTCATCGGGTTGAGGATGTCACCAGCGGGTATCCCGCGAAATCCAATGCACCGAACCCGCGCGCGGGGCGATTCAGATCGCGACGACGGCGGCTTCCTCTGTTTTTTATCGGGGTCGTACTCGGCATCCTGATTTGGTATTTCCGCGCATCGATTATGCATTTGCTGCCTCGATGAATTCGCGAATGGAGATTCTGAAGCAATCTATGCGACGATCGCTTCGGCCGCTTCCAGCGCCGTGGGGCGACGGTCGGCCTTGCGCCGCGGCATCCAGCACGTGACGATCAATTGGGCGACCGCCACCGCGAGCATGACGGCGAAAACCCAATACAGCGCTCCGGCGATAGTTTGCGCGGCGGTATGCAGGATTTGGGGCGGAATCTGCTGGCGCGTATGAGGATCGAGCAGCGATGCGGGGCTGATTCCGCCGGCTTGCAGGTTGCGAAGCTTCGGGCCGGTGATCACGTTGAAGAGGGCGCCGAGAATTCCGATGCCGAGCGCGCCGCCGGCGGTTCGGCAGAAATGAACGCTGCTGGTCACGATACCACGCCGCTGCCAAGGCACGGCGTTTTGCGCGGCCAGAAGATAACCCATCGAGGAGGGCCCAAATCCGAAGCCGGTGATCGCGAGCACGGCGGCGAGAATCGCGCCGCTGGCGCCGGTGATGGCGCAGGCGATCAAACCCGTGAATCCGACGATAATCAGGCTCGACCCAAGCCACGAGGTGCGGCGAAATCCCCAGATGACAACCAGGGGCGCGGAGAAGATGCCGGAGAGCGCCCAGGTGAGCATGACTGGCGAGACGACGCTAGCCGCCGCGCCAACGCCGCCGCCTCGGCCGCCCTGGACGTACAGGGGGACAAAGGTATCCAGGCTCAGGAAGCCGATGCCCAGCAAGCCGCTGCCGATCAGGGATGGGCCGATGGATCGATCCAGGAGCAAATCGAGGGGAAGAATAGGGTCGCGCGAGCCTCGCTCGTGCAGGGCATAAAAGATGAAAGCGATGGTGGTGATCGCGGCCAGGGCGATGGCGACGGTCCAGGGCCACCCGCCGGGGCCGAGGCGGGAGACGAGGGTCAGAAGGGTTCCAAATCCGATGGCCAAGCCCGCGAAACCGGGTAAATCGAGCCCTACGGACTGGGGCTTTTCCTGATCGCGATAGAAGTGCGCGAGGACTAGCCAGCCGATCAGACCGAATGGCAGATTGACGAAGAAGACGGATCGCCAGCCGAGGGTGGTGACGAGGAACCAACCGAGTGCGGGACCGGCCAGAGCGCTGGTTCCCCAGACGGCGCTGAAGAAGCCCTGGACACGGGCGCGTTCCTCGATGGTGAAGATATCGCCGATGATCGTCAGGACGACGGGCATGATTCCGCCGGCGCCCAGGCCCATCAAGCCGCGGAACAGAATGAGTTCGGGCATCGAGCGCGCCGTCGAGGCCAACAACGAAGAGGCGACGAACAGGCCGATGGCGAAGAGGATCACGCGCTTGCGGCCGAGGGCGTCGGCTAATCGCCCGTAAAGAGGCATGCTGACGGTACAGGCCAGAAGGTAGATCGAGGCGACCCAGGAATAATGTTCCAGGCCGTGGAGAGACCCGATGATGGTCGGCATAGCCGTACTGGTGACGGTCTGCTCCATGGAGGCCAGCACCATGACCAGCATGAGAGCCCCGGTGACGGCGCGGCGGTCGAGATCGCCCTGGCCGCGACCCAATAGGGCGCGGTCATTCCCCCCGGCGGATTTTCACAAGTCGTGCTCATATCCGGAAACACTCGCTACTTGAAGATCGGAAAGTATAGGCTAAAGGGTTAAGTGGGACTACTTACCGACCGGGGTCGGCTTCATTTCACGCGATGAGCAGGGCATGTTCCGCCAATTGCTGGAGGGTTGCGTCCAATTCCGCGGTTTGGCCTGGCAATGCCGCGCGGTCGTGGTTGCCGTCAAGGAGGGGCAGCAATTTTCGCATGATTGGAGTAATGTGCCCGCTTTCGTGCTTGCGGTTTGTGACCATGCTGCCGATTTCCGCCTGATAACGGGCCAGGGGCGTCGCCATCGGGCGTTGCGAGACTTGGGCAACCCAGGGGACCGGGCTGGCGGAGAATTCCACTTTTCCGGCCTCAAAGCCAAAAAGAAGAGCTTGAAGCAAACTGCGCAGATCGAATTCCGGATCGGCATTAGCGACCGGGACGGAAAAGCCGGCGCGGAGATGCGCCAATTCGAGCAACTCGCTCATTCCGATTGAGTCGGGCCAGATTTCGCCCAGGTGCATCAGCGCGGCCTTTGCGAGAGGAACCTGCGTCTTCATAACCATGCCTCCCGGAAGGTTGAAGGCCGCCTGCTCGGTGGTGCGGATGTCGACTGGCTGGGGCAATGTTGCCCTGCATGCGACGCGGAGAGAGAGAATCCGCCGCCACGATGGCTCCGGCTCGAGCGTCACATTCGCATGACACAACAGGGTCTGGCGAAAGGAGCGGTTTGTGACGAAGTCGAGGTATTGATCGGTTCGAACCCGGTCGGAGGTCATCGCCTTTAGCGACCGCACCATTTCCGCCGGAAATCGGGATAGCGAGATGGAGCCGAAATGCGCGTCGGCAACATATTTCAATCCCTGGGCCGCCGCCCGGTCGACGAATTCGTACAGATAGATCGGCTCGTTGTGCGCCTCGAGGTCATCATGCAGAACATTCGATCCCTCACTGGTATGCAGCGATTGTTGCGACTTGCGCAGCCAGTCGCCGAACGGATGATCCTTGGGCAGTGATTGCACGAGAAAATCCACAAACGCCAGGCTCTCGCGCAATTGCCGGTCGGGCGTATCTTCGTCTCCCGCGTGATAATTCATCGCATCGCGCAGAATCCGGCGAAGGTAGCTCCCCGGAAGCGCGTTGTAGCTGACAAATCCGACCCCTTGCGGGGCCAGATTCTGGGCGAGAATCTCGAGGACCTTCGCTCTGACCTGGGGAGGAACCCACGAATAGATCCCGTGCGCGATGATGTAATCGAATTTTCCGAATTCCGGGCCCACCTCCATGATGTCGCGCCGCTCCAGGCGGACATTCCCGATCCCCAGGCGCGAGGCGACGGCTTTACCGGCTTCAATCTGGACCGCTGAATTGTCGATCCCGACGAATTCGCCGCCCGGAAATTGCTCCGCCATCGGAATCAGGTTTTCCCCGGATGCGCACCCCAGTTCCAATACCCGGGAGGTCTCGGGCGAGGCCGGAGTCATCCCCAGGAGTGTCGCGACGGCGGCGAGGCGGTTTGGATGGGTCGCCGAATACGCGGCTCCGCTATAGGGAACCAAGTCATAGGGTGAGATAACTGGCGCTTGATTCATACTCGACAGCGCGATTCTAATGCAAATATCGTTAGCATGGCATTTTCTTCCCTCCGGCTTTTCATATAGATTCCACAGGCGACAGGCGGAAATCCCTTTCATGCCGCGATCCTGGATTCGTCACTTTGGTGTTCTGGCGTTCATCCTTTTTGTGGCGGCAGGTCTGCGCTTCCACAAGATCGCGCACGAAGGGGACACACTGGACGAACTCTGGTCGCTCTCATTGGCGACGGGGCGCGATGCGGTGTTGCCTGTCGACCGCATTCTTGATCCCCCGCCGGAGGTGTTATTCGAGAATGCGCCGGCCGCATGGCACGTCTGGACGAGCATGGATGGCACGACTCACCCGCCGCTTTATTTTCTTTTACTGAGATGGTGGATTGATCTGTTCGGCCAGAGCGATTTTGCGATTCGATCGCTGTCCGTTGTCTTTTCGCTGACCGCCATTGTGGTGATGTTTGATATCGTTCGCCGAATTTCGGGGGGCGCCGCGGGGCTGTTTGCGGCGGCGGCTTGCGCGCTGGCCTGGTCGCAAATTGATCTGAGTCAGGATGCTCGGAATTATACCATTAACTTTGTCGCGATTTTGTTGGCGACCCATGCTTTGGTGCGCATCGAACAGCGTGGCGTTTCACCGGGACGAGTATTTCAGCTCTGGGCGGCGGCGAGTCTCGAGCTGCTCTCCCATTATTTCTGCTTTTTTACGCTGGCTGGTATTGGCGCGTATGCATTGGTTTTCATGCGGGGCCGTCGACGAGCCGCAAGCGTGGGGGCGATTTTTGCAGCGGTGCTCTTTTTCGCCCTTGTTTGGGGCAAATGGTTTTTGATTGAGTTTGGGCAGCGCGATGCACTGACTGCGCCGGGTGGCGTTCCATGGGCTGTCGATGGCGAAGATGCCCTGCATCATCTTTGGCACGCGATACAGATCGTGGCCGTGCATTTGTACGGCAAGCTCGATCCCATGACGGTTTTGACCGTCGGGTTCGTCGCGGTACTCGTTTTAGTGGTTCCCTTGCTGGCGATTCGGCGGAAGCACGTGCTCATGCTCTTTTGGTTCCAAGTCGTCGCGGCGATCGCGGGGGTTGTGGCGATGGACATCGCGAGGCACACTTCGATGGTGAATTGGCAGCGCTATACGTCGATGGCAGCCCCGGCCATCTGCGCTAGCCGTTGCGCCGTTGGCATTGGCGGATTCCATTTCGAGATTTTGGAAATGGTGCGTGCCGGTCTGCGTGCTCTTCAGTTTGGCCGTTTCAGCGGCGGCCCAATATCAGATGGGACCGCGATCGAAGGAGGACTTTCGATATTTCGCAGGCAAAATTGACTCCATGGCCGGGCCGTCTGATCTCCTGGTCTTCTATTCGCCCGGCCAAATCCCGCCGTGCCTTTGGATACTGGATTTGGCTCACTACCACCGATATTCCCGGCCGATTCTGATACTCGACCATCGCGCGGGCGCATCGCTGTTAGCGAAATTGAACCAATACAACGGCCACCTGTTCCTCATCGGGCAAAACGCCCCGGTGGATGGCCCGGCACTATTAGCTGGCTGGACGCCCGGCCGCACTTTCATCAACATCGAAGCCAAAGGCGTCCCCGCCGTCGGCGGATCGATCGCGCAAATGAAAATCGAAACCGTTAGAGATATTCGCCCCGACACGATCGACGGTGCAAAGAAATACAATTAACCGCGGATTTCACTGATGGGCGCGGATAAAAAGCCAAAATGTCCCGCATTTCATCCGTGTCATCCGCGGTTAACTTCCCTCCCCTTTTTCTCTTTCCCGCTCGTCGCATCATCGCGGCGGACCTGAGTTTCAGGCTATTCTTCAGGGTGCTGCTCGACGGCGGTCCAGAGTTCGTCGAATTTCGGGCGGATGTAGGGATTGAGCTGATCCGCGAAGTTGCGCGGGAGTTTCAGGACGCGGATGAGTTCCTGAGCGTCGGCCAGATCTTTGAGGCGATGCGCGGCGGAGATTCCAGAGGCCAGCTTCAGTTCCACCAGCGCAGGTAGCGCAAGAAATTTTATTCCGGCGATATCCACAGCAACGGAACTGGGATCGGGAAATGCGACCGGTTTGGGCCTTCCGTCGCCTGGGTAGCCGCCAGTGATGAGAAATTCGATTCGAACGCCCGTTTGCGTGTCCCTCAACTTGGTGTTTCTGCCGCGCGGCTGGACGTAGCCAAGGCCTTCGAGTTGTTCGGCGATTTGGCGCATGCCGTCGCGCGTGACGAGCAAACCTACATCCTCCGTGAATCTACGAAAACCATGGGCGAACATGGCCATTCCCCCCACCACCGCGTACGGTATCGCCAATTCATTCAGCCGCTGGGTAAGTTGCTTAAGCGTCTTGTGGACTTGGCTCGTTTCGTCGAAATACATGCCGGCCTCATGTAGAGCCCATTCCAGATCGCCTTTGAGTTTTTGTTCGTAGCTGATCATCGGCGCACTGCAACTCCGCCGTATTATAGCATGGACGGCGGGCTTACGGAGGCCGGCTAATCCACGCTTCTTTCAATTTTAGCAACTCGCATAGGAACGGGCCGAGGACGGTCTGGTCGGTCTCGAAGGCGAACTTCAAGCACTGATGTAGACGGGAGTGTTCATACAATTCGCCGGAAACCAGAAGATGACCGAGCTGGTTCATCTTGAGGCGCAGGAAATCGGGCTCATAGCGAGGCTTTAGCGTTGCCTCCGCCGGCGTGCCGCTCGTCATTACCTGAACAGAAGTCACGAAACCGTCAAGTGATTCCTGGTGGAAATAGAACGGACGATTGCACGCGAAGCCGCTGGAGCGGACGGCCACATCGCATCGATAGCCGCTTCCGTCGTCAAATCTCTCCACGTTCGACAGGCTTAAAGCGGTGTTAATAAGATTCGTTCGGAGTTCGATATGAGTGGCGACGATGACCATAAGGCACAACTCACGGTCCAACGGCAATTGGCTTGCCAATGATTTCCCTCTTCATCCCGATATACCGGATGTGGTGATCCAGGTGCTCGTTCGTCCAGACCACGGCCTGCTCGAGTGTGAAGATGCCGATGCTGCTGTGCTCGCCGGTGCGTTGGAACGCGGCTGGGGGGAGATTGTTCAGGACTTTTGAGAATTGGCGGCGATTCAGATCGAGGATTTGGGCGGCAACCGCGGCGTCCTGCTCCTCCACGAAAGTTTTGGTGGCCAATTTGGCTTCGTCGTAGATTTCGATTTTCGGATTGTCCTCAGCGATCACGGTTTTCATTCTGGCCGTCCAAATCAATTCATCGTCCATGAGATGGAAGACCACCTGCTGGATGGACCATTTTCCAACAGTGATCGTGGGCGGCGGAACCCAAAGCAGTTCCTTGCGGCTCAGGCCCTCGATGGCCTTGGCGAGCTTTTGGCCGTTGGTCTCGAAATCTTGGATTGTTTTGGGGTCCATGATGGAGCCTGCGAGAGCTACGGCCGTGGGGGCTTGCCGAGTTTGGCGAGTTTAAGGTCGATGAATTTAATGTGATGGTTTACGTGATTCACCATCCAGCCAACGCTTTGCTCGAGGGTGATGCTGCCGAGTTCGTTGTGCTCGCCGGTGCGCTCGAAGGCGGCGTCGGAAAGCTTGCGGAGAGCCTTGGAAAATTGCTTGCGGTTCAAGTCGAAAATTTGCACCGCGAGCTGGGCGTCCTGCTTGTCATAAAACAAATTGGCGGCGAATTTGCTTTCGTCGTAGCCGAGGATCTTGGGATGATCCTCGGCGATGATGCATTTCATGCGGGATGACCAGATCAAATCGGCATCCATGAGGTGGATGACGATCTGCTGGATGGACCAGTCGCCGACGCCGGCGTTTTTATCGGGGACCCAGAGGAGATCTTGCAGCGACAGACCGGCGGTTGCCGCGCGCAGCTCGGCGCCCCCTGCCTCGTAAGCATCGATTAATTTGCGGTCCATGTTCCGAGGGGGAGCGTAACCGAAGAACGATGGTCTGGCTAGATTTGCGGGGAAGAGTTGAGGGACGGCACTCGACGTTCGAAAATCGCCCCTCACCCTTGCCCATCCTGCGGAAACTAGCGGAGGCACAGGGAGAGGGAAAAGATCCCCTTATGGAATAAGCACGACCGCTCCCCCGCCGCCGGCGGCTTGTTCGTAGGCTTCGGGAGCTTGGGCGAGCGGCATGGGCTTGGGGCGGCGGGATTTGAATTGGCCTGATTCGAAACCGGGGCGGATTTCCGCGAGGATATTGGCGCAGGCGGTGACATCCATCGGGCGCGTGTCCAAGCCGAAGACGGTGAGTTCGTGGCGATAGAGATTGCGGAGATTGAAATCGGCTTTGCCGTCGCGCGGGGCGGTGATGACGGGGATGCGTCCGTGTTGGGCGGCCATCTCGACGCATTGGGGGAACATCGAGCCGCTGGTGTCGAACGCGACATCCGCGCCGTGGTCCATTGTCAGCTTTCGTATGGCGGCGGGAAGAGCTTCCGATGAAATCAATACGTCATTGGCGCCATTTTGCCTGGCGGCGTCGGTTTCCCGGTCGGATCTGACGACGCCGACGACCCGCGCGCCGCGCGATTTGGCGATTTGCACGGCCGCGGAACCAACGCCGCCGGCGGCGCCGAGGATGACGGCGATTTCCCCCGCTGCGATCTTGCTTGCTGTAACCATCGCCAACCAGGCGGTGAGGAACGTCAGAGCGGAGATCGCGGCTTCTTCCATGGAGAGATTTGCCGGCTTGGGTGTCGCCGCGGCGGCGGGAATGAGGATAAATTGGGCATGGGAGCCGTCGCGCGTGAAGCCAATGTCGCCGCCTGTGCCCCAAACCTCTTTGCCGACGAGATCCTTGGGACCCTGGACGATAACTCCGGCGAAATCGCGGCCGGGAATTCGCGGCAATGTCGTTCCGTGCATGGTCCCGAGGATGTTCTTTACGTCGCTCGGATTAATCGATGCGGCTTTTACTTGGACGAGAACCTCGCCGTCCTTTGGTGACGGCGTGGGGACTTCCTCGACCTTGAGGAGTTTGGGGACGCCGAATTGACGGAGGACCACGGCCTTCATGGGAGCTTTACGGGGGGTACGGCCTTTTCGATTTCCGCGCGATATTTTTCCAGCCAGGAGGGGAGCATGAGTTTTTTGCCAAGCTGATCGGCGGACTGATCGGCGGTGAAACCCGGAGAATCCGTCGCGATCTCAAATAGCACGCCGCCTGGCTCGCGGTAATAAATGGAATGGAAATAGCAGCGATCCATGATTGGGGAGACGTTATAGCCGTTTTCGACAATTTTTGAACGCCACTGCAATTGCGACGCGTCGTCCGGCGTGCGGTAAGCGATGTGGTGGACGACGCCGGCGCCCATGCTCCCGCCGGGGGCGGAGGGTTGGCAGACGACATCGACGATCGAGGCGAAGCCGTCGCCGCCGGTGGCGCGGTAGCGGTATCGGTCGGCCTTGTTGCCGATCGGTTCAAAACCCATCGGATTGGTGAGCAGTTTGGCGGTGTTCTCGTAACCTTCTTCGGAAAGGGTGACGCCGTGGAAACCGCGAATCGCGGAGGCATCGGGCACGGGTCCTGTTGCCCAGGGTTTGCCTTTCGGGTCTGCGGAGCCGATGAGTTCGACGCGCAAGCCGTCGGGGTCCGTGAAGGCGATGGTTGGCTCGCCGAAACGGTCTTCAAAGGCGTGAACTTTTACGTCGCGATCTTTGAGGCGCTGCCTCCAGAAGTCGATTGCGGCGATGGGGATTGAGAACGCGGTGGTGGTGACCTGAGGCGGGCCGACGCGGCCTCGGTGGGCGCCGGGCCAGGCGAAGAAAGTCAGAATCGATCCGGGGCGGCCGAGTTCGTCGCCGTAGTAAAGGTGGTAGCTTCCGGGGTCGTCGAAGTTGACAGTGAGCTTCACCAGTCGCAGGCCGAGGACTCCGGTATAGAAGTCGATGTTTTTTTGCGGATCGGATGCGATGGCGGTGACGTGATGAATGCCGGCGATGGTTGCCATGGGATTCCTTTCATTATTTTGTTGGGTCACTCGCGGCCAGGAGATGTTTTACCAGGTTGCGACAGGCTTCGATTTCGTCTTCGTTGATGGTGTGGCCCATGTTGGGATATCGCCGCAGGTCGACCTTAGCTCCCATTTGCGCCAGGACATCGCGGGTTTCCTGCACGCGCGGGAAGGGAACGTGCGGGTCGGGGTCGCTGGAGCCGAGGAAAACGGGGGTTCCATCGAGCGAGCCGGGGTATTTTCGGGGGGTTCCGGGCGGCCCGATGAGGCCGCCGGTGAGGGCGATCACCGCGCCGTATTTTCGGGGCCGGTGCGCGACGAATTCCGTAGTGAGGCAGGCGCCTTGAGAAAAACCCAGGATCGCGATGCGCTGGCTTGGGATTTTGGCTTCGAGGATTTCGCTAACGATGGATTCGATCTTGCTCAGCGCGGAATCGAGATAAGGCTGATTGTCTTCGATGGGAGCGAGAAAGGATTGGGGATACCAAGTATAGCCGGCGGCTTGAGGGGCGAGGGCGGCCAGCGTTCTTTGGCCGATTTCATCGTAGAGGCCGAGGATGCTTTCAGCCGGCGCGCCGCGGCCATGCAGGAAAATGATCGCGCCGGCGGCTTGGGAAAGTTCCGGGCCCAAGCGGAGGACGGGTTGGTTCGCGTGGGGGCCGATGGCGCCTCGGTTTTTTTGTTCGTTCATGTTTGCCTCGCTGGTATGGTAGGCGCGTGGCGGAGCGCGGGTTTATTTTCGGGTGCGCGGGAATAGTTTTTGGGCAAAAGGTAACAGTTTTGAAGTGATTGGGGGTTCGGGTGGGGTATGGTTTATGTTCAACAAACTTTTTAGATTTCAAGTTTAGAGGGGAGACGATCTCCTCCGTACGTGGGACGTTTCGTCGGTCGGGCGTTGCGCCGAAATCGCATGTTTGAGTCCGAGCCGGGCGGGGCATCGCCGGGTCTGGCGTCAATCAGATACTGGATGCCGGTTTCGTTGGTTTTCTGCCGGCCGGCGAGTTGATTGGCTCGCAATTGCGGGTAGCCGAATGGCAACTTCTGACGAATCGTCGCGGTGATCGGTTAAAATCTCAAGGCTCACCTTGACCGCTGGGTAAAGGCTTTTTAGCATGGTTTATTCTGAGTGGGTGCGTTCCGGGACGGAGCGGGCGGGAAGCGAATTTGGACATTTTGCGAGTTTACCTGGGACGCCGCTTGCGGCGTCGGCGCGATGAAAAAGAAGCGTGCGCAACGGACGAGATCGAAGCCGAAGCGAAATCCCAAAAAACGAAAACAGACATCTGGCCGGGAATGGCTCAGGGCCGGTCCGGAAACTATTCCAGGCATGCCGGGCATTGATGAAAGCGGCGCCGACACCGATGGCGAGAACGGTGAGGAGAGAGCTACCGATTCCGTTGGCGAGACAACCGACGATGCGGTTGTGAAGCCTTTGCCGGATTTCATGATTGCGGGGATTGGAGCTTCGGCCGGCGGGTTGGAAGCGTGCTCGAATCTGCTGGAAGCGCTGCCTGCTGAATTGGGGATGGCGCTGATCATTATTCAGCACCTGGCGCCGAAGCACGACAGCTTTCTTCCGGAATTGCTGGCCTCTCATTCGAAAATGCCGGTGGTGCAAGTGACGGAAGGAGTTCGGGTCGAGGCGAACAAAGCGTACGTGATCCCTCCCAACGTCCACATGCACATCGTGGATGGAAAACTGCATCTCATGGCGCGTCCGGAGGATCGGACGCAGCACATGCCGATTGATTCGTTCTTTCGATCTTTGGCGGAGTATGCGCAGATTCGCGAGGTTGGGATCGTCATGTCGGGGTCGGCTTCAGACGGAGCAATTGGGGTTCAGGAAATAAAGAGCGCGGGGGGCATCGCGATCGCGCAGGAGCCGCGGACGGCCAAGTCGGATGGGATGCCGCGAGCGGCGATCGGGACGGGCGTGGTGGACCTGATTCTCGGTCCGGGGGAAATCGCCAGGGAATTGGTGCGGATCGCCAGTCACCCGCTGCTTCGCGGGGAGCCGCGCAAGGCCGAGGAACTAGGGGGCTTCGACGCGCAGCTTCCGCGCATATTCCAGCTGCTCCGTTCGGCGACGGGGGTTGATTTCAGCCATTACAAGCTGCCGACCATCCGGCGCCGGCTCCAGCGCCGCATGGTGCTGCACAAAATCGCCACAATGGAGGAGTATGTTCAACTCCTGCAAAACAACCCGGAGGAAATTCATGGTCTCTATCAGGATATCCTGATCCATGTGACGCGGTTTTTCCGGGACCCGGATTCGTTCAAGGTTTTGGAGCAAAAAGCATTTCCGTCGATCGTCCACAGCCGCCAGGGGGAGACGCCGATCCGCATCTGGGTTCCCGGTTGCGCGTCGGGCGAGGAGGCGTATTCAATCGCGATTGCGTTTCAGGAATTTCTGGGCGACGACGCGTCGGCGACGACCATGCAAGTGTTCGGCACGGATGTTTCGGAAACGGCGGTCGAACACGCGCGGGCCGGGATTTACCCGGAGAGCATCAGTGCCGACGTCTCTCCCGAGCGGCTGCGCCGTTTTTTCCTGCGCACGGACGGCGGATTTCGGATCACCAAAACGATCCGCGATTCATGTATCTTCGCGCGGCAGGACATCACGCGCGATCCGCCGTTTTCGAAACTGGATCTGATCCTCTGCCGGAACGTGCTCATTTATCTGGGGGTCGGCCTTCAGAAGCGGCTGATGACGGTGTTCAATTATGCGCTGAAGAGCACGGGGTTTCTCATGCTGGGCAGCGCGGAAACGGTCGGGTCGGGCACCGATTATTTCAGCGTTGTTGATAAACGGCACAAACTCTACTCTAAAAACGCGGCGACGGCGCGCTCGGAAATGGAATTCTCGGCCGGCAACTCCGGCAGACTGACGCATCAAACGAACCAGCGCGCCCCGCCGAAGCGCGGCCGACCTCGATTCAAACCGAAGCCAATCACATTATCCTGCGCGCGCTATAGCCCGGCGGGCGTGGTGGTGGATGACGATTTGCAAATCATTCAGTTCCGAGGCCAGACGGGGAAGTTTCTGGAGCCGCCGCCGGGCGATCCGAGCCTGAATCTTTTGAAAATGGCGCGTGAGGGGCTGCTGTACGGGATTCGGACGGCGATTCACGAAGCTCGAAAGACGGAGGAACCGGTTCGCCGCGAAGGTCTTCGCGTGCGGTCGAATGTGGGAATGGTTCCGGTGTCGGTGGAAGTCGTGCCGCTGCGCAGGGCGCCGGGAGAGAGGCACTTCCTGATCCTCTTCGAGGAAGAGAAGGGTAAATATTTCGGGAATATGGACGGGCCCCTGGCGGCATCGGGGAAGGCGGGGAAACGGGTCGGGAAAAATAAGAAAAAGGGCGACAAGGCCGGCGGGCGCGTTACGGAGTTGAAAAACGAACTGGCGGCAAGCCGGGAATACTTGCAGTCGATCATTCAGGACCTGGAGGCCGCCAACGAGGAGCTTCAATCCGCCAATGAGGAGATTCTCTCGGCCAATGAGGAACTGCAATCGACGAATGAGGAACTGGACACCGCCAAGGAGGAACTGCAATCGACCAACGAGGAACTGAACACGGTGAACGAAGAGCTGCAATCCCGCAACGAAGAGCTGAGCCAGATCAATTCGGATTTGGTTAATTTGCTGGCCAACGTTCAGATCGCGATCGTGATGGTGTCGAATGACCTTCGGGTGCGGCGGTTTACGCCGATGGCGGAAAAGGTGCTGAACCTGATCCCGACGGACGTGGGACGCCCGATCGGCGACATCAAGCCGAATATCGATTGCGCTGATTTGGAGGCCCAGATTACAGAAGCGATCGATTCGATGTCGACAAAAGAGAGCGAATGTTCCGACCGCTCGGGGCGGACCTACACGCTGCGAATAAGACCATATAAGAACCTGGAGAACCGGATCGACGGGGCCGTGATCGCCCTGACCGAGGTTCAAGGTCGATCCGCCCCCCTGCCGGACAGCTCTCCCGGACAGTAGCGGCGAGGCGAAAGTTTATTTTATCCGTTTCGTATTGGGTCGATTGCCCGATAGACTGTGTTTTTGCAGTCGAGTCTAAAGTGGACAATTCTGCAAATGGGGCGAGATGAATATGACGTTGAGCGGACAGTCTCCTCGCAGGAAGCCGGTGATTCGCTCGGTTCGGAAGGCCAAAGCGAACCGCGTCGCCACGTCGACGACGATGCCGGAGAAAATGCGCAAACTGGGCTCGGCGATCTCAGCCTATCACGAAGAAGTGCTGAATCAGAACGAGCAGTTGCGGGAGACGCAGATCGAGTTGGAAAAGTCACGGGATCGGTACGCCCGGCTCTACGACGAGGCCCCGGTCGGATATATGACGCTGGACCGGAGCGGGGTTGTTCTGAAGGCCAATCTCACGGCGCTGAAACTGCTCCAGGCGGAACGCGATCTGATCGTTCATAGGCCGCTGCTGGTATTCTTGCATCACGAAGACCGCTCGGCATTTTTGAATTTTCTGCTGGTGTCGCGCGGTAACCCGGGCGATCAGAAAACGTGGGTGGAAGTTCGGCTGCGAAAGGCAATCGGAGGGTATGCGCACGTGCAACTCTCGAGCGTTGAAGTAGCCGGGGAGAGCGTGCGGGGAACGGTTATTCTGGTGGCGCTGACGGACGTGAGCGGCCGGGTTTTCGCGGAGGAGGAACGAAGAAAAAACGCGGACCAGATCGCCGACGCGCTGCGCCAGCGCGCCGCCGCGCAAGCGGCGAGCGAGGCGAAGGATCGCTTTTTGGCGATGCTGAGCCACGAACTGCGCACGCCGCTGTCTCCGGCGGTGTTGATTCTATCGGCGATGGCGGAAAGCCCGAATATCAGCCCGGAGATGCGCGAAGACCTTGCCAGCGTGTTGAGCAATCTGGAGCTGGAAGTTCGGTTGATCGACGACCTGCTCGATCTCAGCCGCATGTTTGGGGGAAAATTCGCGCCGAAGTTCGAGCATATCGACCTCCGCGACGTCATTCGCAACGCGGTTGAGATTTGCCGGCCGGAATTTCAGCATCGGGACGTCGTCATGTCGCCGACAATTTGCCGCCGCGCCGCTCCCGGTGTACGGGGATCGAACACGGCTTCAACAGGTTATCTGGAACGTGTTGCGCAACGCCCTGAAATTCACGCCGGACGGCGGGGAGATTCAGATCAGCGCGGTGGTGAACAAGGATTCGATCCGGGTCCGAATCAAGGACAACGGGATTGGAATCGAGGCGGAGGCGCTGCCTCGGATATTTGGCATATTCGAGCAGGGAAACTCGAGCACGACGCGGCGCTTCGGCGGGCTGGGGCTGGGGCTGGCTATCTCAAAAGCCATCCTGGAAGCTCACTATGGCACGATCGAGGCCCGCAGCGCGGGCCGGGACCAGGGATCAACGTTCATAGTGGCGCTTCCGCTTGATCCGCGGGGCGCGTCGCCGGTTGCGCCGGCGGCCAGCGCTCCGACGGCTTTGCCCCAGGCGCGGCGAAGCTTGGAGATCCTCCTGATCGAAGACCACGACGATACGCGCATGGCGCTGACGAAATTGCTCGAATTGCTCGGCCATCGGCTCGATTCCGTCGCCAACGCCGCGGCGGCCACGGATGTCGCGGCGCATAAGCATTTTGATCTGGTCATCAGCGATCTGGGCTTGCCGGATCGGGATGGGTATGACCTCATGAAGCAACTTCGGAGGGAGCATCAGTTGCCCGGCATCGCCGTGAGCGGATTCGGGATGGAGCATGATCGGGTTCGCAGCAAGGATGCCGGATTTGCGGTGCATATGATCAAGCCTATTACGATCGATGCGCTGAGCGAAGCGATCGACAGCATTGTGTCGGGGGGATTTCCGGCATAGGCTTGAGATTGATTGAGGGTCGGCTGGGGCGGGGATTATTAGCGCAGCCATCCCATCCAAGGCATCAACGTCAAACCGAGAGCCAGCATCGGGACGAAGCCCCAACGGATGAAGAAGAGGTCGAGGCGGCCGGGCGTGCGCGGGCGGCGCGTCATGATGACGGCGACCCCGAGCCAGAAGCCGATCATGGAGCAGGCGACAACCCTGGGCAGGTCCCAGTCCTCGATTGTCGCGACGAGGGCGAATACGGCGGCTTGAAGAATGAGGGAGACTTTGACTGCTTCTCGGTACGCCGGGGAGAGGGGGAGTGCCGTCATGTCGCTGTTCAATTATACCACCAAATCTTTGGCGTGAATCTCACCGTTTCGAGTGCTATCTCCGATTGACGATCCTATCGGCAGTTTTGAATCTGTTGCGAATCGGCGTTGGATGCTATGTTACGGGCGGCCCTGGCCATGTAGGCCCGGGATTACTCGTTTTTAGGAGAATTGAGATGCGTACGAATTTAAAGTGGGCGTGGCCCGTGACGATGTTGGCGGCTCTTGTGGCGGCGGCGGCGGCTTGCTCGACTGTGCCGCCGGGAGGGGATCAGCAGGCGTTGCTTGATAACGCCAAGAGTTCTTACAACGACTTTGTTTCGCAGGATTCGACGCTTCCGCCGCTGATTGACAAGTGCTATGCGTACGCCATTTTCCCGAGCATCGGGAAAGGAGCAATCGGGATCGGCGGGGCTTACGGGCGCGGAGTGGTGGTACAGGGTGGTCAGAATATCGGCTGGACGGATTTGACCCAGGGCACTCTCGGTGCGCAGCTTGGCGGGCAGACGTATAGTGAATTGATCATCTTCAAGGATAAAGCGACGCTGGATAATTATGAGAGCGGGGATTTTGCGCTGTCGGCGACGGCCTCGGCGGTGGCCGCGGCATCCGGAGCGGCGGCCGCCGTGAAGTTTGATAATGGCGTCGCCGTGTTTGTGCGCGGGGTGAATGGATTGATGTTCGAGGCGTCAATCGGTGGGCAGAGTTTTGGGTATAGGCCGATGGGTCAGCAATCGGGCGTGGGGACGACGAATCCTGGATAAGGGAGGCGCAGGCGAATCAGTTGGGAGCGTAGAGATAAATCCCTCCGCCGAGGATTTCCGTCGGCGGGTGATCGCGGAATTGTTGAAAAAACTGCCGCCCGGTTTCGTCCAGATACTCGCCTTGCAGGTAGATCACGCTGATGGCCCCGTAGGGAAGCCGGTCGTGGGAAATCGGTTCGTCGTCCGGCGCAAAACTGCCGGGGAGATTGTAGTAATGAATCCCGTAGTAGCGCGGATCGGCCGAGCCGAAATAACAGAGCATGAGCTGATACTGGGGATGCCGCCGCTGCCAATCGGCCAGGGCCGGCAGGTTCTGGCCCCAGTCGATGTTGGAATCGCTGAGAATTCGCGCCCCCCCGCGATAACCGCCGGCCGCGATATTGAAAAATGGAAGATAATTCGGAAACGCGCAACACGTCTCCACCGCCGCGCCCAGCAGCAGAATTCCCACGACGACGGCGGCACGATAGTCGAATCGCATCACCGCGCCGGCGGCGACGACACCAAGACCAATATAGAGAAACGGATAAATGGGCAGGAAATGGCGCACGCCGACGTCCATGTTCGAGCGCATCGCCGTGATGGCGTAGATCGCCGGCGCGACCAGAATGGCAATGGTCGACCAAACATTCCGCGGCCGCGAAATTTTCCAGAATAACCCCGCCGCCAGCGCCGAGGCGATCAGCGTCGCGAGGGGCGTTTTGACCGCGATGGCGACTGGCAGATAGTACCACCATCCGTCGCCAGTGACTCGTCCCAGCAAAAAGCCCGGGCGACTGATGGCGTACGTTTCGATAATCACAAACCCGCCGAAAATGCGCGAGGGAGAAGATGTTTTTCATCGGCCCATTCGACGGAACGCAGGACCCGATCGGGCTGCTCCTGGTGGAACCATTGCCGGAGTTGGGCGATCGGCGTGTCGTTGGTGCCGCCATGATCGTGCATGCCCTGGCTGAGGAGGTAAACCTGCTCGGCGTCGAGCAAACCCACGTTCTGATCCGCATTCGGACTGGAAGCGTACCGGCATCCATAGCTGTACCAAATAAAGATATAGGCCAGAATCAGGCTCGACGCGCCGATGGCCGCGGCGGCGAGCAGACGCGCGCCTGCGCCGCGGGCCGTCCAATTCAGCACGCGCCATTCGGTTGGAATCATCGCCCGAAGCAATAGCGCCGCGGCAACAAACGGCAGCGCCAGCAGGCCGGAAAATTTCGTGGTAATCGCCGCGCCGGCCAGCGCGCCAACGGCCACGCAGTTCAGAACCCCCGCTCGCCGCCCGACGCACCACACGGCATACATCAGCGCGGTGAACGCCAAGGCGATCGCCACATCATTTTTGATCAGCGAGCTGTGCGCCAGGAAATTGGGATCAAAGCAAAAAAAAGCCGTTGCGACGATCGCGGCGACAGGGCCCGCCAATCGCCAGGCCCACCAGGCGATCAGCGCCCCAAGCACGACGCCCAACCATAGCATTCTCGCCCGTGCGGCGCGGATCAGTGTGTCCGCATCGACGCCCGCCGTTGTATAGAGAGTCCGGGTGGCGTAATCCTGTTCCGATTGGTCATTTCTGAGCATCCCGGACCATTCGGGATAATCATGATTCAGCGGCATCGCGCCGCCGGGCGAGCCGAACGCGACATAATATTTCCAGAATGGCGGGTTCTCCGGATCGGCCCGGAAATCGGATTGCTGGGTCTGAATCCTCGCGGCCACCAGATGCAGCGGTTCGTCAAACGTCGCCGACGTATGGCGCCAGGAGAGCCACGAATTCAACGCGAAAGTTGCCAGCAGAATTCCGCAGGCGCCCAACCCGGCAAGTTTGCGGCCCTCCCATTGCATAGCGGAGGGAAGTGTAGATTAAACCGATGATCGATTCACCATCGCCCGCCCGGGTTATCGAATGGCCTCTATCGGGGTCGAACACTACTCGAATTCCTTCGGGAAAACCACAAATCTCATGTAAGCGCGGCACAGAATCCGGCACAGTTGGTGCGCGCAAACCCGTGGCGCATAAAATAGCCGATCCAGATTTTCAGTCGTTGGGTGATGCTTGGCCGATTCTGCCGACCGCCGTGAAGGCGGGTATCTTGGCGATGGTGCGCGCGGTTAAGCAAGATCACTCGCCGGTGTGATAGACCCATGAAGGACATCGACTGCACGATCTGTCCAGAAGACAGCCCCGCCCAATTGTGCAATCGGCGATTGCACAATCTTCATGGCAAAGCACAACATTTCTGTTCGTTTGAACGCGTTGACGATTTCCGGGACGACATCGTGTAAATCCTCAAGCGAAATCCGCCAAACGGCATTAAGCAAATCCAAAGGTCTAAATCGGCAGACGCCGTCTGCCGCCTTTTGTGCCTTGGTTACACTACGTTCGATTGCTGCGTCTCCGCCCTTATGGCGCGATACGAATGTATTCTCAAAAGTAAACCGGCCGGATGACATGGATTGCTGTACGATTTTCGCCCGATGCAATGGCGAGGTCATATCATCGAGAGCATAATTTCACGTTTGCATCGAATAGGTCAAATGAGCGACGGTTCCTCCCGAAAACGATCAAATTCGTCAGGGAGCAGATTCAGGATATCTTGTTTCTTCATAGCGTACAGATCCCACACCGTATCCAACTGATTTAGGACCGCCGCGAACCGAAAGACGCTGCCTGGAATCTCACTTGTGGCTCCGCGCTTCGGCTTCGTGCCGCGCTGCCCCAAATAGAGTTCTGTCGCAGCGTCCATAATCGCGCCATTCGTAACCAACTCCTGGCGCGAAGCCAATTGATACCAGAAGTGTCCAGTTCGCGCGAGCGGGGAATGGAGCAGTATCATCGCCCTCTCTGGGTTGTCGTGATGGGCACGGTAAACGCGATATGCGCCCGCGAGCAAATGCCGATAATAGCGACGGGCCTCGTCGACGGCTGGTATCCATCGCGCACGCTCACCGGGCTTCCGATGGCCCCGACCATCAGGGGGGCACAGTTGATCAAAGTAGAAGAGGCTGAGCCATGCCCACAGGCCGGCATCGCGCTCAATATCACTTCCGGTAACTTCCGACAAGACGCCATCCAGGTAACGGGCTGCTTCCAACCGGCTAGCAAATTGCCGCATATGAACTTCAGGACTTGGTGGAACGGGGACTGCGCAGGCCCCGTCGGTAAGTAGATCAGTGGGCACAGCTATCGTGGGATCCACCGACAGCGCGTCCAGAAACTGGCCGAAACGGTTGATACCTTCATCGTTAAAACGTTGGAGCCTCATGCCGAAACCTCCGTTGCGAGGAATGCTGTGTAGTGATCGAGCATCTTGTGCTGGCGGGCGAAGGATTCAACAGCAGTGGTGATCCACTCGCCCCAATCGTCGTCATCATCACTCGTCAGGGGAGGATTGCCTGCGCCTGGCAGTGCTGCGGCGAACGCCAACCAGCGGCATCGCCAGTCGTCGGCATCGTCCATGGCGCGCGTCTCTTCCACCTTGTAAATGTGCCACAGCACGTGTCGCATAGCGGCCGGGTATACCAGCGAACGGAATAGTGGCGAGGCGGCGACGGCTTTCCAGTCACTGACACGATTGTTTACCAACAACAGCGGACCGTTTGCGCCAGTCAGGTCGACGCGCCACATTTCCTGACCCAGTTCGCCAGGGGCGGGCGGCAACAAAGCGATGCGTTTGTCCGGCTGCTCCTCGTCGTCACTGATGGGGATTTGGTCTCCCTCAGCGAGCAGCACGCCAGCAGGGTTGTCCATTGAGGTCACCCTGACGCGGAACAGCAGCCCATCGCGACTGGCGAACTCAGTGAGCCGGCGTGCCAAATCGCACGGCGGCTGAGGTGCCGCGATGGTTCCGTGCGAGAATCGCATGAAGGTTGTTTGACGATATGCCTCTACAAATACCTGTGCATCATCGGGTAGGCCGTAATCGGTTAGGTCGAGTATGGCATCGAAAATTAGTGCGCCGTCGGAATTTGGTCGCACGAAGATCCGTGCATCCTCGCGCATGATTTTCTTGCGCCCGGTAGAGTTGATACGTCTAATCGACATCAGCGGCCTCCTTCACTTCGGCCTTAACATAGAGGTCACGGTCAGGGTCGAACCCTGTCACATCCAGGTTGAATCCGGCTTGCTTCACCGCGACCAGCATTCGGTTGCCGCTCGCGCTTTTGACAGCTACTCCGCTCATTTGTGTGTCATACCGGATTGGAGAGTGGCCTAAGTCGAAGTCGGATTGATGGTACTTCCGTAGCGGGTTGCCGCGGCGCACGTCGTAGGCGACACGGATGTCGATGATGGGCGGAAGCGCCGCATCGGGATCGCCAGAGCGGATGGAGAACCCGCCACGCAGTTTGTCAATACGGAAGCGGTGTGGCCGGGCTGGCGGAAGCGGTGGTGGTGGTGTCGGCCCGGTTCCGGGAGTTTGACGGGGCCTACGCCGCCGGCCGAGTACCGCGTCCTCTTCGTCCGGCGGAGCAGGGACAGAAAAAAAGTCGATGGTGATTGTCGGATCAGGCTGTTGTTCCGCCTGATTGATGATGCGCAGTAACTCTAACACGCTCAAGCGCACAAAGTTGATCACACCAGGGCCGAACTTGTACTTGTCCTTGAATTTACTCGTACCCTGGTTCCATTGGGTGTGCGCGGGCGTCTCAGCATCTCGCAATAAGGTGGCTAGGGGACCATCGTCCACGATCACGAGGGAACGGACTTGTGAGATACGAGGCGATTTCACGTCGGAAATGATGAGTTCGTCGCGAATGAATACCGGCTTCTCACTATCTTCTTGGCTATATTCGACGAAGACATTAAAAAACGTTGGTTGTGGACCACTTGTGCGCAACTCAACGGACATGGGTACTCTGAGAGCCACGGGTTGCCGCGCGGCTAGGGACTGGCGGATATGTTTGACCAAATCGGGCGGCACCAAATCTGCCGACCAGCTTTGGGCGCGGTCGTTGAGCGGCGCGACCAGCGAACGGAACTCGGCTGGCATACGGGTTTGTGCCCATTCAGCCAGTTTGATTACCGGCAACAGTTCCAGCGCGAGACTACCGCCAATAGATTCGACTTGTGCAAAATATTATCGGCGTGTAGCGCGATTTCCTCTTCCGGCGTGGCAATGGTGACCGCAAGGTGGCCCATCAGGATCGGATGGAAAAAACCACGAAGCACCGCCGCGATCACCTTGTCGACGGTCATGCCATCGTCGCCGTTGATCTCATACCAAGGTACCGCAATGGACAACCCACTCTCGTTTTGCCGCTTGAGCTTGAAGTCGCAGCAGAATTCCGCGAGTGTGCCAGGATCATCTGTAGGCAGCATGAAGTTGTCGTTCTGCCGTTGCACGCCAAAGTAGCCATCCGATTTGCATGACTTTCCGTTGATACGGTGATACTTGAGGATCGATCGCCCCAGTAGGAGATGCTTGTCATCGTCGCTGCGCACGGTCAAGCCGATGTAACTGCTGATACGGCTGGCGCGTGGAAAGACCGTCTTGCCGACACCCCAGCTTCCACGATCCTGCTCGCCCTTATCTGAGTGTCCCTCAGCACGATAAAAATTGAGGAAGTGGTTGGCGACGCCATCAACGACTTGGTGTTCTTGTGGATTGCCGGTCAGACCGATGGTGCCGAAATCCTCGAACACGAGGAACGGACATGATTCGTCAGCGGCCGGTTGATTCCGCAGGCCATTGCCGGATGCCATTACATGAGGCCAGAGGGTCCCGAACCAGCGACGGGCGCGGTTTGCGGACAGGGCGCCTTCAGTGCCAGACAGGAAAATCCTCGCGCTGGCCGGGTGCCGTGATCCGTCTGCCTTCTTCTTCCGCGCGTCAAGCGTGTTCTGGATACCTTCGCGGATTAGCGCCTCGGTCACGTTTCCCACCGCCTCGGTCGAGAAAAACTCGCCCGAGATTGGGTTATGGATCGGATCGGTTGGCTGTTGAAGATAAAACTGCCATTCTGTGCTCATTGCCCACTTTCGCTTTCCCCCGGGAGAAATATAAGCCGGGTTCTCTCTCGTTGCGTATTAGCTATTACCCGCGCCATTCTGCCAGTTCTGGCCAAGCCGCAGTGATTGTGCTGTCGATCTGTTTCTCAGGGACCAAGGTGTATCCGGAGCGGCGTCCATGCTGCTCGACCACGCCCAGATGCTTCAACCATGCTAAGGCCACATATGCCTGGTAATCAGGGATGGCGGAGCTGGCGGTCGGATCTTTGAGCGGTAGCAGCGCATCGCCATTAAACATTTTCCCCTTCGCGCCAATTAGTCTGACGGCAGCAGCCGCCGCATCGACGGCCCCACGAGGGGCGCGATGGTTGTATTCTTTGCGGTCCTTCTTGGACCAGCCGACCTTCACCAATTCATCGCCTCGTCGGAAGAATTTCGGATACACATCAACCGATGGCCGCGCCTTGCGCATACCAACTTTCGTTGCAGCGACAGATGCGGAGTGGTTAACGGTTCCGTTCTTGGAATCCATGTTCGCGGATGGCATTAATGGCATTAGGGTGGGATCAGGCGTCGAGCGGCCCTCGGCTGCTAAGGCGGCAATTGCCTTTGCGAGATCATTGATCTTTTGTACGCCGAGATAGTCTCCCTCTCCTGCCGCTTCAGCCACCAGCTTACGTAGGCTCCGCTCACAATCTTCCAACAAACGTGTTGCCTCATTCCATTTCATTTTCATATTGTACATATAAACTAAACCATTGTCAAGCTCTAATTGAATGTGGTGGTGAATGCAAATATGTCGAGTTTTATCGCAATAAAACTTGACATTCAGATGCGGAATGCCGATATTTTGTGCATGGAGTCATTCCCCACCGCCGCAATCGGTTCAAAGGGCGCAGCCACCGCCATTCGGCAACGGATTGAGCGTGGAGGCGAACGAGTATGGCGATTGGACGATTTCCGGGATCTTCCGTTTGCCGCTGCGGCACAGGCCCTGTCCCGATTGACGCGTAAGGGAATGCTTGAGCGATTGAGCAAAGGTGTCTATTACCGCCACCGACAAACCGCCTTGGGAAAGAGCCGGCCAAATCCGGCCGCAATGCAAACCCTCGCAGCGACGCGCACAAAGGTTTATCCATCAGGGCTTGCCGCCGCCAATCTCCTGGGATTCACGACACAGATTGCGGCACACAGCGAGGTTGCCACCAGTGCGCATCAGTCTGCCCAGAAAGCTGATTGGCGCCAATACCGTAATCCATAGCCGGCGACCGGAAGCTTGGGCCAATCTTTCCAAAACCGACGCGGCGTTGCTTGATTTCCTGCGCCAACGCGGAAAGGCAAGCGAGCTATCGCCGGCAGATACAGTCCGTCGAACTTTGACGCTGGCATCCGAACAAGTCCGGTTCGAGCGCTTACTGAACGTGGCGGATTCAGAACCCCCACGAGTTCGCGCGATGTTGGGCGCCATCGGACAGCAGCTTGGAAAGAACCCAGCAGCACTACTGCGGTTGCGGGAATCGCTGAATCCATTTTCCCGGTTCGACTTTGGCATGTTGGCTGGATTGAAATACGCTCGCCAATGGCAGGCCAAGGAGCGCCGTTGACATGAGGCTGTTTGAACATGCCGATTTCGAGCAGGCGATCATCCAAGCGACGGAGTATTTCCGCGACCGAGGACTGCGCCCAGCCATCGTCGAAAAAGATTACTACGTCACCGAAGCCCTGCGGATCATTGCCATCACCGCTGGCGACAAAGTCACCTTCAAGGGCGGCACCAGCCTGGCCAAAGGGTGGAACCTGATCCAACGATTTTCCGAGGACATCGATATCTTCTTAGATCCCACAGCATTCGAGCCAGCGCTTGGCAAGCGGGGGATTGACCGGGAACTAAAGCAACTGCGGGACGCAATCGGCGCGCATCCGGCGCTGACGTTCGTCGATAACGAGAGCAAAAAGATCGGGGGATTCGGGCGCAGCGACCGGTTCTCTTACACACAACGCTTTGGCGGTCCTGGTGAAGTTGCCAATCGAGTGCTTGTCGAGTCTGGTACAGCCAGCGGGCGAGAACCAACAACGATTGTTGAGTTGCAGTCCTATGTCGGTCGGTTTCTGGAAGAAAAAGGCTTGTCGCTGGGGCGGAAGACGAGGGTCAATTTCCGCTCCGATTGCTCCACTTCCGGCGGACGTTTGTTGAGAAAATGTTCGCCATTCACAGTAAGGTGGAGTTGCTCAAGCGCGACCGGCAACCAATCGGCAGCTATGCGCGCCATTATTACGACCTATTCCAACTGTCGGCTCAACCCGATGTGATGGCCATGTTGCGGTCTGACGAGTACGAAATCATTAAGACCGACTACGACAAAATCAGCCGCACGCACTTCCCCAAGAGCTATTTTTACCCCAACGACATGCGTTTCTCGCGCAGTGATGCCCTGTTCCCGCCCGTCGAATTGGCCGCGATCATCGGTGCCGAGTATGAGGCACAATGCCGGATGTTGTGCTATGGACCATACCCGTCATGGGCGGAAGTGCTGGCCCGTTTGGTGGAACTTCAAGAGCTTCTTTAAGTCCGCCACGACCTCAATGCAGGCATATCGTCAAAGCAGTTCAGCCAACGCTTAGCTCTTCATCAACGACCAAAACTTGTCTGTTCATGCCGATTTGTGACGTCAATGTCACCATGAATTCCCCCCCACTTGACGTTAGGCTCCCGTTAGGTATAATCGCCTTTGAGCATAGCAATGGGTTTGAACGGTAAGATTTATATATTGAAAGTGGAATGCAAGATAAAGGGGTGATTCAGGTGTTTCGTATCTGTAGCAATTACAACCACTTCTGGCGAATCACCCGCATTTTGGCAAGTGGGTTTGTCAGCGTTGGAGGCGTAAGTGATTGCTGGCTTTCAACTTCGGGAGCGGTGTCATGGCAAAACGTGTAAGTCGGTCGAATTCAAGAGACGGCGTTGATTCGGATCGTATCGGGCGCACAGGCGGGCGCAGAGGGCGCGAGCGGAGCGTCAACGGGGAGATCGCTATGCGGCTCGGGCGAGGGTTCTGGCGCACCAAGATGCGCAGATGGCGCGCGCCGAGGCGGGTTCAGGGGCGCGGGACCATGCCTTTCGGCAGCAATCCGCGCACAACGGGCGACGGTCAAGATGCTATCCCGCTTCCATTCGCGCAGGTCTGGCAGCGGGCTTGCGCGCCATACGGGCTACCTTGCCCGCGACAGCGCCAGCAAGGATGGGGAGCGCGGCACGTTCTTCGATGCACAGCAAGACAAGTTGGATGGTCGATCCGTGACACGGGAATGGGAGGAGGATCGGCACCACTTCCGACTCATCCTGTCGCCGGAGAAGGGGTATGAGATCGCCGACATGCGCGCCTATGTGCGTGACGTGATGCAGCGCATCGAGCGCGATGTCGGCACTAAGCTAGACTGGATCGCGATTGAGCACCACAACACCGACAATCCGCACGCGCACATCCTGTTCCGGGGCAAGGACGAACAGGGTCAAGACCTGATCCTGCGCCGGGAATACATCGGTTACGGCATCCGGCAAAGGGCGTCCGAGGCGGCAACCGACCTGCTTGGGGAGCGCACAGAAAGGGAGATGGAGCAGGCCCGAGAGAAGGAAGTGCAGGCGGAGCGGTTCACATCATTGGACCGGACCATCGAGCGCAACATGGACGAGAAGCACGTCATCGACGTGTCGCCTGATGTCCAGATCGGCTGGAGAAGGTCCGACAGGCCGCTGGTGATTGCGCGCCTGCAATGGCTGGAAAGCATGGAACTGGCCGAGAAGATTCAGGGAACCAAGTGGCAGCTTGAACCCGACTTCAAGCAGCAGTTGATGGACCTTGGCGCGCACCATGACATCATTAAGCAGCTATACGGACACCTGGGGAACCAGTCCATGTATGTGTCGAGGGAGCCGATTACCCAGGCCGTATCTGGTGAAGTGGTCGCCTTGGGGCGGATCGATGAGATCACCGACCGGCGCTTTGTTGTCATCCGGGAGGAGGCCGGAGCGATGCGCTATGCGCGCGTCCAGGACGGCGAGGCGTATCAATCCTTGAGCATCGGGAACGTGGCGGAGCTTGGCCGAGCGGCGCAGGAGCGCCGGGAGATTGCGCAGGAGATCGTCGAGCAGGCCAAAGCCAACGACGGGATTTACTCCCCGACCAGGCATCTCGACAACCTGCTCGACCGCGCCGGCGATGACGTGACATCGGATCGGGCGCGCGACATGGCGGACAAGGCCGAGCGTTTGGTTGAGTCATGGGCCCAGCAAGCCCGGCACCGGAATCACCCATGCCGAGGGCGGCGACTATGAAGTTGATGTTGCCGACTTCGAGAAGTTCATGGGCAAGCAAGCAGACCGGGAGGCGGCTAGCCGGAATGACGGACGTGAACAATGTCACGTTGGAACAGGGTCGCGATTTGGACATGGGCCAGGAACTTTGATGGACAAGTATCCCCTCACAATCCGGCTAGACGACGAGTTGCTCAAGGTCATCAAGGTGCAGGCTTCGCTAACCAGATCGTCCCTTGGCTCAGTCGTTGTGGATGCGGCCCGCCAAGCGCTGATGTCTGAATACCGGGAGAAGCAGGAGCAAACATTGCTCAAAGCCATGGATCGCTGCTTCAATCGGCTGGTGAAGATGCACGAGGATCAACAGACACAGCATGAGCTGGTCCGGGAGATGTTGGCGATGTTTGTGCGCACGTTCCTTCGCCACACGCCGGCGGTCAGGCCGGAACACAAGGATGCAGCGTGGGCCAGCGCCGCCAACCGATTTGAAATTTTCCTGGATGCGCTGGCGACCAATCGCCGTAACCGGCGATCCGTAATGGACCCGGCGCCGACGCAGGAATCGCCTAAACCACCCGGAAAATCGCAGTACGATGGTGCTTCAGTGCGAAGGCATTCGACGGTAGAGGCCCCGGCAATTGATCCTACCAGCCTGTCTGATAGATAATTGCAAGGCAATGATTATGATCTTCAATAACGTTCCATTCGTTCCGAGCCAAAAGCAAAGGTAACGGCTTCTATGAATCCAAATAAAGCACTTTGGGAAAAAGGCGACTTTACGCGCATTGCCCAGAGCATGAGGGAAAGCGGCGAAGCCTTTGTCCAGCAGCTGGGAATCGTAAAAGGGCTCAAGGTTCTGGATCTCGGATGCGGCGACGGAACGACCGCTTTGCCGGAGGCAAAGCTCGGTGCAGACGTGTTGGGCGTTGACATTGCCAGCAATCTCGTCGCGGCTGGAAACCAGCGCGCCAAGAAGCACGGTCTGGCCAACTGCCGGTTTCAAGAAGGGGATGCAACCCATTTACACGAGTTGAAGGATCATTCCTTTGACCTCGTCGTCAGCATTTTTGGAGCGATGTTTGCGCCCAAACCGTTTGATGTGACAAGGGAAATGGTGCGAGTGACGCGTCCCGGGGGGCGAATTGTCATGGGAAATTGGATTCCGAACGATCCAACGCTGGTGTCGCAGATTTTGAGGATCAGTTCCGCCTACATCCCGCCGCCGCCGGAAGGCTTCGTCAGCCCCATGACCTGGGGCGTTGAGAGCCATGTCGTGGAGCGATTCGCAGCTGCGGGAGTTCCCAAAGAAAAGGTTTCGTGCGTCCGGGACACCTTTACATTCAATTCTGCCAGCAGTCCGGCCGCGTATGTTGATGATTTCCGAAAATACTACGGACCGACCATGAATGCATTCGATGCGGCCGGCCAGAAAGGTCGAGCGGCCGATCTCCAAAAGGAATTGGAGACTCTGTTCGAGCAGCACAACAAGAGCCCGAATAAGAACGCCACGATCATTCCCGCCACTTTCTTACGTGTGACCGTTGTGGTTTGAAAAGGTGGCCGTCATCCAGCAGATCGCCGCGAGAAACGCCGCTTTCTGAACGATTCGCATGTTGGTGGCCTCGCGCCGCATAACGGATGACAATCTGTGGCGGCCAACGCGACGCGCCGAGGAACACTATACCAAAGACAAGTTTTCAACGCGACGCGGGGCCGTCCACAGCATTGGCTGGTTATGCCTCGCCGGGCGGCGGAAACTCTTCCGGCGGGGGAGTGCCGACGAGCGCCGCGAACTCATCGAACGTCGCCGCCACAATGGCAATACTTTCCTCGCCCGCTACCGGATCCATGAAGAAGACGCGCCCTGGCGGGTCAACTCCAAAATACTCGCCGCCACCGTTGGTGCCGAAGAAGACAAATTGGTCGTAATACTTGCGGTAGTGCTGATCCTCGCGGGTCTGGACGACCAATTCGAGGTTCCAGAGGACGAAGTTCAGCGGCTGAACCGGCAGCGATCCCTCGCCTCCGTTGCAGCTGTGATAGAGCTCGATCAGGCCGGTGGGGAGCGGTCGGGCGATAAGGACGAGCGCCTCCGCGATCACGTCGGCGTCAAGCGGGGCCTCGAACGCCTTCCAATCGCTGCCCGCCCGTGCGAGGGTGTCGGTGATGCGAGGCATAACGGACGACGCTCTGTGGCCGGCAACGCGACGCGCGCGGCGGGCCCAGGAGTAGAACAGCATACAGACGCGACGCGGGCCGGTCCACAGCAGCGGCTGGTTATTCGGCCTGATCGTGTTGCCCCGGCGTATATACGAGCAAAAGAAAAACTAACGCAAGCAAGAGGGTACACAAGCCGCCAACCAACTGGCTTCGAACTAACTCGATGGCGCCGACGACAGCGAATGAACATGCCGCCAGAACGCAAAGTTTTTTTCGAGAAGCGCTCACCGGTGCTCCGATTCTTAAGGCCGAATAACGGATGACAATCTGTGGCGGCCAACGCGACGCGCCGAGGAACACTATACCAAAGACAAACTTTCGACGCGACGCGGGGCCGTCCACAGCATTGGCTGGTTATGCAACATTCCCGACCGCTGTGAAGTCAGCGAGTTCTAACACGCCATACTCTGGACAAGCCAACACGGAAAATGAGAACGTGGGGCTGGTACACCGTGGTTTGATCCCGGACCGCAGATCTGTGGACATGTGATAATGGCCCGAACCGCGATAGGGCATATACCTCGCTCGGCATGGACCCGACGGAAAAGCGTTTTCCTGGAAGTAGCCCACCGGCTCTCCGTTGTAGTAGAACTCAAGTTCGTCCGAGGTGCGTGTCATGTTGCATAACGGATGACGTTCTGTGGCGGGCAACGCGACGCGCTGACAACCGCCAGATGAAAGAAAGACTATCGACGCGACGCGGGCCCGTCCACAGCAACGGCTGGTTATCCGCCCTTTAGGGACCGCCAGTAGTTGACCAACTCTTCCGCGCAATCGCGGCTGTGCGGCTCGTCGAAAAAACTCATGCCCATGTGATCGGTTACCGCCCGCTTCATGTATGCAACAATGTCATCCACCGACGCACCGCGATCAAGCATGTGAACTATTTCTACTGAATAGCTGTCGTATTCGTCCTGGTTCGCGTCGGAGATAACACCGATCGGATCCCAGCGACGGAGAACGGCCATTACCCGTAGGTGGGGCTGGTTCTGCGGCATGCTTAAGTAGTCAGACTGCGTCATGGGCGGATAACGGATGACGTTCTGTGGCGGGCAACGCGACGCGCTGACAACCGCCAGATTAAAAGAGAATATATTCGCGACGCGGGCCCGTCCACAGCAACGGCTGGTTATCCGCCGCCCGACTGCTCGAAGACGCCTGTGAAACCGGGCGGATAGACTACACGAAGGGCATCGCCATCTTCGAAAGCGATCGGAACCTGCGAAAGATCATTGCCTAGAAGCCGTTCAGACTTGAGCACCTCGATAATGCCAGGCAGATCGCGTTCAGCGTTGTCGGTTCCGAGAAACAAATGGAGCAGATTTCGCTCGCCGACGTAATCGTATCCGTCGCTAGAAACCCGGTTCGCCGACCGTTGCGCGAGGAGGTCGGGAAGCTTGTAGCGAATGTCGGCATCCGGATTCGCGAGGAGCGCTGGATCGAGTTGGATGACGATTGTTGCCACGGTTGCTGCGGCGGATAACGGACGACGCTCTGTGGCCGGCAACGCGACGCGCGTGCAGGCACAAGGACTAGAAGAGCATACCGCCGCGACGCGGGCCGGTCCACAGCAGCGGCTGGTTATACGGCAGCCGCGTCACGCGTCGGGGTCGATACCGAGGCTAACGAGATGTGCCCGATGCTCAGCTGACAGTTCCGTATTCGGGTCGTGCAGCGCAGTGTACATGCTTTCCACCCAATTCCTATGGCCATGAATGAATGAGGCCTGGATGGCGAAGGCAGCCTTCTCGAGCGCCTCTCGGAGCGGTGAAGAGGTCGGCAGCGTCTTGTCGACGGTGCCGAGCAACTTGCAGAGACGGTGCATTTCTCCTTCGTCGGCGGGCGTCATGTTTTCTGCCGTATAACTATGATTCTCTCGCGCAATGGTACAAAGAACACTCTTTGCAGCCATCCACGCTTGTCTGATTTTGCCAATTGTTTCACGCCTGTCAACAAACCTCGGAAATATTGACACCACGGTTTCTTGCGCTAGGTTAGGACAATATATGAAGCTTTTGGATCGGGTAAGCGACGTGGGAACTCGCAAGCATTTGGCCGCCTCTACCATCGAATGTTATCGCCGGTGGGTACGTGAGTTTTTGGCGTATCATTGCCGGGAAGGTCATTGGCGACATCCGGCGGAGCTGGGGACGGTGGAGGTGGAAGCATTTTTGACCGCGCTGGCACGCGACCGGCAATTGAGCGCGTCCAGTCAGAACCAGGCGGTTAACGCGATTGTGTTTCTGTATAAGCAAGTGTTGGCGGATGAAGTGGAGCCGGATCACCTGGGGCGGTTCGCCGCCGAGCGTTCGCGCCGGCCGGTGCGGCTTCCGGCGGTGTTAAGCCAGCATGAAGTGCAGCAACTCATTGAAATCATGCGGCCCCAGTCGATGCATCGGCTGATGGTGGAATTGATGTATGGCACGGGGCTGCGCGTGATGGAATGCTGCACGTTGCGCTTGCGCGACGTGGATTTTGATCGGCAGCAGATTTTGATTCACTCGGGCAAAGGGGATAAAGACCGGATCGTCATGTTGCCACTGTCGCTGCGAAGCCGGCTGGTGGAACAGGCACGGCGGGCGCGCCGGCGACACGAGCGCGACCTGGCCCACGGCGGTGGATACGTGCCGTTGCCGGCTGTCTTACAGAACAAATGCCCCTATGCTGAGGACGACTGGCGATGGCAATTCTTGTTTCCGAGCATCACGTTGCGAAGGGACGAATCGGGCAAAGGGTATCGCTGGCACGCGCACCCCGGCGTCCTGTCCCGAACGGTCAAACAAGCGACGATCCGAGCGCAAATTGGCAAGCGAGTGACGCCGCACACGTTTCGGCACAGTTTTGCCACCCATTTGCTGGAATCCGGCTATGACATCAGACAAGTACAAACACTTCTGGGCCATCAGCGCCTGGAGACGACGATGATCTATACGCACGTGATGAATAAACCGGCGATTGCGGTGACCAGTCCGTTGGATCGCTTGATGGGCGGAGCAGCGTGAACCTGTAGTAAATTCCTGAACCGAAGTCCGAAATCCCGCCCCCACCTCGTGGCTCGATTGTACGCGGCCCGGGCGGCCGTCAATCTCCCTCCCGCTGCGCGGGAAAATCCCTCCGGGCGATCCAGATTGACCGCCGCCCCGTCCGCGTGAAGCCGTCCGCCATGAGGTGGGTGCGGAAAAGTCTGTGCCGCCGAAAAATTAATCTTCTTCCCGCGATCCAGAGCCAATCCGTTCCCGATGTTTGTGGGCCATCGCCGCGCGTTCGTCGGCGTCGGCGTCCAGCCAATACAGGATTAGCGCTTCAATGACGCGCTTGGGGTTGGCGAGATGAGTGGCGCAGTCGTCCTCGAAAGCTTCAAACAACTTTGTGTCAAAGCGGTAGGTCCGCTGGATCGTCTTGGGCTTCTCGGGACTCTTGGCTGACCTGACTGATGATTTTGGGCTTGGCATACGACCATTTTACCGCAGAGGGCCATAACGACAAAGGCAGCGGATTCTCGATTCGCTGTCCAGCATAACTTACCAGTTGACTTTTTTTATATCGACTATAACATTCGCCGAACAGGCGATGGTTATGCCCATGGTGTCTCACACGTCATCTCCGCCGTCACTGCTGATCAAGCCGGATGAAGCGGCCAAGCTGCTGTCGATCTCTTCACGAACTTTATGGACACTCACACGTGAAGGAGTTGTTCCGTGCGTCCGGCTTGGCAAATCGGTTCGATATTCAATGGAAACGCTTCGCACCGTCATCGCGCAACATGAAAATCGTCAGAGCGATGATTTGGATGGACGCGGGAAGAACGGAACGGTATCAACAGTGCGCGATACTTCGAGCAATTGAAAGAGACAGGTGAGTTATGGCAAGCATCGGTTCAGATGGAAATGGCAGGCGGCGAATCCTTTTCATTGCCGGCGACGGCACGCGCAAGACGATTCGGCTGGGCAAGGTGTCCCAGCGCCAGGCCGAGTCGTTCAAAGTCAAGGTGGAATCGCTGATTGCACAGGGAATCACCGGCTCAATTGACGATGAGGTTTCGCGGTGGCTGGCCGGACTGGATGACCTGATGCACGCGCGGCTTGCGGCTGTCGGATTAACGAAGCCGCGGAAATCTTCGGGCGCCTTGGCACTCGGCGCGTTTATTGACGCATATATCGCAGGGCGATCCGACATTAAGCCGAACACGCGGATCGGTTTGGGACAGGTGCGCCGGAATCTTGTCGCATTCTTCGGCGAGAACAAGCCGTTGGGCGACATTACAGAAGGCGATGCGGAGGAATATCGCCGATATCTCTTGGGCAAATTATCCGTGAATACGGCGCGCCGGCTCTGCGGTCGGGCGAAACAATTCTTTCGATTCGCGGTCCGTAAGCGGATGATCCGCGAGAATCCGTTTACAGGCCTTGAATCCAACGTTCGCAGCAATCCAGCCAGGCAGTTTTTTGTGACTCGCAAAATGGCGGACGCGGTAATTGAGGCATGCCCAGACTGCCAGTGGCGGGTGATCGTAGCGCTGAGCCGCTATGGAGGCGTTCGCTGCCCGTCTGAAACATTGGCGTTGACTTGGGCTGATGTAGAGTGGGATCGAAATCGCATCCGCGTGCCATCGCCTAAGACCGAGCATATCGAAGGCCGGGCGAGCCGGTATATTCCGCTATTTCCTGAGCTGCGGGGGCCGCTAATGGAGGCGTTCGAGGCGGCGGCGCCAGGGGATGAGCATGTCATTACGCGATACAGGGACGGCAAACAGAATTTGCGGACACATTTCAAACGGATAATCAGTCGGGCTGGCATCGAGCCGTGGCCGAAGCTTTTCCACAATCTGCGGTCGAGCCGTCAGACCGAGCTTGCCGAGACATTTCCGGCCCATGTCGTTTGCGCGTGGCTCGGAAATACCCAAGCTGTCGCCCAGGCCCACTATCTGCAAGTCACTCAAGCCCATTTCGACCGGGCAGCGGCTACGCCTGTAGCGACTTCGGACAGCGCGGCACAGAATCCGGCACAGCAACCGCACGAAAAGGGTGGAAATGCTTCGCAACCCGTTCAGTCACCAAACAAAAATCACTCGGTTTTTCCGAGTGATTCTGCACCTTGCGAAATCGTGCAAGATGGGGGATGGCCTCTATCGGAGTTGAACCGATACGCCCTTTCGGGCAATGGATTTTGAGTCCATCGCGTCTGCCAATTCCGCCAAGAGGCCGTTATGTAATTTTCCTGCGGTAAAACCGCGGGTTTCGCCGGTTGCACCGAAGGATTCGAGCGATCCTACCGGATTGGTTTTCAGTCCGCCAGATTGCGCATCGTGGACGACGGGATTGAGCGCTTTGGATTCGAATCCCCTCAATGTCTGACCGAATTGCTCAGTGCCATCCCGTTCAATTTGAGAGCTTCGGCGAATTTGGATTGGGTCCGCGTTTTGATATCGGCCGCGTTCGCGCCCTCTCGCACCGCGGCGGCGAATTCTTCCAACGCGGGGCCCTGCAAGGCACGGCTGAAGGACGAGCTGACGGTGAAAGGCAGGCCGCTTTGCGCCGCGGCGATGCGTATCGCTTCCAACCGCCTCATTGCATCTTCGGTCTCTTGACCCCCCGATAGAAATACGACCGCGCCGATATCCGGCGGCACTGTCGTCGCGAGAGTCAAGATCGTTTGCTTAACGCAGTCAGCCTCGTTGGCCTTCGGTCCTTCGAGGCCGGAAAGGACCATATTGGTCTTTAAAATAACTCCCGGCAGGGCAATCTGCCGCTTTCTCAAGGCTGCGAAAGTCGCCAGCAGGAAACGCTCGGTGGCCTGACGGCAGTCCTCCAGGGAATGCGATCCTTCCATCGGCACTTCCGGCTCGACGATCGGCACGACGCCGAAGCGGTGGCAGATTTCGGCGTACTGGGCCAACATCGCGGCGTTAGCCGCCAGGCATTCATCGCTGGGAAGGGCTCTCCCGTTCTCGAGGCCGATATTCCCTACAACTCTGAATTTGGTGAATTGAACATCCTTCGCGGCATACTCTTCCATACGCTTTGGAAGAGCGGGCAACTCATTCTTTCCGACCTGCTCGATCTTTGAAGCACCGAAAGATTGCAAGCCGGAGTCCACTTTGACGCCGATCACGACGCCCTGGCGTTTCAGGATATGGGTGACCGTGCTGCCTTCATAAGATTGGCGGAAAGTCTCGTCGAAGAGGATTGTGCCGCCGATCACTTCGCCGTAACCGGGCGTCGTAAGCATTGCGCCGCGATAAGCGATGCGATTTTCGGGCGTGTCCGGGACTCCCAATTGCTCGAACTTTTTGGCAATGTTCCCGCCGCTTTCATCGGCGGCGTGCAGGCATCGCGTAGCGAGGCTTAAATGGGCCAACGCTTCCGCGAGTTTCGTTTGTGCTGTCATATAGCACCTGGCTTTAGTGTCCTGGGGGAACATTGGTGAATGGATTGCGACGACATGGGATTATAAACCTTTTGACGGGTCTGCGACCTCAGATTACGAAAGATGGGCGTGGTCCGCAAAGGCCAAAAATAGTTCCAGTCGCGAGTTGCAAGTGATTGCGGCATGCCAAAGGCCGCTGGGCCCCCCCGGCGGCAAACTGGCAACCGCTTTTTAGAGTGGGCATAATCAGGGCAACACTTTTATGGGAGATTGTTTATGAATCGTTTTGCTCGATTGGCAGGGGCGGTATTGATTGGGGCGGTTGGTTATGCCGGAGTGGCGCATTGGGTGGACACGCCTGTGCGCGGGGAGACTACTTATTCGATGGCGTCGGCGTCGGCGCGTTATATCGTTCGATCGATCGTGGTCGGAAACGTTTTCTTTACGGTGCGGATTGATACGACGAACGGGGATGCGTGGTTCACGTCGAACGGCAAATGGGTCAAGTACAACGATGCGGTGCCTTTAGGGCCGGGATCGTACGATGTGCAGATCCTTCCCATGCCGGATGGGAAGACTTACAACCTCTGCCGCTGGGACGTGAATACGGGGCGGACGTGGTACATCATGGGAACCAACTGGAGCGCCGTCGGGGAGCAATAGCCGCAGGGTGCTTTTCGGCACTTGTTGCGTGATGCGCTGCCATGATAGGCTGTCGGGCGGCTTCGGACCGAGGGTCCGGCCCACCACGCTTACGGGAGGCACATCATGTCGCAAACTTTTGGTTATCGCGGCAACGTTTTTGATCGGGGCGGCCAGCAGCGTCGTGACGACGCGATTTTGGGCACGGCGGCTCACGCCGACACGGAATATGCGCTGCCGTCCCCGGTGGCGAAATTTGTGATCAAGGCGCTGGCCCAGGGAGGGGCGTTTCAGACATACAAGGTGGACACATCGAGCGGGGACAGCTGGTACGCCGCCAATGGGAAGTGGATCAAACTGGGGGACGACGCGCCGCCGGGGCCGGGGGTGTATGATTTGACCATGCTTCCCCTCCCCGATGCTAAAACCTTTACCGCACTGCGGATAGATGTTTCGACGGGGCGGGCATGGTATATCAACGGGACGAAATGGAGTCAGTTTACCGATCAATAACCATTGATCGGGTGTATCTGTCTTTAAAACAGACGGGATGATAAGGTGTCGGCGTGGGAAGCCGCATGGACGCGCGATTTCCAGGCCTTTGGAGATCAACTATGCGGAAGATGATGTGGTGGGTTTCGACTGTTGCAATGGTCATGTTGGGTTTGGGCGTGACGGCGTGTTCGACGACGCCTTCGGGTTCGGATCAGCCGCAGCTTTTGAGCGATGCGGCGACCTCCTACGGTGATTTCACGAAGGAAGACCCGACTTTGGATAAATTCGTGAAGAGCGGGCACGCCTATGCGATCTTTCCAAATATCGGCAAAGGAGCGATCGGGATCGGGGGCGCTGATGGGCGCGGGGTGGTGTATGAACAGGGATCTCCGACCGGTTGGACGGACATGACGCAGGGGACGCTCGGAGTGCAGCTTGGCGGGCAATCCTACGCGGAACTGATCGTATTCAAGGATAAGACGGCGCTGAACAATTTTGAGAGCGGGGATTTTTCGCTTTCGGCACAGGCCTCGGCGGTGGCCGCATCATCCGGCGCGGCGGCGGCGGCGAAATATGACAACGGGGTTGTAGTCTTCGTGCGGGGTTTGAGCGGATTGATGTTTGAAGCTTCGGTGGGCGGACAGAGTTTTGGATATCGGCCCATGAATCAGGATAATAATGAAGCGGTTGCAACGCCGTCGAATCCCGCCCCGCCGCCGCCAGCGAGCCCGACGCCGCAGCAGCCGACGTCATTGGAGCCGCCGCCGAATAATACGGTGCGGCCGCCTTCGAACAACTGACAATTCGTGTCCGGCATGCCCCTTCCATTTCTCATCGCCGACGTTCCCGGTATCGGCGGGGTAATCAAGCAGCGGCCTGAGGATTTTTTCGTGCAGGAAATTCCCCTGTACGAGGCCTCGGGAGAGGGGGAGCACGTTTATTGTGAAGTGGAGAAAGTAGGGATCAGCACCTTCGAGGCGGTCGATCGATTGGCGCGGGGGCTGAACGTCGATCCGCGCGGGATCGGGTATGCCGGAATGAAGGACGCGGCGGCGATCACGCGGCAAATCTTCTCGATCTTGGGTACGACGGAAGCGGCAGTGATGGGGGCGAATATTGCTGGGATGCGCGTGCTGTGGGCGAGCCGGCATGGAAATAAGCTCCGGCTGGGGCATCTGAAGGCGAACCGCTTTGCGATCAAAATCCGCGACGTGAATCCGACGGATGTGGTGAGGCTGGCGCCCCTGGTTCGGCGATTGACCGAAGTGGGAATGCCGAATTATTTCGGGCAGCAGCGGTTTGGGAGGCGCGGGGATAATCATCTTCTTGGGGCGGCGCTCATCCGAGGGGACGATTTGGGCGTACTCAAATTGTTGCTGGGAACGCCGAAGCCGGAATTGGACGATCCGAAGCAGCGATTAGCGCGCGAGTCGTTCGATAAGGGCGAGTATGAAATCGCCATGAAACATTGGCCTCGCAGCAGCGGAATGGAGCGGCGAATTTTGGCGCGATTCATCAAGACGGAACGGCCGGCGGCGGCTGTGGCGCGGTGGAAGAGCGGATTCGGCGGCTGTGGATCTCGGCGGTGCAATCGGAACTATTCAATCAAGTCGTGTCGAAGCGCATTGAAACCCTGGGGAAATTGTTTGACGGAGATTTGGCGGAGAAGCATGAGAACGGGGCGGTTTTCCGAGTCGAGAGCGCGGCGACGGAGCAGCCACGCGCCGATGCGTTTGAGATCAGCCCGACGGGGCCGCTGGTGGGATATCGGATGACGATGCCCGAAGGGAAGCCGCTGGAGATGGAGCACGAGATTTTCGCGGCACATGGGCTGGAACCCGGGCATTTTCGGTTGGAGGGAAGGCACAAGGTCAAGGGGGCGCGGCGGAGTTTGCGGGTTCGGCCCGGAGATGTGGAACTTTCCAGCGGAGTGGACGAGCATGGGCCGCATATCACAGCGGCGTTTACGCTGCCGGCGGGATCGTTTGCCACTGTGTTCCTGCGAGAGCTAACCAAAACCGAAGTGTGAAGGAGACCGCCCCATGAAGCCACTGGTGCTATATCAAAAATACGCGTGCTTTTTGAATCACTTTCAATCACTCTTTCTTTTACTGATTCGAATTTATATCGGCTATCAATCGATCATTTCCGGGTGGGCCCATCTGCATCACATCGACCAGACATGCAGTTCTTCGCGACTTTGCATATTCCAGCGCCGAAACTGAACGTGATCATGTCGGCCGGTACGGAACTGGTCGGCGGGGCCCTGCTTTTGGTGGGGTTCGCGTCGCGGATCGTCGCTCTGGTGTTGACGGGGAATTTTCTGGTCGCGATTCTCAGCGTGGAATTGTCGAACTACGACTTTTCGATGAAGGAATTATTCCAGAATATCTGGAATAACCAGAACATCGTGCTGAACGATACAGCGTTTCCTTTTTTTGCGACGGCGGTGATTGTGCTGCTGTTTGGGGCGGGAGTGTTTTCCATCGACGGACTCATCTGCCGTCTGCGCGGACAAACATAAGAACCGCGCTCGAAAGTCACCCTGTTCGGCAGCAAGGGAATCATCAGCCGAAGCGGTCTCTTTGGAACGGCAGGATTTGGGTGTATGGCACCATTAACGTTTGCGATATGGATGAACCGGAGCATTGGCTCATTGGTCCATAGAAAACATTCGATGTCTCGCCCGTGCCTCCACTCTGGGGCGCCGCCGTGCATAGATTTGTTGGGTTGGGAACGGTGGTGCCCGCTACCGTAAGTTGCCCGCTGGGAATGCTATATGTGAGCGTCCCCGCTCCGAAGGGAGAAAAATCACCAAAAGCGCCATCGTCGTAGCCCACCACATTCACTTCAAACGCCAAAAACGATTGCTGATTCGCCTGCGGCACGGGCAAGACCAGTGAGTAAGGGCCCCCAGAGCCGGTGTTGACTGTAAACGTTGCCCCGGTGATGTTTCCGCCGCTTTGGCTGAGGTCGATCTCGATTGTGGATCCCGCAGGGAGGGTGTTCAGAGGGGTGGTCGCGCCGGGGATTGTCTGATACAGCGAATTGTATAGGAGGTACTGAAGGCAAGCGTCGGCGTTTTGCGTCTGGTTATAACAATTCTGATACCCCTCAAGATTCCAATATTGAATTCCACCCTGAAGCTCCGTGCCATTAACAAAAACGACGTACTGCAAATAATCGGCGACGGTAGTAGCACTGCTGGGGTTGTTTTGGAAACCGTTGAGTTGTATCGAGAATCCTCCGGGCGCACTCATTTCTTTCGTGACTTGGAAAACGACTTTTAGATCGTTGATCGGCGAGCAGCCGTTGTAGAGGGTGTAATTGAAGTTGCTAAGGAAAAACCCCTCGAACTGGACGGCGGCGTCGGGTGGGGCGTACACGCAGCAACCTTGGGAACAGGTCATGCCGTTCTTGCAGACGTTTCCACACGCTCCGCAATTATTATTGTCGAAGCCCAAATAGGTGCATTTGCCGTGACAGCATGCATCTCGCGCTGTACAAATCTCGCCACCGCATATGAAGGGGAAAGTCGAGGCAGATGGCCCGCCTCGACCCGGGTGCGGTGGACCTGCATAGCCCATTCGATTGCTCAGGCCGGATGGCTCAACCGCGTCGTCGAAGGCGCCAGTGATCGTCGCACCAGGCGACGCATTCGACTTGCGGTAAGTCGCGGCTGACTGGTAGAGACCGTACTCTGCAGTGAATCCAGGCAAAGCCGTTTTCATATTCCTGCTCCCAGCAACCCGCCATTATTTAGGCCGGAACGGAGATATTACGGAGCTTGAGCTATCGGTTCTGCGTCCAGGGGTAAATCCACTTGACATGCTCTTATCCTAACGGGCAAGCATTTGGAGCGTAATGGCCGCTATGGCGTTGACGTATCATAAGAGGGTTGCAAGGGCTCCTCTAAAAATTGAAATGGTCCATCAACGTTGACTAAGAAGGCAAAGGACTCGGCAAACCCGGTGTCTCGTTTAACAAACTTGAGGCGAATATCAGCGCAGCCCGCGCAGGCGCGGGATTGGTTAACGCCAATGTACGCCAGCGAGGAGTTCTCGCTATATTTCTCGGTCACGAGCTTATATAGGCCGGCGTAACTCAAAACGGCATACGAGAGTCCCAGCATGCTCCCGGTTGCATTGCTTGCGATGCGCATGGCCCGATGGAATAGCTCATCGCATGCCGCCTCGAAGTCTTTGGCCGGGATCTTCTCTGGGCGTGGAATAGACTTTATAAACGTTTCGAGACGGAATGAATAAAGTTGGGAAAAGGATAAGATCGGCAACTCCTGTGCGTTGCACATGGCTCGCGGGGCCATTCCCACGATTCTTCCGTAGGCGACGTCAAATTCTGAGGTGTTCAGCGGACGATTGAGGATATCCACCAGAAGCGTCAGGTCCTCTCGCTCCTCGGGTACCAAAATGTACGCGGGAGATCCGCCGCTGCCATATGGGGTATGAAGGAAGCACATCCTGCGAGCGAGATGTCGGTTTTCAGGCTTCTGAAGGACGGCGTGCAAGGTTTGGCGATCTGTGAATCCCTTAAAATCCTTCTGACCAAGCAATTGGGCAAAGTGTTTCTCGACCGAGAGGCTGGGGAAGGCCGCTGTCACCGTCCCAACCAACGTGGCCTGCCTGGGTCCCGGCTCTAAGCGACCGATGGCAGGAGGCGGAGAGCTGCCACCGCATGCCGAACAGGTTGCTTTACCCGACCCGCCACTCGGTGGTGCGGCTACCGACACAATCGGCTGAGTTGTTGCTTGCTCTTCCATAAAAGCTCCCTTTGCCCGTTCCGACCCTCCGATAACGCCGCTTCCGCTGTGCGACCTATCGATGAAATGATATGAATCGATTGAGCGAAGCCGCGCGGCGTTCGCAGCCCTTGCAAGATTTTATGCCGACCGCATAGGTGGCGCGCTTAATGACATCACCCAACCCGATATCGTCTTCAATAAGGAAACGGGGCAAATGCACGCGAAGGGGTTCTGCTCGCGACTCGTACTCCTTCTGGTTATTTTTTTCTGGCATAACTCTGCCCCCGCATAATCGCTCGGTTATCGCCGGCCTTTTGCTGCCGTTATCCGCAATATATGACCGCGTTCCAGCGATCCGGCGCTGCTACCGACATCGAAGATCGAACAAATGATATCTATATTGCCCTTATTTTGGCGGGGATTTCCGGTTCCCGTGGAATCTCCCTGCCGACGAACGTAGTTGCAAATTTTCATAGCATACTCAGCTTCGCCATTTGGGCAAGCTTTTTCTTCTCCCGTGACAGCCTCAGAGCGTTTCCCGGTTTGATTCGGAGCCGGACTATCCCAAGCGAAGAGATTCTTCAGGCTTCGTCTTTTTCCTTGAGACGAGCGATAACGGAAAAATCTTCCAGGGTGGTCGTATCTCCCTTCACCTCGCCGCTAGTGGCCAATTCTTTCAGGACTCGGCGCATAATCTTGCCGCTGCGGGTCTTGGGGAGGGCTTCGGTGAATCTTATTTGATCAGGGCGGGCCAGGGAGCCGATTTGTTTTGTTACCACCGTGCTGAGTTCCTTTTTAAGTTCTTCGCTGGGGTGAAAGCCGGTTCGGAGTGTGACGAAGGCGGCGATGCCCTGGCCTTTCATTTCGTGGGGCATGCCTACCACGGCGGCTTCGGCGACGGCTGGGTGGCTGACGATGGCGCTTTCGATTTCAGCGGTGCCCAGGCGGTGGCCGGAGACGTTGATGACGTCGTCGACGCGGCCCATGAGCCAGAAGTAGCCGCGATCGTCGGTGCGGGCGCCGTCGCCGGTGAAATAAACGCCTTTGACGTCGCTGAAATATTGGCGGACGAAGCGGTCGGGGTCGTTCAATATTCCGCGGAGCATCGAGGGCCAGGGTTTGCGGATGACCAAGAGGCCGCCTTGATTGGGGGGGAGGACGTTCCCCTCGCGATCGACGACGGCGGGGTCGATGCCGAAGAATGGGAGGGTGGCGGTGCCGGGTTTGATGGGGGTGACGCCCGGGAGAGGCGTGATCATGATGGCGCCGGTTTCGGTTTGCCACCAGGTGTCCATGATGGGGCATTTCCCGCCTCCGATGACATCGCGATACCACATCCAGGCTTCGGGGTTGATGGGCTCGCCCACGGTTCCCAGGACTCGCAATGATGAGAGGTCGTGCCCCTCGACGAACTGACGGCCGGCGCGCATGAAGGCGCGGATGGCTGTTGGCGCGGTGTAAAAGATGGTGACTTTGTGGCGGGCGATGATGGACCAGAATCTGGAAAAGTCAGGGAAGTTGGGGGCGCCTTCGTACATGAGCGTGGTGGCGCCGTTGAGGAGGGGTCCGTAGACGACGTAGCTGTGGCCGGTGATCCAGCCGACGTCGGCGGTGCACCAGTAGACGTCCTGGTCGTGCAGATCGAAGACATATTTGGTGGTGAGGTAGGCGCCGACCATGTAGCCGCCGGTGGTGTGGACGATTCCCTTGGGTTTGCCGGTCGACCCGCTGGTGTAGAGGACGAAGAGCATGTCCTCGGCGTCCATCGGCTCGGGGGGACAATCGGCTGATTGGCCGGCGGTGACGTCGCTCCACCAGATGTCGCGATCGGGGACCCAATTGATGGGCTGGCCGACGTGTTTGAGGACGATTACTTTTTTGATGAGCGGGGTTTTTTCGGCGGCATCGTCGACATTGGATTTGAGGGGGACGACCTGGCCGCGGCGGCGGCCGCCGTCGGCGGTGATGAGGATTTCGCTCGCTGCGTCCTGGACGCGATCGGCAATGGCCTGGCTGCTGAAACCGCCGAAGATGACGCTGTGCGGTGCGCAAGCCGCGCGCAGGCGAGCATGGCCACGGCGGCCTCCGGGACCATGGGCACGTAAATGGTGACGCGCGTGCCCTTTTTTACGCCGAGTTTTTTCAAACCGTTGGCGAATCGGCAGACGTCGTCGCGAAGTTGGGAATAGGAGACGCGGCGGATTTCGGGACCGGCGCCGGCAGATTGGTCGGGCTCTGCTTCCCAAAGAATGGCGGTTTTATTTCCGCGGCCTAGCGCGATCTGATGATCGAGACAGTTATAGGCAACGTTGGTCTTTCCGCCGACGAACCATTTGGCGTTGGGGAGATTCCAATCGAGGACATTTTTCCATTTTGGGAACCATTGCAGTTCCTGGGCGATTTCGCCCCAGAACTGGTCTGGGTGATCGATCGAGCGGCGGTACATCTGATCATATTGCTCGCGGGATTTGATCCAGGCCTTGGCGGCGAGCGCGGGGTCGGGCTCGAAGACACGGGTCTCTTGCATCGAGGATTCGATGTTTTGATCCGGCATGCTTTTTTAATATCACGTGTATTGGGAGGCGACCGAAACGTACCGCATGCGGGTTTCATACAAGGCGCTGTCGAGCATGGTCTTTTCTTCTTCGCTCAGATTGTTGCGGGTTTTTTCCTCGAGGACGCCTAGCAGGTCGATCTGGTGCTTGGCCATGTCGAGATTGACGGCGGGCTCGGAGCCGCGGGCCGAAAGGTCGCCGAGGTAATAAAGAATCTGCGTCACGAGGGACTGGACGAGGCCGACGAAACTGGCGGCGGGAATTGCCTCGGGTTTGCGGCCCTGGTTTTTGGGGGATACGCCGGGCGCGGCAGGGCCAACGCCGACGCTGGCGGCCGTAGGTGGAGAGGCAACTGTTTCGGCGGCCTTCTTCTTCGCTTCCTCTTCAGCGAGCTTGCTGCTTCTCTTCCTGGGCCTGGCGTTTCCAATCTGTGTCGATGTGCAGTGAGGGTTTATCTTCGGGCATGGGGGCTCCGTTTCGGACTCTTTTTTCTTAAGCTTGCGTTTCGAAGTCTGCGGCGAACGGGCGCCCACGAACTAGTCTTGCGCGGCCGGCATCAAGTTCCGCAATGCGCCTGGCGATTTCGACGCTCCAAGCGCGTTCATACTCGTCAGTGGGCTTCGCACGTGCTTTGACGTTTTTCGATTTCACGAGAAAAGGATTATAACAGTTTTCCCTCTCGCCCACTCCTTCAGCTCCGGCACGGCGGGTTGGGGTAAGGGGCGGCAATCGACATTCGAAATTCACCCCTCACCCTAACCCTCTCCCCGAGTACAGGGAGAGGGGATGAAGAGCTAAAGCCCGCTTTCATTCGCGATAACGCCGTGGGCTTTGAGCGTGTTGAGCTGCACGAGTTTCGCCTGGTCTGCATCGGCGACGTTGTCGCTGTGGCAGGCGGCTTTTTTGCCTTTGTGGGCGAGGTGGTGAATTTCTTCCTGGCTCAGATTGCCGCGCTGTTTCAGGATTTCGGCGCCGGCGGGGGTGACGCCGGGGCTGGCTGTTGGCGGTCTTGTTGGGTTGGGCGGACTCGTCCTTGCCGGAGTAGAACTCGGTGATTTCCTTGCTGATGCGGACGGAGCACCAGTCGTGGCCGCACATGGCGCAGAAATCGGTGTCGACTTCCAGGTCTTCATCGTGGTAGGCGCGGGCGAGTTCGGGGTCGAAGCTGAGATCGAAATGGCGTTGCCAGTTGAGGGCGGCGCGGGCCTTGGTGAGTTCGTCGTCGCGGTCGCGCGAGCCGGGGATTCCCAGGGCGACGTCGGCGGCGTGGGCGGCGATTTTGTAGGCGACGCAGCCTTGTTTCACGTCGTCCTTTTTGGGCAGGCCGAGGTGTTCCTTGGGGGTGACGTAGCAGAGCATGGCGGCGCCGTGATAGGCGGCGGCGGTGGCGCCGATGCAGCTGGTGATGTGGTCGTAGCCGGGGAAGATATCGGTGACCAGCGGACCGAGGACGTAGAACGGCGCGCCGTGGCAGAGGCTTGCGCTGGAGCTTCATGTTGAATTCGATCTGGTCGAAGGGCACGTGGCCGGGGCCTTCGACCATGACCTGCACGCCCTTGGCCCAGGCGCGCTCGGTCAGTTCGCCGAGGGTGGCCAGTTCGCGGAGCTGGGCTTCGTCGGATGGCGTCGGCCAGGCCGCCGGGGCGGAGGCCGTCGCCGAGGCTGAAGCTGACGTCGTATTCGCGCATGATGTCGCAGATGTCGTCGAAGATTTCGTACATCGGATTTTGCTTGTTGTGGTGGATCATCCACTTGGCCAGCAGGCTTCCGCCGCGGCTGACGATGCCGATCAGGCGCTTGCGGACAAAGGGGAGATGCTCGCGGAGGACGCCGGCGTGGATGGTGAAATAATCGACGCCCTGCTTGGCCTGGTTTTCCAGTTCCTTGAGGATGACGTCGTAGGTGAGGTCTTCGATTTGCCGGCCGATGATCATCGAATAGATCGGGACGGTGCCGATGGGGACGGTGCTGTTTTGGATGATCGCCTCGCGGCAGGCGTCGAGATCGCCGCCGGTGGAGAGATCCATGACCGTGTCGGCGCCCCAGCGCTCGGCCCATTGGAGTTTTTCGACTTCTTCATCGGTGCCGCTGGAGACGGGGGAGGCGCCCATGTTGGCGTTGATCTTGGTGAGGCTGGCGCGGCCGATGCACATGGGTTCGAGCTTGTATTTCAGATGGACTTTGTTGGCGGGAATGATCATGCGGCCGGCGGCGACTTCGGCGCGGATCTGCTCGGCGGTGAGATGCGGCTCGCGCAGTGGCGACGTGCTTCATCTCGGGGGTGATGTGGCCGATCGCGGGCTTCTTCGAGTTGCGTCTTGCCCTGGCGATCGAGATCGCGGGCGAAATCCATGGCGGTGACATCGGACGCGTCAGGCATGCCCGGTGCATCCGGCGAGCTAAATGTCCACGGGGTGCCGACGCGGCCCGGGGAGGCGAACGATCCCGGCGTGGTGCCCTCGCAGTCGGTCGAAGGATTCTCCCCTACCGGCGGCAACGAAAAGGCGCGATCAACCGATTTCGGCTGAGACATGGCAACTCCATTTAAATTCCGGGACCCGCGCAGCGAAGTTTCTTTGAGGCATGTTCGCTTCCCTACGCCGGCATCACCCGGATCAGGTGCAAGGGTGTGTTCTCAGATGCCGAAAACTCGGCATCACCCCTAGCGATTAAGCGGCGAGCATAAAGCCAGCCCCCCCCATTGGCAAGCCAGAATCGCCCCTTTGGGCTGCCAGATCGCGGGCCCGTCCTTTTGTCGCGGTGCGAATATCGCGTTGGCTGGCCGGAAACACGGCGCTCCAAGACGTGAATTTTTTTGACTTCAATAAAAGCGCGTTCATAATCACAAACGTAGGGTCGGGAGTCCTCCGATTGGCTGTGCCGCTTCCTAGGGTTTGGTAAGCGTCGGCTTTGACGGGGTTGAGGCAGTTCCTCCTGGATCATTTTCCAGCCTGACATCAAATAGCGTCGCACAATCGGCTAACCGCCGCTACTTTGGGTGCAGCTTCGATTGGCTCGAAAGGTGCGTCGCAAACGGCTAGCCGATGCTGTGAAGATCGCGGCTGGGTACGGCGCGCCGTTGCCTGAAATGGATTGCCGATGCGGTTCAACCAACGCCGCTCCGTCAGAGAGAGAGCAATCATGCGTCAGCAAAAGATCAGTTGCCCGCGATGCGGCGGGAGCAGAATCGCCACGAAGAACGGCCCCGAGGGATCGCCGGAGATCCAGCCACACGTGACGAATCGCCCCTATTGCCAAAATTGCGGGCAGTCGCTGGACAAATCAATCCAAACGGTCCGAGCCTTTCCAAGGGTGAACGTCGCGGCCCTGGCGGCGATCGTGTTGACTTTGGTGAGGTCGACGAACTGAGGCCGGCCGACCCCCACCGGTTGACCCGGGCGCTTCCGCGCCGCTCCGGACCGAATGTCCCTATCCCGATCGCCTTTTACGACGCCCCAATTCCTGTAAGACCCATTCTTGAATTAGTTTGGCCTGAGAAATCCCCTTGGATTCGGCTAGGCGGCGAACCGCCTTCGCGTCACGGGAACTTAGCCGAAGCGATATGGAATCGTCGCTAACGAAGACCGGTTCCGTGGCTTCTTCGAGTTCGCCCTCGAAGTCCGTCAAATCGTGGGCATCCCAAAACCGTGCGAGTTCCTGTATGGAATCCGTGATTGGCAGTTTGGCGGCTTTCATCGTTTTTTCCATCGCCGATAAGCAAGATCCCGGTACGATTAAAACTGTCTGAGGAAACGGATATCGTTCTCCACAAACAACCGAATATTATTGATCCCGTATTTGCGCATGGTGATTCGTTCGATGCCGAAGCCGAAGGCCCAGCCGGTGTAGATTTCCGGGTCGATGCCCGCGGTTTTCAGGACGTTGGGGTGGACCATGCCGCAGCCGCCCAGTTCTACCCAGCGGCTTTTGCCGTTGGGGAGATCGAACCATAGATCGACCTCGGCGGAAGGCTCCGTGAAGGGAAAGAAGCTGGGGCGGAAGCGAGCCTTGGCATCGGTGCCAAAATAAGCCTGGACGAATTGCATGATGGTGCTTTTCAGATCGACCATGGTTACGTTTTTGTCGACGACGAGTGCTTCGAGCTGGTGGAACATCGAGAGGTGCGTGTCGTCGTGGGTATCGGGGCGATAGACGCGGCCGGGGATGACCACGCGGATCGGCGGCTTTTGTTTTTCCATCACGCGGATTTGCACGGTGCTGGTTTGGGTGCGAAGGAGGAGGGCTGAATCCTCGCCGCGCGATTTGGAATCCTGCCCCTCGACCGAGACGTAGAAATTGTCCAAGGGGTCGCGCGGGGTGGCTCTTGGGGATGTTCAGAGCGATGAAATTGTGAAATTCATCCTCGACTTCCGGGCCGGAGGCGGTGGAGAAACCCATGCGGCCGAAGAGTTCGGTGAGTTCGTTGATCACTTTGCTGAGGATGTGGCGATTTCCGATGCGAAGGGCGTGCGCCGGGCTCGGTCACGTCGAGCCAATCCTGGGTTGACCCCCCTGCCGCGAGTTCGGATTTCTTCGCTTCGTATGCCGAGGTGACGCGGTCTTTGACGGCGTTGATCTTTTGGCCGACGGCGGGTTTTTGATCTTTGGGCACCTGGCCGAGGAGAGTCATCAGACCCTTGATCGCGCCCTTGGCGCCGAGAAACTTGATACGAAACTGCTCGAGGGCCGCCACATCGGCGATGCCGGCCAGCTCCGCGGCCGCCTGTTTTGAAATCACCTCGATTTGTTCCGCGACGTCGGCCATGCATCTCCTGAATAGTTTGCAACGCCAGTCCGTCATTTATACAGTGATGGTGGGTTGCCCATCTACGGGGGAGGGCGAAAGTCATGGATCTGTCGAAATTGCCGAAATTATCGCAGACCCCGCAGCCCCCGTCGGAACCTGCTGTGCCGCCGGTGCCACCGCCGCCCGCGCAACCGGTCGTTGCCGCCGATATTCGAGCGCCATTGATGCGCCGCGCCTGGCGGAAGCGTGGTTCAGCATCGCGATCGGGCTGATCGTCCTTTTTGTATTTCCGCACACGTTTCAATACCTCCACAATCCCGCGGCGTTCCAGCAAAACAATCCAGTGAACGATGCCCAGGGGAATCCCCTCCCCTACATCGCACAGCGAATTTTTCTGGTCCGATATGGGAATGGCGGTGTTCGGAGTCGTGCTTCTCATCGAAGGAATCGCCCTGCTCGTGGCCCTTCGCAGGCCCGTGATTCTGGCGGTGTTTTTCCTGACCGCGGCGGCAGGATTGCTGAATTTGTATGTGGTGATTCGAACCTACAACGTCATCGGGTTTCAGCTCTTCTGTGCCGTGGCGGTGGCGATCAGCGGGTACATGGCTCTTTCACAATGGTCGATCGCGCAGGTTTTGGGGCGGGTAAAAAAATAACCCCGGACGCGGGGAAATCGTCCGGGGCTTCAGGGGAGAGAAGAGAGCTTTGTTGTGTGTTCAATTAACTATATGCGCCTCTGGGAGGAAGTTACAGTTTGGGTAAGGCCTAGAATAAATCTTAATAAAGGTCCCAGCGGAGGGCCCATTCGCGGCGGCCAAAGGGAGCAAGGCGGCCTGCGGAATCGTCCTGGATGGATCGATCTAACTGATCGTAACGGCCTGTCGTAGGCTCGATTGCGAAATGGTTGTGACCGCCCCACCCGCCGGTCCCGATCCAGATGCCCCAATAGGCTTGCAACCCATCAACCGAGCTATATGAGATACGAACCGAGCGTTTTCGGCTCGGATAGTTAATTTGAAACTCTGCGGAGATTGGTTCGGTGCTAAACGATTTCCAACCAAGTTTTGGGGGAAGTTCGGCCAGCCTGGATAGATCCTCGCCAGTAGGCGTCTTCGGCCAGTCGAAGTCTTTATCGATGAGCTTTCCCTGGGCGTCGTGACTCAATCTGAAGGACCGGATTTTTCCAGCGCCGAGTTCGACCGGCGAAGCCATGGACATCAGCGCGTGCTGTGCCCACACGAATCGGAACTCGAAGGGCGCGAGATTGATGAGCGTGTACTCGGCGACGACCGAGGAATCGGTCAGATAGAGCTTGCGCGTGAGGCGGTAACCGAATCGCAGGCCGTGCCAGACGGTGGTGATGCCGTCCTGAGTAGGCACCGCCGTCGTGGTCGGGATGCCCCATAATTCGCCATGATCCGGGACCGGGACGCCCTTATAAGGATGCAAGGGATAAACGCAGGTCCCGACGGCCGGGAAACATTCGTCCCAGCCGCAGTACCAGTGGTCGGCGTAAGAGGCGTCGTAACAGGGATTGTCCGGCAGCTCCATCGGGTAGGAAAACATCAAGTCGAAATGATCGGCCTTATCGACGATGCTCGAGACCTTGCCCCCGAATTGCGGCCAGACTTCCATGCGAATCGCGTTGTTCTCGATGCGAATTGGATGCATCTGATAAATCACTCTATCCGAGAGGCGCGATTTTGAAAGCGCTCGGATTAGAATGGGGCCGGGAATGCGTCTGTTTGTCGCCATCGAGCCGCAGGAATCGGTTGTCAGGCATCTTCAGAAGATGCAGGAAATATTGCGTCCGTTGATTCCAGCCAGGTGGACGCTCGCCGAGCAGCTTCATCTGACCCTAAAATTTCTCGGGGATACCGAGGACCGAGAATTGCCGAGCGTTATCGCGGCTTTGAAAGGCGTTCACATTGAGCCGGCGATTTCCTTGCGTATATGCGGGGTACTATGCTTTCCGCCGCATGGACCAATTCATATCGTGGGCGCGGCGATGGAGGACGAGGGAAATCGATGCGCCGCATTTGGCCGAAGAAATTGATCGGGCATGTCATGAGGCCGGTTTTCCGCTAGAGGGTCGGCGGTGGACCCCGCATGTGACGCTGGGGCGCGTGAAGAGACGCGTGGACCCGGACGCCCGCGCGAAACTCGCTTCGGTGGCGATCTCAAATCTCAAATTCGCTGTCGATGAGTTTGTTCTCAAAGAGAGCCGACTGACCGACAAAGGCGCGACCTATTCCACCCTGGCGACGTTCAGCTGAGGCGAATGATCTGTCTTAGCTTCGCCGTCTTCGCTCTTCGCGATTCAAATTCTTTATCTTCGCCCCGGGGGTTGCTACACAACGCCGCTTCGACGATCTTTACCCCAACGGATGAGGCTCCCCCTAAAGTCCCTTTTTCTTTTCCTAGTCTTTCCCCCTCTGGCTTCCTGCCAGGATGCCCAGCCTTATCCCCAGGCCACCCCCGATCGCGTCACCAAAGTGACTTCCATGATCTCCCCCGCCGTCGTCCGCGTTGACGTCGCTCAGGCGGAATATCGCGAAGGAAAACAATCCCTCATCCGCGGCAACGGCTCGGGCGTCATCATCGACTCCCAGGGCAGAATCCTGACCAACTATCACGTCGCCGGGCGCGCCGCCGAGCTTTATGTCACCCTCGCCAGCAAGGAGCGCGTCCCCGCCCGTCTCATCGGCGACGATCACTGGACCGACCTGGCCATCATCCAAATGGACCCGGATGTCATTAAGCAACGAAACATCACCTTCAGCATCGCCCAGCTTGGCGACAGCTCCGCCGTCCTCGTCGGGCAGGACGTCATGGCCTTCGGCACTCCCTACGGCCTGGCCCGGACCGTCACGCGCGGCAGCGTCTCCAACACCGACCGAACCTTCTACGACAACATCAAGGACATGGACATCGACGGCTACGAAACCGGCGACTTCTCCAATTGGATCCAGATGGACGTCCCCATCAACCCCGGCAACAGCGGCGGTCCCCTTGTCGACCTGAACGGCAAAGTCGTCGGCATCAATACCCGCGGCGGGGCGCAAGAACCTCAACTTCGCCATCCCCATCGACACCGCAAAACCCGTCATCGCCGCCATCCTCCAATCTGCCACGGCGGATAAAAAAGGCTCCGTCACCCGCAGCGACCTGGGCATGGAACTCATGCCCCTCCACGAACTGGAATCCTTCTACGACGTGAATCTCGACCAGGGCGTGCTCATCGACAGCGTCGACCGCATCGGCCCCGCCCACGACGCCGGCATCCGTTCTCAGGACATTCTCCTGGCCGTCAACGGCATCGCCACCAACGTCCGCTTCCCCGAGGAACTCGCCCCCGTCCGCAAACGCCTGGCCGATCTCCTCGTCGGCGCCCCTGTCACTCTTACCATCAAGCGCGAAAAGCAAACGCTGACTCTCGCCGCCACCCCCGTCCTTCTGGAAGGTTATCTCGGCGATGAAAAGGGCTTCTCCCACTGGGGAGTGTCCCTCCGGCAAGTCACGCGCCGTTACGCCGTCGAAAATCAGCTCGATAAAGTCGCCGGCGTCTGGATCACCAGCGACGCGGAAGGTGATCCCGTCGAACAGCGCCCAACTCCTGCAGGGCGACGTCATACTTTCGATTAATTCCCTCCCCATCTCCGGCATGCAGTCTTTCGAAGATTTGTATAATCAGACCATCAAGGAAAAGGACGACCGCGTTCTCCTTGAGGTCAAGCGCGACCGCGACAAATTCGACGCCGTCCTGGAAGTGAAAAAATACGCCCCAGCCACCGAGCCGGGGGACTAAAGGGAGCCCAATCCATGAATCAGCATTTCCGCTCGTACTTCGTTGCCCTCAGCGCCGCCGCGGCTTTTCTCTTCAGCGCTCCCCTCTCCCGCGCCAGGAAGCCAATCCCTTCAAGCAATTGGGCGAAGACATCAAGCCCTCCCTCGTCGCCGTGAAATATACCTGGGCAAATGAGCTGCAATCCCACGAACTCGTCGCCGCCGGCATCGTCATCGGCAGCGACGGCCTGGTCATGTTCCCCATCACCGTCGTCACCCCCCAGTTGATCCCCGACAATCAATTGAAGAGTTTCAAAATCGTCATCCCCAGCGAGACCCAGGACACCACGGAAATCGACGCCACGCTCGTTCTTCGCGACGAGCGAACCGAACTCGCCTTCGTCCGCCCCGATCCCAACTCCGCGACCACTCAGCCGACCTGGAAACCCCTGACTTTCGTGGACCTTCCCCCGCAAATCGGCGACCAGCTCTATTCCGTCGGCATCCTCCCCGAATCCTCCGGCTATCGCGCCCAAATCACTTCCGCAACCGCCTCCACACCCATGCGCGGCCCCATCCCGCAATATCTCGTTGACGGCGACCTCGCCGGCGTCGGCTCCCCCGTCTTTAACGCCAAAGGCCAAGCCATCGGCTATGTCCCCCTCCAGGGAAACCTCGGGCCCCTCCTCGACAATCCCGAAGCCCCCAACGATCTCCCCATGGTCTATTCCCCAGCAAAGTTATTCGTCCCCGCCGGCGATTTTCTCTGGACCCTGAATCCGCCCCCCGACGCCAATCACCCGGTCATCATCCCCTGGATCGGCTGCATGCAACTCAAGGGGCTCGATAAGGAACTGGCCGAGTTCGTCGGCCTGACCAACGTCCCCGCAGTCCAGATCGGCGACGTCGTCCCCAATTCCCCCGCCGAACGCGCCGGCCTCCAAGCCACCGACATCATCATTAAACTGAATGGCCAGCCCCTCGAGCGCGGCGACATGCCCATCGAGATCGGCGAAATCCTCTCCCGAAAAATCCAGCGAATGAAAGTCGGCGATCTCGTCACCCTGACCGTCGTCCGCCATCGCGGCGACGTCCCGCGCGACGTCACCGTCACGCTCGAAGAGCGCCCAGAGCAAGCCTATTCCGCGCGACGTTATTACGCCAAGGACCTCGGCTTCGTCGCCCGCGAGGTCGTTTTCATCGATACCTATCGCCGCAAACTCCCCGCCTCGACCACCGGCGTAGTGATCGCCATGATCCGCCCACAGGCCGCCGCAGCCGCCGCCAAACTCGAATTCGGCGACATGATCACCAGCATGAACGACCAGGCCGTCACCGACATCGACGAATTCAAAAAGGATTACGAAGACTTCCGAAAAAATAGCCCCGATAAGTCCATCGTCTTCGTCATCTCCAAAATCGACGGCCGGCAAGAGACCATCAACATCGAACCGCCCCAGCAAGACCAGTCACCCGCCGCGCAATGATTTTCCCCTCTCCCCGGTACTCCGGGGAGAGGGCAAGGGTGAGGGGCGAGAATTAAAGTGACTATGACTCCGCTCAGTGAGCCCCATGCTTGAACCGCGCCTTCAAACCGCAATGCAGCTTCGCCAATCCGGCGACCACGCCCAAGCCGCCGCCATCTGCAAAGAAATCCTTTCCCAACACCCCAACCACCCGGACGCCCGCCATCTCCTTGCCATCCTCAATTGGGATCAAGGCAACCCCACCGAAGCCGTCAACCAACTTCGATCGCTCACTACCGCCCATCCCAATCGCTGGGACTTCTTCAATTCCCTCGGCCTGGTCGAAACCGCTCAAGCCAACTACGACCGCGCCATCGCCGCCTATCGCCGCGCCATCGAATTGAATCCCACGCTCGTCGCCCCCCGCACCAATCTCGGCGAATGCCTGTGGAAAGCCGATCGCTTCTCCGACGCCGCCGACGCCTTCAGGCAAGCCGCCGATTTCGACCCCAGAAGTTCCTTCATCCGCCAGCGTCTCGCCGGCGCCCTGCGAACCGCCGGTCGCTACGACGAAGCCATCGGCGCTTACGAAAAAGCCCTCGAACTCGATCCCAATTTCGCGGAAGCCCATCTCTACATGGGCAGCGCCTATAAAGACCTCGGCGAGATCGACGCCGCCCTCAGCGAGTTCGACAAATACCTCGCCCTGCGTCCCAACTCCCTGGTCGCCCAGAGCCACCGCCTCTACGTGCTCCACTTGCACCCCGACTTTGATCCCAAATCCGTCTTCGAAGAACACAAAAAATGGAGCGCCCAGTTCCCCCATGCAATCCCCGGCTCCAACCCCGCGCACGACTTAGACAAAAACCCCGACCGCGTCCTCCGCATCGGCTACCTCTCCCCAGATTTCCGCCGCCACTCGGTGGCGTTTTTTTTCCTGAATCTCCTCCAAGCCCACGACCCCGCCCAGGTCGATGTCTATTGCTACGACGACAGCATCCGCAAAGACGAAATCACCGAACACCTCAAAAAGCTCGCCCCCCACTGGCGCGAAATCACCGGCCAGTCCGACGATCGTGTCATCGAGCAAATCCACGCCGACAAGATCGACATCCTCGTCGATCTCGCCGGCCACACCCCCGGCAACCGCCTCCCCCTCTTCAACAAAAAACCCGTTCCCATCCAAGTCACCTGGTTAGGCTACCCCGACACCACCGGCCTCCCCGAAATCGACTATCGCCTCACCGACGCCCAAGCCGATCCCACCGGCCAAACCGACGCCTGGAACACCGAGCGCCTAATCCGCCTCCCCGGCTGCTTCCTTTGCGCAGGAAAGATGCCGACGCCCCCGAAGTCTCTCCGCCGCGCGTCTTCCATCGCGGCTACATCACCTTCGCATCCTTCAACACCCTCTCAAAGGTCAACGATCGCGTCGCAGAACTCTGGGCCCAGGTCCTCGCCGCCGTCCCCAACAGCCGCATGATCATCAAAAGCAATTCCGGCCTGGATAACCCCCGAGCCCAAAAGCGACTCACCCAAATTTTCTCCGCCGCCGGCATCGACTCCGATCGCATCAATCTCCAAACTCGAGTCCCCGACCCCAGCGGCCATCTCCAACTCTACCGCATGGTCGACGTCGCCCTGGACACCTACCCCTATCACGGAACAACCATCACCTGCGAAGCCCTCTGGATGGGCGTCCCCGTCATCACACTCCTCGGCCCCGCCCATGTCAGCCGAGTCGGCCTATCTCTCCTCACCGCAGCCGGCCTACAAGATCTCGCCGCCAATACTCCAGAGGAATATGTCCAAATCGCGGCAAAGCTAGCCGCCGATCTCCTTCGCCTAACTCAAATCCGCTACACGCTCCGAGATCGATTATCAAAATCCCCATTAACCAACCCCGCGCAGTTCGCACAAAATATAGAATCTACCTACCGCCAAATGTGGCGACAGTATTCTTCCCCTCTCCCCGGTACTCCGGGGAGAGGGCCAGGGTGAGGGGCAATTTTGCCGATGGCCGACCAAACCCCCGAGCACCTCTTCGACCGCGCCGTCCAACTCCACCAGGAGGGAAACCTCCTCGAAGCCGAATCCCTCTACAGACAAATCCTCTACACCAACCCCACCGACTCCGATGCCATGCAGATGCTAGGCATGCTCGAATTCATCCGCGGCCGCGCCACCGCCGCCCTCGATCTGCTTACCAAGGCCATCCAAATCAACCCCACCGCTCCCGATTACTATTGCCACCAAGGCGTCATCCTCGCCGCAACCGGAAAATCTGCCGAAGCCCTCCAAGCCTTCGAGTCCGCCATCGCCCTGGAGCCCAATTTCGCCGAAGCCCATCTCGGCCGCGGAAAACTCCTCCAAACCTCCGGCAAACTCCAGGACGCCGCCGCCGCATTCCAAACCGCCGTCAAATTAGAGCACGACCTCCCCGAAGCCTGGGAGCACTTGACCGATACTTTGCGAGAACTCGACCGCTTGGATGAAGCCCTCGCCGCCGGCCAAACCCACCTCGCCCTCCGCCCCGATTCCCCCGCGGCTCTCGCCCATCTGGCCGTCGTGCAACATGTCCTGGGCCGCTACGACGAAGCCATCTCCAATTTCCACCGCGCCCTGGAGATCGACCCGAATTACGTGGACGCCGCCGCCAATCTCGCCAACGCCCTCTATTCCGCCTGGGACATCCCCCAGGCCATCATCTTCTACAGAAAATCAGTCGCCCAAAACCCGAGGAACCCGCGCTTCGGCAGCAACCTGCTCTACGCCCTACATTTCCAGGACGATCTCTCCCCCGCCGAAATTTTCGATGAGCATCTCCGCTGGGCCAAAGCCCACGCCCAATCCGTAAGACACTCTCCTTCTTTCCCCTCCCCCGGTAAACCGGGGGAGGGCACGGGAGGGGGCTCTTCCGATGAATCAATATCTCAGCCCCCTCCCCAATCCTCCCCCGGAATACCGGGGGCGGGAGAAAACCCAAACCCCCCGCGCGATCTCTCCCCCACGCGCCCCCTCCGCATCGGCTACGTCTCCCCCGATTTCCGCGCCCATTCCGTCAGCTACTTCATCGAGAACCTCCTCGCCCATCACAATCCCGATCGCGTCGAAACCTTCTGCTATTCCAACACTCTCCACCCCGACGCAGTCACCCAGCACCTCAAATCCCTCGCGCATCATTGGCAAGACACAATCGCCCTCGACGACGACTCCCTCGCCAATCAAATCCGCCACGATCAAATCGACATCCTCGTCGACCTCGCCGGCCACACCGCCAACAGCCGCCTGCTCGTCTTCGCGCACAAGCCCGCGCCGATTCAAGTGACCTATCTCGGCTATCCCAACACCACAGGCCTCGAAGCCATGGACTATCGCTTCACCGACTCACACGCCGACCCCCTCGCCGATGCCGGCCAGTTCTACACGGAGAAGCTGATCCACCTATACCCGACATTTCTCTCCTATCGCCCGCCGGAACATTCCCCCGACGTCTCAATGTCGTCCGCCAATCCCATCACCTTCGGCTCCCTCAATCATCTCCCCAAGATCAACCCGCGCGTCATCGAAACCTGGGCCAGAATCCTGCAAAAAGTTCCCGCCAGCCGCCTCCTCATCAAAAGCGTCACCGGCCTGGAATTTCCCCCCACGCGCCGCCGCATCACCGACCTGTTCGCAAAATACGCGATCCTCTCCGACCGCATCATTCTGCGCCCAGGCGTCCCTTCGCCGCAGGACCATCTCAAAACCTATCACGAAATCGACATCGCCCTCGACACGTTCCCCTATAACGGAACCACCACCACCTGCGAATCCCTCTGGATGGGCGTCCCCGTCGTCACTCTTTCCGGCAATCGCCACGCCGGCCGTGTCGGCGCCAGCCTCCTCAGCAACGTCGGCCTCGCCGATTTAGTAGCCCGCGATCCCCACAACTATATTGAACTCGCCGTCCAGCTCGCCGGCGATTTGCCTCGCCTGCGGCAGCTACGCGCCGACCTGCGCCACCGCATGACCCGCTCGCCCCTGCTAGACGGCAAAAAATTCGCCCGCACCGTCGAAGCCGCCTACCGCCGCATGTGGCGAACTTGGCTCCAGACCTAATCGCGATTCCCCTACGAACCCGCGCGCTTTCTCTTCCCCCTCCTCCGGTACCCCGGGGGAGCACTCCCCGCCCCTTCCGCTAGTTTCGGCACGATTGGGTGGGGGCCGGCGCGCGTATAAAGTATCATCCAAGCGCGAGGAACAACCCGTCCCATGCCCGAACTCTCCACCGAAGACCTCCTCGAAGCCGCCCTGCGCTGCCAATACGCCGGCGATCTGGCCCAGGCCCAATCGCTCCTCCGCCAAATCCTCGCCCGCGACGCCGACGACCCCGATGCCCTGCAACTCCTGGGCCTCGCCCTCGCTCAATCCGGCCAGCCCCAGGAAGGTCTCCGGCACGCCCTCCGCGCCGCCCAACTCAACCCGGATGCCCCCGACGCCCACGCCAGCCTGGCTGACGTCTACGAACTCCTCGCTCGGCACGACCAGGCGATCGAAGAATATCAACACGCCCTCCGCCTGAAACCCGATCTGGCCGAGGTCCACTGCAAACTCGGCCGCGCGTATCATGCCGCCGGCCAATTCAAAGACGCCGCCGATTCCCATCGCCGCGCCCTGGCGATCCAGCCCGATTATCCCGACGCCCTTCTGATGTTCGCCAACGCCCTGCGCTCCCAGGGCGATCTCCCTCAATCCATCGACTACTACCGCCGCTGCATCGCTATCGCCCCGCACAATGCCCACGTTCACTACAACCTCGCCACCGCACTCGAACTAAATCGCCAGCCCGAGCAGGCCTTGGAATCCTATCGCCATGCCATCGACGGAAAACTCGAAATGGCCCACGCCAAATACGGCATGCTCCTCCTCTCCCTCGGCCGATGGACCGAAGGCTGGCAGGAACTCGAATGGGTCGACTGGTACGAACGCCAACTCACCGGCAAACCCCGATTCCCACAAGCCCTCTGGGACGGCTCCCCGGCCCCCGGCAAAACGCTCCTCATCTACGAAGGCTGGGGCGGAATGGGCGATGTCCTCCAATTCGTCCGCTTCATCCCGCGCGTTCTCGATATGGGCCTGCAAGTCATTCTTGAATCTCCCGAGCCGCTCGTGGAGCTGCTTCGCCACTCTCTCTCCCCCGCCCAGGTCGTCGCCCAAAATTCGCCGCTCCCCAGTTTTGATCTCTGCCTGCCGCTGGAAAGCCTCCCTCATCGCCTGAAAATTACGCCCGAAAATCTCGCCCCGTCGGTTCCCTATCTCGCGCCTCCGCCCGATCGCGTCGCCAAATGGTCCGCAAAATCCCCGCCGACGGTTTGATGAACGTCGGCCTCGTCTGGGCCGGCAGCGAAAGCTCCCGCCGCACCAACTCCATCGACATCTTCGCCCCCCTCGCCTCCGTCTCGGGCGTCCGTTTCGTCAGCCTGCAAAAAGGCCCCGCCTCCAAGCAGCCGCCTCCCGACGGAATGAAGCCCCTCGACCTCACCAATGAATTCACTGATTTCGCGGACACTGCCGCCCTCATGCAGCAACTCGATCTCGTCATCGGCATCGACACCTCCACGCCCCATCTCGCCGCCGCCCTCGCCCGTCCGACCTGGATTCTCATTCCCAGACACAGCGATTGCCGATGGATGCTCGATCGCGAAGATTCACCCTGGTACCCAACGATGCGGCTATTCCGGCAAGAGAATTTTGACGATTGGCAAGCCCCCGCCCAAAAGATGGCCGCCGCCCTCGCCTCCATCGTTGGCGAAACGAAATCATGACCGCCAGCGCCAGGAAATCCTCCAGACCCTCAGCGCCGCCCCTGCCGGCCACACCGAAGCCCTTGCCAATCTTCGCCGCCTGGTCGATCTTCGTCCCGACGACGCAACCGCCTGGAGCGCTCTGCTACACGTCCTAAACCTCTCCTCCGACGACCCAGAAGAAATCCTCCGTGAGCACCGCCGCTTCGAAGAGATCGCCGTCAAACCGCGTATCAAGCCTGTCGAAAATTCTGGGCTGGCCGAAACCCCATTCGCGTCGTCAAGATCGGCTACGTTTCCCCCTATTTCCTCGACCATCCCCAGTCGCGCTTTCTCGTCCCCTTGTTCTCCAATCACAATCGCGACGTTTTTCACATCACCTGCTATTCCGACTCAAACAAACAGGATGAAATCACCCGCCGCTTCGCTTCCGTCGCCCACGTCTGGCGCAATATGGCCGGCAAAACCGACGACCAGTTCGTCCGCCAGATTTTCGAAGACGGCATCGACATTCTCGTCAACCTCGCCGTGCATTCCCCCGGCGGTCGCCCCCTGGTCTGCGCCCATAATCCCGCCCCCCTCCAACTCGCCTGGCTCCCGTACCCCGCAACCACCGGCCTCTCCGTCATCGGGTACCGCATCACCGACGTCCACATCGACCCCCTGGGCACGCGCGACAAAATTTACTCCGAATGCTCCGTCCGCCTCCCCCACACATTCTGGGCCTACGACCCACTCGACAACGAAACCACCGTCCAGCCCCTCCCCGCTGCTCAACGCGGCCAAATCACCTTCGGCTGCCTGAGCGATCTTTCCAAGATCACCGAAAAAACGCTCGACCTCTGGCGCCAAGTCCTCAACCAAATCCCCACCTCGCCTCATCGTCCGAGCCCCCAGCAAAGCGTCCGAAGCTCGCCTGACCGAAATGCTGAACTTCGGCGACCGCCTCCAATTCGTCCCCGATCAATCGCGCCGGACGATCTCAAAACCCATTACAGAATCGACATCGCCTTGGACACCTTCCCCTTCAACGGCGCCGCCGAAAGCTTCGACGCTTTCTGGATGGGCGTCCCCGTCCTAACCCTCGCCGGAAACACCGGCGTCTCCCGCACCGGAATGAGCCTCGCCGCGAATCTTGGCCTGGCCGATCAACTCGTTGCCAATACGGCTGAACAGTTCGTCGAACGCGCCACGAAAATATCCGCCGACCTCCCCGCCCTCGCCCAACTCCGCTCCGGCACACACAAATGCTCCAACGTTCCCCCCTCATGGACGGCTATCGATTCGCCCGCCACATGGAATCAGCCTATCTTAAAATGTGGCAGATTTGGTGCCGAAGTGCCTGACCAAACCCCGGACCAACTTTTCGAACTCGCCATCAGCCGTCACGAGGCCGGCGCCCTCGACGAAGCCGAGTCTCTCTGCCGCCAGATTCTCCAGTCCAATCCTGACGACGCCGACACCCTGCAAATGCTGGGCATCCTCAACCATCAACTGGGAAAACTCGACGCCGCCGAGTCCGCTCTCCGCCGCGCCGCATTCCTGCAGCCCGATGCCTGGGATGGTCAATACCATCTCGGCGCCGTCCTCCGCGAGGCGCATAAATTAGACGAGGCGATCGACGCCTTTAAAAGGGCCATCGCCCTCGCTCCCGATATCCCTGAACTCCACGCTGAACTCGGCAACACCTTCATGCTCCGCGGGCAAACCGCTGACGCGATCGATTCCCTCCGCACCGCCCTCAACCTGCGCCCCGATTTTCCCGAACCGATGCTCGCCCTCGGCATCGCCCTCATCACGGCCGGCGACTATTCCCAAGCCGTAGAATGGCTGAGCAAGTTTACCGCCCGCGATCCCTCGAACGCCCACGGCCATTTTCAACTCGCCCGTGCCCTTCGCCTCGGCGGTTTTCTCAATCCCGCCATCGATGCCTATCGAGCGTCCCTCCGAATCTCTCCCAACCACATCGAAGCCGCCCACGAGTTGGCCCTGACTCTTCAATTAACCGGACGCAACGAGGCCGCCGCCGCAGCTCTGCGATCGCTCCTCGATCGGCATCCGCACCTGACCAGCGTCTGGAGCACATATCTTTACATTCTGCACTTTCAACCCGACGACGACCCAGCCAAGCTCCTGCGCGAACACCGCCGATGGAACGACAAAATAGTCCAGCCTCACATTCGGCCCAAAACGCATTTCCGCAACACCCGCAGTCCCACCCGCCGCTTGAAAATCGGCTACGTCTCGGCGGATTTCCGGCGTCATAGCTGCTGCTTTTTCACGATTCCACTCCTCTCCAACCACAATCGAGAAGCCTTCGAAGTTCACTGCTATTCCGACCTGGCGGAGGAAGACGAGATCACCCGCCGCATCGCCGGTTACGCCGATGTCTGGCGAAAATCCCTCCCAGTCGCCGACCAGCAACTCGCCAATCAAATCGAACAGGACGGCATCGATATTCTCGTCGATTTGCAAATGCACACCAGTGGTGGCCGCCCCATGCTCTTCGCGCAAAAGCCCGCGCCGGTCCAAGTCGCCTGGCTCGCATATCCCTCCACCACGGGGCTACCCGCCATGGACTATCGCCTCACTGACCCATACCTGGATCCGCCCGGCCGGCGCGACGAGTTCTATTCCGAAAAGTCCCTCCGATTGCCCGACACCTTTTGGTGTTACGATCCTCTCGACGAAGGCCCCGAAATTCAACCCCTGCCCGCTTCCCGAGACGGCTTCATCACCTTCGGATGCCTGAACAAATTTTCCAAGATTACTCCACCAACCTGCGAATTGTGGAAACAAGTCTTGCGCAGGTCCCCAATTCCCGCCTGCTCGTCCTCACCCCGTCGAAGGATTGCGAAAAACTACTCGCTGACGCTTTGGACATCGGCGATCGCCTGCAATTCCTTTCGATGCAGCCGCGCGGAATATCTGGCCGCCTATCACCGCATCGACATCGGATTGGATACCTACCCCTACAACGGTCACACCACGAGCTTCGACTCTCTCTGGATGGGCGTTCCCGTCGTCAGTTTATGCGGGAATTCCGCGATCGCCCGCGCCGGCTTGAGTCAATCAAGTAACCTCGGCCTGGCCGATCAACTGGTCGCCGAAACCCCCCAACGTTTCGTGCAATTGGCCGTCAATCTATCCCGTGATGTGTCCGCTTTAAGTCGATTGCGCTTCAGTTGCGCCACAAAATGCGCGAATCCCCCCTTATGGACGGCCCGCGATTTGCCCGGAACGTCGAATCCGCTTACCGTCAAATGTGGCTCCACTGGTGCCGCAATGTCTGACCAATCCCCCGACCAACTTTTCGAACTCGCCATCAGCCGTCATGAGGCCGGCGCCCTCGACGAAGCCGAGTCCCTCTACCGCAAAATTCTCCAGTCCAATCCCGACGACGCCGACACCCTCCAGATGCTAGGCATCCTCGATTATCAAATGGGCAAACTCGACGCCTCGGAAACCGCTCTCCGCCGCGCCGCACAACTGCAGCCCGAATCCTGGGATTGCCACTATCATCTCGGCGTAGTCTGCGCCGCCGCCCGCAAACCCGCCGAAGCCATCGCCGCACTGCAGACCGCGACAAAGCTCAATCCCGACGCCCCCGAAGCGCTGCAAATTCTCGCCAGCGCCCTCCACGAACAAAACCGCGTCGACGAAGCGCTCCCCATCTACCAAAAAGTGATTTCGCTTCGCCCCGACTGGACTGATGCCCTGGCCGCTTTCGGTAACGCCCTCCAGGCCAAGTCCCGCTGGTCCGAAGCCGTCGAAGTTTCCCGCACCGTCACCCAGCGCCGCCCCGAAGATCCCCTCGCCTGGTTCGCGCTGGGCAATTCCCTCCACATGGACGGCCGCCTACTCGATGCCATCCCCGCGTACGAAAAATCCCTCTCCCTGCGCCCCGATTATGTCGAGGTCCATACCAATCTCGCCGACGCCCTGGCCAAAACCGGCCAGCTCGATGCCGCCCTTGCCTCCTGCCGCCGCGCTCTGGCGATCCGTCCCAATTATCACCTCGCCTGGAACAATCTCGGCAATTGCTACCTCGCCCTCCATCGCCCCATCGACGCCATCCACGCCTTCCTGAAATCCGTCGCCGAGCGCACCGACTACGCCGACGGCTTCTACAACCTCGGCAACGCCTACCGAATGGCCAACAGTCTCCAGGACGCCGCGACAGCCTTCCAACTCGCGATCCGCGCCGATCCCAAATATTTCATGGCGTATAACAACCTCGCCATCGTGCAAAAAGAAATGCGCCAGCTTTCCGACTCCCTGTTCAATTTTCACATGGCCATGCATCTCCGCCCCGACCATCCCACGCCTCACAGCAATTTTATCTCCGCCCTTCACTATCCCCACGGCATCGACTCCGACATGATCTTCCAGGAACACCTCGTCTGGAACGCGCGCCACGCCCGCCGCGCCGCACGCAACATCCCACCGCACGGAAACGATCGCTCCCCGGACCGCCCCCTGCGCGTCGGCTACGTCTCCGCGGATTTTCGCCAGCATTCCGTCGGCTTCTTCCTCTTGAATCTGCTCGAGAATCACGATCCCCAGCAAGTGGAAACGATCTGCTATTCCGATTCCCCCAATAGCGATGAAATGACCGCCCGTTTCCGCATCGCCGCCAAACTCTGGCGCGACACGCTCCCCCTCGGCACGCCCCAGCTCGTCGAGCAAATCCGCGCCGACAAAATCGACATCCTCATCGATCTTTCCGGCCACGCCGGCGGCAGCCGACTCCCCGTCTTCGCCCACAAGCCCGCCCCCGTCCAGATCACCTACCTCGGCTACCCCGATACCACCGGCGTCCAAACCATCGACTACCGCTTCACAGACGCCCTGGCCGATCCCGTCGGACAAACCGAGCGCTACCACACCGAAACACTCATCCGCCTCCCCAAAACCTTCCTCTCTTATTCCCCCAGCCCCGACGCCCCCGAAGTCTCGCCGCTTCCTTCAGCGCAAGGCCAACCCTTCACTTTCGGCTCGTTCAACGCCCTCGGAAAAATTACGCCCCCGATGATCGAAATCTGGTCGCAAATTCTCCGCGCGGTTCCCAACAGCCGCCTCATCATCAAAAGCCACAGCGGACTGACCGAATCCGCGCCGCGCCAGCGCTTGCTGGAAATTTTCGCCTCCGGCGGCATATCGCCCGATCGTCTTCAGCTTCACAGCCAAACCCCAGACCTCTCCCATCACCTCGAGCTTTACAACTCCGTCGACGTCGCCCTCGACACCTTCCCCTATCACGGCACGACTACCACGTGCGAGGCCCTCTGGATGGGCGTCCCCGTCATCACCCTCGCCGGCTCCCGCCACGTCAGCCGGGTCGGCGTCTCGCTCCTCACCAACATGAATCTCCCCCATCTCATCGCCGATTCCCCCCCGCGCTACGTCGAGATCGCCCGGCAAATCGCTGCCGACCGTAATGTTCTGGCCAAGCTCCGCGCCTCCCTTCGCCAATCCATGCGGGAATCCCCCCTCCTCGATGCCCGGCAATTCGCGCGCGATGTAGAATCCGTCTATCGCAGCGTCTGGCGAACCTGGCTGCAATCTCCCGCATGACCCCAGATCAGATCAAATCCTCTCTCGACTCGACCGAGCAGCTCATCCGCGCCGCGAAATATGCCGACGCCGAAGCTCTCCTCCGGCAAATTCTCGCCCAGGAGCCAAACCAACCCGAAGCCCTCGCCCGCCTCGCCTACATACTCCACGGCAACGGCCAATACGACGAAGCCGAGAAAACCATCCGCCGCGTCATCTCACTCGAACCCAATCGCCCCGATCACATCTGCAATCTCGCCGTTATCCTCACTTCGCAGGGCCGATATGACGAGGCCATGGACATCTGCCGAAAACTGATCGCCCGCCGCCCCGACATCGGCGAAGCCTACGACAATCTCGCCCGCACCCTGCGCCTGATGCACAAGCTCGATCAAGCCACCGCGACCTACCGCCAGGGAATCAGCGCCGCTCCCAAATACGTCCCCAATTACGTCCACCTCGCCGAGGCCCTCTTCGACAAAGGCGAACCCCACGAATCCCTCGCCGCCGCGCGCAGGCGCTGGTCATTCAGCCCGATCACGCCGAGGCCTACTACCAGATCGGCTACGTCCTCAAAGCCATCTGGCGTTTGGACGAATCCATCGTCGCCTACGAAAAAGCCGTCGCCCTTCGTCCCAATTACGCCGATGCCCTCCTCAATCTCGGCATCGTCAAATGGCTCGTAGGCGAGGCCCCCGAGGCCTGCGATCTTTTCCGCCGCAGCGTCGCCGCCAACGGTCGCGACGGCTACGCCCACAGCAATCTCATCCTCACCATGCACTACCGCGACGATTGCACCCCCGATCAAATCGCCGCCGAACTCCGCGCCTGGAATAAAAACTACGCCGAGCCCCAGCGAAACTTCATCCGTCCGCTCACCAACGATCGCTCCCCCGACCGCCCCCTGAGAATCGGCTACGTCTCGCCCGATTTCCGCGGCCACCCCGTTGGCAGATTTATGGCGCCGCTTCTCGCTCATCACGACCGCCGCCGATTCCAGATCCATTGCTTTAGCGACATCAAAAAACCCGACGCCATGACCGAACGCCTCCGCAAATCCTGTGACGTTTGGCATCACATCGAGGGGATGCCCCACTCGACCGTCGCCGATCTTATCCGCAACGACCAGATCGACATCCTTGTCGATCTCACTCTCCACACCGAGCGCCACCGCCTCCTTGTCTTCGCCCAAAAGCCGGCGCCCGTCCAGGTCACCTATCTCGGCTACTGCGGCAGCAGCGGCCTCTCGACCATGGACTGGCGCCTGAGCGACCCCTATTTCGATCCCCCCGGCGCCGACGAATCCGGCTACTCCGAAAAAACCTACCGCCTCCCCAAAACCTATTGGACTTTCGAGCCCCTCGACATCATGCCCGAGTTCCGTCCCCCTCCCTCTCAACAATCCGGCCAAATCACCTTCGGCAGCTTCAATAACTACTGCAAAGTCACCCCCTCCGTCTGGAACACCTGGGCCAACATCCTCGCCGCCGTCCCCAATTCCCGCCTCTTCGTCTTCACCGGCGACGGCCCCCACCGCGACGCAATTCGCTCCCGCTTCGCAACCCAAGGCATCGACCCCAATCGCCTGGCCTTCAACGCCAACGTCCCCATGCGTCTCTATTTCGCCTCCTACCACAAAGTCGATATCGCCCTAGACCCCTTCCCCTTCGGCGGCGGCGCCACCACCTGCGACGCCCTCTGGATGGGCGTCCCCGTCATCACCCTAAAAGGCCAACTCCCCACAGGCCGCGCCGGCTCCAGCATCCTGAACAACGTCGGCCTCCCAGAATTAATCGCCGAAACCCCAGACCACTACGTGCAGATTGCCAAAGATTTATCCGCCAATCCCCAGCGCCTGGCTCAACTCCGCCAAACCCTCCGCCCAAGAATGCAAGCCAGCCCCCTAATGGATGCCCCGGCCTTTGCTCGCGACGTCGAAAAAGCCTACCGGCATATGTGGCAAACCTTTTGTGCGCAGAAATAGTCGATTTGCCATTCGGCCATTCGGTCATTCGGATTTGATTCGCCATTCGGATTTCTGGTTTCGAATTTCCCCTATTGCCACCAACCAAGCTCAATCTCCCCAAACACCCCGTCATGCAAATCCATATCCGCAATCTCGACTTTCTGAACCTCGCTCAGCTCCTTCCCCTTGGCCGCATCTTCCGCCATGTCGACGGCCCGATGAAACTGCGTCGCATGCCCCGAGAATCTTTGAATCCCGTAATCCACCGCCCCGTAAGAGTGCACCACGAACGGCCAATCGCTCGCTTGTAGCAACAGCAACTCCCTCCCGGCCCGCGCCAAATGTTCCGCGACCGCCTCACTCGTCTGCCACGGTAGTTCCCTCACCATCTTCACCATCCGCTCTTCCGCCCGGTACTCGATTTCCCACATCCACCTGGTCCGGTCGTTCATCCAGACGCTGTGATTTCCCTTCTCCCCCCACGACCCCTCCGGCATCCGCACGACTTTATCCGGCGGATGCCGCTGTCAGCGCTTCTTCCGCCGTCAATAATTCGATGTCCGGAGCGTTCGAAAGGGTGAGGATGACATCGCGGAGAAACTGCGGCCCCTCGAACCACCAGTGGCCGAACAATTCCGCGTCGAATGGGGCCACGCAGACGCCTTTGCGTCCGGTGCGGCCGTGATATTCCGCAAGCACTTCTCGCACCACGGAGCAGAAGTGATGGGCGTGTTCAAAAACCTTCCCCGCCACATCATCGGGATAATACATATCCTTGTCGCCAAGCCCCGCCTTGTTGTCCGTCACTTTCCAGTATCTCAGCCCGCGCTCCCCGTGCTTTTTGTGAAACTCAAGATAAGTCCCCGACCCCGGATATCCGATCGACCCGCTCCAAACCTGCTCGCTCACGCGCGGATGCCGACCCAGTGCAAACACCCGCGGCATCTCCGGATAACTCTGCACCCCCACCGGCTCCAGCACGTCCCGCCAGCCGCGCTTCGTATCCCAATGCAACTGCTCCTCGACCACCGCGTTGAAATGCCCCCCGTCCAGCGTCCCCAGCGGCTGCGCCCCGGTGATCAAATGCGTATCCACAAAAAAATGCGTCACCCCCGCGTCCCCAATAAACTTCTCCAGCCCCTGGCGCTTCCGCGCATCGCCATACAAAACCGACGGCACCCAATGATCCCACTCGGGCCGATATGCGCACTCCGGCAGCCACATCCCCGCGGCGCAAACCCCAGCCGCCGCCGGCTTGTCGCCATTCCCGCCGCCAGTTGCGCCCGGATCGTCTGATCCTGCAAAACCAGCGGCAGATACACGTGCGTCGCGCAACTCGTGAGGATCTGAATATGCCCCTCGGTCGCGCGCCGCGCAAACTCGCCCACAATGTCCCCGTCGATCCGTTTGAAATGATCCAGCCGCGCGTGATACCACTCCTCCCACTTCGACGCCAGATGCGCCAAGTGCGGCTGATTGTTCCGCTCGAATTCCTCCCGATCCTGCTTCGCCCGCCCCGCGCGCTCCAGAAGATATTCCACTAGCCCAACCCGGAACCGGTCGTGCGCCAGTTGTTCCAGCAATATCGGCGTCAACCCGATGGTGATCGCCGGCCGCGCCTTATACAGGGCCGCCTGCCCGATCATGTCCAGGATCGGCAAATACGTCTCCGCCGCCGCCTCGTACAGCCAGGCCTCCCCGTGCGGCGTTTTTCCATGGTTCAGAACGTAAGGCAGATGCCCGTGCAGGACGATACATAATGCGCCAAGGGTTTCACTCATGAGCACCCGCCGGTCCGAAAATAGGGGCGAAAACTACGCGAATTCCGCACATTGCTCTTGTAACCGCTTGCCTCCGAAAGGTAAATTAGCATTGCGGAATAGGGCTGCTCAGACCGGGTGTGCAGGCGAACGTCCCTTGGCGAGGTAGCCGGGATGCTTCAGCAGCGCCACGTATTTCCGTCGATGCCGACCATCGGGCTTCCCGAGTCCGAGTATTCCAAGCTCGTCCGCGAAGCCGACGCCGCCGGAAATCCCTTCGCCCACGAAGCCGCCAAGGTCGGCCAGTACATCACCCTCGGCCTCGATCCCCATCTCGATTGGAATTCCAAACTTCGCTATTTTCAGCACGCCCTGAATCGCCATTGCGTCCCGCCGCCCGTCCCCGACGAACCCGTCTGGGTCTTCTACCGCGAGCTGGCCGATCTTGTCCGCCAATACGCCGGCCGCGAGGCCCTTCGCCTCGCCAGCACCGAGGACGATCTCTATGCCACCCGCCTGCAAATGGGATCGATCCGCGAGACCCTCGAAAGCGAAGCCGAAATCTTCTTCGGCGATCTCGTGGGAATGGGCGACCGCCGCCCCGACTGGTTCAGTGATGAAGACTGGGCTGCAACTGAAGCTGATTCGAGATCAGTGGATTTAATTTCGCGCCATGCGCCCGCGAACCAAACCACCGCCGCCCCCAGCGCCACCGTATAAACCTGAAACCCCATCGTCACCGCCAGCGCCGGCGAAACCCAAGGCGCCAAAAACACCGCCGCCGCCAACCTCTTGAACCCCGCGGACAATTCCTCTCTCGCGCATAAATCGAATCCGCCGCCGCCCAAAACGCCGCCCCGATCAAAACCGAATCATAAACCGCCACATAAAGATTCAGCACCAGCGTCGCCGCGATCGCGGTGGCCCAATCAAATCGCCGCCCCAGCCACGCCCACGCCGCCACGATTCCCAGCACCGGCAGAACAAACGCGACCTCCCCCGGCACGTGCAACAGCCGCAAAAATGCCGACAAATCCACGTATTTCCAGGTCCGAAACCCGTCATTCCCCGCCACCGCGCCCCCATACGTCCCCGCCATCCTCACAAATTGTCCGCAAGCCACCGGCCCCGCCACCGCCAGGCTCAGCGCGCTCCCGCCGCAATCGTCCCCAAACATCCCACCACCATCCTCCATCTTTTTCCCACCACCAACGCCGGCAGCAAAATCACCAGCAACGTCGGCTTATAAGCCAGCAGCCCCAGACAAACCCCGCTCGCGATCTCCCTCCCCCGCTTGTCAAACAAAATCGCCAGACTCACACAAGCAAACGCAAACGTCGAAACCTGACCCCCATGCAAACACTCAATCGCAAACGGCTCAAACGCCACACAAACCAAACCCCCCAGCCACCTCCCGCGCACAGGAATATTCGTGCACGCCAAAAAAGCGCCATCACCCCAATCGTATAAAACATCGCCACGTAAGCGACAAAGATTCCCGCCGCCGTCGTATAAGAAAAATAAGTAAACGGTCGAAACAGATACGCCACAATCGGCGGATACGCATAAGGCAGCGCCCTATCTTCCCCCGGAAAAAGCACGACCTGCCGATGCGATTGCAGCGCCAAATCGTAAAGCCTCCCCGGCCCCGGATCAGACAGAATTCCCGCCGCCACATAAAACTGCGGAAAATCCGCCGCCACCACCGTCCCCACCCGCGTCCGCCCACCCTTGGAAGTCGCAAACGCAAGCACCAGCATCCCCACCGCCACGATCGCGATGATCAACGAAATCCCCCGCACCCGCCGGTACGTCACAATTCGATCCACGAGACATGAACACTCACTCGTTCCCATTCAAACTTTATCGACACAACACAAACTTCCCTGAACCTCTCCCTCGCCCATCCCCTTAACGCCCGCGGACTTCGGTGAGCCCAGTCGAACCGCGCGCTGCCGTGGGGTTTTTGCCCCCACCCGCGCACCCGTTAAACTCCCCAACCCCAATGGACCAACCCATCCCGGAAGGATTCGAACTCGTCAACTGCCCCGCCTGCGGGTCCGCTCGCTATAAGCCTTCCCTCACCGGCCGCGACTGGATCCTCCACAACGACCAAACCATCCAAATCGTCCGCTGCGAGCAATGCGGCCTGAATTTCACCAACCCCCGCCCAGACAAGGACCACCTCGGCTCCTACTACCCCACCGAATACGCCCCCTACGCCAAACAACGCGGCGAAATCAAACGCTCCTCGGCCGCCTCTACTTCCCTCCGCACCTGGGTCCTCTCCCTCGCCTACGGCGCCCCGGCCAACAAACCCACCGGCTGGCGCCGCGCCGTCGCAAAAGTCGTCATGCTCGTCCAGCCCCTCGAGGCAATTCGGCTTCGGCGTCCCCTACCAGGGCACCGGAAAACTCCTGGACTTCGGCTGCGGAAACGGAACCTTCCTAAGACGCATGAAAGCCGTAGGCTGGAACTGCACCGGCATTGACTTCAGCCAACAAGCCGTCGACGCCGTCAAAGCCGACGGCATCCCCGTCCACCTCGGCTCACTCCCCCATCCCGACCTCAAACCCCAATCCTTCGACGTCATCACCATGCGCCAGGCACTCGAGCACGTCCCCAACCCCAAGGAAATCGTCACCGCAGCCCTCGATCTCCTCCGCCCCGGCGGCATGTTCCTCATCGCCGTCCCCAATTTCGACAGCTGGGAAATCCAATACTTCGGCGACGCCTCCCTCACCCTAGAACTCCCGCGACACCTCATCCATTTCACCCAACAATCCCTGCGCAATCTCCTGGAATCCGCCGGCTTCCGCTCCATCGACGTCCGCCAGTCCACCCGCACAAGCTGGCTAGCCAAAAGCGTCAAACAGCTCACCCGCCGCGAAAAGAAAAATGGGACCCCTGGCTCCGCCTGAAACCCGCCCTGCACCTCGCCGCCATTCAGAGCCGCCTAAGACAAAAAGGAAACCAACTCACAGCCACCGCCCGCAAACCGCGATAACGCCGCGCCGCACACTGCTGTCGAGCGACCCTCGGCGCAAAAAAACGCCCGCGGCGGCGCCGCGCAGCATTTCGAATCGCCGCAAGCTTGAACTACTACTCCCCCACCCGTACCATCCGCAAAGTTCTTGTGGCCCCCTTCGTCTAGTGGCCTAGGACATCTGGTTCTCAGCCAGAGGACAGGGGTTCGACTCCCCTAGGGGGTATTAACCTAAGATTCCCCAACCCCTTGCGCATCCCCCGTCCCCTCTAAATCCCAAGTCCCCCCGTCCTACTCTTAATCCTGCTCCTACTCCTCTTCTTAATCATAATCTTAATCTTAATCGCATTTCCCCCGACACCCCCCGAAAAGCGAAGGCCCCCCCAACGCAAAGAACGCAAACCCAACTGCGCCCGCCAAATTAAATTTCAACGATTGATATGCCCCGAAGACCCCGCCCCCGCCCCCTGCCCATCCGTCTGCCCCACCGGACAATTCTCGCAATCCTGCACCACGCAGATCTCTTCCCCCACTTTCCCGCTCTTCACCTTCCCGCAAACCCGCCGCGCCAGATAATATGACCCGATCACAAACAGCGCCGCCGCCCCCTGCGCCCCCAGGCTCTCCACGGTCGGATAAATCGAGAACCAGGTATTCAGCCAATCCGGCATGTTGATATTCAGCGTATGCGTCCCGATCCAGTTCGCCTGCTGCATCTCCTGCACTTGCTCCCCAACCATGACCAGCAGCACCACGCCGATCATGATCCCCGTCAGCACCAGCATTCTCTTGTAAGGCAACTTGTAATGCGCAACAAAAGTCAGCATCGCCACGATCGCCGTCAGCGCCAGCCCCACCACCACGCCTTCAAGAACCAGATGCGATCCGACCTTCAATCGAATCGACTGCAAAAACAGCACAACCTCAAACCCCTCGCGGTAAACCGAAGTGAACCCAATCACCGCTAGCCCCCGAAACACCTTCGCCCGAGTCTGCCCCGGCTGCTCCGTCAGCGCCCGCTTACGCCGATTGTGATGCGTGATCCAACCCGTCCAGTAAATCTTGTGGAAGAACCAGTTCATGATCACCAGCAGCACGACCACTGCCAGCAATCCCGTCCCAGCTTGAATATCCAGCGCCGGAGCATTGATATCCGAAATCAGCGCGACCACGATGAACCAAGTCGCCACGGTCGCCAAAAACGAAATCCCCGCCCCCAGCGCCACCGGCTCCCAATACCCTTCATCCGTCCGCACCAAACTAGCCGTCAGCGCCGCCAGAACCAGAATCGCTTCCAACCCCTCCCGAAAAACCAAAATCCCCGTATCCAGCACGGCTGCCGTCCGACTAATCCCCGAAATAGTCGGATCAGGATTCCCCGCCGAGGTAAACGCCTGCCAGACAAAGATCGCCAGGATCAGCATCGCGCTGGCAATGATCCCCGCCTGCCGAATCCACCGCCCCTGCGCACTCCCCCGCCGCCCAGACCCACTCTGAGGCAGCGAAATGCTCGAACCACCAACGGCCTGACCATCCAAACTCATCAAAGTCTCCGACAATAAGGGGCATCATGCCCGCCGGAAACCAAATTAACGCAATTGAGACTCAGTTGCAACTACCTATTTTATCGACACGCCACGCGCATTTCAGAGCGAAATAATAAAATCGATAAACCACCGCGATACAAACGATTACATCGCCCCGGCCCCTCCTCGTAAGGGAACCCACGGAAGAACGAGCATTGTGGGCCGGCGTCAACGGCGCACCGCAGCGTCGAGGGAACGAGGCCGAAGTGGCCTACGCGCTCCACGGCGGCTTCGTCTCACTAGCAACCCCATACCCATCGTCAGCAGGACGAATGAAGACGGCTCAGGAACCGCCAAGTCGTAGCCGATCACGTCCATCTCGCGGATGTCCACCGGAGACATTAAGAGCCTCTAACAAAAATGCACTTCCCCATGTTTATGGTTGATCGGACAATACGGCTTGGTCTTAGCCATGGAGGGCTTTATGACCAAGCCGTTGGTGACCGACGAGCTTTGGGAGTTGATCCGACCCCTGCTTCCCAAGCACCGCAGTGGTCCAGGAAAGCGCGGCCGGCCGCCGCTGGACGATCGCGCGGCGTTGTCGGGTATTCTGTTCGTGCTCAAAACCGGCATTCCGTGGGAATACCTTCCCCAGGAGATGGGATGCGGCAGCGGCATGAGTTGCTGGCGTCGACTGCGCGATTGGAACCATCGTGGGGTTTGGACGAAGCTGCACGGACTATTGCTGAATCGATTGCGGCGGTCGAATGCCATCGACTGGTCGCGGGCCTTGGTGGATTCTGCTTCCGTGCGGGCCGTGCACGGGGGAAAAAAACGGGTCCGAGCCCGGTAGATCGCAGGAAAAACGGTTCCAAGCACCATGTATTGACCGATGGCAACGGCACGCCGATGGTTGCCCTCCTGACGGCGGCCAACCGCCACGACATCACGCAACTGCTGCCGCTGATCGATGCGATTCCAAAGGTCTCGGGCAAACCGGGCCGGCCGCGCTGGCGGTTCGAGGTGGTGCAGGGAGACCGGGCGTATCACTCCGAACCGCACCGAAAGGCGTTGCGTCAGCGTGGCAGCCGCCCGTTGCTGGCCCGACGCAACCGCCCGCACGGAAGTGGTCTTGGCAAAACCCGCTGGCCGGTGGAGCGTACGCTGAGTTGGTTGCATCAGAATCGCCGACTGCGAGTCCGTTACGAAAAACGGCCCGACATCCACGCCGCGTTCATGACCGTGGGTGAGGCAATGATCTGTTGGAACAGGCTTCATTCGCATTTTTGTTAGAGGCTCTAAGTAGGCGGCGCCGGATGAAATGTTTGAATCGAACGAGTCGTCGGTTCCGGGCGCCGAATCTTTATCGTCCCCGCCGTCGGAGTGGTTGTTGTACAGCTTCAGGGGTGTAACACCGCCGTCTATGCAGAAATAATTGTTATCCTGATTCTGGGCAACGTTAAGGACTCCGATACCCGTGCCGCCTGGGCCGAATTGGTATCCGAACAAGTCAAGGACTCCGAAATTGCCGCCGGAGATGTTTGCGTCGCCCACTCGACCCATGACCTCCGTGATCTCATGTTCCGCGATGCCGATCAAATCGAAGGAACCGCTGACCGCCCGATTGTTGGGGTCGAATGTATAGGGATACTCGTCACCAAAGGTGATGGTGCCATCCGTGCTTGAGTTATTGGCGCTACGAACGCCCAAAGCCTTCGCTTGAGCATCCGCAAATATAAAGTTCCCGCCGCCCGTCGGATCTGAAATCGGAAGATTGGCAACCGATGTTGCGTCATCCGCCGACGTGGCGTGAGCGGCCAGGATGGTCTTCACCGTGGCATAACTGCCAACCGATTGACCGTTGAAGTCATTATGTCCATTGACGTCCGTGCTCGAATCCGCCTTGAACGTAATGTTAATGGTAATCGGGTTGGTGAAAAGCGAGGCAATTTGCCCGTCCGCATAGTTGATTGCAGATTCCCACTGCGCCGCGTTTGCGAGGCTTGTCAACGAACTGTCAAAGGTCGGATTGATTACCAACGCATGCGCGGGAATCGCCATACTCAATAGCACCACTATAGATGCTGCAACCGGCAACCCTCGATTGCTTCGCAATGCAGCACCCCCCAGAGTCGCGACTTTGGCACGATGAAGTAGGTTCGATCGAGGCATTTCATTCTTCTTTCACCCTACGTGCCTGGTTCCGGTCCATTTACCGCTCCGCTCGCGCAAAACAAGCCAACATGGATAAAGGCGAGAAACGCCTTGCGGACCAATCAAGATTTGTTGCTTTTGTTAGCCATGTCTCTCATTGATGCCGAATGGAGCTTGCTTTCGTGCGTGCGAACGGCGTAGACTACCCCCCTAGCCCTTCATTCAGAACTCTCGTGCTAGAACCCGTTTGCATGCGAAAAGTATGGTGGGACGTGTCATCTGCGCCAATGCAACACTTCACTCGCTTGCTCGACCAGGCTCAGCAAGGTGATGCATCGGCAGCCGCAAGGCTCCTGCCCCTGGTCTATGAACAGCTACGCGGCTTGGCGCGGAGCCGCATGAAGTCCGAGCGGGCGGGGCACACGCTCCAGGCAACGGCTTTGGTGCACGAGGCGTATCTGAAGCTGCTGGGCAATCGAGATATTCGCTGGTCCAGTCGCAGCCACTTCTTCTTCGCCGCCGCCGAAGCGATGCGGCGAATCCTGATCGATCATGCCCGTGCCCGCGGTGGCCCTAAGCGAGGCGGCGCTCGCAAACGCGTTCCTATGAACAACGTACTCGATCTGGCCATGGAGGACCGATTCCCGGAATTCCTGGCGGTTGATGAAGCGATTTCTCGCCTAGAGAAGGAGTCGCCCGATCTTGCGCAGATTGTGCGACTCCGCTTTTACGGCGGTTTGAGTGTGGATGAGACGGCCCATGTCCTGGGGGTATCGGCTTCCACGGTCCGGCGCGACTGGACCTTTGCCCGGGCCTGGCTGAAGCGTCAACTGATGGACGAACCATGAAGGAGCAACCCGATCATCCGAAGCTTCGCGACGTGTTCGCCAAGGCCCTGGAATTGCCCGCCGAACAGCGTAGTCAGTTCCTGGACCAAGCCTGCGGCGAAGCCGCCGATTTGAGAGCCCAGGTCGAATCGCTTTTATCAGCGCTCCAGACCGCAGAAAGCGATTTTCTGGCCAACCCGACCGTTGGCGTAGATCCGCCTCTGGGTGCGGCGTTCTCGGGAAGAGTCTCTGAAGGCCCGGGCAGCCAGATCGGCCGCTATAAGCTTCTTCAACAGATTGGCGAAGGGGGATTCGGTTGCGTCTTCATGGCCGAGCAGGCCAGCCCCGTCCGACGCAAGGTCGCCGTCAAGATCATCAAACCGGGCATGGATACCAGGCAGGTCATCGCTCGCTTTGAGGCCGAGCGGCAAGCGCTGGCGATGATGGATCATCCTAACATCGCCAAGGTTTTCGATGCCGGCACAACTGAGACCGGCAGGCCCTACTTTGTCATGGAGTTGGTCAAGGGTGTACCGGCAACCGAATACTGCGACGTCAACAAGCTCAGCACGCGCCAGCGGTTGGACCTCTTTGTCCAGATTTGTAGCGCAGTTCAGCATGCCCACCAGAAGGGGATCATTCATCGCGACATCAAACCAACCAATGTTCTGGTGACGATGCACGATGACAAGGCCGTGCCAAAAGTCATCGACTTCGGCATCGCCAAGGCCACACAAAGCCGGTTAACCGAGCGCACACTGTTCACGGGATTTTGTCAAATGATGGGCACCCCCGCCTACATCAGCCCGGAGCAGGCACAAATGAGCGGGTTGGATGTCGATACACGAAGCGACATCTACAGCTTGGGCGTTCTGCTCTACGAGCTGCTCACCGGAAGCACTCCCTTTGACCCCAACGAATTGATGAAGGCCGGTTACGCCGAGATTCAGCGGTTCATCCGCGAAGTTGAGCCGCCGAGGCCCAGCACTCGCCTCAGCACACTGGCGCATGACCGGCTGACCGCCCTGGCCGATCAGCGCCGCTGCGATCCCAGGCGATTGCATCAAATGCTCCGCGGCGACCTGGACTGGATCGTGATGAAGTGCCTCGAGAAGGATCGCGCCAGGCGTTATGACACGGCTAGTTCACTGGCGATCGACATTCAACACTACTTGAGCGACGAAACAATTATGGCCAGACCGCCCAGCGCGGTCTATCGCTTTCGAAAATTAGTGCGCCGCAACAGACTCGCCTTTGGCGCCGCATCCTTGGTCGGCGCATCGCTCTTGATGGCCGCGCTCGTAAGCACCTGGCAAGCTCTACGGGTCGCCCGCGCCGCGCGACAGGTGGAGATCGCCCTTAGCGACTCTGAAAAAGCCCGAACCCAGGCGCAGGCTGCGAGCAAGCACTTGCTGCAAATGTTTCAGTCCATCGATCCGTATCGCGATGGAGGCAATCTGAAAGCCATCGATGTTCTTGATCGCGCGGCTGCCGACCTGGACGGAACCTTTGCCGGTACGCCGCCGACTAGGGCGGCGCTGCTTGACGCTTTGGGCCAAGCCTATGCCGGTCTGGGAAGGACGACCAGAGCTTTGGAGCTTCTCCAGACCGCCAGGAACATCGATCAGGCCGCGCTCGGCGCCGACCATCCCGATACCCTTGGTATTGATCTTGATATTGTGCAGGTTTACCGCATCGATCGACGGCTGGCGGAAGAAGTGCCTTTTTTAGAGCAAACGCTGCAACTTTCCGAAGCAAGATGTGGCCCGAATGGCAAGATCACCCTCTGTACGATGAAGGACCTCGGAGATGCCTATCACTCCGCCGGCAGGCCGGAGGATTCTGTGAGGATGCTTGAGGACGCGCTGAAACGTTGCCAGGCTAATTTGAAGGACGACGATCCGCTAACCCTGGCCACAATGAATAATCTTGCGCTGGCCTATGAGGGAACAGGGCGCATCGATGACGCGGCCGCCTTGTTTGAACGTACACTCACGTTGATTAAAATCAAATACGGTCCGACCCATCGAGAAACTCTCAATACCTCAACCAATCTTGCAAGCGCTTACCGTATCGCCGGCCGCCCTCGCGACGCCGTGCAATTGCTCGAAGAAACACTGCCGCTGTGTCAAGCCAAATTTGGACCCGAGCATCAGGATACGCTGAATACGATGGATGCTCTGGGGGACAGTTACCGCGCCGCTGGTAGGCCGGCCGATGCGGTAACCATCCTTGTCAAGGCACTTGAATTGACCAAAGGGAAAATGGGCGCCGATGACCCCCTCACGCTGGACGTGATGAACAATCTCGGCCTTGCCTATCGCGTGGAAGGCCAGTTGGGGCTGGCGGTGCCAATGTTGGAGGAAGCGCTCATCCGGATGAAACAAGTGTTGGGTGCCGATCACCCCCGCGCACTGAATACCGCCAACAATCTGTGCGACGCATATCGGGATGCAACAAGGTTTAGCGAAGCACTCCTGCTATCGGACCAGACGTTGAAGTTATCCCGGCCAAAGCTTGGCGTTAGTAATGCGATCACCGTCCGCGCTGCGGGTTGTCTCGGTACTACAATATCATTCCTTCTCAAGCGAGACCTGGCAACGGCAAAAGATCTCGATGCAGGCGAAATTCACGCAGCGCTCGAAGACCTGGTCGAGTACTACGCCGAAAGTGGTAAACCTGAACAGGCAGCTTTCTGGCGGGGTCAATCGGTGTCGAATCAAGTTCTATCTCAATCGGTTGATGGTGCCACCACGCGACCCGCATCCACGTCAGTTCCTAGCGGCGCGGACTCACTTAATTGATCGCGGCCGGCACCCGATTCGAACCCTCGGCCATTCGGGCTTGATTCGGATTTCTGGTTTCTGGTTTCGGACTTGACCGCACCCCTTCGTGCCTACATCCCGTCGTGCCTCACCACCCCTCCCACCACCGTCCCCACCGCCTTCCCCACCACTTCCCACCCATCAAACGGACAGTTCCGACTCTTACTAACAAACTTCTCCGAATCGATCCGCCACTTTCGATTCGGATCGATCACAGTCACATCCGCCGCCGCCCCCACGCGTAGCGACCCGCGATCCAGCTTGACGATTCTTCGCCGGCCGCATCGACATCAGCTCGATCAGCTTCATCCACGTCACATGCCCCGGCTCAACCAGCGCCTTCACATACAGCGGCAGCGCACATTCCAACCCGATAATCCCAAACGAAGCCGCCGCGAACTCGACCTCTTTCTCTTCCCTCAGATGCGGCGCATGATCCGTCGCCAGGCAGTCGATCGTGCCGTCCTTGACTCCCGCGATGCACGCCGCCACATCCGCCGCCGTTCGCAGTGGCGGATTCATCTTGAAATCCGCGTCATATCCCCGGCACGACTCATCCGTCAGCAGCAAGATGATGCGGCGAAGCCTCCGCCGTACACCTTTTGCCCATCCTTCTTCGCCCGCCGCACCAGCTCCACGCTCCAGGCCGTGCTGATGTGTTGAATGTGATACCGGCAATCGATCCGGCGATTCAGCAGCAGATCGCGCGCGATCATCAGCTGTTCCGCCTCGGCCGGAATCCCCGACAAACCCAGTTCCGTCGAAACGATTCCCCCATGCATCGACCCGCCAGAAAGCGTCGGCTCCTCGCAGTGCTGCATGATCAGCGCATCGAACATCTTGCAATACTGAAGCGCCTTGCGCATGACGGACGGGTCGGCCACGCCCACGCCGTCATCGCTAAACGCGATCGCCCCGCGCTGAAGCATCGACCCGATTTCCGCCAGTTCCTTCCCCTTTCGCTCTTTGGTGATCGCCCCGATCGGATGAACATTCGCCAGCGAAACCCGCTGCGCTTCTCTGCAGCACCAATTCAATCTGCCCCTCATTATCCAGCGGCGGTTTAGTATTCGGCATGCAACAAACGGAAGTAAATCCCCCGGCCACAGCCGCCGCCGATCCGCTGGCGATCGTTTCTTCCTCTTCATCGCCAGGCTCCCGAAAATGCACATGAATATCGATCAGCCCCGGAGTAACAAAACAATTCGCCGCCTCAATCACCCGATCCGCTTTGCCAAGATTCTCCCCCACAGCGGCAATCTTCCCATCGCGAATCAGCAAATCCCCACGCCTTTGCATCTCCTGCGAAGGATCAAGAATCGTCCCGTTTTGAATCAGTATTGAAGCCATATTTTCTTACTCTGTGTCCTCCGTGCTCTCTGTGTCCTCTGTGCCGGCTCTTTTAAATTCAACAGCATTGGCACAGAGAGCACAGAGGACACAGAGCATACAGAGAATTCTTTGTTTTGATTCGCAGTGCATTTAGTTTCCTCCCGAACCGGCAACCAAATACAAAACCGCCATGCGCACCGCCAAGCCGTTTGTCACTTGCGTCAGAATTCCGCTGTTCGGCCCATCCGCGATTTCCGAGCCGATTTCTATTCCCCGATTCATCGGCCCCGGATGCATCACAAACACGTCCTTCTTGCACCGCCGGAATCGCTCGTGCGTCAAGCCGAAGAATTTCGTGAATTCCCGCACCGAAGGAAATTGGCTGCGACGCGATGCGCTCAAATTGCACGCGCAGCATGTTCACCACGTCCACTTCCCCGACGACGGAATCAAAATCATTCACGCACCGCGCCCCAGAGATTCAAAAGACCTCGGCAAAAGCGTCGGCGGGCCGACCAGAATCACTTCCGCGCCCATCTTCGATAATCCCCATAAATTCGACCGCGCCACGCGGCTGTTGGCGATATCGCCGACGATCGCCACTTTCAATCCGGCGATTTTCCCAAATCGCTCGCGAATCGTGTAAAGATCAAGCAACCCCTGAGTCGGATGCTCATGCGCCCCGTCGCCGGCGTTCACCACGCTGCATTGCACGCTGCGGGAAAGAATCTCCGCCGCTCCGGCCGCCTGATGGCGCAGAACAATAATGTCGATCCCCATCGCTTCGATATTTCGAGCGGTATCGATGAGCGTTTCGCCCTTGCTGACTGAAGAGCCTTTTTCCGAAAAGTCGATCACGTCCGCCGAGAGTCGGGACGCCGCGAGGGAAAAACTCGTCCGCGTACGCGTGCTGTCCTCGAAAAAGGCGTTGACCATCACGCGGCCGCGTAACGCGGGAACTTTTTTCACGCTGCGCGTCGACACTTCCTTGAACGAATCGGCGGTGTTGAGCAAAAGTTCGATTTCCGCCGCCGAAAGTTCCTGAAGCGCCAGCAAATGCTTTCGCGTCCAGCGGAGCGGTTCATGCCCGGCGGAATGTGCACGCTCTTTTTTCATTCCCGCGGCTCCACAAGAATTTCGTCCCGCCCGTCCGTTTCCACCAATTTCACGTTCACCCGATGATCTCGCGGAATATCCGCAAGCGTCAGCCCGACGAAATCCGCCTGAATCGGCAGCTCGCGCCCGCCGCGATCGACCAGCACCGCCAGGCGAATCGCCCCAGGCCGGCCGAAGTCGCTGAGGGCATCCAGCGCGGCCCGGACGGACCTGCCCGTAAAAAGCACATCGTCGATGAGCAGAAGCGGGTGCTGGTCGATATCGATGTGAATATCCGTCGGACGGACCAGCGGCCGCGGCCCGATCTCCGAAAGATCATCGCGATAAAGCGTGATATCCAAAACCCCGCGCCCGATATGGGCGAAGCCGCGATCCTTGAGCATCTGGGTGATTCGAGCCGCCAGCACTTCGCCGCGGGTGCGGATGCCGACGATATTCAGCGTGGAATCGGGGGAAAACGCGGAAGCAATACGGCCGACCAGGGCGGAAATAGTCCGCCGGACGTCCGACTCATCGTACACGTTCCGCATTAAAAAAAAGAGAATACGGCATGGGGCGACGAATTACAAATATCGAATGCACTTCCGTCCAAAGCCACCGGATAGCTATCCGTCGCGTTTTTCGGGCTGGAGTGCAAATACAGATATCTCCGGCCGGCACCATTGCTGGTCGCGCTGGCCGTAGCCGATCCCCCGATTTACGTAAAGATTCCGCCCCGCGACAAGGTAATGCCCATGCGTGTAGTGCCGGTACCGATTGGGATACATCGTCCGCCCGATTGGGCTCGTCGCGACTTGCCGCCCGTGCGTGTGGCCGCTCAGCATCCATTGCCAGGCGAATTTTAGAAGCTGTTTCACATTGGCGGGATTGTGATTCAGACAAATCGTGGGGCTGTTCGGATCGAGGTTGGCAAAGGCCTTTTCGGGATCGATGTTGCCCGACCATTCATCGTCCAGGCCGACGATGTTCAGCGGCGTGCCGCCGTTGTCGGGCTTGAGTTGCATGACTTCGTTGCGTAGGACAATCAGCCCGCGCTTCTTCAGGCATTCTTCCAGATAATCAGCCCGGCGCTGGCCTTCGCCGTTGGTGCGTTTGCCGTAGATGCTGTAGTCGTGATTGCCGAATGTGCAGACGATGCCGTGCGTTGCTTTCAGGTGCGACAGAAGCGTCGCGACGCGCGGAGCGAAGCGATACCCGCCGGTGATCAAGTCCCCTGTGACGACGACCAGGGCGGGTTTGATTTCATTCACCCACCGCAAATATTGGATCAGATATTTTTGCCAAACAACCGGGCTGTAATGAAGATCGGATATTTGCACGATCTTGAGGCCCGCCAGCGCCGGATCGAGATTTGGCAGGCACATGTCGCGGCGATGAATCTCCACCCAGCGCCTGTTCACAGGCAGCGCGTGCATCCCGCTCAGGCCCAGGCGCGACATATTTTTCCAAATGGCGGTCCGCCAGACATTCTGGCGGCCCCATCTTGGGCTATCGAGGAACTTGAGCAGGTCGTCGAGCATTGTCTCCCAGTCTCAGGTCCCCTCTCCCCACGTACTCGTGGGGAGAGCACTTCCTGTCCCCTTCCTTTAGTTTCCGCAGGATGGGTGAGGGGCATCCCTCGAAATTCGAAATCGGCCCCTCACCCTGACCCTCTCCCCGTGCGTACACGGGGAGAGGGGACGCTCATTCCACCATCTGCAGCGCGGCGGCGATTTCCTCCCGGGCGTGATGGTCGTTCTTCTTCGTCGCGGCATCGATCCCGTGGCGATACGCCGCCTTGGCTTCTTCGGTCTTTCCCAGCGATTCCAAAAGCAAACCCTTCTGGTGATAGGCGTAGCAGTATCCCCAATCGTGCAGAATCACCTGGTCGAAATATTCCAGCGCGGCAGCGGAATTGCCCGACTTTTTATGCTCCATCGCCATGGCATAAAGCAAGAACGTGTCGCCGGGCGACTTTTCCAAAAGCTTTTGCAGCTTATCGAGACGGTCTGAAGAATCGGGCATGGTGTGCCTACGCCACTTTAGGCTTCAACGGCTTGTAAGGCATGTGGAGCGATTCGGCGACCGGCGCGTTGGTGATGCGGCCGCCAACCAGGTTGATCCCTTCCATCAAGCCGGGATCCTCCAAAGCGGCTTTCTCGTACCCGCGATTGGCGATCCTCACGGCGTAAGGCAGCGTCGCGTTGCAAAGGGCGATCGTACTGGTCCGCCCCACCGCGCCGGGCATGTTGGCGACGCAATAATGCACGATGTTCTCCACGACAAATGTCGGCTGCGCGTGCGTCGTCGGGCGGCTGGTCTCCACGCATCCGCCCTGGTCGATCGCCACGTCCACGATCACCGCGCCGTTGCGCATTTCCACGAGGTTCTGCCGTGTCACCAGACGAGGCGCCTTAGCGCCGGGGATGAGCACCGCGCCGATGATCAGATCCGCGTTGCGGAGATAGTCGCGCACGTTGTGCGGATCGCTGAAGATCGTCTTCACGTTCGCCGGCATCACTTCGGACAGATATCGCAGGCGGTCGAGATTCGTATCCATGAGGGCGACGCTCGCCCCCAAACCCGCCGCAACGCGGCGGCGTGCGTGCCCACAGTTCCCCCGCCCAGCACCAGCACATTCGCCGGCGCAACGCCAGGCACGCCCCCAAGCAAAATCCCGCGCCCCATCATCGGCTTCTCAAGATACTTGGCCCCCTCCTGAATGCTCATCTTCCCGGCGATCTCGCTCATCGGAATCAGGCAAGGCAATCGGCCGTTCCGGTCTTTGATCGTCTCATACGCGATGGCGATAATTTCCGATTCCAGGCACGCCTGCGTCAGTTCCGGCGAAGCCGCCAGATGAAAGTACGTGAATATGATCTGCCCCGGCCGAAAGAGCGCGATCTCCGACGACTGCGGCTCCTTGACCTTGATGACCAGGTCCATTCCGCCGATGGCGTCGGCGTGACTTGGCACAATCGTCGCCCCCGCCGCCCTGTAGCTGTCATCGGTGAAGCCGCTGGATGTCCCGGCGGAACTTTCGACCAAAACCTGATGCCCCGCCTTGACCAATACTTCCGCCCCAACGGGCATCAACGCGACTCGATATTCGTCCGGTTTTATTTCCTTGGGAACGCCTATGCGCATGACTTGTTTATCCTAAAGCTATCTGCATTGGCTCGCGGCTGTGGTTCCTGCGGCCCGTAGTATGCAGGGAAACTCTCTAAAAAGGAATCGGATGCGGAAATCGCCAAAATAACCCGCAAAGAGTTGTTTGCGCAGACAATTTCCTGCCCGCATTCTCTTAATCGTATACAGGCGAAAACGTCTTCGGAGCAACGTCGATTCAGCCGATAAAATTCCTCGCTCGTTAGTCGTCCAATAAAACGCATCGCTCAAATCTGCCAAACCTGGGTGAAAATCTAATTGATGTTTAGCGTCAACGTCGCGGTATGCCGATGGAGAGAATCGGAAGCACGCGTTGCGTTCCTGAAACACGTGGGATTCGGGCTCTATGTTGCAATCTAACGTTATTCATAAGCCGCCGCGTATTAATCCTCGATGAGGACCGCATCATCCTTCAGTCGCTGGCCCAATTCCTGGGCCGGGAGGGATACGACGTCCGAGTCAGCGATTCTCCCTCCGACGCGGCCGGTCAGATGGAGACGGGTCTGATCGACCTCCTTTTGGCTGACGTCAACATGCCCGGCATCAAGCCGGCGGAATTTCTTACGCGACGTTCGGCGGCGATTCCCGCATGTGGTCATCTATCGTTATCACCAGCTACGGGTCCATCGAGGGGGCGGTTGAAGCCACCAAAATGGGGGCGTTCGATTATCTCACCAAGCCGATCGTCGATGACGAAATCCGCGTGGTCGTCGAAAAAGCGGCTCGCCAGCAATCGCTTCTATTCGAAAACCAAACGCTCAAGCATCAGCTCGATCTGCGCTTCGGCCTGGAGAATATCGTTGGGCATGATTACAAGATGCTGAAGATTTTCGACCTGGTCGATGCGGTCGCCGATAGCCGGACGACGGCGCTGATTACCGGCGAAAGCGGAACGGGAAAATCGCTGCTGGCGCGGGCGATTCATCATCGCTCGCCCCGGCGGGATAAGCCGTTCGTGGAAGTAAGCTGCGGGGCACTCCCGGAAACGCTGCTTGGAGAGCGAACTCTTCGGGCATGTCAAAGGCGCGTTCACCGGCGCGATCGCCGACAAACCCGGCCGCTTCCTGGCCGCCGACGGCGGAACGCTTTTTCTGGATGAAATCAACTCGGCCTCTCCCGCCATGCAGGTGAAACTCCTGCGCGTGTTGCAGGAGCGGGCCGTTCGAGCCGGTCGGGAGCAGCGACACAAAAACCGTCGACGTGCGCGTGCTGCTGGCCAGCAACGTCGATCTCGCCCTGCTTGTGGGCGAGCAGAAATTCCGGCAGGACCTTTATTATCGAATCAACGTGGTAACCATCCGCCTGCCCAACCTGCGCGAGCGATTGGGCGACATCCCGCTGCTGGCCGGCCATTTCCTACGCCATTTCTGCAAGGAGAGCGGGCGGGAGATACTGGGCTTTTCCGAGGCGGCGATGGCGGCTCTGCAGCGCTATCAGTGGCCGGGCAACGTGCGGGAATTGGAAAACGCGATCGAGCGCGCGGTCGTCCTCTGCCGGCGGCCGCAGGTGGACGTCGAGGATTTGCCGGAGACTTTGCAGACAGTTGAAAGCAAAACCGTCGCCAGCAAACCCGCCGGCGAAGTGCCGGATTCGCCGATGCCATTGGAATTTGCCCTGGAAGGCCCCGAGCGGCGGATAATCGAGGCGGCGCTGAAGCGAAATGCCTGGAACCGCCAATCCACCGCGGCGGAATTGGATATCAATCGCACGACGCTTTACAAAAAGATGCGAAAGTATCGGTTGGATGTGGGGGATGTGGGCGGCGTTGAGTCTGGCATATAATCGCCTTCATGGCGCGCAAATCTCTGAGTCATTTAGATAGCCAGGGCAAAGCTCGGATGGTGGACGTCGGTAAAAAGCCCGCCACGCGTCGCCGCGCCGTAGCCGAGGGTTACATCTCCCTCCAGCCGGCAACGATCCGCGCCATTGCCAACGAAAAAATCCCCAAAGGCGAAGTCCTCGGCACGGCCCGCTTGGCCGGAATCATGGCAGCCAAGCGAACTGGCGAATTGATTCCCCTCTGCCATCCCCTGGCGATCGAAAGTGTCGAGGTCGAGTTCGATCTGCCGGACCTGGATATCGACGGCAAGCACCCGCTCAAACTGCGAATCAAATCGGTCGCGACCATCACCGCCAAAACCGGCGTCGAAATGGAAGCCCTGGCCGCGGTCTTTGCGGCGGCGCTCACCATTTACGACATGTGCAAAGCCATCGACAAAACCATGGTCATCGACGGCGTCAGGTTGCTTGAGAAAACCGGCGGACGCACTCGGTGAGAGCCGCGATGGGGTTTTCGGGATTGGCTTCGTATTCGATCAAAGCCGGTCCGTCGAACCCGCTTTCTTCCAGAGCGGCGACGACACGCGGCAGGTCGAGATTACCGGTGCCCACCACCTGATCGCTCCATTGCCCCCGGCGATCGAAGATGAAGTCTTTATAATGCACGCCATAAATCCGCCCGGGGAATTTTTCGCGAATCCATTTGACCGGGTCCCCCGCATACGGCCCGATCTGCATGCACCACGCGGTGTCGAGCGTGATGCCGATGTGCTTGCCGCCTAGCTTGAGCAGATGATCCAGCACGTCGGGCGACCCGCCAAAGTTGTACCCGCCGTGGTTGTGGATGCCCACGCGCACGCCAAATTCATCGCACATCCGCGCGACCGCCGGGACGGCCGCCTGGAACGTCGCGACGGTAAAATGCGCGGAGATCAACTCGGCCCCCGCCGTCTGGCGCATTCAAACCATTTGCGTTCCTTGGCGGCGTCGCCGGTAAATGTCTGCACGCCCAGCGAGACGATGCGGATTCCCGCCTCGGACAATTGGGCGACGACATCCGCGAACTTTGCCGGATCGTTGAAATCGGCATGCACGCCGCAGAGTTCGATGGAGTCCACGCCGATCTCGCGCACCAGCCGGCAGACTTTCTGCAAATCCTTGAAATATCGGAAGCAGTAGCTTTGCACACCGACGGTTCGGGCGGGGGTTTGCGCCATCATCGCACCATCGTGACCGCCGGCGCGGTGGTTGGCCTGGCTCGATTAAAGAACAAAGGCGAGCGAGTGATGATCAAGACCTGTTCAGTTCGATACGTCGGTCCGTCGTGGGTGAGGAATTTGTTGCCGATGCGATACGGATCGTCCGCCTGCGGAGAGGGCGCGATCACCAGGAAATCGTTGCGCGTCAGATCGGCCTTGATCGCCAAATCCCAGTAATATTCATCCTGCACCAGTTTCCGCTCCTCGGGCGTGTCGGCCAGAAAATAATCCCAGCGCATCCGATGCACCACCACCAGCGGGCAAATATTGATGCGCACCGTGTCATCCACGTGCCGTTCCCACTGGAATGAAAAGTCGAACCGGTTCTGGCAGAAGTCAAACCACCTCCCGGTGACGCCGTGCCGATCGAATGTGAAGAGCAGTTCATCGTCCATCTCGGGAGCCATCGGGACGCTCAGGCTGTCGCCGCCGGAAAAGGTCGTGAATCGATCGGATGTGTACCGCGTGACTTCCTTGTCGATAACGCTCGCCAAAGGCGTCCACGCCCAAAGCGGCGCCCGGCCCACGCGCACGCCGTTTCTCAGCAGCAGATCGTATTTCGTCAGGTCCAGCGCCGTCTCATCGACGTCTTTCCAGAATTTCTCATTGGCGCTGACCGTGCCGTAGGGAACCGTAAATTCGTACATGCTGACAAAGATTACTTGCGAGACTTTCGGTCCGTCCGTGGAAACCTGGCTCGCCGATGGAGCCGGCGCCGCGGCAGGCGTCGGCGCAGCCTGCCCGGCCGTGGGGCCGGGATTCCGCGTCGCACAGCCGACAAGAAGCAGCGTCCCAAGCATCATCCAAACGGAAGTCTTCATGGTGTGATTCTTATCCAGCGATCGTCTTGGCCAGCCGGTCCAGGCCCTGAACCAGCAAATCCTCGCTGATCGTCAGCGGCGGCGCCAGCCGCACCACGTTTTTAGCCGTCAGGTTGGCGATAATCCCGTTCGCCAGCGCCCGTTCAAGGAATTTGTCCGGCGGCTGGACCAGTTCGATGCCGATCATAAACCCCGCCCCGCGAACCTCGCGAACCTTGTCTTTCAACATCGGATGCTCGCGCAATCGCACCATCGCTTTTTCGCCGACGCGCGCGGCCCGATCAACCAGGTGATCGCGTTCGATCACGTCAAATATCGATTTGGCCACCGCCGTGCAGATCGGGTTCCCGCCCAGCGTACACCCGTGCTTGCCCGGGACAAGCTGCTTCGCCAATTGCGGCTTGGCGAGCATCGCCCCCATCGGCAGCCCGCCGCCCAGCGCCTTGCCCAGCGTCATAATATCCGGCTCGACAGCTTTCCCATCAGGCGATTTGAAATGCTGATAGCCGAACCATTTCCCCGTCCGCCCGCACCCCGTCCAGACTTCGTCGAAGATGAGCGTCAGATTCCGGTCGTCGCAAATCTCGCGAAGCTGATGGGCATACTCCGGCGGATGCAGACGAATGCCGCCCTCCCCCTGAATCGGCTCGAGCATGATCGCGGCCGTCTCCGCGTCGATCGCGTCTTTCACCAGTTGAATGTTCCCGGTCTCCACCTGCACAAATCCCGGAACGACCGGCCCGAACCCCTCCTTGACGGCCGGATTTCCCGTCGCGGCGATCATCGCCAATGACCGCCCATGAAAACTGTGCGCCAGCGAAATAATCTTCCATCGCTTGGGATACGAATTCTGCCCGTTCAAGCGCGCCAGCTTGCAAGCCGCCTCGTTGGCTTCCAGGCCGCTATGGCAGAAAAACGCCTGGCCGGCAAAGCTGTGCCGGACCAATCGCTGGGCAAGCTCGATCTGCGGCTTGGTGTGATAGGTGTTCCCCACGTGCCAGAGGCTGCGCCTGCGTGTCCGCCGCGCGAATCAGCTCGGGATGGGCATGGCCCAGAATCCCGGCGCCAAAACCGGCAAAGAGATCGATGTAATGATTTCCCTCCGAATCCCACAACTCCGCCCCTTGTCCGCGGATCATCACGACCGGCTGACGCGCGTAATTCGGGATCAGAACCTCAGACGCCTGCAACAGAAGTTCGCTGGTATCGCTCATGGGCACCCTTAATCATAACAATAAAAAGAGCCGGAAAATGAATCGCTCGCGAGATTTGATAAAGCAATGCGGGCGGGTCAGGAGGGGCGCGGCCTACGCTCGGCAGATTCTTCCTGGAGATCAAAAACGCTACTCTCGGCGTGGGCGGAGTCTTCCAGCGGCAGCACGAGATTCGAATCCTCGGCCCCCGGCGCAGGCCGTGTGAGACTCCGATCCCGACCCCTCGTGTTTGTCCCCCGCCCCAGACTCATCCGATAAAAATACGGAAAGATCTTCCGACTCCGCCGTCGGCGCCGACGATTCGGTCGGGGCGGCATGATCGGCATGTTCGGGCTCGGGCGCCGGCGCGGTTTCCCGCTCGGAAGGCTGGACCGCCGCCTGCATCTCTTCATCTGCCGGCACCCCGTCGATTTGGATCATGAACGTCACCGGACCCACGCGCAGCGTATCCCCCGGAGAAAGAGTCGCTTCCTGAACGCGCTGCTCGTTGTGGTAGGTGCCGTTGGAACTCCCCATATCCTCGACGCGGATGGAGTTTTCCTCGCGCACCAGCCGGCAATGTTTGCGCGAGACCTCAGCCAGGGGAATCCGCAGATCGCAATCCTCGCGGCGGCCGATGACGGTCGATTCCCGCACGACGGAGAAGCTCCGCCGCTGCCCATCGGCCCGGAACATAACCAATACAACCTGCATCGCAATTAGCCTCGCCTGAACCCCCACCCTCCGTCGTTACGGTCGGAGTAGATTCACATGTACTTTAGTATGAGCCCCGAGCTTGGGCAACAAAATTAAGCGCCCGGCACGGCCCAAGCCAACCTATGGCTATCCGTCGGCTTCCGATGGGCTTACGATGATGCATATGGGCCTCGACCGGGCATCTCTACCGCACTCCAACATATCGGGATTTTACGTTCACATCCCCTTCTGCGTTCACAAATGCGGCTATTGCGACTTTTATTCCATCACCCGCCAAACTGCGCAACGCATGGATAGATTTGTCGACCTCCTCCTCCAGGAGGCTGCGGGCTGGGCAGATTGGGCCGGCAAATCAATCCGCCCCCGCACAGCGTTCTTCGGCGGCGGTACACCCTCCCTTTTGCCTCTCGAAAGCATGCGGAGACTCATCGCCGGCTTGCGCGAAAGAATCGACTTTTCCAACTGCGATGAATGGACCGTTGAAGTAAACCCGGCGACGGTCACCCTCGACTATTGCGAAATGCTGCGCCAGTTCGGCGTCACCCGCATCAGCATGGGGGCACAAAGCTTCAACCCGGTGGAACTTCGCCTCCTCGAGCGCAACCACGATCCCGAGGACGTCCCCCGCTCGGTCGATCTGGTCCGCCAGGCAGGATTCGAGCGCCTGAATGTAGACCTCATCTATGCCGTTCCCGGGCAAACCCTGCAAGGCTGGATGACAAACCTCGAATCCGCCCTGTCCCTGAAAACGCAGCACTTGAGCTGTTACGGCCTCACCTACGAGCCCAATACGCCCCTTGCCGTGCGCAAGCGCCTGGGCCAGATTCACCCAACCGAAGAATCAACCGAGCTGGAGATGCTTCGCCAAACGCGACGTCGGCTCGCCGCGGCGAATTTGCCCGCCTATGAAATCAGCAACTACGCCACCCCGGGCCAGGAATGCCGCCATAATCTGATCTACTGGATGGGGGAGAATTACATCGGCATCGGTCCCTCGGCCGCGTCGCATGTGAGCGGCTGGCGATGGAAGAATCTGCCCCATCTGGGCCAATGGGAATCCGCCATGGAGGCCGGGGAATTGCCGACGGCAGATGTCGAGCAACTTTCTCCGAAGCGCCGCGCCGGCGAATTGGCGATGCTCCAGCTTCGCCTCCGTCGCGGAATTGACTTTTCCGATTTTCAGGCGCGAACGGATTATGACGCCAGGGTTCTGTTCTCGGATGTCGCGGCCCGCTTCAATCGGGCCGGACTGCTCGATCTGGACGACAATGGAATCCGTCTCACGGAGTCGGGCCTGCCCGTTGCCGACGGCGTGGCGGCGGAATTTCTCGGCGCGTGCGGCGGGTCATGAACGTCCCACAGCCGGTCGATGAAGGGTGAGTCGGCGTCGGGAGGCGTTGCCACATTATGGGACCGACCGGGCAGGGATTCATGATCGATGAAATTCTTCGCGACGCGGCGAATTCCAAAGCCTCGGACGTCCATATCCATGCCGGCATGCCGCCGCAACTCAGAATCGCCACAACCATTCAACCCGCCTCCTCCCCCGCCATCGAGGCCGAGATGACCGCGCGAATCGCCAAGGTCATGATGGGCGAGCACCGCTGGTCGATCTTCGAACAAAAGCGCGACCTGGATTTTTCATACGAGCTATCCGGCGTCGGACGCTTTCGCGTCAACGCTCACTACCAGCGCGGAACCGTCGCCCTGGCGATCCGACTCATCGACACCCGCGTGCGCCCGCTCTCCGAATTGCTCCTGCCTGAAGTTGTCGCCAAGCTCACGCATGTTCCGCGCGGCCTGGTTCTGGTCACCGGACCGACGGGCGGCGGAAAAAGCACGACGCTCGCCGCGATGATCGACGCCATCAATCACCGCGAGCACGGGCACATCGTCACGCTTGAAGACCCGATCGAATTTACGTTTCAAAACGATCAATGCGTGATCGAGCAGCGCGAGATCGGAGCGGACGTCCCGGATTTTGCCAGCGGCTTGCGCCATGTGCTCCGGCAGGACCCGGATGTCATTCTTCTGGGCGAGATGCGCGATTTGGAAACAACCAGCGCCGCAGTCACCGCCGCCGAGACCGGCCATCTCGTGCTCAGCACCTTGCACACATCCGGCGCCTGCGCAAACGGTTGAGCGTATCGTCGATATCTATCCCACCAGCGAGCAAAACCAGATTCGCACGCTTCTGGCCGGCGCGCTCGTCGGCGTCATCAGCCAAACTCTTCTGAAGCGCAACGACCAGCCCGGCATGATCCCCGCCGTCGAAGTCATGCTGTGCACCACCGCCGTCAAGAATTGCATCCGCGAAAACCGCATTTTCGAGATCGCCAACATCATCGAAACCAGCCGCGCCGCGGGCATGCAAAGCCTCGATTATTCCATCCGGCATTTGTACTCCCATGGATATGTCACCCGCGCCGAAGCCGTCTCCCACGCCGTCTATCCCGAAAAGCTCGAACGCCTGCTTGTGGCGTAACCAGCCGCCCCACGCCTACAATACGCACGACTGGTCCCCTCTCCCCGTGTACTCACGGGGAGAGGGCTAGGGTGAGGGGCATTTTTCGAACTTCGAAATGTGCCCCTCACTCTGACCCTCTCCCCATGAGTACATGGGGAAAGGGAATAAGATTTTTGGAATTCGGTCCTACGCATGAAATATTACTACGGCGAGTTCGACGGCGAGGATTTCCCCACCCAGGACCAGCTTTTCGGTTTCGACCAGCTCATGCAGTTCATCGTCGAGTACGGCGAGCAGGCGCTGAAAGCCATTCAGCAAATGCTTCAGGACCCCAAAAACCAAAACCAGGCCGACCTGATTCAGCAACTGCTCGACGATGGCATTTTGGAGAAGGACTCCCAGGGCCGCTTGCGCCGACTCCCCGCGCCGTCGGGAAGATGCAGCGCAAGGCGCTGCTTGAGGTCTTCTCCAATCTTCGCAACGGCCAGCGCGAAGGGCACCAGCGCGTCACTCCCGGCCAGGGCGGCGAGCGACTCGACGGCACCAAGCCGTACCAATACGGCGACGCCGTCAGCGAAATCGATCTGCACCAGTCGCTGCAAAACGCTTTAATTCGTCACGGCCTGCCGAACAGCGAGCACGGCAAATCACGCATCCGCTTCGACGAGCGCGATCTGGAGCTTCATCTCCATGAAGGCCTCACAAGCTGCTCAACCGTCGTCCTGCTGGACATGAGCGGCTCGATGATGCGCTACGGCCGATTTCTCTCCGCCAAGAAGGTTGCGATGGCCATGCAGGCCCTGGTTCGCGGCCAATTTCCCCAGGACACGCTCGATTTCGTCGGCTTCTATTCCGGCGCGTCCAAAATCCCCGAGATCGCCCTGCCGCTGGCGATGCCTAAACCCGTCACTATTTATGATTATCAAGTCCGCCTGAAAGTCCCCATCGATCAGATTTCCAAAGCCCCGCAGCATTTCACAAACCTGCACATGGGCCTGCAACTGGCCCGCCAAATCCTCCGCAAGCGCGGCGGTGAGAACAAGCAGATCTTCATCGTCACCGACGGCCAGCCCACCGCCCACGTCGAAGGCGACTTCGTCTATCTCCTCTATCCCCCCGATTCGCGCAGCACGATTGCCACTTTGAAGGAAGCCGTGCTAGCCGTGCGCGAGGGTTGCCGCATCAGCACGTTCGCGCTCATCGAGGATTATTGGGGCATGGAATGGGTAGGCTTCGTCGACCAACTCACCAAGCTCACCAAAGGGGTGGCCTTCTACACCAGCAGCGGCGAACTGGCGTCGTGCGTAATGGAAAGCTATCTGAGCGGCCGCAAGAAAAAAACGTCGATCGCATGAGCCATTCTGTCAAAGCCGAGGGATAGCCATCCCTCGGGATTCGCCGTCCGACGCAAACCATTGACGAACCCCCTCGATACCCTTTCAAATGCCTCCCGTGGAACCATCCGCCGACGAAGTCATCGAGATTTTCCAAAACGGCGCCGAGGAGAACAATCTCTCCTCCCTGCGTCATGGCCAGACTGTCGCTCTCCCCGATCAAGGCGAAGTCTGGATGACCGGCGACTTCCACGACCATCGCTCCAATTTCACCAAATTTATCCGCGCCGCCGCCCTCGATGAAAATCCCAATCGCCATCTCGTCCTCCACGAACTCATCCACGGCGATCATTACGACGCCAACGGAGCCGAAGACAGTTGGCGAACTCTCTTTCGGGCCGCGGAATTGAAAAGCGCCTATTCGCACCAGATTCATTTCCTCCTGGCCAATCACGACCTGGCGCAAATCCACGGCGAAGGGATCATGAAATCCGGCCTGAGCGTCTGCGAGGCCTTCACCGCCGGCGTAAAACGCGACTTCGGCGACCGCGCCGACGCCGTCAACGTCGCCATCACCGAATTTCTACTCTCTTTCCCCCTGGCGATTCGCTGCCCCAACGGACTCTTTTTCTGCCACAGCCTGCCGACCGATTCGCAGGTCGTTGGATTCGATTTCACGATCTTCGACCGGACCCTGACGGGAAAGGATTACCAGCGCCGCGTCGGCCCGGTGTATCAGTTGATCTGGGGCAGAAACATGACCCCCGCCACAGCCGATCGATTCGCCGATAAAGTCGGCGCGAAAATTCTCGTCACCGGCCATCAGCCGCAGGAAGACGGATTCCACGTCAACGGCGATCGGCATCTCATTCTCGCCTCCGATCACAATCAGGGGGTCTTTCTGCCGGTCGATTTGGCGCAGACATATGAAATGCCGCAACTCGTCGAGCGGATTCAGAAATTTGTGGCAATAGACGTATAATGACGCACGTTTTGGTGGCAAGGATGCCTCCGGTTTTGCCAAGGACGGTGAAAAATGCTTCGATACTGGCTCCCTTTCGTCGTTATCTTTTGGACGCTGCCCGCGACGGCGGACATTCCAATCGGCGTCACGCAGGTCGATAAGCTGGATTGCCTGGCGATTCGCCAGCACGCGGCCACTGTCGACGCGTTGGTTCAGATTACTCAGCCAAAATTTGTCTCGAACGGCACGGACTTGCTCTGGATCACTCACGACAGCGCAGGGAAGGTCGGGTTCGCAATGAATCGCGCTTACCATCTGCAAATCGGGCCGGAACAACCGGCTTGGTATTTGCTGGAATCGCACGATAATTGGCTGGATCCGCCGGATCGCCCATGGATTCCATACACCCGATGCGTCGATCCCAACCCGAAAATCGTGGCCCGCGATCCCGTTCGAGGCGTCGTTTATCAAACCTGCTGGAACTCCGCCCCCCTGTCCGGCAGCGGTGCCGATACCACCACGCGCAATATTTTCCTCCTCTGCGATGGCAGCCATCACTGGCACTTGCTGGGCGAAGGGCCCATAGCGGATAGCGGCGCCGACGGAATAAGTGAATACCGCTCCCAGTCCGTCGAGGCCGATGTCACCTGGACGGATGACAGTTCCTCGCCCGTAAAACTCAACTTTGTCCTCCTAAGCAAGGACGACTGGGGTATGGACGACGACAATCCAAACCATCCTACGTTGACGATCCGTCAGAGAATGGTTCCCGGTCCCGTTGATACCGCCGGGGTGGCGGAGGGTATAGACCCTGCCGACATCGGCCCCGGTCCCTTTAAGCAGCAAGGCCCCCAGTACGTGATCTTGACGAACGACGAGCCGCGAACCGCTTTCACACTCGACCTACTGCATTACTGTTGCATCCTGCCCAATCAGATGGGTCAAGCCAAAAATGCCCAGATTCTACGGTCGGCAGAAAATGCGCTGAAGCAAACCAATCCGTCCCTTGGGTCGATCCTGCGCAGGGCAGCAAATTGTCATTCCCCAAAAATATATGGACCATTTTTGACGTTGAGAGAATTCAGAAATTCGCGGCAATAAACGCACACCCGCAAGCGATACAACTCGGTGGAGGCTGATTCCGAACAAAAAAAACGCCCTCCGAGCGTCCTGAGCTGGGCGGCGCCGATACTGGCCCTGGCGTGCCTAGGCCTGTTCGCGTGGTATGTCCCCGACGATTTCCGCCGGCATGCCCTGGTTTACAAGGACTTTAAGATGCCTTTGCCCAGGCCGGTCAATTGGATGTCGTATGCGCCGGCGTGGAACTTCCAGGTGGTCGCCGGAGTGTTGGCAATTTGGGCCATCGCGGTTCAACTCCGCTCAACGGATCGAAGAAATGCGGCATTATTCCATATGCTGATCGTTCTCGGCTGCTGCGTCGTATTTATCGCCTATCGCGAATCGATCATGGATCCGATGTTCCGCATGTACCTCGATGTTGACGTCGCGACGAAGACGTTTAATTGATTGCTCGGCTGCCAAGGATGGTGCCCGGTGCGAAATCATGCGCTCCTTGCCGCCGCAATTGTGATCGTCGGTTCCTGCGGCTCATCGCTTGCCGACGACGATACGATCCCTGATTTTACTTACATACACATGCTCGACCGCAACACCGGTTGGGCCGAGACGAGTTCAGCCGTCCTTCGCACGACCGACGGCGGCAAGACCTGGAAGAAACTCGCTTCCGCCCAAGGCCTCGACATCGGGACCGGCGTCGGTTTTCAACGCGGCGATTTCGCATTCCTCGGCTCGCAGAGGGCCTGGATCGCGGATGTAAAATATGAGACCTCGACCGTTTGCATCGAGTGCACGAGCGATGGCGGCAGTAGTTGGATCGCCGACGATTTTCTTTTCGCCGATACCCAAGACCTATTTCAATCATTTGTCGCCTTTGCCGACGAACGGCGTGGTTGGCTCATGCTCGTCCCGGAGCATGGAATGAGTTCGTCGCCGGGATTTCTCTATCACACGACCAATAGCGGCCAGACCTGGAGCGAAATTGCCGCCACGAACGATCGACTTCCGCGCGGCGGTGCAATCTACTTCCGCGATGCGTCCACCGGCTGGCTCGTCGGCGCGGATACCACGACCACGCCTTGCATTCTCTCCATCACCAAAGACGACGGCCGGACCTGGAACGAGCAAAAACTCCCGCCGCCGAGTGGGTTCCCGCCCGACACTAATTTCGCGCCGATCGCACTCCCCGAATTCTTTGGCCCACACAAAACCGTCGGTATCATCGCCGCCTCCGACGAACGCGGCGAGTTCTGCGTCATCTATGCCACGCACGACGGCGGCCAATCCTGGCAAGCCGGCTTTCCCATCAAGGGCGATTCTCCGGTTATCGATTTTGTCGATCCCCTCCGTGGCTGGATTTGGACGGACGACCGCAACCTCTATCACACCGAAGACGGCGGGAAACACTGGTCGAAAACCTCGCCGATCGAGGACAACGGGCTCTTCCAGTTGGATTTCGTCGATTCAGATTCCGGATGGGCGCTGACGGACACAGACGACCATCACGACAAAGCTATTTTGCACACGACGGATGGCGGGAAGACCTGGCGCGATCTTCACGCCGCGACACGGCCATAGAATCTCCCTGATATTCCCCTGCCCGCAGCGGCCTCCAATCCCAAGATGAAATTCCCCGCCCCTTCGCCTATAGTCCCGGATCGATATGAGCGAATCGCCCATACAAAACCTCTTCGCCGAACGCATCGGCGGCAAGACGTACGGCAAAGGCACCGCCATCTACAAATTCGAGAAGATCAAGCGCGCCAAGCGCGCCGCCATGGCCGCAAATCCAAAAGGCGAACTCATCGACATGGGCGTGGGCGAGCCGGATGAAATGGCTTTCCCCGATTGCGTGGACGCCCTGGCCGCCGCGGCCAGGAACCCTGAGAATCGCACCTATGCCGACAACGGCGCGTCCCTGTTCAAAGCAGCCGCCGCGCGCTGGATGAAAAACGTCTGCGGCGTGGAAGGGCTCGACCCGGAAAAGCACATCCTGCACTCAATAGGCTCCAAGGCCGCACTCTCCATTTTGCCCGCGTGTTTCATCAACCCGGGCGACGTGACTCTCATGACCACGCCCGGCTACCCGGTCTTCGGCACGCACGCCAAATACCTTGGCGGCGAGGTCTTCAATATCCCTCTTCTCGAGAAGAACAACTTTCTCCCCGACCTGGATTCCGTCCCACACGACAAACTCATCCGCGCCAAGACCCTGGTCATCAATTACCCCAACAATCCCACCGGCGCGTCGGCCACCCCCGAGTTCTTCGCCCGTGCAGTCGCCTTTGCGCGAAAAAACAATCTCATTCTCATCCACGACGCCGCCTACGCCGCCCTCGTCTTCGAAGGCAAACCCCTTTCGATCCTGGCCACGCCCGGCGCCATGGACGTCGCCGTCGAACTGCACTCCATGAGCAAGGCGTTTAACATGACCGGCTGGCGCCTCGGATGGGTCGCCGGCAACGAACTCATCGTCCGCGCCTATGCCGATGTGAAAGACAACACCGACTCCGGCCAATTCCTCGCCATTCAGGAAGCCTGCGCCTTCGCACTGGAACATCCCGAGATCACGCGCGCAAATCGCCGCCAAATATTCCCGGCGCATGGACGGCCTGGTCGCCGCCCTCAATCGCGCCGGCCTCACCGCCAAAAAGCCCAAGGGATCGTTCTTTCTCTACGTAAAATCGCCGCGCGGCGCAACCACGGGCGGACATCGCGTCGCCTTCGAAACCGCCGAGGCCTTCAGCCAATGGCTGATCACCCAAAAATTGATCAGCACCGTCCCCTGGGACGATGCCGGGGCGTACGTGCGATTCAGCGTCACCTTCGCCGCCCGCGACGCGGCGGACGAGCAGCGCGTCCTGGCGGAAATCGGCGCCCGACTGGCGAATTGCGCCTTCGAGTTCTAGATTATCGCCCATGGGGAAGGCGCCGAGGCCGACGGTGACCGCTTATATTGGCCTGGGGGCCAATCTGGGTGATCGTCGCCGCAACATTCACGCCGCCCTCTTAAAACTCCGCGACACCGAAAGCGTCAAAGTCCTCCGCGTCTCGTCGCTGCTGGAAAACCCCGCCGTCGGTGGCCCCGCCAATTCCCCCCCCTACCTCAACGCCGTCGCCGAAGTGCGAACTTCCCTCGCGCCCGCCGTTTTTCTACGCCGCCTGATGAAAATCGAAAAGGAACTAGGCCGCAAGCGCCGCCGCAAATGGGAGCCCCGGGTAATTGACCTGGATCTTCTCCTCTGGGCCGATCAAATCATCAGCACCCAGGACCTCGTCGTCCCCCACCCCCTCATGCACGAGCGACTTTTCGTCCTACAACCCCTGGCCGAAATCGCACCGGAAGCGGTCCATCCCGTTCTGCAAATGACGATAGGCGGTCTATTGGAAGACTTACGGAAAAAAGTTTGAAAGTTGCTAGGGCCTGTCTGATGAATCCAAAATCCTGAAATAGCGACGGATCATGGCGAGCTTGGCCATGGCCTGAAAGTTCACCGCCAGTTTCTCGTAACGCGTGCCCAGGCGGCGATTCTCCTTCATCCAATTCACGCAACGCTCCACCACGTTCCGTCGGCGATACGCCTTGCGATCAAAGTTCTCCTGCGGCGGCTGATTCGATTTCGCCGGGATCACCGCTTGGATTCGGTGGCGACGCAGCCATCGCCGCACATTTCCGTAACTGTATCCCTTGTCGCCCGCCAGCCTCCTGGGGCGACGACGGCGGCGACCGATGCGCATCGCGTTCATCACCGGCTCCACGTACCGGCTCTCGTGGCATTGGCCGGCGCTGGCCTCGACGGCGAGCGGAACTCCCTGGCCGTCAGTAACCAGGTGGAGCTTGCTGCCCCACCCGCCTCGGCTGCGGCCCAACGCGTGATCCGCCGGTTCTTCCGGGGCGGTTTTGATTTTCTGGCTCCGGCGGCGGATCGACTGGCTCGCACATTGGTGCCGTCGATGCACCACAGGTCCCAGTCGATTCGTCCTTGCTTGTCCAACCTCATCTGCAGCCGCTGGAGGATTCGATCAATCGTTCCGTCCTTTCTCCAGCGGTTGAAGCGGTCGTAGACGCTTTGCCATCTGCCGTAACGTTCGGGCATCTCGCGCCATTGAGCGCCCGAGTGCAGAATCCAGAACATGCCGTTGAGCGTGGTGCGGTGGTCGTTCCACTGCCCGCCGCGCTTGCCGTTGCCGGGCAGCAGATCGCCGATCAACTCGTACTGCTCATCCGTGAGCTCATAACGTCGCATCCGTGACACCTCGTCTGAAAACCGCTATTTATAACCAAAAGCGATTCATCAGACAGGCCCTAGTTGCTAGTTGTAACTTGCTAGAAACAAACCACCGACGCGCCGACCGCATTTACCAGCAACTATTCTTCATTTCGCATAATCCAGCGTAATGAAATAATCATCCGCCGGCTGCGTGCTGTCGAACAGGATCGTATCGAACGCATTGGGCAGGAGCGTGACGGTTTTCGGCCCCAATTTTTCAACGAATTGCCCCTCGCGCGTGAAGGTGATGTATCCATCGACGTATTGCTGGGCGTTGGTCGTCGAGCGGATGTTGAGCGTCACGTGCAGCAAGCCAAAGGTATCGCGCATGGCCTGCACCGGCTCGACGCGCGTGTTGCCCGCCAGGTCATCGTTGGCAAACTGAAGATGCTGCACTTGGTATTTCTCCGCCCGCCCGTACGTCGGCGAGTTATCCTGCGTACAGGCGCCAGAAAACTCAAAGCCAATCCAAGACTCGCCAAACTCAGAAGCAATTTGATCTTCATGTGCGTTGGTATCCTTCGCGGAATCACGGCTGCGTCGTCGGCGCGGCGGCGTTCCACGTATTGGTCATCTCATGAATCACTTTTCGCGCAGGAAGCGCGTGTAATTATTCAAAGCATATCGATCGACCGGCGTGGGCATCTCAACCGAAGCGTGCGCCAATGATTCCCCGCCGCGCACGTTAATCGCCTCCGCCACCAGCAGCACCACCACCCCCTGCCGCTGCGCCGGATGCGCCTGCACCTGAATCAGCACATCGGCGTTGGTATTTTTGCTCAGCGCATCCAGCCCCGAGGATTTCCCGTCCTGCAACGCCTGAACATCCTGATCGCTCATGTGCGACCGAATGAATCCGGGCGAGACCAGTGTCACCTGCCCGTCGCAGCTTATCCAATCGGACAGAAGCGATTCCATTTCCTGATAATCAAGAGCCGCCAGCGAAGCGTCGTCGTATTGCCCGGGGTGAAGATAGACGGTCGTGCTCTGGTGATATTCCGCCGGCCCGGTCGTCGAGAACTGATCGGACTGTTGCGAATGGCTGCTCGACCAATACCCGTAATACCCGCTGTCCGAGGAATGCTGCACATTCACGGAGCCGCTGCTTCCTTGTTCGGTATTGGTTGTAATGATCGGCTCGCCGGTGTCCCCAATCAGATTCCCATCCAGCGACCGATTGACAAACACCGCGATGCGCGGACGCCCCACCTTGTTATACGTTCCGAGAAACCACGCCTCCTCCGGCAACTGCTGATCCACCAAAGGCGGATCGTCATACGCGGGCGGCGGCGGCTCCGTATCCTGCGCCGGCATCGGCTTGGGAACGTCCGCCGGGTAAACCGCCGTCGGCGGTGGACCCTGCACCGGAACGTTCGCCGGCGTCGGACCCACTGGCTTATCTTCGCAGGCGCCAAGCAGCGCCAGCATTCCACCGGCAATTGTGCAAACTATAGCCCGTCTCAATGCGCACCTCCTGCCTAGGATTAGACACCCGCGGGCTTAAAAGGTTGGCCTGCCTTTTATGCCATTGGCGTGTCTAAATATGGATGGCCGACGCCTTAGTAACCGTAAGCGCGAAAAATGGGGTGTCAAGCCGCCCGCGCATGGGTTGTCACCCGGTCACCTTGACGTAAACTAATTGCCGCCACGTGGACGATGAGGAAAAAGGAGATATCGAAATGAACCGCGCCAGCATCGCAGCAATCACTTTGGGATTATTGGCCCTCCCCCTGTGGGGCTGTTCCAGCGACTATGGAGACCAGCGCCCCGATGCCGCACAGCTCAGTCCCGACGACAGCGGCCTGCAGAGCAAGGATGTCATCGCCTGCACCAACCAGCTTGTCAGCGACCTTCTCTCCTCCCAGCAACTCAACTCGTCGCCAACGCAATGGACCCTGGTCGTCACCGGCGTGCAGGACGAAACCATCGACCACATGTTCGCCACCAATTATGACATCTTCACCGAGTCACTCCGCAGCGCCATCAGCGAAAAGGCCCAGGGCGCATTGCCCTCATCGAGAACAAGGCAACCTTCAACAATCTGCGCTCTTCAGAACTGGATGGCGCCTCCGACCCCTACGGCCAGGGCGGCAGCCCCAACGCCCCCGCGCCCCAAGCCGTCAATCCGGATTACATCCTCTACGGCAAGGCGATCGACATGCCCAACCGCAGCACAAACTTTTATCTCCTTCAGTTCAACATCGTGAACGCCCACACACGCGTCCAAGTCTGGTCGCGCACGTATCAAGTGAAAGTCGCCCGGTAAAGTTGTAAAAGGGGACACTTGATGCGGTCCATGCGAGTTCTGAGCCTATTCTGCCCCCTGATGTTCGGCTGGCTTGCCGGATGCAGCTCCGCCGTGTCCAGCGGGTACAATACCGCCCTCGATTCCATCGATCTCCAGGCGATGACTTCCCAAATGGCGGCGTCGATCATGGCCTCGCCCGCCGTTCAGGCGGAGATCAAAGCGAATGGCCCCCTCCGCGTCGTCTGCGAGCCGGTCGAAAACCGCATGACCGCCGAAATCCTCCCCACCGGGCAGGCCCAGGCCTACACTGCAAATGTTCGCGCCCTCCTTTCGCAGCACGATCCCGACTCGTTCATGTGGATCATGAATCGCGATGAATTTTACGCCCTCCGCCAAAGCGAACTAATCAATGTCCCCCTCGGCCCCAGCCCGGATGCCGTGAATCCCCAGTATGCCCTGACGGCCCGCTTCGATTCCCTCACCCAGGAGGATTCCTCGCATCGCAGCGCCTATTACTTGTGCGTCTATCGCCTGACCGACCTGGATCATCGCCGCGAACTTTGGAGCGGATCGTATAAAGTTAAGAAAAATGCCGTGAAAGGATTCTTGGATTGAAGCGACCCACCGCAAAAACCTGGATCTGCGCCGTGGTTTTGGCGACCCTCCTCCTCGCCGGCTGTGAGTCCGCGGATGATCAGCACGCCAACAGCGCCGTGATCGACTATTACGAGGGAGATTTCGGCCAGGCCCGCGCTCTGCTCGACCCCCTGGCCAGAAAAACCAACGGCGATTTCGTCCTCAACAACGTCCGCCTCGGTTCCACCAATATGGCCGACTACGACCTCGCCGGCGCGGAAGACGCTTTCCTTCGCGCCTATGAAGTCATCAACAGCGTCGGCGTAAACGACGGCGGCCGCTCCCTCGGCGCGGTGCTCGTCTCCGAAAACATCAAAGTCTGGAAAGGCGAGCCTTTCGAGCGCGCCATGGTCAATTTCTACCTCGGCGTGATCTATTACATGCGCCACGACTACAACAACGCCCGCGCCGCTTTCGAAAACGCGCTCTTCAAACTCCGCGACTACCAGGGCTCGGACGAAGACAAATACGCCGATGTCGACAGCAATTTCGCCCTCGGCTATCTCATGCTCGCCAAGTCCTGGCAGCGCCTCGGCGAGGACGACAAAGCCCAATCCCTCTTCGTCAAGGTGCGCGATCTGCGCCCCGACCTGGCGTATCTGGCCGATCCAACCATGAATCGCGACGCCAATCTTTTGCTCATCGTCGAATGGGGCCAGGGTCCGCGGAAAGTCGCCAACGGTGACGGCGCATTCGTCGGCTTCGCCCCCCGCCCGCGCGAGGCTGGACCCATTTATCTCCCGCGCGTCATCGTCGATGGAGCCAGTTACGATACGGAATCATTCGCCATCCCGCCCGTCGATTTGCTCGCCCTGGCTCAGGATCGCCGCTGGCAGAGCATCGATACAATTCGCGCCGTCAAGTCAATCGCCGGGACCGGCTTGATCGCCGCCGGCGCTGTCGAGGGATTAACCAGCAATCGGCAGTCGAATCAGGAACTCGGGCTAGCCCTCATCGCCGGCGGCTTGCTCCTGAAAGCGACCAGCCAGGCGGATCTGCGCCAATGGGAAATGCTCCCGCGCCACGGTGTACGTCATTCCCCTGCATGTCGCGCCGGGAACTCATAATGTAACCGTGGAATTCGAAGGCGGCTGGAGACAAACCTGGCTTGGACTGGTCGCGCCCGCGCAGGGAGACGACACCTACTTCTTTCACTCTTCCCCCTGGATGGAAAATGTGCAGCGATGGCCCCCTGCCGATTTAAACGGCCAAAGCAATTTGATTCCGCCCAACCCGCAGAACAACTGACGCCGAAATCAAACGGCCGCCCCATCGGTGGCGAACAGCGAACCTTCTTCAACGGTCAACTGCTCCGCCAGCAACAAAGCGCAGCGTCTGATAGTCGTGTCCGATCTGGTGAAATTCCACTTCGTACGCAACCGATGGCGAGAACCACGTGCTGCGAACGACCCCAACTTCACCGCAGTTTAACGATAGCTCGGGAATGTCCCGGGTGAGGCGAACAAAATCATCCACGTGCGGCGCTCGGGTCATGAGTTCCTCCGTGACAGTACCTCAGCACTTCCTCCCGCCCCGCGCGATCCTCCTGACCGCTTCGCACAACATTATAATCACGCCTCGACAGAATAGGTTACGGGTATTTCAAAATTATTTTGCTTTTGTGAAAACTCGCACTAAGTTGCCGGCCAAGCTCATGACTTCAGCGCGACTCTCACCGATCTCAACTCGCTTCAATCGATCTGCTTTCGGCAAACAACTCCTCGCCTGGTACGACAAAAACCGCCGCGATTTGCCCTGGCGGCGGACCCGCGACCCCTTTGCGATTCTCGTCAGCGAATTCATGCTCCAACAAACGCAGGTATCTACAGTTATCCCTTACTATGATGCGTTTATGAAACGATACCCCGCCGTCGCCACTCTCGCGGCGGCGGACGAGCAGGAGGTCCTCCGCCTCTGGCAGGGATTGGGGTATTACTCGCGGGCCCGCAACCTGTTGGCGGCCGCTCGAAAAGTCACTACCGATTTCTCTGGAACCATCCCCCAAACCGTAGCGGAACTGCAAACTCTGCCCGGAATCGGGCAATACACCGCCGGCGCCATCGCTTCCATTGCCTTTGACGCCCGCGCCCCAATTCTCGACGGCAACGTCTCGCGCGTCCTTTGCCGCCTCGATTGCCTGCGATCTGATCCCCGATTGCGCAAAGTGCGGCAACACCTCTGGATTCGCGCGGAAGAAATCCTCCCGAACCAGCCGCACCGGCGACTTCAACTCCGCTCTCATGGAATTGGGCGCCACTGTCTGCACCCCCAAGGCACCCAAATGCCGCCAATGTCCCGTTCGCAAGTTCTGCAAAGCATTCAAAACGAATTTAGTCGATCAAATCCCCGTGCCCCGAGTAATCAAGAAAACCCCGATCGTCCGCCGGCAAACGTATTGCATCCAAGACGGCTCACGCTGGCTGATCGAGCAGCGCCCAATCCCCGGGCGATGGGCCGGTCTTTGGCAATTTGTCACCATCCCCGCCAAAGACCCCCTTTCCATTTCCGTTGCGGACCCACAACCCCTTGGCCAGATTCGTCACGCCCTGACCCATCGCCGCTATGTCTTCAATATTTTCGTGGCCAGCCTAAACGGGAAGCTCGACCCGGGAAACCGCCGATGGGTCACGCTGGACGACTTATCGAATTACCCTCTTCCTCGCCCGCACGTCAAAATCGCCGAGCTTCTACGCGGGCTTGCGGCCCAAAGTTAACCCCAACTGCTCCAGCACCAAAGAGACGTTCACATTCGCATCCAGATATTTTTCCGCCAGAGCAACGGCTTCGATGCACCGGCAAGTCTTCTCCAAACGATCCGAATCCTTCTGCTCGGCAAGATCGCGCCGCAACCGCCGAGAGACAACGGATAAAAACACTTCCAACCCGTTGCGCGTCGCCGCGTCTTTGCTGGCCAGCGGATCGCGATCCAGCCTCTTCTGCGCCAGCCCCTCGGCCGACTTCTTCAGAAGTTCCGGCAAATCCTCCGCCTTCTTCCCCGCCAGCACCGCGTCGACGCGCTCGATGACCGCCTCCGCCGGCTCGATCGCCGCATCCTCGATCCATCGAATGGCGTCCCCGATCGATCCATCGCTCATCTCCGCCGCGACTTTCGCCGTCGCTGAGTCGTTCCCGCGCTCCGCAAGCTGTCGCGCAATCCATTTCAAATCCAGCCCCCCAAACCGAATCGTCTGGCATCGGCTACGCACCGTCGCCAAAAGAGCCGCCGAACTCACCGTCAGCAAAACAACCAGCGTCCTCCCCAGCGGCTCCTCAAGTGTTTTCAGCAGCGCATTCTGCGCCGCGACAGTCATCAATTCCGCTTCCTCGATGAGAAACACCTTCCCCCGCCCCAGCGAAGGCTTCCGCCCCGCCGGCGCCGTCAACTCCTGCCGAATCACCTGAATCGCGATCTGCGTCGCCTTGCTCGTCCCCGACTTATCATGCAGCCTCGCAAGCTCCTTAGTGATAAAATGAAAATCCGGATGCGACCCGGCTTGCATCCCCTGGCAACTCTGACACTTCCCGCAAGCCTCCCCCCGCGCGGCTTCTCGCACAAAAACAAAGCCGCCAGCCCCTCCGCCGTGGTCCGCTTCCCCACCCCCGAAGGCCCGGCAAAAATCAAACCATGCGGAAGCCGATCTGATTCAAAAGCCGATTTCAAATCCTCAATCGCCTTGTCTTGCCCGAAGATGCTTTTCAGTGAGACCATAGGGGAAACCAAAATTCCGAAACCAGAAACCAGAATCAAATCCGAATGCCCAAAACCCGAATGAAGAGTCCATGTCCCTCAGCCGTCCGGCCCTTCGCTCATTCAGTCATTCGGATTTGATTCGGGTTTCTGGTTTCGGGTTTAAGCGATACTGCCGATCAACGCCAGAATATCCTTGTGGACAGATTCTCGATCCCGATCCGCGGCGACCCACTTCACCTTCTCCGAATCTTTCCTCGACTGCGCCAGATAATTCTCCCTCACCCTCCGGTGATACTCCGCCGGCCTTTGCTCAATCCGATCCTTCGCCCGCTGAAGCCTCGCCTCGCTCTTTTCCACAGGCATATCCAAAATGATCGTCAAATCCGGCCAGCGCCCCGCTATCGCCGAATCCGCCGTGCTGCGAATTTCCGCCTCGGTCAAACCGTCCCCTCCAAGCTGATAAGCCAGCGTGCTGGAAACGAACCGGTCGCAAACCACGCATTTCCCCTGCAGCCAAAGCCGGCAATATCAATTCCCGCATCAGCTGCGCTCGGGCCGCCATGTATAAAAGCATTTCGCAGCCGCATCGACATTTCGCGATTGTCCGGATCGAGAAGAATTTTGCGAATCATTTCCCCAATGCGCGTCGAGCCGGGATCGCGGACCAGCAGCGTGGCCACGCCGGAGTTTTCCAAAGATTCCTTGAGAAGCTGCGCCTGGGTGCTTTTCCCGCACCCTTCGCCGCCGTCCAGAACGATGAATTTTCCGCGCAGTTGGTTCATGTGGCTGGATTCATTTTAACTCGGGCGGGATTCTACTATTTTTGATCGGCTGGGCCGAATACTTTGTCAAACAGAAGTTCCACCGCCGATGGCTGATCCGCGCGAATCTTCAAATCCCAGGCCATGCGCCACTGAACCGAATCGATCGCGAACCCCTAAGCTTCCAGCCTCTTGCTCAAATCCGGCATATGCGCCGCCCCGAAGAAAATCGCGATATTCCTCTTCCCATCCGTGAGTACATCCGCCAGCGCGGCCATTGCCGCCTTGTTCCGCTCGGTGAGAATGACCGACCCCTGCGGCCCGTCCAGCCCCATCGCCGCCGAATCCATCTGCCCCAGTTGCCGAGCCAGAACGATCTTGATCTGCCTCTCCATATCCGGCCGCGTCAAAACGTGAACCATGTCCGACAAAGACTGCGCATCCGCATTGTCCCCGTTCTGAGGCTTTCGATTCAGCGCGTTGACCAACTGCTGAAGCATCAGCGTTTCAAACGATTCCCCGCGCTGCGCCTGCATCCGCTCGAAGGTTTCGCTGTCCAGATCGGCATGCACAAAATTGGGAGCCGTGTAATCGATGTCGTCGAGCTGAAAATCCAATTGCAGCGAATCCTTCAGAAACCGCTGAAAATCCGAAATCGGGTTCTGCTCCCGCGCGTCGTCATCCGAATCCCCACTCCCCGCCGGCGCCGGCGGATGGGCGTCCTTAGGCATAACCATCTCATACAAAACCGCGTCATCCTGCCGAAAATCCTTGTTCAGTCCGTCGTAGTATGCCCTCTCTCCAATATGAATCGCTGCGACCAAATGGACTTTCACGCCCTGCGGATTCACAAACACAACTTCCGCCGATTGCAGCGACCCGCCCCCCTGCCCATCATCCAAAAACCGCATAAAACAATCCGGCACGCTAGGCCGCGAAGCCGCCTGATCCCCCCGCGCAGAAATCCCCAGCGCCAGCACAAGCACCGAAGCGATGGAATAAACCGCCCGACGACGCGAAAACATGATGGTTAAGTATAGCATTAGATGACCCCAGAAAGCAGACCGATAAGAACCGATTTGCCGCCCCCTCGCGCGAAGGCTCACCCCTCCTCCACCAGGCCAGCCAACACCTATCGCATCGGCAACGCTCTCTCGCATACGAGCCCACGCATTTCCTCGGCACAAGCGACACACCCGACCCAAATCCTTCCCTCAAACATCGATCCACTATTATTGCTCTTACCTTGACCATCCCACCCCCCCTCCATACAGTCGCTCCCACCAAAATAACATGGTTCAATCGGAGCACTATCTAGGCATAAAAAAGCGATTCGCCGAAGCCTTCCCCGACGATCCGTCAAAGGAAGCCCGCCGCGTCCATCTCGTCCGCGCCCCCGGCCGCGTGAATCTTATCGGCGAGCACACCGATTACAGCGAAGGCTTCGTCTTCCCCATGGCGATCGAGCCCGAGATCGTCGTCGCCTGCCGCACCCGCAACGACGACCTGGTCCGCGTCGTCTCGACGGTTTTCCCCAAAGACGCCGTGGAGTTTTCCGTCCAGAAGAAAATCGAGCGATCCAAACCGCAGTGGGGCAATTACGTCCGCGGCATCGCCGCCGAACTGATCGGAGCCGGCATCCCCCTCTCCGGCATGGACATCCTCATCAGCAATTCCCTCAGCGTCGGAGGCGGCCTCTCCAGCAGCGCCGCCCTGGAAGTCGGCGTCGGGAAAGCCATGCTCCTCCTCGCTGGATTGAACATGGACGCCGATCGGCTCGCTCTGATCTGCCAGCGCGCCGAGCACGAATTCGCCCAAGTTCCATCCGGAATCATGGACCAGATGATCGTCGCCGGCGCACACCCGGGCACCGCCATGTTTTTGGATTGCCGAAATCTCGCCAAACAGTTTGTCGATCTGCACGAAAAAGACCTGCGCGTCGTCATCGTCAACAGCATGGTCAAGCACGAACTCAGCGGCGGCGAATACGCCCTGCGCCGCAAACAATGCGAGGAAGCCCTGATCATCCTCCATCGCACCCATCCCAAGCTCAGATCATTGCGCGACGTGACGATGGAACAGCTCGAATCCGCCCGTGACCACATGAGCGACACCCACTTCCGCCGCGTCCGTCACGTCATCACCGAAAACGCCCGCACCGTAAGCATGGTCGAGCAGCTTCGCCGCATGTATTACGAAGCCGCCGGCGAACTCATGGTCCAAAGCCACAATTCCCTGCGCGACGATTACGAGGTAAGCTGCCCCGAACTCGATTTCCTGGTCGAAGAAGCGATCAAAATCAAAGGCGTCTACGGCGCCAGAATGACCGGCGGCGGCTTCGGCGGCTGCATCGTCGCTCTCGCCCAGCCAAGATGCGTAGAATCGCTCTGCGAGCAACTGCACAAAACGTACACAGAAAAGTTCGGCCGCCAACCCGCGACGTTGGTAACCGCCGCGACAGGCGGCGCGAGTGTGATCGAATAATCCAAAAGGAAATGACGAATGATAAATGATAAATGTGCGCAGCATCCGCCGTGGCGGGACGAATCAATGACCCAATGTCCGAATGACCGAATGCCCCTTCGATCATTCGAACATTGGAATTTCATTCGTCATTTATCATTTATCATTCGTCATTCAAAACGTGTCTCTCTCCATCCCCGACATCCTCCTAAAACTTTCCCGCCGCGAGGACCTCACGCGCGACGAAGCCCGCGATGCCTTCACCCACATCATGTGCGGCCAGGCCAACGACGCCCAAATCGGCGGCCTGCTCGTCGGTTTGGCCGCCAAGGGCACCACCGTCGAGGAACTCGTCGGCGCCGCCACCGTCATGCGCAAAAAGTCATCCCCGTTCCCTGCGAAGAAGCCGGCATATTGCTCGACACCTGCGGCACCGGGGGCGACGTCCGCCACACCTTCAACGTCTCCACCGCCGCCGCCCTCATCGCCGCCGCATGCGGCGTCAAAGTCGTCAAGCACGGCAATCGCTCCGCCTCCGGCCGCGCCGGCTCCGCCGATGTCCTGGAAAAACTCGGCCTAAAACTCGAAGTCTCCCCCGAAACCCTCTCTCACTGCCTCGATAAAGCCAACATCTGCTTCGCCTTCGCCCGCGCCCATCACCCCGCCATGAAATTCGTCGCCGAGGCCCGTAAATCCCTCGGCATCCCCACCATCTTCAATCTCCTCGGCCCCCTCACCAACCCCGGCCGCGCCAAACACCAACTCCTAGGCGTCTTCGCCCCGGAACTAACCGATCGCCTCGCCGCCGTCCTCCGCGACCTGGGCAGCCATCGCGCCTGGGTCGTCCACGCCGAGGACGGCCTCGACGAAATCTCCACCCTCGGCCCCACCCGCATCAGCGAACTCCGCGAAGGCCAAATCCACACCTGGACCCTGGACCCCGCCGAATTCGGCATCCCCTACGCCAAGCTAAGCGATCTCCAGGTGAACAACATCGACGAAGCCGCCGCCGCCTTGCAGGATGTCCTAGCCGCCAAACCCGGCCCCAAGCGCGACATCTCCCTCCTAAACGCCGCCGCCGCTTTGGTAGTAGCCGAAGGCGCCGAAACTCTCGAAGAAGGTCTGCAACTGGCGCCAATGCCCTGGACACATTCAAAGCCCACGCGGCGTTGGAGTCCCTGATCCGCTGCTCAAATGACCCGGCGTAGGTGTGCCGCATTCCGGACATCTCTGCGGCGAAGCCCGCAAGTCGTAGCCGCACACCGCACAGCATCCCGGTCTTGCTGCCCGTTTATAAAACGGCAGATAAATAATCGCTGGAAGAGCGAGCGCGACGACGGCCGCCCAATAAGGAAAATCCGTCAGCAGCGTGGGATGCCAGAGCTTAAGGAGGTAATGGTTGATCGAATTTGGCGACAAGTCGAGGATCCAGCGAAATCCAAAAACGCCCCGCCCCGCCAGCGGCGGACGATACCGGTTGTGCCGCACAACCGCGCCGGGAGTGTATCTCGCCGGTATGAGCGTGCGACCAAAGGTGATTTCGATGCCGCCTCGTATCGAGCGCGCACCGAGGCCATAAAGAATATTGTCCGATCCGGCTTTCGAGTGCCATGCGACATACCAGTCATCCTCCGCCCGATAGCTCTGCACCCACATCACGGCCAACATAATGGACGCCGCCAGGCAAACCGCCGAAAACACCAGAAAAACCCGCCGCATGGGAATCCATTCTAATCATGTACTTAGGTGATCTTCAGCGTAAAATATCGGCATGAGGCCCCCCGCGCTAAAGAAAGGCCAATTCAACCGCAGAGACGCGGAGACGCGGAGGAAATTCCTTTCATTGAATTTCTTGTCTTCTCCGCGTCTGTCTCTGTGCCTCTGCGTCTCCGCGGTTGCATTTTTATTTTCTACCGTCGCGAAGGCCGATGCTCCGACCACGGCTCCGTCGGTGAACACCAAAGCCGTCATCATCCAAATCCAGGGCGAGATCAATGACTACACCCGCGATCAACTCGAGCAGCGCATCGACCAGGTCCGCGGCATGGGCGGCGGCACCGTCATTCTCAGCATCGACACCTACGGCGGAATCCTCACCGACGGCTTGGACATGTCCCGCTTCATCAAACGCCAGAGCGATCTTCATATCGTCGCCTATGTGAAGGACAAAGCCATCTCCGCCGGAGCGATGATCGCCATGGCTTGCGATGAGATCGTCATGAGCGATTCCGCCTCCCTCGGCGATTGCGCCCCATCGTCTTCGGCCCCGAAGGCCTCGAGGCCATGCCCGAAACCGAGCGCGCCAAGGCGGAGGCGCCTGTCCTGCTCGACTTCGCAGAAAGCGCGGCGCGAAATCATCATGATCCGCTACTCGCTGCCGCCATGGTCGCCGTAAAGCATTCCGTCTACTGGGTGCAAAATGACAAGGGCGGGAAGCGATTCGTGGATGACAAACAATACGCCGACCTGATCGCCACCAAACAGTGGCACGATGTCCCCGGCGCTTCCGTCCCGATCGTCGGCTCCGACGCTTTGCTCACGGTGGACAGCCAGCAAGCCGTGCAATACGGGCTGGCGAGCGGGATCGCCGCCAGCCCGCAAGACCTGGCGCATCAGCGCGGCTGGACGGTCATCGCCGACATTTCGCCCGGATTTGGGGACGAACTGGTCAGCGTCCTCAGCGGCGCCGCCGTCCGCGGCTTGCTCATCGTCATCTTCCTCCAATGCCTCTACATCGTCCTCCACGCCCCCGGCCACGGCGTCGCCGAAACCGTCGGCCTGCTCGCCCTGCTCCTCATGCTCGGCGTCCCCATGCTCACCGGATACGCCCAGTGGTGGGAAATCCTCGTCATCTTCGTCGGCCTCGGACTCGTCGCCGTCGAGATCGTCCTCCCCGGCCATTTCTTCCCCGGAATCACCGGCGGCCTCTTCGTCATGTTCGGCCTGGTCATGACCTTCGTCCCCCAGAGCAACGGCGTCCCCTTCGCCCCGGAAAATTGGCGCGCCCTCTGGATCGGAATGCAAAAAGGCATCATCGTCGTCGCCGCCGCGACGGGAATCTCCCTGGCCCTGTGGATTTGGATCGGAAGATACATGCCCAAAGTCCCGCTTCTGAATCGATTAATCCTCACCGCCACCAGCGGCGGCCCAACCCCCCAATCCGCCCCGCGCGATCCCTCCCCCGCCATAGGCTGGCCGCCTATCGGCGCGGTAGGAAAAGCGCTATCTCGAGTTACGCCCCGGCGGCTCGGCGGAGTTCTTCGACCCGGCGATTGCCGATAAAAGAATCACGTCGGTGGTAAGCGAAACCGGCTTCCTCCCCGCCGGGTCGGAAATAATCGTCCGCGCCGTCGCGGGGCCGAGTGTGATCGTGCGCAAGAAAGCGAGCGCGTAGACTTGCCGCGATAGGAATGCGTGCGCTGCAGCCCGCGAAATGTTTTTTGATCGTGACTTGCGGAAATCTTTTGGATGCGTGGAGCCCGCGCCGACAAAACTTGACACTTTTGTTGTGAATGGGGGAATAGGGAAACGGGGTGGCTTGCGAGGAATATAATTTACATTCAACAAACTTTGGAATAGCCGCCAGCAACCCGCAGAGAACCACGATTTTCCAGCGGCAATGCTGCCGCAGTAATCCACATCTTGTTAATCAGCGGATTTTGATCCCCGCGAATAGAATCTATGGTGCAAACGAGTGCGATTATCGCAGCGGCCGAACCCAAGGAGGCTTCTGCCGTACGAATCAGCTTCTGGCAAAATTCATTCACGGGGACCTCCAATGCTGATCTTCGCCGCCGCTCCCTTCGGCCTATCAGCGCTGATAAACATTTTCATTGCATGGCTTCGCCTGCGGGATTTATTTGCTTATTTTCGCCGTCGGAAGTCACGACGGTAGCCACTCTGCAAATGCCGATGGAAATCATAAATCTTCGATCCTACACATCGCAACGGGGGGGGGCTGGGGGAACCAGGGGGAACCAGGGAACCAGGGACAGCCACCCATTAATTTAACCTCCACAAATAGATGACTGTCCCTCGCTATCCTGGCATTCCAGATGCGTCGCTAAACTTTAGTTACTTCACCCCGTTTGTTGTTATTCCGCATCCATGTTCATCTCGGGAATTGGCCCTCTTCATAACCCCCTCTCCAAAGGCTGACAAAAAAGCCCGTCGATGGACGGGCTACTTATAGGCACAAATTAACGGGCCAGATTAGCCCTACTTACGCGAGCAGACGCACATACAGCCTCCTTTCGCGCTGTTCTTTCGACCGTGATCTTATGCTGATCGTCTACTGAAAAACAACGTCGACCGATTGTTCTGCATAAAGTCCGTGATCATCGTCGGTTACATAAATTTCAAGCGTATACTTGCCCGGTTGTATAAATTTATCGGGAAATTCAATTAGGGCCTGTCTGATGAATCCAAAATCCTGAAATAGCGACGGATCATGGCGAGCTTGGCCATGGCCTGAAAGTTCACCGCCAGTTTCTCGTAACGCGTGCCCAGGCGGCGATTCTCCTTCATCCAATTCACGCAACGCTCCACCACGTTCCGTCGGCGATACGCCTTGCGATCAAAGTTCTCCTGCGGCGGCTGATTCGATTTCGCCGGGATCACCGCTTGGATTCGGTGGCGACGCAGCCATCGCCGCACATTTCCGTAACTGTATCCCTTGTCGCCCGCCAGCCTCCTGGGGCGACGACGGCGGCGACCGATGCGCATCGCGTTCATCACCGGCTCCACGTACCGGCTCTCGTGGCATTGGCCGGCGCTGGCCTCGACGGCGAGCGGAACTCCCTGGCCGTCAGTAACCAGGTGGAGCTTGCTGCCCCACCCGCCTCGGCTGCGGCCCAACGCGTGATCCGCCGGTTCTTCCGGGGCGGTTTTGATTTTCTGGCTCCGGCGGCGGATCGACTGGCTCGCACATTGGTGCCGTCGATGCACCACAGGTCCCAGTCGATTCGTCCTTGCTTGTCCAACCTCATCTGCAGCCGCTGGAGGATTCGATCAATCGTTCCGTCCTTTCTCCAGCGGTTGAAGCGGTCGTAGACGCTTTGCCATCTGCCGTAACGTTCGGGCATCTCGCGCGATTGAGCGCCCGAGTGCAGAATCCAGAACATGCCGTTGAGCGTGGTGCGGTGGTCGTTCCACTGCCCGCCGCGCTTGCCGTTGCCGGGCAGCAGATCGCCGATCAACTCGTACTGCTCATCCGTGAGCTCATAACGTCGCATCCGTGACACCTCGTCTGAAAACCGCTATTTATAACCAAAAGCGATTCATCAGACAGGCCCTAGGTGCTGGTGTCGCGGCGGGAGACATAATTTTCACGCGCATCGGCTTGACAAACGCACATGAAATCACGGCCTACGCAGATGCGGTGAATAAAGCGTGCAAGCTGGCGTCGGCAGCGCAAGATTACGCCCATTGCACGGATCACGTTTTCGACCTGTTCCCCAAGAGTGTGGGAGGAACTGTAAGGATCGAGCAAGCAAGCTACGACGATCACAAAATCATCTATCCTGACGATATGCTTGCGGATGGTGATTATGCAACTGCGCCCGAGGGATACCGATGACATCGGAATCTCTCTGGAAAATTATCGGTCGTTTCGATTCATACGCCATGTCGACCAACCAAAAGGGCGCGGTGGTTATCGGGTACAACACAATAATCGTCGGCGGCATCGTACTTAAGCAGGGCGACATCTTGAGCCTTTACGCGGGCCACACGGTTGAGATTCATTTGGCTGCGTTTCTGCTCTGCATCGTTACGGCGATCTCCCTCGCGTCGATTTGGCTGACGTTCTTTATGGTGCTGCCGTATTTGTGGTCGCCCCGGAAAGCGAACTCAGCACTTTTCTACGGCGATGTTGCGGGACACGAAAATGCGGCAGGCTATATCGACGAAGCGCGACTTGTCAGTGAAGAGGCGCTTGAACGAGATTTGGCGACTCAAACCTATGCAATGGCGAAAGGAGTGTTGAAGAAATTCTGGTGGATGCGCGTAGGCATTCTACTGATTCTGATTGTTCAACTGCCGGCCCTGGGTTGTATGGTCGCTATTAAGTTGTTTACCCTTCTATGAGGAGTGATTACACGTATCGCTTGCGTTAGCCCCTTCTGTATCGTAATTGGTCCCCCAGCATAAGGAAAAAGTGCCATGGGCGATACTACACGTGCGACACCTCCGAAACGCGTAAGCGCTAGCTCCGGTACGTCTCCACCCGGCCAAGAGCGTTTTACGGTTGAAAAACAAGATGAGGGACGAGGGGGGTTCGGCGCATAAAAAAAGCATTCGATAACGACCTACAAAGGGACGTGGCTTTAAAGATTCTGGACCCGCTCTGGGGATCCGCTAACGATACAGACAAGGAAAGATTTAGGAAAGAAGCCCGCATTCTGGCTGGCTTTAGACATCCCAATATTCCATCCGTCTACGACGTTAAATTTGGCGACGACGGACACTTTTTAATAGTGTTTGAGTATGTTCACGGAAATAACTTGCGTGAACTTTTGAAGGATGGGGTGCTAACGCTGGCTGAGGTCCAGGTCTGTTTTGGACAGATAGCCTCGGCCTTGGGCCACGCACACGACAAGAATATTATTCACAGGGACATAAAACCCGAGAACATAATCGTGACGGCCAATAGGACGCACTGTTATTTGGTCGACTTTGGCATCGCGCTATCTAGGGCCTGTCTGATGAATCCAAAATCCTGAAATAGCGACGGATCATGGCGAGCTTGGCCATGGCCTGAAAGTTCACCGCCAGTTTCTCGTAACGCGTGCCCAGGCGGCGATTCTCCTTCATCCAATTCACGCAACGCTCCACCACGTTCCGTCGGCGATACGCCTTGCGATCAAAGTTCTCCTGCGGCGGCTGATTCGATTTCGCCGGGATCACCGCTTGGATTCGGTGGCGACGCAGCCATCGCCGCACATTTCCGTAACTGTATCCCTTGTCGCCCGCCAGCCTCCTGGGGCGACGACGGCGGCGACCGATGCGCATCGCGTTCATCACCGGCTCCACGTACCGGCTCTCGTGGCATTGGCCGGCGCTGGCCTCGACGGCGAGCGGAACTCCCTGGCCGTCAGTAACCAGGTGGAGCTTGCTGCCCCACCCGCCTCGGCTGCGGCCCAACGCGTGATCCGCCGGTTCTTCCGGGGCGGTTTTGATTTTCTGGCTCCGGCGGCGGATCGACTGGCTCGCACATTGGTGCCGTCGATGCACCACAGGTCCCAGTCGATTCGTCCTTGCTTGTCCAACCTCATCTGCAGCCGCTGGAGGATTCGATCAATCGTTCCGTCCTTTCTCCAGCGGTTGAAGCGGTCGTAGACGCTTTGCCATCTGCCGTAACGTTCGGGCATCTCGCGCCATTGAGCGCCCGAGTGCAGAATCCAGAACATGCCGTTGAGCGTGGTGCGGTGGTCGTTCCACTGCCCGCCGCGCTTGCCGTTGCCGGGCAGCAGATCGCCGATCAACTCGTACTGCTCATCCGTGAGCTCATAACGTCGCATCCGTGACACCTCGTCTGAAAACCGCTATTTATAACCAAAAGCGATTCATCAGACAGGCCCTAGCGACGATCAGCGAAGAGTGACACCATCTGGTGACATAATTGGGACTCCGGGCTACATGTCGCCGGAGCAAGAAAATGGCGAGAAACCCGAACCATCGGATGATATTTACGTGCTCGCGAACTGCCTTTATGAGGCTCTGTCCGGCCACAGAATTCCTCCCGGCGATTATGTCGCGCTAAGTACCATAAACGAGGCAATTCCACCTTCCATCGACAAGTTAATCCAAGATTGCATTTTGCCACGAGCCCAAAGAATAAAGAAGGCATCCGAATTCGAGCGAATGCTGAAGCGGTCGCTGGTGGCGCCGTACAAGCTTTCCGAAGTGTTAGTGGACGGACAGCTACACGAGATTATTTTGGCAATTCAAAAGCTCGACGCCCAAGAGTTTTTGCAGTTACCGCACGGTCAGCGCCTTGCATTTCTCAATAAAGCGATGGACGTCGTCAGCAAGGACCAGGACAACCTCCGCTCGGCGAAAAAAGAGTTTCTCGTTGTGCTACCCAGACTGGCGATGCTGGTAAATGAAGAGAAGTATAAGAAGATTATTCTAATCGCGATGCCCGAAGCATTCGACGGTTTGGGAAACGTGAGGATCCAAAAGGGTTTGGAGGACGTAAGTGAAATAATTCAGGGAAACCACCACGTGTTTTGCGAGGCGCTCCTCGAATATCTAGACGCCCAGCGCCTCAATGATCGGCCGAGGTGGTTTTTCCATCGAATGCGCAGCATCATTTTGCGACTTATGACGAATACTACCTGCGACGAGGCGGACGCGGAGCGGCTAAACAAGATGCTAGAGACGGTCAACGAATTGCAGGAAAAAGCGCCTATTACATCCCAGCGCGAACTGTGGTTGGAGCGCTCAGAGGAATAAAGGGGGAAAGGGAGTGGCAAGGCGACCCTAACCGCCGACCCGGCGAATTGAGCGATCTATCAATTGGCCCCCGCGCAGAAGTCTGATAGTTAGTCAACAGCCAAACTCCCCCCAACCCGCCAAACGCAACAAGACTGTAAACTTTTGTCCGCCTTTGTCCCGCATCGTCTACTGCTCAGCTGATCAAATGTTCCCCTGCTCCCCTCCTCTCGCGCAGGGCATGGGATATTTTGGGACCTCGGGCAGACAAGGACCCCTCACCCGTGCCCTCTCCCCGAGTACATGGCGAGGGGAAGCACACGTTACAACGAGGTTCCCCTCGGCGCCAGCTGGAATTTGTTAATCGCAACCTCCCCCTTTACCATCCCCCCTCATGGCGGCGACCGAAACCCTCTCCGACTTCCTCAAGCTCCTCGAAAGAGAAGGCGAACTCGCCAAAGTCGCCGCCCCTGTCGAACCCAAGCTTGAAATCGCCGGGATTTGCGATCGGATGTGCAAGACGGCTGCGCCGCATGGGCATTCGGAGCCGGACAAATCCCCCGCCGCTTCCCTTGGTGGGAAGGCGCTGCTCTTTCAGGATGTGCGCGGGTCGGACATGCCTGTGGCGATCAACACGTTTGGGTCCTATTGGCGGATCAACCAGGCGCTGGGCAGCCGGTCGCTGGGGGAGCTGGCACAGCGCGTGGCGGCGCTGGTTAAGCCGGAGATTCCTACGACGCTGATTGAGAAGATGAAGAAGCTGCCGGATTTGCTGAAGCTGGGGAGCTTTCCGCCTCGGAGTGTGCGGAGCGGGATTTGCCAGCAGGTTGTGCTGGAGGGGGAGAAGGCGGATTTGAATCGATTGCCGCTGATTCAATGCTGGCCGCTGGATGGCGATGTGGGGAGCGGGGAGATCATCGATCACGCGGATGCGGCGAGAATAGCCGCGGCGCCGCGCGGGACGGGGCGGTATATCACCTTTGGGGGCATTTTCACTCAGGACCCGGATAGCGGCGACCGCAATATCGGGATGTATCGCGTGCAGCAATACTCGTCACGCCGCTGCGCCATGCACTGGCACATGCACCACGACGGGGCGCGGCATTTCCGCAAATACGCCGCCCGCGGCGAGAAAATGCCGCTGGCCATCGTCCTCGGCGGTGAGAGCGTTTTGCCCTACGCCGCCACCGCGCCGCTGCCGCCGGGAATTGAGGAGTTGCTGTTCGCGGGTTTCCTGAACGGCGGCGGAATCGAACTGGTGCCTTGCCGGACCATTCCGCTGGAAGTTCCGGCCAATGCGGAGATCGTCATTGAAGGCTGGGTCGATCCGAAAGAAACTCTACTCGAAGGCCCTTTCGGCGATCACACGGGTTTCTACAGCCTGGCGGATTTTTATCCCGCCTACGACATCACGGCGATCACCCATCGCAAGGATCCGATCTATCCGACGACGATCGTCGGCAAGCCGCCGATGGAGGACTATTTCCTCGGCAAAGCCACCGAGCGCATCTTCCTGCCGCTGTTGCAAACGATCATTCCGGATATTGTCGACTACAACCTCCCGATCAGCGGCGTGTTCCACAATTGCGCTTTTCTGAAAATCCGCAAGGAATACCCGATGCAGGCGCGGCGAGTCATGCACGCCGTCTGGGGCGCGGGGCAGATGGCGTTCACGAAATTCATCATCGTCGTGGACGAAAACGTCGACGTGCACAACGAGCAGGACGTTCTTTTCCACTGGTTCGCCAATTGCGATCCCCAGCGCGACGCGGAAATTGTGCACGGCCCCGTCGACATTCTCGATCACGCCAGCCCCGATCACGGGACGGGGAGCAAAATCGGGTTTGACGCAACGGCGAAATGGCCGGGCGAAGGGAAAGTCCGCCGGTGGCCGAGGGAATTGGAGATGGATAGGAAGACGATTGAGTTGGTTGCGTCGCGGTGGAAGGAATATGGGTTCTGATGTCCCGCGATGTCTATAAGCTAGACAAGGTCAGGCATGGATCGCCCCACGTTGATCGGTACCGGAAAAAAAGAAATGTCGGGCGTTATCGTTTAGATGGTAGTCCAATCCCGCATAATGGCATTATGCCGCCATCGATTCCAGTTTCGGATTGGACAAGATTCATGGCTGAAGCGGCTAAAGCGAAATCGTAAATTTGGCTGACCCAAATAATCACGATATAATAGCTCCTGAAATGCGAATTCCGACGGTCATCCCGCCCAAGACTCTCGTACAACTCAAACGGTACGACGACGGCACTCCGCATTGGAAAACATTGATCGGCCGAAAGTACCGCGTCGGCTTCTATTCCGAAAAAGACGGTCTTGATTGCCTGTGGCTAGTAAATGACGCGGGAGAATATGAGCAAACCGTCGATCGAGCGACTCTGCTGATGTATTTTGAGATTCTAAAGCTCTCCGGCGAATCAGATTTATTCGGAAAGCGCCACGGAACAATCGGTCCGCGCCGACAGGGACGAAATGCGGTCGCCTAGCGCCTGGAAGCGAATGGGCTGAAAAAATCCGCGGGCCGGATCACCAAGGATCGTTTTTCGAATTTTTCACCAAATAGCGCCGCAGCGCTTTCGAGTGCCTTCGTTCCAGCGCAGTCGGGCCATCCCCGTTTGCACTATTGATTTGCGTAATCAGCCCTTGCCGGCCGTAACGGGCAAGATACTTTCGCGCGGCATCCGCAAATGCTCTGGAGCGACGCGATTCTTTCATGACGTCTCCCTCACAATTTTCTCGCGCAGGGCGGCGTGGAGCTTTTTGGTCATCTGCCCGCAGCGGCCCTGGCCGATGTAGCGGTCGTTCCAGCGGGCGACCCAGGAAATTTCCCGCGTTGTGCTGGTGATGAATAGTTCATCGGCGCGGCGGGCTTCTTCTTCGCGCAGGGCGCGCTCGTCGGACTCCAGCCCGACCGATGGCGCAAGCTCCAGCAGGATTGCCCGCGTGATGCCGGGGAGGACCTTGCTCCCTACGGGATGGGTCACCAACTTTTTTCCGATGACGGCGAAAATGTTGCTGGCGGAGCATTCGGTCACCGTATCGTTGGCGATGAAGACCGCCTCGTCCGAGCCCGAGGCGACGGCCTGGTTTTTGGCCAGAATATTGGGGAGCAGCGCGATCGACTTGATCCAGCATCGTTTCCAGCGCTCATCCGGGACGGTGAGGAGCTTCACGCCCTCGCCATCGCCGGGGGCGGACGCCGGGGGCAGGGGCCTGGCGTAAAATAAAAGCGTCGGCTTGAGTTGCCCGTAAATGTGATTTCGCGGCGCGGCGCCGCGCGTCAGCTGGAGATAGATCATCCCTTCGCGAAGGCCGCTGCGGTCGATCAGCTTGGCGATTTCGGCGGTCAGGCTCGCGGAGTCCATCGGCACGGCTAGCTGGATCGCCGACGCCGATTTTTCCAGGCGCTGGAGATGCTGGGGAAGGGTGAAGAGTTTTCCGTTGTAGATGCGGATGACTTCATACACGCCGTCGGCGAATTGAAAGCCGCGGTCCTCGACCGAGACCCACGCCTCCCCCATGGGCACGATCTCTCCGTTCAACCAAATCCATTCGGTCATGCTTTCTCCTAATACGATATCGTATTCGCAGGGGGCGGTTCGACAAGTAAAGTGCGATGATGGTTGGAGAAGTATTTTTTGCGGGTTTATGCTGTTGCGGTTCTTAACAATCGCCGCCCCGACGCTTAAGACGCGCACGGAGCGCTATTTCGAGAACTTTCGGGCTGCGGTTACAATGCGAGTCCATGACCGAGGGAACCACAATCCACGTCAAACTTGCCAAGCAGGGATATGACGTCATCGTGAAACCCGGTTTGCTTTCCTCCGTGGGCGAGTGGATGAAATCGAAATTCAGCCAGGGCAAGGCCGCCGTGGTGACGGATTCTCATGTTGAGCCGCTGCATGGCAAAACGCTAGCCGATTCGCTTTCGGCCGTTGGGATCGAAGCGATCACCGCGGTTATTCCCGCCGGTGAGCAGCACAAGAATCTCCGCCATATTATGCCCTTATACGATCAATTGCTTGGTGCGAAGATCGAGCGGTCCACGCCGGTGTTGGCCCTCGGCGGCGGGGTGGTCACGGACATGGCGGGTTTCGTTGCCGCCACGATTCTGCGCGGCGTGCCTCTGGTGCAGATTCCCACAAGTCTGCTGGCCATGGTGGACGCCAGCATCGGCGGGAAAACCGGTGTGGATCATGCGGTGGGGAAAAATCTCATTGGCGCGTTTTACCAGCCGACGGGGGTTCTGATCGATCCGCAAAGTCTCGTCACTCTTCCGCCGCGCGAACTTCGCAGCGGCTTGGCCGAATGCATCAAGCACGATCTCATTCGCGACGCGAAAGGATTTTCCGAACTCGAAAGCACGCTCGACAGTATTCTTGCCCTGGATATGAGCGTTCTTAGCGAGTTGATTGCCCACAACGTGCGGATCAAGGCAAAGGTCGTCGAAGCCGACCCGTTGGAAAAAGGCGATCGAGCCCATCTCAACTTCGGGCATACTTTCGGGCACGCCATCGAATCGGTCTCCAACTATTCCTACTCGCATGGTGAAGCGATCTCGCTGGGCATGTGCGCCGCGGCCTTCGTTTCCTATAAGCTGGACTTGCTGGACGAATCTTCCCTTTCGCGCATTCGCGCGATTCTGCAAAGAGCCGGCTTGCCCACGGCGGGCCTTACACTCGACATCGACAAAGTTCTCGAAACGATGCGGTTCGACAAGAAAGTCAAAAACGGAAAACTCCGGTTTGTGCTTCTCGAAGGAATCGGCAAGGCGTTTGTGGCGGACAACGTTCAGCCTGAACTGGTTCGCGAAGCCGTGATAAGTTTGAAGGGGTGAACCGTGGCGCTTCGGCACTGGCTGCAACTCTCGATGACCGACGGAATCGGCCCGATTCTTCTGGGCCGGCTGGTGATCGCCGCCGGAAGCGCCGAAGCCGCGTGCGATGCGGGGGCGACTCTGCTGGGCGCGGTCGAGGGGATCGGAACGATCAAGACCTCGCAGATTTTGCGGTCGATTCGGGCCGCGGCGGACGCGGCTGAGAGGGAACTCGCCCGCTGCCGCGAGATGGGCGTGAATCTCATTTGTCAGGACGATGCGGAATACCCGATGCTGCTGAAAGTCATCCCTGATCCCCCCGCCGTGCTTTTTATTCGCGGCACGCTCCAGCCGCGCGATCTCAACGCCGTCGCCATCGTCGGGAGCCGAAAATGCAGCCTCTACGGCCGCGAACAGGCGGAGCGATTCGGATCGCTTCTTGCCCAGGCGGGGGCAACTGTCGTTAGCGGCGGCGCGCGAGGCGTCGACTCCGCCGCCCATCGCGGGGCTCTGGCGATTCCCGACGGGCGCACCATCGTCGTCCTCGGGTGCGGCGTGGACGTCGCCTATCCGCCCGAAAATGAGTCCCTCTTTAAACAACTCGCCGCGCGCGGCGCCGTGGTGAGTGAATTTCCCCTCGGCACGCCTCCGGCGAAGGAGAATTTCCCGCGCCGCAACCGGATCATCAGCGGCCTGTCGCGCGGCGTGCTGGTCGTCGAGGCGGATGTCGCCAGCGGTGCGCTCATCACCGCCAGACAAGCCGGCGACGAGCACGGACGCACCGTCTTCGCGCTCCCCGGCCGCGTGGACAATCCCATGTCCGCCGGCCCGCACGCGCTCATCCGCGACGGCGCGACGCTGGTCACCAATCTCGAAGAAATCCTCGACGGCCTCGGGCCCCTCCCGCAGCAAGCCATTGAAATCGAGCAACCCGAAATTCCACCAGAGCCAACCGCGACGCTTGCCGAGGAGACCACCCCAAAACTCGTCGCGGCCTTCAATCTGACCGATCAGCAAACTCGCATCCTTCGCGAAATCACCCGCGACCCCATCGGCCTGGATCTGATCATTGCCCGGACCGATTTACCCGCCGAGACGATTCTGCCGGAACTCACCATGATGACCCTGCGCGGCTGGGTCAAACGCGTCGGCGGGCAGAATTACGTTATCGGCGCAACCCAATCATGAAAATCCGCTACGACATGGTGTGCTGTTTTGTGATACGGCCCGCCGGTTCGGGTTGGGAGATTCTCCAGCTTCGCCGCAGCCCCGAGGATTTCCTTGGCGGCACGTGGCAAACCGTCTATGGTGAATCCAATCCCGGCGAATGGCCTGCGGACGGCGCCTTGCGCGAGCTCGCGCGAGGAAGCCGGCCTTGCTCCCGACGAGTTTTACAAACTCAGTGACGCTCATGTTTTCTACATCGCCGCGCACGACACACTCTGGCATTCGATTCAATTTTGCGCGGTCGTCAAACGCAACGCCGTGGTTGTCATGGATCATGAGCATGATCAATTTCGCTGGCTGCCGATTGAATCCGCGGAGGAGCATTTCATGTGGCCCGGCGACCGTCGCTCGATCCAGGAAATCCGCGAGCAAATCATCGGCAACGGAATCGCCAAGCCCTACATGCTGGCGCGCTAGCCGCTAGCCCGGCTGCGTCGCCGGCGGTGCAGCGGCCAGCGCCGTATCCGTCGTCGCGAGGGTTCCCGCGTGCTCCACGTAATCCACGCGCGTGATTCCCAGCATGCTTCGAACTCGATCCGCCGCGATATTCTTCATCGGCCCGGGCGACGGCGCTTTCCCTGGCTCCGGCTGCGGAAAAGCGGTCGAGCGCGCGGTGTGAAACGTGATATTCCCCTCCACTTTTTGAAGTATCTGATGAATGTGTCCGTTGAGCACGCTCACCGATCCAAACCGCCGCAGATATCCCAGGGTCCGCCCGCTGTCCTGCGTGCCCCAGCCCCAGTCCCCATAAACCGTCCAAAGCGGCACGTGTGCGAAGACAACGACCGGCGTGCTGTCGGCGAGGCCTTCAACATCTTTTTCCATCCACTCAAGCTGCTCGTCGCCAAGCAGACCCAGCGAGGTCTTGCCGTTGCTGAGATTTGCGACATTTACCAACCCTATGAAATGCACGCCGTGAAAATCGAAGCTTTGCCAACCCGTTCCGCGCGTCCCTTTGCCGAAGCGTTCGAGATATTGCTGGCCGTTGTCCACGAAGTAGTCGTGCTCCCCCGGCACGTAAAACGTTTGATCCGTCTTGATCGACTTCATCATTTGCCCGACGGTGTCAAACTCCGCCGGCCTGGAAAGGTGCGTCAGGTCCCCCGTATGCAACACCAGCGAAGGCGCTTGCGGGAGGGCGTTGATCCGATCCACGGCCGTGCGAAATGTTCCCACGACGTCGGTATAAACGCCCTTGTTGAATCCGATATGACTGTCGCTCACCTGTACGAACGTGAAATCCGCGCCGGCCATTCCGCCCATATCCGCACCGAACGCGCGCGACTGGAGAATCCCGCCTTTCATTGCCCAGACCACTCCCGCGCCGGCCCAGGCCATGCACTTTAAAAAACCGCGCCGATCGATTCCGTCGTGCGCATCGTCCCGGTCAATATATTCAGGCATATGGGTCTCCGTGCGTTATGGGTTAACGATGACCAAGCCGTGCATGTGCGGGTGCACTTTGCAGTAGTAGGGGTATTTCCCCGGCTGATTAAACGTGAAGGAATACTTGTCGTCCGTGTCCAGGGCCTTGGAATCAAACAGTGGCGAGTCGCCATCCGCCGTCGCGGTGTGGGGAACGTCGTCCTGATTCACCCAGGTGACCGTCGTCCCGGCGCGAATCGTCAATTCCTTCGGGCTGTAGCTGAAGTTGTCGATGGTGACGGTTGGATTCGACGATGGCCCCATCGAAGGCTCCGTCGTTGGCGCGGTCGCCGGTTCGTCGCCAAGGGCAATTCCGGCAATCGCCGCCGCACATACCAAAACCAGCGCGAGGTTGATTATTCTCATTTGGCATTTCGTCCTTTCAATAAACCGGACGAACTGCCGGCGCGGATATTCCCGGAATTGTTTCCAGCCCGCTTTGTAGTGCGCTTTTTACGGCCGAGTTGAAGATTCGGATCTGAATAAACCCGCGAATTGCCCCAATTCGGCGGGATTCAAATCCGACACCGCCCAGAACGTCATCCCCCCGTCGCTCCAATGAACCAGGTGATACCCGTCCTGATCCATCGACGATTCCCCACTTTCGCCCGGCCAGACAAAGACGTTGATGATGTGCTTGTTGCGCCGATAAACCAAAGCCGCCACCGGTCTCTGGTGCAGATAATCCAACCTGCCGCCGATGAGCGGGAAACCCTTATCAGACAGATCAAACACCGGCGGCGAAAAATCCACGCGCCCGGCAAACCAAGGCTTCACCGTATGCTGATCCGACGACGCCACGTCGAACAAATGCGATTCGGTCTGCAACGATCGCAAATGCGCGGCCAGCGCTTCCTGACCATCGGTGCCAGCGCCGCCCAAATGCGAAAATTCGCCCGGCCCGACCCAGGCCAAACCAATGACGATCAGCACCGCAGCCGCCACGGCCAGATTCCGCCAGAAGGTGCTGGGCCGCCGCGCCGCGGCCGATATCGGACTATTCCCCGCGGCCCGTTGCGGATCGGCGACGATTGCGGCGGCGCGGATTCTCCCGCGCAAACTCGCCGGCGCGGCGTGCAACAGCGCCGGATTCGCCAGAACGCTCTTTACCGCCCGATCCGCTTCAAACGCCCGGCGGCACACCGCGCATTCTGCCATGTGTGCCTCAATCTGCTGCGCCGCCATCGCATCCAACTCATTGTCCGTGTAGGCGTGCAGCAGTCCGCGAACATCCTGGCAATTCATATTTGTCATGGCTTCACCCCCTGCGATCTGGTTCGATCCTCGCTCAACATCGCCACCAACTGAGTTCGCCCCCGGGCCAATCGCGACATCACCGTCCCCATCGGCACGCCGCTGATCGCCGCGATTTCCTTGTACGACATTCCCTCCAGGTCTCGGAGCACGACCGCTTCTCGAAGATTTGGGGCCAATTGCGCAATCGACTGACGGGTTCTGGCAACGTCCTCCGCGCGCTCGAGGATGACCGCCGGATCGCTTTCAACTGCCGACACATCCGGTGGCGCGTCTCCTTCAGAATCATCGAATGGCGCGATTTTCTGACGCCGAAGGCGATCGAAGCAGGCGTTGCGAACGATCGTCAAAATCCACGACCGGGCGCTCCTCCCGCGATACGTTCCAGCGGCGCGCAGGGCGCGAAGATATGCCTCTTGAACCATATCCTCCGCATCGTGATCCGAGCCGGTGAGCCATCGCGCCAGGTTATACGCCGTATCCAGATGCGCAAGCGAAGCGTCGACGATGCCCGCGGCCTCGTCCGAACCCGACACCTCTTCATATCCGCCTGCCAAGCGGTGCGCGTCCAAATACGCCTCCGAGACTTCCCCTTACCAGACGAATCCAGCGGAAATTTATTCCCAACCCCGCATTTTAAGAAGGCGGGCGGACAAACCATTCCCAATTCATGATCCGAACGCGTTCCTGGCCATAAAACAACCCGAAGAATCGGCGAAACGTCCCGGTATAGACGCGCGTCGCGTAGAAGATCGTCTTGTTGCCGCGATGTTTCTGGCGGAATCGCTCAACCGGATACCGGAAATAGCGATGCCAGAAGATCAGCGGGATTCTTTCCCCGACATAGGTTCGGTAGAGCAGTTCCCATTCCGGAATCCTGCGCATCGCCGGCAATGCTAGTCTTGTTCGAATCGCTGTTTTGAATGACGCTCAATTGCTCGTCAATGATGTGAAAGTTCGCCTTCCTCGACCGGAAATAGCACCACAATTCAAAATCCATCGAATAATGATACCGCTCATCAATGGCCGGTTTTCGATCGAGCAGGCTCCGCCGGAAGAAACAACTCGGCTGCGGAATGGGATCCCAGCATGGCATCAGATCGAGCCAGTGCGGCTTGATCTTCATCGGACTGCGATGATCGCTATCCATCCAGACCTGCTCGCTCGCGCCGGCCAAGACGTCGATCTCCGGCTTTTCCGCAAACGTCTTCCCAACGATATCAAGCGCCCCAGGGCAAAGATAATCATCGCTGCACAGCCAATTGACGATCTTTCCGCGGCTGGCGCCAACCCTTTGTTGATGGCGTTGCTTTGCCCGCGATCCTTTTCGCTCACCCACCACGCGATGTGCGGCTCATACCGGCGGATGATCTCCAGGCTCCCGTCCGTCGATCCCCCATCAACGACGATGATTTCCAACTCCGGATACTTCTGATCCACCAAAGACCGCAAAGTCTTCTCAAGCGTTTTCGCGCCATTGAAATTCGGAACGACAATCGAAATGCTCGGCAATGGCATCCCCCACATTTGAAACACGATGGTGGATTCCGGCAAGGCGGCAAAATTGCCGCCGTCGGGCTCATGATGACCCGATCACGATTCCCGCGATAAAAACCAACACCCCTCCCACGACAACCTGAAACGCCGCCGAGAGAAACGGCGTGTCCATGAAGCGATAGCGAATCCAGGAGATCACTCCCAGCTCGAGCGCGACAACCCCCACCGCCACGGCAAACGCGACTCCGAAGCGCGGGATGAGGAACGGGACCGTGTGCCCGATCCCACCCAAAGCCGTCATCAATCCGCAGATGATCCCGCGCAACAGCGGCCGCCCGCGCCCGGTCAGGCTCCCGTCGTCGCTGAGCGCTTCGGCAAATCCCATGCTGATCCCCGCCCCAACGGACGCCGCGAGGCCAACCAGAAACGCATATTCGCTGCGATGCGTGGCGAACGCCGCGGCAAACACCGGCGCGAGGGTCGAGACCGATCCATCCATCAATCCCGCCAGACCTGGCTGGATGACCTGAAGCACAAATAATCGCCGGTTCGCTTCATCCTCCTCGGCTCGCACATCCGGCGTGAGATTTTCCTTCTCGAGCTGCTCCGCCAATTGTTCGTGCCCGCGTTCCTCCTCGGCCAGATCAATCAGAAGACTCCGCACGCCCATGTCCGTCGCGCGTTTTGCGGCGGCCGAGTAAAATCGTTGCACCTCCGCTTCCATGGTCGCCGCCTGCTTGCGGACGGCTTCCAGTCCCAGCGGGCGGACCAGCCAGATGGGGCGCCGCTTGATGAATCCTTTGACGTCTTGCCGCCGAAGCAGCGGGATGTGGTCTCCGAACTTTTGTTGGTAGAGTTCAGTGAGTCGCTTTCGGTGACCGATTTCCTGGTCGCGCATTTTCAAGAAGACTTCCGCCGAGGCGGGAAACTTTTCCCGAAGTCCGTCGGCATAGTCGGCATAGACGCGGGCGTCCTCCTCTTCCATACCAATCGCCAAAGCCAGAACTTCGCGCTCCGAAAGGCTGTCAAAGTTTCGCATCGCGACATTTTACCGCTATCACCCCAGCCATGTGCCTTCCACGAGCTGCCGAAGCCGGGTTTGAATCAACCCCGGTTTCAATACTGATAACGGGGTTCGTGCGAAATTTTGCATCGTGTATCTGCCTTGCCTGTGAAGGTTTTACCGGCTCATTGCGGCCCAAAGAATCGCATTTATTCGATTTGCGCCGCGTGCCGATAAATTTTGCGCGTAACAAGGAATACGCCGCGACTGGGCACGCGGCGTAGTGGTGTCCGATTAGGGTTTTGAAAAACAACTGAGTGCCATGTCCATCGTTGAGCGATTCGTCTCCGGCTGCATCGGTCCCAAGCTGTCCGCATCCGCGCGCTGTTGTCTGGCGCGGCTTACCCGGCGTTTCAATCAGCTCCGCGGCGCAGAATACCGCGTCGAGCCGCTGGAATGCCGAATGCTTCTTAGCGGGTATAGCCAACTCGCGACTTTTACCGGAGCTAACGGCTCCGACCCCTACTCCAAGCCCGCCGTCGACAGCAGCGGCAATCTCTACGGAACCACTTCCACCGGCGGCGCCAACAACGACGGAACAGTCTGGGAACTTGCCGCGGGTTCCAGCACAATTACCACCCTCTACAACTTCAGCGGAGCCGCCGACGGCTCCGACCCGATGTCCGGCCCCAAACTCGTGGGAAATACTCTTTACGGTACGACCTTCGCCGGCGGAGCGGAGGGCTCGGGAACTATCTACGATTATAATATCGCCACCAGCACCTTTACCGAGCTGTATCAATTTCCCACCGTCCTCGTGAATGGCTTACCGGCTGACTACGAGCCCTACAGCGGGGTCACCTTCGACGCGAGCGGAAACATTTGGGGGACAACCAAGATCGGTGGCACCGCGGGACATGGCGCGATTTACGAACTGGCCTCCAACGGCTCCGGCGGCTTTGCCACTGCCGCACAAATCGTCTATTCCTTCTCGGGAGAAGCCGACGGAAAAAATCCATACGGGGGACTTCTCTACTACAATGGAAATTTCTACGGCACCGCACGCCAAGGTGGTAATTTAAATGCCACTCTGGGCGTAACCGGCAGCGGGACTATTTACGAGTACACCCCCGGCGCGATGTCCGTTAATGTTCTCTATACGTTTCTCGGGGACCCAAATTCCACGGGTAAACCCGACGGCCGCGAGCCCGACTCCGGGCTCGTTATGGACGCCAACGGCGACCTCTTCGGTACCACCCAGTCAGGCGGCTCCTCCGGGAACCTCGGTGAACTCTTCGAGCTTCCCAGAGTTGGCAACGGCTACGCCTCGGCTCCCACGATCCTTATCGCCTTCACAGGTAACAGCGGAGCTGATCCGGGACAGTTCCCCTGGGGCGCTCCCATTATAGACAGCGTGGGAGACATCTTTGGCACCACCGAAACAGGCGGCGGCCCAAGCGGACAAGGCGACGTCTGGGAGCTTCCCGTTGGCGCTACCGCCATCACCATCCTCCATTCGTTTACTGGCGGCACCGCCGGTCAGGACGGCGCACAACCGCAGGTTGGCCTTCGCATGGATAGCAACGGAGACCTTTTCGGCACCACCACAGGCGGCAACACGGTCGGCGTCTCCAACCCCGGCACGATCTTCGAGATCACTTCCTCTACCCAGTTGGTTTACACTTCCCAGCCCGTGAGTACCACCGCCGGAGTCCTCCCTTCTTTTACCGTCGACGTCGAGGATCAATACGGAAACATCGACACCTCCGACAATTCCACCGTCACCCTGTCCGTGCACAGCGGCCCCGGGCTTCTCTCGGGAAACGTCTCCGTTCAGGCCGTGAATGGCGTCGCAACCTTCAGCAACGTCTCCCTCGACACTGCCGGAACCTATTCGCTCAACGCGACCGATGGAACCGATTCCGCGGCTACATCGGGCAGCTTCACCATCAGCCCCGCCGCCGCAAGCCAGGTTGTCTTCAACCAGCAGCCTTCCAGCGTCACCGCCGGCATCGCGATCAGCCCCGCGATGACCGTCGATGTTGAGGATCACTTCGGAAATATTGTTACCGCCGGTCCATCCAACGTGACACTGTCCGTCCATTCCGGGCCGGGGACGCTCAGCGGCACCGTCACGGTCGGCACATCGAGCGGCGTCGCGACTTTCAGCAACGTGCTCATCGACACCGCTGGCAGCTACACCCTCACCGCTTCCGACGGCAGCCTCACGGCGGCGAATTCCAGTTCGTTTACGGTCAGCGCCGCCGCCGCGGCCAAGCTCGCTTATTTTACTGAACCCAGCGACGTCGCCACCGGGGCCATCATCAGCCCTGCCGTCGTGGTGGACGTCGAGGACGCGTTTGGGAACATCGTCACGGGAAACAGCTCAAATGTGTCGCTGGCTATCCACACCGGCTCCGGATCCCTGAGCGGAACGACGACCGTCGCCGCCAGCCAAGGCGTTGCGACTTTCAGCAATGTCATTGTGAATTCACCCGGAACGTACACGCTGGCCGCCACCGACGGGAGCCTGACCTCGGCGATCTCCAGCAGCTTCACCGTCAGCAACGGCGCCGCGTCTCAATTGGGCATTGCGCAGCAGCCCAGCGACGCGATCGCCGGCGATCCCAACAGCCCGGCCATTGTCGTTGACGTTGAGGACCCCACAGGCGCGATTGTCGCGGGCAACACGTCAACGGTCGTGCTCTCCGTCCACAGCGGGCCGGGAACGCTCAGCGGAACGGTCTCGGTCGCCGCGGTTAACGGCGTGGCCACGTTCGACAATGTGATTCTGGACACCGCCGGCGACTACACGCTCACTGCCACCGACGGCAGCCTCGCCACCGCCACGACCAGCAGCTTTACCATCTCTCCCGCCGCGTCGGCGCAGCTTGTTTTCACGGCTCAGCCGATCAATACGGTCATCAGCACGCCGATCAGTCCGCCGGTGGTCGTGGATGTTGAAGACGCCTTCGGGAATCTTGTTACCACCGATTCGTCGGATGTGACGCTCTCTGTTGCCAGCGGGCCGGGTGATATCAGCGGGACGACGACCGTCGCCACATCCGGCGGAATCGCGACCTTTGATAATGTGGCGCTCGACCAGGTCGGCCTCTACACCCTCGGCGCCAGCGACGGTTCCCTCACCGGCGCGGTGTCCGACAGCTTCCACATTACTCTAACGGCCCCGGTTCAGTTGGCCTTCCAACAGCAGCCCAGCAATATAACCGCCGGAAATACCATGCCCGACGTGACCGTGGACGTGGAAGACTCGACGGGCGCGCTGGATACGGCCGACGATTCGTACGTCACCATCTCCATCGCGACCGGTCCCAGTTCGGCAACTCTAAGCGGAACCTTGACCGTCCAGGCGGTGAACGGCGTCGCGACATTCGGCGACCTTTCCATCACCACTGCCGGAACATACTCGGTCGAAGTCGTGGACGGCGATCTCCTCGGGGCGGTCTCCAACTCGTTTACCGTGAGCCCGGCCGCGGCATCGCAGCTGGCGTTTGCACAGCAACCTTCCACCGTCGCGACGGGCTTCACGATGACGCCTCCCGTCGTCGTCGATATCGAGGACCAATACGGAAATCGCGTCACCAGCGACAATTCCACCGTTACCCTGACGCTTGCCAGCGGGCCGGGACAGCTCACCGGAACGCTAACCCAGACCGCGCAGAGCGGCGCGGCGAGTTTCAACAATCTTTCGCTCAGCGAAGTCGGCACTTATAAGCTTCAGGCCACCGACAGCAGCTTCCCGGTGATCACCTCGAACTCTTTCGATGACATCCCCCCCATCCGGCATTTGGTCGTCGTCAGGCAAACCATCACCGCCGAGCAGTTCGGCGACGTTTTTGCGAACGTGAAACTCGAAATCACGGACGAATCGGGGAACATCATCACCACCGATACGTCCACCTGCAACGTAACCCTATCGTCCGGCCCCGCCGGCGCAGCTCTCTCCGGCGACACCTCCGAGACCTTCTCCGATGGATACGTCGTCTTCACACGCCTCTCGGTCGACCGCGCCGGGACCTACACGCTCACCTTCAACAACGGTGAAGCGGCGACCACCGTCGTCATAGACGACCCCATTCCGGTGGTGCGGATCCCGATGAAATTCCGCTGGTGGTTCAGCGACGTTTCCGTCGCCCCGCCGGTACCCATCCCCGACCCCTTCCGGCAGGCCGCCAACGACGGTTCCGATTCCAGCGGATCATCTTCCAGCGCCGCCCCCGCCACCGGGTCGGGTGTCTCCTCAGCGTTCGGCGCTTCGTCCCCGTCGTCGACCAACACGTTGGATTCCAACAACTCCGACGATTCCAACAACGATCAAGATTCTTGGCTTCAGTAACAATCCGACTGGGGCCGGGTTGTCGCAACCGGAATCGTCACCGCCGGCATCATGCCCGCCGCCAATCAGCGGCCGGTCATTTGTTCCAGCTTTTCCGGATAGCGCGCACCCTGCACCGTGATCTCGGAAGCCGCGCTGTCGATCTCGCGCAAATCGTCCAGCGTGAGTTGGACCGCCAGTGCTCCGATATTCTCTTCCAGCCGATGCAATTTGGTCGTGCCCGGGATGGGAACAATCCACGGCTTCTGTTCCAGCAGCCACGCCAGCGCAATTTGCGCGGGCGTCGCCTTCTTCCTCTGGCCGATTCTGCCAAGCAGATCAACCAGAGCCTGATTCGCCTTCATTGCCTCCGGCGTAAACCTGGGAAGTTTGCTGCGAAAGTCTGTGCTATCGAGCTTCGTGTTCTCATTCATCGCGCCGGTGAGAAACCCCTTCCCCAGCGGGCTATATGGCACGAAGCCGATCCCCAATTCCTCGAGCGTCGGTATCACTTCCTTCTCCGGGGTTCTCGTCGGACCCTCGCCCGATGGCTTGGAGCCGATTCGGTTGATTTCCATTTGCGATCTCCTTTGACCCTTACTTTACGCAGTTGAAGGAATAGTGCGATATGAGGATTCTCAAGACACCCTCTATAATCCCCCAAACCGCGACAGAGAGGAGCCCGTAAAACCTGATGGAGGCAAAGAGCCGTGGTATCGGATGACATCACAAAGGCGCGAATCAACCGGCCTGGACGAATGGTCGATAAGAGTATATCCTAAGTATATCCTCAAGGAGAGTTGTGCATGGGATCTGGAGCCATCGAGAAGGTCAGCAAAGTGGCGCGCTGGGGAAATAGCCTCGGGTTTCGCATTCCGCAGGAAGGCGTGGACCGTCTTAAGCTGAAGGAGGGCGAAGAAGTGGACGTGCGCATCAAAGGGGACGCCATCACTATCCGCCGCGCCAAGTCCCGAAAGAAATGGACGGAAAAGGACCTCCTCAAAGGCGTTACGCCGGCGATCTGCGGACCGGACCTGATCCCAGACCGCAAAGGCAGGGAACTGATTTGAGCAGGGAGACCTATCATCCCGAGCGGGGCGATATCGTTCATTTAAATCTTTCACCCTCCGCCGGGCGCGAACTGACGGGTCCTCATTTTGCGCTGGTGATCAGCACGGTGCGCTTTTCCAAGGCAACCGGATTTGCGATCGTCGTCCCCGGTACGACCAAATATCACGCCGAACAACGTCTCGCCGGGCAGCAGCTCATGGTAAAATTGCCTCCGATTTCAAAGCTCACACAAGACGGATGGCTTTACCCGCACCAAATTAAGTCGCTCGACTATCGCGATCGAGCGGTGACATTCGTGGCCAAGCTGGGCGACGACGACTTCCTGATCGACGTGATGGAGCGAATCCGGGCGTTCATCGACCCGGACTCCGTGATATAAAAAAATCGAACCATTATGAAATCGGCCCGAACCGCGACAGATCGATTTTCCCGAGCCGGTGAATTCGGTTTCCGGATCGCCAACTGCACTCAACTCTGCCGAAAGGGCTTCCATTAATGCGACACTCAATCCGCTTCCTTCTTCGAGTCGCTTTGTGTTCGGGGATCGCCGCCTTACCGCTCTCGTTGACCCCCGCGGCCCGCGCAGGCAACCCCGGCCCCCGGTGCCAGCGGCGCGACCGGCAACCCGTCCGCTCCCACGCCAGCCAATCCTCCCGCCACGCAACCGGCGGTCATGCGCCTCAAGGCGCTACGTCGTCACGGACAATCAGGGCTTCCCCGGGACGGTCTTCCTTACCGGCATCATGCCGATCGATTGGACTGTCAACGGTGGCGTGCTTTGGAAGCGGGGCTTTCGGGGCCTGGTTCTAATGGGGTGGAGCGACGCGCAAAATGCGAACGGGTTTTATGTTTATCCAAGCCAGCATTTCCGCGCTGTAGGAAACGGGCCGGGCAGCGCACAATTTCAACCCGGGCAGATCGTCGGCGGGTTCGAAATCGAGCCGTTTCCGTCGGATCAGTGGGACGTCATTGACCGGTTCATCGTTCAGCGATATCGCCCTGCCCTGGCAAACGCGACGGTCCTGAGCAAGGAGAAACAGCCGCAGCTTGCCCAGCAGGCGATGGCTCAGGTCGTTCAGACTCATCCAGCCCCCAGATATCAAGTCGCGGCATGGGCCGGAACAGAAACATTCCAATACCAGGCGAACGGCCAGACGGTGCAGGAAATGGTCTCCGTGGTCGTCGCGGCAGTGGCCGACCGGCGCCTCGGCGGCGGCTATTGGGCAATCCAAAACGCCTCGTCCCGATGCGCTGCCAACGGCGCTTTCGACTCGCTCAACCCCATCAGCGCCGTCATCTTCAAATCCATCCAGCAAAACCCAGTCTGGCAGCAGAAATTCAACCAATTGATCCAGCAGCAGCAACAGCAGCAGGCGGCGCAGCAGCAAACCACTTTTAACAATATCGAAAACAGAATCAGTTCAGAAACCCAGGCGAACGACGCGCAGCATGCGGACTATTGGAACCACGTGGCCGACCAGAACACCCAGTTCGAGAACGAAGCCGACAGCGAGCGTGATGTCGCCCCCTGGCAAGCCAGCGATGGGACGACCTACAAACTTCCGACGATCTACAGTTATGCGTGGACCGGCGCGGACGGCACAATCACCATGAGCAACGACCCGCAATACAATCCCAATAACGACCCAACGGCCTCTTCCACGACCTGGACGGCGATGCAGCCGACGAAGAATTGAAATTGTCGCAAAACTGTCCGGATGATCCGCACAAATCAAATAGGATTCCCTGCACGCAGAGATTTGACGGGAGCGCAGATCAGACGCACCCGAAAGCGAACTCAAACAACCTCACGCCTCAGGCGGAGGTTTTGCTTCCGGCGGCCTGCCTGCCCCCGGCGCGATAATCGGCTTATCCCCGCCAAGCCTGCGGATAACCGTATAAAACACCGGTGTAAGAAACAGGCCGAAGAACGTGACGCCGATCATTCCGTAGAACACCACGGTTCCCAGCGCCTGACGCATTTCAGCCCCGGCCCCGGTAGCGACCAGCAGCGGCAGGACGCCGAAGATGAAAGCGAAGCTGGTCATCAGAATCGGCCGCAGCCGCAGCCGCGCCGCTTCGATCGCCGCCGCGCCGGCGCGCATTTTCTGATCGTGTTCCTGTTGCTGCTTGGCAAATTCCACGATCAGCACGGCGTTCTTCACGCTCATCCCGGCAAGCACCACAAACCCGATCTGAGTAAAGATATTGTTATCCCGCCCGCTGAAGTGAACGCCGGCGATGCCGCACAACAAGCACATCGGCACGATCAGGATAATCGCCGATGAGAGCGCGAAGCTCTCGTATTCCGCCGAGTGGGTAAGAAAGACGAACAGCACGCAAAGTGGAAAAATGAAGAGCGCCGTGTTGCCCGCGGTCTCTTCCTGATACGCCAGTTCGGTCCATTCATATGTGAATCCGGCGGGTAAATCCTTCTGCGCTAAAGCCGCCATGATGTCGATCGCCTGCCTGCTGCTGACCCCAGGCACGCCGGCGCCGTTGATTTCCGCCGACGGATAAAGGTCATATCGATTGATCCGGTCCGCATCGTTCACGTCCTTCAACTCCATCACCGTCCCCAGCGGCACCATCGCTCCGAACCCGTTGCGGGTCTTCAATTGAGCAACGTCCGAAGCAAGAGCGCAAAACGGAGCGTCCGCCTGCGCCACCACCTTGAAAGTCCTGCCCAGGTAGTTGAAGTCATTGATGTAATAACTTCCCAGGTACACCTGCAGCGCCTGGAAAATATCCGTGACGGCTACATTTTCCTTCTTGGCCTTGGTTCGATCCACATCCGCGTAAAGCTGCGGGACGTTGGCCCGGAACGTGCTGAATAGTGCGGTGATGCGCGGATCCTTGCTCGCGTCCGCGATCAGCGCGCCGGTCGCCGCCTGGAGTTCCTGCGGGGTCGAAAGCCCGGACCGATCTTCCACCTGCATCTTGAATCCGCCCGCCTGGCCGATCCCGCGCACCGGCGGCGGCGCCAGAACCAGCGTAAACGCCTCCTGGACCTGGCTGAACGCCCCCATCAGGCGGCCGGTCAGCGCCGCCGCCGATTCCCCCGGTTTGCCGGCACGCTCGCTGAAATCATCCAGCGGCAGAAACATCGTCGCGGTATTCGTCTGGTTCGTCCCGGTCAGCAAATTAAATCCCGTGACTCCGAAAGTGTCGTGAATCCCCGGTATTTTTCGGGCGATGTCGGCCATCCGATCGACCACCGCGTCGGTTCGATCGATCGATGAAGCGTCAGGCAATTGCGCCGCCGCGATGAGATATCCCTGGTCCTGCTGCGGAATGAATCCCAAAGGCACCGTCTTGAACCCGAGATAGGTTAGAGCGATCAAGCCGACGTAAACGGCCAGCACCACCACCGACAGCCGCACCACATGCTGCAATGTCCGCACGTATCCGGCATTGAACTTGTTCAGTCCCCCGTTAAACAGGCGAAAGAACCATCCCAGAACAAAGTCGATGGCGCGGGTCAGCCAATCCCTTTTCGCGGCGTGAGGCTTAAGGATCAGCGCCGCCAGCGCCGGGCTAAGAGTAAGCGAATTGAACGCCGACAACAGCGTCGAGAATGAAATGGTCAGCGCGAACTGTCTGTAAAACTGTCCGGTGATTCCACTGATGAACGCGACCGGAACGAATACCGCCGTCAGCCCAAACGCGATCGCGATGACCGCCGGCGTCACTTCATCCATGGCCCGGTGCGCCGCTTCATGCGGCGAAAGCCCGTGCTCGATCCATCGATCCACGTTCTCCACCACAACGATCGCGTCGTCCACGACAATGCCGATCGCCAGCACCAGCCCGAAGAGCGAAAGGTTATTGAGCGAAAACCCGAAGATCGCCATCACGGCGAAGGTCCCGACGAGCGAGACCGGAATGGCCAGAAGGGGGACCAGCGACGCCCGCCAGCTCTGAAGGAATACCAGCACGACCAGCGCCACCAGCCCGACGGCTTCGAACAGGGTCTTGACCACGTCCTTGATACTGGCGCGAACGAAGATGGTTGTGTCGTAAGGGATCGAGTAAGCCACCCCTTTCGGAAAATACGCCTTCAGTTCTTCCATCTTCTTATAAACCGCGTTCGCGGTGGCGATGGAATTGGATCCCGGCAACTGAAAGATGGGAATGCCTACGGCGGGCAAGCCATCGAAATGTGTCGTCGTCGTGTAATCCGCCGCCCCCAGTTCCACGCGCACCACATCTTTTACGCGTGTCAGCCTCCCATCGGAGCCCGTCTTAATGATGATGTCGCCAAACTGTTTCGGGTCGACCAAACGCCCCTGAGCGTTCACGGTGTATTGAAACGGCACGGTCCCGCGCGGAAGCGGAGGCCCGCCGACGATGCCGGCGGCAACCTGCACGTTCTGCTCCTGCACCGCACTAATCAGATCCCCGACTGTCAGGTTGCGGGATGCCAACTGGTTGGGATTCAACCACAGGCGCATCGAGTAATCCCTGGCTCCGAATATGTAGATATCCCCAACGCCCGGCAATCGCGCCAGTTCATCCTTGACCTGAAGCGTCGCATAATTGCTCAGGTAAAGCGGATCGCGGCTGCCGTCCGGGGAATAAATCGCCACCGCGAGCGTGATGTCCGGCGACGCTTTCTTCACCACAATCCCCGCCCGCTGCACATCCGAGGGCAGAACCGGAATCGCTATCGCGACACGATTCTGCACCTGCACCTGGGCAATATCCAAATTGGTCCCCAGCTTGAACGTCACCGTCAACTTCATGTTGCCGTCGTTCGTGCTCTGGCTCGACATGTAAATCATGCCTTCAACGCCGTTGATCTGTTCCTCGATCGGCGTTGCAACCGTCTCGGCGACGGTCTTGGCATTGGCGCCAGGATAACTCGCGCTCACCGTGACCGTTGGCGGCGCGATTTCCGGATATTGCGCGATCGGCAGCGTGAAGATGGCAATGGCGCCCACAACAATCGTGACGATCGACAGCACGCCGGCAAAGACCGGTCGCTCAATGAAAAAGTGAGCGAATTTCATGGTCTGCTTCCCGTCGTGGGATCGGCGGTCGGCTGGGTGGCAGGGGCCGAATTCGTCGTCTCATCCGATGGGGTCACGTCGGTTGACGGAATGGTGTGCGCCTCGGCCCCCCCAGGGTCGGAAAACGCCGCCGAATCAACCTGTATCGTCCCGTCCGTGGGAGCAACCGTCGCGCCGGGACGCGCATGCATCTGCCCGTTGATAATGACGCGATCCTCCGGCCCCAGCCCCGAGACGATCGATCGCAATCCGCCGAACAGCGCTCCCGGCTCCACCACGCGCGCTTCAACCACGTTATTGTTATTCACGACCAGCACGTTCCGATGGCTCTGATCGTTGCCGATGGCATCGTCCGGCACGAGCAACGCCTGATATCGACCGCTGCCGGGAATGCACAGTCTGGCAAAAAATCCCGGCGTGAGCAGTCCGGAACGGTTTTCAAGGACGCCTCGTTCGCGCAGCGTGCCCGTCGTCGGATCGACGTGATTGTCGACGAAGTCGATCACACCCTGGTGCGGAAATCCGCTTTCATCGCTGAGTTGAACGTAGCAGGGAACAGTTCCATCGCGGGAGTTGACGCGTTTATTCTCCGCCGCCAGTTTTTCATACTTCAGCACCGAGTGCTCATCGATATCGACGTAGCAATACATCGGCGTCACCGATTCGATGGTCGTCAACTGTGTTGCCTGGCCCTGCCCGCCATTGACCAGATTGCCCACCGTCACCATCTTATTGCTGACGCGCCCGTCGATCGGGGACAACACCCTGCACCACTCCAAATTCAGCCGCGATGACTCCACCGCCGCCTTCGCGCCTGCCACCGCGGCAACGGCCTGATCTATCCCCGCCTTGGCGTTGTCCAGGTCCTGTTGCGATACCGCGTCGCTGCTCCGCAATCCCTGCAACCGCTTATAGGTTATTGTGGCGATCGCCGCCTGCGCTTCGGCCACCTGTTCAGCCGCGAGCTTCACATCCAGATCGGCCTTGAACGGCCGATCATCTATCACAAACAGCAGGTCCCCCTTTTTAACGATGGACCCCTCGACAAATGGCGCTTCCGTGATCAATCCGCTGACCCGTGCCGCCACACTCACCGACTCGGGGGCTTCCAGGTACCCGGTGTAGGTGTCCCACTCGACGACTTCCTTTTGTATCGGCAGCGCAACGGTCACGGCCGCCGGCGGCGGCGCTCCGCCGCAGGCGCTTACCGTCACATCCAGATAAACCCACCCCGATGACACCAGCCAATACAGAAACTCCGCACTGTTGTGCCCACTTCCTCCAACCTCCCGGCGGAAATGCCTTCCTAACATCCCACGTCATCAACGCTTCTCCAGAGCTAAATCGCTCAGATCGCAGCAACGCCTAATCGAAGGCACGATTCTTTCCCTGAGCGCGGCCGATTCGCGGCATACGACGTGCAAATACGCGCGGTGGGGTTCGACATCACTCCGCGTACACTAGGAATGAACAAAACCAGAGTCAAATGTGTCAATTGGTCGGAAGTGCCAAGCGGAAAACCACGTGAATGGCCGGCATTTAAAAAGCAATACAATAGGCCTGACAAGATTCGAACTTGTGACCTCGCCCTTATCGGAAGCTCCAGGAAGGCTACTGAAAATCTCAGGAATGGCCTGATTTTCGGGCATATTATCAAAATCCGCGCGATTCGCAATTCGTCTCATACCGTCGCGTTTATTCGCATGCGATCGCGGTATTCAAAAGATAAACCGGTAATAAAACGGTATAAAAAGGCGGTACAGAACACCCGACGCATGACCTGGTGCTCTGGCTAGTGTTGTGCTCTCGGCACTTTTGACAAAAGTAAAAATAATGGCTACGAATCCCACGTACCGCGTCAATTCCAATAATGAGCTTCCCCGCGAATTGAGGCTTGCATCGAACGCTTCGGGGCTTTTGTAGCCTATCGCCGAGTGACGTCTCTGGCGATTGTAAAACACTTCGATGTACTCAAAGACCATTTACCGAGCTTGCTCGATCGTCGCTCACGTCCATGGTACTGGCCAGTTCGCCGGCCACGTAGCTGGGGCTGGAACCGGTGACATTGTTTCCATAGTAGGAGTTGTACGACTGCTGCACCATCTGGCCGGTGGGCCCGAGGCTGGACTCGCTGATCAAGAGCCCGGCGGGAACGCCGTAACTGTTGAAGTCGCTCGTCGTCGTATACGTATAGATGGAATCGCTGAGGAGATTGCCCTTTGAATCGTGGAGCTGTGTCTCGAGCAGGTTGCCGCCGGCGTCGTAGAGGTCGACGGTCTGGTCGACGGTAATCTTGTCGCTTCCCCATCGCATTTTTGATCCACATTCGATGCGCCGTTAGATTGCCCGCGCCGACCCCTCTTCTGGAGCGCCGCGTGCCGTCGATATCTACCGCATATGCCCTGCGCTTTGTTGATACCGTCGCTACCGTGCTCAGCCAAGCGTATCAGTTAGCCCGAACTCGCCTGGCATCCGCGGCCTCGCCTGTCCTGCGTCTGCTGATGCAACGTGACCATGCCCGGACTGGGTCGGAACTCCTCCGGCGCGAACTGGCGATCCTTCGGGCTCAGCGGCATCAAATGCCGCCGCACAAAAGACCCGATTATGGTCCTGAGCAGCGATTGGCCATCTTTCAAATCCTTCGCATACGCGGCTGGAGCATCCGCAAAACCGCACGCCGTTTTGTCCTGCATCCCAATACCGTCCGATCCTGGATCAAAGCCAGCGAAGGACGCGGCAACGTGCACTCCTCGCCGATGCGGTCGTCTGGAACCGCATCGACGATCTGGTCCGATGGACGGTTCATGAACTGAAGCGGCTCTGCCCGGAGCCGGAGTTGGGTACCCGCTCGATTGCCCGCCATATCGTGCGCCGCCGGGATCGCCATCAGCCGATCCACGGTGCAACGCGTCATCCGAGAAGCGCTTCCAAAGCGGCCGCGCCGGCCGCGGCCGCCCATGGCCGCGATCGCCAGCGTTCAGCCACACCATCTGCTCCTGCCTAAGCATCCCAACCGCGTCTGGCATTTGGACCTTACTTCCCTCCGCATCCTCTGGTTCAAATTTACGCTTGCCGCCCTCCTCGACGGCTTTTCTCGGCGGCTCCTGCATCTACGTATCTATTCGCGCACGCCGTGCCATCGCGAGATGACCGCCCTGGTTCATCGCGCCGCCAAGGAGCAGGGCATGCCGCATTTTGTCATTACTGACCACGGCCCACAGTTCCGCCGCCGCTTTCACGCCGACATGAAGCGCCGCGGCATTCATCACGTCCAAGGCCGCGTCCGGGCGCCTTATCTCAACGGCAAGATCGAACGTGCGTTCCGCACCTTCCGCATCTGGTGGAGCCTCGTCCTGTGCGGACTATCGATACCGGCACTACAGCGGCGGTTGGATGACTATCGGCACTGGTACAATCAACATCGGCCGCACAGCGCCCTGGATGGCAGAACGCCAGATGAGGCCTGGCAAGGAATCGCGATTCCGGAGCCGGGCCCTATCCGCTGCCGCGACCCGCTCAAGCCGTACATCCGCATTCGCCGCGTCAACTGCCGCGGCGATCCTGGGCTGCCGGTGGTCCACATCACCGTGCGACGCGCCGCCTGACGGAGGATGCTTACTCAATTGTCAAAGAGCGTTCCGCGCCGATTCCGCGCACTCAAGGCGATAATTCGCATCCCAAAAGTCCTCTCCCGCCCATTTTGAGTTCCTTGTGTCATATATGAACACCATACACGTATCCAAAAATACCTAACACCCTGCGAACAAAACCGCCCGACAAGCTGCCGGGCCGCTACAGCCGCTACACTACAACATTCCTGATCTCTTCGACTCTTCCTCGGGTTATTTTGTGTCCTCTTTCTTGTGCAGGGGCACAATGATCAGAGTCGGTGAGTCATCGTCAACGATGACCGGGACCTTGTCGTACCCCTTGGAGCTTACGAAGATTCGCAAAGGTCTGCTCCATCTCACGTTTAAGATCGTCGTGACCCCCAACATATCGTTGCCCGGCACATCTGGACTCCATAAGGCATAGTTCAAAGTCGGATCGGCAAGATCTACGAATGCGAGGTCAATATCGGTCTCAATGGGGAGGGGTGCCGCAGTCGTATCGTCGACCGCTTGTATGACATTATTTCGCGTACGCAAGTGCCAGACCATCCAGACAATTGCCAGAACGGTAACGCATATAGCGGACGCGATGATTTTTCTACGTAAATTCAATTCGCGCGGTGCCCTCTCTGCGTCGCACATGCCTTTATCGGGAGGAACTGCAGCAGCATCCTAATTGCCTCCGCTGTGCAGGCCAATAGGCGGACTCCTGCCTCAGCCTTGGAATCGTTCTAAGAATTCATTTTGAAGTCAACGTTTACCTTGTACGGCTGGGCCACACCATCGTTTTCCAACGTCCACGCAGATGCATAATCGATCGGGGCGACAAACGACGGTAATATATGCCATAAATTGGTAGCATAGAAATTATAGAACTTACTTATCTTAACTGATAGATCATAATGCAATTGATATGAACCGGCTTTTTTGGGCACCCTCGTCGCTTTAAACCAACCTGTCGCTTCGATATTTAGAGCCTCTAACAAAAATGCACTTCCCCATGTTTATGGTTGATCGGACAATACGGCTTGGTCTTAGCCATGGAGGGCTTTATGACCAAGCCGTTGGTGACCGACGAGCTTTGGGAGTTGATCCGACCCCTGCTTCCCAAGCACCGCAGTGGTCCAGGAAAGCGCGGCCGGCCGCCGCTGGACGATCGCGCGGCGTTGTCGGGTATTCTGTTCGTGCTCAAAACCGGCATTCCGTGGGAATACCTTCCCCAGGAGATGGGATGCGGCAGCGGCATGAGTTGCTGGCGTCGACTGCGCGATTGGAACCATCGTGGGGTTTGGACGAAGCTGCACGGACTATTGCTGAATCGATTGCGGCGGTCGAATGCCATCGACTGGTCGCGGGCCTTGGTGGATTCTGCTTCCGTGCGGGCCGTGCACGGGGGAAAAAAACGGGTCCGAGCCCGGTAGATCGCAGGAAAAACGGTTCCAAGCACCATGTATTGACCGATGGCAACGGCACGCCGATGGTTGCCCTCCTGACGGCGGCCAACCGCCACGACATCACGCAACTGCTGCCGCTGATCGATGCGATTCCAAAGGTCTCGGGCAAACCGGGCCGGCCGCGCTGGCGGTTCGAGGTGGTGCAGGGAGACCGGGCGTATCACTCCGAACCGCACCGAAAGGCGTTGCGTCAGCGTGGCAGCCGCCCGTTGCTGGCCCGACGCAACCGCCCGCACGGAAGTGGTCTTGGCAAAACCCGCTGGCCGGTGGAGCGTACGCTGAGTTGGTTGCATCAGAATCGCCGACTGCGAGTCCGTTACGAAAAACGGCCCGACATCCACGCCGCGTTCATGACCGTGGGTGAGGCAATGATCTGTTGGAACAGGCTCCATTCGCATTTTTGTTAGAGGCTCTTAGGCTACCGAACGCCCAAGCAAGTTGATCGTCTAGAGCCAGAAACCGCGCATTGATCTTCAGGGGTGTAGGAATGTTGATCTGATTTCCGTTCATCGCATTCGGATATTGGGCCTGAATTCCGTTAATTAGAACGTCCACAAAATGTGAATCGTTTGCTAATTCCGCAATATCCGTATTCGGGAGGGAAGTTAAATCTTGTCCTTGGCCATACAAAAAGTGATAGAGCATGTCGGCTGCTATATCCCATCCCCGAGTTCGCCACGTGGCTTCTTGCGATTCGAGTGTCTGGAACGCTGATGTGTCGCCGGGAGTCATTTCTATAGTGCCGACGGTGGCTTCAGGTCCTCCTATGCCGAGATTTCCAGTGTCAGGCCCACCGACTTCCAAGTCATCACCATAGTCGTCGAATCCAGTTGGGTCGCTGCCATCGACCGGATCCGCATCCGCGTACAAGTAGGTATGCAGGCTCGCCGGATCAGCATTTTCTCCACTGGTCGGATCGCGCTGAATAAACTCAAACGCCGACCGATCGCGCGTGCCGTCGCCGTTCATGTACAGGCCGCTGGCGGGGTCGTACTGTCGCGGGGCGCGCCAAAACCGGCCATCAATGGGCGCTCAAAACCGGCCAGTGTTGTGACGCTTCGTATACATCATCCGTTCAGTTCCATGCAACTTTCTGTTGAGTTATCAGCCGCGCATCAGGACGCCTGATCGGCGGGCGCCCCAGCACAAGAAGAGACCGTGCTTTCTGCCACGGTGTCTTCCGGAGGGGAGCACCCTCCATCGTCGGCGGTACTCCGCCGTCCTTTTGAATTTGCCTTTGTGGAAGGCTTCGCCTCCACGGCCTCCCCGGCGCCGCCATGGCGCAAACGATAACTTTTGCCGGTGATGTTGAGGAGGGTGGCGTGCTGAAGGAAGCGGTCGAGGATCGCCGTGGCCGCCGGGACGTCGCCGATCAGCTTGGCCCAGTCTTCCAGCGGCCGGTTGCTGGTCATCATCGTCGAGCGGTTCTCATGGCGGCGCATGATGATCTCCAGCAGGCATTCGCCGGAGCGACGCGGAAGTTGTCGCATTCCCATGTCGTCGATGATGAGCAGGTCGGGTTTGAGATAACGATTCAGCGTTTTGTCCTGCTGGCCGAGTTCGTCGTCGCCGAGGAAGTCGCGGGCCAGATCGAAGATGGAGCGGTACAGAACCAGGTGTCCGGCTTTGATCGCCTGATGCCCGATGGCCTGGACCAGGAACGTTTTGCCGACGCCGGGTGGGCCCAATAGAAGCACGTCGGCTTTTTCGCGGATGAACTGACAGCCGGCCAGGTCGTGGATCTGCTTGCGTTTGATGGAGGGATTGAAGGAGAAGTCGAACTCGTCGAGGTTTTTGACTTCGCCGAACAGGGCGGCCTTGACGCGGCGGCTCACCAATCGGCTGGACCGCACGTTCAGTTCGTCCTGGAGAATCAGTTCCAAAAACTCGGCGTGATCGAGCCGATTGCCAGCCGCCTCGCTCAATCGGACTTCAAGGCTCTGGGCCAGGCCCGAAAGCCGAAGCTGTTTGAGCGTCTGTAACAATGAAGGTCTCATGGAATGGACTCCTGTGAAGGTGGTTGTTGGGTAATGGCCTGTCGCACGAATCGGCCGTAGTCGCCCAGGTCGCGGATGATCGGATGTTCTTGGACGAACTCGAAGTTCCGCTGAAGGGCGGGCGGATTCTGTTGTTCGAGGAGTTGGCGCAATGAACGGAGGTGATACGCCCCATGCCCCTGGGCGACTTGGCAGGCCTGCTCGATGACGCGGCGGGAATGCTTGTTCGTCAGGGACATAAGGCCCAGGAGCACGCGCACGCCCTCGATGCCGCGATTCTGGAGCATGGACCGCGCCCACTGCGTGGCGTGCGGTCCGATGGATTCGACCCGGCGCAGGAGCCAGGCCGTTCCTTTTTCGATCCCGCTGATCTTCTCCGGCAGGATATGGGCATCCAGCGTGGAGAAGGTCCCCGGCGGACGCTGCACGTGCACCGCGACGGGGCGCATCTTCTGATCCAGCAAGCGGATCAGCGCCCATCCCAGCGCGCCGAAAGCTGCCGGCCCAAAAACTCCGGTGGGACCGAGTAATACGCGCCTTTGACCTGCACGTGTCCGTCCCGGCTGACGCTGCGCAACGCTTCGGCAAACAGATCGAATCTCGCCGCCGGCAACGGCAAGAGCGCCGGCTGCTCCGCCTGCTGGAACACTTCCTTCACCTGCCGGCGCGTCGTTCCATGGATGCGCGTATCGGCGACGGTCGCTTCCCAGGCCTGAAGATGCTGGTTCTGATCGGCCAGAGAACTGAAGGTCCGTCCCTTGAGGGCGTTGCCCTTCACATAGCCGATGCCCCGTTCGATCTTCCCCTTGTGCCGGGGCGTGTAGGGCTTGGTCGGCAGAATGGCGATTCCGTAATGCTCGGCAAACGAGCGGACCTTGGGACACAACTCCGGGTCGAACCAGTCCGCCCGCTTCACCGCCGCCCGAAGATTGTCGATCACCAGCGTCCGCGGCAATCCGCCGAAGTGCGCGAACGCATTCTCCAGGCAACGCAGAAAGTCATCGGTGGTCTGACGGTGCACCGCCTCGGCGTACCCCTTGCGGCTGTGGCTCAGCACGATGCGGAAGACCCAGGTGCTTCTCCTCTTGCCGTCGGAACCGACGATGGGCGCGCCCCGTCCAAAATCGACCTGGGCCTCGGCGCCCGGCTCGCACTCCATCCGCCGGAATGGCGTTGGCGCCGCCGAGGTCAACTTCCCAACCAGCCGGCGAACACTGTAATAGCTGCCGGCATAACCGTGATCGGAGCAGAGGTCCTGGTAAATCCGCTGGGCGGTCAGCCCCATGCCCAGCTTCTGAACGATCACTTCACGCCAGGCGCTGGCGGCGCTGACCAACCCGGTGGGCGCGCCCTCCGAGCCGAGGGCGGCGCTGGCCGGTTTTGAATCTTCCCGCGCCGCCAGCCGGAGATGGCGTCCAACCGTCTCGCGGTGAACGCCAAGCTGGCGGGCGATGTGCCGGTTGGACCAACCATTGCGTGCAAGTGAAAGAATTGCTTGAACTTCCGCCATTTTGAGCTGATTCGCCATCGTGCCGTCGTCTCCCGGTTAGAACCGGGAACCAACGGTAATGATCGAATCTCCTGTGCTTCAAAATGGCCGGTTTTGGCGCGCGCCCTCAGTGGCCGGTTTTGCGCGCCGCTGACAGTCGTACACGGCGTCGCCGCCAAAGAGGAAGATCGTGCCGGCGGTGTTCAGGCCCCAGGAACCCAATGGGTTACCGTAGGCGAAGTAGTTGAATGTGGCGGTTACCGAGCCAGTTGAACTTACCAGGGCGCGGGTGCTTCCATGGCCGTCGATGACGAAGTAACTGGCCGTCCCGGAAGAGTTGACCTGCCCGAAGACGTTGTCCCCGATTAGATACGTCATCGACAACGATGCGGCGCCAAGGGATGGCGTTGAGCCGGTGTAGGTCCTGACTTCCAACGGCTCGGCATAACCCGTCGGGTTGTTGTCATCCGTCAGGTAGTAGCTGGTCGTGCTGCCGACGGTCTCCTGAACTCTGTTGCCTGCCGCGTGAATATGGCCGCGGCTACAGCGGCTAAAGATGAAGTGGGTTGGGGCCGCTCTCCAGTTCAACATTGATTCCGGCGTTTTGGAACCATTCGACGACCTTGGCCGCTTCAAAAGGGCAGGCCCGAACCATCTTCGGGCGCGCCCGTCCCTGTGAGTAAAACTCCATGCGTGTAACCTGCGGGGCGACAGGCGTGACCCGAACTAGCGTCTTATGGCTAAATAATAAACGCCAAAATACGCGATATGACTGAATTACATAGACCTGATTTTTGTATATCTGAATGCTAAGCGCGGCAAACTCAAATGCGAGGCCGGTAATCCCGCCTACGACAAGCCAGATTCCGAGCAAATAGAAAACGTCGGATAAAGGGCTAAACTGCCCGCGCCGTCCGCAAATCGTCCCTAAGCCAAGCGCTGCCATAAGTGCTAGCGGGAAGCCCAACGCCCACCAGATGACGCGTTTAGCTACTTTTGAAACGTAAAAGGGACCAGCTATCGCTTGTCGAAGTTTCCAAGTCTCAACCCAAACAAAAACTCCCCCTACTTCCAAGGTATCGCGATTGACGGCCCGCATATGGTTGCCACCACAGTTAGCCTGCGACTTTATCAACAATCAGGTCGGCAAGTTCGCTGCAAATGTCGTTGATTCCCGCCGACAGCGTATTGGAAAATAAGCCGCCCTTCAAATCCGTAATGACGTCGGATTTAACATCGGAGGGAACCTCACCTCCAAATGATGACATGAACAGTGTATCGACTGCCAAAGAAACGCCCGACGACAGAAGATTTCCCGCGATCGTTTTAAACGCATCCGTCAGCTCAATCTTGGCTGTCGATTGAGTTATTGCGCCGCTGGCGAGCAATGACACATCACCAAGCAACGCCACACCTTCCGCTACACCTTGTCCGAACGCAAGAGTTATATCCTGAAGGAGCTTTCCGACCCCTTCGTCCTGATTACCATCTAACGACGTATAGCTCTTTGCTGGAAACCACGCTTCTGAGATAGAAGCCCATGAGAAGGTTTCCACCGCTACACTCTCGTAGGTGGTCAAGTGATTTTGTACGTAACTCCGACCTTTCGTGACGGCATCAAGGGTCGCCAGCAAAATTGAGGTCATGGCTGATACCACGAGCGCGTTCGCTCCAACCTCCGGCAATTGCCCATCAAAGAACGCAGAAGCTAGAGCCAAACCGCCGCCAGCGCCTACAACCGCGTTGTAAATTACATTCCTGCCGCTTACAGCAGCCAAACCGCCCGATAGCGAGCCCATAAGTGTGGCGCTGATACCGGCCGTTACCAGGATATCCCCTAATGAGAAGTCATGCCCACTCGGATCGATGTTGCTGATGGGATTCACGCCATCAAACAGGTAGCCGTTAAGCGTCAGGGGATCGTCATTGTTGCTGTATCCCGGCGAATCCGCTTCGAGCCAGTAGGGCGCGCCCAGCGGTTCCTGGCGGCTCTCGGTGAAGTTCGTCCCCGACGGCGCGTCAAACATCATCTGCTGGAACAGGAAGACCGTCGGCGCGGTCGCGGCGGTGAACCCGATCGGGTTGCCGAAGGCATCGTAGTTGAACGTCGCGGTCACCGCTCCGCTGGAATTGACCAGCGCCCGCGTATCGTCCCGGCCGTCGATGACCAGGTACGAGACCGCGCCGCTGCTGTTCGCCTGCCCGATCACGTCCAGGCCCAGGATGTACGTGGTGGTGGGCGTGCCTGTCGCCGACCCGACGCGCACTTCAATCGGCTTGGCGTAACCGGTCGGGTTGTTGTCGTCGATCAGGTAGTAGGTCGTCGTGCTGCCGGTCGTCTCCTGAACCCGGTCTCCGGCGTCGTCATAAACGTAGGTCGTCGTGCCTGAACTGTTGACGACCTTTTGGAGCCGGTTCCGCACGTCGTAGGAATCGGTCTGGGTGACCGTGCCGCCGACCGTCGTGGTCGTCTGACTGCCATTGGCGTCATACCCGAACGTGGTGGTCCCGGTGGCGCTGTCCACCTGTTGGGTCATCTGGTCGTCGCCGTTGTACGTGTAAGTCGTGGTGTCGGTCACGCCGCCGGCGACCTTGACCTGCTTCACCCGGTTGCCGTCCATATCGTACGACCAGGTCTCGGTCTGGCTTCCACCCGACAAGCTGCTGGTGATCGCCTCGCCCGTCAGCCGGTCCAGGGCGTCATACGTCCATGCCGTAGATAGGGTCGCCGTGGTCCCGCCGGGCTGTAACTCGGTCTCGGCGTCGGACTTTCTGGTGCCGTCGGCGTTGAGGATGTAACTGACGCGGAACGTGGTGGAGCGTTGCGTGAATTGGATGAAGGAGAATCGCCGCCTGGGCACGCGTTACGAGAAACTGGCGGTGAACTTTCAGGCCATGGCCAAGCTCGCCATGATCCGTCGCTATTTCAGGATTTTGGATTCATCAGACAGGCCCTAACACCCTGAGAACAAAACCGCCCGACAAGCTGCCGGGCCGCTACAACGTATCCAAAAATACCTAACACCCTGAGAACAAAACCGCCATACAAAGTGCTGGGCCACTACACCGGTTTCGGCGAAGTCCGGGTCACGGCCGACTGCCGGCGCGATTTGAGCGCGTCAATCGCCTGCTGGGCGTCCGACTGCATTAATCGGTCTCCTCCACTAGCCGCGTTATTTAGTACTTGATGCACTTTCAAATCGCCCGGATCAGCAATTTCGCCCAAAGCCTGGGCCGATTCATACCCCGGGCTCGAACTAGGGTATTTCACGACAGATGCGATTAGGGCGGGCACGGCTTGAATTGCCGCCGGACCGATTTCACCGAGCGCCTCGGCGGCCGATTTTGAGACCCCCGGATCGTCGTTTTGTAAAGTCTGAACGAGAGGCATAACCAGGGAGGTGGCGATATCAGGTGCGCGACTGCCAACCTGGCCGAGGTATGCAGCCGCGTTCCCCCTCTCAATATCATCACTCGAATGCAACTCGCCCAACAACTCATTCAGCGCTTCCTGACTGTGCGGGCTTGCGACTGCCTGATCCCGCCACTTCGCCATACGGTCGAGCATATCCTCCTCATGATTCAAGATGGCGCGAGGCAACGCAATAAGTATTGCGAAGGTAATTAACAATGACAATAGTACGCTCGCAACTATGATCAAAAAGGTTCGCAACGTTCCTCAGTTCTACTGTAGCGTAAGCGGCAACTGCGCCCTCCACGGATTTACAGCGCCGACGTCTACTTCAGGGATATGCCTTGCAGGCGTTAATGTGGCACCCTTTGTAACCCAAGCCGCCCCGATATTGTTCAAATAGTTGTCCCAGACCGCGTATTGTGCCGATTGCCCGAGAGCCCAACGGCCGGCCGCATTTGCATAGCTACTGTTCTGCTCATATGCCTCCGTTTCGACGGAAAGCACCGGCGGCGACTGCCGAATTATCAGCACTCTCCACCGACGGACGCCTACGAGCATATGACTCCCAAGAGTCACGCCTGTGAGCTCGTATTGGCCGGGTCCCTGCACCAGCTGCACGGTGGGATTAGCAGCATTAAATCGCGACATCCCGTATTGCATCAGTAGTCCATTCATAGTAAAGGAAGCAAGCTTACCCCCCGAAACACTGACCGAAGCGATATTTGGCGCAAATAGTTAAAGTTCTGCAACCCTTGATAGATCTGAGCGGCGATCGCCGACGCGGACCCGCTGGGAAATGATAACCCAATGCTAGCAAATCCATGCATGACATCGCCGACGGCATTATTCCAATTCGGCATGAAATTACTCTCATAGGTGTAATGCAATAGCATGTACGGTGTCGAAGACTGGAAAGCCGCGATGGCAAAGTTGCCAATAAAATTCTCGATATCATCGAGATCATCGTGCCCGCTTGGATCAAACCCGTTGATCGAGTCCGCATCCGCGTACAAATACGTGTGGAGGCTAAGCGGATCCGCGTTTTCCCCAAGGCTCGTATCCCTCTGAATAAACTCAAACCCAGACCGATCCCGCGTGCCGTCGCCGTTCATGTACAGCCCGCTGGCGGGGTCGTACACGGCGTCGCCGCCATAGAGAAAGATCGTGCCGGCGGTGTTCAGGCTCCAGGAGCCCAAAGGGTTGCCATAGGCAAAGTAGTTGAATGTGGCGGTTACCGAGCCTGTAGAACTGACCAGAGCGCGGGTGCTGCCGTGGCCGTCGATGACGAAGTAACTGGCCGTCCCGGAAGAGTTCACCTGCCCGAAAACGTTGTCCCCAATCAGATACGTCATCGACAGCGACGCGGCACCAAGGGATGGGGTTGAGCCGGTGTAGGTTCTGACCTCCAACGGCTCGGCATAACCCGTCGGATTATCGTCGTCGGTCAGGTAGTAACTGGTCGTGCTGCCGACGGTCTCCTGAACCCTGTTGCCTGCCTCGTCATAAATGTAGCTCGCCTGCGTCGCGCCGTTGACGGCTTCGGAGATCATCTTGTTCTCGAGGTCATACGTGTAGGTCGTGATCGTGGTGCTCGCTGTGCTGCCGGTCTGGTCTCCGTTCGCGTCGTAGGTGAAGTTGGTCGTACCGGTGACGCTGTCCACCTGCTGGTAAAGTTCATTGTCACCGTTGTAGTGATACGTCGTTGTTTCGGCCCCGGAGCCGTCGACGACGTGGTTCTTGGTGACGATGTTGCCGACCAGATCGTAGGTATAGGTATCGGTTGAAGTGCCGCCGCTGACGATCGTTTCGGCGAGCAGGCGGTCGAGGTTGTCGTAGGTCCAACTGGTGCTGATCGAAGTCGACCCGTTCATCTCCGTTGCGCTGGCGCGGGTGCCGTCCTTATTCAGCGTGTATGTCACGCTATAAAGCGTCGTGCTGCCATTCTTGACCAACTCGCCGGTGAGGCGATTCTGTGCATCATATACATACGTGGTGATGTCCCCATTAGGGTCCATTTCGTAGGCTTTGTTGCCGTTGGCGTCGTAGGCGTAGGTGGTCACCAGATTCACGGTTTGGTCATTGAGGCGGCTTTGGGTCACTGTGGTCAGGCGGCCGAGGGAATCGTAGCCATATTGCGTCCACGTCTCGGCGGTGTCGCGATTGGCATACGTGACGTTCCCCGTCCACATGTCCGTCTGCTGGTTCAGGGCATTGTAATAATAATTGATAATCCCTTCCGGCGTGTTTTCCTCAATCACGTTACCACTGGCGTCGTATGTGTAAGTCGTCGCGCCATCGGCGGTATAGGCGCCGGTGGGACTCGAGTCGGTCACGCTCTCCTGCTGCCCGAGCAAGGTGTAAGTGTAAGTTGTGCTCTCCGACGCGTTCGTCGTGATGACGGCGCCGCTGTTGCTTTCGAACACGACACCGGGGAGGAAGAAATATTCTCCCGTCACGCGGCCGTCGCCGGTGGCGGAGTCGTCGTAGGTGTAAGCCGTCACGTTCCCGTCGAAGTCGACGGAGTAGGAAACACGCCCGAATTGATCGTACTGGGTCGTTTCCTGCTCGCCGTCGGGGAGCGTTTCCGAGGTTTCCTGGCCGAGGGCATTGTAGGTATACCGCGTGGCCGGGCCGGCGAAGCTTTCCGGCGTGTTGCCGGCGCTGATCCAGGCCTGATACGCCGCCTGTTCGTTGGCGTCGATCTGCATCAACTCGTCGCCGTACTGATCGTAGACGTAACTCGTCGTCGGCGGGGTCATCGTATTGGTGGCCGGGTTCAAAACCTCCGGCTGATCCACTTCAATCAGATCGCCGGCATCGTCATACTTATACTGCGTGACCCGGCCAAGCTGATCCGTCTCGGTGATCTTATTCCCCGCCGGATCGTAGGTTTCGCTGGTCGTGGTCGAGACGAGGGAGGTGGACCCCACGCTGACCGCCGGGGCGTAGCCGGTGGAGATCAGCCGGCCGAGGGGATCATATTCATACGAGGTCGTGTTGCCGAGGGGATCGGTCACGTCGCTCTGCTGGCCCATGGAGTTGTACTGGTAGGTCGTGGTGAGGTTTTCGACGCCGCCAGTCGCGCCATACACCGGAACGCTCACCTGCGTGACGCTTTCCTGCTGGCCGTTGGGATAATAGGTGTAGTCCGTGGTCAGGCCGTCCGCATCCGTGGTGCTGGCGACCGTGCCGTCGGGGTTATAGGTGGTGCTGGTCTGCGAGAACCAGCCGGTGAAAGTCGGGTTCACGGCCCAGACGTAAATCCCGCCGGTTTCCGTGGAAGTGAGGCCGGCGCCGCTGACCGCCGTGACCTGGTCCACACCAGTCATTCCGGATACCGCGCCGACGGTTGCGGCGACGTCGGCGACGCGCTGGGTCTCGGCAACCTGGCCCAGGCTGTTATAAACAGTGAGTGTGGCATTCCCGGAGTCGCCCACGACATGCCGATCGGTGGTCAGGATCGCTCTGCCTTCCGAATCGTAGATGGTTTCCGTGCTGGTGTTGTCGGGATAGAGGGTTTGGATGAGGTTGCCGTCGGCGTCGTAGACGTATTGGGTGACCTGGCCGTATTCATCGGTGGTCGATTCCACCTGGCCCGCGGCGTTGTAATCGGTGCTGGTGGTGACGCCCGACACAAGGGTCGCGTTGTTCAAAGTGGTGACCGTACCGGTGGTCGTGGAAATGACCCGCCCGGCGGCGTCGTAGACGGTTGTGGTGGTGACGATTTCGTCCTGCGAGGGGTCGTTGGGAGCGGAAGGATCGTGCCAGACATAGCTGTCGCTGATCTGATTCCCATCGGCGTCATAATTGTAAGAGTGGGTGACGCCGCTGACGTCCGTGGTGCCGGCCAGTTCGCCGGCCACGTCGAAGCTGCCGGAAGGAATGGCCGCCACGTAGCTGGGGCTGGAGGCGGCGACATCATTGCCATAGTAGGAGTTGTACGACTGCTGCACCATCTGGCCGGTGGGCCCGAGGCTGGACTCGCTGATCAAGAGCCCGGCGGGAACGCCGTAATTGTTGAAGTCGCTGGTCGTACTCGTGGTTGCATTGTAAACCGACACAGATTCTTGCGTCACGGTTTCCTGCTGGCCGTTGGGATAATAGGTGTAAGCGGTGGTCAGGCCATCCGCATCCGTCGCGCTCTGTACGGTGCCGTCGGGGTTAAAGGCGCGTCGGCAACTAGCCACATGACTTTTTCATTCTCCTTTATAATCTTTTAACTTCGCCTTCGCAGCTTGATACGCGGCATTCACTTGGTCCTCATACCACGGATCGGTCACAATCCTAGTCTCGGCTCCATCGTGATCGATAACGATCGTGTAATTGTGAGCTTTCGTGATGCCTTGCACGTAATATTCTTTGCGATCGAGTTGGATATCACTAATGTTAGACCAATTGATCGAAAGGTTGCGCCAGGGAAGCCGATAAAGTAATTCGATTCCGGAATTTGAGACGGCCATACGTTGCGGCTGCTCAAACAAGATGGTCCGAACAAATAAGGCGGGCAGCAGAAAAACCATAATGATCGAGACGGCGAGCCAGCCGCCGGCCCGGTTTTTCCCTGCGGAAGTGCGCACGGCCGCGGAACTTGCAGAGGGCACACCGACCCCGACCATCCCCGAACTGGCACCCGCACCACCGCGCGCGGCGACGGCAATCGCGGCCCTCGCCGCAACTGCTACTAAGACGAACCAAAGTATGAGGAAAGTTCCTGCCCACTCCCAAGCCCCCTTTGGGGCTCTTTCCTTTATTAAATCAACGATTGCCCTAACCAGCGTACGAGCGGAGAAAAAGAAGCCGAGCGCCATTACGACGACAGTTGAGGCAACGATTAAACTATCCGCAGTCGAAAAGTTGTTTATCTTGAATACTTGCGGCATGGGAAGCTCTGCTCGATTTAAATCAAATAGGCAGGCCGGGTTCAGCTATTGCTGGTTGATTGCCTCCTTGAGCAAGTCTGCCGCGGCATCGACGGCACCCTCGACTCCATAACCTATGGCCTTCGCAATTGGCTGCACGTTGTCAATAATATATAGTCCCAGCGACCGAGCATAAGGATAACCCTGATCGAGAGCTTGAGATACAAGCTCCAGAAAATCATTTCCGCTCCCGCTTATGCGGGCCTCAAACTGATTGTACGCTGTTAAAGCATGCTCTGGGGCTGCCTCTCGCGCTGTCGGCAAATTGCGACTGAATAGCGCTGCTTGCCGTTCCTCCGATCGCGTTGCCGACAAGGGAGAATGCAAAGGCTTCGGCAATCTCTTTATCGGAGGGTGTCTCGTGACTAAATAGTTCGGATCGTCCAACATACGAAATAGTGTCACCAATTGCTGCAGTAATCCAGCCTCCCGACACGCTGCCTAGGATCTGAAATGCTTCCGACAAGCCGAGGCCACCGAGGATGGACTTGAGTGGTGCCATGAGAGCATTCGATGCGCCAGCCGTTAGTCCACCTGTTAAAAAATCATAGATGCCCTGCTGGACGGTATATTGGTTGGGCGTCAATGTCGCCGTCAATGTCCATTGAATTGCGACGTTTGTGGCTCCCCCAATAGCGGCTCTGATTGCGAATCCCGATGTCGCCGATGCGATCGTTTCGCTTAGTCCTAACGACACAAGAATGTCGGTCAGATCGTGCCCACTGGGGTCGACGTTGCTGATCGGATTGGCCCCGTCCAATAGATATCCGTTGAGCGTTAATGGATCGACGTTGTCGCTGTATCCGGGGGAATCGGCCTCGATGAAGTTGTCCTCTCCGACTTCTGCTTCGCGCTGACCGTCGCCGAAGATGTTCAACCCTGACGGCGCATCGAACATCGTTTGCTGGAACAGCAACCGCGTCGAGGCCGTGGAGAGGCTAAAGCCAATCGGATCACCGAACGGATCGTAGTTGTATGCAGCCGTGATGGTGCCCGACGAGCTGACGAGAGCGCGGGTGTTATCTTCGCCGTCAGTCAGCAAGTAGCTCACGGCGCCGGAGCTATTCGCCTGACCGATGACGCGGTCACCAAGGATGTACGTCGTGGTTGGCGTGCCGCTCGCTGACCCGACCCGCACCTCGATCGGCTTGGCATACCCCGTCGGATTGTTGTCATCGACCAGATAGTAAGTCGTCGTCCCGCTCGTCGTTTCCTGCACAAGATTCCCTGCGTCGTTGTAGACATAGGTGGTGGTCGAGCCGCCGGTGGCAACGCTGTTTAGTTCATTACGAACGTTGTACGTGTTCGTTGTGACGTTGCTTCCCGTCGTGCTGGTCAATTGACTGCCGTTGTTGTCGAACGTGAACGTCGTTGTGGTGGAACCGACGGTTTGGCTGGTCAGTTCGTTATCGCTGTTGTATGAGTAAGTGGTCGTGCCGGCCGTACCGTCCTCGCTTCCGCTTAGGACGTCCGACTTTCGATTGCCGACGAGGTCATAGGTATACGCATTGTAGCCAGTATTACAACGTCCTATTGTATTTGCAAGGTGTCCCCAACCCCTCCCGCGCCCAGTCGCCCGTATAATTGTGCCCATGCCCAGGATCGCCAACAGCCCGACGCGCAGCAGAACCGACGCCGAGACCATCGGCCAGCGGATGGCGCGGCTGCGCAAAGAGCGCGGCTTCACTCAGATCGAACTGGCCGAGAAGGCCGGCACGATCCAGGCCGTTATCTCCAGCTATGAGTGCGGCCGCGTCAGGCCCCACGCCGCGATGATCGGCCAACTCGCCCAGGCTTTGGGCGTCAGCGCCGATGAGTTGTTGGGCATCGCGCCGGCGCAATCCCACAAAGCCAACGGCAACGGCGTCAGCCGCCGCGTGCTTCGGCGCATGCAATTGCTCGAGCGCTTCCCCGCCCACGATCAAAAGGCCGTGTTGAAGTTCATCGACGCCCTGGCCGCGCAGCACGCCGGCAAGAGAGCCGGATAATTCCGCGCGTCTTGAACACGGCGGCGGCAGCTACAGCAGCTAAAAAAGAAGTGGGTTGGGCTTCAGCGCGCACGCCGGCGTTGCACCCGCGCGATGCTGGACATGGCTGGACGTGGAAGGATACAGCCGGACCTCGGCGCTCCGCTCTGGAGCTACCAGGGAGTCGCCCTTCCGCTCCATCGCATCAGCGTCGGCCCCCGGCGCGTGCGCTCCACGGGCGAGGGCCGACGCCGACGCGACGGAGCTACAGAAACTATGAAGCCGAGCCTTCCTCGGGACGTTGAACACGGAGCATAAAATCCCCGGTTATTAACGAGCTCACCCCGCGTGGGGCGGCTCAAACGTCATCCTTTGAGAAAGGACTCGGCCATGAAGATTCTCGCTATCGATCTCGGTAAGAACAAGAGCGTTTTTGTGGATTATATCACCGATCACGGCACGATGGAAGGCAAAGCCGCCGAACATGAGTTCGGCAAGGTGGCCACTGATCCCGCTGCCATTCACGACTTGCTCACCCACCGCGCCCCCGATCGCCTGGTGATTGAGGCGGGACCGGCGGCAGGATGGGTGCACGACCTAGCCGAAACACTGGGCATCCCGATCCAGGTCGCCAACGGCAACGACGAGCGTTGGCAGTGGAAGCTGGTGAAGAACAAGACCGACCGCACCGATGCCCTGAAGCTGGCGCAGATGTCGGAGATGGGATGCCTGCCGACGGTCCACGTGCCGGCGACGAAGGTGAGGCAATGGCGGTCGTTTATCGAATACCGCCACGGCCTGGTGGGCCGAAGAACCATGATCAAGAACAACATCCGCGCCATCTTCGAGCGCCAGGGTTTGAAGCTGCCCGCCGGTGACAAAGCCTGGGCGGCGGCGGGAATCGTCGAATGGAGCAAGGCGGCGCAGGATGCGTCAGCGCCGGCGGAACAGTTGTGGCTGTTTCCAGTTGCATGTGGAACTGCAAGCTGCTGGAGGGATTGGAAGAACAGATCAGGCAGGTGGAATTGAAGCTGGCGGAACTGGCCAGGGCGGATCAGCGCGTGAAGCAATTGAGGACCGCCCCGTGGGTCGGCCCGCGCCTCAGCGAGGCGGTGGTCACGATCATTGACGATCCCCATCGTTTCAAGAGTGCCCGGCAGGTCAGCAGCTATTCGGGCCTGACGCCACGGCGCTGGCAGAGCGGCGAAAGCGATCGCCAGGGCCACATCAGCCACGCCGGCAACCGCCTGCTGCGGGGATTGCTGGTGGAGGTCGCCTGGCTGGGCGTGCGTGCCAATACCTGGATGAAGCAGGTGTATGAGAACGTCCGCCGCGGCAGCGACAAGCGAAAGAAGATTGCCATCGTCGCCGTGGCCCGGAGGCTGCTGGTCAAGCTGTGGGCCATGTTGCGGACGGAACCGATTGGAAAGACCACGCGGCGGCGACGGGAATGCCGACGCCGGCGTGATGATCGGAAGAAGGCAGCTAAAGAGGAAAGGTCAATGATGTTGCGTTGGCGGAGTTTGCCGGTCGTCATCAGCGACAGCCCGTTGTCGTCCCTGAGCCATCGGAGGCGCAAAACCCTTCGCAAAGCTCGCGCTACAGAATGGGCGTCGCGCTGGCGGGCATTCGGAGGGCTTGCCCTCCGCATCCTGCCGCATTGTACAGTTGAATAGGCCCGCGATTCCCGGCACAAACGGAGGGCTTGCCCTTCCGCCATGCCGGACGCGGAAGCTCTGAATAGAAGGTTAAAACGACCGACTCGCTCCCTGGCAACGTCAACACACTTGACACGGCTCGGCTCATAGAAGGGACGACGGGGGAGAATGTTACGACTGGCTTGATGAAGCAAGCGGCCCGTTAAAGATGAAGTGGATGGAAAAAGATATCAAAAAGGTCCGGTGGAAGACTATTGCGATACTCGTGATTGGCCTCCTTGTTGCCGCATCTGTCGTTTGGATCATTCATGCGGTAGGCGGGATGGCAGCCGCGATCTTTGCGCGATGAGCTGGTGGGCGTACCGCGTTGACTCGGCCCAATCGGCTCGTAGCTTTTTTGCGGCTGATAGGCGCATAGCACGCTACAGGGGTGATGTTACGGAGAACTCAACGCTGACCGGCGGCCAACTTTCTTCAATTTGTTAGCATCTATTTTTTCCATTTCAGCCCAAAGCTCTTCCAATATAGTTCGTAAACCGCGATTGAGTTCCGGCAAGTTAAATTCTGGCTGCTGAGGAACCGCATAGCTAACACGTTCTCCAGCCTCATCCAACCACAAGACACCGCTGATCCAAAATTGCCCAGTCGCAAGCGGCCCAGTTTGACTTAGTTTCGGTGTTATTTGAATCAATCGAACGACGCCGTCGGCTCGCGGCGCAAAGACAAGTCGATTGGGTGCACCATGGGATCTTTCCTCTTTAGTCGCATGATGAGTTTTGGCGAACTTGTCCAATTCTACGTCAAAACTGCTCAAGAGAGCCTCGGCTGCGTCTAGCCGTCGAGGGTCACCTAATCCTAGAGTTGGATCCCAAACGCCCATGATCGCGCAATCCCTCATGAAGGAACGGACCCAGGTGGAAGAGGAATCGGTCCAAACACCGTTCCGGGACCACCTGAACCCTGTGGTAACGTGTATTGAATACCACCTCCTTGCAGAGACCGCGGTGGGCTAGCTCCATCAAAGCCAGCCGGCACCAGGCTTGGACCGACGGCCGGAAGACCACGTTTAACCAGCACGATGTATTCTGCATCCTGAATATTGGAGCTTGGCAGCGCCAGGAAGTTGTGGGCATCCCAGCCTGTCAAATACGTGTCCGTCGTCACGTAAGAGCCGAGCGGTGGCGCCTGTGTAGCATCTCGCATTCCAAACGCAAAGTTCGCGGCCTGACTCACAAAGCTATAGTGTAAATAAATGCTCTCGCCCAAGTCTTTTTGTGCAAGATCGTTGAGGTACTTAAAGTCGGTCGCGCTAAGCACCTGATGATTCAGGGCGTGGGTCAGCACCTCATTCCAAATGGCGTCGTCGACTGCCTTCTCGATAATGCTGCTGGCAGCGTAAGCGCCATCAATCAGTGTCGTAGCGGCCCCATAAACGGTGGCGAAGTATGTTGCCCCTCGCGCCAACAGCATGGCGGCAGAATCAGCGACACTTGCGGATGCGCCAACCTCCGACCCCGCGGCCACGGCGCTGGAGACGGCGGGTAACTCGATACTATCCTCCAATCCCTCAATGCCTATATCTACCAACAACCCAGCCAAACCATCATGCCCGGTTGGATCGGTGAACATGAGGGGATTGGCGTTGTCAAACAAGGTGGTATTGAGCGTGATGGGATTCGCGTTGTTGCCATAACCGGACGGGTCACGCTCGATCCAATAGGCGCGCCGAGCGGCGTCTGACGGCTCTCGGTGAAGTTCAATCCCGACGCCGGGTCGTACATCATCTGCTGGTACAGGAAGATCGTCGGCGGCGGACTTGACGGCGTATAGGTGACACCCAGCACGTTGCCGAAAGCATCAAAGTTGAACGTGGCCGTCACCACGCCTGACGAGTTGACCAGGGCGCGGGTGTTGTTCTGGCCGTCAACCAGCAGATACGAGGCAGCGCCGCTGGTGGCTTGACCGATCACGCTCAGGCCCAGGATGTAGCTCGTGCTGGGCGCTGCCGTCGGCGAGCCGACCTTCACCTCAATCGGCTTGGCGTAACCCGTCGGATTGTGCGCGTCGATCAGGTAGTAAGTCGTCGTTCCGCCGGTGGTCTCGCTGACCCGATTCCCGTCGTTATCGTAGCTGTAAGTCGTCGTCACTCCATCAGTCGTCACCGATGCCAGCCGGTTGCGCAGGTCATACGTGTAGGTCGTGACATTGCTGCCGTTGGTGCTGGTCAACTGGCTTCCATTGGCGTCATACGTGAACGTCGTCGTCCCGCTGGTGCTGTCCACGCTTTGGGTCAGTTCGTTGTCGCCGTTGTACGTGTCAGTCGTGGTGTCCGTACCCGCCGTCGTCGTATGAACCTTGCCGATCCGGTTGCCGTCCATGTCATAGGAGTAAGTGTCGGTGTAGCCGGTCGGCGATCCGCTCAGCGTGAAGCCGGCCGGGCTGGTAAATTCTGAACTCTTGACCACGCCATCGGCCGTGAACACACCCGAATAACTTAAGGAATAGGAGATCGTCGCGACCTGACCTTGGTTGTCGAGCACCAGAACCCAATCCGATCCGTTGCCGCCGTACTTGATGCCCAGCGACGGGTCAAAGAGGACTGCTCCGGTGCCCATGCCGGCCTGCGCTTCGGTCAGATTTGACGACGCGTACGCCCCCGAGCCGTCCCAGGTCATCGAACCGCTGAAGTCGCCGTTGGTGATATACGCCGACGGCAACGTAAAGCCGCTGGTCAGGTTGGTCAGGGATTCGCCTATGAGCCGATCCTCGGCGTCGTAGCTCCAACTGGTGAAGGTGTAGATGGGTGAGCCGCTGACCTGCGCCTGCTCCTGGGTTTCCGTGGCCCGCGTGCCGTCGGGGTTCAGAGTGTACGCCATGCTATAGTTGAGTCCGATGCGATTCGGGAACAAGCCGACGCGCAATCCCGATGCCTTCCAACGGTTACAGGATCGACTTTGCCGGCGCAATCTGCGCGCAGATCGTTGCGCGCCTTGAGGCAGGTTTCGGCTTAACTGGCGACGGCCAGGGAGGATGATGTTGGCGCAGCCGTGCACGTCGGGAGAGCATCTTACCCGCGCATCCAGCGCTCCAACAGCTTTCCTTTTTAGCCGCCCAAGCTGTCGTCAGTGTGCAGGATCGGCGCGAGACGTGCGCTCCACGAGGCGGCTAAGGAGGGTGGGATAGCGGCTGCCTGCGCACGGAGAAGCGCGCAGATCGACGACGGATCAGCGCAGCGGAGGGTTTGAATCAGCAGCTAAAAGAAGAAGAAGGAAGGTTTGAAGGGTGAGGGCAAGGTAAAAGGAACCAAGGTGCGCTTTTTGTAACTCTCTGTCCCGTCATGACCTGGCGCAACCTATGACCTTGAGAGGCAAGGTGTTTGCACCTTGCGCGGCGGCGGCGGGATTCGCAAGTCCCACCGGAGCGGGAAGTTAGCCCAAAACCGCGACCCAGTGGGTCAGGTTGTAGAGCAAGATAAAGGCGGCTATCAGCCGCGGCGGTAAGTGATCGAGCGAGTGGAGCTTGCGGCTCATAGCCCGCTTCGCGGCTGATAGCCGATCCACGCAACCCCGCGCCGGCTCGGAAGTTGGCGCTATCAGCCGTCATCAGCGCGCCGAAAAGCCGCGACTTCCGCGCCGCCGGCCGCGTCCCCGGTGTCGCCTGCCCCGAGCTCGTCGAGGGTGTCATCGTCATCATCACGAGCCAGGAAGTCAGCCAGATCGGCGGCGTTACCGTTCACCGGCGGCGCGCGCCAGGTCGCGGCAGCGGTTGATCCTCCCTCAACCCGCGCCGGCACGCGGGATCTTCCACCAGCACGTCCGGCAGGTCCGATCCCTCGTTGGCGCCGTAGGCCGGCAGGACGTGGCCCGCAACGCCGATGCTGGACGGACGTTTGACCAGGCCCGCCGGATGCGTGATCGCGTGCACCTGCTGGAGCGTGCGGATGCCGACGTGCGTGTAAATCTGCGTCGAGCTGATGTCCGCGTGGCCGAGCATCGCCTGCACGTAGCGCACGTCCGCGCCGCCTTCCAGCATCAAGGTCGCCATCGTGTGGCGGAACAGGTGGCACGCCCCGCGCTTGCCGCTGGGGAGCTTGGCTTTCTCCACGTAATGACGGGCAAGCTGCGTCGCGCTGTTGGCCGTGAACGGATCGCCGATCTGCGTCACGAACAAGGCTTCCTCCCGGTTGGGGGCCAACTGCGGCCGCGCTTCGGACAGGTATTTACTCAGCCACAGGATGGCGCGCTGGCCGATGGGAACGATCCGGTCCTTGCGGTTCTTCCCCTTGCGCACCAGCACCGTCCCGCGCTCCATGTCCACGTCATAGATGCTCAGGTTCACCATTTCCCGGCGGCGCAATCCCGTCGAGTAGAGCGTCTCCAAAAAGGCCCGGTCCCTCAGTCCGCGCAGGTCCTTGATCTCCGTGCCGTTGAGGATTTGATCGACCTCGCTGGCCGTCAGCACGTGACGCGGCAGCTTGCGGTCCACGCGCGGAAGGTCCACGTCCGACGCCGGGTTGGAGAGGATATGGTTGAAGCGCGTCAGCCAGCGGAACCACGCCTTGACCGCCGCCAAGCGCCCGTTCTGACTGGTGAAGCTCAGCGGCTTGCCCTTGGGAGAACGGAACTGGTACATCCAGCGCTGGTAGCGGTCCACGATCGGCTTGGTGACTTCGCCGGGGCGCACGACCGAGCGCTCATGACACCACTTGACGAAGAAGTTGAGGTAGACCCGCCGCACGTAGATGGTGTCGGGCGCGAAGTTGAGCACCGCCATGTGGTCCAGGTATTGGTCCCGCAGCGCGGCCATGCCGCGCGGTCGGTGGGATCGCCGATGATCGCCCTTGGCCCGGGATGCCAGCCTCTACGCGGCATGCTCCACCTCCTGGCCGTTGGAATCGGCGGCCTGTCCCGAGCTTGTCGAGGCGGCTAAAGAAGAAGGTGGGTACGACAATGCATCGGTACGTTGCGCGCCGTCCGAAGGCATCTCCCGCGGCGCGATTTCGAAGCCGTTTGCGCTATCGGCGCGTTCGGACCCGGCGGGACCGGGGGATTCTTCACTTTCACCCGCGCACGAACCCGGCTCAATGGGGGCACTATGGAGGCTCGAACCCCCCTCGAACCGGCTGTTTTGATGCTCGAACTTTTCAACGTAGGCGGAGTTTCCCAGGCTGTCGGGATCGATCAGGCCCAGGGCGAACGGTTTGCCGTCAGTCCCTTCCCCGCCGTAAAGAAGCTCGTACACGAACGACTGACCGCGCCCGCCGCGATGCACCAGCACGTACTCCAGGTCCACCAGCTTTTGCAGATGCGTCCGCACCACGAAGTCCGTCCAGCCGGCGAACGCGCGCACCTGCCGCCGCGTGAAGCGGTAATCACTCCGCGGCATCTTCTGCCGCTGGCACTCGCCCATGACGTGCTGATCGAGCATGACCAGCAAGCGCCGGGTCTGCGGGGCGAGCTCATCGAGTGAGCGCCCCAGGACTTCATGCGTCAGCCGATTGGCGATGGCAATGTCCGCCGGCGTGACCTCGATGTATTCCACGAACTGCCCCGACGCCGGCGGATGCTCCACCGTCTTGTGCTCCCGCTGGTGCTGGTGCAAGAGCGCGACCGTGCGAATGAGCGTCAGGTATTTCACATGGTCCCGCCGGCTGCGCGTGCGGCTGTCCAGGAACGTCAGCCGGTCCGCGAAGGGATTGGCCACCAGCACCGGATACAAAAGCCGCTGCGCGTCCCGGTGCACCGCGAGCACCGCCGCGCGCTGGCGCTGTTCCAGTAGGCCCGCAAGCGTCTGGCGCTGCGCGCTGCATGATGTGAATGGCCCGCGTCTGCTCGCGCTCCTCGCTCACGCTCAGCACCAGGCAGCGGTTTAATAACTCCTCGTCAATCTCCGCCGCCGTCGTCGTCAGGAAGATCATCACCGGACCCTCGACCCGGTACTCCTGGGTGACGAGCCGGCCCGTCTGCGGGTCCTTGCCGGTGGAGGCGATGGTCAACTCGCCCTCGCTTTGCAGCAGCTTGAGCGCGTAGCTCGCGCGCTCCGCCCCTTCCTCCTCGACAATCGCCAGCACCTTGTGGCGCAGGTCCGACCCCTGCATGTAGAACAGCGATTGCCCGGTCATCGCGCTGAACTTGGTCACTTCCTCCGGCGGCAGCATCGCCAGCACCGCTTCCATCAGCGACGATTTGCCGGCGGCGCTGCTGGATTGCAGCACGACCGCCAGGGGTTGCTCCAGCTTGCGGCTCGTGGCGGCGAGGTAGCCGGTGAGCTTGTTGGTCGCTTCGCCCACCACGCCGCAGCGCTCAAAGTCGGCCAGGATGCGGTCCAAGAGATCGGGCGATTTAAGAAGCTCCAGCGCCGCGTCGCGCTGCGCATCGGTGATCTTCACCGTCTTTTCCTTCGGCTTGGTGGCCTCGGCGATCTGCTTCTCCTGCAACTCCTCCAGCTTGAGCAGCACCTTGCCCAGGTCGTGGCGCAGCAAGGTTTCCTCCAGCCGAAGCTCCCGCGCCGCGTCCGCCGCGAACTGCTTGCGCGAGCGGTGAGCGTACAGGTCCAGCGTGTCCACGTGCATCAACTCCCCGCACGAGGCCAGGATGTTGACCTTCAGCGCGTCAAAGCCCAGGTTCTTGCTCATCCCCCGGATGCGGTAGCGCCGGCCTTCCAGCGTGATGATGATTTCCTGTTCTTTGACTTCCGCCGGCACCTCCGGCGGCGCGGAAGCACGCGGCAACGGCGATGCCGCCGGCGGCTCAGACTCCGGCGCATCGAGCAAGCCAGGATCAGCGGCTAAAGAGGAAGGCAGGGGCGGGAACGCCGGCGGGCGCGCGGAAGCGGCCGCGATCGGCGCGACCGAGACGAACGCCGGTGGCGTGATTGAATCGGCAGCCTGCTCCGAGTTCATCGAGGCAGCTAAAGAAGGAAGTGACGCGGACGATGATGACTCGACCGTGGCGGGAGACGACGACGCCGGCGCGTCAGAGTTGAACGCCGGCGTTCTGGTTGTTTCTTCTTGCGTCGCTTCGTTTGCCTCATCCGATGACGACGCCGGCGGCGCGGGTGTCGGAGGATCGGAAGGCAAAGGCTCGAGCGCGGCGCATCCGACAACAACGCCGGCGCGGCCACTTCACTTTTTTCTTTAGCCGCCTCTGGTATCCCCACCGTCATCGCCGGCGACGGCCGCGATCCCGGCGCGCCGGGATTGCCAAGCCACACCGCGCTGCCGCACCACCAGGTCCAGACTCTTGCTTGCCGGCATCACCTTCAGCGCGTATTCGTTGGCGTCCATCCCCTTGGGGAACTGCACCCCGAAGCACTCGATCCCCTCGGCCGTCAACCGCGGCCAGAGTTTCGCCGCGGCGTTCTCCCCGGCGTCGTCACGGTCGTACGCGATCAGCACGCGCTTGGTGCCATGCCGCCTGAACGCGGCCAGGTGATCGGAGGTGAAGCCGTGCACCCCGTAGCTGCACGTCACGTTGCGCATCCCCGCGCACCAGAACGTCAGCGCGTCGATGATCGACTCGCACAAGATCACTTCCTCGCACGCCGCCAGGGCGCTTTCGTTCCACACCCCCTTGTGCTCCCCGCGCAGGTACAGATGAATCGGCAGGCCCCGGAACTGCGGGCCGATCTTGCGCCCGTAAATTTCCGTCACGCGGCCGCTTTGAGGGTCGATGATCGGGAACACCACGCAGCCGTTGAAGTGCTCGCGCCCGTGCCCCGGTACAGGCCGAGCTTTTCCAACCGCTCCCGTATCTCCGCTCCCGCCTTGCGCTGCTTGTTGGGAAGCCGCAGACCCAGGGTGCGGTCCGCGAAGCCGATCCTAAAATGCTCGACGGCTTCGCTGCTGCCGATCCCGCGCTTTTGCAGGTACGCCAGCGCCGCCGGCGTCTGCTTCAGGCAGCGGTGGTAATAGTCGATGACCTCGACCAAAAGCTGCCAATCATCGGCGTCAAAGCTCAGCGGCGAGGGCAGACGCCTGGGGAAGTCGGGGGAAGGCGCGGCCTGCCCCGAGCCTGTCGAGGCGGGTGCCGTCCCCAGGGCAGCGCCCGCGCCCGCCTGCGGTGAGCTTGTCGAACCGTTAATCTCCCGGAGGATTTCGATGGCGTAGCGGAACCCCGTCTTGCGCGTCCGCATGATCCAGTCGATCGCGCTGCCCCCGACGCCGCACGCCCCCAGGCAGTGCCACAGCCCCTTCGATGCGGTCACCACCAAGGAGGGCGTGCGGTCGTCATGCAGCGGACAACGCCCGATCAGATCCCCGCCCGCCCCGTGCGGCGCAAGCTCCACCCCCGAGGCCCGCACCAGCGCCGCCAGGTCCGTCTCACGCTTCAACCGCTCAATCTCGTCGTCGGGGATGCGCTTCATGCTTTTGCCTTCCTTCCGTGGAACCCTGTCAAGAGCATTTACACGGCTTTGTTGTGGACTTCATACCGGCACCAGTATTACAACGTCCTATTGTATTTGCAAGACGGCCAAACGCCGGCTGCGCGGAGTCGCCCGTATAATCGATCCCATGCCCAGGACCGCTCACAGCCCGATGCGCAACAAGACCGAGGCCGAGACAATCGGCCAGACGATGGCGCGTCTGCGCAAAGAACGCGGCTTTACCCAGGTCGAACTGGCCGAGAAGGCCGGCACGATCCAGGCCGTTATCTCCAGCTATGAATGCGGCCGCGTCAGGCCCCACGCCGCGATGGTCGGCCAACTCGCCCAGGCTTTGGGTGTCACCGCCGATGAGTTGTTGGGCATCGCGCCCGCGCAATCTCACAACGCCGGCGGCAACGGCATCAGCCGGCGCATCTATCGACGTATGCAGTTGCTTGAGCGGATGCCGGCGCACGACCAGAAGGCCGTTTTGAAGTTCATTGATGCGCTGGCCGTCCAACACAGCGGCAAGAGGGCCGGGTAATTCCACGCGTCTCGAACCGCAGCTAAAGAAGAAGTGGGGTTGAGCGATCGACATGCGCACGCCGGCGCATCGCGCGATCTGGATATCGGACCTCAGCGCCTCCGCTCTGGAGCTACCAGGGAATCATCGCCCTTGCGCTCCATCGCCTCGTCATCGGCCCCCGGTGCTGCGCTCCTGGGCGAGGGCCGACGCCGACGCGACGGAGCTACAGGGACGACGGGAGTACCTCTTGTGACAGACAGAAAGCGCCGCCCACGTCTCAGGGCCGACTCGCCATCTCCATTAGCATCGCACCAACACGAGCAGCACGATCAAATAAAGCACCTTCTTGGATTCCAGCGTAAGCGATGCCGTAGGTCACGTTAACGCTGGTCCGCTTAAAAGGTACGTTCGCATTAAGCTTCGTCTTGATTCGGACGAACCAATCATGCCACCTTTGGCGTAAGGTGTCATTCCATCCCATCCGTATATCCTCAGGCGTCAATGGCCGGGACAGGATCTCAATAATGGCATCAACTTCATTTTTTACTGCATCGACGCTCATCATGGCGGATTGCTCCCAGTGGGGACTCTCGGGCCATAGGTGAACGCGCTCTGGTCAACGGCAATTGCCTGGTATGCGTTCGAATCACTACCCGCAACTCCGCCTTCCAAAACATACGTATCCTGAGTGGCCGTTACCTGCTGAACCAGCGTTGCTCCGTTGTTAAAGTCCTCCAGGTTTAACGCACCTACCGCTTGTGACGGCGTCGGATATGCAGTTTTGGTCAGGAAGCTTCCCACGGCATTACCTGCTTCGTCGGAATATCGAAGGAAAGTTTCGCCCGCTTTGACCTCGCGCAAGACGCCCATCCCATTGCTAAATGAGCTTGCAAAGCCATCTGCCGCCTCCGTGGACAGTCCGCGAGCAAGGAAGAAGTTCCGCATCGCCGCGACGTCGAGCACCACGGCGTCCGATCCCCGAGCAGCCGCCGGAGCAAAACTAGACACGAATGCCGCGGTACTCTCGGCCTCCGTTTGCCCAACTGTTCCCAGATTCGCAAAATAGCTGACGCCTCCCGCAAATACCTCGGTCAAATTCGTAAGATCGCCGCCGGTTGCGGCAATGATGCTTTGTTGGAAGTCCGGATTGATCGCGAATTCGATCAGCGAAACGGTCGCCACCGCCTGCACCAGCGATGTCACAACCGCGCTATTTAGAATCGCCAATCCTATTTCAGTGGCAACACCAAGCCCGACCAAAAGCTCATCGAGTCCGTCATGCCCGCTCGGATCGATGACGTTGATTGCGTCGGCATTGTCCAGCAGGTGCGAGTTGAGCGTGATCGGATTCTGGTTGCTGCTGTAACTTGGCGGATCGGCTTCGATGAAGTTGTCCTGCCCGATCTTTTCCTCACGACCCCCGTCGAAGTTCAATCCCGAAGCCGGGTCAACCATCGTCTGCTGGAACAGGATCGTCGTCGGCGCGGTGGTCAGACTCCACGAGCCGATGGGGTTGCCGAAGGCGTCATAGTTGAACACCGCCGTCACCGCGCCCGACGAGTTGACCAGCGCCCGCGTGTTGTCCTGGCCATCGACCAGCAGGTAGCTCACCGCGCCGCTGCTGTTCGCCTGCGCCAGCACCCGATCGCCGATGATGTAGCTCATGCTCAACGTGGCGGTGGACCTGCTGCCCGTCGTGCTGACCCACTGCTCGATCGGCTTGGGATAGCCGGTGGGGTTGTTGGCGTCGATCAGGTAGTAGGTCGTCGTGCCGCCGGTCGTCTCGCTCACCCGGTTGCCGGAGTCATCATATTGGTAACTGGTCGTCACGCCGCCGGTCGTGACGCTGCTGAGCTGGTTGCGCACATTGTACGCGTACGTCGTGACGGTGCTGCCGTTGGTGCTGCTGGTCTGGCTGCCGTTGGCGTCATACCCGAACGTGGTGGTCCCGGCGGAACTGTCCACCTGCTGGGTCATCTGGTCGTCGCCGTTGTACGTGTAAGTCGTGGTGTCGGTCACGCCGCCGGCGACCTTGACCTGCTTCACCCGGTTGCCGTCCATATCGTACGACCAGGTCTCGGTCTGGCTTCCACCCGACAAGCTGCTGGTGATCGTCTCCCCCGTCAGCCGGTCCAAAGCGTCATACGTCCATGTCGTAGATAGGGTCGCCGTGGTCCCGCCGGGCTGTAACTCAGTCTCAGAGTCGGACTTTCTGGTGCCGTCGGCGTTGAGGATGTAACTGACGCTATAAAGCGTGTTGCTTCCTTTCTTGACGGTCTCACTTGTTAGACGATTGTCAGAGTAGCCATACGTGGTGATATCGCCGTTGGGATCGGATTCATAGACCTTGTTGCCGTTGGCGTCGTAGGAATCGGTGGCGGCGTTTTCGTCGAGTTGCATACTAGTTACATCCGCATATCACCACACCGCTTAGCTTGCGTAATCAGTGGTTACTTCTGGACATGACCCTCTTATGTCCTTCTTTTATATCCTTACTTCCTCATACTGATCACTCGTTCGGCATTGTGTAAACTATCGGAACTCCCGCTTCGCGCATTTTTCCCAATGACCTCCGTATATATTTCATTATTCTCAATGATTGTTGCCATTTTTGTTTTTTTGTTCACGATAAGTAGTTGATTATCGCGAAAATCAGGACCACGGCACCGATAATGCCGTAGTGCACCTCTCGGTGGTCCATAGTGATTCAAATTCTCGTTGCACTTCGGCAGTCATAATTTAACTCCGAGATTTATTATAAATCGTCTCGGTGAAAGAAAAAGGTTGTCCGCCAATTGGGATTATCTGGGACGAGCATGGGGGGATCCGCTCAACCGCAACGCCTGCAAGACAGCTTGGTCTGCGTCACTTGCAGCTGGGCTCCCCTGCGGATGAGTATGGTAAATCAAAAAGCTATCTGATGCCACCGGCACACTTACACTATTCTTTGTTCCTGAATATAGGATGTATGTGCCTCCAGCCCCATTGGGCCCAGAACCAGCTTTGTATACCAATGCATATTCCACATTGTTCTGAATCGTAAGTGATGCCATCCCTTCAGGCGTTATTCTGCCCGCTACTTGAATGCCAACTGTGCCCGGCTTTCCGTACGCGCAAGACGTCTCCGACATCCGTTGCACTAAGAGTCGCCACTTGCTCCGACGAGGAGAAAACGGATGAGATGTCATCGAAGAAAGCGCCTAGGTCAACTCCGTTTCTTAATGCCCCGAATGCCCCAAGCGCCAATCCTGCACCGAGCCCGATAGCTGCCCCTACTGCTTGATCGATCAGGAAGCCTTCAAAAATCTGATTGGCATTTTCTCCTTCCTCAACGCCCTGCACCGTTTTGAAGGCTGCCGAGAAGCCGGTGAACTCAATTGAATTCAATTCAGAGTCAATGCCGGCAGACAATAAGATGTCGCCTAGACCAAAGTCGTGTCCGCTCGGATCGATCATGTTGATGGTGTCCGCGCCATCCAGCAGATACGTATTCAGCGTGATCGGATTCTGGTTGCTGCTGTAACCGGGCGAGTCGGCCTCGATGAAATTGTCCTCACCAGGCTGCTCTTCTCGCGCCCGTCGCCGAAGATGTTTAACCCTGATGCGGGATCGAACATGGTCTGCTGGAAAAGGATATAGGTCGCTGGCGGGCTCGAAAACGTGTAGGTCGCACCCACCACGTCGCCAAAAGGATCGTAATTGAAAACCGCCGTCACCGTGCCCGACGAGTTGACCAAGGCGCGAGTGTTGTCCAATCCATCGATGACGAGGTAACTCACCGCGCCCGAACTGTTAGCCTGCGCTAAAACCCGATCCGAGAGGATGTACGTCGTTGTTGGGTTACCTGTCAGAGAACCGACACGCACCTCGATTGGCTTGGAATATCCCGTCGGGTTGTGATCGTCGATGAGGTAATACGTCGTTGTGCCGTTGGTAGTCTCCTGTACCCGGTTTCCCGCATCGTCATACACATAAGTCGTCGTTCCGAAGCTATCCACGACTTTCTCAAGGCGGTTCCGGACGTCGTAGAAGTCGGTCTGCGTCGTGGTGCCACCGACGGTCACGCTGATTTGGCTGCCATTGTTGTCGTAGCCATAGGCTGTGGTCACGCCATTGGCGACCGACTGGGTCAGTTCGTCGTTGGCATTATAGGTGTACGTGGTGGTTCCGCTGGCGCCGTTGCCGGGACCGGTGTGGACATCCGTCAAACGGTTGCCATCGAGATCATATGTGTATGGATAGTTGATTCCGACGCGTGTTTTATCCTTCCCGATGCGCAAGCCCGACACGCGTCGAAGCTTACGGGATCGATTTGCCGTCGCAGGTGCGCACGGATCGAGAAGCGCACAGAGGCGAGTTTTGGCTTAACCGGCGACGGCCAGGGGCGATGATGTTGGCTCAATCGTGCACGTCGGCAGAGCATCTTACCCGCGCATCCAGCACCTCCAACAGCTTTCCTCTTTAGCCGCCCAGGCTGCCGTCGGTGTGCATGATCAGTGCAAACAGACATGCGTTCCATCAGGCGGCTCAGGGTGGGATAGCTGCTGTTCGCGCACGCACATGCGCAACGTCGGGGATCATTCCCGGCCACCAGAATCACGCGATCGGCGGCAACCAGGTGCGCAGCGGATGGCTTGGATTAGCAGCTAAAAGAAGAAAGAGAAGATTTGAGGAATGAAGGCATCTATGAGCAAACCGTGTCAAGACGGGGACGAGATTCAGGCTCGGGATGTTCCACGCATCTATCCGGCATCATCCGTCAAAACATTCATCGACGGCGTGCCACTCTTCGTGATCCGAACCGGCTCCATTCAAGGTATCGGGATCCTGGGTATGGTCCCATGCCTTGCCGCGGAGTCCGGTTATCAATCCCGTGCCCATCTCGATCATCGGCGCTTACCGACGCCTACAAGGGTCCATCTTTTTCCTTTAGCCGCTCTTCTCTTCCGTCGCGGCGGACTTCGCCTCGTTCGCGGCATCGTCCTTCAGCGGATTCCACACCTCGCCCGTTCGCAGCATCGAATGCATGCAACGCAGCAGCTTATGCGCCGTGGCGATCAAAGCTTTCTTATGATTTTCCTTCTGCCCGCCGGCAACGCGATTGAAGTATGCCCGCATGAAGGGCTCGCGCCGCACCACCTGCCAGGCCGATTGCACCAGCAGCCAGCGCATCGTTGCCGGGCCCTCCTTGGTGATATGGCCCAGTCGATCGGTGCCCCCGGAACTGTCCTGGCACGGCACCAGACCCGCGTACGATCCCACCCGGTTGGATCGGGCAAAACGATCTGGATCGTCCAGATATGCCACCACCGCCTCGGCGGTCCGACAGCCGACCCCAGGGATCGTGCACAGCAATTGCACGCCGGCGTTTCCGGCCGCCAGCTTGTCCAACTCCGCCGTCACCCGCTTGATGGCCCGTTCCGTCTGCTCCAGTTCCTCCACCAGCAATTCACACCGCAACGACACCGCCGGCGTCGGCCATTGCAGCAACTTGAGCCAGCGGTGGCCCCGGTTCGTCCACAGAATCTTAAACGGCGCGCACGCTTCACTCGCCGCGACGGCAGGCTTCACCTCCGGCGTCTCAGGGCTTTCCCCGCTTGGGAATGCACACGTTGTACGTCCGCAGCAACGCGCGAATCCGGCTTTGCACCCGGGTGCGCGTCTGCACCTGGCGACGACGCAGCTCGATCAACTCCCGCCACGAACGAACCTCGGCCGATGGAACATGCACCTGCGGAACCTCGTCCAGATACAGCAGCTTGGCCAGCTTCTGGGCGTCAACCCGATCATTCTTCCGCTTGGATCGGCTGATCAATCGCACCCGGCCAGGATGCGCCACCACCACCTGCTGGCAGAACGTCCGCAGGTGATCGTGCAACGCGCCGTAACCGCACGACGCCTCATAGCAGACGGCCATCGGCCGGCCATCACGCTGTTGCAACGCCTGAAGATACCGAGCCGTTTCCGTCCAAGAACCCTTGATCGTCCGACCCTCCAGTCGCTGGCCTCGATCATCCAGCACGCAACAGGTCGACGTTTCGTGATGCGTATCCAGTCCAACGAATACCATGGCAAACCTCCCGCAAAAAAAGTCCAACGGGTCTCGACACTCCCGGAGAATTTAACCCAGGAGAAGTTTGCTCATGGAATACTAGTTGAGTCCGATGCGATTCGGGAACAAGCCAACGCGCAATCCCGATGCCTTCCAACGGTTACAGGATCGACTTTGCCGGCGCGATCGGCGCGCAGATCGTTGCGCGCCTTGAGGCAGGTTTCGGCTTAACTGGCGACGGCCAGGGAGGATGATGTTGGCGCAGCCGTGCACGTCGGGAGAGCATCTTACCCGCGCATCCGGCGCTCCAACAGCTTTCCTTTTTAGCCGCCCAAGCTGTCGTCAGTGTGCAGGATCGGCGCAGACGTGCGCTCCACGAGGCGGCTAAGGAGGGTGGGATAGCGGCTGCCTGCGCACGAGAAGCGCGCAGATCGACGACGGATCAGCGCACAGCGGAGGGTTTGAATCAGCAGCTAAAAGAAGAAGAAGGAAGGTTTGAAGGGTGAGGGCAAGGTAAAAGGAACCAAGGTGCGCTTTTTGTAACTCCCTGTCCCGCCATGACCTGGCGCAACCTATGACCTTGAGAGGCAAGGTGTTTGCACCTTGCGCGGCGGCGGCGGGATTCGCAAGTCCCACCGGAGCGGGAAGTTAGCCCAAAACCGCGACCCAGTGGGTTTCCAGTGGGTCAGGTTGTAGAGCAAGATAAAGGCGGCTATCAGCCGCGGCGGTAAGTGATCGAGCGAGTGGAGCTTGCGGCTCATAGCCCGCTTCGCGGCTGATAGTCGATCCACGCAACCCCGCGCCGGCTCGGAAGTTGGCGCTATCAGCCGTCATCAGCGCGCCCAAAAGCCGCGACTTCCGCGCCGCCGGCCGCTTCCCCGGTGTCGCCTGCCCCGAGCTCGTCGAGGGTGTCATCGTCATCATCACGAGCCAGGAAGTCAGCCAGATCGGCGGCGTTCCCGTTCACCGGCGGCGCGCGCCCAGGTCGCGGCAGCGGTTGATCCTCCCTCAACCCGCGCCGGCACGCGGGATCTTCCACCAGCACGTCCGGCAGGTCCGATCCCTCGTTGGCGCCGTAAGCGGGCAACACATTGCCCGCAACGCCGATGCTGGACGGACGTTTGACCAGGCCCGCCGGATGCGTGATCGCGTGCACCTGCTGGAGCGTGCGGATGCCGACGTGCGTGTAAATCTGCGTCGAGCTGATGTCCGCGTGGCCGAGCATCGCCTGCACGTAGCGCACGTCCGCGCCCCCTTCCAGCATCAAGGTCGCCATCGTGTGGCGGAACAGGTGACACGCCCCGCGCTTGCCGCTGGGGAGCTTGGCTTTCTCCACGTACTGACGGGCAAGCTGCGTGGCGCTGTTGGCCGTGAACGGATCGCCGATCTGCGTCACGAACAAGGCTTCCTCCCGGTTGGGGGCCAACTGCGGCCGCGCTTCGGACAGGTACTTGCTCAGCCACAGGATGGCGCGCTGGCCGATGGGAACGATCCGGTCCTTGCGGTTCTTCCCCTTGCGCACCAGCACCGTCCCGCGCTCCATGTCCACGTCATAGATGCTCAGGTTCACCATCTCCCGCCGCCGCAATCCCGTCGAGTAGAGCGTCTCCAAAAAGGCCCGGTCCCTCAGCCGCGCAGGTCCTTGATCTCCGTGCCGTTGAGGATTTGATCGACCTCGCTGGCCGTCAGCACGTGACGCGGCAGCTTGCGGTCCACGCGCGGAAGGTCCACATCGGATGCCGGGTTGGAGAGGATATGGTTGAAGCGCGTCAGCCAGCGGAACCACGCCTTGACCGCCGCCAGCCGTCCGTTCTGACTGGTGAAGCTCAGCGGCTTGCCCTTGGGAGAACGGAACTGATACATCCAGCGCTGGTAGCGGTCCACAATCGGCTTGGTGACTTCGCCGGGCGCACGACCGAGCGCTCCTGGCACCACTTGACGAAGAAGTTGAGGTAGACCCGCCGCACGTAGATGGTGTCGGGCGCGAAGTTGAGCACCGCCATGTGGTCCAGGTATTGGTCGCGCAGCGCGGCCATGCCGCGCGGGTCGGTGGGATCGCCGATGATCGCCCTTGGCCCGGGATGCCAGCCTCTACGCGGCATGATCCACCTCCTGGCCGTTGGAATCGGCGGCCTGTCCCGAGCTTGTCGAGGCGGCTAAAGAAGAAGGTGGGTACGTTGATGTATCGGTACGATGCGCGCCGTCCGAAAGCGTCTCCCGAGGCGCGATTTTGACCGCTTCCGCGCTGGACGTGGATTCCGGCCCGTGATTGCCGGGAGATTCGGCGCTTTCGTGCGCACGAACCCGGCTCAATGGGGGCACTATGGAGGCTCGAACCCCCCTCGAACCGGCTGTTTTGATGCTCGAACTTTTCAACGTAAGCGGAGTTTCCCAGGCTGTCGGGATCGATCAGGCCCAGGGCGAACGGTTTGCCGTCAGTCCCTTCCCCGCCGTAAAGAAGCTCGTACACGAACGACTGACCGCGCCCGCCGCGATGCACCAGCACGTACTCCAGGTCCACCAGCTTTTGCAGGTGCGTCCGCACCACGAAGTCCGTCCAGCCGGCGAACGTGCGCACCTGCCGCCGCGTGAAGCGGTAATCACTCCGCGGCATCTTCCGCCGCTGGCACTCGCCCATGACGTGCTGATCGAGCATGACCAACAAGCGCCGGGTCTGCGGGGCCAGCTCATCGAGTGAGCGCCCCAGGACTTCATGCGTCAGCCGATTGGCGATGGCGATGTCCCCCGGCGTGACCTCGATGTACTCCACGAACTGCCCCGACGCCGGCGGATGCTCCACCGTCTTGTGCTCCCGCTGGTGCTGGTGCAGGAGCGCGACCGTGCGAATGAGCGTCAGGTATTTCACATGGTCCCGCCGGCTGCGCGTGCGGCTGTCCAGGAACGTCAGCCGGTCCGCGAAGGGATTGGCCACCAGCACCGGATACAAAAGCCGCTGCGCGTCCCGGTGCACCGCGAGCACCGCCGCGCGCTCCCGCTGTTCCAGAAGGCCGGCCAAGGTCTGGCGCTTGCGCTGCATGATGTGAATGGCCCGCGTCTGCTCGCGATCCTCGCTCACGCTCAGCACCAGGCAGCGGTTTAATAACTCCTCGTCAATCTCCGCCGCCGTCGTCGTCAGGAAGATCATCACCGGACCCTCGACACGGTACTCCTGGGTGACGAGCCGGCCCGTCTGCGGGTCCTTACCGGTGGAGGCGATGGTCAACTCGCCCTCGGATTGCAGCAGCTTCAATGCGTAGCTGGCGCGCTCCGCCCCTTCCTCCTCGACAATCGCCAGCACCTTGTGGCGCAGGTCCGACCCCTGCATGTAGAACAGCGATTGCCCGGTCATGGCGCTGAACTTGGTCACTTCCTCCGGCGGCAGCATCGCCAGCACCGCCTCCATCAGGGAGGATTTGCCGGCGGCGCTGCTGGATTGCAGCACGACCGCCAGCGGTTGCTCCAGCTTGCGGCTCGTGGCGGCCAGATACCCCGTCAGCTTGTTGGTGGCTTCGCCCACCACGCCGCAGCGCTCAAAGTCGGCCAGGATGCGGTCCAGCAGATCGGGCGATTTAAGAAGCTCCAGCGCCGCGTCGCGCCTGCGCATCGGTGATCTTCACCGTCTTTTCCTTCGGCTTGGTGGCCTCGGCGATCTGCTTCTCCTGCAACTCCTCCAGCTTGAGCAGCACCTTGCCCAGGTCGTGGCGCAGCAAGGTTTCCTCCAGCCGAAGCTCCCGCGCCGCGTCCGCCGCGAACTGCTTGCGCGAGCGGTGAGCGTACAGGTCCAATGTGTCCACGTGCATCAGTTCCCCGCAACTGGCCAGCACGTTCACCTTCAGCGCGTCAAAGCCCAGGTTCTTGCTCATGCCCCGGATGCGGTAACGCCGGCCTTCCAGCGTGATGATGATTTCCTGTTCCTTGACCTCCGCCGGCACCTCCGGCGGCGCGGAAGCACGCGGCAACGGCGATGCCGCCGGCGGCTCAGACTCCGGCGCATCGAGCAAGCCAGGATCAGCAGCTAAAGAGGAAGGCAGGGGCGGGAACGCCGGCGGCGCGCGGGAACGGCCGCGGCTGGAACAAACGCCGGCAACGGCGCGGGATCAACAGAGAGTGAGCACGCCGGCGTGTGATCGTGTGACGCCGGCGTACCCGTTGTTTCTTCTTCGGTCATTTCGTTCGTTGCATCAAGTGACGACGCCGGCGGCGCGGATGTTGGAGGATCGGAAGGCAAAGGCTCGAGCGCATCCGATGACGACGACAACGCCGGCGCTGCCCCTTCACTTTTTTCTTTAGCCGCCTCTTGTATCTCCGCCGTCATCGCCGGCGACGGCCGCGATCCCGGCGCGCCGGGATTACCGAGCCACAGCGCTTGCCTCACCACCAGGTCCAGACTCTTGCTCGCCGGCAGGAGCTTCAGCGCGTATTCGTTGGCGTCCATCCCCTTGGGGAACTGCACCCCGAAGCACTCGATCCCCTCGGCCGTCAGTCGCGGCCAGAGTTTCGCCGCGGCGTTCTCGCCGGCGTCGTCACGGTCATACGCGATCAGAACCCGCTTGATCCCGTGCCGCTTGAACGCGGCCAGGTGATCGGCGGTGAAGCCGTGCACCCCGTAGCTGCACGTCACGTTGCGCATCCCCGCGCACCAGAACGTCAAGGCGTCGATGATCGACTCGCACAAGATCACTTCCTCGCACGCCGCCAGGGCGCTTTCGTTCCACACCCCCTTGTGCTCCCCGCGCAGGTACAGATGAATCGGCAGGCCCCGGAACTGCGGGCCGATCTTCCGCCCGTACATTTCCGTCACGCGGCCGCTTTGAGGGTCGATGATCGGGAACACCACGCAGCCGTTGAAGTGCTCGCGGCCGGTGTCCCGGTACAGGCCGAGCTTTTCCAACCGCTCGCGGATCTCCGCTCCCGCCTTGCGCCTGCTTGTTGGGAAGACGCAGGCCCAGGGTGCGGTCCGCGAAGCCGATCCTAAAATGCTCGACGGCTTCGCTGCTGCCGATCCCGCGCTTTTGCAGGTACGCCAGCGCCGCCGGCGTCTGCTTCAAGCACTTGTGGTAATACTCGATCACTTCCAGCATGAGCTGGTGATCGTCGGCGTCGAACGCGATCGGCGCGGGCAATCTCCTGGGCAAAGAAGAAGGCGCGGGCGCCGTCCCCCCGGTTCGACCAGGCTCACCGCCGGCGACAGCGCCCGCGCCGTTAATCTCCCGAAGGATTTCGATGGCGTAGCGGAACCCCGTCTTGCGCGTCCGCATGATCCAGTCGATCGCGCTGCCCCCGACGCCGCACGCCCCCAGGCAGTGCCACAGCCCCTTCGATGCGGTCACCACCAAGGAGGGCGTGCGGTCGTCATGCAGCGGACAACGCCCGATCAGGTCCCCGCCCGCCCCGTGCGGCGCAAGCTCCACCCCCGACGCCCGCACCAGCGCCGCCAGGTCCGTCTCACGCTTCAACCGCTCAATCTCGTCGTCGGGGATGCGCTTCATGCTTTTGCCTTCCTTCCGTGGAACCCGGTCAAGCAATATCCGCTGGAAAGTAAAATATTTTTCATGGATAATATCCGTGCAAGAGAGTATCCGCGTTAACGTATATTGCAAGCGCTCGCCCCTCTTGCGGAGAAGATTCCCATGCGGTTTACCATCACCGACGACATGCCACGCATCGCCCGACAACCCGAACAGACCGGCTTTGGTCGGCGGCTGGCCGAGCTGCGCAAGGCCCGCAACATCACCCAGGTCCAACTCGCGCAGACGTTGGGCACGACGCAACGCGCCATCACCTACTACGAGAACGAAGCCGACTATCCCCCGGTGGACGCGATCATCAGACTGGCCGACGCCCTGGGCGTCAGCGCCGATGAACTGCTTGGCATGAAGAACGGCAAGACGACTAAAGGAAGAAGCGAGCAGGACGATCCCAACGTGCGCCGGCTCTGGAAGAAGTTCCGCCAGGTCACGCGCCTGCCTCACAAGGATCAGCGCGCCGTCATTCGTCTCATCAACTCACTGGCCAAAGCATCCTGAACAACCGCGGCTAAAAAAGAAGTGGGTTGAACGCTCAACACGCGCACGCCGGCGGGCGCGGTGGACCACTCGGTTTTTTCTTTAGCCGCCGATCCCGATTCAGCGGAAGCCTCAGCGCTCCGCTCTGGAGGTACCAGGGAATCATCGCCCTTGCGCTCCATCGCCTCGTCATCGGCCCCCGGCGCTGCGCTCCTGGGCGAGGGCCGACGCCGACGCGACGGAGCTACAGAAACTATGAAGCCGAGCCTTCCTCGGGACGTTGAACACGGAGCATAAAATCTCCGGTTATTACACGAGCTCACCCCGCGTGGGGCGGCTCAAACGTCATCCTTTGAGAAAGGACTCGGCCATGAAGATTCTCGCCATCGATCTCGGTAAGAACAAGAGCGTTTTTGTGGATTACATCACCGATCACGGCACGATGGAAGGCAAAGCCGCCGAACATGAGTTCGGCAAGGTGGCCACTGATCCCGCTGCCATTCACGACTTGCTCACCCACCGCGCCCCCGACCGCCTGGTGATTGAGGCGGGACCGGCGGCGGGATGGGTGCACGACCTAGCCGAAACACTGGGCATCCCGATCCAGGTCGCCAACGCCAACGACCAGCGTTGGCAGTGGAAGCTGGTGAAGAACAAGACCGACCGCACCGATGCCCTGAAGCTGGCGCAGATGTCGGAGATGGGATGCCTGCCGACGGTCCACATGCCGGCGACGAAGGTGAGGCAATGGCGGTCGTTTATCGAATACCGCCACGGCCTGGTGGGCCGAAGAACCATGATCAAGAACAACATCCGCGCCATCTTCGAGCGCCAGGGTTTGAAGCTGCCCGCCGGTGACAAAGCCTGGGCGGCGGCGGGAATCGTCGAATGGAGCAAGGCGGCGCAGGATGCGTCAGCGCCGGCGGAACAGTTGTGGCGTTTCCAGTTGCATGTGGAACTCAAGCTGCTGGAGGGATTGGAAGAACAGATCAGGCAGGTGGAATTGAAGCTGGCGGAACTGGCCAGGGCGGATCAGCGCGTCAGGCAATTGAGGACCGCCCCGTGGGTCGGCCCGCGCCTCAGCGAGGCGGTGGTCACGATCATCGACGATCCCCATCGTTTCAAGAGTGCCCGGCAGGTCAGCAGCTATTCGGGCCTGACACCACGGCGCTGGCAGAGCGGCGAAAGCGATCGCCAGGGCCACATCAGCCACGCCGGCAACCGCCTGCTGCGGGGATTGCTGGTGGAGGTCGCCTGGCTGGGCGTGCGTGCCAACACCTGGATGAAGCAGGTGTATGAGAACGTCCGCCGCGGCAGCGACAAGCGAAAGAAGATTGCCATCGTCGCCGTGGCCCGGAGGCTGCTGGTCAAGCTGTGGGCCATGTTGCGCGATGGAACCGATTGGAAAGACCACGCGGCGGCGACGGGAATGCCGACGCCGGCGTGATGATCGGAAGAAGGCAGCTAAAGAGGAAAGGTCAATGATGTTGCGTTGGCGGAGTTTGCCGGTCGTCATCAGCGACAGCCCGTTGTCGTCCCTGAGCCATCGGAGGCGCAAAACCCTTCGCAAAGCTCGCGCTACAGAATGGGCGTCGCGCTGGCGGGCATTCGGAGGGCTTGCCCTCCGCATCCTGCCGCATTGTACAGTTGAATAGGCCCGCGATTCCCGGCACAAACGGAGGGCTTGCCCTTCCGCCATGCCGGACGCGGAAGCTCTGAATAGAAGGTTAAAACGACCGACTCGCTCCCTGGCAACGTCAACACACTTGACACGGCTCGGCTCATAGAAGGGTGATGAGGAGAAGACCTAACGCAGGATGGTGCGCAGTTCAACCCGTTTGGGTTCCCACCGCTTCGAGGCCGAGTGCGCGAATGAATGTTTCGATGTCGGGCGCAACTCTAATCCACCGAGTTGACCCATCCGGGTCATCAGTAATATACAGAACTGACGGGCGACTCGACGACTCCCGGTAATCCAAGGCAATCATCTTGTCGGGACCGAGATCGGCAATCAGAAGCGACTTGGCAGGGTCGATGTCACCGGGCGGACGATGTTCGTCCGCCCGTCCAACATAGAAAGGACGTGACTCATTGGGCCAAGAAGCATTCTCGCTTTGGATCATTTTCAGACTATACAGTTTAGCATGACGCGCCTTTGTGTGCGGGAAGAGCGATTGCCACACAGTCGGGGTTCTAGGCGTCTGCCAGACGCCGTTTTCCAATGCGGCCACTAGAGCGGCCGGAAGGGGAAGACCACTGACCTGAATAGCCATATCCATTACTCCTCTGATGTAACAGTGCGCCCGGTTGCATTTTCAATCGCATTGATGACCTGCGGCCGCATCGACACTGGCACTATAGGTCCTTCGAATGATGGGTTCGGACCATTGACACTGCCAGAAAACCATTCGACGGAGAACGTCCCATCGTCTTCCCGGAATAACGTAAAGCCCAGATTTGAAGTAGGGTCTACCCCGATCAGTTGGCTGAACACGTTATTGACGATGCCGTGACCGGCTCTTCGCGCAACCCTGTTCAGCGGAACTGATCCATCAGCCAGCAAGGTATCGCCGCTCGGGTATGCCAGAAAGCGCCCTGTCTCTGGATTGTATACACCGGAGAAGGCTGAGCCAGCCGGGAACTCATTCAGCGCGGTCGCATTATTCTCGGCAAACCCGGCTCCCAAGTTGGAGAATGAGTTTGCTATTTCACTTTCCGCCAGCGTTGTCGCTTGCTCCGCAGGGTTTGAAGCTTCGTTAGTAAGCGCTGTTGCTAAACTGCCATCTATTAGCCCGCCAAGCAATTTGCCGGCAGCAGCGAGGCCGACGATCGCGGTGACCTGGAGCGCTTGGTCGATAAGGAAGCCTTCAAAAATCTGGTTCGCGCTTTCTCCATCCTGAACGCCTTGTACCGTTTTGAAGGCCGCCGAGAAGCCGGTGAACTCAATTGAATCTAATTCGGAGTCAATGCCGGCAGACAATAAGATGTCGCCTAGACCAAAGTCGTGTCCGCTCGAGTCCACCATGTTGATCGAATCCGCGCCGTCCAGCAGGTACGAGTTCAGCGTGATCGGATTCTGGTTGCTGCTGTAACCTGGCGGGTCGGCTTCGATGAAGCTGTCCTGCCCGATCTTTTCCTCACGACCCCCGTCGAAGTTCAACCCCGAAGCCGGGTCAACCATCGTCTGCTGGAACAGGATCGTCGTCGGCGCGGTGGTCAGACTCCACGAGCCGATGGGGTTGCCGAAGGCGTCATAGTTGAACACCGCCGTCACCGCGCCCGACGAGTTGACCAGCGCCCGCGTGTTGTCCTGGCCATCGACCAGCAGGTAGCTCACCGCGCCGCCGCTGTTCGCCTGCGCCAGCACCCGGTCGCCGATGATGTAGCTCATGCTCAACGTGGCGGTGGACCTGCTGCCCGTCGTGCTGACCCACTGCTCGATCGGCTTGGGATAGCCGGTCGGGTTGTTGGCGTCGATCAGGTAGTAAGTCGTCGTGCCGCCGGTCGTCTCGCTCACCCGGTTACCGGAGTCATCATATTGGTAGCTGGTCGTCACGCCGCCGGTCGTGACGCTGCTGAGCTGGTTGCGCACATTGTACGCGTACGTCGTGACGGCGCTGCCATTGGTGCTGCTGGTCTGGCTGCCATTGGCGTCATACCCGAACGTGGTGGTCCCGGTGGCGCTGTCCACCTGTTGGGTCATCTGGTCGTCGCCGTTGTACGTGTAAGTCGTGGTGTCGGTCACGCCGCCGGCGACCTTGACCTGCTTCACCCGGTTGCCGTCCATATCGTACGACCAGGTCTCGGTCTGGCTTCCGCCCGACAAGCTGCTGGTGATCGTCTCCCCCGTCAGCCGGTCCAGGGCGTCATACGTCCATGTCGTAGATAGGGTCGCCGTGGTCCCGCCGGGCTGTAACTCCGTCTCGGAGTCGGACTTTCTGGTGCCGTCGGCGTTGAGGATGTAACTGCCGCTATAAAGCGTCGTGCTGCCATTCTTGACCAACTCGCCGGTGAGGCGATTCTGTGCATCATATACATACGTGGTGATGTCCCCATTAGGGTCCATTTCGTAGGCTTTGTTGCCGTTGGCGTCGTAGGCGTAGGTGGTCACCAGATTCACGGTTTGGTCATTGAGGCGGCTTTGGGTCACTGTGGTCAGGCGGCCGAGGGAATCGTAGCCATATTGCGTCCACGTCTCGGCGGTGTCGCGATTGGCATACGTGACGTTCCCCGTCCACATGTCCGTCTGCTGGTTCAGGGCATTGTAATAATAATTGATAATCCCTTCCGGCGTGTTTTCCTCAATCACGTTACCACTGGCGTCGTATGTGTAAGTCGTCGCGCCATCGGCGGTATAGGCGCGGTGGGACTCGAGTCGGTCACGCTCTCCTGCTGCCCGAGCAAGGTGTAAGTGTAAGTTGTGCTCTCCGACGCGTTCGTCGTGATGACGGCGCCGCTGTTGCTTTCGAACACGACACCGGGGAGGAAGAAATATTCTCCCGTCACGCGGCCGTCGCCGGTGGCGGAGTCGTCGTAGGTGTAAGCCGTCACGTTCCCGTCGAAGTCGACGGAGTAGGAAACACGCCCGAATTGATCGTACTGGGTCGTTTCCTGCTCGCCGTCGGGGAGCGTTTCCGAGGTTTCCTGGCCGAGGGCATTGTAGGTATACCGCGTGGCCGGGCCGGCGAAGCTTTCCGGCGTGTTGCCGGCGCTGATCCAGGCCTGATACGCCGCCTGTTCGTTGGCGTCGATCTGCATCAACTCGTCGCCGTACTGATCGTAGACGTAACTCGTCGTCGGCGGGGTCATCGTATTGGTGGCCGGGTTCAAAACCTCCGGCTGATCCACTTCAATCAGATCGCCGGCATCGTCATACTTATACTGCGTGACCCGGCCAAGCTGATCCGTCTCGGTGATCTTATTCCCCGCCGGATCGTAGGTTTCGCTGGTCGTGGTCGAGACGAGGGAGGTGGACCCCACGCTGACCGCCGGGGCGTAGCCGGTGGAGATCAGCCGGCCGAGGGGATCATATTCATACGAGGTCGTGTTGCCGAGGGGATCGGTCACGTCGCTCTGCTGGCCCATGGAGTTGTACTGGTAGGTCGTGGTGAGGTTTTCGACGCCGCCAGTCGCGCCATACACCGGAACGCTCACCTGCGTGACGCTTTCCTGCTGGCCGTTGGGATAATAGGTGTAGTCCGTGGTCAGGCCGTCCGCATCCGTGGTGCTGGCGACCGTGCCGTCGGGGTTATAGGTGGTGCTGGTCTGCGAGAACCAGCCGGTGAAAGTCGGGTTCACGGCCCAGACGTAAATCCCGCCGGTTTCCGTGGAAGTGAGGCCGGCGCCGCTGACCGCCGTGACCTGGTCCACACCAGTCATTCCGGATACCGCGCCGACGGTTGCGGCGACGTCGGCGACGCGCTGGGTCTCGGCAACCTGGCCCAGGCTGTTATAAACAGTGAGTGTGGCATTCCCGGAGTCGCCCACGACATGCCGATCGGTGGTCAGGATCGCTCTGCCTTCCGAATCGTAGATGGTTTCCGTGCTGGTGTTGTCGGGATAGAGGGTTTGGATGAGGTTGCCGTCGGCGTCGTAGACGTATTGGGTGACCTGGCCGTATTCATCGGTGGTCGATTCCACCTGGCCCGCGGCGTTGTAATCGGTGCTGGTGGTGACGCCCGACACAAGGGTCGCGTTGTTCAAAGTGGTGACCGTACCGGTGGTCGTGGAAATGACCCGCCCGGCGGCGTCGTAGACGGTTGTGGTGGTGACGATTTCGTCCTGCGAGGGGTCGTTGGGAGCGGAAGGATCGTGCCAGACATAGCTGTCGCTGATCTGATTCCCATCGGCGTCATAATTGTAAGAGTGGGTGACGCCGCTGACGTCCGTGGTGCCGGCCAGTTCGCCGGCCACGTCGAAGCTGCCGGAAGGAATGGCCGCCACGTAGCTGGGGCTGGAGGCGGCGACATCATTGCCATAGTAGGAGTTGTACGACTGCTGCACCATCTGGCCGGTGGGCCCGAGGCTGGACTCGCTGATCAAGAGCCCGGCGGGAACGCCGTAATTGTTGAAGTCGCTGGTCGTCGTGTACGTATAGATGGAATCGCTGAGGAGATCGCCCTTTGAATCGTGGACCTGCGTCTCGAGGCAGGTTGCCGCCGGCGTCGTAGAAATTGTGGGTGATGTTTCCTTGCGGGTCTTCGACGTAAACGGGATTGCCGTCGATGTATTCCGGCGCCCCCGTGGGATTGGAATACGTCGTGGTCTCCAGCGCGCCGCTGGCGCCGAGGACGGAAACGGACTTGACCAGGCCGAAATCGGCCGGGTTCGCATCGTCAGTGGTTTGGTAATACTCGGTTTGCTGCGAAATCTGTAATTCCGCCGGTTGCTTATACGCGCTGGCCGGCGGGATCGGTGCCGGAAACCATGTAGGGGACGTAATCGGTTTCGCCGGCGAGGAAATTCTCGCCGCTGAACCCGTCTTCGACCGCCGATTCGATATTGGCAAAACTATAGTCAAAGGCGTGCCAGGTGACGAGATAGCCGGTGATGTTGTTGGAGCTATCGGTGATGGTTTGGATCTGCTCGATGACGTCGCCTTCACTGTCGTAGATATCCTGGGTGGAATTGTTATTGGGGGCGGTGAGGACCTGGTCGGTCTGATCGGTCTGAGCGCCGTGGCGATGGTAGACGTATCGGCGCCGCCGCCGGCTATGACTTCGTCGAAAAGATTGGTGGCCGGGTCATAGCCGATCGTGATGACCGTGTTGTTCAAGCCGTTCTTAACAGAGCTCAGGTAATGGTCGGCGGGATCGTTATAAACATAAGTGAAGGTGTAATTGCCGGCGGGGGTTTGCGGCTGCTGAACGTATTCCAGATTTCCATCGGCGTCGTAAAAATAGTTGACGGTTTGGTTGCCGGCGGTGATGGAACCAATGACATCGATCGAATTGCCGGCGGCGTCAATTCTCTCGTAGTTGATATGGACGGAAACGCCGCCCCTTTGGATGACTGTTCCACCGTCTAAATTGTAGTTGGTCTCATTGCCATTGGCATCGACCGAGTTTTCCAGCGTGCCCGGGTTGCTCATGCTGGCGGCAAAGGTGTAGACGGTGCCGTCGGTGGTGGTCACGGTGTACGTGCCGCTGGTGAGCGGGTCAAAGGGGTCGCCCGTGGTTTGATTAATGAACTGGCCGTCAACGTAACTGAGGTCAAAGTCGTTTTCGCCACCAACGGTGAGTTTGGCGCCGCTTCCGTCGACGCAAACAAAACTCGGGGCATAGTTGCCAAACTCTACGTTGTAGTAGTCAAGGGGATTGGGGTCGCCGGTTGTTTCGTAGTTGTCCGGAGCCGGTATGAACTGGAAGACGTGCTGCTCCCCATCGGGCAGCGTGATGTAGATCAGATCGCCGAATTGAAAGGCGTTGCCGGTAGCCGTCGTTTGGACTTGCGCCCCGGACAAATCCAGTTGCCAACCGTAGCCAAGGCTTTCCGCTTCCGATGCTTTGCTCGAGTCATAAGTTCGGCTGATCACGATCGGCGCCTGACCGGGGACATTGACGGTCATATCGGTGACGGGCAGAGTGAAGTTGCCGATTTGCGCATGGGTTGGAATGGTGATCGTAATCACTTCTGAACTCGTTATGGTCTCGCCGCCGTTCTCCTTAAAATTGGCTGAAAGCAGAAGTTCATAAGTGCCGGCCGGATACAGGGACGGGTTCAGATTTGTAATGAACGAAGCGGGACCATTGTAGGCGCCAATTGAGTTGGAGCCGGTCGCCACTGTAATATTTGCCAAATTGGTGTTAGACGTCGGCACCAGATACAGCGTCCACTGACTCAGACCCGCGCCTCCATCCGTCGCGACTCCATCGATCTCCGTGATTGAACTAAGCGTCGGAGGGATCGTGCCAGGGACGGAACTCCCCGATCCTGGAATATCATTAGTGCTGATCGAGACCTGCGGCGTATTGGCCAGGGGCATCGTTATCGTCAACGTGCCTGACGCCGCGGATACGTATGTGGACGTTCCGTTGGAGTAGAAGCCGCGAGCCTCATAAATATAAGTTTGTGGATTAGCGGTGCTGCTCGAGGGCAACGCCGAACTGTCGGTGAATGTGGTGCCGGTTTGGCCGCCCGGATCGAGAAGCGTCCAGGGCCCCGAAGAGGACGACTCTCTATAAATCAAATACTCGAGCGTATAGCCCGAAGGTGGATTCTGTCCGGCCGCCCACTCAATGGACACATCGTATGGCTCCTGGGGCGAGATTAATGCCGGCGCGCCTGGCGGGGTCGGTGGGTTGGAACCCAGGCCGGGCACGGCGACATTAAGCAAGGTATCGGAAGCCGTTTGCTGGACACCCGGGGCATGTAATTAAATGCGGTGACTTCATAATCATATGTGGTGCCCGCGTCGACCGTATAGTCCGTGAACGTCGTTTGCGTAGGATCAAGAGTCGCCAGCAGCGTCCATGTGGAGGTGTCGTGAACCCGGCTATAAACGTCAAATCCATATTCATCCGGCGCGGCGCCCGGCGATAAAGTTGGATCGGGATACGTCCAGCTCAGTGATACGTGATCGGCGGCGACACTGGTCGCCTGTAATGTCTCGAAGTTCGTCGGGGCCGCAACGCTGGTCAAGTTCGCATCGGCCTCCTCCGAAGGATAAGTCGTCTCGGGTCCGTTGGGACCATTCACCGTCGCGGTAACGCGATAGTAATAATTCGTGGCGTCATCCGTGATGTAGTTGACCGAATCAATGAAGTACGGGTTGGTGGTCGTTGCGATCAGCCCGCTGGCGTTGGTGACGACGTTGAATAGAACGTCTCCGGGGGTCGTGGCGCGGTACACGCTGTAGCTCGTCGCGCCCTCCACCGGGGTCCATTCGAGGTCGACCTGGCCGATGCCACTGCCGGGATCGCCGGCAAACTCAGCGGTCAGTGCCGCAGGCCCGTCAGGAATGGGGTTGACGGGTTGATTCAAACCCGGCACGGAACCTTGCACGTAGTTCGATGGGATTGAACCCTCATCCAGATCGGGCCGGGTCATGGCGACGACTTCGTAATAGTCGATCGTATCGGGCTCAAGGTTTTGCACGTAGTAGAACGGATCGACGACCACAGAACCTGGCGGCGTCAGAGGATAAAACGGTGAAACCGGCTCCGCTGTGGCGTTACCGTTCACTTCGCCTATCGCATACAGGATTTGGTAGCCGACAACGTTCGGATCCGAGGACGCTTGCCAGGTGAGTTCGATTTCGCTGTTGTTGACCGTTGTAGCGGTTAGACCTGTCGGCGCCGTGGGAACCTGCCAAGTGGTCGCGGACGCGGCGGGGGATGCCGGCGAGAGTCCGTAAGCATAGCCGCCGGAATAATCGCCCGCGCTGTCGTCTACTGCCTGGACGGTGTACGTATAGGCTGAGTCCGGCGAAAGCGCCCCGGCGAGTTCCGCTGGGTCGTCATAGGTCATTGTCAGGGGCTGCGGACCGGACGGAAGCGGAACGGAGATTGTCGTAACCGTGCCATCGGGATTCTGCCGCGTGAGAAGATAGCTCGAGGCGTGCGCAACGGTGGCCCAGGTGAGTTGAATCTGGGTCTCGGCCGTGGCCATAGCCGTGAGCGTCGCCGGCGCGGGCAAGTAGGTGGCCAAAGGGGTGACGCTTGCGGAAGCGCTTGAATAAATTGTGGTTAAAGGGACCCCGGGCGAATTTGAAGTCGCCGCCACCGCTTGGTTGGTTGCGACCGCCCACACCTGATTTGAGCCGCCGATCTCCGTATACAAGCCGGCGCTGGTTATCGAACCGTCGGCATTGCTGCTGACGATGCTCGAAGAGCTAAGACTCCAATTAAGCGTCAGCAGCGAGCTTGGGATCACGTCCCCAAATTGGTCGGTGACCACGTCCGAGAAGAGCGTGGTTGCGCCGGGGGCCAGCTTCACAGTTGCCGGTGTGATAGTCGGAATATTAGAAGCCACCTGGGGAATATTGACCGTCAACTCGATAGGCGCAGGGCCCGTTGCTGTTCGTCGCGTATACATAAAATGTGTAAGAAGTTACGGAATTGTCCGGGTTGAGCGTGTCGGCACTGTAAAGTTGAAGGCTGATCGATTGTCCGGGTGTCGGCGTCAGGGTGCTCAGCGGAGTTGTTCCGGGCAGCACCGTTGGCGCTGCACCCGCCGGGGAACTGCCGAGGGTCCAGTAGTAGGTTATGCCGCTGCCGGTTGCTGAAGCGTTTAGAGTTATTTGTGTATAGTTACTGTTGTTCCAACTCCAACCCGCCGTCAGACCTTGGGGCGCGTTGGGGCCGATTATGACGGCGTTGGCGGTGTTTGAAGGGCCAGAGGTCGCCGTTGCGATACCGCTGGAAACCGTCTCGGCGAATACTTCGTAGTAATAGGTCGTGCCGACCGAGGCGGTTGAATCCGTCCACGACGACGTATAGGTCTGATCCGGCGTCCTGTCGCTGTGTGTCCCGAACTGACTCGAACTGCTTAATGTGGGACCCAGGACTTCGACCGGGCTACTCATATCCGGATTTGTACTTCGCAAAATCTCAAATGCGTTCGTCGGACTGTAGAAGGTGGCGTTCGCATACCATTCCAACTGAATAGATCCGGTGGTTGAATTTGCGGTGGCGGTGAGTCCGCTGGGCGCAACGGGCGTACTTGTCGGAGCGGGAATCGTAGCCGAAACCGGCGGAAGGTCGCCAGGCGGAAGGGCGGATGAATAAATCACGCTGCTGGTCTGGGGAACAAGCTGCACGGGGGTGCTCGAGTTGTAATTGTTTGGACCAAATGCGGCGACGACCCGGTAATAAATAGTACTCCCCGGCACGAACTGACTAGTGCCATCGCTGTATGTATTGAGAAATCGGTCAACGGTAAAGACCTGGCCGTTCTCCGTTACCGTGCTGAATCCAAATTCCGAAGTAATTGGAATCCAATCCGGACCCATCGTGTCGGTCTCGCCGGTAAAGTCTGGGTTGGTGCTTCGTTCCAGGTAGTAAACTGGGGTCGTGCTCGTGTCCACCGGATCTTGATACGCATCCCAACTCAACTCCACGATATCCTGGTCGCCGTTCGAAGAGGTTCCGTCGGTGTATGCGGTCAACCCTTGAACGTAAGTCGCGGTCGTCAAGGAGATGGTGATTGGCTGAATCGCCGAGGCCCCGTTTTCGGAAGTGACGCGCAGCAGGACCTGGCCGTATTGGCTGGGGTCTGACGGGACTTGCCACGTCAATACGGGCTGGCCGCTGCTGTAATCGATATACATCCCATCGGGATGCTCGGGCAAATCGTAGGTGAGGATGTCACCGGATTGGATCGGAAACGCTAATCTTATAAGTCCAAAGTGTGCCCACCGTTGCCGTCGTGACCGGGGTGCTTGTAATTACGGGTGGATAGCCATTGATTCCGGCCACGCTTCCGAAGTCAATTCCGCTGGTATCTTGGGCGGCGACAACGGCGACGTTGGTGTAGGTCGGCTGCGCGGGATTGATCTGTTTAAGCCCCGCGGGCAGTATCTCTTCCACATTGTACGTTCCGGGTGCGAGGTTGTTGAAGGTGTAGTCGCCATTGGAATCGGTTACCGTGATCGGTTCGCCCGGGTCCCATTGTCCGTTGCCGTCGGTATCCAGATAAATTTCTCGGCCGGCTACGGGAGTGGTCAACGTCTGCGTGGGAATTGTTGTCCCGTTGTTCAGCTGGATGGACGGACCAAATCCGGCATCAAAAACGGA
>CAWJPJ010000005.1:0-384304 GCA_963844715.1 uncultured Phycisphaerales bacterium | reverse complement strand
GGAGATGAAGCGACGAAGCAGACCGACAACCAATTGCAAACACCGCATTTACAGCGGGAAGAAAAACGGAGAGGGGGAGATTCGAACTCCCGCTACCCTTTCGGGCAGACCGGTTTTCGAAACCGGGAAGCAAGACGCCTCAAGCACCGACCAATCAGGCAGTTACGCAAATCCTACCGACTGTCTTGGCGTTTTGCTTGGCGCTGCCAAGCAAATCGATCCCCACCTGGCTGTGGTAGTCGCCGCCTGGCAACGGCTCGCGCCCGCGATCCGTGCCGGCATCGTAGCCATGATTGCCGCATCCAAGGAGGAGGAAACCCATTAATTTCGATTATTTCGACTATTGCTTTTGTTTCGTTTGTCCGATATAGTAATTGAGGACCAACCGGAGCCCAAGCAATGTCCACAGCAACGCTGCGTGAACCTGTCGCGCCCACGGAGGCCGAAGCCCAATTGGCGAGCGAATCGAGCCGGCGGCTGGCGCGCTATGCCCAGCGCGATCTGAAAATCCAAATCGCCGGTAAACACGGCGAAGCGATCACGCTTCCTGCATCGGCCGTGCGTCTGTTGGTTCGATTGCTGTCGGAAATGGCCGCGGGCAATGCCGTGACACTCGTTCCCATTCATGCGGAATTGACAACGCAACAGGCGGCGGACGCGCTTGGCGTGTCCAGGCCGTTCCTGGTCAAGCTGTTGGATGAGGGCAAAATCCCATCACGCAAGGTTGGCACGCATCGCCGTGTGCTGTTCAGCGACCTGCTGGCTTACCGCCAAAAAGTCGATCAGCATCGGCTTAAGGCCCTGGAAGAACTGGCCGCGCAAGCCCAGGAACTCAAAATGGGCTATTGAGCAAGGGCCGCTTCAATGGCAAGTTTCACGGCCCTTTACGACGCCTGTGTGCTGTACCCCGCCCCGCTGCGCGACTTGCTGATGCATCAGGCGATGACCGATCTTTTCCGCGCGCGGTGGACGGACCAGATTCATGATGAATGGATGCGCAGCGTTCTGGCCAATCGGCCCGATTTAAAACGCCAGCAGCTTGAGCGAACGCGCGACCTAATGAATGCCCATGTCCTCGATTGCCTCGTTACTGGCTACGAAGGTTTTATCGACGGATTGCAATTGCCTGATCCCGATGACCGCCACGTATTGGCTGCCGCTATCCGCGCCGGCGCCGATGTGATCGTGACGTTCAATCTCGACGATTTTCCGGACAAAATACTCGATCCACTTGGCATCGAACCACAACATCCCGATGTCTTTGTGACGCACTTGCTCGACCTGGATGCGCCGGCTGTCTGCGCCGCGGCACGTCGGCAGCGCCAAAGCCTGAAAAATCCGCCAAAAACGGTGGAAGAATTCTTGGATTGCCTTACCCAGCAACAATTGGCCCAAACCACTGCAAGACTGAGGGAATTCGTTGCGTTGCTGTAAGCACCCGCTTGTCAGGTTTTCCAGAATCGGAAAGCCATGCGATCAAATTTGTAAATCGCATCATCACATCGCTTTGGGCATCCATCAAAGTCATTTTACGAAACAAGATTCCTGGCCGAAGTCGAAAAATAGACCGTCAAACAACAAGAATTGGAACCTCCGCTGCAAACAAACTGCCATTGCTGTCGGTCGCCAGCAGCGTGTAAAAGCCGATGTCGTTGATCGACAGATTGTGGAATGCGGCAATCCCATTCACCACGTTTGCCGTGAGCGTCCCACTCAGCAGGGCGCTCTTGGGATATAGCCCAGGCCCGAGCGAGAGCGTGACGCTGGAGGCATCGTTGGTCGCCATGTTGCCGTATTTGTCGAGCAACTCGACCTCGACGCCGAATTTTTTTCCAGTAACGTCGATCAGCGGCGCCTGGATGAAAACCATGCGTACCGCAGCAGCGGGAAAGATCTGGAAGCTGCTTGATGTGGCCGAAGCCAGCTTGCCGTCGGTCGCTTTGAGTATGTAGGTTCCAGCCTTCGTCAACGAGAGGTTGCTGAAAGTCGCCACGCCATCATTGACCTGGACTGTCAAGACACCATTGAAGCGTTGTCCGCAGGGGGAATTGTTCCCCAGGGCCAGGGTCACATAGGAATCATTCGTCGTGACGATGTTGCCGTATTGATCTTCGACGGCCACAGTTAGGGCTGGGCTGATGACATTGCCGGCTATTGTATTGGTCGGCTGCTGGATAAATACTAACTTCGATGCGGCGGTGGACGTGATGTTGAAACTGCTTGAGTTGATATTATTAAAACCATCGGTCGCATCCGATGCGGCAAGAATGTAGGTCCCCGCTGTGTCCAACGTCAGATTCTCAAACGTGGCCACACCGTCGACGGCATCCACTGTCGTGACGGACGAATGCGTGAAAAGACCGCCCGTCGGCCCGCTAGCGATGGCCAAGCTCAGGGCCGAATCGTCGGAGGTCAGGACGTTGCCGTATTGGTCCTCAATATCCACCGTCACCACCGGATTTATTTCATTACCGGCCATCGTATTCGTAGGCTGTTGAACGAAGACCAATTGATCTGGAGTTGCAGGTGTGACCGTGGTGAGGGCGGATGGCGTCGTCGTGCTGATGCCGTCGGTTGCATCCGTTGCTACGAAACTGTAAATTCCGCTCAAATCAATATAGAGGTCACTGAAAGTCGCGATGCCATTTATCGCCTGCACTGTTGTCGTGCCATATAGCGTGGGATCAGGGTTAAGAGCAATTGTTACATCAGAGTCATCAGTGGTCAGAGTGTTCCCGTATTGATTTTGTATTGCCACAGTCAACGTGAATGGCGTTCCTGCCGTAATGGTCTGAGAGGGTACAGAAACCACTAGCTGCGAAAGCGGCGTCGTACCCCCCGTGTTAAAGCCGCACCAACCCAATGCCCACTCGCCTCCGTCGTTGCCATTGGCTACGACCCAGGCATCGTAGTTCACAAGTGATGACAAGCCGGTCAGCGGGAGTGACGTCCCTGTGGTCTGTTTGGAATCGGCCCACAAAAATCCATTGGCATCGTACGATACCGTATAGCTCACGACGCTTTCCCCATCAGAGGGAGTGAAAGCTCCCCAGCTTATGGTCGCGCTGTTTGTACTATTGATGATCGCGGACGGTGCAGCAATATTTTCAGGGACTGCCGTGAATAACACATCGCCGCTGGTGGGGTTCCCAGTGAGATTCTGATATAATGTCTCCAGTTCATTACCCAAATCATCCACCGCATTCGTTAACATTAACAAAAGCGATGGTAATCCGTTATCCAAGGCATAACTTTCTATATTCGCGGCGACCGTGGTTACTGACGAAAGACCGAGCGCTTGTACAAGTTCTGTTGCAAGTTGCGTCCTTTGCGCTGAATCGGTGAACACTTGCAAAAGATCATCTCCAGCCTCAACCTCATCTATTCCCATACTAATAGGGTTCGTGGGGGGCGATTCGAATAAGGCAATCGCCTTTTGGAGGCCCATGGGGGCTTGGCTCGACTCCAGAGTATTCACTAGCGTCACCAACGATCCTATGGATGGCTCCCCGACCAAAGTGAGCATTTTGTATGGGGCGGGCAAATCGGCTGACGAGAGGATCACTTCTAACGCATTAAGCAGAAAGGCTGATTCATACGGTGTGTCCGCGGTCGCAGATCCTTGTTGTGCTAAGACCCCATTGCCCGGGGTCGTGAAGTCCATGGTGAAAGAGACAGTGCCATTCGGATAAATTATCCCTAAATTGTTGTATAGGAATCCGCTAACAGTGTTACTTGATGCGGACACGTTCTGAGTACCTGTAGTGACAGAAATGGGAAGCCAGAGATCAAGGTTATTAATCACTGCAATCGTTGCTTGGTTTGGTTGGCCAGATGTCCCACCCAATGCACTCTCGACCTGCCCAGTAAGCGGTAGATCACCGGTCGGCTCGCCCGAGGGTGGAATGACCGCAATTTGCAGAGAGGGTGGGGCCGTATTATCAACTGTGAATGCACCGCTCTGTCCGCCCACGCCGTAGCTGCCCGGATTGCCTGGCGATTCGACAACGCTGAAAGAGAAAAGCACGCTAGTAGAGGTATTCGGTAGATCGGTATTGCTCGCCCAGATGAATGTGTGTTCTGTACCTGAGGGGCTGGAACTGAGGTCGGTGAGTCCGTCGCCACCGGCGGAAGTCGCGAGGTTCCACGTGGAGCCATCGTTGGTGCTGTAATACGGCTCCACATTAACGGGATCGGAGTTTGCGTCGAGTACGGTGTAAGTGATCGTTATGTTGCCACTCTGGGGACTGGTTGGCGTGTTCACCGTCAGGCTGGGGACGATGTCATCTACAGTGAATGGGCCGGTGGAGGCCGCCGCACCTGTGCCATCAGCGGCGGCTCGGAATGATTCGGAATTCCACGTTATTATTCAAGACATTTGCAAGGTCGGTTCCCGGTGTACCGCTTGCCCAGACGAATGTGTGGGGGACACCTGAGGGGCTTGTGGCTAGATCGGTCGTACCGCTATCGCCGCTTCCCTCAACTGCCGTTTCCCAAGTCGTGCCGCCGTTGGGACTATATTGGGCGACAATGCTGGCTGGATCGGAATTGGGATCGGTCAACGTGTAATTGATCGTGACATAGCCCTCTTGTGTTCCCGTTGGAGTGGTCACCGCGGCAACAGGACCGGTGGCGGCCGCTGAGCCAGTGAAGATATACACACCCAAAAGATCGGCGACCGCCTGCTGCTCCTGCAAATCGGATGTGATGTTCGTCGTCAGATTGATCGTGTACGTGCCGGGGCCAAGAACCGCGTGTGCGATTCCGATCGTGTTGGCTAGGCCGTCGCCCGTGCCGGAAACGTCGGCATCGGTGGATAAACCGGTAACGCCGCTAAAGCTGATGGATTGCTGGCTGCTGCCGCCACCCATCGCGACGACCAGCGCGGTTTGCGTCAACGTGAAAGAAACGGAAGTTCCAAAAGTTCCCGTGTCGCTCAAATCGCCGGTGTTTGGATCAACATAAGTGTTGTACATCGCCTGCATATTGGTGTAGCCCGTCACGCCGACGCCGGCGATCGAGTAGAAGCTCGTTGCCGTAGTGAAGCTGTTGCTTGGCTGCGTGGTGACGGCCAGACCAACCCCCACATTCCCGAGCCGCGTTTGTAACCGTTTCTGTAGAACCATTAGCAAATGTGCTGGTTGTATTTCCGCCGCCTGTGACAAGGCCGAAGATGTAGGTTTGGGCGCCAGAGGGCAAAGTCAAGCTCGTTTGGAATCCGTCGGCGGTGGGATTGCTGATTGAAGCAGTGAGCAGCAGGCGTTGCTCCAGTTGTTCGATGGAATAGCCTGCACGCGAAATCGCGTGTGTTGCCCGACGAGATTTGCGACGTTGCATGATGCCTCCTGATGATTGGAGCGGACACGCCGAAGGGATATGAGCTGAAACGACCCCGCCCTGTCCCCAAACCTTAATTGCTACCGATTGATGCCGTTCGATCAAAAAACAGCGGCTTCAGTACCGACGGCTGGGATAAGAGGATTTTATCTGAATCCCATTCGGATTCAAGCCTATTTTGGCCGGATAAACCATCGGTGTGGCCAAAAGTCAATTTGCTTTGATCTATCGCAAGGTTCCTCCGTTCTTGCGCAAGTACGCCTAAATGCAGGCTTAACACAACGGGAACTCGCCGCACGCATCGGCAAGTCTCAAAGCTGGGTTTTCAAGTCTGAAGCAGCCAGCCGACGGATCGACATCGCCGAGTTCCTTGAATGGTGCGCTGGCTGCAACATGGAGCCTCTCGAAGCCGTCAAACGCCTCATCAATTCAAGATGACCCGGCACCCAGGAGCGCCCAAACTGGCGCAGCAATTGTATTTCTCTGGCTTATGGACTCAACGTAATTTCGTTCATCTCTTTGGATGACACCTCGCTCAGGGCTTTCGTTTGCAACGCTCGTAAACAGCGGTAAAGACCCGCAGCGCGAGTTCCATGCGGTCTGCGACTTCCAAGTGGGCGAAGATCCGCCCCAGATGGGTCCGAACCGTTGAACGCTTTATCCCAAGCATAGCGGCGATTTGTTTGTCCTTCTTTGCCGAAACCACCAGTTCAACAATTTTCACTTGCTGAGCTGATAAACCTAGCCCTCGCACGACCTCAATCCATTCTACGGAATTTAGCGGCCAGCGAATTCGATCAGGCATTTAGCGATTGACCTTCCCCCACGAATCATACCAAAACCTGTGTTAGTGATTCCACGGAATTTTGCTGCTGGCCCGACCGGAGCGCAGCGGAGGGCGGGCCAGCAGCAATCGTCTCCGGTGCCGGCGGACGATACCCCAGGCTGCTATGCGGACGGACCGTGTTGTAGTGTTTACGCCACATCTCGATCAGTACCTTCGCTTCCGTCAGGCTGTAGAAGATCTCCCGTTCCAGCAATTCATCCCGAAGTTTTCCATTGAAGCTTTCAACGTATCCATTTTCCCACGGACTGCCAGGTTCGATGAACAAGGTTTTTACGCCTACTTTCGCCAGCCACTCCCTTACGATGGTCGCCGTGAACTCCGGGCCATTGTCGCTGCGGATGTGCTCCGGCACGCCGCGTGTCGCCATCAGCCACGCCAGACGTTCCAGCACATCGTCACTCGTCAGCTTCCGCGCCACATCAATCGCCAGGCATTCGCGCGTGTATTCGTCCACCAGCGTCAGCATCTTGAACGGCACGCCATCGTGCGTCCGGCCGCTCACGAAGTCGTATGCCCACACGTGATCCTTTCGCTGCGGACGCAAACGCACGCAGCTCCCGTCGTTGAGCCAGAGTCTTCCCCTTTTCGGCTGTTTTGCCGGCACTTTCAGGCCCGACTCCCGCCAGATTCGTTCCACCCGTTTGTGGTTCACGATCCACCCTTCCTGTTGGAGCATCGCTGTGATCCGCGGTGTGCCGTATCTCCCGTACACCGCCGCCAACTCCACCATCCGGCCTGTCAACGGCGCCTCGTCCTCTCTCACTTCTGGAGTATGTCGTTGCACCGCTCGCGCCTGGCCCAGCACCCGGCATGCTCGACGCTGGCTGACGTCCAGTTCTTCCTGGACGCGATCCACCGCTTCACGCCGACGCGCCGGGCTTAGAAGTTTGGGCGGGCGGCCTCGCGCAGGATCGCCTTGTCCAACTCCGCGTCCGCCAGCAGACGCTTCAGACGCGCGTTCTCCTGTTCCAGTTCCTTGAATCGCTTCGCTTGATCGACCTTCAATCCGCCATATTCCCTTCGCCAGCGGAAGTAGGTTTGATCGGTGATCCCGATCAGCTTGCACGCCGATGCGATGGTCTGGCCCTTGGCCAGTTCCACGTCCGCCTGACGCAATTTATTGACGATTTGTTCCGTCGTATGACGCTTGTGACTCATGACCTTTATTCTCCTTGATCCATCCCAAAATATATCATTCAGGATGGATCGGGTTTAGGGGGAAAGGTCACGATTAATCCCCGAGCCACTGTCAACTACGGAGGTTACAGAACATTTGACGATTTTGAACGATCCGCCGAGGAACTCGGCGGATCGTTCAACCGTCGCGAAAATCCGGTGCTGATTTGTAAATGTTCATTCGTGGTCGAATCATTTCAATCATTCGAACCGTTGCACCGCTTCGCAAAGTCATCGGCCTCCTTTAGCGTAGCGGTGCGGAGGTTGAGGCCTTCGCCCGTCTGTTCATTGCGAACGTTCACCGGCCGGTCTGATCCACCAGACGAATCGTAATGAACGTGGGTCCCATTGTGCCGTTCACCCTCGATAAAATGGCCCGATTCCTTCAACTTGCGACGAAACTCGCTCATGATGAAACTCCTTTTGCTAATTCGCTACTTCCGGCTGGGCCCTTAACGCTGGCAAACCGAACAGTCGGAGCAGCGTGACAATTGTTTATCTCAGCGGCTATCATCGATCGGCTTCGTCTACGGCGAAAGATATGGAATGAGAATAGAGCGCGAGCGGAATGCGCATGAGGTGAGCTATGGGTAGGCCTCTATACCGGGCAAACGTTCCGGCTCTTCGCCGAGCGTGGCAAGGTTCACATCTTACTCAGGAGGAATTGGCAAAGGCATGTGGATTCGAGGATCGGAAAATTATTACCGATATGTTGAGCGATCGGCAGTTTGAGACGGGCCGAAGATTCGAATACGGGTCTTTGGAAATCGTTGAAAAGACGCTCAACATGTCGAAGGGGATGCTTTCTATAACCCGGAGCTGACAGACGGCCCGGCCGACCCACCACAACGAACTAACGACCAGCATCCCGTGCCAACGCGACTCAGTATTTACAATCAATACGCCCTTTATGCCCAGTACGTGCGCGGCATCAAGACTATCGCGGACATCGCGCTGAATTGTCGGTGCAGCACCCAACAAGTAGAGGCATTATTCAAAGAGTTGGAAGATCGGGGCACGCAGATCACAAGCGTCACGCCGATCTCTGGTAATCACCTGCCGAATCAATGCATCGTAATCTCTGGACACGGCTTTGGCGGTAAACCGGAGACAATACCGGCATCGCGTGGCGTTGATACGCTTGCCGGAGAATTCAGGCCCTCTCTTGCCATTGTGAACCTTGGCGAGGGCCAACACCGCTGGGTAGCAGGTCGCGTCGGCGAAATCAATCGATGCGCCATTGGCGTTTATCTGCAAAGTTGGACCGACGAGGAGATTGTACTTAAAGGTTTCAGCGGTCCTTTGGGAACAAAATCCGGTAAATGGCGCATTGCTGCCGGCGACAAGCTGAAGATCATCGTATATGGACCGCTAAACCGATGCGGCTCAAAGACCGTTGATCAGTACCCCGACGAAATAGCAAAGAAGCGAGTTGGAATCTTTGTGGCTCATATCGGGTGAGGCGGGCTCTTTTGGGGCGACCCCGTGATATTCAGCGAGCTTCAAAGCAGAAGCGGAGATCAATGGCTACCCTGTCTGAAATGTACAGTGACGTTCTTATCGACTACCGGAAGTGGCTCACAGTGTTCCCGGAACAATCTGCCCGGTGGAAACGCCGCTTCAAAGACCAGCCTCAACCAGCCATCGTCGAAGCGTGCGTGCGAAGCTATCTCGCAGCCCAGGTGGATTCGGTCGAACCCGCCGAAGATTTGGTGTCCGGCGGACCTGATTTCCGTTGTCGAAAGGGATGCCGAACTTTCTACGTTGAAAGCACCTGTCTCACCATTGATGCAGTAACCAACGCAACAAAACTATCTCCTACGGCAACTGGGCGGGCCGCAAACTATGGCACAATGACCGATTTGGTGAAACGCGAATGCGTGAATAAGGCCGCACAGCTTAGCTCGCGCAAGGATGCGCCAGGACTATTGGCGATAGGTACGTTGCATTTCCAAGCCGGTGCGCGATGCATACAGAAACACCATATCGAAGCCATCCTCACTTCCACTCCTGTCATTGCTTATGGTTTCGATCCTGTTGCTGGCGAGGCCCTCGGCGATCCATATCAGGCCGTCAATTTGCGGGATTCCGCGTTCATTAAGCCGCCGCTCGCGCGACACAATCGACATCGCATTTGAACATGCTCGCCGATCCATTTCCGGTATCCTGATCTGCGGTTTTGGAAGTATCCCGCCACAGGTTTTAGGAGCGCTGCACCCCAACGCGTGCCGTCCATTTGATTCCAATCTGCTCACTAAAACCCACTTCTGTCGGCTCAAAGTTCAAGCAGTATCGGGGAAATCCGAGCTAGCTACTGAGTGGCTTGACGGAACATGACTGGGCTGACCGACCGCGACCAAGCTTCGGCGCCAACAGGTCAGATGACGTCCACGCGTCTTCCTGAAGCATGTATTACGCCATTAACTCATCCCCTGGCACATCGTTCCTGCGCATCCTTGGTGACCGAGCAATAGGCCATTGCTTGGTCGTTCCCGCGATCGTAAACGTCATGCGAAAAGCAGGAGCTTGACGTTAGCGTCCCGTTAGGTATAATCGCCTTTGAGCATAGCAACGGGTTTGAATGGTAAGATTTATGTATTGAAAATGGAATGCAAGATAAAGGGGTGATTCAGGTGTTTCGTATCTGTAGTAATTGCAACCACTTGTGGCGAATCACCCGCATTTTGGCAAGTTGGTTTGTCAGCGTTGGATGCGTAAGTCGTTGTCGGAATTTAACTTCGGGAGCGGCGTCATGGCGAAACGTGTGAATCGGTCGAAGTCGAGAGACGGCGTTGATTCTGATCGGATCGGGCGCACTGGCGGGCGACGAGGACGCGAGCGGAGTGTCAGCGGGGAGATTGCCAAGCGGCTTGGGCGCGGGTTCTGGCGCACGAAGATGCGCGCGATGGCGCGCGCCGTGGTGGGTCCAGGGGTCGCGGGACCATGCCTTTCGGCAGCAATCCGCGCACAGAGAGCGACGGTCAAGATGCTTTCCCGCTTCCATTCGCGCAGGTCTGGCAGCGGACTTGGCGCGCATACCGGCTACCTCGCCCGCGACAGCGCCAGCAAGGACGGGGAGCGCGGGACGTTCTTCGATGCGCAGCAAGACAAGTTGGATGGTCGATCCGTGACACGGGAATGGGAGGAGGATCGGCACCACTTCCGGCTCATCCTGTCGCCGGAGAAGGGGTATGAGATCGCCGACATGCGCGCCTATGTGCGCGACGTGATGCAGCGTATCGAGCGCGATGTCGGCACCAAGCTTGACTGGATCGCCATCGAGCACCACAACACCGACAATCCGCACGCGCACATCCTTTTCCGGGGCAAGGACGAGCAGGGTCAAGACCTGATCCTGCGCCGGGAGTATATCGGCTACGGCATCCGGCAAAGGGCGTCCGAGGCGGCAACGGACCTGCTGGGAGAGCGCACGGAAAGGGAGATGGAGCAAGCCCGAGAGAAGGAAGTAGAGGCGGAGCGGTTCACATCTTTGGACCGGACCATTGAGCGGCACATGGATGAGCAGCACGTTATCGACGTGTCGCCGGACGTGCAGATCGGTTGGAGAAGGTCCGACAGGCCGCTGGTGATTGCGCGCCTGCAATGGCTCGAGAGCATGGAACTGGCCGAGAAGATACGGGGAACGAAATGGCAGCTTGAACCCGACTTCAAGCAGCAGTTGATGGACCTTGGCGCGCACCACGACATCATCAAGCAGCTTTACGGAAGCCTGGGGAACCAGTCCATGTATGTGTCGAGGGAGCCGATTGCGCAGCCAGTCGCCGGGGAAGTGGTGGCATTGGGTCGGGTGGATGAGATCACGGATAAGCGCTTTGTCGTCATCCGGGAGGAGGCGGGAACGATGCACTATGCGCGGGTCTATGACGGGGAGGCGTACCAATCCCTGAACATCGGCGACGTGGCGGAGCTTGGCCGAGCGGCCCAGGAGCGGCGAGAGATTGCGCAGGAGATCATCGAACAGGCCAAGTCGAACGACGGCATCTATTCGCCAACAAAGCACCTCGACAACCTGCTGGACCGCGCTAATGGTGATGCGGCATGGCAACGGGCGCACTCGATATCGGACACTGCGGAGCGCTTAGTTGAGCGCTGGGCTGGCAATCCCGACAGTGGAATCAGCCGCAGCGACGGCGGCGATTACGAAGTGGATATAGCCGAGTTTGAGAGCTTCATGGGCCAGCAGGCCCAGCGCGAGGAAGCCGCCGGCGTCACGGATGTAAACAACATCACGCTGGACCAGGGCCGGGATTTGGACATGGGCCAGGAGTTGTAATGGACAAATACCCTCTGACAATCCGGCTGGATGACGCCTTGCTCAAAGCGGTCAAAGTGCAGGCATCGCTAACCAGATCGTCCCTTGGCTCGGTTGTGGTGGACGCGGCGCGACAATCATTAATGCCCGAATATCGGGAGAAGCAGGAACAAACCTCGCTCAAGGCCATCGATCGCTGCTTCAATCGGATGGTCAAGATGCACGAGGACCAGCAATCTCAGCATGAGCTGGTCCGGGAAATGCTGGCGATGTTTGTGTGCACATTCTTCCGTCACATGCCGCCAGTGAAGCCGGAGAACAAGGAAAAGGCATGGGCGAGCGCATCGCAGCGATTTGAAGTGTTCCTGGATGCGTTGGCGACCAATAGGCGCAACCGCCGATCCGTCATGGACCCGGCGCCGAGCAGGAAGCGGCCACACCGCAAACCATGCCGATGACCTACCATGGTCCAGCGCCGAGGCAATCGACGACGTAACGGATCAACGTTCAACGGCTGGCCTCGCGCCGACCGACTTTCATGTTACCAATACTGTTGACGCGGGGCCGGTCCATTGCAGCGTGTGGTTAGTCCGCTTGCCGCTCCACCACACCATTGGTGCGAAGCAGCGCGATAAGTGCTTCTTTGTCTAGCGCCCCGTTGGGGACATAGCTCGATCGTTCACGCCAAATGCGAAGCACCTCCAGCCGTCCGATCTTGTGTAGGTCGAACGTCGTGCCGCCGTCTAGTGTGAAGGATTTCGTCCGCATGCCGCAGAAGAAGAAATCCAGCTTGCCATCTCGCACCTTCGCGACCGTGCAAGCCGCAGCACCGCTTGCAGCGGTGATCAGAACAGCTATGACAATGACAAACGCAACCTCGACCACAATCTTTTTCTCCGTCGTATCCTTGACCACGAGCCACAGTGCTAATCCGAGCAGCACGCTGAGGGCGATGGCCATGCTTGCTAGCGCGCGCATCGCGCGAGCCGCACTTCCACGAACGAATTGAACTGTGTCGGTATTCAAAACGGATTAACGTAGTGCCGATCAGTGGCCGAACTGGTGCCGTGCCGGCTCTCGAATTCAAGAAGCTTACCCGCCGCCTCGGTCCACTGCATTGGCGGGTTATGTGTCACGCCGTCCGCCGAACATATTACCCGACCACCGGTGGCCCGACGATGTATGGGGCGATTCCGTCGGGGTGACGACGCGCAAAGCTGCAGTAATTTGTGTTGAACGGTTCCTTGCCTTCCACCTCCTTCAGCCACAATGAACAACCATCCAACACTTCGCGAACAAACGCATCGAGCTGTATCACGAGAATCTTCCCGCTAACCGTGCAGTAATGCAGACTGTAGTTCGGATGACCGGGTTCGATAAACACGATGCGCTCGTACAAATGATAGGCATGTGTGCTTCTGCCTTGGTGGAGCATCCCGCAACGGAAACCATAGCACATCTCACCAGTGAAAGGGTTGTCTCGATCCCGAGATTCACGCAAGCGAGGACGAACCCATTTTTCGTACCAGGAGATGTATCGCTTTGCGGACGAGCGACCATCTGGCGATTCGAGCGCGGCTGCCATATCTGGAATTGTCAGCGCGGCGATGAGCGCGAGATAATAGAGGCGTTCGTCTAGTGCCTTGTCAGTCTGAGCGATGACTGTCCGCATCGTGCAATCCCCTGTGCCACATATCGGACGGCGCTCTATGGCCCGCAATGCGACGCGCGACGGGACGCGGAACGAAAGACAATCTAACGATGCGATGCGGACCGGTCCACAGCGGCGGCTGGTTATATGGCGCCGGATCGGCGGGCGGCGCACTTGGGACATAACAGGCTGATATTGTCTGCGAGCACTACCCAGCCTGTCGCCTGCATTGCAACTGCCTGATCGTATCGATGCTTGTCGGACATCTTAGGGGCCTCGCTGGTGTAGACCGGTTCGCACTTGCACCCTTCGCAGATTGCAATACCACAAAGGAGGTCGGTGACGATGAAGTATCGTTCGACCTGTCGATCAATGGTGAATGCTTGGGCCATGTAAGAGAGGACCGCTCTTTGCGGACAAGGCGACGCGCGAGGCGGGCCACGGCGCGGGATAGCATACCAGCAGCAATGCGGGACCGTCCACAGTAGAGGCTGGTTATCCCGCCGGATTCACTGCCTCGCCCTCCGAAAGCCAAACCACTTGCCGCAGATGGTGCTGGCACGACAGCTTCCACAACCATATCTGGACGCTGCCAGCGACGCACCAGAACTCCCGAAACAACTTACCTTGGTAGTGATGGACGCCGCGGAGCTCATACGGGTGCCACCAGTTGAGCTTTGCGGGATTCAGCATGTTAAGGATGCCGTCAGTCACCGCTCGGAGTTCGGCATCGCTTTCGCCGGGATGCGTTTCGATGAGCGTCATGGCGAGACAGGTTAAAAGGACTGACGGTTAGCGGCAATTGGCTATCGTACCCGGTCGATATGTTCAACCACCAAGCGTTTTTTGATCCTTGGACCAAGGAACGCCAGAAGCGGCGGCAGCACTTCGGCCCAATTCAGCGTCGCAGCTTTGCGGTGGGCTGAAATTCTCATCGGTCCGTCGGCAATAAAGTCACCTAGCACACGCAGATCGACGATCTCAAGTACCCTTTTTCCCTTTGGAGTGGTTTCACTGATTTCTATGTGACAAAACCCCTTTGGGTGCGTCAACACGAGACCCTTGCGCCCCCTAAGGAAGATGACTTCAGGCCCTTCTTTAGCGCGCTCGTCATCTATGGCAAATGAATAATCGAAAGTCAAAAGCTCTATATCACGTTCGACTGCGCAAAAGGGCGGAAGCCGCGTTATAGAGCTTTTGGGCGGGGCGTACGACGTGCGAGCCCGGTGGAATACCGTGCGCAACCGTGAAGTTCTCATAGAAGCCGTATGTGAAGCTGAAAATCGGCCCCTCGGTAAAAAGCGGACCGGAGAGCAGGCCGATATCACGGTCGCTGATTAACGTGCGATGCTGGTCGTCCCCGTCTCGAATGATGAACGCAGACATTCCCATTGGCGATCGCAGAATAAAAGACGATACACTATGCCAACAAGCCCAATGCAAGCCGGCAACAAAAGTATAGGCAGCCTTCAGCCGCTGCGCAGGACTGACCGGCGGCGGCACGACCATTTAAGCGACAGACCTATATGCCGGGTACACCGGTCGCCATCATATGTCCATTTCAAAGTGCCACTTTGCGCCAGCGGTTTGCGCCTGACGAAGAATGTTTTGGCAGGATGCAAGGTCCTGAAGCAATTCTTCGGGGTTTTTGACTGCCGAGCCATCCGCACGAATAAAGCCAATAATGGCCTCAAGCCAAGCGATTCCATCGGCTGGTTCGAACCATGGGACCACTTTCTCCCTATGTTCCGGCGGACATAAAGAGTTTTGTGCGGAATAGCTGAACAACTCGAAGATGCTTTTGATCCCGAGTCGCTTCGTAATTGCCCGGAGCTCGTCGCTTGCGCGGCAACCGGCTGCTCTCAAACGAAGCATCGAAACCTAGGTCGCGTTTGTCTAGGTTAAGATAATAAACCACCTTCGGCTCCTGCAAGATAACGGATGACGGTTTGCAACCCGTAACGCAACGCGGCGCACGAAATAGGTGAGCATACCGACGCTACGTGGAGCGGTCCATACAGCAGCGGTTGGTTAATTGGCCGTCATGGATTGCGATCTCGTGGAATACCACTTGCGAACTGCGGCAAGGGCCGACGGGCGAGCCCAAATTTCCGGCTTGAGCCCATCTAGCGTACCTTGCGCGGAACACGAACCGCATGTTTTTTTACTTTGCGGCCCAGCTTTTTCCACCAATCAAGCGCGGCGGGCGGTGCCGGTTTACCGACGCGCCTGTATTTGTTGCCCACCCACCCGAAGCTTGAAAGCCCGATTGATTCTGGCGATTCGCGGCCATGGGTTCGAACGTGCAACCAAGCCACGACTACTGGACTTGCGCCAAAATACGCTTCGTTTGGATTCGCACCGGTTCGCAATTCATCCCATCCCGACCAAGGATCATCCACGATCAAGTTAGGCTGAGGATGCGGCCTTAGCAGTGGTAACGGACCGGCGAGGCAAATCCATAGCGTGTAGCGACCATCAGGCAGTGAAGGCAAGCGAGCGGCTGCCCTCCATCGCTTGGCACCGTCGGCGACGATAAAGGCTGTCGCGTCGTCTTCGTTGAGATATGCCAGGATTTCCGCAATATCAACGCCGTCAGCATAAAAAGGTATCCAAGCCATGAGAGCAGACTCACCAACCAAGCCAAGACGGCCACAGGGGGCGGCTGGTTATTTCGAGAAGACAACGTCAAGCACTCTCCCGTTTTCCACATCAATGGTGCATCGCAAACACGCGAACTGCCAGACGACCAGCGGTATTTCTGACATAAAATCGACATAAACGTCACCGGGATTTTCCGCTGTCCATAACTTATGACCGGTCTCGTCGAAAGCCTCAAGGTTGTTGAAAACCGAGTTGGGCGATGAGCGATAATCGTAGATGGCGATGATCCGATGGCCGACCCATCGGGCATCGTGGACAGGGTACGGCGTTGACCACGAGAGGTCTCCCACCGTAATCGAATTGGCGGAAAAGGTCAGTCGCTTGTCCATAGAGAATAACGGATGACGCCCTGCGGTCTGCAAAGCGCGATAGCGGGCGAGAATCGGGACCAGAATATCGTCGTAATGCTAGCAGGTCCACAGTCGTTGGTTATGTGCCGGCCGGCGGTCCCGCGATTATAACCTGCGCATAAAACTTCACGCTATCCTCAGCGCCATTCCGAAGATACTTGTCCACCTTGGCCAAAGGAAGGATAAATCCATCTTCGCCGTTCCATAGAACGGCCGCAGTGCTGATGCTCTTTCCATATGAAGCAATTTGCGGCAAACATTCAGCGGCCTGCTTGAATGACAACCAATGCCAAACGCGAGGCGCCTTCGTATAAATGCGAATCACCTCGCCGACATAGGCTCCAGGCGCAAAATGAACACGTTCCATTGATTCGGTGAGAACGATAAGGTTCGCATTACCTCCAAATGCGAATCCATCGCAGCCAAGCTCTCAACTGTAAGCTTAAACTCTGCCGGATTAATGAGATCGATGCCTGGTGTTGGATCATCTGGACAATTCGAGAACATATTTGCCAATCCTGCGAGTGCGGAGTCTTGGACTTCGGAATCGATAGGCTTTCTTTCAGTCATGGCTATAGACCAAGTTGCTGGGGCATGACGGACCAATGTTCATTAGCCGACCTGGCACCGACCGGGTTTCAGTTTACCAGAACGCTCAATGTCGGCGCGGTCCATTGCGGCATTTGTCTATCCGCCTGTCTGAACGCTCTCGATGACACCATCGGGCCGCATGTGATGGCGCGTCCCATTACCCCAAACGTTTTGACCCATTGTCGAATTGTATTTGGACACGAATATTTCACTGTGCGGCCAATGCTGAAAACACTCGTAGTGCATGCCGGCGTCAGAGAATTGCCAGAGCGGATCAACGCGGTCGTAGATAAAGTGGCTCGTCGCGACCAGACGTTGATCCTTCTGCAACGCTTCGCCGCAGATTGGGCATTTCGATTTGCCACGAATAATTAACGCCATAGATGAATCGTTGCAGTAAAGCTATTCCTCATCGCGTGCCGCTGATCCAATCCGTTCCCGATGTTTGTGGGCCATCGCCGCGCGTTCGTCGGCGTCGGCGTCCAGCCAATACAGGATTAGCGCTTCAATGACGCGCTTGGGGTTGGCGAGATGAGTGGCGCAGTCGTCCTCAAATGCCTCAAATAGTTTTGTGTTAAAGCGGTAGGTTCGCTGGAGGGTCTTGGGCTTTTCATCCAGTTTGGGCGGGCGAGCGGCGCTTTTGGCTTTAGCCATGTTGAATTCTTCTCCTGTTTGATGCCGATTATACTGACCATTCCAGAAAAGACAGAGTGGAATAAGGACTGCTGCGCAGGCAACTTGGGGATTCCCGCTCCCGGCCCATAGCTCGATTGTGTGCCGTGCCGGGGGTTGTCAATGTCCCTCCCCGTGATTACACGGGGACCCCTCCCGCTGGGCGATCCACATTGACAACCCCCGGCCCGGCGGGAAAACCCTTCCGCTATGGGTCGGGAGCGGGGAAGAATGCGCGGCGGAAAGAAGCCGCCGGAGAACCGGCCATAAGCCGAAGAATCCCGTTTAACTTGGAGGATACCGTTGACTTTTACTATAACCAATATACCATACAATCACCTAACATGGTTATGCCGCTGTCTCAATCTGCCACGCCCACGCCTGCCGCCACAATTCGGCTGGCTATCTCCGCCGACGAAATGGCCGAACTATTGGGAATCAGCCGCGCGCACGTCTGGCGGTTGCATAGCCAGGGGCGAATACCTCGGCCCGTTCGATTGGGCCGGGCTGTCCGGTGGGATCGGGCAACGATTGAGCGTTGGCTTGCCGCCGGCGCTCCACCGCGCGAGCGGTGGGAAGCGATGTACAAAGGAAATAACTGAAAGCCAGGAATCGAATCTATCCCGCACATCATTAAGATGTCTGAATCAGTAGGAAAGGATGACCCATGCGCGTATTCAAGACAACGTATCGTGACCGCCAAGGCGTGACCCAGGAATCGAGCAAGTGGTATGTGGAATTCCGCGACCATGCCGAAACCATCCGTCGATTGCCGGCATTCACCAGCAAGCAGGCCAGCGAGGCGTTTGGCCAGAATTTGGAAAAGCTCATCAGCTATCACCGGGCGACTGGCGGTTTGACCGATCCATCATTGCAGCAATGGCTTTCGCAGATTCCACAATCCACGAGGGAAAGGCTGGTGGAGATCGGGTTGCTTGACGGCGAAAGAGCGGCGGTCACGAAGCCACTCAGCAAGCATCTGGATGATTTTGCCGAATCGCTCAAGGCCAAGGGCAGCACCGCTCGGCATGTAGAGTTAGTCAAGAGCCGGGCAAGCAAGGTGATTGAAGGGTGCGGCTTCCGGCACTATTCGTCGATTTCCGCCAGCAAGGTGCTTTCACACATCAACTGTCTGCGGCAGGCCAAGAACGGAATCAGCGCTCAGACGTTCAATTTCTATTTGCAAGCGATCAAACAATTCTGCCGGTGGATGGTCAAGGACCGGCGGGCAACCGAAAACCCGTTGTTGCACCTGCAAGGTCTGAATGTACGTACCGACCGCCGCCATGACCGCCGGGCGCTGTCGTTGGAAGAGCTTACCTTGCTGCTGGAAACCGCGACGGATGGGCCAGTGCGGTTCAATCTTCCGGGAACGGAGCGGGCCTTGCTCTATCGGTTGGCAGTTGAAACGGGGTTGCGCCGGAGAGCTGCGCAGTCTATCACCAGCGTCGTTTCGCCTCAGCGGCGACGAGCCGACCGTCACCGTGGCCGCTGCCTACTGTAAGAACCGCCGGGAAAGCATACTTCCACTCAGGCCGGATACTGTCGAAATGATGGTCGCGCATTTGAAGGATCAGCAAGCGGACGGCTGCGCGTTTGCCGTTCCGCCGCGACAACATGTGGCGAAAATGATCCGGGCCGATCTTGACGCGGCGCGAGCAAAATGGATCAAAGAGGCGAAGAGCGACGAGGAGCGAGAGCGCCGCGAGAAATCCGATTTCCTTGCCTACACCAATCACGCCAAGCGGAAGGCTGATTTTCACGCCTTGCGGCACACCTTCATCAGCAACCTTGCCGCCGGCGGAGTGCATCCGAAGATCGCACAGACGTTAGCGCGGCATTCCACGTTCGCCTTGACGATGGAACGCTACTCGCACAGCGACCACGATAAAGAGTTGGCGGCGATGCGAGCGCTTCCGAATCTGCCCAAACCAACGCCGAAGGCGTCGAAAGCACCGGCAAATACGGGCGATTCGACATCGGGCGTCTTGGCGTTTTGCTTGGCGCTAAACGGTACGCCGGGAGAGATTTCGGGAGACTCCGGTAGACTGAATGAGGAAGACAAAACCGCATCACAAGCTGCGGATGAAACGCAACTTGTGGCGGTTTGTAACGGAGAGGGGGAGATTCGAACTCCCGCTACCCTTTCGGGCAGACCGGTTTTCGAAACCGGCGCATTCAACCACTCTGCCACCTCTCCAGGTGGCTGGGGAGTTTATAACAAGGGGATTCACTTCGCCAACGCCGTCGCCGTCGCCCCTGGCGTGAAGTCGATGTCTACCCAGTAGTTGGTCTGGAGATAGGTCTGGTTGGGAAAGTCCGTGACGTGCCCGAATTCGTTGTAAACGCGCCGGCCGGCGATCGCAAAGACGCCGTTGGCACCGCCTATGGAATCGCTTGCCGGGGCGTGGATGGGGCCGGCGTTTGCGCTGTGGTCGGCGAAATAGCCGTGCGTGAATGCATAGTGGCCGTGATCGCAACGGTACGACGCCACATAACTCTGGCCGCGGTCGATCTGGATTGGCTGCGCGAAGGTGACGGTCTGCCATCCTGATTCCGTCTCGCTCGCCGGCTGCGCGCTGGCCAGAAGCTTGCCGTCGCGATCCCACAATCGCCCGACATGCGGGCCGGGGTTCCCCGGGAATTTATAAAATCGAATGCTGGAGATTGAGCCTGAAACATCGGCCGTGAATTGCACGCCCACTTCGACTGAATGCTCGTCGTCCGATTCCCGGCAATCCGCCGGCAGTCCGTCGCCCCAGAACCGATAAATCTTCGCATCAAACGAAGGCAGCGGCGTCGTAAATTCAACCGCCGCCGGGCCCGCCGCATGGCCACTGGAATCCAAAGCGCCGGCGACCGCCATATAAGTAAATCCCGCCCGCAAAGGATCGCGCGCCTTCAGAGTGGCCGATCCCCCGTCGCAGGAAATCGCGGCGGGAACCGCGTTGCCATCCGCATCGAGCAACTTGAACGAAACCGCCGCCGGATCGATCGGCCGGGCGAATTTGGCAGTAAAAGTCCCGCCGTCTTCGGATATCGATATTGCGTTTGCGGTTCCCGAATCCGGCGAATAGGTTGCCACAACCGATCCCGATTGCGCCGCGAATCTCGCCCAGTAAATTCCGCGCGCCAGTTGCTTCGCAAAATCAACGGGCTGGCCGTTGACGAAAATCGAATCCAGCGACTGTCCCGCTGCGTCAAACAGGGGCACCATCGCCTGCAAATTCTCCGCTCCCGTCGCCAGCGCGATCGTGAAACTCAAACTCCGCGCTCCGGCATCCCATTTGATCGAATCGAAAGTCGAATTCCCCTTCGCATCCTCGAAATCAAGCACTTTTTCCGCGCTCATCACCGGCACATCGTATTTCCGCGCCGCCGCGACCGCCGCGTCCGACGATGCGCTGGCGATTTCATCGGTGTGGGCATTAATCGCAAACGCGCCATACGCCTCGGCGGGTCCGGTCGCCATGTTGAGTAGTTCGTCGACAAAATACGGATACGACTGGCCGGACTCATCGGTCATGACGGTCGATTCTTGATAAACGTCAATCATCTTGCCTTCAGCGGTCGCAAACCGCATCGGCAATCCCGATCCCGTGAACATCCCCGGCCGATCGTTCACCCACGTCGGCGGCCAATAGTAATAATTGGCGTCCATGCGAATCCCGTGGCTGAACTCCACCTCGGGCTGAGAGGCGTAATCCGTCCAAACCACGCCGTGCGTTCGATTGGTGACCGGCGAAGGCAAGCTCGGATATTGCTGATCGAAAATATCCAGTTGGTGGCGGTAAATCGCGTCGAGCTCGCCGTAGTTCCGCCAGTCCCGCGCCATATCCGAGGAATCCACGAAAATCGGCCCCTTCACGATGTCCACGTGCAGGGCCGCCTCGAACCCCCGGGCCACCAAAGGCGCGAGCAATTTGTCCCGCATGGTCAGGCTCGGATAGATGTAGCTGGTCGCCGAGATCGGCATGCCGCCGCAATCCTCCTCGGTCAGATAGTTGTGCCACCTCCCGACGGTCCCGCCCACGGCGTGATCGTCCCCGGTCATCACCAGCACCGACTTCGCCCCGCCCGGGAAATACCAGAATCGCGGCAGAGGCATCTTCGGCAGCATCATCTGCTCGATCAGATTGCCCAGTAAACTCTGCTGCTCATCCGCCTGCGGAATGGTGATCTTGTCCATATCGACCCATCGTGGGTGAGCGGGTCCGAGTAAAAGGTCGTTGGACCGGCCCAACTCCTGATCGTCTCGATGCCGCCCCGACCAGACCGGGTTGCCCTGGCGGATGTAGACGATGGACCGCGCCAGATCGAATGCGAACGCCGCCGCGGCACCGCCGTTAGATCCGACGTTTCGAATCGTTACGGCGGGATTCGGCATCGGCGTGTCGGACGTTGAATAAAGCCACGCCAGCGCCGTCGATCCGTCGAGGGAGTAAAGATCGGCGGCGCCGTGGTATTGGATGGTTGCGTTGACGAGGCCCACGCCGATGGGGTTTCCGTGGTCGATTTTCAAATATCCATCCGCTACCGGCTCCCCTTCAGAATGCAATCCGAACAAGCCGTCCAACTTTTCGTCGGGGCGAAATGCTATGAGCTTCCCGCCGGCTTCGACAAATTGCCGCAGCATGTCGGCCTGGGAAGCGATGACGGCCGTCTGGCCCAAAACGACGAGTTGATATTTCGACAAAAGATCCGGCGAGATCGCCGCGATATCCGCGGTTGCAAATTCGTTCAAACCTTCGGCGCGGAGAATTTCGGGAACATATGTACTGAATGGATTGGCGGCGTTTTCGATCAGCAGAATGGGGCCGCCCGAACCGCTTAAGGGAGATATTGCGGTCCTGAAATTGAAGACGAAATCGCCGCCGAGTTGCCGATGAAAGTATTTGGATTTTACGCCATCGGCGCCGCCCGCGACGCGGACCGTGTAGACGGTGTCGTAATCGAGCGGCGAGGTCGCATCGAGCGTGACCGATTTGCTTATCGCGTTGTAGGAGAGCCGGGCGGGAACGACCTGACCATCGCGCATGAGTTGCACGCTTTGGTTCGTCAGGCTTTTGAGCTGCATCGGATTGTCGAAGCGGACCGATATATGGGCATCCGGAGCCGCGCCAAAACTTTCATCCTGGGGCGATACGCCGGCGATGTGCGCCGGCGAGAGCACCACGAGGCGCGCCAAGACCGCGGCCCCGATTAAGATTGACACTAGCAATGTCCCCCTGATACAGTTTTGCATCAGTTTTAGGCCTTCAGTCTCCGGCGCTTCATAAGCTAATTAAGAAATTCCCTTCGGGCGAACGATAAAAGGTTCTTGAATTTCGTTTTCACCCGGGCTACACAGACCGTGTCACGTTTTGGGCGCTGTTGACGCATGAAACCCAGTTCAATCACAGTCCCCCAGGCACCGAGCTTCGTGCCGGGCATAGACGGCCTACGCGGTCTGGCGATCCTTGGAGTGCTCCTTTTCCATTTCGGCATCTCCCATCTCAGTCTCGGCTGGACCGGCGTCGAACTTTTCTTCGTGATCTCCGGATTCCTGATCACCCGCATTTTACTTGCCAGCCGCGATAACGCCCACTACTTTCGAAACTTCTACATCCGCCGCTCCCTACGCATCTTTCCCATTTATTATCTGGTCATCATCGTCTATTTCGCGGTGTGCCTTTTCCAGCACGATTACGCCGCACCTCCACGGGTTTCCTTTTTACCTCGTCTATCTCCAGACCATTCCCCAGCTGAAATCCAATCTTACAGATGCCCCGATGCTCATCCATACCTGGACGCTCGCCATCGAGGAGCAATTTTATTTTCTCTGGCCGCTTGCGGTCCTTTTTTTGCGCGGCCGAAAATTTGTCGTCGCTTTAGTCACCGTTTGCGTTTTTTCGCTGGCGCTGCGATTCGTCACCCTCGGTTGGGAAAGCCCGTTCTTGATCCTCGGTTGGCTCCCCGCGCAATTGGATTCTCTTGCGGCGGGCGCTCTGCTCGCTTACGCCGGCGGGGCGGTTTCCGGCGAGCGTTTCCGGCGCAGGAGCGCGATCGCTTTTTGCGTCGGCGTTGCCGCGCTTGGTCTGATCGTCGCCAAGACGGGCTTGTGGGTCTATTGGACGCCGCTAACCTGGAGCCACCTTCCAACCAGTCCTGTTTTCCTTTCGGCGCTGGCATGCATGTTTGCCGGGCTCATTGGACTCACCGCTTCAGATCATCCGCTGACGCGATGGCTCAATTTTCGGCCGCTGGCGCGGTACGGCAAAGTGAGCTATGGCATCTATCTTTTCCACCCGTATGTCTTTTGGTTCATCGATTCGATATGGAACGACTATCGCCGGCATCATCTCCCGTTTCATTTCTCGCGCACGGTGATATTTTTGGCCAAGCTCCTACTCTCCTACGCGGTGGCGCGGCTCTCGTGGCAACTGATTGAGAACCCGATTAATCGACTGAAGGATTCGTTCACTATCCGGAACCCGGCGCCGAAAGGCTCGCCGTTGGTAAAGGAATCCGCCGCGACGTGATTGGTCATTCCACGGGCAATTCTTCGCATCCGAGCGCAATATCGATCCCCTGCCGGCGGCGGTAGACGCGCATGGCAAGGTGTAGAATCAGGCCGAACAAGAAGATGAAGGCCATGGCGCGAAGGCTGTCCGGCGGATGGCCCGCCGCATCCGGGTCTCGCCACAGCATATATCCAGCAAACACCAGCGCGACCGCTCCGGCGGAACAAAACAGCGACATCATCGGGATGCCGAGAATTCGCTTGCCGTATAACGGGCTCTCCTGGAAGAGTTCCGGATTGGTAAACGGGAAGATCGCGCCAAGCATTTGTGTCGCCGCCCAGGCGCCGACGATGAGGAGAATCAAGACCAGCGAGGAGAAGAACGGCACGAATTGAACGAGTGTGATCAGGACCTGCGCGATCGCCGCGGCGGTTAGAATCGCGACGTAAGGCGTTTGCCGGGTCGGGTGCAGTTTCGCAAGTGCTTTGGGCGCGGCCCGATCAAGCGACCAGGCGAAAAACGCCCGGGAGACGTACAACAACAGTCCCGGCGCCAAAACCACGGCCAGCAGAAAAATCCCACGCAGATGAGAATCTTCAGAAATAGACTGTTCGTCGCCATGCAGGCAAAATAACCGAGATAGGGTTCGACGGGCGGCGCCATGGCGGTCAGCGGCGGGTCGTTATCGTGGTTGTAAACCACCGCCCCCTGGAACGCGTAGCCGATCGAGTGATTCGCGAGAACCGCGACCAGGACGAAGACCATCGTCGCCAGCATCATGCTCCCCATCATTCCGGTGAGCTGATTTTTCCTGTTTTGGCGGGTCTCTCCCCCGATCGACATCGAACACGCTCCCGCGATCAACGCCAGAAACGGCCAAATCGTCAGCGCAATCTCGCGCTTAAGAGTTCCGGGCTTCCCGCCAAACCACCCGTTGCTCAGGGCGACGGGAGATGACTTGCTGGTACGGATCATGCCCGAAGCTCGCGAAAGCGGCGTTGAAATTGCGGTGGAAAATCGCCGGATTCCCGTGAAGCACGTAAAGCAGGGCCAGTGTGCCAATGCCGGCCAACACGAGCATGATCCGCTGCCACCGGAAGAACGAATCCATGCTGCGGACCAGGATCCACGCGGCGATCCAGATCGCGGCGCTGGCGACCACAAAGCATCCGGCCTGGCCGGCCAGGTGATGGACGATGGGCGACTCGAGCCCGAATAGGTTGATCGCCAGGGGGACCAGCCCCATGGCGGACATCATGGTGGCCGTGATCCCCAAATAGAAAAGCCAGGCGATGCATTCGGCGAAGCTGATGGCAAATCCAAATGCCGGCAGTCCGGCACGGGTCAGATAGACATAAATTCCGCCCGAGCGGGGGGCAACGCTGGTCCATGCCCAGAAGCCCAGCGCAACCGCGCCCGCCATGACGGCGGCCAGGATCGTCGCCTTGGGGATGCTGCAATTGGGGTAATAGGCGGGGCCGAATCGCTGCGAGAATGCAACATTCACGCCGATGCAAATTAGACCAAGGTTATAGATGAAGACATCCCACCCGCCGGCAAGACGCGTCAGACCCGAGGCGGTCCTCAGGAAGAGGGTTTCGGAAACGGTCGAATTTGCTGAATCCATCCGGCCACCGGTCGATGGGTTGACGTGCGCTTCTCCCGGATGAGTCTGCGGCGCGGCACTGACGGGAGTTTGGCTGGTTAAGTTTCTAATCGTCCGCCCTTTTCTAATTATCTGGCTGCCACTGCAATTTTATCGGCCAAAATCGGGCGGAGGTTACCCACTTCACGCATGAGTGAACAGAATACCGGCCGAGTTGCTGTCCTCCAATTACAAAGTCCGGCAAAATCACAATTCATCGATGAGATAGCAAGCACGGCCGGAATGCGGTACAAAAAAACCTGATGGACCGATGGTGGATCGACATAATCCGCCAGCAGGGCTTCGATTGGTGGACCTGGGTCTGCATCGGGGCGTCGGTGTTGCTCGCGCTGTATGGTGTGTCTCGGCGCATCTGGCGAACCAGCCCGGTTTGGTCGGCGCTCATGCTCGCCGCCATCGCCGGGACGGCCGCCATCTGCTTTTCTCCCTCGCTGCATTTATCCCAAGTCGGACTGATCTGGACGATCGCCGTGCTCAGCCTTGTGGCGGCCACGTTTTATTCGAATCTCCGCGCCGCCATTGGCGCGCCGCGCACCTGGACTCTTCTGGTTCTGCGTGTGGCGGCTTTGGTGCTGCTCGTCGCCATGCTCTTTGAACCGGTCTTGCGCTACGCTTCGGCCGCGCCGCCTCGGCGGCCGCTGATTGTGATGGTCGACGCCTCCGGCTCCATGTCCTTCATCGACTCACCAAACGGCCCGACGCGCATCCAATCGGCGTGGCAGGCCATTCAACCTCAGCTAGCCAAAATTCAGGCCAATTTTCTTCCGCAATTTTTCACTTTCTCGACAGGCGTTCAGCCGGTCGATCGGCCCGACGATCTCGAAACCGTCGAAGCCAATGGCAACGCCACGGACCTGGTGGCGGCGATTCGCGGGGGCGCCACTGCCGCGCCCGACGCGGACTCCGTCATTCTCCTCATTAGCGACGGCCAGGATAATGTGAATTCTGACGTTCCCGCCGCGGCGCGCCAGTTCAATCGAAAAGTTTGCACGCTTACGGTGGGTTCTGCTCAGGCTGAGCCGGCCTCGATTCCGAATGTCGCCATTGATTCCGTCGATTCGGCCGATGATCTTTTGGTCGGGCACGACAATCCGATCAGCGCGACGATTCAATCCACCGCTCTGTCGGATCGGCTCGTCGATGTGAAGCTAGCCGAGGTTGACGACGCCGGCAAAATCATCGGCGATATTCAAGCCCAACCGCTGGTTCTCCAATCCGCGGCCGGGGGGCAGAAACTGGCGCGTAAACTACAATCCCTCGACTCCCGGCGTCCATCGCGTGGCCGTATGGGTTGATCCGATTCCTGGACAGCGCACCACGGCGGGCAATCGCCAAGAAATCCAAGTCCTGGCGCTCGATCCGCGCATCAAAGTTCTTTATATCGAAGGACGCCTCCGCCCCGAATACACTTATCTTCATCGTTTGCTTCTGCGCGACCCCAATCTCGAGGCCTCGACGCTTCTGCGTCTTCACGACAGCGAGTTCACCGCCGGGGAGCAATCCGGGCTGCAACTCCGGGGTCTGCCTGCGAATCTAGACGACTGGAAGCACTTTGACGTTGTGATCCTCGGCGATTTGGATTCGAGCTTTCTTTCCTCGACTCAGCAGGCGTCCCTCGAAGAGGCCGTTTCCCAGGGGATGGGTTTGGTGATGATCGGCGGGGAGACGAATTATTCCGCCGGCGGTTATACGGGGTCGCCTATCGAGAAAGCGTTGCCCGTTTGGATGGACTCGGGCGGAGCGACTCAGGATAAGTCCGATTTCGTGCCGCAACTGACCCCAGATGGGCTCGCCCACCCGTTGCTCGACGGTCTAACATCCGCCTTCGTATCGCCCGGCGGAAAAGCTGCCGCCGACGCCCCGCCGCCGCTGCGCGGCAACGTCGCGGTTGGCGGGCCCAAGACCGGAGCGCAAGTCCTTCTCATTCATCCCGGCGACCATCCGGTGATTGTTCTCGCGGCCGAGCGTTACGGGTCGGGGCGCAGCGCCGCCTTCACGGCCGACACGACCTATCTTTGGATGCTTGCCGACCCACGGCAGAATCCCGACTCGATTTACAACCGATTTTGGGGGCAGATGATCCGCTGGCTCGCCGGGGCGGATGTCAGAAATCGGCAAGCCGGTGCGGGAATCGTCGGCCTGCTCAATAAATCGGTCTATCAATTTGGCGAACCTGTTCGCCTGCGCTCTCGTGCAATCCGATCGTGGGGAGGCTTCCGCAAACGCCAATGTCACCGTCTCACAGCGACTGGCATCGGATTCAGCTTCATTGGGACGGGAATTTACCCTCGCTCCATCGCCGGATCGCGGGGGTGTATTCGGCCACGCTCCCCAATCCCGCGCCGGGTGATTACGTTCTGGAATTAACCGCCGAGCAGGACGGGAAATCGCTCGGGCAGCAGGAGCTGAAATTCTCTGTTATTCCCCCCGCCAACGAGATGGAAAAACTCGCCGCCAATCCGCAGCTTATGTCGCAGATCGCGGACGCCACCGGCGGATTCAGCGGCCCGCTGGATGCGCTGCCGAATATTCTCGACGCTTTGATCCGATCCGATTCCAGCGCCCACGCCGAGAAGGAGAAATCCGTCCCGCTGGACAATCTGGCTCGGGTGATCGTCGCGGCCGTCGGCTCGCAAAGAAACTGGGCGGAGAAATATGATCTCCCGATGCAGGCGGGCCTGGTCATCGCGCTACTTACGGTCGAGTGGGTTTTGAGGCGCAGGTGGGAATTGCGATAGGCAAATCGCTAAATGGGGGGACCATGATTCCGGCACATCGAAGGACACGCCCCGCAAGCGGGGCCGCTAAACCCGGGGAGCGAGGATGTCGCTGAATCGCGGGCTGCTATTTAGGGCGATGTGCCGTAGTAATTGTTTTGCGCGATGAGCTGATGCACCGCCGCGACGGGCAGGAACATCACTCGCCCGTCTCCATAGAGAACGTTATCTCCCCGGGGATGATTTCCGTCCTTCTCGTAGATCACCAGAGCGCCGGACGGGGCCGGGCTTTTCATTCCCGCGCCTAGATAGACGTAATCCGCGCTGGTGTTGACCCACTGCACCGCTTGATCGATCGACATGCTCACCGGCGGCGCGTTTCCGGTGCCCGGGCATACGAACAGGTGCAGATCGAGTTGCCGATCCTTGTAAAGCGTTCCCAGGTCTGGGGGATAATCACCGCTGTAATTATTTGCATAGACAACAATCGCCTGTTCGATATTGCGGAGATTCGCGGCAGACCTGGCCCGGTTCGCCCCCTGGCGCACCCCGATGAAAGCTGGAATCCATATCATGGGCATGATGAGCAAGCCGAGGCCGCCAAGCACGGTTCCGGCGATCGCCATTCCGCGGCCCCCAACGCCGGGTTCCTTCGTCTTAACCAGGGCGACGATGCCGAAAATCACTGCCAGAACGCTCGCCAATGGCAAACAGATGAAGATTCCCAATACCAGGCTGGCGATGGCCATGCCGCTTGTGCTTTGTTGGGCCATCCCGGCGGTGGCATATCCGACGGCCATCGGCGCGGGCGGCGCGGCTGCGATAAATTCCTTGGAGCAGCGCGCGACGTGCGAAGCGCTGGCCGATCTGCCACGGCTCCATCGAATAGACTTGCCCGCAGTGCGGGCAGTTCGTCTGCATTGCCCGAGTCATTCAGTCCCCGAAAGGCGTCGAGACCGATTCTACCACAGGTTTTTGCCGCGGCCCGCGGTATTGCGCAAGGGCTGATAATTACGCGCTCGCCGAAGGAAAAGTCACCTGTAGCCACAGACAATCTGTGGAGGATTCAATGCTCGTATTCGTCGCCGAGGCCGGAATCAAAACCGTGTCGCCCTTAGAGAATTGGGTGGTCTGCTGTCCGGCTGACGCGCGTGCGTGTCCCTCAAGCATCATCAAGATCGCCGGGCCTGCGGGCGCTGCGGGATTTTCTCCTGCGTGCGTGCGGACCGGCGCCATCCGGAAGTACTCGCTGGTTACATGCCCGTCCGTTGGCGGGATCGCCGAGGCCTTGAAGTCGATGCACGCCATCGCCTGCTCGACGTGAAGTTTCCGCAGGTTGCCGGTTGAGGGGTCGACGCGATTGAAATCGAACAGGCGGTAGGTCGTATCGCTGGGCGTCTGCACTTCCGCCGCCAGAATCCCCGCCCCCAGCGCGTGGACCGTCCCGCTGGGGAGATAAAAGCATTGTCCGGCTTTGGCCTCTACCGAGCCGATCAAATCACTGACCGTCCCCATTTGGGTCGCTTTGTGCAAAATCTCCCTGGTGACGCCATTGTTAAGATCTTTTAATAGGCGCGACCCTTGATCGGCTTGGACGATGTACCACGCCTCGCTTTTCAGATGCGCTTCGGGATGGGCCAAGGCGTATGCCCGATCGGGATGCACTTGCAGCGACAAATCCTGCGCTGCGTCCAAAAACTTAATCAGAAGCGGAAATTGACCTGCCGACCCGACCAGCGGGACATCGCCGTGCAAATCCCGGCGGAATTCCCGCACCAGTTCATGAAGAGTTCGACCCGCCAATGGACCGTTGGCGACCTCGCTGCTGAGCCAGTTTCCGGAATCGTCCGCCACGCCCGGCGGGAAGTCGTAAATCTCCCAGCTTTCCCCGATCAGCTTCCCCGCGGGGAGGGCCTTGCCCAGAATCGTCTCGATTTTGCGCCCTCCCCACATTTTTTCTAAGTAATGGGGCTTGAATTTCAAGACATAAAGCGACATGGTGGACATAATAGATAAGCCAAAAGCCCGCGGCGGACAACACGGAGGTTGAGACTTGAGCAAATCCAACGGCCACATCAAATACTTCGTCCTTGATACCAACGTCCTGCTTCACAATCCCAGCGCTTTGTTCAGTTTCGCCGACAACGAAGTGATCATCCCCTTCGATGTCCTGGAGGAACTGGACAAGTTCAAGACCAATCCCAATGACCTGGGCCGCAACGCCCGCAGCGTCATCCGCCATCTCGACGGCCTGCGGGAAAAGGGAAATCTCGCCGACGGCGTGAGCCTCAACGGCGGGGGCGGACGGCTGCGCGTCCTTATGGGCAGCGATCAGGCGTCCTGCCCGATGCTCACGGAAAACACCGCCGACAATCGCATCATCTGCTGCGCCTACAACCTCAACCAGGAAGGCAAGCGCGTCGTCTTTATCACCAAGGACATCAACGCCCGGATCAAAAGCGACGCGATGGGAATCCTGACCGAGGATTTCGAAGCCGAAAAAGTAGATTTTGAAACGCTATACACAGGCTGGCGCGAGCTGGCGGTCCCATCCGATCTGATCAACCGCCTCTTTTCCGAAAAATCCGTCAAGCTTGAAATCAAGGACCCGCACGCCAACGAATTTGTTTTGCTGAAAGATGAGACCGACCCGAACCACACGGCGATCGGGCGGCTCCGCGCGGATGGATCGATTTTTCCAGTCCGAGCCCGCCGGGGACCCATCTTCGGCATCATGCCGAGGAACCTTCAGCAAACCATGGCGCTCGATCTGCTGATGGACGATTCGGTGAAGCTGGTGTCGCTCATCGGGTCCGCCGGCACGGGGAAAACCCTGCTGGCACTTGCCGCGGGACTGGCCAAAGTGCTCAATGAAGAGATTTATCACAAGATTTTGTGCGCCCGCCCGATCATGCCCCTCGGCCGCGATATCGGCTATCTCCCCGGCGACAAAGACGAGAAACTCACGGCGTGGATGCAGCCGATTTTTGACAATCTTTCCTATCTGCTATCGAATCGCCTGACCGCGGAATCCACCGGCAATCACGCTGCTCACGCCACGCTCTCTTCCGTCGAGCAGCGCATCACGCAACTCATGGATTCCGGGCAGGTGAATCTGGAACCGCTGACGTACATCCGAGGCCGGAGTATTCCGCATCAGTTTATGATCGTGGATGAAGCACAGAATTTGACCCCGCATGAAGTGAAGACGATCGCCAGCCGGGTCGGGGACGGGACGAAACTGGTTCTGACCGGGGACGCGACCCAGATCGATAATCCTTATCTTGATAGCAGCAGCAATGGATTGTCGTATTTGGTGGAGCGATTGAAGGGGAAGGGCATTGTGGGGCATATTACGCTGGAGAAGAGCGAGAGATCGGAATTGGCGAGTTTGGTGACGGCGGCGCTATAAGCGTCGCCAAATGGATCGATAATGGGGGATGTTGAGACAACGCTGCAAGACTCGAAACCCGACCGGCATTGCATTCACTGCGGATACAACCTGCGCGGGATCGCCGCCGAGAAGTGCCCTGAATGCGGCAACGGTATCGATACATCCCTCGATTCGCCGATCCCCTGGATTCACCGTAAGTCCCTTGGTTTTTTCAGAGCATTCTTTCGAACACTTCTTCTGGGCACGTTCCGTCCGTTCAAATTGGTTGCGGCATTTAATACTGCGCTGGAACCTCGCTCGGTTCGCGGGTTTCATCGGCTAGTCCTGTTTCTCGCATGGCTCGCCGTCGCAGGCCCGTACATAGGATTCATGGTCTATAACTGGCAGACTGATTTCCCGAATCAGATCTCCGTTGATTACGTGAATCGCAGTGTCCTTTTGAGCGATCCGTCCTGGCAATTCGTCGTGCTCTGGTCGGCGGGCGCAACCATGGCGATTGTTCTCCCGATCTGCCTTTACATCTGGCTCGATTTGGGCACGCATTTTTCGTTGCTCCCATTCCGCGACGCAACGCGAGCACGGAGTTGCGATCTCGCGATCATACCCTCGGGATGATCGCCTGTGCGCCGCTCGCATGGGTGTTTTTGCCGACGCTGGCTACCTTCGCTTTTTGGGTTGTCTCGGCGCACGACCATTATCAGGGCAAGTTTTATTTCGACCTTACTCCCTTCCCAATTTCCCTGTTGCTTTTTGGGGTTTTGCCTTTTTTCCTGCTTTACTATGCCAACACGCTGGTAATCTTTTATAAAACCCCGCCGCCTTCGTTTCCCCGGTGTTTGCTTGCCGTTTTTGTTATCCCCCTGGGATGGATTATGGCGGGCGTGATGGCGTTGGTGATCCTGCCTGGCGCGGCGGGATTTGTTCGAATCGCGATCACGAGCTTATTTCGATGATGGGCTTTGGGCGGTTGTCGTGGCGGGTGGGTTCGGCGCGTATTTAGAGATATCGAGCCACTGAAACCCCTGCATTTCGATCTCGTAAGATGCCGTTGGCGGTGGCGTATGGTTAAAGCGGGGCGATCCCATGTAGATGATCGGTCGCTCCGGGCCGGCTGAAGAGGCGGGGATCAGCCAGTAACCCAGCGGCATGTCGTCCCCCTGTATCGCATCAATCGGAACCGACGGCAGGTAATCGGGCACCAGTTCACCCAATGTTTGCGGCCAGTGGCTATGATCAAGTCGAAACAATTGCGCCGCAAGAGACGTGGCCACCAGTCGGCGCTGCACGAGCGTCCGCCACTCGATTTCAAAATAGCGCGCCGGTTCCCAGAAATCGACCAGACCAAAACCATCGGCGAAATCTGAGTCATTAATCGACGCAAACTTTTGTGAAGGAAGAGACTGCAACGCGCGCCGCGCCGCCGGGAAATTTGTCGCCGCGGCGGCAAGCAAATCTATGCTGCGATATTCAAGTCGCATGCGCGGCCCGCAATTCGAACAGGGGCTGCAACGTCACCTGAGCTTTTCCAAGATCGAGCCCGTCTTTGTATACCCTGGCCCCCTCGAAGAGAACGGTATCGGCAATGTATTGGCGTTCCCGCCCATCGTTCAGAAGTTCGCCGATCAAGTGAGTTATTTGAGATCGCGTCGCCGCGCGGGGCGAAGGGTTTGCCGGACGCTCAATTTTCAGTTGAGGCGCGAGTAAGGCGAGCCGGTCTATCGCTAGCAGGACGCTGAAAAACTCGGGAGTTGGCGCATTTTCCTGTCTGTTGGCCGCTTTTCAATGGCGGGTTCCATCTCGGATCGTTCCAAGGGCTTCAGTTCGTTCGAGTTCGTTGGCGGATTGCATGCCCAGGTTGAGTTTCACACGGTACTCAGGTTGCGCATCCGGATCAGATTGAACGCCGCCCCGGCCAGGTGGGCCTGCTGGCCGGTTTTTGAATGTCCGATCAACCGGGTGCGATACAGGCCGCCGATCGTCTTGGCCCAGCCGATCCATTCCTCGATCTTCTTGCGGCAACGCTGGCTGATGGCGTAACCGAGGGTCTTGCGCGCCGACGCATCCGCTGGCGGGCCGCGATGTTGGCTCGGTTCTTCCAGCGATAGGCGGCGGTGTCGCCGCCGATCTTGCCCTCCTTCACCGCCACGTGCGGACGGATTCTTCTTCGCTCCAGCCCACGCAACAGCGGACCCTGGTCGTACCCCTTGTCGGCCCCAACCGTCTTGGGTTTGAGCCCAAAACGTTTCTTGACCCGATCGATCAGCGACAACGCGGTGACCGGCTCGCTGTTCTCCAGCGGCGAGTTGACTTCCACCGCCAGCACCAGCCCGTGGCGGTTCTCCACGATCGCGTGCAGCGCATGGCTGAGCAACGCCGGCTTGCCGTCGCTCTTGCGGACCAGCTTCGCGTCGGAATCGGTGGTTGATTCGTGGGTGTCGTTGGACCGCTTCTGGCCGTGGAAGTCCACCTCGGCGTTGCGGCCCTTAAAACCGTTGTTATCTCCCGCATCATTGTCTTTTTTGTCCTTTTCATCCCTGGGTTTGAAGCTCTTGATCGACGCATACGCCTCGATCAGCGAGCCATCCACCGAGAAGTGGTCGGGGCTGACCAGTCCCGCGGCGATGGCCCGACGCACCGTGCCGTCGAAAAACGCGCCGATCAGCCCGTGCTCTTCGAGCCGCCCGCGATTGTGCGAGAAGACGGTGGCGTCGAATACCTCTTCGTCGATCCGCAGGTCCAAAAACCAACGGAACAGCAGGTCGTGATCAATCCGTTCCACGAGCTGCGCCTCGGAGCGAATCGAATAGATCGATTGCAAAAGCAACGCCTTGATCAGCCGCTCCGGCGGCACGCTGGGCCGGCCTTCGGCCGCGTAGGCGGCATCAAAACGCCGACTCATGGCCTTCAAGTCTTCATCGACCATGCGCTTCACGGCCCGCAGCGGATGATCAGGACGGACGCGTTGTTCCAGATCGATGGCCGCGATGAACAAAATGGATTGGGGATCGGCCTTGCCTCGCATGAATGACCTCCGTGTCTGGGTGTCACACAGTTCAGCGCCACCGAGAACATTCGTCAAGAGGGTTTTTCAGCGTCCTGCTAGGGAGAACTCGCCGATCGCGACGAGCCTGGTAATCAACGAAGGCTCGGCACCCACGGATTCGGCCAAATGCAGCGTATCTTCAACGCGTTCCAAGGCCTCGCGGTCGTCACCGTGCGCATGCGCCTGGAGCGATGCGTCCGCCACGAGATTCGTCATCGCGCGGGTCGCGTTCAAACTGTTGTTGCCCAATAAAGCATGTGTGGCGAACAATTGCCGAAATCCCCAATCAGACTGGTTGAACTGCCGTGCGCGGCGCAACAGCGCCAGCGTCTTTGGGTTGGCCGCTACGGCTGCGTCTGCCAATTGCAGCCAGGCCGGGGAGAGGGGCACGTAAATATCGGGCGCGTTCCCCGGGGAATAAACGTATTGGTTCATCGCGTCGTAGGCCGCAACGTAATACTTCGCGGCGTTCTGCGAGTCTGGAATTCCCTCTGTATCGAAATCGCTCATCTCCAGCGGCTCGTTTCTGGCATGCACCTCTTCGATTTCGCGGGCCAGCCGGCGCTGGGCGATCCCTGCCCAGACGCACCAGAGCGCGATCAACAGCGCCAGAGATACCCCCACGCCCAGAAAACAGACCTTGACGGCGCGGTTGGGAAATTGAACTGACATCCGCCCCCTATCTGCCAATCTTTTTCAAAAACGCCTTCTCGTCGATCACTTCAACCCCCAATTCCTTCGCCTTATCGATCTTACTCCCTGCCTCCTCTCCGGCCAGAACGAAACTCGTCTTCTTGCTCACGCTCCCCGCCACGCGCCCGCCTAGCTGTGCGATCAACTCCTCAATCTCGTTTCTTTTGAACTTTTCGAGCGTTCCCGTCACCACGATTGTCAAACCTGCCAGCGGCTGTTCCCCGGCCGCGGCTTTTTTTGCGTGAGGATCTATGCCCACGGCCTTCAGTTCGTGCACGGCCTTGCGGCCGGCTTCGCTGTGAAAGAAATCGTGGACCGATTGGGCGATCACGTCGCCAATTTCGTGGACAGATGAGAGTTGCTCCACCGATGCCTTCTCAAGTGCGCCCATTGACTCGAAATTCTGCGACAGGACAGTGGCCACGCGATTCCCGACGTGTCTGATCCCCAGCCCAGCGAGCAATCGATCGAGCCCGCGGTCGCGGCTTCCCTTGATCGCGTCCAAAACATTCTGCGCGCTCTTTTCGCCCATGCGCTCGAGCTTGAGCAAATCCTCTTTTTTCAGTCGATACAGATCGGCAAAGGTCTTGACCAACCCCGCATCGACCAGTTGATCGACCAGGGCATCCCCGATGTTTTCGATATCCATCTGGTTGCGGGAGCAGAACCAGGCCAATCGCTCGCGAATCTGTGCGGGGCATGCCGGGTTCACGCAGCGGATATACGGCCCGTCTGGATCCTTCTCCACAAGGGAATTGCACGATGGACACCGCTTGGGCGGCTCGACCGGCTTGGCGCCCTTGGGCGCTTTTCGCGCACGACTTGCCTGACGTACGGAATCACTTCCCCGGCTTTTTCGAGAACGATGGTGTCGCCGACGTGCAAATCGAGCCGCTTAACCTGATCGACGTTGTGGAGGGTTGCGTTGGAGACCGTGGTTCCGGCTAGAAACACCGGCTCCAGCCGGGCCAGCGGCGTCAGGGCGCCCGATTTTCCAACCGTCCAATCCACTTCGCGCACGACGGTCTGCGTCTGCTCCGCCGCGTATTTGAATGCGATGACCCAGCGCGGGGCCTTGCTTGTGGCCCCCAATCGATCGCGCTGCTCCAGCGAATCGACCTTCACGACCATCCCGTCCGTCTGGTACGTCAATTTCCCGCGAATTTCGGCGAACTTTTCGATCCCCTCAATTACTTCATCCACGTTCTTGGCCACTTTACGATGCTCGCCGATGGGGAGTCCCCACGTCTCGAGTAGCTTGAGCAAATCCCAGTAACTGTCCGTCTCCAAACCGTCGGCCTCGCCTAATCCATGCGAAACAAATCGCAATTTCCGCGATGCGGTGATTTTCGGGTCCAGTTGTTTGAGCGCACCGGTGGTCAGATTCCGGGGATTCTTGAATACTTCTTCCCCGGCCGCTTCGCGCTCCTTGTTCAGCTTTTGAAAAACGTCCGTCGGCATGAAGATCTCGCCGCGTACTTCCAGGACTTCTGGGAAATCACCCCCTTTGAGTCTTAGCGGAATGGAATGAATTGTTTTTGCGTTAGCCGTGATGTCATCCCCGCGGCGTCCGTCGCCGCGCGTCGCCGCCAGGACCAGCAGGCCCTTTTCATAACGCAACGTCCCGGCGACCCCATCCACCTTCGGCTCCAGAACGTACCGGACATCCGCCTCGCCGCCCAAACCCTTCTTCACGCGCGTATCGAACCGCCGAACTTCCGACTCATCGTATGTGTTATCGATGCTCATCATCGGAACGGCATGCTCGACCGTCCGAAAACCCTCCGACGGCGCGCCCCCCACGCGCTGTGACGGCGAATCGGGCGTCTCCAGGTCCGGATGCGCCGCCTCCAGATCGATCAGCTCGCGCATCAGACGATCGAATTCCAGATCGCTGATCTGGGGCTTCCCCTCGTAATAGAGGCGGTTATGCCGCTCGATTTCCTCGCGGAGTTTCTTGATTCGTTGTTCGACGCTGGAAGCCATGGGGAAGATTGTAATCGGCCTTCATGCCCTGGCCAGTTTGGCCCGCCGCCGCACCCACCAACTCCAACCCCAGGCGGCCAGGACGGCCATGGTCACCAGATGGAAAATCCCCCAGTAGGTTGTCCCTTGCCCGCTATAGACGAACAGGGACGTGAAGCTCGTGCTGAGCGACACAAAAATGATTTTCAGCTCGGTCCATTTTCGACGCCAGAGCAGCAGACACCAGGCCAATGGCGCCACATAAACCAGATAGGGATCGCCGAGGATTAGCGGGCCCAACTCCAACGTGACCGGGACGGCGTGACTCAGCGTGGCCCAGGCGCGCTGGAGCAGAATCGTCAAATACCACGCCGGATGATGCGTTACGTCATGCAGAACTTTTTGCCGCATGGTGGCCGTATACTGGGGCAAATCTTCCAGGCTGATAAAGTAATACCCGTCCGGATATTTTTGGTCCGAATGGTATCCTTCGGTGTAGGTCATGTTCAGCCCAAATCGGCTGCGAAGAATCGGCGCGGCATAGGCGAATGCCTTTCGATCATCCCAGGCATAACCAAACCGTGTGTCGAAATCTCCCAAACCTTCCCAAATTACATGCCAGAGGGTGTGATGACTGGTCCGAAATCCGTTGTACGGATGTCCGCCGCGCTCGGCGACCCAGGCGCGGGCCTCGTCGACCTTGTGGGTCCAAAATGCGTTCCAGGAGATCGTGGTCGCCAAATAGCCGCCGACAAGCACGGCTACCAAGGCGAGACGCCGAGGCCACCGAACTCCGGGAATCGTCAAATAAATCAAAGGCAGCGTGAGGACCGCCATCGCGGCTTCGGCGCGAATATCGCGCACGGTCGCCAGGAGAATTCCGCTCAAGCCAGCGATGAGCCAGGCGAGTTTCCGGACGCCGATGCGGCCCGTGATCAGCGGGAGATTCCCGGCCAGCGCAAAGAGCGCGAATGTGATGGGGAGGGAAAAGATATTTTCCTGCGCCAGTTGCTCCTGTTGGAAGGGATCGGACCCGACGAACAGCACGATCAAAAGCCCCTGCAAAAACATCCCTTCGCGCCAGAAGGCCCAAAGAACCGCAAGCAACGCCAAAATAAAGAGCGTTTCGTCCACTCGCACCACCGACGGCCGCAGCGGATCGCCGCTGAGCCAGACTGAGGGAACGAGCAGCCACAATCTTCCGAAATCTCCGTGCCGAACCATGCTGCAGGGAAGATTCAAATCCATCGCCAGCAGATCGCCGCGATGGGCGATGAACTCGTCGGCTTGCGGTTTCGATTCGGGCGCGGAAGCGGGGGTACAGACCGGAAAGACCCCGTAATAGTAAAAGGGCCAAACCTCGGCGATGAGTTCCGGATACAGGCCAATGCTGGCCCGCATCGGATAGCGCAGCCGGTTGGGATCGACTCGAAACTGGCAGTTGATTTGCCACAAGACCACGAGGATGGATATCGCCGCCGGCAGCAGCCCCGAGAGGCGTCGGGACTTGACGGTCGAACTGGCTGGCATCGGCGCGCTCATCAGAATGGCATCCGCGCGCCCAGGAGATGGAAGCGAAGCATCATCAGCGCCATTTTGGCGGCGCGATCGCGCACCATTTCGCGGTCGCCGGGGAAGTTGAATTCCCGCGCCGTCGTCCCTCCGGCATGCGCCAGCCCGATGTAAACCAGCCCGACCGGTTTCTCCGGCGTCCCGCCGTCGGGCCCGGCGATTCCCGTGATCGAAAGCGCGATATCCGCCCCGCCGTTCTTCCGGGCGCCGTCGGCCATGGTCATCGCCGTCGCGCCGCTCACCGCGCCGTAATCCGCAAGAATATCCGCCCCGACTCCCAGCATGTCGCGCTTGGCTTTATTGCTATAGGTAATCCACCCGCGAGAAAAATAACCGCTCGACCCCGGCACATCCGTCAACATTTTCGCCACCAGCCCGCCAGTGCAGCTCTCGGCGGTGCTCACCCGCACTCCTTTTTCACGCAGCAACTTCCCCACCACTTCCTGAAGGGTCTGGTCATCCTCCCCGTAGATCAAATCCCCCAGCGCCTCCCGGCATAAAGCGGAAACCCGATCCAACTCTTCCCGCGCTCGCGCCGCGGTTTCGAATCGCGCATTGATCCGAAGCGATACAACGCCTCCCGAAACCGTGGTACCCACGGATGGATTGCGGTCTCGATCCATCAGACCGCCGAGCTTTTCAGCGATCATGCTCTCCCCCAGCCCGAACGTATGCAGCGTCCGCGACAGGATCACCCCGTGATCCCGGTGCCCCGCGAGTTTCGGGCCCACGAAGGAGTCGAACATCAGCTTCATTTCCTTAGGCACGCCGGGCATGACAAAGACACGGCATTTCTTTTCCGCTGCGACAATCTCGGCCTCGATGCCCGGCGCCGTGCCCGCGTTGTTCTCGATCATCGTCGCACCGCGCGGAATCATTGCCTGCACGCGATTCATTTCCGGCATGGTCCGCCCGCGCCGCTTGAAAAACCCCTCGAGGCGAATCAGCCAGTCGGCGTTCAATTCCAGCGGCTGATTGATCGCCGCCGCGACGGCCTGGCGGGTCAGATCGTCCGCCGTCGGCCCGAGCCCGCCGTTGATAAGCAGGACGTCACACGCCGCCCCGGCGCGCCCAATCGCCGTCTCGATTGCGCCCTGATCGTCGGCGACCGTCACATGCGCGATCACCGCAAACCCCAGGGCCGCCAGCCGCTGGCTCAGCCATGCGGAATTGGTATCCACGGTCTGGCCCAACACCAATTCATCGCCGATGGAAAGGATGATCGCGTTCATGGTGCGCCAATGGCCCGCCGCCGGGGCGCTGAGGCCATCGCCGATTCGACCCGCGCCACCGCCGCGGAAAGATGCTGCTGCCGGTGCGAGTTCAATTCGGCCCCGCCATAGCGCACGCGATAGAAGACCTGTGTCAGCCGGTAGATGTCATCGTATATGACGTTGGGAAGAAAGCTCAGGGATCGGCAGAATTCCAGGGGCGTCAGATGCTCCGGGCGCACCAGATTGTGCCGGTCCAGCACGCGGACCAGTTCATCATAAAACGCCAGTTGCCGCACCAGCTTGGCCCGCTGCGCCGGCGGCAGCGCGTCCAGTCCGATCCGGCGGGCCCGCCGCTGCATTTTCATTCGCTCGATCAGATACCCGATCACCGAAGCGAATCCGCACAAAATCACGAGGATAATCGTCGCGTCCAGCAGGGACACTCGAATCTGCTCCCACCAGTGGTCCAATTTTTTCGGCCACTGCCCCATGTTCTGCGTGCTTGAGACCGCGGTGCGGGTGATATTCAAATTCAAGTTCTCGATGAAATTCTCGCGCTGATCACGGTCATACGCCACAACCGAACTTGCCCATTTGAATTCCAGGAAATCGTAGAACTTTCCCAATTTGGTCAGCAGAGTGGAGCGGCGCGCGGTGTCCGCCAGCGAACTGCTTGTGGGATCGAAGGATTCCCATCCGTCGTTGGTGAGCACCTCGCACCAGGCGTGGGCATCCGATTGTTTCACGGGATAATAATTCCCAAGCGAATTGAACTCATCCGGGTCGCATCGGAACCCGACCATCAGCCTGGCCGGAATCTGAAGACTCTGGCACATCAGGGTCATCGCGCCGGCGAAATACTCGCAGTGTCCTTTTTTGAAATCAGTGAGAAACGCCGCGATCGGGTCGCGATCCCCCAGGGTCCCGGCGTCGGTCAGATCCAGCGTGTATTTAAAATTATTGCGCAAATATTCCTGGATATTGACGGCGATCTGCCCATCATAGGAATGATCGCCCGACAGCGGATGGACCGCCAGCGGGCGGCCCTGGGCATCTACCCCGCACACCTCCGGACGGTGTGCGAAGGCGCTCACCTCCGGGTCGATATTCGAAAGCCGCCATGCGTCGGTCCCCCGGGAGTTGATGTCCAGCCCCTGGGGCAGCGCGCCGGTGCAGCTCACGGTGTACTGAATCGGCCGTCTCAGCGGTTCAACCGATTCCACTATCCCATCGTGCCGGGCATAGCGAATGCCAAGATTTGTCGGGGAACTGATGTCCACCAATCCCGCCAGCGCGAAGAGCCGCGCGTCCCCGTCGGATCGAGCGTAATCTTTTGTTTGATGGGTCCGGGGCCCAGGGAATCATTCAAAACCGTGGGCTGGCCCGGACTGACCTCATGCCGATCCTCGTCCCCCTCGGATGTTATTCGCGGCCCGCGCGTCCATGTCCATCGCCCGCCGCGCGTGAAATCGCGCCCGCTGTACGTGTCCAGCGCCGAGCCGCGCAGATAAATGGCGCCGCTGGGGTGTGTGATGGGCTGATCGTTGTCGAATAATTCCACGCGGGCGATGACTTCGTTGTTTTCGGCGATCTGTGCGACTTTTTGAAAGCTCACCTCGTCACTGAAGCCGGTCATCGCCTCGTTGGCGCGGAACGGCATCCCGGCGAACATGATCGCGCCGCCGCGCGGGAATAACAGGAAGACCGCGACCGCCATAATCACCGCCGCCGCCGCGATCAAACCCGTCAGGCGGCGCATTGACCGGGAAAGATAATGCTCGTCCTGCAGCAGAGTCGCCGCATCGGCGCTGCGGTCGGTAATTCCAAACTCCAGGTGCGCGTAATCCGCCTCCACTTTCAGGTGAAAGAGCAGACAGCAATAAAGCGACAGGAACAGATATGCCGTGAAGATCATTCCAAACAGCAGGCTCGCCGTGCTGATCGCGCCGGCGACCATCATCAGGAGGCTGAGGACCAGAAGCTGGGCATAGTCTCGATTCGACCGCTGCTCGAAAAGCTTCACGACATGCAGCAAGGCGAGGAACTGGCCGATCGTCAAAATCGGCGCGGTGTCCCCCTGGTAAATCTCCATCGCGACCGCGGCGGACGCAAAGAGAGTGACCGCGTTGGCGAGCAGCCGCGGCATGGGAACGAAACGCCCGCTTTTCACCAGCCAGGCGTTCAGCAAAATGCCCCCGGCCGTCAGGAGCCAGAGCCCGGGCGATTCGCTGGCGATGGCAAAGCCCGTCACCCCCAGCAGCAGCAGCAGGTAGAGCGCCGTTTTGAATTGCCGAATCTTGTACATCGCCTTCAGTTTCCAGTCGGCGCCGTCGTGACCGCCGACGACAAATTTCCTTCCGGACCGCAATTCGAAAAATCGACCGTCTTGGGAAATTTAAAATACGAAGCCGCTTCCGGCGATTCCGCCGCGATGACCACCAGCGCTCCGCGGACGCGCTGCTCCAAACCGACTTCGAGATTCAGGGGCGTAAACAGCACCTGCGTCGCCTCTCCCGTGGCCAGGCCCATGCTCTGATCCAGCAACTGCTGCGGCGTGCCGGATTGGTTTTCCGGGACGGACGCCATCGCCGCGAGGATTTGCCGCGTGTATTGCTTTCCGCGCTCTGGCCGGAAAACCACCCATCCTTCGGCCCAGACGCACAGGCCCACGGCCATGCCGCTTTCCAGCGCCCGGCATGCCAGCGACGCCGCCTGGGCGATCGACTTTTCCACCGCGGCGACGCCCTCCGGGGTTCGATGGGGAAGATACGTGTCCAGCAAAATCACCAGCCGCGGCGGTGAAATCTGCCGCCATATGCCGCGCCACCAGTTGCCCGGTTCGGGCACTGCGCCGCCAGTGAATCCAGCGCGGATTTTCCCCGGCCCGATATTCCTTCACGCCGTAGAACTCGTCGCTCCCGCCGGCGCGAGGCTTGCGGTTGGCGCCCGTTCGCTCCGCCGCCCGGCACAAGTCCAGCAGCCGGGGACTTACATCCCCAACTGAGGGATAGATCAGGATTGTGTCGTCTTTCCGCCGCAAAATCGCCCGCTTGATGAACCCAAACGGAAAGCTCGTGCTCAATTGATACCGCCCCATCCGGTAGAGCCCGCGGCGGCGGGGAATCACATCGACGTTCACAACCCCCTTCGTCCCCGGCGGAACATGCAACACATAGGCGTGCGGCTGCCGCGAAAAGGCCTGCACGCCCTCCAGTTCGGCCAACGTCACCGACAGGCTGGGCCAAAATCGCTTCGTGTTATGGAATTCATATTGCACCGCCGCCGTTTCCCCCACGGCGGCGTGTTCGGGGAAAATCCGCGTCACGCGCATGCCGACCAGCACCAAGCGGCAGACCGCGACGCTGATCAGCATCACCCCGATCATCAACCCAAAGACCACGAACAAAAGATTCGCCTGGGTGTTCACCGCCGCCAGGCCCAGGAACATCATCATCCCGCAGTAGATCAGCCCGGTCAGGGAAAAATCGACCGCCGGCTTCTGCAATACGCGCGATGTCCGGGACGCGGGGCCGGCGCGGCGGGGTTTGCCGCCCCAGCAGACGATTCCAGAATCCCGTCGAAGTCGATTCGAGATTTGTTTGAGCCGCGGCAGGCATGAAACACCAAAAGCTTTAGCGCGGCGCGGCGGTCCGGTCGAGGATCGCCTGCAACACGCGGGTCGTCGCCGCTCCTTCTCCATTATGCAGGTACGTCTTGCTGATCACGCGATGGGCGCAACACGGTATGAACAGCGACTTCACATCATCCGGAGTCACGTAATCGCGCCCCTGCACGACCGCCATCGCCTGGCTCGCCTGCGACAAGGCCAGCGCCCGCGCGGCGAAACGCCCAGGTGCAACTGCTCGTCGTGGCGTGTCGCCTCGGCAAGGTCCAGGATATATTCCAGGATCGCCGGATCGACCTTGGTCGTGGCCACTTCATCCTGCAACGCCGCGATTTCCGCGCCGTTCATCACCGGCTTTAGCGTCTCCAGCGCGTTTCGGCTTGGCTGCGTCGTCAGAATCTTCTGCTCCCCCTGCCGATCCGGATAGCCCAGCGAAACGCGGAGCAAAAATCGATCCAACTGATTCTCCGGGAGATAATAGGTGCCCTCGAATTCAAAGGGATTCTGCGTCGCGATCAGCATGAAGGGCCGGCCCAGCGGATAGGTGCGATTCTCCACGCTGACCTGCTCCTCGCTCATCGCTTCCAGCAGCGCCGACTGGGTGCGCGGCGTCGTCCGGTTGATTTCGTCCGCCAGCACAATATTCGCGAAAATCGGACCCGGCTTGAAATCAAAGGTTTGAGACTGCGGATTATAAACCGACACCCCCAGCACGTCGCTGGGCAGCAAATCCGGGGTCAATTGAATCCGGCTGAATTTGCAATCCACACTCCGCGCCAGGGCCCGCGCCAACACCGTCTTGCCCACGCCGGGAACGTCCTCGATCAGAACGTGCCCGCGGGCCAGCAATCCCGTGAGCAACAACTCAACCGACTTTAAATGTCCGAGATAAACCGAGCGGATGTTTCGTTCCAGCGCTTCGACCGCTTGTTTCGGCACGGATTCACCCGGTTGTGCGACTTTCCTCTTTTGCCCTTTTATCCGACTACCACCGTCGGACCGCCATGAATTCTAGCAACTCAAAACCGATAGCGGAAATGCGCCGAAGCGAATTCCGGGACGGCTTGAGAAACCTAATACCCCACCGGGTCGTACATCGAATTATCCGCCGACAAAAACCCTGTCTGCGGCGCGATCATCGGCATCTCCGATGCAGGGGAAATGTTCGTAAAGCGCTGGGAAAGCGTCTCGGCGTGGCCGTCGCAAAACGCGACGTTGGTCTTCCCACCGTGTCGGAAGCCCTGCGTTCCCGCATATCTCCCGACAAAACCGGCGTCCCCTGGATTCGGCGCCGGAGCCCGCATGTATTTGTCGGCTCCGGCGGAAAACTGCCCATCCCCGAACAGCGCACAGCGCTGCGGCCGATGCACCTGGCTGAGCTTGATGGGGCCGGGGATCGTCTCATGGCTGCCGTGCCCGATGTAGCTCGTATTGTAATTATATCCTGTATACGGATCGGTCGGCGTCCCGGATTTACCGTCATAAGTGGGACACTGCTGAATCTCCAGATTCGTGTTTCCCATCCATAAAATGCCCGCCGTAACCGTCTGGACGTTCGTCATCAGGTTCGTTTGGGTCGTGAAATCCCAACTATAATTGGTCGATACCGGCCACTGATACGACGAATAGTAAGCGATCGGGAACGTCCCTCCGTTCACGTTCGCGTAGGAAAACGCCGCGATCGCGAGCTGCCGGAGGTTGCTCAAGCACTGAAGCGTCTGCGCCTGCTGCCGGCTCTTGGAAATCGAGGGCATTAAGATCGCGAGCAAAATCGCGATCACCCCTATTACCACCAGCAGTTCAACGAGCGTAAACGCCGGCCTTGCGCCGCGTTCCGAATCCCCTTCCTCGCGGGTTGGGAGCAGCGCCCTGGTCATTGGAATGCATTCCCTCCACGCCAAAAATGGCGCAAAAAAGAATCCACCGACCAATTTGTTAAAGCGGCGTTTCCGAGCGCTGATTCGCGCAGCTTTTCGGACATGGCTCCGAGACGAGCATCAACTCGTCCCGCATGACAGGCAGGTCTTCTGGCTCGTGACATCCGGCACGCGTCTTCCCGGTCTAGATCCTTGGCGACCAGTGACGTTTTCAATGCCGGTCGGGCAATACAAACCGCCCGCGATTCGGTCACTTACAGCGGCGCGTCCGCGGCGGGTTTTCACCGCCTTCCCTGACGCCTGCGCGAGCCATGACATCAGACCCAATCAGAATTGTCAATTGGAAAGCTTCTCCCGCGCCACCCTACTGCGACTGATCCGATTGAGATGCCCCGGCTGCCCCCGGCGAGTTGCCATTCGCGGCGGGCGCCTTGGGAGCCGGCTGCCCCGCGGTGCGGAAGGCCGGATCAATTTGGCTGTCATCCGAATCGGCGTCGCGCAGATGCTGGCTCGCGCCGTCCGAATCGCCAAGGAGCGTCGCGTACTGGGCCCATTTCCGGTTCGTCGCGACCCGACCCAGCAACGCGAGGTTAGTCTGATCGGTCGCGATTTGCCCGGTATCGGTGCCGGGACGATCGTTGTACGCGTCCAGGGCAGCCTTGAATTTGTCGTCGGAGTCCTGCTTAAGTTGCTTGACCGAATCCGGATCGGGATGCGGCAAACCCGCGACCGACTGCGGAATGTCCATGCCCGTCTTGTCTCGATCGAGCAATGTCTTGAGGCCCGGCACCATTGCCGTCCCCGACCCACTGGCCACCTGATATCCGTCGAACATCTGCCCCAGCATGTTCTGAATCACGGCGTTCGAGGCTGCCACACCCGCCTGGTCCTGCATCGCCGCCGCTTTTTGCAAATTGTAATACCCCGGATTCAGGGTGTTCATGGTCTCTTGATAGATCGGGGCATCGGGCGAGGGGGTCATGCCGCTCACCTTGGGTAACAATTGCCCGCGCAGCTCTTCCGCGGCGCTCGACGCGTCCGTGTACTGATCGATCGCCTGCTGGAGTTGAGTATTCAAACTGTCCCGCAACGTTCCGGCGTCGCTTAGCATTGTGCTCAGCCGGCTCGCCAGAAGCGCGATCGTCACCGCGCCGCTATCCGAATCAGAGGCGCTCGAGTCCGCGCCAATGATCTGCTGCTGGAGCGTTTTTTGCGCATCCATTTGCTGCTGAATGGACGACCATCCCGTCTGCAATGCCTGGACTTGCGATTCCAGCGAGGCAACCGCCGCGTCCAAGGCTGACTTTTGCGCCGTCAGCGCATCCAGATCGGTTTGCCAGCGGGCAATTTGCGCGGATACCCCGTCGATCTGCGCATCCGTATCCCCCGCCCCGCGCCGAACGTTCGACGCCGCGATGACATCCTTCAATTGATCGTCGCCGGTTTCTCCCTCGGACTTGCGCGTCAAGTCATCGGCCTGCTGGAGGGCCTGCACACGCGATTTGTCCAGCGACTGCTTCTGGGCGTTGCCCTGGTTGATCTGGTCGTTCAATTTGTCGATCTGGGCTCCCAGGCTCGCCAGGGAAGAACTCGTTCCAGTCGTCCCGTCCCCGACGGACCCTTGGATCGTGGCTTCCTTGGCATGGATGTCGTCGATCTGCTTCGACGGATCGTACGCCTGTAGGCTCGCCATGGTCGTTTGCGACGCGGCGACTTGCACGGCCAGATTTTCAATCTCGTCGATCGTCCGCGTGATGCCGAGTTCCTTCGTCCGCAGATCGGCAAGCTGCAGCGTTGCCAGCTCAAAGTGAACTTCCGCTTCGTTTCCCTTGATGAGCACCTGCATTCGCGGCGAAAGGGTTGAGACGCTGCCGGCCAGAGAGTCGTATTGATCGGCAACGCCTTTGAGTTCGTCCTCCCCTGCCGCTCCCGCCCATTGCGTATCCACCTTCTTCATTTGCTCCCAGGCCGCGTTATCGGCGATCCGCTGGTGCGTATCGCATCCCGCAAACGCCAGCGCCAGCGCGCACAACGTCGTCCAGCCAAAACTCTTTCGCACCGACGGCCTGGTGAACATTGGGAACTACTCCTGGAATCCGCCGAAAAGCACGCCTTTTTCGCCCCACACTCCGGTTTTCCGATTTTCGCGCCCTCAGCCGGCAATGTCAACTCGCGGCATTGTTATACCCCTCCACCGGTTTTCCGGCGGATTTCTTATATTTCCGATCCTGTCCGAGAATCTCGTTGATCTTCTTCCCCAAATCCACCCGCATCGTGGGTGAATAGCCGGAGTCCAGATACCGCACAATCCCCGCCCGGTCCAAAATCATGATCGTCGGGAATGCGTAGATGCCGAATTTATCCTGCTCGTCGCGGCTCAGGCTTAGGATCGGATAGGTGATCCCGAACGCGCCCGCCACAAACTGCGCATCCTTCGGGTCGGAATCCGTATTCATCCCGAGGAAAACCACTGGCTGATCGGTCATGTCCTCGGACAACTTTTTCATTTCCGGCATCGCCCGCATGCACCAGCCGCAACCGCGATACCAGAAATCCAGCACCACGACCTCTCCGCGATAGTCGCTCAGGCGATGCGCTTGCCCGGCCAGGTCTTTGGCGGAAATGTCCGGCACGGGCTTGTCCACCATCGTTGTCTGCGTCTTGCCATCATCTGCATTCTCGTTGGCAAACTCGTCCGCCAGCGAAATCTGGCTCTTTAACTGGGTCTTAAGGTCGGGGTCCGTGATCCCGGCGGCTGCGCTCTCGATCATCCCTTTCGCCGCCGTCACAATTCCCGCATCGCGCGGCAGTTTGCTCACCTTCTTGACCTCATTTTTCCAGTCGTCGCTCGCCTCGAAATAAGTTGCCGCGTCCTTTGCCAGCGCGGCGACTTTTTCAGGCGAAATCATTTCGTCCGAAACCAGATGAGTCGACCCGCCGCCCGCGCCGTGAAAGCCGTAATCCTGGGCGGCTTTGTTTTCGATCAACGTGATGATTCCTTTGGCGATGTCGAAATGAAACGCGTTGTCCTCCACGATCCCATAGATCCGTTTGTCGATCCCGTCCTGTGAAGACGCAAAAACCCATTTCCCCATTCGCGGGCGGTCCCGCGGATTTGTAGATCGTCGAATCCAGATACTCCGAATCCTGCTGCCACGATCCGCTCATCTCCTCCTCATTCTTTGGCAGCGGACATAACACCTCCGGCGCATTCCCGAAATCATTTCCAACCACCTTGACCACGCGCCCATCGGAAAATAGATCGACGAACGATATCGTGACATCTTCTCGCTGGTTTTCCGGCCGAGTTGTCGGCCGGCCATCGCGATTTTGCACATCCCGATCGCCCTCGCGGACCAACGCTCGCTCCGACCCGTCCGCATTCGCGCCAATCACCGTTATTTGTACCGAATCCAGGTCGTTGAATGACCCGTTCGTGTATCGAAAGTTGTAATCACTCGAATAGGTCAAACGCCGCCCCACCGGCAGGGAATACCTCGGCAAATCCGCCGCCACATTTCCGAACAGGAACAATCCCAAACCGCCGATAGTGAAAAGAGCCCGCATCATGCTTCCTCCCGCAACAGCGACCGCCACGCATATGATACGACGGAGTGGTGCCGGCGGGTTTCACATTTTGCCGAATGTCTGCATAATGTCCCGCCCCACTGGAGGAAGTACGGAGGAATGATGGAGCGATCTGACGGCACGGAAGACATCGAGCAATCCCAGGAGACGACGGAGGAGCCGCACACCATCAGCCGGGCCGATCTCGCCGGCGCCCACGAACTGGCCGATCAACTTATCGACCAGCTTAAAACTGTTCCCCACGGCGATCTGGTCGGCGAAATCATCGCCAACGCCCTCAAGCTCCTCCGCGACCACACCAACCGCGGCGACATCAAGCTTATCAATAAATCCTTCAAGGAACTCCGCTACGCCCTCAAGGTCTTCGCCCCCTATCGCGACATCCGAAAGGTCAGCATCTTCGGCAGCGCCCGAACCCATGAAGACCAGGTCGATTACAAGCAAGCGGCCGAGTTCGCAAAAAAAATGGCCGCTGCGGGCTGGATGGTTATCACCGGCGCGGGGGGCGGAATCATGGCGGCCGGGCATGGCGGGGCCGGCGCGGAGCCTTCGTTCGGCCTGGCGATCCGGCTCCCCTTCGAGCAAAAGACCAACACCTTCATCGCCAACGATAAAAAGCTCATCAACTTCAAATACTTCTTCACGCGCAAGCTCGTCTTCGTGCGCTCCAGCAACGCGATCGCCCTCTTCCCCGGCGGATTCGGAACCATGGACGAAGGATTCGAAGTTCTCACCCTCGTCCAAACGGGGAAATCCGTCCCCATGCCGATCGTCCTGGTCGATAGCCCCGGCGGGGATTACTGGAAACAATGGCAAGCCTATGTCCAAAACCAGTTGCTCAAACGCGAACTCATCCACCCCAACGATCTGAATCTTTACAAGATCGTTGATAACGTTTCCGCCGCCATCGATGAGATCACGCGGTTTTACAGCAACTATCACAGCATCCGATATTCGCGCGATCTGGTCGCCCTGCGCCTGCAGCGTGCCCCCACTCCGGCACAATTGGCCGACATTGAAAAGAAATTTGCCGATCTCGATGGCAGCGCCGGCGGATTCCGCGTCACCGGCCCCCTGCCAGTCGAACGCGACGAGCCGGCTCTGGCCCACCTGCCCAGGCTGGTCTTCGGCTTCAACCGCCGCGACCACGGCCGGCTTCGCATGCTCATCGATTATCTGAACAGTCTGCCCCAGTAATAATCGCTGATCGTCCCCATCAAACGATCGACCGCCCCCCATCCACATGAATCACCTGCCCGGTGATGTAGGACCCCTCGCTGCACAAAACTCGCACCATCTCGGCGATATCCGCCGGGGTCCTCCGCGATTCAGCGGCACATTCGCGAGATATTCCTTCTTCTCTTCGTCGGTCGTTCCCGCCGCCCACTCCGCGACCCCCGGCGCGATGCCGTTCACAGTCACGTCCGGCGCCAGTTCGCGGGCCAGGCCCAATGTTAGATTCCAAAGCGCCGCCTTGCTGGTGCAATATGAAAGATATTTATCCCACGGCCGCTGCACCAGATCGTCCAGCATATTCACCACATGCCCCCGGCTGGCTCGAAGCGTTGCCGCGAACGTCTTGCAGAGCAAGAGCGGCGACTCCAGGTGAATCGCAAAAAACCGCCGAATCTGCGGCAAATTGGTCTCCCCGAGCGCGCTGGGTTCGTACACCGAGGCGTTGTTGACCAGTGCATCCATTCGATCTGAAAATGCCAGGAATTTTTCGCCGATTGTCTTGGCCGCCGCTTCTGGATCAAACAAATCCGCCGAGATCCCCAGACAGCGCCGCCCCTTGGCTTTCACTTCCGCGATTAAGCTATCCGCATCCGCGCCGCTGCGAAGATACGTGAAGGCAATATCAAACCCGTCGTCAGCAAGCCGCAGTGCTATTGCCCGACCTACGCGCCGGGCCGCCCCGGTAACCAAAGCGGTACGATTTTTCGGAGAAGATGCTTGGGTCATTGGATCATTGATTCGTCCCGCCACGGCGGATGCTGGCGCACATTCATCATTCGAATTTCGTCATTCCGACCCAGCCAGTATATCCGACCGACAACCGTCGCAAATGACAAAACCCCGTCACCCCATTACGATTTGCTTCGAGGATCGGCATGATCGTTTTTTCCTGTCACATCTGCCGAACCGCGCTCTCGGCGGAGCAGAATCAGGTGGGGCAGCTCGTTCGATGCCCCGCCTGCAAGACGACGCTGCGCGTGCCGGCGCCGCAGGGGGTAGCTGTTGGAACCGGGGCGGGGGCCACGCAGGCCACGCCGCAATTCTCGTCGAACCCCGGGTCGCCCGCCTCGATCATCAACCCCAAACAGGCGGGACGCCGGTTCGGGTTCAACTGCGGCTACTGCTCCAGCCGCCTCGAGGCGACCGAAGCCATGGCGGCCCAGGAAGGCCAGTGCCCCACCTGCGGGAATCAGATCACCATCCCCATCCTCGATCGCTACGGCCGTCTCATCGATCCCAAAACTCGCCAGATCATCAAACAGGACCCGCATCCGGTTCACGCCTACGCCGCCGCCGGCGACCGCGCCCCCAAAATCAATCGCGATCACGACGGCAAGCAATGGATCGTCTGCCCGCGCTGCTCCGCTTCCAGCCCTATCTCCTCGAACAATTGCCGAAGCTGCGGGATGCCATTCACCATGGAAGGGACCACGATAGACGCCTCCGGCGCGGCTAATGGCTTCTGTGTCGCGTCACTGGTCCTGGGAATCATCGGACTTCCCATCTGTGTGTTCGTTCCTTCGCTCCTGGCGGTCATTTTCGGGATCATCGGGCTCGCACAGATCTCAAACAGCCAGGGAAATACCAGCGGCAGGGGCATGGGAATCGCCGGGCTTGTCCTGGGGGGCATCGGGCTCCTGATTGCCGCACACACTATTTTCCATATTTTTTAGTTTGTCATCGGCGCGACTACCGGACCTCCCGCCCCTTCGAATCGCTGAATGCCGACCCCGTATACCGGCGACAAAATCTCCGGCCGCAATACTTCATCCGCCTTCCCCGCCGCCGCGACTGTGCCCGAATTGAGCAGAATCAGTTGATCGGCATAAGACGCGGCAATGTTCAGTTCATGCGACGCCATGAGGACCGCCAGATTCTTTTCCGTGGCCAATTTTCGAAGCAACTGGCAAAGCTCAACTTGGTGCTTCAAATCCAGATAAGTATTGGGCTCATCCAGCAAAAGCGCCTTCGGTTGCTGGGTCAGGCACCTCCCGATCATGGCCCGCTGCCTCTGCCCGCCTGACATTCGATCCAACGGCCGATCCATGAGGTCCTGCAATTCCAGCATCGCCGCGACGTCGGCAACCGCCTTTTCATCTTCCGGCGTCTCGACGCCAAATGGCCCCCAATAGGCCGTCCGGCCCATGCGCAACACGTCCGCGACGGTCTGCCCCGGCTCATAGCCCGGCGACTGAGGCAGATAGGCCACGATCCGCGCGAGATCCTTCGGGCGCTGGCGCCGCACTGAAATTCCATCCCATTCAATCGACCCCGTGGCAGGCAAATGGCCGAGCAGGGACAAGAGGAACGTGCTCTTCCCGCTGCCGTTAGGCCCGATTAGCGCCGCGATTTGGCCGGCTGCCAATTTCAACCCGACGCCGCGCAGCGCGTGCGTCTCCCCATATGCAAAGCTCACATCCTTGGCTTCGAGCAATTCAGCCATAAATCATTTCCGCGCTAGTGATCGGGATTTCAGCAGGAGCCACAGGAAAAATGGACCGCCGAGCAATCCGGTCAAAATTCCGATTTGAAGTTGGGTCCCCAATCGATTTTCCGCCGCCAGGTATCGGGACAGGGCATCCGCCGCCATGACCAGGATCGCGCCGATGGCCGCGGAGATGGGAAATAGCTTGCGCTGGTCCGGCCCCACAAAAAGGCGCCCAATGTGCGGGCTGACCAGTCCCACAAATCCGATCGGCCCGCCTACGCAAACCGCCGCGCTGGTTACCAGGGACGCCCCGATCAATCCCATCCAACGAACTTTCTGAATCGATACGCCCAGCCCGTGCGCCTCGGCGTCTTCAAGTCCCGCCGCGTTGAGCACGCCGCTGATCAGCCCGAGAAACACCGTCCCCAGAAGAATCAATCCGGACACCGCGGCCCGCTGCCAATGCGTGATGACTTGCACGCCTCCGACCAAAAACGCCATTGGCCCGCCGCTGGCGGGGAGATCGTGCACCAGGGCATTGATGAGCAGAAAATCGACCCGTTCACGGCGTTTACGATCACGCCGATGAGCACCAGCGTCACCGGATCGATGCGCCCGCGCCACCCCGCGAGTCCCAGGACAACGATCACCGCCAGAAGCGCCCCCGCGAATGCGAAGCCCTGCTGGCTGATCGCCGAGAGAAAACCAATCGAGCCGCTCGCCAGAGCGAAGATCGGCAATCTCCAGAGAAATCCGGCCAGGGACGCGCCGCTGCTCACTCCGAGGAGATAGGGATCGGCCAGGGGATTTCGCAGAATCGCCTGATAGACGGCTCCGGCGGCGGCCAGCGCCAAGCCGATCATTGCCGAATCCCATACCGACTCGAGGCGGAACTTGAACTCCACCCAGTTCGGCCAATGGACCCCCGTCGATCCCACGAGCAAGCAGACCAGCCCCCACGCCACCGCCACTCCCGCGGCGATTCCGCTTGTCTTGCCCAATTCTTCCCAATTCCATCGCCTCATTGCTTCGTCTCGGGATGCAGGCAGTCCGCGAATTCTTCAGCCAGTTCCCCAACGTGTGAGCCCGGCTCCAGCGCAAACCAGTCCGTCAAAATGTAAACCCGATTATTTTTCACCGCCGGCAAACTTCCCATCTGCGACCAGAACCGCTTCGCCTGATCCATCACCTGCGGCGTCCGATCCCCATCCGGAACCAACTGAATCACCACCTCCGGCGACATCGACAAAAGCATCTCCGGCTCAACCACGGCGTATCTCCGCCCCAGCCTGGCCGCCACGTTTTCTCCCCCTGCCATGGTCAGCAGCTCATCCAAAAAAGTCCCTGGCCCCGCCACGCTCAATCCGTCATCGCTGGTCACAATCAAAGTGCGGGCCTTCGGCCGCCCGCTGACGCGCGCCTCTACCCGCGACAGCTTCGCCTCCAACTGGCCCACAGCAGGCTGAGTCGTTGCTGCCGGCGACACCAACGAGCCAAGCGTCGCCATCGTATTCTCAATGTCCTGAATCGTCTCTATCTTCAAGTTAACGATTGCGATCCCCAATTCCGTGCATCGCTCCTTGATCGCATCCGAAACTCGATCCGGCGACTCCTGCAACAGCAAATACTGCGCATGCACCGAAGCCAGTTTCTCCCAATCCACATTCGAATAATCCCCAATCCGGGGCTTGCCAGTGATTCCCTCACGATCGTCATCATAATTGCTCACGGCCACCAGATGATCCGCCCCCCCAACCGCGATCAACAAATCCGTACCGGCAGGAGTCACCGATGCGATCCGAGGAGGAGTTCCCCTAACCTCCTCGCGCTCACATCCCGCGAGCACGAGACCCGCGCAGATTAGCCAAATGACGAATGATAAATGACGAAGGACGAATGAATGACCGAATTTCCCAATGACTTTGGACATTGGGTCATTCGGGCATTCGGGCATTGATTCGTCATTCTGGTTTCTGATTTCGGGTTTCCTCTCTTGATCCTTGTCGCGCGGATGGTACATTTGCCGCAAAATCGCTGCAAATCCCGCTGGCGCTCGCACGGAGGCTTCGCTATGAGTTCAGTCACATTCTTCGGCCGTTTGGGGAAAATCTTTCGCCGATCGGATTCAACCAACGGACACTCCGAACCGGACAATTCCGCCAAGCCTTCCGTCGTCGTCGAAACGAGGCCTGTCGCGCTTCGTCCCTGGGGACGCAACAACGCCGCGATCGCTCAGTTGCAGGAAGGGTTTTCCCTTCTGACCGAGTTGATGTCTTCGATCCGGCAGAACATGGAAAGCCAGGGCCGCCGCCAGGACGAACTCCTCGCGCAAGTCTCCGCCCTCCCCAAGGTCCTGGAGACTCTCCCCGACGCCATTCGCATGCAAGGCGACACTGTCAAGGCCATCCAACAGCAACTCGTCTCCCAATCCGACCAGCAAGGCAAGCTCGGCGAGATCCTGCAAAAATTAGCCGACGCCCACGGCGATCAAAAAGACCTCCTCGAAGGCCTTCGCGTCCGCGTCGAAACCTTAAACGAGCAGGACAAAGCGATGGCCGACAGTCTCCACACCGTCGGGTCCGCCCTTGAATCCGTGAGCAAAAACTCCGCCGCCGGCACCCAGGTCCTCTGCAACATTCGCGACAATCTTTCCTCGCGCGATGCGGACCTGGACCAAATCCTCCGCCGGCAGGCTGCTCGATTTACAGCCATGATGGCGGCGGCGGTATTTCTGTCTATCGGGGCTGTGATCGCGGTTGTGGTGATGGGGTATTTGACGATTCATGCGGGAAAATAATGGGGACGCAATTCCGGTCCAAGAGATCCCGACGCATATGCGACATCGCCCCGAGGAATGAGAATGGAGAACCGAATGGTTCGCTCAAGGAAGCAAAACTCCAAATCCATTCCCAAGGCTTACGCCGAATTGGTGCGCCTGTTTCCATTGCAGCCCCTGCGCGATGAAGTGAAATACGACCATGCGCTATGGATGGCCGGGGCGCTAGTTGGTTCGATCAACCTCAGCAAAGACCAGGCGGCCTATCTCGACGTGTTGACCGACATGATCCAGGAGTATGAGAGCCTTCGGCACTGTATCGACGAACCTACTGCCGCATCGCATCCGAAATCGAATCAATCACATCCCGCGCCAAAACGCATCGCCGCCCGAGAATCTGGCCGGCGATCGCCCCGGCCAATCCGTGCAAATGCACCCCCAAACAAGCCGCGTCGAAAATCTCGATCTTTTGGCCGATGAGCGACGCGATTATCCCGCTCAGCACATCCCCCGCCCCGGCTTTGGATAGCGAACTGTCGCCGGTGTGATTGACGTAAATCCGATTCCCGTCCGTCACGACGGTTTTATGTCCCTTTAGCACGAGAATCTTCCCAGTCGAACACGCCGTAGTCATGGCAAGCTTGATTCGCCCTCCGTCATCCGTCGGCACCGTCTTTTTCGTGAGGCGATGCATTTCGCCGGGATGCGGCGTCAATACCGCCGGACCCTTAAAACTCGCCGGCCATTTGGATAACGAAGCCAGGTAATTCAGCGCATCGGCGTCCACCACGGCGGGCTTGCCGGAACTGAGAAGCGCCATAATCCGCTTCCCCACCGCCGCCGACTTCCCCATCCCCGGCCCGACCACCAAAACGTCCGCTTTGTCGGCCGCGTCCTCCAGTTTTTGCAGATCGGCGCGCGATTCGTCCAAGGCCAATCCGATTGCCTCGGGGATAATTGTGAGAACCGCCGCAAGAATCGCCCGCGGGACCGCAACCTGCACGAGCCCGCTCCCCATCCGCAGCGCCGCCGTTGCCGCAAGGGCCGGCGCGCCGATCATCTCGTCATTTCCCCCGACGACCAGCACGCGGCCGAACAGGCCCTTATGTCCCTCCACCGGGCGAGGCGGCAGCTTTTTAAGCCGATACGTCTGCGAATTGACTGGTCGTGATCGCATCCAAATCCAATCCGCTGGTTCGGCCCGCCGCCAGGAGCAGGTGTCCCAAAGCGGCGATCATCGCGGCGTTGTCCGTGCAATACTTCAGCGGTGGAAAATACACGGGCCAATCGAACTTCGCCAATGCCGCGGCAAACCGCTGTTCGCGGAGACGCCCCCGCCGACGATTACGCTCTTGGCCGAGAACCGCCGGACCGCCCGGCGGATTTTCTCGACCATTACATCCACGCAAGCCGCCTGAAACGACGACGCGACATCCGCCAGTTCCGCGGCCGAAAGCTTTTTCGCATCCCTCTCCCTCCCCTGATATCCTCGAATCCGATAAAGCAGGGCCGTCTTGAGTCCGCTGAACGAGAAATCCAATGATTCCCGCCCCAGTAAGCTGCGCGGAAATTTGATGGCCTTCGGATTACCCTCCGCCGCCAGCTTATCGATCACCGGTCCCCCCGGATACGGCAAACCCAGAATCGCCGCCGCTTTGTCGTACGCCTCCCCCACTGCGTCATCCAAGGTCGATCCAACGAGTTCGACATCCAGCCAATCCTTGAGCCGATACAGTGCCGTATGCCCCCCGCTACAAACCAATCCCACCGCCGGCATTCTTACTCCCTCTCCCCGGTACTCCGGGGAGAGGGCAGGGGTGAGGGGCATTTCTTCATGCTTCGATGGCTGCCCGAGACAAACGCTATACAAGTGCGCATGCACATGATCCACCCCGATCAGCGGCTTCCCCAAACTCCACGCCAAGGTCTTCGCCGCCGTAACCCCGATCAAAAGTGATCCAATTAACCCGGGCCGCTGTGAAACCGCGACCCCATCGATTTCGTCCAGACCCACCCCCGCGGTCTGCAAACTCTCCTTTACCACCGGCAAGATGTTCTCGATATGCGCCCGGCTGGCAATCTCCGGCACCACCCCCCGATACCGAGCATGCAAATCCACCTGGCTGGAGACAATATTACTTAGAACCCGCCCGCCCTCGGCGACAACCGCCGCCGCTGTCTCATCGCAGGTCGATTCAACGCCGAGGATCAACATAAAAATAGTTGCTAGTTGTTAGTTGCTAGCGAAAACTTCCCCCTAGCAACTTACAACTAGCAACCAGCAACTATGCGTTTTCAATTGGCTATTGCCGAAGGCTGCGAGGCCGGCGGCGCCGTCTGATTCAGGAAAATCAATCCGATCATCGTATTCAATCCCTGTTGCAATTGCGGATCGACCGGCTGGGTGGACGGCTCCGTCGCGGCAACTCCGGCCAAAATGGATGGGGCGGTGGATGCCGTCATCGTCGCCGCCGGGCGACGGATCGTATCCCGCCTGGCCATCTGCTCCCGGATTTCTCGCTCCCCGGCCTCATCCACCGGCACAATGATCTGCGGCTCAACGCCCCAGTCCGTCGCGTTCTTCTTCCGATGCACCAGGCGACCGCTCGGCAAATAGTAATACGCCACCGTGATCTTCAATTCACCGCCGTCGCCATTCAGAGGCACGACTTCCTGCACCGACCCTTTGCCGAAGGTTCGCTGCCCGACCACCAGAGCCCGGTGATTATCCTTCAGGCTGCCGGAAACGATTTCCGCCGCGCTGGCGGAATGATCGTTCACCAGCACGATCATCGGGAAATCCGTCAGCGTCGCCGTTCCATCCGCGCGATTCACATTCTCAGGCCGGTTGCGCCCTTGGTTGTTACGATCACCCCGTTCTTCACGAACATATTCACCACTTTGATCGCCTGATCGAGCTGGCCGCCGGGATTAAATCTCAAATCGATGATCAGGCCCTTCAGCCCGCCCTGCATCAGCCCCTGTTTCCCCGGCGTGCCGGGCGTCGGCGGCACCCCCTCCAGAATGCTGTTCAGCGTGTCAAACGTGTTGGAGTCAAACTGCGTAATGCGAATGTACGCGATCTTCGGATCGTTGCTCACCCAATAATTCCACGAAGCGTCCTTCGCCCGGTCATACCCGACCACCGTCGGCAGAACGATCTCCTCGCGCGTCATGGTAAAATCCATGTCCTTGCCGTCGCGCTCGATCGTCAGCGTCACTTTCGTGCCCGCTTCGCCCGTCACATGTTTCACCACGTCGTCAATCAGCCAATTTTCCGTCGAATCCCCGTTCACTTTCACGATCACGTCACCCGCCTCGATCCCGGCGCGATCGGCCGGCGATCCCTCCAACGGCGAGAGAACCAGAATCTTTCCGTCTTCCTTGTCCAGCGTGATCCCCACGCCGTTGAACTTCCCCTCGATCATTTCTTCAAACTGCGTTTCCTTCTCCGGCGGCACGTAAATCGTGTACGGATCGAGGTCGCTGAGCATCCCCTCGATCGACTTCTCCTTCAGTTCCTGATCGTCCACCGGCTCAACGTAGTTGTCGAGCACTTGCCGATGAACTTCAACCAGCGTGCGCACCCAGTCATAATCGTCGCTTCGCTGCGCCCACGACCCGGGAAGTTGAAACGCCAGGATCGCCAGGAGCACCACGCTGATAATCCAGGCCGCTCGTTCTCGATTCATAAATCCAGGCTCCACCAGTTAGACCGCCCAGCATACACTGACGAATGACGAAATTCGAATGACGAATGTGCGCCGGCATCCGCCATGGCGGGACGATTCAATTTCCGAATTACCGAATGACCGAGTTCATTCGATCATTGGAATTTGGTTCGTCCCGCCATGGCGGATGCCAGCGCACATTTATCAGTCGAGTTTCGTCATTTCAAAGCTCTCAAAAACCTCCGCATCGCCGCCGAAACTTCTCTCGGCCGCTCCATCGGCGCCATGTGCCCTGCCCCGGCGATCATTGCCAAATTCGATCCGGCGACCAAACGATGCATTTGTTCCGTGATCACAGGCGGCGAAAGAACGTCCATTTCCCCGCATAAAATCAGCGCCGGAAGCGTCAAGTTTTGCAGCATCGTCGAAAAATCCGGCCGATCGCGCATCGCCGCCACCGCATTTTGAATCGTCTCCGCGGGGCAGGCGTTCATGATCGCCCTCAATCGGGCCGTCACGTCCGACGCGGCTCCCGGCGCGAGCATCTTGGGCATCATTTGCTCCGCCACCGCCGACGAACCGTGCGTTCTGGCTAGTTCGATCATTTCATTGCGGGCGACTTTCCCCTGCTCCGAGTCCGCGTTCGGCCGCGTATCAATCAGCATCAGGCCGCGCAAACTCTGCGCATATTTGGAGACAAAAGCTTGCGCCACATATCCCCCCATCGACAATCCACCCAGCACGCAGGGCAGCGCCCCCATCCGCTCCAGCGTCTTCCTCACAATATCCGCCAGCGACTCGATCGTGAATTTCCCGATCGAAACGGATTTCCCAAATCCCGGCAAATCCAGCGCGATCACTCGAAACTCATCGGCGAGTTCCTCAAGCTGCCCCTCCCACACGCGGGAGTCCAGCGGAAATCCGTGCAATAGCACAACCGCAGGTCCGCAGCCTCGCTCGATATAATTCAATGGCTCGTCCATCGGCCTCTCGTAAAAGATCGATTATAGGGCACCTCCTCACGTTGATTGAAGGGCCGGGGTACTTACAATTTCGCCTCCGCCCACGGATGGGCGGATAGCGCTTGCGTAGCGGAGAATTGATGACGCAGTTTGGCTCCGACCACCTGAAGCTCACGGACTTTTTGGATCTGCCCACCCTTCAGGAAATCCAAGATAGTTTTGCTGCCGTCGCAAACGTCAAAGTGACGATTGCCGACGCCGAGGGCCACACCGTCACCCAGGCCGCTCCAACCCCCGAATTCGTCAAGCGCCAGCGCGCCATCGCTGATGCCGCCGCCGCGGACGACGCCCGCCAAGGCCCCCAGAAATCCGGCGCTGAGTACGTCGCCCCCATCATGGTCGCCAACCAGCGGCTCGGCACGATCCGCATGTCCGCCGCCGGCCCCGCCATGCCGGTTGACGAGGCGAAGCTCACTCAGCTGGCCGAAAAATTGGGGGTTGACCTAAAGCAAATGCGGCAAATCGCGGGGCAACTTCTGCGGTCCCGCGCCGGCAACCCCGCCGCCATTCAATTCCTTTATTTGCTGGCGAACGCCATCGCCCGGCTTTGTTATCAGGAATTCCAGCTTCGCCAGCGGATCAACGAACTGACGGCCGTTTACGACGTCGCCATGATGCTGTCCGACGCGCGGAACGTCGACAAGGTCCTTCAAAAAACCGTCGAACTGGTCGCCGAGGTCATGCAAACCAAGGCTTCCTCTCTGCGCCTGGTCGATTCAGACCGCGACGAACTGGTCATCAAGGCCGTCCACAATCTTTCGAGGCAATACATCGACAAGGGTCCCATCCGTCTCAGCAAAGCTCAGATCGACCACGAGGCCCTGGCGGGCAAGGGTTACGAATACGTGAAGAATCTCGGCGAAGACCCCCGCTCCCAATACCCCGGCGAATCCAAACTCGAGGGAATCGTCTCGATGCTCTCCGTCGGCATGCGCTACAAGGGCAGGCCAATCGGCGTGCTTCGGGTCTACACCGACAAAGAGCGATCCTTCACTCAATTGCAAATCGACCTGATGAAAGCCATCGCGGCGCAGGCCGCGGCCGCCATCGAAAATGCGCGCCTCCTGGAGGAATCCATCCAAATCCAGGCGCTCGAGCGCCAGGTCCACATGGCTGCCCAGGTGCAGCAGCGCATGATTCCCCACACGCCTCCTGTCATCCCGGGCGTTGATCTCTCCGCGATTTACATCCCCTCCCAGGATTTGGGCGGCGACTTTTACGACTTCATTCAGTTGCCCTACAACAATCTCGGCCTCGTTGTCGCGGATGTCAGCGGAAAAGGAATTCCCGCGAGTCTGACCATGGCCGCCGTCCGCGCCGCCCTCCGCGCCCAGGTCGACAACGTTTACTACCTCTATGAAGTCGTCCGGCGCGTCAATCTCATGGTCCGCCGCGACAGCAACGTCGGCGAATTCGTCACCCTATTTTATGGCGTCCTCGACGGCCGCAACCGCCGCTTCACCTACTGCAACGCCGGGCACCCGCCCGCCCTCATCCTTCGCGACGGCAAAATCATCGAACTCGGCAGCGACAACATGGTCCTGGGCGTCAATCCCGACGAAAAATACACGCAATCCCTGGTCGATCTTCGAGTCGGCGACACTCTTCTGCTTTACACCGATGGACTAACCGACGCCATGAATTTCCATAAGGAAACCTTCGGCCGGCAGCGATTAATTGAAGCATTCCTTCAGGGAGGGGCCAGCGCCGACGTGGTGGCGCAAAACATCGTCTGGTCGATGCGCCGATTTGCCGGCTTCACGACCCGCACCGACGATGTCACCCTGCTTGTGGCGAAAATAACGTAAAAAGACCCCGCGATGTCCCGCTAGCGCCGATTCCCCGGCCAGAACGTTCTCAGATGCCGGGCCATCTTGATGGTCCGCGCTTTGATCCAAAGCAGCCGCACGCGAAGTTCCAGTGCCCGCAGCGCCGAATCCTCTCCCAAAATCATCTGGGCCCGGCGAACCCACGTCAGCGCGCTGCGATATTGCCCCAGGCGCTCATAGGCCAGCGCCAGATTGTGCATCGCCAGACCATTCTGCGAATCCTTGTTCAAAACGGTCATGCAACTGGCGATCCCCTCCTGCCAAAGATGCCGATGAAACTGCACGACGGCCAGATTTAGCCAGCCCGATAGAAATTCCGAATCGAACCCCACCAGCGATTTCAGGCAAACCAGCGCCGCCCGGCTTTCCCCGCAGTCCATGAGCAAATTTCCCAATTCCAGCAGGATACGGGAATTCTGCGGTCGGAGCTGCAACTCCGCGCGCAGCTCCCGGCGCGCTTCGGCCAGTTGATGCCGGGCATAATAAACCCTCCCCACGCCGAGATGGGCCCCGACATAAGTCGGATCCAGCTCCAGCACGCTGACGAAGCAGTCGAGCGCCTCGTCTTCCCGCCCGTTGCGCAGCAGCAGACGACCGAGATGATAATGTCCCCCGGCTTCGTTCGGCGCAAGCTCGATGGCGCGCCGGAATTTCTCGGCGGCCTCCTCGGCCCGGCCCATTTCGATTAGTAATTCGCCCAAATCGAGAAGCGTACGCGTGCCGCCCTGGATTCAGCCGCAGATCGGTCAGAAACGATCGCCGCGCCTGTTCCAGCTCGCGCTTTTTCCAAAGTGCATGCCCGATGCGGACATAAACGTCCCCCTGCCCTCCCTGCAAATCCAGGGCCCGGGTCCAGCAGAAGATCGCCTTGTCGTATAGCCCGCGCGCCTCCAGGCTGCACCCCATGTTGTAAAAGCAATGCGGGCAATGCTCCTTGTACAGCCGAGCGGTGTAAAACATCTCCTCGGCCAGCTCATGTTGCCCGAGCTGGGCGTAAACGATGATTCGATTGCAATACGCCGGCTCGTATGTCGCGTCGATCGATTCGATCTGCTTAAAGGTGGCCACCGCCTGATCGTGCCGGCCCACACGGAACTGCGCCACCCCCAGGTGATTCAGAGTCGACAGATCGTGCGGATCGATCCGGGTCGCCTCCTGATACGCCTCGGCCGCCTCTTCGAACCGGCCCATTTCGTCCAGGATCAACCCCATATTAAAGAACCAGGACGAATTGTAGGGATTGACCTGCGTCGCCAGCTTCAACTCGCGAAGCGCGTCGTTCCATTTGCGCTGCTCGAAGAAGCACTGCGCCTTTTCGACGCGATGTTCGGCCTCGCTCCAATCGTTCATGTGAAGCTGCCCGCCAGCAAATTATGGTCCGAAAATACGGTTCGTAATGTAGCAACCGCTTCGCAACCAAGGCAAGCGCCGCGTGCGCTTTTTGAATAGATTTTTTGAGCGTCACGCAACGCGCGGTCATCCAAAGCCAGCGGATAGCCGTCCATTGGTCGTCTCCAAGGTGCAACCACCCCACCCCACGTCCCTTTTAACGACCCTGCATATACGGTAATTTCACGAATTCGACGATAATCACATGGTGCGCCTTAAAGTTGGGATTGCGGCGATATGTTTGTCGGCTGTCACGGTCGGTCTCATCTCCCGCGCCATCGCTCAATCCGCTCCGGCCGCGGCCTCGACCTCACAGACCAATCCTCTTCTCCAAACCCTAAACGATCCGCACGCCTCCCAGGGCGATCGCGACGCCGCCGCCTATAAGCTGGTCAGCTCCCGCGACGACCTGGTCGTTCCCGACCTGGTCGCCGCCCTCACGCAGCCCGATACCGCCTCCCAGCTTGCCGTCGCCCGGGCGTTGGCTGCCGTCTCCTGGCCTGATCCTCAATTCATCGAACCCCTGTTTTCGCTCCTGGTCAATCGTGAAGGCCAGCGAGCCCGCGTCCGCGCCGCCGCCACCGCAGCTCTCCCACTATAAGGGAAATTTGGATGTCCTTCAGAGATTGATCACGGTCGCCACCTCCAACCAGGGCGACGACATCCGAGTCCCCGTGATCATGGCCATCGGCACCTTCAACCAAAAGCTCGCCGCCCAGACTCTGGTCGATCTCCAGCAGCGCACGGATAGCGATGCGGTCGAACGCGCCGCCGGCGACGCCCTGATGGAGATGACCGGCCTGGCGGAGTACGGCCACAACGTCCAGGCGTGGAAACAATGGTGGGACAAAAATGGCAATCTACCTGACGCGGACTTTCAAACCGCCGTCCGCCAGCATCGAGCCGACGCATTCGAGGCCCAGGTCTCAAGCGAGAACCAGTTAGAGTCTAATGTCGTAGACTTGCTCAACGCGGTTTACGAATCTCAAACCACCCCCACTGACCGGGCCAACCTGCTGATCCAATACATGCGATCCGCCTCTCCGGCGATTCGCCAGGCCGGCGCCAACATCGTCTATCAGGATCGCCAAACCCCTGATGGCGCCCCTCCCGGGACCATGGAGAAAGTCCGCGGACTCCTGGACGATATCGCCCCCGACGTCCGTGCGGCCGCCGCGCAGGCTCTTTACAACGACGCCGATTCCGCCCCGGCCATGGTACAAAGACTCTCCGTCGAGCAGGACGACATCGTCCGCGACGAACTGATCAAATCGCTTGTTCCCCTCTACGATCCCAAGGCCGTCAATCTCATGGTGCAATTTGTACAGAACGACCCCTCGACGCTGGTGCGAATCGCTTCGGCCGAGGGAATTCGTCTGGCTGCGAACTATTCGAATATTTTTTCCGACCGCAATCGCGAGCAGCAAGCGGTCACGGCCCTCCTGGCCGCACTGAAATCCACCGGCGCGCCTGGAACGCAATCGCTCCGGGCGGCCGTCGTCGGGGCGATGGCGGCTTTCCACGACCCCCAGCTTCTGCAAACTTTCGAGTCGCTCCTCGACCCACGCGAGACCACCAAGGTTCGCATCAACGCCATCATCGGCCTGGGCAATCTACAAAATCCCGACGTCAGCGACTCCATCCAAGGGTTCTTAAACGATCCCGACCCCGAGGTCCGTCGAGCCGCCGTCAGCGCCCTGGGGACGGTGACCCAGCCCATTTACATCACCAATCTTCTGGACTGTATGAGCAAGGACCCGGACGACTCCGTCCGCAGCGCCGCATGGCAGGTCCTGCAAAAATGGATGGGGTCCCTCGATGAGCAGGATTTGGCGACTCTGGCCGACGCGCTCAAATCCGCCGACTCCGGCAAGCGTCTCGATGCCCTTCTCGCCCTGCGCGATCGTCTCAGCAAGGACATTGAATCCACCCCTCCCGGCGCCAAACGCGATGCTCTTACTCAAGCCCTCGCCGTCCAGCGCCAAAACGTCGGGGACTGCATGATGGACGTCGGCCAATACGCCGACGCCGCCGATCAATATCAGGACGCTCTCACCTATTGGAAATCCAACGGCGGGAAACCCGACGTTATCGACACCCTTCAGGGCGACGTGCTTCAGGGTCTGATCAAAGCCCAAAATATACCGATGCCGCCACCTTCGCCTCAGCCGTCATCCAGGAATATGGGAACGATCCGGCGATGAAATTCACCCTCGAGACAATCGGCCGCGAATTCCTCGTCGAGGCCGAAAACCTCACCGCCTCCCAGGACCCCGCCGATTACGACAAAGCCACCGCATTGTTTGCCGCCCTGAGCAAAATGAACCCGCCCCTCAGCGGCAGTTACCACCAACATCTCGACGAACTCGAGCAGGAATCCGCACAAAGGCACTCCAGCCAGCACGTTCAGGGGCAATAGCCGTCTTTCCCGCGCTTATTCCTTTTCCCCCGCCAGAACGAATCGGTGTCCGAAGTGCCGGTAAAACTGGGCATATCCCAAGCCTGCCCGATCGCGCAGCGCCATGACTTCCGCCTCGGTAAACGCCTGCGCCACGCTCACCGCCGCGTCATGCCGCACCATCGGATTGGACATCGCGGTGATCACCTTGATCCAAATGTACGCCCGCCGATGTCGGAGCAAATCCGCCACAACCACTCCGCGCCGCGAAATCCGATCCATCGCCTTCAAGACCCGGACCACTTCTTCATCATCGAGATGATGCAGAAACATGCCGGTGATGGCGTAGTCGAACGCGCCGTCCGCGAACGGCATGTTCAACACGTCCCCCTGCACGATCTGCAAGTTCGCCTCGTTGCCGCGAGCCGCGTCCGCCGTGGTGGCGTGCCGATCCACTCCCACAACTCGCACATCCCACCCCTCTTTTTCGCCCAGTTCAAGATCGCCCGAGGCACATCCGCCGACCCCGTCGCCAGGTCCACGATGCGGATGGTCTCTCCCTTCTTCCACCGCCGGCTGAATTGTTTCAGATGCCCCACCGTCGCCCGCGTGTACCCCAGCCAAAAGTTAATCCGCCGGATAAATCGCAGGCTGCTCCTCAGCACCGCCGGGTCGGCGCCGGGATCGTCCATCCATTCCGCTTCCCGTCGGCGTTTGGCAAGGGAAACCATGTCGAAGTTTAGACCTGCGGCGTATGTCGCGACGCGATCAGCGGCTCGATCCGCGCCAGTTCCGCCCGCGCCCACGAAATTTGCTGCTCCCCATGCAGTCGCGCCAGCGCCGCAACAAAAGCTGCCGTGCCGCTCGTAATGCTGCAAATACCGGGCGTAAATCACGCCAAGCATCAGCTCCACCTGCTCGATCTGGTCAAAATTGGGATAGTGTGAAAGGAACTGCTCGTATGCCTCCGCCGCCTGCGCATAAAATTGTTGGCTCGCCAGTTGATTCGCCACGTCCAGTTGCGCCTGCCGCGACAAGACCTGGTTTGGGTCCAGTTTCTTCAGTTCGAGAAACAAATACGCCGCGTGCGGCAGATTATGGTGCGCGATCGCCTCGCTGATTTCGGCTCGCAAATCGAGCAGCCTGCTGCTACGCGGATCAACCGTTTGCGGGCGCGGATCCACCGGGCCCGGCTCCGGCGTATATCCAAACGGGTTGTACCCCTGGCTCACCATATCCTTGAATTGCCGCCGCCGATTCCATCGCATCAGGAGGGACCAGACATCAAATTGATCGCGCGGCAACAATCCCGTCGCCAGCAGCGCGATGCTCAGCGTTGCGCCGAAGACCGTCCCGCTCACGTGCGCCGCATGCGCCACCGCCTCGCGCCTCCCATCCAATTGGGCCAGATCGCCCCGATCACATCCTGCCCGAACATAAACAGCACAAACCAAAGCCCGGGAATTTCCAGCTCTCCAAACAGGAAGAAGAAATAAAACACCGTAATGTTCGCCCGCGGCAAAAGGATCAAAAACGCCCCCGTCACCGCCGCTACCGCGCCGCTCGCCCCAATCACCGGCTGATGACTGAAGAGCACGTGCCCCACTCCCGCCATCACCCCCCCGGCAAGGTAAAACGCCAGATATCCAAGGTGCCCCATTCGATCGTTGATATTGTTCCCAAAGATGTACAGGAACACCATGTTCCCCAGAATGTGCAGCCAGTTCTCGTGCAGGAATTGATACGTGAAGTATTGCCAAAGCTCGGCGCCCGCGGATTCAGAGCGCAAACGCCTGCTTGATCGGCTCCCCATGATAAAGCAGTCCCGCGTGCCCCTGTCCCCCGCGTAGCTGGTAACGACGAATACCGCCACGTTGGCGGGATCAGTCCCCAGTTCATCCAGGGAGTGCGCCGCATCGGAACGTCTGTTCGCAGTGGAATGATCATGGTGAGTCGCCGCCAACCCGCGGCCCCGAATGCCTGCTCATTCTAGCCCCGCGTCAGGACCGTTCCGCCGCACCATTTTCACTCGTCTTCCCCCCCGGCTCCACTGTACCTCATCCATGTACGTTTCAATCAGATGAATCCCCCGGCCGCTCGGGCGCAGAATATTGCAATCCAGCGTCGGATCGGGCACCGCCTTGCGGATCGAACCCGCCCCCTTCGTCCTCCACGACGATTTCCGCCGCGGCTTTGATCCAATTTTCGCGGTGATGGCGACCTTCTTCTTATCTTTCATCTGGTTGCCGTGCTTGATCGCGTTGGTCAGCGCCTCGTGCAGGGCCACCTGGATGGCAAACTCCGCCGCGGGATTGAACTTCCGCCGCTTCACTTCATCGAGGATGGCTTGTTGAACATTTTGGGCCGAGCTGTAATCAGACTCGATGGCGAATTTGAGGACACCCGAAGCGGCTGCCATGTGCTTACAACGATATTCACTGTTCGAAGCTATCCAGCGCTTCCTTCCGCGTCGGCCAGATGCGGAACAGCTTGTTCAGCTTCGTGATGACAAAAACCTCGTAATATCTGCGGCTTGATATTCGCCAGGCGCAACTGCCCGTTTTTCTGTTTGATCAGATTGTTAAGTTGATCAGCATCCCCAGCGCCGCCGAGGACAGATGTTCGACATTGGAAAAATCGAGCAGCAGCCGGGGCGGATCGTTCTCTTCCACCAATGCCGTCAAGGTCTGACCGATATCGGAAATGTTTGCCTCGTCGAGAATCTTGCTATGCGTAAATTCAACGATACGAATATCCCGCTGAGTCGTTACGGAAATCGAAGGTATTGCTTCTGCCATGCTTACTCGAGAAAGTACGCCCCCCGCAAAACCCTGTCAATGACGCCCCGCTCGCCCCCCATCCTCGCCTTGAATTTCGCCACGCCGCGACGCTTTCATCGGCACTTTGGCAGCCGGCCACGTTGCCGCCGCCAGGCAGCATAGCGCCAGCGCCCCGAGCAGCAGTCAACCCCGCCAGCGGCCTCTCCCCGACTCGCAGGCGCGGCGGCAACTTTCCCAAGATTGTCGCGCCATTCCAGATGATCCACCAGATGCTCCGGCATCGGCGGCGCGTTGTATGCCGTCACGCTGCCATCCGCCGAGTGCGACAAAATCGGGACCCAATCCCCGTTCGGCGAGGGGATCGTCTGTGCGCTATAGACCGGACCGGCCTTGCCCAACCAATTAAATATTTCACTCCAGAAAACAACGAAGTCCGCTCGATCTGAAAATCCAGCCGCTTGAAATCCAATCCAAACTTGGCGCACTGGATGTTCCCGGATCGCCACCAGCACAAATTTCCCGGCCGACACGACCGGCTCCCAATCCCCCTCCGGTCCCACGTGCGCCGCCGTCGCATCCGCGAGCACATCGTCCCAGTTCACCCCCTCGGTCGAAAGCGGCCCCTTCGCCACCACCAATCCCTGCGATACCTGCACCGGCACATCATCCGGCTGCGGATTGAGCCAGTACCGCGACCGCCGCTTCACGATTCAGCTCGCGTGGCGCAGTCGTCACTGTCACGGTTGTGGAATCCGCCCCCGCCGGGCGAAGCCGGCCATACACATCGATCATCTTCGTCAGTTCGGGCACAATCCCCGTATCCGCCTCGATCTTCGGCCACACCGACCGCTGAACCGACCAGGCTTTCTGATCCACGAGCGAATCCCCTTCCGCCGACAGATCCGCCTCGATCACCTTCCCCGCGCTGGGCAAATCCATGAAATAGTTCTTCGCCCCTCCCCGATCCGGCAGCTTGATTTCGTCCTCAATCGTCTGCCCGTCCGAATGGATCGAAAGCGTCGCCTCACTCAAATCCGACTCGTTGGCAATCCGCACCATCGCCTGTGGCCGTGGAACCCCCACAACTTGCAAGGAGTCGATCCCCACCCCGTTCATGGCCTGATCCGGAGTCACCTGCACGAGCCGCGGATCCTCCACCGGCACGAGTTGATTGCTCACCAGCACGACCAGTCCCGGGGTGTTGGCGATGGCCCGCCGCGCCGCCAGCGCCAAGGCGTCGGGATCAGCCAACGCCGTCGGCAGAGCAAGGTCAATCGACTCAACGGAACTGCCCTCCGATGACCCCGGCATCGGCGGAACCAGTTTCAAGATTATTTTTGCCCCGGCGCGACGTCGTCGATCGCGCGATTCCGCCGAAAGCGTCGCCTGAACATATCGTCTTTCTCCTCCCTCGGGCACTCCCGACATCGTCAGCCCGCGGTCCACGATGACTGTCACCTTCCGGTCCGTCCCCGCACGCCCCATAAACTGCCGGCTCGCCTGCCGCCAATATTCGCCAGCGCCCCCGCTCCCAGCAGGGCCAGGATCGCCTTGGGCGGCATCTCCATCTGCCAGCGCGGCCGTTCCGCCGGCTGACCTGTCAGCCACAGTGGCAAATATGGCACCACCGCCCTCGGCCAGCGGCCCCACAGCATCCACGCCGCCAGCAGCAGCCATGCGACCAGTCCCACCAGCCAGTTCGGCGACCCGAAAATCATATTGGCACTGATTTTCCACTAAACGGTGGGAATTAGAAGCGGCTATTAAAATTGCTGAACCGTGTCGGGAATGACAACCACTTTTTCCAGCAGGATGCAGTTGCGCCCGCGGAATTCGGTGATCAGCCCCGTCACGCGAAAATGCAAGATCTCGAGTCGCCCCGGATACCGCCGACTCCATCGTAGCCAGTTTCAAATTCGGCAGAATCAGCAGCGGCGCATCCTGGAGCGCCGATCCGTCGGAATCGAACGTGAATTCAAACTGCCGCCCGTCCGGGCTGCGCGTCAGCCTCCCGGTGCGATCGATGACCTGCGACCCTTCCTTTACGACGTTGAGCACCGGCGCCGCCGGCGCCACTGAGCCTCCGCCACTGGTCTGATCCGTCATGTTCGCCGCCGGCCGCGGCAGCGGCGGCGCGCCGCTGCGAATCGCGCGACAACATCTGGTCCAGCATCTGATCCGCCGATCCCGGGTTCGTCGTGGGGGGCGGCTCCATCCCCGGCACCAGTTCCCGGCTGTCCACGGCCGGTTGCGACTCCAGCAGGATGTAATTCGCCCCTTTGTATTCCGTCACTGTCCCCGAAACCGTAAATCGCAGCGTCGATTTCGTCACCGACACCGCATCCTCGATCTGCATCAGTCGCAGATTCGGCAGCACAAACATCGGTTGAATGGTCGGCCCCTCGCTGTCGTCAAATACAAACTGCGGATATGGGCTGTCCGCCACCGTTCGCACCCACCCCGTCCGGTCCACGATCGTCGATCCTTCACGCAGCAGCGACCGGACCCGTCGCGTCTTTATATCCATCGGGATGAAGAACCGTCGCGCCAGGTTGGGACGTCAGGGTTGCTGAGGGTTGTGTCGTCGAAGCCGTCGGCTGAAGCATCTCGTTCAGCATCTGCTCCGCGGGCGGCGTCGAATCGGTCGAATCGCACCACGCAACCCGTCCCATCTCCCCCCCCAGGAGCGCAGCCCCACCGCCGCCACTATGATTCGATATCCGCGCATACGCTTGCCTCAGGTCGATTTAAGTGTCAATCGGCCGCCAAGGCAACTATCGGCAGTTTGCGCAATATCGCGAAATAAACGGGGTCAGGGGGGCAAAACTCGCGCAAAAACATGCCGGCGGCGCTGGGAACGCCGCCGGCTTACTCCATGCAATCAAGGGTGGTCAACAACGGTAAATGCTATTTTGCGAGAATCGAGCAGTGGCAAAGCTTAATCCGCGCCGCCGGTCGTCTCTTCAAGCATCTTGCGGAGATACCCGTTCTCCCGGCGTGTCGCCTCGAGATCGAATACCAGATACTTGATGCTCAGACGCAGATAGTCCAGGCTCTCCTGGAGACTACTCACCGTCTGCCGCAGGCGCTCGTGGCGGGCGCGGGTCTCGTCGGCAAGCTTCTCCAGCTTTTGCCTTTCGCTCGGCGGAAGCGTACTGATCTCACCCATCAGTTCCGCCAACTTGGATTGAAATTCCTGTTCATTCATATACATCTTCCCTCCCGCTATGCCGGACCTAATAGGCAAAGGTCGGGCCAGACCCATGCCGTCCGCATGCTCCTTGAAACCTTTCCGTCAATCACGCCGGTTTTCACCCCAGCAAGTGGGGTTGGCGCAACATTCCGGTCGCAACAACTGTTCCGAATGTCGCCGGCGAACAACATCTTTCCCATCTTCCGTTTCTCAAATCCCACGTCTTGCGTTTACGCCCTCCCCCGGTGGTCCGGGGGAGGGCAAGCGAGGGGCTCGTCGCGAGCCCCCTCTCATCCCAGCATAACCGCGGCATACCCCACGGCGTTCTCCGGGGTCTGCGGCGCGACAGCGCCAAGGTCTGATAACTATTGGTGTGCTTCAATATGCGGGCCTCCGTGGCCCCCGAAACCTGGCATGCGGCCATCATGGCCGCTATCGCACCCGCGCCGCACGCATTCAAATGCGCGGCCGCTTCGACAATTACCTTCTCGGGTTCCATCGAGGCCACTGCGGCCAGCATTTTCCTGTCATTTTCCATCGCCCAGTCCAAGCCCGCCGGGCCCACTCCGGCGGGCGTAAACCGGTAGCTCGGCCCGTAATGCGTTAAATCGCTGCTTGCCAGATACACCGCTGACAAGCCCATCTCCTGCACGCGCCGCGCGACCGCTATACCCATCTCCGCCGCTTTGGCGATTGGCGGCGTCTCGACCGGCAATATCGCCGCCTGCGGCCAAGCCATCCGAACCAGCGGCAACTCCACTTCCACCGCGTGCTCCCGGCTATGAAACCGGTCATCCACGACAAACATGCCGCGATCCGCTCCCAGCCGATCGCGCAACTCCGTCGTCACCGTCAAAACCTCTCCAGGCATCGCCCACCGCTCGTGGGAGTCGAGCGCGCCGGTCTGGATCGGGATCGGCGTGTGAATCGCGCCGAATACCACGACCAAATCCGGCGATGGACATCGCCTCGCAGCCGCCGCGATCGCCTCCGCCGCGACCGCGCCGCTGCAAATCCATCCCGCGTGCGGAACGATCGCCCCAACTACCGGCGATCCAAATTCCGCGCTCTGTTTCGCCGCTTCGCTAGTTCCCGCCTCAAGCAGCTTTCCCGCCGCCGCGCGGCATTCCTCGGCTCCATCCGGATAAAAGAGCCCGGCAACCGCCGGGTACCTCACGCTCTGCGACGCTTGACCCGACATCTTTTTTCCGGGTTCTCACTATACCGTCCGAGCTAAAAACCAATACTCAAAAAATTAATCCAACCCCATTTCCGGCAAAGATTCCGCGCCACTAATCTCCCCAAGTGGAATAAATGGAATTGAATACCTGCCCAGGATGGGCCCGTTTGACACTGGGTTTGACGACTTCTATCATCGATCGGCCTAAAAACCACAGGAGACGGCAGCAATGGCCAACGAAAATGTAGCCCATTTCACGGATGCGAATTTCGATGAAGAAGTGATCAAATCGAAAGTCCCGGTCCTGGTCGATTTCTGGGCCGAATGGTGCCAACCCTGCCGCCGGCTTGCTCCCACCATCGAAAAACTCGCCGGTGACTACGCAAACCGCATTAAGATTGGCAAGCTTGATACCGACGCCAATCACGCCACCGCAAGCAAATTCGGAATCAGCGCCATCCCCACGGTTCTTCTATTCAAAGGGGGTCAGGTCTGCGCAAAAATTCGTGGGTCTTAGGGCCGAAAAGGAATTCCGCGACGCCCTCGACGCCGCCATCTGATCGCTTAATATTCATCGCGTGACCGATGCCGAGGTTCGCCAAACCCTCGATTCCGCGCGACAGAATCTGCGCGAAGGCCGCTTCAGTGAGGCCGGGCAGTCGTACCGCACCCTCCTCCAATCCAGCCCCGACCATCCCGACGCCCTCTATGGTTTGGCAATGGCGACCTTTTCCCTCGGCCACGCCGTTGATGCCCTCCCCATTATGGAGCGAGCCATCGCCCTCCGCTCTGGCCGCGCCGATTATCACTACAACCTCGGCGTGATCCTCAACGCCCTCGGTCGGCTGCCGGAGGCCATCGGCTCGTTCCAGCAAGCCCTGGCTCTCAAGCCTGACTTCACCGAGGCCCTTTACAATCTCGCCGTCGCGTTGCGGTCGGATGGAAAGCTCGCCGAATCGATCGCCGCGTCCCGGCAACTCCTGAACATCCACCCCAAAAACGCCGCCGCGTGCATCAATCTCGGAACCGCCCTGGCCGCCGCTGGTAATATGTCCGAAGCTTTGGCCGCTTTCGATCGCGCGTGCGAAATCGCGCCTAATCTCCCCGAAGCACAATACAATCGCGCCAACGTCTTGCGAGCCCTCGACCGCGCCGGCGACGCCGTCAAAGCCTACGAAGAAACCGTGCGCCTCCGTCCCGATTGGAGCGACGCCTGGAACAATCTCGGCACTACTTATCGAAGCCTTCAGCAACTCCAGCCCGCAATGCAGGCGTATCAAAAGACCCTCTCGCTTGTTCCCAATCATCTTGGCGCCATTTGCGGCATCGCGTCGATTCAATGTCTTCGGGGAAATTTTGACGAAGGGATAAAAGGGTATCGCCGCGCCCTTGAGATCGACCCCAAATTCGCCACGGCTCTGACCGGTTTCGCCAGCGCCTTATCCGGCCTGGGGCAAAACGCCGAGGCCGCCGACGCGCTGCGTCAAGCCATTGCCATCGATCCAACCGAACCCGCCGCCCGCTGGAGCCTCGCCCGCACGCTCCTTGCCATGGGTCAATGGACCGAAGGCTGGGAAGAATCCGAATGGCGACTCAACGTTTTTACCGCCGGCCTCAACCGCGGCTTCCGCCAGCCCCAATGGGACGGCCAGGACATCGCCGGCAAAACCCTCCTTCTGCACGTCGAAGGCGGCCACGGCGACGGGATCCAATTCATCCGCTATGTCCCCCTCGCCGCGCAACGCGGAGCAAAGGTCATCCTCGAATGCCTCCCGGCCCTTTTCGAACTTTTCCGCCAAATCCCGGGCGTCGATCAATTAGTCCAGCGTGGCCGACCCCTGCCGGATTTCGATTACCACTGTCCGCTTCTAAGCCTCCCTCGCATCTTCAAGACGACAGTCGAAACCATCCCCGGCCCGTCCCCATACCTGGTCGCGCCGCCCGATCGCGTAAGAAAATTCGCCGCCAAAATCCGCGCGTATTCTCCCTCTCCATGTGCTCAGGGAGAGGGCCGGGGTGAGGGTCCTTCTGCCGGAATTGCCCCTCACCCTAACCCTCTCCCCGAGTACAGGGAGAGGGGACAAATGCACGAGAGGGAACAAATAAGGGAGAGGGGGCAAATGCGGGAGGGGGGACAAATAAGTGCCGGCGACTTAAAAGTCGGCCTCGTCTGGGCCGGCCGCCCTCTCTTTGCCGATTTGCGCACCCGCAGCATCGATGTTTTCGCCCCATTGGCCAAAATTCCCAACGTGCGATTCTTCAGCCTCCAGCGCGGCCCCGAAGCCGCCCAAAAACCGCCGCCGGGAATGGATCTGATCGATCTCACAGCGGATATGGACGACTTCGCCGACGCCGCGGGTCTCCTCGAGAATTTAGACCTCACGATCGCGGTTGACACCGCGATCGTCCATCTCGCCGGCGCCATGGCAAAACCCGTCTGGACGCTAAACCCCTTCAAAACCGATTTCCGCTGGCTATTGGATCGCGACGACACGCCTTGGTATCCCAGCATGCGCCTCTATCGCCAAGCTGCGCGACGGGGATTGGCAACGGCCGATATCCCGGATCGTCGAAGATTTGCGAAAGCTGGCGGCTTCACGATGAATTCCTCACCACTTGATCTCGCCAAGGACCACCATCGCGCCGGCAGGCTGGATTTGGCCGAGCCGTTATACCGGCAAATTCTGGCCGCACAGCCAGACCAGCCGGACGCTCTTTACGGACTATCGCTCATCTACGCGTCTCGCGGCGATCCCAATGAAGCAATTGCTTTAATTCAACGAGCCGTCGCGCAGGCCCCAAACCGTCCCGACTACCAATACAACCTGGCGGTACTGCTGAGAACTTTGAATCGACGGCGGGAAGCCATCGACGCGTTCCGAAAAGTGCTTGCAGTCAGGCCGGATTTTCTCGAACGCTATTCAATTTAGCTGTGACCCTGGAGGCAGAGGGGAATTCCCATGAGGCGATTGACACCTATCGCCGCTCGATTGAATTTCACCCCGATCACGCCGCATCCCATATCAATCTTGGCAACGCTTTGATGGCTTCAGGTAATTCAACCGATGCCCTGCCTGCCCTGGAGTGCGCCTGTGACCTTCGCCCGGAAATTCCCGAAGCCCACTTCAATCGCGGCAATGCCTTGCGGAACCTGGAAAGACATCGTGAGGCGATCCAAGCCTACCAGGAAGCCGTTCGGCTTCGTCCGGGTTGGCCCGAGGCTTGGATCAATCTTGGCAACGCACTAAGAAAAGTTCAGAGGTTGGAACCAGCATTGGCCGCGTTTCAGCGAGCGCTCTCTCTTTCGCCCGATCGAGCCAAAGTTTGGTGGAATGCGGGAGAAGCGCTTTCGATCATGGGCCGCTTCGATGAGGCGATTGAACACTATAACCGTTCACTCGAATTAGACCCCGGCTTCGAACCGGCTCTGATAAGTCTTGGCAACGATCTGTTTCTAACCGGAAAGCGCTCGGAAGGGATTTCCATCCTCCGCCGTCTGGTCGATGCTCGCCGCTAAATGCGGGCTTACACTGGAATCTAGGCCGACTCCTTTTGGCGATGGGGGAATGGGACGAGGGATGGGAGGAATTTGAATGGCGGTTGAAGGTGCCCGGCGGTCGACTCAAGCGCGAGTTTAGTCAGCCGCAATGGGACGGCTCCCCGATAGCAGGAAAGACCCTCCTATTGCAAGCCGAGGGCGCGAACGGTGACGGCATACACTTTGCGCGTTACGTTCCCCTCTGCATAGACCGCGGTCGCGAAGGTTGCGTTCGAGTGCCACCCGGCCTTGGTTGACTTGTTCAAGCAAATCCCCGGAGTGTGGAAGGTCATTGCGATTGGAACCGAACTTCCGGAATTCGATCTTCATGCCCCCTGGTTCAGTTTGCCACGGATTTTCAGGACCCGTGTCGATTCGGTTCCAGGAAGCACCGGGTACCTGACCGCCCCGCCTGACCGCATCGAGAAATTTGGGAAGAAAGTCCCCAAGGACGGAAAGTTAAAAGTTGGACTTGTCTGGGCCGGCAGCCTCGTATTTGCCGACGGGCGGACGCGTACCATCGATGTTTTTTCATCGCTGACCACAATTCCCGGCGTGCAGTTCTTCAGCTTGCAAAAAGGACCCGAGGCGACGCAAACGCCTCCCGATGGGATGAATCTCATTGATCTCACCCGCGACATCTCCGACTTTGCCGATCTGGCCGGGTTGCTGACTCATTTGGATTTGTTGATTTCCATCAATACCGCGCCTGTCCATCTCGCCGGCGCAATGGGCAAGCCCGTTTGGATGCTCAACCCCTTTCGATCTGATTTCCGCTGGCTACTCGATAGAGAGGATTCCCCGTGGTATTCCAGCCTTCGCATTTTTCGGGAACCGCAAATCGGCGACTGGCGAACGCCGCTTGGACGAATCGAGGCCGAGTTACGAAAACTCGCCCATCAGAGCTTGCGATAACTGTACGTAAAACCCAAATCCTGCTCGGTGCGATTAAAATACGTGAACGACGAGTCAAACCACTGCCAATGCTTGTCAACGAACGCCATCGGGGTAATGGGGCCGGTCAACTCGAATTCCGAAAGATGCATGAGGATTTTCTTCGACCACGTCGAAGGGTACGCCGCCGCGATCCAGCTTGGCCCGGAGCAGACGCCGATGAAGACTTCCGCGCCGGCGATCGTTCGCGCGACTTCCCAAAGCTCCGCCTCCCTCAGATCGACGGCACCTGGAAAATCAACGTCTCCCTTCCCGCCGACCTGGACAAATTCCCAGCCCGCATATTTTTGAGCGATGTGACTGATGACTTTGGCATGGAACTGCCCGCGCGTCACGCCGGTAGTGTGAACCACCAAGCGATGACGCTTCGGCTCGTCCTCGTAGCGATACAACCGAGGATGCCGCACCACCAGACGGCGCGGATCGAGCCCAAACTGAACCATCGTGCGCTCGGCGACCGAATGCCACACAGGCCGCCCCTGCGGCGGCCTCTCGGGCAAAGGCGTTTCCCATGGGTTCAGAACCTTATCCGGCGTCTGGCCCCGAATCACAAACGGATTGAAATCAAAACACCAGATATTATCGATATCTATGAGTTTCGATCCCGTCGCCGCATAAAAGTTCTCCGGGAAGCTCGTAAAGATCACCCGGTCCCCGATTCCACTGGCGGCGGATAGTGTCAGCCCCGTCTTCATGCTCGAATTATCGCGCTTGCGACCTTGGCTGCAACGTCTCTGTGTATCGCTTAATATTGGTCACCGTGACGGACGACGAAACCCTTCAAGCCATTGATTTAGCGCGGGACTACCACCGCCAAGGGCGGTTCGATCTTGCCGAACCGGCTTATCGTCAGATCCTTTCAGATCTACCGGACCATCCCGAAACCCTCGCTCTGCTAGGAATGCTGTACCTCCAGGCGAATCGTCACGCCGACGCTGAACCCATCCTTCGCCGCGCCATCGCCGCCAATCCTGCCTCGCCCGATGGCTATTTCAATCTCGGTCTCGCCCTGGCGGGCCAATCCAACTGGTCCCAGGCCGCCGAGGCTTTCGAAAAATCCATCTCGCTGCGACCGGATTACGCATCCGCCTACAACGCTCTCGGAAACGCACTGCGCAATCTCCGCCGCTTTGACGATGCGATTGCCCGGCACCGTCGCGCCGGTGGAGCTTCAGCCTGACTCAGCCGGCTTTTGGAATAATCTCGCCATCGCGCTCCAATCCGCCGATCGATATCCCGAAGCTATCGACGCTTTCCAAAAAGCTCTGGCTTTGAATCCAAATTATGCCGAAGCCTGGGGCAATCTGGGTAACGCTCTTTGGCGAAACCAGCAATTCGACGATGCCGTCGAGGCGTGCCGCCGCGCGCTGGCGCTGCGAGAGGATTTCCCCGACGCGTTGGGAAATCTCGGCAACGCCCTGCAAAGCCTCGGCGAGTATCCCTCCGCTGCGCCGCGTTCGAGCGAGGGTTATCCCTGAAACCGGACGCCGCCAATCTCCACTGGAACTACTCTCTCCTCCTCCTGCTCCTGGGCGATTACAAGCAAGGGTGGAAGGAATACGAATGGCGCCGCCGGGTCCCGGAGTTCCAGCCGACCATCCCCAAATTCGATCGCCCCATGTGGAACGGCCAGCCTCTACCCGGAAAAACAATACTCATCCATTGCGAGCAAGGCTTTGGCGATACCATCCACTTCGCGCGTTATCTCCGCGAGACAACGGCTCGCGGCGGGAGAATCATCCTCCACTGCCAGGCCCGTCTATCCCCGCTCATGAGGTCAATCCCGGGACTCGACTCCGTCATCGCTCCCCCGCAATTGCTTCCCGATTTCGATTTTCAATGCCCGTTACTGAGTCTCCCCCATGTCCTGAACTTGCCTAACCCATTTTGGTCGGGCCCATACTTGCATGACCAGGAAACATCGGAATTGCCCGGCGAAGGAAAACTGAAAGTCGGCCTGATCTGGTCCGGCCGAACTCATCTCCCGGGGCGATCCATCCCTTTGCCCATGCTCTCGGAACTGGCTGATCCGCGAATCCAGTTCTTTAGCCTGCAGATTGAAGAGGGATCCAGCGAACTTAAATCCCCCCCTCCGGGCATGAATATTATTGATTCCGCCCCGACGATCAAAGATTTCGCCGACACCGCCGCGCTGATGAATCAGCTCGACCTGGTGATCAGCATCGACACCGCCGCCGCCCAATTGGCCGGCGTGCTGGGCAAAGCCGTCTGGGTGCTTCTCAAATTCGTCCCCGATTGGCGCTGGACCCTGGACCGGACCGATACCCCATGGTATCCGACCGCTCGTCTCTTTCGTCAAAGACGCCGCGACGATTGGTCCGCTCCTATTCGCGATGCGGCGGCCGAACTGAAGAAATTGCTCGACTCGAAAGCATCATGACCACCCCCGCCCTCGATCTCGCCAAGCAGCACCACGCCGCCGGCCGGCTTGATCAAGCCGAACCCGTCTATCGCGCCTTTCTCCAATCCAATCCCGATCACGCTGAAGCGCTCGCCCTTTTGGGCGCACTCTGATCATCAACTCGGGCGCCCGAACAATGCCGCCCCGATTCTCCACCGCGCCGCGGTGGCCGATCCCCAATCCCCCGAGGTGCAATACAATCTCGGCCTCGCCCTTGCCGCGCAAGAAAAATGGCCGGCCGCCATTGCCGCCTTTCAAAAAGCGATCTCCCTTCGCCCGGACTACGCGTCGGCCCATAACGCCCTTGGAAACTGCCTTCGCGCGATGGGCCAGTCGCAACACGCCGTCGATGCCTATCGCCGCGCCGTCTTACTCAAGCCCGATTTCGCAGGCTACTGGAACAACCTTGGCATTGGCCTCCAGTCCCTCGGCCAAACTCCCGAGGCCACCGACGCCTTCCATCGCGCCCTACTGATCAAACCCGACTACTTCGAAGCCCTGAGCAATCTTGGGAACGTCCAATGGCTTACCGGCCGCCCACACGAGGCCGCCGAAACCTGCCGCCGCGCCATTGCACTTCAGCCCCAATTCCCCGGCGCCTGGAACAATCTCGGCAATTCCCTCCGCGATTGCGGGCAGGTCGCCGAAGCCACCGAAGCCTACGCCCGCGCCATCGAACTCGCGCCCCGCGACGCCGGTTTCCACAGCAATCTGATTTACAGCCTCCACTTCCAGCCCGATATTGATCCCGCCGAAGTCTTCCGCCGCCATGTCGAGTGGAACACCCTGCACGCGGCGCATCTCGCGCGAATGTTCCCTTGCATCGCAACAATCGAAATCCCGATCGTCCCCTCCGAATTGGCTACGTCTCACCCGATTTTGCCGATCACTCGGTCGCCTATTTTCTCGAAAATCAATTCGCCTTTCACGACCGATCGAATTTCCAGATATTCGCCTACGCCGACCTCATGAAGGCCGACGCCGTCACCGGGCGCCTCCGGCAATCCGTAAAAGAATGGCGAAACGTCACGGGCCTTCCCGACGACCGCCTCGCCCAGCTCATCCGCGAGGATGCGATTGATATCCTCGTCGATCTCGCCGGCCATACCGGCCATAACCGGCTCCTCGCCTTCGCGCAAAACCCGCCCCCATCCAGATCACGCACATCGGGTACCCCTACAGCACCGGCATGACCGCGATGGACTATCGCTTCACGGACGCCCACGCCGATCCGCCCGGCCTGACCGAACAATACCACTCCGAAAAAATTATCCGCCTCCCCAACACGTTCCTCTGTTTCGCCCCCCCCGCCGACGCCCCGCCCGTCTCTCCACTTCCGGCGCAAGCCCCCGGCCCAATCACCTTCGGCTCATTCAACAGCCTGGCCAAAATTAGTTCCGCCACCATCGCGATGTGGTCCGCCGTCCTCCGCGCCGTCCCCAACAGCCGCCTGGTCATCAAAAGCATCGGCGGCCTCTCCGAAGATGCCCCGCGCCGCCGACTTTTATCCCAATTCGCCGCCGCAGATATCGCCCAAGACCGAATCGAACTCCGCCAGCGCATCCAATCTTCTTCCGGCCACCTCGCCCTCTACAACCAGATCGACATCGCGCTGGACACCTTCCCCTACCACGGCACCAAAACCACCTGCGATGCCCTTTGGATGGGCGTCCCCGTCATCACCCTCGCCGGCCCCACCCACCCCAGCCGCGTCGCCGTCACCCTCCTGACAAACGTCGGGCTCCCCCAGTTGATCGCCAACTCGAAAGAGGAATACGCCTCAATCGCCGCAAACCTATCGCAAGACCTCCCCGCCCTGGCCCAAATCCGCGCAGACTTGCGCGAGCGAATGCGCATATCGCCCCTATGCGACGGGAAAACATTCGCCGCAAACGTCGAAGCCCAATACCGCCAAATGTGGACCGATTTCTGCCGCCGCCCCTAATCAGAAAAACGCACCAAACTCAATTGCCCTCTGAAGGCTCCGTTGTCGCTCCATCCGCATTGCCCGAATCCTGCTTGAGTTCCTCTTTTTCGAGAGTCGCCTTTCCAATCTGCACCTCCAGTTCCTTCTTCTGGTCGTCGGTGAGCACCCCCATGATGTTGTCATGTTCCTGCGCGTAGCAGCTTCTCCTGGGCCAAAGTATCCGTATGGATCTTCAGAATCTGAGCCTTCTGATCGTCCGTTAAATCTGTAAGCAGGTTAAAGGGAGTCGGTATCTTTTGATGGTGAAGGCGAATCTCGTCAGAAGCGCCGGCTGCGTCGTCGCCTCATCATCCCCCCAAACCCCAACCCCCAACAACCCAATCAGCCCCAGCCCGATCAAGCCAACGTGAATTCGCATTCCCGCCTCCTAATCCCAATCCCAATCTTAATCATAATCTTAATCGTAATCGTAATCTCCCCGTCCCGACGCTCAAAACTCTTCATTCGTGCGCGTCACTCATTTATCTTTTATTCCCCGACCCCGTCTCAAACAAAGGATTATTAATGACAACCTTCCCCCCCGCCGGCGCCGATTGTGAAGCCGGCGCTTGCGGCGGCGTCTCCTGGGATATCTCCACTTCCCCTGGCGCGACATCCGGCCGATACAACCTTCCCCCCAGCGCTTTCATATATTCCGTCCAATTGCCTTCCGCCGCCGCGGCTCCCCCCTCGCCGCGCGTCGCCGTCAGAGACATCATCAGCTTCGCATCCAGATTCTCGATCATGTGCACCGCAATCGCCTCCGGCGTTGAGGGCGTCCGCGCCGCGCCGAATTCCGGCTGCCCGTGGTGACTCAAAATAATGTGTTGCATGACATCGATCAGTTCCCGAGGCACTGGCTCCCCCAGCATCTCTTGCGCCGTCTTCGCTTTCTCTTCGACCCACATCGCCGACTTCACCACGTGCCCCACGAGCTGACCGCCATCGGAATACCCGAACGAGACCGCGTACGTGAGCTCCCAGGTTTTGGCGATGTCATGCAAAAAAATCCCCGCGATGACCAAATCCCGGTTCAGCAGCGGATAAAACTTGCACACCGCGTCCCCGACCTCCATCGCGTTGAGCGTATGCTCGAGCAATCCCCCCAAAAAAGCGTGATGAAAGCTCATCGCCGCCGGTGCCCGCCGGAAATCCTCCATGAGCTTCGCGTCGTCCAGATACGCCTGGACTAGCGCCGCCAAGTGCCGGTTCTGAATGCTTTGGCAGATCTCTATCACCCGCGTAAACATCTGCCCGACGTCCTTCGTCGTGCATGGAATGAGGTCCGCGATGTCATAGGACCCCTCCTTCGGCGCGGACATCTGCTCGATGATGAGCTGCAGATTGTTCTGGTAGTTTTCGATCCTCCCCCGCAGGCGGACGAACCCGCCGTCCGGAATCGCGTTGAAAATATCGCGGGTGGCGTTCCACATCCGCGCCGTGATCTGCGCGCTCCGGTCGCTGCAAAACGCCTTAATGAAGAATTTCCCCTGCGCCGTCGCCGCCAGTTGCTTGTTGGTCAGGATGAAAACGTCTTCGACAAGATCACCGGAGACGCAATCGCGAAGGAATAATCGGCGCATGAATTTCGCACTTTCCCGATGGGTTGGCGGTCGCGGCTTCGCCCCGGTTCAATTGCCCGGCTGCCTCGGCCGGTCACTTCGCCTTGGCGAAGCGATCATCGGCGACCTTCCAGTTTACCACGTTCCACCAAGCCGTGATGTATTCCGGCCGGCGGTTCTGGTACTTCAGGTAATAGGCGTGCTCCCACACATCCAATCCGATCACCGGATAAGCCCCATCCATGATCGGACTGTCTTGGTTCGGCAGCGAAATGATCTCGATCTTCCCGCCCCTGGCAATCAGCCAAGCCCATCCCGACCCAAATCGTCCCACCGCGGCCGCCGCGAACTTTTCCTTGAAGCTGTCGAACGACCCAAACGTGCTGTCGATCGCCGCACCCAGTTTCCCGACCGGCGTAGCGCCCGGCTTGCCCGACGGATTCAAAATCTCCCAAAACAAACTGTGATTGTGATGCCCCCCGGCGTTGTTCCGCACCGGCGTCTTGATCGTCTCCGGGACGATCGCCAAATTCCCCGCCAGCAACTCCTCCAAAGTTTTATTCGCGAGTTGCGGGCCTGCTCCAACGCTTTGTTCAGATTGGTCACATACGCGTTGTGATGTTTATCATGGTGAATTTCCATGGTCATCTTATCGATGTGCGGCTCGAGCGCATTGCTCGGAAACGGTAACGGCGGCAGTGTGAACGGCATCGTTGGTCTCCTTCATTCAGATGGGGTGGACACTGACGACCCTAGACTAGTTTCCCCGTTTCCACTCGTCAACGGCGATTTTTTTTACAATTCTCCACAGCTTGCTTCCAGGCAACGGGTTACGATTTTGATTCCAGCACACCATACCCTCCCCCCGATAAAATTATGGGAGGTCTGGCCCAAAGTTAGCTTTGACGGCACCGGCGCGTGGGTCTAGACTAATCCCCCTCTAATTTATGATTGTTGACTGCCATACCCATATTTGGAAATCGCCCGAGCAGCTCGGCCAGCTCGACTTGGGAGATTCCCCGCCGCCGCCCAAATCCGCTCGCGCGAGTCGGTTCTATCCCTCCGGCAAAGGCAACTGGCGGCCGGTTCCCGCCGCGGACCCCGATCATCATTGGGCGCAAAGCTCGGTTGTGGATAAGTCCATCGTCCTCGGCTTCAAGAGCAAGTATCTCCGAGCCGAAATCCCCAATGCCTACGTGGCTGAATACGTCAACCGGTTCCCTCAGAAGCTCATCGGCTTCGCGGGCATCGACCCCACCGAAGGGTCCGCCGTCGATGAACTCCGTTTCGCCCGATCCGATTTGCAGCTTCGCGGCCTGACTCTCTCCCCGGCCAACCAGGACTTCCACCCTACGGATACCCTCGCCATGCGCCTTTACGCCGAGGCCCAAAAACTTGGCATGCCGATACTGATTCACCCGGTCGCACAGTGCACCGAACAAAGCAAACTGGAATTCGCTAGGCCGTACCTCTTCGACGAGGTCGCCCGCACGTTCCCGACTTTGCGAATCATCTTCGCCCAAATGGGCCAACCTTGGATTGATGAGACGGTCACCCTGCTCGGAAAGCACGCCAACGTCTTTGCCGACGTCAGCGGTCTGCTCTCCCGACCCTGGCAGGCCTACAACGCTCTGGTCGCCGCTTATCAATACCAGGTGATCGATAAGCTCCTATTTGGCAGTGATTTCCCATACACAACCGTCGCCGATTGCATCGAGGCCCTTTACAGCATCAACCAATTGGCCCAGGGGACCAATCTACCGGTCGTTCCACGTGAAAGCCTCCGCGGCATTGTGGAACGGGATACATTAAGCCTGCTTGGCTTGTCATAAAAAATCCGATCTAATCTCCAAATGGATTTAGGGAGGGTCGCCAAAATGGGTATGCCATTCCGCCATCCGATAGCATTCGTTCTCCTCTGCGCTTCGGCACTCTGTTTTGGGTGTGCCTCCGAAAACCAGGGGGACCTCCATCTGGTCAGCTTCACCAATAACCAGGTTTTCTCCCAAACCTTTGACCAGGCCTATGTCACCCACACCGACACGGGCGATGTCGACATCGTCATGGTCAACGACGGCATGGCTTCCGTCCGCTCCGACGATCCGTCCAAGCCCCTCACCCCCCAGGCCGCTGACGCTCCCCGGCAATATGTACACATTCGCGTCTTCTGGAAGGCTCTGGCCCATCGCGCCGACCACCCGGCCAACACCAATGCCTCTATCCAGTGGTGCCTCCTTGGCGACGGCCCCAATGAGGGCAGCCTCCTCGAATACGACGGGTCGGGCCTCGTGATGCTCGACGACATGGGGGACACCACCAATGTCACCATTTGTTCCGCCTGGATGAAAGCCCAGACGCAGCGCGGCGACATGGTCGACCCCCTCGGACCGTCCGATCTCAATGGCAAAGTCCAGGCCATCAACGACCCCACCCGCGCCGATCAACTCATTGCCGAGATGAAAACCGCCACCCACGTCGTGCAAGCGCAGGCCTCCGCGGCAGGGCAACCGCAACATCTCGCAATCAATCCCTAAATTTTGAGGGTATAGAACGGGTATAATCGACGCGTGCTCGGCCCAAGCGATTTAGCGGCACGATCCAAAGACGGTGCGATTGAACTCCGCACCAACGCCCTCCGTATCGACTGGCCGCTTTCCGACCTTCAATCGTCCGATTCCCGCACGTTCACCGGCCAGTTCTCCTGTTTGATCCGCGCCCTTGAATCTCCGGTTGAGCAGAAAATGTTCCGCGAGGCGCTGCTCGATTCACACCCCGTGGTCGGAATCCGCGAAGTCTCGGCTCTTTTCACCGATGCCATCGCCGCCGCCGCCCGCACTACCGCCGCCCAACACGACGCCGATTCGCTTTACGACGTCGCGCGGGGAAGTTCTCGCCGCAATTCTTATCGCCGCCAAGACAATCGCCTTCATCAGCGGCGTCGAATTCCTCCCCCCGTTCACATTGGATTTGGATTGTCCCAGCTTCCGGCAGGAATCCCAGCGCTCCGATCGGCTGCGCGCTGCCGGCGAGCTTTTCGCCAAATTCCAGGCCCTGCGCACCGCCGCTCCCCGGCCTGCCCGCCGGGCGAATCCTCCAGGACATCTCCCCCGCCGATCAGCCCCAGCTGCTCCGCGCTATCCTCTTGAGCCAAGCCGAGGACCGCGACGCTCAAAAGCTCTTCGCCGCCAGCGGCGACGTGGTTTTCGAAATCTCGAAGGACCTATCCGAGTCCCCGCGCACGGCCCGGATTTCCCGCGATCCCCTTCGCAGCATCCGCCCCGGTGACGATGGCGAACTCCTGCTCGGCAGCCGCGGCGGCGTCACCCGATTCCGCGAAAATTCAGAACAGCCCCCGCTTTTTTTCGCCGACCCGGGAATCGCGGCGAAAACCGGATTTAACGCCGCCGCCGTATCATCGGGCCGCCTCTGGGCCACCCATGCGGAAGCCGGCGTCGTCGCCTGGAACATCGAGCAGCCGCAATCCCCTTTCCTCAGAATCAAGGATTCGGCTGTCCCGGCGAAGAATCTAGCCATCCTCCCGTCCGGAAACGCCATCTTCTCCAGTGGCCCCCGCGTTCTCGTCGCCGCGCCGGGCGGAAGCCTCAATCCCGTCGGACCGGAATCCAAAGCCGAGATCATTGCCCTTTTCGTTCGCCCTCCCAAATTGCTCGTCATCACCGCCGACGGCCGCGTCTGCGTCTGCAATCTCCAGAATTTTCAGCTCGAGCAGGAGCGCCATCACGCCCGGCCCGTCTCTGCGGCCGCACTCCTCCCCTGGCTGGACGATTTTCGAATCCTCCTGGCCGAGGAATCCGGCGGCCGTCGCCTGCATCGGCCTGGACGACGAAGTCTGCACCCGCTATTCCAGCCCGCACCTCGGGTGCAGAATGCTCGCCGCCTCGGCATCTCGGATCGCCGCCGTCTCCCCCGATCGTCAGCGCCTCATCCTCTGGAACACCTGGGAAGGCCGCTTCCCCGCCGGCGAACTCCACCTCGGCGCCATCGCCAAACACCGTATCACGGATATCGCTTTTATTTGACGTGTATAACCCCCCATTTCTGAACAGGACCCACGAATTTCAAAAACGATGTGGTATAATAAGTAGAGCGACTACTTGGAGAGCTATGGCCACAATCACCGTCAAAATTCCGGACCCAACAGAGGACACTCTTCGTCGTCAGGCGGAGGCCGCGGGCAAACCCATCGAGCAATTTGTCTGCGAAGTTCTTGAAGCCCAGGCTGCCCCGGCGAAAATCCTTGGCCAAATCAGCGGTTCCGTGCAGGAGCAATTCCTCAAATCGGGAATGACGGAAGACCAACTGGCCGAAAGTCTGGAACGCGAGGATCACGCCGCCCGCGGGGTGCCTTATAATGAGTGAGGGGGGTCGATCGGGTCGTCTTCGATTGCAATATCTTCGCTCAAACTCTTATTACACCTCACGGAAATGCCGGGCGCTGTGTCGAGCGAGTTCTGGACGGGAGAATCAGGCTCTTCTGGAGTCATTATGTCCTACAGGAGATCCGAGCGATCCCTCAAAAGCGGACCCCGAAACGATTGGGAATTGCCCCCGAGCATGTAGAATCGCTTATCGCCCGTCTTGCTCCGATCGCCCATCTGATTTCGGACCCTCCATCCGCTTACCGGCATCCGATTGACCCAAAGGATTCCCATTACGTCGACCTGGCAGTTGCGAGCAACGCGGCCCTGATCGTAAGCCGCGACAAGCATCTGCTCAATCTGATGGATATTTCCAGACCGGATGCACAGCAATTCAACGCCAGCTTCCCCACACTTGCCGTCCTGCAGCCCGAAGCTCTGCTGGAACTCTTTCGCAAATCACTAGCTGATCCACTTCAGGACATCGAAGGCTTGCTGCGGAGTCACGGGCATTTTGGCCAAGCCGACTATGTGAAACAACTACTCGATTTGCCGACTCGAAATCGCACGGAACTCATCTCATTTATTCAGACCGTTGAGATGTGGGGCGGCGCTGGCGCAGTCTGGGAAGTGGGAGACCTGAAAACGGACACCCTTATCTACCGTGAGGCGATTATTCGGCTGGCCGCCGCGATGGATCGCGATGGTATAGGCACGGATCGTTCTCGACACGTCGCTTCCATACTCAGCGATTGGAATCAACGTGGAGTTTGAAGCGGCGCAGTTTCTGCGCGGGACCGCGCCATCCCAAATCCAGCGCAGACGGGGCAACAGCACCCAGGGCCATTTTATTTCGATGCTCCCCCTAAACCTTTCTTGACCGCGCACTGACAATCCGTAAGTTGGCGTGCATCGGTTCATGGAAGAACCGCACTTCGTGAAAGGATGGTCAAGGATGGCCAAAGGTAAACGGGCTCTCTTCGAAGTCCTGCAAAGAGACAAACGATTCCAAAAACCGGCGGCTCCCGCGCCCGGTCCGGTTCCGCCGCTGCCAAATCCGTTCCGCGCGGCTCCCGCCGCCGCCGCGCTGGTGGCTAAAACAATCAAACCTGCCGGGCCGCCCATCAAGGACCGGATCAAGAAAGCCTATCAAGAGGCCCGCGCTCGGTTGGAGCCCCTCGTCGCGCGTGTCCGCCCCTACGCCATCGAGCATGGCGGCATTGTTGTAGGCGTCCTTGCGGCCGTCACGATGATCGGGATCGTCGAACTCGCCCGCCGCGCCCATCACCCGGCCGCGATTCATGCGACGGAGATCGCCTCGATCGACGCTCTGCGCCTGGCAATGCGAATCCGTCCGTCCTGCAAGTGGCTCCCGTGTCCGACAATTCTGAGATTGCCTCGGCACAACCGGACGGGGCACAACTTGTGGCGGGGCCGTCGCCCGACGATCCTGACGCCGCCGATCTCTCCGCGGACACGGCGACGGCCCGACCCGCTTCCAGTGTCTTTACCCCCAACGCTCGGCAGGTCAATCTCAACTACCTCCTCGTTCAAAGTTACGGCGACGATAAAACCGCCCAGGAAGCGTGTGACTTTCTCAATAAGAACGGCATTCCCTGCACCATCGAGCGCGGCATCAAGAATTGGCGAAAGGATTTCTACCTCGTCGTGGGCCTGCAAGGGTTCCCCCGGGCCAGCGGTGCTGAATACCAGGCCTATCGGCAGAAAATCCTGACTCTGAGCGCCCAGTTGCGCCGCCGCATAGCTATAAGCGGTTCGACCCGATCGCGATCAAGTGGGATAAGACCAACTGATTGAGCGGAGGGCGGGCTCGGGGCGGAGGGGTGAGGGGGGTGTCACATCGGGTGTCACAACTGATGTCCCACATGGTCGCGGGTGGGTCATCGACCTGCGTTATTGGGTCGTGGCGCGGGGTGGTTGTCTCAGGATGTCCCAAAGTGTCTCACTTAGGCTACGTGTGGGTGGATGGGGAGTGTGGGGAAGATGCACAGCGTGTGTTTTACGTTCAATAAACATGGGGCTATGACACATACGTAGATATTGATGGATAATTAGCCTGCGTCCCGGTTTCATGTTTCGGTTTCATGCTTTCGTTCTCCCCTTCCAGGGCGTAGTTGACCGCCTCGGCCATCGGGTGCTTGGGGAGTAACTGATCTTTCCACGTCCACAGCCGATCGCGGAGATGAGTCAGGATCGGTGGCGACTCGCGTAACTTTTAGAGATTCGGATCAAACTCCATGAAGGGCGTATGGTCCAGGTAGTCTATTGGCTACTTCCGACCAAATGGGCTATTATTAAGCTACCGATGGCGGAGAAATCAATCACGCTGACGCTCCGCGCTGATACCTTCTCGGGCAGCTTGCCTCATTCGACCGTGTGGTTGTTGACGGACTGCATGGAGTATCGCGGCAAGCAGGACCTTTGGACTCACCGCAAGCCGGAAGTCTTGGCCGCCCTGCGCGAACAGGCCATCATCCAGAGCGTTGAATCGTCCAACCGGATCGAAGGCGTCACCGTCGCTCCCGACCGCTTGCGTCCATTGGTGTTAGGTCATGCTCGCCCACGCGACCGCTCCGAAGAGGAACTGGCGGGATACCGCAAGGCGCTGAATTGGATATTCACTCGCAAATCTCCGGCCATCGACACGAGAACCATCCTACACTTGCACGCGATGGCTCAAGGGGGCATGTCCGGAGATGCCGGCCGGTTCAAGTCCAAGGACAACGAAATCATCGAGTTGCAGCCCGGGGTTGGCCGCATCGTCCGCTTCCGGCCCACCCCGGCAAAGCAGACGCCCGGGGCCGTGCGGCGATTGTGTGGGACATATAAGCAGCTCATTGAAGAGGGGGCAGTGCCGCCTCTGATGCTGGTGGCGACCTTCGTGTTTGACTTCCTGTGCATCCATCCATTTCGAGATGGCAACGGCCGCGTCTCGCGCCTGCTCACCGCGCTGTTGCTCCAGCAGCAGGGGTTTGTGGTCGGCCGATTTGTGAGCCTTGAGCGCCTTGTGGAGGATGGCAAGGAAGATTACTACCCGCGCACTTGCCAGATGCTCGCGCAATTGGGCGGACGGACGCAACGAGATCGCGCCTTGGTGGAACTATTTCCTCGCGATCGTTCGGCGCGCTTATGCGGAATTCGCCGAGAAAGTCGAACGGGCAACGCCGCGCGGAGCGAAGACGGAATTAGCGCGTTAGGCCGCGCTAGCGCAGTTTGGTTCGTTTACGTTGGCAGATTTGAAGGCCCAGGTTCCGTCAGCCAGTCCTCAACTGTTAAAGAAAGTATTAGCCTCGCTGAAGAAAGATGGCATGGTGAAGGTAGTGGGCCATGGCAGAAGCGCTCGATGGGAAGTAACCTCATCAAACTGAGGCCGCAAACCGTAGTTATCGCGTGAATGAACGTACACTCAATAAGCGTGAGCTTGGACCCAATCCGTCTGCAATCATCATTGACACGAGACACCGGGTTGCACCAGGGAGGTCGCGAAGTTTTCCGCGCAGCGCTCGTCCGGTGATTGGAATGCGCGGATCGGGCAAACGAGGGCAATGTTCGCTTTCGCGCACGCACACTAGCGCGGTTTATCGAATGTCTATGGTCTTTCTCATCCCGATCGTGCAGTCGCCTTCCATATAGTCGTCGATGATGACGACTCGCTCGGTCAGGCCGTGCGCGAAGCGGGCGACCTCTTCTTGCTTATGCCAGGTCAAATGCTCGGCCTTCGCCAGGGCATCCGAGGAAAGACAATTGTGTCCTAACTAGAGCATTTCCCATTTTAAACTAGCGCCATCGATGCTGTTTTGCTAATCTCCGATTCAACAAGGAGGTTGCCATGGCATCGCAAACCGCTCTGACCCGTCGATGGATCATGTCGGCGTATCGTGCCGGCAAAGGCACGAAGGAGATTTCCGCGATCTTCGGCCGATGCGAGTCGGCCGTCCGCCGCGTGCGACAGGATGAACGTGAACGGGGGACGGCCGAACCGCTGCTTCATCTTCGTGGCCGCAAGGGGAAGTTGACCGGCGAGTTGAAGACTCGTTTGAGTCGGTTCGTGGCCGCCCGGCCGGATGCCACGCTCAACGAGATCAAAGAGAAGTTGGCGCTGGACGTGTCGCTGTCGACGGTCGACCGTTGGCTCAGGAAGCTGGGCCTCTCCTTTAAAAAAAGTCTCTCCACGCGTCCGAGCAGGATCGGCCCGACGTCGCCGCCGCGCGGACGCAGTGGCGTCGGCGGCTGAAGGACGTCGATCCCGAGCGTCTTGTTTTTGTGGATGAATCCGGGGCCAAGACGAACTTCACCCGATTGCGTGGCCGGTGCGGCCGCGGCGAACGGTTGTTGTGCAAGACCCCGGCCGGACACTGGAGCACGACCACCATGATCGCCGCGGTTCGGCTCGACGGCGCGACCGCCGGCGCGATTGTTCAAGGGGCGATGGACAGCGATGTTTTTGTCGCCTGGGTGCGTGAAGCGCTCGTGCCCAGCCTGCGAAGCGGGGACATCGTGGTGATGGACAATTTGCAGCCGCACAAACATTCAGAAGTGCGACGCCTGATCGAAGCCGCCGGCTGCGAACTGTGGTTGCTGCCACCCTACTCGCCGGATTTGAATCCGATCGAGATGATGTGGAGCAAAGCGAAGCAACTGATCCGCTCGGCGGAGCCCAGAACGTTCGACACCTTGGTCCGGGCTGTGTTCGCGGCAATGGACGCCGTTACGACCGAAGATGCCGCGGGATTTTTCCGCCATTGCGGTTACCGCCAGCCGCTAGTTTAATTTGGGAAATGCTCTAGCTGCGTCCCCGTTTCATGTTCCCGTTTCATGTTCTCGTCTCGGATTTCGTAATTGCTGACGTCCCGCATTCGGGACACCGCTCGGGCGTCGCGCGGAGGTCATAGCCGCACACTCGGCAATGCCCAGCCGCTATGCGACAAAACTTTCGCAACAAAATGATCCAAAGAAGCACAGCCGGGAGTGAGCTTAAAATCGCCAAAGACCAATACGGAAAAATCAATCCGGTTGTGGAGCCAGCGCTCGACGTGGACAACGGGTCTTTGCGAGCGTTGTGGGAGAAGTCCCAGGTGCGCGGATAATGACCAAAGTCAAAAGTGGGATAGCCATAGATCCCCTCTAATACCTCATGACTACTACGCGGTTCTGGCGGACGTGCTCCACGTACGCCTGTTAAGACGGACGGGCCGTCGACATACAGACGGAATTGACTGCCATTCAATTGATTGAGATCCACCTCAGAGCGATAAAATTCAATTCTTATTCCACCGCCTCTGGATTCGAAGTCCCAATCCCGTTCGATGACTGTTGGTTCGCCCGGTTTCCATTCCTGGCCATGCAATTCATCGGGGAATCCAGCATGTTCTTGGCCGTCCGACCGACGGGTAATAGCGGTTTCGTGATAGAAGTGGTCGTAAACCGAATAGCTTCTTTCCCACAAACAAAAAACCTCCATCGCGACCGTCGAAATCGCGATTGCGGTGACGGCCAAAAGTAGACTCCGAAAATTGGCTAGATTTTTCCAACCCAAGTCAACCGTCTCCGAAAGTGCACGCATGAATGGTGTTTCATTTTATGGTCCAGCCACCCAAACAGCCGCCCCCAGGGGGTCGCAAAAGGGGGTGGGATCGGCCTGCTCGGGCGATTCAGTTTCGATGTTTATCGAACATCTACAGTTTTTCTCATCCCGATCGTGCAATCGCCTTCCGTATAGTCGTCGATAATGACGACTCGCTCGGTCAGCCCCTGCGCGAAGCGGGCGACGTCTTCTTGCTTATGCCAAGTTAGGTGCTCCGCCTTGGCGAGGGCATTCGAGGAAAGGAAGTTAAAGATGAGAAACTCGCCGGTCATTTTCCAGGCGGTGGTCAGGATGAGGTGGAAATCAAAAACTGACAGGGTGTTCAGGGATCCGCAGAAGACGATGGCGTCGGCGCCTTCGATCCAGTAGCCGCGGATCATCGACAAAATCGCCGCGGACGATCGAACAATCTCGATGTGCTTTTTTCTCGGCGGCCGCGGCGAGGGGCTCGATCGCTTCCACGCCGATATATTTGGCCGGGGGTATCTCATGCCTGAATAGATAATCCAACAAATCCGCTCGGCCGCATCCGGCGTCCAGAATCGTGCGGCCTTGAAAATCGCAGCATCGCGTCAGGGCGCGAAAGCGGGCCGCCTGGGTTTTGGGGCTTGCCCATAGCAGAGAGCCAAAGCCGGCGCCGAACCGGCGCGAGGCTTTCATGTACGGCTCGAGATAAGCCGGGGATGGCATTCCGGAATTCTAATGCAAAAAGACCCGACGGATAGCTATCCGTCGGCTTTGACTGGAGGAATGAGTCAACCTAGTGGATCGCCCCAGTAGATGGAGGTGATGCGGTAGCTGCCGTCGGTTTGCTTCTCGCCCTTGATGAGCACAAAATTCAGGCGGCGGTCGTTATCGATGTCGGTTCGGGCATTCCAGAGCACGATCACGCCTATCGGCGTATCCGCTGCCGGATGGAGCGTCATCTGGACCCACTGGATCGCAACGGCCGCCGCAGCGTTTCCTACTGCCGGGTCATCCACGGCGATGTCATGCTTCAGTGCCAGCCCTGCTTCCGGGCACGCCGTCACATCCGCCGCGATGTCCCGCGCCATTATTTGCGCGGGATAGACATATGCATGCACGCCGAGCGTTCCCTCGCCGGCCAGAAAATCGATCAGCGATTGCACATCTCCATCCGAGTCCGCCCCAAATTTCCGCACCGTGCAACTGTCACTCAGGGCATTCCTCAGGCCCGTATCATCCCCCGCTCCTTGGGCGACGTGCTGCACCGCCTGCTGCCACAAATCCGGCGCGGCGCGGGCTGCGTGGTTTGGCCTGCGGCCTCGCAGCAGATCCACAGCACCATGAAAATGGCCATTAGCCAGCGAATCAAGCGACACCTCTCCAGAGATATCGGCTGCTCGGCCTAGTGATATATGACCAGTCGAGTTATGGGACCCCGCGGACAGACATGCTAAATGAAGGATTCTTGCGAGTCGCGAGTTTCCATTAACGGCACTCTATTTTACTGGCAACTGGTAACTGGCAACTCGCAACGGTCCCCCGCATTTCCCTCACCCCTTCATCGCCTCGACCCCACCCATGATCTCTGACAATTCCGTGGTGATCTGCGATTGCCGGGCCCGGTTGTATTTCATGGTCAGGTCTTTGACCATCTGCTCGGCGTTATCCGTCGCGCTCTTCATTGCGATCATCCGGGCCACGTGCTCGCTCGTCGTCGCGTCGAGGAAGCATTGGAACAGTTGCGTCTTGACCGTCAGCGGCAACAGTTCGTCCAGCAGCGTCTTGGCATCCGGAATGAAATCATAAACCGACTTCAAATTCAGCGGACCCGACTTGGTCTCTTTGGCCGCCTTTGGCGCGGCCAGGGGGAGAAGCTGGGCGACCTCGGGCTTTTGCGATCCGGCGCTGATAAAATTCATAAACGCCACATACACGGCGTCGTATTTCCCCGCGATGAATTCATCGATCAATTTCTGGGCCACCGGCTCGACATCGGAAAACTTCGGGGCATCCCCGATCCCATCCAATCGTGCCGCGACCGGGCGTTTTTGGAAATTGAAATAGTTAAAGCCCTTTTTCCCGGCGACGATCAGATCGAACTTTTTGCCCCCCGCCTCGCGATCGCGCACGAAATGGCCCGCCATGCGGAGGACGCTGCCGTTGTAAGCTCCGGCCAGGCCGCGATTGCTGGTGATGACGACCAGGGCGATCCGCCCGCCGGGATTATCCGCCGGCGAGCGCAATAGGGGATGCGAGATGTCGTCCAGGGACCCCGCCAGTTCCGCCACCAGTTCGCGCACTTTTTCGGGAATAGGGTTTGGTCCCGACCGCGCGCTTCAGCGCTTTCTGGAACTTCGCGGTGGCGATCATCTGCATTGTCTTGGTGATTTTCCGGATATTCCGGACCGCCTTGCGGCGCTTCACAATCGCTCTTGCCTTGGCCATAAGCGGGGAATTGGAAGGCAAATCTTTGGCGCGGTCAAGTGCGCTGCGATACGAAATTCTAATTCAACCGCGGAGAACGCGGAGGGCGCGGAGATCGGAGGAGAAAACAAATGAATTGGTTAAGAAAAGTAATATTCCCGGATTTGAGTTGGCGTTGTGGGCGTTCTCCGCGGTTCGATTATTTGTTGCCTGGTTCGTACCGGAAATAATCTATATCTGCCCAGCCGGGGCCGGTTCCGTAGCAGTAAATCGCTGGGCGAGCCGCCCTTCCAGCATGCAAATTTTAGTTGGGCGGTCACTGGCGACTCGATCCACGTTTTTCCGTTTACGCTGTAACTGAACTTTGCCGCGTCTCCGTCATAATGCCCGCGCAACCATACTTGTCGTGCAATCTCCAATCCCTCGCCGCCCTCCCAACTCACAAGCAATTTGCCATTTTTTCGAAGCGCGCCGATCCAGGCGAATTCTTCGCCGCTGATGAAGGCCAGGCCCGCTCGCTGTCCCTCGGATAGATTGGCGGCATCCATCAGGATTTCGATTCGTCCTCGATCGCCCCACAATTTCTGGGTGAGGGTATTTCGAGCCGTGGCCAATCGGTCGGCGGGGAGTCCGCGTAAGCGAAGCCAGCTTGGCCTCTCCGTTAAAGACCATGCCTCGTTCACGGGATTGTGATTCCACTGCCAGATCGGGGAGAGCGCGCCGGAATCAAATTCATCGCTCGTCTTGGGAAGTTCAGGGGGATACGTGGCGCCAACGTCCGGTTTTTTCCAAACTTCGACGGCGTTCCCCTCATCCCCAAACACTGGCCAATCGTCGCTCCCCCACTTCACGGGCTGAAGATGGCAGACCCTCCCCAGATGTCCGGTTGATTTGAATCCTAAAAACCAGGTCTCCCCGCTATCCAGATCGACGACGCCGCCCTGATGCGGGCTTCCCGGCGGCAGGACGATTCTGGCCTCGTACGGCCCATAAATATTTCGAGAGCGCAAAACGGTCTGCCAACCCGTCGCCACGCCTCCCTCAGGAAGAAAGATAAAATACCAGCCGTTGCGTTTTTTGAGTTTTGGTCCCTCGGCCGTGGGGCCCCGATAAATCTCGACGCCTTCATCGAGCAATCGAAACCCGTCGGGACTCATCTTGTGCAGAATCAGCGGGCCCGCGCCTTTGTGGCTGTGGATGAGATACGCCTGCCCATCGTCATTCCAGAAGGGGCATGGGTCTTCCCATCGCTGCACTTTATTCACGGTTACCATTTCCGACCATTTTCCCGCCGGGTCATCGGCGTGCCACATGAACAGCCCCTCGAACGGCGTGCACACATAAACAAAAAACCGGCCGTCGTGATACCCCCAAGCCGGAGCCCAGGTTCCCTGACCATACCCGCGCATCTGGTCGTACTTCTGGTCCATCGAAAGCCGATTGAATATTTGCCCGACGATTTTCCAATTCACCAGATCATGCGAGTGGAGGACCTGCATCCCCACAAAATGGAAATCGGAAGCGGTGAGATAAAAATCGTTGCCGAGGCGCAAAATATCCGGATCGGAGAAATCCGAGTTGAGAACGGGGTTCCGAAACGTCCCGTCGCCCTGATCCCCCCAGCCGTGCTCAATGGTGTCACTCATATAACCACTCCCCTGGGCCGCCTTGCGAAATGGCTCATCCTTTACCCATCAGGCCAGCCTACCGCCATCGAATCGGCAACGCCGACTCCTATTCGAGCCAGCGCACCTCCTCGCTACGAACACTTTAACCGATCCAATTCCTTCTGGCTTGCACGTCCGACACGCTGCGAATCTAATCCACCATCCCAACCATGGACCTGCAGCCGGAAACGCAAACCGCCGCCAACAAAAGCCGTTATCCCTGGATTGTCGTCGCGCTGCTCTTTCTGGCCACGCTCATCAATTACATGGACCGGCAGATTCTCGGGCTGCTCAAGCCGGACCTTTCTAAAACTTTCCACTGGACCGACGCCGACTACGGGTACATCGTGGCCGCGTTCCAAGCCGCCTACGCCATTGGGCAGGTGCTCTATGGCCCGATCATCAAATCCATCGGCACGAAGATTTCGTACACCGTTTCCATCATCATCTGGAGCCTCTCGGCCGCCGCGCATGCCCTGGCTGGCACGCCATTTCAATTTGGCATCGCTCGATTTGCGCTTGGGATCGGGGAAAGCGGGAATTATCCAACAGCGATCCAGGCGGTCACGGAATGGTTCCCGCCGCGGCAGCGTTCGGTTGCGACGGGAATCTTCAATGCCGGGTCCAACATCGGGGCCATCCTCACGCCCTGGCTCGTCCCGATCCTCACGTTCTCGCTCGGCTGGCGCGCCGCGTTCGTCGCCCTTGGGGTCGCGGGCTTCGGCTGGCTTCTACTTTGGCTGATTGTCTATCGTGAACCTCGACGGGCACTTTCCTCAACTCCGTCGGTCGCAATCCCGTGGATCGATCTGCTGGCATTCCGGCAGACGTGGGCTTATGTCGCCACGGGACTTTTGGTCGGTCCGGTGTGGTGGTTTTATCTCTTTTGGCTCCCGGATTTTTTCAACAAGCAGTTCCATCTCAATCTTGCCACCTTCGGTCCGCCGCTGATCGCTGTCTATACGGTGACCTGTTTCGGCAGTGTCGGCGGCGGGGCGCTCTCCGCATGGTTCCTGCGGCTGGGGTGGTCGCTTAATGTCTCGAGAAAACTCGCCGCACTTCTTTGCGCGCTCTGCACGGTCCCGGTCATTTTCGTTCCCCACATGCAAAGCGTTTGGCTAGCCACGGCCTGCTTCGCTCTTGCGGCTGCGGCTCATCAAGGGTGGTCCGCCACGATGTATACGGTCGTCGCGGACCTTTTTCCGACCCCGGCAGTGGGGTCCATCGTCGGGCTGGGGGGGACTTGCGCCGCCGTGGCATCCATTCTCTTTTCAATCTATGTGGGCCACGCCCTCCAGGGGGCCTCCCAATACGGGCATATCCTGCCGCTCTGCGGGTCGGCTTATGTGATTGCGTTCCTTATCTTTCATATTATGGTTCCGAAGCTGGAGCCCGTTAAATGAAACTCCGAAACCAGAAACCAGAAATCCGAATCAAACCCGAATGCCCGAATGCCCGAATGCCCAAATGAACGAAAGGACCATTTGCTCATCGGTTCATTTGGGGATTCGGATTTGATTCGCCATCTCTGGTTTCGGGTTTCCGCCTCTAGGGCGGCTACGCCGTTGCCAAAACCAGGGGCCAGGGGCCGTGCGTCTTGAGCGGCCTTGGTTTTTTGAAGCCGGCCTCTTTCAGCCAGGAGGCGATCTGCTTGAATGAATATGTATCTCCCTCCTCCGTATTCACCAGCATGTTGACGGCAAAAATTAGCGGCGTCGCCGGACCCTGGCGGCCCTCGTCGGTCAGAAATTCGCCGATCACGATCGTCCCGCCCGGCGCCATCGCGTCGTGCACGCGTTTCAGCAATTGCCGGCTGCGGCCTTCACCCTCGCTGTGCAGAATATGGCCCAGCGTGGCGACGTGATGCCCGGACCCATAGTCCGCCAGAAGAATATCTCCCTCGACAAAATTGAATCGTTCGTGGACGCCATGTTTTTCGGCTACCCGGCGCGTCACTGGGATGACTTCGGGCCAATCGACCGCCGTCACGCTGACATGGGGGCGATCCTTCGCCATCGCGATGCCCCAAACCCCCGACCCGGCCGCGATGTCCAGCACGCGGACCGGCTCCTCGTCGTCGATGACGGCCGCCGCCGCGTCCATTGCCGCGACGAAGCTCATATTGAAAATGTCCTCGACAAATTTCGCGAAAAATTCTCCGCCGGCTTGCTGCTGGTTCACCGATTTTGTTGGCTTGCCGGACCGAACGCACTCGACCAGGTTCATCCATCCGCTGATCAATTGGCCGCTCACGTGTTTGAGCAGGCCCCCGACGAACGGCGGCTTCCCATGCACAAGGAACATCGCGGTATCCGGCGTCATCTTGAATTGCTCGCCGCGCCGGGTCACCAGGCCGATCCCCACCAGGCCGTCCATGAGCGAGGTGACCCCGCGCGCCGATGCGCCCGTTTTTTCGCTGATCTGCGCGATCGTCCTCGCCCCTGCATCCATCGCGTCAAAGACGCCCAAATGCAGCGCCGCCTCGGCGATCATCGGCCTAGCAAAATCCCAGACCATCTCCAATATCCGGCCGGGATTTACCTGTTGTGCCTTGCTTGCCCCTTTACGACGTGCCTTGTGCAGCACGCTTGCGAATCTGTTTTTTAGCCATGCCCGGTTTCTAACATGCCCGGGTTATCTTGCAAACCGAATTTATTTCGAGGGCTGCGTCGTGGCCTCCCGCTTCACATCCACCGTCGTATTCCCAAACTCGAGCTTGTCGGCGAACAATACGAGATTCCCATCCACCATCCCGAGCTTTCCCGTGGCGGTGATCTGAAGATCGGATAAATCATGCAGCGGCGGCAATTGCAGATTGTCCCCCGCGTCAACCGTCCCTTTCGCCCCCTTGGCGCTCACGAGCCGAAGCAGAAGTTGCGGATGGGCCACGCCCATCAGATCGATCGTCCGCATCGAAGTCAGTTTGCCGCAGAACTTCACCTCCTGGGTCCCGACTTGCACCTCGGGCCGGCTCGTCGGTCCCCAGAGGCCCAGGTCCCCGATGGGCTGTTGCTCGCTCTCCGGCGGCGGCGCGGGCACCGACCCCACGCCTGGCGAAGTTTGTACCGGCGCGTACTCGGGAAGATTTCCGTTCCAGTTCTGAAGCATATTGTTGTAAACGTACGGCGGCTGCCCCTCATTCGACGCCTCTCCCGACGAAAACGGCACGGGAAAGTAATCCCATTGCCCGGAATACCAATTAAATTGGAAGGGATCGTAATTCCCCCGCCGCGAATGGAAATCGTAAGCGGGATTGGGCGGATAAATCGGCCCTGTCCTTTGGTCCACCTGCGGCTGCTGCTGCCACTGCCCGACGGATAGACTCGCCAACCCCGCCACCGCGCTGAGGACGAGAACAATTACCAACCTCATAACGTTCACCCTTTTCGATTATCGATTCGTGTCGCCGCGGCGACTCATTTATCGGTCGCCAATTGCAAATCGTATTCCCTTTCCCCCGTCTCCGGGACGCCCAAAATCCCGCAAAACCGCTGTCCGATCCCCATTTTGCGGTACATTATTCAATGTATGGCGCGAGTTCCTGATCAATCGTTGGCCGCCCCTCCTGACGATCGTCAGCTCTTGGGGCAATATGCCCAAAACCGGTCCTCGGAGGCGTTTGCGGAATTGGTGCATCGATATGCCGACCTGGTCTATTCCGCCGCCCGGCGGCAGCTCCGGGATGCGCACCAAGCGGAAGACATCACCCAGGCGGTCTTCCTTCTCCTGACCACCAAGGCGGCATCCATCCGCGGACCCCTGGCCGGGTGGCTCCTCCTCTCGACTCACTACTGCTGCAAAAACGCGATCAAACTAACGATGCGGCGAACCTTCCACGAGCAACAGGCGGCGAAGATGAAATCAGAAATCCTCTCCAATTCCCACCGCGAAAACTGGGAAGATATCGAAGGTTCGCTCGACTCCGCGCTCTCGCGCCTCAAACGCGATGACCGCGATGCCATTGCCCTTCGATATTTGCGCGGCATGAACTTACGTGAAGTTGGCGCCGCGCTCGGCATCGGCGAAGACGCGGCCCGCAAACGCGTCGAACGCGGAATGGAGCGTCTGAGAAATCTCCTGGGTGCAACCAGCCCCGCGCCAGCCCTCCTCGGCGAGCAATTGCTCCAACACGGCACCCAAGCGGCGCCAATTCATCTGGTTCATCTGATTACCGCTTCCGGCGGTGCCGTCGCCAAGGGCGCATTCGCCGCAGCCGTCGCTCATAAAGCCGGGATGCGCCATGGCGTGGGCTCATATAAAAATTGCCGCGATCCTACTTACCGCCGCCGCCGTGGCTGTGCCGACCGTGCCGGCGGCGATTCGAATCGTCAAGTCCATCACGGCCTCCGCCGCGCCGATCGTTCAAACCGCCGTCCCCACTCCCGCGGCCTCTCTAGATCTCTCTGGCGCGTCCGTCGCCACCCCCGCGCCGGATTCCAGTGCGCTCACCGAGCAGCAAATGTTCGCCGCCTTGAAAAGCGACGCCGACATAACTGTCCAAAAAATCTCTCCGCTCGACGGGAAAGATCTCTCCGATGCCATCGCCCAACTGCCGGTCGATGATTCGCAGGCAGAATTGCGATCGGTGGTTCGGCGGATCACTCGCATCAGTCTGGAGGACGGGGGCGTGAGCATGATGACCTGTTCAAGCGAGGACTCCGCCAAGCAATTGCGCGATGCCCTGTGCTCCGACACGGAGGAAAACTTCGCCTACGCGATCGGCTCAATCGTCGTCCAGGCGACCGGAGCTCCCGCCGTCCAAATTGCCGCGGCCCGCGCCATCGCGGACGATCCGGGTCTCCAATACCTGGATGCCCTGCGCCTTAGCGGTCGGCCGCTGGTTCGTCTCGATTGGTCCTCCACAAGCACCGTCGCGCGGCTTCGCGACCGCCTCCACATCACGGACGCCATCCGCAAAGTGGACACCGGCTACTACGAAGATGACGGCAAGGAATTCCACGTCGTCACGATCAACGTCACTGCCAACCCCGATGATCTGGCACGGTGGCGCGCCGGCTCCGGCATCAAGTACCGCACATGGGGCCAGACCGTCTTCGCAATAAAAAACGCCGCGGGCGACCCTTATCCGGGCATTTACAGCTTCCAACCCTTCGACGAATTCGCCTGCCGGGTTTCGCGGCTCACGCTTTTCGGAATCAAAATTAAATCCATGCAATACGTGACCGATGCCGGCACAAATGATCAATCCGACCCGGCGATAAATGTCGTGTGCGTTGCCGAGGGGAAGGAATGGGCTTTGCAATTCACGCAGACGAGCAATGCGCCGCCGCAATCTGCGCTGCCAAACAATTCAATCGAACTCGACGATGTGATCGTGCAATCCCCGCAAGGCCCGATAAACGACGGACTGCAAGCCGCCATCAAAAGCGCCTTGGCCGCGACGCAAGCTCCCTGAATCACAACGCCCCCGGTCGGGCTAAGCCAATCTCGACAGATCGACGCCCAGGCTGATCAGAATCGCTTGATCCACCGACTTCATCGTTTCCTCGGATACGCTGCCTAATCGTCGCATAAGCCGTTTCCGGTCGACGGACCGAATATGGTTTAACATGACAATCGAGTCGGCATCGAGACCTCCCTCGCCGGATGGCAGGTAAACCTCGACCGGGTAAACGCGATGCCGCGACGACATTATCGCCGCCACTATTGTGATTGGCGAAACCCGATTGCCCACATTGTTTTGAATGACGAGAGCGGGTCGCGTCTTTTGAATTTCAGCGCCGACCGCGGGGTCGAATCGCACCACCCAGATTTCGCCCCGGTGGGGATAGTCTACTTTGGCCATGCGCCTGGAAGTCTTTCCCATTCTTTGGCCAATTTACGATCCCGATTCGCAGTCGCCCGATAACCCGCTTCCAATTGCCGCCGAAGTTTCCCAGGAGGCGTACGTACGCCGAGACGATTTTTTTGAAAAAGCATCCGCAACCCCTCGCGGACGACCTCGCTCGCCGACGTGTAGTCGCCCGATTCGACGCGCTCGCGCAGCAGCCGCAATTGCTTGGGAGTTAAAGAGACGTTGATTGTTGCGTCGCGAGACATACGCACATATTACCACCAGGAATCCGCCGTTGGCAACCGTTGTCATCCAGGAAATTACTCGCCAATCACCTTCACCAGGACCCGCTTATTGCGTCTGCCGTCGAACTCTCCATAAAAGATCTGCTCCCAGGGCCCGAAATCCAGCTTGCCGTTGGTGATCGCGACGACCACTTCTCTGCCCATGATCTGCCTTTTTAAATGCGCATCCGCGTTGTCCTCGCCAGTGCGATTATGCTGATAGACTTGGCCCGAAGCATTGAAAGGCGCTAACTCCTCCAGCCACTTTTGATAATCGTGATGCAAGCCCGGCTCGTCGTCGTTGATGAATACGCTGGCGGTGATGTGCATGGCATTGACCAGGACCAATCCCTCCTTCACGCCGCTGGCGTTCACCACCCGTTTTACGTCCTCGGTAATTCGCTGGAAAGCCATGCGGGCGGGGAGGTTAAAGGTCAGATATTCGGTGTGCGATTTCATGGGTTATACGATCCTTAAATCTTTCTAGGGCTGCTGCTTACCAACCTTTGGAGGGCTCGCGGGTCAAGACTGGCCGGGGTACCAATCCCGGGCGTTGTGACGATATGATACTCGGTACACCCATGGAGATTGTATTTCGAGACAAACTTCCCGCTGAGGACGCCGCACCCGCAGGCGAAATTTTCATTCTTCCCAAAGGGTCCGATGCACAGCGCCGCGATCTTGCCGCCTTAGTCGTCTCGCACGGCCTGCCCGATTTCGTCCAGGGGACTGGCCCGCTGAAGCGCATCGTCGTGCCGTGCGACACGACGCGCCCGACTCTCGACGACATGCTGGCCGCGTCCTTCATCCAGCGGCTGGTCGAAGGAGCGGGCCTCCCAGCCGGCGCGGCCACGTTCGCCAAATACGCGGCGCTGGCGCGCGAGGGCCTCCAGCCGGGCGACATGCCTCTCGATTGCTCCATGGAAGGGTTATTCCTCGCCATTCGCAACAACGGCGCCGAAGACCTCACCGACCAATTCGCGGCCTCCAAATTCCTGGAAGACTGGGACCGCGTCGCACAAATCATTCTCCGCGCCGCCGACGCCGACAAAGACCCCTTCGTCACCAATCTGTTCAGCGAATCGTCCCAATTCGCCCGCGAACGAGCTTTTCTGAAAAAGGACGAAACCGTCTACCACGAGGACGTCCGCCGGGGCCAGCAATGGGTTGTCCAACTCCCTGGGGGTCCGCCGACCAGTTCCATGCTTCTCCTCGAGCAGCCTAAGAGCCTGCTCTGGAAATATTGGAGCCGCCGCGACACCTCGGCTCCGGCCGGCGGGTCGTATCTCCTGCTTGTCGTCGATTGGGGAAAAGGCAATTGGGTGATTTCGACCGACCCGATACAAAGACTTCCCATCAAGGACCTGGACAGCGCGCTTCAAGCCGCCGAGGTCGCGAAGAATCCCGACGCCGTTAAAGATCCCTGGTTCGACGGCGCTCCCTTCGGTTATACGCTCGTCGCCGCGCCCGCGCGGGCACGAAGCTCACCAGCGCCGAAATCCAGTCCATTATTCGCAAATGGGGCAAAGGGCGTCCGGCTTTCGACGTTCGCAAGAAGGTCGCCAAGCGTGTCGCCGCCATCGCGGGGACCGGGTTCGTTACGGTGATGGTCACGGTTATCGCCTCGATACTCACCACTCATCTCAATCGGCAGCAGGTCTCCTCTCGGTCCCCGATGAATGAGGCCCCCGTCACCCGCGCCGATGAATCTTCCCCCGTGGATTTCCAGGCGCGAGGCTCGGTCCTTTCGGGCCAGCTGATCCAGGATCTCCGCTCCCAGGGCATCCACGTGCCGGGCTATGCCGTCATCGTCGGCGTCGGCGAACCCCAGGGTGATTTCCCGGCCCTACAGAATTCCTGCCGAACGGCGAGGCAGTTTTACGTGCTCCTTCGCGACGTCTACGGCTTCGACCCCAAAAACATGCGGCTGTTGACCGATCGTCCCCCAGACCCGACTGATCCTGACGATCCGAATATCGCCGCGGACGGCCCCTCGACGAAAATCGCCCTCGAGCAAGCCATCAACGACATCGGCGGGATAACCGCCCGTTACCCCGACGGAAACCGGACCAATTTCGTCTTCTTCTACGGCGGCCACGGGGACCCGCGCGAAGTCGCCGGGCAACCCAAGATCGGGTACCTCGTCCTCTCCGGATACAAACCCACGGACGCCGACGACACCGGATTCGACATGAGCTACCTCATCAACTTCATCAGCCACCGGGTCGTCTCCAGCCACCAGATCACGCTCGTCGATTGCTGCTACAGCGGCTTCGTCACCTCTTCGCGCGGCGGCTTGCCTGCCGATATCTCCGCCATCTATTCCATGTGGAAGGAAAAAGCCCGCATCGTCATCACCGCCGGAACCGCCAACCAGCAAAGCTGGGATGACGGGCGAAAAGCTCTCTTCACCAGCAATCTCATTCGTGCCCTCACGCCCGACGCCTCAGGTTTTATGCCCGCCGACGCCAACCACGACGGCATCGTCACCGACGACGAACTCTATAAATACCTGCACGACGTGGTCTCGCAGGAAGCCCACAATCTGCCGATTCCGGGTTACCACGATCTGACGCCGCAGTATTTAAGAGCGTTGCCCGATTCTGATGACGATGTGGGGCAGTTTCTTTTTATTCCGAAAACGGTCGGACAGTAATTCCTCCTCAACTTCAGCTTGAAACGGGCCGATTCTTATGATATCATTTTGTATCACTTTGTGGAGGTGCACCCGATGGCGACGCCCGTAAAAGTAAAAAAATGGGGCAGCAGCATGGCCCTGTTGATCCCGAGCCAATTCGCCAAGATGCGCGATATCAATGTTGGAACCGTTCTCGATCTGGAGAAGATCGAGGTCGTCAAATCAAAGCGGCGGCGCTATACGCTTTCCGAACTCGTCGCCGGATACAAGCGGTCTCACCGTCAGGGCGAGTGGGACTCAAGCGGTCCCATCGGCAAGGAAATTCTCTGATGGCCCGCATGACCTACACGCCTGATCGGGGCGACCTCGTTCATGTCAATCTCAGCCCTTCCGCCGGTCGCGAATTGACGGGCCCTCATTACGCTTTGGTCCTCAGTTCAAAATCCTACAATCACGCCAGCGGTATGACGGTATGCGTCGGAATCACCTCTCGCGTGCGCGGGGGGCCCTTTGAAGTCAAATTACCCACGGGGCAACTTCCCCCTAAAGCCGGTGTCGGCGACGTCGATTCCGTAATCCTTGCCGACGCATTGCGCCAGCTTGACTACCGCGAACGATCGATGCAGTTCATTGCCAGATGTCCTCGCGAAGTTCTCGACGAGGTAACCTTGCGAACGCTTTCTCTCGTGGACCCGCAAGCGGAGTTCTGAAATCACTTCGCTAGTGCGGCGAATACACCACCCACCCCCTCACTTTTCCATCGGCCCCCAATTCAAAGATTATCCCGCTGCCGCTAAACCGATACGAGTTCCCCTGCCTCCCCGGGATCACATCGGTCGGCTCCCCATACGCCGCCTCGACTTTCTGCAAACTATCCCCCGCCCCCACGCCCTTTGCAGTCTTCCCCCTAAAATTCGCGGCGGTTTGATAGGCGATGATCTCGCGATCGCCCAATTGAATTAAATATCCCGACCACGAATCGGTTTGCTTCGACCGGATGCTTACATCCGCCTGATCGTTGTCCAGGTTCGTGAGATTGATCGTGTCATAGGGCGGATCGTCCATCGGATTCTCATCATTGGCCGCGGCCCCTGCGATGGATTCGGGCGCGGGTTGAGTCGCCGGTCCGGCGCATCCACTGGCGCATTGGCCGCCGGCGCGGACCCTCCGCGCAAGATGTCCAAATTCATCCGCGCCAAATCGGTTTGGCAGACCTGAAGGATCGCCTCGGCCTCTTTGGTTTGATTCTGACGGGCCCGGACGATGGCGATTATGATATTCGCATCTTCGGCGCTTAGGTCATCGTGTGACTCGGCCGCGACGCGTCCGGCCTTTTCGGCGAAGGCGGCGGCGAGGTCTTCTTCGCCGAGCAAATCGTAAACTCCGGCTAGATTCACATAGGCGGGAGCGTAGGCCGGGTCCTTCGCCTTGGCGTCGTCGAAATCCCGGCCCGCCGCGATGAGCAGGTCGTAGGCGCGTCTTCGCGTCGCATCGTCGATTCCCCGGGCTTGCACATCATCGCGGCGGAGTCGCGTATCGGCATCAAGCTCGAACGGATAAACATACTTCGCCAATTCCGCGTCGCCGCGCAGCAAATCGGTCGCCTCTTGCGCCGCGCCACGCCAGCATTATTCAGAATTTCGCGGCTGGGGAAATCCTGCGCGATGGTATCAAAGCAAAACGCCGCTGAATCGAACTGGTGCATCGACAGCAGCAGATTCCCGGCCTCGAAGACCGGCACCAGCCGATCCAGTTTCTCCTCCGCCTGATGGGCGATCCCTTCGCGCTCGTCCAAGGTCGGATATCCCGGCATCGACTGGTATTTGCGATAAATCGCCTCGATCAGTTTTGGAAATTCCCCAAGCGTATTGAAGCCAGCCAAGTACCCGTAATACCCCCCAAAATAATCCGCCTCCATTTCGCAGCGCATCTGGTCCTGGGCGTTGAGCACGCGCAACTGATCCGCCAAATCGGCTGGCACCGAATTCCCAAACTCGCGGGTCCAGCCGTGATGGCCGTACCAATGCGCCAGTTCATGGCCCAGCAAAACCGACAACGCTGAATCGGGATCGCTCTGGGCCTCGCAGAGATCGAACGCCCGCTCGTCCAGATCGATCTCATTCTTATCCGGCCAGAAACAGGCCACCTGCACGCTGGATTTCATGCGCAACCGCGGCGGGGGACGGCTGTCGCCAATCGCCTGGACAATTCGATCATAAACCTTCTGCGCGGCCGCAAGTTTCTCTTCGTGGGATAACGCCTGCCCAAATGCACTGACGCCGATACACCAAACCGCCAACGCCGCGATCTGTGCGATTCGCCGTCTCATCATTTCACGTCACATTCAACTCCGGCCCCCGCTCCGTTAGATTCCGCAAACTGATCTGCCCGGCCAGATTCTGCACGATCCGCGTCAGCTCATTCTTCAGCACCGGGTTTCCGGCAAAATTCTTGCCCGGCTCCCCCGCATCGCTGTTGATCCGCAACTCGGTGTAAATCCCCAGCGCCCCCAGGAACGGCAGCCCCAGTCGCTGCGCCGCCTTTTCCGCTCCGCCGCGGCCGAACAGGTCGTGGCCGCTGCCGTCGGGGGCGACGAAATAGCTCATATTCTCGACGATCCCCAGCACCGGCGTCGCCAGTTGCTGGAACATTCGCACCGCACGAACCGCGTCATCCAGCGCTGACTTGCTGCGGCGTCGCGACGACGACTGCTCCCGACAGCGGGAGCAACTGACACAACGTCAGCGGGACATCCCCCGTGCCGGGCGGCAAATCCACGATCAAATAATCCAGCTCCGGCCACTGGGTGTTGTCGATCAGCAACTGCCGAAACGCGCCATGCGCCATTGGGCCGCGCCAAATGAGCGGCTTGTCCTGCTCGACCAGCGATCCGATGGTCACCGCGTGAATCCCGTGCACATAGAACGGAATCATCTTCGACCCGGTCACCTGCGGCGTCGCGCCCTTCAGCCCCAGCATCGTCGGCATCGACGGGCCGTAAATATCCCCGTCCATCAGCCCCACCTTCGCCCCGGCTAGCTGCAAGCCCACGGCCAGATTCACCGCGATCGTCGATTTCCCGACTCCGCCCTTCCCGGCCCCCACCGCGACCACGTTCTTCACCTGGGGCAGCACATCCTTCTTGGCGCCGACCGCCCCCCGTGTATTTGCTGAAAGCTCGAGCGTCACCTCTGTCGCCCCCGCGCTTTTCAGCGCGGCGGTCACCTCGCGCTCGATTCTCTCCTTGAGCGGGCAGGCCGGTGTCGTCAGTTCGACATTTACGAAAACATTATTTCCGTCCAGCCGAATATCCTTGACCATATTCAGCGAAACGATGTCGCGGAAAAGCTCGGGATCCTGCACGGTCCGCAGCGCCGCCAAAACTTGTTCGCGCGTTATCGCCATAAACGCCTCTGGGCCCTACTCGCCGGTACATCGAAGAACACGCCCCGCAAGCGGGGCCGCTGAACGGGGGAGTGAGGATGTCGCTGAATCGCGGTCTTCCATTTAGTGAATCCACCTCATGTCGCCGAAATCGGGGACCACCGACAAGCGCGTCCCGAAGGCGCGGAACCCTGCGGGCCAATACACGAACACGGCCTGGCCGAGTAAAAATTGTCTTGGGACTCGCCCCGACTGCACGTCCAAACCTTCGCGCGGCAAATTGATCGGATGACCCCAGTAGCGCGCGTCCGAACTCACTTCCGAATTATCGCCCATCACGAAATATTCACCCGGCCCGAGCGTAATCGGCGTGGTGGGCGAGGCCCATTCGAACGGCTCACCGCCGCGCTGGCGATCCGTGTAATACACATCCCGCCAGAGACTGACATGCGATAGCGTGCACGACTGGCTTTCCGCCTCGATTGCCGCCTCGCCGCGACGCCCGTGCTTCCTGTCGTTCCACTGGTCGATCAGCCAGGAGACGTCCGGAGCAAAATCCGCCGGCGTCGATTGGATCGCGTCCTTTCCGTTCAATCGCAGGGTCACCTGGTAATCCACATTCTGGAATTCGACGTAAATCGGCTCGGTTGCCGAAATCCCCAAGTCCGCAAGTTTCACCGTCGGCCCGATCTGCTCTTCTCCGAAATTCGTCTCATGCAATAGGCGCACCGAGTCCGTTGAGATATCCGCGACGAAGGTGTGATCCTCGCTCTCGTGCTTCACCAGTTTGAGCTTCAGATCCCCCTGTCCGCTCATTCGATGGTAATACACGGATAATTTCAGATCGGAAACCGCCGGCGCCTGGTCGTCGTCGGGCGATCCCACGGTCCCCGGCCTGCGGAGGGTTGAGGGAACGTCATACGCGAGATAATCCGTCAGCGCCTGCGTGGTGCTGTTCGCGTTCTGGTCGTAATCCAATTCGCCGGATCCAGTGGCGTTATCAAATTGAAACATCCGCGGGTTCCCGCCCACTCCGTCGGTGTTCCACCCGCTGCCGGCATCCTCTTTCCACGGCTGCTGCCATGCCCCCAATCCATAGCGCGGCAATCCCTGCGGGTGATAGTCGTTGTCGTTCACGAGCCGCCACATGGCCTCCTGCACATCGCGCGGCTTGGTCTGAATCCGCCAGGTCGGGTCGTCCTTCGTCTTGATATAGATGCTGCCGTCCAAAACCATCAGCGTTTCGCCGGGCCTCCCCACCAATCGCTTGATGAAATTCTGCGTGTAGTGCGTCTTCTCCGGCTGGTCCGGCGCTTTGAAAACGACCACGTCCCACCGCTTCGGTTCGTGCAATAAATAAATATACTTCAGCACTAGAATGCGATCCCCAAACCGCACCGGCTGGGCATCTTCCCGCGACGCGAGGTGATACCCGCAATTTGGACAATAAATATCCCCCTGCGGATACCCATCCGATGGGATCTGCATGTCTTCCGCTTCCTGCGCGGTCGCCGCCTGGTAATTCACCTCGAATAAATACCCGCAATCCGGACACCGGAAGCGCATGTGCGCTCCCAGCAGAGTCGTCGCCATCGACCCGGTCGGAATCACAAATGCTTCAACCACGAAGGCGCGAAAGATAAACGCCAGAATGAACGCGACGAGGATCGACTCGACGGTCTCTTTGATATTGCTGGCCTGTTCATCGCTCGACGAAGAAGCGGGCGCGGGAGGAGTGGCAGAGTTTGCGGTCATCAAACCCGATGTTATGCGAACTCCCCCCCGTTTCCAACGCCAACGCTTCGCGAAGGCGGGGTACCTTGGTCCCCCGGACGCCGCCCGCAAAAAAAGTCTATAATCCATCAATGCCCACCAAACGCGCGACCTTCCCGGCAAAAATGCCCATGGGCGAATTCCTATTCGCCTACCTTCATTCCAAAGGCATCCGCCACAGCTTCGGCGTTCCGGGCGATTTCGCCCTTTCGACTTTCGCGTGGCTCGACCGCTCTCCCATCCAATCCATCACGATGACCCACGAACCCGGCGCGGGCTTTGCGGCCGACGCTTACTCTCGCATCAACGGTATCGGCCTGGTCTGCGTCACGTATTGCGTCGGCGGACTCAACGTCCTCAACGCCGTTGCCGGGGCTTACGCCGAAAAATCTCCGGTCGTGGTCGTCAGCGGCGCTCCGGGCAGAAAAGACCGCGAAAAAGACCCGCTCCTGCATCACAAAGTTAAAACCTTCGACACCCAGCGCCGCGTTTACGACGAAGTCACGGTCGCGACCGCCGTCCTTCTAGACGAATCGCGTGCCGCTTCCGAAATCGTCCGCTGCGTCGAGGCTTGCCTGCGCTTCAAGCGCCCGGTTTATATCGAAGTTCCGCACGACATGGTCGATCGCATTATCCCCATTCCACCGATCCACGAGCAACAGCCCCCCGCCTCTGACCCTGACTCTCTAAAAGCCGCCCTCGCCGAAACCAGCGGCCTCATCTCCCACTCGCGCAAACCCGTCATCCTTGCCGGGGTGGAACTTCATCGGCACCATCTTACGGACCAGGCCATTCGTCTGGCCGAGAAATTGAACATCCCTATCGCCGGCGACCTGCTCAGCAAATCCGCCGTCCCCGAAAACCATCCCCTCTACCTCGGCGTCTACGGCGGCGCGATGAGCAGCGAGGAATTCGTGCGGCACTATGTCGAATCCTCAGATTGCGTGCTCATGCTCGGCACTTTCATCACCGACATGAACATGGGCATTTACACCGCCCGGCTCGACCGGAACCGCACGATCCTGGCGACCACCGAATCGCTGGCCGTCCGCTATCACAAATACGACGAAGTCCAATTCGCCGATTTTCTAAACGGGCTTCTGGCCGCGAAGCTCCGTAAAAAGAATTTCAAACACCCCGCGCCGCAGTCCGAGCCCAAACCGCTGGCCGCAGCGAGCTGAACGAGCCGATCACGATGAAGGACCTCATTCGCATCGTCTCGCTGAATCTCGACGAGCAGACTTGCGTCATCTCGGACGTCGGCGACGGCCTCTTCGGCGCCATCGGCATCCGCACCAGCAAACGCGCCGAATTCATCGCGCCGGCCTATTACCTGTCGATGGGATTCGCGGTCCCCGCCTGCATCGGCGTCGCGGCGGCCAATCCGAAATTCCGACCCATCGCGCTGGTCGGCGACGGCGCTTTCCAAATGACTGGCATGGAACTTTCCACCGCCGTCCGCCTGAAGCAAAAGCCCATCATCATCGTGCTCAACAACAACGGCTACGGCACGATGCGAAAAATCCGCGACGGAAAATTCAACGTCATCTCGCAATGGAATTACGGGCAAATCTGCCAGCTCATCGGCGGCGGCAAAGCCATCACCGCCAAGACCAAGGGGGATCTGCAAATGGCTCTGCAATCCGCGATTGAAGGCAACGATCTCACAGTTATAGACGCGCAAATCGACCCCAACGACATGAGCCCGCAATTACAGCGAATGACGACGGAACTGGCCCGCCGGCGTGGGGTGAAAAGGTAAATCCGAAGCCCGAAACCAGAATTCCGAATCAATGCCTAAAACCAGAATGACCGAAACGCGGTCCTATGTTCCGGCCGGTCATTCGGCCGTTCTCACATTGAAGCGGATTTTGGATTTCCCTTGACATTGCCTACGTGCGTCGGCATAATTACCGACAACTGTAAGCAGGACGCCCCATGCCCAGGCCACACCAATCCCGCCTCACCCCCTTCCAGATTGAGATCATGAATCTCTTTTGGGAACGCGGCGAACTCGGCGTCGCCCAGGTTTGGAAAGCCCTCGCTGAGACCCGCCCCATCGCCAGAAACACCGTCCAAACCATGCTCGCTCGTCTCAGCGAACGCGGCTGGCTCCGCGCCCTGCGCCGACGCCAACGCCTTCTATTATCGTGCAGCCCGACCCAAAAAATTGGCCCAATCCGGGCTGCTCGCCGATCTCCTCGACGGCGCCTTCGGCGGCTCGGCCAGCGGACTCGTCATGAGCCTGCTCGATTCCCGGCGTCTCTCGCCCGAAGAGGCAGCACGAATTCAAAAACTCATAGATGACGCCCGGCGGGAGCAACGATGAATGCGGCCGCGATGGCAATCCTCGTTCAGGTCACCGCCATCCTCTCCATCGCCGCTTTGCTGTCTCGCTTCGCCCTCCGCCACCCCGCTATTCGGCACGCCATCTGCTTTTTCGCGCTCGTTGCCTGCGGCTTCACCCCCCTGCTGATGTCCGACGCCTACACCCTGATCGTTCATTCCGCTGCACCAGCCCCGGCACACTTCGTCCAAACCCAGGTCATTGCCATAGTCGACTTCGCTCCCATTCCGCCGATTCCCGATCACTCCACCTCTTATGCGCTTTCCCCGGCCATTATTTCAGGCATTTGGGTCGGTGGCGCGGCGGCAATGCTCCTCCGCCTCGCAATCGGTCTCCAAAATATCCGGCGAATACGGCGCAACTCCGTCCCTGTTGAGCCCGATACTCGCCTGTCAGACTTCTTTGGCCGTCGCCTTCCCAAAATTTACTCCTCGCCAAAGCTCTCCGTCCCAGTCGCTACAGGTTTCGCTCGGCCCATAGTCATTCTCCCTTTATCTCTCCTCGACGCAGCGCATCAAGATCGTCGCCTTCAGGTCCTCGTCCACGAATGCGCCCACGCTCTTCGTCACGATCCCCTCACCGGTCTCTACCAGCGATTCCTCGCGGCAATCTTCTGGTTCCACCCCCTCGTGCACTACGTCAATCGTCAATTGGATCGTTCCCGGGAGGACCTCTGCGATAATTACGTCCTGCACGCCGCCGCCCCCGCCGATTACGCGGCCACGTTGTTCGCCTTCGCCCAATGCGTCAGCGTTCAGCCTGACTACTCCATCGCCCCCGGAATCGTGGGCGCCAAATCGAACTTGGAATCCCGCATCCGCGGCTTGCTCGACAAAAGGAGATCCCTCATGACGCACATTAGCCGATGGAATTCCCTGGCCGTCCTCGTCGGTGGCGGCGTCCTCTGCCTGCTCATCTCCGTATTTTGCCTCGGCGTCTGGTACGCGAACGCCGGGAAACCCGCTGCTGCCACGCTGCCGCCGGCGCCCTCCCCCGCCGCCTCCTCCGCAATCGCGCCCTCTCCCGATTCGTTGAACCCCCAACTCATCGCGGCTGCCGATTTCGATAAACGCCATCCTCCGCTCCCCATTCCCGCGGTCTTCGGTCAATCCGTCCCCTTTGAGCTCGGTCTGACCGAGTTCGCCGCCGGTGACAACATCGCCATCACCGAGGTCCGCGGCACCTCCGGCACCATCAGTCCCGGCAACGTCTATCAAATCAAAGGAACCTACCAATTGGGTTCAACCGACTCCGCGACAATGGCCGTTTTCGTTACCGCCAAAAATCAAAATGACGGGATCAGCGACACGCAGCGATGTCAATCCTCCGCCGACCTCCCCAAAGGCCAAGGCACGTTCACCCTCATTCTCCCGATGCGATGCGAAGGCTGGCCTCACATCAGCTTCTACGCCAATGGCCATAACATCGGCGGCGTATACTTCGGCACTGGCGACTCGGTGCTGAAACACGGATAGGCCGAGAAACCCGAAGCCCGAAACCAGAATCCCGAAAAAATGCCTGAAACCAGAATGACCGAAAAAAGGCGCCGCCCATTCGGTCATTCGGTCATTCATTCGGATTTCGGATTTCGTCATTCGGGTTTTCTCAAGGCGGCCCCGGCGGCCCGACATCACCCGGCGGCGGACCAAACCCTCCTCCGGGCGGCGGCCCCATCCCCGCGCCACGCGGCCCACCCGCCATCCCCGGCGGCGGGCCCCGATGATCGACATCCCTCTGATCCACATATCCCCAATATCCGCCGATGATGTACGGAAACTTGCCTGGCGTAACCTGGTAATGCCAGCCGCGATCCGCATCGAAATGAATGTTGAATTCATTTAGCGCATAGGCTCCTGTGACATCCTTGGCCATCACTCCTGCGCTGGCGTACGGCCCGTAGATCGGAAAGCCGTCAAACGCCCAGCCGATGAGCGGAGAGTGTTGCTCGCCGTTGTCGGACCAGGGCGAATTCAGACAAATCGGATACTTGTGATAGTGATAAAGATTGTCCGGCGAGGGATGCCCGCAGCAGCGATCCATCAAATCGGTCGCGTCCTGACTGTTGGCGTCAAATGGATTGAAGAAAACCACTCCATTGACTGCCACCCCGATCGGGCCCATCGGCAACGCATGATTCGAATTATCCCTGGCGGTCGCCTCATGGCCCGGATTCTGGCGCGGATTGAGCGGAATATAGAACGTCTCGTCCTTTTCCTGGATAAAATTCGGATTCCCTGACTCCTCCTGCGGAAACTTCCCGGTCGGATGATTCGGCAGTCCATGCGAGTGAATGATCATGCTCGTCGCATCGAACCGCACGGTCACGTTATCTGGCACCAGCTTGTCCGCCGTGACGATAGTTCCGCCGAGATCTTTGTCCCCTGCCCGCAGCCAGGCCGACATTTCTGCCGCGAACGGAGCGGACCACCCGGTGTCCCGATAGAGTAGCCGTTCCGCGTTGGTTGAATCGAATTCGGATGGAACTCTCGTTTCGCCCGGCCCGGCGTCATAGAACCATCTTCCCCCAATCGCAATCGGCGTCCCTCTTGGCTGGACATCGGAAGGCTCGGTGGCCGGCGATCCGGCGGGCTCTGGCGAAATCCGCAGCAACGAAAAATCGCTGACTAGAAATTCCGAAGCGAGAGGCCGATCCGCTTCCCCATTCCCGAAACTCACGACCAGCTTCACACAATCCACCTGAGAAAACGGCACATAGAAATCCAGTTGATAGGCTGCGCCAGACCGCCGCCCCTCCGATGTGTCTCACTCCATTAACAGTCAAATCCCGCCGGGCACGGACCACCTCGGGCCAGATCGACTTCCCCTTCGCATCGTAAGAGACCCTTCCGCCGCCGCCATAAAACTCGACGCGCATCATCAAATCGTCCCGGCCGACCCGAAAATAATCCTGCGGCAACCCGCGAAAGGTAAATCGAAACCATGCCCGGCCCCCACATCGATTCCCGTCGCCATCTGCGAAACTGAACCCCCGAGCATCCCGGCCCCAGCCGATTGCATGGCCACGCCCCATCCCGCCACATCCCGATGCGGATCGCCCAAATATCGATAGGCAACATTTCCCGAAAGCACATAACCGACCGGCCCGCGGCCATCGCTCGTCTTTTGTGTGAAGTCCGAATTTCGTATCAGATTAACTTCGTCACCCCAAGCGCAATTCGCCGCGCTCAGCCCCAATATGATCCCAAGCAAAACAAGAGAAACCCGGTTAGCCTTCATCCGCGAAATTCTAAAAGCAGGCGCTTTGGACGCCAAGATAAATCATTTCACGCCAGCCGCTTAAGCCCACGCCCCGCGCCTGTTGGTTTACGTCCTCCAACACATCCCCATCCCTGCGCAAAAACTTGCCCAACTGTGCCGTAGTGGTCCCCATCTTCGCGGCCGCGACGGACAAACTCCACTGCGATTCCGCCAGCGCATCCAGCACCGCACCCATCACTTCAAAAAAATCCTCCGATCGCGGCGATACGCCAAGATTTACTTTCTGACCCTTCCATTCTTCCCGAACACCGAGCGCCAGCTTCAATCGCAATCTCCGCAATGCCTTCGACTTATTCTGACTCTGCGACCGGGATTCGCCCGCGATCGCGCTGAAACCGGTGGCCTCGTGGGTAATCCGCACCGCCGACGAGGTCTTATTCCTTTTCTGCCCACCGGGCCCGGGGCCGCGATATGCCTCGACTCGGCACCGGCTGAGAAGTTGCTCGTCGGAGAGTCCGCGCAGTCCGGCCATCCGAAGCATTGTATCCTGGCATACCCAATCTTAATGCGGCGCAAACAATCCACTTTTACCATCTTCGCACCCTTGGGGGCGGAACCACACTTTGGGAAGGAGCTAGGAAACGTGAATCGAATAGCAAAATTCGCCGCGGCCGCGGCGCTGACCGCAATCCTCGGCCTGGCGGGTATCGCGACCGCGGACGTCTCTCTCACTGGCGCGGGGGCCACTTTCCCCCAGCCTCTATATGAACGCTGGTGCAAGGAATATCAGAACCTCCACCCCGACGTGAAAATCGACTACGGCGGCGGCGGGTCGGGCAAAGGCATCAAGGACATCACCGATAAAGTCGTCGACTTCGCCGGCTCCGACGCACCGATGAGCAAGGGTGAAATCGAAAAAGCCGGCGGCGCGGACAATCTCATCGAAATCCCCTCTTGCGCGGGGGCGGTCGTGCCGGCCTTTAATCTGCCTGGAATCACCGACCTCAATTTCGACGGCCCCCTTCTGGCCGACATCTACATGGGGAAGGTCTCGATGTGGAACGATCCGCGCATTGCCGCGATGAACCCCGGGGTCAATCTCCCGGCAACCGCCATCACCTGCGCCTGGCGAACCGACGGCAGCGGCACCAACTACGTCTGGACCAATTACCTTGCCTCCCAGAGCGATGACTTCAAAGGGTCGATTGGCACTGGCAAGCAAGTCCAGTGGCCCGTGGGTCAGGGCGGCAAGGGCAACCCGGGCGTCGCCGCCATCGTCCAACAGACCGCCGGCGCTATCGGCTACGTCGAGGAGAACTATGCCGACAAGAACAGCATCACCTATGGCTCGGTGAAAAATAAAGCCGGCAAATTCGTCAAGGCGACCCCGGACGCTGTCTCCGCCGCCGCTGAGGGCGCCGCCGACGGCATGACGGGGCAAATGCTCGCCGCCAACATCTGGAATCAGGACGGCGACACCACCTATCCGGTCTCTTCCCTCACCTATCTCATCATTTACAAGGACCTCAACAACATCAAGAGCAAGGATCAGGCCCAGGGCCTGGTTGATTTCCTCTGGTGGGCTGAACATGATGGGCAAAAGTTCAATACCGATCTCGATTACGCTCCGCTGGGACAGAAGGTGACCGCAAAAATCGAAGACGCGTTGGGCGGCCTCACCTACGGCGGCGACGCGATCAAGCCCGCCGGGGCAAAATAAGCGGTCCCGGATCAGTTCTGGCGCAATGCCCACGGCGGCTGCCGTGGGCGTTTTTCTTAAGGTCCATTTTGAGCACGCCCGACACCATTCCTTACGCCTCGCCCGCCCCTCCGGGCTCCTTCATCTCCACGCGCCGAAAATTCCTCGACGCGGATTTCGTCCTGGCCAATCTCGCCCGTGCCAGCGGCGTCATCATTCTCCTCATGCTCGCGTCGCTTCTGGTGGTGCTTTTTTACGCCGCCCGCCAGAGCATGCACGAATTCGGCTTCAAATTCTTCACCACGAGCGAATGGCGGCCCAATGAACTGGATCGCCCCCAGCGCGACGCCCAGGGCCACGTGATGATGGATTCCGACGGCAACGTCATCATGGAGACCCTCCCGCCGACGTTCGGCGCATCTCCCGGTCATCTATGGCACAGCGGTCAGTTCCACTCTCGCTCTGCTCTTTGCCATCCCACTTAGTCTGGGCTCGGCCATTTTCCTCGTCCGCGTCGCCCCGACGTTTCTGGTCCCCATCGTCTCATTCCTCATCGAATTCCTCGCGGCTATTCCCAGCATCGCCTACGGCCTGTGGGGGCTCTTCGTCCTCGCGCCCTTTATGGCCGATCATTTCGATCCGATGGTCAAGAGACTTTTGCTCCACGTCCCTGCGATGGGGTGGCTCTTCACCGAGCCGCTGAAAATTGGAAACCACGTTTTTTCGCACCCGATTCCCCTGACTCGGCGCGACATGCTCACCGGCAGCCTTGTGCTGGCGATCATGATCCTCCCCATCATCACCGCCATTAGCCGCGACGTCTTGCGCCAGGTCCCCCGCGCCGAAATCGAAGGCACGGTTGCCCTGGGCGCCACTTGGTGGGAAAGCTGCAAGGAAATGCTTAAATTCAGCCGCTCGGGGCTCTTCGGCGCTGTCATGCTGGGCCTCGCCCGGGCTGCCGGGGAAACCATGGCCATCACCATGGTCATCGGAAATAACAACCAGATCCGCGCCTCGCTTTTCGCCCCCGCCCAAACGATGTCCAGCCTGCTCGCCAATGAATTCTCCGAAGCCAGCACCGATCTGCACCGCTCGGCCCTTTGCGAAGTCGCCCTGATCCTGCTGCTGATGTCCCTGCTTTTCAATGTCGTCGCCAGATGGCTTGTCGTAGGCGGAAAAGACTCACGCGGCGCCCGCGCCGCATAAGCTCATGGCCAGAACCCTCCATAATCGCTTCTCCTATATCCGCAGCGACATCATGCTGCTGGTTTGCATTGCCTTCGCCAGTCTCATCGTCGCCCTTTTAGTGCTCATCACTGGCTATCTCCTCTCCCTGGGCTTCAGCTCCCTGAATGTCGCCTTCTTCACCAAGGAGCCCATTCCGATCGGCATGGCGGGCGCACCCGGTGGAATGAAAAACGGGATATTTGGGACCACCTTCCTCATCTTCATGGCCAGCATAGTCGGCATCCCCATCGGAATGCTTGCCGGAATCTACCTTTCCGAATACGACGATGATTCGGTACTCAACGGTCCTGTGCGGTTCATCAGCGACGTGCTCGCCGGTGTCCCCAGCATCGTCGTCGGAATTCTTGGCTACGAACTCCTGGTCGTTCCCCTCGGCGGGTACAACGGCTACGCCGGCGCGGGCGCTTTGGCGTTCATCATGATCCCGATTGTGGCCAGAACCACGGAAGAAATGCTCCGTCTCGTCCCCAATAGCTATCGCGAGGCCTCCATCGGGCTAGGCGCAACTAAAGCGAGCACTATTCTTCATGTGATCATCCCCTCCGCCACAGGCAGCATTGTCACCGGCGTCATGCTCGCCGTTGCCCGCGTGGCGGGCGAAACCGCACCCCTCCTCTTCACGGCCCTCAGCAGTCGTTTTGTTGAGTGGAATCCCGCCCGGCCATTCCCCTCGCTGACCGTGCAGGTCTTTACCTACGCCACGGGGCCCTACCCCGAGCAAAAACGCCTCGCCTGGGCGGGCATCCTCGTCCTCATCGGGATCATCTTCGTCCTCAATCTCTCTGTCCGGTACTTCACACGCGCTCGGACGTCCGCCCGGTAAATAGAACCCCCGTGAATTATTCGGCCACTGGATTCGGCGAAACGGGCGGCATTTCATCACTTGCTTTAAGCTGTCTTACGACCTCGGGGCTAAGAGTTTGCTCAATTTCTTTGTCGATTTTTTCGAGTTCCTGCTCAGCCTGGCGGAGGACCTCTTCGCTCTCATTCACCCGCTCCTGACGGTCGTACTCGGGCAGGTCCATGCTCGATTCAAGTTTGACGCGAGCGTCATGAAACCGGGTTATCGCTTCGTGCAGTTTTCGCAAGAGAGGTTCGGGCACGCGATCAGAACCGGCCCCCGCCGCGGCGCGAGCGTCGGTTTCTTGATTCGGATTTGCAGGCGGCGTCGCGTCCATCGGGTATTCCTGTAGTTGTTCTAACACTGGCTTGGTGCGGCGCGAATCGAGAAACCGCGATATGGACTGCCACGCGCTCGAGAAGGCGCGCGGTTCCCGACGAATCCAGGCCACGATCCGTTTGCCGATCCATGAGCGCGGCGCAAGATTATCGGCCATCAATGCGTTTTGGCCCCCCATAGATTCCCATCCCCTTGCGCGTATACTGGCAACCCAACGACCTATGGCATCGGTCTGCTTCTATTTTCAGATCCACCAGCCGTTCAGGCTTCGGCGCTACAGCGTTTTCGACACCGATCGGCACTATTTTGATGAACACAAAAACGCCGAGATCTGCCGCAAGGTCGCTCACAAGTGCTATCTCCCCGCCAACAACACGCTGCTGGAGACCATCCGCGTCCACGAAGGCCGCTTTCGCATTGCCTATTCCGTCACGGGAGCCGCCCTCGAGCAGTTCTCCCTTTACTGTCCCGAGGTGATGGATTCGTTCCATCAGCTCAACCAGACCGGGTGCGTTGAATTTCTTGACGAAACCTATTACCACTCCCTGGCGTTCCTCTATTCCCGCGAGGAATTTCGAGCCCAGATCGAGCAGCATCGCAAATACATCAAGCACCTCTTCGGCCAGGAACCCCGGGTCTTCCGCAATACCGAATTGATTTACAACAACGATCTGGCCCATTTCATCAGCCACATGGGCTATGAGGCGATCCTCACCGAGGGCGCCGATTTTATTCTCGGCTATCGCTCCCCCAATTTCGTCTACCGACCGCCCCACGCCCCCAAGACAAAGCTGCTGCTGAAGAACTACCGACTAAGCGACGACATCGCATTCCGCTTTTCGAACCGCGCCTGGGAGCAGTGGCCCCTTACTGCTGAAAAATTCGCCGGCTGGGTCAACCAGATCAACGGCAACGGCTTTCTGTGCAATCTTTTCATGGATTACGAAACCTTCGGCGAGCATCAATGGGCGGACACCGGCATATTTGATTTCATCCGCCACTTGCCCGGCAAGATCATGGAACATCCCGACAATAATTTTCTCACCCCCAGCCAGGTCATCGACAAGTATGATGCCGTCGGCGAGATCGACGTCCCGCACATGATTTCCTGGGCCGACATGGAACGCGATCTTTCCGCCTGGCTGGGCAACGCTATGCAGTCCAACGCCCTCCATGAACTCTACAAACTCGAAGGTCCGCTCAAGGAAAAAGGGGACGAGCAGCTCCTGACCGATTGGCGCCGGCTGACGACCAGCGATCACTTCTATTACATGTGCACGAAGTATTGGGCCGACGGCGATGTCCACAAATATTTCAGCCCCTACGAAAGCCCGTACGACAGCTACATCAATTTCATGAACGTTTTGGACAACGTTCAGAGCCGTTTACGTGCCTGAACTTCAGACCATTGCGCCCGGCCGGACCATGCTCACCATTTTAAATGGCGGGCGGATGAGCCGGTGGTGGCTGGCGGGATTGGGAAACGCCGCCGTCGCAATGGGGTTGCGCCATGTCTTCCTGGAACTCGACCAACTCCTCGAATCGGTGAAGGTCGATCCCGCCGCGGCCGTCCAGCAGATGAACAGCGTCTTGATCCAGCGGAAAATCGGTCTGGTTTTGAACTATGCCACCAACGGCGCCACGATCTTGCCCGTCGACCAGGAATGGCCCGGCGCTTATCGCAATTTCTTCGAGGTTCGCGGAGTCCGCCAATTCGTCTTCTGGGCCGATCATCCCCAATGGGTCAACAATAAGGATGCCCTTCGCCCCGAAGTTCAAGCCGCTTTTAGGTCTGCCAATCAATATCACTTCCTGAAGAACGAGGCCCACGCCTGGGAAATCGGCAGGATTCTCGGCTGGCCCAATTGCCACGCCGTAGGATGCGCCGCTGACCCCAAAATCCTCGCCCCGCACCGGCAATGAAGCCGGATTACGATCTCATCGCGATATACGGCAACGACGTCACGCTTCCCGATTGGATCCTGCCTTTTCTCGAGCAGGACGACCCCGATCCGCAGGAAATCAACCGCATCGTGGCCAAACAGGTCGAGTCCCAGTTGAGCGAGTTGTGGGAAAAAGAGGCCAATCCCTCGCTTCGCCCCGAGCTAACCGCCTGGTCGCGCCGGGCCATCGAATTGAAACTTGCTAAACCCGACCAAGCTCTGGCTCGCCATTTGCCCGCGCTCACGGACGAATTTCCCATGGCATCCTGGTGGCTCGCGGCCATGTTTCCGACCTACTTCAAGGCCGCCGACATCCTTTACGCCTTTCGCAAATGGCAGCGGCATTTCTATCTCGCTTATCTCAGCAAATATTTCCGCGTCGCCGTCTTTGGCGGGAAATGGTCCCATGTCGGCGACCCCGCCGACCAAGCGGCCAACGGCCAGTGGGTCGATTTTGCACGCATACCCGAATTTGTCGCCAGGGGGAGAGTCGGGTTCGATGCCGTTGCCGGTTGGGATGAGGAGGGATTGACGGCCAAAACGTTTGAACTCGCCTCATGCGGCTCCGCCATGATTCACAACGACTGCGTCGGACTGCCCGAGGCATTCGAGGTAGGCAAGGAAATCGAGGTCTTTCACAACCCGCGCGAAGCGCGCGAAATCGTCCAAAGCCTGCTTGATGACCCCAATCGCCGGGAACGTATGGCGCAAGCGGCTGCGCTCGAGTGATCAAAGATCACTCCTGGGAATGCAGGTTAAGAGCGATGTTCGAAAAGGCAAACGTGCCTATCGACGCGTTCCACTAAATGGGGGACCATGATTCCGGCACATCGAAGGATACGCCCCGCAAGCGGGGCCGCTAAATTCGGGGTCGCTGAATCGCGGTCTGCTATTTAGGCGGGCGGACCCGACGTCGCCGGTTTGCTGGATTCGCACGGGCACTTGGTCACCACGCGATCCCGGCCCTCTCGCTTGGCTTCGTAGAGCGCTTTGTCGGCGGCGTCGATCATCGAAGGCTCGCAGCCCTGCTCGGCGACCCCGAAACTGCAGGTCACCCGCACCGGTTTCCCCTGGTGCATCAGGCTCATGTTCAGAATCGCTTCCCGGCAGCGCTCGGCCATCCGGGCCGCTCCCGTAATCGGAGTGTTCGGACACAGAATCACGAATTCCTCGCCGCCGAGCCGGCAAATGATGTCCTCCGTGCGGCCCACGTCGCTCAGCACACCGGCGATCCCACGCAGCGCTTCGTCGCCGAACGGATGCCCGTAGGTGTCGTTGATGGACTTGAAATGATCCACGTCGGCCATGATGCAGCTCAGCGAATGCCCCGTCCGACTGCTCAGGGATTGCTCCTGCTTCAGCCGCTCTTCGAAATGCGTCCGGTTCCACAGCCCGGTTAATCCATCGATCTGGGCGCGCTTGGCCAGTAGGTCCATGAGATATTTGGTTCTCAGCGAGGCCCGCACGCGAGCCCGCAGTTCCGCGGGATTGAAGGGCTTGGTCACATAGTCCACCGCCCCCAATTCGAGGCCGAAAATCCGCTCGTCCGGAGAACTGGCCCCGGTCAGGAAGACCACGGGAATTCCGTGCGTCGCCGAGTCCGCCTTGAGACGCCGGCAAACCTCGAATCCGTCCGGATCGGGCATGTCCACGTCCAGAAGAATCAGGTCCGGCATCAGTTCCTTGACCATCGCAAGCCCCTCGGAGCTGCTTTGCGCCGAGTGGACGGTGATCGGTTCCCCAGCCAGACGCGCTCGCACCAGCGTGTGGATTTGCGGCGAGTCGTCTATCAGCAGCACTTTTTGCGCCATGGCATTATTCCGATCTGCCCATTACACCCCGGGCAGGGGGGACTCCTTAAAACCTTCGATGCGCCGAATCGTCGCCAGAAGCGATTCCACATTCGTGCGCACCTCTGTTGCCCCACGACTGTCTTTGATGGACTGTTCAGCCGCCCCAGCCAGGCGGGTGATCTCCTCAAAGCCATATCCCCCCCCGCTCCCTTGAGCTGGTGGACCTTCACTTGCAATTGGGGAAGATTGGCTTCTATCAAAAGCTGTTGTATTTCGTCGACCTGGTGCGGCAGTTCCTCGATGAACTGCGCAATCGCGTCGATCATGTCGGGATCGTCCGCATATGTGCTGGACAGACGCTGTCCTTCGGCCGGCGTGGCGGCAACCGTGGCCGCAACCGCGGCGGCCCGAGCGGCCTCGCGCAAAACCCGACGCTGCGGCTTCTCCCCCGCAATGTGCGCCGCCAGCGTCAGCAGCAGATCGTCCTTGTTCACCGGCTTGCTGAGATAATCGTCGCATCCCGCTCGCAGGCACCGGTCCCGGTCGTCCGCCATTGCGTGCGCGGTCAGGGCGATGATCGGCCGCACGAAACCGCGCCGCCGCAATTCATTCGCCGCGCCATATCCATCCAGCCGCGGCATCTGCATGTCCATGACCACGAGATCGAAATCCCCATGCAACGCCAGATCGACCGCGTCGCGCCCGTTGTCGGTGATCTGCACGTCCGCGCCGGCGCGAGTGAGCAATGTCCGGATCAATCGCTGATTGTCCCGGCCGTCCTCGGCCAGAAGCACGCGCACCGCCAGCCGCGGCAATTTCTCCGCTTCCAGGGCCTCCTCGGCCCGGAAGGACTGGATCATCTCGACGATGAATTCCCCGCGATGTTCGTTATTGCTTCCGCTGTCGATCATCAGCGTGAAGATGCTCCCGACCCCTTCCTTGGAGCGGACGGTAATGTCCCCGATGAGAATTCGCGCCAGCCGGCGCGCAATGGTCAGGCCCAGCCCGCTCCCGCCATGACGCCGCGCCGGGGTCGTATCCCCCTGCGTGAACGGCTGGAACAGCACGGCAAGCTGCTCCTGCGACATCCCGATTCCCGTGTCGATCACTTCCACTCGCAGCGTTCCGCGCCCGTGTTCCGTCAAATCGTGGTTGATCCGGATGACGACTTCGCCCTTGTCGGTGAACTTGATCGCGTTCCCGACCAGATTCAGAAGAATTTGCTTCAAGCGCAACGTATCGGTTCGGATATGCCTGGGCGTCGGGGGGCTGACCTCGAATTTCAGCGTCAGGTCCTTGGTGCGGGCCCGCGCCGTCATCAGCGAAGCGACATCCGCCATCAAGGCCGCGAGATCGCATTCGCTCTTTCGCGCCGCGATTCTGCCGGCTTCGAGTTTCGCCAGATCGAGAATGTCCCCGATCAGTTCCAGAAGATGCTGTCCGTTGCGGCGGATGACTTGCAGGCACTGCCCGCGATCTTTCGCATCCTGATCCGGATCGAGCATCAGGTCCGCATACCCGACGATTGCGGTCATCGGTGTGCGAATTTCATGGCTCATGTTCGCCAGGAAGGTGCTCTTGGCTTGATTGGCCGCCTCCGCGGCGCGGCGCGCCTCTTCGAGCGCGACCGCCGCGCGGCCGCATTCGATCAGTTTTACCGCCTGCCGGCTGAGCAGCCGCAGCCATTCGATCTGCGGCAGCGCCAGCGAACGCGGGTGATAGTCGACCACGCACAACGCCCCCAGAATCGCCCCGTCGCTGTCCTGGAGCGGCACGCCCGCATAGAACCGAATATCTCCCACCTTGCCCGAAAATCTTTCATCGTTCAGGGCGTCGTTCACGACCAGGGGCCCGTGGCCCAGCGCCGTCACTTGATTGAAGGGAGCCACGTCCGCCGTGCGAATCGCGTCCATCCCGTGGGCGGACTCAACGCACTGGCATTCCCCGTCCACAAGGCAGATGATCGACGCCGACATCCCGCAAATTTCCGCCGCCAGACGCGCCAGATCCGCGTATGCCGCGCGGGCGGACGAGTCAACACTCTCCTGTTCGCGAAGAATGCCGGAATGTTGTGGAATCGGCGTCGGCAATCCAGCCTCGATCAATCCAAAAAGATATCGACCGCGGCTCGGAAGCGCCCGAACCGCTATATTTTGATATCGGGAGAGGATGTAGCGGAAATGAGGAGCCGGCCGAGGAATCCTACCCAGTCAGTAGGCCCGATAATGGCCGCCAGCACGTCCATTTCACTGGATCAGGCTGGGCAACTTCAGAACATTCTGAGTTGATCGCGTTCGAAGCTGAACTTGCTGTGAGGCTGATCGATGGGGATTTTGTATTCGCCGCTCCAGCACGCCGTGCAATAATGATCGCGCGGGAACTTCATGCACGACAGCATGCCGTCCAGCGAAAGATACGCAAGACTATCCACTTCGAGGAAATCCCTGATCTGATGCACGGTTCGCTCATGCGCGATCAGTTCCTCTTTGGTCGGGAAGTCGATCCCATAAAAACAGGGGTGGCGGATCGGCGGGCAGGAAACGCGCAAATGAATTTCCCTCGCCCCCGCCGACCGGATGGCGCACATTTTGGATCGCGTAGTGGTCCCGCGCACCACCGAATCCTCGACGATGACGATCCGCTTTTCATTCACCACGTCCGGGATAATGTTCAACTTCAGCGCCACGGCCCGATCCCGATCCACTTGCTTCGGCAGAATAAACGTCCGCCCAACGAACCGATTCGGAACGATCCCCTCTTCGAGCGGAATGCCCGATTGCTTCGCAAACCCCATCGCCGCTGAGCGCCCGCTATCCGGCATCGGCATCACGTAATCCGCCGCGACCGGCGCATTCGATGGCCAATTGTTTGCCCAACGCCTGTCGAACCACGTGCACGGTCTGCCCGAATATCTTGCTCGCGGGATTGGAAAAATAGACGTGCTCAAACACGCACATCGCCATCGATTGCGCCGGAGGCTCAAATGTGCGGCTATGCAGGCCGTGGGCATCGACGCGCACGATTTCCCCCGGCTCCACTTCCCGCACATACGTCGCGCCCACCGCGTCAAACGCGCAGGTCTCGCTGGCGATGCACCATAGTTCATCGCGCAGACTTCCCGATAACCAGCGGCCTGACCCCCCAAGGGTCCCGGCACGCTTCCATTCGATCAGGAAATAAAAATAGCAGGCTGTACGCCCCCTGAAGATGCTTCAGCACGTGCGGAAGCGGATCGTGCTTTTGCGCGTGCGTCGGTTTGGCCAGCAGGTGCACAATGATTTCGGTATCCGTCGTGCTTTGGAAAATGTGCCCGTGTTCTTCGTATTGCTGGCGGAGAAGGCCGGCGTTGATGAGATTCCCGTTATGAGCCACCGCCACGGGGCCCATCAAATATTGCCGGAGCAGCGGCTGGGCGTTGCACAGTTTGCTTGACCCCGTCGTCGAATAGCGCACATGACCGATGGCGGCATTGCCGACCAGTTCCTCGCGCGAGCATCCGCGGCGTGAAAACCTGGCTGACCAGCCCCATCCCGGTGTGGCCGTGCAGACCGATCCCATCGCTCACCACGATGCCGGCCGATTCCTGTCCGCGGTGTTGCTGAGCGAATAGCCCCTGATAGACGATATGCGCGGCCTCGCTCGTCCCCCAGACGCCGAAGAGACCGCACTTTTCCTTCTTCTCGTACTCTTCTGCAAGCGGTAGCGATACAGCCAAGGGTGCGTCTCCGCTAAAAATATAACTCTAAGATGATCTTAACCAACAATCAAATGCCACGCTTTGCCTTGTGTTTTTGGCCCCCGCAGGCGACCATTTTTGTGCCGCGACCCGGCAAACGATGAGCCGACCACACCGAAACAAGACCCGCGAAAAGGACCTCACGGCCCGGTATCTGGCCGGGAATTTCGACTCCGAGGAACTGCACGATCAGCAACGCGAGGACAAACGCTCTAAATCATCGACCCAAAATAAAATTGAACAGACCGCTTCCCTCCGCGATTCCCAGGGCCAGACCTCTCAAAATCTCGAAGGCCTTCCCGTCGGCCAGGTCGTTCAGGTGTTCTCTCTTTTCTATCACGTCCAGCATCCCACAGGCCCACGCCTCTGCGTCGTCCGCAAAACCCTTTCCAAGCTCGCCGATTCCGCCATCGTCGTCGGCGATCTGGTCCGATTTCGCGATACCGGCGGTTTTGACGAATCCGGCCGCGCCAAAGCGGTCATCGAGCAGGCGCTGCCCAGGAAAACCGTCCTGGTTCGCACCGGCAGTTTTCACGGCCACAACCAGCAGCCCATCGTCGCCAACGCCGAGCAGATGCTCATCGTCGCCAGCGTCGTTCAGCCGCGCGTCAAATGGGGCCTGGTCGACCGAATGCTGATCGCCGCCCAGGGCGGCGGCCTCCGCCCCATTCTCTGCATGTCGAAAATCGATCTCATCGACGAATCCGAGCAAGCCGCCGTCAGCGAAATCCTAGACCATTACCGATCTCTCGGCACCGCGACGCTCCAGGTCAGCGCCGTCAGCGCCGCCGGAATCGACGCCCTGGCCGAGATTCTCAAAGGCAAGGCAACCGTCCTGGCCGGCCATAGCGGCGTCGGGAAAAGTACTCTCATCAACTCCATCCAACCCGGCCTGGGCGTGAAAATCGGCCAGGTCAGCCTCGCCACCGAGAAGGGCCGCCATACCACCACCTCCGCCCAGCGCTATGAACTCGATATAGGCGGCGCCGTCATCGACACCCCCGGCATCAAACAGTTCGGTCTGTGGGGAATAACCCCCCAAAATCTGCTCGATTTTTATCCGGACGTTAACGAAGAAACCGCCCCCAGATGGCGGATTCAGAACTACCAGCGATTGCTAAAAAGTCTTTCTTGATAACCACCCAAAACGGGCACATAATTGCAAAATGCGGATTGGGTTGGGACGAGGGCTGGTCATTTTGGCCTTGGGAATTGTCGCTATTGGGGGATGCGGCCGTTCCGAGGATTCCACCCCCACGGCTTCCGAGCCCCCGCCTCCGACCCGGCCCACGACTCAGGACCTCGTCAGCGGCGATCGCACCGAACTAGACATTAAATCCGCGCCCCTTAGCGTCAAGGTTCCCCCAAGTTGGAAGGTCGAACTCGTTGACGGCATCACCATGCTCGAAGGCCCCACCCCCAGCGGCGATACCACCATCACCGTCACGACGCTCCCCGGCATGAGTTCGCGGCGAATCGAGTTGATGGTTGATGGCGCCGAAGCCGATGCCCAGCAGCGGCCTGATCGCGTCCAAGTTCACGATCTTCATCAAATCAACGGCCTCCGTGTCATCGACAAAATCATGTATACCGTGTCCACCACGCAGGCTTCCACCCAGCCCGACGATACGAATGCCATCGACGCCGGCACCGCCGATACCCCCATCGTCGAGACAGGCGACGGACAATTGATTTCCTGGAGCCGCCTGGTTTTCGTGCCTTTTGAGGACACCTTTTTGCCGTGCAGCTTTTCCGTTTCCGCCATGACCCCCAACGAATACGGGCAGGATCAGGCATTTCTCCAGTCCGTTCTCGACAGCGCCAAAACGCGCCCCCTGGAAGACGCGCCGTAAAATCCACACATGCCCACCACCCGTCTGGCGCCTTCTCCCACCGGGGCTTTGCATCTCGGAAACGCCGGCACGTTTTTGATCAATTGGCTTCTGGCCCGCCAGAATGATTGGCGCATCATCCTCCGCATCGAAGACCTCGATTCCCCGCGCGTCAAATCGGGCGCGGATGCGATGTTGATGGACGACATGGAATATCTGCGCCTCGATTGGGACGACGGGCCGATCTATCAATCCTCGCGCCGGGAGGCCTACGCCGCGGCCATCAAAATGCTTCTCGATAAAGGCCTCGCCTATCCCTGCGTCTGCACGCGGCGTGAAGTGGAACTCGCCGCCAGCGCACCCCATGCGGAGGACGGGGCGAGCATTTATCCCGGAACTTGCCGAGGAAAATATTCATCCGTTGAGGAAGCTACGCAAAAAGCCGGCCGCCCACCCGCGACTCGCTTCCTCGCCCCGAACGAAACGATCATTTTCGACGACGCCTTTCTAGGCCCCCAGACATTTAATGTTGCCAGTCAAATTGGCGATTTTGTCATCGCCAAGGCCGATGGAACAGCCGCGTATCAATTGGCCGTTGTCATCGACGATATCGCCGCTGGAGTCGATCAAGTCGTCCGAGGCGACGATCTCCTCGATTCCACCCCGAGGCAGATTCTCCTCTATCGCGCTTTGGGCGCTGCGGGCAATATTACCCGCTATACCCACGTCCCCCTCGTGATCGGACCCGATGGCAAACGGCTGGCCAAGCGGCACGGCGACACGCGCCTCGCCATGTACCGTGAACTGGGTGTCAAGCCTTCCCGCCTGCTCGCCCTGCTGGCAAAATGGTGCGGAATCGACACACTCGGCGACTCCGTGGATGATCCCCATCAACTCATCGACCCCTTCCGGCTCAATCGTGTCCCACCGATGCCGATCGTTTTTGGACAAAGCGACGATGTATATTTGCGCGCGGGTTTATAATGTCTGATTCAAACCGACCACCTCTCCCCCCTGCCCTGGAAGCCGTCGCCGCGTGCGTCGAGCCTTTGTATGCAACCGTGATGCGCATCCGCAATGCCCTGTACGACAAGGGTTATTTCGCGACCCATTCCCTCGGGCGCCCGGCCGTCAGCGTCGGCAACATAACGGCCGGCGGCACGGGAAAAACCCCGGTCTCCATCTGGCTCGCCACAAAATTGGCCAAATCCAATCACCATCCGGCGGTTTTATTGCGAGGTTATAAAACCACCGCCGAGGGAATCAGTGATGAAGCCGAAGTGCTCAGAAATTCCCTGGCGGGGATCGCCCCGGTGATCGTTAATCGCAGCCGCGTACGCGGCGCGGCCGCCGCCCTCCGCGATCATCCCGACACGACCGTCTTCGTCCTCGACGATGCCATGCAACATCGCGGCGCCAAACGAAACTTCGATTTAGTTTTGATCAACGCCCGCAATCCGTTTGGATTCGACCGAATTTTGCCCCGGGGATTATTGCGCGAGCCCCTTCAGGAATTGCGCAGGGCCAGCGCAGTTCCTGATCACTCACGCCTCCGAAGTCCCGCCGGCAAACCTCTCCCAGATCGGGCTGAAGCTTTGGCGGCACAATTCGACAGCTCCGATCTATCGTGCCGATCACCAACTCGGCGCGTTCCTAAACGCCGAGGGTCAGGAGATAAACCCATCCGGCAAGAGCTATTTCGCTTTCTGCGGCCTGGGCTCTCCCGACAGCTTTTTTGCCACCCTCGCTGAACGCCTGGGTAAACCCACGGGAACCGAGGCATTCCCCGATCATCACGCCTATACCCGAACCGATTTAGCCCAACTTCCGACCGCCGGAGCCGAATACCTGATTACCACCGAAAAAGATTGGGCGAAAATCTCGCGGCTAAAACCCGCCGCCCCCATTCTCAGAGCCCAACTGACGATCCATTTCCCGCCCGGCCAGGAGGACCCGCTCTTCGAGGCGATCTTGAAATCTTTCTCTACCGCGACATAACCGCCGCGCACTGGTCAAACGCAGCCCGAATCTGCCCCAATTCATCGGCATTCAGCGACACATTCATCGCCTTGGCGTTGTGCTCCGCCTGCTCCGGATTCCGCGCCCCCACCAGCGCCGCCGTGATCCCCGGCTGGCGGATCGTCCAGGCGATCATCGTCTGCCCGACGGTCGCCCCATGGCCATCCGCGATCGGCTTGATCTTCGCCAGCGCATCGGCCACGCGCTGCCGATTCTCCTGCGTGAAAAATTTGTGCTTGTTCCGATGATCCGTCGGCGCAAACGTCCGGTCCGGCCCCACCGCCCCGGTCAGAAGCCCCCTCTCCAGCGGGGAATAACAGATAATCCCAATCTGCTTCTCCCGGCAAAACGGAATCACCTCTTTCTCGATATCCCGCTGGATGACGCTATACGCCGGCTGGTTGCTCGCCAGTTGCGCCGTCGCCGCCGCGCGGGTTAGAATCGGCATCCCGTAATTGCTCACTCCGATCGCCCGGACTTTTCCTTCTTTCCTCAACTTCTCCAGCGCCGCCGTCGATTCCTCGATCGGCGTCGCCAAATCCGGGCGATGGATTTGATAAAGATCGATCACATCCGTCTCGAGCCGTCTGAGGCTCTGCTCGCACTCCCAGGCGATGCTCGCCGGCTTCGAGTTCTTCATGATCGTGATCGGGTTTTCATCGTTATCGATTTGCGCCCAGGGGTCCGATCCCTCCTTCGTGTCCCACCGCATTCCGCATTTGGTCGCGATAATCAACTTGTCACGCTTCCCCTCGATCGCCTTGGCCACCAGCATCTCGCTGTGCCCCATCCCATACACCGCCGCCGTGTCGATGGCATTCACTCCCTGATCGATTGAGGCGCGAATCGCGTCGATCGCCGCCGCGTCATTGGTCTTCCCCCACATCCATCCGCCAATCGCCCATGCCCCGAATATCACCGGCGTCACGTAGAGATCCGAGTTCCCCAGGCGTCGCGTTTCCATGCCCAAAACTTTACGCGCACGTCAGCCGATTTCCAATGCACGCCCCTTTACGATTCAATACCGAATATGCTCGAGCCCTTTGCCTCCCGAGCCGGACGAAAACTCGATCACGCCCTCTCCACATTCGGCATCGACGTCACCGCGAAAATCTGCGCTGATTTAGGCTCCAACGCAGGCGGATTCACGGATTGCCTCCTGCAGCGCGGGGCGGCCAAAGTCTATGCCGTCGATACAGGATATGGGGCGCTCGATTGGAAACTGCGAAAGGATCCCCGCGTGGTTGTGATGGAACGGACCAATGCCATGCACGTCGAGCTTCCGCAACCAATTCAGATCGTGACTATCGACGTCGGATGGACCAAACAGCGCAGCATTCTGCCCCCCGCCCGGCACATGATTCCCGCCGATGGCATCGTCATTACACTCATCAAACCGCACTACGAAGCTGACGCGGGTGACTTAAGAAACGGCGTCCTCCCACAGGAAAAGCTTGAAGAGATTTTGCACGCCGTGCGGCGTGATGCTGAAAACTCCGGCTTCGTCTGGTCCGCCTCGACCCCCAGCCCCATGAAAGGCCACGGCGGAAACGCGGAAGTCCTCGCCCTGCTCAAGCCGGCGTCGTAACGCCCAACGCCTCGGCCATTGTCTCGCCAATCGTCGCCGGGCTGTCCGCCACCGCGATCCCCGCTTTTTTCAGTGCAGCGATTTTGGTTTCCGCGCCGCCCTCGCCCCCGCTGATGATCGCCCCCGCGTGTCCCATTCTCCGCCCCGCGGGCGCGGTTCGCCCCGCGATGAAAGCCGTCACCGGTTTTTTGACCTTTTCCTGCACGTAGTGCGCCGCCGCTTCCTCGTCCGCGCCGCCGATTTCTCCGATCAGGATGATCCCATCGGTTTGCGGATCATCGGCGAACATGGCAAGCAGTTCGATGAAATTCAATCCCTTCACGGGATCCCCGCCGATTCCCACGCACGTCGTCTGCCCGATTCCGCGCGTGGTGCACTGCCACACCGCTTCGTAGGTGAGCGTCCCGCTTCGGCTGATGATCCCCACTTTCTTCCCGCTTCTGGCTTGCGATGCCGGGGTATGAATGTAACCGGGCATGATTCCGATCTTGCATTCCCCCGGCGTGATGATCCCCGGGCAATTTGGCCCGATCAAAACGCTCTTCGGCTTTTCCTTGAGGTACGCCTTGGCCGCGACCATATCCAGGACCGGAATCCCCTCGGTAATCGCGACGATTACTGCAATTCCTGCATCGGCGGCCTCGATTATCGCGTCTGCCGCAAACGGCGGTGGAACGAAGATCATCGTCGCGCTGGCGCCGGTCGCGTCCACGGCCTGCCGTACGGTGTCAAAAATCGGCAGACCATTTGCATCTTTTCCTCCCCCCTTGCCCGGAGTGGTTCCTCCGACTATTTTCGTCCCGTATTCGAGGCATCCCTTGGTGTGAAAAGCCCCAGCGGAACCGGTTATTCCCTGGCATATGACTTGGGTGGTTTTTCCGACGAGGATGCTCATATACGGCCGCCAGAGGTTATAATGAAGCCTTAATCCCGGCAAGCTAAGCTTTTAACAACCAATAATTTTGTGCCCAAAGCGGGATAATCCGTTATAACACCCGCCTCGGGAACGGCCGCGGGAAAATAAGCAATGTTTCGAACCTTCAAAATCCTGCCGATCTTTTTGGCGATTCTCGCCCTTTCGTCCCTAGCGCCGGCTCCGGCGGTAAATCTGCGGCCGCACGGACCGATCATCTTCACTCCCGAAATCAGAACCAATCCGGCCCTGAGGCTTTACGTCGCCAAGGTGGATCTCACCGATCCCTCGGTGCACGTCAAAGTCGCTTGCGCCGTCGACCCCACTTCGCCCGAACCCTGGAACATATCCCTCCTGACCGTCTCGAGTCTTGCCCGCCGCAACCATCTCGCTATCGCCATCAACGGCAGCCCCTTCGGAACCAAGGACGCCGAATCCATCCTCGGAATCAAATATCCCTACTTCGACGGAAACCCGACGCGCCCCATCGGCTGGCTCGTCAGCGATGGCGTGCTCCTGACCCGTCATCCTAAACATCCAGATTGGCCCACCCTCGTCGTCGAAGGAAAAAACCATGCCTCCATCGGCCAATTTATGACGCTTCCCCCGCAAACGACTCAGGCTCTCACCGGCACCTTCGTAATCGTCAAGGAGGGCAAGAGCGCCCGCCTTCCCGACGAGCATCCCGAGGACAAGTCCATCCTCGCTCCACGAACGGCGGTTGGAGTCGACCATGAGGGGAAAAATCTGATCTTCCTGGTTGTTGATGGACGGAGGCCCGGATATTCGGAGGGAATCAGTGAATATCAGGTGGGACAGGAAATGCTCCGCCTCGGCGCCTGGACCGCTTTGATCCTCGACAGCGGCGGAAGTTCCACCATGGCCGTCAGCTACGGCGGCACGGACCCCACCGTTGTCAATCGCCCCAGCGACGGGCATGATTTGTTGATCCCTCTGTCAATCGAGCGCAGTGTCGCGAATTGCATCGGCGTTGCGATTGACTCAACCGTCGACGGCAGTTCCGGCGCCGACAACTGATGGATTCAACTTCTCCCACTTCGCCTTCCCCGGCGCCGGAAGTTTCGGTCATCGTCCCCACAATCAACGAGGCGGAAAATCTGCCCGAGCTCCTGAAGCGCATCGACGCCGCCCTGCGGCCCGCCGCGTATGAGGTCCTCATCGTCGACGACAACAGCCGCGATAACACCGCGGGTGTCTGCGCCGATCTGTCCAAAACGTACCCCGTCCGCTTGCTCGTTCGGAAGGAGCCGGAAAACGGCCTGAGCGGCGCTGTCCTGCATGGAATGGCCCAGGCTCACGGCGAATTCCTGTGCGTGATGGACGCCGATTTGCAGCACCCGCCCGAAAAATTGCCCGAGTTGCTCGCTCCATTGCGCGATCGCAGCGCGGATTTTGTCGTTGGCTCGCGCTACGTGCCGGGGGGAAGCACCGCCGATACCTGGGGCACGCTTCGAAAAATCAATTCCAGGGTCGCGACGTTTCTTGCCCGATCTTTCGCGGGCAGAATTACCGACCCCATGGCCGGCTTTTTCGCCCTGCGCCGGGAAACCTACGCCGGCGCGAAGCAGCTTACCCCCCTCGGATATAAAATCGCCCTGGAGCTGATGTGCAAGGCGCGCGTCACGTCCGTCCGCGAGATCCCCATCCATTTCGGGCTCAGGCAAAAGGGGCGATCCAAGCTGTCCCTCAAGCAGCAGTTTAAATATCTGGAACACCTCAGCCGCTTGTACGATTTCAAATACCCGCGACTCTCCCCGGTCAGCAAATTCCTCATCGCCACCGTAATAGGCTGGCTCGCAGGCCTGGCGGCGTTCTTATGGCTCGACGGCATCCGCCACCCCATTCACGCCGCCGCCCTCTCCTATCCGGCCGCAATCCTCGCGACGGCGATTTTTCATCTCCGCTATGTACGCACCCAGCGCGAGTTCATCGTCCGCCCCCGCCCCTGGCTCGATTTCGCCGTGATCTCCGCCGCCGAGTGGCTCGTCTGCATCCTCATCGCCTGGTGGACCTCGCGCCGCCTGCTGAATCCAACGCCCGCCGACGTTTTCGTCTTCTCCTTCGGCGCGGCGACCCTGACACGCTATATTTTGCGAAAAGAATTTTTGCAGGATATCCGCGGCTTGCGGAAGAGTCTCCCCAGGGAAGCTGAAGCCGGCTGACCAAAACCCTTGAAAAAATCACCCCGTCAACCCGGCCGCTTCCTTTCGGCCGAGTGGCGCTATCTGGTGATGCTGACATACCAGGTCCCCGCCGCGATTCTCGGGCCGCTCTGCCCTGCCGGCGTTTGCCTAGATCTGCATCACGACACAGCGCTCGTCAGCGTCGTCGGGTTTCGCTTTCTTAACACGCGATTGTTCCATATACCCATCCCCTTCCATCGCAATTTCGACGAGGTCAATCTCCGGTTCTACGTACGCCGCGAGATGCCCGACGGCGAAATTCGCCGCGGCGTCTGCTTTGTCCGCGAACTCGTCCCGCGCCGTTCGATCGCATCCATCGCCCGGCGGGCGTATCAGGAGCCGTATATCGCGGTCGCCATGCGCAGCACCGCACCCAGCGAACTCGTCAATTCGCCGGGAAGAATCTCTTACTCATGGCAATGGTCTGGGAAATGGGATCACGTCGCGGCCACGGCAGTTGGTTCGCCCGCCGAACCCGCCGATCCGCTCGCTGCTTTCGTCACCGATCATTACTGGGGATACACCCGCCAGCGCCGACGGCAGCACAATCGAATATCGCGTCATTCATCGCCCATGGCGAATCTGGCACGCGGAATCTCCGGAACTCTGTGCCAACGTCGAGGAGTCGTATGGCCCATCGTTCGTCGAATATCTGAAGAAGCCCCCCGTGTCGGCGATCGTCGCCGAAGGCTCGCCTGTCACAGTCCATCGGCCGCGGCGAATCGACCCCTAAAACCTCACCTCAATAAATCGGCAAATCCGCCTGCACCAGCGTCGGCTGCCCCGGCCGCTCAAACTTCCGCGTGGAATAGTGCGTCACTCCCACTGTTTCCGCTCCGCGAAGTCTGCCGTCGGTGACTCGAAACGTCCATTGATGCCAAGGGCACGCCACGCAATCCCCCTCGATTTCTCCCTCCGCCAGAGGTCCCCCCGCGTGCGGGCAAGTGTTGTCAAGGACATGCACCGCTCCGCCCACCAGGAAAACCGCCAACTGGAACCCGTCGATTTCGACGTATTTCCCGGTTGTTTCGCTCAATTCATCGAGTTGGCAAAGACTCGTCCACGACATGAATCGATTCAACCCCGCAATTGGTGAGGAAGGTTCTCGTCGAGCGACACTTTCATGCCGCGCGCGGCCCGGAAGAAACCAGCGCTGCCGCTTCTTCTAATAGCCGCAATGCCTGTTCCCGCTTGACCGAGGGAAATTGTTCGAGGAAGTAATCGATTGACCGGCCGTGCCGCAACGCGTCAAAGAGAGACTTCACTGGAACGCGCGTACCGGTAAAGCAAGCGCCCCGCCTTGGACTTCTGGGTCGATTTGAATGACGTTATTCAACGGCATCGCAGATATTCTAGCAGGCATCGATGTCCGCGGCGATCATTCCGCGTTTTTCCCCAGTTCCTTGGCGATTTCCGATTCGAGTTGGTCCAGCTTTCCCAGTTCCGTGCGCTCTTCCGCCAGAACGTCCGCCGCGATCATCCGGTCGATTTCGTCATCCGTTACCAGGCCCTCGCGCGGCGCCGGCGCGGACGCCCCCAGTTCCGACGATTGCTCCATCGAATCCAGGAACAAATCCATCCGCTCCTCGATGCTGGAGGCCTGGGTTACCGCTTTCTCCCATTGCGATTGCGTCTTGGTGAGGTCCAGCTCCCCGAAGACTTGCCCGATCTGCTGCGCCATCAGGTTCATCGACTCGGAAAATTCCCGGCTGGCCTGCGCCTGCTGCTGAATCAGCATGGCGTTCTTCATCGACAGAAGCTGCCGCTCCAGCATCTTCTTGATGGCCGCGGTGCGCTTCAGCGCGTTGCGGATGAATTGGTATTGCCCCTCGTCCCCGATTTTTCGCGCCTTCCGCGCGTTCTGGATGAAATCTTCGGCGAATTTCTCCTGCTGCCGGATCGAGCGCTCGATCGCTGCGCAGCCCCCCTTGATCTTCAGCTCGCGCTCGATCCGCCGTTCCGAATCCGTTTTGAACAGTCCCATGATGACTCGCAAGCGCCGCGGCGACCGCCGCTAATTTGGCGCAATACTTACAGCGACGCGTCCGCCTGCCGGGTCCGCACCGCCTCGTCGGCCGCGGCAAAGGCGCGATCGCCCTTCACTACGCCCTTGTCCATGTCGCTCCACACTTTCATCAGTTCCTGCCCTGCGGCCGTCAGCCCCGCGCCGGCGATCGCGTCCGCATCCGATTCCGTCCCCAGTTCCAGCAGCGCATCCAATCGATCCTGATAGGTGTCCTGCGAAACCGCGTCGTCGCTGATCCATTGGCTGATCCGCGCCACATCCCCGTCCGTCAGATTAAGCAAACCCGCGGCTTTCCCGCGTTCGTTCCGCTCCTTGATCAGCCGCAAGCGCGAAACCGTCAGTAATTCCTTGCTCCGCAGCGTTAGCTCGCGGGCCGCGAACAGTTGTTCCTGCGTTTTCAGCTCAAACGTCTGCGCACGCGCCTCGCGCACTTCCGGCGATTTTTGCCCCGCCCCCTGCTGGAAGATTTTCTGCTTCTCGACGACCAGCTTATCGAGCCGCTCGAAGAGCCGGTCCCGCTGCCGGGTAAGGAGGATTTCTTCCTTGCGCAGCTCCTGCCGCGACAGGCGGCTCAGCGTCTTGCGGCTGCCGAATAGTTTGTCAATGAGTGCCATGGCTCACCCCGGCTCCGCCTCGGAACGCCGCAACCGCGAGGCCGGCGGCTTTTGCAGCACCGGCTCATCCGGCCCTGATTCAGGCAGCCCTTCCACCTCCGGCGTCGATTCCGTCTTGCCGATCTCCGAGTCCTCTTTCACCAATTCCTCATACAGCGATTGCTCCTCGGACCACAGCGCGCTATGCGTGTCTGCGGCAACGCTCTGCGCCAGTTCACTGTCCGCCTCGAGCTGAGCCAAAACTTCCTCCGCCTTCGAGGCGTCCGCCGCGATCTCATCGGGGCTAGGAAGCTGTGCGTATTCCCCCTGCTTCTGCAATTCCAGGGAATGCAGATGCGTGTTGATCACGTTGACCTGCTGATTCAGCACCGACAAAAGCTGACGCCGCCGCGCCACGTCCTTGCGAAGCTGGAGCAACTGGCTGGTGATGCGCCGGCGCGGCATCTCCGCCGCGTCCTTGAACTGCACGCGCAGCTCATCCTCTTTCTTCTCGAGCACCGACAAATCCTGATATCCCCGATCCCGCAATTGCGTCAGATCGGCCCGCCGCTCCGAAAGCAGCGCGATCTTTTTGTCGAGATCGCCCTTTCGCGAAAAGATGGCCTTGAGCCGGGTAAGGAAGAAACGATCCATGACAGGCATGCTGCCGCCTCCTCGAAGGAGTAAACCGACGGGCGGCGTCTGTCCCTCGCGGTACAGCGCCATTTGGCCGCGCAATCGCTTGGCCACCAGGCCGGGATATTCCCTCGCGTAGAGTTTCATTTCGTCTTCGACCATTCGTAGCGGCAGTTCCGTATCCGCCGCCAGCTTCTCCCCGACCAGCGCACCGGTAATCAGTTCCGATTGTCCCAGTTCGATCGCGGCCCGAATGCGCCGCTTCTTGTCGCCGGGCGATTCCGGATCGAACAGATCGGCGATGAATTGCGTCTGCGGCGGGCCCGCCGCCGTCCACCCTCCCGATCGATTCGGCCAAAGCAAAATCACCGTCCGGTCCTCGCCCCGCTCCATCGCTTCCGTCGCCTCGGGCGTAAACCCGCTCGTCGACATCACGACCACCGTCGGCGGCGACGCCGGCATTCCTGGCAGCGGGGGCGGCAACTGCGATATCACGTTCTGGATATCCTCTGCCGACGCCGCGTCCAATGGTTTGCCCTCGATAAGCTGCTGCGTCGGCGATAGGCATGCCACCCGCAATCGTCCCAGTGAGGTCTTCCCCGACCAGAATTTCTTCTCGTAGAGAACCACGTCCATCCGCTTGCCCACCGGCATCTGCGCTTCGAGTTCCCGATCCGGCTTTCCGAGTTTGCTCATCAGCCGCTTCAGTTCCACCGCCTGATCCGTGGCCGTGACTTGGCGCTGATAATCCGTCACCGGACGGCGACCTTCCACCGTCTCGAGGCGCAAGCGAGGATCGTCGAGCAATTGCTGCACGCGGAGCATGAATTGCGATTCAAGCCTTCGATGAAATTGCGGATCAGGACCGATCATTTTTCGTTCCGCCGGATCTTTTCCGGCGCCACTTTATGTAAATCACCGCTCCCGCGGCGACGCACCAAATCCAGCCGACCAGCGAGACGACGAGATAGACTCTGTTCATCGTCCGGCCGTCTGTTCCTTAAGCCGCGGCTCTCTGGCGATTCCGCGCCGCCGCGACCAGCGGCATTCCACACCGCCGGCAAAATCGCGCCTGGGGCGGATTTTCGCGCCGCAGCGAATCCGCGAGCACCATCGCCACGCCGTCGCTTCATACACGCCCGGCGCGCGGCGGCTCCGAGCATCCATCTCAACCCGCGCCAGATTCCGCGGAGGATCATGCCGGCCACCCACCCGACGAAAATCAGCCAGGCGAGCACCATCACCGTGAAGACCAGCAGTATATCAAATCCCAAACCCGGCATTTGTCGCCTCTTACGCCGTTACCATTGGATTTACCATGGATTGGCCGCAAAACATGCAATATTTGTCCGTCGCATCGGGGTAGGCCCCGCATTTTGGGCATCTGCGCACGATCGGCACGACCTGCGCACCGCAATACATGCAAAACTGGTCCGCCCCATCCACGGGCATGCGGCAATTTGGGCAATTGGAAACGATTGCAGGAGGCCGCAACACCAACGGCGGCGGAAAACTCCCCTTCGAGATCGCCGCCAAAAATTCCCCCGCCGATCCATACCGCTTTTCCAATCGCGCATAACTTCGCCGGAACGCCTCATCCAGCGCGGGTGGCACACCCGGCTTCAAATCGCTGGGCAATTCCATCCCCGCCGGCCGCTGTCCGGTGAGCATCTCAAAAAGCACCACCCCGCACGAATACAAATCCGCCCGCGCGTCCACTTGCGCACCGCTTCTCTGCTCCGGCGACATGTATTCCAGGGTCCCCACGATCTGCCCCGCCCCTGGCGAATTCATCGAGGCCGAATACGCGATCGACCCCTCCCCCGGCGAATTCCCTTGCCGTCCCAATCCAAAATCCGTCACCTTCACCACCCCCGCCGCCGCCAATCCTTCTTTCCACGCCCGCTCGTGAATGAGAATATTCTCCGGCTTGATGTCCCGATGGATCACACCCTTGTCATGCGCATACTGAAGCCCGAGCAGAATCTGCTTCATGATCATCACCGCGTCCGCAACCGATAGCGACTTATTCTGGATCAGCGGCCGAAGGCTCGAGCCGGGCACATACTCCATCGCCAGATACGGCACCGGCGCATACGGATCAAACGCGATCGCCTTCACGATGTTCGGATGAACCAAATTATGAATCGTCGCCCCTTCGCGCTGCAGCGCGCGAAGGTGCTGCGGGTCGGCCGGAATTTTCACGGCGACGATCTGATCCGCCCAGACATGGTGCTGGGCGCGCCAGACTTCGCCGAACGCCCCGTTGCCCACGGGCGCGAGCAGCACATATTCACCAACGCGTTGTCCGGGTTGAGCAATCACGAATGCACCTTTTCCGCGATCCAGTCGCAGATCAACAAATTATACGTCGCGGCGAAGAGCCCGCTGAAGACCAGAAACGTCCATGCCGTGCTAGTTAGTATCTGCCAGTGAAAAAGCCAGGCCAAAAGCACCGTCTCCGCCAGCGAATACCCACCCACGAGCACTCCCCCCGCCAGATTGCTCTCCGCCTTGGCCACTTTCCCAATCACCGAAAAACTGACCCACGGCAAAAGGACCACGACCCCCAGCCAAACCCCGATCTCCTCCACCCCATGGACGAGCATCTGCCGCGTCTGGGGCCCCATCTGCCACCAAGAAATGGCACCGGCAATCACCCCCAGGCCGACCAGCCCGGCGGTAATTTTCCCCACGATGCTCTTCAAGAATTCCATGCCTGGAAATTCTATCAAATGCGGTCCTGCAAGGAGTTACAAATCGTGGATATTTCAATAACTGCGCCCGGAAGCGGGCCGTTTGACCCGAACGCCGGGGTGTTCAATGATGTAACAATTATGCAGCGTCCGCCACGTAAGTCCAAACGCTTCGATTTCCCTGCCGGGCGAATGATCGCCGGGAAATACGTCGTCGACCGCATCCTCGGAAGTGGCTGGGAGGGCGAGGTTTACAGCATCGTCGAAAAAAGCACCGGGATCCGACGCGCCGCGAAGTTCTACTACCCTCACCGCGACCCTACAGGCAAAGCCGCGATCGTTTACGCAAGAAAGCTGGACGCTCTCCGCCATTGCCCCATCCTGATGCAATACCACCACCAGGAGATCGCCTACGTCAAACGCCGCAAGGTCATCGTCGTCATCAGCGAACTGGTCGAAGGGCAGAAACTAAGCGAGTTCCTGCAAAAACAGCACGGGCACCGCCTCAGTACCTTCGAAGCGCTCCATGTCCTCTATGTGCTGGCCCGAGGCATCGCGCCCATCCACGCCCGCGGCGAATATCACGGGGATATCCACGAAGACAATATCATGATCCGCCGCCAGGGAATTACCTTCGAAGTTAAACTCCTGGACTTCTTTGACTTGGGTCGTCCGACCCGGGCAAAAATAGAAAAAGATGTCCTGAACCTCGTCCAAGTCCTACACACCATCGTCGGCGGGCGAGATCACTATGCCAGCCAACCCCCGGTAGTAAAACAAATCGTCCGCGGCCTGAAGGATTCGCTGATCCTGGAAAGTTTCTCTACAGCAGGCGACCTTCAAAGGCATTTAGAAACGCTTCAATGGAACTGAACGCCAACGGATGGCTATCCGTTGGCCTTCCCGGTACTTTTTCCCAACAACAATGACCGCCCCCGCAATCGAATCTCCCTCCCAACCCATCGACTCAACTCTCCCCCCACGCCGTTCCTGGGAAAAATGGGCCGCCATTGGCGCGCTGCTCCTCACCGTCCTTTCTTACACCAACATCCAACGGTTCCCCTTCGTAGACCCCGACGAATTCGACTACATCACCGCGTCGCGGCAGATGGTTGAGCAGCACGACTGGATCACCCCGCACTTCAACGGCGAAGCGCGGCTGGTCAAGCCGATCCTCTTTTATTGGATCATCGGAGTCGCGTTCAAGATTTTCGGGATTCACATCGCCGTAGCCCGCCTGTGCTCGGCGGCTGCGACGTTCGCCGCGATATTCATGATCTGGCTCACGGCCCGGCACCTGCTGGGCAATCGTCCTGCCTTGCTCGCGGCGGTGATTGCCGCCGGACACTTGACGGTCGTCCAGCTTAGCCGGGCCGCGATTACGGATGCCTCGCTCTGGGCGTTTACGTCCGTTGCTCTCTATGCCTTCATACGAATTGTTTTACCTGTCGAACCCGCCCCAAAGTGGGCCGGGTATCTCTATTTCGTCGCCATGGGTTTGGGCGTTCTAACTAAAGGCCCCGTCGGCCTGGTCTGGTGCCTCCTTCCTATGCTTTGGGTGATTTTCCGGCGCGATTGGGCCACGCTTAAACAATTCCCCTGGATCGGCGGCCCCATCATTGTGATTCTCATCGTCGTCCCCTGGGCCGTCGTCTTCATTCATCGCAACGCGCAGCAATTCAAGGACACCCTGCTCAATCCCGGCTCACACGAGTCCTACGCGCAATTCTCCGGGCCGGTCAATTCGCTCAAAGATTGCCTGAGAATTTTCCCCCAACTCATCCCCAGCATCCTCCCCTGGATTCCGCTCATCGCGGCGGCCGCCCTAGCCGGCCGCAAAGGCGGCTTCACGGCGCAGGCCCTGCGCCAAGTTTCTCATCTTCTGGCTCGCCGCCGTCCTCCTTGTGCTCACCTGCGCCCATCGCAAGAGCACGCGCTACATGCTCACCCCTATCGGCCCGACTGCGATGCTCCTGGCCGGCTGGCTCGACGCCGCCTATGACAACCCGAAGATCCGCGGCCTCCTCTCCACGGCAACACTCACCTATGGCGTGGTCGTCGCGCTCCTCATCGTGCCGCTCCTCCTGATGATCTTTTGCAGCCCCCACGACGATACCCGCTGGCTCTGGGCTCACGTGGCCGTCCTTCTCATCGCGGCCGATTTCCTGCTAAGACACTGGCGGGACCCCAAAATTCATCGACTCGTTCCCAGCATTGTTCTGGCGCTGATTTCCGTGAACGTCTATCTAGGCGGCCTTAGCATCCCGCCGCTGGCCGGGAAAACCTGGATGACTCTTGCCCCCACGGTGACCGCCTCCCTCGCCCCCGACGAACCCCTCGTCACCGCCAGCGGCCTGAGCCCGCGAAATCTCGTCTACCTTTCCCGCCGACGAATCGTGGAAATCCGCGACATGAAATCCCTGCTGGCGATTTTGCCGACGACCCAGGCCTGTTTAGTAAGGGAAAAAGATTGGGACAACGTCCCGGCGGATTTGCGCGACCAGTTCTACGTGGCCGACCAATGCGTCGTGCAGAAGAACCCCCCGGTATTCTCCCTCGATCTATCCAAAAACCACGAGCCGGCGCTTTTGGTAGTTCGCAAACCTATCCCCGCCGCTACTCAAAGCACAAATGCAACCACGGAGCCACAGAGACGCTGAGGCAGACGCGGAGAAGAAAAACGGCCTATTTTTAAGCCCTTCTCTGCGTCTGCCTCAGCGTCTCCATGTCTCCGCGGTTGCATTTTATTCTTTGCAGTACGCCTCAAGTTCATTCAGGTAGTCGTACAGCGCCGTCGCCGAATTGTGTTCCGGATCGTCCTCCTGGTGCAGCAGCGTGATGTTCTCGCGAACCGCCGCGCACGCGAGGGCCTGAAGCGCCGGCTTGTACGGACTCTTGCTCAGCCAGGTGTGATATCGAGCGCGGAAATAATCGTAACCCTGGGGATGAGTCTCGAACCAATCCCACAACCCTCTCGGCGGCGCGACATGGCAAAGCGTATGATCCACCTTGCACCACATCGATAAATCCGCCGTCACGCCAAACGGCTCCACCCAAATCCGGCGCCCATCATCCTCTTCCGGCGCGTCCATAAAATGCTTGATCTTGATCATGGCCAGCTCCTGCCCAACGGGGCGTTCACCATTCTTCTAAACTCCCTCTCTCTCCCCTGGCCATTGGCTCCTCTCTACATAACTAGACGTTTGAAACTTTGTGAAGTTGTACACAAGCAAAATTTGCAGTCGGGGATCGGAGTCAGACCCGATTGGCGGGCAGCCGGTTATAAATCGCAATAACAACTAGAGTCACCCCGGTCAGGACCAGCACCGCCGGGATCATCCCCTGCGGCGTCAGTTCCTCGAACTGTTCATATACAAAAAGCGGCAAAGTATTGGAGCGGTCCTGAATGCCTAGAATCATCACGGTAGCGCCAAACTCCCCCAGGGCGCGGGCAAAGGTGAGCAGCACGCCGCTGGCGATTCCTGGCGCCGCCAGCGGCAAACTCACATACAAAAACGTCTCCAGCCGGCTCGCCCCCGCCAGCCGGGCCACGTCTTCAAGCTCCCGATCCACCCCGGCAAATGCCGCCCGCGCCGGCAGCAGCAGCAGCGGAAACGCCACCACGCCCGCCGCCGTCGCCGCCCCATACCACGTCCACAAAATGCTGAAATGCAGAGGATGACTGATTACCCCGTTATGCCCCAGGAGCACTAGCAAAAAATACCCCACCACAGTCGGCGGCAGGACCAGGGGCAGCGTCAGAAGACTTTGAACGATCCCCTTCCCAGGAAACTTGTGGCGGGCGAGTAAGTACGCGACAGGGACGCCGACGACCGTCACCCCCACCGTGGCGCACAGCGAAATCCGCAGCGATTGAATCAGCGCCTGCCACAGGGGGCTCATAGGCGGGCCATCTTAACCGGGCTGAGTCGTCGGCGTCGGCACTCCGAATCCATGCGACGCCAGAATGCCCCTCCCCTTATCCGAGAGCAGGAATTTCAAAAACTTCCCCGCCGCATCGGTCTTTCCCCCCTTGAGAATCACCGCCGGATAAACAATCGGATCATGCGAAGTCTCCGGCGCCGTCGCCGCCAGGGTCACCGTATCGGCTGCCTCCGCGGCATCCGTCGCATAAACCACCCCCGCCTCGACTTCCCCGCGCGAGACATAGAGCAAAACCTGCCGCACATTCGCCCCCATCACCAGCCGGGTTGCGAGCATCCCCTCGATCTGGAGCGATTTAAACGTCTGCATGGCATATTGCCCGGCCGGGACGGTCTTGGGATCGCCAATCGCGATATGCGTGAATCGCCCGTTGATCAGATCCTCAAATTTCGTCGGCGGATTCGCAGACCCCTTCGGCACAATCAAAACCAGGCTATTGGTCGCCACGGCCGTCCTCGTGGCCGGATCGGCCAGCCCATCCTTGATCAGCTTATCGACCTGCGGCGCACCCGCTGAGACAAACAAATCCACCGGCGCGCCCTGCTCGATCTGCGCCGCCAGCAACCCCGATGCTCCAAAATTCAAAGAGACCTGATCCCCCCCATCGGCCGCATATTGCCTGGCCTCTTCGGTCATCGCTTCTTTAAGACTGATTGCCGCTGAAACGGTGATCGTCTGAGCGCGAACGATGGCCGCGAACAGCACGATCGCCGCGAATGCTATTTTGCGAATCATATGGCGGGAAGGATACCGCAAATCCGGTTAGAATCGAACGGTGATCCCGCTGGTCGCCTCAAGACTATCCGTCGCATGGTTCAATCCGACGTTCACCCCGGCGTCCAAGACGACATTGTCCACAACCGGGAGCGTGAACCCGAAATCCGCCGACATCTGCGCTTCCAGATGCCGCTCGGTGCTCGTGTGCATCCAATACTCGGCATAGACATCCAAACCGGCGAAAATCACCCGGTCGATCTCCGCCATATTCTGCCACCCGGTCACGTAATCGTCGTTGATCGAATTTCTTTCCCACGAAACGATCGTCTCCGCCCCGCCCTCAAAATCCCCCGGCAGATTTACCGCCAGCGGGAACCCAAAAAACGCCTCGGGATAGCCATTTCCAATATCCTTCTGAGCCGTCGGAATTTTCAAATCCGCCTCGAGCCCAAACGCCGTATCCCAAACGTTGTCGCTGTCATCATTCCCCCAGAAGTTCAGACTCTCCCCAATCGTCATATCTCCAAATCCCTGCTGCCGCCGGCTTTTCCCCGCGTTGTAATCCGTCTCGCTCAGGAAATCGTACGAATCAATTTCCAGATCCAGTTCCAGGTAATTCAAAATCCCCAGCCGGAATTCCACTTCCCCCAGCCCGATCGACTCATTCAGATCGTTATCCCCCTCGAATTTGTCCCGATCGTAATCGTAGTCGATGACCCCTGTCTCGATTTGCAGATGCCCCGCGTCGATCGTAGTTGGCGAATCCGTCTTATCCGGCCGATCCGTCGCCATCTCGCGGAGCAGATCCGTCGGCACGGGATTGAACAGCGTGTATTGGGATTTATCGGGCGGCTGCGTCGCCGCCGGAGCCGTCGAATCCGGATCGTCCGCGCTGGCCGCCCGGGTCACCACAAGCATTAAAACCGCGATCTCGACAAACATCCAAACCGCGGACTTCCTCTTCATTCCCGATAGATTTTTCATGATGGGGGCTTACCTGGCTCGGATTAATAGCACGGGGATGTCGATACTGTGCTGCACGCGGCTGGCGGTTATCCCGAAAAACAAGTCCGCCAGCAAGCGATGTCCGTGAGTACCCATCGCGACCAAATCGCAATGTTTCTCCTGGACCCAACGCACGATCTCCGTCGCCGGCTCGCCGTAGGCGAGAGCCGCCTCGGTCGGAACGCCCACGGATTCAAATTCCGCTCGAACCCGCTCAAGATATTCCATGTCTTCCTTGATCTCCGGACTCACGGCATCCGGCCCGAACGTGCGGGCCGCCCAACCGTCAGCGACATGCAAAAGCACGACATGGCTCATCATGATCGTCGCCAGGGCCTTGATGTGCTTGGTAATCACGTGGTCGGTCGCTGTGGTGTCGAGTGTTACCAGTATCGTGTCGTACATCGAATTTCCTGCTGGGGCGTCAATGCGCCTACCCTCCGGCAATCACTTGCCAAGCCTGCCGGACCGAATCAGGCAGACCATAGATGTCCATGGCCGTGATCAGCACGGCGCTGGTCCATCCGGTGATCAGCAGGACCCAGCCCAGCTTCCATTGGCCCATGCGCCGGCGGGAAGAGGTAAAATGTAGCAGGGGGAACATCGCCAGAGGCAACTGAAGGGCCAAGACAACCTGGCTCAGATTCAGCAAATCGTTAATGCTGCTGTTCCCGCGAATCCCGATGATCAGCACCGCCGGGATGATCGCCAACGTGCGGGTAATCACTCGGCGAAGCCATGGAGAGATTCGCCAGTGCATGAATCCCTCCATAACCACTTGCCCTGCCAGCGTACCCGTGATCGTGCTCGCTTGGCCGCTCGCCAGCAGCCCGATCGCAAACAGGAGGCTCGCGGCCACCGTACCCAGCAGCGGCGCGAGAGTCAGATACGCAACCCGAATCCAATCGGTGTTGGCGTCAAAGGCGTACGTCACCCCTCCAGAAATCGCGCCTGGTCTTGCCGTAGAAGACGATCGCGGCCAGGACCAAGATCGCGGCATTGACGAAGAACGCGATGGTCAGGGCAACCGTCGAGTCGATCGTGTTGAAGCGGATGGCAGTTCGGATCGAATTCTCATCGCGCTGCAACTGGCGGCTCTGCACCAGCGCGGAATGCAGATACAAATTGTGCGGCATCACCGTCGCGCCGATGATGGCGATGGCAATGAATGCCATGGTCTGCGGGTCGTTGGGGTAGCCGACTCCGTGCAGCGTAGGATGTACCATCGCCCGGCCCATCTCCATGAAATCGGGCCGCGTCTGCGGCAGAACAAATATCTCGATGAAAAAACAGACCGCGATCGTACCGACTAAAACAAGAATCACCGCCTCGATCGTCCGCATTCCATATCGCTGCAACGCCAAAAGCAACAGTACATCCGCGCCGGTGATGATCACCGCCCACAACAGGGGGATATGAAACAGCAGGTTTAAGGCCACCGCGCTGCCAAGCACCTCCGCCAGATCGCATGCGCCAATCGCGATTTCACATAACAGCCAATTCGGCCAGCGCGTCCATTTCGGATACCAATCCCGGCAGCACTGAGCCAGATCCTTGCCCGTCGCCACGCCCAGCCGGGCCGAAATCACCTGCAGGAAAATCGCCATCAGACTGGCGACGCCCGACGACCCACAGCAGTTTGTATTTATACTCCGCTCCCGCGGATAGATCGGAACCCCAGTTGCCCGGGTCCATATACCCCACGCTCACCAGGAGCGCAGGCCCCACGAACGCCCGCCATTGCGTCCAGAAGCCCGTATCGTAGTGGCGGCACCTCGACCGAACTGTGCATCCCTTCCAGCGAAAGTGCGCCGCGCTGCCGGCAACGGGCGGAATCGCCGAAGGATTCAAAGGTCCGGTTGTTGAATTCTGCATCGTGGGCCTCACTCACAATTCGAATACTCAACTATCGAATTTTGACTAATCAAAAAGATAATAATCATTACCCGATATTTGTCAATCGGTCGTTTAGGCAATATTCTTTTGACCGATTAATGCAGAGTTAAGCCCATATGCCCACCAGCACCGTCGAAAACTACCTCAAGCAGCTTTATCTGCAGCAGCGCAGCGGCCCCGGAGACATGGTCCCCATGGGCAAACTCGCCGCCGCCATGGGCGTCGTTCCCGGCACCGCCACCTCCATGGTCAAAGCCCTGGCCGACTCCGGCCTCGTCCAGTACGAACCGCGCGGCGGCGCGAAGCTCACCCACAGCGGCGAGCAACTCGCCCTTCACGTTCTCCGCCGCCATCGCCTGCTCGAACTATTCCTCGTTCGCGTCCTCAAATTGGATTGGTCCGAAGTCCACGACGAAGCCGACATCCTCGAGCACGCCATCTCCGATCACGTACTGGAAAAAATCGACGATCTGCTCGGCCACCCCACCGTCGATCCCCACGGCGACCCGATCCCAACCTCCAAAGGCCAACTCCACGAACCGACTCGCATGAGCCTCGCCGATTGCCCGGTGCACGATCCCCAAACTGTTGCCCGCGTTCTCGATCAGGACCCGTCCTTCCTGCAATTCCTCGAACGCCACGGGCTGGTTCCCGGCGTCACGGTCACCGTCTCGAAACGCGAGCCCGCCGCCGAAGCCGTCCGGCTCCGCATCCCCCGCCGCGAGGAAATCTCCCTTGGGATCGCCGCCGCCGCCAAAATCCTTGTCCAGTCCCCCACTGCCAAATCCCGCTAATTCGTTATCATTCCCCGCAAAGTGCTTCCAAGAATCTCTAACCCCCGAGGTCCCCTATGCCCGCCTGGCATGACATGTTCGCCCTTACTCTTCCCCTGGCTGAAAAAATCATCCGCCCAATCATCATCTATATCTTTCTAATAGTCGGCCTGAGACTGGCCGGAAAGCGCGAACTCGCCCAGCTCAATCCCTTCGACCTGGTTGTCTTGCTCACCCTCTCCAATACCGTCCAAAACGCCATCATCGGCGACGACAACTCCGTCACCGGCGGGCTCGTCGGCGCCAGCACCCTGCTGCTCGTCAATTACCTCGTCGTTCGATTCCTGCATGGACATCGCCGCATCGAAACCCTCGTCGAAGGCCGACGCGATTATCTCATGAAGGACGGCAAAATCCTGCGCAACCATCTTCAGCGCGAACTGATGTCCCGCGCCGAACTGACCGCCGCCGCTCACCGGCAGGGATTGACCTCCCTCGCCGAGGTCGATGCCGCCATCCTCGAACCCACCGGGGTCATCACCTTCATCGCCAAGACTCCTACCACCGACGACATGCGCCACCACGAAGTCATGGACACGCTTGATCGCGTCCGCGATCAGTTGGAAAAATTGACCAATCCCCGCGGCCCGGCCCCGGCGGCCGGACTATGACCTTCCGCTTGTGATTTCCGCCGCCCCCAGATAATGTTTCCCGCTGGAAGCGAGCCCCGGGGGTGACTTGGAGGAACGAACCAAATGCCGCCGTTCAAGCTCTGTTCCGCATCCGCGTCCGTGCTCTTCCTTTTAACTCTAACAGCCTGCAAATCCAGTACACCTGCACCTCCGCCTCCCGCGCCCACTCCGCAGGCCGCCGCGCCGTCCCAGCCCCCCGCGCAAAGGTCTACGACATTGAAGACTTCGGCGCTCTCCCCGACGGGAAAACCCCCGCCACCGCCGCGATCCAGAAAGCCCTCGATGCCGCTGGCGCCGTCGGCGGCGGGCAGGTTCTCGTCCCCTCCGGAACTTTCCTCAGCGCCCCCATCCAGCTTCGCAGCGGAGTCGATCTTCATCTCGCCGCGGGCGCACTGCTCACGTTCAGCAAGAATCACAACGACTATCCCCTGATTATCTCCAGCTACGAAGGCAAGCAGACCGTCATCTGCCAAGCCCCCATCTGGGGCCAGGACTTGCACGATATCTCCATCACCGGCACCGGCGCCATCGACGGGCAGGGGCAAACGTGGCGATCCGTTAAACGATCCAAGCTCACCGATCAGCAATGGAACGACCTGGTCGCCTCGGGCGGCGTGACCGGGGTAAGCGGTGACGACGAACAAACCTGGTGGCCCAGCGACGTCTCGCGCACGCCGCATGCGCGATCTCTTCGCCCTCCGCGCCCAGCCCGGCCCCCCGCAAGTTGCCGCCTACGCTCCACTCCGCGACCTCCTCCGCCCGAACAACGTACTCCTGGCCAACTGCCAGCACGTTCTTCTCCAGGACGCCACTTTCCGAAATTCCGGCTCCTGGAACATCCACCTCCTCGACTCCGATGACATCAAAGTCGAACACGCCAACATTTTCAACGAACTCTGGGCCCAAAACGGCGATGGCATCGACGTCGATAGTTGCACGAATGTCCTCATCGAAAATTGCACCATCCACGCCGGCGACGACGACATCTGCCTGAAGTCCGGCCGCGACGAAGCCGGCCGCCTCCACAATCGCCCCACCGACCACGTCGTCATCCGCAACGACGACATTTACTGGGGCCACGGCGGCATCGCCATCGGCTCTGAAATGTCTGGCGGCGTCCGCGATGTCGAAGCTTACAACTGCAACATGACCGGCACCGATATCCCACTCCGCTTCAAGACCACCCGCGGCCGAGGCGGCGTCGTCGAGAACATCCGCATCCACAACATCGCGATCTCCAAAGTTGCCCAGATCTGCATCCTCTTCGACATGTACTATCAGGAAAAGCACCCCAAGCCGGAGGCCGTGAGCGTGCGGACCCCCATCTTCCGCGATATCACCATTCGCGACGTGATTTGCTACAGCGGCAAGACAGCGATGTCCATCCGGGGCCTGTCTGAACTGCCTATGAACAATATTACCATAGAAAATGTGCAACTCACGTGCGACAAAGGCGCGTCCATCGCCGACGTGCGCGATTTCACACTCCGCAACGTGCGGATTTGTTCCAGCACCAGCCCCGCGCTCGATACCTATAACACCACGAATTTAACTTTGGATCATGTCGATGCCGTTGTTCAACCCGGCGAAACCGGTCAGGCGTCGGCTAAGGAGACCGCTCAATGATGCCTTGGATCCGCCGCGCCGCCGCGATTTGCCTGGGAACCGCCGCAGCCGCCTTTGCTCAAACGCAGCCTTCCGGAAATCCCCATGTCATAAACATCGCCGATGACGGCGCGGTCGGCGACGGCAAAACCGTCTGCACCGCCGCCATTCAAAAAGCCATCGACGATTGCGCCGCCGCCGGGGGAGGCCGGGTGGAAATCCCCGCCGGCAGTTTTCTCTGCGGCCCCATCGACCTGGCCAGCAACATCGACCTCCATCTCGACGCCGGCGCCGAGTTGATCTTCTCCCGTAACTTCGACGATTACCCCCTCGTTTATGCCAACTTCATGGGGACCGACACCGTCCAATGCCGCTCCCCCATCACCGGGAAAAATCTCCACGACATCTCGATCACCGGCCCCGGCATCATCGACGGGCAAGGCGACGCCTGGCGGCCCCTCAAGAAAAGCAAAGTCTCCGACCAGCAATGGAACGACCTTATCAAATCCGGTGGCGTGGTCGATCCCAAGGAAAACGTCTGGTACCCCACGCAACAAGCGCCTGGACGCGCAGGGTCCGCTCGCCGCTTTGCGCGAATCCCAGAAAACGCCCGACATCGCCGACTATAAAAATCTCCGCGACGCCCTCCGCCCCGACATGATCACCCTCGTCGACTGCGTCGACGTCCTGCTCGACGGCCCCACTTTCCGAAACTCCGCCTTCTGGGCCATCCAGTTACAGGAAGATAGCAACGTCCAAATCCGCAACATCCTGGTCCGGAACGAAATCTGGGCCCAAAACGGGGACGGCATCGGGTTCGAATCCTGCCGCGATGTCGTCATGGAGAATTCCACCGTCTACGCCGGCGATGACAACATCGTCCTAAAAAGCGGCAAGGACGCGGAAGGCCGCCAAAAACACCAGCCGACCGAAAACGTCATCATCCGCCATTGCACCGCCGGCTGGGGACACGGCGGGTTCGTCCTCGGGTCAGAAATGTCCGGCGACATCCGCAATGTTCACATCACGGATTGCGCCTGCGACGGCACCGACGTCGGCCTCCGATTCAAAAGCGTCCGAGGCCGCGGCGGCGTCGTGGAAGACATTCACGTCTCGAACATCACCATGACCAACATTAAAGGCCCCGCCATTTCCTTCGATATGTATTACGAGCAGCCCAAGCCCACCCCCGAGCCCCTTTCCGTCCGCACGCCCTGCTTCCGCAACTTTGATCTCCAGAACATCACCTGCAAAAGCGCCAAGCAGTCGCTCCTGATGCGCGGCCTTCCCGAACTCCCCCTTTCCGACATCACCATGCAAGACATGAACCTCGCCGCCGACGCGGGCGCCTCTCTCAGCGAAGCCGCCGACGTCACCCTCCGCAATGTCCACATCCAGGCCGCCAAAGCCCCGGCATTCTCCGTCGCCGACGTCACCGGCCTGGTCCTCGATCACGTCGATACGACGTCCCAAACCGCCGCCCCAACCACCCAGCCCGATCAGCCCACCGTCAGCCCGCCCAGATAATCTTCCAGCTCCTTCTGCGCAGCCGCCGCTTTAGTCGTCAGGTCGTCCTCCTCTCCGCGCAGCTTCTCGAGTTGCGTCTCCTGATCATCCAATTTCTGCAACAGCCGGGAATAAATCGGCGTGTTCTTATCCACCGTCCGTAGTGTCTCGTCGATCCGCTGCTGATCGGAAACGATCTTCTGCTCCTTCTGTTGATCCGTCGCCAACCGACTTTGCAAATCCGCGATCCCGCGCTTCATCTCCGCGGCTTTATTCAGCGCATCCTTCACATCCCCCGGAATGGCGCCGTCATGCGTGAAATCCACAATCGCGTCGACATCTCCTCCCAAAATCCCGAACGACTGATCCTCCACATGCTTCTCCCGAACCGCGATCTTCTCCGTCTTTCCCGCCCCGATCTTCTTCTCAAACCGATAAAGCTGGTCCGTCTTCTCCGCCACTTTCGGCGAATCCACCACATCCCACCCGTCCTCAATCGGCTGCTCAATCAACAGCGTTTTTTCATGATCCGATTCATTCCGCGCCTCGTAAATCGTCGAAGCGTCGTACTCATGCGTCACTTCCAGCACCCCCTGGACGATCTTCCCTGTTACTGTTTCATCCGTCCGGTCCGGCGTGGTTGTATCGATGAGCATCTCCTGATCGACCCCATAACTGATCAGCCGATCCTGCCCAGGCGGCACATCGTCGATCTGCCCATCCCCGGCATAACTCCCGCCATCGAATACCGTGATCGGCCCGCCGCGCAGATGCTTCCCCGAAGTATTCTTCAGCCGTCCCCCATAAAGCGGATTGCGGGCCAGCACCGCCGGATTATAAATGCTCACCCGTTCCAACTTCACCGAACCCGCTACAATCGGAATCATCGCGCTGCTTTGCCGCGGCATCGTCACATGATCGATGTTGTACTGAAACAATTCCCCCACCGCCTCCCCCGACGCCACTGGTGCAACCGATTGCGTCGGATTCAACATCTGCCCCGCTGGAGCGGCTGCCATCGCATCCCCCGACATCGCCCCTCCCCCCATCGCGCTCGCTTTTTCCAAACTATCCATCGCCAATTCCCGCTGCTGAATCGCCTCCGCATAGGTCGGCGGCGTCACTTCCGCGATCCCCTGCGGCTGCACCGTCGGCCTCTGCACGTACAGCGGCTGGTACATGTCCTCGATGAAACTGATCGGCCTCCCGCTCACCAGGCTCAGTTGCACATCATCCCAATCATTATCTGTCTGATTTTCCACAACCGCCCACCCCTGCAATTTCGCGTCGTCCCCATCCCCCAGCACCAGCCGATAGCTGGTCCGCCACACCGGCGACTCCACCACATACCCCAACCGCACATCCCGTACTCCCGTCCCCTCAAAATGAATCGTCACCGGCTTGCGATCCTCATTCCGCGCCAGCGCCACCGCCCCCAGCGCCTTGGATAATTCCTCCTGAAGCGTCGGATCATCCAATTTCACCTCCTGCGCATCCGGCAACTCGACAGATCGAATCCCGCTGTCTGTTACAACATTGATCACCGGCACGTCAATCGTCTTGCCATCCCCCGCCGGCTTGGTCCGTTTTTCGACCCCCAGAATCGTCCCCGTGATCTCCTCGCTCGCCATCCCGATCGTCACCTTCGCCCCGCGAAGCTGATTCAATAGCTGATCCAGTGAGGGATCGTCCGCGATGTCCACGCCAAAGCTCTTAAGCTGCTTCGCCAGGGGATCCTGGCTCGCGTACGTGACAGTCGACACCGTCCCTCCCATGTCCTCCAGCACCAGGCTCTTCAGCACATCGTTGATTTGAGAATTGTCGAATTTAAGTTGGGTCGTCGCCGCCCCGAGCACGGTCCCATCGTGTTCAAAGTACCCCACCCCGCTCGTGAACAGCACGACTTTCTTGACCGGGACCTGCGATATCGGGCTCAACCCGACCGAGGCCGGCATTCCCGGCAGTGCCGCCGCTCTCAAGCCCGCCACTGGAAACAACCCACACGCCCCAATCGCCGCCCCCAGAACCGCTGCTCGAATTCCAAGCCGCATCGTTGACTCCTGTTAGGTCGATGCCCGCTTGGACGCTCCTTTGCCGGAAAAGTTGCACCAGTTCTTCCACAGCCCACGAAAACGCTGCTCCAGTCGCGACGCAAACCCCGCCCCGTCCATCAGCTCTGACCCCGCCAGCTTCTCCCGCAGCGTCGCTCGAAGCCGTGCCAGCCGCTGCAAATCCCCGGCCGCCGCAACGGCTTTGGCGATATATTCGTCCCGATCCCGCGCGACCCAATCTGCCAATCCCAATGTCGACAAAATACTCGCCGCCCCCCGGCTCACCGCCGTCGAACCCGTCGTCACGACGGAAGGCACGCCCATCCACAATCCATCCAGCAAAGTCGTATGCCCTGGATAAGGAAACGGATCCAATCCCAAATCCACACGCTGATAAACCTCAAAATATTTCTCCGGACTGAGCCGCCTAAAAAATTCAATCCGCTTCCCATCCACTCCCCCCGCCTCGAAGAATTCCACCACCCGCTGCCGATGCCTCCCCTCCAAAGAATGAATAATCATTCGCGACCCCTCCACCGCGCAACACTTCCCTCCACCACGCGAGCACCGCCGGAGTAACTTTCGCAAAATTATTCAAGCAGCCAAACGTAACAAACCCCTTTCGCAAAGCGGGGGGTGCTTGCACCCCAGGGCCCCCCGGACTGTTCACCAATGGTTCATAACACCAAAAACTTCTCTCCAACCTCACCGACTCCTCGCTGTAACAATTGCTTTCGTCGTTCGGGTCGAGCCGCCAATCCGTAATCCGATAGTCAATCGTCTCCAGCCCCGTCGTACTCGGATAACCCAGCCAAGTCACCTGCACCGGCGCCGGCCTCCGCGCAAACACCGCCAGGCGATTTCCGGCCATATGCACCGAAAGATCCACCAGAACGTCGATCCCATCCCTGCGTATCTGCTCCGCCAACTCCGCGTCCGACAATGCAAAAGCGTCTCGCCACCCCTGGCTCATCTTCTTCAGCGCCATCGGTCATCGCATCCCCCCGCCGAACCCCGCTGTAGCAGATCACTTCCACATTTTCCGAATTATGATTCCGAAACAGCGGCAACAGAAAATTCGCCGCCGCATGCGCCCGAAAATCCGCCGACACATACCCAATCTTCAACCGCCGATTCTCATCGCGATCGTTCCCAAGCTCCCGAATCTCCCCCACCACCGATCTCTCAACCCCCTGGGCCCAAACTCGATGCTCCTGATAAATCCTCCGGCAATCGTAATCCGGATGATAATGCATCACGTAAAGCAGATTGCTCCAAATCGCGTTCGCCCCGGGTTTCAGGGCAATCGCCTGCCGAAAGCACGCAATCGCGTCGTCCAATCGTCCCTGCTCGCGCACCACGTTCCCAAGATTGCTATGCGCCTCCGCGTACTCCGGCTTCGACCCGATCGCCCTTTTCAGCGCCTCTTCCGCCTCATCCAGCCTCCCCAGCATGCGCAGCGCAGTTCCCCAGATTATTCTGCGCTTCGGCAAAATCGGGCTTCAGAGAAATTCCCTCCCGATAAGCATCCGCCGCCGGTTCCAATTGCCCGAGTTCCCGCAGCGCAATCCCCAGGTTGTAATGACTCTCTGCAATCTTCGGATTAATTGAGATCGACTTCCGGCAAGCCTCGACCGCCTCCTCCAGGCGCCGCTGCACAATCAGCTTCCCCCCGAGCTCGCACAACGCTTCCGCTGTCATCCCAACCGTTTCCATACCGCCGACTTGAATAGCCATCTTTAAACCCGGATGCAACGCGACGAAACCCCCGCCGTCCATTTTTAACTTGACTGGCCCGCGCTTCCGCTTATCGTTCTCCCCCGATGATAGGGCGGTGCGGCAGATTAGCTCTGCTGATCTTCGAAACGCTGTGGCTGGGCGTGATCGTCCCCGGCCACACGCGCGGCGCCGTTCTCTTGCCCGGCGCCGACTCCTCCTGCCCTTGTTGCTGCTGCCACTGCGAAGCCAATCAATCCAAACCCGATCCCCATCATCCCCAGCGCCCGGGCGAGTGCGCGATCTGTTCGTTCGTCGCGCACCTGATTCTCCCGCCAGTCGTTGATTTCCAACTCGGCCACTTCGGTCTGGCCGAGCAACTGCCCGTCCCCACTCCCGAAACTTCTCACGCCATCTTCTGCCTCGGAACTCCTCCCTGCCGAGGACCGCCGGCTCCCGCCGCCTGATCCTCTCGTTTCATCTGTAAATCCAATTCTTTGACCAGGGAGTTCCCATGGACAAGGTTCGCCTCTTATTGAGCGTGGCCGGCTTCTGCGCCGCCGCTCTTCTCGGCGCGATCGCCTCCGCTCACGGAATACTGGGCGATCGATTTTTCCCGCCGACCATCAGTACCGACGATCCCTTCGCCGTCGACGAGTTATCTCTTCCCGAAGTCGCATACTTCACCAATTCAGGCCAGGACGGCGCTCCCAATTCGAGCGAAGTCGACACCAGCTTTGAATTCGACAAAGAGATCTTCCCCCATTTTGCTGTCGGCATCTCCGACACTTACATCCAGCAGCGCGGCGACGCGGGCAGTCCGTCCGCCTACGGCTGGGACGACCTCGAATTCAGCGCCAAGTATGAACTTTGGGAGAACGAGCCGCACGAAGCCATCGTCTCCGTCGGCCTGGTGACTGATGTCGGCGGCACCGGCGACCCCGCCGTCGCCGATCGATTCACGACTTGGACCCCAACCTTTTACTTCGGCAAGGGCTTCGGCGATATCCCCGATTCACTCGATCTATTGAAACCGTTTTGCATCACCGGCACCCTCGGCCAGTCCATCCCCTCCGATTCCAATCAGCCTCAGGCCTTTCAATGGGGCTTGGCCCTCGAGTACAGCCTTCCCTACCTCCAGCAGCACATCAAGGACATCGGGCTCCCCGACCCGCTGAAAAATATGATTCCTCTCGTCGAGTTCCCCATGCAGACCCTCGACACCGGCGACTCCAGCGGACAGACCACCGGAACAATCAATCCCGGCGTCCTCTGGGAAACGAACTACTTCGAACTCGGCGCGGAGGCGATCGTTCCCGTCAACCGAGACTCCGGCGCTCATGTCGGCGCCGTCGTCCAGGTCTGGGTTTTCATCGACGACATTTTCCCAAGCATCTTCGGACATCCACTTTTTGGAGGTGACTAATGATCGCGCGCCTAATCTTTGCCGCCGTGCTCGCCATGCCGGGCACGGCGTTCGCCCATGCGTTTCTCGATCACGCCCAGCCCGCCGTCGGAGCGGACATCATCCAGCCCCCGGCCCAGGTGAAAATCTGGTTCACCCAGGAATTGGAGCCGGCCTTCAGTTCCATTCAGGTGTTCGATTCAAATGGCAAGCAAATCGACGCCAAGGACTCCCACATGGATTCGTCTGACGCCAAGCTCTTGATCGTCTCCCTGCCGTCAATTTCACCCGGAGAATACAAAGTCGTTTGGTCGGTCGTCTCAAAGGACACTCATCACACCCATGGCGATTTCAAGTTCACCTTGAAATAGAAAAGTTGACAGGCTTTGGACAGTGATCTACTCAATTCCGTCTGGATTGCCGCGGCGCGAGCGTTTCACTTCGCCGCGGCAATCCTTTTGCTTTCAATTTGGATCTTCGACCGATTTTTAGTTCCTCGCGGTCAAACTTGGAGACCCCGGCGCACGATTGTCGTTCTTCTCCCCGTCGCCTTCCTCTCCGGCTTGGCGTGGTTTGTGCTGGTCGATATGAACATGAGCGGGCTTTCACTGGCCGACGCGATCCATCTCGACGCCATGAAGCTGGTGTGGACGCAAACTCAGTTCGGACATCTCTGGCAACTTCGCTCGGTTATCTGGATCGCGGCTTGCCTCACCTCGCTGATCTATCTTTGCATAAAACAAAAACTCGTTCACGGCATTGCTGCGTGGCTGAACCTCGCCATCGCGACCGCCTTCGTCGCGAGCCTTGCCTGGTCCGGCCATGGCGGCGACGGAGATTACCCCAACGTCCACCTTACCGCCGACGTCGGCCATCTCCTCGCCTGCTCTCTCTGGCCCGCCGGTCTCTATCCCCTATTGATCTTGCTACGGCGGTTTAGAAAATCCGCCGACTGGGTGGCCGCCTCTCAGCTCGTCTATCGATTCTCCGCTGTCAGTCTCGTCGCTGTCTGTCTGCTGATCCTCACCGGCGTCGTCAATACCTATTCCTTGATCGTCGACACCAGCGATCTCTACACCACATTTTGGGGCCGTTTCCTGCTCATCAAAGTCGCCATTTTCCTGGCCGCGATTGGAATCGGCGCGGTCAACCTCCTGCGCCTCAAGCCTCGTCTGGCCACCGGCGCCTCGGCGGCCGCCCTGCAGCGAAACGTGGCGATCGAAATGCTCCTGGCCACGATGATCATCGCCGCCGTAGGAATGCTCGGAATGCTGCCGCCCTGATTGTTACCCTCACCAAGTCCCAGGACTCTTGGACGTGACCAATTTCAAAACGACCCACTTCGCCGCGCGTCCCGCGGATGCAGCGCCACACTTTGAGGAATCACCCCCAAAATCACAAAACTCCCCGATCCATTCACTTCAATCTTATTCCTCCCCGCCCCGTAGTTCCGCACATAAACATCCACCGCCGGGAGCCCCGCGATCTCCACCCCATTCCGAATCATCGCCTCGTTCTCTCCGCGCTCCGCCGCGGCGGCGTCCGTCTCCGCCTCCGGCGGCTTCAGCCACTGCTCGTCCGCGGACCGAAAATACCCAATCAGCACCCGCACAGGCTCCGTCGTCTCAATCTCCACCCCCGCAAACTTCCCTTTGTTGGCCTCAGAATGCGAAACCAGAATCCCCGTCAACCCATTCAACTCCGGCGCAAGGGACTCGATCGAATAATCCCGATCGCTGAACACTTTCGCCCCGACTTTCACGACATAAGTTTTCGCCGCCCCCGTCAAGGTTTTAAAACTCGCACCCGGCCAAGCCGCAATACCCGTCTCATCCGACGGCATCGTCGTCCCCCCGCGCAACGCTTCCAATCGCGCGCACGAAATCCTCGTACTCATTCTGATAAACCGGCAGCACCTGCGACCACAAATAATTCGCCGGCCGCCCCTCCACCGCTCCGGGCACCGGAATCTGCCTCTGACTCGTCTGCATCGAATTCGCAAATCGATACGACGATCCCAATTTCGCGAGCGACCCAAAATACCCCACGCTCAGCAGCAAATGTTTTCGCGCGTCCTCCAGGTCGGCTATATCGTGACTACGCCGATAGCGCAGCACATCCATCGCCGCCTGTGCCTTCTCGGCGTAAAACTGCGACATCGCACGAACGCAATAAATATCGTTCCGCAAGCGCAGAAATTCGTCTCGATCCTTCGTCACCATCGGGCCGGCCGCGTCGATCTCCGCCACCGCCCGTTCCGAATAATCCAAAACCTCCCTGATAATCTCGGGCGGCGTCTCCCCTTCATGCGCCTGATGATTCCATTCCTTATCCACATATTCCTGCAACCGCTCCCCCGGCGGCGACTGCGACTCCCACAACTCCGCAAACGCGTCGTACTCGTCCGGATCGAGCAGTTCATCCAAAGTCATCCCCAGCGAAAGCGTCTGGCGATTCCCCTCGGTAATCCCAAATCGTCGAATCAGCCGCGGCGCGCATTCCCCCGAGTCGTCATACGCCGCCAAAATCTTTTCCGCCGCCGGCTCACCATAATGATCCGCAATTCGTTCCACCCAATACGCATGATCCGCCGCCGGATCGACATCCGGATTCCACGCATATCGCGCCGACGCCTCGAACCAAATCCAATCCCGATCCCACTGCTTCAGCGGCGGATCGACATCATCCGGCGCATCGGGCCAATTCCAATATGACAGCGGATAAAGATGCAGCCCCTTCGCCCCCAGCCGATCCCGCGCCGCGAGCATGCACTTGCGAATGAACTCCTGATCCCCATACCGAAACGGCTCCAGATTCGCCAAAATATGAACGTTGACGATGTGCGTCGATCCCAGTTTGCTCATCGCCAGGTGCAACGCCTGCCTTTTCCCGCGCGGCTCCCAGGTCGTCAGCGATTCCCCGTTGAATTTCTCCATCGTGTACAGATTTCTATAAACCTTCAGCGCCTCCGGCATGATCACCGTCAAATCCGTCGCATGCGTCCGAATGATCACCGGCGGCTCCTTCGTGAGATGCGCCGCCGCCATCCCGTCCTTGATCCCCGGCAAGATCACCTGCGTGCACCAATATTTCTGATTGTCCAAACCCCGCAGCGCCTCCCCCAAACAAAACATCAGCCCCACGTTCGGATACTCCTCCACGAATTTAGCGATCGACTTCCGCGTATAGTCCGCCACCAGCGGCGTAGGCTCCGACAACTGCGTAGAAATCCCGTTGTGCTCCGCGAACGGCTTGCTCATCAGAATGTTGTAAAACGCCTGCACCACCCAAATCCCGCGCTTGTCCGCCTCCGTGACGATAAACCGATACATCGCCTCATTCTTCGCCAGCACGTCGGGCGAAACCTCCACCGCGTATGGATAATCCGGCAGTTCCACCAGCGACGCGAACGGATGGCCCGACCAGATGTACAACGTGTTCATCCGATTATCAGCCAGAAAATTCAGATACTCCGTCCAGAATCCCTTGTCATAAAAAAATGGAAATAGCTGGGGCGTATACGGATATTCATAAACCTTCCGCCCTGGCAATATGTAAGGCTTCTGCATCCCGATACAGGTCCCGCGCAATCCGAAATGCCGGGGCATCCACAAAATGAAGCCCCTCCGGAATCTTCCCCAACTCCTCGATCCGCCGCGCCAATTCCAAACACCCGTAAAGCTCCCCGGATTCATCGGCCCCGGCGATCACAATTGATCCGCCGGGAGGGGCCGCCAGCAAAAATCCTTCGGGTTTCAACTCTCCGGCATCAACTATTTTGCGAACCAGATCGGAATCGCTTCTCCCCACGACGATCGACGCGCCTCCCAATTCCTGCCGCCGCGAGCGCGTCCTTTACCCGCTCGCGCCATACAGCACGCGCGGCGCGGGATGATCTTCCAGCGAAATCGAAATCGACTTCCGCGCCGCAGCGGGCGCCAGCAGAATCACCGCAAGTACAATGATCCGTCCAATCCGCATTAACTCTCCGCAGTGCCCCAGTGTGGCCGATCCTCCCGCGCCTGCAATCACTCATTTACGGCGATCGAAGAAGAGGAACTTAAAATTGTCCGCCCTGCGAAATCCCAAGATCGGGACGGTGCCGGATTGCGCCCGAGTTTTGTCGGTGACGACCCCGCCTGGGTCGCATTCGGACGCCCCTTTTATGCCCCCGCCCCTTCCCTGTTTAATTCCTCCGTTTTCTACGGAGCAATAATACGGAGCCGGTGGCCAATAGCGTCGCGGTTGTCGGTTCCGGTACGGAGGTCGTAAAGTCGACGGTCGTGCGCACATCCGAGCCTTGTAAGGTGGACACGCCGCTGGATGTTCCATCGATCCGATCGGTAAAATCCAGTTGGGCCACATAGCTCGTGTCGGGTTCCAGCGTACCGGCCGGAATGAGCGCGCTAGTCGCCGTATTGGACAATCCGCCGATGGTAAGAATTGCATCGCCGGTAAGCCCGCTGTAGATCGTCAAGAATGTGTAGGCGTTGGTGTCACTGGGATTCGAGGCATACGAGTTGAACGACACCGTCAATGCGCTAGCCGGATTGTAGCTCTGTAAACTGGTGTAGCTTGATGGTGCAAACGCCGGAATGTCCGAGGTGAAGTAATCCGCCGAATAATTCATCGATGCACTTTGGGAGGTCATGGTCGAAGAGTTGGCCGCCGTGAAAGTGTATGTTCCAAATGGGTAGGCTGTGTGCAGACTGCTCAGAGAGGGGTAAGACGAGGTTTCGTACATAAAATTCGTCCCCTGAATCGCAAGGTCCTGTGCCGCCAGGTCCCGGATAGGCCGCTGAGACGGAATCGAAGTCCCCCACATTCTGGAATGACCCACCCATTTCAAAGAAGTATCCCGCTGGAGTCGTCGGGCGCTGGTACTGCTTTGCGTGTAAGTAATATTGTCGTAAAAGTTGACAGACGTGAGAGCCGCCCGTGCTGGCACCGCGGCACAGGTTACGATAAGGCAGCCGGATTTCCAGCCCACTCGACGCGTGCGTGCCGACCATTCCCTTAAGCAATTTTCCGCTCGTCATTTTCCTCCGATTTCGCGGCCTCGAGTAAATCCTGTCTCGCAAAGTCGATCAATAAAAAACCGCCGATCTTTGTCCACAAAATGAGATATTTCGCACGCAATTCAACGGGTATCCCGCGCTGCAATGACCTTCGGCGGATTAAAATAAATAGAAAGGCGGCTATCGAAAAATCGCCCGTTAAAGGCCCAGCCGCCGTCCGCCGTGGCAAGCATGTCCTGCACCGTGAATTCGGTCGCAAAACCGGCAGCACCCGACGCAATAAAGGATGTCAATCTGGCGAACTTCCACGATCGCCCCGCAAGTTTCTCTCGGCGATCGAAGAGATCGTGCGCGGAAGAAAAACTGAGACGCGGCTAGCTTTTATCGATGACCCCTCTCCCCGGTCCTCTGCTGGTTTCCGCAGGATGGGTGAGGGACGGTAAGCCAAGTTAACCCCCGACTGCGTGAATCGTTCACCAAACCCCGAACGCCCTCTATACTTCCCCCCAATGCGCTGCGGAGGATGGCGGGTTCTATTCCTGCTCACAGCTTGCAGTCTTCTCGGCTGCCAATCCCAAACCGCGCCCACCAACCCGCGCCAGGAAACCCTCCTCGACTCCAACTGGAAATTCCTCCGCGTCGACGCCCCCAACGCCCAGTCCCCACAATTCAACGACACAAATTGGCAACCCGTTACCCTCCCCCATACTTGGAACGCCCGGGACGGCGCCCTCCCCGGCAATCATTACTATCGCGGCCCCGCCTGGTACCGCCTCCATCTTACTCTTCCCTCCACAACCGCCGACCGCCAGCTCTATCTCCGTTTCGACGCCGCCTCACTCGCCGCTAAAGTCTTCGTCAATGGCCAGCTCGCCGGCGCTCATCGGGGCGGTTTCGCCGCTTTCTGCTTCAACATTACGCCATTCCTTCTCCCCGGGGATAACCTCATCGCCGTCCGTGTCGACAACTCCATCTCCGAAGACATTCCCCCCATCTCCGGCGACTTCACCGTCTTCGGCGGCCTCTATCGCGACGCTCATCTCTTGAATTTGAATTCCGTTTGCATATCACCCACTGACGACGCGTCCAGTGGCGTCTATCTGACTCAGACCCATCTGGATTCCGCCGCCGCCGGAATCGACGCCATCGTTATGCTCCGAAATGATTCCGATCTCAAGCAGACGATCACGGCAACCTGCTCCGTACGCGATGCCAGCGGCAATCCCGTCGCCGGTGCCTCGCATTTGCAATCCCTCCCCTCGCATTCATCAGGCGAGGCCGCCATCCCCATCCTTATCCTCCACCCCCATCTTTGGAATGCCCGCCTTGATCCCTATATCTATCAAGCGACGATCACCCTCAACCAAGCCAATCGTCTCCTCGACCAGGTCGACCAACCTCTCGGCCTGCGCACCATCCGCCTCGATCCCAATCGAGGCTTCATCCTCAACGGCAACTCTTATCCCCTCCACGGCGTGGGCGTTCACCAGGAATTCTATAAAAAAGGCTGGGCCGTCTCCCACGCCGACATTGACACGAACTATCAGTTCATCGATGAAATCGGCGCCAACGCCGTCCGCCTCGCCCATTATCAGCACTGCGATTACGAATACTCCCTTTGCGATCGCCGCGGCCTGGTCGTCTGGGCCGAAGTCCCCCTCATCAATCGCATCGTCGACACCGACGCCTTCTATCTCTGCGCCAAGCAGCAACTCCGCGAGCTGATCAAGCAAAATTTTAACCACCCCAGTATCTGCCTCTGGAGTCTCTTCAACGAACTCGGGCCCCACACCCACACCGACTGGCGTCTCGTGACCGAAATGAACGAACTGGCGCACGAACTCGACCCCGCGCGCCCACGGTCGCCGCCTCCCATCTTCCGGCGGACATCTCCGTCAACTTCATCCCCGACGGCATCGGGTTCAATCGCTACTTCGGATCGTTGCTCCTGTCTCTGGCCGACTGGCCTGTCGAACTCCCAAAACTCCACGCCGACAACCCCACACGCCCCATCGGCATCAGCGAATACGGCGCCGGCGCCAGCATCCGCCAGCACGTGCCCATCCCCTCGATCGAGCCCGACGCAAAAGGTCACTGGCACCCCGAGGAATGGCAATCCCAATTTCACGAATCCGCCTACGCCGCGATGCAAAAATGTCCCTGGCTCTGGGGGACCTTCGTCTGGAACATGTTCGACTTTGTCTCCAGCGAGCGCTTTGAAGGCGACCAACCCGCCCTCAACGACAAAGGCCTGGTCACCTACGACCGCCAAACCAGGAAAGACGCCTTCTACTATTACAAAGCCCACTGGACCACCGCGCCGTTCGTCTATATCACCTCCCGCCGCTTCACCCCGCTCGCCCGGCGAGGCAAATATCAAAATCTATTCCAATTGCCCTGCCGTCGAATTGTTCCTCAACAATCGCTCGCTCGGCACAAAACCCGGCCACGACGATGTCTTCCTCTGGCCCCATGTCCATCTAACCCCCGGCCAAAATCTCCTCCGCGCTTCCGCACCATCGCAAGAAAATTGCTCCGACTCCTGCATATGGACCGTTGTTTCAAACTGAAACAAAATACTTTTGACGCGCTCCCCGCCGTCGCTACCCTTAACCCGCGTGCGATCCAGATCCATCGTCTTGGCGTTCACTCTCCTCGCCCTCGCGGCTGCCGGCTGCGCCTCGCAATCCACTGCCCTCTCCCCCGGCGTAATCTTCACCACCTCCCAATTCACCGGCGCGCCGCTTAGCGGCCCCAGCACGCGCATCGCCGATTGGTCGAGCCCGGCCACCGCAGTCTTCATCGAAGCCCACGTCTACGCCGTGCAAAACGCCGCCGCTTCGCAAATGACGCCGCTGGTCTCTCAATCCCGCCTCATCGTCCGCTCCCCCACGGATCAACCCCTCCTCTCCACAGCCGACCTCACCAGCGGCTTCCTCTGGGCAACCGGGCCCGCCGCCGACCAGGTCACCAAAGATCTCGCCTCCGGCGTATTCGGCCCCAGTGTCTTAATCGGCTTTACCACCGCCGCCGTCCCGCCTGGCGCAACCGCGGTCCTCTCCGTCGGCAATCCCAATCTTTCGCCGCAGCCCGGCCATATCACTGGCGTCCGAATCTTGCTTAGTTGCCCGCAAGCCAATCAATTCGAGCCCGCCATCGCCGCCGCCGGCATGATCCAGGACCCCGGCGACCCAATCACCCCCACAAAAATCGTCGCCGAACTTTCCGTTCTCCCCGTCATCTCCTCCCAAAAGCCCGTCGATTCCGCGATGCTCGTCCCTTTCCAGTTTTCCGACCCGCGTCTCAAAGCCCTGCTCGTTCTCTTCACCGCTTCCACGATCCCGCCAACCGACCCGCGTTTTTCCGCCGCGATGTCTCAATCGCAAATTGATCTAGCCGAATCCGCCAAGGCCGCCGTCGCTTCATCTCAGCAATCCTTGACCAGCCTCATGTATTGGTCCGCGCTTCAGGTCGGCATATCCGGTTTGAATGACCCCGCGCGCCGCCGCGCCAGCCTCAGCTATCTCGCCGCCAGAACCGGCGCCACCATCTGCCAGGATTTCTCGCTCGTCGCATCCGGCGACGCCCTCTCCGATTTCGTCGCCACGGCACAGCCCCTTCTCGCCGACGCCGAAGCAACCGACAACCAGGCCGCCGTCCAATGGGCTCTGGACGGCACCGCCCTCAAGCTCATGAACAAAATGCAAACCGACGGCAAGCTCCCGCCCGAACTCCTCTCCGTATTAATCCGCGCCGCCGGCGAACCCGCCATGGACTCCGACTCGCTCAGCGACATTCTCGATGATTCCCGCGACTCCAAAGATTTCCTCGTCCGCGCCGTTGCCGAGAATTTCAACTATCTCGAAGACAACTCCCCCGCCGCCCGCGCCCGCGCATTCGATTGGCTTACCGCGCGACGGCGCCGCGCCCGCCGGATACGATCCCCTCGCCTCCCACGATGACCGCCAGGCCGCTCTGGAAAAAGCCTACGACGCCCTCTCCGCCTCGCAGGGGGGAAACCCGTGAGCGAATCCGCGCCCTCCAACTCCGCCGCCTCCCGCCGCGCCGTCTCGCGCACGCGCATTCGCCGCACCGTCTACATCCTTCTCGGCATCGCCGTCATCTTCCGCATCATTCTCTTTTTTGCCCTCGGCCCCGTCCTCTCCAAAGTCGCCGCGAGCTACGGCTTCACCGCGACCTACGATCGACAGGAACTGACCCTTCTGGCCGGCGACGTCGGACTCTGGGGCCTGAAAATTTCCCCCACCGCCGGCGGACCGCCGCTGTTCAGCGCCGATTACATCCGCGGAAACATTGCCCCCCTCGCCCTGCTCGAAGGCCGCCTCTACGTCCGCCGCGCCGAAGTCGACGGCTCGGAAATCGTGCTCGACCGCACCCCCGACGGGCGCATCCCGCTACTCGAGCATCTCGTCTCCTCCACTCCCGCCCCCACCGCGCAACCCGCCGCGCAGCAAAGCCCCCTCTCGCTTGATTTCACTCCCTCGCTGGCCGTCGAAGCGTTCCGCCTCTCCCACGTCAGAGCCAAGGTCATGGACGAAAGCGTTCAGCCCCCATTCGAATCCACCGTCGCCATGGACCTGCGCGTCAGCAATTTCGGCATGCGCGGCCAGCCCACCTATTTCGAAATCGATTCCTGGAGCGACCCCGCCCTCGATCTCCTTCGCATCTCCGGCAAGAGCCTCGCCGACGGGCAAACCCTCCACGCCACCGCCACCCTCACCATGCGCGGCCTGCATCCGCGCCCGCTGGCCGGATATCTCCTGCCCCTGGGCATCCGCCCCGTCGGCTCCAATCTCACAGGCGACCTCTATGCCGACCTAGTCATTCAACCCGCTACCAAACCCGACGTCGGCATGTCTCTCGCCCTCACTCTGAATAACATCGGCCTCTGGTCCGACGAACAGTCTTCCTTCTCCGTCTCGAATTTCGCCCTCACCGCCAACGCCGCCAGCCCGCAAAAAATCCTCCTCAATTCCGTGGAAGTTGACGGCGTGCGCGTCAACGTCACGCGCGACCCCGCCTCCGGCATCCAATTCGGCGGCTTCGCCGTCGGCTCCGCCCCACCCACAACCAGACCCACCACAGAACCCGCATCCGTCGCCTCCGTCCCTACGTCTTCATCCAGTCCTTCCCCCTTCGGCCTGGATTTGCGCTGGTTCGCGATCAACGACGTCGATTTCGCTTTCCGCGATTCCGCCGTTTCCCCCCCGAACGAACTCCATTTCCTGATCCCCCAGCTCAGCGCCAAAGCCGATGACTCGAGCGGCACCATCCCCATCACCGGCTCCATCTCCCTCCCCGGAATCATCGGCAACATCAACTTCTCCGGCGTCGCCAATGGCGCCAAGCGCGACATGACCCTCAGCATGCGCGCCCAGCACATTCGCCCCGATGGAATCAGCCCGTACCTCGCCGCCAATAATCTCGAATCCCTCTGGTCCGACGGAAATTTCGCCGCCGATATGTCCGCCGACTTGCGTACCGACACCCAGGGCGATCTCGTCGCCGACGCCGCCTGCGGCCCCATCACTCTCGGCGACGGCAGCAACCTCTTCACATTCAAAAATCTCGCCCTGCGCGGCGCCGGTCTCGATTCTCAATCCGGCCGCTTTAAGATTGAATCCCTCGAACTTACCGGCCCCGATCTCCAGATCAGCCGCGACGCCGATGGCCGAGTCACCGTCGCCAACTTCCGTTGGACTCCGACCCCCGTCCCCGCGCCCCCCGCCGAAGAGTCCACCGAAAGCTCCACTTTGCTCGGCTCCTTCGCCCTCCCGCGCATAGAAATCGGCCGCTTCCTCTGGCACGATCCCAATATCTCGTTTCACGACGAATACTCCCAGCCCAAAGCCGACCTCACCCTCACCAACGCCGGTATCGATATCAAAAATTTCCGCTTCGATCTCGACGCCGATGGCCCCGCCGAAGACGGAACAATCAGCGCCTGGCTCGGTCCCCTGGCCGTAACAGGAAAAACCCATTCCGCCCGCGATCTCTTCCACGCCGATCTCTCCGTCCGCGGCCGGGGAATGCAATTGACCGACCTCGCCCCCCTCGGCCGCACCATCGGCTTCGAGCCCACCATCCAGAACGGCTCCTTCCAACTCGACGCCTCCGCCCAAGTCTCCCGCAACAATTCCCCCGCCACGGCTTCGGTCGATATCCAAAACGTCTCCCTCCGCGATGGGTCCACGGAACTCGCCGGCCTCGATTCCATCCACATCGCCGGCGTCCATGTCGATCCCGCCGGTGACGATATTCTCACCGCGGCCATCGCCAACCCGCGCATCTCCGCCGGGCGCGACGCCGATCGTATTCTGCGCATCGCCGGAATCCGCATCATCCCCAGCGACCAACCCCAACCCTCCTCCGGAAATTTCAATTTCCCCCAGGCTATCGGCCTCGGCGATTTCCGTGTCACCAACGCCAAAATCCTGTGGAACGATCTGGCCACCCCCAAACCCGTCAGTGCAGTCATCCAAACTGACGTCCAGTTGCAGGGAATGAAGCGCGACCTCTCCGCCCCCGCCGCCACGTACCAAATCAAAACCAAAATCGACGGCACTCTGGACGATTTCTCCATCTTCGGGACCCTCGACGCTCATCCCGACCATCCGCGCCTCACCGCTCAACTGACCGCCAGCGGTCTGCGCGGCGGAATCATCCCCGCCTACCTCCCCAGCGGCGACAAATGGGCTCTCCTGGCCGGCCAACTCAAAGTCGCTCTCGAAGCCGAAGCCCCCGTGAACCCCGCCGGCGGTCGCTCCGTCAATATAAACCTCCACGATCTTGACTGGCGCGACGGTCCCGGCGGCGCGCCCATCTTCTCCATCACCAGCGCCAAATTCATCGCCTCAAGATTCGATCCTCGCGGCGGGGTCATCGCCATCGACCAGATCTCGCTCGATGGTCTCAAAACCGAAGCCCAACTCGACACGGATGGAAATCTGCACTCCATGGGCCTCACCCTCGGCAACACCCCGGGCCAGAATCCACCAACGACCCAGCCCGTCGCTCGCCCCACTCGGCGGCCCGCCACCGCGCCCGCCGATCTCGCCAAGCTCATCGCCAAACCCGGCCAAACCGTCCCCCACATCACCATCCAGAATTTCGACATCAATCTCGATCGCATCGCCATGCGCAACCTCGCACAGCCCAACGCCGTCCCCCTCGCCCTGGAGCACATCCGCCTACACAATCCCCAGCTCATCGACCTCGGCGGCGCAACCCCCTACTCGACTCCTATTGCCCTGCAACTAACCGGCGCCGTCACCCCCGTCGTCGGACAATTCACCGTCAACTTCACCGCCACGCCCCTCCAGCAGCAACCCGTATTGACCGCCGATTTAGCCGTCACCGGAATTCGCGGCCAAGGCGTCACCGACATCGCTCCCCAACTCAGCTCGATGCTCGACGGCTCCGGAATGACGGACGGGCGCATCGCCGCCTCCAGTAAACTGACTCTCGATTTCACCCGCCGTGGACCCACCGATTTCAACGTCTCGCGCGGAATCAAAGTCAACGGATACGTCCGCAGCATCGACATGCGTGATTCCCCCAACGGCCCTGTTCTGGCCGGTCTTTCCGGAATCTATCTCCAGGACGGACTTATCCGCCCTACCACCGGCGTCACCCTCTTCAAAACCGTCACGATTCAGACCCCGCAAGCCTATATTTACCGCGACGCCGGCGGCGTGCACGTCTGCGGCTTCGCCATTCGCCCCGCGCGAGTAGGCGCTCCTCCCAAAACTCCCGCGCCAAAAACACCGCAAAAAAAACCCCCGGCTCGCGCCCCCGCCACCGCCGCGGCGGCCGATCCGCCCGCGCCCATCGCCTCCGCGCCTCCGCCTCCATCCGGAGAATTACGCATCGACAATCTCCTCGTCGGCGGCCTCGATGTCCGTATAGAAGATCGTCTCGCCCAACCCCCATTCGTTGCCCCGCTGACCGGCCTAGACGTCGAGGTTAGAGACCTCACGACTCGAGCCTTCACCGAACCCAAAGTCATCCGATTCTCCGCTCTCCTCTCCGCCGGAAAAGTCCCCATCTATTCGCCGAAAAGCCCCACGACGCGCCCCATCGAACAGCGAACCCTCTTCTCCCAGGCCCTCGCCTCCGGGAGGTTCTCCCTCTATCCCCAGCCCGACGGCTATATCAAGCTCGCCCTCAACGGGCTCGAACTCGCGGCCCTTCAGGGCGTCGCCGCCGAATTCGGCGCTCAACTTCGCGGCGGGGTTTTCGACGCGGACGTAGATCTCCGCCCCCACGGCTCCGATTCCATCGACACCGATTGCAAATTCGTCTTCACCGACCTTCAGATTTCCGACGGCTCCAACGGCGCGATCTCCAAATTCCTGAAATTGCCCGCCCCCCTCGACACCGTCATCTTCGCCCTCCAGGCCCCCGATGGTTCCATCACCATCCCGATCAGCTTCACAATAAAAAATGGACAAATTTCCCAATCTGCCATCGTCGCCGGCGCCATCGGCGCCACCGGCCCGATCGTCGCCACCGCCGTCGCCTCCGCCCCCCTCAAGCTCGCCGGCGGCGCGCTCGGAATCTTCGGCATCGGCGGCCAGAAGGGCGCCCCGCATACTGAAACTTATGAAGTCGATTTCGCCCCGGGCTCGGCCGATCTGGACTCCGCCGGCCTGACCCTCGTGCAGAGTTTCCTCCTCCTCGCCCACCGAAATCCCGATCTCCAATTCACCATCCGCCAGGAACTCGGAACTCATGACATCCAGCTCGCCTCCCAGCGCCAACCCGGACGAGGCCGACGCCATGGCCATGATCGAGCAACTCCGCCAGCAGCCGAACCGATTTGTTCATCGAACGGGCCAGACTCGCCGGACTTTTGCGCGGGCAACTCGCCGCCGTCTCGACCGCCGATGTCGATCAGTCCATCGCCCAATTGCGCCAGATAGAGCGCCAGTTAGCCGACGTGGAAAACGCCTGCAACGAACTCTACGACCTGTTGCGCCCTGGCTCCTCCCGGCTCGCCGGCCGCCGCACCCGCGGCGCCGCCATGGACATCGCCCAGCGCCGGCTCGACGTAGTCGACGGCTACTTTCAACGCAGCCTCTCCTCCTATTCCCAGCGCGTCCGCGTCGTCGCCCCCCAATACACCCCCGCCGCCACCCCCAGCGGTCGCGTCCTCATCACCGTCATCGCCGGCAAGTAATCTGGAATTAACGTGAACTTCGCGCGTCCCCAGTTCCCGCGAAGCCGGTGCAACCCGTTGCACCGGATAGTTTCCCGACTCCGCAATCCGCAAACTGGAGTCCCACAATCAGCGCCGCCGCCGGCGTCGCATGCAAAAGCAGCCGGCCAAGCGAATACCGCATCAAATGCGCCAGATCCCCCGGCGCAACCATGTAAGGCGGAATGTAAATCAAAATTTGAAGTAGCAGAGCGACCCAAAGAAACAAAGTCCCGCGCGCACCGCGCGGTTTGAAAATGAACGCCGCGACCGGAAGGAACCAGAATATCCCCCACGCATGCGGATCGATCAGATTCCACCCGAATTGCGCAACAATATAACCCAGCCGATGGACATTCCCGGCCAACTGCCCGAGGGTCAAATGCGACGTGTAATCCTCATCCGTGCGCGGCAAATGCCGAGCGTAAAAATACCACGGCAAATACATCAAAATCACCCCCACCCCAAACGCCAGCGCCCTCAATCGCCGGGGCGTCGGCACGAATATCAGCACCAGCAGAATATTCACCGCCGCCATCGCCGCCCCCTCGTTCTTCGTCCAAGCCATGCACCCCGTAAAAATCATGGCCAGAATGAGATCGCCGACCCGGCGCAATTTTCTCCATCTCAATATCGAGATCAGGCTGCAGCCGAAAAACGCCGTCAGCGTCATGTCCGCCATCCCATTGCCCGCCTGCGCACAGCGCCAGCGGCGTCGTCATGAACATCGCCGCCGCCGCCAGCCCGCTCGTCCAATTCCCCCACGATCGCACCGCCCCAAACACCGCCATCACCAGCCCAAAGTAGCTGAGCAAAAATGGTGCACTCACCAAATCCCCCTCCAGCCGCCCGCTCATCGCGTGCACCCCCGCGCCGATCATCGGAACCAGAATCGGATATCGCAGATGGCTGAACGACAGCGAAACATCGGTAAAATAATCCGGGCGCGGATACAGCGCCTGCGTCGCAAGTACCTTCGCCTTGAGCATCCAGATGGCAAACGCGTCCCCCATGATCACCCCATCCGCAACCGCATAATGAATCGACACCCCGACTCCATACGCGATCGCAACCAAACAAATGATATTCAACCACCCGAACCGCCCCTTGATCCAACCCCACGAAATTTTCCCCCGCCGGAAAAATCGCGACCTGTACACGCAAAGCAAAATCGCAAAGGGAGCCGTCAGGAAGAAAATCAGCACCGCCGACGGCAAGCGCCCGAGCATCGAAAACCCGATCAACCCCAGCCCCCCGATCCCCGGCCCCAGGCTCATCCCCAGCCCGATCCGCAACAGCGGTGATTCCTCAGGATCGGGAGGCATCAATGCCGCCACCGCCCCAAGCCCCATCACCAGAAGACAGATGCAGTAGATCAAGCTCCACATTGCGTTACTTGCCCGCCATCCCGCCCGAAACCCGCTGCGCCGTCCACGCCAGACCCCCCGTCTCCGGATCGATTGAATAGCTCACTTCCACGGGTGTCCCGTTCCGCGCCAGCCATGCCGCGTCCGGATCCAAATTGCGGGCCCGCAACTGATCAAAATCAAAAATCGGCGTCCCCGGATCGGCAACCAGGACCCGCCGCGGATACAGCGCGTAAACCGCCCGGCTATAGAAATCGAGCGCCACCCACGACAATTCCGGCGGAAAATTTACGAAATGAAGAAACACCCCGTCCCCTTGAGTCGCCCTCCCCATCTGCGCGTCGAACCCGGCGTACCGCGCGACCGAATTGTCCACCGCCCCGGAGACAAATCGCTCTTGATAATCCGACCAAATGCTTAACCCGAGCGTCGCCGTAACCGCCAATGACAGAACCCAGGGCCGAATCGATCGAAACCAACCCCCGAGATTAGCCATGCACAGATTATGCGCGCTTCCCCCACACCGCGAAAGCCCGACCCGCCCTACGGCTCGTAGCTCTGGTGATATTCGTGCGGCCGCCCGATCGCCAAAATCGTCTGCATCACATCCGTGTAGGTGACATTGTCCGGCCGCAGCGGGTCCACGATCGCCTGCCGAATCCGATCCTGGACCTCGTCCGAAAGATCTGAATTCGAAACCATTTCAAGCAACGAATTCAGTTGTCTAAACCGATCATAAGTCCGAACCGAGGCCGGCAATTTCGAATGCTCGAGATAAGACTCGAAAAATGTCGGCTCCAGCCCCTGCGTTCGCTGGGTTAAACGGTAATCGTCCAGAGCCTCGCTCAAATCCCGGTGGATGCCGTCCAGTTTTGTCTGATCGATCTGGGTCGAATAGATCGGCTCGCCTCCGCCGGTCAGCCCCACCTCGCGGCAGTATATCGCCTGAAGCGTGTGCACGAAAATCGCGTCGTCGCCGCGCAGCGGCCCGGCCTGATCCAGCGACGTCCCCAGGAACAGATCCCACGCCACGCCTACGTCCATCGTCTCGCTCGGCCCGTATCCGCGCGTCTCGCGATAAACCGACGGCCCGCGCACGGGCAGCGATGACGCGATCGTCTCGATTGTGAAGGATCGCGCCTGCAAATCCAGCGGCGTGTTCGCCGCATCCTTCAGCGCCGCCCCGAAAGACAACGAGTAGAACAGCACCTGCTGACCGGGAACGTTTCCCTTGCCCGTCGTGGTCGCAAATCGCACCGGCGTCCCGCTGCCAGTCGTCGTAATCGCCGGCGTGTTAAAGGTCAGGTTCGGACCCAACACCACCACGTCCGTCCCGCCCGGCGGATTCGTATTCCCTTCGCTGACCAGCGTATCCGATGAAGTCAGAATTTCCCCGGCGGGCCGAAGCTGGAACACCGTCTGCCCCGCCGTCACGCTCAGGCTTCCCCCCGTGTTGATGTCTCCCAGCAGCGCCGTCCCCGAGCCAACGTTGATCGTCAGATTGCCCAGCACCGTCAGCTTTTCCAGCGGGCCCATCGTCAATCCCAACGCGTCGATCGTCGCGCTATTCCCCGTCGTCGGATCGTCCGCGATCGTCGCCACCGACGGCACCTCGGTCCGCCCAGCCGGCGATAGCTCGACGTCTCCGTCCGTGCTGGTCAGATTCCCCTCCATCACCAGTACCCCGTCCGGCCGATTGTCCCCGGGGCCCTCCGGCCCCACGGTAATTCCGCTGTTCGGCGACAGAACGATGTTCCCCGTCGTCGTTACGTCCGAGACCAGAATGCTGGTCCCCGCTGTAGCCGTCAAACTGCTCACATTTATCGACGCCCCCATCAGAATCCCCTGTCCTCCCGGAGTCGTGTCCAGATCCAGATTGAACGCCCCCGTCACCGGCGCGGCAAAATTGATGTTCCCCCCCGTACTGCTCATCTTCGTATCCGTCTCCAGCACGATCGGGCTGGCAAAAGACAGGTTGGTCGTCGCGGTAATCGACGGGCTCGTCGTTCCGACAATGTCGAACACCGTATTTCCCGGCGACCCTGTCCCGACCGGATTCGCCTGGCAGGTCAGCGACGCGATCGCCACTGTCCCGCCGACGTAATCCGCCCCTCCGTTTCCGAACGTAATGGTCCCTCCGTTAGCGTTTGGCAGTGCCCCGGTACCCGTGAACGTGTAGGTAGTGCTCAAGATCAGATCGTTGGTCCCGTCGATGGTATTGTTAAAAGTGATGAAGCCCGGCCCGCTCGCATCTCCCGTCGCCACGAGAACCGCTCCTTCGGACAAACTTACCGGATTGTTGTATGTCTGCCCCTCCGTCGTCGTCACGCTCGCGAAATTCTCGTCGCTATCCTGGAAGAAAGTCGCGCCGTCCGCGCCGCCGCCCGAGGATGTCGCCGTCGTCGTCAAGCTCTTCAGCACGTTAGCCGCCCCCACGTAGGCCTCGCTGTTGTCTCCAAACACAATATTTCCCGCCGCCGACGCCGAGGTATCGATGTACAGATTCCACGGCCCGTTCCCATCCCCGTCAATCGGAGCGAAAAATCCGATCGACCCGCCCCCGTCATCCGCCAGAAGCGTATCCGCCATCAGTTCAACGGGATTGTTGTACGTCTGACCGCCCGACGTCCGAACCGCCGGCTGCCCCGGCCCGCTGCCAGAAATGTCGAATATCGTCTCTCCCTCCAACCCGGATGTATCGGAGGTATTCGCCGTCGTCGTCAGCGAGCCCAGTTCGTTCGTCGATCCGAGGTAATCCGGGCCCCCGTTTCCAAAGTGAATGTTCCCCGAATTCCCCGTCGACGTTGAGGTATCGATCGAGAAATTCCACGGCCCGTTCCCGTCGCCGTCGATTGTCGAATTGAAAAATACATCCGCCCCGTTTGTCGCCAGATCCGTATCCGCAGACAGTATAACCGGAGTGTTGTACGTCTGCGTCCCCACCGTCGCCACGGCCGGCGTTGAAGACGAGGAATCCGAGGCGGCAAACGTCGTGGTTCCCCCGGTGATCCCCGACGCCGGATCGTCGATCATCAGACTCGCCAGCGGCGAATTATTTCCCACCACGTCGCCGAATGTGGTGTTGCCCGCGGTGTTTACCGTCAGCGCGACGGCTCCATCGACGGTCCCCTCAAACGCGATCGCTCCGCCCCCGGTGTCCGTCAATACGGTATCTGCCTCAAGAAAAACGGCCGTGTTGTAAGTCTGCCCGCCGCCCGAGGTGACCAGCGAGGGGCTCGCCGAGGTGCCCGCAACATTGAACACCATCGTCCCCCCGGAAATCAGCGTCGCCGGATCGTCCGTGGTCATGCTCGTCACCGGCGTCGTCGCGCCGACCCGCGCATTGAACGTCATGATCCCCGTCGTATTCAGCGTCAGGTCAAACGCCCCGTCGATGGTCGAATTGAACGTGATATTCCCGTTTCCCACGTCGTCGAACGCCGTCTCATTCTTGAGGATGATCGGGCTGTTATAGACCTGCCCCATGTCCGTCAGAATCGTGGGATGAGTCGCGACCCCGTCGAATTCGCAATCCACCGGCCCCCCGATGATCCCCGAAGTCGTGTCGTCGATCGTCAGGGTCGTGATCTGAATATTCTGCCCCACCTGATTCGTGAACGTCGTCGTCCCCGCCGTATTGATCGTCAGGGCAAATCCGCCATCCACGGTGGAATTGAACGTGATGTCCCCGCCGTTCGTATCCGTCAGCGTCGTGTCTTCATTGATGATGATCGGCGCGTTGTAAGTCTGCCCTGCCGTTGTAACGATCGAGGGACTAGCAGTTGTCCCCGTCGCGTTGATATTGATATTCCCGCCCGACACCCCCGACGCCGGATCGTCGATCACCAGGCTCGTGATCGGCGTTGCACTCCCGACCTGATTATCGAACTCCGCCGTCCCGCCCGTGTTGACGGTCAATCCAAAAGCACCATCAACGGTGGAATTGAAATCGATGGTCCCGCCCCCGGTGCTGTTCAGCGCGGTATCCGCCGCGAGAATCACCGGGCTGCTATAGGACTGATTCCCCGAAGTCGTAACCGCCGGATTCGCCGTCGTCGACTCCAGGTCCATGACAATATTCGCGTTGGCCGAAGTGAGCGTCACATCCTGAGCGTTCAGCGCCGCCCCCACGGTGATCACGCCGGTCTGATTTATGTTGATATCCCCGCTCGTCGTGATCGGCCCGCCAAAGTTGAAGAAATTATTCCCCGAGCTGGTAAACGTCCCCCCGTTGACGGTCCCGACCACATCCACGTCGCCCACCGCGTTCGTCAGCGTGACATCTCCCGTCGTCACAAGATTCCCCGCAGCCAGCGACCCCGACGGCCCCAGCGTTCCGATTGTCAGCGTGATCTCCCCGCTGCCGGCGTTGATCGTATTCGAACCATCCATCGTGATCACCGCCACCCCGGCGTCTCGATCCGAAGCCGTCGCGGTGTTGTCGTTCGCGCTGAGCGTCACGTCTCCGTTATTGGTGGTCACGCTTATCCCCGGCGCAAACACGATGCTGCGCCCCGCCTGCATCGTCAGGCTCACACCCGACGTCGTGATATTGATCGCCTGATTGACATTGATATCGGTATTGGCTTGCAGAACGACGTTCGCCCCCGCCGCGTCGATCGTCCCCGCGTCGATCGTTTCGTCGGCCGTGTTGCTGAAACTGCTTACATCGGTCAGTGACGCGCCCCCTCCGCTGGCAACCGTGATCGTGTGCGGATCCAGGAGCAGCGTCCCGAAAGATCCATCCGGCGCCCCCGCATCGACATGCCCGGCAAATCCGAGCACATCCGCGCTGGAAACTTCCGCCCACCCGCCGTTGCCCCAATTCTCTCCGCCGCGGATCGAAATCGACCCGTCAAAAACCGTTTGATCCTCCGACCACACCACCACCGTCCCCCCGTCGCCGCCCGCGAGCGCATTGGCATCAATCGCCGACGACGAATCCACCGTCGTAACCAAAGCCGTCGGCGTCCCGCCGGCGCCGTGCGGCCCGCCCCCGATCCAGATCGTTCCGCCTCCGGTGCTCCCGTTCGCTTCAATCTTCGCCCCGCTCACGGCCACATCAGTGCCCAGCACCTTGATCGTCCCGCCCGTCCCAGATGCGTTCGACGCATCGAGCGTCCCCGAAACATCGACCGCTCCTTCGGCGCTGAGCGTGATATTCGCGGCCCTGGTTTCTCCCGTGTGTCGAATCGCCACCGAATACAAATCCCCCGCCGACATATCCGCAACCTGCGCCGCGATACTCCCGTCGTTTTCCACCCCCACGCCCGATGCCAATGAACTCTGCTTCGCGCCCCCCGCGATCTTCACCATCAATCCCGGCTCGCTCGAACTCGTCGAAAGATAAACATCCTGCCCCGCGACCATCGCGACGGTTCCCGATCCCGCCAGAATCGATCCCCCGTTCACCACATGCAATCCCACCAGATAAACGTCACCCGCTGTGATGGTTCCCTGGTTAATCACCGACCCCGACGCCCCCGTAAAGTGATTCAATCCCGCCAGCGCATCCTGATCCGACATATGCGCCGCCGCCGCATAAAACTGCCCCACATTAATGACGGAATTCTTGCCGAACATCACCCCCGCCGGATTCACGAGATAGATGATCCCATTGGCCGTCAGCGTCCCGTCGATCTGCGACGGCGATGCCGTCACAATCCGATTCAGCACCCAGCTCGTCGCCCCCGGCTGAATGAATTGCACCTTCGTCCCCGCCGCCACGTTGAACTGCGTGTAATCGATGATCGTCTTGTTCGCCGCATGAATAATCGTATCCGCCCCCGCCTGCTGAAACGTCGCCGACCCCGAAACAACTCGACTCACCGCGACGTTTCCGCCATACGCTACGCTCGCTCCCGCGATCCCCGCCGCCGCCGCAAGCGACAGCGCCATCCACGATCGGGCTTTCCGCGCCGATCCGGCTCGCGTCCCGAATTTTCCAAATTCAACTACCATCGCCGGCCACCTCCAATAGCGACCTTTAAAGCTTCAACGTGAAAACCACATTCACCTGCTGACTGCCTCGGCTCACCAACGTCTGCCCAGTCTGCGTATCCTTGATCGGCGTCATCGCACGCCCCAAATCCACCCGAATGTCCGCATTATCCTTGTATTGCAATTCCAGGCCCACGCCAATTCCGACCAACGTCGCGTTCGTTTCAAAATCCTCCCGCCCCGAATTGTAAACCTGCCCCGAATCCACAAATGCCCGGAACATGCAATCCCAATCCGGCTTCCCATAGGTCTGCTGCGGCGCCCATCGGAACGGTTCCCCGAAAAGCTGCCCCGGTTGCGGCTCGACGCCAAATACGCGCGGGATATGCAGCCGATATTCCGCCGTCGCCACCCACGCCGAGTCTCCCGCCGCGATCGACTGCGGATAACCCCGAACCGTGTACAAACCCCCGGCCACGTATTGCTCCTCGGCAATCAATCGCTGATTGCACGAGTATTGCCCCTTCAAGCTGAACGCGCACTCATTGGCCAGAATGCTCCGCCCCGCCTCGAATGATTTGCCGTCCAGCAGCGGCTCCAAAAACAGCGAGTAATCCACATCCCCCTGATAAATCAGCGCATCCTGCACCGCACTCACACGCCCCAGCGCGTCGCGAGTCGCCTGGCTCGAATCAGACAAGCTCCCCATGCTGGTCACATCCGCCGAAACCGAATCGATCTGCACGGTCCGCTCCATATGCAGCGTGACGAACGGCATGAAGAAGTTCCCGCGCCCGGAAATATCCTCCGTGGTGTTATCCACGTGAATCGCCTCAAAGTGCGTCCCCGCGATCACATCCAGAAACAATTCCCGATATTGAAAAATATTCTGTGAGATCTGCGCCCCGACCGACGTCGTATCGCCGTGAAAATTCACGCTCTGGTCGCCCAAATCCGAGGCGTTGAATTGCTCATACCCCACCGAAATCCGCCCCCGCGTCCGCGGCAATCCCAAAAACGGCTTTTCATAGAAAACATTCACATCGTTTTCTTTGTCAAACCCCGCCGTCGAATAATCGATGCTCATTGTGTCGTCATTGCCCGTGAGTTGGTTGTCGATCAAACCAACCCGCTCGATCCACGAGTTCGTCTCTTTCGTCCCCGTATTCGAAACCTGTCCATAAATGTCCCACGGCTTGCTGCGCGAAACCAGATAATCCAGGTTCACCGAATCCGGCCCCTGCCCCGATTCCAGCGTCGCATCAACCTGGCGCCCCGGCTGCCGATTCAGCATCAGCACATAATCGTCCACGTCATTCTGATGCATGATGTCCTGCGTAGCCGATTGCACCGGCGAATGATCGACGATGGTCTGATCCAGCGCGTTGTTGATTTTCCCATGCCCATTTGAATCCACCCCCGGGTAGTACTCTCCAACTTCCACCGTCTGAACTTTCCGAACCACCGCCACGTGAATATCAAAGTGCACCAGTACCGGCCGCATTCCCTCGTTGCGCTCCGCCGCCCCGACATCCGTCGCCGACGGGTCCACATACACCCCCGCGATCCCCCGCGAATTCAAATACGCCGTGATCTGCTCTGAAATGCTCCGCATCGCGCTGGGCGTGAATCGATGGTCGGGCAGCGTCCCAATGTCCCCCAGCCGGATTTGCGTCAGTTCCCCTCCCTCGATTGAGGAACTTCCCGATGCCTTGACGTAAACCGTCCCCTCGCGCCGGTCGATCGTCCCCAGCGTGATTTGCAAATCTTCCACATCCTCGATCGGCGGGAGCGCTTCTTTCCTCACCGCCGCCGCTGCCGCGTAGCGAACCTGCACGCTCGAAACGCCCAATATCGGCGCCTTCTCATCGTCGGTCAGATCCGTCGCCTTCGCCGGGCGAATGAACCCGAAACCGACTATCGCAAAAATGGAAATGGAGAGTGATGCCGCGGACCCAAACCGGCGCAAGGAGAATTCGCGACGTTTGCCGTAGCCGTTGCTAAACAGGCTTCTAGGTAACGCCATTTCGTCCTCGGTTTCCCGTTTCAAAAATGGCGGGAAACCACCCGTCGGTTTCGCTTTGAACTCCCCCATCGCCCGGCCGCCCCAAACAACACCACCGCAGCCGGGCAAAAATCACGTTAAGTGCTGGTCCTGTCATTGTCAAGGAAATTAGCCGCCCGCACATTTCCGCCTGATAATCTCATCGAAAAGCCCGCGCCAGACCCGACCAATTCCTCATCGAACATGCACGGTTGCCGACGTCAATTTCGGGGAAGGATCGAAATGATGCGAAAGCTCATCCGCCATCACCGTCGGCAGCGGCGAAACCAACTGGAGCCATTCTCCATAACCGATGTAATTCGGCGACAAAATTTGCCCCAGCAGCACCATGGCCAGCAGCGGCTCCAAATATCGCACGCGATGCCGATACAGCGCGACGACCGCGATGAGCATGGCCGGAAACGCGAACGATCCCACTCGGCTCACGTCGTACACCTGGATCGCCGCCACAAAAACCGGGAGCACCGACAGGATCAGCAATGGCGCCGCCCAACGCTTCTTCGAGGCCGCCCAAACCCAAACCGCCAGCGCCGGCAGCAACCAACCGAGTCGCAAAGCGTAATACCAGGACGGCCAGATGTTCCAGAAATACTTCATGAAGTCACGCCTGGCCGCGGAATAACCGGCGTGAAAGTTCGTCCCGTAAAATACTTCTGGCCCATCATGTAGATGCACCACAACGCCGCGCTGGCCACCAGCCACGCGCCGCGCCGAAGGGCATCCCTGCGCCGCTCCGCCCAAGTCTGGCGATCCTGGGCATGCCACATGAGCACCAGCATCCCCGCCGCCAGAATCCGCTCGTCCGCGAGCATCCCCACAAAGACGCACAGCGCCGACAGGGCCGGCGATTCAATCAGCAGCGACAGAAGCAGAAACAAATTGGCCAGACTGTCTTGATAGCCCATCCAAACCTGACTGGTCACGCATACCAGCGTCAGGCTGAGAATCGCCGTCGATAAGAACGCGATCACTGCGTTGGTCTTTTTCTTCAGCAGAACAAAGCTTGCCATGTAGATCAGCGGATTGGCCAGAATCGGAATCACCGCGCTGCTCGGCCCGCGCAACCCCAGGCACCAGGCGATCACCGGGCCCAAAATTCGATGCCGAACCGCTTGATACGCGGCGGTCGAAAATGTCGTGTGCCAGGGATCGCGGCTCAGCGGCAAGTAGATCCTCGAAAATCGTTCGTTAGGCGTTTGACTCGCCGTCGCTGCAACAAACGACTTGAGGAGCTCGACCGGATAGGCAAAGAAAAGCGAAAGGATGGAAATGCAAATCGCGATAATCAGGAGCGATCCTGCTCGTCCGAACCGCCGTTCGATTGACTCCAGCCACCGGCTTAGAAAATCCAACCCCGATTGCTCCTGTTGCATCGATTTTTCCTGGATAGTGTGGGCAAGATAGATCGACGCGCAACTGAAATCAAACGCCGTGGGACGTCGTGCGCGCTACGATCAGAAATACGCCGCTTGTCTGCGCGATTTGGAATAGCCGCGGACATTTTTCGCCAAAAGGTTACACTTTAAGTCCGAAGAGTCCGTCCGGAGGGACGCGTCCGGAGCGACGGGACGCGTCCGGAAGGACAGTCACCTATTTGTCGAAATCGTTAAACACGTGTCTGCCCCAGGGTTTCCTGAGTTTGTCCGAATTGAGTTAGCGAGTCGGTCACGGAAAAAAAACAGCGATTCTTGCGCACCGATTAAAAATGCGGATCCGAAGGAGTTAAATCCGTGCGCATCGGTGCTCTATCCGTGGTTAAATTGAATTTCCCGGCAGAGCGCCCTCAGAGATTAGGATTAAGATTGGATCGAGTTGCTAGGGCCTGTCTGATGAATCGCTTTTGGTTATAAATAGCGGTTTTCAGACGAGGTGTCACGGATGCGACGTTATGAGCTCACGGATGAGCAGTACGAGTTGATCGGCGATCTGCTGCCCGGCAACGGCAAGCGCGGCGGGCAGTGGAACGACCACCGCACCACGCTCAACGGCATGTTCTGGATTCTGCACTCGGGCGCTCAATGGCGCGAGATGCCCGAACGTTACGGCAGATGGCAAAGCGTCTACGACCGCTTCAACCGCTGGAGAAAGGACGGAACGATTGATCGAATCCTCCAGCGGCTGCAGATGAGGTTGGACAAGCAAGGACGAATCGACTGGGACCTGTGGTGCATCGACGGCACCAATGTGCGAGCCAGTCGATCCGCCGCCGGAGCCAGAAAATCAAAACCGCCCCGGAAGAACCGGCGGATCACGCGTTGGGCCGCAGCCGAGGCGGGTGGGGCAGCAAGCTCCACCTGGTTACTGACGGCCAGGGAGTTCCGCTCGCCGTCGAGGCCAGCGCCGGCCAATGCCACGAGAGCCGGTACGTGGAGCCGGTGATGAACGCGATGCGCATCGGTCGCCGCCGTCGTCGCCCCAGGAGGCTGGCGGGCGACAAGGGATACAGTTACGGAAATGTGCGGCGATGGCTGCGTCGCCACCGAATCCAAGCGGTGATCCCGGCGAAATCGAATCAGCCGCCGCAGGAGAACTTTGATCGCAAGGCGTATCGCCGACGGAACGTGGTGGAGCGTTGCGTGAATTGGATGAAGGAGAATCGCCGCCTGGGCACGCGTTACGAGAAACTGGCGGTGAACTTTCAGGCCATGGCCAAGCTCGCCATGATCCGTCGCTATTTCAGGATTTTGGATTCATCAGACAGGCCCTAGTTGTTGGTTGCCCTTCGACGTGGCTCAGGGTGGACCAGTTGCAGGTGAGAAAGGCGCGATTACCAGCCCACAGGAACGCCAATTGGTACGGAGTGTCTGCTGGGTCCAATTCGGGACGCGCGATTAGATTAGACTTGAACCCCTGGCCGACCAAAAAACCTGCCGAAGTGATTCCGAATCCGGCCCCCCCTTGGGGTTCCGGACGCAGAGGGCACCCAAACAGGCTACGCAAACATACACGACACTCTGACGCCGACAAATAAAATTGCTGCGGAATGCCGGTGTATTTTTTGCCTATCCGTGTATAGGGAAAAATCTTATGCCTGTGGTTCACCCAAAGCGTGGGTTACGGCATACCTTAATAGATCGGCACTGCTCTTGAGGCCCAGTTTTTCCTTGATGTGCTCTCGATGAACCTCCACCGTCTTGGCGCTCGAAAATAGATGGGCGGCGATTTCCTTCATCGAGAGCCCTTGCCCGATCATCTGGAATACTTCCAACTCGCGATCAGACAATCCCGCCAGGGGACTGGCCGCGCCGGGGAGCGTCCTTGGGCGATCCGTCCCAGCAATGCCGCATTCATCTTTTCGCTTAGCCACAAACCGCCGGCCAGCACGCGGCGGATCGCGTCCATGACCTTGTCCGTGGCCTGCGCTTTCATGACGTAACCCTGGGCGCCGGCGCGAATCACGCGCTCGGCCCACAATTCTTCATCGTGAATCGAGAGGACCAGGATCGGCAGCAGCGGCCGGGCGGCGCGGATCTCCTTGACCAATTCCAGCCCTGGTTTTCCGGATAAAGAGAGGTCCGTCACCACCAGATCGGGATTGGTTTCCGGAAGCTTGCGCATGGCTTCCTGCGCCGATTCGGCCATGGCGCAGACGGTTAAATCCCCCTCCAATTCGATGCGGGCCATCAGGCCCTCGCGAACGATTGGATGGTCATCCACCAGCAGAACTCAAGAGCGCTCCTGGTTCGGATCTTTCGCCATGACCGGTTTCTTTGCGGATGTTGGTGTTTGTGTCATCGTTTTGTTGGATCGGACAGGTACAAATCACCGAAGTCCCGCCGGCGCCGCTGCGAATTTCCAGGCGCCGCTCCGATCAGGCGGGAGCGGTATTGCATGACGCTGAATCCCATCCCCTTGCGCCGACTCCCGGCGGGAGGAAGCCCGACGCCGTCGTCATGCACCGCCAGCGTCACACTGTCAGTCATTGTAACCATTTCGATGCGAATCTGCTTGGGATTCGCATGGCGAACCGCATTGCTCACCGCTTCCTGGGCAATTCGGAACAAATGCAGGGAAACCGACGTATCCGTCCATTTCGGCATCCCTTTGATCGTCACCACGCACGGCCGGCCCAGCGACGCCTGAACTTTCACCCCCATATCCCGCAAGGCGGCCACCATCGCCTCGGGATCGAGGTCCACGGCCGAAAGCCCGCGGGCCAGTTTTCGCACTTGCTCGAGGGTTCGATTCGCCAGGTTGGCGATTCTCCCCGCCTCGGCGCTCTCCGTCTCATCGTAGGCGGCCAGACGCTGGCGGAGATTCTGGGTCAATACGCGCGATGCCGGTGAGTTCCTGGCCGATGCCGTCGTGCAGTTCGTGTCCGATGATCATTTGCTGGCGGTCGCTGATCTCGAGCAGCTCGCGCTCGAGGGAGCGCAGCTCGGTGATGTCGCGCGTGACCTGCGCGAAACCGGCGGGCTTGCCGCTCTCATCGCGCAGGGTTGTGGTGATCACGTTGGCCCAGAAGCGCTGGCCATCGCCGCGCACGCGCCATCCTTCTTCCTCATAGCGATTGTGCTGAAGGGCCTCGCGCAAATTTGCGGCGGGCTTTCCCTTGGAAATGTCTTCGGGGATGTACAACGCCGCGGAGTCGCGCCCGACGGCAAATTCCTGCTGAAACGCGAAAATGCGCTCGGCGCCGGGATTCCAGCTTATGATCTGCCCCGCGGCGTCGAGCATCACCAGGGCGTAGTCGGCGACGCCATCCACCAGCAGGCGGAATCGTTCCTCGCTTTGCAAAAGCAGTTCGTTGGATCGGCGCAATTCGGCGGTCCGCTGTTCGATGCGCACTTCCAACTGATCGTTGGCCCGCTGCAAGGCCGCCTCGGCGCGCTTTCGCAGGGAGGTGAGCGAACTGATCAGCAAGGCGACCAGACAGAAGATGATCAGCCGCAGAATGTCGTCCCATCCAAAGCCGACGGAGCCGACGGGATTGAGAAAGAAATAGTACCCGCTGAGGTATCCCGACACGGCGGTGGCGACGAGCCCCGGCCCTAACCCCCCGACCCAGGCGGCAAGCATGACGGCGGCAAAAAAGATCGGCTCGGTGCTCTGCCCGACGATCGGGTTCATTAGCCAGGCAATCCCCGCCGCCAGGAGGGAGAGCCCGACGGCCATGCTATAGCGCAAAACCGCCCCGGCGGTTCGCCTGGCTCGCAATCTGGCTGTTCGTTCCATCACAATCATACCCGCGACAGGAGTCGAACCTGTGACCTCCGGTTTAGGAAACCAGCGCTCTATCCAACTGAGCTACGCGGGCGAATTCGAGTTCCGAACCGCCGGAACGCGATGACGCCAATAGCCGATTCATTCTATCCGCGGACAATATCGGACAAAAGTTGACACTTTCGCTGCGATCGGCGGCCGGGGCAAGCCGGGGCGATTGGGGTGAGGGGGGTTTTGGGGGGCTGAACGGACGGGAATTCAATGCGAATTGAACCGCAGAGACGCGGAGAACGCGGAGGTTGGAGGAGAAGAGCGCGGGACCATGCGATGATTCGCGATGAAGACGCGTTCTTTAGTATCGGCATTGGTGGTCAAATGGTTTGGCGACGCTGGGCAGTGCGAAAAACGCGGTTCGAAGATTAGGAGTTGAGTTGCTAGTTGGCCGCCACGGCGGCCCTGCGGCTAGTTGCCAGTTGCTAGGGCCTGTCTGATGAATCGCTTTTGGTTATAAATAGCGGTTTTCAGACGAGGTGTCACGGATGCGACGTTATGAGCTCACGGATGAGCAGTACGAGTTGATCGGCGATCTGCTGCCCGGCAACGGCAAGCGCGGCGGGCAGTGGAACGACCACCGCACCACGCTCAACGGCATGTTCTGGATTCTGCACTCGGGCGCTCAATGGCGCGAGATGCCCGAACGTTACGGCAGATGGCAAAGCGTCTACGACCGCTTCAACCGCTGGAGAAAGGACGGAACGATTGATCGAATCCTCCAGCGGCTGCAGATGAGGTTGGACAAGCAAGGACGAATCGACTGGGACCTGTGGTGCATCGACGGCACCAATGTGCGAGCCAGTCGATCCGCCGCCGGAGCCAGAAAATCAAAACCGCCCCGGAAGAACCGGCGGATCACGCGTTGGGCCGCAGCCGAGGCGGGTGGGGCAGCAAGCTCCACCTGGTTACTGACGGCCAGGGAGTTCCGCTCGCCGTCGAGGCCAGCGCCGGCCAATGCCACGAGAGCCGGTACGTGGAGCCGGTGATGAACGCGATGCGCATCGGTCGCCGCCGTCGTCGCCCCAGGAGGCTGGCGGGCGACAAGGGATACAGTTACGGAAATGTGCGGCGATGGCTGCGTCGCCACCGAATCCAAGCGGTGATCCCGGCGAAATCGAATCAGCCGCCGCAGGAGAACTTTGATCGCAAGGCGTATCGCCGACGGAACGTGGTGGAGCGTTGCGTGAATTGGATGAAGGAGAATCGCCGCCTGGGCACGCGTTACGAGAAACTGGCGGTGAACTTTCAGGCCATGGCCAAGCTCGCCATGATCCGTCGCTATTTCAGGATTTTGGATTCATCAGACAGGCCCTAGTCAAGGCGTCGACTCGCGGGCGGCTGGTAACTCGCCATTCCATCCGCGTTCATCCGCGCCCATCCGTGGTTAAATCTATAATGGCTCCCCATTGCCTTTTTGTGGCGATCTCAAATTGGCGGCGTAGCTGATCAGCAGGACGGATCCGAGCAACGCGGCCGTTTCCCACCAGATCAGATTGTTTTCGGAGTGGATTCTGGCGGCGGCGTTGTTCGCGACCCGAGCCAATGCGCCTGCCTCGGCTATGAGGAATTGTTCGGTCACAGCCGCGGTGGTTTCCACGGCGGGGGCGATGGTTTCTTGCATCAGGGTGACTTGCCTGGCCGCGACGGCGTCGGCGATTTCGGAGGAGACGATCGTGAAAATGGAATTCGGGGGATCGTTTTGCGTCGGGCGAGGTTCGTAGGTCGTGATACCGGCGCTCGGAGCCGCGACTGGAATTGACGGATCCTGTTTCGGCGCGCTGGCGGCGGGCGGAGCGACGGGCGCAGCCGATTGACTCAGGACATTCTGCACCGGGCGCGGCGAAGCCAGAACGGTTTGCGTCGTTGCGTTCCCCGCCAGCAGCGGCGCGGCGGCGGTCGTTTTCGGAGTCGAGGCGGGTCTGCCTGCCGCTACCGGCGAGCCGGGCTCAACGGGCGAAGCCGTCGTTACCGAGCCTCCGGATTCACTGATTGTGATGGTGATCCCGGTGACCATTCCCGGGGGGGCGAAGAATCCGCCGCCCATCATTGGCGGCTCGGGACGCTGATAGCCGCTGAGATAAAACGAATCGTCCGACCAGTTCTGCCCAGAAGCGAATTGCCCGCCACCGGTTTCATACGCGAAGATGGCGCCTGGCGAAATGAAGAGACCCTGGCCCTGTCCCGATTGCCCGCCAAACGCCGCCGCGTGCGCGATGGGGCCGGCCGAAAGAACCGGGGCGACATCAAAATCCGGCGTGACCGCGGTCGCGTTGGCCACGCGGATTTCGTGCGAAAGATGCAATGCCGGGCCGCGGACATCCGGCGAAATTTCCAGGGCGAGATGGCCCAAAAATACATCGCCCGAAAGTAGAGTTCGGCTTTCTATCGCCTCGATGAGGGGGAAGTCGTGGCCGGGGCAGATTGAATTGCGCGATGAACGTCTCGTCAACGTGCCGCGGAACCCCCTCCCTAGCCCTCCCCCTGAGTACAGAGGGAGGGGACTGGAGGGATTGTTGCCGCTTTCGTCGAGATTCGCTTTTACACGTTCGATGGAGTTTTTTCGTTTGTGCATGGTTCAGATCCTTCTGCTGATACCGGGACCGGGGTTGAGATGGGGCGTTCGTCGCGGCAGATGGGCAATCTCACCGTGAATTGGGTCCCTTTGCCCGGCTCGCTGGAGAACGAGATGCTTCCGCCGTGGGCCAGGACGATGCTTTGGCAGATCGCCAGCCCGAGGCCGCAGCCGCCCGACTCGCGCGAGCGGGCTTTGTCGGCCCGGAAAAATCGCTCGAAAACGTGGGGCTGATCTTCCATGGAGATGCCGATCCCCGTATCGATCACTTTCACCAAAGCGGCCGTGTCCCCCTCCGCCACGCTGATCGTCACGCTGCCGCCCTGGCGATTATACTTGATCGCGTTGCTGAAAAGATTGGTGATGAGCTGCCCGATCCGGTTCCGGTCCGCTGAAACAACCACGGATTCCCCCGCAACTTGAAAGGTCACGTTTCGCTGCATGGCCATCGGCGCGAGCATCATCGCGGATTCGTTGGCAATTTGTCGCAGGTCCACCCGGTCGTATTTCAGTTCCAGCGCATCGGCATCGGCGCTGGCCAGGATCAGCAGCGACTCGACCAGGGACTTCATCCGCCGGGACGTCCGCAGATTGGTCTCGATCGCTTCGCGATATTCATCCGGCGTGCGCAGGCGATTGAGCGCGACTTCGCTACTGGTATGGATGATGGACAGCGGGGTGCGCAATTCATGCGACGCATCCGCGACAAACTGCACCTGCCTGTAAAACGCCCCTTCGAGCCGGTCGAATGTTTCGTTCAGCGTTTGCGCCAGAGAGGCGAGTTCGCTCTTCATCCGGCCGAGATCGATTCTTCGCGAAAGATCAGAACCCGAGATGGCCCGGGCCGCGTCGCTGATCTGCTTGATGGGCGAGAGCACCCGCCGCGAAACGATCCACCCGCCGACTAATCCGACCGCAAGAATTGTGCCGCCCGCTCCCACCAGGCTCCATCGCAAGCTCGCCAGGCTTCCCTCTTCGCGCAAAACCGACCGTCCGACGAGAATCGTCGAATCTTCCGCTCCCGGCATGACCGCTTCGCGAAGATTCCCGCGCTGGCGCACCGGCACGTCGGCGGGGGATTTTCCGGGATACGCAATCGCCGGAGTCGGATCGGAACTGCGAATCACCGACCCATCCGCCCCCCACACAATAAAGTAAGGCTGATCGCCGGCGTCCCATCCGAGCCGATTCAGGCAGTCCCGCGGCACGGTCTTGAGCCAGTTCAATGCGCGTATGCGCGGGCGCGGCTGCCGGTTGCGCGACCCCCGGCCCCGCAAAGACCCTGGCCGCGCTTTCCAATTCGCTGTCCACTTGGGTGTAGGTCGTGCGGTAAGCCGTCAGATAAAGGGTGGACCCCAGGCCCGCCATCGCGGCGAGCAAAATGCCGGCGTGCCAAAGCTGAAGCGTCCAACCGATCGACTTAAACATGTTTCCGCCCTGAGCTGGCGTTGACCGCCGCCTCGGTTTCCCCCTGCTGAATCAAATAGCCCTGCCCGCGGCGCGTGACGATGAAATCCTTGCCCAATTTTTTGCGAATATTGGAAACGTGCACATCGACAAGGTTCGACAGGCTGTCGTCCTCCTCGTCGAAAAGGTGGTCGTAAATCGCCGGCCGGGAGATCAACTCGCCGCGGTGCAGTGCGAGCAATTGAACCAGCGCGTATTCGCGCGGCGTGAGGGAGACCGGCTCGCCCGATTGATAGACCGATTGCGAAGCGGTATCGATGCGGATGTCGTCGATTTCGATGACAGCGCTCGCCTTGCCTGCGGCGCGCCGCGTCATGGCGCAGCAGGCGCGCCAGCAATTCTGCCAGTTCAAACGGCTTGGCCAGATAATCGTCGCGCCCAAATCAAGCCCCTGCACGCGATCGCGCACCGCGTCGCGGGCCGTCAGAATCAGTACCGGCGTCAGATGCCCCTGGCTGCGCAGCGATTTGAGAACCTCGAACCCGTCCAACTCCGGGAGCATGAGATCCAGAATGATCGCGTCGTAGGGCCACCCGGTTGCCTTGAACAATCCCTCGCGGCCCGTGCCGGCCGTGTCGACGGCGTACCCCTGCTCCATAAGCGCGCTCGCCAGAACGCGCCGCAAATCGACTTCATCTTCTACGACCAATACTCTCATCAGCCTGGACCCACTTATTCATTTCCCATTAAAAGTGCGCTCGCCTTCTTCCCCCTCCACCTGTACTCGGGGGGAGGGTTGGGGTGGGGGGGCAGGTATTCTAACACGAAGTCACACCTTACGTTCGCACACCTTAAGAATACATGAAGAATCCGGCTGGCGAAAAAAAGTATTCTTCGATTCAAAAATACCTGTCTTCTTCACCATCTCTTAAGGCGGCATCCCCTAATTTGCCAACCTCAGTCAACCGGTCAGGGATTCGTCACAGGCCTATGTAGTGTTGCCCAGGCCTTGTTTACCGTGGCGGCCCTGGCCGGCTTTTTTGCTAAAATCTCCCCCGTGGGAGGGTCCATGATCCCGCTTCAGCGCAAGCATGCCAGGGTCGCCATCGAGCGCCTCGAGCGGAGGCTGCTGTTTTCCGTCGATACGTCCGGCTCGCCCGGCGGCCTCTCCCCCGCCATGATCGAGCAGGCGTACCAACTCAAAGACATCATATTCAGATACAACGGCCAGACCGTGAACGCCACCGGCGGCGGGGGAGACGATCGCCATCGTGGATGCCTACGGGGACCCCAACATCGTCAGCGATCTGGAAACCTTCGACGCCAACTTCGGCATCACCAACGACAACGCCAACGGGGAATTTGTCCTGACCGTCGAAACGCCCGAGGGCGCCGTCTCCCCCGACGCAGGCTGGGGGCTGGAAGAATCTCTCGACGTTGAATGGGCCCACGCCATTGCGCCCGAGGCCAACATCATGCTCGTCGAAGCGAATTCCACGAGCATCTCGGCGCTCACCCAGGCCGAAACCTGGGCGGCCTCGCAGACCGGCGTGGTGGCCGTCTCCATGAGCTGGGGATCGTCCCCCGAGTTCTCGGGCGAGACCGCTTACGATCATGATTTCACCACGCCTTCCGGACACGCGGGCATTACTTTCCTGGCCGCGTCGGGGGATGACGGGGAGACGAATTTCCCTTCGACGTCCCCCAATGTTTTGGCCGTCGGTGGAACGACATTGGAAGTCGATAATTCGGGCAATTGGCTGAGCGAATCTCCGTGGGTCGACAGCGGCGGCGGAACCAGCCCCTACGAGGGGACGACCACGCCGGACGTTTCCTATGATGCCGACCCGAATACGGGCTTTCTCGTTTACGATTCCCTCGAGTATCAAGGCGAATCCGGATGGGAGGTTGTTGGCGGAACCAGCGCCGGCACGCCGCAGTGGGCGGCCATTATCGCTCTGGCCGATCAGGGCCGGGCACTCCTCGGGCTTTCTTCCCTCGACGGTCCTTCGCAAACCATCCCGGATATCGAGGGGCTGCCTTCGACGGATTTCAATGCCATCACCGGCTTCGGTAATACCGGCCTGGGGAGCCCGATCGGCGAAAAAATTATCTCGGCTCTCGTCGGCAGCAATATCACCGAAGGCGGGTCGGGACCCGTCGCCGCGGAATTGGCGTTTAATGTGCAGCCATCGAATGCAACCGCCGGGAGCGCGATTTCGCCGTCGCTGGTCGTCGATGTCGAGGATTCCAATGGCAACATCGTCACGACCGATGATTCGAGCGTCACCCTTGCCGTGAACACCGGGCCAGGCACGCTGACCGGCACGGTAACCGTTAACGCGGTGAACGGCGTGGCGACTTTCAGCGATGTCAAAATTGACGAGGCCGGGACTTATACGCTCACCGCAAGCGACGATAGCCTCGACAAAGCGACATCAAGCAGCTTCACGGTCTCGGCTGGCGCCGCCGCACAACTTGCGTTTTCGCAGCAGCCGACCGGCGTCTCGGCTGGAGCGTCTATCACGCCCGCCGTTACCATCGATGTCGAGGATCAATTCGGAAATGTTGTGACCACCGATTCGTCGGACGTGACCCTGTCGCTGGCCAGCGGCTCGGGGACTTTGTCCGGCACAACGACGGTCGCCGCCGTGGACGGTGTGGCCACATTCAGCAATCTTTCGGTGAACCACCCTGGGGCTTACACCCTCGAGGGCGCCGACGGGTCGCTCGCCGGCGCGACTTCCAACAGCTTTACCATTACGGCCGCGGCCGCGTCTCAGTTGATTATTGTGCAGGGACCCAGCGATGTTGTCGCGGGGGCTGATATCGCGCCGGCGCTGGTCGTCGATTTGGAAGACCCGGATGGGAATCTTGTCACGACCAACAATTCCAATGTCACGATTTCCGTCGCGACCGGGCCTGGGGCCGTGAGCGGAACCGTAACAGTCGCGGCCGTGAGCGGCGTGGCGACTTTCAGCAATCTTGTCATCGACGCAGCGGGAACTTACACGCTCACTGCCGCGGATGGCGCGCTGACGGCCGCGACTTCGGTCGGCTTCACGGTCTCGCCGGCTACGGCGGAACGGTTGGCGTTTGTGCAGCAACCGACGGACGTTGTCGCGGGGGATGCGATCTCGCCGGCGGTGACGGTTGATGTTGAAGATCAGTTTGGAAATGTGATCGGCGGCGATTCGTCGAGCGTGACGATCGCGGTTGCCAGCGGCCCTGGAACTTTATCTGGCACGACCACAGCCGCGGCCGTCAGCGGGCAGGCGACGTTCGGCAATCTCACGATCACCAAAGCCGGCACGTATACGGTCGAAGCCACGGACGGCTCCCTCGCTGTGGCTACGTCTAGCAGTTTTAGCGTCTCCGCCGGGGCGGCTACACAGATGCAGATCGTGGCGCAGAATTTCGTAGCCGGGCAATATGGTCCCGTCTCGCTGGACACGGTTCTGGCGCTGGAGGATCAATTTGGGAACCTGGCGACGAACGATGCCTCGACGGTGAGCGTGACCGCGACCCCTGACGTCCCCCTCAACGGCAACACCACCGCCCAAGTCGCCGGCGGCTACGCACACTTCAACAATCTCTACCCCGCGCAACGCGGCACGTTTACCTTCAACTTCACGGACGGCTCTCTTACCGCAAGCTCGACTAACTCGTTTGAAGTCCTGGCTATTCCACTGAAATGGCGCGAGTGGTTTTCGTGGATTTCGCTCACGCCGGCGGTTGTGCCGACGACGACGCAACCCGCCGCAGCGCCGGCCGCGGTGGAGACGCCGGACACCATTTCGCCTGCTTTTGTGGCGGCGAGGGCGTCGCAAGGCGGCGCGAGCGACGCGGACACCGGTTCGACGACACCGGATTCGCAACTCATCGATGAAATCTTGGACGATTGACCCACTGTGAGAGGCCCGCGAATTTTGAGCACCGTCGAAATGATGGATGTCACCTTTTTTCTTTCTCCTTTTTTCTCCCTTTTTTTTGATTCCCTCCGATTCATTCCCGGTCCCGGCGGTAACTTTTGCCGCAGCAGGTCAACTGGATTCTCCAACTGGATTCTCTTTCTGAGATTGCCCCGCTACAGTCTTCCGATTGCCGCAGGATGCCCTTCGAGGACGCCGGCCTATGGATCGGACATTACCCACTCCCTGGAAACCCACGAAAGCGCAGCTCCTGGCCGCGCGGGAAGTTCATCTCGGATCTTGCGGCCAAAGACCTCATCGTCCTTTTCGCGGGGATCAATCCCGGGCTGTACACCACCGCGATTGGGCGTCACTTCGGGCGGCCTGGTAATCGATTCTGGCCGGCTCTTTACGACGGCGGATTCACGCCGCGGCTGTTCTCGCCGTTTGAAGAATCGCTTCTTCTGGACCTCGGGTTCGGGATCACCAACATCGTCCGGCGCGCGACCGCGCGGGCGGATGAACTGACCGACGACGAACTTCGCGCCGGCGGGCGGCGGCTTGAGGCGAAAGTCAGGCGCTGGCGGCCGACGGTGGTCGCGTTTGTCGGCATTCATCCCTATCGAGTCGTCTCCGGCATCAAAGACGCCCGCGTCGGGCTGCAAAAGCCGCTTTTCGGCGGGAGCCACGCCTGGGTTCTTCCGAACCCCAGCGGGATTAACGCCCACTACCAGCCTGCGGCACTCGCGAAACTTTTCGGAGACCTCCGCCTTTGGGCGGTTGCGGAACACGGGCGCGGCCAAAAATAGAAGCGGCTAAAGGGTGGGAGTAAAAGGTGACATCCATCGATGTTGGTGTCGCCCGCGAATTCAACGACTCAGGTAATGGCGCCGCGACACGCTCGCATCGAGACAGAGTTGAAGGCCCATATCGCCGCAATATGGCGACCGCTATGAGGAGAAACGGCATCCCCTCCAGGATTTGCGTCGTGGCCGTGTCCGGCAGAAGGCGCCAATCGGCCAGAAATTGCCGGGCGTTGATGGCTCCGTGCAGCAGGATCACCGCGAGCAGGCTTCCACCGGTTGTGTTGTAAACCCACGTGAAGAGGATCGAATATACGATGACTTGGGGGATGAACAGCGCCACGTATCGCCAGGGTACGGGGCTTTCGTTCACGAGAAACGGAACGTGCCACAGCGCCCACGCGACGCCAATAATGACGCTGCTTGCCAAGGCGGTGTAACGACGCTGAAGATATGGCAAAGCGAATCCGCGCCAGCCGATCTCCTCGATAATTCCCGGCCCGAGCAATCCCTTGCTGATGAACGCGGCGTAGAAATATGCTGAAAGGTTGATCCTCCACAGGGACGGAGCGGGGGTGCCGCACGCGGCTAGGAGAGCGATGAACAGCGGCAGGCACGCCAATGGCAAAAGCACGCAGATTGCCAGCATCGGCCAAGCTCGCCCAACCGCCCGGGGAGTCAGCTTTTGGACTACTCTTCGAATCCCCGGGAGGCCCTGCAGCCACAGAATCATGATCAGACCAACGAGGCTCGGGCTAAATAAGTAAGGCCAGAGGACATACGGAACGACAGATGGCGGGACAAAACGAAAGAGAGACGTCCGCACTGCCGCGAGCGCGAAAAGCAGCACGAAGAACCATGTGACGGGGAAGCGCGATGGGCGGATATTGACAGCCGTGACGTTACGTGGCCGTTATTGTGACGAAGCCGAAGCCTCCGAATTTCGCGAAAAAGCAGGCAAACAGTTCGATTGGTGTGCGGCCACCCGGATCTGATAAGTCACGGTCGAATCCGTTTTGCGGACGCTGCCGCGAGGGGAACGGTCTGGAGTCAGCCAGGGCGGGCGACGAACGCGGTCTTTTCACCTCGCCGAAATCCCGCATGCTCGTAAAATCGCAGGGTTTGCTCTTTGGTCGAGCCGGTCATCAGCATGACTTTGTAGCAGCCTTGGCCCCATGCCAGATCGAGGCGCCTTTTAGAATTGCAGTTCCCAGACCTTTTCGCCGGTGCGCCTCGTGCGTGACAACATTCTCGATAAAACCGTAGGGGCGGGCCGATCGGGTCAGGTTGGGTACGAGCACAAGTGTGCATGTCGAAACAAGGACCCCTTCGATTTCTCCGACAAGGCAATGAACCGATGGATTTCCCAGCAGCGCATGCCAGGCCTCGCGCAATTCGCCGGTCGGCAGCATTGGATCCGAAGGATGCAGATGCTGATAGAGCGCCCGTATTGCTTCCAAGTCAGAAAAGGCTAAAAGGTGACATCCATCAATTCGGTATCCGCCGAAATCCGATTGCCAATTTATCGGCGAAATCTTCAACGATTGACCCGGTCATCGCGGGCGGTGGTTTTCGAAATCCCATGGAAATTATGGATGTCACCTTATTACGTGTTTATTAGGTTGCCCGTCGGCGAATAATCAGCCCGTCGACCGAAATGATATTTTGGTCCAAATGTTGGAGGAGAAGAAAGAAGATCAGGGAGTAGAGTAGCTGAATACTGACAACCTCATAGTTTTCGATGAGGGTGCTGCCGAATATCAGGATGACCATCCAGAGGCCCCCGAGCGTAAGGCCTAACAGGGTCCGGAATCCGAAAAAAACAAGAATGCCGATTAGCAGCTCGGCAAATGGCGTGATTCCCGCGAACGCGCGTACCGCCGGCGCCGGCAGCGGCGAATGGGCGAAGAGCTTCAGCGTCCCGTCGATAAACACACGATATTTGGGCATGCGGGCCAGCCCGTGCATCGCCATGCTCATTCCCATCGCCAGTCGGAGTGTCGTATACCCAAGGATCTGTGCCGAGCGACGCAAGTGGGACTGATTCGAAGTTTCAGCGAGCATGAATCTCTCCCGATGAATGGCCAAGGCAATTTGCGAGCTATCCGAATCCCCCCGTGACAAAAAGCGTTTCGCCGGTCACCCACTTCGAATCGTCCGACGCGAAATAGACGACGGCCGGAGCGATGTCGTTCGGTTGACCAATGCGGCCGAGCTTCGCCCTTGCCACGTACATTTTATAAAAGTCGCTGTTGGGATCGCTGAATTCGACGGCGCCTTCGGTTGCTACCGGGCCGCAGGCAACCGTGTTGACGCGGATTTTCCTGCCACCTAGCTCGGCTGCGAAAACCCGCGTCAGGGAATTAACGGCGGCTTTTGACGCCGCGTAGACACCGCAGCTGGGCAACGACTCGGTGGACGCCATGGAACTGATATTCACGATGCTTCCCCCGTCAGGTCCGAAAAGCTTGACCGCCTCCTGGGTCGTCAGGATCACGCCCAGTACATTGAGGTCGAAATGCTTGTGAAAATCTTCGGGGGTGATTTCCTCCAGCGGTGCAAACTGATAAATGCCCGCGTTGTTGACCAGCACATCCAGTCGCCCGAACGCCTTCTTCGTCTCCGCGAACAATCGCTTTACATCCGAAGCCTTCGATACATCAGCCTGGACGGCAATGGCCTTGCCGCCTTTGGAGGTGATGTCGGCTACGACTTTGTCGGCGCCCGACCGGCTGGTCGAATAATTGACGACAACCGAAGCTCCTTCGCTTGCAAGCTGCCGAGCAATTTCCGCACCGAGTCCTTTGGATGCACCGGTCACAACCGCGACTTTTCGAGAAAGTTTTGATGGCATGTTGGATTCACTCCAAATTGATCGAGGTAATGGTAGCCCGATCAAATCTCAAAGAGCAACGGTCGAACAATCCTACAAAATTCGATTTCCGTTAGCGGCCCGGATCGACGCGCTGCGTGGCCGACCTGGCTTTTCGTTCCAGCCAAACGGCATGTGCGATAACTTCCCTATGTTGAGCCCAGCGGCGTTCCGATCGAGCCCGATGGAGGATTTCCAACCCACCCAAATATTTTTCCTTGACATATTCCCATACGAGAATATACTAATCCCATGCCTCGAGCCGCCACGACCTCGGATGTGTTCAACGCCATTGCCGAGCCCCGGCGGCGGGAGATTGTCGATTACCTGGCCCTGGGGGACGAACGTAATGTGACGGAGCTGGTCATCAAGCTCGGCCTGCCCCAGCCGGCTGTTTCGAAGCACCTGGGCGTGCTGCGAAAGGTGGGTGTCGTTGCGGTTCACAAAGCGGGGCAACATCGCCTGTATCGGCTCAACCCGAAGGAGCTCAAACCTGTGCACGACTGGATTCAAAACTTCGAGCGCTTCTGGACCGAACATCTCGACGGCATCAAGGAAGCCGCCGAACGAAAAGCCAAACAACGCGCGGCCCACGATCCGGCCGCGTCCAAACATCAACCCCGTTTAAAGGAGCAGAGTCATGGCCAGTGAAGAAATCAGAGTCCTCAACGTCGTCAAAGAAGTGCAGATCGCCGCGCCGGCGGATGTGGTCTTCGAAACCGTCCTCGAACCCCACGGCCCGATGAAGGAAATGAAGATGAAGCTCGAGCCGTGGCCCGGCGGGCGCTGGTTCCGAGACCTGGGCAATAACACCGGGCACCTGTGGGGACATGTCCAGGTCATCAAGCCGCCGAAACTTTTGGAACTCGTCGGGCCGACGATGATGTCCTATCCGGCGATCTCGTTCATCCAGTACCGCCTCACCGAACAGGACGGCGGCACGTTGCTGAAATTCACGCACCAGGCCATGGGTCTCATCCCGCCCCAACTCCAGCAAGATGTCAGCAAAGGCTGGGGAGAGATGCTGGAGATGATTCGCAGCGCCGCGGAGAAAAAGCGCGGATAGAACTGGATCCCTGGCTCCTGTAATAAGCGCTGCGAGCTATAAGAAACGAAAGGGATGGACGTATCCTTGTGTCTCCGTCGAGCGAATTACGTTTGAAAATAACTTCCGCTGAACGCGGCTCGCCCGATTTTTGGAAAGGACCGTTTATGCAAATCGCGAACAAGACAATCCTGATCACTGGAGCTAATCGTGGGATTGGGCGGCGCTGGTCGAGGAAGCGTTGAGGAGAGGGGCGAATCGGGTGTATGCCGGTATGCGCCAAGCCTCGGCTCACTCGGATCGGCGGGTCATCGCTCTGACCCTGGACGTGACCGAGGCGGAGCAGATTCGGGAAGCCGCCGATAAGGTCGAATCTCTCGATATGCTCATCAACAACGCCGGGGTATCGCCATTCGATGACCTTAGCGATCGGCGTGTGCTCGAACAGCAACTCGCCGTGAATCTTTTCGGCCCTTACGATGTGACGCGGGCTTTCCTGCCGTTGCTGACTCGGTCGCGGGGAGCCATTGTCAACGTGCTGTCGTTGTCGTCCCTTGCCGCCGTGCCGTTCAGCCCGGCTTATTCCGTCTCAAAAGCGGCCGCGTTTTCGCTGTCGCAGTCGCTGCGCACTTTGTTGGCCGGACGGGGCGTCAGCGTCCATAGGGTCCTTCCCGGCCCCGTGGACACGGACATGACAAGAGGCCTGGACATACCCAAGGCTTCTCCGGAGTCGGTTGCGCGGGCCATCCTCGATGGAGTGGAGAAAGGCGAGGAGGAAATCTTCCCCGATCCCATGTCAGAGTCCGTGGCGGAGGGTTGGCGCAACGGCGCGGTCAAGGCGCTGGAGCGCCAGTTCGCGGCATACCTCCAACCCGAGCCGGCTAGGGCGTAATCAACGGATGCGTCAAATGAGTGAAAGGCGCAAAACTAAACCAACTTATAACGCGGTCAACGGTAACCCAATGGCGGAAAACTGAAATGAGGGAAAACCATGACTCGACACAAGACTGGAACACATGAAGAGTGGCTTGCAGCCCGGCTCGATCTTCTCAAGGCGGAGAAGGATCTGACACGGCACGGCGACGAGGTGGCGCGTCGCCGGCAGGAGCTGCCGTGGGTTCGGGTCGAGAAGGAATACATCTTCGAGACCGATGAAGGGAAAGCATCGCTCCCCGATCTCTTCAGAGGGCGTTCGCAATTGCTGGTTTACCACTTCATGTTCGGGCCCGACTACAAGGCGGGGTGTCCGTCGTGTTCATCCATCGCGGATGGCTTCAACGGGATTACCGGCCACCTGGCGAATCACGACGTGGTGCTTTGGGCGGTGTCGCGAGCGCCGCTGGCGAAGTTGCAGGCATATAAGCGGCAGAAGGGCTGGACTTTCCCCTGGGCGTCTTCGTTCGGGAGCGACTTTAATTTTGATTTCCACGTCTCGTTCACTGCCGAGCAAATGCGCGACGGCGCTGATTACAACTTCCGCCGCGACGACCCCGTGATGAATATCGCCCGGGCCGAAGCGGCGGCCTCTGCGCCTGCCAATAACGCGGCCACGACGGGGACCGATGTGGGAACCTATGCACGCGAGCGGGAAGGCATGAGCGCGTTCGCGCTCGAGGACGGCGTTGTCTACCACACGTATTCCACCTATGCGCGGAGTGGAAGCGATCTGGGGCAAGTACCCCTGGCTCGACCGTGCGCCCAAGGGACGCAGCAAGGGTAGCTAGGGGCGCCCCACAACGAGTACGACGGGTGATGGCTGCGGCAACGTGGCATGACAAGAGGCAAATGAAAGGGATCGGATTTATGAAATCACATGGCGACAACGCGATCAAATTCCCGAAAATCGTCGGTGAAGCCGAATGGCAAAAGGCGCGCGACGCCCTTCTGGTCAAGGAAAAGGAGGCCACGCATGCGCTTGACGCGCTGGCCGCGGAGCGGCGGCGCTTGCCGATGGTGCGGATCGAAAAGAAATATCTCTTCGACGGGCCGAAGGGCAAACTGACGCTTCTCGATCTGTTCGAAGGCCGGCGGCAACTCCTTCTCTATCATTTTATGTTCGCGCCGTCGGTGAGAGGCTGGCCGGACGCGGGGTGCGTCGGGTGCTCGATGGTGACGGATCAGTTCGGCCACATCGAGCATTTCCACGCCCGCGATACGTCCTTCTGCCTGGTCTCGCTGGCGCCTCTGAAGAATATCGAAAAATATAAAAAGCGGATGGGGTGGGTGTATCCCTGGTACTCCTCCGAAGGCTCCGACTTCAACAAAGATCTCGGCCTCACGACCGAGGAGTACGAGAAATATGGCCTGAGCGTGTTCATTCACGACGATAAAGATGTTTATCGCACCTACCATACCAATGGCCGCGGCGTCGAAGGGTTGAACATGTGGACCTTGCTCGACCTCACGCCTTTGGGCCGTCAGGAGGATTGGCAAGACTCCCCCGCCGGTGGGCGGCGAAGCAAGGCGAGCACCTGGTGGCACCGCCATGATGAATATGGCAAGGAAGGAGCGGAGCACCCATGAGCAACTGCCCATTTTGCGATCACGAATCCGCATCAGAGTCGCTGGCGGCAAAACCGGATCGCCCAAATCCATGCGATGGCAAATGCCCGCCGGGTCTTTTTCGTCGCGCCTGGCGAGGAATCCAGTGGCTGTTCCCGACCACGCTGCTTGTGTTGATGCCCAAGTGCCCGCTGTGCGTCGCGGCTTACGTCGCACTATTCACCGGCGTGGGCATTTCCGTCACGGCCGCACGATGGATTCAAATATTGATGCTGACGATCTGCCTGATATCGTTGAGTTATCTCACGGTCAGGCTCATTCGAAGGTGCGCGCTCGTTGGCGCGCTGAGAATAATTTTATTGATAAGCCGCGGCCGGCGTCCTAGCACCCCCCGGACCAAAGCATATTCAAAGAAAGGCGCGGGATCATGGCTCAGCCATTGAAGGACAAAGTCGCACTGGTCACAGGTGGCTCGCGTGGCATCGGCGCCGCGATCGCAAAACGGCTTGCCGCCGATGGCGCGGGCGTGTGCATCACCTATACGAACAGCGCGGATGCCGCCATGGCGGTTGTTAAGTCGATCGAACTCGCCGGCAGAAAGGCGCTGGCGATTAAGGCCCACGCTGCCGATGCGGAAGCGGTCAAGAGCGCGGTGGAGAAAACAGCCGCCACATTCGGGCGCCTCGACGTTCTCGTGAACAACGCCGGCACCGCGATTCCCGCCAAGGTCGAGGAAACCACGCTCGCCGATTTCGACCGCCTCTTTGCCATCAACGTCCGCGGGACCTTTGTCGCGACAAAAACCGCGCTCAAGTTTCTCAAGCCGGGCGGCCGGATCATTATGATCGGCTCGTGCCTCGGCGAGCGAGTCATGATGTCGGACATGGCGCCCTATTCGGCAACCAAAGGGGCGGTCAAGATGTTTGCCCAGGGTTTGGCGCGAACTGGGGGCGCGTGGCGTGACCGTCAACACGGTCCAGCCGGGCCCCATCGACACCGATTTGAACCCCGCTTCCGGCGACTGGTCCGTCGGGCAGAAGGCCAATGCCTCGCTCGGCCGCTATGGGCACGTCGACGAGGTTGCCGCCCTGGTCGCGTTCGTCGCCGGGCCCGAGGCAGGATATATCACCGGCGCGAACCTCACAGTAGATGGCGGAACGAACGCCTGACCGGAATCAAGTCCGTGAAGCGCGACAAGTTTTCAGAGCTGACAAATCAAAGGCGAGACAAATCAAAGGTGACATCCATCAAATCGCCTCCCCGGCGGCTTCACTCATCATCCAATCCCTTCCCCCTGAGAATTCGCGGCAGGCATTTTTCGATCCTTGCTACCCGGGTTTTGGATTGTTTGGCCGAGGAAAAATACAGGATGTAGGCCCTTTGCCGCCCGGGCGTCAGGGCCTTGAACGCAGTCTTCAGGCCCGGGGTTTTATTCAGCTTACTTCGGAACTCTTCGGGAATTGCGTAATCTGAAGTCCGCTTGAGCGGCACTTTCAGCCCCGCTTTTTCCGCTTCGATGGCTTGGCCGATATAAGCCTTCAAGATCGGCTCCATCTCGATTATTTGTTCAACATTCGTAAACCGAATTTGCCGCCCGGCCTGCGTATTCTGGCCGATCCTGACCAGAATATGATGAGCATCCTTTAGCAGCGCGCCTTTGAAGAACAAAAACGCGTAGTATTCCTTGAAGCCATGAATGATGATGATGTTTTTCCCGTCGAAGGTGTAACAAGGCTGCCGCCACTTCACATCTTCGACCAGTCCGCAGTCAAGGACGATCCGTCTCAGTTCCCTCATTTCCTTCGGCCACTTTTTTTCTTTTCGTAAAAACCCATCGACCTTGGGATTCGTCTTATTCATGCCGCGATCCTTCTCTTACTCTTACTCCTGCTCTTACTCCTCTTCATAATCTTAGAGCCTCTAACAAAAATGCGAATGAAGCCTGTTCCAACAGATCATTGCCTCACCCACGGTCATGAACGCGGCGTGGATGTCGGGCCGTTTTTCGTAACGGACTCGCAGTCGGCGATTCTGATGCAACCAACTCAGCGTACGCTCCACCGGCCAGCGGGTTTTGCCAAGACCACTTCCGTGCGGGCGGTTGCGTCGGGCCAGCAACGGGCGGCTGCCACGCTGACGCAACGCCTTTCGGTGCGGTTCGGAGTGATACGCCCGGTCTCCCTGCACCACCTCGAACCGCCAGCGCGGCCGGCCCGGTTTGCCCGAGACCTTTGGAATCGCATCGATCAGCGGCAGCAGTTGCGTGATGTCGTGGCGGTTGGCCGCCGTCAGGAGGGCAACCATCGGCGTGCCGTTGCCATCGGTCAATACATGGTGCTTGGAACCGTTTTTCCTGCGATCTACCGGGCTCGGACCCGTTTTTTTCCCCCGTGCACGGCCCGCACGGAAGCAGAATCCACCAAGGCCCGCGACCAGTCGATGGCATTCGACCGCCGCAATCGATTCAGCAATAGTCCGTGCAGCTTCGTCCAAACCCCACGATGGTTCCAATCGCGCAGTCGACGCCAGCAACTCATGCCGCTGCCGCATCCCATCTCCTGGGGAAGGTATTCCCACGGAATGCCGGTTTTGAGCACGAACAGAATACCCGACAACGCCGCGCGATCGTCCAGCGGCGGCCGGCCGCGCTTTCCTGGACCACTGCGGTGCTTGGGAAGCAGGGGTCGGATCAACTCCCAAAGCTCGTCGGTCACCAACGGCTTGGTCATAAAGCCCTCCATGGCTAAGACCAAGCCGTATTGTCCGATCAACCATAAACATGGGGAAGTGCATTTTTGTTAGAGGCTCTTAATCATAATCTTAATCGTAATCATATTTTTGCCTTCGTCTTTCAGCTCCGCGCAGTCGGAGTGAAGGATTAAGATTAAGATTATGATTATGATTACGATTAAGATTGAGAAGCGAATTGCGCGCTTTTGACGAACCGCGCGTAGGTATGCATACCGTCGCCCGATCGGCTCCAAACTCAGCTCCCCCCTCCCCGACGATTGCAGCTCATTAAGATGAACCAAAAGCTCCGGCCGATGCCGAACGTGGAAAAGCTCCAGCCACGCCGCGAGGACTTTCCCCGCCACTCTGGGATACCCTCCCAAATCCCAAAAATCGACGATCCACAGTTCCCCCTCGGGTTTGAGATTCCCGAGCGCCGCCTCCAGCGCCGCCTGCCACGTCGGGATCATCGAGAGCGAGTAAGAAAAGAATATCCGATCGAAAGCGGGCACACCAAACCACCCGCCGGCGTCAAGTCCCTCCGCCAACCCCTGGCGGAGATGGATTCTTCCGTCCAGTCCGTTGCCCGCCACTTTTTTGCAAGCCGTCTCGATCATCACATTGGCCGCGTCCACGCCGAAGAATTGCGCCCCCGGGTGTTTTCGCGCCAGCGCAACCAGATTCCGCGCCGTCCCGCACCCGATTTCCAGAACCTTGTCCGACGGCGAAACCCCCATCCGCGCGATCAGCCGATCCCTCCCCAATAGATAGTATTTACGCGTGATATCATAGAAGTAGCGTTGCACGCGATACATTCGGTCCATCAACTGCGCCTGCGGCGGCGGCATTTGCGCGGATGTGACAGATCGCGTCATCTCAGGGCCCCTGCGACTAATTCATGACATACAGGTGGAATCCGCCATAAATGGCCGAGCGGTCGCGCTGGAAAAGATCGCCAGAGAGCTTTTCCTGATAGGCAAATTTATCCTTCAACTCCGGCGCCAAAGCCCCGTGGACCGGCGACACCGACGTCCCCGAGCGCAAAATGATCCGCGTCCCAGGCTGCCCAACGCGCCAGATCTGCGACCAAAGGGCGCCGATCTGCTCGGGGGTCATCCAATCCTGCGAGTCGAGCAGGATGAAACGGTTCATCGACCCCGACGGCAGCGTCGCCAGGAATCCGGTCATCGACGTCAGATGCGTCTTCACGCGCCCCGCTCTGGCCTTGAGTGCGGGGAAGTTCTCCGCCTTGAGATAGCTCGGAATCGCCCGCCGATTGGTCGTATCGTAACGCCCCCCAAAGGCTTGCCATGCGAAGTAATTGTCCTGGATCGGGAACTGACACGCCAGCCGCCAGATGCGCCGGAAATATTCTTCGAGAACCCCGCCGGCGGCCGCTTCGTTCTTGAAAGTCTCGTACTGTCGCGGCGGAACGCCCAGCCCATGAAGAAAAAACGGCAGCTTCACCAGCTCCCTCACCGTGCGCATTTTGAAGAACGGCGCAATCTCCTCAGCGAAAACAATTTCCTGCTGCGCCGCCGTGGTGCATTCCAGCAGACGCGCCGGCCGCATCCCCTTGCCGCGAGCGAGCCCGCGCATGAAGCCAAGGAATCGGCCCAGCGACGAATGTTTCCAAAGCCCCTGTTCGAAGTAGCGGTAGCGCTCTCTTTTCAGCCCCTTGCGCGCTTTGCCGCCTTCCCAATGCCGGCGGGCCGCGTGATCCAGATTGGGGCGAAGAAACACTTCATACGCCGAATGTTCTCAGACTCCCTGGCGTTTCCGAAGAACGCGAAAAAGTCTTCGTGGCAGGAGAAGCTGTTCAGGCCACAGAGCTTGAGTTTGAGCAGGTGTAAATGGTTCGAATTCAGATCGACCGCGTCAATCGAGGCCACGTCGTGGACAAGATAGTTCAGCACATTGCAGCCGCCCGAGGAGATCGTCACCAGGCGAGAATTGGCGTCCAGCCGCAGCGCCTCCGCATCGACATCTGGATCTTCCCAGATCTGGTTGTAAACGAATCCCCCGAACGAAAGGTTGAAAAGCCGGTCGAGAATGCCTCGCCCGGTCGTGATGGGCCTGGCATTGACCGCCGCCGCGATAAGTTCGGTCGAAGATCTATGCATCCGTGCAAAACCTATAAGACCGACGAAACAACCCCCACATCTTGATGCTTTTACATTAAGAAGTACGCGGGATTGTGTTTATTTTCGATGTAGATGGGATTTTTACAACCGCAAAAATTGCGCATTCGAAAGCCTCGCGCGGCTCTCGAACCTTCTCCTACTCCTCTTCTTAATCATAATCTTAATCTTAATCCCGATCGTGTTTTTGCTTTCGCATTTCACGTCCGGGCGTTTCGATGCGCACGATTACGATTACGATCAGGATTGAATAGCGAAAAGCCCGCACCACGGTCCCTTCTTCGATCGGATAACATCCCCCCTCATGAGCTTCTACGACGACGTCGGCGTCCGCCCTTTCATCAACGCCGGCCGTGCGATGTACACCCGTTATGGCGGGACGATCATGCCGGACGCCGTGCTGGCGGCGATGGCCGAAGCATCCCGGCAATTCGTCAATCTCTTCGATCTTCAGGACCAGGTCGGACGCGCCATCGCCGCGCTGACTCACAACGAAGCCGCCTTCGTCTCCTGCGGCGCCGCCTCGGGCTTGCTGCTGTGCGCCGCCGCCGCCATCTCGGGCGTTGATGCGGAGAAGGCCGAAAGACTCCCGGACTCCAGCGGTCTGCGCAATGAGTTTATTATGCGCCGTTGCGCACGCGGCACGGAGGCCGATCCCGTTGTCCGCGCCGCCGGCGGACGAATCGTTTTCGTCGGCCCCGCCGATCGCCCCGGCCGGCCCGACGAAATATTCGCCGCCGTCACCGACCAGACCGCCGCCATCGTCCTGGTTGAATTCGAATCGGAAGGCCAGTCCGACGCCGCGGCCGTGATCGCCGGCGCCCACCAGCGCGGGATCCCGGTCATCATTGACGGCGCATGCGCGCTGCCTCCAAGGAAAAACCTCTGGCATTTTACCCGCGACCTGGGCGCGGATGCCTTCGTCGCCAGCGGCGGAAAAGCAATCCATGGCCCGCAATCGACCGGCCTGGTGCTCGGCAAATCGTGGATTGTCGAAGCCTGCAAATTCCACGCCTCTCCCAACCTGCGGATCGGCCGCGGAATGAAAGTCGGCAAGGAAGAATTCGCCGGCATCTTTACCGCCCTGAAACTCTTCGCGGAAACCGACGAACACATCGCCGTTTCCCGCGAACGAAAACTCCTGGCGTCAATCGCCGACCGGCTCAAAGACCTCCCGGCGCGTATATCTCCATGACCCACGGCCCCACGCTGCAGATCGAATTGGATCCGACAATCGTATCCCTGAAGACCGAGCAAATCGCCGCCACGCTGCTCAGCTCCGATCCTTCGATCCTGCTTTCCGGCCGTGGCGGCAAAATCACCATCCGCGCCAATCTGCTCCAGCACGGCGAGGACCAAATCGTCGCCGACCGATTGCTGCAGACCATCGGTGCAAACAGTATCCTTTGACTTCATTACAACAAGCCGAAGATAGTTCGATGCGTGGGCCGTGTTCGCAATTTTCCCGATTTAAGGGGACGTACCTCTTTTTTAAAGAGGTACGTCCCCTTTAGCCCCCCTTTACACCCATTCGGTGCGGCATCGGAGAAAAGCAGATCGCATGACAGATCATGCCGTATGTGGCAAAATCGAGCCGGTGGACCCAGCACCCGATCCTTCGCTTCTCGCCGCCATCCATCACGCGCGTTGAAATACAGCCTTACGATCCGCAATGGCCTGCCCGGTTTGCAGTCGAACGCGCCCGACTTCTTCAACTTTTGCCGGAATCATTCCTCGGCATCGAACACTTCGGAAGCACCGCGGTGCCCGGCCTGGCCGCCAAGCCGGTGATCGACATTCTGGCCGGCGTCGAATCAATGCGCGTCGCCGACGAACTATTGGATCCCCTTTGCGAGGCCGGCTACGACACATCAAAGGAATTCAACGCCACTCTAAAAGATCGCCGCTGGCTTATGCTCCATAAGGACGGCCAACGAACCCACCATCTTCATCTCGTGATTTTCGGAGATGTAAATTGGCGGCGAAGCCTCGCATTTCGCGACGCCCTGCGCGGCGACCACGCTTTGGCGCAGCGTTACGAATTCCTCAAACAAACCCTGGCCAAGCAGCCTCCCGACGATCGCGAAGCCTACACTGCGGCCAAGGGTGCGTTCGTCGACGCCGCGCTTGGCGGGACAACGTGAAAAGATCTGGCATCCGCCGATTCGAGTCTCCGTCCAGCGTCCCCAGGTCCTATGCGTCATTCGTCCTCACACCCCACCCCCCATTCCGCACCGGTACTCGGATATCAGTTCCAACAGTCGCCACGACGACTCGCCGGCTCGCCATCGCCCCACGACCGACCGCAGAGATGGCGGCATCCGATCCAGCGAGGGCCGGCATTCCTTCCGTTCGTGCAACGCGGCATGTTCCGCGCGCTGACTCAAACTTCCCGGCTCCTTCACGCACCGCCCCGTCGGCATAGGCGGACACAAAACAATAATTCACCATCGCGCCGCGCCCGCGAATGTTGTATGTCCCGCCGTGCATGAATGCCATCATAGAAAGGGAACGCGTGCTGGAAGCTGGGGACATTGTGCGACTTTTCACAAGGAGGGTATCTAGGGCCTGTCTGATGAATCCAAAATCCTGAAATAGCGACGGATCATGGCGAGCTTGGCCATGGCCTGAAAGTTCACCGCCAGTTTCTCGTAACGCGTGCCCAGGCGGCGATTCTCCTTCATCCAATTCACGCAACGCTCCACCACGTTCCGTCGGCGATACGCCTTGCGATCAAAGTTCTCCTGCGGCGGCTGATTCGATTTCGCCGGGATCACCGCTTGGATTCGGTGGCGACGCAGCCATCGCCGCACATTTCCGTAACTGTATCCCTTGTCGCCCGCCAGCCTCCTGGGGCGACGACGGCGGCGACCGATGCGCATCGCGTTCATCACCGGCTCCACGTACCGGCTCTCGTGGCATTGGCCGGCGCTGGCCTCGACGGCGAGCGGAACTCCCTGGCCGTCAGTAACCAGGTGGAGCTTGCTGCCCCACCCGCCTCGGCTGCGGCCCAACGCGTGATCCGCCGGTTCTTCCGGGGCGGTTTTGATTTTCTGGCTCCGGCGGCGGATCGACTGGCTCGCACATTGGTGCCGTCGATGCACCACAGGTCCCAGTCGATTCGTCCTTGCTTGTCCAACCTCATCTGCAGCCGCTGGAGGATTCGATCAATCGTTCCGTCCTTTCTCCAGCGGTTGAAGCGGTCGTAGACGCTTTGCCATCTGCCGTAACGTTCGGGCATCTCGCGCCATTGAGCGCCCGAGTGCAGAATCCAGAACATGCCGTTGAGCGTGGTGCGGTGGTCGTTCCACTGCCCGCCGCGCTTGCCGTTGCCGGGCAGCAGATCGCCGATCAACTCGTACTGCTCATCCGTGAGCTCATAACGTCGCATCCGTGACACCTCGTCTGAAAACCGCTATTTATAACCAAAAGCGATTCATCAGACAGGCCCTAGGCGACCTGCCGCGCTGCCAGAAAGCGGAAAAAGCCGGTGCAGGCCCCCGAAAACCACTTACGTTGTTGATCGAGACCCGACAATTTGACCCACTTACTAGTCAAATAATTCACCCACGGAATCTTCCGATTGTAATGGAGTGCACACTGGAGCTTTGCCAATCTCGGCGACTCCTCAAAGTGTCGCCAAATCCGCCCGATCGGCCGAAAATCACATCGCCCGGCGGCCAGGTCTGGAGCGGTTGGAACGGCGACTACTTCTCAGCGCCACGCTTGCAGGCGCAGCAAACCCCGTCGCCAGCAAACAAGAACTGCCGGTTCTGGCGCTCATCGACGTCGCTCTGCCGGATCAACAGCTTTTGGCTCAAAGCCTGCCCAATGCGGTGAAGATTTACTTCAATCCGGCGACGGATTCCGCGGCGAGCATTCTGCAACGGACGATCAGCATCGCCAAGAATCTGGGCGGGAACTTTCAGTCCGTCGTCATTCTCACCCACGGCGCATCCGGCGAATTTGAGTTGGGCGATAACATCATTTCGAACCAGACGCTCAACGCGACGGCGGCTGACTGGAAAGCGCTCGGCGCGGAAATCGCCCCCGGCGGCGCGATCGAATTATTCGCATGCAATACCGCTTCCGGTCCCTTGGGCGAGGAACTGCTCGGCGAGATTCACACGCTGACTAACGCAGGCGTATTCGGATCGACCAATGTCATCGGCAAGGATGGCGGCTGGACGCTCGACGCCGAATCAGCCGGCGCGGGTAACGAGCCGCTTCCCCTCGACACCAGCCTGCTGGCCAGTTACCCCGCGGATTTGGGCCTCGTCACGATCAAGACCGCGGCCGCGGCCAATCCTTCTCCGGTCACCGGGAAGACGACTGATTTAAGCGTGCTCGCTGCCGATACGCAGGGCGAATCCCGCGTTACCTATACCTGGTCGGCAACGCTGACTCCGCTGGGCGCGACGCCAGTTTTCAGCATCAACGGCAGCAACCCGGCCAAGAACACCACGGTCACGTTCAACGAGGCCGGGGAATACATCTTCACGGTCACGTGTACCGATGGAATCCTCTTTGCCACCAGCGCCGTCACCGTGACCGTGGACTCGACGCTCACGAGCATCGCGGTTTCGCCCAGTAGCGCCTCGTTGAATCGCGATGGAACTCAGCTTTTCACCGCGACTGGCGACGATCAATTCGGAAATGCCTTGACGATTCCCCCAATCTTTACCTGGTCTGTGGATTCCGGCGGAGTAGGATCAGTTGACGCTCTCGGTCTTTATTCCGCCGGAACCACCACAGGAACCGCCGTAGTGCGGGCGACCAGCGGGGCCGTAAGCGGCACGGCAAATGTGACCGTCGCCAACGCGACTCCAACGGTCGTTCTAGCCGCCAGCGCCATCCCCAATCCCGTAACGGGAACCACCACCGCGCTCAGCGTCCTGGGGACCGATGACGACGCCGGGCTGGATCTCACTTACACGTGGTCCGCCACGAGTTCACCGGCCGGGTCTGACCCCACTTTCAGTTCCAACGGCACCCTTCTCTCAGATGCCTCCATCGTCACCTTCAACATGGCCGGCGAGTACACCCTCACCGTGACCATCAGCAACGGGACCCGCTCCACCACCAGCAGCGTGAATGTCACGGTAAATCAGACCCTAACCAGCGTCAGCGTCGCTCCCGCGAGCGTCGATCTGCTCCCCGATGCGACTCAACAGTTCACCGCCACGGCCCTCGACCAGTTCGGCAATGCGATGGCGACCCAGCCCTCGTTCACCTGGTCCCTGGCGCCCCTCAGCGCCGGGAGCATCAGTTCGACCGGCTTGTACACCGCATCCGCAACCTCCGGCTCGGCCACGGTGCTCGCCACGGCCAACACCATCGACATCGGAACCGCTACGGTTACGGTCAACGCCCCCCCTCCCACCGTGCTGGTTGCGGCATCCGCGACTCCCAATCCCGTGACAGGAACCACAACGACCTTGAGCGTTCTCGGGACCGACGCCGACGCCGGGCTTGATCTTACTTACACCTGGTCCGCCACGAGTTCACCAGCCGGGTCGGACCCGACTTTTCAGCGCCAACGGGACCCTCCTGTCGGCGGTGTCGGTCGTCACGTTCAACATGGCCGGGGATTACACGTTCACCGCGACCATCAGCAACGGATCGCTCTCGAGCACCAGCAGCGTCAATGTCACGGTCAACCAGACCTTGACTCGCGTAAGCGTCGCCCCAGCAACCGTCAGTATGCTTGCCAACGCCACGCAGCAATTCACCGCCACGGCTTTAGCAGGACGCTGAAAAACCCTCTTGACGAATGTTCTCGGTGGCGCTGAACTGTGTGACACCCAGACACGGAGGTCATTCATGCGAGGCAAGGCCGATCCCCAATCCATTTTGTTCATCGCGGCCATCGATCTGGAACAACGCGTCCGTCCTGATCATCCGCTGCGGGCCGTGAAGCGCATGGTCGATGAAGACTTGAAGGCCATGAGTCGGCGTTTTGATGCCGCCTACGCGGCCGAAGGCCGGCCCAGCGTGCCGCCGGAGCGGCTGATCAAGGCGTTGCTTTTGCAATCGATCTATTCGATTCGCTCCGAGGCGCAGCTCGTGGAACGGATTGATCACGACCTGCTGTTCCGTTGGTTTTTGGACCTGCGGATCGACGAAGAGGTATTCGACGCCACCGTCTTCTCGCACAATCGCGGGCGGCTGGAAGAGCACGGGCTGATCGGCGCGTTTTTCGACGGCACGGTGCGTCGGGCCATCGCCGCGGGACTGGTCAGCCCCGACCACTTCTCGGTGGATGGCTCGCTGATCGAGGCGTATGCGTCGATCAAGAGCTTCAAACCCAGGGATGAAAAGGACAAAAAAGACAATGATGCGGGAGATAACAACGGTTTTAAGGGCCGCAACGCCGAGGTGGACTTCCACGGCCAGAAGCGGTCCAACGACACCCACGAATCAACCACCGATTCCGACGCGAAGCTGGTCCGCAAGAGCGACGGCAAGCCGGCGTTGCTCAGCCATGCGCTGCACGCGATCGTGGAGAACCGCCACGGGCTGGTGCTGGCGGTGGAAGTCAACTCGCCGCTGGAGAACAGCGAGCCGGTCACCGCGTTGTCGCTGATCGATCGGGTCAAGAAACGTTTTGGGCTCAAACCCAAGACGGTTGGGGCCGACAAGGGGTACGACCAGGGTCCGCTGTTGCGTGGGCTGGAGCGAAGAAGAATCCGTCCGCACGTGGCGGTGAAGGAGGGCAAGATCGGCGGCGACACCGCCGCCTATCGCTGGAAGAACCGAGCCAACATCGCGGCCCGCCAGCGGATGCGTCGGCGCGCCAAGACCCTCGGTTACGCCATCAGCCAGCGTTGCCGCAAGAAGATCGAGGAATGGATCGGCTGGGCCAAGACGATCGGCGGCCTGTATCGCACCCGGTTGATCGGACATTCAAAAACCGGCCAGCAGGCCCACCTGGCCGGGGCGGCGTTCAATCTGATCCGGATGCGCAACCTGAGTACCGTGTGAAACTCAACCTGGGCATGCAATCCGCCAACGAACTCGAACGAACTGAAGCCCTTGGAACGATCCGAGATGGAACCCGCCATTGAAAAGCGGCCAACAGACAGGAAAATGCGCCAACTCCCGAGTTTTTCAGCGTCCTGCTAGATCAATTTGGCAATTCGATGGACACGCAGCCCTCGTTCACCTGGTCCCTGGCGCCGCTGAGTGCCGGCACGATCAGTTCCACGGGCCTCTACACCGCGCCGGCAACGTCCGGGACGGCCACAGTGCTGGCGACCGCCAACACGATTGATATCGGCACCGCTTCCGTAACCGTCACCGCCTCGCCGCCGACGGTGCTGGTCGCCGCGTCGGCTCTTCCCAATCCTGTCACTGGAACAACGACCACACTCAGCGTTCTCGGGACCGATTCCGACGCCGGGCTAGACCTTACCTACACCTGGTCCGCCACCAGTTCACCCACGGGGTCCGATCCCACTTTCAGTACCAACGGCACCGATCTTTCGGACGTGTCCGTCGTCACATTCGACATGGCGGGCGACTACACCTTCACCGCTACCATTTCGAATGGCGCCCTCAGCACCACCAGCAGCGTGGATGTGACGGTTGAGCAAACGCTGACGACCGTCACTGTCACTCCCGCAACGGTCGATCTTCTTCCCAGCACGACCCAGCAGTTCGCCGCCACGGCCCTCGACCAATTTGGCAACGCGATGGACACGCAGCCGTCGTTCACATGGTCGCTGGCGCCCCTGAGTGCCGGTACCATCAGTTCCACAGGCCTATACACCGCGCCCGCGACTTCCGGCACCGCTACGGTGCTCGCCACCGCCAATACTATCGACATCGGAACCGCTTCAGTGTCCGTCTCCAGCAACCCGCCTCCGACGATACTGCTCGCCGCGACGGCAGTTCCCAATCCCGTGACCAGCACAACGACCACGCTCAGCGCTCTGGGGACCGACTCCGATGCCGGGCTCGATCTCACCTACACTTGGGCGGCGACGGCGTTGCCGAACGGCGCGGATCCGATGTTCAGCGACAACGGAACCAATCTTTCGCAAGTCTCGGTCGTCACTTTCAACCGGGCGGGGAACTACACATTCACAGTGACGATTTCCGACGGGACGGTCAGCACAACCAGCAGCGTGAACGTCACGGTTGAGCAAACTCTGACCACCGTCAGCGTCACGCCGGCCAGTGCGAATTTGCTTCCCAACGCCACCCAGCAGTTCACCGCGACCGCTTTAGATCAATTCGGCAACGCGATGGACACGCAACCCTCGTTCACCTGGTCCCTCGCGCCCCTCAGCGACGGTACCATCAGCTCCTCCGGTTTGTACACCGCGCCCGCGACCTCCGGCACGGCCACAGTGCTGGCAACCGCCAACACCATCGATATCGGCACCGCTTCCGTAACCGTCACCGCCACGCCGCCGACGGTGCTGGTCGCCGCCGCCGCGACTCCCAACCCCGTAACCGGAACGACCACAACGCTAAGCGTTCTTGGCACAGACGCCGACGCCGGGCTTGATCTCACTTACACCTGGTCCGCGACCAGCTCGCCCGCCGGCTCCGACCCCACCTTCAGCGACAACGGAACCGCCCTCTCAGCGGTGTCCGTCGTCACTTTCAACATGGCCGGGGATTACACTTTCACCGCGACCATTTCGAACGGCTCCCTTAGCACGACAAGCAGTGTGAACGTCACGGTCGAGCAAACTGTGACGACTGTCACCGTCACGCCCGCTAGCGCCGATTTGGTTCCAAACGCCACCCAGCAGTTCACGGCCACGGCTTTGGACCAATTCGGAAACGCGATGGATACGCAGCCGACGTTCACCTGGTCGCTCGCGCCCTCAGCTCCGGCACCATCAGTTCGTCAGGCTTATACACCGCGCCGGCAAACTCCGGATCGGCGACAGTGCTCGCGACTGCGAACACCATCGACATCGGAATGGCTTCGGTAACCGTGGCCGCCACGCCGCCAACGGTGCTAGTCGCCGCATCGGCGAATCCCAACCCGGTAACTGGAACCACGACGACACTCAGCGTTCTCGGGACCGATTCCGATGCCGGGCTCGATCTCACTTATACGTGGTCCGCCACCAGTTCCCCCGCGGGCTCCGACCCCGTATTCAGCGACAACGGGACCGCCCTCTCAGCGGTCTCCGTCGTCACTTTCAACATGGCCGGGGATTACACTTTCACCGCGACCATTTCGAACGGGTCCCTCAGCACGACCAGCAGCGTGAACGTTGTCGTCAACCAGACTCTGACACGCGTAAGCGTCACTCCGGCAACCGTCACTCTGCTCCCCAACGCCACCAAGCAGTTCACGGCCACGGCCTTGGACCAATTCGGAAACGCGATGGACACGCAGCCCACGTTCACCTGGTCCCTGGCGCCCCTCAGCGCCGGCAGCATCAGTTCCACGGGCCTGTACACGGCGCCGGCAACTTCCGGCACGGCCACGGTGCTCGGGACGGCCGATACCATCGACATCGGCACGGCTTCCGTAACCGTCAGCAATACACCGCCAACGGTGCTTGTCGCGGCCAGCGCCACTCCCAACCCGGTCAATGGCACGACTACGACGCTGAGCGTCCTCGGGACCGACGCCGACGCCGGGCTCGACCTTACTTACACCTGGTCCGCCACCAGTTCACCGGCCGGATCCGATCCCGTCTTCAGCGATAACGGCACCAACGCCTCGCAAGTCTCCGTCGTCACTTTCAACATGGCCGGGGATTACACCTTCACCGCGACCATCAGCGATGGATCGCTCTCGACCACCAGCAGCGTGAACGTCACCGTCAATCAAACATTCACAAGTGTGACCGTTGCCCCGGCAAACGTCGGCCTCCTCCCCAATGCCACCCAGCAATTCACCGCCACGGCCCTCGACCAGTTCGGGAGCGCCATGGCGACTCAACCCACATTCACCTGGTCGATCGATCCGCTGGGCGTGGGCAGCGTCAATTCCAACGGCCTATACACCGCGCCGAATTCAACGGGCACCGCGACCGTTCGCGCCACGGCCGACGTATTGATCAGCGGCACGGCAGCCGTCACCGTCAGCGACACACCGCCCACCGTGGTCATCGCCGCATCCGCGACGCCAAACCCCGTGACCGGCACAACCACCTTCCTGAGTGTGCTCGGCGGTGACGAGCAAGGCGAAGCAAGCCTCACCTACACCTGGCTGGCGACCAATTCACCGGCCGGATCCGATCCGGCCTTCAGCGCCAATGGCACTAACGCCTCGAAAGTCTCCCTTGTCACGTTCAATAAGGCCGGCAATTACACGTTCACCGTGACCATTTCGGATGGCATTCAAAGCACGACCAGCAGCGTGAACGTCACCGTCGAACAGACGACCACGAGCGTCACGGTGAGCCCCGCAACCGCGAATCTCGACGCCGGCGCGACCCAGCAATTCAACGCGACCGCGCTCGATCAATTCGGCGATCCGATGGCTACCCAGCCGAGCTTTATCTGGTCGATCGATCCTCTTGGAGTCGGCAACATCAATTCCAGCGGGCTATACACCGCGCCGGGGAGCGCCGGAACCGCGACTGTCCGCGCCGCGCCGGCCTTCTCGTCAGCGGGACCGCTGCGGTGACCGTCGGCCAGCCGGTCGTCGCTCCCATCGTGCCGACACCGCCGATTAATCCGACGCCGCCCGTGGTCCCGATTCCCCCGGTGATCCCGATTCCGCCAGTCATTCCAATTCCACCCGGACCGACTCCGGGACCGACGCCCGTTCCGGTGCCGGTAGTGCCGACGCAGAATTTCGCCGCCGCGGATCCGACGCCCGCGCCTCCAAAACTCGTAACCGCGCCGGCGGCCAAACCCCCGGCCGCGCAAGCGCCGCGAGCGCCGATTGGCTCCGGCACGGCACAACTGACCGGCTTCTCCTCGGGAGCGACGGTTTCAAGAAGCGTCCTATTTGCAACAGTTTCGATCACCGCCGGTGTCGTCGCGGGATTGCTGCTTCCCGGATCGATGCTGGCCGGCGTCATGGCGACCCTTCCTGAATGGCACTGGTTCGACCCCGTGCCGATTCTGAAGTCCTGGCGGGGCCCAGGAAAGAAACGAAACGCGACCGGCAAGGATGACACATCGACTTTGGGAATGTTGCTGAGATGAGACTTCGCCAGTTCTACAAAACGTGGATTTCGCCGCAAAGCTGGCTCGAGCGCGCCGGCGTGCAGACTCCCATGCAGATGGTCCTGGGTCTGGTCCTTCTGACGAGTTGCGTATTGCTTTTTGCACAGGCACTGCGCTTCTTCCGGATGCCGACGACGCGTCCCTTCAAAAGCGAATGCTCCTGGCCGAGATGGCGTCCTCGGAGGCGGCCTCCGCCATCGCCCATGACAACTATGGCTTCGCCGGCGGCTTCTTCGACTCAATGGTTCAGCGGTATTCCGACCTGCAGTCGATCGGGCTGCGCAGCGCGATGGAACCCTCGTCATGCAGACCGCCGGCCACGAGAAATATTGGGCTCTGGCCGCGTCATCCGCCAACACGCCGACGCACGTTCAGGTGGCGTTGTATCAAGGGCGCAAACCTTGGGGAGAGTTGGAAATCGCCTTTGCGCCGCTGCCCCGCCCGGCAACCTGGCTCGCCTGGTGGCGCACTCCCTCCGTGCAGTCCAACACGTTCATCCTTGCCGGCGTATTCCTGCTTTTCTGGATATTCCTGTCGCGCATGCTCAGAACACTCGATCCCACCGCCGCCGTGCCCGAGCGCATGCAACTGATGATGGACACGCTGGTCGAAGGCATGGCGATTCTCGACATGCAGGACCAGATCGTCATGGCCAACGAATCCTTCGCCCGCACGGCCTTTTTGCCCATGGAGAGATTGATCGGGCGCACACTTTCCTCGTTGCCCTGGTTGACCGACAACGACGAGGCGGATGCGGAGCTATTCCCCTGGAAAGCCGCCAAGCAGACCAATCTGCGCCAGCGGGGCGTATCGATGCGCCTCCAGGTCGGCAGCCGTCACACGCATCGCCTGAACGTCAACGCATCGCCAATTCCCGCGCCCGATGGAACCCCTCTGGGCGTGCTGGTCACATTTAACGACCAGACCGCCATGGAAGCCGACAATCTTCACATGTTGAAGTTTGTTTCCCGCTTCAGCGATGCCGGCGAGAACTTCCGCCGCCTCCGCGAGCAGTTGGAATCGACCGGCGACCGCGACCATTTGGCGGAGTTGGACAAAGTTGTCGCGGCCGCAAAAGAGATAGGGGACGTCCTGCAATCCGTCTCCCGCCCCGACCCCTTCGCAACGCCAGGCGCCGCGCCTGCAAAGGCAGAATCTTCCAACAAGGATGAGGCACTCCATCAATCCGAAAGGGCGAATAACGCGTCTATCAACTAAACCCGATTCAACACGCTAACGATGGGATAAGGAGCAAGACTTCAACCTCGAGGTATGAATATGGACAAAGTGAAGGTTCTGATCGCGGATGATAAAGAGAGTCTCCTTTCCGTTCTGCAGATCCAGCTTCAAGCCTACGGGATTGAAGTTGTGACCTGCACGAACGCCGACTTGGCGGTCGCGTACGCCGAGACGCAAAAACCTGATGTGATGGTGCTCGACATCCGAATGGACGTCGAACGCCGAAACATCCTGAGTTCCAAAGGAGACGGCTTCGGGATCATCGAACGCTTGCGCAAGCTTCCCGAGCTTGCGGGAATCCCGGTCATCTTCATGACGGGGGACAACTCGTCGCAGCTCGCGTTGCGGGCCGAGGAATTGGGCGCGTTCGGACTGATCCACAAGCCGCTCAATCTCACCGCGCTGTTAAAGATGATCGACTCGGCTTCCAAGGGCAGGTGCGCCTGTTCCGCCGCTGGAACTTCCGCGGAATGCAAACCCGGATTCCAGGTATCTCCGGAACCAGAGCCCTCCCAGTTCACGGGGTGAAAACGATGGCATCCAACGACACGACGGTTGTTCGCTCCATCGTCCTGATCGACGACGACCTGGATTTTCTCCATGTCGTGGAGCGCAGATTGCAATCGCAGCAGGCGGAGTACGCCCCCTCGGGGCCGGTTAAAATCCACATCTTTTCAGACCCGGTCGAGGCGACCGTCAGTCTGCCCGCCGAGGGAATCTCCGTCGTCTTCATCGATTACAACATGCCCGGCTGCACGGGGCTGGATTTCATTCCCAATCTGGTCAAGGCCAACGTCGGCCCGGTTATTCTGCTCACCAATCAGAATGACGCGAAAATCGCCGCGGCGGCATTTCGAGCCGGCATTTCCGATTACATGGCCAAGGCCGACATCATTTCCGACGATCAGCGCCTCGGGCGCACCATCCGGGAAGCCGTCCATCGATACCGCCTCGAAGCCCGAAACAGCACCCTCACGCGCAAACTCAAGCTCGTCAATGTCGAATTGGAGGCCAAGAACGAGCGACTCAAGGAACTGACCGAAACGGCGCATCATTTCGTCGACGACGTCGCGCACGATCTGCGCACGCCGCTGACGGTCATCGATCAGTACGCCTCGATTCTCGCCGAGGGTTTGTGCGGCCCGGTCAATCCTCGTCAGGTTAAGCATCTCGAGACCATTTCCGAGGCAACTCACGATATGGCCGAAATGGTCGACGACTTCCTGGATTCCAGCAAGCTGAAGGCGCAGGCGCTTGCGATCGACCGCGCCTCGCACACGGTTCAGGAATTATTCGAGTCCGTCGTCCCCCTGCTCGAGGTCCGGGCCAAGCCCAAAGACGCTTCCATCAGGCAATCGGTTTCCCAGGACGCTGGAAGATTCTTTGGGGATCTTTCCAAAATCGGACGAGTGCTGATCAATCTGGCGGTCAACGCCATCAAGGTATCGCCGCAGGGCGGCTCAATAGAATTGTCCGCCGCGCCGACCGATGACGGCGACGTACGCATCGCCGTGACCGACCGGGGCCCCGGAATGAGGCCCGAAGATCTGGAGGTTATTTTCGAGCGGTTCAAGCAGCTTGAAGAGCCGCAACTGGCCGGCACGAAGGGATTCGGACTCGGTTTAAGCATTGTCAAACAATTGACCTGGCTCAACCTGGGCACCGTCGATGTCCAAAGCGAGCCGGGCAAGGGAAGCACCTTCGGATTCACGTTGCCCGGCGATGACCTCTCCCGGATTCTCGCCCGCTTCATCGATTGCCTCGGCGTGCTTGAAGAGATCGGCGAGGTTCGCTTGCTGCAGATCGCCGCCCCGCCCGACACCGATGTCTCGACTTTGCGCCGGGTGATTTCTTCCTGCTGCCGACCCATGGATCTGATCCTGGAGGACCCCGAGCAGAACGGCGTAAACGCCGTGGGCCTGTCCCGGGACACCACGGTCTGGTCCAACAAAATTCGCGATGCAATGACACGATTTAATCGGTCGATCGAGAAACAGGGTCCCGAGCTGGAAATCAAGGTTGGCGGATCGTGGTCGCGCGACAGCGATAGAACCCGAACTGCATACAGCCGCTAATGGAAGCACTTAACGCAAGGATGGCTCATGTCTGACCAAGTATTGATCATTGACGACGATCCGAGACTGGTCGAAGCGCTTCGCATCCGTTTGGAGGTTTGCGGATACAGCATCCACACCGCGTATTGTGGGATGGATGGCTGGGCCGCCGCTAAACGGCTGCGGCCGCGCGTGATCGTCCTGGACGTGAATATGCCCGGCATGGACGGCCTCCAGGTCTGTCGTCTCATGCGAGCCGAGCCGGAGCTGGTCGCAACGCCGATCATCGTGATCTCCGCGCTCTCGCACGAGACGGCCCGCCAGGCGGCTTTGGACGCCGGCGCAAATCAGTTCATCGGCAAGCCCTACAAAGCCCCCCAGGTCATCGCCGCAATTTGCGGGGCGATCGAGAATCGGCTTGCCGAAGAGGGAGCGAGCACGGCGTAGATCGAGTTGAGACGGTCCTGAGAAGCACCTACATGATTGGGGTCGGAGAATTATTTCGCCGCCATTTGCCGCCGATACGAGGCATCGCGCGGATCATCGCCTTTATGGTAGGCCTGTCCGCCGCACTTTCCTCCGGCTCTGGCGCGCACGGATCGCCCGTGACGGTCGCTCCGACTCACGTCCAGTTGGAAATTGGGCGCCTCGGCCTCGCCGACGCCGGCAACTCCGCCATCACGTTCATTCGCAACGCGCTCGACACGACGGCTTTTCAACCGCGCTGGCAGAGTGAAAACTGGACCACCGGTCATGTCTGGCTGCATATCACGTCCGATTTCGCCATTTCAATCGCGTACTTCTTGATATCAGGAGCCGTGATATATCTCTGCCGAAAGCGGCCCGGGATTCCCTACGCCAAACTCTTTTGGCTGCTCGCGCTTTTCATTTTCGCCGGCGGGATGACCCACTTGTTGGATTCCCTGATGTTCTGGTGGCCCGCCTATCGGCTCACAGGCTTGACCAAGGCGGCCGCCGCCGTCATCTCCCTGGCCACCGCCGGCGTTCTCATTCCCCTGGCGCCCCAGGCCCTCAAGCTTCGCAGCCCCGCTGAATTGCAGCACGAGATCGTCCAACGCCGCCGAACCGAACTCGAGCTGCGGCAAGTGCATGCCGAACTCGAAGGCGTCATCGAGCTGCGCACCGCCGAGCTGGCAGCCAAGAACGAGGAAATGGAGCAGTTTCTCAACACTGTTTCGCATGACCTCAAGAGTCCGGTGGTGACCTGCCTTGGCCTGGCCGGCGTGCTTCGCGAAGATCTCCAGGCGGGCCGCGTCGAGCAAACGAAGGACACCGTCAATCGCATCGAACGCTCGATGACCCGCATGCGGCAGCTCATCGAAGACCTGCTGAACCTGAGCCGAATCGGAAAAGTGCGATTCGAATTGACCGATGTCGACACCAATTCCGTGATCCGTTCCATTGGCGAGGAATTCAAACCCCGGCTCCAGAAGATCGGCGCCACCCTTGAGATCGAATCCAACCTCCCCATGGTTCGCGCCGACGCCCATTGGCTGACCGAAGTCTTCGAAAATCTCATTACCAATGCCATGAAATACGGGTGCGACAATCCAACCCCGCATTGCCATTGGAGCAGTCAGCGACGCGAAAGAGCATCGAATCTTTGTACGAGACAACGGCAACGGAATCGATCCCGCTCATCACGCCCAGATTCTCCAGCCGTTCCGGCGCCTGCGAACCGACAAGGAAGGCAGCGGCATGGGTCTGGCGATCGTCGTCCGCATTATCAAGATGCACGGCGGCCGACTCTGGATCGAATCCAAACCCGGACAAGGCGCAGCCTTCTGGATCGCCCTGCCGGCACAAGCTCGGAACGAATCAGTCGATGATAAACAGCCAGTGAGCGTTGCGCGGAATCAACCTTCTTTAATTGGAGACCGGCATGAATCTTAACAGCGAGATAATTCCCGGATCGGCAAACGTCCTCGTTGTGGATGACGACCGTCATGTCAGGGAAGTCCTGACCATGCGGCTCTCCCAGCTTGGATGCTGCTGCACCGCCTGCGAAAATACCAGCGAGGCGATGCTCCACTTCGAGACCGGGGAATTCAAACTCGTCATCACCGACCTCGCCATGCCCGGCATCGACGGCATCGGCATGGTCGGCATGGTCCGCAACCAGAGCGAAATACCCATCGTCGTCCTCACCGGGCACGCGGTCGAGTATGGTCCCCTGATTGCGAGATATCGAAACGTAACGGTGTTCCATAAGCCATTCGCCATCCAGGCGCTCGTCGCAAGCGTGCGAGCCCTCCTGGCGGGGATGATCGATCCGGAGGCGCGACTGAATTTCGGTTGATAGGGGGTCAGAGCAATGACTAACGCAACGATGACCGCAACGATCCTAATCGCCGAGGACGATGTCACGGTGCGTGAGCTATTGTCCCTGGCCCTGGAATACCACGGCTATGAAACCGTCGCGGTCGGGACGGCCCACGACGCGCTGGCGCGCATCATCTCCGGACACGTGGACCTTCTCCTCCTCGACATCGGCCTGGGAACCGAAAACGGGCTTGATCTGTTGATGTCCCTGCGCGGCCGCCCCGGCGGGAAAGAACTCCCTGTCATCCTTTTGACCGGACGTTCGGACCGCCACACCGTTCTCCAGTGCGCACAAATGGGGGTCCAGGGCTATCTGATCAAGCATCAGTTCTCGCGAAAATGCCTGATGGCGCGCATCGAGCAATTGTTGGGGAATGCCTCGCCGCTGCCGGCGGCTGTTCAAGCATACTTGCCGGGACACACACAACACGCCCAGTCCCCGTCATCCGCGAATCCCACGGTTGTCCAGTCTCGCTCTGCGGATACGCGCGGCGTCGATGCGCCCCGGCCATCCAAACCCCGAGCAACCGACGCCCGCTTCAACGCCGATAGGAAAACCAACGTCGTGGATCGCCCGGAAACGGAACCCCCGCCGATCGATTTGCTCAGTTCGTTGAAGCCGATCATTACCCGCGCCCAGACTCTTGCGCAAGTCGATCGATGCGCAGAATTAAAAGCGCTCTCGCCGACCGCGGCCCAGCTTCTGAAAATGACGGACGAATCGAATTTCTCGCTTGAGCAAATCGCCGAGGTCATCAAGCGCGATCAAGCGATCGTCCTTAAGGTCCTGAAGATGGCCAATTCCGTCGTCTACGGCCGCCTGGGCGCGGTGGACTCCGTGCAAAAGGCGCTGGCGCGGATCGGGCTCTCACAAATTCGGCAGATGGTGCTCAATATCTCCCTGATCGACAATTTCCATCTCTCCGGGCTGGGTCAGAATTTCAACAGTGAATTGTTCTGGGAGCATTCCATCGCCACCGGCCTGATCGCCGCCGCAATCGCCCGATCCCGTCGCAGCGGCCAGCACGCGATAGACCTCGCGTTCACGATGGGCCTCCTGCACGACGTCGCCCGAATGGTGTTCGTCCAACAGCTCGACGATCTCTACAAGCGAGTGATCGACACCGCCACGCGCCTGCAATTCCCCCTGGAGCAGGTGGAATCGCGCATGTTGCAGGTCAATCACGTGGATGTGGTGGATCGGCTTCTCATTGCCTGGAAATTCCCCAAGTCTTTGATCGAGCCGATCGCCATGCACCATCTTTCAGCCGAAAAGATCGCCAAACTCTCGCCCGGCATGGTCCCCGAGGCCTGCACGCTGGCCCTGGCCGATCGACTCGCCCATGCGTTACTTCTTGGATTTAGCGGCAACGATTGCCAATACTCCACCCACGAATTCGCTCGCGTTCTCGAACTCAAGCCCGATGCGATAAAGTTCATCGAGCAGAATATTCCCAAGCAGACCCAGGACATGAAGGACGCGATGCTCCAGTCCGAGGAATGCGAGGCCTGTCCCGAATATCGCCTGCTCGCCTTGAAAAAATTCAACCCGCCGGTTCGCCCGCTGTATATCAGTTCCTCCCCCGAAATAGACGGGTATCGAATCCTTCTCGAGCGGCTCAAAGACCCGGCAGACAATCGCCCGCCCAACGTCGCCTTCATGCAACTGGCCAGCATGAAAGAGGTGCCATCATTTTTCGACACCCTGAAAAAGCGCGAGAACGAAGCCGGAGCGGGTCCCCTTCCTCTGGTCATCATTTCGCCGCTGGCCAATCTCAAGTTGGAGCCGGAACTTTTGGCCGGCCGCAAACACAAACTCCTCCCCTCCTGCTTCGCGCTGTCGCGCCTGGCGGATAATTTAAACAGCATTATTCACGCCGACTAGGGTTAATCCCTCCACAAACAATGCACTTAATCGATTGGGAAAACACGACGGCGCGGGCGGATGCGATCGCGCCGCTCGGCGTCAATCACCCCATCGCCGTGCTCCTCGTGGATGACCAGCCCATCCTGGGCCGGGCAATCGAGACCATGCTTGGGTCTGAGACTGACATCCAGTTCCATTTTTGCCGCGAACCATTGGAGGCCGTCGCCCTGGCGGAAATCCTGGCGCCAACCGTCATCCTTCAGGATTTATCGATGCCCGGCATCGACGGCCTTTCCTTGCTCAAACAGTTTCGCGCCAATCCAAGGACGCGCGACATCCCCATGATTGTCCTTTCCGCAAAAGAGGAACCCCTCATTAAGGCGCAAGCCTTTGCCCTCGGCGCCAATGACTACCTCGTAAAGCTCCCCGACCGGGTCGAACTCATCGCCCGCATTCGTCACCATTCGCGCGGGTACATCGCGCAAGTCGAACGAAACGAGGCCTACGGACACTTAGCCCAAAGCGAGCGCCAAATGGCCGCTGAAATTATTCAAGCGGCAGCGTACGTCGAATCACTCCTACCCGCCCCAGTCAAAGAAGGACCGATTCGAATCGACTGGCGCTTCGTCCCCTCGACTCAATTAGGCGGCGACGCCTTCGGATATCAATGGCTCGATGCGCAGCATGTCGCGTTCTACCTCATGGATATCAGCGGCCACGGCGTCGGCGCCGCCCTGCTCGCGGTAAGCGTGCTGAACACTCTGTCCCACCAAACCCTTCCCCAAACCGATTTCCGCGACCCCGCCGCCGTCATGCGCGGCTTGAACCACGTGTTCAGCTTCGACAAACATGGAGGCCGATTCTTTACAATCTGGTATGGCGTCTACGCCACCGGCGACCGAAATCTAACCTTCAGCGCCGCCGGCCATCCCCCGGCCCTGCTGATCGCGGGCCTCGCATCCTCCAACGCCAAGCTCCTGGAACTCCACTCATCAGGCCCCCCCATCGGAATCGCCGAGGAACCCCATTTCACGAACACCACAATCCAGATTCCGACCTTCGGCCGACTCCTTCTATATAGTGACGGCGTCGTAGAGGGCGCAAAAGCAAGTGACGAACTCCTCGATCAGGCCGCCTTCACAAAATTCGTAACCGCAAAATCCCACGCCGGGGACCTGCTGGATCAATCGCTGAACCGAGCCCGCCGCCAGCGAGACGGCCAACTTCTGACCGATGATTGCAGCATGATGCAAATCGATTTCGCGTAACTGGCGCAGCGTAGGCAGATATCTCACACATTTCGCGAGATTTGCGTTGCATGGGCGATACAGGGCTCGAACCTGTGACCTCACGGGTGTGATCCGTGCGCTCTGGCCAACTGAGCTAATCGCCCGCGTTTTCCGAATGATAATGCGGATCGGCGATTTTCGCAATCTGTTGCGGTTTCTGTGCCGCAAGTGTCGGATTGGCCGTGACGTAGCTTAGAGCCTCTAACAAAAATGCGAATGAAGCCTGTTCCAACAGATCATTGCCTCACCCACGGTCATGAACGCGGCGTGGATGTCGGGCCGTTTTTCGTAACGGACTCGCAGTCGGCGATTCTGATGCAACCAACTCAGCGTACGCTCCACCGGCCAGCGGGTTTTGCCAAGACCACTTCCGTGCGGGCGGTTGCGTCGGGCCAGCAACGGGCGGCTGCCACGCTGACGCAACGCCTTTCGGTGCGGTTCGGAGTGATACGCCCGGTCTCCCTGCACCACCTCGAACCGCCAGCGCGGCCGGCCCGGTTTGCCCGAGACCTTTGGAATCGCATCGATCAGCGGCAGCAGTTGCGTGATGTCGTGGCGGTTGGCCGCCGTCAGGAGGGCAACCATCGGCGTGCCGTTGCCATCGGTCAATACATGGTGCTTGGAACCGTTTTTCCTGCGATCTACCGGGCTCGGACCCGTTTTTTTCCCCCGTGCACGGCCCGCACGGAAGCAGAATCCACCAAGGCCCGCGACCAGTCGATGGCATTCGACCGCCGCAATCGATTCAGCAATAGTCCGTGCAGCTTCGTCCAAACCCCACGATGGTTCCAATCGCGCAGTCGACGCCAGCAACTCATGCCGCTGCCGCATCCCATCTCCTGGGGAAGGTATTCCCACGGAATGCCGGTTTTGAGCACGAACAGAATACCCGACAACGCCGCGCGATCGTCCAGCGGCGGCCGGCCGCGCTTTCCTGGACCACTGCGGTGCTTGGGAAGCAGGGGTCGGATCAACTCCCAAAGCTCGTCGGTCACCAACGGCTTGGTCATAAAGCCCTCCATGGCTAAGACCAAGCCGTATTGTCCGATCAACCATAAACATGGGGAAGTGCATTTTTGTTAGAGGCTCTTAGATTTTCATGGTGACAATTGAGGACAACTGAGGACACGATGGGAAACAAGTCTGTCCATCCGGCGTCCATCGTTTCAAGGCGGCAATATCTAGGCTGATTTGGTCGTCGGGATGGGACCATTTGTTTGCCCGGCGGCTGTCGGTGCATTGATCTTGCAGAGTGCAGTGGCGTTGTCTGCCAGCGTCAACGCCGTGTAATGCTTCAAGGTGGTATTGATATCCCGATGGTCAAGCAATCGAGCCGCAAATTGCGGTGTAACGCCTGCCAGGGCCAGGGCAGTGCCGAACGTGGTACGTAGTGCGTGGCGGTCTATCTGCCGCCCGGCTGAATCGTAGCGGGCAATTCCAGCCTTGTAGCAATCGCGGTGGAACGTGAGGACGTTGGGGACCACGGGGAAGATTGAATCCGTCGCGGCGGCAAAGGGCGGCTTGGCGGCTTTCAATTCAGCCAACAGCACGGGATGAATTGGAAGGACTAGCTCACGCCCGCCTTTGATGTTGGCGGCTGGAACGGTAATCGTGGCATGGTCAAAATCGACATGGTTCCACAATGCCGCCTTACATGAACGGACTCGCAAACCAGTGTAGAAAGCGAACATGTAATAAAGGCGACGGCTCGAATTTGCCTGAAATAACAAGGCTAATTCGCTGTCTGTCAACGCCCGGCGAACGCGGCGACGGTCCTTATTCTCATCGAACGGGGAGATTTCTTTGCACGGATTGCGGTTGGGATCGTTCGGGTAAGCGGCCGTGTCTTAGGACGGTTGAGGTCGAGCGCGAAGCTCGAAATTCCTTATACATCTGCCGCCAAAGGCGGAGACTCCTTGGCTCCCTCGCGAAACAGCCCACCCCTTCCCCATCAGGCCAGCCAATCGCCCCCACATCGCCCACGCCCATTCATATTCGAGCCAGCGAATCTCCTCGGCACCACCAACTCCCCCGACCCAATTCTTAATCCGCATACTCTTAATCCCACTCCCAATATCCGGTATAAGATCACCCTTATTCATATTCTTTTCTTGGAGGCCATTCACTCAAATGCTAGACCCCCGCATCGACAAACTAGCCAAAATGCTTATCCGCTATTCCTGCTCCGTAAAAAAAGGCGAGAACATTCTCATCGAGGCCATCGACGTCCCCAATGAATTCTCCGCCGCTCTTATCCGTCATGCCACCGAAGCCGGCGGCAATCCCCTGGTGATGCTCAAGAACAACCAGATCAATCGCGCCCTCATGCTCCACGGCTCGAAAAAGCAGTGGGAACTCATCGCGAAGATCGAACGCCTGCAAATGAAAAGCGTCGACTGCTACATCGGCGCCCGAGGCAACGCCAACGTCTCCGAACTTTCCGACGTCCCCGCCGACAAGCAGAAACTCTACGAATCCACCGTCTGGAAAAAAGTCCACCGCGACGTCCGCATCACCAAAACCCGCTGGTGCGTCCTCCGCTGGCCGCATCCGTCGATGGCCCAGATGGCCGAGATGAGCACTGAAGCGTTCGAGGATTTCTATTTCAACGTCTGCACGCTCGACTATGCCAAAATGAGCCGGGCCATGCAGCCGCTCAAAAAGCTCATGGAAAAAACCGACAAAGTCCGCCTTAAAGGCCCCGGCGAAACCGACCTCACTTTCAGCATCAAAAATATCCCCGCCATCTGCTGCGACGGAAAAGTGAACATTCCCGACGGCGAAGTCTTCACCGCCCCCGTGCGCGAATCGGTCAACGGCGTCATCCGCTTCAACTGCCCCACCATCTACCGCGGCACCACCCACAACGACGTCAAACTCGAATTCAAAAATGGCAAAATCATCCGCGCCATCAGCACCGACACCGACAAACTCAACGAAGTCCTCAACACCGACCCCGGAGCAAGATACGTCGGCGAATTCGCCATCGGCTTCAATCCGTATTGCATCAAACCCATGAAAGACATCCTCTTCGACGAAAAAATCGCCGGCAGCATCCACTTCACCCCCGGCGCCTGCTACGACGAAGCCAGCAACGGAAATAAAAGCGCCATCCACTGGGACCTGGTCATGCGTCAAACCCCAGAAGCCGGCGGCGGAGAAATCTGGTTCGACAAAACCCTCATCAGAAAAAACGGCCGCTTCACGCTCCCGACCCTAAAACCCCTCAACCCCGAAAACCTGAAATGAATACGAAACCCAGCACCGACACTCTTATCCCCTCTCCCCGGTACTCCGGGGAGAGGGCAAGGGTGAGGGGCAATCCTTCAAAGGCAGAACCGCTCGCCCACTCCCGACATCGTCTCACCGCGACGAAGCGCAGCGCGGCGATCATTCTGTTGACGGCGCTCTGCTTGATCGTCGAATCGGCCCGCGCCCAATCCACGATGCCCACCACCCAGGCCGCCACTCAGCCCACAACAGAACCTTCTTCCACCGCCGGCGCTCCCATCCCCTTATGGACCACCGCCGCCCCAAACTCCTTCGGCGACGCCGACGCCGACATCCCCAAACTCCTCCCCTACCTCCCGGCCCCCGACCGCGCTACCGATTCCGCCATCATCATCTGCCAGGGCGGCGCCTATAACCACTACGGCCTCCGCGAAGGCGAACCCGTCGCCCGTTGGCTCAACTCTCTCGGCATCTCCGCCTTCATCCTCAAATATCGCCTCGGCCCAAAATATCACTACCCCGTCCAACTCCAGGACGTCCAGCGCGCCCTCCGCCTGATCCGCTTTCGCGCCAGCGACTTCCACTTGAATCCGAATCACATCGGCATCATCGGCTTCTCCGCCGGCGGACACCTGGCCGCCCTCGTCTCCACCCATTTCGACCCCGGCGACCCCGCCGCCTGGGACCCGATCGATCGCCAATCCTCGCGCCCCGACCTGACCATCCTCGTCTACCCCGTCATCACCATGCTAGACGCCTACACGCACAACATTTCCCGCCAGGAATTGCTAGGCGACAACCCCGACCCCGATCTCGAACAAGAAACCAGCAACGAGTTACATGTGACTTCCGATACTCCCCCCTGTTTCCTGGTCCACGCGACGGATGATCACACCGCGCCGGTTGAGAACAGCCTGATGTTCGCCCAAGCTCTCCAATCCGCCGGCGTCCCATTCGAACTCCACATCTTCGACCACGGCAAACACGCCTTCGCCCTCGGCGGCGATGACCCGGAGCTGAGCACTTGGCCAAAACTCGCCGCCCAATGGCTCAAAACCCGCAGCTTTTTGACGAATTAACTCGTCCCCGATTTCGCCCAATCCCAAGGAACCCCCATTTGTCGGCGACGAACGGCGCAACCGCGCCGCCCCGTTCCTTCCGCACCACGCCGTTCCGTCCAGCTCGCAAAAATCGATCCGCAACACTCCGGCTCGCTCAAAAATTTCCCCGTACCCATAAGCCACGCCCTTCGGATAATATCCACGGACGAGACCGCTCGTTCCGGGCGTCGAAATCGCAAGCACATGGCAGAGGAGCAATGGCCAAGACATCCAATCGAAAGCTGCGCGGGCTGGACAAGGCCCCATCCGGCATTTCCGGTCTGGACGAACTCACCCACGGCGGACTCCCTCGCGGCAGGCCCACCCTGATCTGCGGCGGCCCCGGCTGCGGCAAATCCCTCATGGGAATCGAATTTCTCGTCCGCGGCGCCACTCAATATAACGAGCCCGGGGTACTGATGACCTTCGAGGAAACCCGCGAGGACATCCGAACCAACGTCGCCTCCCTGGGCTTTGACATCGAGGACCTCATCCGCCGCAAAAAACTTGCCGTCGATCATGTCCGCGTCGAGCGCCAGGAGATCGACGAGAACGGCGAATACGACCTCGAGGGATTATTCATCCGCCTCGGCTATGCGATCGATCAAATCGGCGCCAAGCGGGTCATGCTCGATACCGTCGAGAGCCTCTTCGCCGGTTTGTCAAACCAGGCGATCCTTCGATCGGAAATACGCCGCCTGTTTTACTGGCTCAAAGAGCGCGGAATGACAACCGTCATCACCGGCGAGCGCGGCGAGGGCAAGCTCACCCGCCAGGGGCTGGAAGAATACGTCTCCGATTGCGTCATTCTGCTCGATCATCGTTCGCACAATCAAGTCTCCACGCGGCGCCTGCGGGTCGTGAAATATCGCGGCTCGACCCATGGCACCAACGAATATCCCTTTCTCATCGATGAAGACGGCATTTCCGTCCTGCCCGTCACCTCCGTCGGCCTCGATCATCAGGCCAGCAGCCAGCGCGTTTCCTCAGGAATTCCCCGCCTCGACGCCATGCTCGGCGGCGAGGGATTTTATCGCGGCAGCAGCCTCCTGGTCACCGGAACCGCCGGCACCGGCAAAAGCAGCATCGCCGCGCATTTCGCCGCCGCCACCTGCCGCGCCGGAGAGCGTTGTTTATATTTCGCATTCGAAGAAAGCCGCAGCCAGATCGTCCGAAACATGGCGAGCATCGGATTGGACCTGACTCCCTTTATAAAAAAGGGCCTCCTCAATTTCTATTCCGCGCGGCCCAGCTTTTACGGCCTGGAAATGCATCTGGGCGTCATGCACAAGCGCATCGAGCAGTTCAAACCGCAAACCGTCATCGTCGACCCCATCAGCAATTTCAGTTCCGCCGCCGACGAGCGCGACGTGCATGCCATGCTCATCCGGCTGGTCGATTTTCTCAAGAGCCGCCAAATCACTTTGCTCTTCACCAATCTCACCACCGGCAATAACGCCAAAGAAACCACCGACATGGGAATCTCCTCCGTCATCGACACCTGGCTTCTCTTGCGCGACATCGAACTCGGCGGCGAGCGCAACCGCGGAATTTACATCCTTAAAAGCCGCGGAATGCCCCATTCCAACCAGATCCGCGAGTTCGTCATTTCCGAAACCGGCATCGATCTGCTCAATGTTTATATCGGCGATGAAGGCGTTCTCACCGGCTCGGCGCGCCTCGCCCAGGAAGCGAAAGAAAAAGCCCAGCAGGGCCGCCGCGAAGAGGAAATCTCCCGCAAGCAGGCCGAACTGGCCCAAAAGAAGCGGGCCCTAGACGCCCAGATTTCCGCCCTCGAGGCGCAGTTTGCCGCTGAAAAAGAAACCTTGATGCGGGAAATCGGGTTCGATCAAAACCGAAGCAAGACCATACAGAATCTTCGCGACGAAATGCTCCTGAGCAGAAAAGGCGACACCATCCTCCCCAGCGACAACGGAAACGCTTCCGAAAGGATCAAGCGATGAGTGCAAACTCAACCGCGCAAGGGGGACGGCCACCCGAAACACGGTGCCCCCGACAGCGACAATCGGTCGTACAGCCTGCACCTATATGTCGCGGGTCAAACCACCAAATCGTTTGCCGCTTTCGCCAATCTCAAGCGGCTGTGCGAGGAATTTATGCCCGGGCGCTACAAAATCGAGGTTATCGATCTCGTCCAGAACCCGGAGCTGGCCAAGGCGGACCAGATTTTCGCATTGCCAACGCTGGTGCGCCGATTGCCTCCTCCGTTAAAGCGCATCATCGGGAATCTCTCGAACAAGGAAAAGTTCCTTGTCGGCATGGACATTCGGGTCATCGATTAAGGAAATCATCAAGCGGCCCACCAGGGCATCAGGCGGATTCAATGAAGAAGCACAGCGACGTAGACCGCTCGAAGTATTTTGAGCGGGCCGTCGCATTCGCTTCAGAACATGCCGAGCGCGATATGCTCCGCCTCTATATCACCGGAAACACGCCAATGTCCGGCCGGGCCATCGAAAACTTGCGCCATCTTTGCGAAAAACATCTGCCCGGCCGGTACGACCTGGAAGTCATCGACATCTCCCAGCAGCCCCTTTTGGCCAGCCGCGAGCAAATTATCGCGGCCCCGACCCTGATCAAAAAGCTCCCCGAACCATTGCGAAAATTCGTCGGCGATTTGTCCGATGCGGATAAAATCCTCCTCGGTTTAAACTTGCAATAGCATCCGGCTCAGCGAGCCCCAGGGATAGAGTTCTATGGCTAAGTACACCACGGTCGAATTGGAAGACCTTCGCACTCGCCTTCGCGAGGCCGAAGAAACCCTCAGCGCCATCCGCAATGGCGAAGTCGATTCCCTCGTTGTTTCCGGCCCGAATGGCGACCAGGTCTTCAGCCTCAAGGGAGCCGAGCAGCCCTATCGCGTCTTTGTCGAGCAGATGCTCGAAGGCGCGGTCACCATCGCGACCGATGGGACCATCCTCTATTGCAACCGCCGCTTCGCGGAAATGGTCCATTCGCGTCTCGAGAAGGTGATCGGCTCGCAGATCAAGTCGTTCATTCGTGCCGCCGACCAGCCCGAGATGGAGCAAATCCTGCGCGAGCCGTCCCAGACCAAAGTCCGCTACGTGCTCGAGGCCGCGGATGGATCGCTCGTGCCGGCTCAGCTGGCGTTTTGTCGCCTGCCGGTGGATGAAGTCGAGACCATTTGCGTGGTGGTGACCGATCTCACCGAGCAGGAGGAGAAGCGCGAACTCGCCTCCGCGCTGGAAAACCTGCGCGATGTTCAGACGCAACTGCAATTGCAAAACGATGCCCTGGTCAAAGCCCGCCAGGACGCCGAAGCCGCCAGCGAGGCCAAGGATAATTTCCTGGCCGCGTTGTCGCACGAGCTGCGCACTCCGCTGACTCCGGTCCTGATGACCGCTGATTCACTCGCCGCCGACCCATCCCTTCCCCCTGCCGTGCGCGAGCAACTGGAATTGCTGCGCCGGAATATCGAGTTGGAAGCCCGCCTGATTGACGATCTGCTCGATCTGACCCGCATCGTGCGCGGGAAAATCGAGCTTCGCAACAGCATGGTGGATGTGCATTCCGTGATCGCCGATGCTCTGGAGATTTGCCGCAGCGACATTTCCAATAAGCGCCTCGAAGTCATTCAGGCCCTTCGCGCGACCGAATCGTACGTGAATGGCGACGCCGTGCGCATCCAGCAGATCCTCTGGAACCTGATTCGAAACGCCGTCAAATTCACCCCCGCCGGCGGGCAAATCATCATTCGATCTCATAACGATGCGGACAAACTCTGCATCACCATCATCGACACCGGCATCGGCATCGAACCCGAAGTCATCGGCCGCATCTTCACCCCTTTCGAGCAGGCGGGCCAGGCGATCACCCAGCAATTCGGCGGCCTGGGCCTGGGCCTGGCGATCAGCAAACGCCTCGCCGAAATGCACGGCGGAACCATCATCGCCCAAAGCGAAGGCCCCAATCGCGGCGCCACCTTTATCCTGACGCTCCCCGCCGTCGCAACCCCGCAAAGACGGCGTGACGAGGCCCAACCCCCCGCCGCCAATTACACCGCCAGACCGCTGAGGATTTTGCTGGTCGAGGATCACGAGGACACGCGGCAAAGTCTGGTCCGATTGCTAGGCCGCACCCACAAAGTCCGCGAAGCCCCCGGCGTAAAATCCGCGCTTGCCGCCGCGAAGCAAGAAGAATTCGACCTCGTCATCAGCGACGTAGGCCTCCCCGACGGCAACGGCCTGGAACTCATGCGCCTGCTCCGAGATCAGCACGGCCTGAGAGGCATCTGCCTGAGCGGCTTCGGCATGGAAGACGACATCGCGCGAAGCACGGATGCGGGGTTCTGTCAGCATCTGACCAAGCCGATCGACTTCCATAAGCTGGAGGCGATTATCCATTCGCTGGAGGTGTGAAGCGAAGCCCCCCGTTGGCCGCCGCGCTCGCGCGGCGTATATTGTCGACCAAAGACCCCTCATACCCCTCCAATCGAACGCTTGGAGAAGGACTTTCGACGCGCTCCAACGAACGCCCACCGCGCTGCCATGCGAATTTCGGCCCCAACTCTCCGCCTGCCACGGCGCAAAGGGCGGACGAAAAGGGGTCACTTCCCTAAATGGCCGCTGCTGGCTCAAGCGCGGTGGATTTCTGGAGATTTAATTCGCTCCCCCAGGCGCGAAGATATGCATGATTTCGATTATTTCGACTGTTGCGTTTGTTTCGTTTGTCCGATATGATATTTGAGGACACAAACCGGAGCCAAACCATGTCCACGGCAACCCTGCGAGAACCCGTCCCCCCCACCAGGGCCGAAGCCCAATTGGCAAGTGAATCGAGCCGCCGTCTGCGCGCTGATGCTCGGCGCGACCTGAAAATCCAAATCGCGGGGGAAAAATGCGAACTCATCACCCTTCCCGCCTCGGCGGTCCGGCTGCTGGTCCGAATGCTCTGCGAGATGGCCGCCGGCAATGCCGTCTCGCTCCTTCCCACTCACGCCGAGCTCACCACCCAGCAGGCTGCCGATGCCCTGGGCGTCTCGCGTCCATTTCTCGTTAAGCTCCTCGATGCCGGCAAAATCCCCTCCCGCAAAATCGGCTCTCATCGCCGCCTCCTCTTCAGCGATCTGCTCGCCTACCGCCAAAAGACCGATCGAGGACGCCTGAAAGCCCTCGACGATTTGGCCGCCCAGGCGCAAGAACTTAACATGGGCTATTAGCCCGCATGCCAAGTTTCACGGCCCTTTACGACGCCTGCGTCCTCTACCCCGCTCCGCTCCGCGATTTGCTCATGCACTTGGCCATGACCGATCTTTTCCGAGCCCGCTGGACCGACCAGATTCACGATGAATGGATAAGCAACCTGTCGATCAATCGCCCTGACTTGAAGCGGCGCCAACTTGAACGAACCCGCCGCCTGATGAACGCCCATGTACTCGATTGTCTCGTCACCGGATACGAAGGCCTCATCGACAAATTGAAATTGCCCGATCCCAACGATCGCCACGTATTGGCCGCCGCCATCCGCGCCCGCGCGGATGTCATCGTGACCTACAATCTGGACGATTTCCCCGCGAAGGTGCTCAACCCGCGCGGAATCGAACCCCAACACCCGGACGTATTCATAACGCGCTTATTCGATTTGGATTCCCCCGCCGTCTGCGCCGCCGCCCGGCGGCAGCGCCGAAGCCTCAAAAATCCGCCGAAAACCGTCGAAGAATTTCTCGCGATTCTCGCGAACCAGCAACTACCGAAAACTGTAGCTCGATTCAGAGAGTTCGCGGCTTTGCTGTGAGGTGTAAAATCGAACTCCAAAAGAGCCCGCCCTGCGGAGCTGAGGGCTCGCCACCCATTTTGCGAATTCGCATGGGAAGCTTGAGGCCTCCGGCTGATCAAAAAAAAACGGCTTCTCGAACTGCGGATTCAAACCCCAACGCCGCGCCCCATCCTTCGTACCTAAGTGCCTCCACGCCTCGCCACGCCCGGTAGGCGCGCCTACTTCAGAAACGAACACATCAACAACCATAACCTATTATCCGCGAAAGCCTTACGGCACATTAATTGCGTCAGCCAGATTTAGATTGCGCATACTTTTGCATCCCGGTCCCACATGCCACTCCCATTTCGTCTCTCCAGCTCTCTGTCAGTCCGTGTCTCATCTAGAATGCCCCCCGTGACCTTCCTTCCAATAGACTCGTGCCTCCCCAGCATCATCGAGACGCTGCACCGCAATCCCTCCCTGGTTCTCGTCGCCGAGCCCGGCGCCGGCAAGACTACCCGGCTTCCGCCGGCAGTCATGCGTGCCGGAATCCTGACCCCGGCCCAGCCGAATATCGTCATGCTTCAACCCCGGCGGGTCGCCGCTCGGGCGGCGGCTGCTCGGATCGCTGAGGAGAACGATTGGGTGCTTGGCCGGGAGGTGGGGTATCACATTCGGTTTGAGAAGAAGGTTTCGCCACGGACGCGATTGCGGATACTGACCGAGGGGATTCTGACTCGCCAGCTTTTGGCGGATCCGTTTCTGGATGGCGTTGGGATGGTGATCCTGGACGAGTTTCACGAGCGGTCCCTGCACAGCGACTTGGCCGTGGCGATGCTGAAGGAGATGCGCGAGTCGGTGCGCGAGGATTTGCGGATCGTCATCATGTCCGCGACGCTGGACGCCGAGAAAGCGGCGGGTTTCCTGGGGAATTGCCCGATCGTTCGCGTGCCGGGTCGCTTGTTCCCGATTGATATCCAATACCACCCGTGCGCCGGCCATCCGCTCATCGAGCGCACCGCCGATGCGATCTCCGAAGAATTGCAAACCCCTGACGGCGACATCCTCGTTTTTCTCCCCGGCGCAGAAGAGATTCGCCGCACCGCGCGACTATTAAGCGGCGCGGACGCGAGCGTGTTGCCATTACATGGCTCGCTGAGCGCCGAAGAACAAATGGCCGCCTTGCGCCCGGCGAACAACCGCAAGGTGATTCTGGCCACGAACATCGCCGAAACCTCGCTCACCATCGACGGCGTAACCGTGGTGATCGATTCCGGATTTGCGCGTGTGGCCGCGTTTGATCCACGCCGCGGATTAGATCGATTGGAATTGAAAAAGATAAGCCAAGCCTCCGCCGCGCAGCGTGCCGGCCGCGCCGGACGAACCGCGCCCGGCAGATGCGTGAGACTTTGGTCGCAAAAAGAGCAGGCGGATTTGAAGGAGTTTGAATTGCCGGAGGTGAAACGAGTCGATTTATGCTCGGCGGTTCTGGATTTACACGCTTGGGGAAAACCCGATCCGCGGAAATTCGATTGGTTCGATGCTCCGCCCGAGGAATCGCTCGCCGGCGCGGAGCGATTGCTGAATCTTCTGGGCGCTTTGCGGGAAGGGAAACTGACCTCGATCGGAAAGAAACTGATCCGATTGCCCGTTCATCCGCGCGTGGGACGATTGCTGATCGCCGCCGCTGAAATCGGCTGCGCCGATCAAGGGGCGAATTTAGCCGCGCTTTTATCGGAAAGAACGTTGCCGCCGCCGATGACGGACGTGCACGCCGACAGCGATTTGCTGATTCGCCTGGCGAGCAATTCATCCTGGGCAAACGCGCAAGCGAGAAACGAGTTGCGCCGCCTGCGCAAAAACTTTCCGACGCGCCCGCGAAACGCGCCTCGGAGGAAACTTTGCTGAAACTGGCGCTGTGCGCCTATCCCGATCGCGTTTGCCGCCGCCGCGCCGGAAATTCCACCGCCGCGGCGATCGTCGGCGGGGGCGGAGTGCGATTATCGCGCGAATCGGTGGTTCGCAAATCGGAATTCTTTCTGGCGCTGGACCTTCGCCACGATCCGCGCAGTGCGACGCGCGAGGCGACCGTCTGGATCGCCAGCGCGATTCGGTCCGAGTGGCTCGAGGAGATGTTTCCCGAGTCGATCGTGCGCGAGCGTCGCTATGCGTTTGATGAACAGAAGGAAATGGTGACTTGCACGCGGGTGACGCGGTATCTGGATTTGACGATGGACGAGCGGCGGGATTCGGCTGTTGATCCGCAAAGGGCGGGAGAGGTTTTGGCGGCGGCGCTTCGGCCGCGAGCGGCGGAAGTTTTAGCGTCCGATGAGCGGACAAAGGCGGTTTTGAATCGCGTCGCGTTTTTGCGGCGGTGGATGCCGGAGCAGGCGTGGCCGAAATTCGATCAGGAGGAACTGGCCGATATTTTGTGTGAAAGGTGCGAAGGTGTGAAGAGTGTGAAGGATTTGAAAACCGCCTCGCTCGCCGATGCCCTGCTCGCGCGGCTGCAATATCCGCTGGATCGGATGCTGGATCGGGAAGCCCCCGAGGCGATTGTGGTGCCGAGCGGGAGCAGGATTGAGATTGCGTATGCGGCCGACGGGCCGCCGGTTTTGGCGGTTCGATTGCAGGAGATTTTCGGGTGGACGCAGACGCCGCGGGTAGCCGGAGGGAGAGCCCCGCTGCTGCTGCATCTGCTGGGGCCGAATTTTCGGCCGGTGCAGATTACGGATGATCTGACAAGTTTCTGGTCGACGACTTATTTTCAGGTGAGGAAGGATTTGCGGGTGAGATATCCGAAGCACTCCTGGCCGGAGGATCCGTTGACCGCACAGCCGCAGGCGAAGGGACGGCGGCGGTAAGGTTTTTTTCACCGCGAAGAAGCCTGCCGCGGAGGGTGGACTTCGAAAGCGAAGAAAATTTTAACCGCGGATGGCACGGATGAAAATTCAAATTCGGTAGAGGCGAGGAGACTTAGGGACTTCGAGACGGAGGGAGAATCCGCTTTTTCATCCGCGCCTATCCGTGACATCCGCGGTTTAATTGGTTTTGTTTGTTTTGTTCGCGTTCCCGCCACAGCGGTTCTATGACTTCGTGGATGGGTGGTTTAGATCGCCTTTGGAGATGACGAGAGGGGATCGTTGAAGGGGTCGCGGATTTGAGGCGCTGCAACCCTGAAATCGCTGGAAATGGAGTGGAGGATTTCGTGGAAAGGGGCTTGGAATGGCTTTGTGCTGTGGGGATTGACATGCCTACACTGTCAGCCTACCGTGTAGGCATGCAATACACGCTTCGAAAGATTCCGCGGGAGGTGGACAGGGCGCTTCGGCAGAAGGCGCGGAAAGAAGGGCGAAGCTTGAACGAAGTGGCCATCGAAGCGCTGAAACGCGGAGCGGGAATCGACGGGGAGATCGCAAAAAATCACGATCTGGATTTCGCGATCGGGACGTGGATTGAAGACCCTGAATTCGAGAAATCGATCAACGATCAGCGGCAGATCGATCCGGATTTGTGGAAATGAACCTGCTGCTCGACACCAATCGGTACACGGATTTTGTGCGGGGTGATCCCTCGGTGGTGCAAACCATGCAGGGGGCAACGCGGATTTTTATTCCGTTCGTCGCCTTGGCGGAGTTGCGGGCGGGATTTGCCTGCGGGGCTCGGGCGCGGGAAAACGAGGCAACGCTGACTCGCATTCTTCAACGGCCGACGGTGAGCGCGTTATACGCCGACAGCGACACCACCCATCACTACGCGGCGATCTATTTCCAGCTTCGCGGGAAGGGAACTCCCGTGCCCACCAATGATCTCTGGATCGCGGCGCTGGCAATCCAGCACGAGCTTGTACTGTTTTCGCGCAATCCGCACTTTCAACACGTGCCGCAGCTTGCGCGGATTTGATCAAGCAAAACGGCTTTTGCACCCGTACAATGTGTGAATGCCACCCTGGAGGGCGATTGTGACCCGGCGATCGATACTGAAATGGAGCGGCGCTTGTTTGGTCGGCGGGTTGCTCGCGAGTTGTCATCGGGGAGATTTGGGCGATGGGTCGGGCGAGAGGGCGATTGTTGATACTGAGGAGCCTGGTATGGTCAGCGTGAAAGTATTTAACAGCAAGGGCGAATTGGTTGGGCCGATCGAGATGGCGAAAGTCGTCAAGACGGATGCGGAGTGGAAGAAGTTGCTGGGGGCGGAGACTTATGCGATAGCGCGGGCGAAGGGGACGGAGCCGCCGTTTTGCGGGAATCTTTTGGATAATCATTTGGAGGGGATTTATTCGTGCGTGTGCTGCGGGCTGCCGCTGTTTTCGTCTTCGGGCAAATTCAATTCGGGGACGGGGTGGCCGAGTTTTTTCCAGCCGGTGGCGAAGGAGAATGTGGTGGAGCATGCGGACAACAGCTATGGGATGACGCGGGTGGAGATCTTGTGCGCACGGTGCGATTGTCATCTGGGGCATGTGTTTGACGACGGGCCGAGGCCGACGGGGCTGCGGTTTTGCGTGAATTCGGAGTCGCTGAAGTTTACGAAGGAGGATGAACTGGCGACATTGGCGGATCCGATGGCGAGGTGAGGGGGAGCCGAGCACGCGGGGGCGGACGGGGCGGGGGTTGCGGCATATCTTAATTGGGGGTTAGCGCATTATTGATCTTGCCTAAGTATTGGGACTCACAATCCCGGCGTATGTTCGTTGGTCCGGGGTGGTGAGGAGATGAGAATGCGCTGGAGAGCAAGGCTTAGGGTAGGTACGGCGTCGGCGGCATTGGCGATTGCAGCGGCAGCGGGCGGAGTGCGGGGGGCTTCGTTTACGCCTGGGGATTTGGTCGTGTTGTCGTATGGGGGGCCGGGGACGAGCATTGCGCAGGGGCGCCCACGCCGATAACTTTGGTTGAGTTTTCTCCATTGGGCGGGTCGCGGCTGCTTTCGTTTCAGCTTCCGACGACGGATGGGGTGGGAGCGAGTAATAACCTCGGAGTCGACGGAGAGTATGGATCGTCGTCGGAGGGCAATATTCAGCTTTCCGGGAATGGACAGTATCTGACCTTTGCGGGATATAGCGCGACGGATGCGGCCAAGGGCATTCAGTCTACGACGGCCTCGGATAATGGAAAGAGCGGTGACGTCGGGGATGGATTTTCGCATTCGACGATTCCGCTGGCGCAATCGGCGGATACCGATGTGCGCAGGATTTTCGTTTCGGTGACTGCGAATGAAACGGTGAATTCGAGCACCGAGGTGAACGATCTTTACAATCTCAACAACGCGCGATCCGCGTATTCGGCCACGGGGAGTTCGTTCTATACGGCGGGTCAGGGGGAAAGCACCGCGGATCAGGGGACTTTTCTGCTCAGTTCGGGGCCGGGGAATACTCCTACGCCAATCGCGACGAGTCATGATACGCGGTTTGTGACCGCCTATAACGGGAATCTGTATTATTCCGAGGATACGGGCGGGTCGAAGACGGGAATTTTTGAGTACAGCGGATTGCCGACCTCATCGGCGGCGACGCCGACGCAGATTTTGCCGGCGACGAACGGGAAATCGGGTTCGAGCGAAATCGACTTCAGTCCGGAAGGCTTTTTCTTTGCTAATTCGACTACGCTGTATGTCGCGGACACGGGATCGCCGAAGTCGGGCAATACGGGGGACGGGGGGATTCAGAAGTGGTCGCTGAGCGGGTCGACGTGGAGTTTGGACTACACATTGACGCCGACGGGTGGGGATTGGGTCCCGACCGGGAAGGGGAGCAGCGGGGAGAGCGGGTTTGAGGCGATCACTGGGGAAGTTGTGGGAGGGAACGTGGATCTGTTCGCGTGCTCCTATACGCTGGGGGATGACAATCCGAACGGGCTTTACTCGATCACGGATTCGCTATCCGCGACAACGCTGCCGGGTGGGGAGTCGTTTGACGAAATTGAGACGGCCAACGGAGATGGATCCGAGAATTTTAAAGGGGTTGCGTTTGCTCCGACGGCGGTGCCGGAGCCGGGGAGCGCGGTGGTGCTGGGGCTGGTGGGATTGGTGGGGCTGGGGCGGCGGCGCGGGAGGAGGGGTTGAAAATGGGCCGATGGATGGCTATCCATTGGTTTTGTTATCGCGGAAAAGAGGGGCATGGACGTTGTTTATATTTATAAACACTCGCCGCATGGGGATTTTGAAATTCGGCATTCGCTGAGGAGTTTGGGGAAGTTTGCGCCTTGGGTTCGGAAGGTTTGGGTTTATGGGGATCGGCCGGGGTTTATTAGCGGGGACACTTCATTAATCGAACATGTGGCGGATGGCACCACGGCGCCGGTGCTAGGGGTGAATACGCCGGTACGGAATTTCTTTTTGCAGATGGTTTTGTCGTCGCTGATTCCGGAATTGTTTTTCGAGTATCTGCTGTTTTCGGATGATTTCTTTCTTCTGCGGGATTTTTCGATCGGGGAAGCGCGGAAGATTCGGTATCTGGAGGACCTCTCGCTGATCGAGCGGCGAGCGGAGGGAGTTTGGCGCGAGGCGGTTTGGCGGACTTACGATCTGCTGCGGGGTCAGGGGTATTCGGGTTTTAATTTCGAGACGCATACGCCGACGTATTTGAATCGGAAATGGGTGATCGAGGCGTTTTTAGCTTTGAAAGATTTCGCGGCGGAGGAGCGATGGGATGGCATACTCGGTCCGACGGCGGTTTTGAATCATGCGAATAAGAAGGAACGGTTCGAACTGGTGAAGCTCTCAGAGGAGAATTCGCGCTGCGGATTCTGGGGGAAAGAGCCGGACTATGAAGAGGTAGCGCGCGGGTGCGAGGGGAAGATGTTTTTTAATTTTGACGATCCGGCGTTTGGGGAGGGGATCAGGAGATTTCTGTCGGAGACATTTCCCGAGAAATCGAAGTATGAGGGGGAAGGGTAATAGTTACGGCGCGTTGGGGTCGTCGCTAGTTAGTTCTACGGGGCCGAAGACGCCTTCGATTTGGTATTTGCCTTTGGCGATGGTGCGGACGTTTTGGCCGGTGGCGGTATGGATGGAGAGGGGATTTGCGTCGGGGGCGGCTTCGGTAGTGTCGGTATCGCCTTGGGCTACAAGATCGTAGGTGGTGCCGGATTCTTCGTCGGTGGCGGAAAAGTTGATCCTCTTAATCTGCTTGATCATGGGAGACTCCTTTCAGCCCATCATTCGCTTCCCATCCGACCAACGATCTTAGCAAGTCGGTGCGATCAATTCATCATTGAAATTCGCGGAAATTTCCGGCGAAGTTATTTTTGGACCAGACGGTGTAGTTCTGCATGACCATTTCGACGGCGGCGTCGATCATGGAGGGGTCGGTGCGGACGACGGCGTTTTCCAATAGACGATTCAACATCTCTTGATTCAGCTTTTGAAGCTGCTGGGTGCGGAGGGTGCGGGTAATGTCGTCCTGGACAGCTTCATCCTCGAAGGGTCGGACGCCGCCTTTATCTAGGGAGACCATTTTGACGAGGTAGAACCCGCCGCGGTCGGTGATGATGTCGCTGATCTGGCCGGGGAAGAGTTTCCAGATGGCGGCCTCGACGTTGGTGAGGGCGAAGCTGCCGCGTTCGATGTCCTTGGGCTCGGTGAAGATGGAGGAGTCCTGGGACTTGGCCATGTTGGCGAAATCCTCGCCGGCGAGGGCTCGTTTGCGGAATTCCTGGATTTTGGAGAGTGCGAGGTCATGGCCGAGGTCGTCCGGGTCGGTGTGGATGATCCAGACGGTGGTACGATCGGGTTTGCTGAATTCGGTGGCGAGATGAACCTGGTAGTAACGGCGTTTGTCGGAGGCGGTGACCTGGATCTGCGGGTAGACGTTGCGGGCCTGATAGATCTGGATGAGATAGGCGCGGTGCTGATCCTGAACTTCCTGGTTGAAATCCTTCCCCTCGGCCTCGGCACGCCGGCGGGCGACCTCCAATGACCCCCCCGCTTCCGTGATCATGCGCTGCCGCCACATGTCGGTGAAGTGGTCGGCGGCGTCCTTGTCGGAGCTATCGAGGGATTTGAGGGCGGCCTGGTATTCGAGCTGGTCGTATTCCAATTCGCGGGTGGTTTCGTCGATGCGCTCCCGCGCGGCGATTTCGAAGCGGTCGGGGTCGTATTCGTGGGCGAGTTCGCGAAGAATCGGAGCGTCGCGGCTGATCACATCATTCGCATAAATCGGAGTGTCCCCCACTATGGCGACGACGGTGCCGAGGGTGAGGTATTGCTCGGTTGGGAAGGCGGGTTCGGTGGAGGGGGCGGTGGCGGTGCGCGTGGAGGAGCGGACGACCAGGCCGCCCTGAGTGCGTTCGCGCAGGGTCGCCGGCTCGGAGGGCGCGCCTGCGCTTTCGTTAAAGCCGCCAGGAACGAGGGGAGGCAATGGGGGCTGGGCCTGGGTGTCGGGGGAGGGAATTTCGCCGGGTTGATCCGCCGGGGAGAGGGGAGATGAGGCGATGCCCTGGTTATTGGAATAGAACTGCTCGGCTGAAAGAGGGTGCGGATGGTCGGAGGAGCAGGCGAAGAGGAAGGCTAGAGGAAATATCAGCGCCAGGCGGAGCCAATGGGTCATTCAGGTACCTTTCGGACTATGCAGTATTGTACTCGGTTGGATGGGTTGTCGGAATTGAATGAATGTCGAGCGGAGTGGTTCAACCACATCAATTGGGCCCCGGCCCCTCACCCTTGCCCTCTCCCCGAGTACAGGGAGAGGGGATAAAATCCAAGGCGCGGGAAAATGTTCGGTTAGGTGCGGAACATTAGGCCGAGGCGTTTGCCTACCAGGGAGTTGGCGGCCAGGAGGCACAGGGTTAGCAGCAGCATGGCCCAGACGCCCAGGGGCGCTGGCGATGTAGAGGCCGTCGCCCAGGCGTTGGGCGAGTTCCAGAATCGCGCGGGTGATGGGGAAATAGGCGGCTTTTTGGGCGAGGATTAGGGAGTCGCTGACTTCGAGGAGCGCGAAGGCGAAGGCCAGTAGGGCGCCGGCGATGAGGTTGCCGGCGATGAGTTTCAGGGTGATTTTCTTAGGACCGTGGCGTGGCTTGCGCCGAGATTTTCGGCGGCCAGTTCCAGATCGACGGGAGTCTGCTGGAGGCCGGCGGCGGCGGCGCGGACGACGTAGGGGAGGCGGCGGACGGCGTAGGCGAGGATGAGGAAGAGAGTCGGTTTCTCTAGGACGTCCAGCGAGGTCGGAAGTTGGGGGCCGAATTTTTGTTTGAGGGAGACGCTGATGGCGAGATAGCCGAAGGCGAGGACCAAGCCGGGGACAGCCAGGGGGAGCATGCAAAGGAGATCGATGAAGCCTGCGCGAGCGGAGGCGGCTGCGGACGATGAGGATGGCGGCGGAGATGCCGATGACGACGGCGAGAATTGTCGCGGCGGTGGCGTAGAGGACGGAGTTGCGGACGCTGGGGATGGCGAGGTCGTCCAGAAGCGCGGCCGTGTAGTGATTGAGGGTAAACTGGCGCGGGAGGACGGAACGGTACCATTGGCCTGTGGCGGAGAAGCTGGTGAGGATGACGGCGGCGTGGGGCAAAAGAGCCAGGGCGAGGACGATGACGAAAAAGGCGACGGCAGCGAAGGCGCGGAAGCCGCGGAGGGGTTTGGGGTCGGCGGCGGTCATTCCTTTTGTGGCGGATGCGGAAGCGCCGGTGCCGAGGAGGACTTTGCCGATGAGATAGAGCCCCCCCGCCGCCGCGAGCATGACGACGACCAAGGCGTAGGGAAGCGGATTGGCGGCGACTTCGGTGATCTGCCAGAAGATTTGGACGGGGGTAATGGTGTTGAAATCGAAGACCAGGGGCGTGCCGAGTTCGGTGAAGCTCCAGATGAGAACGAGCGTGCAGCCGGCGAAGAGGCCGGGGCGTAAAAGCGGGAGTGTGATTTTCCTGAAGATGAGGGAACGGGGAGCGCCGAGATTGGCGGCGGCTTGCTCCATGGCGGGGTCGATGTTTGCCAGTGCGGCCTGGAGATTGAGGAGCATGACGGGATAGAGATGGAGGGTCTCGACGAGGACGATGCCGAGGAGACGGAAGCGGCCGATCCAATCGAAGCCCGCGCCGCTGCCGAGGCCGAGGAGCATGGTGATGGGTCCATAGCGGCCGAGGATGAGGCGGATGCCGATGGCGCCGACGAAGGGAGGGAGGACAAGGGGCGCCAATAAGAGACCGGAGAGGAGGGCCTGGCCGGGGAATTTATATCTCACAGAGAGGACGGCCAGGGGCAAAGAGAGCATTAGGCAGAGAAAGGTGACGGTGACGGCGACGAGGGCGGCGTTGCGCAGGCCGCGGAGGAGCTGGGGATCGGAGAAGATGAGGCGCATGTACTGGGCGGTGAAGTGGCCGTTGTGAATGAAGCCGGCGTGGATGACTTCCCACATGGGCCAGATGAGGAAGACGGCGAAGAAGAGGCAGAGTGCCAGGGCCATCAGACGGTGAGTAAAGAGGTTGGCGTTTGAGCGGGACATTTATTGGGCCTCCGCTTCGCCCGCGACTTTGTGGTAATGGGCCAGGAATTTTTTTGCCCAATTCAGGCGCTGGGTGGCTCGGGCGAGATCGGGGTCGGTGGTTTTTTCGGGGGGAGTCGGGTGGTCGACTTCGGCGCGGGTGATGGGAAGATCGGCTAGTTCAGTCAGAAGCTTGGCGCGGCGGGCGGGGTCGGGGAGGGCGAGGATTTTTCTGTAGGCGGATCGCAGGTCTTCGCCGTCGTCGATCCAGGCGGCGGCCCAGATGGGGCGGAGAATGGGCATCGAGGCCATCCACTGGGGGCGGAGGGCGAAGTTTCCGGCTTGTGCGAAATAGTTGATGTCGTCGGCCCAGCCGGTGCGGTCGGCGTAAACGCTCATGCGGACGGGGGCGCGGCGGAGGGCGTGCTCGCGCGGGCCGTTGGGTTGGCCTACTCGCAGGATCCAGAGGCACTGGCCTTGGGGGCTGAGCATGAATTCGATGAGATGGTTGGCGAGGGTGAGCTTTTGGCCTTGCGTGCCGTAGAGGATGGCGATGGGGTCGGGGTTGCTGGCGGTCGCGGATTTGGGGGCGACGAACTGAATGCGCTGGGGGCCGACGGTTTCTTCGGTGACCCGCCCATAGAAGTCGATGGCGGTTCCCATGGCGGAGTCGCCGAGGGAGACGTCGGTGGGGACGCGCTGGGAATCGGAATCGAAATAGCGCGCGTTGGCGGCGATGAGGGTGAGGGTTTGCATGCCGCGTTTCCAGCCGGTGTCGAGGGCGGATTGATATTCAGGGGTTTTTTTGAGGCTCACGGGGTCTTTGCCAGCATTGGCGGGTGACTGAAGAAACTGCTCCTCGGCGTCGGCCATGGCGCGCTGGAGAATGATCATGTACATGACGGAGGCGGTGCCGCTGTGGGTAGGGTCGGCCAGGGCGACGGCGCCCACTAGACGCGGATCGGCCAGGGCGTTCCAGGTTGTGGGGGCCGGGACGCCCAGGGCGGAGCAGAGGTCCTGGTTATAGACGATGCCGAAGCTGGAAAGGCAGACCCCGACCCATCTTGGAGGGAGAAACTTGCCGGAGGGGTCGCGCTGCTGGTCGTAGAGATTGGAACCGGCGAGGACGGGCTGGGGGAAAATCTCCTTTAATTGCGATTGGGTGAGATCCAATGGGCGGAGGATGCCGATGGGTTTGAGTTCGTGTTCGAAGAATTGATCGCCGCCGCCCCAGGCGAGCTGGATACCGGAATCGGTTTGGGATTCGGGAGGGAGTTGCCCGCCGTGAGCGGCGCGGATGGAGCGGTAGATGGAATCGAGCTGGCGTTTGACATCGCTGGTGCCGCCGGGGGTGAGGTAATCGATTTCGACTGGGTAGCCGTAGTGTTTTTGGTGCCAGTCGGAGAAGGCCCAGCGGAATTCGTTGCAGATGTCGCGGTTCTGCATGGTGATGATGACGAGCCGCGGGGTGCTGGCGGAGATGGTCTCGGTCGAGGAGCCGCTCCAGGCTGCGCATGGCGATGGGAAGCGCGAGGACGAGGAAGAAGGCGATGAGCCAGATAAATTTCTTCATCGGGTCATTCCGGGAGAACGAGGGTGTCGGCGACGAGCCATTCGACATTCGGCTGGGAACCATTAGGCGCCGCGGCGGCGACCAGCTTGATGCGATGGGAATCGATCTGGGCCCAATATTCGGTGGCTTCTCCCAAAAAAGAGGATTGGAGGATTGTCGCTGGGAGGCGGTTGACCTGGGCGTTGCCGGGGGAATCGTCGGCGGCGAAGCGGATTTTTCCGGGGCGGATGCTGAGGATGACGTGGTCGGAAGAGGTTTGGGGCGCGGGGGCGAGGAGGTTGCCGATGGCGGTTTGGACTCGGACAGTTTTCTGGTCCCGGGCGATGATTTCGCCCTTCAGTAGATTGGTTTCGCCGAGGAAATCGGCGACGAAGCTGGTTTGGGGATGATCGTAGAGTTCGGCGCCGGAGCCGACCTGGGCGATTTTGCCGTCTTGCATCAGGGCGATGCGGTCGGCGATGCTCAGGGCTTCTTTTTGATCGTGGGTGACGTAGATAGTGGTGAGTCCCGCGGATTTGCAGATGGCGCGGATTTCGGTGCGCATGTCGTTGCGGAGCTTGGCGTCGAGATTGCTGAGGGGTTCGTCGAGGAGGAGACAGTCGGGGCGGACGGCCAGGGCGCGGGCGAGGGCGACTGCGCTGCTGCTGGCCGCCGGACAGAGCGGCGGGTTTGCGGTCGGCGAATTTTTCCATCTGGACCAGCTTGAGGGATTCCTGGAGACGGAAGTTTCGCTCGGCGCGGGGAGGCCGCGGATGTCGAGGCCGAAGGATACGTTTTGGCTGACGGTGAGGTGCGGCCAGAGGGCGTAATTCTGGAAGCACATGACGGCGTTTCGGCGCTGGGTGGGGAGATCGGTGACGTCGCGATCGGCGAAGAAGATTTGGCCGGAGGTGGGGTCGAGGAGGCCGGCGATGATTCTTAGCAGTGTGCTTTTTCCGCAGCCGCTGGGGCCGAGGAGGAAGAAGAGTTCGCCGGGCTTGATCTCGAGGGAGATGTTGTCGAGGACTTTTGTGTTGGGGAATTGCTTGGTGATTTGGCTGAGGCGGACGGGGAGCATGGGGGGATTTTACAGATTGTGCGCGGGGAGGTTGAGGGGGTGAGAGGTCTTAGTGCAATTTGAGCATTGTGTTGGGTTGGGGGGAAGAGAGTTGGGCGCAGCGAAAGATCCGGGGGAGCAAGCTCCCCCGGCTTCGCGGGATTGGGGTTCGCGGGATTGCGCTTCGCGGAGATCCTAGTCGTTGGGGCGGCCTTCTCGGCGTGGGGGTCCGCCTCGGCCGCCGCCGCCGCCTCGGGGGCCGCGGTCGCCGCCACGTCCACCACCGCCGCCGCCTCTTGGGCCGCGGTCTCGGTCGTCACGGTCGCCGCGCGGGCCGCCGCCGCGGTAGTGTCCGCCTCCCCCGCCGCCGCCCTGGTTGCCGGCGTCATCGCCGGGGCCGGCGGCTGCGCCGACGGGTTCGGGGTCGCTTAAACCTTCTTCTTTCATCGCGGCTTTGCGGCTTAGTTTGATGCGGCCCTGGTCGTCAATGAGGATGACTTTGACGCGGACTTCGTCGCCGATGTTGACGACGTCGGTGACGTTCTGGACATACCGATCGGAAAGTTCGGAGACGTGGCAGAGGCCGTCGGTTTCCGGAGCGATCTCGATGAAGGCGCCGAATTCCTTGATGCTGACGACTCGGCCGGCGTAGATCTTGCCGACCTTGACTTCGGCGGTGATCGCCTCGACGAGGTCGCGGGCTTTTTCTGCCGACGCCTGATCGACGGAGCTGATGAAGACGGTGCCGTCGTCCTCGATGTCGATCTGGGCGCCGGTCTCTTCCTGAAGCTTCTTGATGTTCTTGCCGCCCGGGCCGATGAGTTTGCCGATTTTTTCGGGGTCGATTTTGACGGTGAGGAGGCGCGGAGCGTATTTGCTGATCTCGGGTCGCGGGGCGGGGAGAGCGGCCTGCATTTTGTCGAGAATGGTCAGGCGTGCCTCGCGGGCGCGCACCAGAGTGTCTCGGATGATCTGGTAGTCGAGGCCCTCGGTTTTTATGTCGAGCTGGATGGCGGTGATGCCATCGCGGGTGCCGCAGACTTTGAAGTCCATGTCGCCGAAGTGATCTTCCTCGCCGATGATGTCGGTGAGGAGCGCGGTGCGGTTGCCTTCCTTGACGAGGCCGACGGAAATTCCGGCGACGGGTTTGGTAATGGGGACGCCGGCGTCCATGAGGGCGAGGCATCCGCCGCAACTGCTGGCCATGGAGCTGGAGCCGTTGGATTCGAGAATGTCGCTGATGATGCGGACGGTGTAGGGGAACTGCTCGATGCCCGGGAGAACCGGGATAAGGCTGCGCTCAGCCAGAGCGCCGTGGCCGATTTCGCGCCGGCCGGGACCCCGGATGGGGCGAACTTCGCCCACGCTGTAACTGGGGAAGTTGTAGTGGAGCATGAATTTCTGGCTGTACTCGTCGATCAGGCCGTCTACGAGCTGTTCGTCGCGGCTGGTGCCGAGGGTGACGGTGCACATGGCTTGAGTCTCGCCGCGCGAGAAGACGGCGGAGCCGTGCACGCGCGGGAGAATGCTGACTTCACAGGAAATGGGGCGAATGCTGTGGTAGTCGCGCCCGTCGGGGCGGACGCCGTTGAGAATCGCCTCGCGAGTGACCTGCTCCTCGACTTCGACGAAGACGGCTTTGATTTGCTTTTGCTTTTCGCGGAGGGAGAGGAGCGATTGATAGCTGGCGCTGGGGTCGGTGTTGGGGGGAGCGAGCTGGGCGATGAGTTCGTCGCGGATGGTTTCGACGGCCTGGGCGCGGTCCTGCTTGCCGGGCTTGCCTTTGACTTCGCGAATTTTGTCGGTGACCTGCGATCTGACGGATTCGACAAGGGATGCGTCGGGTTGCTTGACCTCGCCGACTTTGGGCTTACCGGCCTTGGAGACGAGTTCCTCGATCATGCCGACGATTTCGACGACGACCTTGTGGCCGAATTCGATGGCGTCGCCGACGATGTTTTCGGGGACTTCGCGGCCGCCGAGTTCGATCATGTTGACGTAGTGCTTGGTGCCGGCGACGACGAGATCGAGATCGCTGTATTCAAGCTGCTCGACGGTGGGGTTGATGACAAACTGACCCTCGACGCGGCCGACGCGAACATGGGCGGTCGGGGTTGTGAACGGAATGTCGCTGATGGCGATGCAGGCGCTGGCGGCGATGCCGGAGAAGATGTCCGGGTCGTTTTCGCCGTCGAAGGCCAGGACGTTGAGGTGAATTTGCACCTCGTCCATGAAGCCCTTGGGAAACAACGGTCGCAATGGCCGGTCGATGAGGCGGGCGGTGAGGATTTCCTTGGTGGTGGGCCTGCCTTCGCGCTTCATGAACCCGCCGGGGAATTTTCCGGCGGCGGCGCGGCGTTCGCGGTAGTCGACCTGTAAGGGAAAGAAGTCGATTCCTTCGCGCGGGGCGGCGCGGACGACGGCGCCAAATACGACGGAATCGGCATAACGAACGGTGACGGACCCGTCGGCTAGCTTGGCGTAGGAGCCGGTCTCGATCGCCAGGGTGCGACCGCCGATCTGGCGCTCAACTCGGATGGCTTGCATGGAGAAATTTCCTCATCCGGCCCCGGTTGGAAAGTTTGCCACAGATGGACAGATCCATTGAATCAGATCGCGTGTGCGACTGAATCCGCGGATGTGTGCATCTGTGGCTGACCTCCGGATTCCACAGCCGCCGGGGCCGAATGGCGGGAGGAATCGCAAGGCGAGTGGAAGCAAGGGCCGGTCGCGGCCACGCCGCGCCATGCCCCCCGGGGAGCGCTATTTGCGCAGGCCCAGTTTGTTGATGATCTGCTGATACCTGGCGCGGTCCTCCCGGGTCAGGTACTTCAGCAATTGATTCCGTTGGCTGACCATTTTCAGCAAACCGCGTCGCGACGAATGGTCTTTCTTGTGCGTGTCGAAGTGGGCGCGCAGCTCATTGATCCGTGTGGTCAAGAGCGCGATCTGCACTTCTGGAGAACCGGTATCTTTCTCGTGAATTCGAAAGTCGCCGACGATTTGCTTCTTCTGCTCAGCGGTAACGGGCATGATGAATTAAACCAACTCTCAATCCCAGACACCTTAGCGGCCAGAGATTTTTAGCACATCCATTTTCCGAAAAACCGTTCTTCGGAAAAGCTCCGGCCAGCCGGTCATATTGGGCAAATTCCGATCGAATCGCATTTTTTGTGACTCTTCGGAAGTGCAGGAAGGATAAGGTGTAAGGATATTGGGGTCAAGGGGATGCAAATTCTTGGTCGGTAAAGCGTTTTGTGGCGAGGAGATGCGTCGGACCTTAGACATGATTAAGGGGCACGTTCGGGCAATTCGCCAGGGCGCGGAAGGCGGCTTCCAAGACGGAACGCGATGACCCAAACTCCATGCTTCCGATCGTCGATGGAGAACAAAATATGGCAGTTGTCGACGAGGGCACGCCGAATTTCATATGGCTTCAGCGCGGATTCGGCGGCTGTGGGATAGCGCCTGGGCAGCGTTTCGAGACGGTGAACGACATCCCAAACTCTCTCCAGCCAACGTGTGGCATTGAGCGGGGCGTGAGACTCAACGGCGATATACCGGGCTTGATCTCGGATAGCCTCATAGGCGGCGTCCGTGACCCGAACCGCGTATTTCATCTGTTAAGCTTCAATTTGAATTCCTTTGCGATCTGGCGCAATGCAGTTTTCGCATTTCGAGTGCGACCGATTTTTATGTCGGCCTCGCTTCGATCGAGGATGGACAGACTCTTGGCGATCTCGGCTTGTTCCATCAATTCATCGAATGCTTCCGGGGAGAGAATCACCGCTTCGGTTTGACCGTTGCTGGTCACAAACAGGGGCCGGCTAGTGGACTTCCGCTCGTCGAGATGGTCGCGAAGACGGGTGCGGAAATCCGTAAAACTGGTGATATCCGAACTGCGTGTCATAGAGCCCTTATCGGCTGATTGTACATCATTCTGTACATCGAATCAAACCGAATCGATGGCGCTCATACGACTCAAGCGGCCGGCGAGCTGACAAATACTTCGGCGCCGTGCTTTTTGAGCCAACGCTTGTCGCCGGCCTTGGTTCGGCGGCGCGCCTCGTCGAGAAATTTTACGATTTTGGCGTCCAAAAGCGGCTCCTGCGGCATCTCAGCCGTGTAGATCACGGGCACCTCGAGAACGGCGACCATTTGGGGCGTTTCGATGGTCTTTCGAATCGTGCCGCGGCGAGTCTTCGGTTTGTCAATTCGCTTTTTCATGGCAACTCAAAGTATACCGTAATTAGAGTCGCGGAGCGGATGGATTTTATGAATCCCCAGACCGCGATAATGGAAGTTCCATCGGGAAGCGTTTGGCGAATGAGGACCTTCGGATTCGGCTTGGCCTTGGGATGACTTTCCACGGTCTCACCGTCACCCACTCCTGCGACAACCTGCCATCCTTCAACTCCGCGATTGGCAAGCTGCTCGTCCGCATGATCCGTAAATAGCCACCGACCATCGGACACAGCCTGCCGAATCGCTTTGTCAATTCGGTCCATCGCCCCAACTTCCTCTTAGTATCGATAATGCTCAGCCTTATATGGCCCGTCCACGGGAACCCCAATATAGGCCGCCTGCTCCTTCGTCAGCTTTGTCAGCTTTGCGCCGATCTGGGCCAGATGTAATCGGGCGACTTTCTCGTCGAGGTGTTTGGGGAGAACGTAGACCTCATTCTTGTATTTGGATTTGTTGGTGGCCAATTCGATTTGGGCGATCGTTTGATTGGTGAAGCTGTTGCTCATGACGAAGCTGGGGTGGCCGGTGGCGCAGCCGAAGTTTAATAGGCGGCCTTCGGCCAGGATCAGAACGGAGTGGCCGTCTGAGAACGTCCACATGTCGTATTGGGGCTTGATGTTGGTTTTTTTGATGCCTTTGGTTTTCTTGAGGCCGGCCATGTCGATCTCGTTGTCGAAGTGGCCGATGTTTCCGACGATGGCTTTGTCCTTCATCTTGGCCATGTGCTCGGCGGTGATGATGTTCTGGTTGCCGGTGGCGGTGATGAAGAGGTCGGCAGTTTTTACAACGTCGTCGAGGGTGAGGACCTGGTAGCCTTCCATGGCGGCCTGTAGGGCGCAGATGGGGTCGATCTCGGTGATGATGACGCGGGCGCCCTGGCCGCGGAGGGATTGGGCGCAGCCTTTTCCGACATCGCCGTAGCCGCAGACGACGGCGACTTTTCCGCTGAGCATGACGTCGGTGGTGCGCATGAGTCCGTCGACGAGGGAGTGGCGGCAGCCGTAGAGATTGTCGAACTTGCTCTTGGTGACGGAGTCATTGACGTTGATCGCGGGGAAGAGAAGGGTCCCGGCTTTTTGCATTTCGTAGAGGCGGTGGACGCCGGTGGTGGTTTCCTCGCTGACGCCCTGGATGTCGGCGGCGACTTTGTGCCAGCGCTGGGGGTCCTTCTTATAGCACTTGCCGAGGAGTTTGAGGATCTCCTTGAATTCTTCGTTGTCGGTGGAATCGGGCGAGGGGACTTTGCCGGCGTTTTCGTATTCGAAGCCTTTGTGGATGAGGAGGGTGGCGTCGCCGCCGTCGTCGACGATCTGGTTGGGGCCGCGGCCGTCGCCGAAGTCGAGGGCGCGTTCGGTGCACCACCAGTATTCTTCGAGGTTCTCGCCCTTCCAGGCGAAGACGGGAATGCCCTTGGGATTTTCGGGCGTGCCCTTGGGGCCGACGGCAACCGCGGCGGCGGCATGGTCCTGCGTGCTGAAGATATTGCAGGAACACCAGCGGACCTGGGCGCCGAAGGCTCGTGAGAGTCTCAATGAGCACGGCGGTTTGGATGGTCATGTGCAACGAGCCCGATGATGCGCAGGCCGCCCAAGGGTTTCTTGGCGGCATATTCGTGCGCGGACGGCCATGAGTCCGGGCATCTCCTGCTCGGCAAGCATGATCTCCTTGCGGCCCCACTCGGCCAGCGAGAGGTCGTGGACTTTGAATTCGACAGCGGAAGTTTTCTTGGGCTTCGGCGGGGACATTAAGCGGGTCATGGGTGGCTCCTTATAAATTTTTAAGAAACGGCAACAGCAACAGCGTTGGCACAGAGGGCACAGAGAACACAGAGGGCACAGAGAAATGCTTTTTTTTTAAAATCAACTTCGGATTTTTTTAGCTCCTCATTTTTCTTCTCTGTGTCCTCTGTGCTAATGCTTTTTTTACAGCGCGACTCTTTTGATTCCATCGACCAGGCGCTTCACGTTGAAGTTGATCAGTATCGCTAATTTCAGGTGCGTGGCGCGCATGTACGAGATCGCCTGGGCTGTGTGCACGGGACTGAACGCTTCGATCGCCTTGATTTCTACAACCACTTTTTCTTCGATGACAAAATCAACACGACCGGTTCCGACGACTTGGCCTTCAAACATTATCGAAAATGAGTGCTGGCGCGAGAATCGAAGCCCGCGTTTATGCAGGGCAATTGTGAGGGCCTCCTCGTATACCGACTCGTAAAATCCGGGGCCGAGGGCTTTGTGCACGTCGATCGCTGCGCCGATGACGGCGTTGGTGATGCGGTTTAATTCCGGATCTGGCTCCATCTCGTCATCGATATATTCGGGCGATTGCGTCATAGATCTTTCCTAGGGCAACGCCAAAATACAGGAGAAACAGCGTTGGCACAGAGGACACAGAGACCACAGAGGGCACAGAGAAAATGCTTTTTTTGTAATGGAGATCTTCATTTTTTGCTTTCTTTTACTGCTCATCTTTCTTCTCTGTGTGCTCTGTGCCCTCTGTGCCCTCTGTGCTAATTCTTTTATCTTCCACAAATCCCGAAAGCCAGAAATAGCGCCGGGCCTTTGGCTTCGGATTCCGTTGGCAGCGGGCGAAACGATTGCTCGTCGAAGTTTGATTCGGCGAGCCAGGTTTTTAGTTGTTCGGGGGCGAAGCCTGCGTGGCGCTGGCCTAGTTGGCGGCGGAAGTCTTCGCGATCGTGGGGGAGTAGATCGACGATGACGGCTTTGCCTTGGGGTTTTAGGATTCTGGCCATTTCGGCGATGGCTTGTTTGGGGTCGGGTAGATAAGTGAGGGCCAGGACCATCAAGGCGGCGTCGCAGGTGGCGGAGTCGATGGGGAGCGCGGTCAGGTCGCCTCGGCGGAGATCCACGTTTTCTACTCCGGTTAATCGGCGGGCGGCGGCTTTAAGCATGGCTTGTGAGTTATCGACCCCGACGACCTGCCGTACATAGGGGGCGATGGAGCCGGCGATCTGGCCGGTGCCACAGCCTAGATCGGCCACTACGGCGGTGTTGGGTAAGAGAGCGAGGGCGGCGGAGGAAGAAAAAGTTTGGCCGTAAAGATCGGCGCGTAATTTGTCCCACTCGGCGGCGGCGCCTGCGAAGAAGGATTGGCTGTCGCGCGTGCGCTCGTCGAGCCGGCGGCGGAGGCGGAGCTGGTCCTGTAAGACAGAGGGAGATTGCTGAGTTTGACGGCGCGCGACCAGCCATAGGCTGCGGGCAGCCGGTTCGAGTTCGTCGAGGATAGTGCGATATAAATGGGCGGTGCCCTGGCGGCGGCTGCGCACCCAGCCGGCATCAGCCAGAACCTTCAATTGACGGCTGATGGTGGACTGCGGGGATTGAAGCACATCGCAGAGTTCGACCACGCCCAGTTCCTGCCCCTCAAGCAAGTGCATGATGCGCAGGCGCTTAGGATCGGAGAGCGATCCCATCAGCTCGACGACATCCTCGGTTTGGGCGGGCTTATCCATCCGTCTATCCGCATGGAATGATAGTTCAGGATCGAGGGGAATGCAAATATTCTTATTGTGAAATTGTGCGGCACACGGATTGCCGTTTTATAGGCACCTGGAGTATTTAGGGATGTCTTTCCGCTCAAAGCGGCGGCAGAGACGCGCGAACATGGACGTTTGGTAAGCGTCTTTATGTAGTAGGAGTCGCCGTTATGAGTCGGCTACACGTGAAATATCTATTGGTGGGCGGTGGCGTTGCGTCAAGCCACGCCGCGGTCGAAATCCGCAAGCTCGATCCGCGCGGGGATTTGCTCCTGGTGGGTCAGGAGATCAACCGGCCCTACCATCGGCCGCCGCTGAGCCGGCAATTTTTGCTTGGACAGCGCGGACATGGCGAGGTGTTCACTTTGCCGGCCGAGTGGTTTGTCGAACACAATGTTCAGTTGCGCACTGGGCAGTACGCAACATATTTGGATGCGCATCGTCATGCGGTTGTGCTGGGGAGCGGGGAAGAGATCTCATTCGATCAGTTGCTGATAGCTACGGGCGGTTCGCCGCGGGCGCTGCGCGTGCCGGGGGCGGATTTGCCGAACCTCTTTTATTTGAGAACTCTCGAGGACGCGGATCGGCTCGTTCACGCGATCGATAAGGCAAAACGCGAGGGCCGGACCCATCATCGCGGGCGCGGACGATCCGTTGTGATCGGCGGCGGGCTGCTGGGCGTGGAGCTGGCGGGGACGCTCTCTGAAGCTGGATTGCACGTTGCGCTGGTGATGGCGGGGAATTATCCATGGAGCTATTTCGCGGGTGAGGCGACGGGGAAATGGATGGCGCGATTCCTCGAGCGGCACGGGATCACGGTGCACGCGGCGGATCGCGTGGCGCACCTCGAAGGCGACGGGCGCGTGCAGCGCGTGGTACTGGCCGGCGGGGATTCGATCGACGCGGATTTCGCGGTGGCGGCGGTGGGATTGGATCCGCATCGCGAACTTTTGCGCGGAACGCCGATCGTGGCGGAGAAGGCGGTGCTGGTGGACCAGCGGTGCGAGACGAATGTACCGTCGATTTTCGCGGCGGGAGATTGCGCGGCGCTATTCGATCCGCTCTTCGGGAAGCATCGGCTGCTGAATCACTGGGAGAGCGCGGCGGAAACCGGCGCGATCGCGGGAATCAACATGGCCGGCGGCTCGGCGGTCTACGATTCGGTCAGCCATTTTCATACGCATGTGCTCGGTCTGCGCACGGATGTTTGGGGCGAGGGAAAGCTGGTGGATCGGCGGATCAATCGGGAGTCGATCGGTGCGGCGGCGGATTCGCCCAGTTTTGTGGAGATCGGCGTGGCCGCGGATGGGCGGATGGCGCAGACGATCGCGGTTGGGCATTGCGACAGCCGGGCGGAATTGGTGGAACTGGTTAAGCGGCGATTGCCTGTCGAGGGGATTGAAGAAAAGTTCGCGATCCGGCTACGCCGGTTAGCTCGCTACTTCGGTAGTCGATTGATTGTTTGTCCCACGTCGGAACTCAAAAGAATTAGCACAGAGACCACAGAGCACACAGAGGACACGGAGAAAATTCAAATTCAGTTTTTTTGATTTGTCTTCTCCGTGCTCTCTGTGCTCTCTGTGTGCTCTGTGCTAATGCCGTTTGGCAATTTAGTCGAGCGATCAATCGGAGACGGCAGCGGTGTCGCGCTGGAGGTGGCGTGCGCCGAGGAGCCAGAAGATTCCGCCGGCGGCGGTTGTTGCAGTCACAAGGCCGAAGGAGGCGTTCCAGCCGAAGAGGTCGGCGATGTGGCCTAGCAAGGGGGGCGAGGGGGCATCGCCCAAGGCGTGAATGAGAAAGATGTTGAGGGCGAAGGCGGTGGCGCGGATGTTGGGGTGGGTGACGTTGGCGAGAATGGTGTTGGAGGGGCCGGTGTTGAAGAAGAGACAGAATTCGGCCACGAAGCAGGCGACCCAGGCCCAGGGGAAGGGGAGATAAACCATCAGGAGAATCATGGGACAGCAGGCGAGAATGCTGATTCCGGAGACGGTGAAGTAGGAGCCGGGAAAGCGTGGACGGAGTTTGTCGCCGAGCCAGCCGCCGGCGAATGTGGCGGAGAAACCTGAAACGACGGTGATGGCGCCGAAGATGAGATTGACGTTGGCAAGGGAGCCGGCGTGGCGGAAATCGTGGAAGTAAGTTGGCATCCAGAAGGAGATCCCCCCTACCGCGAAGGTCATGGCCATCATGCCCAGGGTGTCGAAGAGATAGGAGGGATTTTTCAGGAGGGAGAAATAGTCGTCGAGTTTTGCGGTGTGGGATCCGGGGGAGCTAGCTCCCCCGGCTTCGCGGTGATGTCCGCGCGGGGGGTCTTTTTGTAGGAAACAGAGGATTCCTAATAGGAGTCCTGGGGCGGTGACGGCGAAGAAGGCGGCGCACCAGCCGAAGTGGCCGCCGATGAGACCGCCCAGGGCGTAGCCCAGGGCGCTGCCTACGGGGATGGCCATGTAGAACCAGGCGAGGACCTGGCCGCGGCGTTCGACGGGGTAGAGATCGGCGATGATGGTGGGCGCGGCGGGTCCGTAGCCGGCTTCGCCTATGCCCACGAATAGTCTTGTGATGAGGAGGATGGCGAAAGTTGGGGCCAGACCTGAGCCGCCGGTGAGGAGACTCCAGATAATGACGCTGATGCCGACGAGGAGCCAGCGGGACATTCGATCGGCGAGCCACCCGAGAATCGGGGCCGCGAGCATGTAGGAGACGATGAAGGCGGTGGCGAGTGTGCCGGTGAGGCCGAGTTCGTTGGGGCCGTTGCCGGGGAAGAAGGTTTCACGGATTTTGGGAACGACTGCGGCCAGGACGTAGCGGTCGACGTAATTAAAGAGATTAATCGCCAGCAGGAGAATGAGGGAGAGGCGGGCGGTCCTGGCGGAGGGAGTTCGGGCGCACATTGGGGGGAATCATCGGGGGAAGGGTGGGGTTATTCAAATTGAAGGTCAGGGACGGATTAGGATTAGGATTAAGATTATGATTGGGAGCGAAAACGAGGGGGCTGAGGCGGCGTCGGGCGCGGGGGATTAGTTGGCCAGGAGTTTATTGAGCTTGGTCAGGCGGCGTTTTTCTGCGCATGAGGGAATCGCGGAAGGCGGCGGCGGCGCAGACCAGGGCGAGGAGGACGCCGGAGACGTTGTTGGTGTAGATGGGGCCGAGGTGGAAGGTTTGCGTTAGCTGTTCGCAAAGGATCGGCGTTAGCAGCGTGGAAATAATCAGAACCGAAACGAAGATCAGCGTACTTCCGATGATTGCAAGAAAGAACCGCATGGTAGGTCTCCCTCCGGATCTATTATCGGCGCGAATGGCGGCATCGTTAAGATGACACAGCCGTAGAGCTAAAAGCTTGAAAGTAAAAGGGGTTGCGGCGATGGGTCGCCGCAAATGGTTCGTTTTCAGCGCATGGAAAGGATGTCACGATCGAAGGGTTTTATTGGTTGCGGATCGTGAACGGATTGTTTGTGCACTCGGATTTGCAATACATCATGAATCCGGGGGCACCGGGATATCCAATGCGCTGGTGGGGACGATTCGGGTGGGGGTGGATTTTTAGATTTTGGGATTCGATGAGGGAGGGTCGCAGAAATCGCGTGAGTACTGGGGGTCGATTAGACTAAATCCATTTGCCGACCGTGAGTGTTGTCATTCCGACTTACAATCATGGCCAATTTGTTCTGGCTGCGCTGGAATCGGTGTTTGCTCAGACTTATCGGGATTTTGAAGTCATTGTGATTGACGACGGGTCGCCGGATGGGACGGAGGGAATTCTTAAGCCGCTGACGGATGCGGGGCGGATTCGTTTTCTTCGCAAGGAGAATGGAGGGCAGGCTTCGGCGCGGAACGCGGGGATCGCGCATGGCGCGAGGGAAATATATCGCGATGCTGGACGACGATGATTTGTGGCCGGCGGACAAGCTCCAGTGGCAGGTGGAATGGCTGGAGGGACATCCGGATGTGGTGATGGTGAGCGGGAAAGTGGAATATATCGGCAGAAAAGAGCGCGCGTTTGGCGCAGGTGTTTCCGAGATCACACACGAGAAGTTATTTGAGCGGTGCCCGATCACTTCGCCGGGGCAGACGCTGGTGTGCGCGGAAACGCTGCGGGCCATCGGAGGTTTGGATGAGAAACTTTGGGCAACGGATGACTGGGATTTGCTGTTCAGGCTGAGCCGAGTGGGGAAGGTTGAGCTGCATGATCGGTTGTCGCTGTATTACCGGGAGCACCAGAGCAATGCGTCGAGGGATAAATTGAGATGGGCGCCGAATCTTTGCCGGGTGGTTGAGGCGCAATTGGAATTTGTCGAGCCGGGGCGGCGGCGCGAGCTGAGGCACCGTGCATATCTGACTTGTTGGACGATTTGCGGGTGGGATTTGTTTGGGGAGATGCTGGACGATTTTGTGCATTTGCGCTGGGGGCGGGATTGGAGGAAGGCGCGGCGCTTTGGCCAATGGCGCGGGTTTTAGCTTGGGATTGGAGTTGGGTGAAGCGCATGGGGGTATTTTTTGTGCATTACTGGACGAAGGCGCCTGCGAAGTCGAAGAAGCAATAGGCGGCGTCCGATTACGGCTTGGGGAATCCCCATTGGGCGGCCAGAAAGTCGGCGGATTGTTCGGGGTTTTCCTGGGGATGGCGCGAGCCGTGGCGGAGATAGGCGTGGGCGAGTTCGTGGGCGATGACCCAATGGGCGAACGGAGTTGGGCGCGATAAAAGTGTACGTTTTAGGACCACCGATCGCCCGGGGCGACCGGGGGTCTCGAGGCGCATGGGGACATGAAGGGTCACGTTTGGACCGGGCGCATAATCGCATACGGTGAACGAGGGATCGCCCATCAGGTCGGTACGGACATCCTCGGGCAGTCGCCCCAGCACGGCGGCGACGTGGGCGTGGATACCCTTGTCGAGGGCGAATGGGGCCAGCCAAGCATCGATTTGGGTCGATTCCATTGGGGAAATATTAGGGTGATGACGGGGCGCGCACAATCGCACAAAATTTGAGTCCCATAACCGGGGGAAAATGGGGGCAAGGTGAGAAAAGACGGGTTTGGGAGTTTGACGTTGGGTTTGATGTATTCGATTTCTCAGCATCGGCCGGTTGCGCAGTGAGGGGATGGCCGTGTGGAAGGCTGAGTTATGTCAGTAATCGGATTGCTACAAAAAGTGGTGGGACTTCAGCGCGGGCGAGGCGGTCCGACGACGCCTGCCGCGCGCTCTCTGTCTCCGGAATTACTCACGGAAATCACGGGCAAACATGAAGCGCCCGGGGCGACGACGGAAGCGGCGGATCATACGGCGCCGATCTGCATTGGGATTCGGGCGACGATTCGAGCCGCGTTACCGGACTCGCCTCAGGTGCCGGTGCTGCTGAGGCAGATTTCGTCGCTGGGCGTGGAGATGCTGGTGGACGGGCCGCTGCCGAGCGGGGAACAATTCTGGCTTTACATTCCCAAGGCGAACGACGAATCGGACCACGTTGCGATCTGGTGCCTGGTTTTGGCGTGCGAAACGGGCGGGTTTGAGGAATCGGCGTACGTTGCGACCGGCACGTTCGTCGAGGGCGCGCCGCCTGCCCTGCCGCAGGATGCGCTGACGGAGGAGGAAGCGGCGCGATTGATGGAGGGAGATGCGCGGTCGGCAGGGGAAAGCGCGCCGCATCCGAGGCCGGGTTCGACATTGTTTGCTGCGACGCCCGAAGAGGAAAAGAAGGATGAGAAGACGGAAGAGACCGAGGCGGTCGTGAGCTTGACGGAGGAGCCGGAGGAAGAAGTGGCCAAACCCGCGAAGGCAGCCACTCAGCCCACGAAGGAGGCGGCCGCGCCGGTCTGGACAGAGGTTCCGATGGAACCACTGAAGACGGAACAAAAAGCGGCCGAGCCGCCTGCGGTCCCGGCCACCCAGGCGGTTTCGGCAAGCTTGCCCGGGCAAGCCCCGGCCAAGGTCGAGGCACCAGTCATTGAGGCGATCAAGGCGGCGCCGGCGGAGGTGAGGCACGAGACGCCGGCGCCGCCCAGTATCAAGCCCGCGGCGCTGAAGATTGCGCCGGTTCAGTCCACGGATTTAACAGCCCAGGAGGTTCGGCGCATGGATCGGACAATCAAGGCACAGGCCGCGTTTTTCAACCGGCTTCGCAAGCAATGGGACGAGAACAAGCTGGTCGCCAACGCGGCATTACGCGACGAATTGATGGCGATGCAGGAGTCGATCGAGTCGCTGCGCATGCGGATGGCGGCGGAAGAACAGCGCGCGGCGGCGGAAGCCGCGGAAGCCGCGGCGGCGGCGGCGCGAGCGGCGGCGAAGGCCGCGGAACGCGCCGCGGCAAAGGCGGCGGCGGCGGCGAAGAGGCAGAATCGCACGCGCACGGGCAAGCACAACGGCGGGTTGAGGGCGGCGTAAAGTTGAGAGTTGTGCGGCGCGCTGTTCAGAGCCGCGTCGTTACGACCGCACTCGACCGTCGCGGATCGCCCGCTCCCATCGTGCCGAAACCAGCGGAAGGGGACAGGGATCGCTCCCCCGGCGCACCGGGGGCGGGGGAAATGCGGAACCCGGGCGCGGGTGCGTCATCCCCAAATAGCAAAATGCGAATTAGCGGGCGATGAAGAGGATCGATTTGCCGTCGGGGGTGACCGTGATGCTGTCAAACCAGTTCAGGTTCAACACGCTGATGAGTTCGGTTTCCAATATGCGCGGGCCTGAATCGGCTTGATTGGGAAGACGCGCGGAAAAAGACAAGCCTTCGGCGCGAATCGCGGTGGCCAGTTTGCGGTTCTGCATGCGTTGGACGATCTCGATTTTTGGCGGGTGTTCGCCGGACTCGATGAGATTGCTTAGCAGGGCTCCTACCGTGAAAAGGACTACGGGGCGCGAGGCGACGGGGCTGGCGAGCGATTCGTGGTGTTGCTCCATGGAGGCGAGCAAAGTGGAAACGCCCTGGGGCGTTGCGGAAGCGGAGAATTTGTCCTTTGGGTCGGCAGAGTCGAAGAAGGAAGCGAGTTGTTCCTGATCGACGCGGATGCGGCCGAGGGCGTGGCCGTCGGATTGGGTCGAGGCGCTTGAGTCAGATCGCCGGCGCAGGCGGATGAATCTGTGGGGGAGCGCACCGTGAGATTCTTCGAACCCGAATAGAATGGCGTGCGTAACAGCCGCCCGGACCGGGGCGTCCATGAGAGTGGCGATGGGCGTATCCAATCCCAAAACGGAACAAGCGGATTGCGCGGCAGGGTCGAGTTCAATCTCGTCCGCGTAGGGATAGGCATATTTGGCCAACTCGTTGGCGACCTGCACGACATAGGCGGCTTTTCGGAGCGGGGCCGGATCGCTCGGCTCGAAGGCGCGCTGGGGAAAATGGTGCCAGCGAATGGCCTGGACGAGATCGGCGGGGAGTGCCCAATGATGAGCGAGCGTGGCGCCGATGCCGGCGTGATCGATGCCCCAGGCGCGGACTTCGCGCGCGGCGAGCGGCTCGCCAGGAGAGTCGGGCGCTATTGAGCTGGAACCGAGGTGCGCGATGACGGCAAGCTTGCCGATGTCATGCAGCAGGCCGAGAGTCGAGGCGAACCCGCGGTCGACGCCGCCGATGCGCTGGCTTAGAACGTCGGCGATATAGGAGACGGCCAGGCTGTGGATCCAGAGATCGCGGGCGTCGGCGGACTCAGAGGCGCTTCCGCTTTTGGAGGCGGGGAGCGCGTGGGCGAGATTGGCCTTGACGACGATTGAGCGGACCGTGGCGAAGCCGAGATAGCTGACGGCGTCGGTTACGCTGGTGACCTTCCGCATCAGAGCGCAGGCGGCGCTGTTTACGGTGCGAAGTAGAGCGGCCGAAATCGCGGGGTCAGTGGAGGCGAGATCGGCGACGCTGGCGGCGCTGCTGGCGGGCTTTTGCACTTCGCGGATGAGGGCAAGGGCGGCGTGAGGGAGCGGTGGAACGGATGCGAGGGCATCTTGGATTGCAGGGATGGCCTGCTCGGCGGAGTTGTCGGCGTTTTTGGTGGGAACGCGAACTCGATAGCCGCCCGGAGCGATGACGAAATCGGCGGATTCGGCGCGGTGGGCGGTGCGCGCGGGCGGTGAGATATCGGATTGGTCGGCAGTTAGACGCGTGAAAACGGCGCGCAACCAGGCGAATAGGCCGGGGGTTTTTTCGGCTTGGGTGGAGTCGGAGGAAGTTCCGACGATTCGGCCTTTGGAATCGAGCACGTCCATAAAATGAGGGCGGGTCACATTAGCCGGACGATGTGACGGCGACGCCAAATGGATTATCGACCTTGGGTGAAACGGAGTTGGGGATTTTGGGGCATGGGAGAATAAAAATTTGGCCCGATAAGGAGAAAAACAGGCGTCGTGCGGAGGAATCGTGGTTCGGATCGAGGGATAAAAAAAAGACACCCCCGGCGTGAGAGCCGGGGGCGTCTTAGAGTCTCGTGAGAAGTTGTGCGTTACCAGACCAGCCTAAGTCTTAGTGGCCTTGCAGCAGGGTCAAGGCCTCTTGAGGGGTCGCGTTTGCCTGGGCCAGGACGGTGGTAGCCGCCTGCGACAGGATCTGATCGCGCGTCAGGTTGCTGGTTTCCTGCGCGAAGTCGGTATCGGTGATCGCCGATTCGGCGGCCGACACGTTTTCGTACGCGACGCCCAGGCTGTTCACCGTGGACCCGATGGTCAACGATTGGAACGCACCAAACGGCCTCGGAGACTGCTGACCTGATCGACGGCGTCGTTCAGAATGGTCTGAGCGACGGTCAGATTCCCGCTGGAGAGGCTGTTGGTGCCGCCGCTGCCGAGCGAGCTGAGGTATCCATCGACGGAATTTCCGAGATCGCCGGTGGATACGGAAGCGATTCCGATGGAGGCCTTGTTGGTTTCAGTAACCTGGGAACCGAGGGCAAAGGTCGCCCCGCCGCCGGTGATGTAGAAGGTCTGCGAACCCGGCTTGTCATACTTCTGGGCAAGGTTGAAGCTGACGTCGAGGCTGGAGTTGCGGTAGCTGACAGCCAGACCCGCGACGTTAGCGGCCGCGCCGTTGACGGTGATGTCGGCGTCGGCTCCAAACTGCTTGTTGCTGGAGCTGAGGCCGGAGAAAGTTCCCGCCAGCGCAGCGACGCTGACGAACTGGGTCGATCCGAATTCCGTGGAGTTGATGCGCAGGTCTGTGCCGCTTACCTGGGCGGATAGACCCGTGGAATTTTTGACGCCGTTGATGGCGGTGGCGATCGAGGAAATGGTCGATCCAGAAGCGAACGACAACTGGGTAGTCCCGGTGTTGCCGGCGATCTGAAGGGTCACGGTGCTGCCGGTGACGGTGCCGCCGGTGTAGGTGACGGTGCCGGTCTTACCGGAGGTGACGACCTGAACCGCGACGCCGACGGTGCCTCCGTCGGGGACCAGGGCGCTGTTGACCTGTAGCGCCGAGATCGAGGAGGCAACGACACCGCTGGTGGTGTAGTCGAGGTTGCCGTTAAGAAGTTGCTGGCCTTCGAAGGTGGTCGAGCCGGCAATTCTGTTGATGGTGGTGAGGATCGAGTCAACCTGCAACTGGTCAGCGGAGACCTGGTCGGAGCTGAGGCCGCCGGAGTTGGCGGCCTGGCCGATCAGACCTTGGAGCTGAAGCAGCAGACTGCTGACTTCGTTCAGACCGCCTTCAGCGGTGCCAATGACGTTGCCAGCGAGGCTGGCGTTGCTGATGGCTTGCTGAATGCCGGTTTGTTCCTGTTGTAACTGTTGGCTGGCAATCAGACCTGCCGGATCGTCGGCGCCGCTGTTGATGCGGAGACCGGTGCTGAGCCGTTCAAGACTGGTGGACAGCGCCTCGTTGTTTTGCTGCAGCGATCGCTGCGCAATCAACGAGCTGACGTTGGTGTTTATTACGCTCATAAAATTTGTCTCTCCATGACGTTTTCTCGCGTAAGAGGGAGCTGCGATCCCTTTTACATGAGCCGCTCGAAACTAATTTGAGCGGCGTGCGATTCCATCCCCTGAATACGAAACGATCGGGAAGTCAGGGTTCCATTCACCGATCGCCTGCTGGAGGCCATGTAGGGGCTCCAGTTAACAACCGCCGCCGCCGAAGCGGAGCGATGAGAATTGGGAGCCCGTGGCTCCCTCATGGTGGAAGGACGACTCCTTTCTCACGAGGCGGTCCTGTTCCTGCGGAGGAGCGGTCAGACAGCGCCGTGCCGCCGCCGGGAACGAATCCGCTGCGTCCCTGAATCGACGGAGTGAGCAAAGAATCTTTTGCCAAAACGACGCGGCTGGGCGCGGTGTGTTATAGGGCGGGGGAAAATACGGCGGTGCAGAAGAACCCGAAATTTGCGAAGTGGGCGAGTCAAACGGGAGGAATGGAATTTTTATCGGCGGGAAGGTAGTGGGAAACGAAAAAGCCCCCGGTTCGCGAGAACCGGGGGCAATGAGCGTTCTGGACTAAGCTGATAGCTTACCAGACCAAGCTTAGTGGCCTTGAAGGAGCGTCAAGGCCTCCTGAGGAACCGCGTTCGCCTGAGCCAGGACGGTGGTGGCCGCCTGAGACAGGATCTGATCGCGGGTCAGGTTACTGGTTTCCGAAGCGAAGTCGGTATCGGTAATCGCCGATTCGGCGGCCGACACGTTTTCGTACGCGACGCCCAGGCTGTTCACCGTCGACCCGATGGTCAACGATTGGAACGCACCGAGACGACCGCGGAGGTTACTAACCTGATTGATCGAATCGCTCAAAATATTCTGAGCGGTGGTCAGGTTCCCGCTGGAGAGGCTGTTGGTTCCGCCGCTTCCCAGCGAGCTGAGGAATCCGTCATTGACGTTACCCAGGCTGCTGGTGGAGACCGAAGCAATACCGATGGAGGCATTGTTGGTCGCGGTGACCGAGGAACCGAGGGCGAAGGTCGCTCCGCCGCCGGTAATGTAGAAGGTCTGCGAACCGGGCTTGTCATACTTCTGAGCCACGTCGAAGCTGACGTCGAGGTTCGAGTTACGATAGCTGACGGCCAGACCGCTGACGTTGGCGGCGGCGCCGTTGACGGTCACGTCGGCGTCACTTCCGAACTGCTTGTTCGTCGAACTGAGGCCGCTGACGGTGCCCTCAATCGCCTGGACGCTGACGAACTGGGTTGAACCAAACTCAGTGGAGTTGATTCGGATGTCGGTGCCGCTGACCTGGGCGGAAAGACCCGTGGAGGTCTTGACGCCGTTGATGGCGGTCACGATCGAGGAGATCGTGGTTCCCGACGCGAATGACAACTGGGTCGTACCGGCGTTGCCGGAGACCTGGAGGGTGACGGTGCTGCCGGTGACGGTGCCGCCGGTGTAGGTGACGGTTCCGGTCTTGCCGGAGCTGACGACCTGCACGGCGACGCCGACGGTCCCGCCGTCGGGCACGAGGGCGCTGTTCACCTCAAGAGCGGTGACCGCCGAGGCGGTGACGCCGCTGGTGGTGTAGTCGAGATTGCCGTTTAGGAGCTGCTGGCCTTCGAAAGTCGTCGAGCCGGCAATGCGGTTGATGGTGGAGAGAATGGAGTCCACCTGCAACTGGTCGGCCTGGACTTCGTCGGAGCTGAGGCCGCCGGTATTGGCTGCCTGGCCGACGAGACCTTGAAGCTGAAGCAGCAGGCTGCTGACTTCATTCAGACCACCTTCAGCCGTACCAATGACGTTGCCAGCGAGGCTGGCGTTGCTGATGGCGGTTTGAATGCCGGTCTGTTCCTGCTGCAACGATTGGCTGGCGATCAGACCTGACGGGTCATCGGCACCGCTGTTGATGCGGAGACCGGTGCTAAGCCGTTCAAGGCTGGTCGACAGCGCCTGGTTGTTCTGTTGAAGAGCGTTTTGCGCGATCAACGAACTGACGTTTGTATTAATGACGCTCATAAGACACTTGCTCCATGGCGATGTACGCCTTCCCTGTTCTGGCGGACGCTGTCAGGTCAGGGGAAACCGGACAGTCATCAGGCCGCCGCATGGGACCCACCCGGCTAAGCGGTCCCACTTCACAAAAGCTCGCCCCCTACCGTGCAAGTCGGCCAAGTGCTTGACAGCCTGTTCAGCAGCACTGGGCTTCACTCCGCGTATCGACGGCGAGATAGGGGCACTTTAGATGTGAGGGATGGCGTGAATTTTTTCAGAGCAACCCAAACGTGGCGGCAGAGTTCGCGGATGAGAAGGGCGGAGTCGCGGCGATCAGCCGCGCCGGCGGGAGATTTATTGGCACAAAAGAAAAAGGCGACCCGAAATCGGGCCGCCTTAGCGCGGAAAAAATTTTTCCTTCAGCCGGCGATTAATGGCCGGTGAGCAGCGTCAGAGCGGTCTGCGGGATGGTATTTGCGGTGGCCAGGACGCTGGTTCCGGCCTGGACCAGAATCTGAGCGCGCGTCAAATTGCTGGTTTCCTGGGCGAAATTCGCGTCGGTGATGTCACTTTCGCTGCTGGTGACGTTCTGAAGCGCTACCTGCAAGGCGCTGGAGTTGGTTTCCAGCGTATTGGCTTCAAAAGCGCCGAGTCTTCCACGCAGAACGGCGACCTGGTTGATGGCGTCGTCGATGATTGTGCTGGCCGTTTCGGCTTGCCCGCCGACCAAGGTGGCGCTGCCGCCGGTTGCGATATCGTTCAGGAAGCCGTCGGCGTTATTGCCGAGCTGGCTGGCGGCAACGGAACCAATTCCGATGCTGACTTGCTGGTCGCTGGCGACCTGCGAGCCGAGCTGGAAGTTGGCGCCGCCTCCGGTGATGGCGAAGCTCGTTTGGCCAATGCCAAAGGAGTTGTTCAGGGTTAGATTCAGATCGAGGGTCGAGGTATTGAGAGTGAGGTCCTGACCCGATCCGACGGTGACGGCGCCATTGATGGTGGCGACGGCGTCCGCGCCGGTGCTGCGGGCCTTGACGGCGCCGGTGAGGTCCTCGGTCGTGAAGGTTCCGGTCTGGGCCTGGATCGAGACGAACGACTTGGATCCGTAGGTCGTGCTGGTGAAATTAACGCCGGAAGTCGGACTGGCGCTATTAATCAAATTGGCGGAGACGCCGGTGCTGTCGGAGATGTTGTTGACGGCAAAGGCGATCGCCGAAGCGGTGGTTCCGCTGACGAAGGAGAGAGTCTGAACGCCTTCGGTTCCGCCGATGGAGAGCGTGGTGCTGGTGCCGATGGAGCTGCCCACAAACCGAAGATCGGCGAGCTTGGCGCTGCTGATGACGTTGATATTGACGGGCATGCTGACGGCGGTGCCGAGATTGGCCTGGGAGATGCTCAGCGCCGCGATGGCGCTGCTGTGCACGCCGCTGGTGATGTAATCGAGACTGCCGTCGAGCAGGTTGAGACCGGCGAAACTGGTGGTCGAGGCGATTCGCGTGATGCTCTGCACCGCGGAATCGACCTGGAGCTGGTTCGCCTGGAGTTCCTGCGGAGACAAAGCGCCGGAGTTGGCGGACGCGACAACCAGACCCTTTACGTTTTGCAGAAGGGACGATACCTCGGAAAGGGCGGCATCGGCCGTCGAGATCACGTTGGTGGCGGTGGCGCTGTTGCTGATCGCCGCCTGTAAACCGGCCATCTCGCTTTGAAGCGACTGGCTTGCGATCAACCCGGCGGGATCATCCGCGCCGCTGTTAATGCGTAGACCGGTGCTGAGGCGTTGCAACGCCTGATTTAGAGAAGTCTCTGAATTTGCCAGGCCGTTTTGCGCGATAAGGGCCGCGACATTTGTGTTAATAACGGACACGTCAATCCTCCATGATTGTGTCTGGCGATAGACGATTTGGGCGGGACATCAACATAGCCTTTGCCGCCTACGGTTTAGGTTCCTGGTCAGGGTTCTTGGAACCGATCTTTCCTAATCCCGAAAGATCCTCGGGTTTCACTTGAGCCGCCGCTTTGTTTTCGCGGCGGATAGCGTCATAGACCTCTTTGCGGTGGACGCTGATTTCCTTTGGTGCGTTAATTCCGAGGCGAACCTTATCGCCGCGGATGTCGACGACGGTCACTTCGATGTCGTCGCCGATCATGATCGTTTCGTCGCGCTGCCGGGACAGAACCAACATTTCAGGCTCCTTCCTGTCAGCCCGCGGACCTGTTGAACAGGCGCGGGCGATGTCGCATGACATCCCTGTCACGAAGCCTCGCGGTTGCGCAATCGCAACCGTCCGGCGTGCCCCCTGAACACCCTCACGCCGATTTGGCCAGTTGCACCTCGGCTTGCAGCCGCAGCAGGGGCTGCCGGGTCGTCCACTTCTTTTCCGTCAGCACGATTTGCTGGGCAAGTCGGCTGGCGGTGTTGACGACGATCGGGCCGAGCAGATTTCCGGTCAGCCATTCGCCGACTTTGTTGCAGATCACGAAGACCTGCATGGCGGCGGGGTCGACCAACTCGAGGTCCGCGATCGTTTCATCGCGCAAGGGCGACGTCGTAGTCCTTGAAGAAAGTGCTCGGATCCGTCACCACGAAGGCGAGGTGGGGATCGTCAACACTTTGCAGCCAGAAGAAGTAATTGTTCTGGCCGGCCTTGATCAGTGCGAATCTGGACTGACCCGGGAATCCGAGGAGTCCCTTTGGGAAAGTCATGATTCGCTGGTCGTCAATCGACAGTACTCCGAAACGGGAAGTTTCGATTTCCATGAGTGCTCCTATGCAGCATGGACCGGCGTCTCCATAACGGGAGGACCGTCCGGTTTGCGACTCCTTCGCCGCCGGCGACACACCGTCGGCTTGCTGCGCGGCGTCCGCCGCGCGTGAATCCATTCACCCCTCCGCAGAACGGAGGTTCGCCCGGGCCTCCAAGGCCCCAAAGGCGTCGTGGCGCGGCTCCGCCGCGCCGGGGACCGTCTCCGCGGTCCCTTTCATTCATCCGACCGGCCGCGTTTTTTCACACGGTCCCCGGCCGGCAATTTCCGCCTCTCCCGGCAGAATTTTCTGCGCTCCTATGCGTTCGATTGCTTATAATACTGTCGCAATCTACATCGCACCACTTTCCTTGCAATCCGCGTGCCACGCCTCATGTCAAAAAGTCCAAAAGGGTGAGGCTCAGGGACATCGCCGTCGTTTGCAGGCTCGCCTGCAGGGCGGTCTGCAACTGCTGGAACTGCGTGACCGCGTCGGCGATGTTCACGTCCTGGAGCTGGGATATCAGCGACTGGGTCGCGGTATTCTCCTGGGTGATCTGGGTCTGCTGGCTGGCCAGTTGCTGGGCGACGGCGCCCGCCTGGCCGCGGACGGATATCACGTTATTAATGTCGTTTTGGATTCCCGTTCCGGCAGCGGTAATCATCTTGGAATTCCCGGTCTGGAGGCCGGTGATGAGCTGCTGGAGGTCGGCGAAGACGCCGGTGCTTTGAATGAGGTTAACGTCGCCCCCGTTGACGGTATTGCCGGTCGGGGGATTGGTCAGGCCGAGTTCGGCGGCGACATTGGAGTTATTCAAGGCGTTGACGGCCAGCGAGCCGCTGCCACCGGTGGTATCGGTGAGGACAATTCCGTTGCCGGTGGTGGCGAAGCTGGCGGTGACGCCGGGGTTTCCAGGGGCGTTATTGATCGCGTTGATGACATCCTGGATGGTTGTCGCCGAGCCGAGGGTGACCGGGAAGACGGTTCCATTGGCGGCAGTGATTTGAAAATCGGGGGTTCCGGCGCCGGCGGTGGTGATGCCCTGGCCGTTGTTCATGGATGACAGAAGCGTGGTCGGGCTGTAGGTGCGGAGCCCAAGTTCGGTCGCGGTGTCGCCGCCGTTTTCGGCGATGGAAAGAGTCGTTCCCTGGGTGGAGTTGACGATATTGAGGCCGGTTCCGGCGGAGTTGATCGAGGCTTGAACTCCGAGGCCGGCGCCGTTGATGGAGTTGAGAAGATCCCCCACCGTCGCACCGGCGGACCAGGTGATGGTTTTGGTCGTGCTGCCGTTGCTGATGATCATGCCGGAGGGGTCGATTCCGGAGCCGTCGTCGAGATCGGAGATGGCGGTGAGATCGGTGACGCGCGGGTTCATGGACGAGCCGACGTCGGGATTGCCGTCGCCCATTCCTCCGGTGGGAGTGGCGATGCCCAGGTCGGCCGCGGCGGTTCCCGCGACATCGGTGACTGATATATTTTCGCCGGAGGTGCCCGTAAGGGTGAGACCCTGGCCCGAGATGGAAGCGGTGATGGAACTCACGCCGGCGTTGTTGATGAGGTTGACGACGTCGCCGATGCTGGAGGCACTGCTCAGGTCGACGGTTTTAGTGACGGTTCCGTCGCTGATTTGAACGGTGCCGAGGCGGATCCCGTCACCGGCGGTGCCGGCGATATCGGAAAGGCGCGTCGAGGCGGTGAGCTGCGGGGAAATATTGGTGGTGCCGGTTACGCCGGTGGTGTTGGAGCCGAAGACGCTGGCGCCATCGATCTGGAAGGGGACGAGAAGTCCGGCATCGGCGGTGTTTTGTAGGGTTTGCGTCGAGCCGACGAACATCACGCCGCCGTTGGTGGCCGAGAACGGAGCCTGCTGAGCGTCGGCGCCGCCGAAGAGATACATACTGTTGTACTGGGTGTTTCCGACGTTCAGGGCCTGATTGAAAAGGCTCTGCACGACGGAGCTGGCGCTTTGCTGCTGGGAGGCGGAGACGTCGGAGCCGACGTTGCTGGAGGCGATGGTCTCGGCTTGCTGGAGCAGAGTGGTGAGATTGCCGAGGGTGGAATCGGCCTCGCTCATCTGGGCGCTGGCTGAATTGATGTTGTCGGAATAGGTCTGGCGCTGGGCCAGGGTTTGATTCAATGTCTCGATGGACGCCGCGGCGGCGGGATTGTCGCTGGGCTGGTTGACCTGCTTGCCGGTCGTCAGTTCGTTCTGAACCTGAAGAAGCTGGCTCTGTACGCTGTCGATAGACTCCTGCGCAAGGCTGGTTTGCAGCAGGTTGCTGACGCGAACAAGACCAACGGGTACGACGGACATACTTGCCTTTAAGTAATGGCCAAAAGCGACTGCACCATTTGATCGACGGTTGAAATCACCCGCGCGGCGCCGGCATACGCCTGCTGCTGCTTGATAAGGTTGATGGTTTCCTCATCGATACTGACGCCGCTGACCGCTTGCTGCTGGGCTTGCAGCGTGTTCACGATGTCGAGCGTGGAAGACGCGTTGTTGGTGGCCGTGGAAGCGGCGGTGGCGACGCCGTTCATCATGGAACTGTAAGCGTCGTTGACCGACTGGCCGTTCAAAACGGTCTGACTGACGTTTCCGGCATTGGCCAGAGCGAGGGCGTTGCTGTTGTCGTCGGCGCTGCCGTTTTGGGCGGCGGCGACGAATTGCGGGTTGCTCTGCAAGAAGGAATTCACGGCGATATTCTGCGCCGTTGGAACCCTGGAAAAAGGTATTGATGCCCAGAGCCGCCAGGACGTTGCTGGAATCCTGGCTGAATGAAATGGTTTGATTGGGATTGGTCGAGGCGATAGTGAGCTGTCCCCCGGCAACGGATGCCTGGACGCCGGAGATGGCGTTGAGGCTGGTGACGAGGCTGTTCAGCGTTGTGTCGCCGGGGCTACCCGTAAGTGAGACCGGGACGAGGGTGCTGGAGGAGAGCCCGGTCGACGTGTCGGTCACACTCACAACGAAGCTGCCGTTTTTCGGCGGGAATTGGAGGCCGGCGGCGGTGCTATTCAGCGCGGCGGTGGGATCGAGAACCTGATTGGTTCCCGTCACGGACGTGAATCCGGTCGTGCCTTGCCCGCTGGCGTGAATGTCGTTGACCGAAGAGATGAAACCGGCGGCGAGATTGCTCAATTGCTGCGAGACGGTGGCGGCCTGCGTCTGGGAATTGAGGAGCGCCGCTGATTTGCCCGCTGGTGGCCTGAACGGGGCTGTTGTCGGAAGTGAAAACGATCTGGTAGTTGGGCTGGCCGTTCATCTGCTGCGGAACGACGGTCAGTCCGCGGGTGCTTCCGGCCATGACAAGCGGCTCGGAGCCGACATAAAGGTTGACGGTGCCGTTCCCCTGATTAACGGCCTGCACGTTGACAAGTTGCGAAAGCTGCTGGACGAGCTGATCGCGCTGGTCGAGGAGGCTGTTGTCGCCGCCAGGCTCGATGGCGCTGCCGCCCTGGGAATTGGCGATCTGGGTGTTGAGCTGTGCGATTTCAGTCGCGTATTGGTTGGCTTGGCCGGTGAGCGTGGTAAGTTGCTGGCCGATGTTGGTCTGAATCGTTCCGAGTTGGGTGGAGAGATTATTGAAGTCCTGAGTGACGGTCTGGCCGGCTTGCAGGACGACCTGCCGCTGGGCGGAATCCTGCGGATTGTTGGCCAGCGTGGACCAACTTCCCAGGAAAGTGGTCATGTCCGTGCTGAGGTTCTGGCTGCCCAGGGCGTTGAATATCGATTGAATCTGCCCGCTCCACTGGGAATTGACGTTGGCGGCGTTGTTGTCGCTGATGGCGGAATTGAGGCGGCCATTCAGGGATTCGTCGACCTGGCGCTGGACGTCGGTGAGATCGATGCCGGTCCCGACGAATAAACCGGGGGCAAGTTGCTGATCCGCGGCGGGGGTGACGTCGGCGACTTCGCGAGCGTAATTGGCGTTGCCGGCGTTGGCGATGTTGTTGCCGGTGACTTGCAGCGCGGCGGAGTTCACCGCCAGGGCCGACTGTCCGACGTTCAATGCGCCAATTAGAGACATATCAATTTCCGATCAGCCGATTGCATCCATGTTTCCGATTCGTGCGGCGACCTTGGGCGAGCCGGTGCGCGTATACACGCCGGCGCGTTCGATGGCGCCGGCGACAAGACGAACGGCGGTGTTCAGATGCCCCAGGACCGCCGCCGATAGTTTCGCGGCCATCGAGGCGCGATGCGAAATCTTCCCGATGACGGCGCGGAGCTGGTCGCGGAGGCGAATCAGGTCCGGCGCGAACGGGGGAAAAAGTTCGATGAGGCGCGAAATGCTCGGCTCCTCGTTGAGCTTGGCCCCGGCGGCGATCTGGCGGACGATCGCGCGGCGCCGGTGTTCGAGGGAGAAGATGCGCAGAGCGCGTCGACTCCTGATCGTGGCCCAGTTCGAGGATCGCCTTGACGTCCCATTTCTTCATCGCCGTGTACTGCGCCTCCAATAGCGCAAGCAATTTCCCCTGCTCGGCGATCAGTTGTTCCAGGACCGTTTTGAGGTCAGAAAGCTGGCGGGACATTGCTGCTCCGTGTGGCGACGGACAGATTGGCTTCAGCATTTCTGATCACATGGACGCGGTCGGCGCCCTCGCGTTCGGAATTGATCGCGTTCATGCTCTGTTTGGCGTAAGCATTCTTGGCCTCGATGCGGTTGACGATGGCGTTGATGAGCTTGCTTCCGGTGCCGCGGGTCAGGTGGCTGGTCAATTCCTGGTCGTAGAGTTCATAAAACGCCTGGCCTCCCCTGCCGCCGTCTAGTAGGTCGCTGTGGAACGGGTCTTCGCCGCATTTGCTTGAGGATGGGTCCGAAGAAAGTCTGGGCGACCCATTTGCGGGTTTGCTTGACGAGGGCGTCATGGCGCTTGGAGCGGCCGACCGCCTGGCCGATGTTGTGGCCCCAGGATTTGTCGGCTGCGCATTTTTCCATCTGCTCGCGGGCTTGCCAAAGATTCGTGGATACGTCCATGGGTTACTCCTCGATCAGTTTCGCGTGTAGTTTCCCGGTTTTGTACAACTCTTTGATGATGTCGATGCGGTCCTGCGCGGGGACTTTCAATTGCTCCATGGCGTTGACGAGGTCCTGGAGATTGCCGTTGGTTTCGTCGGTGGAGACGGCGACGGTGTCGTGCTCGGTGACCAGGGGATTCCGCATCGTCGGAATGGGCTGTGGAGTGACGGTCGAAATGGACAGCCCGTTGTGGCAGATGACCACGGGGCTGATTTCGACGTCGCCGGTCATGATGATGGTGCCGGTATGTTCGTTGATGGTGACCCGCGCTTCGGTGGACAGAAGCTGAACGGGAAGCTGCTGAATCCTGGCGATGAAACTGTCGGGATGCTGGCGCTCGTTGGTGGGAATGGTCACGATGATATTTTTTGCGTCGATCGCGATGGCGAGGGTTTCGCCGTCGAGGGCTTCGGAGTCGTTGATGATTTTTGCGATGCGGCTGGCGGTGGCCCAGCTCGCGGACGGATCGTCGAGAATGAGCGTGAATCGGCCGCTGGAATCGATGACGTGGGCGGGAAGATCCGCCTCCATGACCGCCCCGCCGGCGGCGCCTTTGACGACGCCGACCGTGGGCGTGCTGGGATCTTCGAGGTTAACGGGCCCTTCAGCCAGGGCCAGGAGCGGCCCGCCTGGAATTGGGCCTTGCATGGGCGTGACAAAGAGTCTTCCGCCGCGAAGGCTGGCCGCGGCGCCGACGCTGGTGACGTAGACGTCAAGATGGTCGCCGTCGCGAACACCGTCGCCAGGGACCGTGGCGGTGGCTATGACGACCGCGACGTTGGAAGCGTTGGAGAGCTGGGTGACGGTGACCGGGTCGGCGAATTTGGCGAGCATGGCTCGGAGGGGATTGATGGCGGCGGCGAAGGCGCCGCCGTCGCCGGTGCCTTTGAGTCCGTACACAAGTCCGAGACCGGTGAGGATGTTGGTGCGTTCGCCGCCGATGCGCGTGATGTCGGCGACTTTGACGGCGAAGGCGTTGGTCGGTCCGATAACCAGGAGGGTCATCAGGGAGAACAGAGTCAGGGTGACGCGAGTCTTGAGCCAGTGGGTCCCTCGGCGCTGCGCACCGCCGCTAAATGGGGCGGCATTTTGTGACGGGCGATCAGTAGTGCTCGAGCGCATCATGACTTATCCAACGGCCAATAACCCAATCGTCAGAATGGGTCGATCCAGTCCAATAATCGGGGGATGAGGCCGCGCTTGGTTGTGTCGCGAACCTGACCCTTGTGAACTTTCGTTAAATGCAAATCGAAAAGCTGCGTGCTGAGGACGCTGTTGTCGGGAGTAACGTCGTCGACGCGGCAGGTGCCGGTGAGGCTCATCATCTGCAATTCGTCGTCGGTCTTGATGGTTTCGGCAGCCTGAAGGACGAGCGTTCCGTTCGGCTTCACGTCGACGACGGTGGCGGTGATGCGCGCGGTCACCGAATCGGTGCGGTTGACCTGCGCGGTTCCCTTTAGATCGCGCGAGGCGACGGATTTAAACTCGAGGGGATTGGACGGCTGCTGGGGGCTGACCCGCAAGCGCGAGGGATCGATGTTGAGATAGTCGGCGATTTGCGTGTCGAAATCGGCGGCTTTTTCCAGGTCGTTGACGCCGTTGGTGCTGTAGGCGCTTTGCTCGTTGACGATGATGGTGACCAGGTCGTGCTTGTGCAGGAGTTTGGCGGGCGGTTCGGGAACGGCGAAGTAGCTGGCGGCGGTCATCGGCGTGGTGGCGCCGGCCGCGTCGGTGCGGGAACCGAGTGTGGCGCGGGCAAGGGAGCCGCCGTTGCGCTCGACCAGTTCTCCGATGGGAAGAGACTGGCCGGCCAGATCGGAGGAGGTAGTCTGGTTTTGCCCGTCCGTCTGCCCGTCCGGTACGGCGGCCGCCGAGTCGGTCTGAGCGCCGCAACTCCCCCAAGGAGCGTCACGACGAGGACGGGCGCCAGCGCGCGAACAATTTTTCGAGCATGAAAGCTGCTCCGATCAATAGCCCTGCGAGACGCTTCCGGCGCTCGCGGACGTGGATCCGAGGCGGGCCTCCTGCTCGCCGGTAACTACGACGTCATACACATCGCGCGTCGTTTCGTTGCGTACTTTGATGGATTCGCCGAGGACGCCGGACTCCATGGACCGGCCGACTTCGCGAATTTCGACTGTGCCTTCGGTCAGGGTGATCGTCACCAATTGACCTGCGCGAACGAGCGGCACGGGATCGACCAGACGCCCGCCCATGATCTGGCCGGGTTTCAAATCGCTGGCGGCTTGCTGGCCCTCACACTGGGCGAGGGTGAGCAGCGTCTCGTCGGGCAGCGAATCGACCAGCACGTGGTGGGTCTGGAAATCGGAATCCTGCAGGATTTCCTTTTGCGCCAGCGGCTTGGCGACGACGACCTGGTCTTCCCACATCTGGGCGCGGGCTTCAATGTCAACCCTTTTGCTTTCAGGGCCGCTGAAAATCCCCACATCCCAGGCGACGCGCCCAAGGTTGTGAAGCCGCGTGGCTTGAATGTCGAATTGGAAGGCGACGTCAGTGAGATTGAGGACCTTTTCGTCCTGCGGGCTGAAGGTCATCTGGATGGCGTCGGGAGAGACGCCGAGAGTTTGGCACGCGTCGGCGGTCAGCAAATCGCGCAGAGTATGGAAAGGTTTGCGGTCTACGGTTGAATCGACGGTTGGGGCGATGGGCGTGGAAGATGGAACGATCGCGGCCGCGGGCGTTGCGGCCGGAGTGGAATCGGTGGCTTGGGGGTTGGCAAGCGGCTGCGTCGCGCCACCGGCGGATTGACGGGAATTGATCCAATCGCGAGGGCGCTTTGCGGATCGGTTTGCACATCGCTGCGCGTCACAGTGCAGGAGGCGGCGCCGACAAAGTTGATGGTGGCGAGATTGATGCCGGCGTCGTGAAGCGTCTGGCGAATGTCATCGACACTGAGGGAATGAAACGGCGTGGGGCCATCGATGTGGTAAACTGTCAGATCGGCGATGGGGGCGAGAATCGTGTCATCCGTGGTGTTCCAGCGGCAGACCTGCTTCAATTTGACGTCGGACCCAACGATCGTGGCCTCGGACTTCAATTCCAAGGTGGCGGCCACGACGGCTTCGGACGATCCGCCGCTGACGAATTGCTCGGGCCCGACGGCGTCCGGATCGGGGGCGGGGGCGGGGGCGGGAGCGTTGATCGCGGCGGGCGCGTTCGCGGCGTCGGGGGTGGCATCGGTTTCGTCGCCGAAGCCCCATTGGTGAATGAGGGTCTGCGTGGCCCACGCTAGGACGGTCAGCAGGATCAGCAGTTGCACGGTTTTTTTCTTGCCTAACGGCCTGCCATTGTTCATGCGACCTCCATGTCGCGGGAAAATCATCCGCGCCGCAGATTGGTGATGGTCTGCAGCGCCTGGTCGGCGGTTTGTATGGACTGGCTGTTCAATTCAAACGCGCGTTGAGTCTGGATGAGCGTCACCAGTTCGGTGACCGGATCGACGTTGCTGGACTCGAGATAATTCTGAAGGAGGACGCCGGAGCCTTGATCGCCCGGATTGCTGGTGATTGGCGGCCCCGAGGATTGGGTTTCCTGGTACAAGCTTCCGCCGAGGAGCGTGAGGCCCTGCGGGTTAACGAACTGGTTGACGGTGATTTGCCCGATCTGCGACGGCGTGGTGGCGTTGGGTTTGAGGCCGGTGATGATGCCGTCCTGACTGATCGTGATGTTGGTCACGCCGGTCGGGACGGTGATGGGCGGGATGAGGGTGTAACCGTCGCCCATGCCGACCACCAGCTGGCCCACATTGTTGACAAAGAAGTTCCCGTTTCTGGTGTAGGCGGTTCCGTCGCCGAGAGTCGAGAGGACTTTGACGCGGAAGAAACCGGTGCCCTGGATGCCGACGTCGAGATCACGGCCTGTGTTTTCGAGGCTGCCTTGAGTGAGGTCGAGCTGGGTATTGGCGATGTTGGTTCCGAGCCCGACGTAGATGCCGGCGGGAGAGATCTCGCCGTTGCCGCTGGTGGTGCCGGGCTCCCTGATAGTTTGGTAGAACAAATCCTCGAAATTGACGCGGCTGGCTTTGAACGCCGTGGTTTCGGCGTTGGATAGGTTGTTGGCGATGACGTCGATGTCTGTGGAGAGGCCCGTAAGCCGGTCGAAGCGGAATAAAGTGCGGTTATAGCCATAAGGTTGGGTCTTCCTAGCTAATTTTTCCTACGTCGCTGACGAGTTTGCTGAGCGTTTCGTCCTGAGTCTGAATCATGTTGGCGTTGGCTTCGAGCTGGCGCTGGGCGTCCATGAGAGCCGTCAACTCTGTCGCGGGATCAACGTTGGAACGTTCGAGAAACGAAGTGTGGAACTTAGCCGAGGCAGTGGAAACCTGCGCGCCCTGCTGCACGGACATGAGGGTGTTGCCTTCTTTTTTCAGGTCCGTCGAGTTTGGCACGTCGAACAGGCCGATCTTGGCGACAACCTCGCCTTTCTGGGTGATCGTGCCGTCTTCGGAGATCAAAACCGGAGCCCCGGGGGAGAGATAAATGGGGGTTTGCTTGTTATCGAGGACGTCGGGACCGTTGTCATCGAAAAGCGCCAGGCGTCCGGCGTGGTCCATAACGAACTGCCCGTTGCGCGTGAGGCGGAATTTTCCGTTGGCATTGACTGCGAAATAGCCGTTGCCTTGGATGGCGACATCCAGGGGATTTCCGGTCGGCTGAAGGTCGCCCTGACTGGTGTCGACCTGGGTGGGGACGGCCATCATGCCGCCGGTCATGTTTCCGATGATGGAATCGGGAACGGATTCGCCGAATTCCTGGGCGGCGGTGGGTCGCTCCTGGAGCAGGGCCAGATCGCGCTTGAACCCGATGGTTTCGGAGTTGGCGATGTTGTTGGCAATGACGTCCTGGCGGTAACTGTTAGTCACCACACCAGTCGCTGAAAGATAGAGTCCGTAGAGCACGTAGTTACTCCGCAAGCGCCAAAGAGCAACCGGGGCTAGATCAAGGGGCGTGCCAGGGAGTAAGATTTTAAGTCCGATATATGATGCGCACGAGGAGAATGATCTATAAGCCGTTAGTGTATAACGCCTTGGACTCTTAGCATTCCTTTATTTCCCGCACGTTTGGTGAATGCGACGGGCTTTGCTTTCGGCGGATTTCTGGTGCAGGAATTGCCGATAGCCCGCAGGGTTCGCGGGATGGTGAGTGGTCATGAGTTTTCGAAAAATGGAACCTCGCGGCGTTGATAACGGGCAATTGATTATGCGGCTTGAATTATGAACTACGTGATTGTGGACGCGTTCGCGTCCAAACCATTTTCGGGCAATCCCGCGGCGGTCGTACCGCTGGATGCGGCATTGGATGACGCGCACGATGCAGGCGATCGCCGGCGAGTTTAACCTGCGGAGACGGCGTTTGCGCGCCTCCTTGATGATGGGCGATTTGAATTGAGATGGTTTACGCCGACTCGGGAGGTGCCGCTGTGCGGGCATGCGACGCTGGGGGCGGCTCATGCGCTGTGGGAAATGAAAATTGTTGAGGAGCGAAAGCCGATCCGGTTTGTGACGCGAGATAGTGGGGAACTGGTTTGTGATCGGGTGAACGAGTGGATCAGGATGGATTTCCCGGCGACGCCTCCGCGGGCGGCGGAGCTGCCCCAAGGGGCGGCGCGCGTGCTTGGGGTTTCGGGGCCGATTGTCTGCGTTGGGCAGACGACAATGAATTTGACCCTGCGCCTGGCGAGCGCGGAAGAGGTGCGCGCGTGCAAGCCTGACCTTGGCGCGCTGGCGAATTGGCATCCGGTGGGGGTGATCGTGACAGCGGAGGGGGACCAGCCCGGAGTCGATTTCGTGAGCCGATTTTTGCGCCGGCGGCTGGGATAGCGGAGGATCCGGTGACGGGATCCGCGCACTGCACACTCGCGCCGTACTGGGCAGACCAATTGAATCGGCGCGCGTTCACGGCGCGGCAGCTTTCAACACGAGGAGGTGAACTCCGGCTTGAATTGCACGGCGATCGCGTTCACTTGCTGGGAAAGGCTATCACTACGATGCGAGGCCAACTGGTTTCCATCGCCGGTGAATACGCTTGACCTTCCCACTTCATCGGCATGGCAAAAACGCGGCTCATCCGCGCGGCGGTACCGACCCTCACGGATCAGCACATCGGCCGGGATTCCCAAACCTTCGTGCAATCGTCGAATCATGGACAAAGTGAGGGGCGCTTGCCGTTGAGCACTTCGGCCACGCGGGCCCGGGTTCCGATGAATGGCTCGAGGTCGCGGCGGGTCAACCCGCGCTGCTCCATGGCAAAAAGGATCGCCTGGACCGGGTCAGGGGGCTCGATGGGGTGATGTTTTTCTTCCCACGCTTCAACAAGCGTCACCAGCACATCGAGTCGATCGCCAGCCACGGTGTTCGGCTTCGCGTCCATCAGCGAATCAATCTCCGCCATCACACGGCTATAGTCCCGCTCGGTTTTGATGGGTGTTATCTTCATTCTAAATCTCCTTCACATCGATTGAGTCGTATTGCCGATGCGTGCCGACAAACCTGATATAGATAACTCGATAAGGATAGTTCACCTTCCCCACCAGACGGTATTTGTTTCCGGCGATGTTGAAGACCACTCGGCTGTCTCCAATGATGCTCGCACTGCGATATATCGCCTTGATGGCCGCCGGATTGTCCCATTCGGCCTTCGAGGCCTCGCGAAACCATGCTCTAAGCGGCTGCTCGGCGTCACCGTATCCGGGCCGCTGCCAAAACTGCCGAAGTCGCTTACGCGATATAATCCTCATCCCTTACCGTATAGTATCGCATGATCCCAGCCTGGGAGCAAGAGATTTTTCCTTCGTGCGTTCGATCGATAAGCGGCTCAATGTCTTGCGAGAATTGGAATCGATCCAGACGCGCTGGCCGTCTTTTAAGATTCCGATCCAGTCGTACGAGACGCAATAGGCGAGACGGCGCGGTTTCGGTCACGTTGCTTCGACTGGGATCAGGCGCTCACGACGCGAGGGTCTTGGGGATGATGGCGGATTGGCTTGGGTAGGAATCGCGCCGCCGAGGGATTCCAGGCGCCATTTGGTTTCGGGGTCTTTGGTGTCGCGGGCAACGGCGGTTACGGCGTTCATGAAGCCGTAGGCGGATCGTTCCTCCATCTCAAAGTATTGGCGAAGAATCCGGCTCGCGATCTCCCCTGGAATGCGGTGAGTTCCCAAAAAAGCCGACATGTTAATCAGCATGTCGGCCTGGGATTGTTTGGCGGTGCGCATCTGATCGGCGGCGAAGGTGAACGCCTCCGGCTCGCAGCAGCAGCGGATGGCCTGGCGGACCTCGGCCTCAATGCTAAACGGGCTCGCGCTGTCGCGCGCGATATGCCGTGTCTGCACGGCTTGCGCCATGATTGCACCGTTGCCGCAGACCACGCGGAAGACGTAGGGATGGATCAGGATATCCGTGTCGTTGGCGCAGGGCCACGCCGGCGTGCAATCGGTCACCCGGAGCCACGTCGAGGGATGGCGGGAGGACCGAGCGCATAAACAGGCGGGCCTCGTCATGGAACGCCTCGTGCACTTTTCCGCCGGTGGCGGCGATCTCCTGGGCAAAAATTCCCGAAATCTCAGCCGGGGTCAGCCAGTCTTGCATGCGCGTCCTTTCCGCAAAAAGTAATTTGAAAATGATAGGCGCGGCCGCGGCAAGGGAGGCGAGGAAAATATTTTTCATTGTCTTTGCGCCGCGAAGCGTGGGTATATTTGCACGGGTCATCGCGACCCAAAAGAGGAGCGGCCATGTCGGATCTGAAGGGTAAGGCGGCGTTGGTGACCGGGGGCTCGCGGGGGATCGGGGCGGCAATCGCCAGAAGATTGGCGGCGGATGGGGCGATGGTGGCGATTACCTATGGCGCGTCGGCGAAAAACGCGCAAGATATTGTTGCCTCCATGCGCGCCGAGGGCGGGCGGGCGATGGCGATAGCCGCGGATTCATCGGACCCCGCGGCCGTGCAAGGTGCCGTCCAACGCACGACCGCCGAATTTGGCGGGCTGGACATCCTGGTCAACAACGCGGGGATGCTGTTCGTGGCGGAAATCGCGCGATTTCCGGATGAACAATTCGAGCGCATGCTATCCGTGAATGTGCGGGCGGTTTTTTATGCGTCGCGGGAAGCGGCACGGCAGATGCGCGACGGCGGGCGGATTATTAATATCGGAAGCGTCAACAGCGATGTGATGCCGTTTCCAGGGGGTTCGATTTATGCGATGACGAAGGGTGCGATTGCGGGATTTACGCATGGCCTGGCTCGCGATTTGGGGCCGCGGGATCACCGTGAACAATATTCAGCCGGGACCCATCGATACGGATCTCAATCCGGCCAGTGGGCCGAACGCGGCCGGATTGAGACAAGTCATGGCATTGGGGCGGTTCGGAAAGCCTGAAGAGATCGCGGCCTTGGTTTCGTTTTTGGCCGGGCCGGAGGGGGCGTTTATCACCGGGGCGTCGATTAAGATTGATGGGGGATTTACGACGTGAGCATTTCGCGCAAGTCTGATATTTTTAATTGAAAAATCCGCCGGCGTTTGCCATAAAGAAGCTCATGCCAGTGCAAATCGTCCGGGCCAGGCCGGAGCACATTCCCGAAGTGAGCCGAATTGTCTTTGAGGCGTTCAAGGGGGTTCAAGAGCGGCATCGGTTTCCGCTGGACATTCCGAACCTTGAAATTGCCGGCCTCATTATGGGCATGTTCACCCATCGCCCGGATTGTTACGGGGTGGTGGCGATGATGGATGGGAAAATTGTCGGGTCCAATTTCACGCTGGTGAGCGACGCGGTGTCGGGCGTTGGGCCGATCACGGTGGATGAAAACTACCAGGGGCGAGGGTTGGGGCGGGAACTGATGAGGCACATCATGGATTGGTCGCTCGCCAATCACGGGCCGATGGTCCGGCTGATCCAGGAGGGTTTCAACCTCACTTCGCTCTCGCTGTACACGTCTTTGGGTTTCACCGTAAAGGAGCCGCTGGCCTTGATGGAGATTTTCCCGGCGGAGAAATCGGATGCGACCGTGCGGCGGCTGAACGCCGGGGATTTGCCGGCGTGCGAGGAGTTGTGCATTCGGGTGACGAAAGTGTCGCGGAAAAATGAATTGGCATTCATGATCGAACACGGAGATCAGAGCGGGTTTGTTCCGCACGGGCGATTCAAATCGGGGAGGTTGTGCGCTATGTGATCCCGGGGTTTTTGGGCCATTCCGTGGGAGAATCGAGCGACGATCTTCTGACGACCGCGACGCAAGCCGCGAGGACTACTCCCCCGCCGGCGCATTGGCTGTTCGTGCCGATTCGCAATGGGGAACTTTTTCGGGAAGCTTTGAAACGGAAGATGCGGTGTCTGAAGCCAATGTCGCTGATGGCGTATGGGACATATGAGGAACCGCTGGGAGCGGAGTCGGGGGCGGCGTGGACGCCTTCGATTGCGTATTGAGTCCGGGCGGGCGGCGGGATTCGCCTACCATCTTTGCAGGTTTATCAGATTGGAGGTCCTGCTATGAATCCTCGATTGAATTTTGTCAAAATCGCGCCTGATGCGTATCGAGCGATGGCGAGTTTGGAGCAATATCTGGCCGGGTGCGGGCTCGAAAAGGGATTGATGCATATGGTGAAGCTGCGGGCCTCGCAGATGAATGGATGCGCCTATTGCATCGACATGCACTGGAAAGACGCCAGGGCGGCGGGAGAGAGCGAGCAGCGGTTGTATGGATTGGATGCGTGGCGCGAATCACCCTACTACAGCGAGCGGGAACGGGCGGCGTTTGAATGGACGGAAGCCTTGACGGAAATCACCAATCGTCATGTTCCCGATGCGATTTACGATCTGGCGCGGTCGCACTTTTCTGAAAAGGAAATTGTCGATCTGACCTGGCTCCTGGCGGCGATTAACGCTTGGAATCGAGTCGCGATTTCGATGCGAGCACCGGCCGGAAGTTATCGGGTTGGAGAGCACGCCGAAACCCGAAACCCGAAACCAGAATGACGAATCAAGCCCGAATGACTGAATGACCGAAATGCCTTTTCGTTCATTCGAGCATTCGGGCATTCGGAATTGATTCGTCATTCGGATTTCTGGTTTCGGGTTTCCGCGCGTTTCCGCCAGCGATGGCGCCGAGGATGATGAAAGGTTCCCTGCCGTTGGCCACAGCTTCGGGAAGAAAGCGCATCAGGCGATTCGTTAGAGAGGTCTTCGCCACAGGCGAAGAACCGGACCAAAGGCCGGCGTTCGGTTTTACCGTGATCTCGGATTGTGCCTTTGAGGACGGGGTATTTGGCTTCGAGCGCATTGAGGATTTTTCGCTGGGTGACTGGGGTGGGGACTTCGAGTTTCAATTCGGCGTCCGCGTTGGCCAGGGTGCGGAGATGTTGGGGTAATAGTACGCGGATCATCGGAATGTGGGGAGAAGTCGGATTAGGATTAAGAGTAAGAGTAAGAGTAAGAGTAAGATTATGAAGATGAGTAAGATTAAGAGTAAGAGAAAGATTAGGATCGGCTGGTGCGGGCGGCGGGCCAGTTAGACGCGTCGGGTCATCCGAATCTTAGAGCCTCTAACAAAAATGCGAATGAAGCCTGTTCCAACAGATCATTGCCTCACCCACGGTCATGAACGCGGCGTGGATGTCGGGCCGTTTTTCGTAACGGACTCGCAGTCGGCGATTCTGATGCAACCAACTCAGCGTACGCTCCACCGGCCAGCGGGTTTTGCCAAGACCACTTCCGTGCGGGCGGTTGCGTCGGGCCAGCAACGGGCGGCTGCCACGCTGACGCAACGCCTTTCGGTGCGGTTCGGAGTGATACGCCCGGTCTCCCTGCACCACCTCGAACCGCCAGCGCGGCCGGCCCGGTTTGCCCGAGACCTTTGGAATCGCATCGATCAGCGGCAGCAGTTGCGTGATGTCGTGGCGGTTGGCCGCCGTCAGGAGGGCAACCATCGGCGTGCCGTTGCCATCGGTCAATACATGGTGCTTGGAACCGTTTTTCCTGCGATCTACCGGGCTCGGACCCGTTTTTTTCCCCCGTGCACGGCCCGCACGGAAGCAGAATCCACCAAGGCCCGCGACCAGTCGATGGCATTCGACCGCCGCAATCGATTCAGCAATAGTCCGTGCAGCTTCGTCCAAACCCCACGATGGTTCCAATCGCGCAGTCGACGCCAGCAACTCATGCCGCTGCCGCATCCCATCTCCTGGGGAAGGTATTCCCACGGAATGCCGGTTTTGAGCACGAACAGAATACCCGACAACGCCGCGCGATCGTCCAGCGGCGGCCGGCCGCGCTTTCCTGGACCACTGCGGTGCTTGGGAAGCAGGGGTCGGATCAACTCCCAAAGCTCGTCGGTCACCAACGGCTTGGTCATAAAGCCCTCCATGGCTAAGACCAAGCCGTATTGTCCGATCAACCATAAACATGGGGAAGTGCATTTTTGTTAGAGGCTCTTAATCATAATCTTTCTCTTAATCATCTTCATAATCTTAATCTTACTCTTAATCCTAATCCTCTTCGGCCTCCGGCTTGTAATCTCGAGTCGAGTTCCGTTTAATCAACCCCATCAGCATTCGCACGATTTTCTGAAGAGCCGCCTTCCCAGGTCGAATCTGTTCCGGCGTCAACTTCGCCTTGGCGACAAGTACATCCAAACCCGCCGCGCATTCGAGCGCGGATCCATGTGTGATCTCGAAAAACCGACACCGATCTTTGGGGGAGTATTTTCCATTTCCCTCGGCGATGTTGAGTGGAATTGAAGTGGAGGCACGGTCGAGTTGGTCTTTGACATCTCCGACGCGCACCGCCTCTTCCAGAACACTGGAAAGCCACGCATTGAAAGCTATCGCCTCCCGATAGACCTCGAGCCTTTCATGGTCAAACCCGCTCTCTGAGTCAGCCATCATCTCACCCTCCCATTCTTTCTCTTGCTCTTACTCTTCTTCCTAATCTTAATCCTACTCTTAATCTTAATCCGCCTTATATTTTCGCCGTTCGAAGGCAGCGTTTGGACCTCCACCGACAAAACCGCCGGCAAATTTTGGGCGATGGCGTTCCATGTCTCTCCCGCGTCGGCGGAGGCATAAACCTGGCCGCCGGTGGTGCCGAAATAGATTCCGCATTGATCCAGTGAATCGACGGACATGGCGTCTCTAAGGACGTTGACGTAGCAGTCTTTTTGCGGGAGTCCGCGGGTCAGCGGCTGCCATTCGTTTCCGCCTGTGCGGCTGCGGTAGACGCGCAGCTTTCCGTCGGGGGGATAATGCTCGGAGTCGCTCTTGATGGGGACGACGTAAATCGTCTCGGGTTCGTGGGCATGGACGTCGATAGCAAAGCCGAAATCGGTCGGCAAATTTCCGCTGACTTCCTTCCAAGTATCCCCGGCGTTGTCGCTGCGCATCACGTCCCAGTGCTTTTGCATGAAGAGGACATCGGGCTTGGAGTGATGCATGGCGACGTGATGGACGCAATGCCCGACCTCGGCGGTGGGATCGGGCATAAAGTTCGACACGAGCCCGCGATTGATCGGCTTCCACGATTTTGCGCCATCATCGGTGCGAAAGGCGCCGGCCGCGGAAATGGCGATATACATTCGATCGGGATTCTTCGGATCGATAAGAATGGTGTGCAGACACATGCCACCCGCGCCGGGTTGCCACTTGGGACCGGTGGCGTGCTCGCGCAGGGCCGGGAGTTCGTGCCAATTCTTTCCGCCGTCAGTCGAGCGAAACAAGGCGGCATCTTCCACGCCGGCGTAAACCGTGTCGGGATCGTTCAGGGACGGCTCGAAATGCCAGACTCGCTTGAATTCCCAGGGATGAGGCTTTCCGTCATACCAGAGATGTGAGCCGGGCGCGCCTTCATAGGCGAATTTATTTCCGACCGCTTCCCATGTTTTCCCGCCGTCGCTGGAGCGCTGAACCTGCTGTCCGAACCAGCCGCTGGATTGGGACGCATAGATCCGATTGGGGTCGGCTGGTGACCCTTTGAGGTGATAAAGCTCCCAGCCGCCGAAGAATGGGCCGTTGATTTCCCATTTTTTGCGCTTGCCGTCGGAGTTGATGACAAAGGCCCCCTTCTTCGTGCCGACAAGGACTCGGACTTTGCTCATGGCTGGCTCCTGTTCTTAATCTTAATCATAATCGTAATCATAATCTTAATCGCGACTTTCCGATGGGGCGGGAATCGAGGGCGCGGGAGAAATCGCGATTACGATTAAGATTATGATTACGATTATGATTAAGAACCCGACGGAGAACGATAGTGATTCCGGATTCTCTCAAGACGACGATTTGTCCGAACTGCGGGTATTCGCTGCAGGGCTTGCCCGAAGCCGGAACCTGCCCCGAATGCGGACGGGCATACGATCAAACCGAGATCGTACTTTACGGCTGGGGCCGCGGACGGCGGGAGACTTTTCTCACCGCCAAAGGCTCGCGAGCGATCTGGTTCGTTACCCCATTGATAGCCGTGATAACTTTTCAAGTCTTGAAAATAATGGGGTGGATGAGAGGCCCGGCCGACTTCCTCTCGACTCTATTTGTTTTGATGATCGTGGGGCCCAAACTTTGGGAAATTTTCGCCCGCCGCGAAACCTCTTTTCCCGGCCGCGTCCAGATCAGACTTAACGAGCGAAGTCGTGTCCAATTTGATTCGTTGCCTCAGCCGTCTTTGTACGAGGAATTGTATCAATCGCACGGGTGGCTGCTTAGTCTAATACCTGCGATCGCAATATTTGTGTTGTGCTGGGCCGGCCGCTTCCCTCGACCCTGGGGATGGATAACCTTTTCGATTCTTCTGGTGGCAAGTTTAGCCAAGGGTTTGGACTGCCGGCGATTCCGCAAGAAGCTCCGGCGGCTCGAGCCGGGAGCCATCGCCGACCGGAACGCGGCGTATTTCCCGGCAACGCCATGGAGGAAGATCGCATTTTTTGAACTCCGCCGGGTCAAGGAACACCGGTTTCATTTACAAATCTCCGAGAATGAACGCGGAAAGTCGGAGGAAATGTTGATCGAGGCGGAAATCCTTTGCAGCGCTGAACAGGCTGAACAGTTGAAGAATTGGCTCGCGTATCGGGTGGCTGTGGCCCGGAGTTGAAGCCGTCATCCGGGGGATTGCGATTACGATTAAGATTATGATTACGATTATGATCCTGGGGGAGAACGATGGTGGTTCCGAACTGTCTCAAGACGACGATTTGTCCGAACTGCGGTTATTCGCTGGTGGGATTGCCGGAGGGGGGAAAGTGTCCGGAGTGCGGGCGCGAGAATGATCAGGATGAGATCGTCCTTTATGGGTGGGGCCGGGGGTATCGGGAACATTTGGGGAATGCCAGGGGCGCGAGAATGTGGTGGCTGCTGGTGATCCTGGCGTTTTTCCTATTCGCGTTCCTGCCGCAGTCAATTATTTTGCGCGGTAGTGTCAGGGGGCTCGGACCGCTATTCGTACTCGTGATGCTGGTCGGGCCGAAGTTGTTCCACTTGATACGGCGGCAGAAACTTTTGTTTCCGGGGCGGTCGCAGATCCGCATGAACGGGGCAGCATGCGTTCAATATGACACACTTCCGACGCCGGGGCTCGAAATGGAACTTTTGCGGGCGCACGGCTGGGTCATTCCGACGGCGGCAGCGCTATTGCTGTTCTTGGCTCACTTCCTGGGTCATGTTGCAGCAGCGTGGGTTTGGATTTTCTGCCCAATCCTCGCGGGGGTGGCGATTTGGTTTTGGGTCGCGTGCGCCGGTTTCGGAGGAGATTGGCGCTGATTTCTGATTCGGCGATCACGGATCGAAATGAGGCGTTTTATCCAGCGACCGCCTGGAGCCGAGTAGGTGTTGCCGAGTTGGACGCGCTGAAATCGGGACGATATCGACTCAGAATCTTTGTTCCCGGCAGCAATTGTGCCGTCGACGCCGACATCGTGTGCACGGAGGAACAGGCGGACGCGCTGCGGAAATGGATTGACGATTGCCGGGCGGCGGCGCGGGCTAGGGAGGCGCGGAAGACGGGGGGAGATTAGGATTAAGATTATGATTAAGATTACGAAGAGGATTAAGAGTAAGAGTCGGAGAAAGATTAGGAGCGGATAATTGGGCGCGAAATTTAAGAAGCCGGAGTTGAGGGTTCAGGCGACGACGTTGTGGGATTATCCTTCGCAGGATTACGGGGAGGGGGAGCAGGGCGTGCCGGGGTATCAGGGGGCGACGCCGAGTTATATTATCTGGAATCTTTTGCAGCGGTATACCAAGCCTAAGGATCTGGTCGTCGATCCTTGCGCGGGGAGCGGGACGACGTTGGATGTCGCGCGCGATCTGGATCGGCGGGCGCTGGGCTACGATCTGGCTCCGACGCGAAAAGACATCTACCGCGTCGATGCGCGGAAGCTGCCGCTGGAGAGCGAGAAGGCGGATTTTGTTTTCATCGATCCCCCCTACTCGACTCATATTCATTACTCGGATGATCCGCGCTGCATCGGGAAACTCGACGCGGCCGAGCCTGCGTATTATAGCGCCATGGATCAGGTGATTTCGGAAATCGCGCGGGTGCTCAAGCCGGGGCGATATATGGGGCTTTACGTCTGCGATTCGTTCGTGAAGGGGAAGGGATTTTTCCCGATTGGGTTTGAATTGTTCTCCCTATTGAGCAAGCGGCTGATCCCAATCGACGTAATCGCCGTCACTCGGCATAACAAGACGCTGAAGATGGGGAACTACCGGGCGGCGGCGGAAGAAGGGAATTACTATCTGCGCGGATTTAATTATTTGTTTGTGATGCGGAAGAGAAAATAAAGAATTCTTTGCCACAGATGGGGGACAGATGCACACAGATAAAAAACTAATGCATTGCATTTACATCAGTGTCCATCTGTATTCCATCTGTGGCTAAATACGCTTTAAATTCCGCCGCGAAGAGGAACGGACAGTCGCAGGCTTTCCGCCTCGCGTTTCAATAGGAAGCAGAATTTGTCGAGATGAAACCCTCGAACGGGCGCCTGCGGGTCGGGGAAGTTTTCTGGAATCGCCCAATCGGGCGGGAGAATCTCTCCAATTGGGATCGGCTGATCTTTTCGGAGATCGCCGACTTCTTGATCGGTCAAAATCCGAGCGGGCGCCCAGGGAAGGATTTCGCGCCCGTGAAGCGAGACGATTTTGTCCGGGCCGGGGTCGGTCCAGGGGCCGATTTGTGTGCGATGCAATTCACTGAGATGGGCGCCGCACCCGACTTGACGGCCGAGATCTCGGGCCAGGGCTCGCACGTAGTATCCGCCTCTCACGGTCATTTCCAACTGGCTGGTTTGGGGGAGATTGTGGGAGAGCCAGCGGGCCTGGTGGAGGTAGACTTTGGATGGTGACATAATGACTTCTTCGCCGCGATGGGATTTTTCGTAGGCTCGCTCGCCGCCTATGCGCTTGGCGCTGGTGGCGTGGGGGACTTGTTCTTGCCAGCCTTGGAATTCTTGCAGGGATTCTTCCAAAAGCTCAGGAGTTAATTGGGCTGGGTCGCCGGTGAAGGTGACTTTTCCTGTCGGATCGCCGTTGTCGGTTTCTGTGCCCCACTTGACGGTGGCGATGTAGGTTTTGGGGATGGCGTGGAGATAGTCGAAGAGTTTTGTGGCGGGTTCGACGAGGATGAGGAGCAGCCCGTGGGCGAAGGGGTCGAGCGTTCCGCCATGACAGATGCGATTCGGGCGATGGCCGGGGTGGGGAGTTTGCGCCTTGAGGAAACTCTGGACGACCGAAAAACTCGTCGGGCCGACGGGTTTGTGAACCAGGTGAATGCCGGGGGTAAGCATATCGTTACGGCTGGGCCAGCAGGTCTTTGAGCTTGCCGATGATGGCGTCGGCCCAAACCTGATAACCCGCGGCGTTCGGATGGAGATTCTTGTCGATGAAAAGTTCGGTTTTCAGGGACCCGTCAGGGTTCAGGAATTTGTCGCCGATGTCCATGTAGAAGATATGTTTTCCGTCGTCGAGGGTGGCGAGGAACGCGTTGACTACTTTGATTTCCCCACGATAGATGTTCGTCGGGTCTTTTCCGCGCGGGAAGATGCCCAGTAGCAGGAGCTTGGCCTGCGGCTGATGCTCGCGAATCGCGGCGACAACGAGTTTCATTCCCTCGATCGTTTCTTCATTGGTGTTGCGGACGCTTTTAGGCGGCGAGGAGAAATTGTTGGTGCCGAGCATCAGGACGATGACTTTGGCCTGGTACCCGTCAAGTTCGCCCTGGGAGATTCGCCAGAGGACGTTTTGGATGCGGTCGCCGCTGATCCCGAAATTCACGGCTTTAAGCGGCGCAAAATATTGATCCCAGACGGCTTTGCCGCGATCCGGGCGACGGAAGAAATCGGTGATGGAATCGCCGAGGAAAACCACGTCGATGTTCCCCTGGGCGACGAGTTGCATAAACTGGTTGTGCATCTTCAGTTCGCCGGGGCTGCGCATAATCGGCTGAGTGGCGGACTGCTCGGGAGGAACGTAGGGGGAGGGTTCGGTGGTCGGCGCGGTGGTCGGCGCCGTGGTCTGCGCGGAAGCGACAGAGGCCAGGACAAGAAGAGATAGTCCGAACTTCAAGAAAATATTTCGGGAAAGCGAGCTTGTGCCCGCCTCGAAAGATTTGTCTTCTGAGGGTGGAGTCTGAAGCATGCGACTGGGTCTCCTTTGACTAGCCCGCTCGCGCCGCATTTGTGGCGAGCTTCTTCGGCCAAAGGAGAACCCACTGATTGTAGTAATCGCTCGGATGCAGCCCATCAACCAAGACCGGAGGCGGGACGTTACCATGCTTGAGCGCCTGTACGACAATCTCGTTGTCTTTGGCCAACGGGACAATCGTGGCGATCGTCAGGCCCTCCTCGGAGGTTAGCGTTTTCTTGAGTTCCGAATCGACGTATCTGATCGCGTCCAGGCTCCAGGGGGATAACTGATCCGAGGAGATAAGCAGGTCCCAGCGGTCCGCCATGTTCTCGCGGTGAACCAACGCCATAAAATGAAGCGGCCTTTTCGCCTTGGCGATTTTCTCGGCCAACTCGCTGAGCTTTTCTTTAATCGTGGCGTTCATAACACTCCAACAAGAACTCGCGCGCTCTCGATCATTTCAGATGCCGCGACGTGCGTCACATTTCCAGGACGCTGGTAACGCGATTCCGGTTTCCAATTGACCACCTTCGACCACTCGGCTCGGTATTTACCGTTAATGGTAGCTTCCCAACCGCTCAACGTCAGCAGCATTTGAAGATCATGAGTTTTGAAGCTGGCCAGGCCTTCAAACTCCCCGCCTTTTTCTGGAAAACCCGGCCATTTCAAAGTCTTCACGATCCTGGCCTTAACGGCAATTTCGACTGCATATCCGCACAAATAGGCCGCTCCGTCGAAGCGCTTCCCCCGCAACAATGCTTTTGCATCGCCGAGGCGCGCCTGCGCAATCGTAGCCAGCTCCTTCGCATTAAGCATGGCTCGGAATTTTACCTCTCCCGCCCAAATTCGCCATAACTGGTTACGTCGTCATCGTTCACCGTCCGTCGCGACCGGATATGGCTGCCTGAGGCTGGAAAGAATCGCCTCGCGCTGAGCTGGCGAGAGGGTTTGGAAAGTCAGGGCGATGGAGCTGCCCTGGACCTGGACGGCGGTGAGTTTGACGGCCTCGGCGGTCTGAAAATTGCCGACGTCGAAGGGGATGAACGCCGTGGAGTCGGAGGCCTGACCGTTGATCGCGTCGAGCATCCAGCGCGTGAAGGCGGCCTGCACGGCTGCTGTGTTGCCGATGAGGGTTTTGTCGACGTCGGCGCTCGCCTGGTAGCGCTGCAGCTGGTCCTGAAGCTGGGAGTTCACATCACGCAGGCGCGAGCTGAAGGCGGCGCGCGGGATGTTCAATTCGCCGGCGGAGAGGCCATCCCATTGCAAATGGAATTGTCCGGAGGAATCGACGGAGGGCTCGAGGGCAGCGCTGATGATGACCCCGAGGTCGCGGGATTTCCCGGCGACGATGAGTTTCCCGCCGGCCAGCGCCAGTCGACCCTCCGTGAAATAGTGGCTGAGCTTGTCTTCGACGCTGTTCAGGCCGGGATTGTTCCAGGCGTTGAGGAACGCGTTGAGTTCCTGGTCGGAGAGCGTGATGGTTTTGGAGTCGCCGGGCGATTGGCCTGGATCGCCGCGGAGTTGGCGGGCGTTAAACGCCTGGACGGCGGCGGCCCAACTGAACATATCGGCGAGTTTCTGGTCGGCGCTGTTGGCGGCGATTTTTTGGTCGGCAGGATTGACGGGTTGCTCGACATACCAATCGGGGATGGCGCGGTATTGGTGGTAGGCGAACACGCCGCTTACAAAGATGACGCAGAGAAGAATAGCGATGACGAGTAAGATGCGGCGAAGAATAAGTTTCATGTGTTGCGTCGTGCGGGCGATAAGTTTAACCGGTTTAATCAAACGATTCTCCACCCGGATAAATGGAATGGTCGCTATAGAGCGCGGTGCCTGGCGTTTTGCGGGTGTTGAAAACAGAGGTAGTTGAGCGTCGATCCGGAAGCATGGGGTAGACTGGGGTTATGCCGCAGACGGTTCGAGTTTTTCGGCGACGATTGCGCCAGCCGGTCTCGGATGTGGCGCGCGCTGATATGCCCGAGCGGTTGGATTGGTCGGAATCGGCGATATTGGGGTGCCGGTCGGCGGCGGCGCGGGATTTGGCGGACCTGGTGGCGGCACGAATGGTCGGGCCGGCTCTGCCGTTCAGCGACAGGCTATATATATTGAGACAAGCCGCGCGACGCCGGATCGGGCGTTTTGAAGCGAATCTGATCATCGCGGCGGTACAGAACCATTTGTCCGATAAATCGCCCGCCGGCGACGTGAAAACGATGGTTCGCGGACGATCGCGGATTCCCGTCGGCTGGATGACGTTTGGGATCGTGCAGGGGGCGATTGTCTTGCTGGCCTGGCGCACGCTCTTTTCTTAAGCCGCCGGGGGCGGTATCACCTTCTTACATGGAGTTGACGGTTGTGAACACCGGGCAGGCGGAGCCTTGGTACGCCGATGGCTTGCGCTTTTCCTGCACGCAGTGCGGAAATTGCTGCACGGGACGGCCGGGGTTCGTCTGGATCAGCGATGAGGAGATCGGGCGGCTCGCGGAGCTGCTGACGCTTCCGATCGATCAGACGATCGAAAAATATTGCCGGCGGGTGGGCGGGCGATGGAGCCTCAAGGAGAATTTCAATCCGCGGCATGGGGGATATGACTGCGTCTTCCTGACGGAGATTCCGGCTGAAACCAAGGGCGACGGCGTGGCGCACGGAAGACGCGTCTGCTCGGTTTACTCGGCGCGGCCGGCACAGTGCCGGGCCTGGCCGTTCTGGGATTCGACTCTCTCCAGCCCCACCGCGTGGGAGGCGGCGGCACAGAGATGTCCGGGGATCGGCAGAGGACCCTTGCACGAGCGCGAAAAAATCGAGGCGGCGCGGGACCAGATTTCGGCCATTTCATGATGACGGACTCGACACCTTCCAACGGCGGGAGCACGGCAGTGCGCGTCATCGCGAAATTGATGATCGGCGCCGCGATTTTCGGGATCGGTTGGTCCGTCTGGGTGGACGTATACAATCGGCTCATTCTCGGGGAGCAGCAGATCGGATTGAATCGATATACGCAGGACGTCGATCCTTACTTCGTTAAATTCGCCAACGGGGGCGGGCTGTTTATGTATTTGGTGGGATTCGAGAAGTTCGGAGATTACGCCACGAACTTTTATTTCCGCGCGAATTATGTGCTCTATCCGCAGCGCGTGCTGGTGGGCGATCCGTCCGCTCCGATCAACACCGCGCCGCAAATTTCCCACGCCCAATTTCTCCCGGATGACCAGTGGCTGAAGGAGCATCAGACGCCGACCATATTGACGATTTTTTGCCTGCCGAATCGGGAGCTTCATCAGTTGCAATTCGTCTACCAGCCGGGGCGGCCGGTTCGGGCTACAACTCGATAGAACAAATCCATGTGGTGCGCGATCTATCTTGCCTGCCTGCTGGTCGTCGGTTGGGCGATCGTCGTTCGAGTCGGGGGGAAAGATCGCGATTCGAAGCAGTTGGACTGGCGCTTTGCGCGGGGACGGGGGCGATGGGGCTGTTGCTGATCGCGATTTCGATGATGGGGTGGCAGCCTTCGCGGGCGATTATTTTTGGGATCACCGGGGTGGCGGCAGTCGCGGCGCTGACGCCGGGTCGGCGACTGCGGATGGCCAAGGCGATTGACGAGGATCGAGCGCCGAAATGGTGGTTGATCTTTTGCTTTGTCGCCCTGGCGTACGGCACATTTGTCGTGGCCGTGGATACGTGCGTGTATCCGACGGGGGATTGGGACGCATTTGCGATCTGGCAGTTGAAATCGAAGGTGCTGACAAACGAGCCTTTGGTCCCGCGGCCGGCATATTTCACGGACGTGAGCCGGAGCTTCAGCCATCTGGAATATCCCGTTTTGGTGCCGATGATTTCGGCGGGCGAGCACGCGATGGCGGGAAGCCTGGACGATGAGAAGGAGAAGGCCCCGCAGCTTTTGTTTTATCTGGGGTTGGGGGCGGTGGTTTATGCGGCGATTCGCCGCAGGCATGGGGGAACCGCCGCGGTCACGGCGACGACGCTCCTGCTTTGCACGCCCAAGATGCTCGAATTCGCCGGCACGGGCGACGCGGATTTACCGCTGGCGGCGTTTTATGCATGCAGCCTGGTGAGTTTGCTGAATTGGCAGCAAGATCGCCGGCGGGCGGATCTGATTTTCACGGCGCTGTTCACGATTCTTCTTGCGTGGAGCAAACAGGAGGGGTTGCCGCTGGCGATTGTGAACGTATTGGCCGTCGCGGCGCTTTCGGTGCGCAAGCCCGCGACTTGGATATCGTTTGGGGTAGTCGTCGCGGCGGCGTATTTGCCCTGGTTTTTATACACGCGAGCCATACCCAGGACCGACGAGAACTACATGGGGCATCTGCATTTCTCGGAAGCGATGGGAAATCTTTCGCGGCTCGGCCCCGTGCTTTGGGGATTCCTGACCAAGGCATTGGACGTGCAATTGTGGAGCGTGTTCTGGTATCTGCTGCCGATTGCCGCGATTTTGCGGTGGCGGCGGTTTTTGGATCGGGGCGTGATGCTGGTGTGGATTCTGCTGACGGCGCACTTTCTGATTTATCTCCCGCCCTATTTGATCGTGGCAAACTGGGATTTCCGCGGCTTGATGAATGTGACGCAGGACCGGCTGCTGCTGCACATCACACCGGCGGCGGCGCTCTTGATCGGTTTGCAGTGGCCGCGATTGCGGGACGCGATCAAACGCCCCGGGCCAGAAATCCGCCGTCCACAATCAGTGTCTGACCCGCGGTGAAGCTCGCCGAGGGGGAGACCAGATAGATGGCCGCGCCGACAAGTTCCTCGGCGTCGCCAAAGCGTCCGACCGGCGTATGCTTGCGGAGCCAATCGCCGCGCGGGGTGTTTTCGATCAATGGGCGGTTGAGGTCGGTCGGGAAAATCCCCGGCGCGATCGCGTTGACGCGAATTCCCAGGGGCGCCGATTCGTTAGAGAGTCCGCGGACAAGCCCGAGAACGCCCGATTTGCTGCACGCATATGCGAGCACTTCGCTGAGAGAAATAAAGCTGTTCAGAGAGGCGATGAAGACGATCGAGCCGCGCTCTCCGCGCGTGCCGGGGGCCTGGTCCCGCATGATGCGCGGCATGCTTGGCGACGATGAACGAGCCGGTCAGATTGATTTTGACGATGCGCTCGAATTCCGCGACCGGGAGATCGATCGAAGGCTGCCGCCCGATGACCCCGGCGGCATTAATGACCGCGTCGAGGCGTCCGAATTTGGAGACGGCGTGTTTCATCGCGGCCTCGACCGACGCCTCGCTGGAAACGTCGATCTGAATCGCCTCGTTTCCGGCGCCGAGTTCTTTCTTGACCGCGTCCACTTTGCCGGCGCTGGAGGAACCGGCGATCACTTTCGCGCCGGATTGGGCGAGCCCAAGAGCGATGGATTTCCCCAGGCCGCTGGTGCCGCCGGTGACGATGCAGACTTTTCCGGTGACGTCAAAACCTTTGTAAGACATTAGATTCAGACTCCTTCCACGGGTCGAAGAGCGGATCGATCGAGTTTCACTTTGGCCTCGGCGGCAATTTGCTCAAACGCGTCTATCTCCGCGGCAGTGAAGAGAAGTCCGCCCATTTTGTCGCTGAGAGCCGCCGCCTGCGCTTCGGGCTGCCCGGGCAGGAGGCATTTTTCGTTGCCGTGACCGAGGATGTCGGCGATCACCGCCTTGACGTTTTGCGTTTGCGTTCGCTTTTGCGCGAAGTCCTCGCCGCTGATGGCGTCGGCGCGGATGCACTGGAAGAAAAAATTGGGCGTGTGCTTCTCGTCCTTGGGCCCGGTGTCCCACCGACTGCGGAGCGTGGCGAGCGACCCGCCGACGAATGCGCCCATGAGTTCGTCGATGAGCGAAAGGCCGTAACCTTTGTGCTGGCCGAAGGGAAGCAGAGCGACGACCTTTTTCGGGTCGGTGGTTTCGTTGCCGTCCTTATCGACGCCGCAGCCCGGCGGGAGCATTTTTCCTTCGCGGATGAATTGCTGAACGCGGCCCATGGCGACAACGCTGGTCGCCCAGTCGATGCAGATGGGGAAGCCGATGGCTTCGGTCGTGGGGAAGGCCCAGGAATGGGGATTAGTGCCGAGCGTCGGGAATTTTCCGCCGAAGGGGACAACCTCCGCCAAAGCCGCGGTGCAGCAGGTGTAGGCGATGTACCCCTTTTGAGCGGCTTCGATCACGTATCCGCCGCCCCAGAGATAGTGAAACGCGTTGTCAACGGAGACGACGCCGACGCCGAATTCATCGGCCAGCTTCATCGCCTCGGACATCGCGGCATAGGCGACCGCCTGGCCGAGCTTCTTGTTGGCGTTCCAGCGGGCGACGGCTTTGTATTTGGATGGGATTTTTTCGATGGAAGCCCCCGGGACGCAGCCGCCGGCTTTGGAGCCGAAGTGCTCGTCGAGATGCAGGGCCTTGATGGCGTTGTGAGTCTTGATGCCGTGCCGCGCCGTCAGACGGCTGAATCGTGCGGCGGCATCCGCTTCGTCGGGGAGATAGCCGCGAGCGCGATACGCCGCGGAAACCAGGTCGTCGTGGGCCTTGGGAGACATTACATATTGCGTAGCCATGGTTGCCTTTCGGGATGATAGCTCAAAACTTATTGGCCTGGATGAAATCGGAGTCGCCATTCAGATAGTTGACGATGTTGTGGGCGGCGCGGAGACCTTGCCGCTGCACGCTTTCGTAAGTTCGGCTGCCGATGTGCGTGGTGATAATGATGTTGTCGATCTCCTGGAAGGGATGCGGCGCTACCATCGGCTCGACGTTGAGGACGTCAGCGCCGTAGCCGCCGAGTTGTCCGCTCCGGCAGGCGTCGGCGATGTCTTTTTCAACGACCAGACCCCCGCGGGCCGTGTTGATCAGAATCGCGCCTTTTTTCATCAGCGCGATGCGCTGCTTGTTGACCAGGCCCTGGGTTTCGGGGGAGAGATCCATATGAAGGGAGATGATGTCGGCGGCGCTGAAGGCGTCATCCATCGTGTCGGCGCGGGTGACTTCGTACTCCCGGGCGAAGCCTTCGTCCCAATGCTTGTCGTACCCCATGCTCTTCATGCCGAAGGCGCTGGCGCGTTTGATGACTTCCCTGCCGATGCGACCGACGCCCATGACGGCGATGGTTTTCCCGAAAAGTTCGTGCCCGGTCGGACGTTTCCACTGGCCGTCCTTGACGCTCTTGATGGAGACCCAAAAGTTTTTGACCAGACAGATCATCAGCCCGAAGGTGTGCTCGGCGACGGTCGTGTGATTGACGCCGGGCGTAAAGAGTACGGGGAGATTCTTGGCTGTCGCGTATTTGACGTCAATCGAATCGAGCCCGATACCGTACTTGGCGATGACTTTGAGCCTCGGGAGAGAGGCGTCGATGACCTTGGCGGTGATGTGATCATCGCCGTTGAGGAAGCCGTCGAACCCGCCGTCCTTCTTGACGAGGTCGAGCATCTCGTTCTCTTTCAACGGCCCACGCGCGGTGACGACTTCGAAGCCGGATTTACTCAGCACATCGTGGTGCGCGCCGGGCGTGTCCTGGAAACTCGTGGTGGTGAGCAAAATTCGCGTTGGCATATTTTTTCTCGCTTAGTTTTAAATGCAACCGCAGAGACGCAGAGACGCGGAGACAGACGCGGAGAAGAAGTTTTTGTTTTTTAATCCATTAATTCTCTGCGTCTTCCTCTGCGTCTCCGTGTCTCCGCGGTTGCATTTTTGATTTTGTTTTTACCGTTTGATTCTAGCGCTGCCGCCTTTGAAGACGTGATTGAGTTCTTCCAGGTCGATCTGGCTGGTGTCGCCGCGAGTGGTCTGGAGAAGCGCGCCGTGGGCGGCGCCGAGGTCCACGCATTCCTGCGGGGTTTTGGCGGTCAGGAAACCGTAGGCAAAACCGCTGGAGAAACCGTCGCCCCCGCCGACGCGGTCTTCGATTTCCAGGCCGTCATATCGGCGGCTTTCGTAAAACTTGCCGTCGACATAGAGGATGGCCGACCAGTTGTTGATCAGGCCGCTCTTTACCTCGCGAAGCGTCGTCCCTACGACTTTGACGTTGGGGTAGGCCTTGACGACCTTTTCGACCATTTTCTTATAGGCGCTGGTATCGAGGGCGGAGAGATTTTCATCGACGCCTTCGACTTCGAAGCCGAGGACTTTCTGGAAATCTTCCTCGTTGCCGATGATGCAGTCGAGATGGGGGACGATTTCCTTGGTGACCTGCTGGGCCTTTTCGGCTTTCCACAGCTTGGACCGGAAATTCAAATCGTAGCTGACGATGGTTCCCGATTCCTTGGCGGCGAGAATCGCCTCTTTACACACGGCGGCGGTCCCGTCGGAAAGGCTGGTGAAGATGCCGCCGGTGTGCATCCAGCGGGCCGCCCTGTTCCTTGAAGAGTTTCTTGAAGTCGATCATGCCCGGCTTGAGGTTCATGGCGGCGGAGTGCCCGCGGTCGTACATGGTGACGCTGGCGCGGACGGAGGTGCCGACTTCGGTGAAGTTGAGCCCGATCCGGTCGGCGCGGCCGACGCCGTCGTACTTGGCGATGGCGAGATGCCCGATGTCCATACCTACGGAGCGGGCGTGATTCACAATGATCTTGCCGACGGGGTTATCGACGATCCGGCTGGCGAACGCGGTTCGCAGGCCCAGACGAGCCAGCGCGTAAGCGACGTTGTATTCTCCGCCGCCGACCCAAACTTCCAGAGTTGGGGAGAATTCGATGCGGCCATGCCCCGGCGGGGAGAGGCGCACCATGCTTTCGCCGAGGGAGACCAGATCGAACTTGGTGTCTTTAGCTTCACGAATCTTCAACATGATTTAAATCCTCATTTCCTTCATTGCTTTTTGAAGAACAATAAAAATCACATCCCCGCCTTGAGGGCGTCGAGATGCCTGCCGAAATGCTCTTCCAGGATTTGGGTGTAGAGGGCCTGGTGAGCCTTGACGCACTGCTTGACCTTGGGGCCAAGATTGGCGTCGCAGAGTACGGAGCCGAAAGTCGTGTGAACGATTTGCCGGCCGGGATCGGTGAAGCCCGCGCCCTTGGGGACGTCTTTCCAGAGACCGATGTAGGCTTTTTCGAGGGCGATGGGGTCGGACGTGGCGTCGGCGGCCGGGGCCGAATTCAGCGTGGCCGAGACGTGATAGGTCGCGCGGTCGGTTTCATAGCGGCTGCGCGAGAGATTCACGACCTCGCGGAACAGAGCCGGATCAACCTGGGCGACAACGCGAAGCGCTTCGAGATAGCTGGTTCCGGCTGTTTTTACATGGAAACAGCCCTTCGTGGCCCGGGCCAGGGAGGGATAGATCGAGAGTTTGTCGGAGCCGGAGTGGAGGCTCAGCTTGTACGGCCCGAGTTGCTTGGCTATAGCGGCGTGGTCGTTGAGGGATTTCTCCAGCTCGGCGACGTTGCCTTTGTAATCGACGCCTTTTTCGAATTCGCCGATGAAGCGCGGGGCGAGACTGATGAGCTTGAGCCCGTTGCGGGCGCACTGGTCGGCGATGATGTAATGCTCGGCAAGAGTCGTCGGCCTGGGCGTTTCGTCAACGCTAAGTTCGATCTCAAAAGCGCGGTTGAGCTTCTGGTGCACCTGGGCGATGTACTTGCCGAGGTTGACCGCCATGTTGATCGCCTTGCCGTACTTGACGGCGGCGCGCCGGCAGACCGCGGCGGAAAATCGATCTGCGTGCCGCTGGTTAGTTTGACTTTCTTGTTCTCGTACGTGCCAATCCAATTCACCTGATCGGCGACGGCTTTGAATTTCTCGGCGAGCTGATCGGAGTTGTAATCGTCGGCGCCGGCGTCAACTTCTCCCGATGGATCGATCGTGAAGAAAACGAATCCGGCGGAGGAAGTCCGATCGACGTCGTTCGGGGTCTTAAGATGATCGGCATCCGCGCCTTGCTTGCCGGTGAAACCCGCCCCGGCGGCGCCGGCCAGCGCATCAGCCATCACTTCCGTGGGCTGACGATTGGTGCGAGCCATTTCGCGGATGGATTGCTGGGCGAAGATGGGGGCGATTCCGGACCCGGTGCGCTTGAGCGCGGCGGCGTGTCCGGGAGTTGCCAAACCCAGACGATCGCCAAATCCGAAGCTGGGCGTTAAGCCCAACACGGTCGGTTGTGAACTGCTCATTTCTGCCTCGTTAATTTGATATTCGTTAGAAAACCCGCCGGCCAAACCCGGCGCGGGGAGAGACCATTATGGGGGAAACGGTCGATGGGTTCAAATTTGAGCGTAAGTTACGTATTGGCAGAGAGTTATTTGATAGAGACTCGACCTTCGCGGAGGGACAGACGGCCGGTCTGATAGAGGCGAATTGCCTCCGGATAGGCGATTTTTTCCTCCTCGAAAACGCGATGGGCGAGGGTTTCTGGGGTGTCGTTGTCGAGAACGGGGCAAGTTCGCTGAAGAATGACGGGCCCGGTGTCGTAGGTGGCGTCGACGAAATGGACGGTGCACCCGCTGACTTTTGCGCCATGGTCAAGGACGGCTTGATGGACGCGCTGGCCGTAAAGGCCCGGGCCGCCGAAGGAGGGGAGCAGCGCCGGGTGAATGTTCATCACCTTCCCCCCCCACTTCTCGGGGAGATGAAGGAGACAAAGCCAACCGGCCAAGCACACGAGATCGGCGCACGATTCATCGCAAAGCTCGAAGATACGAGCGGAGAATTCCGCCGCACCGGCGAATTTCTTTCGTTCAACGATTTCCGTGCGCAGCCCCGCCGATTTGGCGCGATCGATACCCGCGATTCCCGGTTTGGACGCAATCACTAGATTAATCCTGGCATTGAGAGTCCCGGCATGGATGCAGTCGATGAAATTTTGCAGCGTCGTGCCAGAGCCGCTGATGAGGACTGTAAGTTGAATCGGCGCGGATGGCAATTTTCGGCTCTCTCAAAAAACTAAATGCGAACACAGAGAGCACAGAGAGAACACAGAGGGCACAGAGTTAAGTACAAAGAATTTTTTCCTCTGTGCTCTCTGTGTGCTCTGTGTCCTCTGTGCTAATTCTTTTTTTCATTTAACCGCCTGACAACCGCCGCATCGCGCACGGATAAATCGGGATACTGTGAATCGCTTCCCACATCCGGCCGGCGCTTCCAGCTTCGCGCGCATGATTTATACATTTGCCGGCGATCGACCACTTCGACTCGGAACTGGCTCGGGGGCTCTGCCTGAAAGCTGTGGAAGCCTGCGCCGACGACGTCTTCGAGATCGGGGCCGAAGGGTTCCAGTTTGGCGCGGGTGGCGTCGTCGACGTGATAGATCAGCTCGGCATCCAGCGCCTTATTCAGGCCTACGGATTTTTTCAGGGCGTCGAGCTGCGCGGTGGCCTGGTCCCTGGCCCGAGTGAGCAGGTCCCACGCCGTTTGATCGGCATCGCTCGGTTCTGGGCCGCATTTTGTCGGTAAATCTGTCATATGGACGCTGGGCACGCACGCATCGACACCGGAGCGGTGTGGGATTTTTTCCCAGACTTCGTCGGCCGTGAAAACCAGCATCGGGGCGAGCAGACGCGTCAGGCTCGAAGCCATTTTGTACATGACGGTCTGGCAGCGTCGGCGCAAGGGCGAATTGGGCAATTCGCAATAAAGGCGGTCCTTCATCGCGTTGCCGTAGACGGCGCTGATCTGCACGGCGCAGAAATCGTGAAGCAGCCGAAACGCGCGATGGAGTTCATATTTGTCGTATGCGCGTGTCGTTTGCTCGATCAAGTTATCCAGTTCTGCATGGCCCAGCCGTCGAGGCTCGCCTGCGGGATCGGCTGCTCGTCCGTCTGCGGATCGAAATCGTAAAGATTGCTCAGCAGATACCGCAGCGTGTTGCGGATTTTGCGGTACTTGTCGGAAAATTCCTTGATCGCATCGGGGCTGGCCGGGATGTCGTTCTGGTAATCGACGCTGCAGCACCAGAGCCGCAGGACATCCGCCCCGTGGCGGTTCACCTCGGCCGTGGCCGTCACGTAAGACTTGTCTGATTTGCTGACCTTGGTGCCATCCGGCTTGACGACGAACCCGTGAGTGAGGACTTGCTTGTATGGCGGCTTGCCGGTGGCGCCGAGGCTAGGGAGCAGCGAGAGCTGGAACCAGCCGCGATGTTGATCCGAGCCTTCAAGATACAAATCCGCGGGGAAATGCAGATAAGACCGATTTTGCAAGACGGCGTGCCAACTGCTGCCGCTTTCGAACCAGACGTCGAAAATATCCTTTTCCTTGCGGAGATTCTCGGGGAAGAACCCCGGCGGATATTTAAAATCCTTCCCGAGCAGTTCCCACGCAGGCACGGTGAACCACGCGTTGGAGCCTTTTTCCGCGAGCACTTTGGCGACAGCGCGCACAGATTCCGGCGTGAGCAGCGCGTCCCCCTTTTCGTTATAGAAAACGGGAATGGGCAGCCCCCAGCGCGTTGGCGGGAAACGCACCAATCGGGGCGGGATTCGAGCATGCCGATGAGGCGCGCCTGCCCCCACTTGGGAATGAATTCGATTTTGTTCATGGCACAATCGAGAGAGCGCTGGCGCAGCGATCTGGGGGCGTCGTTTTCCCCGGCCGGCGTGAACGGCTTTTCGATCGCGATGAACCACTGCTCGGTCGCGCGGAAGATGATCGGCTTTTTGCTGCGCCAATCGTGGGGATAGCTGTGGGTGATTTCCTGCTCGTGATAAAGAAGTTTGGCTTTGCGAAGATGCTCAGTGATGAGCGGATTGGCTTCCCAGACGGATTTTCCGCGCAGCCACTCTGGCACGGTGTCGTCGAAGCGCCCATTGGCGAGCACGGGGCTATAGACCTCGAGTTTTTCGCGGATGCCGGTGTCATAGTCGTCTTCGCCGTGGCCGGGCGCGGTATGGACGAGACCGGTGCCGTCTTCGAGGGTGACGTAATCGGCCGTCACGACTTTTCCGATCCGATCGACAAACGGATGCCGATACGTGACGCCGGCAAGGTCGCTCCCCTTGAAGTAGATGCTGGAAGCCTGGACCTTCGGCGGATTTCCCAATTCAAGAGCCAGAACATCCGCGGCCGCTGGCGGGCGATGATCGCCGTCACCTCGCGCCCGTTCTCCCCCCACTGTCATGGTGTACAGCCCGTAATCCGATTCAGGATTTACGGCCACCGCCAAATTGGCCGGCAGCGTCCACGGCGTCGTCGTCCACACCATCAAACAGAGCGGCACATCTTCCTCAAGCTGAACCAATGAGCCAAGGATGGATGGGTCTTCGATTTCGAAAAGGACATAAACGCTCTTGTCCTTCACATCGGCGTATTCCAGTTCCGCATCCGCCAAAGCCGTCTGGTTTTCGATCGACCAGGGGACCGGCTTGAGCTGCTTGTAAACCAGCCCCTCCTCGACGAAGCGCGCGAAGACTTCGAGCGTTTGAGCCTCGTATTCCGGGCTCATCGTGAGGTAAGGATTGTTCCATTCGCCAAGGATGCCCAGGCGTTGGAATTGCTCGCGCTGGATGCCCACGTATTTTTCCGCGTAGGCATAGCACAGTTTGCGGACTTCGACGACGTCCATCTGCCGCAGTTTCGGCCCCAATTCCTGCTGGATTTTGTGCTCGATCGGCAATCCATGGCAGTCCCAGCCCGGAACGTAAGGCGTCTGAAAACCCTGCATCGTCCGGAACCGCAGAATCACGTCCTTCAGCGTTTTATTGATGAGATGCCCGATATGGATATCGCCGTTGGCGAACGGCGGGCCGTCGTGAAGGATCCATTTGGGGGATTTTGCACGGTGGATGAGGAGTTTTTCGTATAGCCGCCCTTCGGTCCAGGCGGCCAGGCGCAGAGGCTCGTTGGTGGTGAGCTTCGCCTCCATCGGGAACGAAGTCTGCGGGAGGTTGAGGGTCCCCTTGTAACTGTTTTTTTGCGGGGCCTGGGCGGTCATATATATTGAAGTTTAGCCGAGGTAGTGGCGACATTCGAGGCCGGCCATTTAACGCCTCTCCCCGGTACTCCGGGGAGAGGTTAGGGTGAGGGGCGGCGCTCGACCGTCGAGATTCGCCCCTCACCCTATCCCGCCGTGCCGGAACTGAAGGAGGGGGAGAGGGGAAAGGATTCCGCGCCAGATGGTAAACGTCTTCCGGGTCCGAGTCTGATCCGGCGCCACTGGCCGGTTTGGAAGCGGACGAACATGAATATCCCGATGACCGCGCCGTAAATGCAGCCCATGACCCACGGCCCCGCCGGATTCCAGCCGGGGACATATTTGGCCACGACCCAGCCGCCTAAGACCGAGATAGTCCAGCAAAGGATCGCCATGACGACAGCCGGCACCAACGTATCCCCCGCGCCGCGCAGGGCGGCGATGTAGTTGATATACATCGCGTCAAAGATTTCGTAGACGGCAGCGAAGATGAGATACATCCCGCCGATGCGAAGGACCTCGGGGTCGGTGGTGAAGAGGCTCATGAGCTGTTTTCTAAAGACAATGAAGACGACGCCGCAGGCGCAGACGTAGGCGAGAGAGACGAAGAAACCCAGATGCGCCCGGCGGTAGGCGATATCCGGCTCCCCCCGGCCGATGTACCGCCCGACCAGCGCTGTGACGGCGGCCCCGATGCCGACGGCGGGCATGAAGCTCACGATCATGTACCGGAGCATAAAGACATTGGCCTGCATGGCAGCAATGCCGACGACCGCCAAAACGCCGTTGCAAAAGAAACCCCACGCAAGGACATCGCTGAACCAATTCAATCCGGAAGGGAAGCCCACGCGGACGAGGGCCAGCAGATAGTCGAGGCGTGGGCGGATTTGGAGTGTGCCGTAAATTTTCCTGACATCGGGCCGCAGGCAGAACACGAGAAGCACGAGCATTTCGACGGTGACGCCGATGTTCTGCGCCGACGCCGCCCCGGCGACGCCGTAAGAATGAAACCCGCAGCGGCCAAGCACGATGCACCAGGCGGCGACGGCGTTGATCGTGACGCCGATGATGGCGGCAATGAACGGCGAGAACGGCCGGTCGATCCCGAGATGGAACTGTCCCATCGACATGGAGAGGAGTTTGACGGTCGCCGCCAGCAGCACAATGCGCCAGTAAACGGCTTCCACGGCGGCGAAATTCGGTGCGTGCCCGAAGGCTAGGAACACGCGATTTCCCAATGGGATGAATGAGGCGAGTGCGAGCCCGAGAAACAGCCCAAGCCAGATCCCTTGCCAAAGGTATTTGCCGCAGTCCAGGAATTCCTTCCGCCCAAAGGATTGGCTGACCATGGTATTGACCAGGGCCAGAACCCCCATGCCAAAGCTGATGCCGGAGAAAGTGAGGATTCCGCTGTTAGCCGCGGCCGTAGCGGCGTCCCCGCTAAGGCGAGATAGAATCCACGTATCGATGAATTGCATCACCGTGTACGACGCCATCTGCGCGCACGGTCGGCGCCGCCAGAAAGAGAAGCTCAACAATAGGCCGCCGCAGGCGGTCAGACGCGGTCATGACCCGTGAGTGTAGGCACTTTCGACAAAGACAAAAGCATCACCGCGGACGGCTGGGAAGAACCAGAGGACAAACCGAAAAGAATTCTTGTATTGAACTTATCCGCGCTCATCCGCGAAATCCGCGGTTAAAAAAGAATTTTGATCACGGATTTCGCGGATGGGCGCGGATAAAGAAAAAAGTCAGTGGTTTGGTCGCCTCATCGGGTGGTGAGGATAACTCGGCCGATGATTTGGTCGGGGCGGACGTCATGGACCTGGCGGCAGGCGCCGGAGTATTTGGCGACGAGCCAGCCCGTGGGAGTTGGGTGGTCGATGGTTCCGATGAAAAAGTCGCCGATGGCGCTTCGGTAGACGACGATGTCGCCCGGCTGGAATTCATGGGCGAGTTTATAGACGACGACGTGGGCGCCGCGCGGAATCTCCGGCTCGACGCCGCGGCCGGGGACGTAAAAGACCTGGGCGATCGAGTGGCGAACCCCCAATACCAGCAGCGTCAGGATCGCGACGCGCAGCGGAAGCTTCCTCAGCTGCTTCTTGAAATAGGTCCGGACGCGCCCCTTCGCGGCCGCGATGGCTCGGCCGATGCGCCTGGGAGAGCCGAATTGTTCGCTCAGCATGGTGTAAATCTCCTTGGGATTGGTTTGACCCGATTTTTCAACCAGCGATTGCAAATGCTCCGCCAATTCCGCGCGGACCTGACGCTCGTCTCCGCGAGCGAGGTCGGCGTGGCAGAGGACGTTTTCGAGATATTTATCCAACGAGTCACGCATGGGGAGCCTCCAGGACCAGGCGCATGCCGCGGGCGATTTCACGCCATGTGACGACATTGGCCTCGAGCTCGGTGCGCCCCTTGGCGGTGATCGCGTAGTACCGCCGCTTGCGCCCCTGCTGAGGCGAATTTTCCTCCCGGCTGACCCGAATCTGCCCCTTGGCTTCCAGCGAATAAAGCAATGGATACAAAGTGCCCTGCCCAAGCGCGAAAATCCCGCTGGTCCGCCGATCCAGTTCCGCGGCCAGTTCATACCCATACATGGGCCGCTGCGCCAGAAGTTGCAAAACCAGCGTGCGCGTGCACCCTTTGAGAAATTGGGATTTGTTCTCCATGCCTTACTTTCAATACTATGTTATACATAGTATCGGTGTCAAGGGGGAAGTGGACGAGTCGAAATCTGGTTTAGCGGCCTGGTTTGAACCGGTCGGCAGAAGGCGGCGGGGCCCTCGCAGCAACTCGCTTCGAGGCCGTTTTCGGAATAGAATCCGCCGGTGCAAAAAGTGTAACTCGAAACGAGTTATTTCAGCGCTTGCGTGAGCACGCGAACGAGCGATGAAAGCGTTGGGTGGCGGGCGTCGAGCCTAGAATGGTGGCAGATGCAATCGCGGCGATTTGAGTTATTCGTATCACCGACGGTGGTAAACGAGTTGGGTTCACCCGATTTCCCTGGAAGTAAAGAGGCACTGGCGATGCTCGATGGCCTACCCTCGCTGAGCCAGCCGCCCGAAGTGGTGGCCCTTGCCGCGCTGTTCGTGAAGGAGCGAATCATGCCGGGACCGGCGGACGGCGGTGATGCGCTACACGTGGCCGACGGCGACGCTGCATCGGATGGATTACGTGCTGACCTGGAATGTGCAGCACATGGCCAATCCGAACAAACGAACGCATTTGGGCGTGATCTGCATGAGACTAGGCTTGGCGGCCCCTATGTTTGTCACGCCCGACCTTCTTCAGGAGACGGACAATGAATAAAGCTCCATCGATCCCGCACGAGCCGACGCCTGTTGATGACGTTCGGCGTGTTCGCGAACGGCTGACGCAAGAGGCCGGCGGAGACATCGCCAAGCTGGCGGAACAGGCTGAGCGCGCCACGGAGAAGTTGCGCGAGAGGTTGCATATCAAGGTCGTCGACCTTCCCGAGGGGACGGGGCGCGGCGAGACGATCGCCGGATGACTGTTGCGCCTTGGAGACGACTTAACGATGCAGAGCTGATCTCAGAGCGGCGTAATGGGCGGCTAAATATCGGCCTCGCATCAGTGGTTCTTCAATTCGTGTCCGCATTCCGGACAGCGAAGATCAGGTGTGCCGCGGAGATCATAACCGCAATACTTACAACACCCGGTTCGCATCCAATATCGCCGTCGCTGATCGCGGCGCTGCTCGATCCCGCTATACAATCCGTTTGCAAGGGCGATGATGTAAATTGGCGAAAGTACCCAAAGCGCCGGAAGGCGCGAATAGGAGTAATAGATCGTTGGAATGAAATTTATGGTAAGGAGGCCAAGCGTACCCAACAGTATCGTCCCACCGAAGCCGCCAATCACGACTCCGACGATGAACCTTCCGAATATGCGTCGCCAATTATAAATTACCTGCTCCAAAGGCGGACCTTGATATTTTAGCTTGCCGCAAATTGAATTGAATTCGAATCGAATTAAGGGGACGTACCTCTTTTTCTCTAATCCACCCCCCCGATTCGAATTAAGGGGACGTACCTCTTTTTTGTAATCCACCCCTCGGTCGAACCACGAAAGACGCCCCTCACCCATCCTCTCCCCACGAATACATGGGGCGAGGCGTCAGATTGAATCACGCCGCATCCGCGCGGCGTTCTTCGGGTTGGATTTCCGATTGCGTCGCTTCCCGTGGCGGTTGCCAGAGTTTCAGCACGGGGCCATGGAACACTCTGGTGAGATGTTGATGTCTGGCGTCGATTTGCGCGGGGTTGATGTTGGTGAGGATGACGCCGTCGATGCCGCCGCCTTCGAAGGCTTGGTGTGTGGGAACAACCGGCAAGCCGCGATATTCCCAGTTATTAAATGCGTTGTTGTCATCGGCGATGCAGCGGAGCTGAAGCCCGCAACTGTTCGCGGCGTTGTACGCCGAATAAATGTTCTTGCTGAAGTCAGCCAGGACGACTCGCCACACGCTGTTTCTCCTCGCCCACTGCCCGATAAGCGTGGATTGGTGGCGGAACTGGAAAATGGTTTCCAGCGCCGATTCGTCAAGGCACTGGCGGCCGAAGAAAGAGTCGCGCAGCCGCCACAGGCGGGCGCTCCAGATCGCTTTTTGGATTTCCAATTCGCTGGTTTTCCCGCGGGCCAGCGCGGCATATCGATTTTTCCAATCGTCCCAATAAGTCTGGCGGATTTTTTCGGGCAGAAATCGCTGGGCGATGATGAGATTGTTGCGGAGGTCCAACTTGGGAACCAGCGCAGAGGGCCGCCCGTCGCCCGGGACTTTGTCGTGGCGGAAAACGATCTGCTCGGAGCGTTCGACGCGCCAGCCGGCGCGCAGATTCGGAAGCTGAGATCGTATTCCTCGGCCTGTCGGAAAAACTCGGGCCGGAATCCGCCGGTGGCGTCGATCACCGATTTCCGGAGGCAGCTTGCCCCGCCCATGAGAATGCCGGGAAGAGCCGGGCCTTCGAGCGAGCCGTCGGGGAGGACGACCTTGCCGACCAGCGCGCCGGTCGTGGAATTGGCCTCCATGTGAGACAGGATCTGACCGACGGCGCGGGCGTCGGCGGGGTAGCTGTCGTCATCGAGGCTCACGATATATTTCCCGGCGCAGGCGCAAAGGCATGATTGCGGGCGAACATCCCCTGATTTTTTTTGTTGCGGATGAGATGCACCTGCGGGAATTGCTGCTGGACGGCCTCGGCGGAGCCGTCGGTCGAGGCATTGTCGACGACCCACGCTTCCCACTGGTTGCGCGAGATGGGGGTCACCTTCTTCAGCCGCGCCAGCGTTTGCAGAAGCGTATCGCGGCGGTTGTACGAGATGATGACGTAGCTGAGTTTCACGTTCGTAATGCCCGCAAGAGTTCTTCGATTCGCCGCACAGCGCGGCCAAAGCCGGACTCGTAACTAAGACGCCCTTCCAGCTCACGGCGCAGATCAGCCGCGACGCGAAGGCGCAAATCTTCATCGGCGGCAAAATGCAGAACGTTTCGCTCCAAACCGGCGGGATTTGAAAAAAATATCGGGTCCAAATATTGGCCCGGCGGATTTTGCGCTGCAATGAGCCCGGCCCGCTGCCAATTGCGCGTCATCTGCACGGGGTCGGCCTGTTCGGACATCGCCGCGCACTCGCGCAAAAGAGATTCGAATTGTTCGAGATTTTCCGGCGCGATCGCGTCCCGCACTTGCGCGACGGTTTCGACATCGTCCGAAACATTCGCGGCCAGAAACTCCAGCAGCCGCTGCGGCAGACGATTAAACGGATGATCGCGGATGAGAAAGAACCCGCCGGCGAAGAGGCCGTTGAGCAAGCGCGGATGAGTGAAACACGCGAATGGCTCAAGCTGGAGATTGATGCGGCTTTTTCGCACCAGGTTTTCGAGGTCTTCACCCGGTTTGACCACGCCGCGGGCGAAGGCGTGAAGCTGCGCATGGGTTTCCCAGCCGCGGCCGTAAAGACCGAACGAGAGGTCTTTTCGTTTTGCCAGGTCGGCGACCCACTGCAACGCCTGATGCCGATAGAGATGGTTGTTGAGCCGATCCCACAAGAGATTGACGAGGTCGTCAGCGACGGCCGGGTCGGCGATGGCGCGGCCGCGCTCTTTTGCGCGGCCTCGACAACCCATCGCACCTCGCGCTGCGTGGCCAGGCAATCTCCCCGATCGTAAACCGCCAGAATCCGCGCGATGGACGTCTCGGCAACGGCGCGGACGTTGGGCTGATTTGCCGCGCGGGTAGAATTTTTTCGATCACCTCATCCGTGCTTTGCGTCCAGTTGGAAATGTAGACCAGATCCAGACCGTCGCTTTTCCACGCCGCCGGGCGCTTGGGAATTTTTGCCAGGTTCGGGAGATCGACGATCTGGCCCGCCGGGTAGCGATGTTTTTGCACGAAATGGGTTCCAATGGCGGTCAGAACAAAATCGCGCGTGCCGATCGACTCGCCGGCTTTTGCGTTGCAGAGATTGGGGAGGTGATCCTGAATCCAGCAGGCAAAGGGCAGATTCGCCGGAAAAACGTCGTCGTATTCGTGGCGGAGATGATCGATGACGAGGACGAGATCGGGCCGGAAATCCGCGATGGCGTGGCGCATGGCGCTTTTACGCAGGGAATGATACGCCTCCGGCTCGACGAGGGTCCGGGTTTCCCAGCCGAGTTTCGCGAAGGCGTCCGCCGCGTCTGCCGTGGAATATTGAAGAACGGTGGTAAACCGGCTGGTGACCAGCAGGATTCGCGGCGGGCGAGGGGGATTGGCACCGAAAAGGTCGGCTAATTTCGAGGGCGTAACGTCTGCGTAAATCGCGTCGATTTTTTTGGCCAGCTCTCGATCAAGCTCAACAAGTTCAACCAACGTCTTGCGCAGTTGCGAATCGATGGCGGCGATGTCCGGGCCTTGCCCGATCTGGGATTCCGGGAAGATCACTAGCGGATTGTCGAGGAAACATTGCCGGAACTGCCTTTGCCAATCGGGCCCGATGGACCAGAAGAATCTTTTTTGTCGGATCGGGCCGTCGGGGTTGGCGAAATCGTGCAGAGCCAGCAGGGAGAGAACGAGGTCGGTGCGCGGCTCGATGAGAAAGACGGGGTGCTCGCGGCCGAGGAGCAGCTTGGGGGAAAAGTTCGCCAGTGCGGAAAGCACATTCCCGTCGCCGAGTCCGCAGACCGCCAGCGCCTTGCCGGATTTCCAGGCGGGCTTCAGTTCGGCCAACGTCTGCATCGTGGACGACGTCGGATCGTCGGGCTGATTGGCAAGGGTCCACCGCCCGTATTTTCCGCGCACGATCGGAAATTCGTTCCCCGCGCTGGAAAGGGAATCGATCAGCAGGCGATGGATTTCCGGCCGATGTTCGGCCGTCGCGGCCATGTTCCGGGCGAAATGGAGACGGAATTGCGCCTGCGAAGTTCGCCGCGGCAGGTTGGAGAGGTGGTCCGCCGCCTCGCGCCAGCGGTCGGCGGCGCAAATGCTCCGCGATCTGCCTGGCGGCTGGGGAGAAGGATTCCAGGGTTTGGTGCATGTCGGCGCTGCTCTCGTTATCGGCGGCCCGTCCGATAATTCTTCAACCATCCGGCCCATTTCGGCCGATAGAGATGCGTATCCATGAATCCCGGGAAGAAGGTCTGCAATCTGGAGCGTCTGCTGAGCGTGCGGGAGTCGGCGCGCAAGGCCGGGCGAATCGTCGTCCATTGCCACGGGTGCTTCGATATCGTGCATCCGGGGCACATTTTACACCTGCAATACGCCCGATCGCTCGGGGACGAACTGATCGTCACCGTGAGCGCCGATTCGCAGGTGAACAAGGGGATGGATCGCCCGCTCATTCCGGATGATCTGCGGGCGGGCAGCCTGGCTGCCCTGGAGTGCGTGGATTGGGTGCATGTGAACGCCGAACCAACGGCGGTCGAGCTGCTTACGCAGCTTCAGCCGGACATATACGTCAAGGGGAAGGAATACGAGCGAAATTTTGATCCGCGATTTTTGGCGGAGCGCGACGCCGTCACGCAGGCCGGCGGAAAAGTCGTTTTCTCCAGCGGAGATGTCGTCTATTCGTCGACGGCCCTCATCAATACCCTCGGCGATCGCGATGCCTTGATGGACGAGAAAGTCGCGCGGTTCCGCGACCGCTTCGGCCTGACCGGCGCGGCGCTCCAGCGCACACTTGCGAAATTTTCGCAAATGAAAGTAGTGGTCGTCGGCGATTACATCCTGGACCGCTATCATTTTTGCGATGCGACAGGAGTCGCCGGCGAAGGCCCGATGATGGCCCTGCGGCATCTTCGCCAGGAGGATTTCGACGGAGGAGCCGCCGTGATCGCGTCACACGTCGCGGCTCTTGGAGCGCAAGCGTCGCTCATTACGTCCTTGACGGAAGACGCCGCCTCGAACGCGGCCTTTATGCGCCTGAAATCGGCAGGCATCTCCGTGCAGAGTTCCACCCATCGCAAGCAGACGATCTGCAAGAACCGGTACCTGGTCGATCAAACGAAACTCTTCAAGGTGGACGACGGATCGATCAGCCCGATCGATTCGCAAACGGAAAGCAAACTGGCCGACACCATCCTGTCCGCGGCAAGCGGCGCGGCGGCGGTGATCTTCGCGGATTTTGGATATGGACTGATCACCGAATCGCTGCTCGACCGAATCATGCCCGAGCTGCGCAAGAACGTGCCGATCCTCACCGCCGACGTGAGCGGAAGACAGGCAAGCCTCCTGAGATTCAAATCCGTCGATCTCCTTTGCCCCACTGAACGCGAAGTGCGCGAGACCCTGCACGATTTTTCCGGCGGCCTCGGCGCGGTGGTCTGGAACCTCCTCGAAGCCACGGAGGCAAGGCAGGCGATCATCACGCTAGGCAAGCAAGGCCTGGTCACGTTCTGGAAACAGCATCAAGACCCCAGCGCCCAGCCCGGAAGATTGGCCAGCGAATATCTGCCCGCCTTTTCAAGATATGTGGTCGATCCCCTGGGATGCGGCGACGCCCTGCTCGCGACGGCCAGCCTGGCGCTGGCGGCGGGAGGATCGCTCCAAGCGGCGGCGTATCTGGGCGCCCTCGCGGCAGCCGTCGAAATCCGCGAACTCGGAAACCAACCAGTTAGCGCACAGAAATTAGCGGCAGGGATTCACGGCCGAGACCAGGTCACTGAAGAAGCGGCTTAAGACACTCGCCCCAGATCAAAAACCAGATTCAAACAGATAAAAAAATAGATTCAATTTCTGCATTTCCATCTGTGCTCATCTGTCCCCATCTGTGGCTGACCTCGCCTTTTACTGACCAGGGCGCTGCGAGCCCGGCGGCGTCAATTCGCCGAACTGCTGTTCATATCGCTTGACCAATTGCCCGAGCGAGAGCGCCAGGCGCTTGGCGTTGACGTAGGACATGATTACCCGATCGGTGATCTTGAGGAGCAACTGCTGTTGCTGCCCGGCCTGCGGGTTGGGATTGGGCATATTGAAGCCCAGATCGACCACCACTTCGCCGGCGGTGGCGTGGATGCGATAGGCGTTGCTGTAAATCTGCCGCAGCTCGCGCTCATCCAAAAGAACCTGCACATTGGCGGCGGGCTGATTGCTGTCGGTGGTGTCCTCGGCCATGAATTCTCCTTGTAAGTTTTAAGGCGGAGCATTGTGGCGACTTTTGCCCGGATTGTCCACAATGATCTTGTTAAGGTTGCGTGGCGGGAGGGGCCGCGGGAATGGAAACCATGGAATCCCTGGCGGTCCAGCCGCCGGAGATTTCAACCGGCATTCCCGGCGGATTCGAATTGGTTCCGGTGGTGGTTTCGCTCCACGAGATGACTCGGCCGGAATTGATGTCCACGCGGAATACGCCGGAGACTTCGATGTCCTGTTCCAGTTCCGCTCGCCCCTCACGGAGGCCCGCCAGCGAGAGATCGATCGTGGCCACAGGCTTGCCGTCATCCTGGGATACGGAACCGAGCTGGCATTGCGCCATCATCTGCACATGCGGGGGCAGCTTGAAAAATTCCACAAATTTAGGCTCCCACATATCCCCGACGGCGACCGGATGATCGGGAAGAATCACGTCCTCGACGTGCATAAGTTTAAAGACCTGGGATTCATCGCTAACGTTCGTTTTTCCGCGGAAATTCTGCTTGAACTTCCCATCGGGATTGCGATGGAGGGTGAGGGAATCGCCGGCATAGCAGTTGTCGATAATTTTCATCCCCGAGGCGTCGGTTTGCGTATCGTGGCTGTCGGGGTCTACATCGAGGCGAAGGTCGATCGGCATCCCATCCTGCACGGAGAGGACTTTGACATCGACGATCGTGTACTGGCGATAATGAAAAGCCCTGTGCCAGGTTGAGCCGCTCTTTGTGAGGGCGTCATTTTCGTCGCCGCTGACGTCGATGCGGGTGTGGAAGGTTTGTCCGGCAGCGAAGTTCTCGCGCAGGGTGTACTGCTGCGGGGCGTCGGCCGATACGCGGGTCGCGGAAAGGAGCAACAGAAGGGATGAAATTGCGCAAATCCGCGTCAAGATATGATGATTTTCGGCCGCTAACGCCCCGTGGATGAGTTGGATCACATCCGCAGGCGCGATAATACCGGCCACGGTTCACGGGCGGGTTGTCGGGGGGATGACCAGATCGATGTCGTGGAAGGTTGTACCGCCGGAAAGGCGCGTGGATTCGGTTGCCGGCGTCGAATAGGTGCTGGAGCCTTTGAGATCGGAAGAAATGATCTGGCCCGTGCCGATGTCGGTGAGCATGACGGCAGTCCACTGGACGTCTTCCTCGACGTTGCCGTCCTCCTGGAAAATCTCGCCGCAGGAGCAGGTGATCTGCGCCATCTGCCGCCCATTCTCGTTCTTGACGCTGTCAAGCCGGCATTCGGCAAGCATGTGATCATTAGGCCCGAGGCCCGAATGGGGCTGCATCTTCGCGGTTGCATCCCAGACGTCCCCCACCGCCACCGGATGATCGGGATAGCAATCGGCGTCGGGGTTGAGATAGGCGTTGAGATTGTCGAGATCGGTGGGGTCGGCCTGCCCCGTGAAATCGTTGGCGATGGAGTCATCGGCAAGCCGCCGCAACGTGATGGTCTTCCCGGCGAAGTTATTGTCGACCCATTTCAAGTTGCCCGAATGATTCTCGATGTCTCGGCTGCTGGCGTCGACTTGAACGCGGACCTCGGTGGCTGAGCCATCTTTTTCGGCCAGGACGCTAATGGTGGACTTTAGAATCTGGTGATAATCGATGTTGGAGGGGGTTTGGACGTCGCCCGTCGTGGAGATGCTGTGAACGCTGCGACGGTAATCCGACTGGATGCAAACCACCTGTCCGACATGCAGCTTTTCGTGGAGGACATAGCGTTCGGCCGCCGCCACGGGGCGGGAAATAAGAAAAATCATCGGTAAACCCGCGAATGCAGCGAAAAAACGCATTTAAATCTCTCCAAAAATAAAGCATACAGGATATCACTGATGTAATAAAATAGCGGAATATGATGGGGCGGGCACTGCAAGAAGCGGTGGAGTTTTCGCGTTCGGGGCGGCCGGCGGAGGCCGAGGAACGCTTCCGCCAGGTTCTGGCGGATGACCCGAATCACGCCGAAGCTTTGCATCAACTGGCCATTCTGGCGTTCGAATCCAACCGCATGGAAGAGGCGGCGGCGCTCTTTGCCCGCGCCTCGAAAGTCGAGCCGCGCGGGCGGATTATTGGTGCAACCAGGGTCTGGCGCAGCGCGGCTGAGCAAATCACGCGAGGCGATCGCCTGCTATCGCCGGGCGCTGGAGATCGCCCCAGAGCTGTTCGAAGCGCAGTACAACCTGGCCGCGGCGCTCATGGCGGAAAACGAGATGGAAGCCGCGATCAAGATTTATCGGGAGGTCATCGAAGTGCGCCCGGAACTGCGGCCGGCGCATTTAATTCTGGGTCAGGGCGTCTATTGGACGGGCAGACTTTGCGAATCGCGACACGTGCTCTGGGACGGATTGGAAAAGTGGCCGGAGGATGCCCCCATGCGCTGGGCGCTGGCGCACGCATATCTCGCCGAGGGAAACTGGGCCACCGGGTGGGCACAATTGGAATATCGCTGGCTCTATCGCGATGCGAGTTTGCGGACGCACAATATTCCAGGCCCGACATGGCACGGCGAGAATCTCGCCGGAAAGCGAATCCTGCTTCACCCGGAAGGAGGATTTGGCGATGTCATTCAATTTGCGCGGTACTGCGCCGCTGCTGGCGGAATTGGGGGCGAAGGTCATCGTCGCGGCTCAGCCGCCGCTGGTCGAATTGCTGAAAAGTTTGCGCGGGGTGGAAAAGGTCGTCGCGACGGATCGGCCGGAGGAGGTTGGGCCGTATGACTATCACTGCCCGATGCTGAGCCTGCCCGGGGTCATGGGAACGACGCCGGAGAATGTGCCGGCGAAGGTGCCTTATCTCTGGGCGGACTCCGGCAAATGCCGGACGTGGAGAGATCGGCTCGCCCCAGGCGGACGGAGGAAGAAAGTCGGTTTGGTTTGGGCCGGGGAGGCGTCGAAACCGACGGACGCGATGCGCTCGATTCCACCGGAAAAGCTGGGGGTGCTCTCCGAAGCCGCCAATGTGCGGTTCTTCAGCTTGCAGAAGGATCGCGCCCGAGGCGCTGCCGGAGAATCTCAACGCGACCGATTGGACCGCGGAACTGAACGACTGGAGCGACACGGCGGCGCTGGTCAGCGAACTGGATCTGGTGATCAGCGTCGATACGGCCGTGGCGCATTTGGCGGGAGCGCTGGGGAAACCGGTCTGGCTCCTGCTGCCGCCGGTGTTGGATTGGCGATGGATGCTGGATCGAAACGACTCTCCGTGGTATCCCACGATGCGGATTTTCAGGCAGAAGCATCGTGGAGACTGGACCGCGGCCGTCGAAGAGGCGGTCGCGGCGCTACGAGAGTCGTAGATGGACCGTGAAGCATTGCGGCAATTGGCGGCAAAGGAATACCGCTCCGGCAAGTTGGCGGAGGCGGTGCAATATTTCAGGCAGGCCACCCACGATGACGACAAGGGGGCCGAAGACTATTGCAACTGCGGGATGATTCTCACACGCCTGGGGAAAACCAATGAGGCGATCGAGGCGCTGAAGAAGGCGCTTTCCCTGCGGCCAAAATTTTTCGAGGCTTGGTATAACCTCGGGATTGCCCTTGCAGGCGCGGCCCGGCTCGAAGAATCGATCGCAGCGTACGAAGAGGCGATCAAAATTCAGCCAGGCAACGACGTCGCGCGGAATAATCTTGGAAATACGTACTGCAAGCTCGGAAGATACGACGCTTCGATGGATGAGTTGCGGCGTGCCGCCGAGCTTCGTCCGGACAATGGCGATTATCTATACAATCTGGGCATCGCCCTTCAGCTGGCGGGGAAAATCGCGGATGCGCGCGATTCATTCCGACGAGCTATCGAATTGGATCCGAATCTGATCGAGGCGTACACGAATCTTGGTGCATTGCATTTGAGCCGAGGGGAGCTGGAGGAATCGACGGACGTTTATCAGCGAGCGCTGGGGCGAAATCCCGCGGCGGCGATGGTTCATTGGAATCTCTCCCAGGTCTTGCTGCTTCAGGGCAAATATAAAGAAGGCTGGCCGGAATATGACTGGCGGCGGCGCGTGCCGGAATTCGAACCCTTCACGGCCGAATTCTCCCAGCCCATGTGGGACGGCGGAGATTTGCGCGGCGCACGGTTTTACTGTACGGGGAGCAGGGTTTCGGGGACACGATCCATTTTGCGCGGGTATGCGCCGCTGGTGGCGCAGCGCGGCGGGAAAGCCATGATGGCATGCCAGCCGAAGGTTTTGCGATTGATGCGAAGTCTGCCGGGCGTTGATAACTTTTTCTCCTCGGCGGATCAATTGCCGGGCTTTGATCTGCATTGTGCGCTGCCGAGTTTACCTCTCGTGTTCGGATTGCCCGGGCCGGAAGATTACCAATGGGCGGGACCGTATTTCAAGACTGAGGCCGCGGATCGGGAGCGATTTGCTGACGAGATTGCGCGAGACGAGGGAAAGCTCAAGGTTGGGTTGGTGTGGTCGGGCGGCGCAGCCAGCCGGTCGATCGATCCCGCTTCGGATGCTCGAACCACTGGGTCATCCCGATGTGCGGTTTTATAGTTTGCAGATTGGCGAAGGCTCAGAGGAAACGCCGGCGGCGCGGATGGATCTAATCAATGCAACCGATCGAATCAGGGATTTCGCGGACACGGCCGCGCTGATCGATCAACTGGACCTGGTGATCGGAATCGACACGGCCGTCGTGCAATTGGCGGGAGCCCTGGGAAAACCCGTGTGGACGATGCTGAAGCGCGTGCCGGATTGGCGCTGGCAGATGACGGGCCAGCAAACGCCGTGGTATCCCACGATGCGATTATTCCGGCAGAAAGAATTTGGCGATTGGGAGCCCGTGGTTCGCGAAGTGGCCGCGGCGCTGCACCAGCGGGTGGCGGAAAAATGACATCGATTCGGACTGGCGTCGAGCACCATCAGGCCGGGCGACTCCTGGCGGCGGAGTCGGTCTATCGGCAGATTCTCACCGAGAATCCCCAGGATTTCGATGCCCTGCATCTTCTCGGGGTCATAATGCAGGAAACCGGCCAGCCCGAGTCGGCGGTGGAACTGATCAAGCAGGCGATTCAAATCAAGCCTGAGTTCGCCCCGGCGCATTCCAATCTCGGCAACGCGCTCGAAGAGCGCGGGCCGACTGGACGACGCGATCGCCGCGTACCGCAAAGCCGTTGAACTCGATCCAAAACTGGTGCGCGGACATTTCAATCTCGGCAAGGCCCTCGCCGACAAGCGGGAATTTGCATCGGCAGCGGCAAGCTATCGCAAGGCCGTCGAAATCCGCCCCGATTTTGCCGAGGCGTATGGAAATCTAGGCGCGGTGCTGGCGGGTATGAATGACTTGGCGGGAGCGATCGCCGCATATCGCCGGCCGATCGAAATGAATCCGAACTCCGTGCAGGCGTGGGCGGGGTTGGGATTTGCCCTGTTGTGCGTCGGGGAACTTGAGCAGGCCGAAGAGGCTTGCCGTAAGGCGATTAAGCTCGATCCCAATTATCCCGACGGCCATTGGAATCTGGCCCAGGTGCTTCTGACCCGCGGGGATTATGAGAACGGCTTGCCGGAGTATGAATGGCGCGTGCGATTAAAAGGTGCGCCGCAGCGGCCCGAATTGAAGTGCCGAAATGGGCGGGACAGGAATTGCAAGGCAAGACAATCTTTTTGTACGCCGAGGAGGGGTTTGGCGACACGATCTGGTTTGCCCGCTATTTGCCCTTGCTGGCCCAGCGCGGGGCAAATCTGATCCTGGCGTGCCCGGTGGTTTTGCATCGGCTTTTGAGAAGCCTCCCCTGCCCGATTCGATTACTCCGACCCGAAGAGGACATACCGGAGTATGACTATCAATCCTCGCTCTTCAGCTTACCCTTCGCGTTTGCCACAAGATTAGACTCGATTCCGGCAGACGTTCCCTACCTAAAAGCGGATCCGGAAATCGTCGAGAAATGGAAGCCGGCGATGGCCGGCGCAGGCAAAAGGTTGAAAGTGGGATTAGCCTGGTCGGGCCGCCCGCTGCCCTACGGTCGATCGATCCCGCCCGAGTCGCTCAAACCCCTGTCGAATCCAAACGTCCAGTTTTTCGGATTGCAGGACGGCCTTGCGGATCCAAATGTAATCAATCTCAAATCTCAAATCTCAGATTTCGCCGATACGGCCGCGGTAATCCACCATTTGGACCTGCTCATCACCATCGATACAGCCGCAGCGCAATTGGCCGGAGCCATGGGGAAACCCGCCTGGGTGCTCCTGAAACGAATCCCCGATTGGCGCTGGCTGCTGGATCGAGAAAGTTCTCCCTGGTATCCGACCCTGAAGCTCTATCGCCAGACCGCGTGGGACGATTGGACCAGCCCGATCGAGCGCGCAGCAGCGGATTTGCGATCGCTCACGGAAGCACGGTGCAAATAATCGCGCGTTTGCGCGGACGCGTGTCGAACTCCATCAAAACAACCTGCTGATACTCGCCGGTGAGGAGCCGCCCCTGTCCAAATGGAATGGTCAGGCTCGGGCCGATGAGGGCGGCGCGCACGTGGCTATGCCCGTTGTCGTCGTTCCAGGTGGCTTCATGCTGATACTGGACGTCGTCAGGAATAAGGCGCTGAAGCACCTCGGCCATGTCATGCTTCACCAGCCCGGCCTCGTACTCCAACGTCGTCAGGGCGGCGGTACTTCCAACCAGGAAAAGGTGGAGAACCCCCTCCCCTTTAAGCTGGCTGACCTTCGGCTTAAGCAGCGGACTCAGGTTGACAATGTGATCGCTGCCGTCTGTGTTTGCGTCCAAGGTAAAACGGGTCATAGTTAGTTCCCAAACTACCCCAACTTAGCGTGGGGATTGTGACCTTTGTTACGTTGTGTGCCGTCCGATAATATCCGAAGCAATGATCGGGAGAATGAAGATTTTTATAACTTGTGGAGGTTACGGGACTTTTGTGTTGATTGCGGATTGAATATTTGACCCCTTAACCATCGGGTGATATATTTGGCACTGTGCGTCCATTGGGGACGCGTATTAAGCTTTATCCCTGAAGGATTTAGGGGAAGACCCGGTCGTTGGCAATGGAGAAGCGACCAAACGGGCAAAGTTTCGCCGGCGATAGCAAGACCAGCGTTCTTCAGGCAACCGACATCGTCGAGTTGATCGGTAGAACCGTCGCCCTTAAGCGGCGAGGCAAGGATTTTGTCGGCCTCTGCCCTTTCCACCAGGAGAAATCACCGTCCTTCCACGTAAGTCCATCCAAGCAATTCTTTTATTGCTATGGCTGTAAGAAAGGCGGTTCGGCTTTCGACTTTGTGATGCAGCGCGACCGCGTCGACTTCAAGGAAGCGCTGCGGATCTTAGCCGAGGCGGCGGGAATCGAGTTGCCCGCCTATTCCGGTCAGCAGAATTCGGGCGAGCGGCAAACGCTATTGGAAGCGAATTCCGCCGCCTGTTTGTTCTTTGAAAAGTTGCTCTCTCATCCGCAGCATGGGCTCGCCGCCCGGCAGTATCTGGAAGGCCGCGGGTTCGACGAGGCGTCGATCAAACGCTTTCGCATCGGGCTGGCTGTTGACCAGTGGGATGCTCTGCTGACGAGTCCTGCGATGAAGCAGTTCTCGCCGCGGCATCTGGCGCTGGCGGGCCTGGCCAAGCCGCGCGAGCGCGGCGACGGATATTACGACACGTTTCGGAATCGCCTGATGTTTCCGATCCGCGACGAAAACGGACGCATCATCGCGTTCGGCGGCCGCGTCATGCCGGGATCGGAAGACCCGGCGAAGTACCTGAATAGCCCGGAAACACCGCTGTTTTCGAAGAGCCGCTGCGTCTATGGATTGGATCTGGCCCGGCCGAGAATCGTCGAGACGCAAACCGTCGCGGTCGTGGAAGGATATACCGATGTGATCATGGCGCATCAGTTCGGCGCCAGCAATGTGGTCTCGGTCTTGGGCACGTCGCTGACGGAACAGCACGTGAACCTCCTGCGCCGGCACGCCGGACGAATCGTCCTGATCTTCGACGCCGATGCGGCCGGAGAAGCGGCGGTCAATCGGGCGGTCGAATTGTTTTTGACTCAGCCGGTGGAAATCGCGATCGCCTCGCTGCCCGATGGGCTCGATCCGGATGAATATCTGATCAAGCATGGCCCGGATGCGTTCAACCAACTGCTCGCCTCGGCCGCAGACGCCCTGGCGTACAAATGGAAGCAGCTTGAGCGGCAGGTGAAGGCGAGCGATTCGGTGACGAATCGGCAGCAGGCCGTCGAACAATATTTGCAGACCCTTGCGGATGCGCGGGTCCGGGCCGGTCGATTCGCTTCGCTGGGGCTCGGCTTTGGCGCGAGTCAGCCGCTTGACGGATATCCCCGTCGAGCAGCTTAGTCGGCGGTTTAAAACGGCCCCGCAACCTCGATATGGCAGGCCGGCGGTTCAAGTTGCGGCGGGAAGCGAGCCGAATATCAATGCTCCGCCCCCCGTACCGACGGCCCGGCAGACTGCTGAGGGATTCATTATCGGCCTGCTTTTGCTCGAGCCGGAATACTGGCCTTCCGTGCAGCAACGTCTTGTCCCGGCTCAATTTACGGAGGCCGGACTGAAGAAGCTCGCTGAAACGATGTGGCAGCGCCAAGAAGATGAGGGGGTTGTTATTTTGGCCGAGTTCCTCGCTCTGCTCGAGGATGAGGAGCAAAAAGCCCTGGCCCTCAGATGGGCCAACGAAGCGACCAACATGCCGGATGGGCCGGAACTATTGGAAGGCTGCTTAAAGCGCCTGACCGAAGAGGATCAACGAGAAGAGGGACGACAACTCATCGCCCAATTGCGAAAAGCGGGCATAGAATCGTCCGGGGAGTCGGTGGATTTGTCGGCAGACTTGGCGGCCCTGCGGGAGTTGCAGGAAAGAGCGCGGGCCAGAACAGGTGTGCCGATTGTTTGAAAAACTAAAGAGTGTTCCGCCGGTGGCGGTGACCGCGTTGCAAGGATCGGGAATTTTCCCGAACTCTTTGGCCCGGTACCGCGTCGGCGAGGATCGCGGCCGCCAGCCGTTGGTCCGGATTCCTGCCAGGAAAGTGGATTGTAGACAATGGCAACGATTGAAACGCCCCTGATTGGATCAGGTTCTCAGGAAGAAGTAGACCTGCGCGTGCAGGCCCTTTTGGATCTTGGGACCTCGCGCGGATACCTCACTTACGACGAGTTGAACGAGCGCCTTCCGGACGAAGTGGTTTCTCCGGACAAGCTCGATTCGCTGCTGATGATGATCGACGAGATGGGAATCCGTCTCATCGATGACACCGACGTCGCGGAGTTCACCAAACCCGGCCGCGCCGCGACCAAGCCGGAAAAGACCTCCCCCGAGCCCGGAGAGCGGGCCCCCACCGCCGCCAAGGCGGTCAAGTCCCTGAAGGGCGCGCCCCTCGCGTCCGAAGGAAGAGGAGATCGTCGTCGACGAGGATGACGACGATGAGTCGCTGGATCTGAACCTGGAAGCCGAGCTGGCCGAGGCCTCCACCAAGCGCATCGACGACCCGGTCAGGATGTATCTCACCCAGATGGGGGAAATCCCCCTGCTCACGCGCGAGCAGGAAATCGGGCTGGCGAAGAAGATCGAAATCACCCGCAAAATTTTCCGCTCCAAAGTTCTGGAGAGCGATTACTGCCTCCAGTCGGCGGCGGAGATTCTCCAGCAGGTCGACGACGGCGATCTGCCGTTCGACCGCACCATGAAAATCAGCACCGATGAAGGCATGGCCGATAAGGGAACCATCGGGCAGCGCATTCCGCTGAACCTGGCGTCGGTCCGCCAAATGCTGGGCGCAATCGCGACGAATGGGAACAACTGCGGACCGCCAAGACCCGGAAGGACCAGGACGAAGTTCGCCTGGCGATCCGCCGCCGCCGCCGCCGCAGCGTCAAGCTGCTCGAAGAACTGGCCCTGCGCACCAGCAAGGTAACGCCGCTGATGAAAAAGCTGGCGTCGATCTCCGCCAAGATGGTGGAACTCGAACTGAAAATCGAGGAACTCAAGAAACTGAAGGACCCCGGCGAAGACCTCGAAGTTTGCCAGCAGGAACTGAGCGGACTCGAAGACCTGGTGCTGGAAGATGCGCAGAATCTCCACCGCCGGGTGGTCGCGATCCGCAAGATTTATTTCAAATACGAGGACGCAAAGCGAAAACTGTCGGGCGGAAACCTGCGGCTGGTGGTCTCCATCGCCAAGAAATATCGCAATCGCGGGCTCTCTTTCCTGGACATCATCCAGGAAGGGAATACCGGCCTGATGCGCGCGGTCGACAAGTACGAATACCGACGCGGCTTCAAATTCAGCACGTACGCGACCTGGTGGATTCGCCAGGCGATCACGCGAGCCATCGCCGACCACGCCCGGACGATCCGCATCCCCGTGCACATGATCGAAACCATGAGCAAGCTGCGGAACATCAGCAAAGCGCTGATGCAGGAGCTTGGCCGCGAACCGACCATCGAGGAGATCGCCCGCCGCGCGAAGATGACGGTCACGGAAACCCGGCGCGTCCTCAAGATCAGCCGGCATCCGATCTCGCTCGATCGCCCGGTCGGCGAGAGCGAAGACAGCTATTTCGGCGATTTCATCGAGGACGAAAAAGCCGACAATCCTGTCGAGTCCGCCACTCAGGAAATGCTCAAGGACAAAATCGAGCAGGTGCTGAAAACCCTGACGTATCGCGAGCGCGAGATCATCAAGCTCCGCTACGGCATCGGCGACGGCTACACCTACACGCTCGAAGAAGTCGGGCGCATCTTCAAAGTGACGCGCGAAAGGGTGCGCGCAAGTCGAAGCCAAGGCGATCCGCAAGCTCCAGCATCCCGTCCGGGCCCGAAAGCTGGAAGGCTTTCTCCCCGGCGGCGTGGCGCAATAAGTCAGCCGGAACGCGCCGACGCGAACCCGCAAGGTTATTACATTGATTACGGTGCCCGCCATCGCGGCGGGCACTCGCCTTTTTGAATCCTACCCGAGATGTGAATTGCGGGATAAGATCAACCCATAAGGCATTGCCGTTTTAACAAAGGAGATTCCGCCGTGGACCAGAAGACTTTGATTGCAGCGCTGGACATGTCTCATCAGCGCTTGCTGGATGAACTGAACGCGATCGAAAAAAGCGGGCAAGATATGAGACAGGTCCTGGCCTGGCGCCCGGCCCCCGGGCGAGCCCATTTGGGGTGGCAATTCGCCCACTGCGCCGCCTCCCATGAGCGATTCCTCAAGATGCGATTTGCCAACGAGCAGCCGGATAAAGAGCTGGTCGATGCCTTTGCCGGTGGTTCGACCCCGACGGATGCAAACGTGCCGTCCATGAAACAGATTCGAGAGTTGCTAGACACCAAATACGCGGCCATCAAAAGCTGGATCGAAACGCACCCCGAAGCGATGAATCGCGAACTCGATTTCGGCGGCCGCAAACGATCCGTCGAGGATACCTTAGTCCTCATGGCCTGGCACGAGGCGCATCATCATGGGCAGATTCATTTGACCTGGAATCTGTACAAAGTCGCGCATCAGATGCCGGTATAAGAAGAGTATTGAACCGCCAAAAGCCGCCAAGAACGCCAAGCTAAGAAACGCCAAGAAAACACTGAACGGAAATAAAAGGCATTTTCTGGCGGTTTTATCTTGGCGTCCTTGGCGTCCTTGGCGCCTTGGCGGTTCAATCGCTTTTTCCAAACAGGAGTGATCCATGGCCGCCAAGAAAATTCTCATGATCGTCGGAGATTTCTCAGAAGATTACGAAGTGATGGTGCCGTTCCAGGCCCTACAGGCCGTGGGTCACACGGTTCACGCCGTCTGCCCGAACAAGAAGTCGGGCGAGAAGATCAAGACGGCCGTGCACGATTTTGAGGGAGACCAAACCTACACCGAAAAACCCGGCCACGCTTTCGCGCTCAACGCAACCTTCGCGGAAATCCGCCCGGAGACCTACGACACCCTCGTCCTCCCCGGCGGCCGATGCCCGAATATCTGCGCCTTAACCCGGCGGTCCTTCAAACCGTCCGCCATTTCTTCGAAACGGTCAAACCCGTCGCCGCCATCTGCCACGCCATGCAAATCCTCGCCGCGGCCAACGTCCTCAAAGGAAGAACCTGCACCGCCTACCCCGCCGTCGCCCCGGAAGTCACCGCCAGCGGCGGAAAGTTCGAAGCCATCCCCGTGGATAAGGCCATCGTCGATGGGAAACTGGTAACCGCCCCCGCCTGGCCGGCGCATCCGGAGTGGATCAGCATGTTTTTGGCCGTGCTCGGGACCAAGATTCAGTAGTGAGATAACCGTCCTCATCCCCTCGCCCCGGTGCTCCACCGCGAGGTTGGGGGGGCGATGACGAATCTTCATTTCGTGCTGATCGGCTGGGTTTGCGAACCCGTCCCGCCAACGTTGCCGCGACCGCCTGGTGAGCCGCGTCGATTGTGATCCACTCGACGTGCCCGTCCGCAAATAAGACATTCATCCCTTTGCCCTGGTGGTTTTCGTCTTTCTCGTATGCCAAAACCGTTTGCGCGACGATATTCGATTGGGTCGGAACCGTCTGACTATTCGTAAACAGCTTCTCCGAACCTCCAATGTAGATATAATCGGCATTGGCATTGACCCACGACTTCAATTGATCGGCAGGTAAATTCGCCGGAGCCGAAGTATTGGTTGCACGGCAGGTGAATACCGGCGCGGTTACGTCCTCGGTAATCGCAAGCGTCCCCAGATCAGGCGGCAACTGTCCGCGATTATCATTGGCGTACGGGATAAGCACTTGGCCGATGGCGCGCAAATTCCAAGCGCATCTGGTTCGTTCTGATGCATATACCGCCCAAATTCCCAATCCGTATAAAGCTGCCAGCACGCCCACCACTATGAGAGTCGTGATGATGCGCCGCTGTGACCGGGCCGTAAGCGGCTTTCCCATGCCGCTCATTTTACCCCATCACGAAAAAGCCCGCGCTAATACTGCGGTCCCCCCGGATTGATGTCCTTATTCCACAGCAATATCCCCCCCGCCATGCTTTTCACATCCTTGAACCCCTGCTGCTTGAGGATTTGAGCGAACTGCATCGATCGCCCGCCGGACTTGCAGTGGACGATGATTTTGTCATTTTCGTGGCCTTTGAGTTCGCCGATGCGCTGGGCAAGTTGCTGGACGGGAATGAGCGTGGCCCCGTCGATTTTGGTGATCGCCGCTTCGTTCGGCAATCGCGCATCGATGAAAACAAAATTGGCTTTCTCGTCCAAAAGTTTTTTCACCTCGCGCGGCGTGATCTCCCAATCCGGTTTAAATGGATAATGCGGCGGCAATCCGCGCGAATCGAGCGATGGATCGGATTTTGCTTGGGACATCGCGGGTCCCTCCTTTGCTTTTTTCACTTCCGCGGCGGTCTCAGCAGCACTGGCAGGATCGAGAATCGGCACGCCGCAGAATTCTTCATAGTCGATTGGTTTGGTAATCGTCGGATGCTCCCCGCAGACCGGGCAATTCGGATCGCGGCGGATTTTGAAGGCTCGGAATTCCAGGTCCATGGCGCTGAACGTGGTAAGCCGCCCGGTGGCGGGTCGCCCGACGCCGAGGATGAGCTTGATGACTTCGTTAGCCTGAAGGGTGCCGATGATTCCGGGGAGAACGCCGATCACGCCGCCTTCAGCGCAGCTCGGGACGGAGCCTGGATCAGGGGGCTCGGGATAGAGGCAGCGATAGCACGGGCCGTGCTCGCCGGGGCGGTCGGGGTTTTCCAAGTGCGGGGCAAAGACGGTGATCATCCCCTCGAAGCGGAAGATCGAGCCGTAGACGTTCGGCTTTTTCAGGATCACGCAGGCGTCGTTGACGCAGTACCGCGTCGGAAAATTATCCGTGCCGTCGATGATGATGTCGTACGGACGAACCAGATCGAGCACGTTCTGGCTGTTCACCACGATCTTGTGCTCGATGATTTTGACGTCGGGGTTCAAATCCCTCAGGCGCTTCCCGGCAGCGGTGACTTTAGCTTCGCCAATCGACGAGACGCCGAACAGAACCTGCCGCTGAAGATTGCTCGGGCTGACGACGTCAACGTCGGCCAGACCGATGGTCCTCACGCCCGCGGCGGCCAGATAAAGAGAGATCGGACACCCCAATCCCCCCGCGCCGATGCAAAGAACCTTGGCGTTCATCAGCTTAAGCTGACCCTCGGTCCCCACTTCCGGCAGGATCAGATGCCGCTTGTAGCGGTTAATCTGCTCGTTATTCAATGTCTGTGTCATGCGTAAGGGAACCTTATGGGGGTGGCCCAAGCGGGTCAAGGAGGGCAGGAAAGCAGTCGCCGCGGCGAATGCCTTCGTGCGTCTCCTTTCCCATCTTTTTTGCCCTCAGGCTGTTGAAGCCCACGGGTCGTCACGGTAAAGTCCCCATCTGACGGAAATTTCGGCGAAGGAACGCTGGAATTCGGGGCTTGCAACGGAGTGCACATGTCACCTCTGACGGAAAAGCTTGCGGCGATTTTGGACGATTGGGACCAGCTATCGGCAATTTTGTCCGATGTGCAACATCAATGCGCCAGCAAGGATGGGACGATCGCCGGTTTACAACAGACGATCGCGACGCAGCAGCAACAACTCAATAAACAAGCTTCCGAACTGGCGGCGATGAAAGCGCAATTATCGTCCCTCCAGGCCCAGGCGACGGCGGCGTTACTGACGGCGTCCGACCCCGACGACGCGAAGCTCCAGCAGAGGATCGAATCGGCATTCCAATCGGTATCCGGAAAGCCAGGGGGCAGCAGAGCCCCGATTTCCTCCGGCGCACCGCCGACCACGGTCTCATCAAGTCCGGGCCAGGGCCCGGTGCGGCCGGCAACGCCGACGGCGTTCAGCGAAGTGGCCACGCCATCCACATCGGTTTCGCAAAGGGCAGTCAGCGGAAGCGGTCGATTGGTGATTCCTGGCCGGAGCATCACGGGCAATGGATCGCAGAGAATGCCGCAGCCTCAGCCCCAGCCCGCCCATGCGACCAGCGCCAGCCAGGCGATTGCGACCGTGGCGAAGAATCCTCAGGGGGGAGGCATCGTGCCGGTGGGTTCGTCCAAATACAGCTCTTCCGAAGAGGCGTCGTAGCCGAAGAGTTCGGCGAATCGTCCCCACCCGACGATGGTTGCGAACGCTTTTTCCACGTCTTCAGTCGTCAGGCGGACCGCCAATTCTTCCTCCACGATATCCTTGCTCAACCGGTGCGTAGGAGCATCGTTCAGAAGATGCATGACGAATCGGAACGTTCCCAGAGTGAGCAGTTGGATTCGGAACATATCCTTGCGGGCGTTGATATCGGCATCCAGGAATTTCCGGCCCAGATCGGTCAATAGAACCTGGTTCTTCGGCGTATCCAGGAACCCGATGAGTTCGCCGGCTTTGACGACGCTGATGGTGTGGCCGAAATCGTAATCTGTCAGCTGATCGAGATTGAACACGTCCATCTGCCCGTCGTGATCGCGGACGATTTCCATAAGCCCGAAGATGTGGCCAAGGTTGACCGAGGGAAGCGGCGCCGGCTGCGGCATTTGGCCGGGAGCTTCCACGGCGCGGGGGCCGGCGGCACGTCCGGCATCTGCTCCTTGGTGATGACATCGTGAATGCGCTGCACCGCCCGGATAAACGCGGGGGATTGATACTCGCGCGGGTGCGGCACGTCGTTTTGGATGATCGTGCGAATGTGCCCGGGTCGGGCGCCCATGACGACGATTCGATCGGCCAAAAAGACCGCCTCCTCGATCAGGTGGGTGATCATCACCACGCTTTTGAGAGCGAACGGCAGCTTGCTCCCGCCGCCGGACCAGAGGCGATAGACTTCGCTGCGAAGACTTTCAGCAGTGAAGACATCCAGCGCGCTAAAAGGCTCGTCCATGCAAAGCAGTTCCGGCCCGCGCGCAGGGCGCGGGCGATTCCGACGCGCTGCTTCATGCCGCCGGAGAGTTCCTTGGGATAGGCTTCCTCGAACCCCTCGAGGCCGACGACGTCGATACAGCGGGCGACGCGTTCCCGTCCCACCGCCGGATCAATATCCAGGCCGTTCAGGGCAACTTTGATGTTGTCGCGCACGGAGAGCCATGGGAAGAGCGCGAAGTTTTGGAATACCAGCGAGACGCCCGGGTGGATGCCGACCAGAGGTTTTCCGTGCGCGAGGATGGTTCCGCTGGTGGGTTTGAGCAGCCCGATCATGGTGCGCAGGAGCGTGCTTTTCCCGCATCCGCTGGGGCCGAGGATGGCGAGCACCTCGCCCGGCTTGACGGCGAGCGAGACGTTATCGAGCACGAGCAGGCGATTCGCGTTCGCCTCATCGCCAAACGCGACCGTCACGTTGATGGCTTCCGAGATGGTCGATCCGTTTTCCATTTTTCCATCGCTCCGCGTTGCGTCAGACATTCAAACTGTAGCGCCCCTCGGCAAGCCTATACAGTCGTTTCCAGACAATTCGGTTCAGCAATACCACGAAAACGGACATCGTGACCACGGCGGCCGCAAGCAACGAGTATTTCTCGCTGTCGGAGGCGCGGCAAATAATCGAGCCGAGCCCAAAGGTATAAATAGTCACGTCGTGACCCAGGCTGAGGGCCTCCGCGACGATCGTCGCGTTCCACGCCCCCCCCGCCGCCGTGATCAGGCCGGTGACCAAATAGGGAAAGACGCTTGGAAGATACAATTTTTTCCACCGTTCGATGGCGCTGAGATCGTAAATCCTTCCGGCCTCTTTCAGTTCCGCCGGGATCGCGGTGGCGCCCGCGATCACATTGAAAAGTATATACCACTGCGCACCCAGGAGCATCAGAGCGACGCAACCCACGCCGAAGGGAATGTGCAGAAGGACCAGCAGTTCGTAAACAAGCGGGAAAAGCATCGGCGCCGGAAAACTGGCCAGGACCTGGTTAATAGGCTGAAGGCGATGGGACCATCGCGGGGACAGGCCGATCATGATTCCGACCGGAAGCGTCCAGATCCCGCCGATGACGACCGCGGCCGTGGTTCGGGCGAACGACGCCATGAGCGCCAGGAGAATCGTGATCCAATCCTCGCGCAAATACCACGGGTGCGAGGGGTCAGGATCGCGCAGTGGGAGATGGACGAACAGATCCAGCAGCTTCAGCGCCCCCATGATCGCGGCGACGCACCCGGCGGTGAGGACCAGCCAGGTGAGAAATTTTCTTGCCGGCGCGATCCAGGCGGGAGTAGGCCGGTGAACTCGCTCGACGACAACCGGCTCTCCATGGTGCTTGCGACGAAATACCCGCGAGAGGTGCCGCAACATCGCCGAGTGTTTAAACAGATCGACGACCCAGGAATGCGGCTCATCGGCGTCGGTGCTGTCCTCCAATTTAAAACGCTGGCTCCAGACCACGATCGGGCGCCAGAAAATCTGATCGACCAGGACGATCATGAGCACCATCGCGATGATCGCCCCGAGCTGCGCCAGGTGATCGCGCTGCTCGATGGCTTCGCTCATGTACGACCCGATGCCGGGCAGGCGGAAATCGTGATTGACGCCGTGGATCGTCAATTGGAATGCCTCGTTAACGCTTAGAAAGAACCAGCCCCCCGCCATGGACATCATGGAGTTCCAGACCAGTCCGATCATGGCGGCGGGGACTTCCAGGAGCCGGAAAATCTGCCACCCGCTGAGCCCCTGCATGGCGGCGGCTTCGCGCAGGGCGGTGGGGATGGATCGCAGGCTGCCGTGGAAACTGAAGGTCATGTTCCACACCTGGGCGGTGAAGATCATGATGACGCACGCCAGCTCAAGTCCAATTTCGCGATTGGGGAAGAGGCTGATCATCGCCAGGACCAGACCCGGCAGGAACCCCAGAACGGGAATCGACTGAAGAATATCCAGCGCCGGGATCATGACTTTTTCCGCCCGGTGATTGTGGGCGGCGATGGTGCCGTAAATGAGCGTGAAGACCAGTGAGATGATGTACGCCGCGAAGCCGCGCCAGGCTGAACATGGTGTACTTGGGCAGCGCCCACAGGGACAGGTCGATGTGCACCGTCTGCCGCATCGGACTGGAGGCTTGTCCGAAGCACATCGCCACCGCGGCGACGAGTCCGGCGATGGCGACGATCAAAATTAAATCCACGCCCAGGCTCGCCTGCGATTTCAAGGCTTCGCGAACTTTGCTTGTGTGAAAGAGGACCAGCGCCATGTGGCGGGGATTCTAGAGAGGCCAGATCGAATTGGCGAGGGGACGCCCGTGCCCTTGGCGGATCAGTCTCGATCCTCTCCCCATTTAGCGGCGCTGCCCAGCACCGCGAGCCTCTCCCCCGCAGCGCGAGTCCCAGGATTTAGAACTCCACACCGCCTCGTCACGCGACGAGTTGCCCCTCGATCTGGTTAAGCTGATCGGCGATGTCGCGCTCGTCCGTGCAATCTTTTTCGACGGTTCGGACGGCGTGAAGAACCGTGGTGTGATCCCGGCCGCCGAAGTAGCCGCCGATTTCCTCGAGGCTATACCGCGTGTGCCTGCGGGCGAGGTACATGCAGACCTGCCGGGGGAAAGCGATGCTTTTGTGGCGTCGCTTACTTTGCAGGTCGCTGAGGCGGACGTTGTAGTACTTGGTGACGGTATCCAGAATCTGCTGGATCGTGACGCGGCGCTGCTCGGCCGCACTGCTCTCGCCCAGGGCGGTTTTCGCCAGGTCGAGGTCGATTTTTCCGTTTTGCAAGTTTCCCATCCCTTGGAGTTTGGTGATCGCACCTTCGAGCTCGCGCGTGTTGTTTTCCACTTTGCCGGCCACGTAGCAAAGCACGTCGTCCGGCAGCGTCAGTCCCCGGACCCGGGCTTTCTTTTGCAGAATTGCAACCCGGGTCTCGTAACACGGCTTGTCGATCCGGGCGACCAGGCCCCAGTTGAACCGGCTGACCAGCCGTTCTTCAAGCTCGCGAATTTCGCTCGGCGGGCAGTCGGCGCTGAGGATGATCTGCTTTTGCTGCTGGTAGAGCGTGTTGAACGTGTGGAAGAACTCTTCCTGCGTGCGGTCCTTGCCGGCCAGGAAATGGATGTCGTCGATCACCAGCATGTCGAGATGCCGGTACCGATTGCGGAATTTCATCATGTCGCCTTTTTCGACGGTCTCGATGAAATGATTCATGAACCTCTCGCAGGAGAGATAAAGAATCCTCGCCTCGGGCTGTCGCTCCAGAACTTGCTGGCAGATTGCCTGGAGCAGATGCGTCTTGCCCAGGCCAACGCCGCCGTGGATGAAGAGCGGGTTGTAGGTTCGCCCGAGTTGTTCAGAGACGGCAATCGACGCCGCGTGCGGCAGACGATTGCAAGGCCCGGTCACGAACTGATCGAACGTGTAATCGGGATTAAGCGGCAGCGGCTGCTCGATCTCGCCGAAGACCCCCCCGCCGCCGAGGTTCTCGCAGTGGAACATGACCGAGACCAGCCGCCCGGTGATTTCCTGAGCGGCGTTGGTAAAGGGTTTCTGGCACTGGCTCTGGCAGAAATTGAGCTGGGCGGCGTTGGCGACGATGACCTGGATCACGCCGTTGGTCAGCTGCCGGGGCGTAAGCTGGTCGAACCAGACGCGGTTGAGGCTCGGATGGCCGGCCCGAACCCGCTGGAGAATCTGATGCCAGAGGGACGGATCGAATATGGCTTCCGGCGCACGACGAGGCATCGGCTCGCGCGGCGAAGGCGAGTAAGTAATGGACATGGCGATATCTTCGGCGGAGCTCTTGTCTTAAATGATCGTTACATCTCCGGTTCGCCCGCTCAGCCAACGGCGACCCGGTCCATTAGTCCTGAAAAACGAAACGGATTGCAGTGCCGACCGTCGGGAAACAATACGGACAACGCGCGACCACTGCATTCGTTCCCATTGGTCGAACAGATTATTACCCCGCGCTCATAATGCAAGAGCGAAATCTTTGCATTTCGCGCCGTGAAAAATGTGCGCTTCATCTCAGACGTTATTTCACAATGCGTTGCGCATGAGTCGGGCGAAAAAAATCTCGCGGAATTTTTTTTGCGCGTTTTCAACATTGATTTTATCCGCGCCGCGGCGCGGGCAATCCCACTTCCGCCATCACTTTTTGCAGGTCGCTCCAGACGGCGGCGCGATTTTCCTCGGTGTAGGATCGCAGCAAAAATGCGGGGTGAAACGTCGCCATGAGCTTGATTCCGCGCCACGCGTGCCATTGCCCGCGAAGCTTTCCCATGGAAAGTTTGCTGTCCAACATGTATTTCGATGCTGGAAGTCCAAGCGTGACGATCACTTTTGGCCGGATGATCTCGAGCTGGCGGACCAGATAGGGCGTGCAAGTCTCGACTTCGTCCGGCGCCGGCGTGCGATTCTGCGGCGGACGGCACTTGACGATGTTGGCGATATACACCTGCCCGCGCTGCAATCCCATCGCCGCGATCATCTTGTCCAGTAGCTGCCCGGCCCGCCCAACAAACGGACGCCCCTGCAAATCCTCGTTTTCGCCCGGGCCTTCGCCGATAAAAAAGATTTTGGCGTCGGCGTCACCCTCTCCAAATACGGTGTGCTTCCTCGACTCACACAACCGGCAGCGTGTGCATACCTTCACTTCCTTTTCATCCATGCCCGACAGAAGGGAATTTTTCTGCTCGCGCGGCAGGACGTCCGACGAGATCGCGCCAAACAGTTCGACGGCTTCGGCCGGCGCGGCGGGCGGCGTAGGGGCTTCCGAGGCTTCAGAAGGGACCGCCACAGAGTCGAGACCGAACGCCCGCTCGCTGCGAAGCCAAAGATCGCGCCGAAAGGAATTTGCATTCTCCGCCATCTAAGCGATCGTATTAAATTTCGCTAACCGAAGAAAGTTTGACTTGACTTTCCGACCCCCAATGACGCATGATAGGAACAGTCAAAGCCACCCCGGCCCGCAATGGCGGTTGTTCCACTGGGAGCACACCGTAGCTGGCCGAGGTGGCTTTTTTATTTCGCCCCACTTTTTGCGAGGAGGCCGATCATGGCCGAAACGAAACAGGAACTGCTCAGCAAAACCATCGAACACATCGACATTACCCGGCATAACGTCATCTCCGTTGTGGACGCGATGAAAGGCATGGCCTACAGCGCCCGCGACCTGAACCGGGCGGCGGAAATTTACGACCGAATGCTCCGCGACAAGGAGTGCGGGGTCATCCTCTGCCTGGCCGGGTCGCTCATCAGCGCGGGTCTGAAGAAGATCTTCGTCGAGATGATTCGCAGCAAAATGGTGGATGCAATCGTCTCCACCGGGGCGAATATCGTCGATCAGGATTTCTTCGAAGCCCTCGGCTTCCGCCATTACGTCGCGCCGGAATATCTCAAGAGCGGCCAGAACGACGGCATGCTCCGTGATCTCATGATCGACCGCATTTACGACACGCTCATCGACGAGGAAGAGCTTCGCGTGTGCGATGAGACGATGCAGAAGGTCATCGACGGCATGGAGCCGGGCCCCTACAGCTCCCGCGAAATCATCCGCGAGATGGGAGCCTATCTCCAGAAGAACGGCAAGACCGCCGAGAGCATCGTGGCCGAGGCATATAAGCAGGACGTCCCGATCTTCTGTCCGGCGTTCAGCGACTGCTCGGCCGGGTTCGGGTTCGTCGCTCACATTCACGCCCGGGCGGCATCCGGCCAACCAACCGTCAGCATCGACAGCGGCAAAGACTTTTACGAACTCACTCTGCTGAAGATCAAAAATCCCCAAACGGGATTGTTCATGATCGGCGGCGGCGTGCCGAAGAATTTCGCCCAGGACATCGTCGTCGCCGCGGAAATCCTGGGCAACGAAGCGCCCATGCACAAGTACGCCATTCAAATCACCGTCGCCGACGTCCGCGACGGCGCCCTCTCAGGCAGCACCCTGAAGGAAGCCAGCAGTTGGGGCAAGGTGGATACGGTCTACGAACAAATGGTCTTCAGCGAAGCAACGGTGGCCGTACCGCTGATCGTGGGATACGCCTGGCACAAAGAGGGCTGGAAGGCGCGCTCATTCCGCAAGTGGAATCAGTTGCTGGAAGCAGCGCCAGTATAAGCAACTTATTTAGCGGGCGTGCGCAGCACGCCGTGCGAACGTAAGCGGACTCCATCCCGGCGTGCCGCGCACGCCCGCCAAATAAAAATAAGACAGATTTTCGACTATCAGGCTGAGAGCTGGAGCATCGATTGCGCGGTGCGAAGTTGCGCCAGCGCGAAGACCGCCGCTTCGCGCTCGCAGGAACCTACCACGGTCCCATGCTTTTCATCAGCAGAGTGGCCGGGATCAAGCGGCTCGCCCGCCGGCGCCCACGTAGCGCGGTAACAGTTAAACATCAAATTATGCTTGATCGATAGTTCCAGTCCGGCTTCGGCAAAGCGCTTTTGCACGGTCAGAACCGACGGGTACCCCCTACCGTCAGGAAGCCTCTCGAGTTCCAATTCCTCAGAGGGACTCCAACCCGCCTCCGCCAGACGTTCCACGGCGAATTCCAAATTCATTTGTGACTCCAATCCCCATCCTGCCAGCCGATTTGCCCGCACTCTTATATTTGGGCTAGAACTATACCCTCGCGCCGGCGTCAGTTTCCACCAAAAACCGCCTTATTTAACATTCTCGGGCCTGAAAACACCCGTGGTGGGGCAAATATCGGCCAAAAAGGCGGTTTTCTTTAGGAACGGCGGGTTATGGCCGGCGATGAATTTTTGTGCCGCTCTTAACCGCATCTTGTCAAAGAACGGGGATCGTATAGGCTTCGGAAATGGCATTCAGTGCCAATTCGTCCTCAGGGCGGGGAGCGCGGCGGTCGTTCCAGCCGCGATCGCATCATCGAGCTTCGCATCACGCCACCGCCCACGCCGAGGCCGATCCAATCGAGCAGCCCACCTGCGACCATCCGATGGCGACCAATGAGCCTCCAAAGCTCATTACCCGACAGGAACAGCTATCTGAATTGCTCGATCACTTGCGCGTCGCCGGGTCGTTCGCTTTCGACAGTGAATTCATCGGGGAACTGACTTACGTCCCCAAGTTGTGCCTCATCCAGGCGGCGTCGACGGCGCAAGTCGCCTTGATCGACCCGCTGGCGAGCGTGGACCTGCGCCCGTTTTGGGAACTGGTGGCCGATCCTTCGATCCAGAAGATCGTGCACGCCGGGCAACAGGATGTCGAGCCGGTTTTCCGGTTTATACAGAAATCGCCTTCCAATCTTTTTGATACGCAGATTGGGGCGGGGTTCATCGGGCTGACCTATCCGCTCTCGCTGTCGCGATTGACCGGCACCATGCTCGGGACGCGGTTGCGCAAATCGCTGACCTTTACGAATTGGGAGCGGCGGCCGCTTTCGGACCAGCAGCTCCGCTACGCGGCGGACGATGTGCGGTATCTGCCCGCCCTTCGGCATGAGATCGGAAAGCGATTGGAAGCGGGCGGGAAGATTGCCTGGGCGCTCGAGGAATCGGGGACGCTGGCCGATCCAGGCGTCTATTCGTTCGATCCGGAAACGCAATATTTGAAAATCCGCGGCGCGGCGGGATTGCCGCCCAAGAATCAGGCGGTGCTCCGCGAATTGACGATCTGGCGTGACGCCGCCGCGCGGGCGGAGGATGTGCCGCCGCGCACGATGTTGCGCGATGAGATTCTTTTGGATTTGGCGCGGACGCCGGTGGATTCGGTGAAGGACTTGTCCCACGTGCGCGGCTTGCCGCGGCCGGTGGAGACGGCGCGCGGCGAGGAACTTGTCGCCGCCACGCGGCGCGCGATGGCGTTGCCCGCCAGCGAGATGCCGGAGTCGGCGAATCATGAACCCACGCCCCCCGAGAAATTCCGCGGCGAATCCCTCTTCTTCGCGGTGCAATGTTTCTGCGCCGGCCGACAGATCGATCCCGCGCTGGTCACCAGCCGCCAGGAAATTGCCGACCTGCTCCGCATGTGGCGCAGCGGCGAAGACCCGGCGACGCTGCGGATTTGCCGGGGCTGGCGGCGGCAAGCGATCGGCGAGCATCTCCTGGCCCTCTTGCGCGGCGAGGCCAGCCTGACCGTCCGCTGGACCGATGATTCCCTGCAGACGGCCGCCAATCGCCTATAATCTTCCTGGAGTTTGCCGATGCCGATTTATGAATACGCCTGCAAGGAATGCGATCATCGATTTGAGAAGCTGGTGAAATCCGCCGCCGCCGCGGATAAGGCCGCCTGCCCGAAATGTGGATCAGGAAAAACGTCGCGATCGTTCAGCGTCTTTGCCGTCGGTACCGAAAGCGGCAAATCCAGCGCCCCCGCTCCAGGTATGTGCGGCCGCTGCGGCGGCCCCGGCCCGTGCGGGATGGACTAGAACGGTTCCCTTTCTTTAATCCCAAAATAAAACAGGCGGCGCTTTGAAGCGCCGCCTCGTGTGGTGTGATTCCGCTGTCGGGGATGAAAGTTCGTTCCGACTCTGTCTCATTCGGGCCGATTGGGATTTAAACTTGAGTGGGCTGATAAAAAGGGGGGAATAGTTGCGAGTTGCCAGTTGCGAGTTGCGAGTGAAAGACTTGTGTCAATCCGAAAGACCTGATTAAGATTGCGATTAAGATTATGATTAAGAGGGGCCGTGAGTGAGTCGCCAATGTCGGGAGGTTTGGCGGTTCTCGATGAGAAATGGAGGGGTAAAAAAGACCGGGCCCAAAGACACCCCTCCGGGCCGTCCTTGAGCCACAGTCTGAACATCCGTGTTGGAGGGCGGATGCTACTGGAATTTCGATTCGACGCAACCAGCCAAAGCAAAAATTAAGAAAAGTTTTTCCCCAACCCCATTTGGGATCAAACCTGCATGACTTCCGCGCGTTTTTTGTCGACGAGTTCGTCAGCCTTCGTTTCGTAGCTCTTGGTCAGTTCGTTGATCTGATCTTTCCCCTTTTCCGCTTCGTCTTCTGTGACGTCGCCGCTTTTCAGTTCGGTTTCCAAGATTTTGTTGGCTTCGCGGCGGGCGTTGCGGATGGCGATCTTCGCCGTCTCGGCGAATTGCTTGCACTGCCCGGCGAGCTGCATCCGCCGCTCCTGCGACAGAGGCGGCAGGACGAGGCGGATTTGCTTCCCGTCGCTGTGCGGCGTGAGGCCGATCTTGCTGTCGTTGATCGCCTTCTCGATGGCGTGCATGTCGCCGGGGCTGAACGGCTTGATGAGAAGCTGCGTCGCTTCGGGCACGCTGATGGAGGCGATCGAACGCAGATCGGTCATCGAGCCGTAATATTCGACTTTCAAATGCTCGACGAGCGCCGGCGTGGCGCGGCCGGTCCGAATGCCGCGGAGTTCATGCTGCACATGCTCGACCGCCTTCTCCATGTGGATTTCGGCATCCATGAGAATGTCGTCGATGGGCATGGACCTTATCCTAACGGAAACGGAAATCCGAAACCAGAAAATCGAAATCAGAATCGGGCAAATGCAAGGGCCACGCCATATCGGGGCGCTACGCATTCATTCCCGGTCCCTTTCCTCCGCTGGTTTCCGCAGGATGGGTGAGGGGCCGACCGCGCGGTGCCGAAAGAAACCCCTCCCATCGTGCCGAAACTACCGGAAGGGGACAGCGAGTCCTCCCCCTTAGTACAGGGAGAGGGGAAAGAGGGAACGCGTTAACGCCGCCGGCTCCCGCAGTGCAATTTGCTCATTTCGGCGTAATCTTCGTCCCGACATCCTCGCCGCGCACGACCCGTGCGATATTCCCCTGCTTTTTCAAATTGAACACCACCAGGGGAATTTTCCGTTCCATGCAGAGCGTGATGGCGGTCAGATCCATGACGCCCAGTTTGCCTTCGAGGACTTTTTCGTAGCTTAGACTTTTGAGCATCTTCGCGTTGGGATCTTTCTTGGGATCGGCGGTGTAAATGCCGTCGACTTTGGTGGCCTTCAATAAAACGTCCGCGCCGATTTCGGTGGCTCTGAGCGCGGCAGAGGTGTCGGTCGTGAAGAACGGGTTTCCGGTGCCGGCGGCGAGAATCAGAACGCGGCCTTTTTCCAAATGCCGCACGGCGCGGCGGCGGATGAAGGGCTCGCAGACGCTGTACACGCTGATCGCCGATTGAACGCGCGTGGGCTGCCCGAGTTTTTCCATCGTCTCCTGAAGCGCGACGGCGTTGAGAATCGTCGCCAGCATGCCCATGTAATCGGCCGTGGCGCGGGGGATGTTGCCATCCTCGGCGAACGTCGCCCCGCGAATGAAATTGCCGCCGCCTACGACGATGGCGAGCTGGACGCCCATCTGGGCGACCTCAACGCATTGTTTAGCGATGGCGTCGAGTTCGGGGGCTTCGATGCCGAAGGAGCCTTCGTGGCAGAAACCTTCGCCGCTGATTTTGAGGAGGATTCGCGAATAGGCGGTTCCCGGAGCTGGCTTGCGCGGTTTGCTTGGTTGCATGGGCGAAGATTATAGCGATTGGCGGCGGGATCGCATGGTTGGGAAAACGCTGAAAGAAACCTCATCGCCGCCGGGAGGTACTTGGCGGGTGGATGGACCCCCCGCTTGAATCCAAATGATAAACAGCATTGGCACAGAGGAGGAGAGACCGATTCAAACTTTTGTTTTTTTCTGTGCCCTCCGTGTCCTCTGTGGCCTCTGTGCCAGTGCTTTTAAGAATGAGCCGGTTTAAGGTCCGATGTGAAACTGCGTTACAGCGAAGGCGAAATGCGTCGCGCAGGACCTGGGTCGCGGAAAGAAGTCGGCGCCGAAATTCGGCGCGAGCAGTGCGCGGGTCTATATTCTGATTTGCGATGAGTTTGATTCTTATTGGTTATCGCGGGAGCGGGAAGACGACCCTCGGGCAAGCCGTGGCTGCGCGGTTGGGGATGAAATTCGTGGATGTCGATCAGCGGATCATCCAGCAGACCGGCAAAACCATTCGCGAGATTTTTGAGCAGCGCAAAGAAGCGGGGTTTCGCGAACTCGAATCGGCCGCGATCAACGAAGCGTTGAAGCTGGAGGATCAGGTGATCGCCCTGGGGGGCGGAGCGCTGGGGCTGGAGGACAATCGCCGGGCGATTCAGTCGTCGGGGCATGGGGTGATTTATCTGCACTGCGAGGCGGGCGAACTGCTGAAGCGGATCGAGGGGGATCCGGCGACGGCCGATAATCGGCCGAATCTGGGGGTCTCGGCTAGCACGAGGGAAGAAATCGAAAGACTTCTTCCGCAGCGCGAGCCGATCTATAGACTCGTCATGACCGCCGAGCTGGACGTGACCGATCTGACGCCGCCGGAAGCGGTCGAAAGAATCGTCGAGATGCTCCAGTCGCCGCCGGGCTGAACGCATGGCCAATCATCTGCTCTTCATAGTCTATCTCTTCGTGCTTGGGTCGTGCGTGGGTAGTTTTTTGAACGTGGTGATCTATCGGCTGCCGTGCGCCGAGTCCCTCTGGTGGCCGCCTAGCAGGTGCCCCAACTGCGAGCATCGGCTGGCGTGGTATGACAACGTTCCTGTCTTGGGTTGGATCCTCTTGCGCGGCAAATGCCGCTACTGCGGGCAGAAGATTTCCCCGCAATATCCGATCATCGAATTGGCGACTGGGGTGATCTTCGCTTTTTACTACATCATGTTCTTTGTTTACGGGGTTGGTCCGTGCTCGCGTCCGGATTTTCTACGCCCGGCGATGGATGTGCTTTTTGGAATTCCCCAGCCGGCGCCGAATCTCTGGCCGATTTATATCCTGGACATGATTCTGCTGGCGGGATTGCTCGCGGCAAGTGTGATCGACGCGGAGCTGTTCATCATCCCGGCGAGCATTCCCTGGTGGATCGGCGGCATCGCGATCGTCGCGCACGCGATCTTCGATAAGCCGGGGATGCCGGGAGCGCAGATCATTTTTCCATTCAGTATGGCGCTGGCGGCCGGGGCGTTCGTGGGATTGGTGATCAGCATCGTGCTCTTGGAACTGAAGGTCATTCCTTTGAGCTTCGAGGAATTGGATCTGCTGGAAGTCGAGCGGGCCGAATTGGAGGAGCGAGCCGCCGCGGCGGAAAAGGCGGGCGAAAAACCGCCGGAGATACCGCCGGAGTTTTCCGCGGCGCAGGTTCGGGCGGAGATGCGCAAGGAGATGGTCTTTCTTCTGCCGCCGCTGGTTTTGGCGATTGCTTCGGGCGTGCTGTTCGCACACTGGCCGGGGGTGACTCATTGGTGGACGCACGTGGCCGGCTATACGTGGTTCAACAGCTTGCTCGGGTCGCTGCTGGGCGCGATGGTCGGGGGCGTGGTGGTGTGGCTCATGCGAATCTTCGGCTCGTACGCCTTCGGACGCGAGGCGATGGGACTGGGCGACGTGCATCTGATGTTCGGAGTCGGCGCGGTCATCGGGGGCGGCGGCGCGACCGTCGCATTTTTCATCGCGCCTTTCTTCGGAATCCTGGTGGCGATTTATATGCTGATCACGCGCCGGCGCCGGCAATTGCAGTATGGGCCGTACCTGGCGCTGGCGACGGGGCTGGTGATGCTCTTTTATTGCCCGATCGCGGACGCCATGCGCCCGGCATGTTCGCGATGTTTACACTTCTCCGTCAGGCGTTTGGCGGTTAGGATTTCCCGCGATGAACGACCTGTGGCTCAAGATCAAAGTCTGGACCAAGATCGGCGTCTTTGTCCTGGCCCTGGTCTATCTGCTGATGTTCATCCTTCAAAATTCCGGCCAGCCGCTGGATGTGTGGGTGTGGTTCGGGCACATACTGAGGACTTCGCTGCTGCAAATGATTCCATCGCTGCTGCTGGCCGGCGTGGTGGGAACGCTGATGGTGCGAATGGCTTTCCGCACCGTGAAACAGATCCGTCAACTTCGATCGAATACCGCGACGGTCCAGGCCCAGAAGGACCTGGCGGATTTGAAAGCCAAGGCTGACATGCTGCAAACCAAGCCGGTTGCCGCCCCGCAGGAACCGGAACATCCCCCCGCCTCGTCGTAAGTCCGCGGTCTGCGTATACTCAAATCTATGGCCATCGGAATCGTCGATTACGGAATGGGAAATCTGCGCCTCGGTGCTGAAAGCGCTGGCCGAGGTGCAAGCCGATGCGCGGATTATTTCGACGCCGGAGGAGATCGAGAAATCGGAACGGATCATCCTGCCGGGCGTCGGAGCGTTCCAGGATGCGATCGCGACGCTGAAGGCGAAGAATCTCGTCGAGCCGATCAAACGGCACATCGAGCGCGGCCGGCCGTTTTTGGGAATCTGCCTCGGCCTGCAACTCCTTGTCGATGTGGGCTACGAGGACGGCGAGCACCGCGGCATGGGGATTATCCCCGGCAAGTGCGTTCGCTTCGACGTGGATCAAAAAATGGGGCTGAAGGTGCCGCACATGGGGTGGAACCAGCTCATCACGAGAAACCCGTCACCCGTGCTGCGCGATTTGCCGGCTGGGTGCAGCGTCTATTTTGTGCATGGGTATCACGTGGTGCCGAACGACCCGAGCGTGATCGCCACCGAGACGGACTATGGCAGGCCGTTCGTGAGCAGCATCCGCAAGGACAATATCTTTGCCACGCAGTTTCACCCGGAGAAGAGCCAGAAGGTTGGGCTTAAGGTTTTGGCAAATTTTGCGGCGATTGATTAGCGGAAATCCGAAACCTGAAACCAGAATGACGAATCAAGCCCGAATGACCGAATGGGCGAACAGCGATTTCGTTCATTCAGGCATTCGGATTTGGTTCGTCATTCGGATTTCTGGTTTCGGGTTTCCGCCTCACGAATTCAACGCCGTGTGATACAGCAGAAAATATACGGCCACGCCGCTGACCGAGACGTACAGCCAAATCCAGAACGTCGGCGGCGCGATCTTGCGGTGCCGGACCCAATCCCTTCGATACGCGCGGTAGAGCGTCAGGTAGATCATCGGCAGCATCGCGACCGCCAAAATCAGGTGCGGAAACAGCACGGCAAAATAAAACATGCGAAGCGAATGCGGCGCATGGCTCAGGCGCGTGCTGCGCTCGCCGTGGAGGATGTGGTAGGTGAGATAGCAGGCGAGGAAGACGGCGGAGACGCACGTGGCGCTGATCATCATGCAGGCGTGGGCATACCAGCGGCCGGATTTGATGAAGCAGAATCCGATCACAAGCAGGATGGCACTGACGGCGTTAAGCGTGGCGTTGAGTTCGGGGAAGCCGAAGCCGGAATTCACTGCGTTCCCCCGCTGGCGGATTGGTCGAGGGTTTTTGCGTCGCGGATGAGATGATCCATGTCGTCCTGGGAATAGGAGTCATAGTAGTTGCGGACGCGACCCTGGCTGTCCACAAGGATGAAATGCTGATCGTGCTGAATAGGGCTCGCGCCGTCGGCGGGTTTGAAATAGAGCTTCATTCCGGAGACGACGGCGGTCTGCGTCTTCAAATCCCCGGTGAGGAAAATCCATCGGCCGGGCTGGGCGTCGTAATGCGAGGCGTACTGGCGCAACAGGGCGGGCGTGTCGTGCTGCGGATCGACGGAGAATGAAACCAGCTTGATATCCGACGGCAACTCGCTTTGCAGAGCCGACATATGCGTGGACATCACCGGACAGAGGCTTGTGCACGTCGTGAAGATAAAATCAGCGACCCACGGATGCCCGCGAAGCTGGTCGCTCGTGAAGGGAACATTGTCCTGGCTGGTCAGGGTGAATTTGGGGGCGTCGTAAAGGACGGGAGGCTCGGCAACCTGGGCCACGGGGGCCACCGCGGCCGCGGTGGACGACTGCTCGGCGGGAAGAGTCCGAAGGGCCAGGAACCCCATCATGGCGCCGACCGCCAGGATCCACATCGTGATCACCACGGTTTTTTGCGGCCTGCTCATAATCTCCTATTGCCAATCGGCGGCCACGCGGCCGCGCGCGATCGTGGCGGCCATCCAGAACATCACCGCCGCGAACAAAAGCGTGACGCCCAGGGACAGCGTCCAGCCTGGCAGAGTGAGGGCCGAGCCGTCGGACCAATAAATAGCCCGGCGCAGCGCCGAGACGCCGTAGGTCAGCGGATTAACGCTCATGATCCAGCGCATGACGCTTTTGGCCCCCTGGGCCGGGAACATCGCGCCGGACAAAAACCACATGGGGAGCAAGAACAGATTCATGATGACGTGAAAGCCCTGCGTCGAACTCATTCGCCAGGCGATGCAGAAGGAGAGCGCGCTCAGCGCGAACCCGACCAGGAGCATGACCGCGACAGCCGCCAGGAACGACCCGACGCTCAGGTGAACACCGATCAGCGGCGCCAGCAGCAGAAAGATCACTCCCTGCCCGGTTGCCAACAGCGTGCCGCCCAGCACTTTGCCCAAAACGATGGCCATGGGGGACACAGGGGCGACCAGGACGGATTGCAGAAATCCTTCGCGGCGGTCCTCGATGACGGAGATCGTCGAGAAGATGGCCGTGAAGAGGAGAATCATGATGAGCGTTCCGACGAAGAAATATTGCAGGAAGTTATCGCCGCCGGGGACGCCGGAATGGAAGCTTTGCCCGACGCCCGCGCCGAGGACGATCCAAAAGAGGACCGGGGTCGCCAGAGCCGCCGATGATCCGCGATCGCTGGCGGAGAAATCGGACCAATTCGCGCTGGCAAAGGGAAATCGCCGGAAGAAGCAGGCGAGTGGTCGGCGAAGGATCGGGCATGGAACTCAAGTTCGGAACATTCTACAGAACGTTCACGCAATTTTCATGGGTGGAGGCGGATCGATTTGAAATGTCATACGGCGGCCGGTTTTCGGGTGATCGATTTGCAATTCAACGGCTGCCAGTAAAAGCCCGGCGGAATTGGACTTCCCGCCGTAAAGCGTGTCGCCGACGATGGGCGAGCCCAATTCGGACAGATGAACGCGGATTTGATGTTTTTTTCCGGTTTCGAGGGTAACGCGAGGAGAGCGCGATCGCCAATTTGTCGCAGGGTCTCGAAATGGGTGACGGCGCGCTGCCCGCCCGTCTTGACGGAGCGGACGGTTCCGTCGGCGCGCTCGCTAAGGACAGATTCCAATCGCCCCTGGGTTTGCTTTGGCGGCAGCGAGACAATCGCCAGGTAAACGCGCGTCGCGGTGTGATGGAAGAATTGGCTTTTCAGGGACGCCAGGGCACGCGAATTTTTGGAAAAGATAAGAAGGCCGGAGGCGTCCCGATCGAGACGGTGGATTAAACCAACCCGACCGCGCCGGCGGAGAGCCGCCAGCGCCGTCGGGCGCGGCTCGCGCGGGACCGTGCTGGTCAGCAAGCCGGCGGGTTTGTCGATGACGATGATGTCCTCGTCTTCGTGGATGATCCGAAAGGGAAGCGACTCTTCGCGCGGCTCGGAGGCTGAATCAATTCGAATGGCGTCGCCTTCATCGACTTCTTGTTTCAATTTCGAAGCTTTCGCGCCGTTGATTGTAACTCGCCCGGACTCGACCATCCGCTTGAGCGTCTGTCGCTTGGCTTTGGGAAATTGCTCGAGCAGGCGATCAACCAGGAACATGCGAGCGCACCCATTCCCGCCAGACCTGGCGATAGATGTTTTCCACATCGCGGGCAAATTTCGGCGCATCCATCAGGGGCGAATTTTGCATTCGCCGGCGAAGCGTTCGGCGAAGTTCGGACAATCGCGGTAAATCGTTGGCTAGCCCGACCGCGATGCGCACGAAATCGGCTTCGTTAAAAGCCACCAGTTCCGTCAGCCCCAGATTATTGAGCTGGCTCAAACCGGCCCGGCCGACGACGGTTTTGCCGACGAGGGTCACCACGGGGACGCCCATCCAGTACGAATCGAGACTGGTCGTGTGCCCATTGTAAGGCAGCACGTCCAGACCGAGGTCGATGCGATGAAAGACCTTTTGGAAATCGTGGTGATCGTGGTGGCCGATGAATTCCACGCGCGAGGGATCGACGCCCAAAACTCGCGGGACCCATACGGCGCCGATCGAAGGATCGAGACGAAGCACCAGCCGAGAGTTGGGCAATTCCTGAAGCACTTTCCCCCAAATGCGCACCATATCCTGATTCACTTTGCAAAAATTATTCAGACACCCAAACGTAACAAACCCATTCCGCAAAGCCGGCAGTGCTTGCACTGCCGGACCGCCCCGGCCAGGGTCGAAGCACCAAAACGTATTGGGCAACCGAATTGATTTCTCGGAATAGTTGGCGTCCCCTTCCCCCGGTGGATCCAGATAAGGATCGGTCAACCGGTAATTCATCGCGTCCAACCCGGTCGTTCCAGGATACGCGAGCCAGGCAATCTGAACCGGCGCCGGCTTGCGCAAAAAGCAGCGGCCGCCCGTGAGGCATGTGCATCGTCAGATCCACCAGGATGTCGACGCGGTCCCGGCGAATGATTTCAGCCAGCTTCTCGTCGGTCTCGCCTGCGACAGTGCGCGACAGGTCGGCATATTGCCTGATCTTATGCGTCACGTCGTCCGGCTCATCAACACTCGAATAGCAATAGATCTCAAAGGCCTTGTGATCGTGATTTGAGAAAAGCGGGATCGTGAAAAACTTCTGGCAATGATTTTTAAAATCGGGGGAGACGTAGCCGCTGCGCAATCGCCGGTCCGGGTCGCGATCGTTTTCATGGGGGCGAATTTCGGATTGCAGCGGTTTGGCGAATCGATCGTTCCATGCCCGATGCTCGCGCAAGATCGCTTGCCCATCGAAATGAGAAAGATGTTGCAGGAGGTAGCACCGCTCGCCGGCGATGACGGGATTCTGCGGGCGGGCGGCCAGGATGCGGTCGTAACACTCGAGGGCCTGATACAGGTTTGCGCGGTGTCGCATCGCCTCGGCCATTTCGCTCAATTCGGCGACCACATCGGCGCCAAATTCCAGGGCCAGGGAGAACTCGGCGATCGCCTCATCGAACGCGACCTGCGCGGGGCGAGCATCATCGCCAGATTCTTATGGGCGAGGGCGAGATTGGGCTGAATGGCAACCGCCTCGCGAAAGGCGGCGATGGCGCCCTCCGGATCGGAATCGGACAGGACCAGCCCCAGATTGTTTCGAAAATCAGCCCGATTGGCGCGAGCCGAACGGCTTCGGCGATGAGCCTGAGGGCGTCGGTCGAGCCCCCCGATTGATACGCCTCGACGCCGTTTCGATGAAGGGCGTCGGCGCTGGTGGGCAAGTCCATGATTGGATTCTAAACGATGCCGGTCACGGCCGCTTGTGAGCGGCACACCATTCGGTCCAGAGCCGGCGGTAAATTCCCTCCAGACCGCTCACGAAAAGGGGCGCGTCCATGAGGGACGATTTTCCATGCGGCCGCGCAATTCCGCGCGAATTTCCGCCAGCCTGCGGAGATTGCGCGTTCTTTCGACCGCGACGCGCACAAAATCCTCCTCCGAGAACGCCGCGAATTCCCGCATATCGAGATTGCTAAGCTGGCTCCAACCGGCCGCGGCCCGACGACGGTTTTTCCGACCAGCGTAACCACCGGCACGCCCATCCAAAGGGAATCGAGACTGGTTGTATGCCCATTATAAGGAATGGTGTCCAAGCCGAGATCGATGCGGTAATAGGTCCTGAGGTATTTTCGCGCGATTGAAACGGCAGGAATTCCACGCGGCCCGGGTCGACGCCGAGAAGGTCGGGAATTCGCTTCCGCACATTTCCGGGCGGCGACATGAGAATCAGCCGCGAATCCGGAATGGCCGCCAGAACTTTCCCCCAAGGCGCAGCGCCGGGTCGCTGACCTTGGCAAAGTTGTTCATGCACCCGAAGGTGATGTACCCCGTGCTCAGCGCAGGGAGATGGTTGACCTTCGGCGACTTGGCCCGCGGATCGTAACACCAGAACGTGTGCGCGCATGCGGATCGATTTTCCAGTGTAATCCTCATCATGCTCGCCGGGCGGATCGAGATAAGGATCGGTAAGGCGATAGTCGATCGTCGGCATGCCTGTTGTGCCGGGATAGGCGAGCCACGCGATCTGGATGGGTGCGGGCTTTAGCGCATAAACGAGCCGCCGGCAGTCCGCCATGTGCATGGTCAGATCCACCAGAATGTCGATCTTGTCGTCTCGGATGCGCTTCACGATTTCCGGATATTCAATCGCGTTGATGTCGCGCCAAACGTCGGCGTAGCCGCGCAGAACCGTCGTCACGTCGTCGATCTGCCGCACGTCGGCGTAACAAAAGATCTCAAAGCCGTCGTGATGATGATTCGAAAGGACGGGGACGGTGAAGAATTGCTGGCAGTGATTTTTGAAGTCGGGGGAGAGATACCCGATTCGCAGCCGGCGCGTTGGGATCGGGGTCGTTATCGTGCGGGAGGATTTGCGACGCCAGCGGCTCGGCCTGGCGGATATTCCATTCGATATGGTGGCGGAGAATTGCCTGGCTGTCATATCCGGGATGAAACTGCATCGTGAAGAGGCGATTGCTGTCGATGGCGATCAAGCTGGGGTCCATCTTTAGAACCTCGCCGTAGACGGCCAGGGCCTCATCCAGACGCCCCAGATGATTGAGCGCGGCGGCAAGATTGTTCTGCGCGGCAATCGATTCCGGATTGAGCGCGACGGCTCTTGGTGAATTCTTCCACCGCCTGTTCGTGCTGATAGTTCAGGCGGAGGGTGCACCCGAGATCGAAATGCGCTTCGCCCTGGTCCGGACGCAATTCAATGAGCTTTCGGAAGACGTTCTCCGCTTCGTAGGTGCTGCCCTCGTGGATCAGCGCCTTGCCGAGGTTGACATAGGCATCCGCGAAATCGTGCTGGAGCTTGGCGGCGCGCTTGAAAATAGGTGATGGCCTCTTCCCATTGATCCTGCAGACGCAGCGCCGTCCCGAGATTGTTGCAAGCGCGCGGGTAATCGGGGCGAAGGGCCACGGCCTCGCGAAATTCCGCCGTGGCGTCGGCGAAGCGCTCCAGCGAAAGCAGCGCCATGCCCAAATTGTTGTGGGCTTCGACGTGCTTGGGCCTCGAGTGCGAGGCGCCTGGCGATAAGCGGATACCGAATCCTCGTGCCGCTGCATGGCGTAATAGGCGTCCCCCAGATTGTGCCAGGCGTCGGCAAAATTCGGGCGCAGTTCGAGCGCCTTGACGAAATGCGGCCACCGCTTCCTCCCATCGCGCCGCCTTGACGAGCACCACGCCGAGATTGAACGGATAATGGGATTGCTTTGGATTGATTTCGATGGCGCGGCGGATCGACTTGATCGCCTCCTCGGTCTGGCCGCTCTGGCGGAGAATCACGCCGAGGTAATGCAGGGCATCCGCGTAATTCGGGTCTTGCTCGAGGATGCTGACGATAGAGTTCCTCGGCCTCGGGCAAGCGATTGGCCTGGTGATGCCTCACCGCCTCGTCGTACATGCTTTCGATGGATGAATCACTCATGGATGAATTAGACTGATCGGCAATAGTCGCGCCAGATGCCGCGCAAGGCCCCCTGCATGGATCGAGCGAATCGCGGTGCGTCCATAAGCGGGGATTTCTCCATCCGCCGCCGCAGTCCGGCCCGCAATTCGCAAAGCCGAGGCAAATCCCCGGCCAATTCCGACGCGATGCGAACGAAATCCGCCTCGCCATGGGCCGCCAATTCCGGCAATCCCAGATTGTTCAACTGGCTCCAGCCGGCCCGGCCGACGACGGTTTTGCCGATCCAGGTCACGACCGGCACGCCCATCCAAAATGCGTCCAGGCTGGTAGTGTGTCCGCTGTAAGGAAGCGTGTCCAGCGCCACGTCAATCCGCGCATACGTGGCCAGATAATCCCCCCGCGCCTGTAAAGGCACGAAGCTGACGCGGCCAGATTCCACACCCAGAGCGTTGATGACCGCCTCGCGATGTCCCCCCGGCGGACACATCATAACCAAGCGGGAGTTTGGGACTTGCTCCATGACCCGGCCCCAAACCCCAAGCATTTCAACATTCACCTTACAAAAGTTATTAAGACACCCAAAAGTAACAAACCCATCCCGCGAAGCCGGGGGTGCTTGCACCCCCGGACCCTCACTCAAAGGATCGTAACACCAAAACGAATCCGAAAGCCTCACTGACTTCTCCGAATAATCCCCATCCGTTCCAGAATCGAGATAAGGATCGGTCAACCGATAATCCATGGCCCCCAACCCCGTCGTCCCCGGATACGCCAGCCACGCAACCTGAACCGGCGCAGGCTTTCTAGCGAAGACCAGCGGCCGTCCCCCCGCCATGTGCATCGTCAAGTCGACAAGAATATCGACGCGATCAGATCGAACGCCCTCGGCGACCGCTTGATCCGGCATGTTTGCGATGTTTCGCCACACCGATGCGTATGCCCGCAGCCGCGCGGTGACATCGTCCGGATCTTTCACATCCGCATAGCAATAAATCTCCAACTCATTGTGGTCGAGATTCTTCAACAGCGGCGTCGTGAAATAAACCTGACAATGATTTCGAAAATCCGGCGAAAGAAACCCCACGCGCAATCGGCGATCCGGATTTCTATCGTTCGAATGCGGGCGAATTTCGCCGCCGAGCGGCCGCGCAAACTTTTCGTCAAAAGAGCGGCATTCGCGCAAAATCGCCCGCGCGTCGAAACGCGGATGAAACGGAAGAAGATACAGCCGATTGCTCGCCACGGGCGCGTTTTGCGGCTCGATGGACAGGGCCCGATCGTAGCACGCCAGCGCGTTGTCCATCTTTCCCATCGCCCGGTAATACGATCCGAGATTGTTATGCGCCTTCGCAAGATTCGGCTGGTGGACGAGGGCGGTCTTCACAGCCGCGATGGCCTTGTCGTAATCCTCAAATTTCCGATGCGCCGTCGCCAGGCTGCACCAGCCGTCGGCAAAATCTGGACGGAGCCGGACCGATTGCTCAAACGCCGCGATCGCTTTGTCATATTCCCCCATGCCCGAAAGGAGAATCCCCAGGTTGTAGTGCAACTCCACGGCTTGCGGCGCGATGGCGATGGCTTTTTCAATCCAGCGCACCGCCTCTTTCGGCCGCCCGGTTTGGCCGGCAATTAACGCGATGCAATGCATGGCCCGCCCATTTCGGGGATCAGTTTGCAGAACCTGGAGAAAAAGTCTTTCCGCTTGTGCGAATTCACCCCGGTTTTGCAGGGTGACCGCCTGATCAAAAATCGGCTGATTCGATGGCGAAGTCATCGCGGCAGAAGTTTGGACAAGTGCGGGGCGAAGTAGGTGATGATCAAATCCGCGCCGGCGCGCTTGATGGACAAAAGCGATTCCATGGCGGCGGCATCGCGATCAATCCAACCATTGGCAGCCGCGGCCTGCAGCATGGCGTATTCGCCGCTGACTTGATACGCGACAAGCGGCACACGCGTAGCGGCGCGCACGGCCGCGATCACATCCAAATACGGACCGGCGGGCTTCACCATGATCAGGTCGGCCCCTTGCTGTATATCCAGCTCCGCCTCATGGATCGCCTCGCGGCTGCCTCGGGCGGGATCCATCTGATAAGACCGGCGGTCGCCAAACTGCGGCGCGGAATCGGCGGCATCTCGGAACGGCCCATAAAAAGCGCTGGCGTACTTCACGGCGTAAGCGAGGATCGAAACGTCGCCAAATCCCGCGCCATCCAATCCCCGACGGAGGGCCCCCACCGCCCCGTCCATCATTCCGCTCGGGGCGACCAGATCAGCGCCCGCGCGGGCGTGGGAAATTGCCTGCTCAACCAGGCGCGGCAGCGTCGCCTCGTTATCGACCGTCGATCGATCCGTCGTCAAAACACCGCAGTGCCCGTGATTGGTGTATTCGCAAAAGCAAAGATCTGTGATGGCGGTGATCGGGATCTTGCGCGATTTCACTTCGCGCAGGAGCCGGCAGACCACGTTGTTCTCATCGAGCGCCGCCGATCCGACGCCATCCTTGCCGGCGGCTTCGATCACGCCAAAAGCGATAAACGCCGGAAAACCCTGATCGGCCAATTGCGCAATCCAGTCCGCCGCGACGTCCACCGACATCTGAAGCACGCCCGGCATCGACGAGACTTCCCGCTTGATTCCCGTCCCATCCCGCACAAAGACCGGGACGATCAGCTCGCTGCGCGAAACCCGCACCTCGGCCAAAGCCGCGCGCATTTGCGGGCGAAGGCGCAATCGCCGAGGGCTTTGGGAGTCTTGCGGCACGGGTCAAATTATAGCGAAAAAAGGCGGCCCGATGGGTATCCGCCGCCTTTCCCCGGCGAGGGGCTGCACTTACAATCCCGCCCATGCGTTGGATGGCGGCGGCGATCGGGCTAGTCAGTCTGGGTCTGGCCACGGTTGCGCTGGCTGATCGATATCGAGATCGGGGTGATGACGGGGACACGCACACCTGGGAGTTTCACAGCGGGTATTGGGTGGATGTTCACCCCGAGGCTCCCCCGACGCCCGTCGTCGAGCCGGCTCTGGATGAAGCCGAGGCGCTTCTGGCTCGGGGGGAATTTAAGCCGGCGAAGAAAATCCTCCTGGACTGGTGGAAGACCCATCCCAGATCGCGAGCCCGCGATCGGTGCATTCTTCTTCTGGCGGAAGTCTTCTACCAGGCCGACGACCGCATCAAATCGTTTTATTACTGCGATGAGCTGATGGACGAGTATCCCTCGAGCCCGCTCTTTCAGCAGGCGTTGCAAAAGCAGTTTGACATCGCCCACGCGTTCTTAACCGGCTATCGCCGCGTCTTCCTCTGGTTCCGGTTTCTGGACGCCAGCGACCAGGGGATTGAAATGATGTTCCGGATTCAGCAGCGCCGCCGGGGTCGCCGCTGTCCGAGAAGGTGCTGCTGGAGACGGCGGATTACTACTACAACAGCCAGGAATACGATCTGGCATTCGACGCCTATACCTCTTATGTGCAGAGATACCCGCGCAGTGCGGCAAATCGCTCGCGTGAAGCTGCGGGCGGCCTTCTCATGCCTGGCGCAGTTCCGCGGGACTAAGTTCGACGCCACCACCCTCATCGACGCCCGAGCGCAACTGATCGACATCGAGAAGATCTATCCGGACATGGCGCAGGAAGAGAACATTCCGTCGGTGATCGAGCAGATCGACGACGCCTTTGCCCGCAAGATTCTGGAGACCGCGCAGTGGTACGAAAAGACCCATGAGCCGAGGGGAGCGGTCTATCAATACCGCTTCCTTTGCCAGACTTATCCGGCCTCGCCCGAGGCGGGTGAGGCGCGGGCGCGATTGGGCGAGCTTTCACCGAGGCTGCTGGCGGAGGCGCCCCGCCGCCGGCGCCGGGATATGCGCCGGCGACCCAGCCGACGGCCGGGGCTGATCCACGATAAACATGCGCTTCAACGGTGCATTTTCGGTTCGGGGAACGGCGGGCGTTGCCCGTCCGCTATATATGCTGTGGGTGTTGTGTCTGCTTACGCGCCTGCGGCTCCAACGGGGGGTACCACTGGGGCGGCTTGTATCGGGAGGACATCTCCACCGTCGCCGTCCCGATCTTTACTTCAAAGGATTATCATCGGGGTGTTGAGTTTGAAGTCTCGCAGGCGCTGGTATCGAAGATCGAGGAGTTTACGCCGTATAAGGTCACCAGCCGCGACAAGGCAGACACGATCATCGAGGGGGAGATCATTTCGATTCAGCCGCTCACCCTGACGCTGGATCCGGATACCAACACGCCGCAGGAGCAGGAGTATTCGATCATGGTTAATTTCACGTGGAAGGACCTGCGGACGGGCAAGATTCTGGTCAGCGAAAAGAACTTTGAGCAGACCTCGACGTACTTTGGAATTCTGGGGGAGGACCAGAACGTGGCCTCGCAGAGCGCAGCCGAGAAACTGGCTTTAGGGATCGTCCATGAGATGCAATCGGCCTGGTAACCCCTTACGATAGTCCCCGAACAACGCCCTATAGCCTGCGAAGGCCCCGTAATGTAAAAGTTTGTCTATCGAACGGGCGATATGAATTTAATAAGGCTGGAAATAACTGCCTCCAACTCCGTATGATGGGGTGTTCGGTTCCCTGCGGCGGGTGAAACCGGCGGGCGGAACCCTCGATGTTAAGGATGGTTATGTCAGAACAACGACCCGGAGATCGTTCCCCGCGAAAAAATGGTCGCCCCAACCCCAATGGCCCCCTCCGCGGGGTCGGCCGCGGAGTATTCGGCTGGGTGCTCATCGCCGCGTTGCTCGTCTTGCTGGTGATGTTTGTCCAGAACTCGCACCGCGGACAGCCCTACATTCCCATTAGCGATTTCGAAACCAAGCTCGCCCAGAACGAAGTGAAGGACCTGACGATCGACGGGGATGAAGTCTCCGGCGAGTTCAAGGAGCCGCAGACCCTTCCGCCCAATACCTCGGTGAAGGTGCTGGCGTTCCGCGTGACTTATCCCGTCGGGACCTTTAGCGGCGGGAGCGGATATCTCGACAAGATCATGGAAAAGCGCGGCGATGCGCAGGTCAACGCCGAGAACAGCTCAAATATCTGGCTCACCCTGATCCTCCCGCTCATCCCCTGGCTGCTGATCTTTGGGTTCATCTGGTTCTTCGTCTTCCGCCAGTTCCGCAACAGCGCCGGCGGCGGCGGAATGCTCGGCAGCTTTGGGAAGAGCAAACATAAAATCACTGCCAAGGATCACACCAACGTCACCTTCGACGATGTCGCCGGGCATCGAAGAGGCGAAGGAAGAGGTGATGGAGATCGTCGAGTTCCTGAAGAACCCCAAGAAATTCCAGCGCCTCGGCGGGCGCATTCCGCGCGGCGTCCTGCTGGTCGGCGAACCGGGAACCGGCAAAACGCTCCTCGCCAAGGCGATCGCCGGCGAGGCGGATTGCCCCTTCTTCAGCATCAGCGGTTCGGACTTCGTCGAGATGTTCGTCGGCGTCGGCGCCAGCCGCGTGCGCGATCTCTTCAAACAGGCCAAGGACAACAGTCCCGTGCATCATCTTCCTGGACGAAATTGACGCCGTAGGCCGCCGTCGCGGCAGCGGCTTCTCCAGCGGCGGGCACGACGAACGCGAGCAGACGCTCAACGCCATCCTCGTCGAGATGGATGGATTCGATACCAATGACCAGGTGATCGTCTGCGCAGCCACCAATCGCGTGGACGTGCTCGACCCGGCCCTCACCCGGCCGGGCCGATTTGACCGGCAGATTTATGTTCCGCTGCCCGACGTCAAGGGCCGCATGGAAATCCTCAAGGTCCACAGCCGCAAGGTGAAGCTTGGGCCGAACGTGGACCTGAGCCGGCTGGCTCGGGCGACGCCGGGGTTCAGCGGCGCCGATCTGGCGGCGATCATCAATGAATCAGCCCTTGGCGCGACGCTGGCGGGCAAGGAATACATCGAGCAGGACGATCTGGAAGAAGCCCGCGACAAGGTCCGCTGGGGCCGGGCCCGCAAGAGCCGGGCGATCGACGAAAAAGAAAAGATCGCCACCGCCTATCACGAGGCGGGTCATGCGGTCGTGCAATATCTCGAAAAGGACGCCGACCCGATCCACAAGGTCACCATCATTCCGCGCGGCCAATACGGCGGAGCCACCATGGCGCTGCCGGAAAAAGACCGCATGTCGCACTCCAAGAAGTGGTGCTATGCGTTTATGAAGGTCTGCTTCGGCGGCCGAATCGCCGAGGAAATGTTCACCGGCGACGTGAACACCGGCGCTGCCGCCGACATCCGCCAGGCCAGCAGCCTGGCCCGCAAGATGATCCGCGACTGGGGCATGAGCGAACGACTCGGCTTCGTCTTCTATGGAGACGACGATTCCCGCGCGAATTACTTCGATATGAGCGGCGGACGCGATTACTCCGAAGAAACCGCCAAAATCATCGACGAGGAGACCAAAAAGCTGATCGACTCCCTTTACGATGAAACCCGCAAGCTCCTGGAGGCCAACAAGGACCGTGTCGAAGCGATCGCCAAGGCGTTGATGAAGTACGAAACGCTGGATACCCAGGACGTGGACCGCGTCATGCGTGGCGACACGCTCACCAAGCCGACCGTCAGCGATCTGCTGGAAAAGGAACAGCGGCGCGGGGTCTCCACACAGGCCCCCACCCCCGAGCCGAAGGGCCCGGACCTGACTCTCGGCGGCGGCCCCCTGCCAGCCCCGGGCTAAGCCCTCAAGCGACCCGATCGCACAATCCTGATTGCTTTTCAGAGCCCGTCCCCGCGAGGCCTATTCTGATTTGACGCTAGCGATCCCGTCACCTCCATGACGCTCAGTCAGATCGACCAGATATATGAAGATCAGGTAGTGGGTCAGTTTGAAATATTTGGTTCTTGAACCCTTCCCAGATTCACGCGATCATGGGGCCATGCTTAAACGATCAAGAATGCCCCGCGATCCTAACCAGCTTGCCAAGATGATAGTCGATATGGCCACGGGGAATGCACCGGCCGAGCCTACCGGCCCGGCGAAGAATCCGGCGGCAGTGGCGATGGGGAAGCTGGGGGGGCCAAAGGGCGGCAAGGCGCGGGCGAAGGCGCTATCGCCGGCCCGACGCAAGGCTATCGCCAAAAAGGCGGCGGCAAAGCGGTGGAGTCATTCTTCCTGATCGTCATCCTCCGCATCGGATTGGTCCGGTCCCGATGGATATTGATCCGATGCTTCGAGTTCCGCTAAATCCTGCGTAAAGTCGAATTCCTGTTGGATATGAGCGCCATGGGGATTGTTGTCGTTGTATGAGTCGCCATCGCGTTTCAGTTGAGCGCAGTCGGCAACTATCCCTTGTCGTCGCTGCTGTAAATGAACGTGCATGTGGCTAGGCAGAAGATTTTGATAGTCCTCCCAAAAGACCATCTGTCGAGGCTTGCCATCCACCATGATGGTTTCGCGTCGCGGGTATTTTGAGCGAACTCGTCGCCCGTGCTCATCAGTGTGATATTCAACCCTTGCTGCATCAGCCAATTCCCTAGCGCAAAGTTTTATCGCACTGTGAAGCGTGAGTGTCATTCGGCCATTGTGGATCGCCCAACTGGCGACATCTTCCATCGTCCAATCTTGTTGTTGGGGATGAGCCAGAAGGTAATCGTTGATGATATCCTGTTTGAACTCAGTGGCTGTTTGGTTTTGCGTAGGCATGTGTTGTCCTTTCTAAACCGCGCCCGGCGTGAATGTTCGGCCCCATCCATCTGTGAGGGCCGTACTGGTAACGAGAGAGCGGACCCTTGCGAGCATTTCGCGGTTTGCGGTCCATGCAACTTCGCCGCGATGCTGCAACTGTCCAACCACAATTCCAGGATGGATCTTCATTATATTCGCAAATTGGTTGATTCTCGATTTTGAATAAAGCGGACCGACGCGCAGGACAAATGATTGCAACTTGTCGGCCGGTATGAGCATATTGGACGCTTGCTCATCGGCGCGCCGCTCAATATCTGTTTTCCCTTCGCTCGGCGTGGCACTTTCGCCGACAAGCTCCGCGTCAACAGAGGCATCGCCGTTTTTTATGTGTGCAAATTCATGGCCCAAGGCAAACCAAAACGCGTCGATGCGATCGAATCGGACGGATAGCGCAATGACTGGTTCATCAGCAGACAGCCAGAATGCCGCGCCGTCGATTCGGTTGCTCGCAAGGGGCTCGATGACGACGAACCGAATCCCATATCCGGCCAGAACTTTTGGGACGTTTCTTGCTTCATCTGGAAAGGCGGCGAGTTCTCGCAGTCTCTTTTCGCAATGGGGTAACAGGTCTGGATTGAATTTCTCTGCGTAGACAATTCGCGCCAATTGGCGTGCTCTGAAGCACCATGCGCGCTGCGCAGCCGTGAGGGGTTCATTTGAGGAGGGACGTTTGGTTGCGACAGTGATTTGTGGTTCGTGTTCCAGTGATTCGACACCGAAGAATTGACATAACTCTCGCTCCAATTCCTCGGCGCTGTTTGTCGGTTTGATCCAGCCGCGCCGCTCCATTTCTTTGATAGGAGCAACGTCATAAAGGTGACGACGATGTTCTACTCCTGAGGAATCGGTCGCGGCCAGCGCGAGACGATACTGAGTCTCCAATCCCATCCAGTAGTCAGCGGTCGTGCCAAATGCGGCAGCAAGCGCAATCGCCGTTTCCGGCGTGATCGACTTTTTCCCGTTGATGATGTTGACGACGGTTGGGCGCGGTCTGTCGAGAATCTGAGCGAGATCATCTTGGGTCCAGCCCCTTTCGATAAGCAGTTGGCGAATCCGTTCACCTGGGAGCTGTGGATTGTGGTCGGTAGGCTGATTCATCTGCATCCAGTATACCAACGTCTCTTGCAATGTCAATGTATGCCTGTAAGCTACAGGCATACATTTGACTTGACATTGCATGTGCGTTCAAGTATAAAGGTCAGTATGAATAAGCTAAGCACTGCTGACCGGGTTCGCGTGATTTCCGCTCTGGTGGAGGGTTGCTCGATCCGTTCCACCGTCCGCATGACCGGCGTTGCCAAGAACACGGTCATCAAGCTGCTGGTCGATATCGGTGAAGCCTGCAAGGCCTACCACGATGAGCACGTTTGCCACTTGCTGACCAAGCGCGTTCAGTGCGATGAGATTTGGGCGTTCTGCTACGCCAAGCAAAAGAACGTCCCAGCAGATAAGAAGGGCATGGGGTACGGCGATATCTGGACCTGGACGGCGCTCGACTCCGATTCAAAACTCATCGTCAGCTACATGGTCGGATTGCGTGATGGCGGATACGCCCATGAGTTCATGCGAGACGTTGCCAGCCGACTCGCCCGCAAGGTGCAATTGACGACCGATGGCCTTCGGGTCTATCTGGACGCGGTTGACGATGCCTTCGGTGGCGACGTTGATTATGCCCAGCTTGTGAAGATCTACGGCGCTGAGCGGCCCGGCGAAGCCCGATACAGCCCAGCCAACATCATCGGTGTGAAGTCCGAAGAAGTCTGCGGATCGCCGGATATCAGCCACGTTTCGACCAGCCACGTTGAACGGCAGAATTTGACCATGCGGATGTCGATGCGGCGGTTTACGCGGCTGACCAATGCCTTTTCAAAGAAGGCCGAGAACCACGCCGCGATGGTCGCGCTTCACTTCATGCACTACAACTACTGCCGGATTCACCAGACGCTCCGCGTCACGCCAGCGATGCAAGCCGGTCTGACCGACCACGTTTGGGAGTTGGAAGAATTGGTTGCACTTTTAGGTAAATAAATCAAACTGACCCACTACCGAAGATCAGGCCGAGGATATCGTGGAAAACGACAATTCAGTGCCGGAACCCGCGTCGTTTAGCCTCCTGGTGACGTCGCGGGTGGATTGCTGATGCGACGGCGGAAGCAGTCGGCGCTAGCGATCGCCGCCGCCTAGGATCTCTTCCGATTCGATGATCTTCTTGGCCAGTTCCGGCGCGCTGATACGCCGCTTCTGGCTCTCCTGTTGCAATCGCTTGTGCGCCTCGGCCTCGGTGAGATTGGCCCGCTGCATGAGGATTCCCTTGGCGCGGTCGATCAATTTCCTGTGTTCCAGGCTTTGCGTGAGCGCCTGCTTCTCGGCCACCAGCACGCTGTGCTCGCGGCACCGCGCCACGGCCACCTCGATCTGGGCCGCCAGGGCCTCGTCGCTAACCGGTTTGATCAGGTAGCCGAACACGCCCACGCTGGTCGCCCGGCCGATCAGCTCTTTGTCGCCATAGGCGCTGACCACCAAGATCGGGCAGGGTCGGATTTTCAGCAGCCGCTGCGCCAGCGCCAGGCCGTCCGACGAATTGAGCCGGATATCGGTCAGCACCAGGTCCGGCTGCTTTTCGCGGAAAAAGGCCTCCGCCTGATCGGCATCCGCGGCTTGCGCGACCACGATGTGACCCATCTTTTCCAATTGAGATTTCAGGCCCATCGCGACCAGCGTCTCGTCCTCGACGACCAGGCACCGGTATGACGCGACTTCAACTGCCACAGAAGATTCTTCCACTCGGTTCTCCCTTCAGAGCGGTCCGCGGCCGCGCAGCGCGCTCTAAACGACTTACATTATACGTCCGCCGCGGGCAATTCTTCTTCCCGCAGGGGAAATTCAACCCGGGCGGTGGTGCCGTCGGAATTGGAGATTATTTCGAATTTTCCGCGCAATTCGCGCGTCACGAAGTCGCGAACGAGGTTCAGGCCCAGGCCCGTGCGGGTCTGCCGCAGGACGGCAATGCTTTCGGACACCTTCGCGGGCGGCCCGGCAGCGGGTTCGCCAAACCCGCAACCGTCATCGATAACTTCTATTAAAAGCGCGGTCGAAGCAAGGGTCATGGTGCGCAGGGTGAGCGTCCCCCCTTGCGGCAGGCCATGAACCAGCGCGTTGTAGCACAACTCGTTCAGCACCATGGCGACGCTGACGGCGCGATCGGTTTTCATGAACAATGCCGCCTCCTGATGCTGGCACCGGACCGTCACATTCGAGGGCGTCACCACCGCCAGGGAACTGATCGTCTGGTCGACCAGTTCCTTCAGCGAGACGCGCTCGACGCCGCCGCTGAGCATTTCGTGCGTGCGCGCCAGGGTCCGGACGCGGTCGATGATGCGCCCGAGCCATTTCCGGGCCCGGGGCGACAGCTCGGGCTGTTCCATCGAAAGAAGCGCGACGATGCCGGCAAGATTATTTTTCACGCGATGATTCAATTCGCGGAGCAATACGGCCTTGGCGTGGGCGTCCTCGCGCGTGCGCTGATAGAGCCGGGCGTTTTCGATTGCCGAGGCGGCGCGGACCGCCAGCAGCTGGGCCATGCTCATCTGCTCGCTGGAGAATCCCCCCTTCTTTTCACGCAGGAGCACCAGCGAGCCGATCGGGTCCCCAGCCGATCCCGTGAGGGGCGCAAAGAGTATGCTCCCGCACGGAACGCGCTTTCGGAAGTGGGGGTGAAGGACCGGGTTGTCGGGTCCGCCGTCGGAAATCGTCACCAGCCGCCGCTCCAGGACGGCGCGCCCCGATTGCGTCCCTTCCGCACGATACCGCATGCCGACCAGGTCCGGCGCGAAACTGGACGTCTGGGCCGCCAGGACAAGCGTTTGCCCGTCTTCCTCAAGCAAACTCACCTGGCAGAGATCGACCTCCAAAGGCGCCGGCGCAAGCTCGACGATGCGGCTCAGAATCTGCTCGGTGGAACTGTAGTGCGCCGTCAACTCGTTGATGATGCCAAAGAGCGCGTCGCGCTGCGCCATCATATGCGCCCGGGCGTCGAGGGCATGGCTCGTCTGCTCGTAGAGCTGATCGTTGGCGATCGTCACCGCTGCCAGCGTGCCCCACAATTCCGCAAGGCGGATTTCCGCGTCGGTGAATTCGCGCGGCTCGGTGTGCGCAACCATGAGAATCCCCAGCTTTCGATCGCCGATGCACAGCGGCACCTGGACCGCGGAACGAATCTTGAATTTGGCGATGAGATGAAAGTTGGGATTGTCCTGATCGACGGGATATTTATTGATGTCGCTGATGATCACCGGCGAGCGCGTTTCGATGCAGTGTGCCGCGGTCATGGTATCTTTTAACAGGAACCGTTGCCCGACCGCCGACGGAACTGACCCGTAACTGGCGACGAGCCGAATCGCATCGCCCGATTCCTCCAGAACGCCCACCGAAGCCATCGACATCCCCAAAAGACGGCTGGTGGCTTCGGGGAGACGCGTCCACACTTCGCCGGAAGAACCCACCTTGCTGAGGATCGCCGCCGACGTCTCGGCGAGCGCTTCCAGCGCGTGCAGGTGCTGGGCAAACCGGAATTCGTTCTCCCGGCGTTGATGGAGCGACTGAACGATGCTTACGGCAAGCAAAATCGATCCGCCCAGCCAGACCCACAGCGCCCAATCGGGCGCGCTGGCGAGATGCTCGCGAACAAACAGGCGCGTCGGGGTCAAATGCAAGATCCAAACCCGGTCCAAAAACCGCAGGGGAAGATCGATCGGAGCGATCGAGGCGCTGGCGTCCGTTCTTGGGGCGGATCGGGGTACGGTCATGAAATATTCGCCGTTATCCAACAGGTCCATGACGAAGACTCCGTTGACCGATGGTTCGACGAGTGACTGAAGCATGGACGCGACACGGAATTGGAAGATGACATAGCTGGCGGTGCCCGGTGTGCGGCCGTCGGCGCCGGGGAGGACGCCTTGAATGACCGGGCCGTCTTTCGGATCGATGCGTCCGGCGCAGGCGATCAGGCGGTCTCCCTTGGCGCGGTCCATCAAGCTGGACCAGAATCCGTCGGCACTGAGCGAAGCGCCCTGGGTGAGTCCCGTCGTCGATCCGCAAATTTCCCGGCACTTTCCGTCGGAGCCGACCCAACCAACCATGGTGAGCGAAGGATCGATCAATTTGGCGTTGCCGACGGCGGAGGTGAACTTGTCGGGATCGGCCAGATGTCCGGTTATCCATTCGCGGCGCAGATGGCGCGTGGCGGCGCCCATCATCCCCTGGCCGCGTTCCACCAGCCGCTGACCGTAAAGCGTCGCATCGAGTTGAGCGTCGCGCTGACCGTCGACGCGCTGAAGATACCAGACCAGTATGGTCAAGCCAATGACTACGACGAATAGAATCGCGGGTACAACCCAAATCAGGGTTGATGACGAGAAGATCCTCCCGCGGCGTTCGCGGCCGGGCAGGTTGGAGTGCGGTTCGCTCTTGGGGAATTCATCCGCCATACCGGTGACGTCCAAAAACGCCGGATTCTAGCCGAGTTGACCGGGTTCACCTATTGAATTTGCAGGTCGGCGGTTACCGTCAGTTGCTGCCCGTCGCGGAAAATGACCAGCGGCGTGGGCCCCTGGCGGCCGATGATCGCGGTGGCGATATCGCGAACATTTCCAACCGTCTGCCCGGCTAATTCGAGAATCAAGTCCCCAGGGCGTATTCCCGCTTTTTCCGCCGCCGAGCCGGCGATGACCAATTCGATCCGCAGGGCCGGGGTTTGGCCGAGCGCGGGATCTTTTGCTCTTTGCGGGTCATCCGGGCCGACTGCTCGAACCCCCACTCCCAAAAGCGCCCGGCGAACCTGCCCGTGCTCGATCAATTCCTGGACGACGGGTCCGATTCGCTCAGTCGAGATGAATCCGCGCGAGCCGCAGAATCCCACAATTCCACCATCCAGATTCACCAATACGGACGGCTCCGGTGCAACCCCCTGCCAAACGGAGAGTCGATTGAATGCCGGGTTCAGGGACAAAACCATCAACAGGGAGCCAGCCATCAAATCGTCCGAAGCGATCGACGCGGCCTTCACGTCTCCCGATTGCAATTGCAGGAGGCTCAACTGCGTCGGGCGATCGGAGCCGACCAGCGACGCGGTGGTCAGCGACCCATCCGGCAATAGGACGACCGCCGGCGCAGAGAATTGACTCGAATCAAGGAACTGCGGAACCAGAACATGCCGTTGATCGTCGATGACAAGGCCGACGCTATTGGGCGCGAACGAGCGCAACTGCATTTCGATGACGCTCGGGGCAGTGGTGTCTCCGCCGGGATTCGAGGGCAGAGTCGTCGGCACGATGTCCTCGCGAACCAGACCCTCCGCCGGTCCGCGGTTTTCGAGTTCTTCCAGGCGGCGGCGAACCTCCGGGTCGAGGCGGTCCGACCACTTGTTCAAAAGTTCATCGTCCATCGCGAAGGATGCAATGGGAAGCTGCAAACGCACGACGCTGGGAGAGGCTTGATTGAAGAGCACCTGGGTTTCGCGATTCAGTTCGTCAAGAAATGGCCGGCTGGTGGGAGGCGGGTTGTCGCCGGCGCAAAACCGCCGGAAAAATCAGCAAAGCCGCGGCGGCAAAATATCCGCCGGCGCGATGCGCCCTGGCGAAATACCCTGTATTTCCGTGCGTCCGCGTTTGCCTCATTCAAAATTTATCACTGACGGGGGCGACGGGCGTCTCGTGCGCTGCGCTCCGCGAGGATTGGGCCTTGGCGAAGTCCTCTACAAATTGCTTGGCTTCGTCAAAGGTGTTGAATTGCTGTGTCGCGATCACCTGTCCGGAGCCGTCGCGGATCTTCACCAGGAATTTCCCCTGCGGCGCCGCGGGAGCCGCGGTTGGCAGGCCAAGACTCATGCCCGCCATCGAGCCGCTTCCGGCCGAGCCGTTGAGCCAGCCATGGGCGAACATCGGATATTGCGTGTGGCCCCACCAACCGATCCCAAACCCGAAAAGCAAACAGGCCGCGATGGTGCCGATGGCGCTGTACGACGCGGTTGTACCGCGAGCGTAAAGATTCCTTGTGTGCGTTCTTGATGATACTTCGTTGCAGTTGGGCGAGAATTTCGTCGGCGGGTTCAAGGCTGGAATAAACGATCTGGCGTACGGCGGCGTCGGCACGCAGGCGATCCAGTTCGGCGGAGAGATCCGCCTCCACCGCCAGGCGCCTCCAGAGCCCTTCGCATTCGCTCATCGCCAGTTCGCCGTCGAGATACGAATCCAGCAGTTCTACGTCGTTATCGTTTACAGCCATGATCCGCCTCATTCCTGGTTGACGTATTCCTTTAACATCTCCGCCAATTGTCGTCGGGCGCGATGAATCCAGGTTTTGACCTGGGGGATGCTGGCATCGAGTGTTTCCGCGATTTGAGCATAAGGCATTTTCTCGTACTCGCAGAGAACCAGTGCCGCCCGGAAATTCTCAGGTAATCGGTTGATGGCTTTGCGGACCTGAATAATGGTCTCGCTTTCCATCAATCTTTTGCCGGGCGACTGTCCTGACCCTTCGTCTGCCGTCTCCTCCGCCAAAACCGACATGTGCGGCTGTCTCAAAACCCTCAGAGCCTCGTTGACCACCGTTCGCCGGACCAAACCACCCGGCTGACGCCAGTCATAGCGGTGCCGATGCTGGTACAGGTTCATAAATGCCTGCTGTACCACATCTTCCGGTGAAGCGCGATTTCCTACAATCGCCCGCGCCACCGCCAGCATTCGCCGCGAATGCTGCTGAACCGCCCTTTCAAAGAGCTCCTCTGAAGAAGCCTCGGTCACTGGATTTGTCTCTTCATTGTCAGACACGCGCTATTTTCCTCAAAGTTACACGAATCTTAGCGTTTCCGGGGCCCGATCCACGGCGATTTTATATACCCTACAATCGGAAAACCTTTATAAAAGGCCTCCAAATAATGAATGCCAACGACTATCCCCGCCGGGTTCTGGGCAAATCGGGCCTCACCGTCAGCGCCATCGGCCTGGGCTGCATGGGAATGAGCGAGTTTTACGGAACGCCGGACGATGATCAATCCCTTCGGGTCATTCACCGGTCGATCGACCTGGGGATCAATTTCCTGGACACGGCGGATGTATACGGGATGGGCCGCAACGAAGAACTGGTCGGCCGGGCCATCCGCGACAGACGAAAAGACGTCATCCTCGCCACAAAATTCGGCAATGTCCGCAATGCCGACGCGAGCTTCATCGGCGTCAACGGCAAGCCGGAATATGTCCACCAGGCTTGCGATGCCAGCCTAAAGCGCCTTGGCGTCGAAACCATCGATCTTTATTACCAGCACCGGGTCGACCCGAACACGCCCATCGAAGAAACCGTCGGCGCAATGGCGGAATTAGTGAAAATGGGAAAGGTGAGATACCTCGGGCTTTCAGAGGCCGGCGCGGGAACCATCCGCCGGGCCGCGGAGGTACATCCCATCGCGGCTTTGCAGACGGAGTATTCCCTGTGGACTCGGGACGTGGAGAAGGAGGTTCTGCCGACGTGCCGGGAACTAGGCATCGGCTTCGTGCCCTACAGCCCGCTGGGGCGCGGATTTCTGACCGGAAAAATTCGCAAACCGGACGACCTGATCAAAGGCGACCGCCGCTTCATATTTCCCAGATTCCAGGATGAGAATTTCCAAAAGAATCTGGACCTGGTCTCGCGCATCGAGCAATTGGCGGCGAAGAAGAACTGTAAGCCATCCCAGTTGGCTCTCGCCTGGCTTTTGGCGCAGGGGCCCGACATTGTGCCGATTCCCGGAACCAAGAAGATGAATTATCTGGAAGAAAACGCCGCCGCGGCCCGAATCAACCTTTCAGCCGACGAGCTGGCGGAAATTGATCGGCATGTTCCAGCCGGCGCAGCCGCAGGCGAGAGATACCAGCCCGGCGGCATGGCCGCCGTCGGGCGTTAATCGATCACGCTACTTCTGCGTCTTGCACCATTGCCGCCAAATCTCGCGGTAAGCGTCCTCAACGTCTCGCGCGAATCCCGGACCATCGCATAGCGGGCTATTCAACATTCGCGGCCGAATGCTTTGCTGCAATTCCGCCAATTTCGGAAGATCATTCGCCAGATCCTTCGCAATCTGAATGTACTCCGTGTCGCTGTTGGCGATGAGCTGCGTCAAACCGAGATTGGTAAGAATGCTGACTCCCGCTCGCCCGACGGCGGTCGAGCCACATTGCGTCACGACCGGCACCCCCATGCTCAGCGCATCCATCGCGCTGGTGTGGGCGTTATAGGGTAGCGTGTCGAGGTAAATATCGATCTCGTGGAAGAGTTTCAGATACGCTGGGCGCGGCCTGCTGCTGACGAATCGAACTCGCTCCGTGCCTGCCCCGAGCATTTGAAGCACGCGCGGCGCCTGCGTCCCCGGCGGAGTAATCAAAAGGAGCCGCGAATTGGGAACCTCGCCAAGCAAAGCTTTCCACTGGCTGAGGGTCTTGTCTGAAATCTTCATAAAACTGTTCAGACAGCCGAACGTGACGTAACCGGCGTTGTTCGCGGGGAGCGGGCCGACCAGGTCGGTCACGTCCATCTCACCAAAGTCATAACACCACCAGCTTCGTTTGAGCCGGAAGAGGCGCTCAACGTATTGGCTTTCATTCAGGCCGGGGGGATCGAGATACGGGTCGGTAATGTGAACATCCATCGTTGCCAGCCCGGTCCCGCCGGGATAACCGCCGAAGGTGATTTGGACCGGCGCCGGCTTGCGCAAAAATCGACAGCCGCGTTTCCCCCATATGACCCGCCAAGTCGATGAGGAGATCGATCTTGTCATCGCGAATGCTCCGGGCCGCGGCTTCGTCGTCCAATGCGAGGATGTCTCGCCACACGTCCGCCGTGCGACGGCATCGATCCGTAAACCGGTCGGGTTTGCGAACGCTGGCGTAATGAAATATCTCAAACTGCGCGTGATCGTGATGCCGGAACAGCGGAAGGAGATTTCGCGCCAGAAGATGATCGCAGAAATTCGACGAGACGTACCCGATGGCGCAGCCGCCGTTCAGGCGCGGGATCGTTCGTATGTTCGGCGATGGAAGCTGCCAGAGACGCGGCGTGGAGCTGGTCCCACCGTTTCATTTCCGCCAGAATCCGCGGCGCGTCGAATTCTTCCAGATAAAGCAGCGTCATAATGTAGTTACTGTGCGCAATCTCAAAATTGGGATTGGCGGCCAGAGCGCTCTGATACGCGCGGCACGAGTCGGCAATTTGTCCGAGCATCTTGAAGATATTGCCCAGGTTGTTGTGCGCCGCGGCAAAATCCGGACGCAGCGCGATCGCTTTTTTGTAGCACTCCGCCGCCTCTTCCAATTCCTTTTTTGACCCGAGAATGATGCCGAGGCTGTACCATCCTTCCGCATAATCCGGGCGCACCTGCAGCGCCTGCCGGCATGCCGCCAGCGCTTCCACCACCTGTCCCGACTCAAAGAGAACCTCCGCCAGGTGGCAATAATTTGGTGCGTAATCCGGAGCGGCATCGATCCCGGCGCGGAAAGCCTCGATCGCCTCGCGGCGCCGCCCGGCGGCGCGATGCGCGTTGGCCTCTCTGTTGTGGGCTTCACCGGCCTGTAAATTCATCCGCCGCTGAGATTACGGGTTTTAAACAGGCGATTCCAGCGCGACTTGATTTGGACGCGTGGCTCGGCGAAGCTGAATTGCATGAAGCAATTGCTGCTGCTTATGGCCGCCTGCGCGCTAACTGCCGGCGCGGCTCCGCCCCCCGCTCCCATGGGACCGGCAACCGATGATTATTTCGGCACCAAGATCGTCGATCCATACCGCAATCTGGAAAAGCTCGACGACCCCACCGTGCAGGCATGGGTCAAATCGCAGGCGGATTACACGCGGCAGACCCTCGATTCCCTCCCCGGCCGCGCCGCTTTGCTCGCCGACATTCAAAAATACGGCAACGCCGCCCCCGCATCCGTCTTTGACGTCTGGCGAATCGCCGGCGATCGATACTTTTATTTGAAGACGCTGGCCGAGGGGAATCTGGCCAAGCTCTACGTTCGCCAGGGACTGGACGGGCAAGAAACCCTGCTGGTCGACACGGACAAATTCAAAGGCCCGCACGGCGAGCCCGCCGCGATCAATTCCTTCGTTCCATCACACGATGGAAAATATGTGGCCTACGTCGTTTCACTGGCGGGGCACGAGATCGGCTCCCTGCGCGTTCTGGATGTCGCGGCCGGGAAAGACGTCGGCGAACCCATCGACCGGGTGTGGGACGGAGACGTGAGCTGGACCCCCGACAACCAGTCCTTCTTCTTCACCCGCCTACAAAAGCTCGGCCCGAAATCCTCCCCGCTCGACCTGGAAAAGAATTCGATCGTTTATTTGCACTTTGCGGGCCAATCGCCGGACGCCGATCTTGCGGTCTTCGGAGCCGGCGTGAACAAGCGGATTACGCTGGATCCGATCGACGGCCCGGTCGTCGTCGCCCGGCCGGGTTCGGATTATGTACTCGCCGAAGTTCAGCGCGGAACCAGACGGGAGATCGAGGCGTATGCGGCGACGTTGGTCTCGGTGATTCACGGGCAAGGGGTGTGGACGAAGATTTGCGATGCCGACGCCGGCATCACAGGTATGGAGATGCATGGCGACGCCCTGTATTTGATTAGCCATCACGACGCGTCGCGGTTTAAAATTGTGAAAACGAGCTTGGCGCAACCGGATGTCGCCAATGCACAGACGATCCTTCCGGAGGCGGATGCGGTGGTGCACGGATTCACGATTGCCGCCGACGCTCTTTACGTGCATGATCTCGACGGCGCAGCTTTTCGAGTTGCTGCGCATTCCGTTCGATTCAAAACAAGAGACGCTCAAGCTTCCGTTTGAGGGATCGCTGGGCATCTACCCGACGGAGGCGGATGTCCCGGGAATCGTGCTGACCCTGCAAGCCTGGACTCACGCCGGCGTGATTTGCACATATGATCCTGCGACGGATCACGTTCTTCAGACCGATCTGCAACCCGCCGGGCCGTACGATCAGCCGGACGATCTGGTTTCGGAAGAAGTAAACGTGACGAGTTATGACGGGGCGCAGGTCCCGCTCTCGATCGTTTATGCGAAAAATGCCCCGCGCGACGGGAACCGGCCGACCTATATCTGGGCCTACGGGGCGTATGGAATCACGGAAGATCCTGGATTCAACCCGCGCCGGCTGGCCTGGTTTCGCCGCGGCGGCGTGATGGCGGTGGCGCACGTCGCGCGGCGGGGGCGAAAGAGGTGAGGACTGGTATCAGGCCGGTTACAAACTGACCAAGCCGAACACCTGGCGCGATGTGATCGCCTGCGCCAGTATCTGATCGATCAGAAATACACTTCGCCGAAAAAACTCGCGCTCTGGGGCGGCTCCGCCGGCGGAATTACCGTTGGGCGATCGATCACCGAGCGCCCCGACCTCTTCGCGGCGGCGTGCCCGGAAGTCGGCGTGATGAATACGGTACGCGCCGAGCTTTCGCCCAACGGGGCGCCCAACGTCCCCGAATTTGGAACCGCGACGACCCTCGAAGGTTTCGAAGACCTCTATGCCATGGATTCGTATCTGCACATCCGCGACGGCGTCGCTTATCCGGGCGTACTCGTGGTCACCGGCATGCAGGACCCGCGCGTCATTCCCTGGCAGCCCATCAAATTCGCCGCCCGCCTCCAGGCCGCCACCAGCAGCGGCAGGCCCGTCCTCCTGCGCATCGATTACAGCAACGGCCACGGAATCGGCGCTTCCAAAAAACAACGGGATGAGAAAAGCGCCGATGTCGAATCCTTCTTCCTCTGGCAATTTGGCGAGCCCGATTTCCAGCCCCCGGCGAATCAGTAATGCGGATTTGCGTATTCACCTACGAATTCCTTCCCGTCGTCGGGGGCGTGCAGGTCGTCAGCGCCATGCTGGCGGCGGCGTGGAAGGCGGCGGGCCATGAAGTCGTCATGGTCACCCGCACTCCCCCCGACCCGGACCCCGATTACGACCGCAGACTCCCCTATCCCGTCGTGCGCCTCAGCCCCGATAAGCCGCAGGCCAAACGCCGGTGGAAGCCGATCCTCGACCAAACCGACTTGATCGTCTGCCATAACGTGAGCCTGACATATTGGCCGATCTGGTTTTTACGCCGAAAAAAGATCGTCTTCGTGCATCACCTTTTTCTGGGGCAGGAGCCGACCAGGGAACAGCCCGTGCGGGAGAGGATTCGTTCGGGCGCTTCGCCTCTGGATGCGCGGAGCGATCATCCGCCGCGCGGCGGGGAATGTGTTTATCACCGATTACATCCGGCAATGTGTCGGCTTTCCCGACGGCGCGGTCATTAACAATCCCATCGATGAAATGTTCCTTCCGCTCTCGGATGTCCAGCTCACCAGCGATTTCGCCTACTTCGGCCGCATGAGTTTCGAAAAAGGGGTCACCGATCTGCTCGACGCCCTGCACCTCTGCAATACCAAGGGGCATCGGTTCACGCTCGATCTCTACGGCGACGGCCACATGATCAAGGATTTCCAGGACCACGCCGTCCAATTGCAATTGGACGGGCAGGTGCGATGGAAACCCTTCGTGCGCGGCGACGATCTGGTGCGGGCGATGAACTCGGCGGCGGTGGTCGTCATGCCCTCGAAATGGATCGAACCCATGGGAATCACGGCGGTTGAAGCCATGGCGTGCGGGAAGTGCGTCATCGGCTCCTCCGGCGGCGGGTTAGGAGAAGTTCTTCAGGGTTATTGCCCGACCTATCCGAACCATGGCATCGAACAATTGGCCCTTCAGATGATCGCCGTCATGACCGATCCCGATTTGCGCAAGCGATACGAAGCCGCGGCATTGCGACGCGCGAAGGACTATCAGCGGCTCGACGAAATTGCCGCCGTCTACCTCAATTATTTTCGAAAAGTAACGGGCTGATTCGTGCCGATGATCAGCCGTTTGCACATTCGGCCATGAGGTTCAATAATTGCCGTTTGGATGCGAATCTGCCTCTTCTCCTATCAATTCCTTCCCTGCGTCGGCGGCGTTCAAGTCGTCAGCGCAACGCTCGCCTCGACCTGGACGGAAATGGGCCACCAGACCACCGTGGTGACGCGAACGCCGCTGGAAAACCATCCGGAATTTGACCGCCAATTCAGCTTTCCCGTCGTCCGCCTCTCCAACGCCATGAAGGAGGTCCGGCGACAATGGAAGCCGATCCTGGACCAGACCGATTTGATCGTCTGCAACTGCGTGAGTTTGAAGTACTGGCCTCTGTGGGTCTGGCGGCGGAAGCCGATCGTCTTCATCCATCAGCTCTTCCTCGGGCAGGACCCGACGGGCGAAGACGTTTCGGCGATCGAAAGCATGAGGCGGCGATTTCGGCTCTCGTCGCGCCGGGCCTTGCTTCGCCGCGCGGCTGGAAATGTCTTCATCACCCAATACATCCGCCAAGTGGTGGGTATTTCGGGCGGCATCGCGATTTATAATCCCATCGACGATTGTTTTCGCCCCCTTCCCGGCGCGGCGCCCACCGCCGATTTCGCGTATTTCGGGCGAATGAGTTTCGAGAAGGGAGTAACCGATCTCCTCGACGCCCTGCAACTTTGCAACACCAAAGGTCACCGATTCACCCTGGACCTTTACGGCGAAGGGTGGTACCTGGAAAAGTTTCAGGAACACGCCGCCAGGCTGCAATTGGACAATCAATTGCGCTGGCTTCCCTTTCTGCGGGGAGAGGAATTGGTGCGGGCAATGAATTCGGCGGCGGTCGTGATCGTGCCTTCCAAATGGATTGAGCCGATGGGAATTGTCGCGGCCGAGGCGATGGCATGCGGTAAATGCGTCATCGGGTCGTCATTGGGTGGACTGGGCGAGGTCCTCAACGGCTATTGCCCGACCTATCCGAACCACGACACGGAACAATTGGCGAAGCATATGATCGCCATCCTCACCGACCCCGAACTGCGCCGGCGCAACGAGGCCGCGGCGCTGCGCCGAGCGAAGGAATTTCAGCAGCGGAATAAGATCGCCGCCGATTATCTCAATTATTTTCAAGAGGTACTCGCCTAGTTCCCGCATGCTTCGGCAGCGGATTCCGGATTTCCATTGACTCGCTTCGCCCGTTTTTCGATGATTTCCGTACCCTATCGCGGAGAACCAAAGGAGCAAGTCATGATTGTCGTTCGGGACATTTTCCAACTCAAATTCGGGCAGTCCGAGGAAGCGATCTCCATCATGAAGCAGCTTTCCCAACTCCAGCCGAATTCCGGCTACGGCAAGGCCCGCCTCCTCACCGATTTCGCCGGCGGGCAGTATTACACGCTGGTCTTGGAATCCGAATTCGAATCGGTCAGCAAGTGGGAAGCTGAAATGCGCCAGGGGATGGCCGATCCGCAATGGCGCACTCTCTACAACAAGGTCGTCCCCCTGATCGAATCCGGATGGCGCGAAATTCTCAGCCTGGTCCCGTAGCGTTGCCGGTTCCAACAGCACCTGGCTTTTGCGCAGGAATGATCCCGGCTTACTGCTGCTGATGTTCCTGCTGATTCGCCGCCTCGCGATGTCCGGTATAGCCCGGCGGATAGGTCGGCACGTCCAGCGACTGCAATCGCTCCGCCGCCAGTTCCGACGGAATATTCGACAGTTCATCGCTCCGGACCGCAACGTCGATCATTTCCGCCGCGTTCCCGCGATAAACCCCGCGATTCGGCGGCACGTCCCGGAAATCGCGCCCGCAGGCAACCTTCACAAAATTCCCACCGACCAGACATCGGTTCGCCGGATCGAATCCGATCCAACCCGCCGACGGGAAGAAAAGTTCGCACCAGGCGTGGGTCTGCGTGTTTCCGCGCAAGCTTTTGGCCTCCCGGATGAATCAGGCCGCTGACGTATCGGGCCGGAATTTTCAGTTCCCGGGCCAAACCGATCATCAGGTGCGTGAAATCCTGGCAAACCCCGAACCCGGTCTTGAGCATCTCCGTGATCGGACTGGCGGCGTTGGTAATCCCCTTCTTGTACGTGAATTTATCGTCGATCAAATGCAGCACGCGCAGCGCCAATTCCCCCAGCGGCATCCCCTCCGCGGCGCCCAGAATTTTCGCCAATTCGCGCAGTTCCTGGCTATCCACGACCGGGCCGCCAAATTGCAGATAGTCGTAAAGCGAATAGTCGAGCGAATCGCTTGGTATCGGCCAGCGATCGCGAAACCGCTCCGGCTCCTTACGCGGCCGATCCGTTTCCACCACGCTCGTCGCCAAAATCCGGATCTCCTTATGAAATCCGTTCACGGAAAACGTGTGTACCGTGTTCCCCAGCCAATCGAAGTAGCTGCTCACGCTGGTCGGGGGCCCAATCGCCAGATCGAACGAGAGCCGGTGCTGGTCCTGCTCCTGCCGGGGGACCATGCGCAGTTCCATGATCGATTCGCTGATCATGTCGGAGTAAATCAAATCGGTCTGGTGGGTGATTTTTAAAAGCATGGTGTCATTGCAGGAAATAAGACTGTTGAACCGCCAGCGCCGCGTCGTTGATGGCGGTTTGGATATGCTGGAGAAAATTGGGTAACCCGTCGGCGACGATGTCCGCGATCTGCACATATTCAAGATGGGCGTCGAGACGGCCCAGAATGCGCTCCGCCGGGTCGATCGCCGCCCCGCCGCGTGCTGCCGCGGATCGCCGCCATTGCCGCCAGCGCCCCCGCTCACGCAAAATCTCACGCTTCGCGGGAAATTCTTTTCCAGGATCAGAAACGACGCCACGCGGAACGGATCCATGTCGCCGAGGTAATACCGCCGATACGCCTCGATCGAGCAGCAACTCCGCAGCACCGCCATCCAGTTGATATTGCGCAGCGTGCTTTCCAGAAATTGCTCGGCGGATTTGAGGAAATTGAATTTAGTCTCGATGACCCGGCAGGTGACGTCGATGCGCTCGAGATATTTGGCCAGTTGCGCAAACAGCCATCGCTGATCGTGCGCCAGGGTCTGATCGGTCAACCCCTGAAAAAGCATCGACCCGGTCATGACCGACCGCCAGAGGCTGTCCGGCGAATCCTCAAATCGAGCCGTGGCATCGTCGCTGCGCAGCGACCAGTAGAGAGCGTTCAAATTCTCCCACATCTCGGCCGAGATATTTTCGCGGATTCCCCGCGCGTTTTCCCGCGCCCGCGAGATGCAACTGATCATGCTATTCGGATTATCCTGATCCAGCGTGAGATATTGCGCCACCCGAACGGACAGATTCCCGTTCCCCTCGGTAATTTCCGGCAGGTGCAGAATCGTCAAAATGCTTTGCCATTGCCGGGCGATTAGCACCGGGGCGAGTTCGCCCATATCGATGAGCACGGTGGAAGTGACCAGTAGCAGCCGCGCCACGTGTTCCGCCCGCTCGACGTATCGAGCCATCCAGTACATGGAATCGGCGTCGCGCGCGAACATCGGCGCAGCCCCGCGCAGGGTTGAGTCGCCGCTGAAACCGATCGTGGCAAACGACGAAGATGTGCCTGTGTGCGGGCTGGTCATGGGCGATTATCCGATCGGCTCCTCTTCCAGCACCCAGGTATCCTTGCTGCCGCCCCCCTGGCTGGAATTCACCACCAGGCTTCCCTCCCGCAGCGCAACGCGCGTCAGCCCGCCGGGCATGACGATCACCTTTTGCCCATAAACGATGTAAGGCCGCAGGTCCACGCGCCGCCCCTCGAAATGATCCTCCACCAGGCTGGGATGCTGACTGAGCTCCACCACCGGCTGCGGCGATGAAGTTCCGCGGATCTTCCGCGATCTTGGCCGGCGAACTTTTCGCGTTCTGCTTTGTCCGCCTGATGGCCCATGAGCATGCCGTACCCGCCGGATTCGTTGGTGCTCTTGACGACCAACTCGTGCAAATGTTCCAGCACATATTTTCGATCGTCGTCCCGCGCGCAGATGAAAGTCGGCACGTTGGGAAGTATCGCCTCCTGGCTGAGGTAGAACTTGATCATGTCCGGCACGAACGGATAAATCGCCTTATCGTCGGCGACCCCGGTGCCCACGGCATTCGCCAGGGCAAGATTCCCGCAACGATAGGCCGTTCATCAGCCCCGGCACGCCCAGCACGCTATCCGGCCGGAAACAGAGTGGATCGAGGAAGTCGTCATCCACGCGGCGATAGAGCACGTCCACGCGCCGCAAACCGGCCGTCGTCCGCATGTACAAAAACCCCTTATCGACGAGCAGGTCGCGCCCCTCGACGAGTTCGATGCCCATTTGCCGGGCCAGGAAGCTATGCTCGAAGTAAGCCGAGTTGTAGATGCCCGGCGTCAGGATCGCGATGCCCGGCTCGTCGGCGTGATGCGGCGCGATGTGCCGCAGGCACTGAAGCAGGTTATATGGATAATCCTCGATGGCTCTAACGCGATACTCGCTAAACAGGCTCGGGAAAACCCGCTTCATGACGCTGCGGTTTTCCAGCACGTAGCTCACGCCGCTGGGCGTTCGGCCGTTATCTTCCAGCACGTAATATTTTCCATCCTTGTCGCGGATGAGGTCGGTGCCGCAGATGTGGATATAGATGTCCCGCGGCACGTTCACGCCGAACATTTCCCGCCGGAACATCTTCGCCCCATAGATCAGTTCCGGCGGGAATGATCTTTTCCTTGAGGATTCGCTGCCCGTGATAAATGTCCTGGCAGAAAAGATTAAGAGCCGTGATGCGCTGAATAAGCCCCCGCTCGATTGTCTCCCATTCGCCGGCGGGAACGATCCGGGGAACCAGATCGAAAGGGAAAATCTTCTCCACCCCGCGTGCGTCGCTGTAAACGGTAAAGGTGATCCCCTGGTTGCGAAACAGAACGTCCGTCATCCGCCGCCGGCGCTCGAATGCGGGGTGCCCCGAGGCCTTCAGGCGGCTGACCAGCGGGGCGTAATGTGCCCGAGGTTGGTCCGACGTGACGAACATCTCGTCGAACAGGCCGTTGACCTCATATTTGTCGAACATCGCCGATGGATCCGATCTCCCCATCCATCCGCCGCCACCGGGATTTTACTCCTCCCGCTAACCCCCGCAAGGGTCCCCCTGTTTCCAATCCGCGGCCAGCCGCCTACCATACGAGGGTGAGCCCCAAATCCCCCTTCCAGCCCAAGTGGTCGCTGCTGGCGTTTCTCCTTTGCCTGACTGTTTTTGCACCCCCCCTGCTGGCTCTGGAACCGGATCAAATTCTCCTGATTACCAACAAGAACGTCCCGGACAGCCAGAAGCTGGCGAATCTCTATGCCAGCTCCGCGGAGTGCCGGCGGATCACATCTGCCCGCTCGATCTCCCTGACGCCGAGGAGATGCCCTTTAACACCTACGAAACCGGCGTGATCGCCCCCATCAGGCAGTTCATCATCGGCCATGGCTTTCAGGGCCGGATTACCTGCCTTTCACCTTCTACGGCGTTCCCTATCGGATCAACGACCGCGTCAACACGCCCGACGATCTGAAAGAACTCGACATGCTCCAAGGCCTGCAAAAGAACCTCACGGATCAGGCCGAGCAATTGGTCGAGGGAATCGAAAAGCAGGCAACCGACCTGGATTCAAGTTTCACGCCCGGGACC
>CAWJPJ010000004.1:0-272247 GCA_963844715.1 uncultured Phycisphaerales bacterium | reverse complement strand
GGCCAGAGCGTGAATGAACTGATCCGCCGCGAGCACCTCGCCGGTCAGGCGATCACCGAAAAAATAGCCGCGATGAACGACAATGCCGCCCAGGCAACCGCAACCGGGCATTTGATGGACCTGGTCGAAAAGCTCGGCGGTCCGGCCGAATTAGACGAGCGGCTCGGCGCCCAGCAAAGAAGTATTCCGGGAAAAACCGATGCCGACCGCGCCCAATGGTTCCGCCTGCACGATCAGGTCACGCAGGGCTTGCAAGATTTACACCAGGCGCAGCAAACCCGCTGGGATCCCGCCGCCCGGGCCAAACTGCGCGACATCGCGTTGCAGACTCTCGGCGTCGCCGGCGGCTTGCGCATGGTCGATGCGCAAATCTCCTACTTTGCCACCGATCACACCGGCGCCGCGACCGACAGCGAATTGTCGCTCCTGTGGTGGGACTATTACCCCCGCCAGAATTGGCAGCTCAATCCCAGGAACCTTCACGTCAAAGGCCCGGTCCCGCCGACGGTGATGGTCATGCGCCTCGACGCCCCGGATGCCGCAACCGTCGAAAAAATGATGCGCACCACCGTCCAGGTCGAGCAGGCCGGCTTGCAGGGAATCATCGCCATCGACGCACGCGGCCTCCCCCCCACCGACGCATTTGGCCAATTCGACGAAACCCTGAGGGACCTGGCGACGATCGTCCGAACCAAGACCGCCATGAAAATAAAGCTCGGCGACGAGGATTTGGTCTTCCCGCCTCATACCGTGAAAAATGTGGGCGTGTATGTCGGCTGGTACAGCGTCGGGCATTACATTCCGGGTTGCGATTTCAACCCGGGAGCGGTGGGGTATCACATCGCCAGCTACGAAATGGTCCATCTCCACACGGGTTCAACCGAGTGGGTGCAAGGCCTTCTAAAAGACGGCGTCGTCGCGACCCTCGGCCCCGTTGCCGAGCCGTATTTGAACGCATTCCCCAGGCCGGATGAATTTTTCCCCCTGCTACTGACGGGAAAGCTCTGTCTGGCGGATGTTTATTGGAAGACGACCCCCATGACAAGCTGGCAGATCGCCGCCATCGGCGATCCCCTTTACACGCCTTACAAGACCAATCCGCAGATGAAAGTCGAGGATCTCCCCGACGATCTCCAGGCGGTCTTTCAAACCGGGACGGATTCAAGCTCCGGCGGCAAATGACCGATAAGTATGTGGAGTCTTTGCTATGCCTGTGAAGATGATCTGCCCCAATCTGAAGTGCAGGAAGATCTTGTCCGTTCCGGACGAAGTTCGCGGCAAACAGGTGAAATGCCAGTATTGCCAGACGACCTTCCGCGTCCCCGCCAGTGCCGCCAAGCCGGCGGGCACCCCCGCCGCCAAGTAAACACCCTTCTCTAAGCCATTAAACGGTGCCTTTTTGCATGCTGCACGTTCGCGTGCTAGAATCGTTTCCGGATGACGTATTGTCTGGGCATTATGACGAAATTCGGCCTGGTGATGGCCTCGGATTCCCGCACCAACGCGGGATACGACCAGGTCAACACCTGCCGGAAGATGTACACCTTCTGCCAGCGCGGCGAGCGGGTTTTCATCCTCCTCGCCAGCGGGAGCCTTTCTTGCACGCAATCGGTGATGACCCTGCTCTCACGAGACTTCGACAAGGGCGAAGGTCTCGCCAAAGCCAGCGGGATGTACGATGCCGCCCGCATCATCGGGAACGAAGTGCGCCGCGTCGCCGACATGGATCGCGGACCGCTCGAGCGCGACGATTATAAGTTCAATGTCCATCTGCTCATGGGCGGCCAAGTCCGCGGCGAAAAACCCGCCCTCATCCTCATCTACCCCCAAGGCAACCCCCTCCAGGCAACCGAGGAATCCCCCTATCTTCAGATCGGCGAGACCAAATATGGCCGTCCGATCCTCGATCGCGGAATTCGCTTCGACAAAACCAGCCTTGAGGAGGCGGCGAAGTACGCGCTGCTCTCGCTTGATTCGACGATGAAATCCAACGTGACGGTCGGCCCACCGATTGATTTGCTGGCTTACGAAACCGATCAATTGACGATTACCCACCAGCGCCGTTTCATGGCCGACGATCCGGACCTGGCGAAAATCGCCCAGCGCTGGCAGGCGGCGCTGCGACAGGCGGTCTCGCGATTGCCGACCATCCGCTTTCCCGAAGCGCCGATCAACAAGGAAGACTCCATCCAACTCGTCGAGTCCCCCACTTCCGAACAGGCCCAGTAGCTACCGCGAACCTTTTCGCGTCCCGGGTCTTTCCCTCGTCTCATTCGGAAATCGCACATGTCAGCCGTTCAATCCCCTCTTGTTCGCCGGCTTCAGGAAATGCGGGAAAGGTATCAGCAGCTTCAGGCTTCGCTGAACGATCCTTCGGTCCTGTCCAATCCCCAGCTTTTGGTTCCCGCCAGCCGCGAGGCCGGCCGGCTCGAGCCGATCGTCACGGAGTTCGACCAATATTTAAAAGCCCGGCAATCCGTCGAGGACCTGAAAAAAATGGCCGGCGATCAAAAGGACCCGGAGATGGCGCAACTCGCCGGCGCGGAACTGAGTTCCGCCCAGACGGAAGAGACGCGCTTGCTGGATTCCCTGACCGATCAGCTCCTCGCCGCCGAGGACAACGCCGTCGATTCCTTTTTCCTCGAGATTCGCGCCGGAACTGGCGGCGAAGAAGCCGCACTGTTCGCCCGCGATCTTTATGAAATGTATCGGCGTTATGTCGAAACGAAAAAGTGGCGTTTCGACGTCAGCGATTTTTCGACCAGCGATCGCGGGGGCTTTAAGGAAATGATCGTCAACATCCGCGGGCCCGGCGCGTTTCGAAGATTGAGATTCGAGGGCGGCGGCCATCGCGTCCAGCGCGTCCCGGAAACCGAAGCGCAGGGCGCGTCCACACCAGCGCCGCAACCGTGGCGGTCCTCCCCGAAATGCCCGACGTCAAAATTGAAATCAATCCGAAAGACGTCGAAGAGTTCGGCTGCCGAGGCGGCGGCCCCGGCGGGCAAAACGTCAACAAAGTCGAAACCGGCTGGAGAATTCTCCACAAACCCTCCGGCCTGCAATTCAAAATGACCGAGCACAAGAGCCAGACCCAGAACAAGGAGCGCGCCTGGGCCCTGCTTCGGGCCACGCTTTATGAGGCCGAGCAATCCAAGCAACATGCCGCGATGACCAGCGCCCGCAAGGCCATGATGGGCTCCGGCGACCGCAGCCAGCGCATCCGCACCTACAATTTCCCCCAAAATCGCTGCACCGACCATCGCCTGGGCGGCGAGGGCGGCGGGGAAAAGAATTTCAACCTCGAGCAGATCATGCAAGGCCAGCTCGATCCCCTCCTGGACGCGCTTCTGGAATTGGACAAGCAACAACGTTTAGAAAATCTCTAACTTCTGTAGAATACTCCCCATGCCAGCACCCAAAAAACCAGCCAAATCGAATCCCACCAGAACCGCTCCAACAACCAAAGCCAAGGCGGAGAAACCCGCCGAGAAGAAGGCGGCCGCCCCTCCCGCGCCATCGGGCGTCCCGGGCATCAATCCCGCCGCCTCCGCCGCCCACGCCGCCGCGATGGTCGCCCAAAATGCCGCCCAGCCCCCCGCCGCCGCGGGCGGCACGCCCCAGCCAGAATCCGCGATGTTCCGAAATCTAAAAGGCGCGCTGAATAAACCCCACTCCCAAATCATGGGCGGCCTGCTCGACAAACTCGGCTCCAAAGAGCCCAAAAAATCCTCCATTCCCTTCGCCGGCGGAAAACAGGTAGGCCGCGACCAAACCATAGGCGGCGGCGACCCGACGCGCCGAGGCGTACCACGACGAACCGGCGGATAAAATTTTTTCACCGCGGAGCACGCAGAGAGCGCGGAGAAAATGCAAACAGAACTATTTTTTGTTTCCCCTCCGCGTTCTCTGCGATCTCCAGCGAAGCGGGCGGTGAATAACAGATTGCGCCCGCGCGGTTTAGGGTTTCGCCGCGAGCCACTACCGCGATTCGCCCGCCTGGAGGGCCAAGAGTGAAGCCAAAGTTTAATACCAAAGATCCCGACATTCTCGGATCTCTGCCCGCTCTGCGCCGCGCCGCCAAGCGGGCCAAGGCGCTGGCGATCGCGACGCGAACTCCTTTTTATGTGTGGCAAAACGGCCGGGTGGTCAATCTAAATCCCAACTCCAAAGCGCCTCGCAAACCTAGGAGGGCCTCAGCCCGTCGCCGCGCCAATTAACCAGAGCATTGTGGTGCCGATTGCCCTCACCTACGAATCGCCGCGCTGGATAGAAGTCCGCCGTATCCCAAGGACTACGTACGCGGTGATGATTTCGCTGGCGATAGTCCTCGTGGTCTCGGTACTTGCCCTGCATTTTATCGTCGTTCTTATAAGCCGCGGGCCGCCTTCGCGAATTGTTGCGCTATATTTTGTTGCAATTCTCGGAACGCTGCCGTTTATCGTATCGGCCACCGCCCGATCAACCGTGCGGGTCTTCAACGATCGGATCGAGGTGCGCGTCTCCGTTGTCGGACTGGCGTTTTGGTCTCGGACTATCTCCTGGGCGATTGTAACGCGCTGTGATTTGTACAAGAATTGGCAGCTGATCGCACCGGGCATTCCCCGTCTCCGCATCCCCGCGACAAAAAAAATTCCAACTGATAACGTCGACGACAGGTTGGATCCTGGTGATGGCCGATGGCTCGGGCGTTGCCATTCTTATCCAAGACGGCAAAGGCCTCCTCCTAGGCTCCGACGATCCCCAAAAACTCCTCAAGGCGATCAACGACTCCCGCGAAGCTTGCGCCCCCTCCCCCACATAACGTCCCAGCGCAGAAAAATCGTGAAGGAAACGGCGGACCGGTGAAATGGTCGCTGCGTGTTGCCAGTTGCCGGTAAAGGCATATTTTGCAGGCAGTCCGTGATTTTCTTTAGACGACCTGCAGCAACTCAATCGCCACAATCATTCGCGGGTCAAAATCAATCCGCTCCTCGAAGATCCCCGATAGCCCCTCTTTCCCCAGCGCGATAACCCACCCCTCTTCGACGATCAATTCCTCGATCACCCGCCCGTCGGCCAGAGTCGTTTTGCAAACGGCGGTATATTTCCTCTTCGGAACCCCGCGGGAAATCAGGAATTTCCGCCACTCTTCAGGCAAAGGTTTGGCCAGTCGATTGCGTGGAGCGCTTCGCGTCATTCGGTCATTTGGAATTGATTCGGGATTCTGGTTTCGTCATTCGGGCTTTCGCAGTTCACTTCGTCCGCCGCATCATCCGCCGGCATCACCCCGCTCCCGTCGACGCGATACCACCGATCCAACACCGCTTCCCAATCCCGTAAACTGTGAATGGCGATGAAATCCCGCTTCACTTCGTTCGCCGCCGGATGAAATCGGCTGTATTTGATCCCCATTTTCCGCATCCGCCGCCCGGCTAGTTGCTCGCCGTGAATCGTCATCGCGATTCCAAAATGCTCCGCCAGCGCCGCGCTGCTCGAAAATCGTCGGCGGCGATAGTTGCGCATCCGGATCGGCCAGCAATTGAGCAATCTGCGCAAAAATCCACGGGTTCCCAATCGCCCCGCGCGCAATCCAGGCCACATCGGCACCCGTCTCGTTCAGCAGACCGACCGCATCGCGCGCCGTAAAGACATCCCCGCTGCCAAAGATCGTCTTGCCCGGATACGCGATCTTTAACTCGCGCAAAAAAACCCACGACGCCCGCCCGTTATATTTTTGCTCGACTGTGCGCCCATGCACGCGAACGGCCTCGCACCCAAGCGCCCAGCACCCATCGATCAGTTGGAAAAATCGATCCCGCGATTCCGAAGACTCGTCAAACGCCCGCCGCAGACTCACGGTAATCGGCTTCTCATCCCCAATCGCCTCGCGCACGCGCTGAACGATCTCGATTCCGCGCGAAACCTCCGCCAGCATGTGCCCGCCGCGCGCTTTGTTCTTGATCTTCTTGACCGGGCAGGCGAAGTTCAGATCGATCACGTCATACCCGGCGTCCGCCAGAATCCGCGCCGCCCGCGCCATGGTCTCCGCTTCGCTCCCGATGATTTGCCCCGCGATCGGGTGATCTTCGTCGTTGATGTCAATGGAATTCTTAAGTCCCTGCCCGCCGTTGCAAAGAATGACATCCAGCAACGCTTCGGAGACCGCGTAGGGACACCCCCGCCGCCGGGCCACCAGGCGCATGGCGCGATCGCTATAACCAGCCAGCCCGGCCTGACAGATCGGTTGCGAAAGTTGAATGGGGCCGACGCGAGCCATTAAGCCGAAGCGGCTTTCGCCACGTCCTCGACGCTCCGCGCGTCCTTGAGCGTCGGCTGTTCCTTATAAAATGCAATCTTTCCATCCTTGCCGACCACCACCGTCCCGCGCTTCGTGCAATTGTACGGCTCTTCCCCCGCCCACATCCCATAAGCCTTGGCCATCTTGCGCGTCGGGTCCGCCAGCAGGTCGTACGGAATCTTATACGCCTTCTGAAACGCGTCATGACAGAACGGGCTGTCGCAGCTTACGCCGAAGATAACCGTCTGATCATCCTTGACGATCTTCCCCAGATTCGGGCCAAATTCGCAGTGTTCCTGCGTGCAAACCGGGCTGAAATCCATCGGATAAAACAAAAGCACGACTTTTTTCTTCCCGCGGAAATCGGAAAGTTTCACTTTGTTCTTAGTCTGATTCATCAGCTCGAATTCCGGAGCGGCCTCACCGACCTTCAACGCAGCATTATCCATGACTCTTCTCCTCTAATGTAAGTGGGAGCGAAATCTTAGACCGAGACAACGGAAAGCTCAAATGGGGCAGAGAAGTTGCCAGTTGCGAGTTGCCGGTTGCCGGTTAAAGAGCCGCTCTCTTCGTCTCTTGGACGGGCGCCCATACAATCCCCCCATGAAATTCGGCCGCATCAAGCGTCAGCATGGCCGCGTCGGCGGCCTCGACAAAATCCTCGATCGCATCGTCGCCGAATGCCCGTTCGTTTCCCGCATCGTTCCCGGCCGGATCAAAGTCCGCCGTGGAAAAACCGCCCCCAGCTTCAAAATCCAGTACCCCACGCCCGCCGGTCTGAAATGCCTCTATACCGCCACCGGAACAGTCCAGGAGGTATTCCTGATCTGCTCCGATGCCGAAAAGGCCCGTCGATGGCTCATTGATTCGGACATCGCCAAGCCGGAAGAAGAGGGCAAACCATGAAGTCGATCGAGCGAGCCGTGGAAATTCTGCGCGCCGGCGGCGTCGTCTCCTTCCCAACGGAAACCGTCTATGGCCTCGGCGCCGACGCCACCAATTCCGCGGCCGTGAAAAAAATCTTCCAAATCAAAGGCCGCCCCCCAACCAATCCCCTCATCGTCCACGTCCCCGATGCAACCGGCGCCCGGCGATGGGCCCGCGTCTGGCCCCCCGCCGCGGAAAAATTAGCCGCAAAACTTTGGCCAGGCCCGATCACCCTCGTCGTCGAAAAAAATCCGCAAATCGTGGACGAAGCCACCGCCGGATTATCCACGGTAGCCTTGCGCTCCCCCGATCACCCCCTCGCTCAATCGCTCCTCAGAGAATTCGACGGCCCCATCGCCGCCCCAAGCGCCAATCGCTCCACGCGCATCAGTCCGACTACCGCCCAACACGTCGCCGACCAGCTTGGGGATCACGTCGATCTGATCCTCGATGGCGGCCCCTGCCGCGTGGGAATCGAATCAACTGTCGTGGACCTCAGCGCCGATACCCCGCGCATCCTCCGCCCCGGCGCGATCGATCAGGCACAAATCGAAGCCATCATCGGCCCGATCAAATTCGTCCGCTCGACGACCGACGCATCCCAACCCGCCGCCAGCCCCGGCCGGCAGGCGGTCCACTATTCGCCAAAAACTCCTTGTTATCGATTTGACTCCCCCGCCAGTCTGCGCACCGCGATTTCCCGCCAATCGGGCCACAAGATCATCGCCATTGTGCTGCATCAATCCCCGGCCCGCGCCGAATTTCCCCCCACGGCAAAAATCGTCGAAATGCCCGGCACCCCCGAGGAATACGCGCACCGCCTTTACGCCGTCCTTCATGAAGCGGACGCAAGTCATGCAGACTCGATTTGGATCGAGAATCCGCCCGATGCCCCCGCCTGGCACGCCGTCCGCGACCGGATTTTTCGCGCATTGCGCAAATTTGATGTGAAATCCTGACTGCCACTCGATCGGAATTCCCCTTATATTAAGTCTCGCGGCTTTACACCGTATAATGCCGCCGCGATTCTATGTTGCAGCCGAACATTCCCATCAGGACCGCCCAAATCGTGCCGCTCAAGGCAAAGCTGAACCTTTTCCAGCGCCTGGTCCGTCAATGGGAGCATCTGCATCCCTACAACGGCGTGCAGGCCCTCTGCGTGGGCGGGCGGGTTGATCTGGCCGATTGCCGCCGGGCCTGGGAGCAAACGCTCGAATCGCTCGGCCTGGGCCGGATCTGCCTCTCCGGCGATCTGTACCATTACGCTTGCCTCAATGGCGAGGCCGAACGACATTCCGTTCAACTCGCCCCCGAGGGAACCAGCATCGACCAATGGATCACAGGCGAACTGAATCGGCCCTTTGAAGGCGAAACCGTCCCCTTTCGCCCCATTCTGATTCACGAGAATGGCCAATCCTGGATCGGCCTCGCCTATCAGCATTGGGTCGCCGACAGCGCCTCGATCCGAAGACTAATGCACGACTGGTTCGCCCGCCTTTTCGATCCCCGCGCCGTCCGGCCGCGCCGGCTGCGCCCGACGGGGCCGGTTACTTCCAACTCTTCGGCCCGCATCACGCCTCCTGGGGCGGCGGCGGCGCGCTGCTGGCCTATCTCCGCTGGCATAGCCAGTTCCGACGTGTCCAGCGCATCGAGAACCCCGAAAAGTTCGCGCAGATGACCGCGGGTTTTATCCATGGCAATACTGACGACGGCTTGATCGATCGGCTCGCTCCCGCCGCCCGCGCCGCCGGCGCCACGGTGAATGACGTGTTCCTCGCGGCGATCGCCCGTGTGTGCCGAAAATATGTCCCCACCCGGGCCCGCATGGGACGCCGCGATCTGGCGATAGGCACCATCGTCGATCTCCGCCCCAAATCCCCGCGCCCCATGCACGATGTGTTCAATCTCCTCCTGGGTTTTACCAGCGTGGCATGCCGCCCCGACGATCTGGAAAACTGGCCGCGATTGCTGACCACCATCTCCGGCCAGACCCGCAAGCACAAACACAATCGCATCGCTGAATCAAGTTGGGTCCGCATTCTCGGCGGCCTCGCCGCCAGCCGATGGCTCGATCGCAAAAGGAACCTTGAGCTATACCGCAAGCGCGTGGCCCTCACCGGCGCCTGTTCAAATGTGAATTTGAATCGCGATTGGCCGGCCCGATATTTCCCCGGCCCGCTGCTCGATTACATCCGGGTGGCTCCCACCGGCCCGATGACGCCCCTGGTCTTCACACCGACCACCCTTGGGAGCCGGCTTGGAGTGGGTCTCACCTTCCGAGAATCAATTCTTCCCAGGCACCGAGCTATGCTGGCGCTGGATATGTTCCTGACTGAGTTGAACGCCCTGAATCCGGGGTAGCGGTCTCCTGTTAGATCAGCATCCCCCCCGCCGCCGTGAGGATCACCAGCATAATCGCCGCCGTCCCGACCACGCGGTCCAGCCGCGGGAGAACCGGCGCGGCGTGGGACATATCCTCGCAGGTTTCCCCGCAGTTTCGGCAGACGGCGCTGGCGTGCTCGAGATGCTCCCCCTCGACCACATGGGTCAGCCCAATTCGATGACTACCACAACGCGGGCACGTGATCTGTTCTGTCATAACTCACCTGTTCCTTCGACCCGTCCTTTTTTTACGGGTCACGATAATCGGGCGGTGTGAGAATTTCGCGCACATCTTGCCTCCGCCCTTTACTTTTCGGCGCGGTCAGATATCTTCTTGACCGCTGGATGTTGTAAAAACACTCGCGCCGGCCGGTGGCCGTGCGCGAAACTGGTAAACGGAATTTCCAGTACAGTTGCACACGGAGGTGCCGACATGTCCCCCAGTCGCTCAATTTTCGCCACCCTCGCCGCTTCGCTCGCATTATTGATCCCCGCAGCCGCGGCTTTCGCGCAAGATGCGGTACAAACCCCGCAGGTGGAAAACTCCAAATATCAGTTCGAAGGCGTCGTCAACGCCGGCGCCGTCTTCGTCCGCAGCGGACCGGGTGAGGGTTATTACGCAACCCAAAAGCTCGATAAAGGCGCTTCGGTGACCGTCGTGGGAATTAAATTCGATTGGCTAAAGATCGTCCCGACCGAAGGAAGCTTCTCCTACATCGGCAGCGTATTCGTCGATCGCTCGGGCGACGGCTCCGTCGGCCGCGTCAATCGCAACGACGTCAACGTCCGCGCCGGCAGCCTCCTTAACGCGATGAAGACGACCGTCCAGACCCGTCTCAACGCCGGTGACGAAGTGCAAATCATCGGCAAGGAAGACGAGTATCTCAAAATCAAATGCCCGCAGGGATCGTATCTCTACGTGAGCAAGGAATTCGTCGATCCGGTCCGCGCGGTCTCCGGCGATTCGAACGCCCCCGCGCCTCTTCTAACGGAAACGCCGACAACCCAGCCGGCTGCCGTCGCCAGCGCCACGCCGACGCCAACCGCTCCCGCATCTCCCGTGAAGCCCGCCGCGCCGTCGATCGAAGTTGCCTCCGCCCCGACCACTCAGCCCGCCCAGGCTTCCGCCGGCGCGACGACTCAACCCGTCGCCGCCGTGCCGCAGCCCTCGGCCGAGGACCTCTTCGGTCAATACGAAGCTGAATTCGACACCGTGAGCAAACAGCCCCTGGCGGATCAAGATATCTCCAAGCTCACCACCGAATATCAGTCCATCGCCAAAGCCGACGGCTTGTCCGACACGCTCCGCACCGTCGTTCAGTTCCGCATCGAAACGCTCCAGGCGCGGTCCGACTCACAGGCCAAATTGCTTGAGGCGCGAAGCTCGAAGCCCAGGCCGCCCAGAAGGAACTGGCTCTTCAAGCCGAGCAGCAGGAATTGAACGAACGATTGAAAACCGAAGACGTGGAAATCTACACCGCGGTCGGAACGCTCCAGCCCAGCAGCCTCCAGCTTGGCGGCACGCTCCTGTACCGCCTCACCGATCCCGCGACCGGTCGCACCGTGATCTACCTTCGCACCGACGATTCCAAAGTCGCCGGCCTGATGGGCCAGTTCGTTGGCGTCAAAGGCGACGCCAGCACCGACCCGCAGCTGGCGCTGAAGGTTGTTGAGCCGTCGGCCATCGAACCCGTCGATCCCGCCAAGGTCAACACCACTGTCGCCGCGGAATTCATCCCCCCCAGCCTCCTGGCTCGCCAGGCCTCCGCGACGTTTAGCAACAATTGATTTTGAAGGCGTTTGGCTCCATGAAGAGATGTAATCACCACACCCCGCGAGCAATCGCGGGGTTTTTCTTGCGCCAAAAAAGGAAACCGCCGGCTCACACCGGCGGTCCAACACTTCTTGCGAATGCCCTGCGGGGCGGACTACCCCTTGATGTCCAATCCCTTGGAATCGCTGACGGGAGCATCTCCGTCAAAGTCGCCGTCTGCATCCTTCGGCTGATTCGGGTTTGTGGCGGTCGCCTGCGTCTGCTGCTTGGACGCCGCCTGTGTCTGCGCGACTTGTGCCGCGGTTGATCCTACTCCAACGCTTAATACGGACATAAAAGGACTCCTTCCGGCGAGGTTTTAACCGTGCCCCAAATCTTCGGCTCATCGCCCCAGCAAGATTAAACATCATTTTCGCGCCGACGTTATCGAACCGCGCTTTGCGCACGTGCAACTTTTTACGACGCAATTTCATTATGCACGCCTGAATCTCGGCAGATTTCGCCGCCCAAACGCGCGAAATCCGCTGGTTTGTCGTTTGTGGAATCCACACTACAATCATTCTCACCGTGCTGATTTCAATTCTGGACAATACGACCCAGGACGGACGCGCCGGCGTCGAGAAGATATTGCGCGCCTGACTTTGGACCCAGCCGAATACGCCGCCGGCGGCGCCAATGCCAAAGCCGCACAGGATGTCCAGGAGATTCTGGCCGCCGTCGCAAAGGACGGAGACGCCGCCGTCGTCGCCAGCGCCCGGAAGTTTGACGATCCGGAATTCACCGCCGAGCAGATTCGCGTCACTGAAAAGGAGATGAGCGAAGCGCACGGGCGATTGCCGGCCGAGCAACTGGCGGCCATTCGCCGCTCCATCGAGCAAGTGCGCGAATATCAGCGTCACGTGATGCCGAAAGACCCGCCGGCGCTGCGCCGTCCGGGCGTCGAGCTGGGGATGCGATTCCTCCCTCTCGATTCCGCCGGTTTGTATTTCCCGGGCGGAAAGGCGTCTTATCCGTCGAGCCTGATTATGCTGGCGGTCCCAGCACAGGTCGCGGGTGTTAAAAAAATCGCCGTCTGCACGCCCCCCAGCAAATATGGCCGCACCGACCTCGTCCTTGCCGCCTGTCACGAGTTGCAACTGACCGAGGTTTTCCGCGCCGGCGGCGCCGCCGCGATCGGGGCTCTGGCGTTCGGGACGCCGACCATCCCGCGCGTCGACAAAATCGTCGGTCCCGGCAACATGTACGTGCAGCTTGCCAAAAAAGCCCTCGCCGGCTGCGTCGGAATCGACGGGTTTCTCGGCCCAAGCGAAATCGTTGTCATCGCCGACGACTCCGCCCACCCCAGCTATATCGCCGCCGACATGCTCGCCCAGGCCGAGCACGATCCCGGCAGTTCCTTTCTGCTCACGACTTCAAGACTCGTCGCCGACGCCGTCGCCGAGCAGATCAAGCGGCAACTCCCGTCCCTAACGCGCCGCCCCGCCGCGGAGAAGGCGATCAAAGAGCACAGCGCCATTATCCTCGATCCGTCGATGGACAATCTGATCGCCCTGGCAAATCGATTCGCCGCCGAGCACGTGAACCTTCAAACCAAGGACGATCGCGGAGTGCTTGCGAAATTGACCAGCGCCGGTGCGGTTTTCCTCGGAGCCTACTCCCCCGTCGCGGCAGGAGATTACGTCGCCGGCCCCAGCCACTGCCTCCCGACGAACACAACCGCGCGATTCACCAGCGGCGTGAGCGTCTACGAATTCCTAAAGCGATCGAGCGTGCTTCGCTACGAAGCCGCCGGCCTCCGCGCCGACAGCGATGCGATCGTCACTCTGGCCGAAGCCGAGCATCTCGACGCCCACGCCAAGAGCGTCCGTATCAGGGAGCCGTGATCGGGCAAAGCTCGACCGCCTGCGCGGGAAGAAATTTATCGGATAGAAGCCGCGCGATCTCCTCCGCCTCGGCGTGTTCGTCGGCAAGCGTGAACAGCGTGCTCCCGCTCCCGCTCATGCGGCACGATCCGCCCCAGAAACTGCTCCAGCTTATCGCGCATGTTCCCCACTTCAGGGCATACCGAAAACGCCGGCCGCTCCAAATCGTTCACCAGTAATGGCAGCAAATCGACCGCGCCAAGCGCCCCCATTTTTTCCAATCCGGCTGCGTTTCGATCGCGGCGGCTGAGCCCAGGCGCAATTCATCAAACTTGCGATAAACGCTCGGCGTCGAGATCGAGTAATTCGGGAACACCAGCACCGCCGAATGCGGCTTGGGCGGATCGATCGGCGCGACAAATTGCCCCCGCCCCGTGCAAACGCAACTCTTCCCGGTCAGAAAAAACGGCACATCGCTCCCCAGCGTCTCCGCAATTCTCGCCAGCTCCGGCGCCGGCGCAGTTGATGTTCCAGAATTCATTCAACGCCCGCAGCGCAACCGCCGCATTCGAGCTTCCGCCCCCCAGCCCGCCCCCGGCGGGAATCTTTTTCCCGAGATAGATCCGCGCCGCCGCGGCTCCCGCGCCACGGCCAAAAGCGCCTTCGCCGCCTTCATCACCAGATTCTTCTCATCCGTCGGGATTTCCTTCCAGTTGCAAGCCAGCGAGACTCCAAGATCCGTCGGCAGCGAAATCTCAATCGAATCGAACAACCCCACCGTGCAAAACCAGCTCATGATCGGATGAAACCCATCCGCCCCCGGCTGGCCCACACGAAGATGAAGATTGATTTTCGCCGGCGAAAGAACCGTCACTCGAATCACCCTCTTCGATTATTTCGTCCGGTAGTGCCCTTTTTCCGCGCTTAACACGAAATGCTCGACGCACGCTTTGAGGTCTTCCCATTTCTCGCGGATATTGTCCGCTTCCTTGGCGTCAATCATCCCGTCGTCCTCGACGGACGCTGTCACCGCGTCCAGCAATTGGCTGAAATCGCACACCATCTCCCGCGTCTCGCCAAAGATCGTCTCATCGGGCGTCTTGCGAGCTCCGGAACGGGATTGGATACAAAAAACCCCCCCGCCTCGTGGCAAAGCCAGCGAATGAGCCGAATATCCTTGGTGAGCAGATACATGTCGCGTACGCGATCCAACGGATTCTTCGCCCCGGACGCGTCCGGCTCGTCATGCTCGGCGGGCGGCTCGCACCATTTGTACACCAACGCCGCGGAAACCCGCAGCGCCGCCGCGACCGCCTTGGTGCCCTGCTCGTCCACGGCGTTTCGGATGACTTCGTAGGATTTCATGAGCCGAATTGTAGCGGATTTCACGGGCGCGTATATTGCCTTACCAGATGGCTCAAACAAAAAAAGAAATCCAGTTGCTCTTGGAGCAGGCCGACTCCGAGCCGCGCCAGCGTTTCGGGCAAAATTTCATGATCGACCAGAACCTGGTCCGGCTGGTCGCCGAGGCGGCCCAGATCGAGTCGGGAGACATGATCGTCGAAGTCGGCCCCGGAACCGGCACCCTCACCGAGGAGTTGGTGCAAACCGGAGCCCAAGTCCTGGCCATTGAGATCGACCGAAACCTGGCGAACCTGCTCAGATCGAGATTCAAGGAAAAGCCCAATTTTCATCTTATCGAGGCCGACGCCCTGGCCGGCAAACACGCCATCCATCCGCAGATCGTCGAGATCATCCGCGCCTCCAAATCCGCCGGCCGGCGCGTGCAAGCTCTGCGCCAATCTCCCCTACAATATCGCCTCCCCCCTGCTCGTCGAATTGCTGATCGCGGGAGTCGACCTGCTGGCTTTTACGGTCCAGATCGAAGTGGCCGAACGATTGGCGCCCGCCTCCGGCAAGGAATACGGCCCCCTTTCGATCGTCACGCAATTGCTCGGAGAAGTGGAGCTATTCGCCACCCTTCCGCCGCAGGCGTTTTGGCCGATGCCCGGCGTCGAATCGGCGCTCGTTCGCGTGGTGAGGAAAGATTGGCTCGGGACCCGCGCAGGAATTTTCCGAGTTTGTTCACAGCGTCTTTTCATCCCGCCGTAAAATGATCCGCAAGGCCATGGAGATCGCCAATTTCGCCGACGCCGAAAAGTTATTGGCGGCAGCTGGAATCTCTACCAAGTGGCGCCCCGAGCAAGTGCCCCCGGTGGAATGGCTGAAATTGTTTGATATTCAAAAGAAACAGGCGGCGAGGTAACTATCTCGTCACCCAACAAGCCGCCACATGCCCCGCTTCCCCTTCCTTCGCCTCCAGCGGCGGCACCTCCAAAGCGCATTTCCTCAGCACCCGAAATTTCTCCCCCCCACTCTCGATCTCCGTCGTCTCCGCCACCTGAATCACCGGCAAAGAAATCCGCGATTCCGCCCCGTGATATTTAATCGAGACCGTCGTCGCCTCATTCGTCCCCGCGTTTTTCGCCGCCATCCGCGTAAGCTGACACCTGGGATGAAACGGGCACCCCCCAGGCGGATTCGCCGGACTCGGCACTTCCCCGCCCAGCACGATTCGCCCGGTCTTTCTCCGCGGATCAGGCTCCGGCGCAGCCGACAGCAGCGCCATCGTGTATGGATGCTTCGGATTTGCGTACAGTTCCTTCGCCCCCGCCTTTTCGACGATTCGCCCCAGGTACATCACCGCCACGTCGTCGGAAAAATGTTCGATGACGGCCAGATTGTGCGCGATGAACAAATACGCGATCCCGCGCTCCTGCCGCAGATCGGCCAGTAAATTCAAAATCTGGCTCTGAATCGAAACGTCCAGCGCCGACACCGGCTCGTCGCACACAATAAAATCCGGCGAAAGCGCCAAGGCCCGCGCGATCCCGATCCGCTGCCTCTGCCCCCCCGAAAACTCGTGCGGATACCGATTGGCGTCCGAAGGATCAAGCCCCACGCGCCGAAGCAGCCCCGCCACCATCTCCTGCCGGGCATTCCCCTTGGCCAGTCCATGCACCTGAATCGGCTCGCCGATGATGTTCCCGACCCGCATGCGCAGATTCAGGCTCCCCACCGGGTCCTGAAAAATAATCTGCATATGCCGCCGAAGCTTTCGCAAACTCTCCCCCCGATAAGCGAAGAAGTCCTGCCCCTTGTAACGAACCGACCCGCTCGTCGCCGCGGTAAGCCGCAGGATCGTCCTCCCCACGGTCGTCTTCCCGCACCCGGATTCCCCCACCAATCCCAGCGTCTTCCCCGGCTGAATGTCAAAACTCACCCCATCCACGGCCTTGATATACCCCGCCGTCCGCGCCAAAACCCCCCGCTTGATCGGAAAATACGTGCGCAAATCGCTCACACTGATCAGCGGCGACCCATTGCTCGAATTCCCATCGCTCATGCCGTCACGCTCGTCTCCGGGCGCTTCGCGTCGATGGCCGGCGCGCTGATCGGCTTGCCCGCGAAATTCTCAATATGATGGCAAGATGCCCAATGCCGCCCGTCCACTTCCCGCAGCGGCGGCTCCGTGTTGACACAAGTCTGGTCCCCATTCATGCGCGGGCAGCGCGGATGAAATTTGCACCCGGATGGAAACCGCGCCGGACTCGGCACCGTCCCCGAGATCGCCGTCAATCGCTGCGCCACGTCCCCGATCCGCGGCACCGCCCGGAACAGCCCCTCCGTATAAGGATGTTTCGGGAAATCAAACAAATCGAACGCGGATGCATATTCCACCACCTTGCTCGCATACATCACCGCCACCGCGTCCGCATTTTCCGCCACCACGCCCAAATCGTGCGTGATCAGCATGATCGACATCCCGCGATCCTTCTGCAATTTCCGCAGCAGCTCCAGAATCTGCGCCTGGATCGTCACATCCAGCGCCGTCGTCGGCTCATCCGCGATAAGCAGTCTCGGCTGGCACGACAGCGCCATCGCGATCATCACCCGCTGCCTCATTCCCCCCGAAAGCCGATGCGGATACTCATGCACTCGCTTGTCCGGATCGGCGATTCCCACATCGTGCAAGCTTTCTTCCGCAATCTTGTAAGCCTGCGTCGTGCTGACGCGCTGATGGAGCTTGACGGCCTCCACAATCTGCTCCCCGATCGTGAAAACCGGATTCAGCGACATCATCGGCTCTTGGAAAATCATCGCGATGTCCTTCCCCCGAACACTGCGCATCTGTTTTTCCGACAAGGCCAGAAGATCGCGCCCTCGAGCAATACCTGCCCGCCAATGATTTTCCCCGGCGGCATGGGAATCAGCCGCAGGATCGACAAAGCCGTCACCGATTTCCCGCACCCCGATTCCCCCACGACGGCCAGCGTCTGCCCCGGATAAATCGACAGCGAAACATCCTGCACCGGCCGAATCTCCCCGCTCTCGGTCTCGAACGCCACGGTCAAATTGCGAAGTTCCAAAAGCGGCTGAGCCATATTCATTCACGCCCGAAGTTTGGGGTCCAACGCGTCGCGAAGCGATTCGCCAAGCAGATTGTATGAAAAAACTGTCAAAAAGATCGCCAGCCCGGGATAAAGGGCGATCCACCAGACAAAATACCCCCCCACGCCCAAAGCCTGATTGAGCATCTGCCCCCAGCTAGGCTCGTCGATCAGCCCAATGCCCAGAAAACTCAAAACGCTCTCATAAAGAATCGCGCTGGCGATTCCAAAACTGGCCGACACCAGCAGCGGCGACACTCCGTTGGGAAGCAGATGCCTGAAAAGGATCGATCGCAGCGGCAAACCCGCGGCGATCGTGGCCTGCACAAAATCCTGCTGCCGCAGCCGCAGAAATTCTGCGCGGATATATCGGGCGCTGCCCGTCCACCCGGTCAGCCCGATGATCGCCATCATGATATAAAGATTCCGCCCGTAAAACGTGACGAACGTGATCAGCAAAAACAGCGTCGGAATGGCCTCGAAGATTTCGATGAACCGCATCCCCAGGATGTCCACCCGGCCGACGAAATATCCCATCAACCCGCCGACGACGATCCCGATGACCAGGGAGATCGATGTCGCCACAATTCCGATCGCCAGCGCGATCCGGCAGGCGTAGATCATCCGGCTCAGCAAATCGCCGCCGTTCGCTTCGGTTCCTGAAAGATGCGCCAGGATGGCGCTTGTAGCTCGGCATCGGGAACATCGCGCTGAAAATCATTTGCCGACAGCGGCAGCGGAGCCATCAGCTTCGCCTCGATTTTCCCCTCGTGATCCAGCTCCCGATATTGCGTGTAATCGTCCGTCAGAGGCGGATGCACGAAGGTAAAGGCAAATATCGAGGCGATGACGACAATCCCCGCCAACCACATCGCCCGGCGCAGACGCGATGTTCGGCGAAAAAACATCGCGATAATCACTGAGAATCCGAGCACGAGCAGAATAACGTCGCTCGGCGTCAGATGCCGCGCCAACGGAGAGGACCAATGCCCGTCCATCTTCACCAGCACCGGCCAGGTGTTCGCCAGCAGAGGCGCAAACACCGCGCAAAACGCGATCACGCCGATCCAAAGCGAAGCGAGCCGCGCCGCCCGCCGGGAAAATGTCTGCTCCGCAACTTGCGTCCAATATGACGCCGACGCCGGGACTTTTTCATCGATGGCAATCGCCGTCATGACCCATCCCCCTCAAAACTCACGCGCGGATCGGCCACCACATACAAAATGTCCGCCAGCAAATAACTCACCAGCCCCAAAACGCCCGCCACCAGCGTCACCGACAAAACCATCTGCGGATCTTTGTCAAAGACCGCATCCACGGTCAGTTTCCCCATCCCCGGAATGCTGAAAATCTCCTCGATCACCACCGCCCCCCCGATCAACCCCGGCAAAAGCCCCGCATAAGTCGTGATCAGCGGAATCAGGCTGTTCCGCAGCGCATGCCGATACAGAATCACCCGCTCCGGCACCCCCTTCGCCCGCGCCGTGCGGATAAAATCCAGATTCAGATTCTCCAGCATCGCGCCGCGCATGATCTTGGCGGTGTACGCGAGCCCGCCATACGTAAAGCACACCACCGGCAGCACCAGATGCCAAATCGTGTCCAGCAGCCACCCGCGATGAAATCCCCCCGAAAACGTCGGCAGAAAATTCATCTCATCCGCTCGCAGATCATGCAACCCGCTGGTCGGAAACCAGTGCAGCATATTCTTATTCGCCAGATACCCGATGAGGAGCACCCCCGCCCAGATCGTCGGCACCGACCACATCCCAAGGAGAAACGTCCCCCCCGCCACATCCGCCACCCCGCCTCGGCGGCTCGCCGCCGCGATGCCCGCCCACACCGCGATCAGTAAAATCAGCACCGTGCTGATCGATTCCAAGAGCAGCGTGATCGGAAGGCTCTGTTCAATCAAATCCAGAACCGGACGATGCGTGATGATGCTCTCCCCCAGATCGGGAATCTTAAAACCGACTCGCCACGGCCCCGGCCACCCGACGCCCGCGTCCTTGTACCCAACCGGCGAAACATTGTTCAGCCATTTCAAGTATTGCACCGGCAACGGACGATCCAGACCGTATTTTTTTTCATAATAAGCGTGGATTGCCGCGCGAGCCCGCGGATCCAGGCCGCCTGATCGATTCGCCAGGATCGCGGTCATTCCCCCGGGCGAAAAAGCCATTACGCAAAATGTGACAAGGGTGATTCCCAGCAGCGTCGGGATGATCAGGAGCAAACGGCGGAGGATGTAGGTTTGCATGACGAAAACGGGCGGCGCTAGCAATCGCCGCCAAAACAAAATCGCTATTGCTTGTATTTCTGCTCTGCCGCGGGAACAAACCACGGCATCGGCACCGTCCACTCCCCGATGAAATTCGATCCCGCCGGCGTCAAATGAAAATTCTTGATCCGCTTGTCCGCCAGCACAATCAGCTTCGGGACGAACAAGAATGTATACGGCTGTTCATCATGCAAAATCGCCTCGCAGTTGTGCCACAGCTTCATTCGCGCGTCGTCGTCCAGCGTCCGCCGGGCCAGTCGGATCGCCGCGTCCATCTCCGGCGAAGAAAACGAGATGAAATTATCGCTCTGATCCGCGATCTGGCTGGAATCGAACATCTGATAAATATCCTGCTCCAACTCCCCCCCGGCCCAACCCATCATCAGCGCGTCGAAATCATGCGACTTGGTCATCCGATCGTCCAAAATCGTCCAATCGACAGGGTCCAGCTCGCAGTCGATCTTCGCCTTGGCAAAATCGTCCTTGATATACCGCATCACCCGATCCGTCGTTTCATTCTTGCTCGGATAAGTCAGTTTGAATGAAAGCAGCGTTCCGTCCGCCTTCTGCAAAACGCCCTGACCGCGATCCTCGAATCCGGCTTCTTTCAGCAATTCCATCGCCTTGACCGGATCGTAAGTCCAATCCGCCAGACTCGGGTCATGCTGCGGCGACGTCGGAAAAAACGGGCCTCTGCATGGTTCCGCGTATCCCAAAAGAATCGAATCGCAAATCCCCTGCCGATCCGTCAGCAGCGTCATGGCCTGACGGACCCGCTTGTCCGCGAAGATCGTCGGCTTACCGCCCTTCACCTCGTTCCACCCGATGAAGAAATACCCCTCCAGCGGCGACGCGTAGATATTCGCGTTGCTCCGATCCATCACCGCTTTGTTATTCAGTTCAAGCTTGTACTGCTGCGGCGTGACACCCGTGATGTCCAGCTCCCCATTCCCATACATCACCAGCGAAGTCGCATCGGACTCCACCTGATAATATAGCAGCCGATCGAACGAAGGCGCCAGTCCCCAATATCTCTCGTTCCGTAAAAGCTCGATCTTCCCCGGCCCCGGCGTCCAACTCGTCGGGTCCGCCATCCGATACGGCCCCGTTCCGATCAGCAGCCCCACGCTGTTATTGAACTGCTCCGGCGTGTACTGGCTGTAAAACTTCTTGCTCAATATCCCCTCTTCCCCAATCGCCTCGAATCCCCCGAAATAAGGCTCCTTGAAATCGACCGTCACCTCAAAATCGTTGACTTTCCGCACCGATTTAATTCGATCCAGCGCCTCCCGATCGCGCGGCGCGTCGATCGCCGGGTTCTCGATAAAGTCGTACGTGAACACAACGTCATCCGCCGAGAAGGGAGACCCGTCCGAATAGGTGATTCCATGCCGAAGCGTGAAGTCGATCGTTTGCGCCGGCGGGCAATCCGGCTCGTTGATGATCTTGTCGTATTCTTCCCCCGCCGCCGTCTGCTTATCGACGTACGCCTGCCAATCCTTCGTGTTGTCGGTCGTCGTCCACCCCGACGCCAGCAGCGGCACGAGCTTCAGCGTATCCGGGTCGCGATAAATCAGCGTCTCCTGAATTCGCGCCTGGATCACCTGGGAATAAATATCCTGATTCAACAAAGGCGTGATCTTCGAAACCGACGTTCCGAAATTCTCCACCAGCCAATCCCCCCGGTCGTATTGCCCCTCCTCACGCAATTTGCGAAGCGAAGCGAACGGGTCCGGCCCCGTATCCAGCGGATTGTCGGGATTACTTCCCGTCGCGACGATTCCATGCCGCAGATCGTCATGAATCGCCACCAGTTCGCTCAGTTGATCGTGCCCCTGCCTCTGGAGTGAAACGAGAAGTTGATACTGCCGATCGTACTGCTTCATCGCCAGCGCGATCATGATGATGACGATCAGAAGCAGCAGGACGAGGAAGAAATCCTTTACGCCGAACCGGTTTTCCATGAATGCTCCGTCATAACTTTCCGGCGTTGCGCTTCGGGTCGAGCGCGTCTCTCAGCCCGTCGCCGATGAAATTCAGCGCCAGGAGTGTGACCGCCAGAAGCGTACACGGAAACGCCAGCAGCCACCAGCAGGATTGGATCGGGTTCAGCGCCAGCGTCAAGCCGTCGCTCGCCAGCGCCCCCCACGTCGGCAGCGGCCTTTGAATCCCGATCCCCAGAAAACTCAGAATCGATTCCTGAAGGATCGCCTGCGGCACCATCAACGTCGCGTAAACAATGATCGGCCCCGCGAGATTCGGCAGCAAATGCCGCAAAAAAATCCGCCGCCCCGGCAACCCCGCCGCCCGCGCCGCTTCAACAAACGGCAGCGTCCTCAGCGACAACACCTGCCCCCGAATCACCCGCGCCATCTCCAGCCAGCTCACCAGCCCGATCGACAGAAACAGCACCGTCAAATTCGCCGCCACGTTCGGAAACTTCATCCACAGCAGCGCCGGCTCCAGCGCCAGTTTCAGCAAAATCACCATCAGAAAATAAGGCAGCGCAAACAGCACATCCACGATCCGCATCAGCAGCGAATCGATCCACCCCCCGTAGTACCCGCACACAACTCCGACCGAAACCCCCAGAATCACGCTGATCGCCGCCGCCGCTAATCCAATCGTCAGACTGATGACTCCGCCGATCAAACATTGCCCCAGCAAACTGGTCCCCAGCTTCGTCGTCCCAAAGAGCATCCAGATATGCTCCGCGCTGGCGCACTTGAGCGCCGCGTCCGTGTGCTGCCGATCGTAAAACAAATTGCTCGAAGGACTATGCGTCCAAGGCAGGCTCAGCAACCCGGACAAGAGCAGAAAAATCAAAATCCCCCCGCCCACACTCACGCGCCGATCCCACCGCCACACCGGCGGCGCCAACGCAGTCGGCTCGGATTCAATCGGAATCGCCACCGTCATGCCGCCCCCTGCTTTTCGGACACGTCAATTCGCGGATCGATGAACGCGTAACCGATATCCACCAGCAGATTCAGCACCAGCAAAACCAGCGCAAACACCAGCACCGTCCCCAGAATCAAAGTCTGATCCCGATTCTTCACCCCGTTCACGAAATGCTGCCCCAGCCCCGGGATATTGAAGATCGTTTCAATGACAAAGGACCCGGTGATCGTATAAGCCGTCGCCGGTCCCAAATAAGTGAACACCGGAAGAAACGCGTTCCGAAAGGCGTGCTTCCAAATAATCGTCTGCCGCCCCAAACCCTTGGCCCGCGCCGTCCGCACAAAATCCTGCCCAAGATTATCCAGCATCGAAGTCCGCGTCAGCCGCACGATATACGCCATCGGGAGCAGCGACAGCGCCACCCCCGGCAAGATCATCTGCCGAACCGTTCCCCATCCCCCCGTAGGCAGCCAATGCAGCCAATCCCCAAAAACCCGCAGCAGCACCGCCGCCACCACAAAACTAGGCACGCTGATCCCCACCAGCGCCAACGCGACACTCAGAAAATCGATCACCCCTCCCTTTCGCAATGCCGCCGTTACCCCCAGCGCGCACCCGACGACAATCGCGATAAACATCGCCACCAGCCCCAGCGCCACCGACACCGGCAGCGAATACCGCAAAACATCATTGACGGACCACCCGTGATAGTTCATCGACGGCCCCAGGTCCCCATGCAGCAGCCGCCAAGGGTAATATCCAAGGAACTGCGGAATGCTCTCGGCGTGAAACTGCTCGCGCAGCGATTTCTCCGCCGCCGGATCCAGCTTCCGCTCCGGATTCCCAAACGGCGACCCCGGCGCAACCCACACCAACAAAAATGTAATCAAATAAATAATCGCCAGAATGAGCGGCAGCTGAGCAATGCGCCAGGCAATAAATTTCAGCATACGATCTCTTAGCAGTCAGCTCCCGCTACTCTCTGATCCTCGCGCCCGACGGCCAAAGGCGGCCACTCTTCAAGCCCCCTCGCGAGACGGATCATTCCTCCCCCATCAGGCCAGCCAACCGCCCTCACATCGGCACCGCCTTCTCGCATTCGAGCCCGCGCATCTCCTCGCCACGAAAACCTAACCCGACCCAACTCTTCTATTTCTTTCACTTTTTTCATTTTCTATTTCACCACTTCAACCGGCCCAAACATCAACATCTGGTTCGGCGCCAGCTGTATCCCCTTCACATTATCCCGAAACATATACGCGTTCACGTAAGTGTACAGCGGCATAATCGGCGCTTCGTTCAGCAAAATCGCCTCCGCATGAGACAGCAGCACCAGCCGCTTGGCCGGATCCGTCTCCTTCTGAGCCTCCGCGCAAAGCTGATCGTACTGTGCATTCGACCACTTCGAATCATTGTCATCCGAATCCGTCTTATATTTATCCGTAAACGTCGTCGGATCGGCATAGTCCCCGTACCAGCTCGCTCGGGCAATGTCATATTGCTGGCTATGCAGTCGCTCCCCAAAAATCTTGATCTCCACCCCCTCCAAGTCGGTATCGATCCCCAGATTCGTCAGCCACTGCCTGCGGATGATCTGCGCGATATCCCCGTGATTGAATTCCGAGTTGTACAAAATCGTCAGATGCGGGAAACCCTTCCCGCCGGGATATCCCGCCTCGGCCAGAAGTTTCTGCGCCGCCGCCACGTCGTAATGCAACCCCGGCGGCGAAACATACCCGTCAAAAACCCCCGGCGGAATATAATGATCCGAAACCGGCTGCCCCAGCCGCCCCACCTGATCGACGATCGGCTCCTTGTCGATCGCCATGCACAGCGCCTGCCTCACCCGAATATCCGTCATCGGGTTCGGCCGTCCCCCCGGCAGCTTCGGTAAACAATTGAACGAATAAAAGTACGTCCCGAACGCCGGAAAAATATGCAGATCGCTCCGCCCCCCCTTGGCCAGGATCGCCGCCGCCAGATCCGGATCGACTTCCGAAAGCCAGTCCACATCCCCGCGCTCATAAGTCCGATACGCCGCCAACCCCTGATCCGCATAAATCTCGTCGATGATCCGGCTCTTCACGTTATCCCGGTTCCAGTAGTAGTCCGACTTGATCATCCGAATCCGCCGCTTGAAACTCCATTCCGCCATGCGATACGGCCCGTTGGTCACCAGATACGGCGGCCGCGTGAACATCTCGTTATACGTCGTCACCCCCGTCACCGGATCGGTCTGCGCAAACCGCCTCATCGAAGGCTCATGCACCGGGAAAAACGGCGTGAACGCCAGCAGGCAAGGCAAGAACGGAATCGGATCGACCAGCGTCACCCGCAACGTGTGATCGTCCGGCGCCCTCCCCCACCCCGGAAAAATCCGGCGGCTGACGCGCCTTGTCCCCCTTCAATCTCGCATCCACGTAATCCTGATATGCCTCCGAATACGCCCGCGCCCCCTTGATATAAAAATGCAAATAAGAATATTCCCCCGGCGTCTCCAGAAACCGCCGCCACGAAAACAAAAAATCCCGCGCCGTAACATAATCCCCATTCGTCCACCGCGCATCCGGCCGGATATGAATCGTCCAAATCGTGTGTGTCGCCGGATCGACGGATGCCGAATCCGCCGTCCCCAGGATCGGCTTCAGCGTGACCGGATCGAGCGTAAACAAACCTTCCCACAGCGCATAAGAGACCCGGATATCCTCCATCCAGGACATATTCGCCGGATCGAGCGTCTTGTTTTCCCCCCGGTTGACGAACGCAAAATCCGCCCGCCCATCCTGATCCGCCCCCGACCAAACCACACCCCCGGCCACCAGGCCGCCCAGCGCCACCAATATCAACAGCAACCGAGCCATCTGCTATTCAGCCCAAGCCGGCATCGCCTTCAAATAGAACTCCGCGCGAGTGCAGTTCCTTCTCAGAACAAGCCGGCTGCCACATCTTAAACCACCCGACCACATTCTGCAGAGCCTGCTCCCGAGAAACCAGTTTCCCAGCCCGATCCACGCAATAACAGCAGTACAGATCGGACGAACCCTTAAACGCCGGATCAAAAAGCGGCGCAGCACAAGACTGACAATGTTTCGACATGCCCATGCCCCTTTCGCAAACCAAGCGGTCGGTTCCAGCGATATGGCCATGCAAATGATAAATGACGATTGAAGAATGACAAATCTCCCCGCAGGTGAGTCGCCGTGGCGACAATGCTCGAATGTCCGAATGAACCGATTCGAGCATTCGCTCATTCGAGCATTGATTCGTCATTCTGGTTTCGGGTTTCTGGTTTTCACTGTCCCGTCGCCCCCGCCGCAGGAGGCGCAAAATCCGGTACCGGCACAAACCCCGGAAACGCCTGGCTCAACGCGGCTTCCATCTCCTGGCAAGCCGCGCGAATAGCCGTCGCCTGGCTCGCAACGCCCAGACTTCGAACCGTCGTCGCCGCGCCCGCCAGGCTGGTGTTATTCAACTTCGTTGCCAGCGCGTAAAGATAATCCCCTTCTCGCGCCGCCGCCTTCATCAAATCCGACTGCTGCTCCGTCCCCACCCCGGGAGTCCCCGACATATCCAGGAGCGACGCCTTGCAGATCAAGTCCCCCGCCAGTTGCACGGCTTCCAGTTGTTGCTGTGGATTCATCGATCCCCACGTCCCCGGATCAAGCAGGAACTGCGACGCGAAGGTATCCAAATAAGGCGACTCCGGCATGACGCCGCTGGAATAGAGCGATATCCGCCCTTTTTGCAGCGCGAGATTCGTATTCACCAGATCGTTCAGGGCTGCCCCCTGCGGATTCACGCTGCCCAGGAAGGGATTGATATCCGTGTACACCTGCTGGACGATAAACCCGCCGAGCATCGGCGTGGAACAATGCTTGATCGCCGCGTCTTCCATCGCCTTGAGCAGAGTCTGCCGATCCTGCGCCAGCGTGTTCGGATTATTGAGCATGGAGGTCAACTGATGCCCCGCCGCGCGCTCCGCCCACAAAATGATCGCGTCGGACGGATCACTCAGCAGAGTCAACGTCATCGGCAGCAAGTCCCAGTTATGTGATGTTTCGGTAAGCTTGGCCGCGACGATCGCCACGTTCACGCGCGTCCGCACCGAAACCTTCGGACCGGCCAATATCGCCGCCAGCGCCTTGTTCACGGCGTTGCAATAAGCGTCGCGATACGCATCGGTGACCGTGGCAGTTTGGGACGACCCTTGAGCAACGAGCCAATCCCGGCCATCCCCTGCGAAACCCCGTCCCCGTCGTTGGCCAGCTTCTGCGTTTCAGTGCCGACGGCCTGCGTGATCTGATCCGCCGCCGCCGAGAGATCCGTCTGCTGCTTGATCGTGTCATCAATCGGCGCATCCGGCGTCGGCGCCGCCTGACCCCAAACCAATGCCTGCGAACAAAGCGCCAGTCCGACGACCGCCACAAACCCGGCAACAAACTTCATAATTTGGATTCTCCGCAGCAGGCAGGAATTTCTCAAGAAAACAAGATGTAACCGCCTGCTTTTTCAGTGTCAAGCCAACCGAGACGCGCCCGCTGGCCTAGTCGCCGTTGTTTCCCTGATCCGCATCTCTTTGGGTTATCCACCTCCGGTAATCAGTCACATACACCCGATATAGGGCCGCCAATATTCCCGCCACGGAAACTGGCGGACCTGTTGCATTTGTCCGCATTCCCCAGCGAAAGCCTCCCCGATTGCCCCGCTTCGCGCCCCAATCAATACGAAGGCGGAAACCAGCCAAACGATAATTGCCGGCGTCAGGCGATCCAAGCGGCCAGCTTACCACGAGCGAACGAAATCCCGCCGCGAAACCCACCCGAGGTCGGACAAGGCGGGTCGCAAGGACGGTTGAGGGCGAGCGCGAAGCTCGAAATCCCTTAATCACCCGCCGCCAAAGGCGGCCACTCCCCAACCCCCCTCGCGCAAAGGCTCGCCCCACCTCAACAGGCCAGCCAACCGCCCTCGCATCGGCAGCGCATCATCGCATTCGAGCCCACGCATTTCCTCGCCAGGAAAACCATCCCCGACCTAAATCCCCGCGTAACGACCGTTAGAACTATTTCGCTTTGCCGGGGATCAAGCCGCATTCCGGGCAGCGCTCCGGCGTAGCGCGGAGATCGTACCCGCACTTTATGCAAAAGCCGGGAACCGCCTTTTTTCGTCGGAGCCGAATGGAGACCCAGAACAAAAAAAGAACGGCAGTGAAAAATGCCAGCCTCGGAACCGCCACGGTCAAACTGGAGACCCTTCCTCCGGTTATCCCACGAGAGGGCACAGCCGGCAACGCCCCAGCCCAACTCCAGTAATTGAAGTTTGGATTGCCGAGTTCGGGCCCGCCCGTCCGATGACGGAAATAAACACCGTGTCGTATTGATTGAGAATGCCGCGCGTCGAACGCGATCTCGTTGCCCTCGAACCTGATTTGTATTCCACCGCAATCGTTTTTCACGGTCATGGCACGCACCAATCCCGTGCCCGGCTTCGACGCCTGGCGATCCAGAAAGACCATCCAGGAATCTGTAGTCGAGTAACTCCGCGCCCAAAGAAACAAGGTCCCCACTCCCAGCCCGAGCGCTAAGACCGTGACTGCATACAATGCCCATCGGCGAAAGCCTGCCATTTGTAGAATTTATACCACGCAGAGATGCCCCGACCCGAGATCTTCGCCTCCCTCGCGCAAAGGCTCACCCCCCTTCAACAGGCCAGCCAACCGCCCCCACATCGGCATCGCCCTCTCGCATTCGAGCCCACGCGTCTCCTCGCCAGGAAAACCTAACCCGACCCAAATCCCCTTTTTTCGATTAATCCCCAATTCACCGCCCGAAATTCTCGATCTGTTATTGACAACCCCCCAATCAGCCGATTAAATAACCACCTGAATTATGCGGCCAACCACTGCCCTATTCTCGCTAGTCAACCTTACCAAGGCCCTTACCCTGGGCCTTACCACCGGTATCACTGCATAGAGAGATCGTAGGACGATTCATATTTCCAAAAAATGAAGCCCTGCGATCCAGATCGCAGGGTTTTTTGTTTTTCATGACTGATCGATAACGATAGACGAAACAGGAGCCGACACCATGAACCCCGTAACGACCGACAACAAGACCGACAACACCGTACGAATCTTCGACACCACTCTGCGCGACGGCGAGCAATCGCCGGGCGCGACCCTGACCCGAAGCGAAAAGCTGGAAATCGCCCGTCTCCTGGAATCCATGGGCGTCGACATCATCGAAGCCGGATTCCCCATCAGTTCCGACGGCGATTTTGAAGCCGTCCACACCATCTCCTCCGAAATAACCAAATCCGTCGTCTGCGGCCTGGCCCGCTGCATCCCCAAGGACATCGACCGCGCCGGTGAAGCCGTCCGCGGCGCAAAGCACCCCCGCATTCACGTCTTTTGCGCCACCAGCAAGATTCATCGCGATCACAAGCTGAAAAAGGGAAAGGAACAGATCATTGAAATCAGCGTCCAGTCGATCAAACAGGCGTTGCAGTACACCAAGGACGTCGAATTTTCGCCGGAGGACGCGAGCCGGACCGAACTGGAATTTCTGGAAGAGATCGTGCAAGCCGCGGTGGAAGCCGGCGCAACCACCGTCAATCTCCCCGACACCGTCGGCTACGCCACCCCGACCGGCTACGGCGAAATCTTCTCCCATCTGCTGAGCAAATTGCCGATCCTGCGCGAGCGCAAAATCGTCCTGTCGTGCCATTGCCACAACGATCTGGGCCTGGCGGTCGCCAATTCCCTGTCCGCGATCCAGAACGGCGCGCGCGCAGGCCGAGTGCACCATCAACGGCATCGGCGAACGCGCCGGCAACGCCGCCCTGGAAGAAATCGTCATGGCCCTGCGCACGCGCCACGACGCCTTCAAAGCCCAAACCCGCATCGACGCGACCAAAATCTATCCGGCCAGCAGAATGGTCAGCTCCCTCACCGGCCTGGCCGTCCAGCGCAACAAAGCCATCGTCGGCGAAAACGCCTTCGCGCACGAAGCCGGCATCCATCAGGACGGCGTCCTGAAGTTCCGCGAAACCTACGAAATCATGGACCCCGCAACCGTCGGCATCCCGAAAACCTCCCTGGTCCTGGGCAAACACTCCGGCCGCCACGCCTTCCGCGAACGCGTCGTCTTCCTGGGCTACAACCTGACCGAGGAGCAGATCGAATCCGCCTTCGTCAAATTCAAGGCCCTGGCCGACAAGAAGAAAGAAGTCTTCGACGAGGACATCGAGGCTCTGATCGACACCCAACTGGATCTGACCGCCGGCCTGTGGCAACTGACCGCCCTGCAAGTCGTGGCCGGCCAAAACACCATCCCCACCGCGACGGTCACCCTGCGCGACAGCTCCGGCCAATCCGTCCAGGACGCCAGCGTGGGCGACGGCCCCATCGACGCCATCTATTCCGCCATCCAACGCCTGACGGGGATTAAAATGAACCTCACCGACTACCGCATCCGCTCCATCACCCGAGGCAAGGAAGCCCTCGGCGAAGCCAGCGTCGAACTCGAGCACAGCGGCAAAAAAATCCGAGGCCGAGGCCTAAGCACCGACATCCTGGAAGCCAGCGCCCTGGCCTACCTGGCCGCCGTGAATCGGCTTCGCAGTCTGAGCAACAGAGAAAAGGCGGCGGAACCGCCGAGCCTTTAGATTCTTACCCCCTCTCCCCATGTAACCATGGGGAGAGCACTCCCTGTCCCCTTCCGCCAGTTTCGGCACGATGGGTGAGGGGCGGCGTTTCGAAAGCCCGAAACCAGAAATCAGAAATCCGAATCAACTCCGAATGCCCAAATGCCCGAATGAATTCGTTTCGGACATTCAGTCATTCGAGCATTGATTCGTCATTCGCCCGCCGCGGCGGGTGGTTTCGGGTTTACCACCAAACGCTACCGGCCGCGCCGAACGCGACAAATAAAGTGGGTGTCTAGGCTGCCCCCCTTTCGTCCGCCCCAAACAAAACGCCTCCCCAAGCCGACCCATCACCACCCGATCCCGCCCGCGCAAAACGCCATGCACTCCCCAAGCCGCAATAACGAATCCCGCCTCTTTCCGCGACCGAGCGATCCACCGATCATTCATCCTCCCCACCGGATCCCTCACCCGCTTCAGCACGCCCGGCTCAGTCGCCCGATACGCAAACAAATTCACGACAATGACCGCCCCAAACCCCAAATCCGCCGCGAACCGCACGCATCGCCGAATCGTCGGATCGTCTTTTTCCGCGTCGGCCGTGGAGGGATTCAATCCAATGAAGAGCACTGACGGTTTTGATTCATCCCACACCCGGCGCAGCACGTACCGATATCGCCCGCAATTTGAAAAAACGGCCGAGCCTTTTGCGTATCTGCCGTTCATCGCGCGAATTAGACCGCGCGAAAACGGAAAATCCTAACTGTCACGAAATTCCACGACGCACCGTTCCATCTGTCGCCGACGACGCGGAAGCAACCCCAACCCAAAAACCGCGAGCATGGATAGGGAAGTCGGCTCAGGAACCACAGTTATCCCAACCCAATTGGAAGGAATGACCTGCTCTTGATAGCCATCAGGGAAAAGGTAGGGTTGAGTGACGTAGCCCTGAGAAGCATCCTGCGCGTATTGGGCGCTTGTCCAGTCCCAGCCAACATCGTTTCCATCGTTCCAGACTGGGCCGCTTGAGACTGTCCAGTTCGTCGCCGACATTACTTCTTGGATGGTGAACTCGCCTGAAAATGCAATCGGCAGATAGTAAGTCCCCGGCATCTCGGGCGCCGTTTCATTGACCGAAAAACCGTAGTTTTGAACACCTGTTGCGATCCAGCCATTGATTAGAACAGGCTGCGTCGTTCTGTCTCCCCAAGTTGCCGTGTAACCCAGAGGAGCCACCGCATCCGACGGCAAAAAGTTGTCCGTTTGCACATTCACGGTTCCCGTGATGGCCTCATTGGGGAGGACGGTTATCCATTGGTTCGTTGAATCAACGGTTTGGCCGTCCAGCAGTCCGCCGGAGTTTAAGAAGACCGTGCCGATCTGATTTTGAGCGGCCGCTTTCGACACCGTCAATGCCACCAGCGCGCAGAGAAACAGCGCGACCCCCCAATTGATACTGGGGATTTCCCGCTTTAAATGGACGATCGACGGGGGAAAGCAAACCGGACCTTTCGACCCTGGGCCACAAGTAAGTCCCGGTAGTTTCCGGGCTGCCGAAAACGTGGCCGAACTTCGCGATGGACCGTATCCCATTGGAATATCCTCCCGGCGCGGGCCAGAACGGAACCGCAAGCGCCAAAATTGTGTAAGGAAACTGCCCCACCCGGAAGGTCAGATACAGTCAATCACTTTGTGCCAGCTATTGCAACAAAAGTAACTTTAAGTGACAGCTTTTAACACAAAACTAAAGTTCAATTGTGAAATGAAACTACAGCCCGCGGGAATTCGCGCCATCGATGATTCAAACTCTCCAAAACGCGTTCGCTTTGATCGACGAACCGTCATTCTGTTCCGCCCTCGCCATCGAACACAAACTGGGTTCTTGTGATACCCGCCCCGTATATCCTGTCGGAATCGCTTTTTTGTAGCCTTCCGCGCGGATGTGGCTATGATCCCCTCCACAGACCGTAGCGGGTCTGCCTGTCCTTCGGGCATCAGCGGAGAGTGAAAAATGCCATGCGCACGCCGTCCCCTCAACTCTGTTGAGTTGAAAGCTTCGCGTAAAATTCAGGGGTCTTTTGCGTTGTTGTTGATCGGCGCGGCTGTCGCGACGCTTTCGTTTGACTCACCTGTAGCACAAGCTCTTTTTTCCGCCCGGGCCGGCGTTACCGCGGCCGGGACACCCGTCAAGGACACGGGCATCGCCAATCCCCTCAGCACCACGATTGGAATGAAGACTTTTTCCGGCGTCCCCGGCGGCGCTCAAAATCTGACCCGATGGGTTCTCGGGGTCGGAACCGCCGCCTACCGCATCGATGGGTTCAGCGTTCCCACGGGGTTATTCACCAACCCAATCGTCTTCGGCGCCACCGCCGCCAACCCCGGCGACGGGGTTTTCGAAACCTGGACAGGTAAGACCACTTTTATTGCCAAGCCGGCGGGCGCTCTTTTCAAAATCATTTCCTCCGATCCCGCCACCGGCCCGCCGCCCGCCAAGTATGCTCCCACCGATAACGCCAGCGCGTCTTATTTTCCCGGCGGCATCCCGGGTCAAAGCAAATACATCCAACTGGGCGCCATCGCAGGCATGAACAAAGCCGCCCCCGCAGGGACGCAGTCGGGTTCTTACAATATGGACCCGTACCCAATCGTCGCGGTCTCGGGCGCCGATGATTCCAACAATTTTGACACCTATTCCTATTCGCCGACGATCGGCGGTCCCGTCATCAACGGAGCCGACGACTCCGGCAACCCCACCTACATCCCGACCGAACTCTCCGTCGACGCACCGGGCGAAGTCGCGGTCATGAATTTCTTCGCCGATGACAGCAACGATCCCACGCTCCAAACCACTGCATCCGATCCAATCTGGGATTTGACGCTCAAGCTCGACTCGACGTCCGGAACTCCCGTGCTCTCCGCCGCCTTCACCTATGACTCAACCCGCCTCTCCCTTTCCGGCGACCTGACCGGCAGCCAGATTCTGGCCAATCTCCTCGCCGACACCACGGACGTGACTTACACCAACGACGGCACTTCCGCGGCCCTGGACATCAACAACGCATTCCCGCTATTCACCGGCACCTACACGGCCTCGCTCAACGGCGCATCGCAGGACCCCGAATCGGATACCGACATCGACTTCGGTTTCGGCACCGACGCCGCGGTCGTAATGGTGCCCGAACCAAGCACCTTCACCCTATTCGCCGCCGCCGGAGTAATGCTAATGCGTCGCAAACGCTGCGCCAACGGCCTGAGCTAAGCCCCACAACAACTAAACGAACCCACCCGCACCCCTTCCGCCATTCTCCATCATTGAACCATTGATTCGTCATTTATCATTCGTCATTCGTCATTACCCCCTCCCCTCACTCAAACTCCCCAAACCCCACCCCCCGCCGCAAAGCCCGCGGCCGCTGGCACGGGGTCGTCACCCGATACTCCCGCCCCTCCCGCGCCGAATCCAAAAACCCGACCATCAGATCAAGCACCGCGAAGAGCTGCTCCCCGCCGCAGCGCGGCGGGCGTTGGGATTGAATCGCTTGCGCCATCTCCGCCAAACCCGCCGAGCGCTCGTATTTATGCTTCCAGATCGGCTTCACCCTCTTGAACTTCCGATCCACCAGCGTCCGCAGAAAGACGGTTCCATCAAAATGATTCGGATCGGGGACAAGCAGCGTCCCCTCGTTCCCAAAGATCGTGATCGGATGTTCCGTGCTGTGCTGGGGAAAATGCGTCGCGAACGAAGTGACGATCGTCCCAATCGCCCCCTGCTCAAATTCCATCGACCCCACGATGTGGTCCGGCGTCTGGACCTTTATTTTCTGCCCGCGCTTCGGCTCGCTCCTGATCGTCCGACTGGGAATCGCGATATCGGCCAGGGCACACAGTCGTTTCACCGGCCCCAGCAAGTTGAGCAGCGCCGTCAAATAATAAGGCCCCATGTCCAGCATCGGTCCCCCGCCCGCTTGATAATAGAACTCCGGATTCGGATGCCACGATTCATGCCCCGGACACATCATGAACGCCGTGAACGCCACCGGGCGGCCGACTGCCCCGGCGTCGATCGCCTGCCGGGCCGTCTGCTGGCCGGATCCTAAAAATGTATCCGTGCGCCGCAGATCAGCTTTTTATTCTTCGCCGCCGCTTCCAGAATCGCCGCCCCCTCCACCCGGGTCACACCCAGCGGCTTTTCCGTATAAACATGTTTGCCCGCGTTCAGGGCCGCCAGCGTAATCTGGGCGTGCGCCTTCGGAATCGTCAGATTCAGGACGATATCGATCTCCGGATCGCCCAAAAGCTGCTCGGTGGTCAGGATTTTGCGAATCCGAAACTCCCGCCCGCGATCCGCCGCCGCCTGGCGGTTCAGGTCCGCGCAGGCGGTGATATCCAGAATGGGGAACTTTTGGGCCGTCCGTAGGTAAAGATCGCTGATCTTCCCGCACCCGATCACGCCAACTCGCAGTTTTCCAGCCATAAGGGGCAAGCATATAGAATTTTGGCCCGATTGTCCGATAATGTATTACAGCACTTTTTGGGCACGGAGGCCGGTGCGCTTTGGCAGATGTATTGGATCAATCCGAGGTGGACGCACTCCTGGCTGCCGTTGACGGCGGCGCCGTGCAGCGCGAAGCCACCCCCACCGTCTACAGCTCGCACGGCAAACTCCAGGTCGACGTCCAGGTCTACGATTTCAAACGCCCCGAACGCGTCAGCAAAGACCAGATGCGCGCCCTCGAAGGCCTCCACGAAGGCTTCGGCAGAAATTTCGGGGCCGCCATCTCAGGCTATCTGCGAACCATCATTGAAGTGAATGTCGCTCACATCGAGCAGCTCACCTACAGCGAATTCATTCACTCCCTCCCCAACCCGACCTGCTTCAACCTTCTCAAAGCCGAGCAGCTTGATGGCCAGCTCTGCCTCGAGATCAGCCCGCTGATCATCTACCCCATCGTTGACCGCCTCCTCGGCGGCAGCAACGCCGAACTCTTCATTCCCCAGCGCCCGCTGACTCAGATCGAGCAGCGCCTGGTGCAGCGCATCACCGACCGCGCCACGCATCATCTCTCCGAAGCCTGGAGCAACCTCACGCCGGTCACGTTCCGGGTCGAGGATTTTGAGAGCAATCCGCAATTGGTGCAGATCGTGCCGCCGAACGAAACGGTCGTCGTTGTCGGCTTCGAATTGAAGATGGGCAATCGCGCCGGCACGATGAGCCTGTGCATCCCGTACAACGTCATCGAGCCGATCATGGGCATGCTGGCTGCTCAAAACTGGTTCAGTTACCAGCGAAAAGGGGCGCAGGAAGACCATCTCCGCAAACTGACCAAGAACGTCACGGCCGCCCCCGTGCAGATGCGCGCGTTCCTGGCCCAGACTACGATACGGCTGGATGATCTGCTCTCAATGGAAGTGGGAGACGTGATCACCACCGACAAGGAATCCGACAAGGACGTGCTCATTCAAGTCGAGGGCAAGAGTAAATTCCTGGCTCAGGTTGGGCAGTTCAAAGGCAGCCGCTCCGTTCGCATCACGCGCGTGATTCCGCAATCGCTAGATTTCCTGGCCGACAAGAAGCCCGGCGGTGACAAGCGATGAGCCGCGCCGTCGCCACGCGTCCCGCCGGCGGTGCCTCCGCAAAGACCGGCAAATCCGCCAAGGCTGCTAAAAGTTCGAAAATCTCCAAGGCGACCAATACCTATCTGCGCAATCCGAATTGCCCCTGCACAGCCTGGTGTTCCTGCTCCCGTTGCTCTTCATCTTCGAGGTCGGCACCTATTTTCACCCCTCCGACCCCATCGCCTTCCGCCTCCTTCAAGTCTTCTTTACTCAACTTGGCGCCAGCGGCCGGTTAATCCCCGCTTTTGCCCTGATCACGATCCTCGTCAGTTGGCACCTCGCCCGGCGGGACCCTTGGACGATCAAGCTCGAAACTGTCTGGGGCATGGCGATGGAAAGCCTGACCCTGGCAATCCCGCTTCTTGCACTAGGAATTTCCTCCGCCCGCTGGAACATCCATGTCCCCCTCTGGGGCCCGGCTACTTCCTGGCGGGATGAGACCATATTGTCTTTAGGGGCCGGAATTTACGAGGAACTGGTCTTTCGCCTGATTCTGATGACCCTCCTGATGCTCCTCCTGAGCGATATGCTGGGCCTTCCAAAGCTCTGGGCGAACCTGCTAATGGTATCGATCTCTGCCATATTGTTTTCCCTCTACCATTACTTGGGCCATGAGACCTTCCAATGGCAGAGTTTTGCCTTTAGAACCATCGCGGGAATTTATTTTGCCGGGCTATTTTTAACCCGGGGTTTTGGCATAACCGCAGGATGTCACATCTCTTACGACATAATGATCGTGGCGCTTCAGGCGTTAACGATGCATTAACAGTCGATTATTTTGTTACTTTTTGACCCAAAATATCTATAATGATTAGACATTGGTCCTTCCGTTGTGGACAGGATCGTCACAGTTGCGGATCGGAGACGCTTTGCATGGATGCGGGGTGTGTTTCCGAAGTTCAGGCCCTCCGCCGAGCATTTCTTCCGCAGGCATAGAATGACACGATGGGCAGACCCAGGTGTCGCTTTTGCGAAGGGAGTTCCCTTCTAGAAAGAGCATGGAAGCTATGAGCAACCGAACAAAACAGCGTCGAACGGGGGGGCTAACCCTCCTTCTATACCAGCGAACCTTGCATCCGGAGCTCTTTCGTATCCTGGCCTCCGAGCAGGTGAGCCGCCGCGCCTATGAAGCCGACATCTGGCTCGTCGAGGGCGGGCACGTCATCAGCTTTACCGCCGGCAAAAACACCCTCACCGAGGTGATTGCCACCCGGAATGAGCCGATCACGGACCGTGGCCTGCTTCTCTCGACCCCCTGCCGGGGCGAGAAATACCATGAAGACGTCTACGGCGGCACCATCCGCTACATGATCAGCACGCAGGAAGAGCAGCTGACCCAAACGCTTTACGACGCGACGAAACACGAAATCGCGACCTATGCGAACAAGCGCGAACTGATGACCGCGGATCTTCCCGGTACAGGCGAAGCCGGCGGCTCGCTCAGCGTTCTCGATATCGAACGCCGCAGCCACGAACTGCTGGTTCAGAGCTTCCATCTTTTCGATGAAAACCAGATGGTCATTAAGACCCAGGCGATCATCGAAGTGATCAAGACTGCCTGAATCGGGCGAACGAACAGACCAGTTGTGAACCCGGGTTGCCGCCCGGGTTCACTTCATTAAGAGGGCTGAAAATGGACACCCCAGCGCCGGGTCAACCGTCGATTGCCTATGACGATTTCGCCAAACTTGAGTTGCGCGTGGCTACGGTTCTCGACTGCAAGCCGCACGCCAACGCCGATAAACTCCTGGTTTTGCAGATCGACTTAGGCGGTGAAAAACGGCAGATTTGCGCGGGTCTTCGGCAGCATGTCGCCGATCCCCAATCGCTTGTCGGAAAACAAATTGTGGTCGTCGCCAATCTCGAACCACGCCAAATGCGCGGGGAGATCAGCCAGGGAATGCTCCTGGCCGCCACCGACGCGACCACCGGCCGCGTGATCGTCGTTACGCCTTCCGAACTCGTCGCCGCGGGATCGAAAGTAAGCTGAGGAAGATCATTCCTTCGGCGTCGCGGCAACGATCATTTCCGGAATCGGCTGGAGCTGCCCATCTCTCCCCACGCATGCGATCGTGGTGCTCCCCTCGGCCAGGAGCGTCTCCCCCCGGCGCAGTTCATATGCATGCTCATAGCGGACAGGGGTCTGCCGGGCCAGGCGGGTTGTAAGACTCAATTCCTCGTCAAAACGGGCCGGGGCCTTGTAGCGAACCTCCGCCTTGGCGACGACGAAATAGATCCCCTGCCGCTCCAGATCGGCGTAGCTGAATCCGATGGCTCGCAGTAATTCGATCCGCCCCAATTCGAAATACTGCAAGTATCGGCTGTGATGCAAATATCCCATGGCGTCTACTTCGCTGTACCGGACACGGAGCATAATAGTCTGTGACAGGGCCATATAGAGCGTTACCCAATTGATAATAGCGTCTGCGTCGCCGCCTTTTGCGGCACACGCTAGGCACGGCGACGAGTCGTATCAAGTATAAGGATACGGCGAGGAGCCGTAACGACGCATGGGCCGCAAAAGGCGGCGACCCGAAGGGTTGCGTCCAAACGGGCCGTTCGCGTCGTTATCGCTCCTCGCCGGGTCGCTTCACCTGACCCAACTCGTCGCTCTGCCTAGCGCCCCGGCCCGTTTGGACGCAACGCAGACGCTATTATCAATTGGGTGACGCTCTGGGGTTCCGTCAGTGCAAACGGCGCCAAGGTTGAACAATCGGTTCCCATGGGTAGACTACCTTTACACGGTTCGGAAAGGAATGTGTTTAGATGATCAAGGTGAAGTCGCGCGGCAACGAAACGGCGGAACAGATGTTGCGGCGTTTCAAGAAGATGTGCGAAAAAGAGGGTTTGACCAAGGACATTAAACGGGTGGCGTATTACGAGAAGCCCAGCGAGAAGAGGCGCCGCCGGCAACGCACCAGCCGCAAGCCGATCATGGGCCGTCGCAACGGCGGAGCATAACCCTCCGAGGACCGCCGCACAGCAACTTTTCGAACCCGGGGCGCGTTTTATTTACGCCGGAGATTGACCGGTCCCACCCCGATTCCAATGAGCGCAGCCAACGACGAAGCCATTCAAACCGAGCATCTGACCAAGGTCTACCGGGATTTCTGGGGCCGCGATAAGGTCCGCGCCCTGGACGATCTCAATCTATCCATTCATCGCGGCGAGGTGTTCGGCCTTCTTGGCCCAAACGGCTCGGGCAAAAGCACCACGATCAAACTGCTCCTGGGGCTGATATTCCCGACCTTTGGAACCGCCAAGGTCCTCGGACAACCCGCGGGGAACACGGTCATCAACGAACGAATCGGGTTTTTGCCCGAAGAATCATATCTCTACCGTTTCCTCAACGGCGAGGAGACGCTTTGGTTCTATGGCCGCCTCTTTCGCATTCCGCGCCGGGAGCTGAAACGCCGCGTGCCGGCCCTGCTGGATACCGTCGGGCTCGATGCCAAAAGCCGCAAACGCAAATTGCGCGAATATTCCAAGGGGATGGCCCGCCGCATCGGCCTCGCGCAGGCCCTGATCAACAATCCCGAAGTCATTCTCCTCGACGAGCCGACCACCGGCCTGGACCCGATCGGAACACGGGAGATGAAGGATTTGATTCTTTCGCTGAAGCAACAGGGAAAGACCGTGCTGCTCTGCAGCCATCTTCTGGCCGACGTGCAGGACGTCTGCGACCGCATCACGATTCTTTTCCGCGGGCGCATGCAGACCCTCGGGCAGGTGCGCGATCTTTTGCAAGTCCGCGACGTAACACAAATACAGACTCGCGGCATGACCGACGAGCAGATCGAGAAAACCAAGGCATTCCTGTCGCAAATCGGGGTCAGCGACACGGTAATCAGCCATCCCACCACGACGCTGGAAGATTTGTTCGTCCGCGTGGTTCGTCAAAACACCGAGGCGGGACAGACTTCCGTCGGGTCCGGCTGATCGACATCGCATTTGCGGAGAAGCACTCTTGGCCGCCTCTTTTGCCATCTTCTATCCCCTGGCCGATATTTGGAGCCACTGGGAATGGATTGCTTTCGCCCTTATTGTCGGCGGGGGAATGCTCGTATTCGGCCTCGGCGATTTGGGACGATTCAGCCTCACCCGGGCCTGGGCGATCTCCGGCGTATGCTTTGACGATTCCATCCGCCGCCGCGTCCTCTGGGTCACCCCGCTTGCAATCGTCGGCATCATTCTCGTTACCCAATTCCAAAAGGCGGTCGATGAGCAGGACGCCCTGCGGCAGGTGCTGAAGGTCTGCCTCTTCGGCACCGGAATGGTCGTCGTTCTCGTCTCGATCATTCTCGCCGCGACGAATCTCCCCAAGGAGATCGAGAGCCGCGTGATTTACACCGTAGTGACCAAGCCCGCGACGCGGCTTGAGTTGATTGTCGGCAAAGTGATCGGCTTCTCGCGCGTCTCCCTGGCCGTGCTCATCATCATGGGACTCTTCACCTGGGGATATCTGCGTTTGCGCGAATATGAAAAACGCGGCGAGGTTGAAAGCCGCCTCCAACAGGGTGACGTCGGAGAGACCGAACATGCGCGGCTAGCCCACTATCTTGATTCCGGAATGCTCACCGCGCGTAACCTCGTCGCTCCGACCGGCCTTCAGATTTACGCGCGCGTCCCGGACCCCAACAGTCCGATCCGCGTGATGAGCGGCCAGGGGACGGAGGAATTCGCCGCCGGATTTGGGGTCGATCGCAATCAACTCTTCGGCCCTATGCCGGATAGTGAGGACCCCGAGGAATGGGCCCATCAGGGCGTTGGCGCGATCGGGCTGGCGATGAAAGTGGAAATGAACACCCAGCGCACGGGCCCGGCGACGGATCAGCCGCGGCCCACCGCTCTGGGAATCATGGGTCCCGCGCTGCGGTTGACGAACGGCCACGTGCGTCCCGATCAACCCCCCTACATCAGCATGGAATTGCTCAACGGCGATCTATACAGCCTGGCGAGCGGAGCGGAATTCATCGCCAAGCCGAATGAGATTGATTTGCGCGAGGCGATCGCGGATTACGCCAAGGTCGGGAAGGTCACGCCGGACCAGATGGCCAATGCCCTTCGGCTCAGCGAGCCCCAGGCCCAACCCGATGGGTCGACGAAGCAGGTCGCTTACGTTTGGATCCCGCCCACGATCGCTCAGCGCCTTTTCAACAGTGATGTGTTCTTCCTCCGCGTCAGCGGCGGCAGCGACAACGTGGACTATCTGGTCGGCGCCGATCCGGTGCAGGCGTATGTTCCGGTGGCTGTGAACGGCAGGATCGCCATGGGTCCGCCCGAGGCGCAGGCCCTGCCCCGCGCGACCGGGCCCAACGGCCAGATTTTGCCCGTGGTCTTCCGCGGCCGCCTGGGGATTCAAGGCGATGAAGAGATTCGCGGAACTGAATCCGGACCCGAGGGCGTGGCCGTATTTGGCTTCCGAAACGCCCCGTCCCCAACCCTCTACGGCGGGGAAATTCCGTTCGAAGTCAATCTACAGGTGGATCGTCTGGACGCCGGCGTCTCCGCGGGTCGCGAAGACGCCACCACCGTTGGGGTGGTCGTTCGTGATCTCACCAGCGGAAAATCGACCTCGCAGACGATCCAGCTCGAAAGCAATCTGGTCACATTTTTCACAGTCCCCGCCGACGCCATCACCGGACCTGATTTTGACGTCATCATCTCCTGCCAATCTCCCGGCGAAGAAATCGGGCTCTTCCCGCAACGATCGCTAAGCCTGGTCGCCTCTCGCGAAAGTTTTGAGGTCAACCTGATCAAAAGCCTGGCGATTCTCTGGATGATGAGCATCCTGGTTCTGACTCTGGCGATATTTTGCAGCACATTCCTCTCCTGGCCGATCGCGATCGTGCTCACCGTCGTGCTTTTGCTCGGACGATGGGGATTCGATCAGATGGCGGACGTCACGCGCCCGGGCCTGGGCCGGCAGATCGTCAACGATTTCAAGTTCAACGATGCTCCAGTCGCCAAGGTGGTCAGCACCGGTGTTGACGCCCTGTCGCGCGCCATGACCACGATGTCCCAGTTCCTCCCCGACACAGGGAGCTTCGACGCCATCACCGATATCGAAAGCGGCGTCTCGATCTCTTCTCGGGAATTGCTCGCGGCGCTGACAATGATGGGCGGGTTCGGATTGCCGGCGATCGTCGTGGGCTACCTCATCCTCAAGCGCAAGGAGGTGGCGCCATGACCGAATTAAAAGAGAAAACGCGTCCGCGCCGGGCAACGGCACGACCGGTCACCGTCGCCATGCTTCTCGTTTTTCTGATCGCCGCCGCCGCGGCCCAGTGGGGCGTCGTGAATTATCGTTTCACAAGCGACGCGCCGATGGCCGGCGGCACGAACCAGGAATCGCTGAGTTCCATGCCCAGCTTCGCCACCGCTCTCCTCCTCGGGGGACTGCGCGGTCCCCTGGTGATGAGCCTCTGGATCAGCAGCGAAACCCAGAAACAACAGAACAATCTCGAGGACATTGACACCAAGATCGAATGGATTCGCCTCCTCCAGCCTGATTTTGACGCCGTCCATTTATTCGAAATCTGGAACAAGGCGTACAACATCTCGGTGAAGATGACGAGCCTGGCGAATAAATATTCCGCCGTCATCGACGCCATCGACTACGGCCAACGCGTCGACAAGGAGCGCCCCGACGACGGCAACATCCTTTCCCAATTGGCACAGGTTTTCAGCGACAAGCTCGGGTCGAGCCAGGAATATCCGTATTATCGCCACCGGGTTCGCCGTGAAACGCAGACCCTCTATATCTTCTCATTCCCCGCGTCGCGCGTCGACGAATTCCGCGCAGCGGCGCCCGCCCTGGGTTGGGATTCCGAGGAATCCCCGCTTGGCTTGAATTCAAAAACGCAGACCTACGTCGTCGTGCTTGAGAAGCCGATCGCCCAGAGCGTGCTGGCCGCCATGGGCGGTGACGCAAAGATCGTCGCGCAACTCCCGAAGAAGCCGTGGCCGCCAATCGATCCTGGCGGCGCATGCGCCTGCCGCCGGTCCTGGACGAAAACGGCTTTATCTTGCCCGAACTCATCAAACCAAGATATCCCCGTCCCGAGGGACTTGCCGCGGATCAGCCGTGGTACGACGGATCGCCTTTGCAACTGCTCGCGCCATATCAGCCGTTCCCCTACGGCGTTTCGACATTCGCATTGGCCTACAACTACTACAAGCGCACGCAGCTCCTCATTCAGGTATGGAAGGAGACCATGCTCCAGCAGAACGACATGGCGATCGACAGCCGCCCGGGGATCATGCTCAAGCTGTGGGCTCAGGATGACTGGGATCGCGGCCGCCGCGCCGAAATTGAGTCGATCGGCGGATCAGTCAGTTCGATGGTCGACCCTCTGGATTTGGAGATTCCTGACGCGCACATCGGCTTCGACGCCAAAGTCGTCGATCAGAACGACTACAATCTCGCCCTTTATAGCTACGCGACCGCGGCGCGCGTATTCGCCGACGCCCGGGAGGAGTTCAAGCGGCACATTCAAAACGATCCGGGTCAGGCCTTCACCTATTTCTCCCACGTTGACGACACGATCGCCATGGAGCAGTTCATGCTCGCCGACCACGACTACCTCGAGGCGGTCACCGCAAGCGGCGACGAGCGAGAGAAGCTCATGCGGTCGGCGCTGGACCATTACGCCGCCGCGGCCGATCGTTTCGCGCTGATCACGATTAAATATTTCACGGAGGATGGCATCGCCGCCAAGGTATTTCCCATCGATCCCGCGACCGGCAAACCCCGAACCCGCACAACCATCGACCAGGCCGACCCCTCCACCTGGATACCGACTTGCATGGCCGCCAACCGCCTCACCGATCGCATTTATCGCGACCCGAACACCGGCCAACCGACTGGCGACATGAATCAAGATGAACGGGTGGAATACAGCCGGTATTTGGCACATTGCGAGGGCCGAATGGCCCAATTATCCGCCGCCCTGCAGCCCCAGACCGCCCCCTCCATGGGCCAATAAATGGCCGATAAACCGGGGCCGCCCGGCGAGTTTCCCCGGCGACTTTTCAAACCCGGGTTCCTATACTAAATTTACCGCCAAGTGTATGGCCCAGCGATGGTTGAGTCCCTCACGCAATGGGTCGATAACGCTCTGGGAGTCTCGGTTCAGGATCGGGCTTTCACGGGCGGCGAAAATCTCATACACTGCTTGGGAACCGCCGAGTGCACGAAAGTGAGCGGAGCATCTGAATGGCTGTAGTTGATCACGTACAACGGCGCCTACCGGCGATAAAACCCGCGTCGGACGGACAATTGGAACGCACGCGGCTGCGCACGATGTTCCTCATCCGCCGCTTCGAGGAACGCACCTACCAGGAATACACCCGCCCGGGCCAAAAAATCGGCGGGTTCTGCCATCTCTACAGCGGGCAGGAAGCCATCGCCGTCGGCACCGCCGCCATCTTCGATAAATCAAAAGACTATCTCGTCAACGGTTACCGCTGCCACGGCCATAGCCTGGCGCTGGGGATGTCACCGCACGCGGCAATGGCGGAGCTTTTCGGTAAGGCGACCGGCTGCTCCAAGGGAAAGGGCGGCTCGATGCACCTTTTCCAGGCCGAGGTAGGCAACAACGGCGGCCACGGCATCGTAGGCGGACAAATCCCCCTCGGACTCGGCATGGCATTTCGCGCAGTCGTACAAAAAATCGGGGGGCGTAACCTTCTGTTTCATGGGGGACGGGGCGCTCAATCAGGGGACTCACAACGAATCGCTCAATTTGGCCAGCCTCCTGAAAGTCCCGTGCATCTTCGTCGTCGAAAATAACGGCGTCGCCATGGGAACCCAGGTTGAACGCTCCAGCGCCGAAAAAGATCTCGCCCAGCGCGGCTGCGGATACAACATGCCGCACTACGCCATCGACGGGAACGATCTGGACGTCGTCATCGAGGAATTCGGCAAAGCCAAGCAGCGCGCCATCGCCGACGAGGGGCCGAGCTATATCGTCGCCAATACCTTCCGATTCCGCGGGCATTCGATGTCCGACCCCCTGAAATATCGCACCAAGGAAGAAGCCGAGCGCGCCAAATTGCGCGACCCGATCAAGCTTTATCAGGAGCGTTTGAAGGAAGAGGGGCTGATCAACGACGAGCAGATTGAAGCCATGGACCAGGAAGTCGCCCAGGAAGTCGACGAGGCCACCAAGCAGGCCGACGCCGACGCGTTCCCCGATCTGGATGCGCGATTCGACGACATTCTGAGCGATAAGTATCCGCTGGAAAAATAGGTGGGGACGTCATGGCCGAAACGATTAATTTCAACGACGAGATCGAGCGGATTTTGGATCGAGAACCTTTTTTCCCCTTCACGATCATTGTGTCAAGCGGCGACAGATATGAAGTGACCGATCCACATCAACTCGCAATGGGCGACAGCGTAATTGTGCTGGTTCGCTCGACCCTCGCATTTTTTCGCAAGAACCAGGTAGTCGGTGTTGAAGCCACCGGTCCGGTTGCTTAGAGACCATTATGCCAGTCATCCAATTCCGAGAAGCTCTCCGTGCCGCCATGACCGAGGAGATGGAGCGCGATCCGTCGGTCTTCCTCATGGGCGAGGAAGTCGCGCAATACAACGGCGCGTATAAAGTCTCCGAGGGGATGCTCGAAAAATTCGGCCCCCGGCGGGTGTTTGATACGCCGATCAGCGAAGCCGCCTTTTCGGGCCTCGGCGTTGGGGCCGCCTGCTGCGGGCTTCGCCCCATCATCGAATTCATGAGCTGGTCCTTCACGCTCGTCTGCATGGACCAGATTTACAACAACGCCGCCAACGTGCGCTACATGTCCGGCGGACAGTTCAAGGTGCCCGTCGTCTTCCGCGGCGGAAATGGCATCGCCCATCAATTGGGCGCGACCCACAGCCATCGCGTCGAAGCCATTTACTCGCGCGTTCCGGGCCTGATCGTCGTAACGCCCAGCACGCCCTACGAAGCCAAGGGCCTCCTGAAGATGGCCATCCGCTGCGACGATCCCGTCATCTTTCTTGAATCGGAAAAAATGCTCGCCGAAAAAGGCGAAGTCCCCGCCGAGGAATATCTACTCCCCCTGGGCAAAGCCAAGATCGAGCGCGAAGGCAGCGACGTCACCATCGTCAGCTACGGCCGCCCGCTTCAGCGCGTCGTGCGCCCCGCCGTCGAGGCATTGATCAACGACGAAGGAATCGACGTCGAGCTGATCGACGTCCGAACCCTCCGCCCGCTCGATGTCCCGGCACTCGTCGAATCCGTGAAAAAGACCAACCGCTGCGTGATCATCGACGAGGATTGGGGCTACTGCGGCATGGGCGCCGGCATCATGCAGAAAATCCAAAAGCCCGTCTTCGATTATCTCGACGCCCCCATCGAATACGTCCACAGCGACGAAATCCCCGTCCCCTTCTCACATCCCCTGGAAGAAGCGATGATGCCCAGCGTCGACCGGATTGTCGCGTCCGTCAAAGAAGTTTGTTATAAATAATCCCGTCCCCTCGCATTTCCCCCTCGCCCAGTACTCTGGGAGAGGGTTGGGGTGAGGGCCGACTTCGAATGACGAAATTCGAATGATAAATGATAAATGACGAATCAAATTCCAATGATCGAATGTTCCAATTGGTCATTCAACCATTCGAACATTGATTCGTCATTTATCATTCGAATTTCGTCATTCTAACGACTGCTAAGGAGTGCCTCGTGTCTCTCGAAATCACCATGCCGCAATTGAGCGACACCATGACCGAAGGTAAGGTCATCAAGTGGCTCAAAAAGGAAGGAGACAAAGTCAGTACCGGCGACAAAGTCGCCGAAGTCGAAACCGATAAAGCCGTCATGGAGATGGAAAGTTTTGCAGCCGGAACATTGGCGGCAGTTCTTGCCAAGGAAGGCGAGAAGGTCGCCGTCGGCGCGGTCCTCGCCGTCGTCGCGACAGGCAAGGAAGACCCCGCCGAAGTAAAAAAACAGGCGATTTCAAAAGGCGCTGCCCCTTCCAAAAGCGCCGCCGCCCCCCCGCCGCAGGTGGCTCCCGTCGCGACCTGGGCCGAAGCCAGCTCCGGCGAAATCCATGAAGCCGACGGTGCCGGCCATACCACCGCGCGGAGCCAATCCGCCGGCACAGCCGTCGCCGCGCCTTCCGAACCCTCGCGCGCGGCAATGGCGACCGGCGCATTCGAATCTCCCCCTTAGCCCGCAGAATCGCCGCCGATCGAAACATCGATATCAAAACTCTCCAAGGCACCGGCCCCACCGGACGCATCGTCAAAAAAGATGTGCTAACGATCAATATCGCCGCGCCCGCGGCCCAGACCCCCCTCGCCCCCGCCCGACTCGGCTCCGGCGAAAAACAGGTCGTCCCCCTCACGAAAATGCGCCTGGCGATCGCCAAAAATCTCCAGGCCTCCACCCAAACGATCCCCCACTTCTACGAAACAATCGAGGCCGATGTCGAAGAACTAGCCGCCATGCGCGTACGCCTGAATGAAGCCCTCGAACCGAAAAAAATCCGCCTGAGCCTCGGCGATTTCATTACCAAAGCCGTCGCCATGTCCCTGCTGGCTCATCCCGCCATCAACGCGACGTTCAACGGCACCGAAGTCACGCGCTATGGCGACGTCCATCTAGGCGTCGCCGTCGCCATCCCCGACGGCCTGATCGTCCCCGTCCTGCGCAATGTCCATCTCATGGGCCTGAAAGAAATCCGCCAGCGCAGCGTCGACTCAGTCGACCGCGCCTGCGCCCAGCGTCTCCGCCAGGACGAAATGTCCGGCGCGACATTCACAGTCAGCAACCTCGGCGCCTTCGGCATCAAGGAATTCACCGCCATCATCAACCCCCCGCAGGTGGCGATCCTGGCCATCGGCGCCGCCGAGAAACGACCAGCTTTCAAAAACGGCCAGGTTGTCGGCCGCACCTTGATGCAACTGACGCTCTCCGCCGATCATCGAGTGATCGACGGGGCCACCGCCGCGGAATTTCTGCGGACGCTAAAGAGCCTTCTTGAAGAACCAGGCATGATGCTCGTATTCACCTAACGCACCGTTTTTACTCGGGCTCCGGTGCTATCGCGTCTCGCAGTCGAATCCGCGAACTATTCCCATCATTACGACGGGAATTCACCTTCGTCGATCAGCGTGTTTCGCATGGCTGCTTGCGCGGAATGATTAATTGCCAATACCGCAATCGTCGCCCGCCCCATTTCAGTCAAGCCGATGAGCAAATGCCCGTTCCAACGAAAGTGCTCTTCCCAATTATCCTGTCTGGGGTGAAACAATCGCGTCATCTTCTTCGTCTGTGGGTCGATCCCCGCGATATACGGCCCCTTGTGCGAGTTACAAAACGGGCAGGCGAGGGCAAGATTGCTTTCGATAGTCGCACCGTCGTGCCGGCGGGCAACCACGTGATCAACGACAAATTGCAAGCGAGAAAATCGCTGGGGCATACGGCAATACTCACACTTAGATTCCGCCCGCTCCCGGACCAGTTGTTCGAGTCCAGGATCCATGTGCCTTTCACGCTGCCGGATTGTGTTTCTTCAGCGATATGCGGGCCTTGGACTGGAGAATTGTCATGAGCGCATTTGCAGTGACGAACTCGCTCAGCTCCGCTTCTTCCAATGCGGTCAATGGTCCGTCCCCGACCTTTTGGGCAAGTTCGTCGTAGCGAGCCTTCTCTTCGGGGGCAAAATCCATCGAAAGGATAAACCGAGCATGTTCGCTCGAAAACCCCCCTTTCCTGGACTCGATAATGCGCTCGAGTACGGAGGCGCCCGTCGTCATGACCACATTATAGCCCATAAGCCGCTGCTTTGAAGAACCGGATACCCGCGCTCTATGGGCTTCGCAGAAAAGCAGGCCAATTATAAAGATTCCCCTGCTCATTCGCGTTTAGTACCATGCCCCGCACGGGTCCGTTCCCATTTTTCTGCTGAGGTCTCCCCATGCCCCCCAATCTCGACGACCAACTCGTCAGCGCCAGCGAAATCGGCAATCTCCGCCGCGTCCGCGAACTCCTCACCGCCGGCGCCGATCCCAGCGCCGTCGGCGGCGACAAATCACTCGAATCCCAGCGATCCGCCCTCGACGCCGCCGCCCAAAACGGCCACCTCGGCGTCGTCGAAGCCCTCGCCATCGCCGGCGCTCGCCTGGATACCGGCGAGAATGGCGGCACCACCGCCCTCACCTTCGCCCTCCTCTCCGGCCGATTGGCGACCGCCGACCTGCTCTATCGCCACGGCGCCAAGGCCGATCTGTTGATCGGATTCTGCTTCACCAATAATTACGCCGCCATTCACGAAATCCTCCATCGCGAGCCGCAGCGCTGGCGTGAATACGCCAACGACTCCGTGCGTTCTGGCAACGTCGACATGCTCCGCGAGAACCTCGACCGGAACAAACTGATTAGCCCGAAGGAAGACGGCTTCGTCCTGATACGCGGCACGATCTTCCAATGGCGCCTCGTCCACCGCTGGGGCATGCACGGCCAGGGCATCGACGACGCCTTCGACCGCACCCGATTCCAACACATGGGCCGCATGCTTCTGGAATGGGGCGTCGATCCAAAAACCATCGGCCCCTCCGGCGAAACCCTCCTCCACGTCGCCGCCGACTACGGCCGCGATTGGAGCCCCACCGAGGAGGAAAGAATCGCCCACAGCCGCCAATTGATCGAGCGCGGCGCGGACCTCAATGCCCGCGAGCCGAAAAACGGAATGACGCCGCTCGGGGTCGCCATCAAAACCGGCCGGACTAAGCTGGCGGATTTCCTCCGCGGGCAAGGGGCCAAGGAATAGCCTCGATCCCACGGACCCGTCGACAGGATATCACCGATCGTCACGGGCTCAGCTAACGAACGCTGGCCAGTATGTAGTGAGTCAACATCTTAAAGGGCTGCTTTCCCAACTCCGAATCGAAATTTGCTCCAGTTATAACCACCACCATGTTCAACTTGCGGAGGATGAAAATGTATTCGCCTCCATTTCCCTCCGCCTGGATTGATTTGACGCCATTCCCACGCGCGCGAAAAGAGTCAAGCCACCATTGGTATCCGTAACGGGGATTGAGCGACGGAGCCGTGGACTGGGAAATCCATTGCTCGGAAACAATCTGCCGCCCGTTCCATTTCCCGTCGTTGAGAACCAAATAGCCGATTTTGGCCATGTCTATGGGGCGAAGAAAAAGCCCCGCATGCGTGAGCGGCATTCCATCGCGTTTTTGCCGCCACCAGTCCACTCGCTCGATACCCAACGGCGCAAATAGATTCCGCCGGGCAAACTCATCGACTTGCATCCCGGACGATTTCTGAAGGATTCCGGCCAGAAGAATCGTGGCGCCGCTGTTGTATTCGAATCTCGTACCCGGAATATCGCGCATGGGGCGTTGCAGGACGAATTTGATCATGTCGTCGCTGCGCTCCATCTCACTTTCGGACCCATGGTTGCTCGGATCACCCGGATTGGCGAGCGAGGACTGGTCCCAATCGAATCCTGCCGTCATAGTGAGCAAATCCCTGACGGTTATGGGGCGTTTACGCTCGTCCCAGGATTGGGCGTACTCGGGAAAAAATCTCTCGATGCGCTCATTGACACTTGAGATAAGCCCCTTGTCGATCGCGATTCCAACCAGAATCGAAGTGATGCTCTTGGTCGCCGATCGAAGCGTCTCCAGATCGCCGCGATGAAACCCGTTGAAGTATTGCTCAACGACCAGCTTGCCGTCTTTAATGACAAGAATGCTGTGAATATTCTTGAAGTCGCCGCGCTGAGTTTTCTGAATTAGCCCATCGAGTTTCAGCGAGTCCATGCCGACATCGTCTGGTAAACCGACGGCAATCCAATCGTCAGGCGCCTTTGACGTGGGATAACTCCCACTTGGCTTTGTCTCGCTGTGGACGGCGCAACCGGCGGAGACCAGCAAACAGGAAGATCCCGTCAATACAAGCAGCAGGCGCGTGACGGTCCGGTTCAACCACGGACCGTCGAAATCGGGCCGGCGCGAATAAACCCGAATCCAAAAATAAATAATCCCCGGAATTATTATCCCCGCTCGAAATACTCCCATTTACGCCTCGTCTTCCGCCAATCCAGGCGACTCGGGCAATCCGAGCAGAATATATTAAACATCCAACAACCCCCGCAACTCCAGGCTCCGCCAAGACCTCGCCGGAAATCCCATCCATTTGCAATTCAAGCCGCGACAAAATGGGGGTGGCATTTTTTCAAATTTAATCCGATCTTGCAGAAAATTGTAATTCCGTCCCCGGCTGCCTACCATCACCCATCGCGTGAGGCATGTCGCCCACGCCCATTTTCCCCGCCGGCGGAATTTCCCCCCGGCGAGAAGGAGTTCATATGTGTCACGCCTTTGCGGCTCGTCGCCGCGCCCGTTCCGACTTCGATCCACGCGAGTCCCTTTCATTTCCCGGCAATTTTGCCTGGGGAGGTTTTATGCCGCCGTTTCCCGGCGAGGAGAATTTCGGCCCCGGCGGAAGTTTCGGCGTCCGCCGCCCCCTGCGGTTTCTGGCCGAAAAACTTCAGCTCGACGAGAACCAGATCGTCGAACTGGGCAAAATCCTCGGCGAGTTGAAAACCGAGCGCGCCGAATCCGCCGTCGATGAACGCCGCACGCTCGGCGAATTCGCCGACGCCTTTGCCGGCGATCAGTTCGACGCCGCCAAAGCCGCCTCCGCCCGCGACCGGCGCGTGCAGAGCAATCAGAAGCTCGGCGCCACGGTCGTCCACGCCCTGGAACAGATGCACGCCATGCTCAATCCAGAGCAGCGCACCCGCCTGGCCCATCTGATTCGCTCAGGAATCTTGGTGATGTAAGCAGCCCCATCGCTTTCAGCGAAGCCCGGGAAGCTTGCTTCCCGGGATTTTTTTTGCGCCGATATTAATTCGCCCGCCAAAGCATGAGCGGACGAGCGCAGATCAAGTCGATCAGCGATTTCGAATCGATCGTGACGCCGGTCGACGAAATAGTCCCCACCGCCTTCCCCGCCGGCAGCGTCGATTTACTGTCGAACATATCCAACAAAGAAACCCGCGGCGTGTATTGCACGACCTCTTTATTGGTCACGCCGGCGAGCTGCGCCGCGTAGTCATACGCCTTCTCCGGGTAATCGATCTGGTCGATCAGCCCGCGCGTCTTCGCGTCCTGGGCGATGAAGGCCTTGCCGCTGAAGATGTCACCCTCGGTGTCCTTGAGTTTTCCAGCCCGGCCGGTTTCCACGGCGTTTTTAAACTGTGCGAACAGCCCATCGACAATCCCCTGAAGATAAGCCTCATCCTCAGCGTTGACCGGCTTGAACATCGACCCGGCGTTCTTAAACGAATGCCCCGTAGTCGTCGCGACAAGAGTCGTCTCCTCGATCCCGTGTTCGTCCACCAGCTTGCTGACATTGAAGGCCGGTAGCAGCACGCCGATGTTTCCCGTCAGACAGATAGGCTCGGCAATCAGATAATCGCCCGCGCAGGAAACGTAGTACCCCCCGCTGGTGGCCATCCCCTGCATCGCGACAACGACCGGCACGTTCCGCCCCGCGTCTTTCTCGGTTTGCTTGAACTGAAGCACGCGATGATACATCTCATCCGAAGCCGCTGCGTCCCCGCCTGGAGTATTGATGTCCAGAACCAGGGCCTTAACAGTCGAGTCTTTTTCAACGTAGCGCAGCACCTGGTCCAGCGAATCGGCGGATGCGCCGAGGATCAGCCCGTCGATGGGAACAACCGCGACTTTGGTTTGCGAGTCGCCGGCGATAAGGGTCGTTTCCCTGACATTCCCAACGCCCAGGGCGCTGCCAAGCTCGGCGAAATTGAACAGCAGGGAGATAACCAGCGCGATGAAGAGAAAGAGGATGAGGACCCAGCGCCCCAGCCCGCCGCGCAATGGCGCAGGCGGCGGCATCATCGGCATATATCCCGGAGGCGGCGCCCCCGGCAACCACGGCGGCCGCGGCACGCTGGGGCCGCCGCCCGGGGGCGGCGGCATTCCCAAAGCGCCGCGCGGATCGACCGGACCTTGCCCCGGTGGAAGCGATTGTGTCATGATCTCCCGTCCTTAAGGATAGCTTGCCGTGATCGTCCCGGCGGTCCCGCCGCGCACGGCGAACTGCCCGACCACCGTCATCGACTTCGGCCTCAGTACCACAACCAGGTCGTCGAGAATCCCGTTCACCGCCGCCTCATAAAAAATTCCCTTGTTCCGATACGCAAAGAAATAGAGCTTCAGGCTCTTCATTTCCACGCAAAGGCGCCGGGGAACATAAACGATCGTAATGGTCGCAAAATCCGGCTGTCCCGTCACGGGGCAAACGCTGGTAAATTCCGGAAAAACAAACTTTATCTCGTAATTCCGCCCCGGCTTCGGATTAGGAAAAGATTCGAGAATCGAGCGCGGCGACGCGATCTGCCTCTCCGTCAGGATCGTGCGGCTGCCGAGCTTGGCGAGCGATCGCTTCATTGCATCTCGCCCGGCATCTGATGAAAGTCCCCCATCAAAGCATCCTGCAATTCCCCGGAAACCAGGAACACCAGCCCATTAAAAGTCGCATCGGCTTGATCGCTCCCCGAACGCATTTCAACGTCGAGTTGAAATTGCCGCGACGAAGTCGTCAGCACGATCGAATACTTCTTCAGCAGCGGCCCCGTGGCGGCATCGATGAAATTCTCGGCCCGGAGCGGCTGAAACGCCGCGAGAAACGCCTCCACTTTGCTCACATCGACAGGACCGGCCGGCTGGGTCACAAATTGCCATTCCGCGAACGGACGGGATGGATGAGTGCTCGGCCCCTGTGCAGGCATGGCGGAGCGACGCAGTTCCGTCACCACTTGCTCGATCGGCGCCGAGGATACAGGCTGCGCCGATCCGGGTTCGGAAACGGGGTACGTAGAGGTCGTGATTCGTATATCGGTCACGCTGTCCGGCGCAATCGACGCAAGCCGGCGGTCGCGCATGGCAAGAACAGTCGTGCCGGCAAGGCCGTCGACCACGGTGCTGCTCACCTTGGCGAATACCCCATCCCCCGTCCGCACGAAGTAGTGATCCTTCACCAGGCTGTCGGGCGCGCCGAACGTCAGAACCAGGTCCGAAGGCGCCGTCGCCGGCTGCGTCGCGGGCGGCCGCGTGCTGAGCCGCAGCACCATCATCGGATGATCGAACCGCGCGTAAGCCAATTCATCCGAACCCGGATCGACAAATTCCGTAGCCGAGACGTCGCCAATATTGGCCAGCATATTCTGTACGGTGTCCTCATCCGCCGGTAGGTTCTGCGGCCGCACGATTTTCCACTGGCCGCCGAAATCTCCCAAAACCAAGTGCAAGTCGTCTCTGTCAAGTTCAATTTGCCTGATCGCCTCGCGATTGAAACGGAGCAGATGCGGGTCGCGCAGTCCGGTTTCCGCCTCATCGAGCGCGGTGGCGGTTGTCCCGTCGATCAGATCGATCTCCCCGCCATCGACTTGCGCGTAGAGCAGATCACCCATGCCCGCTTTATCGCCAATGACCAGGGTCGAGGTCTTCCCGTCGTTGGTATGAATTTCCACGCGATAGAGGGGATTGGCCAGACCGCTGCCCGTTCCGGGATCGCTTTCCGGCTGTCCGCGCGAGCGAAGCTGCAACAGAGCATCCACCATGGCGAGGGCCGGCTGTTCAGCCGCGGGCGCCTGGACCGGCTCAGTCATCGTCCAGATGTTGTGGACTCGCTCGATCGTGGTCCGCTTCCCGTCGCGCGGGAGGATCGAAATGCGATCGACGTTCAGCGCGTTGAAGGGAAAGAGCACCCTCCCTTCCCCGACCGCGGAGATGCCTTGAGTGACCGGAATAGTCACGGGCTTGACGCCCGCCTGGCTCCAAAAATAGTAGCCAAGAAGCCCGACCAGCGCCAGAATGAGAATGCCCGTGGTTTTGAAGTTCATTCGGAAAACCGCCAATCGGCGGCTGAAATTGATGCCCTCTACTTAATCGCGGCGGCGAACATAAACCATCAAACCCGCCACAATCACCGCCAGCGGTAGCCCGGCGGTTAAAACGCCCAGACGCCAGAATCGCAATTGTCCGTTCGACATATCCCCGATGCGCGCCACCTGCAACGCATGCGGGCTGATGACCAGCATGTCGTCCATGTGGCTCAGCCAGAAGATCGAGTCGACGAAGAATTCCCCGTTTCCGGGCAGGCGGGTGATGGTGACGCCATGCTTTTCCAGCATATCGACATCGGGAAGATCGACCGGCTCGGAACTGGCGAACCAGTAGCTGCCGACCACCACCAGACGCGCGCCCGATTTGTTCTCCGACGCGGCCGCCCCATAAAGCGGATGTTCGGGCGTGTTGTCGATATCGCCCGTGTCCCGGCCGTTGGCGGGATCAGGCTCGGGGTTAAAGTTCAACGCCTGCGCCTGCGGTTGCAAAAGGGTCATGGCCCCCGAGGCGGCCCAGTAATGCGGCGTTTGCGGAATCGGCAAAAGACCCGTCACCTTTACGCCCGGCGAAGTGTCCGAAAGAATGGAAATCGGGCACGATGCCGCATTGAGAAAAGGCAATCCTTCCAGCGGCCGGGCGATCGGGTGATCGCCGTAATGGTTCAACAGGTAAAACAATTGGCTGCTTTGCATGGCGGAATCGACCATGTCGTTGCTTCGCCGGCCCGTCGAGGCGAGCGCTTCGTGAACGATGACGTCGTCGGTGTTCACACCCAGCCCCATATAATTGAGCGCCGCCGACGTGGGGTCGGTCGTGGGGAAGAGCAGCAGGATCGCGGACCCTCCCTCCTGCAGGTGCTTCAGTAGCAACGCATTGATGGGCGCTTCCGATTCGGACGCCGGATTGCGCGGATCGCGCACGATCACCCAGACCGCCTCTTTCATCTCTTCGAGGGTCGGATTGGTGCCGATCATCGCCGACTTCCCGGTCGCGTCATCCTCGCGGACCTCGAAGTTGTAGTCGCGAAGACGATCGGCAACCGAGCTGAACATCGCCGGGCTGCCGTTCATGCTTGAGGTAATCGTCGGTCCGCCGGGACGAACGAATATCACCATCGGCTTGTGGGACGTGAGCGCCAAAATCGCGGAGCTGATCTGCTGCTCCCCGGAAAAGATCAATCGCGGCGGAACGTCCGAATCGGCGGCGGCAAAAATGCTTCCTTCGGGCAGCTTCCAGACCTGGTCGAACTGCAGGATTTTATATCCCGAATCGGTCGTGATGATGATCGACTTGCTGCGGAGCTGATCGCGGAAATCGTCCAGTTCCTTCAACTCCGGCAGCTTGCCAATCCGATCGAGCATCGCCTGGGCGACCTTTTTGGCATCCGCGGCACGGGCCTCGGCGCCGGGAATGTAGTCGAGGATCTCCTTGGGAACCGCCGGCGCCACTTTGACCTGATCGAGCATCCCCGTGAACAGGTCCAGGACCTGCGAGATGCTCGAGTAAGTATCGCGCACTTCCCCAATCGCCCGCTTGTAACTGGGAACCTGCTGATTGACATCGGCATCCACAATGTGGCTCAGATCGCTCAGCGCCTTGGGGATAGCCGTCAGCGACGGGTAAGCCACGTAAAGAGCCTGCTGGAGATTCGAGTCGTGCACCTGATCGCCCGGAAGCTTGCGAAAGAGCGCAGCTTCATTGTTCGCGAATTTATTCAGGATGTCGCTCTGGGCGGGCAGATCGGCCAGCACATCCTTGTATCCCTTGACCTCGCCGCCAAATCGCCGGGTCACATCGTTGATCAGATCGTTCACCTGATCCTTTTGGGTGTCCGGATCGAGCATCTCGACCGTGATGTGCCGACCCTTGGTGGCATAATCGTTCAAAAGATCCGCGACCGGCTGATAAAAATCCTGCTCGTGCGATTCGCTCTTCAGCTTGGGATAGAGCGCGACGATGTGCACGTCGGAATGCAAGTCGTTTTGGATGTAATTGAGCGTTTGCGGGCGCAGGCTCTGGGAAGCGCCGATGGTGGTGTCGATACGCCGGGCATGAGTTTGCGCGATCGCGGTGGCCACGACCGCCAGGGCGATGACCACCACGCTCGAGATCACCACGTTGGCGCCGTATTTGATCCAGCGGCGGCCCTGCGACGTCGGCACGAATTGTTTGGGCATCTCGCTCACGATTATTTCCACCTGCGCAATTCTAGAACCTTGATGGTCAGGAACAGGAACACCGCGGTCGTCGCCACGAAAAAGACAAGGTTCCCCGAGTCGATCACGCCGCGCGAGAAATCCGTGTAACGCTTATAGACCGTCTGATTGACGACCCGAATCCAGAAATCGGAAAGGATCTTCCCGCTGACCCACCAGGGGGCGATGGTAATGATGAACAAAACCGCGGCCGCCGCGACGGCGGCAACGACCTGGCTCTTGGTCAGCGACGAGCAGAACAAACCGATCGCGATAAAGAGCGCCCCGACGAGAATGATGCCCAGATAACCGCTCACAATCGGCCCAAGATCGATCCCGGGGATGGAAAAAAGGGACAAAACCTCAACATAAAGCAGCGTCGGAAGGAGCAATACCGCGAAAAATCCGAACGACCCGAGGAATTTGCCCAGGACCACGTCCGTTTCGTTGATCGGGACGGTCATCAAAGTCTCGATCGTGCCGGTGGCCCATTCCTGGGCGAGGAGGCCCATGGAAATGACCGGGACCGCCCAGACGAGCATCCAGACCATCCAGTCAAACAGATTCCGCATCCCGGCGATCTGTCCGGGCTGAAAATCGTCCCAGAACAGGAATCCGCAAGTCAGCAGAAAAACCGCCATGACGACATAAGCGATCGGCGAGCAGAAGTAGCTGCTGAGTTCCCGGCGAGCGATGGTGAGTGAACGCGTCATAAGAATTATTGCAAACGCCCCGCCGCCTGATCGGCGGTCACTTGTACGAAGAATTCCTCGAGCGTCGCGCGTTCCAGGCGCATTTCGCGCAAACCCCAGCCGTGATCGAGAACCGCTTTGGCAGCGGCTTCGCGCACGTCATTCCCCTCCTTGGCGCTGAGGGCGGCGGTAACGACGCCGTCGGTTTGACCATTGAGAATTTCGACCTGACTCACGCCCGGTAAGGCCGAAAGAGCCGCGGTGATTTCCTCGCGGGCCCCGGCATTCGACCAGAACCCGGGCCGTCAACCTTCGGCTGGCGCGCAGCTCATCCGGCGTTCCCTGGGCCACGATGCGGCCCAGGGCAATCACCATCGCCCGGTCGCAGGTCGCTTCGACTTCCGGCAAAATGTGCGTGGAAAGAATAACCGTGTGCTGCCCGCCCAGCTCGCGAATGAGTTTTCGCGTCTCGCGGATTTGCGCGGGGTCCAGGCCGACCGTCGGCTCGTCAAGAATCAGCACCGGCGGGTCGTGCAGGAGCGAATCCGCCAGGCCCACCCGCTGCCGATAACCCTTGGAAAGATGCCCGATGGCTTTGTGCTGCATCGCCGTGAGCCAGCAGCGATCGATGACGTAATCGATGCGCGAGCGCCGCACGCCACGTTCCATTTTTCGCAGCCGGCCCCGGAAATCGAGATAATCGCGAACCTTCATTTCACCATAAAGCGGCACATTTTCCGGCAGGTATCCCAGCGTGGCGCGGACTTGTTCCGACTGATGGAAAATGTCAAACCCGTTGACCGTAGCACCCCCGCTGGTCGGCGGGATATAGCAGGTCAGCATTTTGAGCGTGGTCGATTTCCCCGCGCCGTTGGGGCCCAGGAACCCCACGATCTGGCCCTTCGAGACAGTGAAGGAGACATTATCCACGGCCAAGGTCTGGCCGTATATTTTGCTGAGATTTCGAACTTCAATCACGCGCGGTCCTCGAGCAACCTACTTACATCTCCGCCTTAACCCCCCGCTTCACGATTCCGGGCAGAATAGAGTCCTGATCCCTGAACCCGATGTCAAGGGCGGTAACCCCGCAAACGCCCTGACCTATTCTATGCGCCGTCCAGGTCCGAAGTTGCAATTTCGAGCTTATCCTGGTCGGCCAGATCGTCGCTGCGCTGTCGCCGGCTTGCCGTTAATTAGAAATTTCGCGTTGCGCAGGCCCTCTTCCAGGTGCGGCAGGGCCAGGGAGAGCGACCGAATTGCCGCATCCACGCTCGCCCCGCGCGGCAGATGCAGCAGAACCGGTTCACGCAAATCTTGCAGTTGGACGTGCACCTCCATTTTCCAAACGTCGCGGCGTGGGTCTTCCCCCATCAGATCAAACCCGACGGTAGATCTGCCTCGCGGGATAAGGAGCAAGCCAAGCACGCCCGCGATATTGAAGAATCCCAGAATTCCCCACCACGGGCTTCGCCGCCGAAATTGAGCGAAGCGCCTGCATCCGGCGACCAGGACGCACGTGCCCAGAACCGCCAGGATCTTGCCGCCCCAAGCCAGACCGGGAACGGTATTGGCGTCATAACTGAACAGGATCATCAGGACGCCAAAGGTCTGCCCGACGAGGCCGACCTGCATCGCGTCCACCCCCATCCGTTTCGCCCGCCGGCCGGGAATGAAAAAGACCATGGCGACCGCTCGTTCGGATTACTCATTCACACTGACAACCAGCCCGTCATACGCCAATCGCATATTCTCCGGAAGCATCGCGTTGGTCGCCTCGTGCGACAGCCCGTGGGCGATGTGCGTGAAGAAGGTCCTCTTGGCCCCAATCCGCGTCGCCGCCGCCACGGCTTCCTCCAAAGTAAAGTGCGTAGCGTGCTTCCGATGCTGCAACGCATCCAATACCAAGACGTCCAAACCCCGCAAAATTTCAAACGAAGGCTCGGGAATGAGGCTGACATCCGTGCAATAAGCCAGGGAGCCCACCCGAAAGCCCAAAATCGGCATATCCCCATGGATAAGCGGGACGGGGGTCCAGGTCATGCCGCCAATTTCGAACGGCCCGTCGATTCGCCGCCGGATCAGATGCGGGCGAAAAACCCTCATCTCCGGCGTGGGCGGATTGAACGCGTATCCAAAGCAACGATCCAGCGCCGCCCGGGTCGCATCATCCGCCCAAGTATCCAGCGGCCCGCCGCGCAGAGCGTTAAACCGCCGCACATCGTCCAGTCCCATGATGTGATCCGCATGGGCGTGCGTATAAACCACCGCGTCGATCTTCTCGACCCCAAACCGGATGCACTGCAAGCGCAGCTCCGGCGTCGTATCCACCAGCACCCGCGTCTGATCGTAAGAAATCACCACCGAAGGCCGAAACCGCTGATCATGTGGATCGGTGGAAGTGCAGACCGGGCAATGGCACCCGATCATGGGAATCCCGGCGGATGTTCCCGTTCCCAAAAAAAGGAGTTCAATGCGAGCCATGAAACGGCGGTTATAAACGGGTTGACGACATCATGCCAAGCGGCGAGCGAACGCCGCCGTTCTTCGCGCGTTTACTGCTCCTCCACAATCTGCGCCCTTGTCGTCTCCATGATCGCGAGCAATTCCTTCTGCTCCTTATTGGCGATCTGCATTTTGTCCAAAGTCGCCTTGAGATCTCCAACAGCGGCGTCGAATTCGGCGTTGGAAATGTGCAGGTCCGCATGAGCACTTTTCATTTCCCGCCCCTGATAAATGGACGGCCCCCCGCTGGCCAGGGCTAGAAACTGCGCGATGTGCAATTTCATGGTTTTTACGGCGTCCGCCGTGGGATTCCATTGCATCGAGCGATCAAAGTGAATGCTCAGCCCGCCCTGGGTGACCCCTTTGCGATCCCAATTGACCCGCGGGTCCGCCATGGCGCGTGTGATCCAATCTTCGGTAATCGCCTGGATTCCCGCTTGCCCGCCGAGGCGGTCATAAAGAGACCGCTTGTCATCGGCGATGGCAGTCCCGCCGCTCAATCCACCCGATCCGCCCTGAAGTTGCTGCGCCTGAGCCATGCGCTGCTCGGCGCGCTGGTCAGCCTCGCTGCTGCCCGAGGTGAAGTAATCCTTATTCGCCTGCTGGGCTTGGCCGGCGCAGCCGCAGATGAGAAAGGCCAGGAGAAGAATTGCCGCCGAGCAGATTTTTGAATTCATTGGTCGTCGCCGATTGAGGTCGGGCCGGTGATCGACCCGGCCTGGAATTCCATGCCGTCGAATTCATCCGAATCGCTTTCCAGCCGCGGCAAATACGCGCGGATGAACGCGTTTCGCAGCACGTTCCCAACCGCCGCAAGGTAATCCGTATCGGGCTCGCTCAGATCGCCGGTGAAGGGGATATACGTTCCAAATTGATTGCGCGGCGGGTTTTTCAAAATGCCGGTCGTAATCCCCAGCAGCGCCTGCCAGAAGAATTGCAGCGGGTTGGCGTCGGTCTGCAAATCGCGGACGATGTCGAACACCTGCAACTGCCGGAACAGCGGCTTGGCATAGCCGTCCATCTCCCCTTCCCGGGCGCGGACCGCGACCACCAGATCGAAAAAGCCGCCCTTAAACGCGAACTGCCCGTAGGTCAGGGCCAGATCGTTAAGGGTCGTCACGTCCAGCCCGATCACCCGGACCGCCATGTCAAAGCTGGGACGATAGGAAAACGGATTGAGCTTCATGTGAAATTCAAACGGCGCCTGGTCCATCGCCAGCCCGGTCGCGTTCACGGTCGCCAAAAGCGGCGTCGTCTCGCTTCGAACATTGGTCAAATCGTCGATCGAAGCCTCAAGCCGATTGATGTAAACATCCACCGGCTTTTCCCGCAGGTAGCTTTTGAAATGGATCGAGCCGCCGTGAACGATGGCGCTATTGATCTGAAACGGAAAAAGTTGCTGAAGAGTTTGAAGCCACGGGGCGCCGTAACCCGTTTGAGCGTCCGACTGATCGGACGGTGCGACAAAGTTGATCTCCGGCTGCTCGATGACGACTTGCGCCACGATTTTCCCGTGAATAATCGCATTCCACTGGACGGCCAGTTCCAGCCGATCGCACGAGAAAAGCGGATCGGGGACATCCCCGGTTTTTTTGAAAATCCGAATATCGCTGATCGAGTAGGCCCCCCGCCACAGGTTCAATGTGACGTCCCCAACGCGCCCCTCGTAGAGCAGATTGTGGCTGAGCGTTTTATTGACATACCACCGCACCACCTGGGGCATAAACGGGCGAACCCCTACGCCTATCGCAACCAGGATCAGAAAAGCGATTCCCGCTATTCGCCATCTGGAACGGCGTATAACCGGCGCTTCGGCGGTAACTTCGGCTGACTGCTTTCGACTCACCTTCTAATGCATCCAATTCCTCCACAACTAAAATTCAAGCTACCGGGACCGACGAAAAATAGTCAACGTAAGAATTGTCCAAAAACGCGCGGAAAGGTCTCGTAGGGTATAACACCCGGCATGGAACCGGAACCGACCAACGAGGCCGAATCCGCCGACCCGAAGCGGCTCACGCATCAACTGGCGCACCTAACCCTGGCGGCGTTCGTCTTCACCTTCGTCATCGCGCGAATTCTGGTGATCTTCATCATGGCGGGAAAATTGCCGCCGCAGTTGTTCTTTCACGTCGAGGGAACGCACGTCCACCATCTCAATTATGGCATTTTTCTGCTCAGCGCCTGCGGCGCATATTTGATTTTCGTAGGCCGCTGGGAACCAAGCTCGCCATAACCGCCGTCATTTACGGGATCGGACTAGGTTTGACGTTCGACGAATTCGGCATGTGGCTCCACCTCGGCGGCCCCTATTGGCAGTGCGCCAGTTACGACGCCGTCATCACCGTCGGCAGCGTCCTGGCTCTGATCGCATACGGCTCCACGATCCGCCAGTGGCGCATCCAACACAACATAACGCTCATCGCCCTGATCATCGTGCTAGCCGTCTTCGGATTCATGCTCCACAAATCGATGAAATGGGCGGACCGCCGCATGGGGCCAATGCTTTATAACCTCGAAGAACGCGGGCCGAGTTAGAGCAAAAGAAAATGCAACCGCGGAGACGCGGAGCAGACAAAATTCAAACATATAGAAGAAGATTCAATTCTCTAAAAAAAGAATTTGATTTCTCCGCGTCTGTCTCCGCGCCTCCGCATCTCCGCGGTTGCATTTGATTTCATAAGCGCTATAAAAGTGCCCCATGGAACGCACTTTGATCATTCTCAAGCCCGACGCCGTTCAACGCGGGCTTTGCGGACAGATAATCGATCGATTGGAAAAAAAGGGGCTGCTGATCGTCGGCATGAAGTTGATGCGGATTCCTCAGTCGCTGGCCGAGACGCATTATTCGCCGCACAAGGGGAAGCCGTTTTATGACGGGCTAGTGAAATTCATGACCAGTTCGCCGGTGATCGTGATCGCCCTGGAGGGGAAGGACGCGATCGCCATTTCCCGCAAGATGATGGGGGCGACCTTCGGCTCCAAAGCCGAGCCCGGAACCATCCGCGGCGATTTTGGCGTCAGCAATTCCTTCAATCTGATCCACGGATCAGACTCAGCCGAAAGCGCCCACCGCGAATTAGGCCTGTTCTTCAAACCGGACGAACTGCTCGAATGGAAACCCGCAACGCTCGGCTGGATTTATGATATGTCAAAAGGTCAGCCCGAGTGACCACTGGCAACTAGGGCCTGTCTGATGAATCCAAAATCCTGAAATAGCGACGGATCATGGCGAGCTTGGCCATGGCCTGAAAGTTCACCGCCAGTTTCTCGTAACGCGTGCCCAGGCGGCGATTCTCCTTCATCCAATTCACGCAACGCTCCACCACGTTCCGTCGGCGATACGCCTTGCGATCAAAGTTCTCCTGCGGCGGCTGATTCGATTTCGCCGGGATCACCGCTTGGATTCGGTGGCGACGCAGCCATCGCCGCACATTTCCGTAACTGTATCCCTTGTCGCCCGCCAGCCTCCTGGGGCGACGACGGCGGCGACCGATGCGCATCGCGTTCATCACCGGCTCCACGTACCGGCTCTCGTGGCATTGGCCGGCGCTGGCCTCGACGGCGAGCGGAACTCCCTGGCCGTCAGTAACCAGGTGGAGCTTGCTGCCCCACCCGCCTCGGCTGCGGCCCAACGCGTGATCCGCCGGTTCTTCCGGGGCGGTTTTGATTTTCTGGCTCCGGCGGCGGATCGACTGGCTCGCACATTGGTGCCGTCGATGCACCACAGGTCCCAGTCGATTCGTCCTTGCTTGTCCAACCTCATCTGCAGCCGCTGGAGGATTCGATCAATCGTTCCGTCCTTTCTCCAGCGGTTGAAGCGGTCGTAGACGCTTTGCCATCTGCCGTAACGTTCGGGCATCTCGCGCCATTGAGCGCCCGAGTGCAGAATCCAGAACATGCCGTTGAGCGTGGTGCGGTGGTCGTTCCACTGCCCGCCGCGCTTGCCGTTGCCGGGCAGCAGATCGCCGATCAACTCGTACTGCTCATCCGTGAGCTCATAACGTCGCATCCGTGACACCTCGTCTGAAAACCGCTATTTATAACCAAAAGCGATTCATCAGACAGGCCCTAGCAACTAACAACCAGCAACTAACAACCAGCAACTAACAACCAGCAACTAACAACTAGCAACTATTCACGCAATCGATTTTTCCAGCTCTTCAAACGCCGCAATCCCCTCGGCGACCAGGCGATAACCACTGTGTGCCAGCGTGATGTACGACTCGGCATCGACCGCCTTGCGGCAATCTTCCAGATTCGGATTCCGCAAAAGCACTTCGCGCAGCTCGGGGGAAGCCACCACCACTTCAAACACCGCCCGCCGGCCGATGTGCCCCGTATTGAGACATCGCCGGCACCCCTTGGCAACATAAAGCTTTTGCACGCCCGTGATCCCGACGGACCGGAGTTTGTCCAATTGCGCCGGCGTCGGCTGCTGAGGAACTTTGCAATACCGGCACAGCTGCCGAACCAGCCGCTGCGCCACCACCAGATGCAGGCCGGAGGCCAGCACATACGGCTCGACGCCCAGATCGAGCAGGCGGAACATCGCCCCAAACGCGTCGCGCGCGTGGACGGTGCTGAAGACGAGGTGCCCCGTCATGCCCGCCTGCACGCCAACGCGGGCGGTTTCGGCGTCGCGAATTTCGCCGATCAGAATCACATCCGGGTCCTGACGCAGAATGCTCCGCAAGAGCGAGGAAAATGTATTCCCCTGCTGCTCGTTGACGGGGATTTGCGTGACCCCTTCGAGTTGGATTTCGACCGGGTCTTCGATAGTCACCACGTTGCACTGATTCACGTCAATATCGCGCAGGATGGCGTAGAGCGAGGTCGTCTTGCCCGATCCCGTGGGGCCGCCGACGAGAATCATGCCGGATTCCTGCTCGCTCGCCTTGCGGATGATTTGCATCGCTTTGGCGGGTAGCTGCAAATCCTCGATGTGCAGGGGCGCGTTGGCGGCATCCAGAACGCGAATCACCAGCTTTTGCCCATGCATGGCCGGGGCAAAACTGACGCGGTAATCGACGCGCCGCTCGCCGGCCCCGGTCTTGCCGGCGCCGCCGGGAACCTGGCGCTGAAATGCCCCTCCTGAACGATATTCCGCTGGGCGATATCCACGTCCGACAGCACCTTGATCGCCGAGATGAGTTTGATCCCCAGTTCCCGGCTCATTCGCATGACGTCCACCATCGCCCCGTCCACGCGAATGCGAATCTGCACGTCCTCCGGCGCGGCTCGACATGCATGTCCGTCGCCCGGCTGCGGAAGCAGAGCAGCAGCATCAGCCGGAAGATCACCACCGCCTCGCCCGTATCCTTTTCGCTCGCCAAAGCCGATTTCCCACGGGCATTGATAAGAGTGATGTCCTTTTCGCCAAACGAGCGATCGGCGAGCGCTTCCACGCGCTCGCGCAAGAGGCGCTCGTATTCATTTGCGGAGGCGACAGGCTGGCTCGGGGGCGGTTCGGGAAGGTCCTCGTTCAGGGCATCGGACTCGTCCGCCCGGGTCGGTTCGCCCGGGAGGCTCGGGGTGGTCGCGCCGCTGACCAGGTCCGCCAGTTCCTGGAATGGATCATCCGCGCCCCCGCCGCCCATGCCCCCGGATGGGTTTTTCTTGGAGTTGGGGAGATACAGGCGCATGTCCGTCTTGCCGATCGAGACGACGTCGCCGTCGTACAGGATCGCCGCGCGGACGGGGCTGCCGTTGACGCGAAAGCCGTTGCGCGAATCGAGATCGCGGATCGAATACCCCTCCGGGCTCTTTTCGATGACGCAGTGGAACCGGCTGGCCTGGGTTTCGTCGAGGACCAGCAGATTGGTGAAGTTCCGCCCGATCGTGACCGGCCCCTCATCCAGAGACACCTGCCTCTGGCCCTTGGAATCTTTGACTTCGATATACGCCGGCATGCCTTTATTTTACTCCAAGTCCCGCCTGTCTAAAATGGCGGGAGATTGCACGTTCATCCCGGTAATTCTAGGCTTACTCGCGTGAATCCGAATCGCACCACCGCCCTACGCCGGCTGGATGCCCAGTATCTGTGGCATCCTTTCACCCCCATGCGGACCTGGCTGGCCGACGACCAACTGGTCATCACGGCCGCCCAGGGGATGTATCTCATCGACAGCGACGGGAAATCATACCTCGACGGCGTCTCAAGCCTCTGGTGCAATGTCCACGGGCATCGGGTCCCGGAAATCGATGAGGCGATCCGCCGCCAACTGGATCACGTGGCGCATACCACAATGCTCGGCCTGGCCAGCGAGCCGGCGATTTTACTGGCGGAGAAATTGATGCCCCTGCTCCCCCGGGGTTTGACAAAGATTTTTATAGCGACAGCGGCGCGACGGCGACAGAAATCGCCTTCAAAATGGCGGCGCAATATTGGCACAACTTGGGGCACGGAGAGAAAAATCAGTTTGTCGGGCTCAGGGATGCCTACCACGGCGATACCGTAGGCGCGATGTCGATCGGGCGGATCGACACATTTCACCGCCCGTATTTTCCCATGCTGTTCAAAGCCCACTTCGCGCCTTCGCCGGATGTATTTGAAGGGGGAAGCGCCGACCGGCGCTGGAAGGTTTGGAAAAGATACTGCGGGAAAACGCAAAGCAGATCGCGGCGGTATGCATCGAGCCCATCGTGCAGGGGGCCGGCGGGATGATCATTCAGCCGCCGGGATTTCTATCGGCGGTGCGCCGAATGTGCACCCAACATGATGTTTTGTTGGTGGCCGACGAGGTAGCCGTAGGGTTCGGGCGAACGGGATTGATGTTCGCTTGTCACCACGAAAATGTCTCGCCCGATTTAATGTGCGTCGGGAAGGGAATTACCGGCGGGTATCTCCCGCTGGCGGCGACTTTTGCGACGGATCAGATTTTTGAAGCCTTCCTAGGCGAGCCTCACGAAAATAAGACCTTTTTCCATGGGCATACCTACACGGGAAACCCTCTCGCCTGTGCCGCGGCGATTGCGTCCTTGGAACTCTTCGATAAAAACAAGCTGATCGAGAAGGTACAGGCCAAATCAGAATCCCTTTCGCAAATGCTGGATTCACTTCGCCCACTAAAGCACGTCGGAGATATCCGGCAAAAGGGTTTCATGGTCGGCATAGAATTGGTCGCGGACAAACAGACGCGCCAATCCTTCGATCCCAAGCGGCGGACAGGCGCGGCGGTCTGCCAGCGCGTTCGCCAGCATGGCGTCATCCTCAGGCCGCTGGGCGATGTGATAGTGATCATGCCGCCCCTGGCGATGGAAGTGGAAGATTTGCGCACAATCGTGCGCGCTGTCGGAGAAGAAATCGCGTCGATTCCCGACTGACCATCCCCTCTCCCCATGAGTACATGGGGAGAGGGGAAGAGAATGCAGCGACCAACACAATGCTTTCACGTGCAACTATTCCGGGTTTGTTCATCACCGGCACCGACACCAGCGTCGGCAAAACCGTCGTCGCCGGCGCAATCGCGGCTTCCCTGGCGCGCCGTCTCCACCGCGTCGCCGTCTGCAAACCCGTGGCCACGGGATGCGAGCATCGCCGCGAAGGCCTCGTCAGCCAGGACGCGGAATTTCTAGCCCACCACGCCAACGCAAAATTTCCCCTGAATGTGATCTGCCCGCAGCGATTCGCCGAACCCCTCGCCCCCGCCATCGCAGCCGAGCGCGCGGGAACCAGCCTGGAGTGGGAATCCATCGACAGCGCGATCAAGAACATGACCCGCGAAAGCGACATCCTCATCGTCGAAGGCGTCGGCGGCGTGCTCGTCCCCATGGACTCGTCCCATACCGTCCTCGATATGATCAAATGGCTCGGATTACCCACCGTCATCGTCGTGCGCCCCGGCCTGGGCACGATCAATCACACGCTCCTGACCGCGAAGCGCTTCGCCAAGCCGGGGCGCCCATCGCCGGGGTCGTGATCAATCAATATCCGCCCGAAACCCCCGGAATACCCGAAGAGACCAACCCCCGCGCCATCGAAAAATGGGGAAAACTTCCCATCCTCTGCCTCGCCCCAAAATTCGCAGGAAACCCAACGCCCGATCTACCCATGGATTTCCTAACGGCGATCGACGCCGTAGACTGGTGGAGCAAAGCAAATACAACCACACAGACGCCCAGACGCTGAGTTGAAAACCGGCCGCGGCGGGAAAGACACGGAGAAGACCAATTCATTTTATATTGAATTGAATTTCTCCGCGCCCGTCTCCGCCTCTCCGCGCCTCCGCGGTTGCATTTAAATATTCGCCGAGTCGAGTGAATTCTTAGAGACGTTAATCCCGCATTCGATCCTATCCTGCCCCGCCCAGCGGCCGGCGCGGGCGTCTTCGCCCTCCCCTATCGGGCGCGTGCAGGAAAGCGGGTTGCACCCGATCGAGGCGTACCCCTTGTCCCACAGCGGATGATAGGGAAGATCGTGCGACTTCAAATATTCGTGCAGTTCGCGCGACCCCCAATTCAGGATCGGCGAAATCGCGTGGCATTGATACCGCGCCGACCACTCAATAAACGGCTTCTCCTTCCGCGTCTCGGCCTGCTGACGGCGGATGCCGCGCAACCACGCCTTGGGAGAGAGATCCTTCATCGCTCGAACGAACGGCTCGATCTTGTTGGCGGCGCAGCAGGAATCAATGTCCTTTCGCCAGGCGGGATTTTCCTCCCCCGCCTTGTGCAGGTAGGCGATCGGATCGTTCAGCGTGCGATACGTCCAGACGTTCAGGTCCAGGCGCAGGCGAAGCTCTTCCATGAACCGATGGGTCTCGGGGAACAAATAACCCGTATCGACGTAAATGATCCGGATATTCGGCCGCACGCGCGTGGCCAGGTGCAAAAGCACGGCGGATTCCGCGCCAAACGAGGACGACATGACCAGATCGTCGCCGAACTGGGCGGCCGCCCAATCCACGATTTTGCGCGGATCGGCCGTCTCGAACATCTGGTTCAGAGAAGGAAGATCGAGTTGTTCGCCGACAACGCTCATGATTTACCCGCGCCAACGGCGTGAGAAAGCGAATCGAACCATTCGCGCGGGATGTTGCGCCCGTTGGCGACGCCCAGTTGTACGTGCGGCTTGTTCGTTCCGTGAAAATCGCTCCCGCCGGTTTTCAGCAAGTTGAATCGCTCCGTCAGCGCCGTGTATTTCTTGATGAGTTGCCCGTCGTGATCGCTGTGAATCACCTCGATCCCGGCCAGGCCGAGATCGATCAAGTCCCGCACGATCCGTTCCAGTTGCGCGTCGTTTTCATATCGAAGCTGCACGGGATGCGCCAGAACCGGAACCCCGCCTGATTGCAGGATCATTTGAATCGCCTGCTTAGGCGTGAGGCGCTCCTTGTCGAAATAAGCGGGGCGCCCTGGCCGAGGTATTGATCGAACGCCTGCTTGATCGATGAGACGTGTCCTTTTCGCAGCAAAATGGCCGCAAGCTGCGGTCGCCCCAGGACCGTCCCCTTGGCTTCATCGTGCCAGTCCTGCATCGTGACTTTGATGCCCAACTCGTTTAGCTTTTCGACGATTTTCGGATTCCGATTGTCCCGGCCCGCGAGCAGCGTGGTGGTGAGATTTTTCAGTGTCGGGTTAGCCGGATCGACCCCGTAACCGAGCAGGTGCATCGTGCCGGGGCGCGGGTATTCCGCGCTGATTTCGATTCCGGCCAGAAAGTCGAGCCCGAGCTTTTCCGCTTCGGCGGCTGCTTCGGCGACTCCGGCAATCGTGTCATGGTCCGTCAACGCCAGCGCCGTCAAACCTTTATCGTGTGCCATGCGGACCAGCACCGCCGGCGACAACGTGCCGTCAGAAGCGGTCGAGTGAGTATGGAGATCAACAAACGACATTTACGACTACGACGTCAGGTGCCCATTTATTTCCAACATCGCCAGGATTGCCTCAGCCGCCTGCTCGGGCTTGTGCTTTTCGGTCTCGATGACCAGTTCCGGTTTTTCAGGCGCCTCATAGGGATCGTCGATGCCCGTAAAACCCTTGAGCTGCCCCGCGCGGGCTTTCTTATAAAGCCCCTTGGGGTCGCGTTTCTCCGCCTCGGCCAGCGACACATGCACGTAAACCTCAATGAACTCGCCCGGCTTCACGCTGGCCCGCACCGCGTCCCGATCCTTTTTGTACGGGCTGATGAAACTGGTGATCGCAATCGCCCCGGCGTCGGCAAACAGCTTGGCGACTTCGCCGATGCGCCGGATGTTCTCGGCCCGATCCTCGGCGGAAAAGCCCAGATTCTTGTTCAGACCCATGCGAATGTTGTCGCCGTCGAGGCGATAGGCGTGCTTCTTCCTGTGCAGAAGCATCTGCTCCAGAATGCAGGCGATCGTGCTTTTTCCCGACGCGCTCAGGCCCGTCATCCAGACGATGACGCCCTTCTGATTCAGCAGCTTTTGCCTTTCCTCCCGGGAGACCGATCCTTCGTGCCAGGTGATATTCGTCGCTTTTTGTTCAGCCATGAGACTCTTATTCCTCCTCGAAAAGGGGCGTGCTCAGATACCGTTCGCCGAAACTACACATCACGGTGACGATGAGTTTGCCCTTGTTTTCGGGGCGGGCGGCGACCTTGGCGGCGGCGGCGACATTGCCCCCGGAACTGATCCCGCCGAAAATTCCTTCCTCTTTGGCAAGCCGGCGCGCCCAGGCGAAGGCTTCTTCGTCGGTGACTTGGATGACTTCGTCCACGATTTTCAGATGCAGATTCTCAGGCACGAAGCCCGCGCCGATGCCCTGGATCTTGTGACGCCCGGGCTTGAGCGGCTGATGGTTAAGCGTCTCAGTAATCACCGGCGAATTGACCGGCTCGACGGCGATCGCCTTGAACGAAGGCTTTCGCGGCTTGATAACTTCGCTGACCCCGGTGATCGTCCCGCCGGTTCCCACGCCGGCGACAAGAATGTCCACTTTCCCGTCGGTATCCTGCCAGATTTCCTCGGCGGTCGTCTTGCGGTGTATCTCCGGATTGGCGGGATTCTCAAACTGCTGCGGCATGAAGCTGCTCTTGTGCTCGGTAAGAATCGCCTTGGCCTTTTCGATCGCGCCGCGCATCCCATCCGCGGCGGGCGTCAGCACCACTTGCGCTCCCAGCGCCTTCAGCAGCCGGCGCCGCTCGATGCTCATGCTTTCCGGCATGGTGAGGATCAACTTGTACCCCTTGGCGGCGCAGACGAACGCCAAGGCGATCCCGGTGTTGCCGCTGGTCGGCTCCACGATGACCGTGGACGGATTGATCTTTCCGGACTTTTCCCCGGCTTCAATCATCGCCAGGCCGATCCGGTCCTTCACGCTGGACAGCGGATTAAAGAATTCGCACTTCACCAGAACGGTCGCCCCGTCCTTGGGAATAATGCGGTTGAGGCGAACCAGCGGCGTGCCGCCGATCGTCTCGGTGATGTCGTTGAATATTTTTCCCTGCGGCTTCAAGGGCATGTCGCACCTCGGCAGTTGAATCGAGTGTTTATTGGCATTTCACGTCAGGCAGGGGCGTCGGCCCGCCGCCCGTTTCAATCGGGGCCCCCACGAGGTTGCCCCATTCCGTCCAACTGCCATCGTAATTCTTCACATTGGAAACGCCAAGCAGGTACTTCAGCACGAACCAGGTGTGGCTCGATCGCTCGCCGATGCGGCAATAGGCGATCGTCGGCCGCGTGAAATCGATGCCGGCCTCGCCATAAAGTTTGCGAAGCTCTTCGGTGGATTTGAAGGTACCGTCCTCGTTGGCGGTTTTGGACCAGGGGATGCTCTTCGCGCCGGGAATATGCCCGCCGCGCTGGGCGGTTTCCGTCATGCCCGGTGGCGCGATGACCTTGCCGGTAAATTCGTCCGGCGAGCGCACGTCGACGAGATTAACCAGACCCTTGTTAAGCGTTTCCATCACCTGCTGGCGATAGGCGCGAACGCTTTCGTCCGTGGTCGGGACAGGATATTCGCTGCGCGGAAAATGCGGATGATCTTTCACCAACTCGCGTTTTTCCAATTCCCACTTTTTTCTGCCGCCGTTCATGAGCTTGACGTCTTTGTGCCCGTGATATTTGAACTGCCACAGAGCCCAGGCGGCAAACCAGTTGTTGTTGTCGCCATAAAAGATAACCGTGTCGGTCGGCCGAATTCCCGCGGCACGATTCAATTCCGCGAAACTCCGCGGATCGATGATGTCGCGTCGGATTCGGTCATTAAGATCGGTTTGCCAATTCCAGCCGATGGCATTGCGAATGTGGCGCTGCTCATAGCTGGCGGTATCAACGTCCACTTCGACGAGCTTCACATTGGGGTCACCCGTATGCTGGCTGACCCAATCGGTGCTGACCAGCATTTCCGGATGGGCGTATTCGGTGCTCATGGCGCGGTCCTTTCATGCTCGGCAGCGATTTCCTCAGAGATGAATTGTTCTGTGCCGGGGTCAAGCTGCCAACTGGTCATTTCGGCGGCTTTTCCGCCCGCGATCTCGACGATCAAATAGCTGTAATACGGCCACGCGTGCGTGCGATCGTATTCGCTGGGCCGGGCAGGATGGTCGGGATGGCTGTGGTAAAACCCCAGCACGTTCAACTTCGCTTCGCCGGCGCGCTTTTCAACGTCGATCAGTTCCTTCGGGTCCAGCGAAAAGCGGTGAAATTGTTCGTCGGCCCGAAAGGAATTCTTCAGCGCTTCAAGGCGGATGACCTGCCGCCGGATTCCCTCGGCGTCTTTCACGTCGCGGCCAAGGATCGCCCCGCAGCATTCCGAAGGATACGCGGCCTCCCCTTCCTTCTCGATCTGATCGATCTGACTTTCGGTGAGGATAAGCCGGGTCGGAGCGCTCATGGCCAAACCTCCGATTGCGGATCAGGCTCGTGCCAAAAACTTTCCGACAAATATTTCGCCGCCGAATCGCAAAAGATGGTGACCACCACGCCTTCGGTGATTTTTTTCGCGACTTCCATCGCCGCATGCAGATTTCCGCCCGAAGAGACGCCGACCAGCAGTCCCTCCTGCCGCGCCAATTTCAAAACCATTTTCTGCGCGTCTTCAGTGGCCACTTCGATTCTGCCGTCAGCAATGGACGGGTCATAAATGCCCGGCACGAGCGCCGTCGCCATGTGCTTCAGTCCTTCCAGGCCGTGCAGCGGCGCATCCGGCTCCATGCTGATGCACTGAATCGCGGGATTAAGTTCCTTGAGCCGGCGAGTGACGCCCATGAACGTGCCGGTCGTCCCCAGGCCGGTGACGAAATGAGTAACGCGCCCTTCCGTTTGCCGCCAGATTTCCATCGCCGTGGTTTCGTAATGGGCGCGCCAATTCGCATCGTTGTTGTACTGGTCGGGGTAAAAATATTTATCAGGATCGGCATCCACGAGTTTGCGCACGAACCGCTGGCGCCATCCGTGCCCTCGGTTGGGTCGGTGAGAATCAGCTCCGCCCCGTAAGCCTGAAGGCATTGCTTGCGTTCGATACTGGCGTTTTTAGGCAGAGCGAGCGTAACGCGATACCCTTTTTCAGCCGCGATCATGGCGTAAGCGATGCCGGTATTCCCGCTGGTGGCGTCGATAAGGATTTTTTGCCGGGTCAGGAGGCCGCGGCGTTCCCCGTCGAGGATCATATTCAACGCCGCTCGATCCTTGACACTCCCCCCGGGATTGAACCATTCCGCCTTGGCACAGACCTCGACATCGTGATCCGCGACGATCCGCCGGAAGCGCAGAAGAGGGGTATTGCCGATCAACTCCAGCACTGATCGACCCTGCGTTGGCGAACGTGGCGTGACCGCCATAGACATAATTTCCTAGTAATGCTAGAGGGAAATAGGGTTTTGTTCAAGTTCGCCTTTAATTGGCGGAAGACTAAGAACTTAACTCCCTATATATCTTGCATATAGCGACTTGGCGCGCAACGGGTCGGTGGTTCCCTGGACGAGCAGCCTGCCATCGGGAAAGAGGGTTAATTCGATCCCCGGGGCATCGTTCAAGCTACATCGCAAGAAATAGGCATTGGTTCGCACGGCCCCCGCCGGTCGCAGGCGCTCGGCCGCAACCGCCAGGGGAATATCCACATGCCGCCCTGCCAACTGAACTTGCACCGCTCCGCGGCCGCAGAGTGTTGTAGTGAAATCCTCGGCTTCCGTCGAGAGAAAAGGAAACTCACGCCTCCCGCAGCAAGGGCAATCCGCCTGGGGATGCGATGCGGAGCCAAATTCGCGGAATTCCCGCTTCCAGACGTCCAGCGCCAGCAATGGAGAGTTTCCAGGCACCCCCTCAACCAGAAATCGCAGAGCAACCCCCGCCTGAAGGGCCGCCGTCGCCGCGGCAGCGGGCCCCAGCACCCCCGCCGTGTCGCACGTAGGCAGCTCCTGGCCATTGGGAGGCTTCGGATACAAACATCGCAGACAGGCCGTCTTCCCCGGCCAAATCCCCATGACCCGCCCCGTCGTGCCCACGCAGCCGCCATGAACCCATGGAATTCCATCGCGCACACACAGATCGTTGATTAAGTATCGCGTCGAAGCATTGTCCGTTCCGTCAAGGATCAGGTCCGCCGGTTTGTCCTGCATGCGCACCAGCGATTCAATATTCCCGGCATTGGCGTCAGCGACAATCGATTCGAGGCGCACCGATGAATTGATGGCCGACAATCGCCGCAGCGCCGCAACGGATTTCGGCAGTTCGCTCGTGGCGTCGCTCTCATCAAAAAGCGTCTGCCGCTGAAGATTATTCAACTCGACCAGATCGCGATCGACAAGCCTGACCCACCCCACCCCAGCGCGAACAGTCAATTCAGAAAGCACCCCCCCAACGCACCGATCCCGATAAGCAGAACCCGCGCCTGGGCCAGGCGCAGCTGCCCCGCAACCCCAATCTGCGGAAGAATCTCCTGTCGCTGGTAACGTGAGGGCGTCATCTATTCTCGCAGCAAAAGCCGACGGATGGCCATCCGCCGGGTCCGCCGTTTTTTCTCCGCTTTGTCCGTTCTACATCGCTCGATTATAGTGGCTTGAAACAAGGAGCGACATGGCGACAGATACGCAGCAAATCCTAGACGCGGCCGAGAAACTCGGGCAAATGCTCAAGGAGCATCCCGCCGTGGAAAGGTTCAAAGCGGCCCAAAAGGCGGTCAGCGACGACCCCGAGGCGGGCCGACTGCTCGCGGAATTTGAGCGGCAAATCGAATCCCTGGCCCGCCAGGAGCAAACTGGCCGCCCCGTCACCGACGCCCAGCGCATGCAACTGGAATCGCTCCAATCAAAGATCGTTTCCCATATCAAGATCAAGAACCTGAACCTCGCCCAGGTCGAGTTCGTGGATTTGCTGAGGAAAGTAAGCCAGACCTATCAGCGCCCCCTGGCGGATTCGCCCCTGACAGCCGGCGCGGTCCGCCCGCGACCGACCGGTGCACCGCCTTTGGCATAACCAAGCCCGACACCAATCCCTCCCCCAGCGCCGGCCCCCGTCCGCGCGCGGCACCACACGTCCGCAAGGAAATCTATTTTCAGCGATCCCCGTCCCTAGAGCATTTCCCATTTTAAACTAGCGCCATCGATGCTGTTTTGCTAATCTCCGATTCAACAAGGAGGTTGCCATGGCATCGCAAACCGCTCTGACCCGTCGATGGATCATGTCGGCGTATCGTGCCGGCAAAGGCACGAAGGAGATTTCCGCGATCTTCGGCCGATGCGAGTCGGCCGTCCGCCGCGTGCGACAGGATGAACGTGAACGGGGGACGGCCGAACCGCTGCTTCATCTTCGTGGCCGCAAGGGGAAGTTGACCGGCGAGTTGAAGACTCGTTTGAGTCGGTTCGTGGCCGCCCGGCCGGATGCCACGCTCAACGAGATCAAAGAGAAGTTGGCGCTGGACGTGTCGCTGTCGACGGTCGACCGTTGGCTCAGGAAGCTGGGCCTCTCCTTTAAAAAAAGTCTCTCCACGCGTCCGAGCAGGATCGGCCCGACGTCGCCGCCGCGCGGACGCAGTGGCGTCGGCGGCTGAAGGACGTCGATCCCGAGCGTCTTGTTTTTGTGGATGAATCCGGGGCCAAGACGAACTTCACCCGATTGCGTGGCCGGTGCGGCCGCGGCGAACGGTTGTTGTGCAAGACCCCGGCCGGACACTGGAGCACGACCACCATGATCGCCGCGGTTCGGCTCGACGGCGCGACCGCCGGCGCGATTGTTCAAGGGGCGATGGACAGCGATGTTTTTGTCGCCTGGGTGCGTGAAGCGCTCGTGCCCAGCCTGCGAAGCGGGGACATCGTGGTGATGGACAATTTGCAGCCGCACAAACATTCAGAAGTGCGACGCCTGATCGAAGCCGCCGGCTGCGAACTGTGGTTGCTGCCACCCTACTCGCCGGATTTGAATCCGATCGAGATGATGTGGAGCAAAGCGAAGCAACTGATCCGCTCGGCGGAGCCCAGAACGTTCGACACCTTGGTCCGGGCTGTGTTCGCGGCAATGGACGCCGTTACGACCGAAGATGCCGCGGGATTTTTCCGCCATTGCGGTTACCGCCAGCCGCTAGTTTAATTTGGGAAATGCTCTAAATAGCAGATTCAGCAACATCCTCACTCCCCGCCCTTAGCGGCCCCGCTCGCGGGGCGTGTCCTTCGATGCACCAGAATCATGGTCCCCCCTTTAGAGCTGAGGCCGCGGCGGCATTTTAGTCGGCATAGCGCTGGGCGGCTGTGCCGGTTTCGCGCCCGGAACAGGTTTCACCCCAGGCTTAGCAACCGGAACCGGCTTGGCGACCGCTTGACCAGGCCTAGGCGGCATCACCGCAGGCTTCGCCACAGGCTGAGCCGGCTTGGCAACTGGAGCCGTGGGTCTCGCGACCGGAGGCGCGGGCCTGGCGACTGCCGCCGGGGCCGGCTTTGCAATAGCCGGCGCGGGTTTGGGAACAATCGGCGCAGGCTTGGCCGCGGCGGCAGCAATAGCTTTCGGCTGTGATCGGGCTTGTTGCTCGGGCTCGGCAGCCGCAGGCTGGCCTTTCAAAACCGAGGCCTCGATCGCCTCGAAAATCTTGTCGGTGGGTTCCCTCTCATAAACGAAATCGTCAAGGGGAAATTCGTCCGCGTCTTTCATCGGGGCCTTGGCCGTGCCGGGGGGCAGTTCGTAACTGACATACGCGATTCCCTTGCGGTCCCACAATTCGCGATCGACGGCATGAATTTTATCCAGAGGAACGGGCGGATAGCCCGGGATATGGACAACCCCGTCCTCGAGCCGGTACTCCCCGCGCGAATTACGAAGACATCGCATGAGGAGATAAATTGCAACCAGTGGAAGAACGCAGCCAAGCACCCGGTTGAACATGATGTCCATCGGGGTTTTCGGCATTTCATCGGGATGGGAGATGGGCCAGCGCGGCCAACTATAGAAGCCGTCGTAGATCGACCAGCCGCCGTACAGGAACAGGATGCCGGTCATGATATACCGCGTCACGCGGTAATAGCTCCCCTGCGCGGCGATGACCGGTCCTTGGGATTCAGGCGCGGTTTCAGCGGCTTCTGTGGTCATGCAAACCTTTCGGGAGACTCAACCATCCTGCGGCGGGGTAATCATGATTCCCCCAGGGCAGCGGAGAGTCGTCGGGCGGCCTCGAGCGCTTCGGCGGCGGCACGGCGCCCTTCGGCCATCGTGCCGGCATCGATCGCTTCGTTGGGACGGGATAACTCGTCCTCCTCCTCCTGCAACTGCGCCGCCAGTTTTTTCAGATGTTCCGCCGCCTCCGGGCGGAACCGACTTGTCGGATTCTCCTCAGCCGACATGCCCTCTATCATAATGCCTCGCCGTCACGAACGGGAGGCAATCGCCGCCGAGATCGGGCGGATCACTTTAGGCAGCACATGCCGGTCGCACAATTCCTCGGCTCGCGAAGCCAGCTCGCCAAGCAACTTTTCCATCGGATCTCGCGGCCGGTCGCCCCAATATCGCCGCAAGATCAGATAAACGCTGATCACATCGTCCGAGTAGTCGCCGGTGCGAACCTGATAACTGTTGGTGCGGGTGACGATGTCGATGCGAGCCTGAAGCCGGCAGTCGTCGCTCAGGGCGACGGTGACCGTCGGCTGAAAATCAACCGCCTTGGCGCCCGGTTCCTCGCTCAGGCAGACCAGGGGCGAATCGGCCATCAAGCTCTCGGCAATGATTTCGTCGTGATTGCCGCTGAAGGAAAGATCGAAGCCGAATAAAACGTCGAGATAATCGATTTCGAGACTGCTCAACCCAAGATGATACGGGGCCAGTTCGAGAAGAAACCGGTGCAGACGCAGCGACTCAGCCACGGTCGCCGGATTGACGTGCCCCGCCGTCAACCGTTTGGCCTCAAGGCTCACCCACCGGTAGTTTTGTCCGCCCCGATCTTCCTCGAGATGAAACTCCCCGTTCTCGCTCTTGCGAAAACGCGTCATGGCGGGAAATTCTTTTTGAACCCGCTCGAAAAACGCCAGCACCGTCTCCCGCTGGTGCGGCATATTCAATTGCGACCCGACACGCATGTTGACGTAGAAATCTTCACAGAACGATGAATACGGATTCGACATGGCACTTCTCCCTAAGGTGCTCCTCGGATTCCGTTCCCGCCTGCGGGAGCTTCCCTCCATTCACAGAGCGGTAGAAAGTGTAACGGATTTATTTCCCAAGGGAAGTGGCACGGGATGGGGTACGAGAAATGTCATTGCGCTTTAATAAACATTCAGATCGGTTACCCTAAAAAAGATATGGGCAAGCCCGTATACGCTCTGGTCGGCCCCGACGCGCTCCTTCAGTTGGAGGCGCTCCAGGCGGTTCTAAAATCGCTGCCGCCCGATACCCAGCGCGTGGATGTCGAGGGGGAAACCGCCGAACTGGCGGACGTGCTAGACGATCTGCGAAGCTTTGCGCTCTTCGGCAGCGGGAAAGTCGTCGTGGTCCGCGATGCGGAGGAATTGATCTCCCGATTCCGCGAGCAGTTGGAAGAATACGTGGCCGAGCCGTCACAGAGCGCGGTCCTGGTACTTCGATTGAATTCGCTCCCCTCAAATCAGCGGATTTACAAGGCAATTTACAAGACCGGGGAGATCATATCCTGTGCGCCGCCCAAGGACATCGCCGCATGGACGATCGAGCGAGGCAAAAAAGTCCACGGGCTGACGATTTCGCCGGACGCCGCACGAATGCTAGCCGATCGCATCGGCGACGAACTGGGACGCATCGACGGCGAATTAGCGAAATTGGCGCTGGCGTGCCCGTCGCGCAAGATCGGCCCGGAGGAAGTCGCCGACTCCGTCGCGTTCCAGCGCGAAAGGGAGATGTGGGACCTGACCAACGCCCTGGCCGCGGGAAATGCGACCGAGGCGCTAACGCGCTGGCGCCAATTGGTGCAAGGGGATTCCTCGGCGGAATTCCGAGCCGTCACCTGGCTATGCATCTGGCTGGAAAATGTGCGCAAAGCCCTAGCCATGCTGCGAACAGGCCAAAACGCGTTTACAATCGGCCAAACCCTACGAATCTGGCCGCGAGAACTGGCGCAGAAATTCGTACAGACAACGCAGTCGCTAGGCCCCGCAGGATTGGAACGCGCGGTCAACTTGCTAGCAGAAATCGACTACCAAACCAAAACCGGCGTAGGTGATGCCGCAGAGAACGTGGAAAGATTCATCCTAAGCCTCGCGCAAACCGAATGACTTATCCCCTCTCCCCGGTACTCCGGGGAGAGGGTTAGGGTGAGGGGCAAATGCGACCAAGCCGAGTTGACCCGATATTGCTGAAACGCGCCCGCCAAATGCGCAAGGAGTGCGCACCCGCAGAGGAAATCCTTTGGAGCGCCCTTCGCAATCGCCAATTGCAGGGTTTCAAATTCCGCCGCCAATTTGCAATCCTACACTATGTCGTCGATTTTTATTGTCCCGAAGCAAATCTCGCCGTCGAATTGGACGGAGACTCGCATTCCCAGCGAATCGGCTATGATCTAAAGCGAACAGAAGATTTGCGCAAGACCGGCCTGGAAGTTTTGGGATTCGAAAACCCGGATGTGTTCGATCATTTGGACTCGGTCCTGGACGCGATTTTGCAGAGTTGCCTGAAGAATAGCGCATTACGACCTTCGGCCCCTCACCCCGGCCCTCTCCCCGCAAGTACACGGGGCGAGGGAAGAAGATGAAGAAAACTGCCCGAAATTCTGATTCGATTGTGACCGTAGGCCTAACCCAAATGCCCTGCGGCCCCGACCCCCGCGTGAACCTCAAAAACCAGCTCGCCCTCGTCGAGCGCGCCGCTCGAGGCGGCGCGAACATTATCTGCACGCAGGAATTGTTCCGCTCCCAATATTTCTGCCAGGTGGAGGACCATCGATTTTTCGAACTCGCCGAACCGATTCCCGGACCCTCGACCGATGCCCTGGGCAAATTGGCGAAAAAGAACCGGGCCGTGATCATCGCGTCCCTTTTCGAAAAGCGGGCCCAGGGCCTTTACCACAACACGGCGGCGGTCATCGACGCCGATGGCTCCATCCTCGGCGTCTATCGCAAAATGCACATCCCGGACGACCCGCTCTATTACGAAAAGTTTTATTTCACGCCGGGAGACACCGGATTTCGCGCCTGGGAAACAAAGTACGCCAAAATCGGCGTGCTCATCTGCTGGGACCAGTGGTTCCCCGAAGGAGCGCGATTGACGGCTTTGGCCGGCGCGCAAATTCTTTTCTATCCCACGGCCATCGGATGGCATCCCACCGAAAAGAAGCAGTACGGCGCGGCCCAGCATGACAGTTGGGAGTTGATCCAGCGGAGTCATGCGGTGGCCAACGGCTGTTATGTCTGCGCGCCAAATCGGATTGGGCTGGAAAAAATCCTCGGGAGCGATGGAAAGCCCGTGAATGGCGACGGGATTGAATTTTGGGGCCAATCTTTCGTGGCGGCGCCGGACGGGTCGATCGTGGGCAAGGCGTCGCGGAACAAGCCGGAAGTTTTGCTGGCGGACTGCGATTTGGGCCGCGTGGAATTCAGCCGCACCCACTGGCCGTTTCTGCGCGACCGGCGGATCGACGCGTACGGGAATCTGACCAGGCGGTTCGTCGATGCCGACTAAACGGAAAGTGAAGGTTTTGTCGGGCACGCCGGCCTCGCTCGGGTATTTCTTTCCAGCCGAATGGGAGCCGCACGCCGCAACGTGGTTCAGTTGGCCGCGCCCCGAGGGAATTTCCTTTCCCGATAAATATCACACCGTCCCCGAAAACCTGGCGGCGATATTCCGCGCCATCGCCCCGCGCAAGCGCGTCTGCGTGAACGTGCCGAATGGAAACTACGAGCGCATCGTCAGGCGGCAACTCAAGGAGTATGACTGCCCGCTGACGAATATTTATTTCTATCACATCAAGACCAACGAGAGCTGGTGCCGCGATCACGGGCCGTCGTTTGTCGTCAAGAAATCGCGCGGAAAAAAGAAATTGGCCATCGTCGATTGGGGATTCAACGCCTGGGGCGGAAAATATCCGCCGTATGACGATGATGACGCCGTGCCGACGCGCATCGCCGAAGAGCTTGCCCTGCCGGTGTGGTATCCGGGGATCATCATGGAAGGCGGCGCCGTCGATTTCAACGGTGCGGGAACGGTGCTGACAACGACGGATTGCCTGCTCAACAGGAACCGAAATCCTGATTTGAGCCAGGCGCAGATCGAGCGGTGCCTGCGGGACTATTACGGCCAGGCGAAAGTCTGCTGGCTCACGGGTGGAATCGCCGGGGACGATACGGACGGCCATATCGACGATCTAGCCCGATTCATCGGCCCGCGAAAAGTCGTGATTGCCCTGGAAGAAGACCCGAAGGACGAGAATTTCAAGGTCCTTCGCGAGGTGCGGCGGCAACTCGATTTTGCCCGCGATCAGGATGGAAAACCCCTGGAAATCGTCGAAATTCCCATGCCCGGCTTCGTCGAGTACGACAAGCAGCGATTGCCCGCGACCTACGTGAACTTTTATTTCGTCAACGGCGCGCTACTCGTGCCGACGTATCGGAATCGAAAAAACGATCGGCGGGCAATCGAGATTCTGCAATCCCACTTGCCCGGGCGCAAAGTAATCGGGATCGACTGCGTCGAACTGATCTGGGGGCTTGGCGCGATTCACTGCTTGAGCCAGCAGCAGCCAAAAGTCTAAGCAGGTACGGCCGCCACTTTGGGCGCTTCGGCGGGTTTTTCCGCGGCAGCTTTTTCAGCCGCGGCTTTATCCGCGGCGGCTTTATCCGCGGCTGCTTTCTCGCCGTTGGTTTTCTCCGAATGCACCGGCGTCGGATCGAGAATGAAAACGACGGCGGAGATCACGCTCGTCCACAGGCCGCTCTTGTCCCCCTCAGCCGTCTGCACAACCGAGCGGGTTTTCACGATGTCGCCGCTCATCTTGTACTGCTGCTCGCGTTCGTCCCAGCTCTTGTCGGCGTCGAAAGGAATGCCCAGCGTCGTCGCGAGCATCGTCGCCGCGAGATCTTCGCAAAGGTCTTCCGTCTTCTTTTCGCTCATCCCATAGCCGTGATGCTCGGCGATGTACCCATGCGCGTGATTGCGCGGAATGGCCAATCCGATGCCGGCGCAAATGAGCCGATTCGGTTCGTCGGTCGCCCCCTCGGCGAGCACGACGAAGGTGATCTGCCCCGGCTTGAGTTTCGGGGTGCCTTCCTTTACCGGAACGATTTTGCAACTCGTCGGATAGATGGAAGAAACGCGCACGAGATTTTGCTGTTCGATCCCCGCATCCCGCAACGCCAGTTCGAAACTCATGAGTTTTTGCGCGTGCCGGCCGACGCCCTTGGTGAAAAAACATTCCTTGGGCATGAGTTCATCGCCGTTGACCATGTATTAACGCTCCGTTAAATCTCCGCGGCACGACCATTCGCGCCCTGCGAGGTTAGGATTATATCGTCCGCGCGGCGCACGAAAAGAAATGTTTTAAAAAATTCCACCTCGGGACAAGTCCTATATCGCCGCGCTCCAGTCCGGCGGGAGAAGCAGGACGGGAATCTTGGTGTTCTTGATGAGTTCGACCGGCACATTTCCGGCCAAAAGTCGCGCGAAAACATTTTTCCCGGTCAGCCCGAGCACAATCAGGGTCACCTGCCGCTCGGCGGCGGTGTTCAGCACCGCCCGGGCGATATCTTCGCTGAACATAAGCAAAGTTTGCACAGGAACATTGCGTTCCTCGAGCTTTCCGCGAAGAAGACTGACCGCCCCCTCGCCATCCGCCTGCTCCTGCTCGCGCATCTGCCCCCCGCTGGGGCGGGAAACGTGAACCACCAGCACTTCGGCCGAAAGACGCTTGGCCAAATCGGCGACGGTCGCAACGACTTTCTCGGCTGCCCAAGGACTACTGACGGCGACAAGAATCCGGCTCATGGGGGGTAGAGTGTATTGGAGAAGGGTTTTGGGGGAAAGGGAAAACCGGATGGAACCGCCAAGCCGCCGAGGACGCCAAGTTAAGATCGCCAAGATGGGGAAAGTATGACTCGTTTGACCCCGTCTTTGAGGATTCGGACATTGAAATTGTTCAGAAACGCCAGGGTATGGCCAGTGGCCTTTAAGTAGGAGATGACTTGCGCCTGTTGGATCGGCCCCAGGGAATCGACCGCCTTGATTTCGATAATAAGTCGCCCCTCGGCAAGCAAGTCGAGTCGGTTCTGCCCGATCTCAACCCCCTTGTAGCGAATACAAATCGGCACTTGCCTTTGAGCCGACAGCCCGCGAAGCCCCAATTCAATCACCATCGCTTCTTCGTAAGTCCCCTCCAGAAATCCCGGCCCAAGAATGCGATGAACTTCAATAGCCGCCCCAATCACAGCCGACGCCAACCGATCCAACTCCGCATCAGGCTCAAACGTGGTCGTATCCTCCATAATATTCTTATTTCTAACCCCTTTAAACCAGCCATCCAAATAATCCCCCCACCCCCAACAATCCCTTGGCGTGTTTTATCTTGGCGTCCTCCGCGTCTTGGCGGTTCATTCAACCCGCGCCCGCACGATAAGTTCGCGCATTCGCGCGAGAGCCTTACCCCGATGGCTAATGCGATGTTTTTCATCCGAAGGCAGTTCGGCCGTCGTCTTGCCAAGCGATTCAACAAAGAACAGCGGGTCGTAACCAAAACCATTCTGACCGCGGGGAGAGCGCAGGATTCTGCCTTCGACCAAATCCAACGCGGTCAGAATTATTTTCCCGTCGGGATCAGCCAGCGCCAGAGCACAAACGAATCGGCCCGTTCGCTCTGATTCAGCAACCCCCGCCATTTGTCTCACCAACAGTTCATTATTGGCGGCGTCCCCTTTGCCCGCATCGTTCAATTGCGCCCATCGCGCGCTATGAATGCCAGGTTTCCCATCCAACGCATCCACAGACAACCCGCTATCGTCCGCCAGCGCCCAAAGTTTGGTCGCCTTCGCATACGCCGACGCCTTCAGGCACGCGTTATCGCGAAATGACAGCCCAGTTTCCCGCACTTCCGCAAGACCGGGGAACTGAGTGAGATCGCTAAATTCGATATCCCCGCCCCCCAACATCTGGCGGAATTCGCGAATCTTCCCGGGATTGGTCGTGGCGATAAGAAGTCGCACGGTGTTTTAGAAGCGCCCTCTAGTGCATACCGTCGCCCGGCTGATCCTGATCGGGCGTCGCGCCGGGAATTTGGTCCTTGTCCGGCGAATCCGTCGCGTCGTCGTGCGGAACCCGGATCAGATAGGACGGATACGGAATCACTTCCGGATGGCGCGCGCTGCTCCGCCCGCGGATTTCGCCGTTGACTTCGGTGTAAGGGTATTTTGAAATCGCCGCTTTAAGACCCGGATCGAAAATCTGCACCTCCGGCATGACGACGTGCATTTTTTGCCCGTTGCTATCGTAAAAATCCTGCCCCTCACGCCCGGCGACGGGGCTGGACAGCACCAGAACCTGCTGATGCGGATCGTCGGAAGGCGTGCTAGTGTCGCTGATCTCAGCCGCATCCCTCGGCCACGACCCAATGAACACCCCGCTGGCAACCGGCCCGTGCTGGAAATACGCCTCGATCCCCTCAGCCCGCGCTTCGCGCACGGCATCAACCGCCGCCTGTTTGCGCTCCGGGCTGTCGCGATAAATCCCGATCTGCAACGTCCAGTACCCCGGATTATTTTTTAAATCCCATTCCTTCGGCGCCGGCGGATCAGGCAAATTGATCGGGACGAAAAGAACCATCGAGAAAATTTTGTCGCCGACGTCGTTCACCAGCGACGTGAGCTTCGCGTGATCGTCCTGCGCACGCGTGTACTCGGCGGTCTGCGACGGATCGTCAAAGGTCGTGTAAAACCCATAATATAAATCGCTCTCTCCCTCGCTGTGAATGATGTACCAATCCTTGAGGCCCGTGCGCGCGATCATATATTGCTTGGCCTGCTCGGAGTCCGCGATGTGCGTCGGGCTGCTGAAGGCGCAGCAGAATAACGTGTACATCGCGCCGGGCGGCGGAACCGGCATTCCCATGTCGGCGCCGGCGTCCGGATTTGTCGTGGCGGAAGCAGAGGAAACGGATCCGTTGGAATTTGCCGCATTCGGTGCGCCGGCGCATGCGGCGAGGAAAATCAGAGAGGCGATCGCCAGCCAGGGTAAAAGTTTCATCGCGATGCTCCAGCCGCCAGGGACTCGTTTTGCAGTGCCATTATTTTAGCACATCCGCCGACGGCGAGATCGAGCAATTGATTCATTTGTTTTCGGTCGAATCCGCGCCCGTTTTCGGCCGAGCCCTGGATTTCAACGAAACGCCCCGCCGCCGTGTAGGCGACGTTCAAATCGACTTCAGCAATGGAATCGTCGGCATAATTCAAATCGAGCAGCGGCCGGCCGTTGACCCACCCAACGCTGACCGCCGCCAGCGGATCGGCGCACGCGCCGGTGGGGTCATAATGTCCCGAAAGGAAGCGCGCCGGCATCTTCCCGGGCGGCGGGTATTTGGGCTGGGGAACCTCCTTGGGCAGGCTCGCCAGAGCGTCGCGAAGGGCGACATACGCGGCACTAATGCACGCCGTTCGTGTGCCCCCGTCGGCTTGGAGAACCTGGCAATCGACCGTAATCGTATGCGGCCCGATTTTGGACAGATCAATGGCGGCCCGCAGGCAGCGCCCGATCATGCGCTGGATTTCCGTCCCGCGCGAATCGGTCGACCCGATCTTGGGCCAGGGTTTCCGCTGGGGCGTCGAGGCGGGGAGCATGACATACTCGGCGGTCAGCCAGCCGCCCGCGCGATCCTCCTTGAACCATGGCGGAACGTCCTGGGAAACGCTGGCCGTGCAGAGCACCACGGTACCCCCCTGCTTCCAAAGGACTGATCCCGGCGGGGTTTGCGTAAAACCGCGGGTAATCGAGATGGGGCGGAGCTGGTCGTCGGTTCGGCCGTCGGATCGCATGACCGATCAGGCTACCGCCGGGGGGAGGGGCATGGCAACTATGTTTGGCTCAACTTGACCGCCGGGGAGTTCCGATAACCTTGACCATGGGTAGTCGGTTTTTCAATGAAACGGAGCGGCGAAGCCAGACCCGCGCGGAAATGACTGGGCCGCATTGGCTGGCGACGGCGGACCGACTGCGTGCGGTAAGACAGGCGTGCTGGATTTTCCTGGACCGTTGGGCCGCCGACAGCGTGGCGGCAAAGGCGCGGGCAGTGCGGCGGATGGAAAAAGACCTCGCCGCCGCCGACGCCGGACGGGCCGATATGGATAGGCACGACTGGTCTGTATTGTACCGCGGAAGTGTTTTGGACGATTAAAACTCAGTCATGGCACAGATTACCTCCAGCGTCGGCCTGATCAGCGGCATCGACACCGGCGCGATCATCAACGAACTGATTTCGCTTGACGCCGAACCGGTCACCCTGCTGCAAACGCAGATCGCCTCGGCGCAGGCGCAGACCCAGGCGTACACGGCCCTCGAAACACAAATCAACAGCATTCAAACCGTCGGGCAGGCGCTCGCCTTGCCGCAAACCTTCCAGTCCACGACCGCCAACAGCAGCGACCAAAATGTATTGACGGCTTCGACAGCGGTCGGCGCCGCCGTTGGAACGTATCAGCTGCAGGTCGCGCGCCTGGTGACGACCCAGCAGACCATCAGCCAGGGATACACGTCCGCCAACGCGCTGGTCGGCGCGGGCACGATCACCCTCGAGCAAGGGGGCGGCCTACTGACCTCGCAGAGTGCGCTGTCCAATCTGAATGGCGGCACCGGGGTGCCGTCGGGTCAGTTCCGGATCACCGATCGGAGCGGGGAATCGACCATTATCGACACCTCCAACGACATTTCCCTCGACGACGTCGTCAATCAGATCAATACCTCGCAGGGCGTCGACGTTCACGCATCGATCGAGGACGACCACCTGGTTCTGACGGATCAGACCGGATCGACCGCGAGCAACCTGATCGTGCAGGATATCGGGGGCGGATCGGCGGCGCAGCAACTCGGAATCGCCGGGAGCGTGGCGACCAACACGCTCACCGGAACCGACATCAATTACATCTCCGACAACACCGCACTTGGAGAACTCAACGACGGCAACGGCGTGGCGACCGCGACGGCGGGACAATCCGACTTCACCGCGACCCTGAGCGATGGAACAAACGTGGTCGTCTCCCTCAACGGGGACGGCACCGTCGGCGATATCCTCAATTCCATCAACACGGCCGGCGCCGGAAAACTCACGGCATCGGTTGATTCGGCGGGAACCGGCATCCAACTCACGGACAAGAGCGGGGGCGGCGGGTCATTTACGCTCACAGCTCAAAACGGCTCGCCGGCCCTCTCGCAACTCGGCCTCACCGGCGCGGCATCAGGAAATACCATCACCGGCGCCCCGCTGATCAGCGCCCTGGATTCCGTTCTCACCAGCCAGTTGCAGGGCGGATCGGGAATCGCCCTGGGGACAATCGCGATCACCAATCGCGAAGGCGGCACCCCGACCGATGTGGATCTGTCCGGCGCGACAAGCGTCAGCGATATCATCGCCGACATCAACAACGCCGGCGCCGGCGTCACCGCTTCCCTGAACTCCTCCGGAACCGGTTTGCAAATTACCGACACAACCGGCGGCACCGGAAACCTGGTGGTCGCCGACGTGAATTCGACGACCGCCGCCAATCTAGGCATTGCCGGGACCTACACGACAAGCCAGACGGTAAACAGCGGAAATCTGAACCATCAATATGTTTCGTTGAGTACCCCGCTTTCCACTTATGACGGCGGAACCGGCGTTCCACTCGGCCAATTCCAGATAACCAATGCGGCGGGCACGACGGCGACCGTCGATCTCACCCAGGGAACCTACAATACCCTCGGCGACGTCATTCACGCCATCAACGCCAAGAATATCGATGTGACCGCATCGATCAACCCAGCGGGCAACGGGATTGAGCTCACCGACACTTCCGTCGGCAGCGGGCATCTCACCGTGGCCGATCTGGGCGGAACAACGGCGCAAAGCCTGAATATCGCCGGCACCGCCACCACCAATACCATCAACGGGGGGTTGGAAAAGACAATCACCGTCACCAACACCGATACGCTGACGACGCTACAGAACAAGATCAACCAGCTTGGGTTCGGGGTAACCGCCAATATCATCAACGACGGATCCAGTTCATCCCCCTACCGCCTTTCGCTCACGGCTATCAATTCCGGCGAGGCCGGACAGGTGGTGGTCGACACCGGTACAACAAATCTGAATGTGCAAAATCTCGTCAATGCCCAGGATGCCGCCGTATTCCTCGGCGGCGGCGACGGGGCCCAGCCGCTCCTGCTTACCAGCAGCACCAACCAGATTTCCAACGTGATCAACGGGGTCACCATCAATCTCGTCGGGTCGAGCAGCAGCCCGGTGACGCTCAGCGTGACCACCGACCCGTCGGGGGTCGGCACGCAACTTCAAACCATGGTGACCGCCTTCAATACCCTGGTCGGGCAGATCGATACCGAATCGACGTACAACACAACGACCAACCAGGGCGGCATTCTGCTCGGCGACGCCACGGCGCAGCAGATTGAAGAAACGCTCTACAGCGTCATGGACACCGTCGTGAACGGAGCCGGGCAGTACAACGATCTTGCCGACATCGGCATAACCATCAATACCAACGGTACGACCGGCTCGCCGACGCTCAACTTCGACCAGGATACTTTCAACCAGGCGTTCGCCGCCGATCCAACCGCCGTGAGCAATCTTTTCACGCAAACCAAGACCGGCCTGGCGGCGGCGATCACCAACGCCACCGATTCGCTCACCGATCCCGTCAACGGCATCGTGACCCTGGAAAACGATACCCTCAGCAACCAGATCCAGGGTTACAACGACAGCATCAACGAACTCAACATCATCCTCGCCGACAAGCGGAACCAGTTGGAGCAGCAATTCGCTGACATGGAGAACACGCTGGCGCAGTTGGAAAGCCAGGGCGCGATTCTCTCCTCGCTGGGCACGCTGAAGGCCGCCACGACTTCAGCCAGTAACTCCACCGCAGGCGAGTCGTCCACCTCCAGCGCGGCGAGCAGTTCCTCCGGCTCCGGCTCCTCATAGACGTGAAAAACCGGCAATTCCTGCGCTACAAAAAATGCGATCCCGGAAACGCGGGCATTCAAAGAAAAATCGGACGTGTGCCGCGGATCGGGCTCCCAAGTCTCAGATTCGGCGTCCCGGTTGTTATCGCGCGCCTCAGCGGTTGGATTTATAGGAACGCGCGCCAAGTGAATTTCGCCTTCCCGGCGAACCGATAGTGACAATGAAATAGGATGAATCCCCAAGGCGCACAAACCTATCTACGCACAAAAGTTCTGACGGCGACGCCGGAGCAGATTCAGCTCATGCTGTTCGACGGCGCGCTTCGATTCGCCGAGCAGGCCCGGCCGATGTTGGAGCAAAAGAATTTCGAGCAGAGCCATTCGCTGCTCAACCGAGCCGAGAAAATCGTGAACCAGCTACTCGTCTCGCTCAATAAAGACTTGGCGCCGGAGCTGTGCGCTAATCTCGCCGCGATCTATGCGTACATTCATCGCAAACTGGTTGACGCCGACGTGTCGCACAATATCGCGTCGCTCAACGAAGCGATTGATCGCCTGAAGTATCAGCGAGAGACCTGGGTGATGCTGCTCCAGCAGCTTGCCCAGCAGAAGGCGGGTCTGGAAGCGCAAAAGCTCAACGCGCCGGCCCCCGACAAGCGGATGGAAGCCGGCATCCTCAGCATGCACGGCTGATCGCGGTTAATCTTCCCAATCATAAAACTTGAGCGCGTTTGCGGTGGTAAGGCGGTCGATTTCCGCCACATCCACGCCGTGGACCGACGCCAACATTTGCGCGGTGTGCATAACCCACGCAGGTTCATTCACCTTTTCTTTGCGCTTGGGCTCGGGGGCGAGATAAGGGGCATCCGTTTCGACAAGGATGCGATCCGACGGCGCCGAGCGCGCGGCCTGCCGAAGGCCGTCTGCGTTCTTAAACGTGAGAACTCCCGTAAACCCCAGGAAATACCCCGCATCCAGAATTCTTTGCGCTTCGTCCGGCGATCCAGTGAAGCAATGAAAAACCGCCCGAACCTTGGGCCCATTGCGAAGAATCGCCAGGCAATCATCGACCGCTTCCCGACAATGAATCACGACCGGACGCTTCAATTCAGCGGCGAGCCGAAGATGGGCTTCGAAAAACTCGGCCTGCCGGACTTTGGGCGCGAAGTCATAATGATAATCCAAACCCGTCTCCCCCACAGCCAGAACTCCGGGCTCGGTTTGCAATTGGCGCAAATCGTCCAGAGCGGTCTTCTCGACTTCGTGGCAGTGATTCGGATGCACACCGATCGCGCAGCCGACCTCCTCGCGGCTTTGCGCAAAGCAATGGCCGGCTCCCAATCGGAAGGCTTGGTCCCGATGGTCACCATTCTCGTTACTCCCGCCAAACGAGCCCGGGACAGAACCGCCTCCAACTGCGAAGCGAGGCGGGTATCCGTGAGATGGCAGTGGGAATCGATCATGACAATCAGAAAGTCGCGTCGAAGGCATTTGCAGTGTGGCGGATCTGGGCATCTCGTCCCCTGGGCCAGACGATCGCGACCACGTCAAACCGCGCTGCCGGCTGAGGCGAACCGTAACGCGAAAGATATAGCTTTGCCGCCTTGGTCAGCCGGTGCCGTTTTTCCTGGTTGACCTGGTCTTCGGGAGTGGGATCGTCGTAGGCGCGGGTTTTCACCTCGACGAAAACCAGAACGCCTTCATGGCGGGCGATGATATCGACCTCGCCCAGTTCACATCGAAAATTTCTGGCGATGATCTTGAAGCCATTGTCGCGGAGATAGCGCGCCGCGAGATTTTCGCCGCGCTGGCCGAGATTGTCTGCGTCGTCGGGAGCGGGAAGCCAGGTTTTGAGCTTGTCTTTCAGCCAGTCAAGCATCGGGAAGATTATGACGGGACCGGCGGGAAAGAAAAGGTTCCGGACGCCAGACGTGCCTCAGAGCAGCCTGCCCCTCTAGGTAGCGGCCGCCACAGGTTCCTTGCCGGCTTCTTCGCCTTCCTTCTTGAGGGCGCGCTTTTCGGTCAGGCGGGTCGCCTTGCCGACGCGATTGCGCAGGTAGAACAGCTTGGCGCGGCGGGTATCGCCGCTGCGCTTGACGGTTACCTTCGAAACAAACGGCGAATGCAGTGGGAAAATGCGCTCGACGCCCTCGTTATTGACGATGCGCCGGACCGTAAACGTCTCGTTCACGCCCGAACCTTTGCGCATGATCACGATCCCGCCGAAAATCTGAATGCGCTCTTTTTCGCCCTCGATGATGCGGGTCGCGACGTCCACCGTGTCGCCGACCGAAAACTGCGGAACGTCCTTCTTGATATGGGGCTTTTCTACGTGTGCGATCATTCGATTTATCATGGCCAACTCCGAAACTGATCAATCATCGGCTCGGGGAGCGCGATGTTTTATTTCATATGCGTCCCAGAGATCGGGTCGGCGCTGCTGGGTTCGCCGGCGGCGTTGTTCGAGTCTCCAGGCCGCGATCGCCGCATGATCGCCGCTCAGCAGGATTTCCGGAACGTCCATCCCGCGAAACTCCCGCGGGCGCGTGTACTGCGGATATTCCAACAATCCGTCGGCGAAGCTTTCGTCGGCCGCGCCGTCCTCGGCGCCGATCGCGCCGGGGAGAAGCCTGACGACGGCGTCTACAACCACCATCGCCGCCAACTCCCCTCCACTGAGCACATAGTCGCCGATGCTCAGTTCCAGCGGGGTCAGTCCATCGACGATTCGCTGGTCGAAACCTTCGTAATGCCCGGCGATCAGCAGCAACCTCGACTGCCGCGCCAAATCCTGGGTCACGGATTGGTCGAACTTCTTTCCCTGCGGCGTGAGCAGGATTCGCAGCGGGCGGACCTCGCTTTGGCGTTCGACGGATTCAACGGCGTCAAACAGCGTCTGGCACAGCATGACCATCCCTGGCCCGCCGCCAAACGGTTTGTCGTCCACCGATTTATGTTTGTCTACGGCGAAGTCGCGGATGTTCGTCAGGTGATAGCTGACCAGTCCTTTCTCCGCCGCACGCTTGGGGATGCTCGTCCCCAGGACATCGGCGAACATTTCCGGAAACAACGTGAGAATGTCAATCCGCATGACACCCTCGCGTTACGACGCGGCCGCCTCCTCCTTCTTGGCCGCTACCTTCTCCTCCGCAGGCTTTTCCTTGGGTTTCTTTTCCGCGTCCTTGGCGGGCGCTTCGGCGGCGACCGGCTTGGGCTTGCCCGGCTTGGGAAGCCGAAGCATTTTGTGGTCCAAGCCGTTTTTCTTCAGCATCGAAGAGACGGTTTCCGACGGGATCGCGCCGACGTCGAGCCAATGTTTGCAACGTTCCAGATTGACTACGAATTGCTTGGCGGCGTCCTTCGAGCGCGGATCGTAAAACCCGAGTTCCTCGATGACGCGCCCGTCGCGCGGGCTCCGCGAATCAATCGCGTTGAGCCTGAAAAAGGCCTGGTTGGTCCGGCCCATCCGCCTGAATCGTAACTTCACTGCCATCAACGATCTCCGATCTTCCTAGACCAATAGCGAATGCTAAAGGATAGCAATCGCGGGAAAATTCGCAAGCGGCGGCTGGACCGTGGTTTTAAGGGTCTGGCGCTGCCCGCAAACAACCCAATTTTCCGCTGGCCATCCCTTTTAGCCATGCGTAAGGTCATGTTAAGCTACATCGGGAAGGGAAACGGCCATCTGATTGCGGGAGGTCGTGAATGGGGTTTTTGATTTCGATAGCCCATTGGCTCGCCGGCAACGGCAAGTACATGGTGCTGACCCATTGCATGGGGCACGACACCTTTTGGATCGCGGCCACCGTTGCCCTCGACCTGGCCAACGCGGCGGGATACGCGGTGATCGCCGTGCATTGGTGGCGCAACGCCCGCCTGCTACCCCACGTCCCGGCCAAGGGGGCCCTCAGCAACATCCGAAACATCTTCGTCTTCTGCGGAATCTGCGGCTACCTGTTTATCCCCATAAAAATGGTCTGGCCGGCGTGGCGTTTGTACGACATTTTCCTCGCCGTCCTGGTGTTCTTCACCTGGCGGTATGCCATCCGGGCCCGCGAGTTGAAAGTCGTCTACAGCGCGATCGGGCGCACCACGGCCCTCGAGCATGAGTTGGAGCGGTCGCTCGAGGAATCGCGGCAGAAGGCGCGTTTCCTCAACGCCATCAGCCACGATTTGCGCACGCCGCTGAATGGCCTGGTCCTGCAAGCCGAACTGGCGGAGATGAATCTGAACGATCCGGCGGCAGTTCGAGAATCGCTGGGCCAGATACGCGTTTGCGCCTGTCGGCGGGAGGAATGCTCAACACCCTGCTGGACTTTGCGCGGCTCGAGACCGCGGACGACAAGCCCGCCTGCGCCGAATTCGAGTTGGCGGATTTGCTCAATGAAGTCGTCGCGTTTAACCAGGGCACCGCCCGCGTCAAGGGGCTGGCGCTGACAACCGACGGGTGCGATCGGGGCATAAAACTCCGCTCCGACCGCGTGAAGCTCATGCGCATCTTGAACAATTTAGTGGACAACGCCGTGAAGTTCACCGACAGCGGAAGTGTCCGCGTCGAGGCGGAATATTCGCAGGAAGGAGCGGAAATCCATGTCATTGACACAGGCCGCGGAATCGACGTCCAACACCACGAGCATCTCTTCGAGGACTTCTACCAGGTCGAAAACAAGGAGCACGACCCAGCCAAAGGGTTCGGCCTGGGGCTGGCTATCTCCCGGCGCCTCGCCCGCCAGTTGGGCGGCGACCTGGTCATGGACAGCACCCCCGGAGCCGGAAGCCGCTTCACAGTTATTATCCCAGGATCAGTCGTCGGACCCCAGCCCGCGCCTTCGGAACGAGCCGCGCCCATCTCAGCAGACTGTGAAAATCCGCGGCCGCGTCTTGATCGTCGAGGACGACAGGAACAGCTCGCGGGCGATGGAAGCAATTCTTGAACGGCTCGGCTGGGATGTTTTCGTCGCCGAAAATGTTCAAGATGCGCAGTCGTTTTTGCGCGACAAATTCGACGCGATTATCCTCGACCTCATGCTCCCCGACGGCGACGGAGCCCATATCCTTCGCTACGCGCGGCAAAACAAATCGGCGACCCTCGTCGCCATCACCACCGGCGTCACCGACCCGGCCCGACTCGCCGATTTGAAACCGTTCTCGCCCGATTTGGTTCTCTCAAAGCCGATCGATCTGGCCGCTTTGCTGAGACGGCTGAATCAACTAAACTTGCAGTCGTAATGCCCAAGCAGACCATCCTGGTCACCGGGGCGGCGGGATTCATCGGGTCCCACGCCTCAGAACGCCTGCTGCAAGACGGCTGGCGCGTCGTCGCCATCGATAATTTCTGCGATTTCTATCCCCGCCCCTGGAAGGAATTGAACGTCCAAAGCATCGCCAGGGCCGGGAAATTCGAGCTCGCCGAAATCGACGTTACCGACGCCCCCGCCGTCGACAAATTCGTCGCGGCGACCAGGCCCGACGCGATTCTCCACCTGGCCGCGATGGCAGGCGTGCGCCCGTCCATCGAGCGCCCAAGTTATTACGCCCGGGTCAACGTCGAAGGCACGACAATCCTCCTCCAGGCGGCGATCAAACACAAAGTAAAGAAATTCATCTTCGCCAGCAGTTCCAGCGTCTATGGAAACCAGGCCAAGCCCCCCTTTCGCGAAGACGAACCCGTTTCAGAACCCATCAGCCCCTACGCAACCACCAAACGCGCCGCCGAACTGATGTGCTACGCCTATTGGCATCTTTACCACCTGCCAGTTTTCTGCCTCCGATTTTTCACCGTCTACGGCCCCCGCCTAAGGCCCGATCTGGCAATCCACAAATTCACCCGCCTGATCACCGAAGGCGCCCCCATTCCATTCTACGGCGACGGCACGACCGTGCGCGATTACACCTATGTCGAAGACATCTGCGCCGGCATTCTCTCAGCCGTGGACAAATGCGACCGATATCGGATTTACAATCTGGGCAACAATCGGCCGGTGCAACTGAACGAGATGGTCGCCGCTTTGGAGAAAGCAATCGGACGCGAAGCGAAACTGGATCGAAAGGCCATGCAGCCGGGAGACGTGGAACTAACCTGCCGCCGATATTTCCCGGGCCGGCGCGGAGCTGAATTATCAACCCAAGACGACGCTGGAAGTCGGCCTGCGCAAGTTCGTTGAATGGTTTAACGAACACGGCGAGCTATATGCCGCCGCGCCGAAAGCCAACGCTTAGTCATCCATTGGCTTTGTGAAGGATCAAATCAACCCTGCCGTCTCAGTCTCCGACGGCCTGGTTTTTCGGATCGCCTGATCCAGTTGCTCAAAGTCAATCGGCTTGACGATGTGCTCATCGAACCCCGCCTGTTGGCTGCGTTGCCGGTCGCTTTCCATGCCGTACCCGCTCACGGCGATGCCGCGAATGCCCAGGCCGTATTTTTCGCGGACCTGTTTCATCAGTTCGTAGCCGCTGGAATCGGGCAGACCCAGATCGCTGACCAGCACGTCCCACGTATGATTGTCGAATTGCTGAAGAGCGGTGCTCGCATCGCCGGCGGTTCCCACCCTGTATCCCGATTGTTCCAGCATGCGGGCCAGGGCCCGCGAGGTATCGGCATGATCCTCGACAAGCAGGATGCGCAACGGCGTCCCGTTGCGCGGCCGGTCGGGGGTTTCCGTTCGCGGCGCTTTGGACGGAGCCTCGCTGGTCGCCAGCCGAACCGTGAATGTCGAGCCTTTGCCGAGCCCCTGGCTGAAGGCCAGCACATAACCCCCATGCAGCTGCATGACGGCCTGGGCGATCGCCAGCCCCATTCCCAGCCCGCCGTGCCGGCGGACCATCTCGTCGCTGGCCTGCTCAAACGGCTTGAACAGGCGCGACAGGATTTCCGCCTCCATGCCCACCCCGTCATCGGCGATCGAGGTTTCAATCCAGCCGTCGCCGTCATTGCGTGTCGAGATCGAAATCGTTCCGCCCGGTGGCGTGAACTTGATGGCGTTCTGAAGGATATTCCAAAGAACCTGCTCGATGCGAATCGGATCGGCATTGACGAAATGCCTCCGAGCGCAGAACGAACGCGCAAAATTGAGGGATTTTCCGGTCATCTGCCGCTCGAATCGCGCGATAACGGAATTGATAATGCCCTGCAGGTCGACCACTTCAAGGTTCAGCAGCAGTTTCCCCTTGGCCACGCGCGTAAGATCGAGCAGATCGTCGATAAGACGCGCCTCGAGCTGAACGTTGCGCCGCATCATGCGGACGTCTTCCAGCAGCCCCGCCGGAAGTTTCCCGTCCTGCTCCAACATGGAAAGCGTGACCAGCAGCGGCGTCAGCGGCGTGCGAAGCTCATGCGAAAGTGCGGCAAGAAACTGGTCCTTCGCCTTCCCCGCGGATTCTAATTCCGCCGCCGCCCGAATGAGATTCTGCTCAGAGCGCTTATGCCGCGTGAAGTCCCGGAAGACCAGCACGACGCCGCGGATGACCCCCTTCGAGTCGCGCATGGGCGCCCCGCTGTCGTCGACCGGCAATTCGGACCCGTCGCGGCGGATGAGCAGCGTGTGATTCGCCAGACCGACAACAACCCCGTCCTTCAGCACTTTGTCGACCGGGCTTTCCACCGGCTGGCGCGTCTCCTCGCTAATGATCCGAAAAACCGTCGAGCACGGCCGGCCGATGGCTTCCGCGCAAGTCCACCCGGTCAATTCCTCGGCCGCGGAATTGATAAACGTGATCCGCCCGTCCGTATCGGCGCCGATCACGCCGTCCCCAATGCTCCGCAGCGTGACGGAAAGGAATTCCTTTTGCGCCGAAAGTTCCCGCATCAAATCGGCGCGGCGTCCGGTTTCGAGCCAAATTCGCCACATGGCCCAGATGAGGAATGGAATGTTCACCAGTCCGGTGAAGAGAAACACATCGCCGCGCCAGTTCTGTGCGTCCTTAAGCTGGTCGGTTGACGCATCGATCCGCCCCTGCGCCTGCCCGGTCACTTTGCCGATGACCTGGCTGATCTGATCCATCAATTGCTTGCCCTGACCGGTTCGAACCAGTGCCTGGGCGGCAACCGATCCCTGGGTCTTCTCCAGCGAGATGGTCTGATCCATCTCCGCCAGTTTTTGGTCAATCAGCGACTTGAGATGAGCCCCCTCATCCGCGGAGAGCCGCCCCGAGGCAACCATTTGCGGCAACATGTCGAGATTGGATTGAAGCCGCTCGATCGCCCCCTGATAAGGCGCCAGATATTCCTGCTCCCCGGTCAGCAAATACCCGCGCTGGCTCAATTCGGCGTCCACCAGCAGCGATCTGAATTCCTGCATGCGCACCAGATCGGCGCGCCAGAAGGATATTTCGATCTGCGCCGCGTTGCTGGCGCGCTGGCTAAGGTACGTTGCCAGCCGAGACCCACTAATCAGAATCAGGATGATTCCGAATAAGTAGGGTAGGTTTCCCATCCGCGCCAATCCGCGGCCCCGGGACATCGAATCCACTGTGGCCTCGATTCGTCATCGTCGGACGCATCTTAACATCCATCTCTCGCCCGGACGCCCCGCCCCTGGCAATTTGCCCAATTGCCTCCATCTTCCCGTAAACCAATCATGCGGCTGAGAGGACTCGAACCTCCACGTCTTGCGACACAAGAACCTGAATCTTGCGCGTCTGCCAATTTCGCCACAGCCGCGGCGGTGAGGCCTGTCGATGATAAACCGGACCAGAACGCGGTCAAGTTCAGGCCCCTGGCGAACTTGGGACGCCCTATGGGCGGGTTTTTGCGCCCAGATGCACGATTTACCATAGAATATCCGTTATGAAAGATGCGCCGCGAGCCAATTTGTCGCCGCGAATTAATAATCGAAAGGCCCTCCACGATTATTTCATCTCCGCAAAACTGGAGTGCGGGATTGTCCTATTGGGCAGCGAAGTGAAATCGCTAAGGCTCGGAAAATGCCAATTGGCGGAGTCATACGCCAAAGTCGAAAAAGGCCAGTTGATCCTGCACGGGTGCCATATCGATCCATATGAGAAAGCGGCGATTGGGCATGAGCCGCTCAGAGAAAGAAAACTTCTGGCCCGCAAGCGCGAAATTCGCCGCCTCGAAGCCGAAGCCGCCGAGCGCGGCGTGACGCTGATCCCCCTGGCAATCTATTTCAAGGACGGAATGGCGAAAGTGGAACTAGGCGTCGCCCACGGCCGCCAGCATCACGACAAGCGCGACGCCATTCGCAAAAAAGAGCAGGACCGAGCCCTGCGCCGCGCAACGATGACGCATCGAAGATAACGCTCAATGAACGCTCCGCCCCCATAGGGGGTGGCTTCAGGTAGCCCCCTCGAAGGGTGTGCGGAAGTTTTCGACGTTCGAACTTTTGTCGGCGCCATGCGCCTCTGTCCCCCTCTCCCCGGTCCTCCGCTAGTTTCCGCAGGATGGGTGAGGGGCGACCGTTCGAAGTTCGATAGGCCGCCCCTCACCCTAACCCATCCTGCGGAAACTGGCGGATACACGGTGAGACGGGATAAATTTCTGGAACGGCAGCGCCAGACAGGATCGCACCGCCATAGACTGTGATTTCACGTAGTAATGATGAATTTAATTCATCACTCAACATCTTCGGCCAGACAATTATCCATCCGCCGTAAAGACTTCTCTTTGCCCAGCAATTCAAGGCTCGCAAAAATCGGCGGGCTGACCGTCGTTCCGCTGATGGCGACACGTATCGGCTGAGCAACTTTGCCCAGTCCCAGGCCGCTAGATTCGCAAAATGCTTTGACCGCGGTTTCAAGGCCGTGGGCTGTCCAATCATTTGCCGCGGCCAGAATCTCCCTCACACTTCGCAACGCATTGAGCCCCTGCTTTTCGTTCTTGAGCAGAACTTTTTCGATCGCCTCAGGCCGATAGTCGATCAAGTCGTCGGGGACAAAAAAGAACCGGCTTTTTTCCTCGACTTCGCGCAGCGTGCGCATCCCGGCGTTCATCTCGATAATCTTCACCAGAGCTGCGTCATCCGCCGCGTTCAAAGGCGATTCCGGATTCACCGAGAGAAAATCGCGCATGGCCGGCAGAAGCTGAGCCGCGCCCTGCGCGGCACACGCCTCAGTGTTGAAAGCCAGCAGCTTATCCCGGCTGAATTTGGCGTTGGCCTGCCCGATGCGCTCGACCGTGAAAAGCTGAATCATCTCCCCCACGCTCATGCGCTCCTTGTCCGACCCCGGACTCCAACCCAGAAGAGAAAGGAAATTAAGCAGCACCTCGGGGAGATACCCGTTGGCGCGGAAATCGTGAACCAGAACTTCCGGCAGATCGCTCTCCGACAACCCGATGACCGCCATGAGTTTCTTCTGCTCCGCCCCATCCAATTGCCGCCCATCGTCAGCAAGCCACCAGACGATGCGATCGCCGGGCAATCCCGCCAGACCCGCCAATTCTTCCTGAGATTTTTTGCTATTTTTGAGCCACACGTTGGCGTGATGGCGGATTTTCTTGTCGCGATCGCGCTTCCCCATCTTGCTGCCATCCGTGTTAAGGATGACCGGCAGGTGCCCATAAACCGGCCGACTGCACGCAATCGCTTCCTGCAGAGCGATGTGGTTCATCGTGTTGAGAAGATGTTCCTGGCCGCGCAACACGTGGGTGATCCCCATTTCCGCATCATCGACGACAACCGCGAAGTGATACGTCGGCATGCCGTCCGTTTTGCGGATGACAAAATCCTGAACCTGGCTGGCCCCCAGCACAATCTCCTTGCCAAGAACAACGTCATGAAAGCGATATTCCCTCACCGGCATCGCGAATCGCACCACGGACGCACGGCCTTCAGACTCGAATTTGCGAACCTGCTCATCGCTGAGCGTGGGACGCTTGTAAACATAAGCCCGCTTGGCGCGCTCGGCGATTTTCCTTTGCCCGTCAAGTTCTTCCGGAGTCTCGTACGCCTTATAGGCCAAGCCGCGCAATATGAGATGATCGATCAGCGCGTTGTACATCGGCAGCCGCTTCGACTGGTAGATCAACTCGGCGTTATCCCAATTCAATCCCAGCCACCCGAGGTCTTCCAAAACGTCATCGACGGATTGTTCCGTGCTGCGAGCCAGGTCGGTATCTTCGATTCGAAGCAAGAATTTCCCGCCGGCGTGACGGGCCAGAAGCCAGTTGAAGAGAGCCGTGCGTGCCCCGCCGACATGGAGATAGCCGGTCGGCGAGGGGGCAAAGCGGGTAACGATTTGGAAACTCATCGCACGCCGATTATGCGATTGGCGGGATTGGGAGCAAGCCGCTCGATCAAATCGGCCGTCTGCCCAAGCGGATTCGCCCCGCCAAATTTTTGCTTTACACCCGCACAAGCGGCGGAAATCCGCGAGGAATTGAGCAAAAGATTAAGAGCCGCCGCGGCACGCTCGGCGTTGAATTTCGGAAAAGGAAGAATTTCAGCCACGCCAAGCCGCTTGAGGCGGCGGGCGTTATCAGGCTGGTCGTGAGTCATCGGCGTCACCAGTTGCGGGACGCCCGCGGCTAACGCGTGGCCGCACGTTCCTATGCCCCCGTGATGAACCAGAGCCGCGCAACGCGGCAGGAGTTTGCTGAACGGAGCAAATGAAACGCGCAAGACCTCCGTCGGCAGATTCGCCGGAATGTGATCGTCATGACGCGAAAGGAGCAAGCCGCGTTTTTTGAGCGATTGGCACGCACCAATCGCGGCCGAGAAAAAGTCCTTGCCGTGCCGCATCGCGCTGCCCGGGGTGAAGGCGATAGGCGGCGTGCCCTCTTCAAAAAACTTCTGCAGATCAGCAGGCATAGGCGTGACATCGGATTCGTCATAAAGCGGAAACCCCGTGAGCTTCGTGTGAGGCGGCCAATCCGGCGCGGGTGGCCCGAACCAATCAGGAAATAAACCAATCACCAGGTCGGGCGAGTGAATCCAGTCGCGCAGAATCCCCCGCACCATCGGCAACCCCAGCGACGCGCGGAATCGATTGATCGGCCCCGCCATCAACCGATCGATGACCAGCACGTCCGCCATCCACCACCAAAATCGGTTCCACCAGACCGGCCAGCCCGATCGCGCCGGAAGTTCCGGCAAATACGGCGGATCAATGAGACTGCGCATCACGCTGGGCGACAAATGCACCGTCGCGGCGGGAATCGCCAGCTTCTCCTGCGCGATGCGGGCGGCGAAGACGAGAGTCGAATAAACCAGGATCGTTTGCCCGGGAACGTGATGTTTGACGATCGCGCGATAGTAAGGCTCGATCATCCGCCCCGCGGCATCCGCGACGACCGAAAACGCCCGGCGAGGCACAAAAATATCCGGATTGCCGGCCAGGCGTTCAAACTCCTCCTCGGACCCGATCGGTTCGAAATTGAGCCCCAGCGATACTGCCAGCGACTCGTAGATGGCCGGAGCGATGAACATGACCGAATTTCCGCGATCGCGCAATTCCCGGGCAACCCCAAGGAAGGGATGGGTATCGCCGTAGCTGCCGAGCGTGGCGATGATGATGTTCCGGGACCCCGGGGCCATCGCGAGCGGGATGGTAACCAAAAACCGTAACGTCGGGGTGCCGGGCGGTCCGATAAATGCGGTAAGAGATCGTGCATCTATGCGCAAGACCAGGAAATCCGCGCCCGCAACCGGCGGCAAATCATCGGGGGAGCGCACTGCGCTTCATCCTGCACGCCCTGCTCGCGGTGATTTTCGTCTCCGGGCTGGCGTGCGTATTTCGAATCAGTCAGGTTTACGTCGAAAGGGACCTGGCTTTCCCCGACGCGCCCCCCAAAGGTATTTCTCGTCGATCGCCCCGCCTGGATGAGCGATTTCCTCGCCGATCAGATCATGAAAACGGCGGAGCCGATCGGTTTGCATTCGGCGTATGACCGCCAGCTCCTCATCGACACCGCCAACGCGCTGAAATCCAATCCCTGGGTCCGCCAGGTCATTCAAGTCCGCCGCGTTTACGACCAGGGACCGGCCGATGCGCTCGAATTGGACTGCGAATACCGCGCCCCGGTCGCGCTCGTCCCATGGGAGGATTATTACTGCCTGGTTGACGGCCAGGGGATCCGCCTGCCCGAGCAATATTCCGCCGACGAGCTGCCGAAGATTATTTTTGGTCCCGACGGGAAAGTGAATGTTCGGATCGTGCAGGGCGCGCGCACGCCCCGCCGCCGGAAGGCCGCCGCTGGGTCGGCGACGACCTGGCTGGGGGCTTGGAATTGGCAAGACTGCTGGCAGGACGAGATTTTGCGGAGCAGATTCGCGTCATCGACGTAAGCAACTTTGGCGGGCGCGTCAGTCCAAGCGAGGCGCAGATCGTGCTCGTGACGAAGTTTGGAACGCAAATTCGCTGGGGACGACCCCCCAGCGCCGACAGTTTTGCCGAAGTGCCCGCCAGCACCAAGCTGGATGCCCTGGAGAATCTTTTTACCCAAACCGGGCGCGTGGATGGCAATCAGCCGTGGATCGACGTCAGATTGGACCGCGTAACCTGCCCGGTCAGCGATGTGCGCACAGCCGACGCTGGGAAATGAGCTGTGGCTTGCCGCGGTTTCTTCCCGTATCGTTAACCATCTCACATGTCAGGCAACCGCGCGTAGCGGCGTCGCATTAGCAGTCTGGCTCGGGGTGCAAACCGGCGCGCTGTCTCTATCCGCTTTTCGCGTCCCGCTCGCGGTGGGCTACCCTCCGGCTGCCGAGGAGACGGCGCTGGCCGTCATGCTGGTCGTTCAGGTCGCGGCGGCAGCGTTTCTCGCCCCATTACTCCTGAATTCGCGGCGAAATGTGGTCATTGCCATCGCCGCCAGCTGGCCGATGGCGAAGCTCGCCGGACTCCTCGCCGACACGGCACCCGCGCAATGGGTGCTCGCCGAAGCCTATGTCTCTCTTTGGCTTTTGACGCTCGCGATCTGGGTATGGGCAGCGGGAAAAACACGATTCGCTGGCTTGATTCCCGCCGTCGCCGTCGCGATCGCCCTCGGCGGGCCCGTCATTTGGTATTTGCATGCGGAGTTTGTAACGCAATCGGACAAAATGAATTGGACCAGGGCCGCGCTGCTCGGGCCGGTGATGGGCGCTTTGTCCTTTGCGCTCGGAAATGCACCGTCTGCCGCATGGTGGATGCCGGCCTTTCTCATCATCGCGGCGATTCTCTATCGATTCGCCGTGCGCTCTCCGCGATCACAAGAAAAATTCTCCGAAAAGGAGAATTCAACAGTAGCAAATTAGGGGAATCTGAGTTATCCACAATGCGGCGCGCCAATAGCGGTAGTGCAAACCACCGCGCGGCGCACTAGCTGAAGAAAAACACACCGTATCGGCCATTACATTCGCGTCTCGTTAAATATTTTTAAACAACGAGCGTCTTTTCGCTTGAAAGCGGGGATGAAATTGGATAGAAATCCCATCCATAGGAATGGAAATGCATAGCAAAGGATCAGCTGCCCTTGAACGCCCCTTCGATCATCGGATGTCAGCTTTTGTCGGTCGACGACAAGCGACGCGTGACAATTGGAGCGGATTTTCGACGGCAGCTGGAACCGGAAATCACCGGCGGAGCGCTGGTGATCGTCCCCAACGATCCCGGCATCCTTTTGTTTCCAGAGAAATACTTCAAGGAAATGATGAATGCCCAGGTTCCGCCCAAGGCAGCCGCCCAGCCGCGAGATCGCCGAGTACATCGAAGCGCAGTTCAACCTCGGCATTCCCGTCAAGCTCGACGCGCAATGGCGCATTACGCTCCCCGACGAGGTGACCGCCGATGGGTCCCTGAAAGGCGAGTTGGCGCTGGTCGGCAATCAGGACCATCTAAAGTTGATCCCGCGAAAAACCTGGGAACAACGAAGAGATTATTTACTTAAGAATCGAGCCGTAATTTTGGAGCGGGCAGCCGCGGCTTTGGAAAAAATGAATCAACAACCACCCGCGATACATATCATAGCGGGACAGGGTGTTAAGACGGATTAGGTCGATCGCGACCTCCGACTGTTTGTGGTAATGGGAGAAAGACGCAGGGAAGGCCACGTCTTTCAGATTTCAGTAGCCGGTTAGAAAAATCGATCGGAATCGGTGTAAGTCGGCCGCGACATGGATGCCGCGCGCAGACCCAGCCAAGTCGCCCAACCGTTCAAGGATGATTGGGAAGGCGATTGGTGCCCTTTCCGCGTCGAGGAGAAGAAGAATCGCCAGGCCTCGGTTGTGAACTTGGCGATTTCGCGTACTCGTTCGGTCGGTCACGAACTTTTGCGGCACAAGGACGGCCCAAGTTCGTGACCGACCGTTCGACAAAGCATCGGGAAGAGGCGTCTCAACAAGGACGGGACCCAGTGGGCACGGATGCCCGGCCTTTTCTTTATATCGGCCATTTTGCCGCTACGAACAAGTACCTAACCATTGTAACTGTTACCCTGCCCGCAAATCAAGAGGTATTTTCCACCCTTGCGATTACCCTGCCTGAATGGACCTGCCCGAGCACGGTCATGAACCGGTTCTAATTCGCCAGATTCAGGAACTCCTCCGCCCCACCCCCGGCGGAACGTTCGTCGATTGCACGCTCGGGCGCGGCGGCCACGCCGCGGCGATCGCCGAAATCCTCGGCAAGACCGGGCTTCTCATCGGCCTCGACGCCGATCCGCGCAATCTGCGGTTCGCCGCTGAGCGGTTGGCGAAGCTCAATTGCCCGCACCGTCTCTTTCATGCCAATTTTTCACAACTGAATGAGGTCCTGGCCCAGGCAGGCATCGCCAGGGTCAACGGCATCCTCGCCGATTTGGGAGTCAGCACCAATCAACTCTTCGATCCGGACTACGGAATGAGCTTCGACCGCGCCATGCCGCTCGACATGCGCATCGACCCGACGGACCAGCGCTCCGCCGCGGATTTGGTGAATCGCCTGCCCGAAAAGGATCTCGCCGCGGTCCTATATGAACTGGCACAGGAGCGTTATTCGCGGCGAATTGCCAGAAAGATTGTCGAGATGCGCCAGACTTCGCCGATCACTACCACTGACGCACTGGCCGAAATTGTGCGATCGGCTGTGCCGCATCGGAGCGGTCCTCCGGAGCGGATTGATCCGGCAACCCGAACGTTTTTAGCCCTTCGGATGGCCGTCAATCGGGAGATGGAGAACCTGGGGTCGCTTTTGAAGCAGGCCCCCGCCGCTTTGGCCTCCGCCGGACGGTTCGCCGTCATCAGCTTCCACTCGATGGAAGATCGCGCCGTCAAGCAAGCGTTTCGGTCGTTGGAGCAGACCGGGTTTTTTAAGGTCATCACCGGCAAACCCCTCTCCCCCACCCCCGAAGAAATCGCGGAAAACCCGCGAGCACGTTCGGCAAAACTGCGCGTAGTTGCCAGCCGCAATGCTCCTAGCTTCTAGCTTCTAGCTTCTGGCAACTGGTCTCTAGCATCTAGAACGAGGCAGCCATGACACGAGAAACCAAAATCGGACTGCTGGTGGGTCTGGCGTTCATCATTGTGGTCGGGATTCTGCTATCCGATTATCTGCGCTCAACCGGCGAGCCGCCCGAGGCAGCCCTTTCCAGCGCCGCCGGAGCGGTTCGAGAGGCGATTATTTCGCCCGGCACAAGCAATCCCCCCATCACGATCGTCGCGCCGCATAACGCGCCGCCACAACAGCCCGTGCCGACTCGGGATGAGTTGAATCCCGCCCCCAGCCCAGTGATTCCGATGGAGCCGACCCCTTCGCAGCAGGATGCCCAGGCGAATCCCATCCAGGCCCAGCCGGATCAAGACGCAAATCCGACCAACGATGCGCTATCCGACGCCGCCCGCAAGCATGGGGAGCAGCTTGAGTCGTCCAATCCCGACGGCACGCCGACCGCAACCCAGGACGCCGCCCCCGCCCCTTCCGCCCAGATGCGGACTTACGTCGCCCAGAGCGGCGATTCCGTTTCCCGAATGGCGTCCCGACTCCTCGGCGCAAACACCAAAACCAATCGGCAAGCCATTATTGACGCCAACCCCTCCCTTCAGGACGACCCGGATGTAGTGATCGTGGGTCAAACCTACAGCATCCCCGGAAAAAAAGGCCAATCCATCGCCGCGGCGCCCGCGCAACAGAGTGCACCGACCGCATCCGACGATTCCCCCTCGCCCGCCAGCATCTACACCGTCCAGGCCGGCGACAGCCTCTGGAGCATCGCCAACGACGAACTCGGCGATCCCGCCGCGATCGACCAGATCAAGGATTTGAATCAGACCATCCTCAAGGGCAAGGATCACGACGTTATCTATCCCGGCATGAAGCTCCGCCTCCCCGGCAAGACCTCCAACGGCTGATCTATGCTCAAGCTCCTCCTTTGTCTCCTGGCCGCGGTGGGCATCGGAGCGGTTCTCCTTGAACTGCGTCAGCAACACCTCAATCTGAGCTACCAGACCAACGAACTGCACAACCGCATCCAGGCCACCCAAGCCCAGCTCTGGAATCAGCAACTGAATATCGCCGTAGGGACCGCCCCGAACGCGATCGCGCAAACCCTCATGGGCCAAGGCACAAAACTCACCAATCCCGACGTCGCCACCCTCAAGCGAGCCTGGATCGAAGACCCCGACGCCTCGGCCGAATAACCCCGGATTTTCTCTCGTTTAGCTCTTTGTGTGGTCGATGAATTATCGGACGACGATTCCCTGGCCATGCCCAACTTCTCCACCATTCGTTGTGCCGTGGTCGTTTATTCGATTGTGGCCATGTTCATCGGTCTGACCGGCCGCGTCGCCTATCTCCAAACCTACGGCCGCGAACAGACCATCACCCGCGCCGATCGCCAGCAGCATCTCTCCCTAACCCTCCCCGCACGCCGCGGCGACATCTACGACCGCAACGGCATCCTCATGGCGGGGAGCATCCAGACTGAGAACCTCTTCATCGATCCGAAATTCATGCAGGACTCATTTCAGGAGGACGGACGCAGCCTGGTGGAGATGGACGAGGCCCTGACCAAGCTGGGGACCATCATCGGGAGAGACCCCTACGAATTGGCGCAGTTGCTCGGCGATCGGGCCACGAGCCGGTTTGTGAAAATCGCGACCGACCTCGATGACGGCGAAGCTGCACAGATCGAGGCGCTGAATTTGCCGGGCGTGGGGATCGCGCCGTCGACCGCGCGGTGCTATCCGATGGGTTCGATCGGAGCGCATCTTCTAGGCGGATGCGGAGCGGATGGGAACGGGCTGGACGGTCTGGAACTGAAATACAACGCCCTCTTGAGTGGTCGCGCGGGTTTCGAGCGAGAAACGAAAGACGCTGCGCCGCCGCCCCATCGGCGTGGCAGCCGAGGATTATCTCCCGCCGCAGCATGGGCAGCATCTCGTCCTCACGGTTGACGCCAATTTGCAAATGATTGCCGAGGAGGAGCTGCGCGATACCGTGGACCATTTCCGCGCCCAGTGGGGAACGGCCATCGCATTGGACCCGCGCACCGGCGACGTACTCGCGCTGGCCAACTATCCAACCTTCAATCCGCAGACACTGAGCGAATCGACCCCCGATGTTCGCCGGGATACGGCCCTCGTCGTGCCTTACGAGCCGGGATCAACGTTCAAGCCCTTCTTGGCAACGCCGGCCTTCATGTGGCACATCACGACCCCCTCGGAACTCTGGAATATTCCAGGGATCACCTGGTTCACGCCGTACGGACGGCCGGTCAGCGACGTCGAGCATTACGGAAATCTGATCACCTGGGACGGCTTGGTGAAATCAAGCAACATTCTCATGTCCCAGCTAGCCGAGCGAATGGGCAACGCCCGGCTATATCGCGCCGTCACCAGCTTCGGGTTCGGACGCCGCACGGGAATCGATTTGCCGGGCGAGTTTCCCGGCAAGGTCAACCCGCTCGGCAAATGGAACCATTACAGCACCGAGTCGATCGCGCAGGGTTATGAGCTATTGATCACGCCGCTGCAATTAGGGCGGGCGTTTTGCGCGATCGCCAATGGAGGGAAATTGGTGACGCCCCGAGTTTTGATGGGGACCGTCGAGCCGGGCGGCCGGGTCGTCGAGCACGAGCCCCAGCCGGATTTCGATTCCTTGCCCGAAGCGATCGATCCAGATTCGGCAGCCGAAACGCGCAGAATTTTGTGCGACGTGGTGATCCGAGGCACCGCCGCCGGACAGCGAAGCCGAATCTGGAACATCTTCGGCAAAACCGGCACCGCAAAGCTCGCCCAAGGGCACGGCTACAGCGAAGATCATTTTAACAGCAGCTTCGTGGCCGGCGCGCCTACGAGAATCCCCGCATTGTGGTCGTATTTGTGATTCACGATCCGGACAAGTCGATCGCGCATTACGGAGGCGCCGTTGCCGCGCCCGGCGCCTGCCACTTCTTGGCACGGGCCCTGACGTATCTGGATGTTCCCCCATCCCCGGACCTCCCCCTGCCCCCGCCCCAGGTGGCCGGCAAATTGGTGAATTACTCGGATAAGGAATATACCGACCGAAATTTCGGCGCCCCGCGGGAATCGGATGATCAGCCATAAAATCCGCATGCCCTCTAGGAAGAGGCTAACTTATTACAAATTTGGGCATAAACGTTGCCTTTTTCGTTGCCATTTACATGGCTCAGCGATACGGTTTTGTTGTTGATTGCGCTCTGTAGCGGGAGCGCATCGTATTTTGCGAATCGACCAGGGGTGGGAGATCGCAAAATAGCAGCGGAGGCGGAAGAAGCTACTCCCCCCATCCTGCCATCTTGCGACGGCGCGGAAATCCGCGTCGGCCTCATCCGAATTGCACGGGAGAAAATATGAGTATCGTAGATGGCAACCCCTCGGCGCGGCGGTCTCGGATTTCAAAGTGGGAAGGACTGGCCGCAGGCGCCGTGGTCGCGGCGGCCGTCTTCGCCGCCACCCCCAAACTGGTTCACGCCGAAATCGATATGCAAGTCACCAGTGCCAGCGAAACGCCCCCGATTATCATCTACGGTCCCATTTGGTGGTTCAATACCTCGAACTGGAACCAGAATGGCGTTACCGGAACTCTTCCGGAAAGTTACACGACTGCCCCGGCCGCGATAAACATTGACGCCGACAACAGCATCATGCCCGCGATTGGACTGCTGTTCGACCCCGCCAACGATCCAAATACGCCGGGGGGACCGCATGCGGCGTATACGGCAAACCTGGACAACATTTCCGGCTCGCTCTATATCTCGTCGGTCACCGGAACGTAAGCCGCCCCGAATAAGCTAACGATTGAAAGCGGCACCATCGTTGCCGGCACAATCACGATCGGCCGCGATAGCCAGGGAATCCTGGCTCTTAACGGCGGAGCGTTCCTCACCATCGGCTCAGTCAAAATCCAAGGTACGAACAAGGCCGGAACGGCTATTGGCTCCGGGACCTTCGAATATCACGGAGGCACACTCGATGCCGAACAAGGCATCCAGCTCGGCTCGGGTGCTTGCAGCACGGGTCTGACCAGGACTTCGGCCGGCGTCGGTTACTTCACCGTCTATAGCGACGGCCCCGCTGGAGCGATTCTCAGCCAGAACGGATTCCAGTTTGCCACCAACACGAACATGAAGGGCACGATCGGAATCGTCGAGTTCCACCTTGATACCAACTCACGTAACCCCGGCACGACGCCCATCCAGGGAAACGTGAACCAGGGCAACGCCGAATCCGGTCAGGGTATCCTGCACCTCCAAAACAACACCAACATTTCGTCGCGTCTTAACCTCGTGTTGGATGATTCGCCGGGAACGGTTGTTACGCCCAGTACGATCGGCGCGACATACGTGAACCTGGGCCTATTCGACGAAACCTTGATTTCCGGCTCCGGTACCTACCCGAAAGCCTTCTACTCGGTCGATGGCTCCACGGTCTTCACACAAGGCGCCACGATCAGTGCCGCCTTCGGGTCGAGCACCTATAGCTGGACAATCAGCTACAGCGGCCAGATCAACTTCACGAATACGGCCAACTCGAGCTACAGCTCAGCCGACATCTCGCCAACCGGCGGCAACGACGTAGTCCTGATCGGCCTCACGCCGGTTCTCGTCCCTGAACCGACCACCATGGCCCTTCTTGGCGGGGCAGGCGCGATGATCCTGGCACGACGCCGAAATCGAAAGACGCCAACAAAAGCTCAATCCTGACCCGCCCTATTCGAAGGAATTTCGCCCTTTAAGGTCCCATAGCATCTCCGCGCCCCGGTTTTAGGCGGATTCGTAGTCTTCGCCCCCATTCATCCAGTCGATTAACTATTGGCGGTCTCTCCCTGCCGTTTTTTGGGGCAGTTTCGCCCGCCCTTACGGGACAATAGCCATGGCGCCCACTGATCCGCGAATAGCAAACCGGCTCCGCATGACCTTGCCGAAGCTGGCCCCCCCGCCGTCCCGGCGCGATCCCAGCCGTGGATTCCTCGGTCTGTGCGGCTCCCTGCTCTGCCCGGGAATGGGCCACATCTTCGGCGGTTGGCTGAACCTCGGCGCGACCTGCTTCATCGTCATGTGGATCATGGCCGCCAGCGTCATCGTCACCCTCACCGAGCCGCGCTATTTCCCGTATATCGTCATCCTGGGCCCGGTTGCGATCGTCCTGCATTTTTCGCAGTGCATCAGCGCCTCGCGCTGCTGCCGCAATTCCGCGGCCAAAATGCTCGGGGATCGCGGCACACGCTTCGGGGCGGCGATTCTCTGCCTGTCCGCGGCAATCGCCTGGCAGCACGCCGCGACCGTTTACCTCCGCGACAACATCGCCGAAATCGAGTGCTGCCCCGCCTCAAGCATGGCGCCGACGATCGTTCCCGGCGACTTCTTTTTGGTCGTGCGCAACTATCCGTTTGATCGCTGGGACCTGGTGTCGATCAATAGCCCGCTGAAGAACACGCCCGCGCAGTTGTGCAAACGCGTGGTGGGCATTCCCGACGAAGAACTCGAGATCACTGGGGATGGGCTCTTGATCGACGGGCAATTGACCGTGCTCCCGCCGGGCGTCGATTGGTATGTTCCAGTCGACAAATGGAATGAGTTGATGTCAGCCCCCGATCCATTGAACGCGGCCGTGGGATGCTGGGGAAAGCCGATCCAACTTGCCTCCGATGAATACTTCCTGCTCGGCGACAACAGCCCGGCGTCCGACGATTCGCGGTTCTTCCCCGCCATCGAGGGCCACCAGCCGGGAGCCGTCCCCGCGGATCAGATCGTCGGCCGCGTGATGCTGGTCCTCTGGCCGCCGGCGCACTACCGCAAGTTCTTCTAATCCCTCAAACCAAGGCGCCCATGAGCAACCAAGAAGATCCAGCCCTCGAACAAGCCCTTCAGATGATGGCGGCGAAAAACCATCCCGCCATGCGCTCGCCCAACGGCGGCAAGGTCTTCCTCAGCTTGCTGCACGGCCTGCTCTGCCCCGGGCTGGGACATGTGCTGGCGGGATACTATACGCGCACAATCGTCTGGTTCGTCGTGGTGAGCGGTCTGTTTCGCGCGATGCTCGTCGGGTTTCTGGAACCGCGGTACGTGACCATTCTCCCGCTCGCCGTCCCCCTGGCCGTACTGGGCCAAATCTGCCACCTAGTGGATGCGGCGGTGTGCGCTGTCCGATCGCGAACCAGCATGCTGGCCGAGTCGTCCATCCGCTACATCGTCGCCGTGATGCTCGTGATGATTTCGTTTTTCCTTCAGCACGAGGCGACGAACTATCTGCTGACGGACTGTTTCGAGATTTGCTACACCCCGACGTCCAGCATGGCTCCGACCGTCGGAACAAGCGACTGGTTTCTGGATCGTCGCGGCGCGCCGTTTGCGCGCTGGGACCTTGTCGTGGCGAATTCCCCCTTTCCCGACGAGCCGCAAATTTTCAAACGGGTGATTGGCCTTCCGGGCGAAAAAATCGAAATCACCGGCGACGGCGTCATGATCAACGACCAGCTGGCGACCCTCCCGGACGGCGTGGAAAAGTATTTGCCGATGGACACCGACGGCGACATTCTCTACGGGCCGAGCGCCACCGCCGCATACGGCTGCTGGGGCAATCCCATCACCTTGGGTCCCGATGAATATTATCTCCTCGGCGACAACACCGTGGTTTCCGGCGACTCGCGATTTTTCCCCTCGATGGACGGGCATCAGCCGGGCGCCATGCCACGCAGCCGGATTGTCGCCCGCGTGACCGCAATCCTCTGGCCACCCAACCGCTGGCGGGCTTTCCCCTCCCCCGCGGATTCCTCCACTTCTAATCGATAAACATCGCGTCGCCGTAGCTGAAGAAGCGGTATTTTTGCGCGATCGCCTCGTCGTAAATCTTCCGTTGCTGTTCCAACCCCACCAAGGCCGCGACGAAGGCGATCAATGTGCTCCGGGGCAGGTGAAAATTCGTCAAAAGCCCGCCGATATGCCGCCATCGATAGGGCGGAAAGACGAATAAGTTGGTTTGATCGGTTTTGGCCTGGAATGGATAGTGCGCAGGGTTGGCTCTCGACCACCCGAGCGCTGGTCGTCCCCACGGCAATAATCCTACGGCTCTCGAATTTGGCGCGATTCAGCGCCGCGGCGGCCTGCTCCGTGATCTCGTACGTTTCGGCATGCATGGGATGCGCTTCAAGCGTATCAGTCTCGATCGGCTTAAACGTTCCCAGCCCGACGTGCAGCGTGATATTTGCCCGCTCGACCCCGTGAAGATCCAGCTGATCGAGAATTTGTTGCGAAAAGTGAAATCCCGCCGTCGGCACCGCAACCGCCCCGGGAACGCGGGCGTACACGGTCTGATAACGATCGCGATCAAGGGCATCGCGCGGGTCGGCGGATTTCTCACGCCTGATATAGGGCGGAAGCGGCATCCGCCCGATTTTTTGCAGAATCTCCAAAGCGCCCCCACCCTTGCCCTCCACCCGAGTCCCCGGAGAGGCGGAGATCGAAAGTAAGAATTCGCCCTGCCCAAGATTTTTTTCGACTTGCGCGGATAGGGCCGCTGCGTTTTCAAACGTCAGTTGCGTGCCTTCCGGGGTATCGCCGAGGTTTTTCAGCAACACTTGCCATTTGCCGGGCGACGGCTCGGAAAGAAAAAGTCCCTCGATTCGCCCGCCGGTGATTTTTTTCAGATCAAACTTGGCGGGGATGACCTTCGCGTCGTTGAAAACCAGCAGATCGCCGCGATTAAGCAGCGGCGGCAGTTCCGAAAAGCGGAGATGCTCGATTTTACCGGTCTGTCGCTCGTAATGAAGAAGCCGCGAGTCGCCCCGGCGCTCGGCAGGCGTTTGCGCGATCAATTCTTCCGGAAGTTTGAAATCGAGATCGTCGGTTCGCATTCCTCGTCACCCACGTTCCGCTAAGCGGACATCTTACCCGCATCACGTTGTTTTAGGACAACATCCGTCATAAACGGACCAATTTGACGCCGGGCCGTTTTAATTGGAGATTCCATTTCAGCTCGGAATATCCGAGCGATTTTGATCGCCGGGCGGATCGAGTGAACCCGTGCCCGCGCCCTTTTGCTTCGTATGGCGCAGTGCAGATCGGTTCCCAATTCAATCCGGCCCTGATCGTCGCGATGGCGCAGCTCGACCTGGTCAAGCTCCTCCGCGCCGCGATGAATGGCGGCACGGATCCGGGAGGAATCCACGTGGGCCCGGCAGGAGGGCCGGGCTCGAGTGGGTGTCCGCCCGAAACCGCAAACGGCCCGGCTGGGAATTGCTCGCCGGAGTACTGCCCCCGGCCGGTGATTCACCCCGAGCCGCGTTATTTGCCGCGGCAGGAGATTCGCCCCCAGCCGTACTACGCCCCCGTTCCCTGGCCCACGCGCGAGGCCCCGGAAGCGCCGCACGGCGGCCCGAAATCCGGCGTCGCGACCTCGCCGAGCATCGAGGCGGCGCCGCAGCCGCCCTGGAAAGTTTTACCGTGGCAGCAGCCGGCGAAGATTCCGCCGAAGATAAAGATCGTTGTTCGTGAGCCCGATATTCTTCACAGAGGAAATTTGATCGATTTATTTTGTTGAATCTTAAGATTTTCGCAACGATACACCGCGACGGGTCTACAATATACGGAGTGGAAATGGAGTCAGACCAGGTCGAAGAATTGATTCGGGTTGTATCCAGTTTGGACAAGCCGTCTCTGGTGCGCCAATTTAACGAATTTCCCGCGTCTTTTCCGGTGGATTTCACGCCTGAGTTCCTCGATCGTCAGCCGCTCGAGCGGCTCAAGCATCTGTTCATCGCCGTCTGTTTGCAGACGCGAAAGCTGCCCGAAGTCCCCGCCGGCGAAACCGTCGCCGCCTGACGCCCAGAATTCCCGAAGTTTTCAACATCCTATAACTGGGTTTGCCACGATGCCTCACGGCCCGTGCGCGCGTTGGCCGATAAATGACCGAACCCCAATGGCTGCCTCCGCACCCGGCCAGCACTGTCCGTTCCTAAATGCCGCGGATCCCCGCTGCGCCGAGAATTTCCGCCTCGACGCGATGCAGTACGCGTTCAAATACTGCTTTGGCCGCTTCCGGGCCTGCCCCGCCTATCTGCAACTCCGCGTGGAACGTAGAATGCGGCAATTGGAGTCGAATCGTGAAGCCGCAAGTCGTAACGTCCAGGTCACGATCACCCGGCGAAAGCCGAATCCCGCAGCCGCAGATTCGCCATTTCCTGACCCATCTCGCCGCTGAACGGGGCCTGGCCGAAAACTCACTCCAGGCATACCGCCGCGACCTCGAAGACACCCACGATTTTCTAACCGGCAGGCGCAAAAACCTCCTGACCGCCAAGGCGGACGACTTCCGCCAATATCTCCAAAACCAGTCCCGCCAGGGGAAATCCACCAAAACCGTCTCCCGCCGCCTCGCGGCAATCCGATCGCTCCTGGGATTTCTAGCCGCCGATTATCCCAACGCACCGGCCATTTTGCGCCAGCTAGAAAGACCCAAGCCCGAGCGAAGCCTGCCCAAGGTCCTGAGCCGCGCCCAGGTAAATCAACTGATCGCCGCCCCCGATCCCGAGTCGCCGTTTTACACCCGCGACGTGGCGATCCTGGAACTGCTCTATGCCAGCGGCTTGCGAGCCAGCGAATTGTGCCATGTAAAATTGAATGACGTGAATCTACAGGTGGGCGTAGTACGCGTTCTAGGCAAGGGATCAAAAGAGCGGCTCGTCCCCGTAGGAAAAGCCGCGCTGGAAGCCATCAAGCTTTATTTGCAGGAATCCCGCCCCAAGCTAAACCGGCGAAACGATGAAAGAATGTTTCTATCGCGCACAGGCCGCCCGCTCGATCGCATCGCCCTTTGGATGCTCGTCGAAAAGTACGGCCGCTCCTGCGGCCTCCTAAAAGACGTCTCACCCCACACCCTGCGCCACTGCTTCGCAACCCACCTAATCGGCGGCGGCGAGATTTGCGCGTAGTTCAGGAATTACTCGGCCACAGCGATATCGGAACAACGCAGATTTACACCCATGTGGACGACACCCGGTTAAAGGCCGTACATCGGAAGTATCATCCCAGAGGATAACGCGCTTTTTATCTTTCGGTTGAATCAAACCATTCGGCGACGGTGTTCCAGCTAATTTGACGGGAGAGCTTTCCGTTCTGACGGCGCCATCGTAAGCCGCCAATGCTGACGGTCAGCGTGCCTAATTTGCTCGGCGTGCGCTTCCATTTGGCCCAAACCTCAAACTGAACGCCCGGCTTTCCGACGTTCACATATTCGGAAATACTTGCCTTAACCCAATTGGTCGGGCGGCCTTTTTGTCTGCCTTTCATTTGTATCCTTTCCGCCCCTGCGCGGAGGAACTACCGCCGACGGTGTTTCTGCCCGTTTGCCTTCACTTCCAAGCCAGTGACGAGAAGCAAATCGACGATCTCAAATGAGCCATTTCTGAAATAGACCGTCGCCAATCGGCTCTTCGGAGAATACGCGAGCATTTCGGGATGCTCGACAGGCAAGCGTTGCCCGTCCCCGAGCCGTAAGTCGAACGGAACAAATGGACGGGCACTGTGCAGCTTATGAAGGGCTTGGACTGTCATTTTGGATGGGGCGCATCATTCCGCTTTTGGCCCACACCATTTATCGCATAATGCCCTGGCAGTTCTGTGGATGTAATCTCTGCCTTTCCCCCCGTTTTCAAGCTTGGACGACCAACTCTGTGGGATGGCGTCCACGCCCAGGTGTGCGCCACTCAGCGCTCCGGCAATCGCCGCCAGCGTATCGGTGTCTTCACCCATACCAATTGCCCTGGCTATTGTCCGTTCGTAGGAATCGGGCCAGACGCTGAAGCAGGTGATTGCGGTGGTCACAGAGCGATGGGCCGCCAAAGTACTTCCAAATGATATCATGTCCATCGGATCCAAACGGCCCGCCGTGCGAAGTTGCCACTGAAATTCCTCGGTTGTTGCGGCATCAACCAGTTCGGCGTAAAACGCCTGCGCATCGAATTTGGGTTCTCGAATCAGGAAAGAAACGGCCGTCGCCACGATCACGGCTGCGTCAACTCCCAGGGGATGTAAATGAGTTACTGTAGCCGATTTGGCGGCCTGGTCCCGCAAGTAAAGTGCGTCTCCATGGAATGCCAATCCGACCGGAGCGACGCGCATCGCCGCGCCATTTCCAAATGAACCTCCTGGAAAGAGCGACTGTACCAGCGGTTCCCAATCGCCCCCCTCCGTCATCGTATCCAGTATTTTCCGCATCCCTGCGCCATAGCCTCGGTCGGGTTGATAGTTCGCTCGAAAACACTCCGCTAGATGATCTTTATCGATCGAATCACGGTGCAGCAGGCATTCAGCTAAACCAATCGTCATCTGCGTGTCGTCTGTATACGTGATGACGCGGGAATCCAAATTCGCGAGCAGGCGATCTACACGCCCGAAGTGCCGATAGATGGTTTCGCCGGTTAGGCCTTCATACGGCGCGCCGAGGGCATCTCCGACGGCCAAACCTAGAAGGCAGCCGCGGAAGCGATCAACCAACAATGGGGGCGAATTGGGCACTTGATTATTATAGTGGGCGATTCCGGCAGGGGGGACGAAACAACGCGAACTCCGTTCACCCCAACCCTCTCCCCGGAGTACCCAGGCCATGAGGAAGAACTCACATCGCCCATAATTCCTTCGTGAACCTATGCCCTTTCCGTTTCTTCAGGGGACGTTCGTCGGCCGAGCCCCTCGTAGAGTTTGGTCAGGTGTCACCGGCCGAGTACGGATATTCCCAATTTCTTGGCCGCTTTAGCCAGAGGCACGTCCAGTGTGGCAAGCGGCAATTGGCGCCGTGCCGATAGGTCCAAGTAGATTGCGTCATAACTGGTTAAGGAATACTGCCGACACAAAGGCAACAGATGGGTAAACGCGCGGTTCGAGGCATCATTATCCACATCGAGTGTTAGCAGGTCGATTGTTTCGATGAAGGCCTTCACCTGCGAAGGCTCGATCCGCCGCTTGCGTTCGGCGATTGAAAGCACATTAACGATTTCGACGAACCACCACCCCGGCACGACAGCCGATCCCACGTCCATTTGTTCTAATAACTTTTTGCTGATACTGGTGGCTTCCTCCGGGAAGCACCAAGCCAGAGCCATCGAGGCATCAAGGACGAAATCAGGAGTCAACGTCGGCCCTCATCGATCATGTCGCGGATTTTCAAGCCGCGCAACTTGATATCTTTTGATATCTCGCGCCAGCGGGCAATCGCGGCCCGACGTCGCTCCGGCGTCGATTTCACGCGAAGCGGGACTAGCTTGGCGACGGGGTTTCCATGTTTAGTGATGGTGATCTCCTCGCCGCCTTCCACTTTCTCCAGAAGTTCGGAAAACCTCGTTTTGGCATCATAAGCCCCGACGCTATTGGATGAACGTATATCCACATGCCACCTCGAATTTAGACCAGTCGTAGACTAGTTTAATATCGGCGTTTCGCCCAGTCAACGTTTATCACATCGCCTGTAATTCCTTCGTAACCCCCTCCCCTTCCGTTTCCTCAGGCGGCTTTTGCCGCCCCAATTCTCTATACGCTTTGCTCAGACCTTGCTCCGAAATATCCGCCAGCGGCAAGAACACCCCGCTCGATTGCTTCGGCCAGAAAAGATGATGCGTGACAATCCCGATCAGCTCAGCATCGGCCGCCGCATGCGGCCGGTGCTCCGCTGCGGTCAGGATCGTCGCCATCAGTTCACTGCAACGAAATCGATCGTCCGTAATGTTCAATATTTCCTCGACCCCCGTCGAGCGGATAAGGAACAGCTTAGCCGCCCCGGGCATCGGCCCGGCTTGCAAAGTGACGTACGCAAAGTCTTCCAACCTGTGAACGTGCCGGAACACGCCCTTGCCGAACTGGGAAATTTGCTCAATGAACGTTTTGATCTTTTGAGCCGATTCAAATCGCAGATCGGCCGCGGCTTGAGCCATCCGCGCCTTCTGCTCGCGCACAAAAGGATGCGGATCGATCAGAGTCTGTCGCGCTCCAGGCAATGAGATGACGATATTGATCCATCGAGATCGACCCATCGCACGGTGCCGGGCATTTCCCCATTTCCTTGTAAGCGCATGGCCGCCCGCGCGGGGCTTCCGTGAGAATATTGAAGTACCGGCACAGATCGAAACTATCTTCCACCAGCTCGATCAACCGAGCAGCCGCGTGTTTGTCATCAAGCGGGCCAAGATATAGCCCAGGCTTTTCGTCGAGCTGATGCGTTTTCACATAACGTGGGAAATTAGCCTCCGGATCGACGTGCAAAAACCACGCCGGCCGGAGCCCGACCATGCCTTTGTAAGTTTCCGGGAAGATTCTCTTGGCCAGGTCGTGATAAACAATGTCCGACTCAAAGGCGCTATCCACCCTCCGCCAGGAAATCTTGCGAACGACCTGCCGGAAATCGACCCGCTTACTCGGCTGCGCCGGATCATGCTCCCCCAGGCGATTCTTCAGACTGCTCCGCAGATTCTTTACGCACAGAAGCTGCAGCGGCCGATCGTCGCCGTCGGCCAAAAGATACACGGCCCATTTCGCCGGAGCTTGGCGCACAAAGGCTTCAAAATCGGCCTGCGGATCGTAGCCGATCGTCTGCCGCAGGATTTCAGCAATTTGGGCCATCTTCCCGTTTAGCGCGGTTTCAATTCATCGGCCGCATCGGCACGTGAATTGAACATCTTCTAATGGTAGGATCGCCCGCACGGAAGGAAAACTCCAATCATGAGCAAATCCGCGGAATCCTCCCCACTGGTTGCCATCATCATGGGGAGCAAATCGGACTGGGAAACCATGCAGCACGCCGCCAATACGCTGAACGATTTCGGCGTCCCCAATGAATGCCGGGTGCTTTCAGCCCATCGAACCCCCGAGGCCACCAGCGAATTCGTGGCCGGGGCGATGGGCCGCGGCGTGAAGGTCATCATCGCCGCCGCCGGAGGCGCCGCGCACCTCGCGGGCGTCACCGCCGCGCACACCGTCCTCCCCGTGCTGGGCGTCCCGATGCAAAGCGCGGCCTTGAACGGAATCGATTCGCTCCTATCGACCGTACAAATGCCGGCGGGAATCCCCGTCGCCACGCTGGCTATCGGAAAACCCGGCGCGATCAACGCGGCCCTGTTTGCCATCGCGATTTTGGCCGATTCGCGCCCGGATTTGCGCGAGAAATTGCTGAAGTATCGGGCCGATCAGGCAAAGAAAATTCTGGCGGAGAAACTGCCGTGATTGACGAAGAAGAAACGGGAATCGACGGCGTAAAGCTCGTCCTGCTGACCAAGCGAGAGGACGAGCGCGGCTATTTCTACGAAGCCTTTCGCGCCAGTTGGTTTGCCAATCGCCCATGGGCGCAATGGAACGTCTCCCATTCAACGGGAAGCGTCGTGCGCGGACTGCATTTTCACAAACTTCAGACCGATTTTTGGGTGGTTCCCGAAGGCAAAATCACCGTCGCCCTGGTAGATCTGCGCCCAGGTTCGCCGACCCATCGGGTCGCCAGGACGATCCCCCTATCCGCGGCCGAGCCCAAGGGCTTGTATATTCCGCCCGGGGTTTTGCACGGATATCGGATCGAGGGGTCGGCAACGATTATGTACTTGGTGGACGTCGAATATACCGGCAAGGATGAATATGGCGTGCGCTGGAATGATCCCGCCCTGGGATTGCCGAAAAGTTGGTATGAGGGAGGAAGCCCAACGGTCTCAAAGCGCGATTCGGGGGCCCCGATGTTAAAGGATCTGAAGGAACGGCCAGGGAAATAGTCGATTCGAAAAGTTGCGAGTTACCAGTTGCCAGTAAATGCGGCTCATCGAACACGGGCGACAATTAAGGCCGCGCATATGAGTCAGCATGCGGACCGCGATTTTCTTCGACATACTTTGGCGACGCTCGCCTATCGCGCGGAAAAGCCGCTACGGAAAGCGCCGAAGGGATTCGCGACCGTTCGCGCGGCAAAGACCACGCGATCGGCCGCCGAAATCCTCGCTCATCTTTGCGATCTCATGGACTGGGCCTACGCGATGGCCAGTCGAAGCCCCAAGTGGCGGAATACGAAAGTGAAATCCTGGCCGCAGGGGGTCAGCCGATTCTACGCGGCACTGAAGAAATTCGATGATTATCTGCGCTCAAATGCGCCACTGGCCGCGCCGGCGGAGAAATTGTTTCAAGGGCCCTTCGCGGATGCGCTGACCCATATCGGGCAACTGGCAACGCTGAGGCGACTGGCAGGATCGCCCGTGCGCGGGGAGAATTATTTCAAAGCCGAGGTCGTGATCGGCCGGTTGGGAAGAAAGCAATCCGCTAAGCGCGTTGAGTTTGGCTAAAGCGTGCTTACGAAAATAACACCGGCAACAAAAAGAAAGCCGCGACCAGCCCGGAAAGCGCGCACGCAAGCCGCCACTGAACATAGCTTTGCAACCGATGAAACCGACGTCGGAAAAAGAATCCAAAAATGGTCGCGGGCGCACAGGCCATGACGCCAAACAAGCAAGCGTATTGCCACCACGCCCAGTGCATATGCAGCGGAATTCCATCGCAAATTGAGAAATAGATCAGGCACGCGCCGATCCCGCCGGCCGCGCAGATGATGCACATCATGCACACCCACGCCATTGAGAAGGAATCCACCACGCTGACGGTGAGCCTAATCTGACTACCGCATTCGGGGCAGCGTGAATGAGTGAGCGAGCGCAGGTTATACCCGCAATGTGGGCACCGGATGTCGCGCTCGCTCAGGTATGCGACGAGAATTGGATCTTCATCAGACGGCGAGTCCGGTAGGTTTCCAACCGAGCGGCTCAGCATAAGTCACCTCCGTCAGGTAGACGTAATCCGGCAGGTTTTTTTGCAGAGAATTTGGCAGGTCCGGCGGGAAGACGAGGGGGTCTTTCATCGATTGATCGTATGGCCGCGAGCTTGGTTAAGTCACCGGGGCGCGAAAATATCTCATCCGATTGCAGAAATAGCCCCGACGAGTACCAGCAACGCCAAAGCCATGATCGTTAGGGAAATTAAGCGTTGAACCGGCATCGAAAGACGTTGAAATCTCCGCCTGAAGAAGATCGCTACAGCGGATGCCGGCGCACACGCCATGACCCCGTAGAAACAAGCGCCTTGCCAGAAATGGGAAAATTGAGGCGCACCGTCTCTACCGCAAGCATAGATGAATAGCACCCCGACTCCGCCGACGGAAAAAAGAGTACAGGTCATGGCGATCCACGTCCCGGCGTAGGCGTCGACGGTGCCAACGGTCAGACGAAGCGCCGTCCCGCATTCAGGGCACCGAGGTCGGATCAAGCCCCGCAAGTTGTATTGGCAAACGGGACACTGGACATCGCGTTCGCTTAAAAAGGCGATGAGTGATTCATCATCGCTTGGAACGGGGTTGTCGGAAGATTTGTCGGCCTGTTCAACCATGGCCGCGGCTACGTGGTCATTGGTTGACCGGGTCAAATTCTACTTGGCCAAACCGCCGGCGAAATTAGGATGCTCAGGATTGACGGCGACGCGCCGCGCGGATGGTATGACCACCAAATCCATGTCTTCCATAGGGACCGCGCCCAGCAAAACGTCATCTCCGAGCACCACCGCCCCAACATAGCATTCGCGATTTTCGAATTGAATGCGGATCGGTCCGACATAAGGCTGGAGCGATCGGCGGCCGTCAGCAGTAGCGACCTCTTTTTGCGATGTCGCCTCCAATTGCAACTGAATACGGATATTGTCCGGGATGCAAAGAAACAGCGCCCCGGTATCCGCCAGCGCCTCGACCTCGATGGCCTGAAGATCAGGCCGCTTCGGGTTTTCAAGGCGGATTTTGGCTCGTGCCACGCCCATATCTGAAACATACCTCATCCCCACCGACATGCAATGCTCGAGCGATTTTCGGGTTATGCTATTGGAATGAAAAGACCGCTTTTCGCGCTCGCCTTGCTTATTTTCTCGGTACGGGCTTACGCGGCGGATGTCGAACAGTGGGGTTGCTATGAAATGACCCTCCACGGCCCCACCGACGGAAACCCGTTCGTAGATACGCAAGTTTCAGCCACGTTTGCCTGCGGAAACGTCTCGACTGATGCAATCGGGTTCTACGACGGCGACGGCGTCTATCGCGTCCGTTTCATGCCGGGAATTTTGGGCAACTGGTCCTACATCACGCACAGCAATCGCAAGGAACTCGATGGGCAGACCGGGGATTTTACATGCCTGCCCCCGGGCGCCGGAAATCATGGGCCAGTGCGCGTAGCGGGAAAATATCATTTCGCCTACGCGGATGGTACGCCCTTCGTCGCGATCGGGACGACTTGTTACGAGTGGGTTCAGCAGTCCAACGCGATGCAGCAGCAGACGCTAGCGACGCTGCGATCTTCTCCGTTCAACAAAATACGCATGTGCGTGCTCCCAACCGATGCGAAGGTTTTGAATGACCACCCGGAAATGTGCCCATTCGCGCGGAATAATGACGGAACCTGGGACCACGCACGTTTCAATTGCGATTACTTCCGCAACTTCGAGAAACGCCTAGGCGATCTGCGCGACCAAGGCATCCAGGCCGATTTGATTCTCTTCGAGCCCTACGGCGGCAAGGAAACCGGCTTCGATCGCATGCCGCCAGCCGATGACGATCGATATGTCTCCTACGTCGTCGCAAGATTCGCCGCTTACCGAAACGTCTGGTGGTCCCTGGCCAACGAATTCGACTTAATGAAGTTCAAAACCGATTCCGATTGGGACCGACTCTTTCAACTCGTCCAGCGCGAAGACCCGGCCGACCATTTGCACTCAATCCATTTCAGCCAGCGGATGTATGACAATAGCAAACCCTGGGTGACGCATTTAAGCGTGCAGAACGGTTTGGCGGTCGCCGATTTTGGGCGCACCGTTTGGTATCGAGACGTATGCCAGAAACCGGTAGTGTTCGATGAAGTCTGCTACGAAGGAAACCTCGATCGAAGATGGGGCGAACTCTCCGGGCAAGACCTGACCCTGCGTTTCTGGATGGGCACAATCGCCGGAACCTATGTCGGGCACGGCGAGACCTTCAAAGGATCGAGCCCCCCCGCCTGGACCAGCGCCGGCGGAGTTCTTCAGGGCCAGAGCCCGGCAAGAATCGCGTTTTTGAAAAAGATTCTCGAAACCGCCCCGCCCGAGGGGATCGAGCCGATCGACCGATTTTACGAAACGCACATTGCCGGAAAAGCCGGCGAGTATTACCTGGTCTATTTTGGAGCAGAAAAGCCCACCCAATGGGAGTTCGCGCTACCCAAAGAGAATCTGGCCAACGGCATGCAGTTTCAAGTGGACGTGCTGGACACCTGGAACATGACAATTACGTCGATCGAGGAGACGTTCGTTTTAAAAAAGAAGAGTCCTTATTCGTTTGGCGTGGAGGGGGATGACCAGATTCCCCTCCCGGGCAATGCGTATATGGCCTTGCGGATCCAGCGAGTCGGAACAGCATCCAGCGAGCCGACGACCCGGACCGACACGAACGGCGGGGACTGACCGCGGGCAACATGGCGGATCAAGTTATCGGATATCGGGTTCCCCACCCTCAGCCCCCCGAGCGGCTCACGCTGGAAGACGGCGCGGATTTCGTTCGGATCACCTTTCCCGTCGCGCCAACCTGGGTATACGTGATTAATCCTTCAATCTGCGCGGCACTGGCGGCCGCATGGACCTTCGGTCCCGTCATCGTCGTGTTTCGTTTCTGGCGAACCCACGGCATGTTCCCCGTGGCCCCGCTGTTGCGCTATCCCTGGCATTTTTTCTGGGTGTTTGCACTGCGATTGTGGGTCGGGCCTTCGATCCTTTGGATCTTCGCGATCCTCGATTGGCGGAAATACCGCAAATGGGGGCGCGTCCCGAGGGTCCTGACCGCGAGCAAGCAAGGCGTGACATCGTCGCATCTCGGCTGGTTCGGAATGAAGCAGAAATTCTGGCCCGCAAGCGAGATTACCGACATCACGCTCAAACCGCTCAAATGGAATTTGCATCCCACTTCGAAAGCATGCGATTTGACCATCCATCGTGCCGGAACATCGTCGATAAGCTACCGATTCTCATCGAAAAATCGGGCGATTGCCGAGCAAGTTGTTGAGCGGTTTCGGCAGACGATCGGCGCGGGGACATAATTCGGCATGCCGCCTAAACGCCGATCTCATTGTCGCCGGGCAAAAATTTCATTGCCAGAATTGACAGACTAGGTGTAGCATTCAGCGCTCCCGACCGCAGGAATGACCGGAAATCACGGAGCTCGATAATGCCAAACCTATTGGGACCCGGAACCGCCGCGCCGGATTTCACATTGAATGTCACCCCCGATCAAAAGCTTTCCCTCAGCGAGCTTCGCGGTCGCCCGGTGATTCTCGCGTTCTATCCGGCCGATTTCAGCCCCGTCTGCGGCGATCAAATGGCGGTCTACAACGAAATTCTCCCCGAGTTTGAAAAACACAAGGCGGAACTCCTCGGAATCTCCGTCGACGGCGTCTGGTGTCACGAGGCGTTCGCCGACGCAAGACACCTGCATTTCCCCCTCCTGGCGGATTTCGAGCCCAAGGGCAAAGTCGCCAAAGCTTACGGCGCGTATCGGCCGCAGGACGGCTTTTGCGAACGGGCTCTCTTTGTGATCGACAGCAAAGGCGTGATTTTTTGGAGTTACTGCTCGCCCGTCGCGGTCAATCCCGGCGCCGACGGAATTCTCTCGGCTCTGGAGTCCCTCCCCAAATAAACCAGGAGCATAAGCCATGCTAAAAATTCCCGTCAGCGCCGACGATCATCTTCAGGGTGAAATCGACGCCACAGTTATGCTCGTCGAGTACGGGGATTACCAGTGCCCCCACTGCGGGCACGCCTATCCGATCGTCAAAGCGGTTCAGAAACATTTTGGAGACAAGCTGGCCTTCGTTTTCCGGAATTTCCCGCTCAACGAGATTCACCCCAGCGCCGAAGCGGCCGCCGAAACCGCCGAATTCGCCGCCGCGCACAAGAAATTCTGGGAAATGCACGATGCGATCTTCGAGAACCAGCAGGAACTAAGCGACGCCCTGCTCTTCCAATTGGCCACCGATCTGAAGCTCTCCGCCGAAGGACTAAAAACCGCCCTAACCACCGGCAAATATCAGCCCAAAGTAAAAAGTGATTTCCTAGGCGGCGCCCGCAGCGGCGTCAACGGCACCCCAACCTTTTTCATCAACGGGGAAAGGAACGACGGATCATTCGAGTTTGAGGACCTGGTCGCCGCGATCCAGTCCCAACTGAAGTAGAAACGCAGAAACCGGCACCGGCCCAATTTCAATCGTCTTCCCATTTAGCGGCGGTGCGCAGCACCGCGTGCCCCTCCCTCCACAAAGTCAGTCCCACAAACCACCCCACCACCCAGAATCCCGCATCGCCCCCCCTCTCGCCCCCCCAAGGAGTACAATACCAGACAAGATTTGACTTCGCCGGAAGTCGATTGAGGGTTTGAATGTACGTCGGGCTCTTCTGGGTCAGCATGTTGCTCGCGTCCTGGCTATGGGTAGCCGCGGCGGCTGCGTTTCTGGGGCGAATCAGGCCGGCGTGGTTGCGAATCGCGAGTTTGATTCTGTTCTTTCTTGTGCCGTCGGCGTTACTGGCTAGCTTGGTCCTTCTCGCAGGGTTTTGGAAATTCAGCCTAAGAGTCGAGGACAATTGGTTCGCGTATTTCACTTCGCTAGCCGCGGCCTATCTGATCGCCGGCATATTGATTATTTATCGCGCCTCGCGGTATCGCCAACATTCCCGCCCCGCCAGTGCTCGATGGCGTCGAACGCCCCGTGTGCTTGGTTTGCTTGCCGCGATAGGGGCGGCATATCTTGTAGCCTTCCATTTGAATCGGGCGTCTCTGGCGCGGACCATTTCCCGAAGCGACGCGGTGGCCACGGAATACGCGGCGACAGCGGCCGCAATCAACGGCAATGGACCGAATGCGGCGCCAATCTATTCAAAGGTATTTGCAGAACTCGCGGCTGATCCAGGAACCGATATTCACAACCGACCCTTCGGCGATTCCGTTACTTTTGATCCAAAAGAGCCCGCCACCCTCGCGTATCTGAATCGCCATGCCGCCGCGATCGACGAATTGCGCAGCGGCGACCATGCGGCGGTGTCAGTTCGACGACGACTTACAGGTACCGGATTTCCCCTTACGCTTCGCAACCGGGTTAGGGTGTGAGCAAACCGCGGCCAGGCTTCTGTGGCTTAATGCTAAGGAGGAGATCGCGCGCGGGAATATCGAGTCGGCAATCGAAGATGCGAATGCCATCTTGCACCTCAGTCGACAATTGATGCGAAGACCCTTGTTGGTTCAGTCACTGCTTGGACTTGGAATCGGCGCTGGGCGATGCGGCGTTGGAAGAATCACTTCCATCGGTTGCAAAGCAGGAGGATTTGCATGAATTGAATTTGGAAAATCTACCGCAGGCTGATATCGCTTTTCAACAAGCGATGCGCGGGGAGGAAAGATATGGACTACGGATATATCAATTGCCGGTATCGGATGGCTTGTGGGGGCAATTTCAGTGGATATGGACGGACTCGCGCGGCTACTCCCAACTGATGGAGCGACTGCAAAACGCGGCGACCCAGCCCTACTACGAGATTGGTGATCAGTTGCCGTATTCGCCGGGCGGCGCGCGACTAGGCGGCTTGTTCGTGCAAATTCAGGCGCCGAGTCTCTTAATGGCCCTGCAGACCTTCGCGAGATTCCAGGCGACGGACGCCTGCGCACAAACCGCCGTCGCCGCAACCCGCTATCGCCTGGACCACGGAAAACTCCCCGACAATCTGAATGCCCTGGTCCCAAAATATTTGCCCGCCATACCCACCGATCCCTTCGACGGCCATCCCTTGCGGCTAGCGATCAAAGAGAACAAATGGATCGTTTACAGCGTAGGCCCCGACGAAGTCGACGACGGCGGCGTGGAAAGAGACGCCACGGGAAAGGGCGACATCATTTTCACACTTGGAAACAAATAACGCTCCCCCTCCCAACCTGCCTCGCCGCGCCTGAAATTCTTCGCCTCTCCCCGGTACTCCGGGATATGCGCATCCTTGCACATTCCGCGGGAACTCTTGAATGTCAAAAGCAAAATCACCTCGCCCCAGGATCATCGGCCGCCATTGCATCCCGAGAGCAAGCATCCGCCGGGAAAACTGGGTAATGCGTCAGCCGGCCCGGAATCTTCACCCGGTGCGTTTCTTCCCGGGAACCAAGCGCTCAGCAAGAATCATTTTGATGAAACTCCGATAAGGAACGTCGCGCTGATTCGCCAATCGCTTCAGCTCGTGCAGCATCCATATCGGCAGGCGCAGCGAAATCGTCGAACTGCTCGGCTTCAGGTCCGGGAAAGACCCCGGACGCATTTTGGACAAGTCGAGATGCCGCGTGCCGGCGGACGATTCATCGCGAACGAATGACGCGTCAGTTTGAAGTTTTCTTTTCATAGATCGACCGCTCCTTTCGATTCATGGGCCGGGCGGAGATCATCAGGAGGGTCATAGCTTGAGGCCGCGAAATCCCTATTCCGCTCAATCCAGCAGCGAATCCAACTCGTCGCTCGTCGCATCCAGATTATTAACCGGCACATCCGAGAACGGACTCCCCGCGGCAGCCGACTGCGGAGCGGTCTGCGCAATGTCCGTCATCACCTTGATAGCCGGAGCTATATCCGGCAACGGCGCGGAATCCGCGACAAAGTCCGACGCCGGCGGAAGTCCGCCCACCGTGTTCTTCTCCTGGAAGGAGAGCAGCACCGGGCCGATCGGAACCCCGTTGAACAGATAACGCCGCACCGGCGGAGTGAGCCCCGTGATGGACCCGGAGTCGGCCGTGCCGAACGTATCATTATTCGCCGCGAACGAATAAGTCCCGGCGGTTCCCAGCGCCAGATCGAATGTCGCGACCCCGTTCACGGTCGTCGCCGTCAGCGAACCCAAAATCGATCCGCCGCTCGGAGTGGTAACCGGCGTGAGTGTGATCACGGCCGGCGCCGAGGAAACCACGTTGCCGAATTGATCTTCAACCCCAACCAGCAGATCGACCGATGTTCCAATCCACGAAGCCGATGGGGTCGAGATAAATCCGATTTGCGTCGCCGCCCCGGGGGTCACCGTGAACGCCGACGAGAACGCCGGCGTGAGAATTCCGTCGCTGGCCTTAAGTTCCTGAGACCCCGATGCGTCCGGCGACAGGGCGCTGAATGTCGCCATGCCGTTCACGGCCGCCGCTGAAACCGTCCCCGCCAGCACTCCCCCGCTTGCCAGCGAGAGGCTCACCGTGCTCTCGTCATCCGACACCAGATTCCCGAACTGGTCTTCAACCTCCACCGTCACCGCCGGAGTGATCGTCGCCCCCGCGGCGGTGCTCGTCGGCTCGTCCACGAAGCTCAATTCCTTTGCCGCCCCCGCCGTAACCGTAAAGCTCGTCGACGTCCCGTTGATATTCCCCGTCGTCGTCGCCAGCAGGGTGAACGTCCCGGCCGAGTCAATGGAAATATTGCTGAACGTCGCCACGCCCCCGCTGGTAATCTGCGTGAGCGTTCCCTTGAGCGTCCCCGAACCCGACGCGATCGAGAGCGTCACGTTTTCCGTGTAACCGACAACCGGGTTCCCGCCGTTGTCTTCCAGAACGACCTGCAAAGCCGGGCTGATAACGCCTCCAGCGGCGATCGTCGTCGGCTCGACTTTGAATCCGAGTTGCGACAGCACGCCAAGCGTGACAATGAACTGGTTCGAGACCACCGATGTGAGACTCCCATCGCTGGCCGTCAGTTCATAGGTTCCGGCCGTATTGATGGAAAGGTTGGCGAAAGTCGCGACACCGCTGACGGCGGCCTCAGTGGTCGTCCCATTCAACGCGGCGCCGCTCGGCCCTTGCGTGATAGCCAGCGTGATGTCAGAAGAATCGGTCGTGACCACATTCCCAAATTGATCCTCAACTTCAACGGAAATAGCCGGCGAAATCGGCGCCGTCGCCGCCGCTGTGCTCGGTTGCTCCAGGAAGACCAGCTTAGCCGCGGCCGCCGGGACAACCGCGAAACTCCCGGACTGCACATCCGGCAAATCCCCGCTGGCGGCTTGCAACGTATAGGTCCCGATCTCGGTCAGATCGACCCCGCTGAACGTGGCCACGCCATTGACCGCCTGTTCCGTAACCGTGCCCGCCAATGTGCCCGGCCCACCCTCCGCGGCAAGTCCAACCGTCCCATCAAAGCTCGTAATCACATTCCCGCTTCCGTCCTCGACCGCCACCGTAATCGAATTGATATCCTGCCCGGCAACCTCCGTCGTGGGTTGGCTCGTGAACACCAGATGCGGCGCGGGCGAACTGAAACCCGCCAGATACGGAATGAGCTTGTACGCGATGGGCGTCCCCAGTCCTGTCGCCAAATTATAGTCCGCGGTTGCGAGATAACCGTTATCACCGGTCGTGATGCTGTTGAAGTCGGACGCCGGGGCGGCATAGAGCATGGGGAGTGTCTGCGTCGGCCCGTCAAGAGCCGATTGGCCGCCCAGCGCCCGCCCCTGATCGGCGATGGCGATCATCCCTGACATAATCGGGGCCGCCAAACTGGTTCCGCCGATCTGCCCCCAATTGTCGATGATCATGCTTCCGTTGCTGTAGCTGAAAAATTCGTAGACGCCGGTTGCCGGATCCGCATCGGCAGCAACATCCGGGGCGGCGCGATTGGTAGAACTGACGCCATCCACATTGCCCACCTGGTAAGACGGTTGCGATTGGTACAGGCTGACCCCCCCGCCCCCGCCGTCCCACGCCGATTCCGTCCCGTACGTTCCATCCGTGTTGATGTTCAGTCGCGTACCGCCGACGGCGACGACGTTGGGACTCGTTGCGGGGAACGACTCATCGGGCGAAGCATCATCCCCCGAACTCGCCACGAAAGTGATCGGTGAATGGCCAATCGGCGTGGTGAAAATACTGTTTTGGCCCACATTGAGCGGCGTCTCGGGGTAACCCCAGCTCATCGAAACGACGGACACGCCAGGCGTATTCTCAGCGCTTTGCACGGTAGTCATCAGGTCGCTGAGATTTTGAGTCGTGGCTTCAAAGACGTCGATGTTCGCCATCGGCGCGATGGCGTGAACCCATTCGACGTCCAGAGCCTCTTCCTCAAGCCAGTCCATTTCGATGGCGCTGGGCGGCGTAGCGTCCGCCGGCGCCGTCCAAGCGCCCCCGCTTCGTTGTATACCTGCAAGGTCGGACCGCCTACATTGAAGTTCGGAAGATCGAACGCGTCGCTGAAGACGTTCGCGTCGGAAACCACATCGGCGTCGTCATATGCGTCCACAATCGCGACGGTGACTCCCGCTCCCGTCCCCGCCGTTCCCCCAAAGGAGACCAGATCCACCCCATACGCCGCGTCAATTTGCTGCGGAGAATAAGGTACGCCCGTGTTCGATGGCGACGGGGTGATGACATCAGTCGGCGCCGCGACGTTGCCGACGTAAATCAAAGAGGGAACGATTATTGAAGAGCCGCTGGTTCCGCTGGTGTCGGTCGACGTACTGCTCGAGTCGCTGCTCGAGGAACTGACGCCCGGAGACGAGGCCCCGGAATCCGTGGGGCTGCCGTCGCCCGAGGGATTTTGATTCTCGAAAGCGCCGATGTCGACGGTGCCGTCGATGATTCGAACAAAAGTTCCGCCACGCTGGTCGGCTGTCAGCGGATTCCCGTTTAGATCGACGGCCAGGGCGTTGTCGCCGGCGTTGATGGCGGGACTCCCAAAAAGCAGACCCATCGTATCGGTATCGCCCCCGTTGTCCTGGAGCAAGCCGAGGTTCGGATCGGAGCCGACGATATTTCCGTTGACCCCGTTAGTCAGACCCCCGGCGATATTAAACCCGTTCCCCGACAACCGCGTGCTCACGAGATTGAACGAGCTTGCCGTTTGTCCGCTGCCAAGACTGCGGTCCAGAGACCCGTCGAAATCCTGCGGCGCAAAACCGCTTCCACTCCCCTGCTGAACCGCGTTATCACCGACCAGCGTATTGTAAATAGTCGTATTCCCCGAGCCAGTGATGAAGAACCCGCCGCCCTCCGTGTCCGGCGTATCCAAATTGAAGGGTGCCCCCAGAGCGGAATTGTCGGCGATCGTTGAGTTAGTGATCGTGACGTTGCCCGCATCCCAAAAACCGCCGCCCTGCGCGTTTCCATTGCTGCTTGTATCGATGATGTCGTTATAGGCAACCGTGCTGTTGACCATCTTGATGGTATCACCGCCCGCGCTGTCCACACCGCCCCCGAAGCCGTAAACGAACGGAATGTCAGTCGGCGTCGTCGGTCCGGTCCCACCGGTCGTTCCGGTGTTGGCGGAAATCGTGCTGTCGGAAATCTTCACCGTATCGGTCAGACTATAAATCCCGGCGCCGTCGGCGAAATTGTTGTTGCTGTTGGCGACGTTGTCGTTGATCGTGGTGTTGGTGACGGTGACGGAACCGATGTTGCTGTAGATGCCCCCGCCCTTGGCGTTGCCGCCGGTTTGGCCGGTAAGATCAATGTTGGCGGAGATGATGCTGTTTTCGACGATGAGAACGGATTGCTCGATGGAAGAACCTTCGCTGGTGTTATCGATTCCCGCCCCGTACGCGCTGATGTAGATAACCCCCGGATCGCGATACGTGGGATTGGCGATCCCGGTTGCGCTGTTTCCCGTGATAGTGGAATTATTGACGGTAACCGTCCCGCCCACGTTGTAAACGCCGCCCCCATCCAGAGCGTTGTTGTCTTCGTCGGTGCCCGCGAAGTTAACCGTTCCCTGAAAGTTGTAGATGCCGCCGCCGTAGAAGGAAGCCGTGTTCGCGCTGATGGTCGTGCCCGTGATGTTGAGCAAAGCGCCGGTGTAATTGAAGATCCCGCCCCCGTCCGTCGCCGTCCCGGTGGTGAGGGTATCCCCAGCCAGAGTCATCGTCCCGTAAGAATAGTTAGCGATCTCCCCGCCCCATTCGGCCGAACCGCCGGTGAAGGTGCTGTTCGTGGCGGTGAGCATGCTCCCGTTTTCGTTGCAGATCGCGGCGCCGGCCTCGTCAGCGGCACAGGCGTCAAAAGTGGCGCCCAGAATGGTGACCATTCCCCCGTCGGTGTTGAGGATGCCGCCGCCCGTGCTCGCCGTTCCGGTAATGGAAGCCCCGGTGATGCTCACCGTCCCGCCCGTGTTGTAGATTCCGCCGCCGAGTTCGGCGGACCCGGAGATCGTGGTCGTCGCGCCGGTGATGTTGAGAACCTGCGCCGGCGTCGTTGAAGATGGCCCCGCCATCGCCTTCGAGAGTTCCGACCGGGACTTCGATGCTGTGATAGTTCGCCTCCGCCACGCCGACGATATCGGAGCCGTCGGTGATATTCAGCGTTCCGTCGTTGTAGATATCCCCGGCGGAGATCGGGCCAAAAAAGTTCCCGCCCGTGGTAGTGACATCATCCAGAGTCAAAGTCTGCGCCCGACTCAACTTCCCAAACCGTGGAATCGTCGTTCCCGTCGATATTGATCAGCGGCGTCCCCTTGATGGTGGTATTCGTCCCGCTGTTAAACACAAGCGGTCCGAGATGATTCGGACCGTTAAGCATGTTGATGGTTCCGCTCAGGCTGACCGTGAAGTCGATCGTGTTCGTCCCCCCGGCCGTCATCGCCTGCTCGACCGCCCAGCGCAGCGAGCCCGTGCGCCCGTCGTCGGCCAGGTTCGTCACCGTGAAAGTCTGAGACAGCAGCAGACGCCGCTCCAGCGCTTCCATCACCGCGCGGAATCGGCGCTGGTTGCGACGGCTAATCCTTTGTCGTGCACGCAAAAATTCAGAATAAGAAACGATGGATTTCCCGCCCGCCGAAGGCCACACATCGAACATATTGAAATCCCTTGATGCGAGACATACCGGAACCCACCACGCCGAGCATTGTAAACGAAAATCATGGGTGGGCAATAAATTACTGATTTCGCGGCAGATGGAGGAATGGGGTGATTTATGGGTGAAAAACGGGGGCGGGTTATGGGACGGAGCGAAGTTGGACTGGCCGCTAGAGCGGTTTGCGGCTCCACGTAGCGAGCCAGTTGGCCTCGGCTGCAACGGAGGCAAGGATGAGCGGCGAAGCGTATCAGAAAATCAGATACGTTGAGCCGCGAAGACGCGGCATCCGTTGCAGCCGTGGACAAATGGCCGCTACGTGGAGCCGCAAACCGCTCTAGCCACGGCCGGGCAGAGGAAGGTGTCTAACGCGGTGCCGAGTATCTTCGACTACGACTATTGCACCCGACTCGAGTGATTCCGCGACGTCGGGGAGAACCTTCTCCAGCCGCTGAATCAGATTGGAACTCGTGGCATCTGCGATGCGAAATGGCAAAACGCTTACCGATTTTGTGCCGGACAGTGCGAGGATTTCGCCGAAGTCCAGGTCGAAGGTCAACAGAACGCGGCTTTTCGGCAATGGCTTTTTGAAAGATTCGAGCGCTTGCTGAATATCCTGGGGTTCAAGGTCGGGATATTCCTGAAGCAGTTGCGCGCGAAACATTTTGAGCAATTTGTTTGACGATGACTGAGACTGGGATCCTCATTCCGCGGACGCAGGCGCGGCCGCCCAGGATTTGCGGGTCGAAGGTGATTCGGTCAAAGGGCGGCATGGGGATAGTTTATCTCAAGTTTGGGGGAAAGGCGAAAAAAGGTAGTCCGAGCCCGAGAGGAATGGTATGGTCATGTGTCGTAAGCGGTTGCCGGTGATCGGGTGATCGGAGAGGGGACGTCGCGTGAGCTGGTCTCGGGCGGGATGTGGGCTTGCCTTTCTATTTCTGGCGACGGTCGCCGGTTGCGCGACCATGCCGCAGAAAATGGACGGGAAATGGACCGGGTATGTCTCCGTGGTGGACGTCTATGACGGGCAAACAGCTTACCGCGCCGCGGCACTAAGGATCGTCGACGCGCCGGACACGCCTTACGTCACTCGCTTCATCACGGATGAGGCGGAATACGACGAGCCCTTTGAGAGCGATACGCCCGTGTTGACAGATGAGGAGGGTCGGCTTCTCAGTCCCTCGGGGCTGACATCCTGTGGGCTGATTCGAGTGAAAGGTTGGGTCGGCGGGTTTGGATTTCAGGCGGCGGCCACCAACGGCGATAAGCCGCTGTACTTGGCTTATTACGATCCCGCGCCGCCGCCGCGTAACTGGTGGGGAATCGGTCGCAGAGCGACGGCGATTCGTGTCACGCGGATCAAAGACGCCAAGGGACGGTCAATCCACTGGTCGCTCGTCGAAAAGCCCGACGCGTCAAACGCCGCCCCGGCGCCGAACGTCCCGTGGCATGATTCGGAATGGCTGAAGGCACATTTGCTGGGCGTTGTGCAGCGAGTCGGCGCCGGCAACTGGCTGGTGACCGCCGGCAGCTGCGCAGGTGTCCGGTGAAAGGCAGAAATCCGGGGAGTTCGAAATCAAACTCAACTTGTATTTACGGCCAATGGATCCAGCGGATTCCGATGCACGGGCCTTTTGGGCTCTGCAGCATATCTGGACCGAAAAGTCGCAAGGTCGGAAAATTCCCGGATGGCCGGATCTGAACGACGCCCAGCGCGCGCAGCTCGGTCAATTACTGGAGCCGATGGAACTGCCGATCGAGGAAGCCGCTCGTCAAAAAGTGGATGCGCACTTCGCGAGACTGGCCAACCATGCTGTTGGTAAGCCGCTCGACGATCCGGCCGTATGGTCCGAGGAGCGAGCGCTGGTTCTGGAAATCATCGACGCCACCAAGATTCCCGTGGAAACTGCAAAGTCTGCCCGGCTGAAACGCGTCGCCGCCATTAAGGCCCTGGTTGGCGAGACGTTTTGGGCGTCGCTCACGCCGCATCCTCGGCATTTCTCGACCACTCGAGCCAACTGAAGAAGCCCGCCGTGGAAAACAAAGAACCCCGATCCTTTTGGGACCGCGGGTCAGTTCAACGCTGGCAGTAACCTACTTTCCCGCTGAAGCAGCATCATCGGCCCCGCAGGCTTAACGACTGCGTTTGGAGTCAGATCAGATACGGCCAATGCGCGAGATATTTCCTCACCGGCCCGACGGGATCAATAACGGGCGGTCGCAACGGCGGAAGTCCTGATCCAATGTGATCATGGGGAATTCTCTCCGAGACTCGGCGGCGCAAACAACCATGATCGACAGGTCCTGGGTCAATTTCCATCGCCCAACTAATTAGCGGCGGTGCGCAGCACCGCGAGCCTCGCCCCCCACACCCCGCATACCACCCCACTATCTATCCCCCCAAAGATCGTCTTCCGTCAGCCATTGCTCGCGCGGCCTTTGCTCATACTTATTCGCCGCCCCACGCAACTTCTCCCAACTCGTCGTCGGGCGGTGCTCCGCGCGCTCCACGGCTTCGCTCACCGCGGCGCGAACCGCCTCTGTCTTGGTCGAAATCCCGCGCAGTTCCATGAGCCGGGCCAGCTTTCTATCGAAGTCGGGAGTTAAACGGATATTCAGCTGGCCCATCAGATCACCCCTGCACGGTAACAGTGCAGAATCCATCGACAAAAAAAGCAACCCCCGATCCAGCGAAGGACCGGGGGTTGAATATAAACGCTGGCAGTGACCTACTTTCCCGCTGAAGCAGTATCATCGGCCCGGCAGGCTTAACGACCGTGTTCGGAATGGGAACGGGTGTGACCCTACCGGTAAAGCCACCAACGAAGCCCCGCCGGCGCCGTCAAGCGCCGGCGGGGACAAATTTCAAGTGAATATGTTTGAGGTTCTTCCGCTTACGTCGAACAAACTTTCTTGGGAAAATGCAGGCCACTAAATCGCTTCTAAACTCTAGCTTCTAGTCTCCTAGACTCTAGCTTCTAGAATGATCGATAAAAGTGACCAAGCAATCGACCGTTAGTACCGGTAACCTAAAGACCTTACGATCCGTACAGCTCCGGCCTATCAACCGAGTGGTCTACTCGGGGTCTCTCGGGAGCAAGCTCCCATGGAACCCTCGTCTTGGCATAGACTTCACGCTTAGATGCTTTCAGCGTTTATTCGTTCCGGACATAGCTACCCAGCGATGCCGCTAGCGCGACAACTGGTACACCAGGGGTCCGTCCTTCCAAATCCTCTCGTACTATGGAAGAGGTGCCGTCAAGGTTCCTACGCCCACAGCAGATAGGGACCGACCTGACTCACATCGGTCTGAACCCAGCTCGCGTACCGCTTTAATTGGCGAACAGCCAAACCCTTGGGACCGCCTTCAGCCCCAGGATGCGATGGGCCGACATCGAGGTGCCAAACCGCCTCGCCGCTATGGACGCTCGGAGGCGATCAGCCTGTTATCCCCGGGGTACCTTTTATCCGTTGAGCTATGGCGCTTCCACACGCAACCACAGGATCACTAAGGCCGCCTTTCAGCTCTGCTCGTGCTGTAGCACTCGCAGTCAAGCAGGCTTCTACCTTTACGCTCGACGACCGATTGCCAACCGGCCTGAGCCTGCCTTTGCACTCCTCCGTTACTCTTTTGGAGGAGACCGCCCCAGTCAAACTGCCCGCCTAGCACGGTTCCCTGCCCCGATTCAGGGGTCAGGGTGAGATGACGAATGCAAACAGGGTGGTATTTCACCGTTGGCTCCCCCTCGGCCAGAACCGAGGGATCAACGCCTCCCACCTATCCTACGCAGTCCACACCCGGCATCAGTACCAGGTTGCAGTAAAGGTCCACGGGGTCTTTCCGTCTTGCTGCGGGTAGACGGTATCTTCACCGCCACTTCAATTTCACCGAGTCTGCGGTCGAGACAGCGACCAAGTCGTTACGCCGTTCATGCACGTCGGAACTTACCCGACAAGGAACTTCGCTACCTTAGGACCGTCATAGTTACGGCCGCCGTTTACCGGTGCTTCGGTTGCCAGCTTTGGGACGAATCCCTGACCAGCTCCCTTAACATTCCGGCACCGAGCAGGCGTCATTCCGTATACATCCTCTTGCGAGTTAGCACGGAACTGTGTTTTTGATAAACAGTCGCCCAGTCCGATTCCTGCGCCCTCCCATTGCTGGGTAGGGACCACTTCTCCCGAAGTTACGTGGTTAGATTGCCTAGTTCCTTAACCGCAGTTCTCTCGAGCGCCTGAGGATACTCTCCTCGCCTACCTGTGTCAGTTTTAGTACGGGCGCCTATATTGTCCCCCGCGCACTTTTCTCGGTTCTTTCTCCACAGACTTCGGCAACAAAGCGGCCTCGATCCGATTGCTCAGAAACCTCCACGTCTGATCGGAGGATCTGCCTTGAAAAAACACATACGCGGGTTCAACCGTTATAGACGGTGCAGGAATATTAACCTGCTGTGCATCGGCTACGCCTTTCGGCCTCGTCTTAGCTTCCGACTAACCCTGGGCGGATTTACCTTCCCCAGGAAACCTTAGGCTTTCGGCGTGCAGGATTTTCACCTGCATTATCGTTACTCATACCGGCATTCTCGCTTGCACGCGCTCCAGCGCTCCTTACGGTACGCCTTCAACGCGGCGTGCAACGCTCTTCTACCGTTCCAGAGACTAGAACCTAGACACTAGGGGCTAGAGGATTCGACCGACCATCTTTTGATTAAGCCAGTCAGCATTTTGCCCACTTCCACGTATCCGGCATCAAATTGCTCGTATTCCCCGGCATCTAGGTAGCCGAGGTCGTACGAGTATTTCAGCCAGATTCGTGTTTCGTCGCATGAGCCGATGGCTATGCGCAGAAAAGCGAACAACATCCTTCGAGGATGTTTGCTTGCCCATTCCCTCGCCAAGATTCGCACAGATGGATTTGCTGGTGCGCCGTATTTGCGACGCCAATTCCATCTGCTCGAATTTGGGAAAGCCAATCGATCGTTTGTGGATCGAGAGCGACAAGTCATACGCTTTCTGAAAAACGATGAGCTTGCCAAAGAGCATGGAGTTCTCTCTAGTTTCTAGTATCAAGGTTCTAGTCTCTAGAACCCGCTGCTTCGGTATCCTGCTTATTCCCGATCATTTACGGCGCTACTGTGCTCGACCAGTAAGCTATTACGCACTTTTTAAATGGTGGCTGCTTCTAAGCCAACATCCTGGCTGTCTCAGCACAATAACTTCCTAACGAACTAAGCTGGATTTGGGGACCTTAGCAGACGGTCTGGGTTGTTTCCCTCTTGACCGCGAAGATTATCCCTCGCGGACTCACTCCGGAAGTAGTCCCTTGGGTATTCGGAGTTTGGTAGGAGCGTGCAGGCGGGTAGCCCCACGTCTCCTTTCAGTAGCTCTACCCCCCAAGGGTAGTTGTTCCAGGCTGCCCCTAAAGGCATTTCGAAGAGAACCAGATATCTCCCAGTTTGATTAGACTTTCACTCCTCCCCGCAGTTCATGCCAGAACTTTTCAACGTTCACGGCTTCGCGCCTCCTGCCCCTTTTACGGGGCATTCACGCTGACCACGGGTAGATCACTAGGTTTCGGGCCGCATGCCTACGACTATATCGCCACTTTAAGACTCGCTTTCGCTACGGCTCCAGCGCTGATCGCGCCTTAGCCTTGCCGCAAACATGCACTCGCCGGTCCATTATGCAAAAGGTACGCCGTCACACATTGCCGGATTGCTCCGGGCCATAGTGCTCCGACCGCTTGTAAGTGTATGGTTTCAGGTACTTTTGACTCAGCTAATAGCTGTGCTTTTCACCGTTCAATCGCCCTACTTGTTCACTATCGGTCATCGAGGAGTATTTAGCCTTGCCCGGTGGGCCGGGCGGTTTCACACCGGATTCCACGAGTCCGATGCTACTCTGGAGAGCACATATTAACGGGGACCAGTCGATGTCGCATACGGGGCTATCACCCTCTATGGCCAGTCTTTCCAGGCTGTTCCGCTATCGACGGTTTTGTAACCCCTCAGTGCTTCCGCAACCCCGGGACGAATCCCGGTTTGGGCTGTTCCGCTTTCGCTCGCCGCTACTTACGGAATAGATGTCTCTTTCTTTTCCTCCAGGTACTAAGATGTTTCAATTCCCTGGGTTTGCTTCCAAACGCCTATGAATTCAGCGCCGGATGACCCCGATTAACTCGGGACCGCGTTTCCGCATTCAGAAATCTCCGGATTGTCGCTTGTTTGCCAGCTCCCCGGAGCTTATCGCAGGCTGCCACGTCTTTCATCGCCTCTCGATGCCAAGGCATCCACCATACACCCTTAATAGCTTGATCACATTTATCGATCACCGCCGTTCTCGCATTATTCATGCTGCGCGTCGGAAAAAGATTCCTGTGACCCGCTTTCGCCAAAAAAGGTGCTCGACGACTTCTGCCTTCGGCCGGACTTGCATCCGAACCGAGACGGAAAAACCAAAATTAATAAAGACAGAAGTCGCGGAGGTCTATTTTCTATAAACCTTGAACCTCAATTATTCACTTTTCAAAGAGCCGGTTTCAATTACTTGAAACCTCCCGCCAAATGCGGGTCAATCAACCCCGACTTAACGGGATGGACTGACCCAAATTCGACAAAAAGCCACTTGCGGCCAATACCGCATCAGGCTCGAAAATTCGTCGCCGCATCGTCGCAGCGACCTAACTTATTGGAAGGGGTCACCGCGGGAGTCGGGCGGAAAATCGTACGGAAGTGTCAAACCTACTTTCCTCTAGTGATAACCTCGTGGTCCTTCGCATCCAAAGGCCTCATGGCCAAGGGTGGGGAAGTATACGTCTCTAAATCGTCGCGTCAACCCCTGTCACTATAGATTTTTCCAGCGTCTTACAGGGCGTTGGCGCTCCTATCCTTACGAGCCGCAAGGGGTTGGCGTTCGATAATAGCTCCTCGATCGGGGTGATATCAAGAAAACGGCCGGCGGATCAACACCCGCCGGCCGACTTGCTCTTATCGATAATAATAGTGGCGGTTTATGCCGTCAAAAGCGTCCTGTTCGCAGGCAACATTTTTTGAAAGCAGCTGCCCGAACCGCAGGGGCATAGATCGTTACGCCCAAGTTTCTCTATCAGTTCCTTATCCTTGATGAGGCGAACGCCGCGCTTAACGTGGGTTTCGCTCGGATACCCTCGCCGTCGCTTGCTCATCGACTCAAAAGCAGTTTTCCTCGTCGTGACGCATGGGACACCTCCTGTTTGATTTTCGTCTTGGGGATCTGTTCAAGCCGTATCAAATGCCGCGGGGAAGCGGCCGGCCTTGTTCGTCGTACAGTTCGAATACCGCAGCGAGCGCATCGGCGACATTCTCATACGCTTCAGCCAGCGTGTCGCCCTCCGTCACTAACTCCGGCAGAATCGGAGAGGTAACAGTGAAACCCCCTTCCGGCTGCGGCGCGAAGATTAATGGAATACGTCGAAGCATAGCACGATTATACCACCGAAACAGCAGCCGCCTAGCCGAGCTCGTTCTACAGCGTCCGCTTAAACAACACCGTAGCCGCAAACATCGCCAGCACCGTGAACCCGCCCAAAAACGCCAGATCCGTGCTTACCGCCATCAACCCCGTGTTCTTCAAAATCAGTTCCTTGAACCCATTCACCGCATACGTAAACGGGTCAACCGCCGTGATCGCCCTCATCCAAGCCGGAAACGATTGCGTGGGATAAACCGCCCCGCTAGGAAAATACAAAACCGTATTGAGCATCCCGAAAATCGCGCGCGGGACCAGCGGATCGCTCACGCGAACCATGATCAGGAACATCATGCTGATCAAAGCCATCGAAGTGAATACAACCATAATGAGCAGCCTGGCCATGCGCAGAACATTCAGCGGATCAGGGATTTCGGCGATCAGAGACCCGACGGTGATCAAAACCAGTCCCGAGATAATCCCCTTAGCCGTCCCGGCCAAAGTGAACCCAAGTATCAACTCAAATTTGCGAATCGGCGTAACCAGATACCCCTCATGCAGTCCGCGGGCCTTATCGTCGATGAAGATGATTCCCCCGCCGATCATCGCCGAGACGAAAACCGAAAGCACGATCGTTCCCGGCAGGAGAAACTGGATATACGGAACGTAAGGATAGATTTCCACCACCGAGAGATCGACGTCCGATGAAACTCGCGGCGCAACCGCCGGCCCGTTGTAAGTCTCCAGCAACCCAGTCAGACTTTCCGAGAGCGCGGACGCCGAGAACTGATCGGTATTATCCTCAACCAGCGCGATCCGCGGATTTTCCCCAGCCAGAACCTTTCTCGAAAACTCCGGCGGAATAGTCAGCGCGCCGTTGATTTTTCCATCGCGAAGATCGCTGAGCATCGTCGTTTGATCCGTGTAGGGAACCGTATCAAACGTCTGCGCATTAGCCGCAATCGCCTGGCACATCTCCTTGATCTTCACAGCCGGCACCCCACGATCCTGATCCAGAACCCCGACGTGCAAATTCTTAATCTTCCCCCCAAACGCATACCCTAGGATAACCAGTTGCACCAGCGGCATGATAATCGAGACGATGACCAGCACCGGACTGCGCCGGAACCGCCGCAGATCGCGTTCGATGATGGCCCAAACTCGATGCATACAAAACTCTCCTTTACACACCAGGCCGATTCATCAAAAACGGGCTATTCGCCGCATTCGGCGCCTGAAGCGCATCACGCAACTGATGCCCGGTGTATTGCACAAACACGTCGTCGAGAGTCGTACTTTGAACATTCAGGGAGTTAATCGTCGCATTGTGTTGTCGCGCCGCTTCGAAGAGCGCAATCGTCGTCTTCGGCCCGTTATCTGACGAGATTCGATACACATGATCCTGCGCCTTCACCCCCGCAACGTCCGGCAAACCCTTCAAAATCTCCATCCAATTATCAGGAATGCCCGAAAAACTAACCTCCAGAACATTCTGCCCGGGAATAGACGCCTTCAATTTCAGCGGCGAGTCCAGCGCGACAAGTTTTCCATGATCCACGATCGCGATCCGATCGCAAAGCTTGTCGGCTTCGTCCATGTAGTGCGTAGTCACAAGAATCGTCAAATCGCGCTCGCTCTTCAGTCGGCTAAGCATCTCCCAAACCGCCACGCGAGACACCGGATCAAGCCCGGTCGTCGGCTCGTCAAGAAAAAATAGCTTCGGCTCGTGAACAAGCCCGCCGCGATCTCAAGTCGCCGCCGCATTCCCCCCGAAAACATCTTGACCGGCTTGTCCGCCCATTTCTCAAGATCGACATCTTTAAGCAATTGAGCGATGGTTCGCGATCGCTTTTCGCGCGAGATGCCATAAAGCTTTGCAAAGATGCTCATGTTTTCCTGGCGCTGAGATCGAGATCGGACGTCATCGCCTGCGGAATAACCCCGATCGATTGCCGCACGTCATTCGCCTGTCGGACGATGTCAAACCCGTTCACGCGCGCCGTTCCCGACGTCGGCGGGACCAAGGTCGTAAGCATGCGGATGAGCGTCGATTTCCCCGCCCCGTTGGGCCCAAGCAGCCCAAAAACCTCCCCATGAGCCACCGTGAACTCGATATGGTCCACGGCGGTAAAATCGCCGAAGCATTTCGTCAATTTGTCGACTTCAATGGCTTCCATGATTCACTAATTCGCCAGCGGCAAAGTCACATAAGCCGTCATCCCCACCGCCAGCCGCCGATCGCTGTTGTCGCACCGCAGCCGGATCTCAAACGTCTTGATGTCCCGCTTGGTCTGACTCACGTCGCGCTGCGTCGCGTAATCCGCGTCCACCCCCCGATAAAAAACCTTGCCCGGAAGGACATCGCCGGAGGGGAGCGTCACGTCCAGCACTTCGCCAAGCCGAATGCGATCGATGTATGTCTCCTCCACATCCGCTCGAACCCAAAGATCATCCGGATTAATCAAAGTCACGATCGGCTGCCCCGGCGTTACGACTTCCCCCTGCAACGCAACCCGCGTATCCACAATCCCCGCAATCGGCGCAACGATCTTCGTATACCCAAGTTCCACCATCGCCTTTTCGTGCTGAGCCCGGGCCGCTTCCGTTTGTTTACTCAGCGCCTCAACCCGAGCCTGGGCCCCTTCGTAACTGGTCCGTGCGCTCGTGTACTCCTGCTCGGAAATGGCTTGCTGCTTGTAAAGCGGCTCATCTCTCTCGTAAGTCAGCCTGGCGTTTTCCAAATCGGACTCGGCTTGCTTCACCTGCATCGCCATCTGCTCCGCCGTTCTGTCATAATACGCGGCATCCGCAAGCTGCTCCTCAGGTTGAATAACAGCCAGCAATTGCCCGGCAGGAACAACATCCCCCTGCTGCACGTCCAGGTCCTGCAATCGACCCTCGATTTGCGAACTAACCGTCACCTCGTCGGTCGTAACAATCCCCGTAAGCGTAAGCTGCCGCGGCTCCCGGGTGAGAAAATAATAAAGAACCCACCCGCCCACGAGCACCAGAGCCAGAAGAATGAACAGCCTTCGTTTATTCATAATGATTTGGAGTTTGAATCGGCAAATAACCCGTGCCGAATGAATTCAACGACTTCCTGTTTGCGTCGTTTAAGATTCGCGGCGGTGTACGCGTCGCGCCGTCCCAGCAATTTCAAAACCGGCGCCGCCGTAAAATAGAACACAATCAATGAAACGATCGACACCGACGCATGAAACGGATCAACCCGCCGAAATTCCCCGCCGCGAACGCCCCGATCAATCAGTCTTCCCAATGCCTCCCCGTGCGCCGCAAAATATTTGCGAATAAGCCGTTCCAGAAATTTGCTCCGGCTCATCATCACCTGCTGAAACAGCGGCGCCGATTGATGCCGATGGCTGATGAAATCCACGTGCATCGTGACATATCGAAGCAGCGCCTCCCGCGCGGACCCCGGCGAATTCAAAATCTCCAAAGCCCGCTGATTGAATTCGCTGAAATGCTCCTCAACGACGGCTTCGTAAAGCGACTCCTTACTGTCGAAGTAGTAATAGAGTAGCGCCTTATTAACGCCCGCCGCCGCGGCGATGGAATCCGTCCGTGCCCCCGCAAGCCCCGATTTGGCAAAGATACTCCCCGCCGCCGCAAGAATCGCCGCGCGCGTCCCCTGCCTTCTCCCCGCCGGAATCGCCCTAGTTTTCAGCATCGCGGAACCCATAAATTAACTAACCAGATAGTTAAATTCTACCTCGCTTTCGCAAGTTGTAAAGTGTTCCCCGATTTCGCCGCCGAATCCGCCCCCGCGCCCCCTGACAAAGCCGACGGATGGCCTGCCCTGAGTCCATCGAAGGGCCATCCGCCGGGGCTTTCCGCCACCAGATCGACCCTCCAACCTCCCACAATTCCCCCCCGCGCCAAAGTTCAAACATTGACCATTTTCCACCCCCCAGACTAACGTCTCGCATAAGCGCAACCATCGCCGCCAATGCGCCGCGTAGAACCCGGCAGCCGATCGAACCGTTGGGCCCGGAATCGAAATCCCGCCCATGATCCCGCGGCCAGCGACGGTCAAGCCTATGCAAGCAAAACCAATCCTCGATTTCCTCTTAGGCCGCCGCCTCGCTTCCCGTGAGCAACAACAGCGCAAGATCAGCATCCTATCCGGCTTGCCCGCGCTCGGCCTCGATGGCTTGTCTTCCTGCGCATACGGCCCCGAAGCCGCGCTAACACTGCTCCTGCCCCTGGCGCCCTCGGCCTAAATTACATCCTCCCGATCACCGCCGCGATTCTCGCCCTTCTGATCATGCTCTACTTTTCCTACCGTCAGATCATCGCCGCCTACCCGGTCAACGGCGGTTCCTTCACCGTCGCCAAGGAAAATCTCGGTACCTTGCCAAGCCTCTTCGCCGCCGCCGCGTTAATGGTCGATTATGTCCTGACCGTCGCCGTGGGAATTTCCGCCGGCGTTGCCGCGCTCGTCTCCGCCGTCCCACGGCTATACCCATACACTCTCCCGATCTGCCTCGGAATCCTGACATTGATCACGCTGCTCAATCTCCGCGGCACCCGCGAAGCCGGCGTCGCCTTCGCGGCGCCAACTTACCTATTCATCGCCAGCATGTTCACAGTCCTCGGCATCGGAATTGTCAAATCACTCCTCACCGGCGGCCATCCCCACCCCGTGGCCGTTGCCGCCGGCGCTTCCCGCCAGCACAGCCGGCTTCGGAATTTGGATCCTGCTCCGATCCTTCGCCAGCGGCTGCACCGCGATGACCGGTGTCGAGGCCGTAAGCAATGGCGTCACCGCGTTTGAGGAACCCGCCGTCAAAAATGCCCAACGCACCCTCACATTGATCGTGACTATCCTCGTAATCCTCCTGGCTGCAATCGCCTATCTGTGTCATGCCTATCAAATCGGCGCGACCATCCAGAATCAGTCCGGCTACCAAAGCGTCCTTTCACAGCTCACCAGCGCCGTCGTCGGAAGAGGCTGGTTCTATTTCCTAACCATGGCCTGCGTGCTCTTGGTTCTATGCCTCTCGGCCAATACCGCCTTCGTCGGCTTCCCCCGCCTTTGTCGCTTGATCGCCAAGGACGATTTCCTCCCCCGCGCCTTCGCCACCATCGGCCGCCGATTGGTCTATTCCGTCGGCGTATTATTCCTCGCCTCCGCCAGCGGCGTGCTCCTCGCCGCCTTTGCCGGGATCACCGACCGCCTCATCCCCCTCTTTGCCGTCGGGGCATTTCTTGCCTTCACCCTTTCCCAAGCCGGCATGGTGATGCACTGGCGCCGCCAGCGCAAGCAGCGATCCACATCGCGATTGCTGAAATTAGCCGTCAACGGCGTCGGTGCCGTCGCCACCGGAACTGCCCTGGCCATCATTTTGGCCGCCAAGTTCACCGAAGGAGGCTGGATCACCGTCCTGGCGATTCCCCTCTTGATCACCCTCTTCTGGCTCGTTCACCGTCACTATGCTTCCATCGAAAAGCAAATCGAGTGCGACGAACCTCTGCAACTGACGGAAAACGCCCCGCCGATAGTAGTACTCCCGACCCATGGCTGGGACCGCCTAACCGCCAAATCTCTGCGCTTCGCAATGCGCCTCTCGAGCGACGTCATCGCCGTCCATCTCAGCAATCTCGAGGGAGACGAGGCAAAGGACGAAGCCGCAAAACTTCGCCAAAAATGGTCGAGACTTGTCGAAGAACCCGCCCGCGCCGCCCACATCGCCGCCCCAACCCTCGACGTGATCAACACGCCCTTCCGCGAATTCGTCAAGCCGCTCCTCGATCACATCGAATCGATCGAACGCCGATCTCCCGATCGCGTCGTCGCCGTCATCGTCCCGGAAATCCTCGAAAAACACTGGTGGCACGCCCCCCTCCACAGCCGCCGAGCTTCGCGGCTACGCGCGGCCATCAGAGACCGCCAGGACGAGCGCGTGATCGTCATCGGTATGCCGTGGTATATAAAAGACTAGCCGGCAATGGCATAAAAGAGGGTCGATCCCTCCTTACTTCACGGGCCAGTCACCGACCCTGGCCCCCCAGTTAACCCCGCATTCACCGAAACTCAAAATCCGCCCAGTAGGAATCGCTGTTCTGATGCATCGGTCCCCGAAGCGTTTGCAAAATGATTCCCGCTGCGCCGGTTGCCGGTAATTGCACTTCCACGTCATGCGTTCCCCGGTCTTCAGGGTGATGGGCCGGATCCAGCGCGCCGGCAAAAAGTTGTTGGGCATGCACCGTCCCGCTCAATTGATCCACCGCCAGAACGCCGAACTGCGCTCCGTCCGTCTTTTTGTCGCCCAAATAGGAGTCGTAAAGCATCCCAAAACCAAACCGAAACGTCCTGGCTCCCGTGGGCACCGGTATCAAAAGCTGGCTGACCGCGGGCGCTTTCAAGACCACCTTCCCGTCCTCGTCGGCGCCGACATAAACATCCCCATCCGAATGAAGCACCGAAACCTGCCTCGCGATTTGCCGAAACTTCACATAGCGATCCATTCCCGGCGCCGATGAAACGTCTCCGTGAGGGTATTCCAGCCCGAAGAATTCGATCGAATAATCGCTTTCGAAATCGGCGCTCGCCGACGTATCCTCCAAACCGATCGCCATCCGCGAGACCTGTTCCGCGCCGAGGATCTCCTTCCATCGCGTCGAGTAGAGCGCTCCCATCGCCACCGATTCGGAAAGGTACGGCGAGAGCAGGAATCCCGCCTCCCCCTCCCGACGCAAAAAAACTCGCTCAATTTCCCGGCCCGACGCCGTTTGCACCGCCAGTCCGATCACCGGCAGCTTATAAACGGCCCGCATGAATCTTCCCCACGGCGTCAACTCAACCCGCAACACAACCCAGACCGGATCGTCAGACGCCGGGACCGTCGTCCATTGACCTGTGCGCGCCGTTGCGCTTCCCAGTTCCACCAAAGAATAAGACCGGGGCACACCCCGCGACGCAGCACCAAACGCCGTCCCGAGGCGTCGATCAAATCATATCGCGATAGCAATTCGGGAATCGCCAGCCCGTCTTCCTGCGACGGATAATGCCGGTCAATCGGCCACGAGCCGTATAGGATGCTTTCCGGCGCTTTGGGTCCGGCCAAAAACTGCGCATTCAGAAGCGCCAGTTCCGGAGTGAATGTCAGGTAGCTTTGAATCACCGGCCTCGGGTTGTAATCAAGATCGGATTCGATCAGCGCCTTTTGCCCGCTGGAATAGGTATCCACCGTCCCCACGATTTGGCGCCTCATGCTTTCCGGCAGAATTTCCCGCTGCTTCTCATAGACCCGGCCCAGCCCGCTCCCCCCGGTCATCCAGTCAATCGCCGTGGAAATCGATCCCGGAACCAGGGCAACGGCGTTCCACGCCAATCTCGGCGGCGACGTTCCCGCCAGGTTTTCGTCCGAATTCCACGCCACCCCCAGCCCCCCCGCGCACAGGATGACGACTAGACCCTTGAACGCCGGCCGCCGCACGCGCGGCCAAACGATCGCGCCAATCGCCAGACCCAATAGCGACAGCGAATTTGTCGCGATCATTTGGTGCGTATCGCTCCGTACATAACCCGCTTTGAACAACACCAGCAGCACGCCAATCGCCCCGACCGCGGCAAGCAGGCTTTTACGATGATCCATCGTCGCGCCGCTCTCGGGCAACGATTCCCATAGAACGTCGATCGCTTGCCGCCGCCGATACCGGCGCCACGGATGAATCATGCCCAGCGCCGCCACCAACGCGCCCGCGGACTCCAGGTACAGCCAAACTTCGAGTTGATCGGACGATCCGCTCAACCCTTCTCCCTCGGTGTAGCCGGCGGTGACAATCCACGAGTGGGACAGATACGCTCCCAAACTCGCAAGCGATTGCCCCGCGACCATCCAAAGTGCCAGGTAAGCACCCATGAAAACGATCAGAATTGACGGCGCCCGCCGGCGCAATAATTGATCGAGGCTCACCACGAACAAAATCGGCGCCGCCATGAAGCTCATCGAGAACTTGATCAGGCAGACCCACGCCATTCCCACGGCCAGGATGATTTTCGCCGCCCCCCAGTCCGAATTGTCAAAGTAGAAATGCAGCAGCAGAAGCAGCCAGCAGACTGATGCCATGCGGACGTCCTGAAGCATCGTCACGGGGGCCGCCGCCATCGTCACAAAGATCGCCGTTAACACGCCCGAGCTTAAGAGCCCGTTCAGTCGGCCGAAGATCTTCCAGGCAGTGCAGAAAACCCCCACGCTCAAAACCGTCCATGCCGCGACCACCCAGCCGAATGTCGCGGGCATATATCGCAGATTTACAAATCCCCACGGCCCATATGGAAAAACCAGATCGTGCCCAAAATCGACATGATGCAAATGAGCCCAGTGCAGCGCGACGTTCCAAGACGCGTCCACTTCATTTTCGGGAAGCGGAAGATTCCAGGGAATGAAAACGCACAACGTGTACAGAAAAAGCACCGCCGCCATCGCCAGCCGCCCGGCTGACAATCGCCCCCGGCCGGCCCCCGCCTTCAAACCAGCCCCGTCTTGGGAAGGTGCACCAACTGAGTTCATGCATCTCCATATCGACCGCGGCGGCATCCACTCGGCGAAAATCCAAGCCCATATAGCAGAGCCAGAACCAACACTTCCGACCACCAATAAGTGACGCAAATCCCCGTTCAGCGTCTTGTTACGATAAAGCCGAAGAAGGGATTTGAACCCTTAACCCCCGCTTTACGAAAGCGGTGCTCTGCCATTGAGCTACTTCGGCGAAAGAACGGGGGTTGAGGATACGGGGCGAAATGTTCGGTATCAAGGGTGGGTCATTTCGAACGCCGCCCCCGCCGTGGTCGCCCAGCCAGTGGTTGGCCGCCAGCCGGGGAGAAGGATGGGCCCGTCCAGGGAGGGATAGAGGCCGATGACCCAAAGAGTGTCGCGGGCATTCAACTGTTTCATAATATTCTCGTCCGCGGTATGCCGGAGAATCATCCAGGGCCGGCTCGATTGCGGAGCGTAATACTTAAAGCCCATATACCACATGCCCGGCGTCGCCCAGGGATCGTTGCCGACAAAAACCAACAGTTCGTCCGGCCCGGCGTCATGGTCCAGTCGCGTCGCCAGTTCGCGCCAATCTTCCTTGCTGGCCGGACCTTGATGAATGCGCACGATCGCGAACGACGCGACCAGCGCCATAGCGCAATAGCCCATCGTGTCACGAATGACAGCCCGGCGCGGCCAGTCGATCGAAGCGAGCAGCCGCATACGCCGCCGGGCTCGCAAGAATCGTGTACCGAAGATACTCCAGGAAAGTCGTGTGGTGAAAAAGATCTGACCCGGCCACCGGTAGCGCCGTCCCGCCGATCCACAGAAGCCACAGCAGCGCATCTTTCCGCCATGGAAGACGCACCAGCGGCCAGAGAATGGTCACCACCAAAAGAATGACCATCACCGCCGCCGGAAGCATCGCGGCGTAGGCCGACCCGACCAGCCATTGCCCGCACAAACCGATCATCTCCAGAGCGGCGGTGGTCGAATGATGAAGATCGCTAGAGACCAGAAAATCCGGTTCCGCGGCCGGCAGAGAACGAATCTGACGAAAAAACTCCCACCCCCAAAGAAGGATTCCCCCCACCGCCGCCGCCGCAAACGGAGTCGCCGCTTTGCGAATTTTGCGAATCGCCGCATAAAGCGCCAACGCCACGATCGCCCCGGCGGCGAAATAGTGCGTCAGCGCGGCCGCAACGAGACACAACGCCAGCGCCGCGCACCGCCGGCGATTCGAACCGAGGTATTCCATTCGCACCAGCGCGTCAGCCGCGCCGAGGCAAAACAAAATCAAAAGCGGATAACTCCGAGTTTCCCGCGCGAATTCGAGTTGTGCCGTGCAAAAGCCATGATCGCCGCCGCAAGAAGAGCGATCCGCGTCCCGTAAAGCATCTGACAAATATCAAACAGCACAAACACGGACGCCAGCGAACAAACGGCCGAGAGCGCCCGCGTCTCGCCCGCCCCGTTCCCGAGCAAATCCATCCACCAGCGCAAAATCACGTGATACAACGGCGGATGCGTGACCCCTCGCATTGACGTCCAGATATCCCACCACGGGCGATCGCCGCTTAAACTAGTCAGCTCGATCTGCCGAGTTTGGACCTCCCCCACCGGCAGAAGATCGTGCTCCGATCCGCGCCCGGTGGAAATCTCAATGGACCAGATTTCGTCCATCCAAAGACTAGTCCGCCCGATCCCATTAAATCGCAGAAACGCGCCGACCATCAGAATCGGCAAAAGGAGCCAGACCGCGCGACTGCGTATGGGCGAGTCAATCATTGCTTTTGTACATCTGGCAAATGCTGACGTCCGGCGATACGTGGACAACGTTCTCCGCTCGCCAGCCCGGCAGAAGCAGTTCCGCCGTCTCCTCCGCGTGAATGCCAACCAGCCAAAGAGAACTCCGCCCGTCAATTTCCCGCCGCAAGTTTTCATCCGGCTGACCGCGCAAAAGCAGCCAGGGACGCTCGCCGCTCGGCGAATAATACCGCAGGCACATGTACCAAATCCCCGGCGCAACCCAAGGGTCTTGATTGAAGAAAACGATCAAATCGTTTTTTCGTGCCGACGAATCCAACTGCGCAGCGGCTTCCCGCCAGTCCTCCTTGGGTTCAGCCGGATTAATCCCGCGATGAACGGCGGAAATGATCAACGCCGCAACGACAGCGAACACCAAGCCGTAGCGCAAAAATTTTCTATCCGGCCAATTCCAACCCGCGATGATCGCATAAATGCACGGACTGGCCAGAATCGTATACCGGATATAACCGGTCATCGTGGTACTCAAAACCAAATCCGCCGCGACGATGACGTAAAGCGTCGCAGCAATCCACAACATCCAAATCAGTAAATCGCGGCGCTTCCGCAGCCGCACCCAAGCCAGCAAAACAGTCATTACGGCAAGCCCAAGCAACACGATAGTCAGAAACTGATCGATCGGCGTGCGCTGTCGGAAAATTTCCTCGGCAGCCGTTTCCCCCAAGAGATATTCCCCCGGCAAACCCGCGGCCCTCCGCAACGTCAACTCCACATGACGATCCAAATTCGCCTCCCGCAAAAACGCCGGCGTCGCCCCCGGCAGATGTCGCGCCTGCCACACAAGAGCATCGCCCCAAATCGCGATGAAAAGAGCGCCCCCTGCCAGTACTGTGACAACAGTTTTCTTGCGCACTGCCACGCAATCGGATTAGCGAATAACCGGCGAACGCAATCGCGACGAGAGCCGACAGATAATGCGTGAAGAGCGCCGCAAGAAGGCATACACCCATCGCGGCAAGACGCCGCCACGAAGTCCCCAATTTCTCAATCCGCACCAGCGCATCAGCAGAAGCAATCACCACCAGCAAAAGCATCGCGTAACAACGAGCCTCCTGCCCCGCGTCAATCTGCGCCCGCCAAAGCCATGATCGCGGCCCCAAAAAGCGCGACTTTAGTTCCCTGTAACACCCGTAGCAGATCAAAAAAAACCAGCACCGCAACAACAGAGAAGATCGCCGACAGACCCCGGGTCGCCCCCGCGGAGTTCCCAAAAAGATTCATCCAACCCCGCAAAACCACCGGATAAAGCGGCGGATACGTGTAATCCGAACCCGCCGACCAAACTCGCCACCACGGCGAGCGCTATCCAGCGTCGTCAGATCGATCTGATCCGTGCGAATAATCCCCTCGGCAAGCTGATCGTGCGCGTGCCCCCGCCCGCAGGCGATTTCAATCGACCAGATTTCGTCCATCCAAAGACTACTGTGAGTAAGATTCGAAAAACGCAGCAAAGCGCCCGCGATAAGAATAACCACAAGAATAATGGCGTCGCGGCGCTTCATTGATTATTCACGGGCGCGAAGTGGTCGGGCTTTCCGGAACCAGTCGATAGATGATGCTGATCGGAGTATCCAGTTCCTCCGCAATTCGCCACCCCGGCAGGATTTCCCGCACAATCGGTCCCCCCTCGGCAACTTCAAGCCAAACCGTGCCCCGCGCACGCAAATCCGCCCGAAGTTTCTCATCAGCCGGGGAGTCGCAGGAGCAGCCACGGCCGGTTCGACTCCGGCTGATAGTAACGCTTGCGCCATGTACCACAACCCCGGCGACACGAACGGATCCGCGTAATACACCGCCAGAACCTGATCCTGCGGAACATAAGTTTCGAGGACTTCAGAAAGCTGCCGCCAGTCCCCCTTCGCCGGAACCCCCACGATCGCGCGGGTGACCGCCAGATACAGGCACCCCGCCAGCGCAACCATCGCCACCGGCTTCCGCGCCCCGGCGATCATCGCATAAACAGCCGGACTCGCCAGAATCGGATACCGCAAATACTGTAAATAAACCGAGCGGCGCAAGAGATCAGTGCAAACAAAAAATCCCACGATCGTCCCGAGCCATACCACCCACAGGAGCATATCCCGCCGCCGCATGAGCAGGTATATGACCGGAAGAGGAATGACGATCACCCCCGCGATTACCGCCGCGACCAGCGACGCCTGAGGATGAAGGGTGAAAAAAATGTCCCCGCAAAGGAATTTCCCCGGCAATTGCAGCAGAAGCCGCAAAGTCACCAGCGCCGGCGCCGGGGCATTATTCTGAAGGAACAGAGGCTTGAACGACGGCATCGCATGAAGCTGCTCGAGCAATCGCGGGCCCCATACGACCGCCACAAAAATTCCGCCGGCAACAAATGCGATGAGCGTCCGAACCAGATCGCGCCCGCGCAATCGCAGAATCGCATAAATCGCCAAAGCCGCGATTCCCGGCGCCGCGAAGTAGTGCGTTAATTCCCCGGCGGCCACGAATATACCCAGACCCAAAACCCGCCAACCACTCGCCCCCCGCTGCTCGATCCGCACCATCACGTCGCAAGCCAGCAACCCCAGAAGAATAAGCATCGGATAACTCCGAGCCTCCTGGGCAAACTCCAATTGAGCGACCGAAAACGACGCCAAGCCCGTCGCCCACAGCGCGGTTGATTTGCCATGAAGCAGCCGGCAGACGTCATAGAAGACAACCAGCCCCGCCAGCGAAAAAATCGCCGAAAGCGACCGCACAGCCGCCGCGGAATTCCCAAACCCGTCCATCCACCACCGCAGCGCAATATGGTAAAGCGGCGGATGAATCACCAGCGTTAACGTCGTCCAAACCTTCCACCAGGGCGGCGCCCCCGCCAGCGAGGTCAAATCGACTTGCTCAGTCTGAACCACCCCCGTCGGCAACGTGTCATGCATCGACCCCCGCCCCGTCGAGATTTCGATGGACCAGATCTCATCCATCCAAAGACTAGGCCCCCCAATATCGTAAAACCGGAAAAAGCCCCCAACAGCCAGGATCAAACTAAGCCAAACCCACGACCTGGCAGAATCGCGAGAACCCGGCAGAAGTGTCGCGGAGCGTAAAGGGTTGGATTGCGCCATGCAGGCCGAAAGGGCGAAGCCTCAGGCCCGTATAATGACACGCCGCAACTCACCCCGCAACCGCGCCAAGCCCCGTGTAAAGATCCAATTCTCAATCATCCGACAATTTAGCGGCGGTGCGCAGCACCGCGATCCCCACCCCACCCCAACAAACCCCCCACCATCAAGGATTAGATCAATACGCCAGCATAGCCGACCGCAGCGTCAGATCATGCAAATAAACAGTCAGCATCCGCACAATCCGATGCGCCGCCGAACGCCAATCGCTCTCGCGGGCCCGAAACGCCGTTTTGCCATGATGCGTGATCACCCCGGCGGTCATTTCAATCGCGTGACCGCTACGGTGCAAATCGATGCGTACTGAGCAATCCCCCAGACGAGTGGTCAATCGTGTCGGCCTCTTCAGCCAGGCGTTCAATTGACGCCGCTGTGACGGTTTCAGAAGCACGTTACCCGCATTAAGCCTAATCATTACGCAACCTCAAGTGGATTGCGGCTGGTTTTTACGTCTCATGACAGTTTAGCAACGATCGTGCCGAAAGTCTGGACTAAAATTCCAAGGCCCGATAAATTCATCCTACTAGAAAGGAGTCTACCCCATGTCCAAGCCACGCCGCCGCAGAAAGATCGGCAGTAAAAAGCGGAAAGCCCGCCGAGACCGCAGAAAACGATAATCGCCCTCGCCGTCCCAACCGACCGCGAAATGCGAGATATGGAGGCGAATAACTCTCTCCGGCTCATATGTCGGTCGGGGTTATTCGCCTCGAATTTTTACCCCCCGCCCCACGCGATCCAGCGTAATTCCCTCAATTGTTAAGTTTTACAGCGAGACCTTCCCCCTTTTCGAGCGCGTCTGGGATACTCCCAATCGGGTATGGGAGAGTATGAGTCGGAATAAAGCCAACGGATGGCTGTCCGTTGGCTTTTTTGCGGATTCGTGGCACACATAACTCTGGCGGCTAATTCGCGCATGCACCAATCCACTTCATCGACCTCCACCACGCAGGCCCCGTTTCTCAATCGCGAATTGAGCTGGCTCGACTTCAATTTGCGCGTCCTCGAACTGGCCCTCGACAAGTCCCTCCCCCTGCTCGAAAGAGCCCGCTTCCTGGCCATCTTCTCCGCCAACCTCGACGAATTCTTTATGAAGCGCGTTGGCGGCCTGCAAAGGCAGCGCGAAGCCAAAGTGAGCGAACTCTCGATCGACGGTCTATCCCCCCAGCAGCAGCTCGACGCGATTCACGCCAAGCTCCTTCCCATGCTTCAGGCGCAAACGTCCTGCTGGCTCGAAGACGTCAAGCCCGCCCTGGAAAAAGAGGGCGTCAACATTCGCGACTATGAAGCGCCTCGATCCCCTCGACCGCACGGCCGCCGATCAATATTTCGCAAAAAATGTCTTCCCCATCCTTACCCCCCTCGCGGTCGATCCGGCGCATCCATTCCCATTCATTTCCAACCTAAGCAATTCGATCGGCGTGATGCTCGAGCATCCCGTCCGCAAGCAGCGCCTGTTCGTGCGCATCAAGCTGCCCGAAAATCTCCCGCGCTGGGTGCCCCTGCCGGGAAGATTCCAGTTCGTCCCGCTCGAGCAGGTTGTCGGCGGAAATCTTTCGCTCCTCTTCCCCGGAATGACGGTGATCGAGCATCAACTGTTCCGCGTCACCCGCAACGCGGATATCGAAATGGACGCCGAGGACGCCGACGACCTCCTCCAACTCGTCGAGCAGGAACTCCGCGCCCGCCGGATGGCGCGAGCCGTCAGATTGGAACTAGCCCAGTCCATGTCCCCCGCGATGCGAGAATTCGTGATCGGCGGCGTCGAAGTCGATCCCGCCGACATCTATCCCACCAGCGGGCCCATTGATATGACGGATTTGGCCGCCCTGGCTGATCTGGATTTGCCCCAACTGAAATTCAAGCCCTGGTCCCCTGTAACCCCCCCGCGCCTCAGCGACGAAGACGCCGACATCTTCGCGATTATCCGTAGCGGCGATTTGCTCGTGCATCACCCCTACGAAAGCTTTGCCGACAGCGTCGAGCGTTTCATCAGCTCCGCCGTCCACGACCCCAAAGTCCTGGCCATCAAGATGACGCTCTACCGTACGGCATCCGATTCGCCCTTCATTCTCTCCCTCATGCAAGCCGCCGAGGCCGGCAAACAAGTAGCCGTCATCGTCGAACTCAAAGCCCGCTTCGACGAGCAGCGCAACGTGAAACTCGCGCAAATGCTCGAAAACGCCGGAGTGCACGTCATTTACGGCCTCATGGGTCTAAAGACCCATTCCAAGCTCGCAATGGTCGTCCGCGAGGAGCCCGATGGTTTGCGCACCTACTGCCACATCGGCACCGGCAACTACAACTCCAAAACCGCGCAGCTCTACACCGACCTAGGCCTCTTTACCTGCAACGCCGCCCTCACCGAAGACATCATCGAGATGTTTCATTTCCTCACCGGCCGATCGCTGAAGCGCGATTATCACAAGTTGATGGTCGCCCCCGTCAATATGCGCGACCGCTTCGAGGCCAAGATCAAGCGGGAGATCGAGCACGCCAAGGCCGGCCGCGAAGCCCGTATCACCGCCAAGATGAACGCCCTTCAGGACCCCAAAATCATCAACGATCTCTACGCCGCGTCGGCGCGGGAGTAAAAATCGAATTATTCGTCCGCGGTTTCTGCTGCCTGCGCCCGGGAGTCGCCGGGATGAGCGAAAACATCCACATCACCAGCATCCTCGGCCGTTTCCTCGAGCACTCGCGCATCTATCACTTCCTCAACGGCGGAAACGAGGAGTTCTACATCGGCTCAGCAGATTGGATGAACCGCAATCTGGATTGGCGCGTAGAGTCCATCGCGCCCATCGAAGAGCCCGCCCTCCGCGAACGCTTGCGCGAAATTCTAGACGTCATGCGCGCGGACCGCTCACACGCCTGGGAGCTAAATCCCGACGGCGCCTGGCTACGCCTCCCCCCACCCGAAAAAGGCCCCATCATCGACACCCAAAACGCCATGATGTCCCGAGCCCTCCGCCTCGGAAAGCTCCCCAAGCCGGGACGCTAACGATCCTCACCCCGTCCCTCTCGAATTTTCCCCCTCCTCCGATCTCCGCGATCAGAGTCCACCCGCCGCGGCGGGCGCTCTCCGCGGTTCAACTCGCATTTGATTTCAGCAGGCTTGCGCGAAACCCGGAAAATGTAGCCCAGTACCGGCAGAGCGAAAAAAAGACTATCATCCGCCCCAATGTCCAAACCGTTCAGCGACCGCCTTCTCGACGCCATCGATCGAACCGGCGCCCCCATCTGTGTAGGCGTCGACCCCATCCTGGAATCCCTCCCCGATTCCGCCCGAGGCAGATTCGCCTCCGCTGAAAACGAATCCGACGCCGCCCTCGACGCCATCTTCGATTTCACAATCCGCCTCCTCAAAGTCGTCGCCCCCCTCGTCCCCATCGTGAAATTCCAATCCGCTTTTTTCGAAAAATACCATTGGGAAGGCGTCGAGGCCTATTACAACCTGATCGAGGAGGCCCGACAGCTCGGCTTGCTCACCATCGGCGACGTCAAGCGCGGAGACATCGGCTCAACCGCCAGCGCCTACGCCGCCGCTCACTTGGAAGACCGCTCCAACGAAGACGAGAACGAGGCCGCCACCCCCGACGCGATCACCGTAAATCCCATGCTAGGGCTCGACACCTTGCAGCCGTTCATTCAAACCGCCCGCGACGCCGACAAGGGCCTTTTCGTCCTCGTGCGCACCAGCAATCCCGGCTCCGCCGAATTGCAGGATGTCAAACTCGAAACCGGCGAAACCTGGTCGGAAATGCTCGCCGCAAAACTGAACGCCCTCGCGACCCCATGGATCGGATCGCGCGGCTTCAGCGGCCTGGGCGCGGTCGTCGGCGCAACTCAGCCCCACACCATGCAAAGCCTCCGCAAACTGCTCCCGAAATCCATCTTTCTCCTTCCCGGCTACGGCGCACAAGGCGCCACCGCGGAAATGACCCGAGCCACGTTCATCGCCGGCAAAGGCGCAATCGTCTCGGCAAGCCGAAGCATTCTTTACGCCCACAAAGAGGCGAAATATTCCTCCAAGTTTGGAAACAACTGGGAAAAATGCGTCGAAGCCGCCGTGCTGGATATGAAGCAGGACGTTTCGCAGGTCTTAAGCGGCTGAACCCATGGACTCCCTGGCGGGAAAACGCGTGACCGTGGCAGGCCTGGGGCGATTCGGCGGCGGAATCGCGGCGGCGCGATGGCTCTGTCAGCAAGGCGCCAATGTCCTCGTCACCGATAAAGACTCCCCCGAGAAATTGGCCGATTCCGTCAAACAACTCGTGGGCCTCCCGATCGAATTTCAACTCGGCGGCCATCGCGATCAGGATTTTATAAACACCGACCTGATCGTCGCCTCCCCCGCCCTCGCCCCGCAAAACAATTATCTCCAGACCGCCGCGGGCCGCCGGCGTCCCCATCACCACCGAAATCCGACTCTTCATCGAGCGCTGCCCCGCCAAAATCCTCGGCGTCACCGGCACCAAGGGCAAATCCACCTGCGCCGCCATGCTCAACAAAATCCTTTCCGCGCAATTCCACGCCTGGATCGGCGGAAACATCGGCCGCTCCCTCCTGCCCGAACTCCCGAATATCACAACGGGCGATCTGGTAATTCTCGAACTATCCAGCTTCATGCTCGAGCACCTGCGCGAATCGCGCTGGTCCCCCCACGTCGCCGTCGTGACCATGATCTCCGCCGATCACCTGGAATGGCACGGCTCCGCCGAGGCCTATTTAGACGCCAAGAAAAACATTCTGCGCTTCCAGGGCCCGCACGATTACGCCGTCCTCAACGAGCAGGACCCCGGCTCGGCGGGATTTGCCCGCGAAGCCCCCGGGAAAATCATCTTTTTCGGAACCCGCAACCGAAAACGTTTCGACCTCCACGTCCCCGGCGAGCACAACCAGCTCAACGCCCAGGCCGCCTTCACCGCCGCTGCCATCTTCGGCGTCGATTTCTCCCAGGCCCAGTCCGCCCTCGCCGATTTCCACGGCCTGCCCCACCGCCTCCAACTCGTCGCCGATTCCAATTCCATCCGCTGGTTCAACGACTCCATCGCCACCATCCCCGACGCCGCAATCGCGGCCCTTCAGTCCTTCCCCCCCAGAAAAGTCATCCAAATCGTAGGCGGATACGACAAAAAACTCCCCATCACCTCCCTCTGCGCCGCCCTGATCGACCGCGCAAAAGCTGTCCTATGCATCGGCGCCACCGGCGAAAAAATCGCCGAACTAATCGAGCAATCCCCGCGCGAAAGCACCGCCCCCGCCTATCGCTGCCACGACCTCCCCACCGCCGCCACCATCGCCAGAAAAATCGCCGCCCCCGGCGACGTAATCCTCCTCAGCCCCGGCTTCGCCAGCTACGATCAATACATAAATTTCGAGCACCGCGGCGAAGAATTCGCGGGATTGGCCAAGGGTTAATCGCAGCGTTTATCTCGTTCGCTCGCGCAACTTTTTGTCGCTGATTAATGCTCGAATTTGCTCAGCATTCAACGACGGAAAGCTTCCGACGATCTGCTCCACTGAATCACCGTCCGCAAGCGACGCAAGGATCGCCCGGAGCGTCACGCGCGTGCCGCGGATAACAGGTTCCCCGCCCGAAATTGTCGGATCGCGCACGATCAGGTCGTTCAACTGCATGCTGACAATTTTAGCATCCCCGCAAAAAAGGCCACCAATAAAAGACCGCGATTCAGCGACATCCTCACTCCCCGCTTTAGCGGCCCCGCTTGCGGGGCGTGTCCTCCGATCTGCCGCAATCATGCCCCCCCATTTAGTTTTACGGCCGCAGATCATCATTCGGCTCCAACGTATAAAACTTATCCCCCCACTCAAACGGCATCAGCGTTTCATAAATCGTCTTGCACTCCACATGCCCATCAAGATAAAGGAAGTTCGTCCGATTCTCGTTGGGATACCCCTGAACATGCCCATGATTTCGACCCACCCAATCCAGTCGCGTCCCGGAATCCGAAGCACTCACCGGGTCCGGGTCGAGATCCGCCGCAGTCACGCGCCGATACCCCACGCCGGGATTCAGTAGATACATCTCCAGCGTCCCGTCCAGCCCGACAAACCCATGCACCGGACGGTGGCTATAGATATAGAAGCCGGTGCCCGTGGAAGTCGGGTATCTCGCACCCATCGGTCCCCACTCGCTGGCCAGAATCGTGCTGCTCGGATGCGGAATCGACGACGCGTGCACGAAATGATACGTCCGCACCGCCTCCTGAAATCCCAGCACGAACTTGTTGCGCGGAGAAAGCGCTTCGTTGAGCGTATAAGCCACCCGGTCCGCTTGATCGTCGATCGCCCCCGGCGTGTCATCCATCTGCCCAGGCAGGCGATTCGCAGGCGTCGTATTAGTCGGCGGCAGCCCCCCGCCGTCCATCTCCGGACACGTAAACGCCTCTTCCGAAACCATCCCATGGCTATAAAGGAAATAGCTCCAGTGGACATATCCCTGATCCGTATAGGACTGCTTTCCATTGACGATTTGCTGGCCGTGATAACTGTATGAAGCCGGGATCGCCCCGTCGTGCTGTGCCTCGTATGCCGCCAGCGCGACGCCGATGTTATGACGGTTGGCCGCGCAGACAATTTGATTCGCATCCTGCCTGCGCTCCCGCCAGCGTCGGCAGCAAAAGCGAAAACAGAATCGCGATAATGCCGATCACGACCAGCAATTCCACAAGCGTAAAATCGCGCTTCGGGTTCGGATGCTCAACAGGATAGAACTCCCCGGCATAATCCTTTTTCTCCTGTTCGGCCGCCTTAATCGCCTCCAGCGGCCCGCCGGAAAGCACGGGCGCTGCGGTTGTGGCAGCCGTTTGCACCGGGACGCCGGAAACTGAAGTCGCCGCCCGTCGAATTGCTCAAAGCGCTTTCCATCGCCTCCTCCAACTCGCGCACCTTCTGAAAATCCGCCGAAGTCGGCGCGACCGGCGCAGGCACTGGAGCATGAGACCCCCGAGCCGGAGCTTGCCCGGCGATGCGCCACAGTTCAGTCACAGCAGGAATAATCAGGAGAATGATCGCCACCGCCACGCCAACCCACGGCCCATACCGCATCCGATCTGAATCCCACCACGGCGTTTCAAAGGATATCCCCAGTTGCGTGAGTCGCGCCTCGACCGTCCGGTCCCCCGGCCCCAGCTTTACGTACAGATACTTATCCAAAGACGGCCCATTGGGCGGATGACCCGTGCAAGTGACCAGTTGCACACCCATTCGCGCCGGATAGACCACAATGTTCGTCGGCCTTTGCGCCGAATTCGCACGCCCGATCGCGGCCCAAAAAACCTCCGGTTTCACCCGCGATTCCGGATCATGCGGAACATGATCGCTTCGCGAAAAATACAAAAACCCAAGCGACGACAGCAGCGCCAGAATTGCCAGGATAATGCGCGGATTGAATCGCCCCTTGATCATGTTCGCGCATATTTCCCATGATCTCGCCGTGCCTAATTCGCGATGTGCGCCGGCAGGATCGTGAATTGCATGGATGAGATCCCGTACTTTGCGCCGACCATCCGACCGGCAAGTTTCAAAGCCTGCGCCGCCTCGCCGGGCGTCGGCAAGTTCCCATTCTCAATCTCCCCGGCGACTCGGTCATACTCCTGCGCATTGTCCGTCATAATACCGATCTCCACGGCCGTATCGACCTGTTCCGGCGGCCTTAACTGAAGCTTAATTTCCACGCGCAGTGAACGATCGATATCCAATCTCCATTGCTCCCCCTGTTTTTGAAAATAGACCGTCGCGTTGGACCACTGGCCCAACACGGATTGCAAACCAGCCGGGGCCATCGCGATCACCGCCGGTGGAATATTGACGACCATCGTGGCCGAATCGCCGTCGATTTCCGCAGTGGGCGGCACCGCCGCGATGAGCAGGGCAACGCTATCCAGCGTATTGATTCTCCGCACCTCCGAGCCGCTGTCCCCATAAGTCAGCGCGGCGGCGTGAATCAGACGATTCTGCGCCAAGTTCCAGGCAAGCATCGCGTCGATTTCAGTCGCCGTCCGATTGGGATCGGCCGTCATGCACTCGTAGGTCGCCGCCCGATCCCCCTGACTTACCGCTCGGAAAAATGATGTAACGGTTGCCCCCGGGCTGCTCAGATCGATCGCCCCAGGCTGTGTTGCAGCGCCGGAGCCGGCGCCAAAGCCGCCACGCTCGGAGCAGCCGCCGGCGCGGGAATCGCCGTTTGATCCGAAACGGTTTTATCCGCGATCGCCCGCGAAATCATCCAGCCGCCGGTTCCCAAGCCGGCAAGAACCGCCGCGACACTGGCCGCAACCTTTACTTTCGTCATGATCATCATGGTTTGAGTTCCTTTCGCGATGGCGACGCTCGCCGCCGTGCCCTGATTTCCCGCATGGCAAACATCCAGCAGGCCTTGCGTGATCGTCTGCCGCGCCTGCGGCGTAAGAAACGTTCCGCGTAACTGCTCCATCAAAACCGCCCCAAGCGCTGCCGAATCGGCCGTGATCCCGCGGCGCGAGAAATACCCGCGCAACTTTTCCATCCCCCGCCCGATCCGCTTGTGCGCCGCCTCTTCGGAAATCCCCAAAGCCGCCGCGATCTCGCTCACCGGCTGTTCCCTCAAATATCGCAAAACCAGTGCTTCGCGATCACCGCTCTTCAAATGACCCAGAGCATCGTCAAGAAAGTCGAGCAGATCATTCGAAGAATCCACCGCGGCGTGTACGTTCATCGCGACCGCCTTCTCGCGGCGTTGCCGCCGGTCCTCGCTTTTTCGAATGTTCGCGCATGCGTAGCGCGCCGTCGTGAGCAACCACCCCGCCAGATAATCCTGACGCAACCCCCGCGCTTTCTGACTCAGCAGCAGAAACACCGCCTGGCAAGCATCCTCCGCCAGATGCCGGTCCTTAAGCTGCCGAAGGCAAGCCGAGTAAACCAACCCCATGTACTTCTCGGCCAAAGCCCCAAAGGCCTCGTCCGACCCCGTGTCGGCATACTCCTGTAGCACTCGCGATGGATCCATGGCGGCGATTCCCTGAGTCATCAAACCAGCAATGTGCGCCCTGGGCGAAACTGGGACAACAATTTCGACGGCTTTGCGACTCCGGGGAGAGGGCTCGCGCATTTGTCCCCTCTCCCCTTCCTTTAGTTCCGGCACGGTGGGTTAGGGTGAGGGGCATTTTCCGATCGTTGAGTGTCGCCCCTCACCCAAACCCTCTCCACATGGTTACTTGGGGAGAGAGGATAAATTTGTGGATCGGCAGAGCCACACAGCGTCGCACGGCCATAGGCCGTGGTTTCATGCAGTAATGTAAAGGATGCGAAATACCGACAGCCGCAGAACTCACACTTCCACGCCCTCAGGAATCTCGGCGTTGTGGCTGACCGTCTGCACGTCGTCGTTGTCTTCCAGAATATCGATCAGCTTCAGCAGCTTTTGTGCCCGCTCGACGTCTATCGGAACCGTGCTGGTCGGGATATTGGCAATTTCCGCCGCCTCGACGGGGATTTTCGCCGCCGCGATCCCGTCCCTCACCTTCATCAAAGTCCCCGGCATAGTGACGACTTCGTACACCTCCCCCTCGTTCTTCACATCCTCCGCGCCGCTTTCCAGAGCCACCTCCAGCAGCCGATCCTCTTCAACCGCGTCCGTGCGAATGGTGATCAGCCCCTGTTTGACGAACTGAAAAGCCACCGCCCCGCTCGCGGCAAGGCTCCCGCCATGTTTTTCAAAGATCGAGCGAAGCTCGGGCGCGGTGCGTGCCCGGTTGTTCGTAAGCCCCTCGATCATCAGCGCCACGCCCCCGGGCGCATATGCTTCATAAACGACCGATTCGTAATTTTCCGCGCCCAGTTCCCCCGTCCCCTTCATGATCGCTTTTTCGATCGTGTCCTTCGGCATATTCGCGGCCTTCGCTTCGTCGATCGTATACCGCAGCGAAAGATTATCCCGCGGATCGCCGCCGTTCCTCGCCGCGATAATAATCTTGCGGGCGATCTTGCTCCAGACCTTGCCGCGCTTGGCGTCGTTGGCCCCTTTCGCACGCTTGATTTTCGCCCAGTGACTATGTCCGGCCATGTTCGCTCCCTTTAACTGCCAAAAGGCTGCGTGGTCGCCGATTCGCCGCCCACCGGCGCCGTGCCAACCGGTTTCCCCGCCCCCGCCGCGCGTAGCTTCGCCCCGATCGACCGCCTCAGCGAGCCGGCGTCCTCGTCCTCGGAATCGTTCTGTCCCAACCCCCACATCGCCCGCTTCCACTGCGCCATCGCCTGCGCCGGTTCGCCCAGTCGATAAAGATCGTCCCCGTAATGATCCAGTATTTCCGCATCCGGCGCCGGCGAATTGCCGATCGCCTGCTTGAAATATTCCACCGCATCGCCAAACCGCGACTGCTTGTAAAGAACCCACCCCAGGCTGTCCAAAAACGCCTCGTTGTCCGGCTCCGCCGCAACCGCCAGGCGAATCATCTTCTCCGCCTGCCCAAGATTCTTCCCCTCATCCGCCCACGCAAATCCCAGATCGTTGTTGGCCGCCGCGCTATTCGGATCGACCTGCAAAACCTGCTCCAACACCTGCTCCGAAGTGTCCGCCTGCCCGATCTCGTGATAAAGCGTCGCGACTTCGTAAAGCAGATCGCCATCCGAGCCGACCACCTTGCGCGTCTCATCCAAAAGCGCCAGGGCGATATCCGGCCTGCCCGAATGCGCAAAAATGTCGGCCAGAATCGACACAACCGTCAGATTCGTCGGCTGGTCGCGGCGCAGCGCCACCAGCGTCTGCACGAAATCGGGCCCATGATTGATCGAAATATACGCCGATTCAATCTTGGTGATCAGTTGAAGATCGTCCGAGTGATCATGCAGCAACTCCGCCAGCTCGTTCAGGGCATATTGCTCCTGCCCATGCGACGCCGACCATTTGGCCTCCAGCACCCGCGCATCCGCGCTGGCGGGATTCGCCTTCAGCCACTGCACCAAAACCGCGATCGCCTGCGGATCGCGATTGGTCTGATTATAAAATTCGTACAGCGCCGCCCACGCCGAATCGTTCTGCTGCCATTTGGCGGCAATCCGCCACAGCGCCTGCTCGCAATCCAACGAGCGATTGAGCTTCCCCAGCGCCGCGGCGTAAGTGAGCTGCAGCTCCGGCGAATCCGGATCGATCCGCATCGCCGTTTCAAGTTGATCGGCGGCCTCCGAGTATTTCCCCTGATACGCAAGTGAAAGCCCCCGCAATTCCGCCGCCAGCGCCGGATTCCCGCCCCCCTCCGCCTGGGCCGCCAACTTTTCGCTGACCTGAACCTTCTGATCCCGGTTCAAATCCTGCCGGTCCCATTGCTGAACGATGAATCGGCGATAAGCCGGCGCAAACGGCGGAGATAATTTGACCGCCTGTTCGATGCTCGACCGCTCCAGCGCATCGCGGCGCCAAAGATCGGCCGCTTCGGCAACCAACGTCAGTTTCGCCGCCTCGGCAAAGTCCGGAACATCGAGCTTCTCGATTTGCGCCGGCCGCAGCGAATTCCGCCCGGTTGGCCGCAGCAATTCGGAGATCATCGGCGACAGATCCCCCAGCGTATCCGGCTCACCCGCCATTTGCATGACCAGCAGTTTCGCCGCCGCAATCGAATCCCCCGCCGACATTTCAAGCTCGAACAGCTTGCGGACGATCTGCGTGTCCTGTGGGTTCTCGTTCAGGGAGTCGGTCAGCAGCTTCCGCGCATCATCCGACTGATTGACCGCAACCAATGCGTCCGCCAGGGCAAATAATACCCCGCGGTCCTGCGGATTCTGATCGTGGAGCTTCTGCAACACCTCCGCTTCGCGCTTCGGGCTGACGCCGTAGCACGTTTCGTGCAAAAGTTTCAGAGACTCCGAATCGGCCCCAAAGAGAGTGACAATATCCGCCGCGCGTCCGATCGCCTCGTCCAGCCGGCCAAGGCGAACCAGCATCCGCACCACCTGCGCCTGCAGGATAAACGTCGCCCGATCCGTGTCCGAAAGATTTTCATAAAGAGTCAGGGCATTTTCGTATTGGCCAAGACGCTCATAAATCTCCGCCTCCTGGAGCATGATGAGATGCGGCGCATTGACGGCATAAGACATGTCCGGGTCGCGAAACATGTCGCTAGTGGGATGAGCCACCCGGTCGCTGACCAGCAGATAAGCGTCCACCGCCGCCTGGTCGTACCCCAGCGTCTCCAAAGCCCGCGCGAGATATAATTCCACCGGCCCCGATCCCACGGCATCGCGCTTGTACTCGTCCGTCTGCATCGCCAGCCGCAGGTGATCCAGCGCCTTCTGGGCATTCCCCACCGACATGTATTGCCGCCCCAGCAGCAGATGCATCTGCATATCCTGCGGCCGAAGCGCCGACGCCGTTTCAAACGCGGCAAACGAATCCTCGGTCGGAACCTGCATCCGTTCCAGCTCGGCCATCCCCAGTTCATCGTTCAAGTCGTAACTATACGGATCGAGCTTCAGCGCCTCCTGAAAAGACTCCACCGCCTGGTACGGCTCATGGGTCCACAACTGGTCCAACCCGCGCGCAAAAAGCTGCAATGCCCGCGAGGGGGTTGGGTCGGTCGGACGACTCGTCGGTTCAGCAGATAAGACCGGCGCCGGCAGAATCTCATCCAGCGTCAGATAGGCCTTCGGATTTCCCGCATCCGCGGCCGCGGGAAGCGTCTTCGGCGCACTGGCGCGCGGCGGCGCCGCCATCTGGCTGGCGCATCCGCCGGCCAGCAAAACCGCCGCCGACAAGATGATCAACGCCCTTTTCATTGGCCCGTGCCTTAGTCCGATTACTTATGGAATGACCTTGTTGAGCGGGTAAGTGATAATCCCGGTCGCCCCGGCGCGCTTCAACCGCGGAATCAATTCCCGCTCCTGACGATCATCGAGGATCACCTCGACGGCAACCCACCCGCCTTCCGCCAGCTTGCTCACCGTCGGGCTCCGCTCCGAAGGAAGGAACGAAACCACCTCCGCCAGCCGCGCTTCCGGCACGTTCATCTTCAGTCCCACCTTCGCCCGCGCTTCGATCGCCCCGCGCAGAAGCATCGCGATGTTTTCCATTTTCTCGCGCTTCCAGGGAATCTCCCACGCCTTTTTATTCGCGACGAACCGCGTCGTGCTGGTGAGAATCGTATCGACGATGCGAAGATTGTTGGCCCGAAGCGACGAGCCAGTTTCCGTCCCCTCGACGATCGCGTCCAGCAACCGCGCCTTGATCTCCGTCGTCCCCCACGAGAATTCGACCGTCACCTTGATATTCTTCGATTCGAAATACCGCCGCGTCGTGTTGACCAGTTCCGTCGCGACGATTTTGCCGGCCAGGTCCTCCGCCCGCTTGACCGGGCTTTCCTCCGGAACGGCCAAAACCCACCGGTAAGGATTCGCCGTCGCCCGCGAATAAGTCAATTCGCAGATTTCCACCACGTCCTTTTCGTTCCCGTTTTCAACGATGTAGTCGTACCCCGTCAAACCGCAGTCAATGATGTTATCGACGACATACCGGCTGATCTCCTGGGCCCGGAAAAAGACCGCCGAGAGCTTCTCGTCGTCCACCCGCGGAAAAACGCTCCGCTCCGCGACGCTGATCTTGAACCCGGCTCGCCCGAAAAGTTCGAGCGTCGATTGCTGGAGGCTTCCGCTCGGAAGCCCCAGTCGCACCGTATCGCTGGGAAGCCGATCCGTCATGGTTTGCTCTTTTTCTTGCTGGCGTCCTGACTCGCCCGGCGAATAAGCACGAAAAACTCAAACGCCTCGTCCGCTTTCAGATGATGCTCCAAAATCGCTGCGCTTCCTCGAGACTCGTCTGCTCCTCGACGATTTCCGCGTCCCGCAGGACCGCCAGAATTCCGTCGTCGACCGGGACCGCGTGCCCCTCCATCGACATGAGCATGATATACGCCTCGACAAACGGGTGAATCCCCGGCAGCTCCCGCAAAAATTGCCTCGCCTCGCGCTTGCTGATGGTTTTCAGCCGGTCCAGGCTCATCGTGTGCTCGCGCTCGAAAATATCGTTCAGCGCCTGCGTGATCATCGCCACGCGCTGCTCGATGACGGGATACCGCTGCCCAAGAAGCTCCTGAATCTCCAGATCCGTCGCGACCCGCAATTCGTTGAGATCGACGAATTCCTTCCCGATGGCGCGCATGGCGTCCTCGGCTCTGGAATCGCTCACGTCATAGCTCATCGCCCCGCGCACCAGCGCGTCCAGCGGAGCCAGCGGCTGCATCGGCTCCGGTTTCCCGTCGCGCAAAAGACGCTTGTACAGTGATTTGATTCCGTCCGCGTGTTTGGTGGCGTTTTTCATGGATTGGTTTCGTTAGTCGCCGTGCCGGAGTTCGGGGCCGCCTGGGCGGCGCGGGCGCGGTCAAGTTCCTCGTTCTCCAGGGCGGCCTTCCGCAAAAGTTCCAGTATCGCGATTTCCTTCTTCGCGTTTTCGTCCAGATGAAACTTCAAATACGGCGTAATCCGCATCGACAGCGCCTCCGTCAATCGCGTCCGCATCAGCCCCGCCGAATGCTTCAGCGCGTTCAACGCCGCGCTCTGCTGCCCGTCGGTGCCCATCACGGTGACGAACACATCCGCGACGCTCATGTCGGGGCTTACCTTCACGCGCGTAATGCTCGGCATCCCGGTCAATCGCGGATCGTTCAGCTCCCGAATTATCGTCATCGCCAGTTCACGCTGAATGATGCTGGCGACCCGTTCCGTTCGGCGCGACATGGCTCCATCAAGAGACCAAGAGACAAAAAGACGCAGAGACGATGTGCGCATTCCACTTCGTCTCTCCGTCTCTTCGTCTCTTCGTCTCTTCCTTCATAACAACTCGATTCGATAATCCAAAAGCGAAACCTGAGGCGTCATTCGCACAAAATCGACCAGCTTGCTCAGTCCGCCCTCGACATATTGCCGATCCGTTCCCACCATCGCCAGGCCAAGGATGCATCGCCGATGCTCATCCTGCGCCCCCACTTCCGCGATCGACACATTATGTCCGTTGGCGATCCGGTCCTTAATGCTCTTGATGACCCGCCGCTTGTCCTTCAAACTCATGGCGTCCGTAACCGACAACTCAATCTGCAACACGCCAACAGTCATTTGATTAGTTGTCAGTTACCAGTTGCCAGTTGCCAGTAAAAGGCAGGCATTTTACTGGCAACTGGCAACTGGCAACTGGCAACTCATTATAAAGTTCTCTTGAACGTTTCGCGGATATACGCTTCCAAAATATCGCCGACCTTGATGTCGTCGTACCCGGCGATCTTGATCCCGCATTCCAGCCCGGCCTTGACCTCCTTGGCGTCGTCCTTCTCCCGGCGAAGCGATTCCAGCGACAAATCCTCCGTAATCACCGCCCCGTCCCGCGTCAGCCGGATCTTGCTGCCGCGCTGAATGTGTCCGTCCGTGACAAAGCACCCGCCGACGTTTCCGATCCTCGAGACCTTGTAAACCTTCCGAATTTCCGCGTGCCCATGCAGCTTTTCGCGCACCTCCGGCTCCAGCAATCCCGAAAGCGCCTTCTTCAAATCGTCGAAAATTTCGTAAATGATCCGATACAGCCGAATCTCGACATGCCGTTGCTCGGCCATTTGCCGCGACGCCTCGTCCGGGACCACGTGGAACCCGATGATGACCGCGTTCGATGCGTCCGCCAGTTCAACGTCGCTCTCGTTGATCGCGCCCGACAGCGCTGTGAATGACCCGCACGCGAACTTCCTGCGTATTGGAATCCGTGACCGTCTTGGTCAGCGTTTCGACCGACCCCTGCACGTCGGCCTTGATGATCAGATTGATCGTCTTGATGTCCGACGCCTTCATCGTGTCCATCAGCGTTTCCAGCGTCACCTTGTTCCCCGACGCCAGATCGCTCGCGCGGGTGCGCGTCAGCCGCTCTTCCGCGATCGAGCGGGCCCGATCCACATCATCCAGCGCGAAGAATTTATCCCCCGCCATCGGCAGATTGCTCAGACCGCTGACGATCACCGGCGTGCTCGGCCCCGCCTCGGGGATGCTCTCCCCGCGATCATTCACCAGGCTCCGGATGCGTCCATACCCGGTGCCCGATAACCCGATGTCCCCGACCTTCAGCGTGCCGTCCTGGATCAATACCGTCGCGACCGGGCCCATCCCTTCGTCCACGCGGCTTTCAATCACCGACCCGCGCCGGAGCGTCCAGATCGGCCTTCAATTCCATGATCTGGCTCTGCAGATCCAGAATTTCGATCAGTTCCGGAACACCCTGCCCCGTCGTGGCGCTGGTCCGGACCACTTCCGTCTCGCCGCCATACTCGATGGGATTGAGTCCCTGAGCGGCCAGCTGCCCCAGCACCATCTCGGGATTCGCGTCCGACCGATCGATCTTGTTCATCGCCACCACGATCGGAACTCCCGCCGCCCGAGCGTGATTGATCGATTCGATCGTTTGCGGCTGCACGCCTTCCGCCGCCGACACCACCAGCACCACCACATCCGTCATGTTCGCCCCGCGGGCACGCATGGCCGTAAACGCCTGGTGCCCCGGCGTATCGATGAACGTGACCCGCTTCTCGCCAAGCTGAACCATCCACGCCGCGGTATGCTGCGTGATCCCGCCCGCTTCGCCAGCTGCGACATGTGCGTTGCGAATTTTGTCCAGCAATGATGTCTTGCCGTGGTCCACGTGTCCGAGAATCGTCACCACCGGCGGGCGCAGCACCAGGTTCGTGCTCTCGGCCCGCCGAGCTTCAATTTCCTTCAACAACTCTTCCTCCAGCGTCGCCTGAACCGCGATTTTCAGTTCGATGCCATATTCCAGGGCGATCGCGCCCGCGGCGTCCTTCTCCAAGGACTGATTCACCGTCGCGAAAACCCCCTGCTTCATCAGCTTGGAGATGATCTCCCCGCTCTTCACGCCCAGCGCCGCCGACAGGCTGCGCACCGTGATGGGTTCCTCGATTTCGACCGGCTCGCCTCGCTGCGTGATGGATTTGGCCTGAGTGTGCGTGCCACGCTTCTCCACCTGTCGAAGATGGCTATCAAATACATTTCGGGAACTCGCGGCGGCATTCAAAGCGTCGCGCCGGGCGATCAGGTCGGCGTCCGTAAACTCCTTGATCTTCTCCATCGCCTCCCCGCGCCGCCCGTCCACCCCGCGCCGGCGCGTCGATAGACTCTTCTTGTTGCCTGCCGTCTTCTTCTTCGTCTCCTCGTCGTCCTCTTCGGTCGTTTTGACGCCGCGACCCGCGCCGGTCCCGCCGGAGGCGGTACCGTCGAGTCCGAGGGTCCCGCGGTCCCCGGCCGCGGACGCGGACCGCGAGCCTGAACCACTTCTTCCTTTTCAATGCGCACCACGCGCGGCCCCTGAATTTTCGCCGGTTGCAGCGTCGTGAGCTGCGGAGCCTGCGCCACGGGTTTTCGTTCCGCGGCCGGCGGCGCCATGCCGCGGCTGGCAAGCGTAACCGTCGGGCGCGGCGGCCGAATGTGGTCTGATCCGATCGACGGCGCGGCCGTGCCGCCGCTTGCGCCCCGCTCGCCGGCGCTTGCGGCGCCTTGGCGACGGGAATCACCACGGGTGCCGGCGAACTCACCGGAGCCGGCGGTGGTGCTGGCGCCACAGGCGGCGCGACAATCACCGGCGCCGGCGGAGGCGGCGCAACCGGCACTTCAATTACCGGCGGAGGCGGAGGCGGCGCCTCAACCACCGTTGTCGTCACCTCCGCGCCAGGCGCTTCGTCCTCCGTCGTCTCTTTCTTCTTCTTCGTCCGCGTGGCCTTCGACTTGGTCGCCACTTCAACATGCGGCGCGGTTTCAACCGCCGTCCCGCCCCCCATGTTCCCCTGGCTGAACCATTCGCGCACCGATTCCGCCAAACCAATCGACAGAGTGCTCATGTGATTGGGCGCCACATCCGACAGGCCTTCCTCCTTCAGTTTCTGAAGGATCGCCTTCGACTCGACGCCCAATTCCTTGGCCAACAGATTGACTCGAATTCCCTTTGCCAAAACCGTCTCCAAAAAAACTTACAACTTTTCCGTTTCAGACTCAGACTCCGGGGGCGCCGTGCGCCCCTCGGCCAAAGCCTCTGTCTCCGTCTCATCCGGCGGAGCCTTCGACTGCTCGGATCCTTCCGACCCAAGCCCCTGAATGGCAGCTTCCTCGGGAGCAAGCTCCTCGCCATTGTTCGACGATGTCTCGCTGTGAACCGTAACCTCCGGCGCCGCCCCCGCCGTCGCTTCCAAAGCCCCTGGCAGAGTTTGCGCCGTCCCCTCCACCGCCGGCCCTTCCGCCAGCGCCAGCAATGCCGCCTTGTCCGCCGCTCGCGCCGAACTCTCCGCCGCCTTGGCCGACGCGTCCGCGGCTTTCTTCGCCTCTTGTTCCGTGGCGACAATCTTCGCCTCTTCCGCGCATCGCTCCACGACTTTCGCCGCCGTCGCTTCGTCCAGACCCAGCTCTTCCATCAGCGGGCCCGTCCCGACTTCCTCCAAATCCCGCACGTCGATCAAGCCAAGCACGATAACTTTGTCCACCATTTCCTTCGTGACTCCCTCAACGCTCTTGAGAGTCGCTTCCAGCCGCTGCGTGCCCTTCTGGAATTCCGTCGGCGTAAGAATATCAATGTCCCACCCGGTCAGACGCGCCGCCAGCCGAACGTTCTGCCCGCGCTTCCCGATCGCCAGCGAAAGCTGATCCTCGTTGACAACCACCGTCGCCCGCCCCAGCTCAAAGCAAAGCGCCACTTCCGCCACCTCGGCGGGCTTGAGCGCATTGCTGATCAAAATCTGGCTCGACTCGTTCCACCGCACGATATCGATCTTTTCCCCGCCCAGTTCGTCGACAATATTCTTAATGCGACTCCCGCGCACACCGACGCACGCCCCGACCGCATCGACTTTCGTATCGATCGACGACACCGCGATCTTCGTCCGATGTCCCGGCTCGCGAGCCAGCGCCTTGATCTCGATCGTCCGCTCCCCCACTTCCGGTACTTCACGCTCAAACAGCCGCCGGATCAGCTCCGGGTGGCTGCGGCTCAAAATAATCTTCACCGCGCTAGGCGTATCGCGCACTTCCAAAATCAGCGCCTGCACGCGCTCCCCAACCTGATGCACTTCGCCCGGGATCTGCTCGCTCCGCGGCATGATCCCTTCAACGTTGCGAAGCAACGTCACAATCATCGTGTCTTTCTCAAACCGCGCAACCGTGCCGGTGATAATCGTTCCAACGCGGTCCTTGTATTCCTCGTAAATGCTCCCCCGCTCGTCCTGGCGGATAAGCTGGATCATGACCTGCTTGACGGTCTGCGCCCCGATGCGTCCGACCACGGACAGCGGCACTTCCACGCCCTGCCGCACGGCCGAGATCACCCCGCTCTGGCGGTCCAGCTTGACGACGAATTCGCTCGCGTCCTCCGTGTTGAACTGCTTGCGCAGACCGGAAGCCACGGCTTGCTCGATATCGTTATATATCTGATCGCGCTCGATGTTCTTGTCTCGGGCGATCCCATCTACGATGCGGACCAGTTCCTGCGAATTCATGGTTCCTCTCGCTATTCAGTTGTGTGGACCAAAACTCCATTAAATAAAAAAGGCCGTCCGAATTCCGGCGGCCCGAAGACGACACCCTAGCCCGTGCGTTTTGCGGTTATCCGGCACTCCTCCGGATCCGCGCCGCACGCGCTGCTGCGAAACTCGGTCCATGCATCTGCTTAAGCAATTGCATGAGACGGCTCGCTGCTGGGAGACAGAGTCTCCAGGCTCAGGTTCATCCCGGTCTCTCCGGGTTCAAACATGTGCACTTTCCGAAGATCGACGAACACCGTCGCTTCGGTCCCGGCCTGCACGCCCGCCTGGGCTTCGATTCGCCCTACCACGTGATCATGCAAAACCGTGCTCATGTGCACATCCATTTCACTTCCCAAAGGCTCGACGACATTCAATCGAACCTTCACAGCAGCATAAAACGGCAAACCATCCGTCCCGGACATTTTCAAATGTTCCGGACGGACGCCTAACACCAAGTGGCTGCCGGCCTTCGACGAGAGCCGTTTTTGCGCTTCCGTCGACAGATACTCCAGACTAAGCGTAAACCCATTGTCCGCCAAGGTCAACTCGCCACCCCCCCTCCCCTCCACAAACTCTAGGCCCCGCGAACCGCCTCGGACCGTCCCGTCAAAGAAATTCATGGGCGGCGTGCCGATAAATCCCGCCACAAATCGGTTCGCCGGCGATTGATACGTTCGCAAAGGCGCATCCGCCTGCTGAATCCGCCCGTCCTTCATAATCACAATCCGGTCCCCCAGCGTCATCGCCTCCTCCTGGTCGTGCGTAACATAGATCGTCGTCGTCCGCAGCCGCTGATGCAGCCGTTTAAGTTCGGCCCGGGTAGTCACCCTCAATTTGGCGTCCAGATTAGAAAGCGGCTCATCAAACAAAAATGCCGCCGGCTCCCGAACAATCGCCCGCCCCACCGCCACCCTCTGCCGCTGCCCCCCCGATAGCTCCTTAGGCTTCCGCCCCAGCAAATGCTCAATCTCCAATATTTTAGCCGCCTCCCCCACTCGCTGTTTGATCTGAGCCTTAGGCATCCCCCTAAGCTTCAGCCCAAACGCCATATTTTTGTAAACCGTCATATGCGGATAAAGCGCATAGTTCTGAAACACCATGGCAATGTCCCGATCCTTCGGAGGAACATCATTAACCACGCGCTCCCCAATGCGAATAATCCCGGATGAGATTTCCTCCAACCCCGCAATCATGCGCAAAGTCGTACTCTTCCCACACCCCGAAGGCCCAACCAGGACGACGAACTCCCGATCGGCAATCAACAAATCAATCCCATCCACAGCCCGCACCCCGCCGGGAAAGACCTTACTGATATTTTGCAAAGTAACTTGCGCCATTTGAAGCAACCGATTATATGAGGAATTGGGAAATTCGATATCGCGCCTGAGAAAGCCGACGGATAGCTATCCGTCGGGTGCCTTAGAAACAATCACCCCTCATTCCGGGCACCTCTCCGGCGTAGCTCGCAAATCATACCCGCAATTCCGACATAACCCGACCCGACTTCGCCGTACTCGTCGGCGCCATGCCCACCATCGCAATGCTGGCAAAATGCCCAATACAGCTATTATCGCGCCATTTGGCGCAGTGAGCGCATAAAAAGTCACTCGTGACTTATATACAGATGACGACCCCGGAGCCTCCCATAAATCTTGAGTTGTAAACCATCCCCGCCCGAAACCCAGCCACCCGTCAAAATAATATGCCGGAAAAAATGTGATTCCTCCCTTGCGCTTTCCATGGTACGTCGTCCAAAATTCACCGAGTGTCCCCGTGTCGGTTCCATATAAATTCGATCCAATCGAAACCTTCACACCCTGCCCGGCAATTTCAAATATCCGCCCGTCGAATCCCGCAAAAACCGTGCGCTCCCGCCTCGATATTAATCGCAACGTAAAAGGATGAATTGCGCCGACGATCCAACCCGCGATCATCGCCCCACACAGCAACAATGAAATCACCGCCAGACCATCAAGCAACCGAGATCGAAAAGAGTTCACATTCGGGATTTTACCTCCCGCGCCAATTGCTACGCCACAAATAAGATTGATCGACCTGGCACAACGGCGTAGGATTGGCCTCGGAGTCACCCATGACCGCATCCCTTGAAAAAGCCTTTGCGAAAGCCGCACACTTGTCCAAGCCCGCCCAGGACGAATTGGCGGACCAATTGCTCGAGGATATTGACGGCGAACTGAAATGGGACAAAACCCTGGCAAGCTCCCAGAACTCTTTGGAAAAACTAGCCGCCAAGGCCCGCCTAGCCAATCGCCGCGGCAAAACGGTCCGAAAATCCCCTGACGAGTTGTGAGCGCGCATCCTTTCGGTCATTCAGTCATTCGAGCATTGATTCGTCATTCGGATTTCGTCATTCGGATTTTTCCATGCAATACACCACCCTAGGCCGCACCGGCTTAAAAGTCTCCCACCTCTGCCTCGGCACAATGAACTTCGGCCCCTTCACCCCCGAATCCGAATCCCACGCCATCATGGACAAGGCCCTCGATCTCGGCATCAATTTCTTCGACACCGCCGACGTCTACGGCCGCCAAAAAGGCAAAGGCGTCACCGAACAGATTCTGGGAAACTGGTTCTCCCAAGGCGGCCACCGCCGCGAGCGAACCGTTCTCGCCACCAAGCTATTCGCCGACATGTCCGTCCTCCCCGGCGACATAAACATGGCCCGAGGCCTCAGCGCCGCCAAAATCCGCCGCTGCTGCGACGACAGCCTCCGCCGCCTGAAGATCGACTACATCGACCTCTATCAAATGCACCACATCTCCCGCCAAACCCCATGGGACGAAATCTGGCAAGCCATGGAACTCCTCGTCCAGCAAGGAAAAATCCTCTACGTCGGCAGCAGCAATTTCGCCGGCTGGCACATCGCCACCGCTTGCGAGACCGCCCGACACCGCAATTTCCTGGGACTCGTCAGCGAGCAAAGCAAATACAGCCTCGCCTGCCGCACCGTGGAATTGGAAGTCCTCCCCGCCGCCCGAGCCTACGGCGTAGGCGTCATCCCCTGGAGCCCACTCGACGGCGGCCTCCTCGGCGGCGTCCTGCAAAAAATCGACCAGGGCCGCCGCGCCGAGGAAACCCTTCAAAAAAGAATCCAAAAACTCCGCCCCCAGCTAGGGCCTGTCTGATGAATCGCTTTTGGTTATAAATAGCGGTTTTCAGACGAGGTGTCACGGATGCGACGTTATGAGCTCACGGATGAGCAGTACGAGTTGATCGGCGATCTGCTGCCCGGCAACGGCAAGCGCGGCGGGCAGTGGAACGACCACCGCACCACGCTCAACGGCATGTTCTGGATTCTGCACTCGGGCGCTCAATGGCGCGAGATGCCCGAACGTTACGGCAGATGGCAAAGCGTCTACGACCGCTTCAACCGCTGGAGAAAGGACGGAACGATTGATCGAATCCTCCAGCGGCTGCAGATGAGGTTGGACAAGCAAGGACGAATCGACTGGGACCTGTGGTGCATCGACGGCACCAATGTGCGAGCCAGTCGATCCGCCGCCGGAGCCAGAAAATCAAAACCGCCCCGGAAGAACCGGCGGATCACGCGTTGGGCCGCAGCCGAGGCGGGTGGGGCAGCAAGCTCCACCTGGTTACTGACGGCCAGGGAGTTCCGCTCGCCGTCGAGGCCAGCGCCGGCCAATGCCACGAGAGCCGGTACGTGGAGCCGGTGATGAACGCGATGCGCATCGGTCGCCGCCGTCGTCGCCCCAGGAGGCTGGCGGGCGACAAGGGATACAGTTACGGAAATGTGCGGCGATGGCTGCGTCGCCACCGAATCCAAGCGGTGATCCCGGCGAAATCGAATCAGCCGCCGCAGGAGAACTTTGATCGCAAGGCGTATCGCCGACGGAACGTGGTGGAGCGTTGCGTGAATTGGATGAAGGAGAATCGCCGCCTGGGCACGCGTTACGAGAAACTGGCGGTGAACTTTCAGGCCATGGCCAAGCTCGCCATGATCCGTCGCTATTTCAGGATTTTGGATTCATCAGACAGGCCCTAGAAGCCTGGGAAGCACTCTGCCGCGAATTGAACGAATCCCCCGCCAACGTCGCCCTCGCCTGGCTCATCCAAAACCCCGCCATCACTGCCCCCATCATCGGCCCCCGCACCATAGACCAAATGACCAGCGTCCTCCGTTCCGTCGATCTCACCCTCAACGCCCCCACCCTAGCCCGCCTAAACGAAATCTGGCCAGGCCCCGGCGCCGAAGCCCCCGAAGCCTACGCCTGGTAAAAAAGATTTGTCGCCACAGATGGCCCACCGATTCGCACAGATGGATTTTCACTGGCAACTGGCAACTAACAACTGGCAACTCTATTATCCGTGTCCATCTGATTTCCATCTGTGGCTAATTCAGTATTTTGTCCTGAGATTTTGAAATGACGCTCACCTCATCCCGGCCAGTCCCCTTCTGTAAAATCGCCGATCCGACCAAATACGTCGCCTGCTCATGGGACCTCTCCGTCGATGCCTGGGGCCGAGCCCATTGGCTAGAATTCTTCAAACGCCACTTGAACACAATGCTCGCCCTCGGCATCGACGCCGCCGCAGCCCGCGGCGAATCAAGAGAAACCGCCCAAACCCGAGCCGCCGCCTGCCGCGTCGAGTTCTATAAAACTTTCGACGCCTTCGGTGCCGCCCCCGATAGCCAAGGCCGCGTCACCATCCTAACCCTAGACGCCTGGCGCGACGGCCTCCTCCGCAAGTACGGCTTCGTCGATCCCTTCATCGATCTGAAAAATCGCGAAAACGCCGGCATGCTCCCCCTCTTGCCCAAAGTATGCGCCCAGCTCGACGCCCTAACCGGCGAAGATCAATTCCGCGCCATCATCCAAGGCGTGTTCGCCGGAAACATCTTCGACATGGGCGCCGATGCCACCGCCAAAAAATTCCTAAACTCCAGCCCAGATTTTTTCGCCACCAGAGATTCACTCCGCGCCCACCCCTGGCTCATCGACGATTTTCGCTCACTCCACGACCGCCTCCTAAAAGGCCCCAGACACAAAAAGGCCCTCTTCTTCATCGACAACGCCGGCAGCGATTTTCTCCTCGGCGCCCTCCCCATGATCCGCTGGCTGGCCCAGCGCGGAACCCCAGTCGTCATGGCCGCCAATTCCCGCCCCACCCTCAACGACATGACCATCGAAGACGTCCAAGCCTGGTGGCCAAAAGTTCTGGCAATCGAGCCATCCTTCGCAACCCTACCCATCACCCAAGTAGCCACAGGCACCGGCGAGCCCCTCATTGATTTAAGTCAAATCGACCCAGCATTAAATGAAGCCGCCCAAGACGCCGATTTCCTAATCCTAGAAGGCATGGGTCGCGGCGTAGAAAGCAACCTCGAAGCCGAATTCACCTGCGACACCCTAAACATCGCCATGCTAAAAGACGAAGCCGTAGCCAAGCGCCACGCCGGCAAAGTCTTCGATTTAGTATGTCAGTTCCACGCCGCCAAAGCCTACGGATAGCCCGGCCTGAGCGACGTCGAAGGGCCATCCGTAGGGCCATTTGAGAAACGCCCCCCGTTTGCCCCCCGCCTCACTTCCACGATAAACTATAAAAGCCCGGGGCGTAGCTCAGCTTGGTAGAGCGTCTGGTTTGGGACCAGAAGGCCGCAGGTTCGAATCCTGTCGCCCCGATGATTGCCTAACCCCTTGCATAACAAGGGGTTTTTCTTTGGGGTTGTGACGGGATTCGAACTTTTCGCTAGAATCCGTTCAAAAACGCATTCGGATGAGGCCCATGCTACGCCAACATGGGGCTCGGCCAACCCCTTTAAGTTACACAACCCCGCAGGTGTTCAATGGACCTCTTCTCAGACATTCAACAGCGCAAAGCAGCGAACGCCAAGAAACTCGCCTCTTTCGGCGTTGCCTCGAAGGTGACCGATACCGGATATACGAAATTGATTCGGAGTGGCAAAAACGTCACGCTCTATACAGTCGGTTACGAGCGACGCGACGGTGACGGGCTGATTAGCGTTTTACTTGACCAAGGAGTGAAGGCAATCGCGGATATCCGCGAACGTCCAACCTCACGAAAACCAGATTTTCGTGCCGCATCTCTGCGCGCATTGTGCAAAGCGAATCGGATCGAGTACCAAGCTTGGTCAATGCTAGGCTCCACTGCGGAGCAGCGAGACGAGCTACATGCCTCGGGCGATTTTCACCGATTTGCCGATCGCTTTCGAGCATGGGCGGTTGAAACCATGATGCCCGAAATCGCACGGTTGGCAGAGAGTTCGCGACGCATTCCAACGGCGCTACTATGTTATGAAAGGCTCCACGAAGACTGCCACCGGAGCGTGATTGCAGACTTGGTTGCGGATCAGACAGAGGCGACAATCGTGGCAATCCAATAGGGATTACGCAGCTTGTCGGGCCGCCGGCTCATAGATGGCGCGTAGCAACACATCGCCGTGGCACGCATTGCCGGGCTTGCACCAACACGCTAAATCTTTCCCGCGAAGCTCGTTTCTGGCAATGTCAAGGAGCGCGACTCCCTCACGGGTGTGCAGATATTCCGCAAAAAGCGCGACGGCTATTTCAGCGTTTGCGACGTGAACAGACCTCTTTGTCAGAGGGTGCGACGCGATTTGACCAATCCTAAAGGGATTACCCCATTTGGTCGTACGGTCCACCTTGCGCACGTTCGGAGGCATTCTCCATCCACGGGATCGACGGAGTTGAATTCGCTTTGCTGGCATGATGCTCCTTGAGCATCGGCGTAACCCGACTATGCGCTTGAATTCAGCCGATAACAGAAGTTCGCGGGCATCGCCAGAGACACGCGAGGCTTGATATAATGCCACCGATGAGGGCAACCCGCGTCCAACCCACTCAAGGGGAAATACAAGTTCGAATGTGATGATGGTCGGTGCAAGGGTCACCAAATGATGATCGAAGATTGGGAAGTTGGCGCACTCTACTGGCGACTGCGCGACAAGGGGACGGATTCTGAAGCGGCAGCGAAGCAAGTTAAGCAGAAGTTCCTGGACGAGCTTTGTGGTCCCGACAAAGACACTCGTTTCATTGTGGGAACGATCTTAGCACATCCTAGTTCCTGGGTTGTCATCGGCCTATTCTATCCCAAAAAGGACACGCAGGGATTGCTCTTTTGAAACTTGGTCGACGCAAAAGAGCCGTCAGCCTACCTCTTCTGGCAAGCCAACCTCTAGAGACGGCAATATCGTAATGCCTTGAATTAATTCCCGAAGCCCACTGCCAGTAGGCTTGAGGCCCGACATTTTAGTGCAAAGAACGAGGAAAAGTTCAACTGGTGTCTTGTCGCCCCGATTTTTCGCGGCAGCGAAAAATAGAGCAGGAGAGGCGTGGAAAGTAGAAAGGAGAGCAGGGGGGCAATACCTGCGTTAGAGCGGCAACGGGGGTAACAGGCCAAGCTCTCCTGCGGTCTACTTTCTCCTCTCTACTTTCTTAGGTTACGATCCAACGAATGGCGTTCGCATTCGAGAAACTACTCGTCTATCAAAGGGCGATCAGTTTCGCCGACGAGATATGTACAATCACCCGCAACCTGCCGCGCGGTTAGTTCTTCCTGGGTGATCAGCTGAGCCGTGCTGCACTCTCCATCGCCGCCAACATTGCTGAAGGCAACGGACGATTCACCAAGGCCGACAGACGAAATTTCTTCGGTATCGCACGGGGCAGCGCGCAGGAATGCGTACCATTGCCGGAACTGGCGGCGCGCAAGGCTTACTCAAACCCGATGCACACTCGGACCTCAAAAACAAGCTCGAAGAAATCGCCCGCATGCTTTCGGGCCTGATCAATGGGCTGGATCGACGGGCAGTTTGACACAACTGTATGAAAACCGCGGCGCCGCTTTACCCGCGCAGGACGGCGCGCGTCGACCATGCGACGGGATTTGAACCGATAGCTTTTTTTCCTCCCGGCGTGTCAGTACATTGCACATCGAAAATCCTAGACCCACCATGACAACCCCGATGAGCGAGGGCCGAAAAAATGTGGTCATCTACACCGACGGGGCGGCAGAGCCGAATCCGGGTCCCGGCGGCTATGGGGTGATCCTCATCTATGGGGACCGGCGCCGAGAGCTTTTCGGTGGATTTCGGCGCACCACGAACAACCGGATGGAAGTCTATGCTGCCATTCACGGGCTCCAAATACTAAAGGAACCTTGCGATGTGACACTGTATAGTGACTCAAAGTATCTTGTGCAGGCCATGTCGGACGGATGGGTAGAGCGGTGGCGCGCAATGAACTGGCATCGGGGAAAAAAGGCCGTCATAAACGCGGATTTGTGGCGAGAGTTGTGGAAATTGTGCCAGATCCATCGCGTGGCGTTCAAATGGGTCAAAGGACACGCGGGAAATGCTGAAAATGAGCGATGCGATGCTCTCTCCATCCGATTGCTGAAAAGCAAAGACCTGTCGGCAGATCCCGGTTATGAAGAGAAACCGGAGCAGGAGAATGCCTTCAGTAATCTGGCAGCGCCCGCGAAGCAGCCGGAGCCAAAGCTCGCCGAGGGCGCGCCATGCCGGGAATGCTCCACGCCGCTTATTCGACGCATGCCACGCGACAAAAAGCCGAAAACTGGGCAGACCTATTACTACGAGTACTACCTCTACTGTCCTGCCTGCAAGAGAATGTTTATGGTAGAGGAAGGAAAGCGCCAATGCCCTTGAGTTCTCGGTATGCGACTGCCCGTTTTTTCTGTACCGACATGCAAGTTCCCGCAGTTGACGCAGCGTTCATCCACAAATCCACGATCTCTGCGCAGAATCGCAGAAAAAGTTCGGCTGCTTTTCCATCACTCCGATTTCCCCGCGTCAGATCCCATCGCCGGTGTGTGTGCGCCGACGCAGATTAAATCGACGACGTAGCCGGAGACGCCACAAGCCGCGCCGCGTTCTCCGGCGACCACTGCCGCAGCAACTCCGTCGCCGACTTGCTATCCAGCGGCCGCGAAAAAAGAAACCCCTGAGCGTTCTCGCAATTGAGCAATTCCAACTGTGCCAGTTGCTCCGGACTTTCGATCCCCTCGGCGGTGACCTTCATATTCAGACTATGCGCCAGATGCACAATAGTCCGGATGATCTCCGCGTTCTCCGGCCGCTCAATCATCTGCGCCACGAACGACCGGTCGATCTTCATCGTGTCCACCGGGAACCGCTGCAAATGCGCCAGCGAAGAATAACCCGTCCCGAAATCGTCGATGTTCAGCTGCACCCCGAGGTCTTTCAGATGGCGTAATGTCGCCGCCGTCGCCTCCGGATTCTCCATCACCACGCTCTCCGTCATCTCCAGAATCAAATGTTGCGCCGGCAGCCCGGTTTCATTCAAAATTCTCACCACATGATCCACCAGGTCCGGCTGTGAAAACTGCTTCCCCGAAAGATTCACGTTCATATCGATCAACTGATCCGGCCGGATCGCGTGCCACTGCACCGCCTGAAGGCACGCCTGCTCCAAAACCCACCACCCGATCGGAATGATCAGCCCCGTCTCCTCCGCCATGGGTATGAAGTCGTTAGGCGGAATCAACCCCTGCACCGGATGCCGCCACCGAATCAGCGCCTCGAACGCCCGAACCTTCCCGCTGTTCATGCGAATGATCGGCTGATAAAAAAGCTCAAATTCCTTCCGATCGATCGCCCGGCGCAAATCGTTTTCCATCTGCAGCAGCTTCACCGCCCGCGTGTGCATTCCCACGTCAAAGACTTCGTAGCAATTCTTCCCCTTGGCCTTGGCTCGATACATCGCGATGTCCGCATCGCGCAGAACTTCCTGCGGCCGCGAATACCGCGTCCCGCTGTGCGCGATCCCGATGCTCGTCGATATAAACACCTCGTGCGAATCCAGATTGAACGGCTCCTTCAGTACATTCAGAATTCGCGTCGCGACGCTGACCGCGTCGTCCGGCTCGCGCGGGTCCTCCAGCAAAATCGTGAATTCATCCCCGCCCAGCCGCGCGAACGTGTCACTCGGGCGCAGCGACGAACTGATCCGCCGCGCAAAGGCGATCAGCAATTGGTCCCCCACCCCGTGCCCCAGGCTGTCGTTAATTCCCTTGAACCGATCCACGTCCAGAAAAAGCACCGTAAACGCGTGATCCGGATCCCGCGTCATCCGCGACAGCGACCGCTCCAGCCGATCGCAAAAGAGCACGCGGTTCGGCATCCCCGTCAGCGCGTTCGTGCAGGGCATCCTCGAGCAATTGCTCCTCCGCCTCGCGCCGCGCCGTGACATCAGTCAGCGACCCGGCCATGCGAGTCGCCTGCCCCGCCCCGTCCCAAACCGCAGTTCCACGCGCCAGCATCCAGCGATAACGCCCGTCCGTGTGCAACAAACGATGTTCAACTTCAAAGTGCGGAGTAACCTGTTCGCGATGCGCCGCGATCGCCGTATGGATCGATTCCAAATCGTCGGGATGCACTCGGCTAATCCAGTGCTGCAAAGAATCCCCGATCTGCGCGTCCTCGCACCCCAGCATTTCCTTCCACCGCGCCGAGTAATGCACCCTGCCCGTCTTGAGATCCCAGTCCCAAAGCCCGTCGTTGGCCCCGCGAATCGCCAGCGCATATCGCTCCTCGCTGGCTTGCAGCGCTTCGTTCGCCTTCTGAAGCTCGAGCGAACGCGCCTCCGCCTGCCGGTAGGCCGCCTCCAGATGCCCCGCCATCTTGTTGAATGAACTCGCCAGCCGCCCCAATTCATCGGCCCCATCGCCGCGAACGCGGCGCGACCAGTTTCCGCATGCCAGGTCGTCCGCCGCCCCCGTTAATTCGCGGATCGGACGGGTCATCTTTTTGGCGACCAGCCCACCCAAACCCGCCAGGAACAACAGCGCCGACACCGCCAGCGCGTACGCCGTGCGCATCATTTCCTTGCTTTGCGCGATGACGGCCTGTTTGGGGATCTGGCAGACGATCGACCACCCGTTGGAAAGCTTCACCGCTTGCGCGAACCATTCCGTCCCGGAGGAATCCGTAAATGCCATCGCCCCGTCCTGCCCGTGCAGCAATCGCTGAACCGGCGGCGAGCCGCGCAGATCGGTCAGACTGTCGGTCCTCTGTAGTAATGGCGCGGCCAGCGCCAGACCCCGCTCGTCGACAACAAAAATCTCCTCCCCGGGATCGCCCGCGGAAATCCCCAGCACATCCGACATCGACGTCAAATAGGTGACCGCCGACAACACCCCGACTATTTTCCCCTTCTCATCCAGAATCGGCATGGAAAAATTCAGCGCCGCCTTGTGCCCGGTTTTGGTGATCAGCGCTTCTCTCGTGACCGAGCGCCCCCCCATGCACGCCTTGAACCAATCGCGATCGCCGTAGTCCATCGGGGCCGTGCCGTCGGTTCGCGCCACGCTGATGCCGTCCGCCCGGGTCACCCGCACAATCGCCAGCCGCTCGTACGACTTCTGCATCTGCTGAAGCACCGGAATCTGGTCCGGCGGATACATGTTCAAAATGTCCGGCTGCCCGCGCAGATTCTCCAGCGCCATCACAAAGTAGTGGTCCCAACGCTCGACGTTATCCGCGACCGACGCCGCCTGATTCGCCATATGCTGATCCGCCGACAACTCGGCAAGCCGCGCCGATTGCCAGCCCAACCACAGCACCGCCGAAAGCAGGATCGGCCCCGCCACCAGAATCAGCGCGACGATCAATCGCGCCTGAAGGCTTCGAGGCAAAAACTTCCGCAGATTATTCTTTAAACCGCTTCGAATAACTTCCCCAAAAGGCGCCAAGCCATTTGCGGCGTCCCAATTCCCGTGTCACACGGACCCGATTTGATATCCACGCGCCCTTTTCCCCCTCCAAAGGTAATCCGGGGGAACACGCACTATCCTTTTCAGCCAGTTTCGGCGCGACCGGAGGGAGCAGGCGCGCGATTCAAATACGATTCGTGTCACATCATCACTCCACCCGTAAAATGGAGTTGACATGGACATCAAATTATTCATCGGATGGAACCGGCCGCCTCCCAACGATTCAGCCCGGAAATGAGCCGCCCAAAACTCCGCGCCCCCCAGGCAGGTTCAATAGATTCGATCTTTTATTGGACGAAAGCCCCGGCAACGAAATAGACCGGGTCCCCACCCGGATTCAGCGAGCGATCGAGAACGTTCCGTAAAACGCGTCATTCTCGTCAGCCCGCTCCCACGGATCAGTCAGCGTCCCGGCCGAATACTCGGCCGTAGTCGTATACCCAACTTTCCGCCAATCCAGATGCATCAGCGGCGAATACCAAACCAAATTCGGCTGCTTGCAGCACTCATCGTTAGGCATCCCCTGAACGTCCATCGCACCAAACCCGCCGGCGCTGACGCGATACTGCCGGCCGTAATGAACAAACGCGATCCGCCCCGCACGAACGCTGCCGATCTCGCCCAATTCCTCGCCCATCCGAAATCGCAGCATCGAAACCATCGCCGCGGATTGCGCCTTGCTAGCCGAGCTATCGATCACAATTTCCGACCGCCGCCCCGCCGTCGCATCCGCAAGATTCGATTCACAACTCACCGCCGCCATCGCCCGAACCCCCGCAAGATCAACCCCACCCCAAGTCCCCGATGTCACATGCCAAGCCAGAATCGCGTCCCCCCCGGTGGTCATCACTTCCCCGTTGAAGTGACAAGGCCCAGCAAAGACACTGGCCGTGCGCGCCTTCGACATAATCGCCCCGCACAGTTGTCGAGGACCGAATCGAAATCGGCGAAGACCCCAGCAGACTGCACGCAATCGTTAAAACGAGTGTCAGGTTCATGATCGCCTCACTAATGAAATTACTTTGCCGAGGTCCAACGGTCGTCCACTGTTTTTCCCCTCTCCCCGTACTCGGGGGGAGCACTCCCTGTCCCCTTCCGCCAGTTTCGGCACGAAGGGTGGGGGTCTTACCCCCAAACCGCAAAGATTTTAGCAAAGCATCGCGCACTTTTTTTTCCCTCTCCCTGTACTCGGGGGGAGGGTTAGGGTGGGGGTCTTATCCCCAAACCGCAAAGATTTTAACGAAGCCTCGCGCACTCTTCTCCCCTCTCCCCGTACCCGGGGGGAGGGCTAGGGTGGGGGTCTTACCCCAAAACCGCAAAGATTTTAACGAAGCCTCGCGCACTCTTCTCCCCTCTCCCCGTACCCGGGGGGAGGGCTAGGGTGGGGGTCTTACCCGCAACCCGCGAAGACTTTAGTAGCGCATACTGAAATTCAACCGCGATCACTTCCTCCGATCCAGCGCCGACCGATAGCACCCTCGCCCCGGCACGCACCGCTCCGGCATAACAATCTCCCCATCCGGTCCCACCACCTGCTGAGTATGATAGCACCAACAATGCTCGCTGGCGTCCAGATATTCCTCCGCCGACGTCGCAATCCGATCCAATAAAAAGAACTTCTTCGAGCGCAAATCCCCGCAAAACGGCGTCTGAATGACATGGAGAGCAGTCGTCTCACTCATAGCATCGCTCCATCAGGCAGTCTTCAAACTCCCCAGCGCCCGCCGCACCAACGCCTTGGACAGCAGGATTTTATAAGCATTGTGTTGCAGCGGTTTGGCGCCCTGGACCGCCAGTTCCGCCGCCGCCCGAATCGAATCGTCGTTAAGAGATTTCCCAACCAGCGCCGCCTCGGCCAGAGGCACCCTCCACGGAATCGGCGCCACCGCTCCCAGCACCAGGCGAGCCTGCTTAACCGTCCCATCCGGCGCAAGCTCAACCGCCGCCGCCGCCGCACCCATCGCAAAATCCAGCGAAAGCCGCTCCTTGAATTTCAGATACGTCGATCTGCCCGCAAACGCCGAGGCCGGAATCTGAACCCCTGTCACAATCTCCGCATCGTCCAAAACATTTTCCCGAGACGCATCCTCCGTAGGCAGAATGAAAAATTTCCCAATCGGAACCTCGCGCGACCCCTTCGGTCCCGAGACCGAGACCACCGCATCCAGCGCCGTAAGCATCGTCGCCAGATCCGACGGATGCACGATAAACGAAGGCCCCCCGCCCAGGATCGCGTTGTACTTATTCTCCCCATGCTCCGAATAGCACGTGTCGCCCCCCTTCTTCAGACAAACAACATACGGAAGCCTGAAATACCAACACCGCGGCCGCTGGCAAAGATTCCCCCCAATCGTCCCCATGTTGCGCAATTGAACCGTCGCGATCGAATGCGCCGCCTCCGCCAACCCCGGATAATTCTTGACAATGTCCGCATGCGATTCAATTTCGCAAAGCTTCGCCAGCGCCCCGATTTTCAACCCCTTCGCCGGATCGTATTCAATCCCATCCAGCCCCGAAATCGTCTTCAGATTCACCACCCGCTTCGGGACAAGAATCCGCTCCTTCATCGTCGTCAAAAGGTCCTGCCCCCCCGAAATCGGCCGTGGCCCGTCGTTGACATCCTCCGCCTTGATCTCCGCAAGGAGTTCGACCGCCTCCTCAACGCTCTCGGGATTTGCCCACTCGAATGCTTTCATGCGTTGCTCAAACCCATGATGATTTTGTCCGGCGTGATTGGCAACTGCCGCACCCGCACCCCGCATGCGTTGAATATCGCGTTGGCGATCGCCGCCGCCGGCGGAATCGAAGGCGGCTCCCCCACTCCAACCACCATCTGCCGCGGATCGTCGTCGTCAATCAGCGGAAGCATCTCCTCCGGCACCTCCAAACAACCCGCGATCTTGTAATCCATGAAACTCGAATTCACCATCACGCCCAAATTGGAATCCATCACCCGCCCTTCCAGCAGCGCCATCCCGATCCCCTGCACCATCCCCCCATTGATCTGGCTCTCCACCGCCAGCCGATTCAGCGGGAGTCCGCAATCCTGCACGTCCAAAATCCGCACCACGCGAACATGCCCCGTCTCGGTATCGACTTCCACCTCCGCAAACGCCGCCCCGTGCGTGCCCACGCTCGACAACCCCGCCCGAAACGTCCCGCGCACCGAAATCCCCGCCGCCGGCAGCGCCGCGCAAGCCTGCGACCATTCCAGTGACTTCCCGTTCGCGGAAATTTTCCGATCACTAAAAACCAAATCTTCCGGCCCCGCGCCGAGCAGCGGCGCGACAATCGCCGCGATCGCCCCCTTCGCGTTCACCGCCGCGTCTTTCACCGCCGGTGAAAGCGACGGCGCCGTCGATGACCCGCCCGAAAAATTCGCATCCGTCAACCGCGTATCCCCGATCTTCTCGTGCACATCGCCCATCTCCAGCCCCAATTCCTCCGCCGCGATGGCGACCATATAAGTCCGCGTCCCCGTCCCCAAATCCTGCGACCCGCACGAAACCGTCACCGCCCCGCCGCGCGCAACATGAATTTCAACCACGCACTGCGGCCGCCCCCCTCCGCCCCAAATCCCGCACCCGCACCCAAACCCGCGCTTGAGCACTCCAGCCGTCGCCCCCGCCGTCGCGTTGCGCCGTTCCCACCCAATTTCCTTCGCCCCGCGCCGAAGCTGCCGAATGTGCGGATCGTCCGCAGGAAGATTGTTGATCCGAAACTCAACCGGGTCGATCCCGATCTTGTACGCCAGCTCATCCATGAACGATTCCATAGCAAAACACGCCGGCGGATGCCCCGGCGCACGCAGCGGCCGCGAGGCGTCCTCATTCGTATGGATCGATCCAGCCTTTCGGTAAACCTCATCAACGTGATACACGTAAGGCTGCCCCGTCAGACTCCCGCGCCCAATCCCCCCCAGCGCATATTGCTCGATCTGCATCGCCAGCAGCTTCCCGTCCTTACTCGCCCCCGCGCTGAATTTCTGCCAGCTCCCCGGCCCGTTCCCCGCCATCAAAAATTCGTCCCGCCGCGGCAAAGCCATCTTCACCGGCGCCCCCGCTTGCAGCGACAGCTTGCACGCAAGTTGCCCCTCGACGCCGATGCCGCCCTTAGACCCAAACCCGCCCCCCATATATTGCACAATCCCCACCACATCACTGTCGTCAAGATTCAGCGTGCGCGCCGCATCGCCCGGAATCGAAAACGTCCCTTGCGTCGAGCAGTAAACCGTCGCCGTCTCCCCGCCGCGATAATCAACAACCACCGCGTGCGTCTCCAGGCAACAATGATGCAAAATCGGCGTGCGATATTCCGCGTCCAGCGTAACGTCCGCCGCTTGAATTGCCGCCGCGACCTTATCCAGACTCCCCCTCGCGTTCTGCAACCGCGTATTGTTCTGCACGCGTTCGTCGTTCGGATAAACCGCCGGCGCCCCCTCTTTAATGGCATCTTCCGCCGTCACCACAAACGGCTCCGGCTCCAGCGTAAGCTGAATCGCCAGCATCGCATCCTCGGCAATCTCCGGCGTAACCGCCGCCACCGCCGCGATCGGATCCCCCTCGAACCGCACCAACCCGCCCACATTCACCCGCGCCACCGCCGCCTTCACACCCGGGATTTTCATCGCCGGCGTTAAATCCAGCGCCGTCACTTTCCCCTTGGAAACAGTCGAACACAAAATCCGCCCATAAAGCATCCCCGGAACTTTTACGTCATATGAATATTTCGCCGCCCCCGTAGTCTTGAACGGAAAATCCACCCGCGGCAACCGCGTATTCAGCAGACGATGTTTATCATTCGGCCCCCAGGCAAGTGTCGCCGGCTGTGTCGTGTCCTCTGCCATGATCTAACACTCCGCCTCAAACCCGAGCCTTCGCCGCCTCAAGAGCCGCCTGAAAAATCCGCGCATACGTCCCGCATCGACAGAAATTCCCCTTGCAAGCCTCGCGAACCTGCTCATCCGTAGGATGTGGATTAGCTTTCAGCAATCCCGTGATGGAAGTCACGAACCCATCCGTGCAATACCCGCACATCATCGCATCATGCTCCCCAAACGCCGCCTGCACCGGACTCAAATCCTCCGGCGTCCCGATCCCCTCGACCGTAGTGATCCTCTTCCCCACTGCCTCGATCGCCAAAACCAAACACCCATAAACCGGCTTGTCATCCATCAGCACCGTACACCCCCCGCAAGTCCCCATGTCGCAAACCAACTTAGGCCCCGTCAACGGCGGATCAAGATTATTCCGCAACGCATTCAACAAAGTCGTCCGCGGTTCCACCACAACTTTGCGATCCCGCCCATTGAGATTCAAAACAATCTCAACATTCCCACTGATTATTTTGGATTGATCCGGTTGAGTCGCAGCCTGATCCGCCCCCCGAACAATCCCCCGATCCGCCAACACCGCCCCAACGCCAACCGCGCCGACTCCCTTAAGAAATCCCCGCCGGCTGACCGCCGAGGTCTCCCGAGGCTCTTTTCCATTTCCGCCTCGCATCGCCTACTCCACTCCGCCCGGGTTAAAGCGCCTGCTCGTTCGTCTCCCCCGTCCGAATTCGAATCACTTGTGACACCGGATAAATGAATATCTTCCCATCCCCCACCTCCCCCGATCGCGCCGCCTCGACAATCGCCCCCGCCGCCTTCTCCACATCCTCCGATTTCACGCACAACTTCAGCAAAACCTTCGGCACAAATCCCACATCCATCTTCGCCCCTCGATAGCGCTCCGTATGTCCCATCTGCCGCCCGAACCCTTTGCATTCCACCGCCGTCACGCCAAGAATCCCCAGCTTCGCCAGCGCTTGCTTCACGGCGTCAATTTTATGCGGCTTAATCACCGCCTCGATCATCTGCATTGAATCTCCTGTCCGTTCCCAACGCCCCAAATCTATTTTACCCACCCGTCAGCCAGGTGCTAGCAAACCGCCTTCAAAACGTGCTCCGCCACATAAATCGGCACCGTCGACGCAATCCCCAGCGCGATCGCATCACTAGGCCGGCTGTCGATCTCCAACACATGCCCATCCTGCCGGATGTGGATGATCGCAAAAAACGTATGGTCCGCCAGATCGTTGATCTCGATCCGCTCGACGCTGCCCCCCATCTGCTCGATCACGCTGGCCAGCAGATCATGCGTCAGCGGGCGCTGCGTCGGAATCCCCTTCAGCCGCCGATCGATCGCCAGGGCCTCGTTGCTCCCGATGACGATCGGAAACGTCCTCTCCCCGTCTACCTCTTTGAGGTAAATGATCTGGGACTCCGCCATTTCACTGATAATGATCTTGCTAAGTTCCATTCGGACGGACATGGACAAACTCCCGGCGCAGGAGGAGGAAAGTCTCAGACCTACCCTATGACCGTTGTAAAATTGTGTCAAGAACAATGAAGATTCGCACCTCCATCAACTAAAATCCCCCACCATCCACCCAAGATCCCCGAACTATTTAGCGACGATCCCCCCACTAGTCAGCCACGATCCCCCAACTATTTAGCGGCGCGTGCGCAGCACCGCGCCCCCTCCCCCACAAACCGCACCCCCTCAAAACCCACCCGATCACCCGCTCTCTCCGCACTCACCCCCTTCACACGCTCCCCACCCTTCACACTCTTCACACTCTTCACACTCTTCACACTTTCGCACTCTTCACACTTTCACACTCTTCACACTTTCCCCCCCTCCCCACCCGCCCACCTCCTCTCACGAAGCCCCCCTTCGTTCCCTTTGAGTTTTTCCCGCCACCCTGTACGATTCCCCCGCGTCGGCCGCCGCCGGCTCGGATCATGACAAGCGAGTTCTCGACGACCGCCGCCACTCCCAAACCGATCAAACTGTCGGTCGTCATCCCCGTCTACAACGAGGAGCAAACCATCCATCAATTGATCGGCTTGGTCCTCGCCGCCCCCGTCCCGCCCGGCGTCACCATGGAAGTGATCTGCGTCAACGACTGCTCCAAGGACGGCACCGGCGCCAAGCTCGACCAGCTCCCCACCGTCTACCCCGGCCGCGACATCCGCGTCTTCCACAAACAGATCAACGAAGGAAAAGGCGCCGCCCTCCGCGACGGCTTCAAGCACGCCACCGGCGACATCGTCCTCATCCAGGACGCCGACCTAGAATACGACCCCCAGGACTACCCCAAACTCCTCCGCCCAATCGTCGATGACAAAGCCGACGTAGTCTACGGCAGCCGCTTCATCGGCGAGCCCCACCGAGTCCTCTATTACTGGCACACCCTAGGCAACCAATTCCTAACCTCCTTCAGCAACATGTTCACCAACCTCAACCTGACCGACATGGAGGTGTGCTACAAGGTTTTCCGCAAAACGGTCCTGGATCGAATCGAAATCAAATGCGGACGCTTCGGATTCGAACCCGAAATCACCGCCAAGATCGCTAAAATGCGCCGCAAGGCTCAGAATCTACGAAGTCGGAGTCGCCTATTATGGCCGCAGCTACGAAGAAGGTAAAAAGATCACCTGGAAAGACGGAATCAAGGCCATCCTGACCATCATCCGTTTCCGTTTTTCCAACTAAAATTCTCGTCCCCTCTCCCCATGTACTCATGGGGAGAGCCTCCCTGTCCTCTGCCGCTAGTTCCGGCACGATGAGGGTAAGGGAGAGCGGAATCCCCTCTGGTCCCCTCCCGTTCCGCTGGTTTCGGCACGATGAGGGTAAGGGAGGGGGTCGGATCGCCAAACCGGCTATGATTCTGCAAAAGACCGACTGACATCGCCTCCCGAACTAATCCCCTCCCCATGTACTCAGGGGGAGGGCAAGGGAGGGGGTCGGATCGCCAAACCGGCTATGATTTTGGAAATGACCGACTGACATCGCCCCCCGAACTAATCCCCCCTCCCGTTCCGCTGGTTTCGGCACGATGAGGGCAAGGGAGGGGGTCGGATCGCCAAACCGGCTATGATTCTGCAAAAGACCGACTGACATCGCCTCCCGAACTAATCCCCTCTCCCGTTCCGCTAGTTTCGGCACGATGAGGGTAGGGGAGAGCGGCAATCCCTCTGCTTCCCTCCCCATGTACTCAGGGGGAGGGCAAGGGAGGGGGTCGGATCGCCGAAGCGGCTATGATTCTGCAAAAGACCAACTGACATCGCCCCCCGAAATAATCCCCTCCCCATGTACTCAGGGGGAGGGTAGGGTGGGGGTCGTATCGCCAAACCGGCTATGATTTAACAAAAGACCCATTGAAATTGCCCCGATATGAACCCTATACCGGTTCCCACGAGGAAAGCCCGATAATGCGAATTCTGATCTCCGGCGCCGCCGGGTTTCTAGGCTCACACTTAACCGACCTCCTGCTCGCACAGGGCAATGAAATCGTCGGCGTAGATAATTTCATCACCGGCAAACCCCAAAACATCGCCCACCTGCGCGGCAAAAATCCCAAGTACACCTTCATAGAAGCCGACGTCATCCAACCCCTCAAACTCGACGGCCCCGTAGATCGCGCCTATCACATGGCCTCCCCCGCCAGCCCCATCGGCTACGCCAAACACCAAATCGCCACCATGAAGGTCAACAGCCAGGGCACCTGGAATCTCCTCGAACTGTGCCAGACGAAAAACGCCCGCTTCCTCATGGCCAGCACCAGCGAATGCTACGGCGACCCCGCCGTCCATCCCCAGCGCGAAGATTATTGGGGCAACGTCAATCCCATCGGCCTCCGCAGCATGTACGACGAAGCCAAACGCTTCAGCGAAGCCTGCACCATGGCCTACAGCCGCGAGCGAAAAGTCGACACCCGCATCATCCGCATCTTCAACACCTACGGCCCGCGCATGGATCCATACGACGGCCGAGTCGTCATCAGTTTCATTCGCCAGGCTCTGAACAACGAGCCGTTAACCGTTTTCGGTGAAGGGACCCAGACCCGCAGCCTCTGTTACGTCAGCGACCTCGTCCGCGGAATCAACCTAACGATGGAAAGCGACTTCTGCGAACCCATCAACCTAGGCAACCCCGACGAGCTAACCATCCTCCAAATCGCCAAGGATATCCTGGAACTGATCCCGACGAGTAAAAGCCAAATCACCTTCCACCCCATGCCCCCCGACGACCCCCGCGTCCGCTGCCCGGATATCACCCGAGCCAAACAAATCCTAGGCTGGTCGCCAGTCATCCCCCGCAAAGAAGGCCTAAAAAAAATGATCGAGTTCTACAGAGATCAACTGATTAAAAAATAAGTTGCCAGTTGCCAGTTGCAAGCCTCTAGTTTCTGGTTTCTAGTATCTTGCCTCTAGCTAACGCCCACGGCGCCGCCGTGGGTCCCTCCCCCGAAGCCGGGCCAACTTGTTGCCCCGGATAATTTCCCTCTGCGAAAGCCAACCGATGCCCATCCGTTGTGATTTTGTTTAGCGGCGGTGCAACGCACCGCGAGTCTCCCGCCAAGCTCCCCTCCAGTTTCTAGCTTCGTGGGACTTTCTCTCGCTCCATCTACTGCTCACCTGATCCACTGTTCTACTCCTCTAGCGAAGCTCGCCATGCGTCGGGTCCCCCCGTCCCAACCCACGTCCGCTCGGACATCCTCGTCCTCAGGCCAGTTCCGGCACGGTGGCTAGGTGAGAGGCATTGCTTTCCGTCGGCGAGTTTCGCCGAGACGGTGCGAGGCGGCCCTAGAGCCCAGTCTCTAGCGTCTAGATTCGCGTCACCTTCATTTATCCTGAACGAAAAAACGCACAAAGCTCCACTCTTAGCGTTTGGGCACAGCAAATTTTGCAATCGCCGCATCTACATCCCCGAAAACAAATTCAATTTCATCATCATCTGCACTGTCGTCATGCACTAGTCGGATGCTCCTGGGTAGTTTCCCGGCATTTAGGGCTAACGAAAACGGATTCTGCTGCGGACGGCGGGCAATTTCCGGCGGAATTTGATACTGCTTCATCGCTTGGTCAATTGGAAATTTCCCTGACAAAATCTCCATCAGCCATCTTGCGGAAACACGGATTCTTTCAGGACCACTTTTATCGAAACTCGTACTCATTGGCTTCCTCCTGAATCCATCTCGGCCAAGCCCATCCTCGTACCAAACCCTCGCATTTTCAGGACTGACATCGGCCTCCGGCAACTCGGAAAATATCCTGAGCGTGGCTTCCCCTATTTCCTCAATCCTCTTGTCTTTCCTTAAGCTGAAAAATTGGGGCCTAACTTTGTGACTTTCCCTTCGGCCGGTGTGCAGCGACCCATATTCTGAAACGACCGACAAACTCAACACGAAATCCAGCCAAGGAGAGTTCCTCAAATAGTTCTCCACTACGTCCTGCAGGCCGACCGACCACGAGCCGCGCAAAGTCTCGTGCATCAAAGCGCGAACCACCATCGCAAATTATTATGCCTTTTGCACCGTCGCGAATACCTGCCCTTAGCAAATGCCCATGTTTCTTGTGCAGCGCACTCGCCACCGGGTTGTTCACCAGCGAGTAAGTGGCTGTATCTAGGGACAGATATGCAGGGTAAGGCACCTGTTATTACAAATCCGGTAGACCGACGCCTCGCCCCCCCAAAAACCAAAAAATGATTTCCCAAAAATTCCCCGTCCTAGCTTCCAACTTCTAGCCTCCGGCGTCCAGACGCGCCCCGCCCTGAGCCTGTCGAAGGGGCCTGCTCTGAGCACCGTCGAAGAGGCAACTCCTCTCCCCTTCTAGCTTCAAGCTTCAAGCCTCTAGTATCTAGACCAGCCTCTAGCTTCAAGTCTTCGGAATTCCGCGATGCCCCCACTGGCAACGGGCAACCAGCCGAAGGGCCGCCCTGACCTTGTCGAACTGGCCCGCCCTGAGCCTGTCGAACGGGCAACTCCATTCCCCCTCTAGTTTCTAGTTTCAAGTTTCTAGTGCCTAGTCGCGGTCGACCGCGCTTATTGCGCCCGTCGATCACAATCTGCTGCTCCGCAATATTCGCCCGATTCACAGCCACAAACCGCTTTCTCTCCGGATACCGATAGCTCGCAAACGCCGCCATATGCCGCCGCAGCGTATCCGTCAGCCGATCGGCCGCGGCGTGATACCCCTCCGCCTCCTCCAGCTTCTTCCGCCTGCAAGACAGCAGCGTCAACCGCGCCAGTCTCCCATGCAGCCAGAGAATTTGATCCAGCATCAGCTTCTCGATCCCATCCCGAGCCCCAAGTTCCTTGATCACCGCTTCCGCATCCACAGCCCATCCGCCCCAAAGCGAATTCCCCGGCGGAAGAATCGTCTCCAAAATCTTCCAATAAACATCCAGCCCCATCTCCCCATACCCCTCCGGCCCCTGAGGATGTCGCGCCTTCTCCAAGATTTCGTCTTCCTCTTCCTGTGTCATAACGCCTTTCCTTTCCGTCGCCGCACCGGCGACCCTTCTGCATCAGGACTCCAAGCGAACGCATGGAGAGCTATTTTTCTTAGGCCTCCAAGCGAACGCTTGGAGTACACCTTCACACGTTTCACACCTTCACACGTTTCACACCTTCACACGTTTCACACCTTCACACGTTTCACACCTTCACACGTTTCACACCTTCACACGTTTCACACCTTCACACTTTCACACCTCCACCCCTTCACACTTTCACACCTCCACCCCTTCACACTCGCCCCTATTACGGGGCGACAAACCTGAAGGTTTTCAAAAAAATCCATATGTTCATTTCCCCGAGACGAGCTTTTAAGCCCCTGCCGCGCCACGGCTTGCGAGCAGCACAAAAAATAAAAGTTTCTTGCTATACCAATATCTATTTTCTTAAATATGAGAATCGATCGCCGTTTCAAGCCGAAAAAAGCCATCTCCTCCCCTCTAGCAACTGGCAACGATCCGAAGGGCCGCCGCGGCGGCCAACCGGCAACTGTTTATTAAACATAAAACAGACGCCCCAACCCCAATCCCCCCAACAACTTCCCCCACAAATCCCCACAACTCGACTTTCGCCCGCTCCCCTGAGCAAAGTCGAAGGGCCGCCCTTTTTCTCACATGTATTTTCTTTTTTTCTTTCCCAGGCCTCCGAACAGAATGTTCGGAGAATCCCTGGCAACTGGCAACTGGCAACTCTAACTGCCGCTCGTCAAAAGAAATGTTGCAAACATCACAATCCAAACAATATCCAAAAAATGCCAATAAACCGCGGCATACTTCACCCCATAAAAGTTCTCATGATCATATTTGCCGAGCTTCGCTCGGGTCATCACAACCCCCAGCGCCACCATCCCCCCAATGACATGCAGCGCATGCAGCGCGATCAAACAGAACACCAGCCCATACATGCGAAACCCATTGGGGTTCTGGGCCCGATGAGCCGCAAGAATCTTCGCCAGGCTCGGCGCCTGCACGCACACAAACGCAACCGCGAGCACGCACGTGACGAGCAGATAAGTTTGAAACCGCCCGATCCGCTCCCGCCGCACGTTCACCAGCGCCCGGTGAATCGCCGCGCTGGCGGCCAGCAGCAGACCCGTGCTCGCCCACAAAGCCGCCGGCAAATGAATCGCCCCCGGCACGGCATTCCCGTAAACGTGCAACCGCAGCAGCACATAAAGAACCATCCCCGCGATAAACAGCATGGTCAGCGAGGCCAGAAACAGCCAGATGCCGATCGCCCTGGCGCTTCGCGAGCGCGGCGTGTCGTACTGGTTGTTACTCTTGGTCAAAATCATGATTTCCCCGCCACGCGGGAGCCCAATCCCCCCGCACAGCGGGGACCCGGGAAAAAAGACGTAGCCGCAATTTCCGCTGCGCGGGACATTTGCCGCGTCCTGCGGGGCCCCCAGCGGGGAGATTCACGGCCCCAGCGCCGTCGGCGTCGACTTCAGCAGCGGCTGATACGACATCGAGTCCAGCAACGCCAGGCCGATGAATAATCCCACGAAAATCAGGGCGGTGATGATGGCCAGCGCATTAAACGGGCTATCCCAGCGAAGGTGCATGAAATAAAGCACGACAAGCGAAGCCTTGAACACCGCGATAGCCAGGGCGGCCCAGATGTTGAATTGGCCCAGGTCTATGCGGGAAACCGAATAGGTGAGGATGGTGCAGACGATCAGAATGAAATAGATCGTCAGGAGCAGGCGCACGGAGGTGACGTGGCCGATCGGATGGGCGTCGCCCGAGTGGGAGCCGCTCGCATGGGCACTGGCGTGAGATTCTGAACTCATGATCGCTTCCTCGTCTATGTCGGTTCCTCGTCTATGTCGGTTCCTCGTCTATGTCGGTTCCTCGTCTATTTCGGTTCCTCGTCTATTTAATGGATCAGGTAGAGCAAGGGGAAGAGGAAAATCCAGATCAGGTCGACCAGGTGCCAGTAAAGCCCGATCAGATCGACCGGCGTATACCACTGCGAACTGAAATCGCCCCGGACGGACCTGTACAGCAGCCAGGAGATCAGCGCCATCCCGACCAGCACGTGGATGCCGTGCAGGCCGGTCATGAGGAAATAGAGGCTGAAGAACGTGCTGACCCGCCACTGGTCCTTGGGGATGAGTTCGCGGTAGCGGGCGTCGATGAGTTCGTCGTTGCCGCGGACTTCCGCACGAGTCGGCGCGGCGGCGGTCAGGCCGGCGAGGCCCGTGGGCCCGCTAAAGCGAGGCTGAATTTTGCTCACGTCCGCCGGCGTATTGGCGTCAAAAGTCGGAGACGACGCGGCAGCCGTGACGGGCGCACCCCCGCTTTGAACCTGAGCCGGCAGGTCCCCGGTTTCCCCGCGGTAATCGGCGTTGTATTTGTTCCACTGCCCGATCCAAACGTCTTCCTTCCACTTGGCGCTGTATTCGATCGATTTGACGACCATGAAGCCGGCGGCCCCCAGCAGGGTGAGGATCAGGCAGACGATCAGCGTTCTCCGCTGGTTCAATTGCGCGGCCCGCACGCCCCACGCCATCGTGAGGCTGCTGGTGATGAGGATGACGGTATTGAGAGCCCCCAGCGACGTATTGAGATACGCCTCAGCCGCGAAGGCGAACACCGCCGGGTGATTGTGCCGGAAGACGGAATAGGCGCAGAAGAGCCCGCCGAACATGAGGATTTCCGTGCCGAGGAAGACCCACATGCCGAGCTTGGCGGAGAAATACTGCTGCTCGGGCGTATCAAAGTGATGCGCGAGGAAGGGCGGATGGGCATGGCCCTCGGATTCGGACGGTACAGCCGTGGTTGCCGAAGTCATGGGTACTGCTTCCTAGTGGGTGACCAGGGACGGGCTGGGACGGTTGTGGTTTTTTGACCCAGCCTTCAATCGCCGGATCGTATATCCAGGCGCCCGAGGTTGTACGGATCGTCCGCCACGGGGGGACGGCAAAGTTGTCGTACGGCGGCGGGGACGGCGTCTGCCATTCCAGCGAATTTCCGCCCCAGGGATTGGCGGCGGCCTTGCGGCCCCACGAGCACGGCGAAAAACCAGTTGAATCCGACCATGAAGAACCCGGTCGCCATGATGTACGCGCCGATGGTCGACATGCGGTGGTAAGGCTGGAATTCGATCGGGTAAGTCGCCCAGCGGCGGGGCTGCCGTGCGAACCCATGATGAACTGCGGGAAGAAAGTCAGGTTAAACCCGATGAAGACGAGAATCGCCGCGAACCGCGCCGACCTTTTCGTTGTACATCTTGCCGGACATCTTGGGGAACCAGTGATACATCCCGGCCAGGAACGCGAAGAGCGATGCTGCCCATCATCACATAATGGAAATGGGCGACGACGAAATAGGTGTCGTGCAGGGGGATGTCCGTCATCAGCGCGCCCAGGAACAGGCCGGTGAGCCCGCCGATGGTGAAGAGCAGAATGAACCCCATCGCGGCGAGCATCGGCGTAGTGAAGCGGATCGAGCCTTTGTAGAGCGTCCCGAGCCAGTTGAAGACCTTGACCGCCGAGGGAATCGCCACGCTGAAGGTGAGCAGGCTGAAGATTGAGTTGCCCAGATTGCTCTGCCCGCTGGCGAAGAGATGATGGCCCCAGACCAGGAAGCCCAGCAGCGCCAAGGCGATCGAGCTGAGCGGCGATGAAGTTGTACCCGAAGATATGCTTGCGGCTGTGAATCGCGAATGACTTCGCTGATGACGCCCATCGCCGGCAGAATCATGATGTAGACGGCCGGGTGGGAGTAGAACCAGAAAAAGTGCTGATAGAGAACGGGATCGCCGCCGAGCAGCAGGGTCGAAGATGCCGATGTGCATGGTCCGCTCGGCGACGAGCAGCAGAAGCGTGATCGCCAGCACGGGAGTCGCGAGGATCTGAATGAGCTCGTGGCGTACATCGCCCAGAGGAACAGAGCGGCATTCGGAACCAGGTCATCCCCTTGGGGCGAAGCGTATGGATCGTGGTGATGAAATTCACGCCGGTGAGAATCGAGCTGAAGCCGAGGACGAATGCCCCGAGCGTGGCGGGAATCGACGCCGTCTTCGGCGTGGGCCGTGCTGTAGGGCGTATAGAAAGTCCATCCGGTATCCAGACCGAAGCCGCCGGGGATGTGCCAGCCGAACGCGGCCCGCAATACGCCGCCAAGAAGGACGTAAGTGAAGAAACACGCCCCAGTGGCATAAATCCACAGGCTCAGCAGATTGAGACGCGGAAACGCGACGTCTTTCGCCCCCAGCATCATCGGCAGTACGAAATTTCCCAGGATCGCCGGAATCGCCGGGATCATGAACATGAACACCATCACCGCCCCGTGGAGGCGTGAACATGTTGTTATAGAACAACATCCCCTGGTTCGGATCCTTGAAGAAATTGAACATCCGCCCGTCGTTGTTCCAGAGGAACGTGCGCAGGGTGATCGCGAAAATCCCGCCGAGGAGAAAGGCGCTCATGACCATCGCCATGTACATCAGGCCGATCCGCTTGTGATCCAGCGAAAAGGCCCAGCTCATGAACCCGCGCTGATGCGTGAGATAATTATCTTCTGACATACGACACTCCCAATCGGCCAAGACTGCTTGCCTGGCCTGCTTCGCCAGACTACTTCTTTCCGGGTGCACTCGTCGGCACGATCGGATGATAGTGCACGCTCAAACTCTTAAGGAACGCGATCACGTTGTCCACATCTTTTTCGGTCAAAAGCCCCTGGGTGGGCGGCATAATCGGGTCGAATCCGGGCAGGGGATGGATATTCGGCTGCGTGATGACGGTATGGATATAGTTTTCGTCGGCCAGCAGCGTGCCGTCTTTCTGGGTGACGACCTCGGAGCCGAAGACGTCTTTCCAGGTCGGCCCGCGGCCGGCGGAGCCGTCGATGGTATGGCACTGGTTACACCCGCGGGTTTCCCAGATGTGCTTGCCCGCCTCGGCGGGCGTGCCGACGAAGATGTCGGCGGTCTTCAGCCAGGCGTTGAAGTCGTCGGGACTGTGCACGACGACGTGAGACCGCATCGTCGAGTGCCCCTGCCCGCAGAACTGAGTGCAAAAGATGTCGTAGGTCTGGGGTTTACCCATATCGACCTTGTCGGCAATGATCCAAATTCTGTTGTAGCGGCCCGGGACGTCGTCCTTCTTGATGCGGAAGGCCGGGATGTAAAAGCCGTGGATGACGTCGTCGCTGTTCAAGACAAGCTGGACGGGCGTCTCGGCCGGGATGTGAAGGACGTTATCGACGTGGCCGGTCGGATAGCGGAACGTGTACGACCACATCCGCGCCGACACGTCAATCTCGTAATTGTTCTGCGGGATGATCGCCATCTGAACGAACCCTTTGAACCCGTAGAAGAAGATCACGATGACGATGACGGTGGGGATAAAAGTCCAAGTCAATTCCAGGGCCGTGTTGTGCTTGGGCCCCCGATCTTCCGGGGCGCCCTCCCGATAGCGGTATTTCCAGGCGAAGACGACGAGCAGAACGAAGATCAGGATGAAGAAGAAGACGCAGATCGCCATGATAAAATCGAACAGCCAATCCACGTCGGGCGCAATGGTGGATGCCGACGGGGGCATCCAGAACGATCCGCCTTGATCCGCCAGAATGTTCAAACTCGACAACATGATCGCTATTTTCTTCCCTTAAATGGCCGGCCTGCGGCGCGGGCCGTGCCTGAACATCCAGAGCATCGACCCGCCCAGGATCGCAACCGTGAACACCGACGCCACCTGCATCAGGCGAAACGCCATCAGCGAATATTTTCCCGTGCTGATGTCGTAACAGCAGAACATCAAAGCCAGACGATCGAATGAAGTTCCGATCTTGCCCTGCGAAGCCTCGACGAGCGTGAGCCGCAGCGTCTCCGGCGGAACGCTGACGCCATACAGATATCGGGAGATTTTCCCGTCCGGCGTCAGGGCGAACAGCACCGCCGGGTGGGCATATTCGCCCGGAACGTCCACTTCGTTGTAGCGGAACCCGACAGCGTCCGCGAGAGCCGTGATATTCTTCGGCTCGCCGACCAGGAAATGGAATCCGTCCCCCTGCCCGGGTTTTCCGTATTGTTCGAGATAGCTCTCCCGTTTCACGGCCGCCAGATTCGGCGACTCAGCCGGATTGATGCTGACAAAGAGATAAACGAAATCCTTCCCGCCGACGAGATCGATTTGCTTGATGGTATCGACCAGGTCGCGGGAGATCACATCGCAAAGTTTCGGACAATCGAAATATCCAAGCTGCAAGATGATCGGCCGCCCGACCTGGAAATAGCTCCCAAGCTGGACCTGCTGGCCGCGCTCGTCATAAAAAACCAGATCAGTGGGAACCTGGGCGTTGGGATGTTCATCGACGCCGGCATTGCGATACTGCTGGGGCGCGACGGATTGCCCCGTGGCGTCCGCGCGGGCCCACATTGCAGTCGAGAGCACAAGTACCAGGATGGTCAGCACACGCCGCATCACTGCTTATCCACGCTGGGCGGATGTCCGCCCGTTTGAACCATGACCTTAATTGCGTCTTCAACCGGGATCGCCACGATCCCCTTCTTTTGATCGACCCAATGATACGAATTGATGTTCGCCATTTGCCCGGCTTTGAGACTCAACAAGCTGTTATTGGGATATTGACCGGCCTCGTAATCGAATTCCGCCTGGGCCTCGCTGTCGTACCAGGCTTCCGTGCCGACGATCAAAACGACGACGAGAATGCACGAAATCACGCCGATGGTGACGATCAGGGGAACATTCACTTCCTGTTTGAAGGCCACGAGCGTTACCTCAAATATTCTGGAACTCCAGGGAATCCGCCAATCGCGGATCCGCCAGCGGCCGCAGCGCGTCATGCGCCGCCTTGCGAAGCACGACGGAGACAAACACCCCGCCGATGCCTAAAAACGCCGCCACGTCGATCAAGCTCAAATGAAACCGTCCGTTGAATTCCGGCATCGCCAGGAAAAACATGTCCACCCAGACAAAGCAGAGCTGCCACACCGCGAAAAATGCCAGCCCCTTGCGGCTGCGCTTCACGTGCCGGGAGAGCAGACCGGCGAACGGAATCAGCAGATGTCCGAACAGCAGCGCCAACACAATCCCCGACCAGGCGTTCACGTCGGCGGTAACCGTCGTCGCCCCGCGCAAACGCCACCACCCGGTTTCTTCGGGCATGTTCCCATACCACTGAAGCATGTACTGGCTATACGCGATATAGCCCCAGAAGAATGTGAAGGCGAAGAGATATTTGCCCAGGTCCTGGTAATGCTCGACGGTAATGCTCTGCCGCAGAAACCCGCGCGATTGCAGGAACAGCGCCGTGAGCGACATCACGCAAAAAACCGAAATCATGCAGTCGCCGAAGAAATAGACCCCGAATATCGTGCTCGACCAGTGCGGATCGAGGCTCATCAGAAAATCAAACGATGCCAGCGTCACGGTGATCGCGTACAGCACCATCCCCGGCGCCGCCACGGCGGACATGCGCCGGGTCAGGGTCCAATCCCTGGTCTGATCCTGCTTCGTCGATTGCTTCCAGAACCATGTCCCCAGGATCGACCAGACCACGAAATAAATGATGACCCGGAAAATGAAAAACCACGGCTGCAAATAGAATCGCTTGAACCCGACGAGCGGCTCCCCTTCAACGGTGCCGCCCGCCCAGCGATAGAGATCGCCCTTGGTGAAGACGACCGAAAGCAAAATCGGTGCCGACAAAACCGCCAGGACCGGGATGGACGATGCCAGCCATTCCGCCATTCGCCGCACGTTCACGCTCCATCCCGCGCGGACGAGTTGCTGAATCATCACAAAAGCCAGCCCGCCCAGCGCGATCGCCAGGAAGAACATAAACGAGACGAGATAGGCATAGAGGAACCGGCTCCAGTGGCCACTGTGCACATTGTCGTGGTATCCCAGCGCCACCGCCGCGATCAGCCCCACGAACGCGCACACGTTTGCCGTTCTATAAAGCGGCCACGCATGCTCGCGCAGATTGAGCCGCTCGGAATCTTCTGACGAATGGGACGGATGCGTCGACACGATATTTATTGTCCCTTAAGGGCGTCCAACTTGTCCTTCGGCACCACCGATTCGGGCGCATCTCTGGCTGAACTGAAGCGTCCGCACATACGAAATAATGGCCCAGCGATCGGCGACGGGGACCTGCGCCCATACGCCGGCATCGAGCGAATCCCGTTGGTGATGGTATTGAATATTTTTCCGTCCGGCTCGGCGCGGATGAGATCGCTGGTCAGCACCGCCGCCGGCGTCCAACTCATGCCGGCGACGCCGTTGGTCTGCAATTCCATGGCTCGCTCGTTGACCGGGCCGTGCCCCGATGCGTCCAGCCCGTGACACACGTAGCAATAAATATTAAATCGCTGCTGGCCCCGGCGGATGAGTTTCTCGAGATGCTCCGGCGTGTCCGTATATTGCGCGGGCAAGTCGGCGGCAAACTGCACTTTCCATGCCCCGCTCGATGCGTCGTAAATCCGCGTGAAACCGTGGTAATACGCCTCATCCTCGTCCAGCTCGCCGCGCGCCACCGTGCCGGGAATCTTCGGACGCATGGCCCGATCGTCGGCAAAGATCGGATCGGTCGCCTGCTCCTTATATTTTGGCTGCACGCCCATATCCTGCATGATCTGGATGCGCGGCTCCGTCGAACGCGTCGCCCGCGCCGCGCGATCAGCGCCAGCGGGAGCCAAGTGACCACCACCGAAATCACCGCCAGCGAAACCATCCAGAACGGCGGGCGCGGAAGCTGCGGAATCGGCAGCTCGGCCGGCGCATCCAGGGGAAGCTGATCGTCATGAGAATGTGGCGTCTGTTCCGACATCAGTCTTCAATCCGCTCCACGGCGGCCGCCCCCAGGGACGAGAGAAATTCGCTGGTCCCCTTTTCGTCGAATCTCCCGTCCGAGGCGTCGATATAAATGAAAAACCGGTCGTCGGTCACGCGCCGGAAACGCTTGCTCTTGAACAGCGGGTTGTAAAGCAGCGGCAGGCGGTTGAGCGCGAACATGCCGACGACCGCCGAGATCGCCGAACAGAGAACGGTCCCCTCGAAAATGATGGGAATATTCGCCGGCAAGCTGAACAGAGGCTTTCCACTGATGAGAAATGGATAATCAAAAGCGTTGCAATACCACTGCAGCAGCAGCGCCCCGCCCAAACCGCTCAATCCCCCGCACAAAACGATCCAGGGGAGAATGGTCGGACGGATGCCGATGACCGCATCGATGCCGTGAATCGGGAACGGGCTGTGCACGTCCCAGATTTTGTACCCTGCCGCGCGCACGCGCCGGGCCGCGCCGATGACTTCGTCCACCGTGGTGAACTCGGCGATGACGCCGGTCAGTTGCGGCGGCACTTCAGCCGCTGCCGTTTCCGTGGGATGTTCGTGTGTTTGTGTCGACATAACAAACTCCCGCCATTTCTAGCGGTTGGCAAATCTGGGCGCGTCGCGGTCCGGATCGTGGTGCTCGTCGGGGCGATAATCGGTTCGCCGCTCGTCTTCCGTGTGCCCGCCGTGCGAGTGCGGCCTGCGGCATCACCGTCTTCACCTCCGCCATCGCCACGGTCGGCAGATAGCGGCAGAAGAGCAAAAATAGCGTCATGAACAATCCAAAGCTTCCCGCCAGCGTGCACAGATCGACCCAGGTCGGCCAGTAATTGTGCCAGCTCGACGGCAGGAAATCGCGCGTCAGCGACGTCACAATGATCACAAATCGCTCGAACCACATCCCCGCGTTGGCGAACATTGCCACGATCCAGAGCACCCACACGTTGGTCCGCAATTTCTTCGACCACATCAACTGTGGCGCGATGACGTTGCAGAAGATCATCGTGAAGTAACTCCACCCATAGGGGCCAAGAGCGCGATTGAGGAACGTGAACTGCTCGTGGGGATCGCCGCCGTAAGCGGCGATGAAGAATTCGGTCATGTAGGCATAGCCGACCATCATGCCGGTGGCCAGAAGAATCTTGGCCATGTTCTCAAGGTGGCGCTTGGTAATGATGTCCTTAAGCCCGAAAAGCTCGCGAGCCGGGATGGCCAGGCAGAGCACCATCGCGAACCCGCCGAAGATCGCCCCGGCGACGAAATAGGGCGGAAAGATCGTCGTATGCCACCCGGGCAATTGCGCGACCGCGAAATCGAAACTGACGACCGAGTGCACCGACAACACCAGCGGCGTCGCCAAGGCGGCCAGGAGCAGGTAAGCCCGCTCATATCGGTGCCAATGCCGGCTCGATCCATTCCAACCGAGAGACAAAATGCCGTAAATGACCTGCTTGGTCCGAGTTTTGGCGCGGTCGCGGAACGTCGCGATGTCCGGCACCATTCCCGTGTACCAGAAGAGCAGCGAAACGGTCGCATAAGTTCCGACGGCGAAAACGTCCCAAAGCAACGGAGACCTGAACTGCGGCCACATCTCCATCTGATTCGGCAGCGGAAAGAGCCAGTATGCGAGCCAGGGCCGGCCGACGTGAATGCCCGGGAACATTCCGGCGCAAACGACCGCGAAAATCGTCATCGCCTCGGCCATGCGGTTAATGCCCGTGCGCCAGTTCTGCCGGAATAGAAACAGAATCGCGCTGATGAGCGTGCCGGCGTGCCCGATTCCGACCCAAAAAACGAAATTGACGATGCCAAAGCCCCACGCCGCCGGCTGATTGTTTCCCCAAACCCCGACGCCCGTGAGGAACAAATACGCGATGCAGAATCCGAGCAGGCCCAGCAGGCTCAGCGAAATGGCGAACGCGACATACCACGCCGGCGGCGGCTTCCGCTCGGAAACGCCGGCGACCGTCGCCGTCACCCCGCCGAGATCATTCCCGCCGACCACCAGCGGCGCGCGGAAGCGCGGATCGTCCGTCGTGTTGTCCGCGTCGTGCTGGCGGGCAATATTGGCAAACAGTGCTGAAGCTTCGCTGTCCATCTGCACATCCTGCCGGCTTGGTTATGCCGGATTACTGATCTTCGCCAAAAACCGGTTGCGCGGCCGGGTATTCAAATCGGCATCCAACAGGGCAAAGGCCCGATTGTTCTGATGCCATTGTGAGACCTTCGAATTCGGATCGTTCAAATCGCCGAAGACGATCGCCTGCGTCGGGCAAGCCTGCTGGCAGGCCGTCACGATATCGCCGTCGGCCAATTCCTCGCCGGCGGCTCTCTTGGCCGTCTGCGTGACGTGAATGCGCTGCACGCAGAAGGTGCACTTTTCCATCACGCCGCGCATGCGGAGCGTCACTTCCGGATTAAAGACCATCCGCTTGATCTGATTCACCTGTTCCAATTGCTGCTGGTCCGGGATATTCAAATACGGCTTCGGATATTTGTCGTTCCGCGGGTCCTGGCTTTGCCAATCCAGATAATTGAACCGGCGGACTTTGTAGGGGCAGTTGTTGCTGCAATATCGCGTGCCGACGCAACGGTTGTAAACCATCACGTTCAGCCCTTCGGTGTCGTGCATCGTCGCCCCCACGGGGCAGACCTGCTCGCACGGCGCGTTTTCGCACTGCTGGCACGTAAGCGGCTGATAGACAACCTCCGGATTCGGATCGTCCGCCTCTCCCTTGAAATAGCGGTCGATGCGAATCCAGTGCATTTCGCGATTGCGCTCGACTTGATCCTTGCCCACGATCGGAATGTTGTTCTCCGCCTGGCAGGCGACCACGCAAGCGTGACACCCGATGCAACTGCCCAAGTCGATCGCCATCCCCCAGGCGTGCGGATCGTTAAAGGTGTTCGGCGGCTGCCAAAGCTGAAGCGCCAGACTCCCATCGTCCTTGCGCTGAAAGAGCGCCGGATCGGCCGAATATTCGGCAAGCGTCGCTTCCTTGATGATCTCGCCGCTGTGGAATTTCTTCTCGCCGACCTGTTCCTGCCGCTGTTTGATGCCCAACGAGTCGAGGAGGTGGTAATCCTGAGTGGTTACAAGGCTGTAGGTCTCGCCGGTCTTGACGACTTTGGCGCCCGACGCCGCGAAAGCGTGCGCGCCCGAGCGAATAACATTTACATTGACCCCGACGCCCGTGCCGATGTGCCCCGCCGCACTCCGGCCGTAGCCAAGGGTCAGACCAATCACGCCTTTGGGCTGGCCCGGCAGAATAAACGCCGGAATCTGAAGTGAGCGCCCGTCCAGCGTGATCTGGAGCATGTCGCCGAGTTCGACTCCCATTTGATCCGCATCGGCCTTTGAAATCAGGGCGGCGTTGTCCCAAACCAGTTTGGTCAGCGGATTGGGCATTTCCTGAAGCCACCCGCTGCCGGCGAATCTGCCGTCGTAAAGATATGGGCTGGCGAGGAAACGGATTTCCATCCCCGAGGCTGCCGTCGCGGCGGGAGCTGCTGTAACCAGCGGCTGAATCGTCGCGCTGATTTGCGGATAAGCGCTCCCTGAGAGCATCCCGTCGTTGAGCACGCGGCGATAATCCGCATCCGCGTCCCCCGCCGGCAGGAGACTGCTGAATGTCGAGCGGACCAATACGTCGCTATCCGTTTGTTTTTCGCCTGCGATGAATGCAAGCAATTGCTCCGGCGTCTGCCCGCCGTAGAGCGGTTCAATCAAAGGCTGAACGACGCTGACCGTCCCATCCCAGGCCCGCGCGTCCGACCACGATTCCAGATAATGCGCCTGCGGAACCGCCCATTTGCAAAGCTGCGTTGTTTCGTTGTCGTAAAGAGTCAGATGAATCGAATTGGGAACGGCCTTCAGCGCCCCGACGAAATCAATATCGGCCGGGGAATCATAAACGGGATTGCCGCCGAGCATGATCAGCGTCGTCACCGCCCCGGATTTCATCTGATCGGCAAGCTGCCCCAGAGCCGCGAAATGATCCGGCCGCTGATCGATCGGAATTTCGTGCAGCGTCAGCGTATTGCCGATCGCGCCGATCGCGTTGTTCAGGGCGAGCGCCACGGCGTGATCCTGCGGAGAAATGTAACTCCCCAGCACGACGACGGAAGAAGACCCGTGCGCCGAAATATCCGCGGCGGCTCGATTAACGAAATCCTGTTCATCGTCCGAAAGCTGCCCGGATGAACTTCCCACGCCCAACTTGGCCGCCAATGCCGCCAGGATCGGACTGATCCGCGAAGGCAGAACGCCTAAGCGCACATCGGCGACAGAGCCGGTCGTCGTCAGCGTGCTTTCGGCGACATAAACGCGGTTCATCGACCCGGTGTCCGCCGAGCGGCGCCGGCTGGCCCAATCACTGGAATATTTCGTGTGCGCCGGATGCGTCAAAAGCGGATCGGCATCCAGACAGACCACCACCGACGCCTTATCGAGATGCAGCACCTGCCGGGCCGGCTTGCCCAGCGCCAGAATGCTGCCGGCCGTCTCGTTGTCCCGGCTGAGAGATTCGAATTCAACCCACTGAATTTTGCCGTATTTCCTGGCGATTTGTTCGCGCAATCGCTCGCGGGTCGGGCTGCTCGTCGCCTGGCTCAATATCGCCAAGCCCTGCATTGAGTCGCCCGGCAGGCTGCTCATCGCCCCGCGCAACGCCGCGGCAAGGGCGTCCCAATCGGACATCTTGTCGGGTGAACCCGTGCGGTCGATCACTGAAGTAAGCCGATCCGGATCGTACAACTCCAACACCGAGGCCTGCGCCATCGCATCCGCCGAGCCGAGTTTCCCGGCGACGGTTTGCGAATAGGGATGGGTAGGATTCCCCTCGATCTTGATCGGGCCGCCCGTCGAAGCTCGTGACCAGCAGCGGGCTGGCGACGCCGTTGATTTCCATCACCGTCGCGTATTGCTCCGGGATTCCCGGAATTCGACTGGCCGGATTGCTGGTGTAAGGCGCGAGCTTATCCTGCGGCCAGCGCCGGCATCCGCTCAGCGTCAGACCCGCCAATGCCATCGACGCGCTCATGAGCTGAACGAATCGCCGCCGCGTCACGGCCGGCAGCTTCAGCATCTCCGCCGGGTCGTACTCGCTGAATTCGTTCTCCGCCATGGCGCGGATTTCCGGCGTCTGCGCCAGGTGCTCCAGGCTTCGCCAATAGTCACGTTGTCTAGCGTGATGCTTCATGTTTCATTATCGATGGCACGTCGAACAACTGGTCATATACGCCTTGTCGTGGATCCCATACACCTGAATAAGCTGTTGCGCTAAAACTTCGGGATTATCGCCGGGGACCCAATTCATGTCGGTTGGAGAAACATCGGGCGGCCGCAGATGCGGGCCCGGATCGCGATGGCATTCCAGGCACCATCCCATGCTCAGCGGCTTGGCCTGATAGACCTGCTCCATCCGGTCGATGCGCCCGTGGCATTCGATGCAGCCGACGCCGTGCATGACGTGGGCGCTGTGATTGAAGTAAACGTAATCCGGAAGCTGATGCACCCGCACCCACTCGACGGGCTTACCCGTCGCCCAGCTCTGGCGGATCGGCAGCAGCTTGTTGCTCTGATTGCGGATATTGGTGTGGCAGTTCATGCAGGTTTCCGTCGGGGGCAGAGCGGCGAAGGCGGCCTTTTCAACCGTCGTGTGGCAATACCGGCAGTCAATCCCCAGCGTTCCGGCGTGAAGGGCGTGACTATACGGCACCGGCTGAACCGGCGAGTACCCCACCGCCAGCGTCAGCGGCGACGCACCGAGGTCCACCACCGTCGGCACATAAAACATGCCGCCGATTGCCCCAATCACTATGGCTGGAAGCAGGTAATTCGCCCACTTGGGGAAGACAAAGGGTTTTTCGTACCACTCGTGCTGCATCGGAAATGTCTAAGTCCCGGGCGTCAGCGCCATCCATTCGCAACAACGGCCGCGATCTTATCGACACCCCGTCTCAACAGCGATACCGAACGGGTGTGGCATTTGGTCGCACGCGGAAATTTACATATTCACGACCAGATTGCAATCCCGCAAGAAACCCTCCGCACAAAAAAAGAAAGCCGGCGGATGGTTATCCGCCGGCTCTGTTTGCGATCTCACAAACCTATTCGAGCGACGCGAGCCTCTGTTGGGCGTCGGTTAAGTTCGGATCAAGGTCCAAGGCCCGCTGATACTCCGCTTTCGCCTGGGTTTTGCGGCCTTCGAGCTGATACACGCTGGCAAAGTTGTAGTGAATCTGCGCATCGCTCAGAACCGGACGCCAGATGCTCTCCGCATCCTGCGTGCGGCCCTGCCGCGCCAGCATCAGGCCGTAGTTGGTCCGGCACAATAAATTCAGGTATTCGTGTTTCAGGCCGGTCTGATAGGTGGACTCCGCCAGAGCCGGCTTGCCCGACAACTCGTAGCAGAATCCGAGATTTCCGTATGCGCCGGCGGCCTGGTTGGTCGCGATCACATACTGCTGCCAGGCGCTGATCGCCTGATCGAATTGCTTGAACTGCGTAAAGATGACGCCCAAGCGATAAAGCGCCAGTTCGTGCTTCGGGTTGAGCTTGACGGCGTACTGATACTGCACAACAGCGGCTGCGTAATTCCCTTCCGACTCAGCCATTTGCCCCGCCGCGAATCGCGTATTGGCGGTGATGGGCGTCTTGCCCAGGTCCATCGTGGCTTTCTCATCCGCTTCTCGCAGCGACTGCTGCTGAGCCGACTCGGTTGATTGAGTATGGCTGCTCGAGCAGCCCCACATTCCCAGTGCCGCCGCCGCCAAAATCGCCGCCGTTAGTCTGCGCATAGATAAACTCCGGTTCGTAGTCCTCTATTAATCGGCTAACCGACGCCACAGGATTCAGGTTCTGACCTTGTTCCAGTTGCGGCATTGTCCTATAGTCGATCTTCCGGAACGCAATTGGCCTTTATCGGACCCGTGGAACGCCATCACTTCAATTCCCGGCTGCACGTCATGGCGCTGCTCACCGCCGTCGCCACGTTCCCGCTCATTTTCCTCGGTGGCCTCGTCACCAGTCACGGTGCGGGGATGAGCGTTCCGGACTGGCCCAATTCCTGGGGATACAACATGTTCACCTTCCCCCCCAGCAAATGGGTCGGGGGAATCTTCTTCGAGCACACCCACCGCCTGCTGGCCACGCTGGTCGGATTCCTTTCCATCCTGCTGGTAATCGTCGCGTGGAGAACCGACCGCCGCCGGTGGGTTCGCTTCACGGCCTTGGGAATCTTCTTTGCCGTGTTGTTTCAGGGCGTGCTCGGCGGCCTGCGCGTTGTTCTCAATCGAGCGCGACCTGGCCATCGTCCACGGCTGCGCAGCAACTCGTCTTCTGCTTCATGGCGACGTATTGCGTCATGACTTCGCGTTTCTGGACCACGCCAAAAGATCTTCGCCCCGAGCAGACCGTCGCGGTCGCCCAGGTCATGGCCCTGGCGATCGCCGCCTCGATCACCGTGGCGGTTCAACTCCTCATCGGCGCCGTCATGCGGCACAACGACGCGGGGCTGGCAATTCCCGATTTCCCGTTGAGCTTCGGCAAGATTCTTCCCCCGCTGGCGATAAACGACGCCTTCCGCCGCGAGGCGATCCATCGTTTCGGAGTCGATCTGGGACTGAATCGCGTCACGCTTTTTCAGATCTGGATTCACTTCGCGCATCGCATCGGCGCGCTCTTGGTCACGATTGCCACCGGCTGGCTGGTGTTTACGATCCTGCGCCGCGTCCCGAGTCAATCGGCGCTGACGCGCCCGGCGTGGATGCTCATCGCGCTGATTCCAACTCAGATCACCCTCGGTATCCTGACCGTGCTTCTGCGTAAACCGGCCGATATCGCGTCGCTGCACCTCGCCGTAGGCTCGCTCGTGCTCATGGTTTGCTGGATCACGGTAATTCGGTCGGTGGCTCTGCTGAGGTCGATCCCCCACCGCCGGCAGGTTCGGTCGGCCGTACCAAGTACGCACGATTCGGAATTTGAGTTATCGCCGCAATGAGTACCGCCGAAACCATTCTCTCTTCTCCCGTGCCGATCACCGCCCGGCCCTCGCGCCTGGCCGATCTCCTGGTCCTCATCCGCCCCCGCATGAATCTACTGGTTTTGGGAACGACCATGGTCGGCTGCTGCATGGCGGCGCAAGTTCCCGCCGATTGGCATCGCCTCCCCTGCACGATGATCGGCACCGCGCGTGTGCGCCGCGGCGGCCAGCATCCTCAATCAGGTCATCGAACGCCGCTACGACGGCCTCATGGTTCGAACCGCCAACCGACCCCTCCCCACTCGGCGCATCGGCACAAAAAACGCGCTCTTGCTGGGCCTGATCTGCGGACTTCTCGGCGGCCTGATCCTCTACTTCTTCGTCAATACATTGACCGCCGCTCTGGGCACGTTCACGCTCGCCAGCTACGTTTTGCTTTACACCCCCCTAAAACGCCGCACCAGCTTGAACACGGTCGTCGGCGCGATCCCCGGTGCGATTCCCCCCGTCATGGGCTGGACGGCCATCACCGGTTCTCTCGCCCCCGCCGCCGTCGCGATGTTCGCCATCCTCTTCATCTGGCAGATTCCGCATTTCCTGGCGATTGCCGTTCTTTATCGCGAAGACTATCGCAAAGGCGGATTCCAGATGCTGCCGGTCATCGACAGCAGCGGGCGAATGACCGGGCGGCAGATTCTGTTTTACGCCGCCGCGCTGATCCCCATCACGCTCGTCCCCGCGATGCTCGGCATCTCCGGACGCCTCTATTTTGTTTCCGCCATGATCCTGGGCCTGGCGCTGATGTATTTCGCAGCCGGCGCCGCGATCCGCCGAACTCGTCTTGACGCACGTAGACTTTTCCTGGCCTCGATCATTTATCTGCCGATTTTGCTCACGATGCTTATGTTGGATCGGACCTGAACCCGGTGCGCGGCTTTTTGAGATATCCGATTGTGACGCTTGTTTTGCTCCCCGCCCTGCTTGCCGGGTGCGGGCGCGGTTCACAACCGTCTTCCGTTTCCGCGGACGTGAATCCCACGGCCGGCAGCGGAACCATCACGGGCAAAGTCGTTCTAGCCGGCACTCCCCCGACGCAACTATTGATTCCCGGTTCTCCGCAAATCAAGGATGAAACGCTCGTGTGCGACCCCAGCGGCGGCATCCAAAATGTCATCGTCTTTCTCGCCAACGCCCCCGAAGACCCCAAACCCGCCACGGGCAAGCCCCCCGCCGTCCTCGATCAGGTCAATTGCGTTTACGTCCCCCATGTTCTGGCCGTCCAAACCGGCCAGCCGTTGATCATCAAATCGAGCGATACGTGCATGCACAATGTCCAGTTTCAGGATGTACAAAATCCCCCCTTTAATTTCGCCTTCTCAAGCCCCAGCTCGAAGCAAATCACCCTGCAAGACCCGGAGCCGCCCTTTCGCGTGAAATGCGACGTTCACCCCTGGATGACCGCCTGGATCGGCGTATTCAACCACCCGTATTTCGCCGTGACCTCCTCCGACGGAAGCTTCACGATCTCCCACGTCCCGCCCGGCAACTACACGCTGGCCGCCTGGCATGAGGCTTTGCCCCAGCAGCAGCAAAGCATTACCGTGTCGGATTCGAGCACCAGCGACGTGAAGTTCGTTTTCCAATTGCCGTGAGCGAAACCGACACCACCATCGTTCGAGTCGACCACCTGAGCCACGACTACGGCGTCAAGCCGCCGCGCCTGGCATTGGACGATCTTTCCCTCGAAGTCCGCCGCGGCGAAATCTTCGGATTCCTCGGTCCCAACGGCAGCGGCAAAACCACCCTCTTTAGAATTCTCAGCACGCTCATTCCCGTCGAGCCCGGCAAAGTAACCATGCTCGGACTCGACTTGCGCGCAAATCGCGATGAGCTTCGCCGCCAGATCGGCGTGGTCTTCCAATCCCCAAGTCTCGACAAGCAGTTGACCGCCGAGGAAAACCTCCGCCACCAGGGACATCTCTACGGCCTGCACGGCGCGGAACTAAAACAACGCATCAATCAACTTCTGGATCGCGTCGGCCTGGCCGATCGGCGCCGCGATCGCGTCGAGGGATTTTCCGGCGGCATGCGCCGCCGCGTCGAACTCGCCAAGGGAATGCTCAACCGCCCGAAGGTTTTATTACTCGACGAACCGAGCACCGGCCTCGACCCCACCGCCAGAATCGATCTCTGGCGATATCTTCACGAAGTCCAGCAAAACGACGGTGTGACGGTCTTGCTAACAACGCACCTGATGGACGAGGGCGATCGATGCTCCCGGCTCGCAATCGTCGATCACGGCAAACTAGCCGCCTGCGACTCGCCCGCCGCGCTCAAGGAGCGCATCGGCGGCGACGTCATCACACTCCACAGCGCGCAGCCGGCGGTGGTTGCTCAAACGATCCTCGAAAAATTTAATTTGAAAGCCGAAGCGCTGGATGGTGTCGTTCGCCTTGAGCGGCAGCGCGGTTACGAATTTGTTCCGCAATTAATCGAGGCCATGCCCGGCCTCATCGATTCCGTCTCGGTTGGAAAACCCACCCTGGAAGACGTCTTCATCGAAGCCACAGGCCGAATATTCCGAGACGACCCCCCCGCCTGACGCGAAGCCGGTGGAACTCGTTCCACCGGATGCCCCCCGGCCAACGTTACGCCGGCTTCTTGGAAATCTTCACCGCGTAATTCTCAACGCTGGTCTGCAACCCCGCGTCGTCTCTGCTGACCGCGCCGCCCAGCGAGTAATAAACCTGCTTCCCCTTGCGGTGATTGGTGATGATGTTGTTCACGCGCAAAAGGCCCAGGTGATGGCTCACAGTGGGCTGCGGCAAACCTAATTCGTGGCACAAACTACCCACGTTCCGCTCCCCCTCGGCCAGAGTGAGCAGAATATTCAGCCGGGTCCGGTCGGACAAAAGACGAAACAGATTAGTCAGTTGTTCGACATCCTGGCCGACGACCGACTCCACATTTTGCATACGGCTCTCCTTCGAATCGACAGGAGCACGAGTATTCATATCTTCAGACACGCTATATGAACCATAGGACTGCATAATTTCCCTCGTCAAAGAAATAAACTGCCAAACGGGCCGATTGTTTCACTTATTTTGATGTAAACCGTTCATTTCCTCATTTTCCATCGCTTTTTCGCCAAACTTGACCCTCCAATAGGGTGTTCTAGAATGGCCCACCTACAATTTTTCCCGGGGCGATGGTCTAACGGGATGACGGCTGAATCGCATTCAGCAAATCGGGGTTCGATTCCCCGTCGCTCCACTCTGTTGGATAAAGGCGAGTTTCACCAACAAACGCCGCGACGGAAATTTCCGTCGCGGCGTTGGGTTGGGCAAAAGAACCTTGATCTACAACGAGTTGCCACGCTCCGCGTGGCTCGACGTGGAGCTTCCGGTCCCGAACCGTGAGGTTGGAACCGACATCTTCAAGTTTGGCTCGTAGCTCTTTGGGGTCGGCGACTTCCGCGACGTATTTCATTTGCTTTGAGCTAGTTACGAACCGTTTTAGCGGTTCGAACCGCTGCACGTCGTCCCGGTCAAGGGCAGCCAGGTCATCGAGGAGTTTTCGCTTACGGTTGAGGGTTTCCTCCTTGCGTTTGCGGAACTCTGCGGCGGTGAATGCTCCCGCATTCGCGATAGGGTTGCAACTGCTACGGTGCCGGCGGGATTCATGTAATCGAGTTGCAGTTTTGCACATGACAGCGCTTGTGTGATGCCGGGGGCTATGGTTGCGAAGTAGAGCCCGTTTCCTACGACCAGAAAAACAATAAAGCAGACTGGTGCGCCAACAACGTAGGAAAGGCCATTACTGCGGAAAATCACAATGAAGATGATTGTCCCAAGAACGCTAATCGGCAGTGCATAAGTCAGTTGTCTCTTGGTAGCCATCGCGCGTTTGAAGAACACATCCAGTGTTTGTGCGTCAGCGGGAACGGCGAAGAGCTTGCGGATAATTGAATAGTGCTGAACAGTGTATTTCCATCCGCCATTTAAAGCCGACTGGCCGCAGAGCAGCAGATAGAAGGTGGCAAGGCCGCAGACAAGATATCTCCTCTCTCCGGTTAACCATAAGCCGGTAAGGTCGACACTGGCCATGCCTAAGGAAACAAAAATTATCGCGGCTGTGACGGACCTGTCACCCAACCAGGGCACCCTCGATGCCATCGCGAGACCTATTGGCCACAAGCCGGGGAAGAACTGATTTTTCCGGGGGGCAGAAGATACGTTTGGTAGTTCGGATTGTTGTCATCCATAGTCACCAATTTCCAAATTGTTCTGCGTTTTGATGTGTACGAAAATGCCCGGAAAACCTGAGCGAACGCTTCTATGTGCATTCCACCTCTGGACCGGTGCGGACGGCGCGGATTAATCCAAAAAGCTGATCACGATGCCCTGAAGAGCGATCTTGAGGAGATTTCCAAAATGCTTTCCGGCCTCATCAACGGATTAGACAATCGGAAATAGGTGACTGTCCCGAGGCATCTGTCCCGAGGCATCTCGAAATGCGGCTGCGAGTTCTATCGGTGGCCTGCTGGCTCCATTTGACTTGCTGCGCGGAGCATCCCCCGCTTTATTGCATCGTCCGATGGAAAACTTTCATTCGGAAAATCAGCGCGGCTGAATACTGTGCAATCGCGTGAACTGAGATCCGCTAAAGGCATGATCCGCCGCCCAAGGCACCGCCTTCTAAGTGGAAAAATCCTCGCGGGATTTGCGGAGTCGGTCCCTTCAGCATACAAACCAGCCTCTATGAAACGGCGAAACTTTCCGAAGTTTCCTTCGACAGCTGCGGCGTCTGCCGCGACTGATCGAATCGCGGAGGGTGAGGAGGTGAGTCGGGAGGGCGCCGGCGAAGGCTTCCTGGTTCCGGCACAAGAGAACCGGTATTCGCAAGAACCGCTGATCATGGGCGGGCAAATAGATCTCAAGATTTCGGGGCGGGATACCAATGGCGCACTGTGCGTCTACGATACAATACGATTGTCAAAAGGCGGACCTGCTTTGCATCGCCATCATTCCCAGGACGAATGGTTTTATGTGATCCGCGGCGAATTCATCGTTCGGGTCGGCGACGTTTCCTTCACTTTACATCCGGGAGATTCGGCATTTGCGCCACGGAAGATTCCGCACGCCTACGCCATGATCAGCGAGGGCGAGGGCCAAATGCTGTTGCTCTATCAACCTGCCGGCAGCATGGAGAAATTTTTTCTTCAACTGAGCAAGATGGGAAAGGGAAATCCCGAGAAACAGCAGACTGCGCTGAAGCGGTTATTTGAGGCGCATGGGATGGAAGTGGTGGGGCCCCCGCTGAAGTATTAGCAAGGTTTGCTCATTCGACGACCGATGTCTCTGGGACGGTTGCTCTCCCGCCTGGCAGCATTCCCCGCGCATCCGAGTAAGGCGACGCAGGTCAATCCGGCACCACGGCGAGGCCGGTTATCAGCGCCGAGGGCGTATCCGTCGCTCTCAGACCAGCATAGTGAACTACGATTTCGGCCAAATTGCCGCGGAATCCGCGAAATGCACTCGAAAGCTTGATTGCGAGTTCTATTAGAGTCCCCGCTGGCTCCATTCGCCGCGGCCAATGGCGAGCCGGCGCGGGAACGGGCCTACTTTCTCACTCTCCTTCACTTTCGTTCCGGGATTCATTGCCACCACCCTAATCAACAAAATTTTCTTGTTGACACATGGCGATTACACCGATATAGTTTTCTAGGAAATCAATTGAACGCCTCCCCACCGCGGACCACCGAAAGTCGTTTTGAAGGTGCGGCCGGAGTGCTGGATCCGAGCTACCGACATCGTGACAGGAAAAACACAGATGAAAAAGGAAATCAGCGAATTGACGAAACACATCGGCTATTGGATGCGGTTCGTCTCGAACCACGTCTCCCATGCGTTCATGACGAAGGTGGAAGCGCGGGGCGTCACGGTAGCCGAGTGGGCAGCCATGCGGCAGATGTTCGCGATGGGTCCGGCGAACCCGAGCCAATTGGCCCAGCAAATGGGTATGACGCGCGGGGCGATCTCCAAGCTCGTCGATCGCCTGTGCGCCAAGGGCCTCGGTCGACGAACCGCCTCCAGCGGCGACCGTCGATATCAGAGCGTCTCGCTGACCGCGAAGGGCGAAAAGCTGGTTCCCGCCCTGGCCCGCCTGGCCGACAAGAACGATGACGAGTTCTTCGGACATCTGCCGGGCGAGGCGCGAGCCGATCTCGTCCGATTGCTCAGGGATATTGTGAACCGCCATGAATGGATCGACGTTCCAATTGGTTGACTGCTTCAAACCTCTTACTCGAAGGAGACTGCCATGACTGACGAACAGATGAAAGTTGCGAAGGAAGTTGCCGAGTTGTCGGCCGCCGGAAAGATTCATTTCGGCGAGGTCGTCGGCCGCCTCATGAAGGCCGGCATCGAGCGATACCACGCCGATTACAGCCGAATGGAAAACACCTACTACGCCCCCCACGGCGGCTCAATCGTCGTGCCGATGCACCACGAACCGATGCCGATCGCCCAGGAATTCTCGCCCGCCGCCGTCGAGGCCGCGGTCCGGCAGGCGCAGCGCGGTGAAATCATGTACCCGCAGTTCACCCGCCAGGTCCTGGCCGCCGGATGCGTCGGCTACTTCGTCCAAATCACCGGCAAGCGCGTCCAGTATTTCGGCGCGAAGGCGACATCCATACCGAGTGGTTCCCCGGCGCCCAGAAGAAACTTTAGGCGGTTCCGTCTTCGTCATGACGCTCGAAAAGCGGCCGGCCATGCCCGCGGACGCGTTCGCAAACGGGCTCGCAGAGCTTGAGCAGGAATTCAAGATGCTGGCGCAACTTTGCGCCCCGTTTTGAAGCCCCGCCGGCCCCCATAGACTCAACTCCTCCCCCCTGCTATAATGCTACTCTGGTAAGTAGACGACCGAGTCTCCCGGTACGAGCGCTGTAAGTGATTCAGTTCCCGTTCCTGTCTCTCCCTCGCTTTCCTACCAACGGGCCGTTTTGGCCTAATTTCTCTCGCGCCGCGGAAAATGAACAGTCGGCGCACTAAAGCCCCAATAGGAAAAGGTCCATGGGAAACAAGTTATACGTCGGGAACCTGAGCTACAACGTTACAGGTTCGGAATTGGAACAGATGTTTACTCCGCACGGCAAAGTGCAGAGCGCCGAAGTCATTGCGGATCGGGATACCGGTCGCAGCAAGGGCTTCGGATTTGTCGAGATGGGCTCGGAAGATGAGGCCAAGGCCGCCATCGCCGCGCTCAACGGCCAGGAAGTCGGCGGCCGCGCCCTCACCGTCAACGAAGCCAAGCCCCGCGAAGAACGCCCCCGTGGCGGATTCGGCGGCGGCGGCGGTGGCCGCGGCGGTGGCGGCGGTGCACGCGGCAAGAGTGGTGGCGGTGGTGGCGGTTTCGGCCGCAGCCGATACTAATCGGCGCTGAAACCCCCGGCCGGATTTGATATTCACAGCGATCGGCCGCCAGCCATGACGCCGGCGGCCGATCGCATTGTGTTTTTCTTACGGAGATTCCATGCCCGTCAAATTGCCTCAAGAAATGGATATCGAGACTCGGCTGACGACTTTAATGGCTCAGACCGGCGCGCACGATCGCGCCAACATGGAGAAACATCTGGCGGTTTGCGACGCGGAACCCAATGCCGCGCATGGGACAATCTGGCGTCGCCTCATGGCAAAGCTCGGAGCGCTGGCGCCGATCGCCGCCACCGTCGGCTTGCAGGTCGTCCGGTTTTTTATCGCCGATGGAAAATATCGAATGCAGGTCTTCGCCCTCGAGGACAACTCCGACGGGTTCATCAACGTTTATCTGCCCAATGTCCTGTCCAAAGCGGTAAGCAAGAAACTGCTGGTTAAGACCGGTTCAAATTATTCACCGGCTAGCGCGCCCAAGGAAGTGCTCACCATCGAGCAGATGGACGCGAACACCCCCACCAATCCGCCCGATTTCGTGAAACACATGACGGGATGGAATCGCAAAGCAATGAAGCTAACCCTGCCGGCCAACGATCCGGACGGCGCTCACGTTAGTCTCGTTGAAGCCCTGGCTGATCTGGCCTCGACGCAGTGGAAGACGGCGAGTTAATCGCCAAGAATACGCGCGTCGCCGCTCATATGGCATATCCCCGTTAAGCCCCAGCCCCGGGAAGCTGATCCGCCATCGCAACCGGCCGCCCCATCTCCACCAGCCATCTAAAGTGCGACCCGATCGCCGATACGAGCGTCTTGTGCTCGGCATATTGCAGGCCGAAATCGTGGCACGCCTCTTCAACCAGCTTCGACAGCGCCGGATAGTGAATGTGGCAAATCTTGTGGAACAGGTGATGCTCAATCTGGAAATTGAGCCCGCCAAGGAACCAGCAAAGCACCCGGTTGCCTCTGGCGAAATCGACCGTGGTCTGCACCTGGTGCACGGCCCAATCTGTCTCAATTCGGTCAGTTCCTTCCGAAACATGCACCGGAACCGGGAAACTCGCCTCGCCGACGCAATGAGCTAATTGGAATACCACGCTCAGTACGACGCCGCTCACGAAAGCCGCCCCGACATAGACAAATAGCACCGCCCACCAGCGATGCATCATCATCGGGATTACAAACGCCATGGAAGTGAACACAACCTTGCCGGTGATGAATACCGCCAGGTCTTTTCCCTTCGGCCGCGGAATCTTGTGCTGGCCGATGCGCCCGATCGAGACTTGATAAAAGTCGTCTAGCAGGTGCCACTTGATCGCCAGGAATCCATACAGGAACCAAAGGTAAATCCCTTGATAGCGATGGAATTTAAGCCGCCGCTGTTGCGGGGAAAGGCGCCCAGGAATCCAAGGTTGATATCGTCGTCCTGCCCATCGACGTTCGGATACGTGTGATGGATCGCGTTGTGCTTCCAATCCCACATGTAGGAACTGCCGCCCATCATGTCCAGTGACAGGGCCATGATCTTGTTGACCCACTGGTGATTCGAATAGGCCCGGTGCCCGCCATCATGCTGAATGTTGAACCCGATCGCGGCAATCGACAAACCCAAAACCACCGTGAGCGGAACCACCGTCCACCAACTCGTGGCGACGAAGAGCAGCAGCAAATAAGACCCGAAGAACCAGGCGAGAATCGTTGCGGTCTTGAAATACATCTGCGGGCAGTCGCGGCGGCTATGCCCGGTTCGCTCAAAATAGGCGTCCACGCGCTTCCTTAACTCGCGGATGAACCGATCGCTGCCGTTGAATTTACACTTTGGCGCGTCATCGCTGACCGCGACGGCCATGGCTGGAGTGCTCGCAATTACAGATTCTGGGGCTGGGTCTGACATAATAGCCTCCTTACAACGGATTCCAGGAGGCCCTGTGGTTCTGCACCGGCGAACGGATTATCGCAAATGCCCTACGGGGGTGATTCCTGTGGGAATTATATCGACCACCGGCACACGAAACAACGACGGCCGATCGAAATTATGCGCGTTCGCCCGGCTTCGGACCAAAACGCAAATAATTTTGCTTTCGCTCGGACAGGCGGAGGCCTCTTTTCTCGCTCCAGCTTCGTGCCGATACCTCTAATTGTGACCGCGCTACATCAAAGTCCGATATCTGTATCCGCGCCCACGCGCCGCCACGCCTCAGATAGCCGTGTCGGGCTTGGGATCATGTTCGGCGCTGCATTCGTCCTGTTAACTTGCTGCTTCTTGCGGGAGGCCGCCTCCCTCCGCCATTATGGAGACATTAATCCCACCGTCGGCGCTTGGGCCGCAAACGCCTTCGACGCCGAGCACGGCATCCTCTATCGGCCTCTGATCTCCGATTCCGGCTACGGCGGCACCCGCTACGCCCCCCTGCGCACCCTCTTTCAAGCCGCCATCCTGAAATGGACGCCGCTCGGCACGATCGGCAGCGCCATGATCGTCAGCGCCGTCTCGACCCTTTTCATGCTCGCCGGTTGTTACGCCTTGATACGCCGCTTCGGGCTTTCCCGCGCCATGGCGGCTTTAATGACCTGCCTCACCCTCTCCGCCGCCTGCGCGAATCGGAATCTTCGGCGGTATGTCCGAACCCCTCGCCTCCGCCTTCAGCCTCTGGGGACTCGTCGCCGTAACCCGCATCGAACCCGAGCAACGCCGCCATTCGTGGATCCTGATTGCGGCCGCCTGCTTCGCCCTGGCAATGGCGACGAAGCTCACCAGCCTTTTCGGAATCAGCGCCTCGATTCTCTGGCTCCTCTCCCAACGACGATTCCGCGTCGCCGTCCAATTGGGATTCTTCTACGCTCTTTTCGTTCTAGCGCTGGCCTTTCTGTTTCAATTCCTCAGCCAAGGACGCATGTTCGGAGTTATCTCCGCCTGCGCCGCCGGCGGCGGAGACGCCGCCTCGCTTCTCCAGGCCCCGATTATCTTCTCCGGCGAGCTGTGCCGCTTCGACCCCGGCGCGGCTGGATTTGCCGTGCTCGCCGTCACGACAATCGCCGTCGGCCGCCAGTTCAAATCGCTGCCTGCCCTGCTTCTGCTCATGACGACTCTCGGCACGCTCGCCATCTACGCCTCCCCCGGCACCGACATCAATCACCTCATCGATCTTCAACTCGCCTCGGTCCTATGCGTCGCCGTCGCGCTTCATCGCCAGTCGTCCGGGCGCTGGGTCGTCGCCACCGCCGCCGTGGCGCTCTCGCTCGCCGCGGCTGTTTCCTGCCTGACAGAAGTCTCCAAAATCGATCGTGAAGCGCGCAAAGAGCACCTGGCCGCGGTCATGGCAATGGTTCAGAACCAGGGTCCCGGCCCGCTGCTCTCCGACGACCCCCTACTTCCCCTGCTGGCGGGCGAGCGCCCATACCTCGGCGACTCATTCATGTTCCGCGCCCTCACCGAGCGCGACCCCGCGCTCGGCAAGCAATTCTGGAATGCACTGGCCGCGCGCGAATTCCGCGCCGTCGTCCTATCCCCCCTCGGCGGCCCCGAAGCCCTCAGGCTCCCCCGCACTTTCGACGGCGAAGTCATCGACCGTGTCCTCGACGGATACGTCCTCGTCACCCGCGAAGGCCGTTATTTCGTCTATCGCCGCCGCGAGTCGAAATAACTCGTCACGTTCCCCCATTTGCCCCGCCGCTCAGTGTCTCTACAATTTTCACAGCAAATGTTCCGCCATATCCCCAACGCACTCACCGCCTCGCGCCTTGTGCTGGCCTTCGTTTTCTTCGGCATGCTCTCCTATTACCAAAACGAAAGCCCCATGGGCCGCCACGGCGACGTCGTCTGGCTCAACATCGCCTTTTTCATTTACATCGTCGCGCTGATTACGGATTTTCTCGACGGGTATCTCGCCCGCCGCTGGAAAGCCGAGGGCGCCTTCGGCCGTGTCGTCGATCCGTTCGTCGATAAAGTTCTCGTCTTGGGAAGTTTCATCTTTTTCGCCGGCAAGAATTTCACCATCCCCTGGCAGAACCCCGGCGAGACCCCCTCGAACGTCACCACCATCACCGGCGTCGTCCCGTGGATGGTCGTCGTCATCCTCGCCCGAGAACTGCTCGTCACCAGCCTCCGCGGCTCCAGCGAAAGCGGCGGCCAAGCCTTCGGCGCGCAATTCTCCGGAAAACTCAAAATGGCCTTCCAATCCGCGACCATCCTGGTCATCCTTCTCTACGTCAACTATCGCGATCGATTCACCACCGACGGCGAAGTCGACTTCCGCCATTTCCGCGATTTCTGCATTTGGGCCACACTTGCCATCACCGTCATCAGCGGCCTCCTCTACATCCGCCACGCCATCCGCCTTTACTTCGCCGGTCTAAAATCGAAGAGTGGTTAAACCGCCAAGGCGCCAAGAACGCCAAGATCAAAACGCCAAGAAAGAAGAATTGAATTATAAGTTCTCGAGATTGCTTGGCGGATTTAACTTGGCGATCTTGGCGCCTTGGCGGTTCAATCAAAAACCACCCCTTTTCGCTGCGTGTGACTTCCCGCGTCGGCCGCGTTACAATCAACCCAATCGTGTGACCAATCTCCTCAAGGAGGTTTGCGTTCGTGGCTCAGGCTGACATCGACATCGCGGATGAAAAAATGCTCCCCCGGGCTGTGGAGCTATACAACTCCATCTTCCGGCCCAAACGGGAGGTCGATTTTTTCAAACGCCGCTTCATGGGGCGTTACAACACCCTGACATTGATCGCACGCATGGACAACAAGCCGGTTGGGTTCTGGATCGGGTTTGAACTCAAGCCCGGGATGTTTTACCACTGGATGGGGGCGGTTTTGCCCGAGGTTCGGCGGCACGGCGTGGGGCGCCAACTCCAGGAAGCCCAGCAGGCATGGGCCAAGGACCACGGCTACGAATACGTCCGTTGCGAATGTATGAACCACCAGCGCGAGTTCATTCATTTCGCCATTTCAATGGGATATGACATTGTCGGGCTGCGATGGGATTCGACCCACGCCGACAACCTCGTTGTGTTCGAGAAGAATCTGGTCGAATAACCGCGTCTTGGGTCGAAACTCTGTAGCGCGGAATCCTGGTTTAGCTCACGGCATGACCGCAGGGGCGGCGCTGTGGGAGACCATTTCCAGGTGCGGCTGCAAGGGCGGCCACGTCCCGATATTCGCCTCTTCCATCAACGCCTTCGACCAGGCGGAAACCCATACCGTCGCAACCACCGTCAAGACAGCGCTGTAGTAAATAAACCGATGAAACAGATCCGAAAACATCCTTAACCTTCAAAAGACTATGGGATTATAGCCGATCTTTACACAACCTTAACATTATCGGCCGAAAAAAAACGTGAATTTAGCGGAATTTAACAATTGGCTTGCCCAAACGGCCGAAATGGCCCGAGCGCCCCTCCTCATGGGCGTCATAAACGTTACACCCGATAGTTTCAGCGACGGGGGACAATTCCCCATCCCCGAAGCCGCCGCCGACCGCGCCCTCGCCCTCATCGCCGAAGGAGCGGACTGGATCGACGTCGGCGGCGAGTCGACCCGTCCCGGAGCGCTCCCCGTCCCTGCCGATGAGCAGATCAGGCGCACGATTCCCGTCATCCGCCTGATTCGAAAACGCTCGGCCACACTGATCTCGATCGACACAACCAGCGCCTCCGCCGCCGCCGCCGCGCTCGATGCCGGCGCGGATGTGGTCAATGACATTTCCGCCGGACGGTTTGACGCACAGATGTTTCCGCTAACTTCCGCCCGGCGCAGCCGATGATCCTGATGCATATGCGCGGAACCCCCGCCACTATGCAAAATGACACGGTTTACGCGGACGTCACCGCCGAAGTTGCCCAGTTCCTCATCGAGCGGCGGGACGCGGCGGTAGCAGCCGGAATTCCCCGGCGCCACATTCTCCTCGATCCGGGAATCGGATTTGCCAAAAACGTCGCCGCAAGACCTGCAACTGTTGCGCGACACCTCGCGCTTGGCGGCACTCGGCCATCCGCTCGTCGTCGGAGTCAGCAGAAAGAAGTTTATCGGGCGGATTCTCAATGAACCGGACCCACAGCGGCGGATTTTCGGCACCGCCGCCGCTGTCGCTTATTCGGTCGCTAACGGCGCTTCGGTCGTCCGTGTCCACGATATTGGCCCGATCTCGCAGGTCCTGCGAACGATTCGCGCCATTTGCATCGGAAAAACGCCGGATTTTCTCAAGGAGTAATGGTCCGATTGCCGGTTTGTTTATATAGTTCCATGAGAACATGCGGGAAAACCGCATCGGGATCGAGTTTCGCTAGCGAATGAACCCTGATCTACACAACAACTTCACCACATTCTTACGCTCTCTTTCGGGGTATAGTTGGTGGCAGGTGGCGATCCAGTTGCTCCTCATCGGAGCCGTCGTCTTTTGGATCATTCGCTTCCTCGAGGGCACCCGCGGCGTCCGCATGCTCAAGGGCATCGCCGTCGTACTCATCGGGTTCTATCTGATCATCAATCTGGTCGGAAAAGTCTTCAAGCTCGACCCGATCATCTTTCTTTACGAAAAGGTTCTCCTCTTCGCCTCGTTCGCCCTGGCGGTCGTCTTCCAGCCGGAACTCCGCCGCGCCCTGATGCGCCTCGGTGAAACCCGCCTTTTCCGGGGCTGGACTCAGCAGATCAATGAAGACATCGAGCAACTCGTCGAATCCGCCACCTTCCTCTCGCGCCGAAAATCGGCGGCCTGATCGCCATCGAGCGCGAAGTCGGCCTCGTCGGCTTTGCCGAGAGCGCCACGCGCGTCAACGCCGATCTCACCGCCGATCTGCTCAACACGATCTTCTGGCCGAACAGCCCGCTGCACGATCTGGGCGTGGTGATCAGCCAGGGACGCATCGCCTTCGCCGGCGTGCAATTTCCCCTGGCCGAAAGCGGCGAATTGGAACGCGAGCTGGGCAGCCGCCATCGTGCCGCCGTCGGCATGAGCCAGGAGAGCGACGCCATCGTCATTGTCGTGTCGGAGGAAACCGGCGACATCAGCATCGCCGAAAGCGGAAAACTCATCCGCAAACTCACCCCCGACGCCCTGCGCGGCTTGCTCATCGAACTTCTCTCGCGCGGCACTGTCGCCGAAGTCGGGAAAAAAAAGGTAGCGGCATAACTGCGCCAAAGTCATGGAAAACCCGCTCCCCCCAAACTCCTCACCTCACCGACATCGGCCCCTGATCGTCGATTATTACGCGCGCAAAGCCACCGAGGAAATGCAGCGAATCCGCGAAGGCTTCACCCGCGAAAACATCAAATCGTTCCTGTGGACGCTCGCCTGGGTCGCTCCCCTGACCCTCCTGATCTGGATCTACGCCGAGCAGGGGCAGGAAGTCGGCAAGCAGGACGTCTCGGCCAGCATCGAAATCCAAAGCACCGACCCCTCGCGGGTTGTCACCCTGCTCAGCCCGCCCGAGAAGTTGATCACCTGCGATCTTTGGGGGCCGCAATCGAATCTCGACCGAATCAGCGAATCGCTCGCACCCGGCAATCCCCTGATCGTGTCGATCGATCCGTCGATTCCCCTCGGCGAGCACGAGATCGAAACCCTCCCCAACATCGAAAACGACCGGCGCTTCAAGGACCTCGGCATCACCGTGCAAAAAGCCTCGCCGGCTTTCCTTCGCGTATTTGTGGACAAACTCGTCACCCGCGAAGTTCCCGTGGAAGCCCCGCCGGGATTGCTCAGTGTGGAAACGGCGATCTTCACGCCCCCCACCATCAGGATAACCGGGCCGAGCCAGGCGCTCGATCGCATCACCAGTGAAAAGGGTCACCTTTCGGTCGTCGCGGACATCACCAATTTGCCGATGCTGAACTCGCCAGGACAGCACGCGCCGGTCTCCGTCTCTCTAATTCCCCCGGACGCCGAAGGCGTCACCATCGATCCCCAAACCGTGCAGGCAACCCTGACCGTAAAGGAATCCGACGTCACTTACACCGCGACGAATCTTCCGATCCTTCTCATGGCTGACAATGTGGTCGTCAACGATTACAAGATCGGCTTCGACCCGCCCATTTACCCGGCCGTGAAGCTGGTCGGTCCGCCCGACAAAATCGACGAGATTGCCCAGCACCAGGTGCATCCGATCGCGGCGTTGCAGATCAACAGCGACGACGTGAAAAACCCCAGGATGAAGGATCTGATAATTCTGGGCTTGCCACCCGATGTCCGCCTCGCCCCGGGCGAGAATCCCCAGGTTTCATTCACCGTCACCGAGCGGTAGCAGCCCACATTTCTCGATAGGCCTGCTCGACGTCCCGCGCGAATTGTTCCGCGTGCATTACCGGTGAATTTTTCATCCGCTCGCGCAAATCCATTTTCGGCAAATCGCCCGCCAATTGCACGGCCAGATCAATGTATTTCTGCGCCGAATCGACCGCCCAATCTCCCAGCCCCAGATTATTCAAAACGCTCGCCCCCAGCCTCTGGCAATAAACCTCCCCCGCCAGATTGATCACCGGAACACCCATCCACAAGGCGTGGCAAACAACCGTGTGCCCGTTCACCGGGAACGTGTCGAGATACAGATCGATCTCATGATGCACCGCGAAATATTTGTCCATCGGAAGGACATCCTGAAAAATCAGCCGATCCGCGCCAATTCCATATTTGCCCAGAGCGTCGATGATTCTCCCTCGCACGGCCTGATCCCCCAATCCGATCGCTCCCAGAAAAAATTTCGACCCCGGAACTCTCGCCAGAATTTCTCCCCACGCATTCAATACTTCATCCCCCACTTTGCGCAGCACAGTGAAGCATCCGAACGTCGGCTTCGCGCGCCGCAATCGCCCCGGCGGCGGGCATTTCTCCCAAGCGCGATAGCACGCCACCGTCCGCGGCAGGCGAATCAATCGCTCCGTGCAATACCGCTCCGTCTTCCCCGGCGGATCGGCCCAGGCGTCCGTCAGCCGAAAATCCATCTCTTTCAACCCCGTCGATCCCGGATACCCCAGATAAGTCACCTGAACCGGCGCGATGCGCCGCGAAAAAACCTCCAGCCGGTTGTCCGCCGTGTGCCCAGCGAGATCGACCAGAATATCGATCTCATCTCCCCGGATGATTTCCGCAACTTCGTCATTGCCGCGTCCGGCGATTTCCCGCCAGTTCCGGCAGCGCCCCCTGAACCGTGCCGTCACGTCGTCCGGGCGCGCCACGTCGCTATAGCAATAAATCTCGAAACTCTGCGTGTCATGCCGCTCCAATAGCGCCTCAAGAAAAAACGACACCGAGTGCAATCGAAAATCCGGCGACACATACCCGATCCGCAACCGCCGGTGATCCGCACGCTTCGGAAGCGGCCCGCGTGTCTTCGCCCCAAATCGCTTGTCCCAATCCAAGTGCTCCTGAAAAATCCTCTCCTGCGTATACCCCGGAACCAAATGCAGCAGGCAAAGCCGGTAACTGGCGATGTCGACATCGGCGGGATTCATCGCCAGATATTTCTCGCACCATTTCAGCGATTCGGACATCAGCCCCAGGTCCTGCAAGAGGGCGCTCAGTTTCACCAGCGCATCTCCATTATTCGGCCACAGCGAAACCGCCCGCCGCAGCGCCTCGGCAGCAGCCGCGTACTGACCCGTCTTTCTCAAAGCCGCCGCCAAATGCGCGTACGCCTCGCCATTCCCGGGATCAAGCTCAATCCCGCGACGCAGGTATTCGACCGCCTGCCCGTCTCTTCCCAAAATCAAAAGAGCAGCCCCGGCGTTGATCCATGCGGCCGAAAGCTCCGGCTTTACCGCCGTGGCGCGATTGAATGCCTCCACCGCCTCCACCGCCGCGCCCTCATGCAATTTCGCCGCCCCCAGATTCAGCCACGCCTCGGCAACATCCGGCCGCAATCGCCCCGCAACCGCGAACGCCTCCGCGGCGGCGTTCCGCTGCTTCAACTCCATCCGCGCATTGCCCAGATTAAACCACGCCTCGAATAGATCCCCGCGCAGGTCAATCGCCTTCTGCAGCGCGGCCGCCGCCTCTTCCACTTTCCCCGTCGCCCGCAGCGCCGCCCCGAGGTTCACCCAAGCCTCCGGGATATCCTGCCGCTCGACCAGCGCCCTGCGATAAACGGGAATCGCCTCCTCCCGCCGCCCCTGAAGCGACAACAGCAGCGCCAGCAGGTGCAGCGCCTCCGATTCGTTCGGCTCGATCTCCAGAATTTCCCGGCAGATGGACTCCGCCTCGCCCCACCGCTTGTCCCGGCGCAGTTGCTGCGCCTTGGCTAATCGCTCGTCGATTTCCCAATTCCGCCGCCACCATGCGCCGATGATACCGTTACTCCCCGCTCTCCAAAATCGCCATGAACGCTTCCTGCGGAATATCCACGCTTCCCACCCGCTTCATCCGCTTCTTTCCCTCTTTTTGTTTTTCCAGCAGTTTTCGCTTGCGCGTCACGTCCCCGCCGTAGCACTTGGCCGTGACGTTCTTGCCCACCGATTTGATGGTTTCGCGGGCGATGATCTTCCCGCCAATCGCCGCCTGAAGCGGAATCTCAAACAGATGCCGAGCGATCTCCTCCTTGAGCCGCACCAGCAATTTCCTCCCCCGCTGCTCGGCGTGATCGCGATGAACGATGACGCTCAGCGCATCCACCCGATCCCCGTTGACCAGAATATCCATCTTCACAAGATCACCCACCCGGAACCCGATCAGATCGTAATCCATCGTGCCATACCCGCGCGTCGCGCTCTTCAGCCGGTCGTAAAAATCGTAAATCACCTCCGCCAGCGGCAATTCATAAACCAGAATCACCCGCGACGCCCCAATATATTCCGTCTTCTTGTAAACCCCCCGCCGGTCCTCGCACAATTTCATCAGCGCCCCCACGCTGTCGCCCGGCAGAATCAAATTCATCAAAATATACGGCTCGCGAATCTCCTCCACCTGCGTCGGGTTCGGCAGCTCGCTTGGCGCATCGATCCGCATCACGCTGCCGTCCGTGAGCTTGATTTCGTACGTCACCGTCGGCGCCGTCTGAATCACCTCGATATGAAATTCCCTCTCCAGCCGCTCCTGAATGATCTCCATGTGCAAAAGACCCAGGAATCCGCAGCGAAATCCAAATCCCAGCGCATCCGATGACTCCGGCGCGAACGTAAAACTGCTGTCGTTGAGCTGCAACCGGTCCATCGCGTCGCGAAGCTGGTCGTATTGCGTGCTCCCGCCGGGATAAAAATCGCAATAAACCATCTGCTGGATCGGCTTATAACCCGGCAGCGCCTCCTTCGCGGGATTGCCCGCGTCCGTCACCGTGTCGCCCACCCGCACGTCGTGTAAATCCTTGATCGCCGCGACCAGAAATCCCACTTCCCCCGTCCCGATCTTTTCCACTTGCTTCGGCCGCGGCATCAGCTTCGCCAGATCCGTGATCTGGTACTGCTTGTCCACGCCCATAAGCCGAATTTTCTGCCCCTTGACCAGTTCCCCGTCCACCACGCGCACGTAAACAATCACGCCGCGATAATCGTCGTAAATGCTGTCGAAAATCAGCGCCCGCGTCGGCGCGTTCGGGTCCCCGCGCGGGGCCGGCAGCTTCCGGCACAGCAGATCCAGCAACTCATCGATCCCCTGCCCCGTCTTGGCGGAAACCAGCAGCGTATCCTCCGCCGGGAATCCGAGAATCTGCTCGATTTCCTCCGCCACCTGCACCGGCTGAGCACTCGCCAGATCGATCTTGTTGATAACTGGAATGATCTCCAACCCAGCCTCGAGCGCCGCGTACGCATTGGCAACCGTCTGCGCCTGAACCCCCTGCGTCGCGTCCACCACCAGAATCGCCCCTTCGCACGCCTGAAGGGCCTTTTGCACTTCGTAATGAAAATCCACATGCCCCGGCGTATCGATGAAGTTGAGCATGAACTCTTCCCCATCAACAGTATGAAACACCGTCACCGCCGACGCCTTGATCGTGATCCCCCGCTCCCGCTCCAGGTCCATATCGTCCAGAATCTGTTCCTTGAATTCGCGCTCCGTGATCGCCCCGGCGCGCATCAGCAGCCGGTCCGACAACGTGCTCTTCCCATGATCGATATGGGCAATGATCGAAAAATTACGAATCTGCATACGGCGTTCCGCAATACGAGCCCTGCATTTTAGAGGCCCGCACGCCGCTTAACAAACTCGCCGACGACCCCTTAATTTGCTATAATCGCGGTAATGAAGGCGACATTCACGGCCATCGTGGAAAAAGATCCTGAAACCGGCCTGCTCGTCGGTTACGTCCCGGGCTTCGCGGGAGCGCATTCCCAAGGCGCAACACTCGACGAACTCAACCGAAATCTGCGCGAAGTCATAGAAATGTTGCTCGAAGATGAGGTTTGCGAAAAGTAGTTATTCGGCAAATCTTTTCGCATAACTGTCGATTATCCTCACCAGTCGTTCCCTCGGCTGCATCCCATAAAAATACTCCCGATCAAACAAAACCGAATCTTCAAGATTCACTCGATTCGCCTCGGCGACCCGGGTTTGCCAATCCTGAATTTTCGGATGCTCCGCTGCCGCCGCCGCCAGCATCGATTGCATCATCGAAAACGCCTTCTGCCTCTGCGCCGATTTCCGCGGCGACTGTTCGATCAGCCGCACCAAATCGGCCTTCTTTTCCTCCAGCACGCGATGCCGAAGTTGATGCCCCTCATGCGCCAGGCAGGGAAGACAAGGCCGCCTCCGCCCCACCGCCGTGGGGAAATACAACGTCGCCGTCGTCACCGCGAACGGCGGCGGCTCGATCCCGAAAAATCTCGCGATCACCTGATCCGTCACCTGATCGTAGCGCCCGCCGCCGATCCCGTGAATGAATTGATCCGCGACCAGCAATCGGATCACCAGCGTCAGCGTCAGCGCCCGCGGCGAGATCCGCGCGCCGCACCCTTGCAGGAACTTTTGCAATTCCTCCGCTCCGGCCCATCCGCCCGATTTCGGATCGAGCCGCAGAGTCTGCCCGCAGGCGATAATCTTCCAACCGTGTTGATCATGAATAACATGCGGCCGAGACCGATACCCCGTCCTCAAATCATCCATCCAGAACGGCACTTCGACGCTGTTCGCCAGGATTTGCAGATCGGGCATCGGCCGCGCCCCGGTGTGAATGCCGTGCGCCGCGCGATATTCGGCCAGCGCGCGGTTGTAAACTTGCGCGAATTCCCCCGCCCGCGCCAGCAGATGATGCGTAATCGCCAGATAGGGAAGACTTCCAAAAATCGGCGACGCGATCAAAGACTGATGCCGCAGTCCCAGCTCCCAATCCAATTTCTGCATCGCCTCAGTGATTCCTGGAGACAGCCCCGGCTGATCGATCGATCGCCGCGTCATTTCCGCCAGAAACTCCAAAGCCATCGGCTTAAACGACCACTGCTCCGCCGCCGATTTGAGCGCGCCCGTCAATTCCGCCAGATGCTTGGGCGTGGGCCCCGCGACCAATCCGCTCCACGCCGACACGCCCAGATTCGGATCATCCGTAATCGGCGCGGAAAATCGCGGCCAGCGCAGATTCAAATGCTTCGGAGCATCCGTATCCACCCCGATCATGATCGATTCCGCCCCGATTCTTCCCACCGCCGCCGCCGCCAGCGCCAGCTTCGACCAGACCCCCGCGTGGTAAAGCTCCGTCTGATGCGCCGTAACAAAAAGAGGCAAATCATCTGCAAGATGCAGCCACTTTCGCATCTCGTGGCGCAGCTCATTCAGCGGCACGCCACCGGCCACCGGCGCGGTCTGCCCGGCAAGCGCCTTTCGATTTTCCAGAGTTTGTTTGAGGAGATCGGCCGGCTCGGGCCAGATCAGCAAACCCGAGTCTTCGCCCGGCGCTTTCCAGTCGGGATAGGACGAAAATCCCCGGATCATAGGTTGAATTTATTCGCAGCCGCAGCCAATCGGCTCCGGCGTTCGGTCGGTGAGTTTGGTGACTTCCCGGTTCAGCACTTGCAGATAGTGCTTGAGCCGAATGCCCGCATCGTCCAGTTCGCCGCCGAAATGCCGTGTCGGATCATTGTAGATCAGCCGCACCGGAAGCTCCGTCACGCGCAGATTCGCCGCCGCCACTTGCGGCCAGAGCTGCACCGGAAATGCATAGCCCGCCACATCCAGATGCAACTTGCGCAAACCCGAAACCCGATGCGCCTTAAATCCGCAAAATGCGTCCGTCAAACCCAGATTAAAAAGGTCGTTCAAAATTGTAGTGATCGTCACATTGATCGCCCGCCGGTCCGTCGGCGGCAGGTCGTCATCTCCCCGCGGATGCAAATACCGCGACCCGCTGATCAAATCCCATTTGTCCGTCTGAATGTGCTTGATGAACTCAGGGATCATCTCCGGCTCGTGCTGCTCATCGCAATCCATCGTCAAAACCCACTCATAACCCGCGCGATCCGCAAAGGCGAACGCGTCAATCAGGCTTTGCCCATATCCCCGATTGCTCCCGTGCCGAATCACCCGGATATCGCTCCGCGCCGCCAGCATCGGTCCCGTTCCATCGTCGCTTCCGTCGTCCACGACTAACACTTCCGGCCAAAAATGCTTAATCTTGTCCAGCACGTGACCAACGTACTTGATTTCGTTATAAACCGGCACGGCAATGAGCAACTTCACGATAAGCTCCTCGCAACTTTATGACCGCGAAAACCTTATTTATGTTGACGCCACCGCCATGCGTTTATGGGACGCAATCCTTGCCGGCGGCGGAAACTCGATTCATAGTAGAACTGGCGTAAACCATCGTCAACCGCCGATTTAAGAGTCTGTCGAAAGATTTAAACCAACCCCTCACATGATGACTCACGGAAGCGCTCTTGCCCGTCTGGTCGCCCGATTCGTCGCCGGAACCGCGATTGCCGGCCTCTGTCTCCTGAATACGGGTTGCCTGCTCCACCACGGAGAAAGCGGCGCCGCCGCCCCGCAGGCGGGCACCGAGGAATACATCCGCGGCGCCACCGCCTATCAGGCCGGCGACACCGACACCGCCGTCACCGAACTCACCCAGGCCGTGCAGGAAAACCCCGACCTGACAATGGCCCACGTCATCCTGGGCAACATCTATCGCAGCCGCGCCGATTACAACTCGGCGCAGGTCCATTACGAAATCGCTGTCAAACTCGACCCGTATGATTACGAAAATCATTACAACCTGGGAATCACCTATCAGTTCCTCGACCGCCTCCAGGAAGCCGCCGGCTGTTACCTCAAGGCCTTGCAGCTTAAGCCGACTGATTTGAATTCGACCATGAACCTCGGCCTGGTCTATCTGGCGCTGGGTCAGCCGGCGGACGCCCTGACCACGATGAAGCAGGCCGTGCAGATTGACCCCCACTCCGCCGCGGCGCATCTAAACCTCGGCGTCTGCCTCGACTCAACCGGCGATCTCGCCGCCGCCGAATTGGAATATCGCAGCGCCGTCGAATTGGATCCCAAGTCCTCGATCGCCATGATGAACCTCGCCGGAAACCTCATCCGCCAGGGCCGGGGCCGCGACGCCGTCGGCGTCATGCGCGACGAGATCAAGCTCTCCGACACCACCCTGGCCCGCAAGCGCTACGGCGACGCCCTGGTCCTCGACGGTGAGGACGACGACGCCTACCGCCAATACGCCGAAGCGCTGCGCAGAAATCCCGACTATTGGCAAGCCCTCAATCAAACCGGTCTGATTCTGATCCGCCGTTACGTCGCGGGCGCGGAGTTGGATGAGGACGTCCGCAAGCAGGCCCTCCTCACCTGGCATCGCAGCCTCGACCTGAACCCCAATCAACCCCAGTTGCAGGCCCTCATCGACAAATGGACCCCCACGTCCGGCCAAGCCTTCCCCTAGAACCCCGCCAAACGAAAGTCACGGCCACCGCCGTCAAAATTCAATCTCGCTTCCGATCTCTTGCAAGCAAAGTTTCACGCCCGCCTTCGCAAAGCACTCGACGGCTTTGGAGTGATCAATTTTTATGAATCCGAACGTATCGTAATGAACGCCGAGAACCTTTTTCACGCCCACATACCCAGCTGCTTTTGCCGCATCTTCCGCCCCCATCGTCAACCCGTCACCTATTGGCAGAACTGCAAAATCGAGCTTCGCCCAGGATGGCACCAACTGCATATCCAATGTGAGTCCGGTATCACCACTATAGTAAAAACTGCCACTCGGCGTCTTAAACGCAAAGCCACAGGCGACGCCCGCATAGCTGCCATCCGGAAAACTGCTCGGATGTTGGGCAATAAAACTTTTTACAATCCCAAAATCAAAAGTGAATTGCCCGCCAGGATTGATCGGGTGAGTGTTCTTGAGGCCATTTTTGTTAAACCAGTCATAAATTTCCCAGTTCCCCAAGACTTTGGCTCCCGTTCGTTTGGCAATGCGGACTGCATCAAAAATGTGATCGTAATGACCGTGCGAAATAAAAATATAGTCGGCGGGAACTTTATCGACATCAATAGAACTGGCGCGTTCATTGGGTGTAATGAACGGGTCAAACAACAATGTTTTGCCGCCAGCCAACACAGAGAAACAGGAATGTCCGTAGTAAGTCAGTTTCATCTGTTTACTCTGGCATCATTTCATCGATCACGAGGATCGTCGGAGGCCCTCTCTCCGGCGAGCCGGTTTTAGCTTGGCCGCCATGCGCCCAGCGAGCGAAGCCCTACACCGAAACTGCCGCCGGTTGATTGACGGGCGCAGAGGTGGCAGCCTCCTCGATAAGCCTGGCCGCTTCCTTCGGGTGAGACATGTAGGCCACATGGCTGGAATTCACTTCGACCGTCTTGGCACGAGCGCGCTTCGCCATCATCCGCTCCTGGTCAGGATTGATCGATCGGTCTGCGGTCGCCACCATGTACCAGGTGGGCTTGGTCTTCCAGGCGGGTGACCTAACCGGGTGGGTAAACGAGTCGGTGGAGATCGGCACCTGCGATATAGCCATGAACGCCGCCTTTTCCGGCGGAATGTCCGCCGCAAAGTCGGCCGCGAAATGCTCCTGGTCTATCCACCAGAGTCCGTTGCTGTCCGACTTGAACGCCTTGGAGGCTTGCGGCAGGGCCTGTTCGATCGACGCACAGCTCTCACCTTCATCGAGCGCAAACGCGGCAATATAGACAAGCGCCGCCACCTTTGGATGATTGCCGGCCTCGGTGATGATGGACCCGCCGTAACTGTGACCCACCAGAACCACCGGCCCGTCCATGGCGTCGATTGCGGCCTTCGTGTACTTTTGGTCATCAGCGTACGACGTCTCGGGGGGCTGCGCTACCCGACACCTTGTATCCGTCATTCCTGAGGATGTTAGCGACAGCTTCCCAACCGGACCCGTCGGCGAAAGCTCCATGGACCAGAACCACATTCTTAATATGCTGTTTCACGACCGTTCTCCTTTGCGCAAAAGATGCACTCGAATCAATCGATTTTCGAAACCGAACGCCTTCGCACCAAACGCCTCCACCTTGCGCGGGACGTACAGCTGCGATTGGCATGCCTCTACGCGCGACAGTAAACAGAAGGTTAAAAGCCGTCTTGGATAATTACGCCCGTTTTGTCGATTCTGATCGTCGAAATTTAGAATGGCCAATCGCCGAGAACTGATTCGAGCAACGTCATTCCAGAGGTTCGCCTTGCCCGTTCTTGTTAACTCGGCGCCAGCGTGACGGCGTCGTGTGCTCGATGCGGCTGAAGGTTCGACTAAAAGCGGCTTGATCGCAGAAGCCCGACTGTAACGCAACCTCAACCAACGTATCATTGCTTTGCAAAAGCAACTGCTTGGCATGCTCGGTTCGTAGCTGAAGCAACCGCTGGTGAACAGAGGTGCCAAAACTCCGCCGAAAGCATCGTCCGAAATGACTCGGAGAAAGAGAGCAGGCCGTGGCCAGCTCTTTGATCGTCAGATTCCCCTCGAGATGCGCCCGTAACATCTCCTCGGCTCGCAGCTTTTGCCACGGCTCCAACCCACACCTGGGGCCGGCCGAAAATTTGGGGGCGCCGCAACGCGCCTGCAACGTGTGAGCCCCCAGGATCATTGCGATTTGGTCCAGCGCAAGCCGATCGAGGGGCTCCCCGTGTTTGACCGGCCAGAGAATGCTCCTTGTCATTTGCGCCACAACCAGATCTTCGACAAAAAAGACTTCCTGAAGTTGGAGCGATGACCCAATTGCGTTGTCGTGCGCGATCCGGTTAAGAAGTTCCTGCGAGAGGTAGAAGTGCAAATAATCGAACGGACCTCGCGCCCACATTTCCATGCGGCAATTTAGATCGATAAATGTTGTTGCAAAGGGAATTGCCCGGGTAACCCCAACGCTCCGGCCGTCGTAAATCGCTTTCCACTGACCGATTACCGCGGGCGTGAGAGAGACGCAGATCAGGATTGCCTGATCCGGGGGATACATGGGAGCTTTCTCCATTTCCCTGGGCCCGGAGCGAAGGCGCGTTATCGCAAATTCCGGCCGTTGATCGGAGCCGATTAATCGGCAATCGTAAGCCGGCGTGCTGAATACATCCGCTAGCGTTGACCCAAACATCCGCCGTCCCGACTTCGCCTGGCGAACCGCCGCTTTGTCGGCGCCCGTCCGTTCTCTCCTCTGCCGTGAAATCGCTCGTCCGCTCATGGTCGCTAGTTCCTTAATTGAACAGAACTCGCCCATCATAATCGAAGAAGCCGCCACATCCTTGAAATCTCCCACCTCATGTCCTAAACAAGGCCTTTGAAGGAGATTATGGATACGAGCAACACAGAATATCGGCCTCTGCAAATCCTGTTCCAAGACGATCGCCTCGTCGCCGTGGCCAAACCGCCAAGGCTGGCCTCCATCCCCGGCCGGGGCGAATCCACCAGTTTGCTGGAGGAGCTCGCCGAGCAATTGAATCTCGCCTGCTCCGGAACCGACGACCCGCGCCTGCGCGTCGTCCACCGCCTCGACAAGGAAACCGGCGGCGTCATGCTCTTCGCCAAGGACATCGCCGCCCAACGCCATCTCTCCGCCCAATTTCAAAACAATCAGGTCCAAAAAGAATATCTGGCTCTCGTGGTTGGCCGGCCCAATTCATCCGAGGGCGAAATCGACGCTCCGATCATCCCGCATCCGTCGCAGCGCGACCGCATGACCGTCGCAAAAAAAGGCCGCCCGGCGCGCACGGCGTGGAAAGTCGAAAAATCGATGCGGCGATTCACGCTTCTCCGCTGCTTCCCCAAAACCGGCCGCACCCATCAGATTCGCGTGCACCTCTTATCCATCGGCCTGCCGCTGGCGGTCGATCCCCTCTACAATCGCCCGCCCGCCGGCAAGGAGGCCGCGATTTATCTGAGCCATTACAAGGGCGACTACCGCCCCTCCGCTCACGCCGAGCGCCCGCTCATTTCCAGGCTCACGCTCCACGCCGAGATTCTGAAATTTGTTCACCCCGACGGCCGCCACATCACGATCGAATGCCCCATCCCCAAGGACTTGCGCAACCGTCAACCAATTGGCAAAATGCTGAGTCCGCCGGGAAGCGTCGAGATTTCAAACTCGGTCGGGCGGTTTGCCGGTTGATACCCTTCGTCCATGATGGCCACATTCGCCAGCGTGATTTTCCCGCGATTTCCCTCGATCTCGTATAGCCCATACCCGCCGTGCAAATGCCCGAACACGACCAAGCTCGGCGAAACGCTTTGAATCCGTTGCAACAGCGCCGTCGAACCGACGTGTTCCCCAACACTGCTGTCCCCGCCCGTGCGCTAAATCTCCGTAACCAAAAGGCGCGCCATGCGTGAGAAGAATATCCGTTTCCACGGGAATCGCCGCGAATTTCTCCGCCAGAAATAATTCCGGGTCAACCCGCGGCGAATTGAACGCCCAATCGCAAAACCAAGGCTGCCACGGCGTCCCGTATATCTTCATCCCCTCGATTTCCACACCGCGATCCTGAAGATAAATCCACCTCAAATCGCGCGGAATCCAGCTCGGGTTCGTTTCGAAAACAAAATCGTGATTCCCCGCCACGGCCACCACGTTTCGCGCCGGAACCTCCATTAGCCAGTTGCGAAAGGAAGTCTCCAGCCAGAACCGCTGAAACCCCGGCGAGTGATCCGAGACAGGCGTGATATCCCCGCCGATCAAAAGCAAATCGCACGGCTCGATAACCGGCAATTTCCCGTGAACGTCGCTGATGCAAACCACTCGCATGGAGGGTATATCGGTCAGGCCCCGCCCATCAGAACGGCCAGCAGCCCCTTCTGATAATGCAGCCGGTTTTCCGCCTCCGGGAAGACCACGGATTGCGGCCCCTCCATCACGCCGGCGGAAATCTCCAAACCCCGGTACGCCGGCAGGCAGTGCATCACGATCGCATGTTTCGGGGCCGCCGCCAGCAGCTTTTCGTCCACCATGAACCCCTGAAAATCCTTCAGCCGCTTTTCCTTCTCTTTTTCCTGGCCCATGCTGATCCACGTGTCCGTGACGATCACATCGGCGTTCCGCACGGCTTCCAGCGGCTCCCGCACAGTTTGAATATCCATGCTGGGAAGCTGCGACATGATCCGATTCATATCCCCGGCCGGCAATTCATATCCCGCTGGCGCGGCCAGGATGAACCGCATCCCGAATTTTCCGCACGCGATCGAAAGCGACCGCGCCATGTTGTTCCCGTCGCCGATGAACGCCATCGTCCGCCCCTTCAGGTCGCCGAATTTCTCGCGGATCGTCATCATGTCCGCCATCGCCTGGCAGGGATGGCTGTAATCCGTCAGCGCGTTGATCACCGGCACCGTCGCCCACTTGGCCAGATCCACGACCTCGTCGTGCGCAAACGTGCGGGCCATGATCCCGTCGCACATCCCCGACAGCACCCGCGCCACGTCCTCCACCGGCTCGCGCTTGCCCGATCCCCACTTCCTCCTCGCGCAGCAAAAGCCCCGTCCCGCCCAAGTGCGTCATCGCCACGGAAAAGCTCACCCGCGTCCGCAGGCTCGGCTTCTCAAAGATCATCGCCAGCGTCTTGCCCGCCAGCAGCGGATCGTTCCGCCCCGTTTGCCTGTACTGCTTCTTCAGCGCGGCCGCCACCTCGAGCGTGTGATTCAGCTCGTCAACAGGTGCATCCGGCAATGGAGATGAAATGTTTCATGTCAGTTGTAGTGCTAGTTGTAGTGCTGAGCAATGCCGATCGGTTCCCTGAATTAACAATAAGCATTTGTAACGCTCTGTTACGATTTCCGTCCCGATGCCCGCTTCGGTGTAGATCTCCAGAAGCAGCGCGTGGGGAATTCGGCCGTCGATGATGTGCGTCTTGTTGACGCCGCCCCGCAGCGCGGCGACGCACGCCTCGACCTTGGGGAGCATCCCGCTGGTGATCACGCCGGCCTTGCACCATTTCGTCGATCTGCGCCGACCGTCAGATGGCGCACCAGGCTTTCCGGGTCGTCCGGGTTGGTTCGAATGCCGTGCGTATCGGAAACGACCACCAGTTTCTCCGCCTTCATCGCCGCCGCGACCGCGCCGGCGGCCGTGTCGGCATTCACGTTCAGCCTGTTCCCCGCCGCGTCCCGCGCAATCGTCGCGATGCAGGGAATCGAGTCCGCCTGCACGAGCAGTTGCAGCAGCCGCGCATTGACGATCGTGACTTCGCCGACCAGTCCCAGATCGATGCGCCGCCCGTCGGGCCCCTGCAGATACGTCTTCTCGGCGAAGAGCACGTCGCTGGACAGCGAGTGCAGCCCCATCGCCTCGCACCCCTGCGACTGGATGAAATTGACGATCGATCGGTTGATCTGATTGCACAGCACATGCTCGGCGATCGCCAGCGTGCGCTCATCGGTATACCGCCGCCCCTGCACCATCTGCGGCTGAAGGCCCGCCGTCTCCATCGCCTGGTTGATCGCCTTGCCGCCGCCGTGCACCAGCACCGGCTGCATGCCGACGTAGTTCATGAAGACGATGTCGGTCAGCACTTCGGTCAGCGCCCGCTCGTCGTCCATGATCGAGCCGCCGACTTTCACGACCACGACTTTGTTGTGAAACCGCTGGATGTACCCCAGCGCCTCCACCAACGCGTGGGCCTTGTCGATCGCGACTTTATCGACGGAATTTTCCATGAAATTTTTACGTCCCGGTCGAGACGGCGGGAACCGTCCCGTCCGTGAGTATATCCACCCCCGTCTCGCTCACCGCCACGGTATGCTCGAAATGCGCGGCCGGCATCCGATCCACCGTGAACACCGTCCATCCGTCCCGATAAAGATCCACGTCGCGCAGCGCCCATGACCACCATCGGCTCGACCGCCAGCGTCATCCCGCGCCGAAGCACGAAATCCCCGCTGAGCTGCTCGGCCGTCACAAAATTCGGAACCTTCGGCTCCTCGTGCATTTCCCGCCCGATCCCATGACCGACGAATTCCCGCACCACGTTGTACCCGTGCTGTTCGACGTAATGTTGCATCAGTCGGGCGACATCCGACCAGCGTATTCCCGGCCGCATGTGCGAAATCGCCAGATCGAGAGTCTGACGAGTCACCGTTAAGAGTTGTTGAAGAGGCGGGCTGATCGTCCCCACCCCGACGGTCGTCGCCGTATCCGCACAATACCCGTCCATGGAAAGAGCCAAATCCAGCGTGACGATATCCCCGTCCTTGAGCGTCCGCGTCCCTGGTATCCCGTGCACGACCTCCTCGTTAACGCTGATGCAGGTATGCCCGGGAAATCCCTCGCCGGCCCTGTAGGTCGGGTAATTCTTGCTCAGAGCGATGGCCCCGGCGCGATCGAGTTCAAATTTGGCCAGATCGTCCAGCGCCTGCGTGGTAACTCCCGCCGCGACCGCTTGGCGCATTTTGCTGAGGATTTGATGCCCCAACTGCCCCGTGCGACGCATTCGCTCAATTTCGAACCGGCTTTTAATGACGATCGGCATCGGAATACGGCGAATCAGAACTGCCGCCCTTTGATGCGTTTGCCTTTGCCCCCGCTGCTTCCGCCGCTCAGGAATCCGCCGTAGTTCCGCATCAGCAGATTGGCCTCGATGCGCTGGACCATGTCCAGGGCCACGTTCACCACGATCAGCAGCCCCGTTCCCCCCAGGAACGACGCGATGCGGATATCGATGCCCATGCTGGTGGTCACCATCGTCGGCACCACGGCAATAATGCACAAAAACGCCGCGCCGACGTAGGTGATGCGCATCATCACTTTTTCAAGATAATCCGCCGTGCGCTTCCCCGGCGCAGGCCCGGAATGAAGCTGCCGTAATCGCGCAACTGGTCCGCCATTTCCTTCGGCTGGAACTGCACGGTCGTCCAGAAATATGCGAAGAAGTAAATCATCGCCGCTTCCGTGAGCAAATACAGGAATTGCCCCGGATTAAACTGCTGGTTCACCCACTGTGCGACTTGGTGGAACCACGGCACTGAAACGCCCGCCATCTTGCTCAGAACATAACCCGGAAACAGCATCAGCGACTGCGCGAAAATGATCGGCATCACGCCGCCGTGATTCACGCGCAGCGGAAGAAACTGCTTCTGCCCGCCGTAGACCCGCCGGCCGCGCGTGTGTTTGGCCTGCTGGATGGGAATCCGCCGCTGCGCCTGCGTGATCAGAATCGACCCGGCCACGACGAACACGAAGCACGCGATCAGGAAGATGATTTTCCCCAGCGTGATCTGCTTCATGCCGCTGGCCTCGCCCGTAAGCGTCGTCTGCTGAATCAGCAGACCAACCGCGTTGGGCATGCGCGCCACGATGCCGGCCAGGATCACCAGCGACACGCCGTTCCCAAGGCCGTATTCGTCAATCTGTTCGCCCAGCCACATCAGGAAGATGCTTCCCGCCGTCAGCGAGAAGACCCCCATCAGCCAGAAGCTCAGCGCGAATTTTCGTTGAAACACCGGCAAGATCAGCGACCCTCCCCCGCCCGCGTGCTCCATATAGGTGATCCAGAATACCGCCTGCATGATGCACAGCGGCACCGTCGCGTAGCGGCTCCATTCCTGAATCTTCTTCCGCCCGACTTCCCCCTCCTTCTGCATCTTCTCCAGCGCGGGAACAACCGTCCCCAGCAACTGGAAAATAATCGACGACGAGATATACGGCATGATACCCAGCCCGAAGATCGTGCTCTGCTGCAAATTCCCGCCCGAGAACAGCGACGCATACGCCGCGAACCGACCCGCCGCGCTGCTGTCGTCCTGGTTCTTGGCGATCTCCTGGAAGCTCTTCTGGTCCACCCCGGGAATCGGAACGTGAAATCCGATCCGGTAGATCAGCAGCATGAAAAATGTGAACAGGACCTTATCCCGCAGTTCCGGGACGCGAAAATATTGATGAGCGACTTGAACATACGACACCGCTCTTATTCCGCGGCCGGCGCGGCTTTCTCGTCCGCCGCCTTCGTTTCGGGGGCTTTGCCCTCCGCGGACTTGCCCTCCGGCGCCTTGCCCTCGGCGGCCTTCGCCTCGCCGGGCTTCCCTTCGGCGGGCTTCCCTTCGCCCGGGCCCTCGCCCGCTTCCGCGGCGAGCTTCGCCTTTTTCACCGGCTCACGCGGTATGAATTTCTTCTTCGGCTTCGGGAATTCAAATTCCTTCCCTTCCGCCGTCTGCGCCGTCCCGCCCGCATCAATGATCTTCTTATGCGCCGACCGGCTATACCACCCCACCGAAATCGTCAGCTTTTTCTTCAATTCCCCTTCACCCAGAATCTTCACCGGCCAGCCCCGTTCGGCACCAATCCCGCCTCCCGCAGCGCCGCCGCATCCACCACCGTTCCATCCGCGAATCCGTTCAGATCGGTCAGATTCACGATGTGAAACCGCCGCGCAAAATCGTCGTTGCTGAATCCGCGCTTTGGAAACCGCCGGAAAATCGGCGTCTGTCCGCCTTCGTGGCCGCGCTTGATATACGTCCCCTGCCGCGCCTTGGCCCCCTTGTTTCCACGCCCGGAAGTCTTTCCGTGCCCGCTCCCCTCGCCGCGGCCCTTGCGCGTTGGCTTGGTGTACCGCGGAGTCGTGGAGGTGATGTCGTGAATCATGCTCATAAGTATAGCCGCCTAGCTGGAGACCAGCTCACCCGATCCCTTGGGAAGCTTGACGCCTCGAAGCTGCTCGACCTGTTCCACATTCTGCAACTGCCGCAGTGCGGCGATCGTCGCCTTGACCAGGTTCTTCGGACTCGTGGACCCATACGCCTTGGTCAGAATATCGGTAATTCCCGCCAGTTCCACGCAGGGCCGCACGCTCTTGCCTGCCGTCACGCCCGTTCCCGGCCGCGCCGGCACCAGCACCACCGTGCTCGCCCCGCTGGTCCCTTTGACCGTATGCGGGATGGTCGTGCCCTTGAGATTCACCTTGAACATCTGCTTGCGCGCGTCCTTGCTGGCTTTCTCCACGGCCGGCGGAACTTCATTCGCCTTGCCGTACCCAATGCCGACATTCCCGCGCCGATCGCCCGCGACCACCAGCGCCCCGAAGCTGAACGTTCGCCCGCCCTTGACCACCTTCGAGCACCGGTAGATTCGCACCACCGCCGATTCCATCCCGCTTTCGTCGCGCTCGCGGCCCGGCCCGCCCCCGCCGCGCGGAGGCCGCCCGCCCCGTTGTCCGCCGCCCGAGCGGCGCCGATCGCGCCGCTGGTCATCGCCCCCGCCGCCACCGCCGCCGCCCGCACCGCCACCCGATTCCGCCGGAGCCTGGGGCGCCGGGGCCTGAGCCGCCGGGGCCGCTGGCGCACTCGCCGGCGCCGAAGGCGGTTGTGTCGTCTGTCCCGATTCTTGTTCAGCCATAGTTCGACTCACCGTTTAAAATTTCAGTCCGCCCTCGCGCGCCGCATCCGCCAGCGCCTTCACGCGGCCATGGTATTTCCGCCCGCCCCGGTCGAAGCAGACCTTCGAGATCCCCGCCGCCTTGGCCCGCTCCGCGATCAGCGATCCGACTTTCTTCGCCGCGGCGACGTTCCCGCCATTTTTCAATTCCGCCGCGCGACATCGGCGCTGGTGCTGGCGACGGCGACCAGCGTCTTGCCGGCGTAATCGTCGATGATCTGCGCGTAAATATGCTTGTCGCTGCGGAACACGCTCAGCCGCGGCCGCTCCGCGGAACCGAACAGTTGCGAGCGGATCGAATATTTCCGCCGCTCGAAGCGAATCTGTTTTTTTGCGTTCTTGTCTGCCACGATAACTCCGATTACTTGGACGCCGCGCCCGTTCCGGCAAACGCCTTGCCGGGCTTGATCTTCACCACTTCGCCTTCATAGCGTATGCCCTTGCCCTTGTACGGCTCGGGCTTGCGGATGCGGCGAATGTCGCTGGCGACCTGCCCGACCAATTGCCGGTCCGGGCCGACTACATGAACCTTCGTTCCCGCGTCCACCGTCACGGTTACACCCGCCGGGATCGGTACCGAAATTGTATTCGCGTACCCGACCGCCAGGACAAGATTTTTCCCTTGAGTTCCGCCTTGTAGCCCACGCCCTGGATTTCCAGGCTTTTCTTGTATCCCGCCGTCACGCCCACGACCATGTTCGCCAAAAGCGCCCGCGTCAGCCCGTGCAGGGCCTTGCTTTGCCGCTCGTCGTCCGGACGGGTAACCACCAGTTCCTTTTTCTCAGCGTCCAGCTTCACGGTAATCACCGGATGCACGCGAAGCTCGAGCTTTCCCTTGGGGCCTTCGCAGCGCACGACGCCGTCGGCGATGCTTACTTTCGCGGCTCCGATCGGCACCGGCTTTTTCCCGATTCGACTCATGGCAATTCCTCTACTAGCTCACCGTGCAGAGCAATTCTCCGCCCACGTTCTCTTCGCGAGCCTTCCGATCGCTCATCACGCCCTTGCTCGTCGACACCACCGCGATGCCCATCCCGTTGAGCACCTTCGGCAACTGCTCGACGCTCCGGTAATCCCGGCATCCTGGCTTCGAGCGCCGATCGATCTCGTGAATGATCTTCTCGCCGCTCAGCGTGTATTTCAGCTTCACGCGCAACTGCCCTTGCTGGCCGTCTTCCACGACGGCGTACTCTTCGATGTATCCTTCGTCCTTGAGCACCTGCGCGATACCGCTGCAAATCTTGCTCTTGCGGATCAGGACCGTCCGCCGTCCAACGCGATTCGCATTGCGAATCCGAGTCAGCATGTCTGCTATGGGGTCTTGATTATTCATCGCTCCACTCTGGTATTACCAACTCGCTTTTTTGAGGCCCGGTATCTTGCCCGCCAGCGCCAGCTCACGCAGCATGATCCGCGAAATCTTGAACTTCCGCAGCACGCCCCGGCTTCGGCCGGTCAACTGGCATCGGTTCCGCGAACGCGTCGGGCTCGAATCGCGCGGCAACTTCGCCAGCGCCGCGAAGTTCTTCTGCTTCTTCAGTTGACGCCGAAGCTCCGCGTACTTCTTCACCAGCGCCTTCGCGCCGCTTCTGCTTCATTACCCACGCCGTTGTTGCCATGCGTTTTATTCTCCGGTCAATTGACCTACTTCGCCGCCTTCTCGTCCCGGAACGGAAACCCGAATTGCTTCAGCAGTTCCCGGCCCCGGTCGGCGTCACCGGCGGTCGTCACCATCGTGATGTTCATGCCCTGCTGGAACGTCACCTCGGACGCGTTCACTTCCGGAAATACCGTCTGTTCCGTGAATCCGAAATTGTAGTTCCCGTTCTGGTCGAACCCGTCGGCGACAATCCCCGGAAGTCGCGCACCCGGGGAATCGCCAGCGTGACCAGGCGGTCCAGAAATTCGTACATCCGCGCGCCGCGAAGCGTCACTTTCAAACCCGTCTCCTGCCCTTCGCGAACCTTGAAATTCGCCACGCTCTTCTTCGCCTTGCAGCGAACGCACTTCTGCCCGGCGATCACGCCCAGTTCCTTTTCCGCCTGCTCGATCTTCCCCTTCTCGCCCTCAGTGGCCAGCTTGCCCACGCCCATCGAGATGATGATCTTGTCCAGTCGCGGGACCGCAAGCGTGTTCTTCAGCCCGAATTTTTCCTTCAAGGCCGGAACGACCTTCTGCCGGTAATGCTCCAGCAACCGCGCGGGCGGCGCGGGAGTGGACGGCACGTCTTCGACTTCCGCTTCCGGAGCCGGACCCTTGGGCTTCCTCTCCTTCTTGCCCGCGCCTTTTTGCCCTTCGCCCTTGTGCCCCTTGGCATCGGTGGCGCCGCTGTGCGGACCCTGGCCCTTCTGATGCTTCTGCTTTTTCTCTTTGTCTTTTTCCTCGGACATAATTTCGCCTCAGGACTATTTCTTCTTCCCCACCGCGCCCAGATCCGCGCCGGTGGCGACTCGCGATGCGACGCTTCACGCCGTCGCGCACTTCAAACTTCAGCCGCGTCGGCTTCCCGTTCGTCGGATCCACCAGCATCACGTTGCTCGTGTGGATCGGCGCGTCCATGTGGATGCGCCGCCCTGCGGATTCCGCTGGCTCGGCCGAACGTGCTTCCAAACCCGGTTGATTCCTTCAACGACCACCCGGTTCCTCGCCGTCAGCACGCGGAGCACGCGGCCCGTTTGTCCCTTGTCCGCGCCGGCGATCACGATCACCTGGTCGTCTTTTCTTATATGTCTGGCCATGTTTCACTCATTCATCAAACGACTTCACTCGCCAGGGAAACGATCTTCATAAAGTTCTTGTCGCGCAATTCCCTGGCCACCGCTCCGAAAATGCGCGTCCCGCGCGGATTGTTGTCCTTGTCGATCACCACCGCCGCGTTCCGGTCGAACCGAACATAACTGCCGTCCGTCCGCCGCGTAGGCTGCTTGGTCCGCACCACCACGCACCGAATGATCTCGCCCTGCTTCACATCCCCCGCCGGCAGCGATTTCTTCACCGCGCAGATGATCACGTCCCCGACGTGCGCCACCTTGCGCTTGAACTTCCCCCGGCTGCTGCTCCCACGCAGCACCTTGATGCACATCGCCAGCTTCGCGCCGGTATTGTCGGCAATGTCCAAATATGTTTGCTGTTGAATCATGTCTTAATCCACGTTCTAAACCGCACGCTACCGGTGAATCCTTACTGGCAACTAGCAACTATTCTTCACCTTGGTTCCGGCGCCTTTCCCGTCATAATTTCCTCGGCCGACACCTGCACCGCCTTCTCCGGCGCCTTCTGCACGATCCGCAAAAGCCGATGATGCTTCGTCTTGCTCAGCGGCCGGCACTCGGCGAGTTCAACCGTGTCTCCTTCATGCGCTTCGTTCTTCTCATCGTGCGCGTGCAGCACGGACCGCCGCTTCAGGTATTTTCCGTACTTCGGATGGCGGAGCTGATAATCCACCACCACCTTGATGGTCTTGTGCCCCTTGTCCGAAGCCACCACGCCGGTGACGGTTCGGAGTTGGGATCGATCTTCGGTTGCTGGTTCAGCCGCTTGTGCCATGATTATTTCTTCGCCTTCTGCGCCTCAATTTCGCGCTGACGCAGCACGGTCTTCAGTTGGGCGATGTCTCGCCGCGCCTTGCCCAATTGGCTCGGGTCTTCCAATTTCTCGGTCACCGCCTGCGACCGCAGGGTGAACAGATGCTTCTGTTTCTCGGCCAGTTCCTGCAAAAGATGGCCCGTTTCCTGTCCTTTTATCTGTTTGATTTTCATGGGCCGATCACGCCAGGGCGTGCCTCCGATGAACGAACCGGCAGGGAATCGGCATCTTGTGCGCCACCCGGGCCAGCGCTCGCTTCGCCGTCGCCTCGTCGACGCCCGTGATCTCGAACATCATCATTCCCGCCTTCACAACCGCGCACCAATATTCCGGCTCCCCCTTGCCCTTGCCCATGCGGGTTTCCAGCGGCTTACCCGAGACCGGCTTGCTCGGGAAAATCCGGATGAACACGCGCCCTTCGCGATGCAGGAAGTGGCTGCACGCCACGCGCCCCGCCTCGATCTGCCGCGCCGTGATCCATGAGTTCCGCAGCGCCTGCAAACCGTATTCGCCGAAGGCGACGGTATTCCCTTGCGTGGCGTTGCCCTTCATCTTGCCACGATGGCTTTTCCGGAACTTCACTCTTTTTGGCATCAACGCCATGGGACAAATCCTTTACCTGCGGCCGCGGCGAGGCCCGCCGCCCGGTCGAACATCCGTTTCCAGAACCTCTTCGCCGTACATCCCGCGATAGATCCACACCTTCACGCCGATCGCTCCGTACGTCGTAAACGCGATGGCATATCCGTAGTTCACATCCGCCTGGAGCGTCGTCAGCGGCACCGATCCGAAGGTCGACTTTTCCGACCGGGCGATTTCCGCTCCGCCCAATCGGCCGCTTACGTTGATGCGAATCCCTTTCGCTCCCGCCTGCATCGTCGCTTCCTGCCGCATCTTCATCACCCGGCGGAAGCTGGCCCGCTTCTTCAATTGCTCGGCAATCGCCTCGGCAACCAACTGCGCGTTCAAATCCGGATTCTTGATTTCAATGACCTTGATCGGAGCGACTTTCCGCTTGATCAGGTCTTCCAATTCCTCGCGCAGCTTGTCGACCTCAGCGCCCTTGGGCCCGATGACCAGACCCGGCCGCGCGGTCTTCAGCGTGATCGTAACTTCCTCGCGCGTGCGTTCGATCAGAATGTCCGCAACCGCCGCGAACGGCGGACGCCGATTCAGCTTCGCATCGACAAACTTCCGCACCTTCCAGTCCTCGATCAGAAAATCCCCGTAGGCCGCTCTTGGGCGCGTACCATCGGCTCTTCCAGTCTTCGGTGATGCCCACGCGGAACCCGATTGGATTGACCTTTTGACCCATTGGTTATTTCGCCCTTTCGTCCACGGTCACCACCAGATGGCTGGTCCGCTTGAGAATCGAATACGCCTTGCCGCGATCCTTCGGCATAAACCGCTTGATCACCGGACCCGGATCAACCCAGGCCTTGGCGACGTACAACGTATTCTTCGTCCGCACATCCTGTTCCGCCGCGTTGGCGACCGCCGAGCGAACCACCTTCTCGATCATTCCGCTCGCCCGCTGCTTGCTGAATCGCAGGATCGTGATCGCGTCGTCGACATCCCGTCCGCGGATCAAATTCATCAGCAATCGCGCCTTCCGCGGGGCGATTCTGGCAAAGCGATGTTTAGCAGAGAATGCCATAGATATTTCCAATTTAGCTCGCCGCCGGCGCCGCCGCGGGCGGCGTCCCGGTGTCAGTGCCGCCTTCTTGCCGCTGTGGCCCTTGAAAACTCGCGTCGGCGAAAATTCGCCCAGCTTGTGCCCAACCATGTCTTCCTGCACGAACACCTTCAAAAATTTGTTTCCGTTATGCACTTCAAACGTGTGCCCGACGAATTCCGGAATGATCGTGCACGCCCGCGCCCACGTCTTGATGGGCTGCTTGGCGCGGTTCTCATTCAGCTTCGCCACCTTGCGGTAAAGCTTCTCGTCGACAAACGGACCTTTTTTTGCACTTCGGCTCATGTCGTCTTAATTGCCGCCCGCCCGCCGCGAGTCGCCAGGAATTTTTTTTCACTGGCAACTGGCAACTGGCAACTGGCAACTTCCTAGTTGTTGACCGTCTGCGGACGCTGCTGATGCGTGCCGAACTTTCGGCGGCGGAGAATCAACTTCTCGCTGTTCTTCCGCGGGCTGCGCGTGATTCCGCCCTTGGCGGGAACGCCCGTCTTGCTCACCGGATGCCGCCCGCCGTTGCTGCGGCCTTCGCCGCCGCCCAGCGGATGGTCGATCGGGTTCATCGCCTTGGCTCGCGTATGCGGGCGAATCCCCATATGCCGGCTGCGCCCGGCTTTACCGATGCTCACGTTGATCCAGTCCAGATTCCCCAGTTGTCCGATCGTCGCCCGGCAAGCGCTCGCGCACCCGCCGCATTTCACCCGACGGCAGAATAATCACCGCCCATTCCCCTTCGCGCGCCCCCAATCGTCCCACGCCCCCCGCCGACCGAACCAATTTCCCGCCCTGCCCGGGATTCATCTCGATATTGTGAATTTCAAGCCCCGTGGGAATGTTCGTCAGCGGCATGCAATTCCCCACGTCAGGCGGCGAATCCGGCCCGCTCACAACCTTCGTCCCAACCTTCAATCCATTCGGACACAAAATATAAGACTTCGTCCCATCCTCATATTGGATCAAAGCGATAAACACCGACCGATTCGGATCGTATTCAACCGACTCCACATTCGCCGGCATCCCGTCTTTGTCGTTCCGCTTGAAATCGATCAATCGATAAAGTTTCTTGTTTCCCCCGCCCCGGTGCTTGGCCGTGATGATGCCGCGATGATTCCGCCCGTTGGCGCGGATCCGCCCCACCACCAGCGAAGGCTCCGGCTCGTTCTTGGTGATCACCGCGCTGTAATCGACCACCGATCCAGCTCGCCGGCCCGCGGACGTCGGATTATAAAATCGAATCGCCATGGGAAACCTCTAGTACAGCTCAATCCTCGAATTCTCAGCCAAAGTGACAATCGCGCGCTTCCATTCGGCGGTCTTCGCCATCTTGAACCGCGACCGCCGGGGTTTCCCCTTGCGGTTCAGCGTCCGCACGCTCACCACTTTCACGTTGTACAACTGCTCCACCGCGTGGCGAATCTGCACCTTGTTCGCGTGCTGCGCCACCTGGAACGCATAAACGTTCCGCGTTTCCTGTTGATGCGTCGTCTTCTCGGTGACCAGCGGCTTGATGATGACGTTGATGTTATCCATAAAATCTCACGCCAGAATTTTCTCAAATCCCGATTTGGTCACCAATAGCGTACGGTTCTTCAAAATGTCCCACGCATTCAGTTGCGAGACCGTCGTCAATGTCGTTCGATCCAGATTCCGCGCCGAACGCTGAACATTCTGATCCGGCCCGTCCGTCGCCAGCAGGCACGTGCGATCGATCCCCAGCGCTTTGTAAATCTTGACCATGTGTTTGGTCTTCGGCTCGGGCAAATTCAACTCGCTGACAATCCGCACATCCTGGCTCTGAAGCTTCATCAGAATCGCGCTGTCCGCGCGCAAGCTTGCGCGACTTTTTGCTGAATCCCTGCCGCCAGTCTTTTGGGCGCTTCTGCTTGGCATGACCGCCGCCTTTCTTGATCGGATTACGAATCCCGCCCGTGCGGGCGTTACCCGTCCCTTTTTGGCGGAACACCTTTCGCGTCGAGCCGGCGACTTCGCCGCGCGCGAGCGTGCGAACGCTCCCCTGCCGCTTGTTCGCGTGATAGGCGACAATCGCCTGCTTGAGCAGGTGTTTGCGCACGGTGCCGCCGAGCTTCGCCTCGTCGACTTGCAGGCTCTGCACCTTTTGGCCGGTCTGATCGAATACCGGGACTTCAATCATGACTCTTGTTCCTTCTTGATCCGCGCCGTGATTGATTTGCGAACGAAAAGGAGCCCGCCGTTTGGTCCGGGCAAGGCTCCTTTGATCAGCAACAAATTGTTTTCCGCGTCGATCTTTACCAGGGGGTGATTTCGTGTGGTGACCTGATCCGATCCCATGTGTCCCGCCATGCGGACACCTTTCTTCGGCTTTCCGCTTTGACCGCGCCACGTCGCCCGCGATGCGATCGAACCCGGCGAGCGGTGCTTGCGTTCGGTTCCGTGCGATGCGCACTGGCCGCCGAAATGATGGCGCTTCATCACGCCCGCGAAGCCCTTGCCTTTGCTGGTGCCGATAACATCGACGAATTGGACCTCATTAAACAGTTCGACCCCGACTTTGGCGCCGGGGGCGAGTTCGGTTTTGTCCTGGAGGCGGATTTCCTTGAAAAACCGCTTCGGGCCCACGCCTGCCTTGGCGGCGTGGCCGATGAGCGGAAACGTCGAATGCTTCGCCTTGCAATCATCGAACCCAAGCTGCACGGCGTTGTATCCGTCCGTCTCGGTCGTTCTCACGCACGTGACATGACACGGACCCGCCTGCACGACCGTGACCGGCACAACCGTGCCCTTCTCGTCGTAGACGCGAGTCATGCCGACTTTTTTGCCCAAGAGTGCTGGCGTCATGAGACGAAAACCTCTCCCACAACTCGCGGCCCTTCGGCAGTCGGGTTCTTGGATGAACCCCGCGAGTGCGGATTTTTACGACCAACAAAAACGCCCCTTAAACCAGGGGCGTATGCGAATTAAATGTTTAGGCCTTGATCTTCACAAAGACGCCGGCCGGAACTACCAAACGATTCAGCGCCTCCACCGTCCGGGCCGTCGGCTCAAAAATGTCGATCACGCGCTTATGAGTCCGCATCTCAAACTGTTCCCGGCTCTTCTTATCAATGTGCGGACTCCGCAAAACCGTGTACCGCTCGATCCGCGTCGGCACCGGAATCGGCCCGCAAACGCGAGCGTTGGTGCGCTTGGCATGGTCGACGATTTCCTTCGCCGACGCGTCAAGCGCCCGGTGGTCATACGCTTCCATTCGAATTCGTATACGGTCGCCGGTCATATAAATAGATCGTTTCCCAACATGGGAAAGGGGGCTAACTCTACAGAACACGAATGACATGTCAAGACCGAGGCGATTTGCGGGGTATCGAGATACATTTTCCGCCAAAAAGTAACACTTTTACTTTGATTGGGGGTTTAGGGGGTCTAGGTGGCCTGGGTGGAACTGATGGGCCGGATTGACGTCTTTGGGGCGTCGCCGGGGTAATTCGGCTCGGCTGGGATGGGAAGTTACCCCCCTTTATGACCTTCTGCTTATTCGCAGCGTTTTACCCGTTCCCATTCGCGCTTGAGTATCGCTTGCGACAGCGTAACAGTTTCGATGCGAACGCCGTTAATGGAATTGTCTAGCTGCTTAAGTTCGTCGGGGGCCTTGTTGGATCCATCAATCGAGTTCGTCATGCGGTCAATTAATTCACAAAGTCTCGCATGATCGGTTTCCTCAGAATTGATTAATAGACTGATTTTGTAATTGAGTCGCAAAACCTCCTGAATGCGGCCCAGCGATTCGGAATCCGCATGATGCAGCCTGTTGAAAGTTCTAGCCATCACTTCCTTCGATAGGAATTCAGCGAGAGTGTCTCTTAAAGTATTGATCCAATTCTTGCGATTGGCGGAAACGACATCCGCCCTTATCTGGCGTGCCGCTATCTTTTCAGACGATTCTATTTGTCGATGGGTAAGCCACGGGCCGATGATAACGGCCGCAATTGCGGTCACAGCCGTTAGAAACTGCAGTATTAGGTGTGGATTATGCAGCACCGATGGCTCCGATAGTAACTGCGCGAATGCGGGACTTATCGAAACGAACTGGCAGCCTTCAATCCGGTTGATATGTGCCTTGAAGCGTTACAATTCGCGCCGACGAACGAATGATGCTTTGGTTGTTGAAGGTAAATGTATAGACGCCGCCCTCGTATCGCACCGCGAAATTGCCCGTTACCGGGTGGTCGAGCTTCTGAACAATCTTGTTGTCCGGCGCTGTAAGCGTAAACCCCACCAGAGTGTCATCAGCAGCGCCGTTAACATTTGCGGAAATGCCTCGCACAGTCCACTCTCCACGCAACCATCCCGGAATTTTCGTTTGGGGAAAAGAAAGCTGTAGGGAGCCTTCCGTTCCAGCTGCCACGGTTAGAGACTGATTGAATGGGATGGGAGAGGCGACAAATATCGATCCGGGGGATGGGAGTAGGGCCTTACGAGATAGACACCACCAGCCAGATAATACGACAACCCAAACGACGACTCGTCGAATATTACGTGATGTCATTGGACGCTCCAAAAATCGGTTCATCGCCCCGAAGCTTGCGCACCGCAATCTCGGCTTAAGCAATAGAGCCCGCTATTCGTTCGGCGGAACCTCAACCAATTCACACGACTCGCAGTCAATCGCGCACAAAAAGCCAGTCTGAATCCAGAATTCAACCGAGTTGCGATCAAGAAAGACGCTCAATGCCGCATAGTCGCCTGAAAACCGTTCACGCAGTTCCGCTTCACCGATCAGGCCAAGCTTCTCTTTCGGTCCCAGAAGCGTCATTCTGTAAGACTGGCCGTTCATAGCCGACTGCAGGGTTAGTTCGAAGGCATTTCTGGTGCGCCTGGCGTTTGTAGGTTGCGCCGATATGGTTTTGAGATTGAGTAGTTGAGGCTTGTAGATTTGTGTAGGCGGCTGCGTCATTGCATCCCCTTGATAGACCTTGCCATCCGTCCATCGTCCATAATCATGCGCCCTTAACTGGCCCCAATGATATCGGACGCGATAATCGTAGCGCGATCTTTGAATTGCATTTGAAGAAGTTCGGCTGGAGCGGAATGCTGCGGTGGGACAATTCCAAGATGGGGTCACCAACGGGTCACTTACTGAAATGACCGCGGGACTGGGCCCCCGTCAGTTTTTCCGCCTTCGCCGGCCGATCAGACACGCCGTCGATAAGAGCAAAATCGAAAACGTCCCCGGCTCCGGCACCGCCGCCAGGCCTGTCACTTCCACCCCCGCATAATTACTGAAATCAAAATCCAGAACCGGATCGGACCCCAGCGACACCGGCAGGTCGATCGCCAATTGATTCGCGCTTGCGCCGCTTTGCCAAGCGTAATGAAATTGCGAAAGCGTCGACTCCAGAGCCGTCAAATTCGAGCCGCCGGCGAAGGTAAAATAAACCCACATGTTGTTCGGCAGGTAATCGGTCGGCTGCCCGTTCTGATCATCCACGACAATATTCACGTACCCCTCGCTGGCGCCCTGGCCATTGTTGAGATCAGCCAACTGGCCCGGCGTGTAGGCGCCATTGTTATCGGTGACATAAATCGTGGAATCGTCCGACCCGGAGCTTGTGCCTTGAATAAGCGGCCGCCCGTCGGCCAGCGCGTTGCTGTCGCTGCCCACGACTTCGACCAGCGGATTCACCAGCGGCGTAACCGTCAGCGTCGCGGTTTGATTGTTGTTGTTGACCCCTAGATAGCTGTCCTGATCGCCGTAAGTGAAATCGAAAACCTGGCTCGCCGGCGCGCCGTAGGCGGATGTAAAGCTGCCGGTGAAATTCGAGCTGGACGCGCCGAGCCGATCGTGGTGGTTCCGCTGTATCCGCTGGAGTAGCCGTTGCCGTCCGCGGAGACGCCCGTGACAACCGCCCCGTCGCGAAAGGCGGAGCCGTTCGTCGGATTGCTCAAGGCGTAATTGAAATTGACGGTCTGTCCCTGGGTAACCTGCGGCGTCAGGATTTGATTCGGGACCAGCGCGTGGTCGACGACACTCACCGTAACGTTTCCGGCTTGCCCGGAGTTGACGGAATTGGGGTCGTTGACCGTGAACGAGCCGGTCTGATTCGCCCCGGCAGTGGAGGACGAGAAGGCCAGACCGGAGGTCGCGCTACTGGTTGAATTCGCAGCCACGGACCCACTGGCCGAGCCGCTTATGTTCGAGCCGTTCGACGTCGAGAAGTTCAGGCTGTCGCCGCCGGAGTAAGCAGAGTTGGCCACAGTGAACGTGACGGGATCGGAAGCCCCCGCGAAGACCGTCGCCGACTGCGGCGTGGCGGTGATGGTGCCAATGATTTCGTGCTGAACCATGTCGATCTCGCCTGCGGTGGTCGCGTTGCCAGTCATTTCCAGGTAAAAGCCGGCGGGAAGGCCGGTGACGCTTCCAAAGCCGCCGTTAGCGGCGGAGTTGGAGCCGGTGAGGATTCCGCCGGTGTAGTTCAGGACGACTTGCCGGCCGGCGCCGGTGTATCCCTGAGGCTCACTCAGCGAAAGAGTGCTTAAGGGGCTCGAGGTATTTAGAACGCCGTTGATGGTGAGAGAGAAAGGTAGGCCTAGGGTAGGCTGATCCTCCAGCTCGCTGTAATTTCCGAATGTGACGGTATTGTTGTTGCCGGCTGTACCAATGATTGTGCCAAAAGATGGGGATAAAAGCGCAAGATGATTGCTAGCGGCACCGGTCAAGGTCACGGACGCTCCTTGGCCCAGGCCAATATTTCCCCAATCGAAAATCGTAGTTAACGTCGCGGTGGCCGCATTGGTATTCGTCACATAAATATTCCCCATTCCGGTTCCGCCGGAGGTAAGCAGAGTCCCGGAGTTAATTGTCGTCGTGCCCGTGTAATTGTTATTTCCCGTCATTGAGACATTTGCGCCGCCGGTGATACTGACATTCGTAGGCCCGCTGATGCCTCCGTTGAGGCTCACCGCGCCGCCCGTCGTGATATTCAGGTTTGACAGGCCCGAGACGCTGCCCGAAAGACTAAATCCGCCGCCACCGGTAATGTCGAGGCTTCCGGTGCCGCTCATTTGGCCGGTTACGGAGTACGTTGTGCCGTTGGCAATATTCAGTGCGCCGCCGGATGCGCCGACCGTAAAATTTCGGGTACCGCTGGTTGTGGCGGTCATCGCCAGGGTTCCGCCGTTCAAGGTTACGATTGTGGAGGAGGATCCAATCAGGATGTCGGATTCAACCTGAACGGTTCCACCATTGATGGAGAGGTCGCCCAATTCATTTGAGAAGGTGTATAGGCCAAGCGTGCCCGTCCCAACTTTTTCGAACGTTCCACCGAGTAGTGATCCCAAGATATCAGTGCTGGCGTTGTTTGACCCGACGACTAGCGTTCCCGAAGTTCCAAATTCCAGATTGGCGGCATAGTCGCTACCGCCTTCGATTGCGGCAACGTTGTATGTTTCGGGACTCGTTCCGGCGTTGAAGTACGCATACACGCTGCCCGAGGGCGCGAATCCCATGTTCAGGGTAGAATTTTGCAGCGCATTTGGATTCGTCACTGTAAGGGAACCATTGTCGGTAATCGTGCCGGAGAACACATCCGTGCCGGAGAGGGTTTGGCCAATTCCACTTGTCGAGGCAATCACCACGGAAAGCGTTCCGCCGGTGTTCTGAAACTGGCCGCCGAACGTCCCATTGCCGGAAATCGTCAGCGTGGGAGTTCCAGAAATGGCGTCGACAACGCCGCTACCGCTGAGGGCGCCGATCGTTTGAGAGGCGGTGCCGATGAGATCAAGAGTCCCGTTGTCAGTCACCGTTCCGGACGAAGGAATAGCGTTGGTCACGGCTGGCAAGAGAAGAGCCCCGGCGCCGATCGTGGTTCCTCCCGTGTAACCGTTGACATTGGTCATCTTCAGCCCGCCGGTGCCGCCGCCGCCGGTGATGTCCAGCATACCCGCGCCGGTAATGGTATTTTGGACGTTGAGGCTCGCGCCGCTGCTGAAATTGAGCGTATCGGTACCGGCGTTAAGCGTGATGACGCGGTTCGTCGAAAGGCTCGCCGCGGTTATGCTCAGCGTTCCGCCACCGAGGGTCACTCCTGCAACTGAGTTCGAGTTGCCAAGGTCTCCATTGGAAGCGATTTGCAGGGTCCCGGAATCGATTGTTGTACCGCCGCTGTAGCTGTTGCTCGAGTCGCCTAGGACGAGGGTGCCTGTGCCGGTAGCCATGGTTAGGCCGCCGGTACCGCTGACTAAACCGTTTTCGGTCAGCGTGGCGCCGCTGCTCACGTTGAACGTGTTGGTACCTGTGTTGAGAGCCACGGCGCGGCTGCTGGACATCGTGGCCGTGGCATCCAGCGTTCCCCCGCCGATTGTCAGTCCACCCGAACTATTGCCGAGATTCGCGTCCGAGGAGATGGAGAGGGTTCCCGCATTGAGAGTCGTCCCGCCGCTGTACGTGTTGCCCGTGTTGCTCAGAAAGAGCGTCCCCGTTCCGGTCGCCAAGGTCAGGCCGCCGGTACCTTTGATGACGCCGGATTCGGTCAGTGTCTGGCCGCCGGCGACGCTGAAGGTGTTGGTACCCGAGTTAAGAGTAATGGCTCGGCTGCTGGAGATGTTTCCGGCGCTCACGGCCAGCGTTCCACCGCCGAGGGTAAGGGCTCCCGACGCATTTCCCAGATCGCTGTCGCTGCTGATCGATAACGTTCCGCTGTCGATGGTCGTTCCGCCGCTGTAGGTGTTGCTCGGGTCGTTGAGCACCAGAGTTCCCGTGCCCGTGGCCAGCGTGAGACCGCCGGTGCCGAAAATCGAGCCGTGTTCGTTAAACGTCGTTCCGGTCGCCACGTTGAAGGTATTGGTCCCAGTATTCAGCGTGACGGCGCGGCTACTGGAAAAAGTGGCGGTTGTGTTCAAGGTTCCGCCGCCGAACGTTATCGCGCCGGAGGTGCTGCCGAGGTCGGAGTTGCTGGAGATCGACAGCGTTCCGGCGTTCAGGGTGGTTCCTCCGCTATAGGAGTTGTTGGAGTCCGAAAGGACGAGGGTCCCGGAGCCGGTGGCCATGGTGAGACCGCCGGTCCCGCTGAAAAGACCGGATTCAGTCAGCGTTGTGCCGGCGGCAACATTGAATGCGTCGGTGCCGGTGTTCAACGTCACGGCGCGGGTGCTGGAAAATGTGGCGGTTGTGTTTAGCGTTCCGCCGCCGAAGGTGAGGCTTTCGGTTGCGTTGCCGAGGTTGGCGTCGGCGGATATTGAAAGCGTGCCCCCGTTGATGGTCGCGCCGACGAAGTTGGTATTTACCCCGGTAAGCACCAAGGTTCCGTTACCGGTCAATGTGATACCGCCGTCGCTGAGGACTCCGCGGATTTGCAGGGTCCCTCCGCTGGCGACGGAAATATTTTCATTCCCCTCGAGGACGATGTTCTGGTTGATGATCTCTATATTGGTTGCGTTATCAGTGATCGCGCCATTGAGAGCGATTGAATTACCGCCGAGCGTAAAGGCGCCGGCGCCTGCATCAAATGTCATCCCATCGATGACAAAACCCCCGTGCTCATCGTCATTGGGACTGAAAGTCTGGGCGAATGAATCGAATTCCAGTGCCGATCCGCTGGAAAGAGCGACCCCCCCCAATTCGCAGCGTCGCTCCAATTGTCGTCGATGGTGCTCCCGCTCCACAGATTGGTCTGACCCAGCACCGGCTGGCCGTCCACCCCGAAACCCCCACCGCCGCGGCAATAAACAGACCCGCAGCCCGCCTGCGCCGTCTCCCCTGGATACACTTCCCGCCCATGAATTCTCCCCGCTACCTGACACCAGAGAGCCCTACCCAGGATCTCCGAGAAGCTGCGTAATGCCCTTTTTGCCCTACCGCCGCGGCCGGGAACGGCCGCGGCTGTAGTATGATGTGACGGAAATTGCCGCTGTGCAAGAGGGTTACAGAAGATTTGCACCAAATCGCCCATGGCCTGTCGGGGGTCGGGTCCGTTTATGACCTTTATGACGGCACGGGCGTTACAGACGGGCGCGAATCGGATCGCCGGGGGAATTGTTCGAAATGCGGGGAAACAGAACCCCCTCCCCACCCTCCCCCTGAGTACATGGGGAGGCGGAAGAGGAGAGGGTCCCTCCCGTTACTGCGGAAACCGAATCAGGGCGTGGGGAGAGCAGAAAGGCACGGGCAGGACCGGGTCGCATCGAATCGGCTCAATCCGATCAATCGCCCTTCCTGCAACTTGGTTTGATCCGCGGCGTCATATAACTAGGGCCTGTCTGATGAATCGCTTTTGGTTATAAATAGCGGTTTTCAGACGAGGTGTCACGGATGCGACGTTATGAGCTCACGGATGAGCAGTACGAGTTGATCGGCGATCTGCTGCCCGGCAACGGCAAGCGCGGCGGGCAGTGGAACGACCACCGCACCACGCTCAACGGCATGTTCTGGATTCTGCACTCGGGCACTCAATGGCGCGAGATGCCCGAACGTTACGGCAGATGGCAAAGCGTCTACGACCGCTTCAACCGCTGGAGAAAGGACGGAACGATTGATCGAATCCTCCAGCGGCTGCAGATGAGGTTGGACAAGCAAGGACGAATCGACTGGGACCTGTGGTGCATCGACGGCACCAATGTGCGAGCCAGTCGATCCGCCGCCGGAGCCAGAAAATCAAAACCGCCCCGGAAGAACCGGCGGATCACGCGTTGGGCCGCAGCCGAGGCGGGTGGGGCAGCAAGCTCCACCTGGTTACTGACGGCCAGGGAGTTCCGCTCGCCGTCGAGGCCAGCGCCGGCCAATGCCACGAGAGCCGGTACGTGGAGCCGGTGATGAACGCGATGCGCATCGGTCGCCGCCGTCGTCGCCCCAGGAGGCTGGCGGGCGACAAGGGATACAGTTACGGAAATGTGCGGCGATGGCTGCGTCGCCACCGAATCCAAGCGGTGATCCCGGCGAAATCGAATCAGCCGCCGCAGGAGAACTTTGATCGCAAGGCGTATCGCCGACGGAACGTGGTGGAGCGTTGCGTGAATTGGATGAAGGAGAATCGCCGCCTGGGCACGCGTTACGAGAAACTGGCGGTGAACTTTCAGGCCATGGCCAAGCTCGCCATGATCCGTCGCTATTTCAGGATTTTGGATTCATCAGACAGGCCCTAGGTTGTTACATCTTGAAACGCCGTTGGCTGATCATCGGGGCGGTCTCAATCGCGTGCCTCGGCGCAGGCGCGGTGGTCTATAAACTCCACGACCCGCCCGCTGGGAAGGATTTGCCGGCCGACACCTACGTCGCCACCATCGCGCGCGGGGATTTGGTGCATCAGGTGGCCGCCGCCGGAACCGTTTCTTCCAATCTGGACATCGACATCCGCTGCCAGGCCAGCGGGGAAGTCATCGAACTCCCATTTGACATCGGCGACCAGGTCAAAAAGGGGGAAGTCCTTCTGAAGCTCGACCCCTCCGACGAACTGGTCGCGCTCCGCGAAGCGCAGCTTACGCTCGATGAGGATCGGTCGAGATTGGAAGTCGCGAAAAAGACCGTGCGCATGGCGGAACTGGACCTGGCGACCTCCACCGACAAAGCCGCGGCGGACGTGCAGATGCAAAAGGTCCGCTCGGAAAACCTCCGCAAAAAAGCGGATCGGCAAGGGGATTTGCTCGCGCAGAAATTGGCTTCGCCCGAAGATTATGAAACCGCCGAGACCGATGCCGCCTCGGCGGAGGACGACTATCAAACCGCCCTGATCGCCCAGCGCGAACTGGTCAGGCAGAGCGTCGACCTGGACTCGAAGCGCGAGCAGGTAAAACAAGCCGAGCAGCAGATGGAGCTGGACCAAACGGCCGTGGATAACGCGAATCTGCAACTCACCTATACAACCGTCGCCGCGCCGCAGGATGGGATCATCTCCGATCTTGAAACGCAAAAGGGATCGATCATCTCCTCCGCCACATCCATCGTTGGGGGAACGACCGTGATGACCCTGTCCGATCTCTCGCGAATTTTCGTCCTGGCGTCCGTGGATGAAGCGGACGTGGGAGGCGTGGAACTGGGGCAAAGTTGCACGATCACGGCCGACGCGTTCCCGCGCCGCACGTTTTCGGGCACCGTCGTCCGCATCGCGCCCCAAGGGGAATCGACGCGCAACGTGGTGACGTTTGAAGTGAAGATCGAAGTGACGGATGACGACAAGGACCTGCTTCGCCCGGAAATGAGCGCGGATGTCGAGATCGTTGAGGCGACGAAAAAGAACGTGGTCATGGCGCCGATGCTGTCGCTTTTTGACAAGGACGACAAAACCTGGGTGACGGTCGTAAAAGACGGCAGCAAGAACGAGGATCGCGAAGTTGAAGTCGGCATCGACGACGGGGACAACGCCGAGATCATCTCGGGCCTGAGTGCCGGGGATAAAGTGCTGGCCCATCACAATGACGCCGAGAGCAAATGGACCGGCACGCACGGCAAGAGCGCCGGCGCGGCCAAGCACCAATCGAAAGACAAATCCTCGGCCAAGAATAAGAAAGACGGCTCGACGACGGACGATTCCTCCGCCTCCTCCGGCGACGGAAAGAAGAAGAATTCCGACAAGGACAAGTCGAACAAGAAAAAATCGGGCAAGAATTCGGACGATTCGTCGGATGACAACGGCGACGACTCATCCAACTAGGGGCGTTGGCAAAATCGCATGCTCTTTCGCATGATCATCAAGGTCGCGTTCAAAAGCCTGCTGGCGAACAAGCTGCGCTCGCTGCTGTCCGTGCTCGGCGTGATCGTGGGCGTGGCGGCGGTGATCGCGATGCTGGCGATCGTCAGCGGATTTCATACCTGGGCGCTGGGACGCATCAAATCGTTCGGGGCCAATCAGCTCACCATCGTTCCCGCGCACGCGGCAGCGGCGGCGTGATCAGCGGCACCGAGCAGAACCTCACGGCGGACGATGCATACGCCCTGTGCGATGTCCCGCACGTGGTGGCGGTGTCGCCGCTAGTGGAAAACGACATGCAGTCGAAATATCTGAATCACAACATCAACGCCGATGTGCTCGGCGCCGCGCCGACGCTCCTGGCGATCGACAATTACCAGTTCGACCACGGGGCGGACTTCAGCGACGACGACGTGGACGACTCGGCACACGTCGCGGTCCTCACCCAGGCGACCGCGACCGCCCTGTTCGGCGAAAGCGACCCGGTTGGAAAGATCATCAAGATTCAGGGATTGCGCTTCCGCGTCGTCGGCCTAGTGAAAAATCGCGGCGGAGATCTGGGATTCTCCGAGAAGGAAATCCTGGTTCCCTACACGACGGCCATGCACGCGCTGATGGGGACCTCATCCCTGGAGGCGATCGTCGTGGAGGCCGAGGATGGGTCGGACCTGGTCGCCGTCGAGCACGAGCTGGTCGAGACCCTGCGCAATCGGCACAAGATTCTGCCCGGCGATCCGGACGACGTACACGTTTACAACCAGGCCCGCTTCATCGACACGGTGAATCAGTGGAGCGCAACCGCCGCGATCCTCCTCGGCTCCGTGGCGACGATTTCGCTTCTAGTCGGCGGCGTGGGAATCATGAACATCATGCTCGCCAGCGTCGCCGAAAGGACCCGCGAGATCGGCGTCCGACGCGCGGTGGGAGCGAGAGAATTCGACATTATGCTGCAGTTTCTCATCGAGTCGATCATCATCAGTTGCGTCGGCGGCGTGACCGGCGTGTTTCTGGGAGTGGGCGTGGCATGGCTCGTGGAGCATCTAACCGTGTTCCACACGGCGGTACAGCCGTCGAGCATCGTGCTTTCGCTGGGATTCGCGGCCGCCGTAGGCGTGTTCTTCGGATTCTATCCGGCGCGGCGAGCATCAAAGCTCGATCCCGTGGAAGCGCTGCGGTACGAGTAGACATGCGATTCAGTCGCACTGCGCATCTAAAAGAACTGGCACAGAGAGCACAGAGGACGCAGAGATCACAGAGAAATTTCTTGATTGGAATTTCTCTGTGTCCTCTGTGTGCTCTGTGGCCTCCGTGCTAATGCTGTTTGCCCGGGGCGGATGCACATCAACGATGCTCGCGGCGGCAGGTGCGCATCACGCCGCCGGGGCCCCCATCAGTTTTTCCGCCGCGGCAATCAGTTTGTCCAGCTTCACAGGCTTGGTGAAATATTCGCTCACGCCCTGGCTCTCGGCGAACATCTTGTGGCGGGCGCCGGTGTTGCCCGTGATCATGATCACATAGGGCTTGGAATTGCGCGGCTTGTGGGCCTTGATCTTCTCTAGAACCATGAATCCGCTGCGGCCGGGGAGCATCATGTCCAGGATGACCAGGTCGGGCTGATTCTTCTCGGCGAGCGCGACGGCGGTGTTTCCGTTGTTCGCGGTTTCGATGACCGCGCCCGTGGGTTCAAACGCGGCTTGCATGCTGGTTAAAATGTCGGGATCGTCGTCCACCAATAAAACTCGCTTGCCGCCCAGGATCGCATTCATAATTGCCTCCAAAAAACACACTTCGCCCCCGGAAGCGTACTCCAATCTGCCCCGGGCGTGGAAAATGTCAAGAAAAAACGGGGTTTGGTCCGATAACCGGTGACAAGGCGGAGTGCGCTTTGAGTGGGAGGGAAAAGAAGACCCCCACCCTACCCTCCCCCAGAGTACTGGCAGAGGGAGATGAGCGATGCGTTCCGAAGTAGTCGCCGATGATTAATCGTTCCGGGCCAATTGCTGTGATTGATAGCGGGTTGGGCGGGCTCACCGTTGCGGGGCGCTGCGGCGGGGTTTGCCGGCGGAGGATCTCATTTACTTTGGGGATACGGCGCAGCCTGCCGTATGGGAACAAGTCCCCTACCACCGTGTTCGGTTTTGTGCGGCAGATCATTCGATTCCTGCAGCCGCTGGGACCGAAGCACGTCGTGATCGCCTGCAACACGGCGACGGCGCTGGCGCTGCCGGCGATCGTTCAGGCATTTCCGGGATTGAGCGTCAGCGGCGTCATCGAGCCGGGGGCGCGGGCGGCGGTCGCGGCGGCGGGAGCGAAGCCGCTGCCGGTCATCGGCGTCATCGCCACGGAGGCAACCATCCGATCCAAAGCCTACGGCCGGGCGATCCTTCGGCGGCGAAGCATGGCGCGGGTGCTGCTGCGGGCCACGCCGCTGCTGGTGCCCATCATCGAAGAAGGGCGCGGGATGGATGATCCCCTATTGGACATGGCTCTGAGGCAATATTTGCGGGGGATGCTTTCCCATAAGCTGGACGTGCTGGTTCTGGGGTGCACGCATTATCCCCTCATTGGGCGCGCCATCGCTCGGGTCGCCGGGCCGAAGGTCAAACTGATTGACTCGGCCGAGCAGTGCGCCGAAGATGTCGCGCTGCGATTGCGGCGTAAGCAACTGCTCCGCACGCCCGAGGACGAATTGACCGGATCCTTCCGGGGATTCGTATCCGATGACCCGGACCGGTTCGCGACGCTGGCGTCGAGATTTCTGCGCATGCCGATCGAGCCGCCGGTGCTGGTCGAGCCGCGGGAGTATGAGACGGGCGAGTCGGATGCGTTGCGGGTCAGCGCTTGAGGAACAGCAAATGGACTTTTGTCGGCGTGGGCGTGAATTGCGTTCGGCTGAGGACGCCGGACTAAATACGGCCCCTCACCCTTGCCCTCTCCCCACGATTACATGGGGAGAGGGGATTAAGACCCCCTCCCTCACCCTCCCCCGGAGTACCGGGAGAGGGAAGAATACGGAAAGCCCTTCGGCAAGGGGCGCGGCGGCAATTTCGCTGGCGTTGCTCGTTCTCGCGCTGGGCGGGTGCGGCAGCGATATTCGGGACAACTTTCCGACCGGGTTCATCGACAAGGGGCCGTACAACGATGCAAGGCTGACCAACGAACAGCGGATCGCCGGGGAAGACAAGCGGGTGATTCCGATTTATCGCACGCCGTTTGAAGTGATCGCTATTGGATTTGACGCCCTGATCGGGCACCCGATTGCGAAGATTTCGGAATATTTCAGCCACGATAATGCGGCCACCGCGGCGCGGAAGATTTTCGATCCGACGTCGCCCGACGAACGGCGCGGGAATCCTGCGGTTGTGCGATTTTGAATTTGCGCGGCGGGGATCGAGTCTGACGGTTTATCGCCGGCTGGCCCGCGATGAAGATTACACCGTTCGGGCGGCCGCGATCCGGGCCCTGAACCGCTCGCGGGCCATGGGGCCGAATTACACGGCCCTGTATCTCAAAAATCTGGATGACTCGGAGCCGCTCGTCCGGCTTCAGGCGGCGGACGCGCTGGGGAATATTCCCGATCCGTCGACCATCGACGATCTGATCGAACACATGCGCGAGGATATTTCGCCCGATGTGAAGATTTCCTGTGCCGATGCGCTGCGGAATTTCAGTGATGGGAAAGTGATCAGCGCGCTGGTGGATGTTCTGGACGATCGCAATTTCGGCCTGGCCTGGCAGGCGAGGCAAAGCCTGGCCCTGATCAGCGGGCAGGACTATCGCTACGACAAGCAGGCCTGGCTCGGATATTTCGCGCAGGCGGGGACGCCGGAGTAAGGCAAACATGCGGGCCCTGGTCTTTCAAGATTCGCTTTCCTTCCGGCCCCGACATCCGGACCCGCCGCCCAGCGACGGGGACGCTCTTTGCGCGTCAGACAGGCGGGAATCTGCGCGACCGATCTGGAAATCACCCGCGGGTACATGGGATTCACCGGGGTCCTCGGCCACGAGTTTGTCGGCGAAGTCGTTTCCGCGGCCAAGAGCGATCTCGTCGGGCAGCGCGTCGTCGGTGAAATCAACATCGTTTGCGGGCGTTGCGACTTGTGCCTGTCCGGGCTGGCGAGTCATTGCCGGGCCCGCTCGGTTGTGGGCATGCTGAAGCACGACGGGGCGTTCGCGGAATTCGTGCGCTTGCCGTCGGTGAACCTGCACGTGCTTCCGGCGACCGTGGACGACGACACGGCGGTGTTCGTCGAGCCCCTGGCGGCGGCGATTCAGGTGCAAAAGCAGCTCAAGCTGGATGTGAAGGTGGACTCGTCGCGTTCGCGCAAATGGGTGACGGTCTTGGGAGACGGGCGGCTCGGGTTGCTGGTGGCGCAGGTGCTGCGAAACGTCGGGATTCCGGTTCGGGTCATCGGCAAGCACGCCGAAAAGCTGGCGCTGTGCGAAAAGTGGCAAATACGCAGCCGCCTGGCGGACGATATCGTGCCGCGGCACGATCAGGATGTTGTGGTCGAATGCACGGGAAGCCCGGCAGGATTCGAAATGGCGATGCAAATGGTCCGCCCGCGCGGAACGATCGTGCTCAAAAGCACGGTGGCGGCGTCCAAACCCATCAATCTGGCCCCGCTGGTGATCGACGAAATTGCGGTCCTGGGATCGCGTGCGGCAGCTTCAGGGAAGCGATTCGAGCGCTGGCGGAGAAGGAAATCGACGTGGCAAGCCTGATCTACCGAAGAATGCGACTCGAGCAAGGGGTCGAGGCGATGGAACTGGCCGGGCGCCCGGGGTTTTGAAAGTTCTGCTGACCATGGAATAATGGAGAGTGAACCGTGGCCAAAGATCTCGCCATCGTCCTGAACAACGGAAGCATCAACAGCGCCGTGGTTACGGCGATGGCGGCGCAGAAATATCGGCCGGTCATGATCTACGCGGATATGGGCTCCGACCCGGTCGGTCGGCGGCGTGCCGCGTTCGAGCAGCAGGTCGCCCATTTCAAGCCGTATCGGGAATACACGATATCGCTGAGTTACGCCGGCGGGATGCAAGCTCAAACCGCCAGCGCGATGGCCGATCCGCGGCAAGGCTCGCCGCTGGGTCCGCAGATGCTGGAACTTCTGCCCATGCTCGCCGCCGCCGCGCGTTTCGCGGTGCAGCATCAGGCGGGGGCAATTTACGTCGGCAGCCGCGTCGGCCCGAATGCGGATGAATTGACGCAGGTGACGGAGTACTTCCAAATCTGGAACGAACTGCTGCAGCTTCCTTGCGGGCAGGCGGAGTTGGAATATCAAACGCCGCTGCTGGAACTGGAGCCGTGGCAGGTGGTCGACGTGGCGTTTCAGATCGCCGCGCCGCTGGAGCGGACGTGGAGCTGTTCGGAAGAGACCAGCGAGCCGTGCTGGGCCTGCCGGGGATGCCGGGCCCGCGAGGCGGCTTTCGTTCAGGCGGCCAAGCAGGATCCGCTTCGCTCGGTCCGCAAGCTATAGCCCACCTCATAACGGGTCAGGTCTAAATCTACACCGTGTTTCACTAGAATCTCGGCCTGGAAAAGAGGGGAAAGTGTCAAGGAGGGTTCCCCTGCCAAGGCTGCCCCGTCTGCGCAACAGCCCGATTTAGAGCATTTCCCAAATTAAACTAGCGGCTGGCGGTAACCGCAATGGCGGAAAAATCCCGCGGCATCTTCGGTCGTAACGGCGTCCATTGCCGCGAACACAGCCCGGACCAAGGTGTCGAACGTTCTGGGCTCCGCCGAGCGGATCAGTTGCTTCGCTTTGCTCCACATCATCTCGATCGGATTCAAATCCGGCGAGTAGGGTGGCAGCAACCACAGTTCGCAGCCGGCGGCTTCGATCAGGCGTCGCACTTCTGAATGTTTGTGCGGCTGCAAATTGTCCATCACCACGATGTCCCCGCTTCGCAGGCTGGGCACGAGCGCTTCACGCACCCAGGCGACAAAAACATCGCTGTCCATCGCCCCTTGAACAATCGCGCCGGCGGTCGCGCCGTCGAGCCGAACCGCGGCGATCATGGTGGTCGTGCTCCAGTGTCCGGCCGGGGTCTTGCACAACAACCGTTCGCCGCGGCCGCACCGGCCACGCAATCGGGTGAAGTTCGTCTTGGCCCCGGATTCATCCACAAAAACAAGACGCTCGGGATCGACGTCCTTCAGCCGCCGACGCCACTGCGTCCGCGCGGCGGCGACGTCGGGCCGATCCTGCTCGGACGCGTGGAGAGACTTTTTTTAAAGGAGAGGCCCAGCTTCCTGAGCCAACGGTCGACCGTCGACAGCGACACGTCCAGCGCCAACTTCTCTTTGATCTCGTTGAGCGTGGCATCCGGCCGGGCGGCCACGAACCGACTCAAACGAGTCTTCAACTCGCCGGTCAACTTCCCCTTGCGGCCACGAAGATGAAGCAGCGGTTCGGCCGTCCCCCGTTCACGTTCATCCTGTCGCACGCGGCGGACGGCCGACTCGCATCGGCCGAAGATCGCGGAAATCTCCTTCGTGCCTTTGCCGGCACGATACGCCGACATGATCCATCGACGGGTCAGAGCGGTTTGCGATGCCATGGCAACCTCCTTGTTGAATCGGAGATTAGCAAAACAGCATCGATGGCGCTAGTTTAAAATGGGAAATGCT
>CAWJPJ010000003.1:0-103457 GCA_963844715.1 uncultured Phycisphaerales bacterium | reverse complement strand
TGCTGACTCCATGGAGGTCTGCCGAAATCCGCTGAACTTCGCCCTTTAGGCGCAAGCTGGCAGACAAACAAATACCGGTCTCTCCGTCTGTGCCCGTTGCAGCTTGTGCGCCGCTGACGTCGTCGGGCGCTTTCGATAGGTCGGGGCCGCGCTCAATCAAGCTCAAATCGGTAAGGCGGAAACTTCGCGTGTAACGATCAACGAGCGCGAGCGACGAGACACCCATCAATTCCTGCACCTCGCGCGGATGCGCTTTGTGATGCTCGAACAACCAGACACCGCGCGTGTGACGCAACGCATGGAAATCGAGGTACTCGCCGACGGCATTCTTGTACCGCAGAAAATCGGACTGCTCCCGCTCTTCCCGCAGCTTCGGCGTTTCCGCGGTATCCAGCCATGCGGCTCGCGCTGCATCCAGGTCGGCACGAATCATTTTCGCGGAATGTTTGTGACTCGGCACCTTGAACGCCAACGCTTCTGGCATCTTCTTTTCGAGGAATTCGCGTAACAGCCTTGCCGTCTCTGCCCGAAGTGGCACACGGCGGTCTGACTTGTATTTATTCTTCGCTCCCGCCTTCACCAAGATTGTTGAATCAACGCCGTCCAGTTCAAAAGATTGGCGAGTCAATCGGGCCAGCCCGCCGCGCCGCAAGCCAGTTTCTACAGCCAAGCGATACAGGAGCGCACGCTCCTTGCCCGACGAAAAGAATCGTTCCGGCCCATTTTCTGTAGTTTTGAGCACCCAAAGAAGCTCGTCAACCGAAAACGCACGCCGATCGTGGCGACGGTCGGCTTTGACATTCAAGCCTTGCAGGTGAGCCACTGGCGATTCCGTGGCGCGCCTCGCCCGCACCATCCACTTGCAAAACTGTTTGACCGCCTGAAGGTAGAAATTAGAGGTCTGCGGACCAATTCCTTTCTTCTCAGGCTTATGCTCGCGCAGTTCCGCAAGGTGGGCTTGAACCTTCTCCGCGCAAAGATCGCTCCAGAATTTGAAGCCACATCCATCAAATACGGCTTGCGCTCGGGCTGCAACAAGATCGACATAATCCCGGCCGTTTGCTTTGGCGAGAAGAGCTTGCCGCCAATCCTCTATGTGTTGCGTCAGGGGCTTGCCAGCCGCCACACGGGTCTTGTCCAGCACGCCCCATTCAGCAAGTCGCTCTCGCATTGCCGGCGGCATCGTCTCGATAAATCGCGCCAGCTCTGGCGAAAGCGTCTCGCCAGCGGCGCGAAGCTCCACGAGCTTGCGGACCTTACGCTCGACTTCGACCGTCGCCTTGCGATCAGCGAATCCAGGCAAACGACGCTGGATTTGAGCTTGATCTTGAAAGACCACGTAAAACTTTTCGGTGAGACGATTCTCGCCAGTTTTCTTGTCCGTGTAAGGGATACGTCGTATTGACATAATTCACCTGCCGTTACCATTTCCTTTTATCGCCTGCCATCGACTTCGCGACGGGCTGCCGGCATTGAACCAGTTTACCAACTCCTGACGCGACCATCTTACCGCGCGGCCCATTCGCACCGGCAACGGTCCAAGCCGACCAGTCTTGTGCAGGCAGTAAAAATGTGATTCGGAAACGCCGAGCAACGCCGACGCTTCGGCGGCTGATATGCCGAGCGATTGGGATTGCATCCCGTTTCGATGACGAACCGTGGAAGCGATGAGGATTGGATCGCCAGGATTTTGTTCCAATGTCGATGCCATGGGCGTTGCAGAAAGGTCCCGATGAATATCGAGAACATGGTAAATGTTATTATAGTCATTAACAAAGTCAATTAGAATCCGTCAAATTTCCGGGAAGCTTGGGGCACGGTCACGCAACGTGTTGGTGGTCAATCCTCGGTCGGCGTGACACCGAATCGTTTATGATGTTTTTCGGCGATTGCGGAACGGACCGCGGGCTTCGATTCCAGCCAGTGCAAGATCAACGCTTCGAGCACATGCTTGGGATTCGCAAGATTCCTGGCGCAATCGTACTCAAAGTCGTCAAATAACTTCTGGTTGAACCGATAGGTTCGCTGTACCGTCTGAAGTTCCGGGGAGATGCGGGGGCGTGCCATTCTGTCTAGCTCCTTCCTGAGATCATCATGGTAACCATCTATTCCAAGCGTACCATGTTTTTAACGCTAACAACTTACGCGAGGGTAATCGCCTTTAACGGCATTCGGTGTCCTCCCAGGCACAAAGTTTCTCTTCAACCCCGCAACCAGAAGGGGGTTGAAGAGAAACGGCGGATAGCAGAAGGAACGAGCGCAGGCCCGGCCGTCGCGCAGGGCTGCAAGACGTGCTGCCACGCGCAGGCCGTAATCGGCCGAGCATGGCGGCCGGCTTGTCGCCCGGAGCAGGCTGGTGCAGCGGCGGAACGTCAGCCGGGCTGCGAGGGGCGATCATCGGGTTGTCTAATTTGCCCATCATGATCTCGATGTCCCGAACAATGTTGGAGGACTCGAAATAGCTTGGGAGTTGTCGTTGGATGCTGTCGGTGCTTGGCTTTGCTGCTTCGGCGCCGGGTCCATCACAGATAGGCGGTTCCGGCGATTGGTCGCCAGCGCATCCAGGAAAACTTCAAATCGTTTGGCGGCGCTGGCCGTTGAAGCCTCCCTATGTTCCGGCTTCACCGCCGGCGTGTGCCGAAGGAACGTGCGCACAAACATCGCCAACATCTCCCGGACCAGCTCATGCTGTGTCTGTTGGTCCTCGTGCATCTTGACCATCCGGTTGAAGCAGCGATCCATGGCTTTGAGCAATGTTTGCTCCTGCTTCTCCCGGTATTCGGGCATCAGCGCTTGGCGAGCAGCGTCTACAACAACCGAGCCAAGAGACGATCTGGTTAGCGCCGCCTGCACCTTTATGACTTTAAGCAACTCGTCGTCCAGCCGGATTGTCAGGGGGTACTTGTCCATTAAAGTTCCAGGCCGCTATCCCGGCCCTGTTCCAGTTCCAACGTTACGTTGTTCACGTCAGTAATGCCGATAGCCGCTTCCCGGTCGGTCTGCTTGCCCATGAACTTCTCGAAGTCGGCAACATCAACTTCATAATCGCCGCCCTCTGAATGGGTGATTCCGGTGCCGGGCTTGCTGGCCCACGACTCGGCCAAACGCTCGGCCTTGTCCACCATGTCGCGCGGCCGGTCCGATGTCGCGTCATCGCCGGCGCGGTCGAGCAGGTTGTCGAGATGCTTGGTCGGGGAGTAAATCCCATCCTTAGCCTTGGCTTGCTCGACGATCTCCTGGGCAATCTCCCGGCGCTCCTGCGCCCCTCGTCCAAGCTCCGCGATGTTGCCAATGCTCAAGGATTGGTACGCCTCTCCGTCCTGGACGCGCGCATACGCGCATCGTTCCGGCCTCGTCCCGGATGACAACAAAGCGCCTGTCGGTGATCTCATCGACCCGCCCCATGGCAACCACTTCACCCGATACAGCCTGGGTAATCGGCTCCCTCGACACATGCATGGACTGGTTCCCCAAGCTGCCGTATAGCTGCTTGATGATGTCATGGTGCGCGCCCAAGTCCATCAACTGCTGTTTGAAGTCGGGGTCAAGTTGCCACTTCGTTCCCCGCACCTTCTCTGCCAAGTCCATCTTCTCCAGCCATTGCAAGCGCCCAATCACCAGCGGCCGATCAGACCGTCGCCAGCCGATCTGGACATCCGGTGACACGTCGATGATGTGCCGCTCGTCCATGTTGCGCTCGATGGTCCGGTCCAAAGATGTGAACCGCTCCGCCTGTACTTCCTTCTCTCGGGCCTGCTCCATCTCCCTTTCGGTGCGCTCTCCAAGCAGGTCTGTCGCCGCCTCGGATGCCCTCTGCCGGATGCCGTGACTGATGTACTCACGGCGCAGGATGAGGTCTTGCCCCTGCTCGTCCTTCCCCCGAAACAGGATGTGCGCATGCGGATTGTCGGTGTTGTGGTGCTCGATGGCGATCCAGTCGAGTTTGGTGCCGACATCGCGCTCGATGCGCTGCATCACATCGCACACATAGGCGCGCATGTCGGCGATCTCGTACCCCTTCTCCGGTGACAGGATGAGCCGGAAGTGGTGACGGTCTCCTTCCCATTCCCGCGTCACTGACCGCCCATCCAGTCGATCTTCTTGCGCGCAAAGAACGTCCCGCGCTCCCCGTCCTTGCTGGCGCTGTCGCGGGCAAGGTAGCCCGTGTGGCGCGCAAGCCCGCTGCCAGACCTGCGCGAATGGAAGCGGGACAGCATCTTAACCGTCGCCCGTTGTGCGCGCGGATTGCTACCAAACGGCATGGTCCCGCGCCCCCTGAACCCACCACGGCGCGCGCGATCTGCCGCGCATCTTGGTGTGCCAGAACCCCCGCCCGAGCCGCTTGGCAATCTCCCCATTGACGCTCCGCTCGCGGCCTCGGCGTCCGCCAGTGCGCCCGATGCGATCCGAATCAACGCCGTCTCTGGCATTCGACCGATTTGCACGTTTCGCCATGACACCGCTCCCGAAGTTCAATGGTGACAGTCACTTGTGCATCCAACGCAGACAAACCCACTTGCCAAAATGCGGATGATTCGCCGAAAGTGGTTGTAATTGCTACAGATACGAAACACCTGAATCACCCCTTTATCTTGCATTCCATTATTACCTCATTAACTGTATCAATCCCATAAATGATAGTCAACTGCGAATATATCAGTTTGGCGGTAACTATCATTTGCGGAATGGTGAGGCAGTGGCTGAATAAGCGATTGTAAGTCAGGTGCAATGCGAACATCTGCGCACGGAGCAGGGTAATAATTGGAGGTGACGGAGCATTCAAAGGAATGCGCACAAAGTGTCGGGACGAATCCAGGATGAGGTGATCGACAACCCGGAGGTGCATGCGCATCTGCATCAAAAACGCACATAGACGGTCAGCCAACCCGCTCTTGCTGTCACAATCGGCGTGCAATGTATATGCCCGAGGCGGTCGGGAATTGGTCCGGCAATGTTTACTAAGCGGCCCGAGGGCAATCACTGCTAGAGCCGATGGTCGGCAACTCGATCATGTTCCACCAATCCATTCGGCCGTCAGCTCACAACAATGCTGTGTTGCCTGCACTTTGAGCCGACAGAAGCGGGTTTGGGGAAGCAAATCAGAGTCAAATGAACGACAAGCATTGGGATGTAGTGCGCCCAGGATTTGCGGTGGGATGCTTCCAAAACCGCAGATCAGAACCCCGGAAAAGGGCAGCACCACCAGCTCTTATTCAACCAATGACGGCTTCCTCATCTATGGCCTCCCGACGCCAACCGGCTCGATCGCGACAAGCAATGTTGCTTCCGTGATGGCCAGCCAGACCGGAACCGGCACGACGCCGGGCGGATGGGAACCCAATGCCAATTACAGCAACGGCACCGAGAGAAATACCGCCGTCAACGTGGTGACCGCTTCTTCTTTCGTCTTGTCGCTGAACACCGTTGAAGCCAATCTGCAGGTTTCTCCAACGCAGGTCTATCACGACCAGGACGCCGACGGCGACAACGCCCAGTTCACAATCGACGGCGGCACGATCACCGTGGCCGCCAACGGCACAACATCCACCACGCCGACGGCCAGTCAAAGCGCGGGGGTCGGGCAGGTCGACACGATCACCGGCGATGTTTCCTACGGCTATCAGAATTTCGCCAATTCTTCACCCGGATATTACAACGCCAACGGAAACGGCGCCTATTCCCAAACCATCGACACCGCCAACCTTTCCATCGGATATCATTACCTTGAAGTCATCTCCTTCCGCCACAATCCTGATCCCACCGCTCCTCCAGTTTATAGCGACTGGTATGACACGATTTATGTCGATCGCGGAACGCCGACGTCCAGCGTTCAAAGTTTCGCCCCGTTTGCGTCGGCCCCCACAACCTATGAAAACCGGCAGTTCGATATCCAATCGGATGGGACCGCCACCAGCGAATATGTTTATCTCAATCTGCCGGCCGGCATCACCAACGCGCAGATTCTGAACATGGTCACAACAGGGAACAACACCATTAACGGTGTGACCTATCAGGGCGGATTGGCCGGACAAATCGACCAGACTTTATTCGCCTACGGCTTTAGTAACCTTCAGAACGGAAACAATGTCGGCACGGTTGTCAGCTATCGCCCGGATGGCAATGACAGCATCCAGCGATTCACCGCCAGCGAGGTTCCCGACCTGGGGCACTCGACGCTCAACGGCCTCGGGCTTGGCGATCTCAACGAAGACGGACACATCAACACGACGGACGTTTTTAACTTCTCCAACAACGTCGCCGGCAACGGCATGGCGTTCAATCCCGCGGCCGATATGAACGGTCTGGGATTCAACGATGTCAACGACTGGCTTTTGTTTGGTCAGGAATTAGTGCAGAACAACCTGCTGAGTACATCGAATGCCGCTTACGTGTCGAGCAGCACGATCTCGTATTACAACGCGCTATCCCCCACGGTGCCGACCACCATTGCGGCCGGAACAAGCTATGGGCTCCAGATTCCCAGCAGCACCGCCACGCTTGGCTCGCTGACGATGAACGCCGGTTCAACCCTGAACGTGACCGGGGCCGGCAGCGGCGCCAACACTCCTTATTCCGTCACGTTCGGCGGAACATCGGTCAACAGCAGCGTCACTTTTAATGTTTCCAACAACGGCAGCGGATTGGGATCCCTGAACCTGGGCGCGCTGAACGACCACAATGTGGCCAGTGCGATTAACTTCACGGGCAATGGCATCGTCAATCTGAATTCCGCCGGCAGTCTTTTGGCCGCCACGACCGTGGCAATCGGCACGGGCAGCACGCTTGACGTCAATGCCAATGGAGCGCTGGGCGGCAACGGCGTGGCGATCAACAACAACGGCGCGCTGGTGGTCAACGGCAATCAGACCGTGGGCACAATTAGCGGCGCGGGGAGTGTAACGGTCGGCAACGGCACTGTTACCAATACGCTGAAACTGGCCACCAACACCGGCGGCAGCTCGATGTCGTCCCTGACGATCAACGGGAACTCGGTTTTCGACATCAACAATAATCACTTCACCGATGCCACCACCGGCACCAGCACCACCGGCCCGACTTTCTCGTCGATCCTCGGTTACATCAAAAGCGGTGCAATCATCAGCAGCGCTGGATTGTCCGGCTACGGCGTCGGCCTCGTCGACGGCAACGACGGCGTCCTGGGCACCACGGTTCCCACCAACCAGATCGAAGTGGCGTACACCCTCGACGGCGACGCCAACCTCGACGGCAGTGTGAACATCACCGACTTCAACATCTTCGCCCCCAATTTCGGCCTGCCCACCACGCTCGGCTGGGAAGCCGGAGATTTCGGTTACTACGGCACGGTGAATATCGCGGATTTCAATATGTTTGCCGCGAACTTCGGTCTGTCGGACAACGGCACGGACGTTTCACAGCCGGCGGCGGATATGGCGGCATTGGACGCGTTCGCCGCCGTCAACGGTCTGCTGGTCAATGTCCCCGAACCGGCGACTACTTCATTTCTTGTTCTGAATATGGCGGTGTTGCTCACACGGCGCCGCCGAAACACAAACCCATTACGCCATCTCGCCACACAGTCCGCACACATGCCTCGGAGGCACCCATGAAACAAGGTCAGGGCAAAAGCAAAGCAAACGGATTCACGCTTGTCGAACTGCTGGTTGTGATCGGCATCATTGCGGTCTTGATCGGAATACTCTTGCCGGCGCTCAACAAAGCGCGGGCACAGGCACAACTGATTCAGTGTCAATCCAACTTGCGGCAATTGGTAACGGCCGCGCTGCTTTTTGCGAACGATCACCAGCGTCGTCTGCCGACGGTCTGCGATGATAAGTGGGCCAAGATCAACGATACCATGCCGGCTTCTTATTTCGCCTATCGTGATAATCCCACTCCAAGCGGTGCCACTTACCCACCCACAAACTACGTCGCGAAAGACTGGGCCAGTTCCCTGATTCCTTATCTCGGTCAGGGCGGCAAGGACAGTACAGGGGACAGCAACTTCGAGAACGCCCCGCAAACCCAGACGAAGGTTTTTCAATGCCCCAGCGACGTGTGGCTTACCGGATCGAATCCTGGTTATCGCCTGTTCAACAACGTGAGCGGCGGACCCTATTTCCCCATTTCCTACGGTATCAATGCCGACATGACGATGCTGACAGATCAGTTTGGCAATACTGTATTCGCCGTTGCAGGTAACTCTTACAGCGTATTCGGGGACAACAATGCTCCGGGCAAACTCGGCCAACCACTCCGCTGTCGTCTTGACCGCGTCTACAAATCCGCTGAGACACTGCTTTTCGCTGACTGCGGCACCAGGCCGCAATCCGGAGCGATTGTGAGCCCTTTGGATTACAACGATTGCCTGTATTACACTTCAAACTATTGTTCCGGCGGCCGAATGTCCGACATCGCCGCAGCCTCTTGGCTTGGCAATCGTATTCCTTTGGCCAAGGAGCCATATAACCCGTCAAAAGCCGATCGCCATATTGGGGGTGTCATCAACATCGCCTTCTGCGATGGGCATGTCGAATCGCTCGGATTTGGCGATCTCATAAAAGTCCGCATCTCGCCGTGGCGGTATTGACCACACATGGATTCGTCATTTCGTCGGCGCAGATTATCCGGGTGTTTGCAGTTTGATGCAATGATTTCAGATTTGATGCTTGCCGCTGCGCGTCGAGCCAATTGATCCAGGCATCCATCCCGTCGGCGCTGATGGCCGACAGTTCCATCAGTTCGACATCGGGATTGAGCCGGTGAACGTCGTCGCGGAATAACGACAGGTTGAATGGAACATAGTTCAGCAGATCGGTTTTGTTGAGCAGCAGAAGAGACGATTCGCAGACGATATACGGATGCTTGGCGGCCTTATCGTCGCCGCCTGTGGTGCAGAACATGCCCACTTTCACGTCCTGGCCCAGATCGAATCCGACCGGACAGATCAGGTTGCCGACATTTTCGATAAAAAGGAGATCCAGATTTTCGATATCAAGTCGCGACATGCCTTGCATGATGTGATGGGCTTCGAGATGACAACCCTTGCCGGTATTGATCTGCACGACATGATCCGTGAATTTTGCCATGCGGTCGGCGTCGCGCTGGGTGGTCAAATCGCCGACGATGACGCCGGTGCGCAGATCCGCAGGCAGACGCTGTAGCGTGGCCTCGATGAGGGCGGTTTTTCCGCATCCCGGCGCGCCCATTAGATCAACCGTGAAAACCCCCGCCTTCCGCAGCCGGCGGCGGTTCAACGCGGCCATCTCGTCGTTCAGTTTCAGTACGTTTTCGACAACTTGCACAAACATGATCGCCTCCTGTCAATTTCTTCGGCATCATCCACTTCGATGGAAAGCAACTGCAATTCATCCCCTCCGATCGGGCGCACCCGCGAGGATCCGCAGGCGCATCGTTCGGCTAGTTCCGCTTGTTCCCACTGCCGGCCGCATTCGCCGCATTGCATCCGCCAGGGAAGGACGGTTAGTTTCAAAGACACGTCCGATCGGCCCAATGCAGTCCAGGCGAGCTCCATGCACCGCGGATCGATCCCGCGCATCGGACCCGCGTTGACGCGTACGGACAGCAACACGGCGCCCGTACGGCACGTTTCGGCGAGCCAGATTCAAAATACCCTCGGCAATTGATAGCTCATGCATGATGGCGCTCCCGCTTTTGCGCGTCAGGCTTCGCCTTGGCGGCAGCTTTTTCGACGGTCTGGACCACTTCTTTGATTAATTTTGAGATTGCCCGCCGCACTGGTTCGGACAGGCCTTCCTGATATCCAAAGTCCACGGCGCCGACTTGAAACAGCAACGCCGGCGGCGCGTGACCGTAAAGTTCACGGGCCATGTTCAGCAAATTCTCGGGAGACTGATGATGCCCGATCGTTTTGCTCTCTTCATGGTTCGGCTTCAAAGTCTTCTTATGCACTTTGCCCGGCGAGGTTTGCCAATCAGCGTCGATGAAAATGGCCAGGCTGGACCGGCTGAGCGGCTCGGTCAATTCCGGCAGGAGCTGATGAACGGCCACCACTTCCGCCAGTCTCGCCGGGAGCCGATCGCGCAGCGCCTCCGCCGCCGCCGGGCCGGCGCCGTCGTCGCCCCGCAACGTGTTGCCATAACCGATCACCAGAACGGGAGCTTCAGTTTCGTTCGATTGCATGGATCACTCCGTTGGTTGAATTGACCAGCTCGATTCTGATCGGCATCTTTCCGATTGCGTGGGTCGCGCAGGAAAGACACGGGTCGTAACAACGAATCACCGCTTCGACGCGATTGAGCGCCCCTTCGGAAATTTTGTCGCCGGAAATAAAATGCTGCGCAGCCTGCAGGATGCCTCGGTTCATCGCCAGATTGTTGTGTCCCGTCGCGATGATCAGATTGGCCCAGGTCACCAGCCCGTTGTCGTCAATTCGGTAATGGTGAATGAGCGTGCCGCGCGGCGCTTCGGCGACGCCGACGCCCTCGCTTCGATTGGGCCGGGCGCGGGCGCGAACTTTGGTGTCGAGAATGCTCGGGGAGTTCAAGATTTTCTGCATCATTTCGATGCCGTAAATAATCTCGATGAGTCGGGCATGGTGATAATGGAACGAACTTAAAACCGCGCCGCGCTGAATCTCCCGGAACTCCGCCCATTCCTGATCGGCGATCGGCGTACCGCAATGATCGATCAGGTTAAGCCGCGCCAACGGACCGACGCGATAAATTCCCTGCGGATAACCGAGCTTCTTGAAATACGGGAACTTCATGAAGCTAAACGGCTCGACCGCCTCGGCGATCAAATCCTGATACTGCTGCGGCGGGAATTGATCGACGATGATGTCGCCCTTGGAATCGACGACGCGGAGATTGCCGTCATAATGCTCCAGGCCGCCGGTTTCGGTGACCAGACCGAGGAAGAGCGTCGGGAAATTGGCGAACGTTCGGACCTCAGGCGTGAAGCCGGTCGCGATGCGCTTGTACCATTGCAGGGTGCGCTGCGCGATTTGCAAACCTTCCGGTAGCATGGCCAGTATTTTGTCGCGGTCGGCGGCCACGAGGGGTCTATTCACCCCGCCGGGGACCGCCCACGCGGGATGGATTTTCTTTCCACCGAGGATTTCGATGACGGTCTGCCCGATTTGCCGCAGCCGGATTCCATCGCGCGCCAGTTGCGGATTTTCCTGCAACACGCCGAAGATGTGCCGCTTGGCGGGATCGGCGTCAAACCCCATCAGCAGGTCGGGCGACGCGAGATGGAAAAAGCTCAGCGCGTGCGATTGCACGATCTGCGCCAGATTCATCAGCCGGCGAAGCTCGGCGGCGGTTTGGGGGATTTTCACCGCGAGCAATTCGTCGCACGCCTTGGCCGCGGCGGTCAGGTGGCTCACCGGGCAGATGCCGCAGGTGCGAGCCATGAGTGATGGCATCTCGGTCAGCGGGCGGCCGGCGCAGAAGGTTTCAAACCCACGGAATTGCGTGACGTGAAACATCGCATCGGTTATTCCGCCGTCATCGCCCATCTTGAGCGTGATTTTCGCATGGCCTTCGATGCGGGTTACCGGGTCGATTACTATTTCGCGAGACATTGCAATTACCTTTCTAACGCCCAAATCGGGTCACGGCCGCGGGGTTTGGCATGCGCCCCGCGAGCAGTTCGCTTACAACAAAATAAATGGCATCCGCCGGAGGCGGGCAGCCGGGGACGAACAGATCGACTTTCACGACCTCGTGCACCGGCCGCTCGCGTTCCAGCAAAGTGGGTAAATGGAGCGTCGGTTTCTGTTTTTGAATATCCGCGTTCTCGTTGTAAGCGCGGTCAAAAATGGCGTCGACACCGAATGGATTGCGCATCGCCGGCACATTGCCGGTAACCGCACAATCCCCCAGGGCAATCAAAAATTTCGTGTGCGTTCGGATTTTTCGGATTTTCACCAGATCCTCATCCGTGCTGACCGACCCTTCCACCAGCGTGACATCGACGCTGTGGGGAAAATGCTTGTGATCCACCAGCGGGCTGTAGACCAGATCGATATGCGGCGCCAAATCCAGCAGCCGCTGGTCCATGTCCAGAAACGACATGTGGCAGCCGGAACAGCCATCCAGCCAGACCGTGGCGAGGCGAACTTTTTTAGTGGGTGCTTCGCTCATGATTGATTCTCCCGCATTTTCGTGAGGTACGGCAGAAAGCCGCCGTCTTTTTCCATTTCGGCGACGCCGGTTCCCTTGCGGGTCAGTGCTCCGGTCGGGCAGATGCGCACGCATTTTCCGCAACCGGTGCAGCTCGTCGAATCGGCCCAGGGTTGATCGAGGTCGATGATGACGCGCGATTCCACGCCGCGTCCGGCCACGTCCCAGGTGTGCGCCCCTTCGATTTCGTCGCAGACGCGCACGCAGCGCGTGCAAAGAACGCAACGGTTGTGATCCAGCCGGAAAAGATCGTGCGAGGAATCGAACGGCAGCTTTGGATACCGATAGGGAATATCGATATGCGTGATCTGCATCTCCACCGCCAGATTCTGCAGCTCGCAATGGCCGTTGGAGACGCAGACCGAGCAAACGTGATTCCGCTCGGAAAAAAGCATCTGCACAATCATTTGCCGGTATTTTTGCAAGCGCGGGGAGTTTGTCGTGATTTCCATTCCCTCGGCCACCTTCGTCATGCAGGCCGGGAGGAGCTTGTTGATCCCTTTCACCTCGACCAGGCAAAGCCGGCAGGCGCCCCAGCCCGACAAGCCTTCCATGAAGCAGAGCGTGGGAACATGGATTTTATTTTGTTTGCAGACGTCGAGAATGGTTTCGTCAGCGCGGCCGCCGACGTCTTTGCCGTCAATCTTCAACGTCACGACAGGCGTGGAGGCATTCATGAAACCGTCTCCTTTTCACCGGCGGCAGGCTCGGCGGTCGAATCATCGGGCAGCAAAACATCGTCGTATTCCTTGCGGAAATACCGCAGCGTCGTCAGGACGGGATTGGGCGCACTCTGGCCCAGCCCGCAAAGGCTGGTGCTTTTGACCATATCGCACAGCTCTTCCAGCAATTTCACATCGCGCTCCGTTGCCTGGCGATCGATGACTTTTTTGAGCAGGTCGTGCATTTGCACCGTCCCCACTCGGCAAGGAACACACTTCCCGCATGATTCGGTCATGCAGAATTCCATGAAGAATCGCGCCACATCGATCATGCTGGAAGTTTCATCCATGATGATCATCCCGCCGGAGCCCATGATCGATCCGACCTTGGCCAGCGAGTCGTAATCCACCGGCATGTCGAGAAACTGTTCGGGGATGCACCCGCCGGAAGGCCCGCCGGTCTGCACCGCCTTGAATTTCTTCCCGTCGGGAATTCCCCCGCCGATGTCGAAGATGATTTCCCGCAGCGTGATTCCCATCGGGATTTCAATCAGGCCGGTGTTGTTGACCTTTCCGGCCAGCGCGAAGGTCTTGGTTCCCTTGCTCTTCTCGGTGCCGATTGCGGCATACCAGTCCCCGCCGTTGCGGATGATCGGCGCGATGTTGGCAAACGTTTCGACGTTATTGATGAGCGTGGGCGCGTCCCACAAGCCGGATTCCGCCGGGAACGGCGGCCGCGGGCGCGGCTGGCCGCGCTGGCCCGAGATGCTCGCGATCAATGCCGTTTCTTCGCCGCAAACAAATGCCCCGGCGCCAAGCCGAATTTCAACCTTGAAGCTGAACGGCGTGCCGAAAATGTTGCTGCCGAGAAGCCCCTGCCTCTCCGCCTGACGAATCGCAATTTTCAGCCGCTTCACCGCCAGCGGATATTCAGAACGCACATAGATATATCCCTGGCTCGCCCCCACCGCGTACGCGGCGATGGCCATCCCCTCCAGCACGCGATGCGGATCGCTTTCCAGGACGCTGCGGTCCATGAACGCGCCGGGGTCGCCCTCGTCGGCGTTGCAGATCACATATTTGGTCGGCGAATTCGCCTTGGACACCATGCTCCATTTCAGCCCGGTGGGATATCCCGCCCCGCCGCGCCCGCGCAGGCCGCTCCTGGAAACCTGCTCGATCACATCCGTCCGGCTCAGGTTTGTCAGCGATTTATGCAGCGCGGCGTAGCCGTCGGCGGCGATATATTCCTCGATCCGTTCCGGATCGATCGCGCCGGAATTTTCCAAAACGATCTTTTTCTGCCGCGTAAAAAACGGAATATCCGTCGGGCAATGCAGCCGCTGAACCGGTTTGTCCGCCGCGACAGCGTCCACAATATCCGCGGAGTCGTTGGGCGTGACGCCCTGGTACATGATGTTCTTCGACGGCTGCGACACCAGCGGCCCCGCCGCGCACAATCCCATGCAACCGACGCCTTTCACGCGGCAGATGCCCTCAAGGCCCTTGGCCTTGACCTGCGCTTCCAGTGACTCTTTCACCTGATCGCTCTGTGACGAGAGACATCCCGCCGCGACGCAGACATGCAGATAATTGGGACACTGCGCACACGATTCCTTTTCCGTGTCCGCGATTTTTTCAAGTTCATCCACGGTCATGTGTCACCTGCTTTTCAACGCGATGGACCAAATCCTCGCTGCCGACCTTGCCGAGCACCGCGCCGTCCAGCACCGCGGCGGGGGCAAGCCCGCACGAACCCAGACACCGCGCCGTCAGCACCGACAGTTGTCCGTCGCGGGTCGTCTGTCCGGGCTTGACGCCGTATTTCATTTGCAGCGACTCGAGCAATTGCTGAGCCCCCTTGATGTAACAAGCCGTGCCCAGGCAGACGACGCAGGTGTGTTTTCCCTGCGGTTTAAGCATGAAGTGGTGATAGAACGTCGCGACGCCGTAGACCTTGCTGAGCGGAAGGCTCAACGATCCGGCGGCAAAACGCAGCGCCGGCTCGTCCAGATATCCAAAGGATTCCTGGGCCGTGTGAAGCGTTTCGATCAGGCAATTGCCCACGTAGCCGTGTCGCCGCATCGTCGCGTCGACGATTCGCCATCGCTTGTCCGCCGATGGCATCGGTAATGGTTTTGGTGACCCGTTCATCATGACTCACTTTCTGGTGCTTTAACAAATTCGCGGCAATTGCTCTCCGTAAGGCTTTTGAAGGATTCGGCTTCCACCCATCGTGGTGCGCAGCTCGCAAATTCCGTCGGCGTCCGCGCCGACGACGCCGATGATCTGCGCATCCTTGCCATGCGAATCCGCCTGCAGCACGCCGATCGCGCGTTCCGCTGAATCGGGTCGCACCACGACAACAATTTTGCCTTCGTTGGCGACGTCGAGCGGATCGATGCCGAGCATGTCGGCGGCATGCCACGTTTCGGGACGGATGGGAATATCTTTTTCGTAAAGCGTGACCCGCAACCCGGTGCGCGCCGCCAAATCCGCCGCCACGCCGGCCAATCCGCCGCGCGTCGGATCGCGAAGAAAAACCACGCCCGAAACCTGGTCCAGAAGGCTGTGGATCATTTTATTCAGCGGCGCAACGTCGCTTCGCACGGCGCTGTGCACCTGCGGCATTTCGCGGGCGAGCATCACCGCCATCCCGTGGTCGGCGATCGTGCCGCTGATGATCAGCACATCGCCGGGACGAACCGCGGTCGGATGAAGGTTGCTGGCGCCAACTGCTCCAATTCCCGCCGTCGTTATGTAAATTCCATCGCCCTGCCCACGGCCCACGACCTTGGTGTCCCCGGTCACGACACGCACACCGGCATCGGCCGCGGTGGCGGCAATCGAATCCAGAACGTCTTCCAGAACCGACCGTTCCAGCCCCTCGGTCAGAATAAGGCTCAGCGCGATCCCAAGCGGCCTGGCGCCGCAAACAGATAAATCGTTGACCGTGCCGCTGATTGAAAGCCGTCCGATATCGCCGCCCGGAAACTTCAGCGGATGCACGATATAACTGTCGATCGACATTGCGATCCGGTCCGCGCCGGGCATCACGGCCGAATCGAGCAATTCGTTCAACACATGGTTGCCCAGCCGCGGAAGAATGCACGAAACGAACAGGTCATCCGTCAATTGCCCCCCGCCGCCGTGAGCGAGCGTAATCCGCGGACCGACGGTTTGATTGACTGGCGATCTCGGAGCGATCGTTCGGCCGGTCATGATTACACCCGGACCTTTCGTGTAATTCCGACCCGGTGATATTTGAACCATGCCTGACAGGTTCCTTCTGAACTGACCATGCACGGTCCCAGCGCGCGGACGGGTGTGCAGAGAACGCCGAAAAGCTTGCAATCGGCGGGTGTGGCACGTCCGGTAATCACATCGCCGCAGCGGCATCCGGGCGGTTCTTTGCCGGTCGGCGTCGCCAGTGCAAATCGACGTCGGGCATCGTAGCTCGCATATTCCGGGCGAAGCGCCAGGCCGCTGCCTTTTAATTCGCCCAACCCGCGCCAGTGCCAGTCTGCCGGCTGAAAAATCTTCTCAATCATTTGCCGCGCCGCCTGGTTGCCTTGTTCCGTCACCGCTTGAGAGTAAAGATTTTCAAGCGCGGGTTTGCCATCCGCGACCAATTCCGTCAGCCGCGCCAGAGCCGCCGCGATTTGCGGACCCTCGAAACCGGCGATCACGCAGGGAAGATGAAATTCATCCACGATCGGCTCGAACACCGCCGCGCCGATGATGACGCAGACATGCCCGGGACAGAGAAACCCATCGACTTTCACATCGCCGCTCTCCAGCAGCGCCCGCATTGCCGGGATAATGAGCTTGTGGCTCGCAAAAATCGAAAAGTTGCCCAGCTTCAGCCGATCGGCTTCGAGCACGGCCGCGGCCGTAGCCGGCGTGGTTGTTTCAAAACCCACGGCGGCAAACACCACCTGGCGATGAGAGTTCGACGCCGCCAACTTCACCGCATCGAGGCTGGAATAAACCACCCGGATATCCGCTCCTTCCGCGCGGCACTGTTCCAGGCTTCCGTTCGACCCGACAACCCGAAGCATGTCGCCATAGGTGCAAAGCGTCACGCCGGGTTGACGGGCCAGATCAATCAGTTGATCGATATCGCGCTGCGAGGTTACGCACACCGGGCAGCCGGGTCCGCTCAAAAGCGTTACATTCGGCGGCATCAGGCTGTGCAGGCCGCAGCGAAAAGCGCTCATCGTGTGCGTCCCGCAGACTTCCATGAATTTCACGGGACGCGTCAACCGAGCCGCCGCGGCTTTGAGCCTGTGCAGCGATTCATCAGTCTGGCCTTGTGTGTTCAGGACGGCGGTGGAAATCATGACTTGCCTCCCGCTCTTCGTAAGTCGTTGACGACGGCCCAGGTGTCCTGTGCCTCCTGCTCATCCAAAGCCTGAATGGCGAAGCCGGCATGGATAAGAACCCAATCGCCTTTTTTGCATTGGGGGACCAGCAGCGTGCAGATCTCCACGCGATTGCCGTGCAAATCTGCCGTTGCGCTGGTGCCGCGACAGGAAACGAGCCGGGCTGGAACCGCTAAACACATGCTGGCCTCACTTTCTGGTTCAATCGCGCCGACGCCACCGCCGCCTGGCCGTAGGCGATCCCGCCATCGTTGGGGGAAATCGCGCGGTGCCGCAAAACCTGGGCGCCAAGTTGCTCCAATCGCCGGCTGAGCAAGTTGGCGAACAATTCGTTGCAGAAGACGCCGCCGCTCAGCGCGACGGTGCGCAGGTCGGTTTTTTGCATCGCCCGCTCGATAGCGGCGGCCCAGGCCGCGGCCAGCGTTTCGTGAAAGAGCAACGCCAATTCGTTCGCCGATCCATTGTGTCCCGCGCCGTATGCGATTTTTCGAATCAGGGGCGTCAGATCAATTTCGATCAGGCCGTCGGTTTCTCTCAGCCGATAGGCCTCTTTCAACAATCGAACCGCGTTTCCTGATTGAACCGCGGCGGCCTCCAGCGCCATGGGCGCTTCGGCGTCGAAGCGGTTTTCGCGGCACAAACCCAACAGTGCCGCGACGCCGTCGAAAAGACGGCCGGTCGAACTACTCTGAACGCAGGAGACGCCGTCGAGCAACATCTGTTGCACGAATTGCAGTTGTTCCGAATTCGCCAAACGACGGCAAATCGGCAATCGCACGAAATCGGGCCCGAAGGCCGCGTGCAAAAGCGACAGGCGCAATCGCCACGGCTGTTTGGCGCAGGCATCTCCGCCGGGCAGAAGCATGGGCCGAAGTCGTTCGATCCGGCGGAAATCAGCGCGTGAGGCGATCAGCAATTCCCCGCCCCAGATCGTTCCGTCGGTGCCGTAACCGGTGCCGTCGCAAATCAAAGCCAGGGCCGGGCGGGTTGTTTGGTTTTCCGCCAAAACCGCCGCGGCATGGGCATGATGGTGTTGCACGCCGACGAGCGGCACGGCCCATTGATCCGCCAGTTGCCGGGCATATTGCGTGCTGAGATACGCCGGATGCAGATCGTGCGCGATCCACTGTGGTGTGACGGAAAACAATTCGCAGATATCGGTGATCGCATGCTTGAATGCTTCAAAGGTGCGAGCGCAGGTGAGATTCCCCAGGTGCTGGCTAAGGACGGCGTGGCCATCACGATATGTAGCGACGGTGGATTTCAGTTCAGCCCCGACGGCCAGCCCTGGCGGCGCGTCGCAGGTTGGAGACAGCGCGATGGGTGTCGGAACGTAACCACGGGCGCGGCGAACGAAAATAGGAGCGGCCGCCGAATCGATAACGATGGAATCATCAACCGCCCGCTGTATCGGCCGATCGTGAGTCAGGATCGCGTCGCACAATTCGCCGAGGCGGCCAATCGCGTCGCGGTCATCAAACACCAGCGGCTCGTCGATGTCGTTGCCGCTGGTCATGACAAGCGTGTCGACGCCGGATGTCTGGAGCCGGTCGAAAATCAGATGATGCAGCGGCGTGTAGGCCAGCATGACGCCCAGACGGTGTTGACCCGGCGCGACGGCGGGCGCAATCGGAGCGTCGGCAACGCGTGCGGCCAGCACGATCGGAGCGGCCGGGGATGCGATCAGCGTCTCGCCGGCTGGGCTAAACCGCGCCAGCCGGCGAGCCGCCTTCAATGAAACGCAGATCAGAGCGAATGGCTTGGCGGGCCGGTGTTTTAACTCGCGCAGACGGGCGACGGCTGCCTGGTTGTCGGCGCGAACGGCCAGGTGAAATCCACCGATGCCCTTGACTGCGACGATTTGCCCGCGCACCAGGCGCTCGGCGGTTCCCCGAATGGGGTCTTCGTCGATTTGGCTTCCGCGCGGATCGAGCAATCGCAATTGCGGTCCGCAGCCGCGGCATGCCGTCGGCTGAGCGTGAAAGCGGCGATCATTGGGATCTTCATATTCCCCCGGCAGGCCGGGCACATCTTGAAATCGGCCATCGTTGTGTTGAGCCGGTCATACGGTACGGTGCGAATGATGCTGAATCGCGGCCCGCAGTTGGTGCAGTTGGTCAGGGCGTATCCGTGGCGCCGGTCATTTGCCGGATCGCGAATTTCCGCAAGACAATCCGGACAAAGTGCGAGGTCGGCGGCCACTTCAGCGGTGGCGGCCGTCACCTGCGGGGAGCGGCGAATCTCGAAACTCCCGCTCTCTTCCCGCACCGGGATCGGCCGCTCGATAATTTGGCGAATCACTGCGGCCGCGGGCGCTTCGGCGCGGAGCGCGGCGACAAATTCGTCGAGCTGGCGGCGCGTTCCCTGACCCTCGGCGATCACGCCCTGCGAATCATTCCATACAGCTCCATGAATCGGGATTCTGCGTGCCAGACGAAAGACAAGCGGCCGAAATCCCACGCCCTGTACGCGGCCGGTAATTTGCCAGCGGCAACGCAAGACGGGCTCGGATAATCCGACGGGCGGCGCCGATTTGGATTCAACAATGGCGTTCATTCGGCTGGGAATTTTATGAACGCGCGCGAGCGCGGCAGTTGGAGAAAATCCGCGTTTGTGCGTAGGTGAATGCACCTATGCACAAATCGTCGCTTGAACCGATGGTTGTCCGGCTCCGATTCTCCGACATTATTTCAGGTGGATAGCGCGTGATGCGCGAAAGGATTTGAATATATGCCGTCATGCACCCGTCAGATTATCGCACTGGAAGGTAATGAAGCCGTCGCGTCGGTGGCGCACCGCGTCAGCGAAGTCATCGCGATTTATCCAATTACCCCATCGTCCGCGATGGGTGAATATGCGGATGAATGGTCTGCGCAGGGCCGGCAGAACATCTGGGGAATGGTGCCGCGCGTGATGGAAATGCAATCCGAAGGCGGCGCTGCCGGCGCGATTCACGGCGCGCTACAGGCCGGTGCGCTCGCCACCACGTTCACCGCGTCGCAGGGACTGCTGCTGATGGTCCCCAACATGTACAAGATCGCCGGCGAACTCACTTCATTCTGCATGCACGTGACGGCGCGAACGCTCGCGACCCACGCCCTGTCGATCTTCGGCGATCACTCCGACGTGATGGCCTGCCGTCAGACGGGCTTCGCCATGCTCTGCTCCAACGGCGTTCAGGAAGCCCACGATCTGGCGTGCATCGCGCATGCCGCCACTTTGCAAACGCGTATTCCGTTCATGCATTTTTTCGATGGATTTCGAACCTCTCACGAGATTCAGAAGTTTGAGATGCTCACCGACGACGATCTGCGGAGCATGATCGATCCGGCCGCGGTGGCCGCTCATAAACAGCGCGCGCTCACGCCGGACCGTCCTGTAATCCGCGGCACCGCGCAGAACCCCGACACGTTTTTCCAATCCCGTGAAGCAGCCAACCCGTTTTATCTGGCCTGTCCGGACACCGTGGAAAAAGTCATGGCAAAATTTGCGGCCCTGACCGGCCGGCAATATCGGCTCTTTGAATATGTCGGCCATCCCCAGGCAGAGCGCGTGATCGTCATCATGGGCTCGGGCGCGGATACCACCCACGAAGCGGTGGATCATCTGGTTCGCGACGGCGAAAAAGTCGGCGTTCTCAAAGTGCGGCTCTATCGGCCCTTCTCTCCTGAGCGGATGCTGGCGGCTCTGCCCGCCGGCGTTCGCTCCATCGCGGTGATGGACCGCACCAAGGAACCCGGCAGCATCGGCGATCCGCTCTTTCTCGACGTTTTGGCAGCATTGCATGAAGGGCAGGCCGCGGGATTTTCCCAATTCGCCAAACCGCCGGTGGTGATCGGAGGCCGCTATGGACTCGGCTCGCACGAGTTCACGCCCGCGATGGTCAAGGCCGTCTTTGACGAACTGAATGTGTCGCGTCCCAAGCTTCATTTTACGGTGGGGATCAACGATGACGTGACCAGGTTGTCGCTGGTCACGCCGGACGATTTTGAAATCGAACCGGACGATGTATTCCGCGCAGTGTTTTTCGGCCTGGGCGCCGACGGAACGGTGGGAGCGAACAAGAACTCCATCAAAATCATCGGCGAAGAGACGGTCTTCAATACCCAGGGGTATTTCGTTTACGACTCGAAAAAATCAGGCGCGATGACCATCAGCCATCTTCGGTTCGGCCCCCGGACGATCAGGTCGGCCTATCTGATTCACCAGGCCAATTTCGTCGCCTGCCATGCCTTCAATTTCCTGGAACGATTCGACATCGTGGATTACGCCAGAGAAGGCGGCGTCCTACTGCTCAATGCCCCCTACGAGACGAGCGTGGTCTGGGAACAGTTACCTCGCAGTGTGCAATTGCAGATTATTGACAAAAAGCTGAAAGTTTTTGTCATCGATGCGTACAAGGCCGTGCGCGAAGCGGGCATGGGCCGGAGAATCAACACGGTCATGCAAACCTGCTTCTTCGCCATCAGTGGTGTTTTGCCGCGCGAGCAGGCGATCGCGCAGATCAAAAAGTCGATCGAGAAAACCTACGCGAAAAAAGGCGACGAGGTGGTGCGCAAAAATTTTGCCGCCGTCGACGGCACGCTGGCGCATCTCCATGAATTGCCGGTTCCAAGCGCATCAACCAACGGCCGGCGTCTGCCGCCAACCGTGCCGATCGAGGCGCCGGACTTTGTCAAGAACGTCACCGCGATGATGCTGTCCAACCACGGCGATCTGCTGCCCGTCAGCGCGATGCCGGTGGATGGAACCTGGCCGGTCGGCACGACCCGCTGGGAGAAACGCAATATCGCCACCGAGATCCCGGTCTGGGAACCCGATCTCTGCATCCAATGCAACAAGTGCGCCTTCGCCTGTCCGCACGCGGCGATCCGCCCCAAGGTTTATCCCGCGGAAAGTCTCTCTACTGCGCCCACGGGATTTGCCTCGACGGATTACAACGCGCCCGATCTGCGCGGCATGAAATATTCCTTGCAGGTTGCCCCGGAAGACTGCACGGGATGCGGCCTTTGCGTGGCCGTCTGTCCCGCCAAGGACAAATCCCTGCCCAAGCGCAAGGCGATCAACCTCGCCCCGCAGCAGCCTCTGCGCCAGCGCGAAGCGACAAATTTCAAATTCTTTCTCGAATTACCCGAAATCGATCGCCGGAAAATTCGCCTCGATGTCAAAGGCTCGCAATTTTTCCAACCGCTCATGGAGTTCAGCGGCGCCTGCGCCGGATGCGGCGAGACGCCGTATATCAAACTGCTGACGCAGCTGTTGGGCGATCGGATTCTCATCGCCAACGCGACGGGCTGTTCGTCGATTTACGGCGGAAATCTGCCCACGACGCCGTATTGCGCCAACCATGAGGGTCGCGGGCCGGCGTGGAGCAATTCTCTCTTCGAGGACAATGCCGAATACGGATTGGGCATGCGGCTGGCCGTCGATCAGCAGGCGGCGCAAGCCCGCGATCTGCTCCAGCGGCTTGAACCTTCTCTCGGCGAAGCATTTGTCAAAGAGATTCTGCAAGCCGATCAGTCCGGAGAAACCGGCATCGCCGCGCAGCGAGCGCGCGTCGTGGAATTGCGGAAAAAACTGGCCTCCCTCAACGCAATTCCCGCGGCGAAACTGCTTGCTCAACTGGCTGATTATCTCGTCTACAAAGGCGTCTGGATCATCGGCGGCGATGGCTGGGCGTATGACATCGGCTACGGCGGGCTCGATCACGTGCTGGCTTCCGGCCAGGACGTGAAAGTTCTCGTGCTCGATACCGAAGTTTATTCCAACACCGGCGGCCAGCAGTCCAAGGCGACGCCGATCGGCGCCGCGGCCAAGTTCGCCGCGGCAGGAAAGTCGTCGCCCAAGAAGGATCTGGGATTGCTGGCCATGGCGTATGGGAATGTCTACGTCGCCCAGGTGGCCTTTGGAGCCAAGGACGTGCAAACGGTCAAGGCGTTTCAGGAGGCCGCGTCGTATCCCGGCCCGGCGCTCATCATCGCCTACAGCCACTGCATCGCGCACGGTTACGACCTGGTGTTGGGACCGGAACAACAGAAATTGGCGGCCGCCAGCGGGTATTGGCCGATGTATCGCTACGATCCGCGCCGCCGCGCCGCCGGGCAAAATCCGCTGCAGTTGGATTCCGGCGCACCCAACAATCAGTTGCAGCAGTTCATGGTGAACGAGACCCGCTTCCGCATGGTCGAGCAGAAAAATCCCGACCGCTTTAAAGATTTGCTGGCCAGCGCCAAACGGCAAGTGGCCGACCGTTATTCGCTGTATCACCAGTTGGCCGAACCTCCGCATGCCGAGAAACAAGAAACTTCAACGCCTTCAACCGCAAAGGTGCCCGTATGAATCTCACCACAACATACATGGGGATGGAACTGGCCAATCCGCTGATGGGCGGAGCCTCGCCGCTGGCGGATGACTTGGATACGGCGCGTCGGCTGGAAGACGCCGGCGCATCGGCGATCGTCATGCGCTCGCTGTTCGAGGAACAGATCGAGGGCGAGCATCACGCCACCATGGACAATTTCGAAATGTACGAGGGCATCTTTGCCGAGGCGTCATCGTCGTTCTTACCGTCCCCCGGCGAATTTGCCATGAGCCCCGACGCTTATTTGGAACAAATTCGCCGTCTAAAGGAGTCGGTAGACGTGCCGGTGATCGCCTCTTTGAACGGTTTAAGAATTTCCGGCTGGCTGCGTTATGCGAAACTAATTGAGGAGGCCGGCGCCGATGCGCTGGAACTGAACGTCTATCACGTCGCCACGGAATCGCGTGAAACGCCGTATTCCATCGAGCATCAAATCCGGGAGGTTGCCCGCACGGTGCGCGAAACGGTGCAGATCCCGCTGGCGGTCAAGCTATCTCCGTTTTTCACATCGCTTCCAGCCCTGGCGATGGATTTGCGCACGACCGGGATTGAGGGACTGGTTTTGTTCAACCGCTTCTATCAGCCGGACATTGATGTGGAGGAAGTGAGCTTTGTTCCACAACTTCACCTTTCTGATTCGTCGGAATTGTTGTTGCGGCTGCGCTGGCTGGCGATTCTTTCCGGCAGATGCACGACGTCGCTTGCCGCCAGCGGGGGCGTGCACACGGCGACCGATGCGATCAAGGCGATCATGGCCGGCGCCCATGCCGTTCAGATCGTCTCCGCTTTGCTCAAACATGGTCCGGGTTATCTCAAGGTTCTTCTCGACGACCTAAAAGCGTGGATGGAAGAACACGAGTACGAATCGATCCGCCAGATGCAGGGCTGCCTGAGTCTTGCCCGTTGCCCCGATCCGGCGGCGTTTGAACGAGCCAATTACATGCGCGTTCTGCAAAGCTGGCATGGGCGCGTTCACCATGCGACGTCTGATTAGTCTTATTTTTGGAGAATTTTATGGATACGCCGGCGAAGAATGATCGGGCTGCCTGGATCAATGGTCCCAAGGCAAAATGTTCCGTGCTTCCAAAAGACCGCGATCGCGCCTGGCGGATCGTGCTGCTTGGCCCGCCGGGTGTGGGGAAAGGAACGCAGGCGGATATGCTCGCCGAGCGGATGGGACTGTGCCATCTCTCCACTGGCGACGTGTTTCGCGCCGCCGTCAGCCCATGCAATCGCGAGCGAAGCCCTGCGATGACCGAATCCCTGCGCTACATGCGCAGGCGAGCTTGTTCCCGACGCCACCGTTTGGGAAGTCGTTCGCGAGCGCACCGGATGCATAAACTGCCCCGGCGGTTTCCTGCTCGATGGATTTCCGCGCACGCTTCCCCAGGCGCACGCCCTGGAGGGGCTGATGGACTACCAGGGAATTTCTCTCGACGCCGTGTTGGATTACGAATTACCAACCGCCGAAATCGTCGCCCGCCTCAGCGGCCGTCGCGTTTGCGAAAAATGCAAGGCGATTTTTCACGTCACGCAGCGCCCGCCGCGCGCGCAGGACATTTGCGACCAGTGCGGCGGCAAACTGATTCAGCGGGAAGATGATCGCCCGGAATCGGTAAAAGTCCGCCTGGAAATCTACCAGCGCGATACCGCGCCGCTGATCGAGTTCTACCGCGGCAAACACAAACTGGTGCCGATTTCCGCCGCCGGCTCGGCCGACGAAGTCTTCGCGCGCACGCTGTCGGCATTGGAAATAGCCGTCACCGACGGATACCTTCGTGACCGATTCCCTCACAATGCCATCGTGGGTCTGGGAATTCGTCGCGGGCAATCTGACGAATTGCTTTAAGCGGACGACGAAGGCTCATAAATCGATACACGCCTGAACGCTCGATTCCGCCAGATCGCGCGTCAGCTTGAATCCCTGCTTTTCCGCGACGTGCTGCATTTCCAGGTTCTGGGTCATGATCATCCCGGAAAGCCGCTCGATCTTTTCGTCGCGGGCGATTTGCAACAGCAGCGTCATCAGATGCGTTCCAAGCCCCAGCTTTTGCCAGGCATCGCTGATGACGACCGCGAACTCCGCTTCGCTGCCGCCGGGTTGTTTGCTCAAGCGGCCGATTCCGAGGATGAATCGCTCGCCGTTTTCCGGACGCCGGCCTTCAACCACCAGGGCCAATTCCCGATCGTAATCGTTGAAGCAAACGCGAATGAGCCGCTCGTGCGAGATGCGCTGGCTCAGATGGATCGGGTGGAAGTAGCGGAACATCACGCTGCGGTCCGACAGCTCCTGGTGAAACTGCACCAGCAGCGGTTCGTCCTCCGGCCGGATCGGACGGATCGTCACCGGCAAGCCGTCACGCAGCGTCCACTGGCTGACATATTGGGTTGGATAAGGCCGGATCGCCGAACGCGGCAAGTCCGAATCCTGTTTGTCCGCGGGCCAGAGCACCGTCCGCGCATCCGCCGCGACGATTCGGTCCGGCGTCGCGATCAGCGGGTTGATTTCGATCTCCTTGATCCGCGGCTGCTCGATCACCAGTTGGCTGAAGCGAACCATGATCTGGCAGAGCAGATCGATATCCACGGGCTTGCGGCCGCGCACGCCACCGAGTGCTTTGAAGATGCGCGTCTGCTCCATCATCCTGCGGGCGAGGGTCGCGTTGAGCGGCGGAAGGCCCAGGGCGCGGTCTTTCAGCACTTCCACAAGCTGACCGCCGAGGCCGAAGAGCAACACAGGCCCGAATTGCGAATCGGGGCTGCTGCCGACGATCAATTCGTAACCGTCGTGCGCGTTGATCATTGGCTGTACGGTGACACCCTGAAAATGCTGGTCGCCGGCAATTCGGCTGACCGATTCGCAAATTTCATCGAATGCCCGCGCGACTTCCGTGCCATTGGCGAGATTGAGCTTCACGCCCCCCACGTCCGTCTTGTGCGTGATCGTGTGCGAGAAAAGCTTGAGCACAACGGGGAACCCCACGCTTTCGGCCGCCTGCACCGCCTCCGCGGTGGTATCGGCGGTAAAGGTCTTCACGACGGGGATTCCATACGCCTCCATCAGCTTCTTGGATTGAAATTCATCCAGCAGCGTTTTCCCGCAAGCCCTGGCGGAATTGATGATGTGCGCGGCCGTGGCGCGATCGACTTCTCTGTCGTTGTTTTCTCCAAGAGCCGGAGTTTCGTACAACCCGCGCAGGTTGTAGGTGTATCGCCACATGTACGTAAAGGCGCGAGCGGCGGCATCGGGAAAATGGAACGTCGGAACACCTGCGCGGCTGAGGATCGCATGCCCCGCGGCGACCTCCGCGCCGCCCATCCAACTGGCCAGCAGCGGTTTGCCGTTCATTTTCGCCAATCCCTTGACCGCCTCGGCCGTCTGCGTGGGATCGGTCATGTCCTGCGGGGTCAGCACCACCAGCACCCCGTCGTTGGCGGAATCATCCGCGACGATCTTGATCGCCTTGGCGATACGCTCCGGCGCGGCATCACCCAGCACATCAACGGGGTTGTTGTGGCTCCATTGCGGCGGAAGAATCGAATCGAGCGCCTTCATCATCTCCGGCGAAAGTGCCGCCAGCTCGCCCCCGCTGGCGAGCAGCGCATCGGTCGCCAGCACCCCCGGACCTCCCGCGTTGGTGACGATCGCCAGCCGCCTGCCCGAAGGGCGCGGCTGCTTCGCCAAAACATCCGCCATCGAAAACAGATCGGCGATGGAGTCCACCCGAAGCACCCCGCACCGGCGGAAGGCGGCGTCCAAAACCTCGTCGCTGCCGGTCAGCGATCCCGTATGCGACGCCGCCGCCTTGGCCGCCGCATCGGTCCGCCCGGCCTTGATGACGATGATCGGTTTGTTCAGCGATACTTCGCGCGCCGCCGATAGAAACGCCCTCGCATCGCCGATCGATTCCATGTAAATCAGAATGCTGCGCGTCCGGGGATCATCGCCGAAATAGTCGATCAGATCGCCCCAGTTCACGTCCAGCATCGAGCCGGTCGAAACAAATGCGCTGAAACCCACCACTTCGCTCAGGCTCCAGTCCAGAATCGCGGTGAGAAGCGCGCCGCTTTGGCTGATGAACGCGACGTTGCCGGGTTTGGCGATCCCCTTGGCAAATGTCGCATTCAAACCGGTCAGGGGGTTCATCACGCCGAGACAGTTGGGGCCGATGATGCGCATTCCCCCGCGGCGGGCTTGTTGCAGCACGCGCTGTTCCAGCTCCGCCCCTTCTTTGCCAAGTTCGCGGAAACCGGCCGAGATGACGATCGCGCCCTTCACGCCGGCATCAGCGCATTTCCCGATCACGCCCGGCACGCTGGCCGCGGGGGTCACAACCACCGCCAGATCAACCGGCTCCGGAATGGCGCCCACTTCGGGATAGGCCTTGATCCCCAGAACGCTTGGGCGTTTGGGATTGACCGGATAAACCGTGCTTCCGCAGGGACTGGTCACCAGGTTCCATAGAACCGTTCGTCCGACGCTCCCCTGCGTTTCGGTCGCGCCGATGACCGCGATCGTCCGCGGCGCGAAAATCGCGTCCAAAGGCCGTGTCGATTCCGGTCGGGTTGGCAGAGAAGTCACTCCCGCATGTGGTTTTACATCTTGCATAGTGCCATTCATTAAATCATCCGCAAGAACTTCCGCATCAGCGAATTCCCCTACGAAAAGATTAGGGCCGACTCCGATTCTCCAAATCGCCGGATAACCAGATGCTTCGAATCGTCATTACTCCTTAGCATGAAAGGGACTGCATATGAAACTCTCATTATCAATCAAACGCGGGCATCTGGCCTGCCTGTTCGTTGCGGCTGTGTCGTTGATTCTGGCATTTCCATCCGCGTCGCTGGCCAGTGAGGCCAGCCTGAAAATCCCCGATCTGAACAGCGCGAAGTTTTTCGGCGGCCTCGTCGGCGGCTGGAATCTGCTCGCGGCCGGCATGGTTATCTGCTTCGCCGGTCTGGCCTTCGGAATGGTCATCTTTCGCCGGCTCAAAGCCCTGCCGGTTCACCAGTCCATGGCCAGGGTTTCGGAAACAATCTACGAAACCTGCAAAACCTATCTAAAAACACAATTAAAATTTATTTTGCTCCTCGAAGTTTTCATCGGCGCGGTTCTGGTCATTTATTTCGGCTTTCTCACCACGGACGAATCCGGCCAGCGCATGACCGCCGTCAAGGTGCTCACGATCCTTCTTTTCAGCCTGATCGGCATCGCCGGCAGCGTTTCAGTCGCCTGGTTCGGAATGCGGATCAACACCTTCGCCAACAGCCGCACTGCCTTTGCTTCTCTCAAAGGCAAACCCTACCCGCTCTATGCAATCCCCCTGCAGGCGGGCATCAGCGTCGGCATGGTCCTCATCAGCGTCGAGTTGCTGATGATGCTCATCATTCTGCTCTTCATCCCCGTCACCTATGCCGGCCCGTGTTTCATCGGATTTGCCGTCGGTGAATCGCTCGGCGCCGCCGCGTTGCGCGTCGCCGGCGGAATCTTCACCAAGATCGCCGACATCGGCGCCGACCTCATGAAGATCGTCTTCAACGTCAAGGAAGACGATGCCCGAAACCCCGGCGTCATCGCCGACTGCACCGGCGACAACGCCGGCGACAGCGTCGGACCCACCGCCGACGGTTTTGAAACCTACGGCGTCACCGGCGTCGCCCTCATCACCTTCATCCTTCTCGCCGTCCGCCCCGAGCTTCAGGTCCAGCTCCTGGTCTGGATCTTCGCCATGCGCCTCATCATGGTCATCACCAGCGGCGTTTCCTACTGGATCAACGAGGGCCTCGCCCGCGCCAAATACCTCAGCGCCAAGGAAATGGATTTTGAAAAACCCCTCACCAGCCTGGTTTACATCACCAGCCTGGTTTCAATCATCACCACCTATCTCGGCTCGTTTGTTCTGATCCACAACATGGGCGACGGCCTGTGGTGGCGGCTCTCCACGGTCATCACCTGCGGCACAATCGCCGGGGCGTTGATCCCTGAATTCACCAAAATCTTCACCAGCGTCCACAGCCGCCATGTGCGCGAGATCGTCGACGCCAGCAAGGAAGGCGGCGCTCTCTCAACATCCTCAGCGGTCTGGTCTGCGGAAATTTCTCCGCCTTCTGGATGGGCGGCGTCGTGATCGGCGGCCTGATGGCCGTCGCTTACGGCGTGTCTAATCTCGGCGGCGCAACCGGCATCGCCGCCCTGCTCACCCCCGGCGCCAGCGCCGCCGTCGCGGTCTTCGCTTTCGGCCTGGTCGCGTTCGGATTCCTCGGCATGGGCCCGGTGACGATCGCCGTCGACAGCTACGGCCCCGTCACCGACAATGCCCAGAGCGTTTACGAATTGAGCCTGATCGAACAAATCCCCGGCATCCGCGCCGAGCTAAAGCGCGATTACAACACCGATGTCGATTTCGAACATTCCAAGCTGCTACTCGAGCAAAACGACGGCGCCGGCAACACGTTTAAGGCGACCGCCAAGCCCGTCCTCATCGGCACCGCCGTCGTCGGCGCGACCACGCTGATCTTCTCCATTATCATGATGCTGACCAATGGCCTGACCGATCAGGTCGCCATCAGCCATCTCTCCGTCCTGCACGCCCCGTTCCTGCTGGGCCTGATCGCCGGCGGCGCGGAAATTTACTGGTTCACCGGCGCCAGCATGCAGGCCGTCGTCACCGGCGCGTACCGCGCCGTCGAATTCATCAAGCGCAACATGCGTCTTGAAAACGCCGAAGCCGCTTCGATTGCAGACAGCAAAAAAGTCGTGGAAATCTGCACCAGATACGCCCAGGCTGGAATGCTGAACATCTTCTTCGTCGTCTTCTTCAGCGCCCTGGCCTACGCCTGCATCGAACCGTTCTTCTTCATCGGATTCCTCATCTCCATGGCCACCTTCGGCCTGTTCCAGGCCATCTTCATGGCCAACGGCGGCGGCGCCTGGGACAACGCCAAGAAGATCATCGAGGTCGAGTTCCGCCAAAAAGGCACCCCCCTGCACGCCGCCACGGTCGTCGGCGACACCGTCGGCGATCCGTTCAAGGACACCTCCTCCGTCGCCCTCAACCCGATCATCAAGTTCACCACGTTGTTCGGCCTGCTGGCCGTCGAACTAGCCTCGGGCTTAAACAAGAACCCCAACCTCCCGCCGCACCTGACAACCTGGCTGGCGGTCGCGTTCTTCCTGATCGCGCTCGGCTTCGTCTACCGCAGCTTCTACGGCATGCGCATCCGCCGCGGGAATGCGGACGACTCCGAAATCCCGGCAACGCCAACGCGCCCGCGCGAAGAGCTTGCCACCGCGGCGCATTGATTCGTGCAAATGACTGCCGCGTATGAGGGAACATCGCTGGATCAGTGATGTTCCCATTTTTATTATTCATGGATCGGTTCAATTCAGAGTTCTGTGGGTTTGATTTCCCATCGAATAGCCTTCGCAAGGACCGGGAGAGGAACGATCTAAGAGTCGCGAAACGATTCAATACGGTCCCGATAAACGCAGATCAGCTTGTGAGCGGGCAGAAGTGCCTCGATGCTCGGCCACACTTTAGCGAGCAGGGCGTGATAATCCTTACTCCGAAGATTTCCAAATCGTAAATGCACGATCCAGGGCGGCGGTGTTTCCTGCATGATTCGGTCTGAGAAATCCGCATCCTTGGTAACGATCGCCAGTGACTGATCACGGCAATAGTTCCAGAGCATTGTGTCCGAAACCCTCTTGCCCAGCGTAACTGACAGAGTTACTGGAAGCGATGGCGTGAACGTCAACCGGCGAGGGAGATTCTCGTCAAAAAGGAAGCCAGTCAAGCGACCGCCTGCACCGAAAAATGATGTCGCATCAGTTTGGCCGAGTAAGCCAGACACGCCAGCACATCCTCACGGGAAAGCGACGGGTATTCCGCGAGCACATCTTCGATGCTATCGCCCGCCGACAAAAATTCCAGCACGGTCTGAGCGGTAATCCGCGTGCCGCGGATCGTGGGCAAGCCATTGCAGATATCGGGATCGATGATGATTTCGCTCATGATCAAAACCCTTTTCGCTGCCGGTCCTCCCGCCGCTGCCGGCGAACCGCGTCCACTTCCGCCTGGATTTCGCCGTCCGTCAATTCCGGCTCCCCCGTGCGCCGCAGGTCCGCCTCGGAAAGCGCCGAGTCAAACCGCTCAGCCAGAAGACTGTCTAGCAGCGCTCGACGCTCCTCCGGCGGCAGTTGCCGAGCCAGATCAACCAACTGCGCTACGGTGATGGGAATCGTCAAACTGGCCATAACATAACAAGCATAGCGGCGTCCCTCATGCCGATCAAACACGGGCGATCATCTCACCTTGAACTTGGCCCCCGCAACGCCGAAGCGGCCCCGCGAAGAATTCGCCGCCGCGGCGCATTGAGTTTTGCGGAATGAGGGTCTGCGAATAAGGGAATATCACCTAATCGGTGGTGTTCCCTTAGCTTTTAATTCAAAGCTGCCCGGTTTTATCTCCCCCGGCATCTAAGCCGATCGCTCATTCAAACCCGGCAAACTTTTCACAAGCTTCATCGTCTCGATACTCACCCGCACAACGCGCTTGAGCAGGTCGATGATGTAGCGCGGCTGCTTGTGTTCCTTGCACCAGTCGTTTGGGTCGTTGACGATCCCGCTGTCTTTATCCCGCGTCACCTGATACCGCTCGATGATCCACTCGATCGCCGGCTTACCGTTCACCATATACTCATACGCCTCCAGCGGAATCTTCCTGATGGTGATGTCGGCGTTGTAGGTGATTGTCGTCTTATCCCATTTCTCCCCTGCCTGCTTTTGTTCCGGCTTCGGACGGGCGAAGACCATCTTCTGCACGCGGTAATAGTTGTAGGGATCGGGGTCGGCCTGCTCGAACCGGGCGTTGTGCTCCTGCACCGGCCACGGCTCGACCGTCTCATAGTTCAAGTGCGACTCCGCCAACTTCCGGCCCGCCTCGCTGAAGGCGCGGAAATCCTTCTGCTCCTTGGTGAGCGGGATGCGCGGCAGCATCTTCTTCAGATCCGCCGCAAAGCGCGTCCGGTATTCCGGGCTGTGTAGGATGCCGTAGACGTAATAGAAAATGTCCTCCTTCGCCACCTTCGGCCCGAACGCCTCGCGAAATTCTTTCAGGATCGCATCCGTGATCGCGTCGCGACGGCGGTAGCCGTCGATGATTTCGCCGTCGGTCTTGCCGAGGTCGAGCTTGCCAGAATCGTTGGCGTGTTCGTAGAGGTAAAGTGGGAAGCATTGCGCCTTCGAAATAGCCTCAAGGTCAACGATTCCATTCGAGATAACGACTGAGAACTCTTTTGTCGCACCGACTCCTGTCGGCACGATGACGAAGTTGTCAACCGCAGTGGTCGGGAACAACTGCGGCATCGGATACACACGCTGGTTGAGCCGCCGCCCGTAGAATAACCACTGCTTGACGAAGGGTCGGTGGACACACTCTCGAAGCTCGCCGTCACTGAAACTCAGTGGTCGATTCCTACGCACATCGTCCTTGAGATCCTGCGTCCACGCGATTCGTTTGCTGTCGCTCTCAATGAAATCATCGATGGCCGGCCATTCGGATTTGTTGAGACCTTCGCAAGCTTCCGCATATCGTTCACGTTCAGCGTTAAACGTTTCAATGGTCCGCTCGATATTTGCTCGCAATGCGAGTCGCGACATGTTGTATGCCCACGAATCTCTTCCTGACGCGATACCAAGCGAATAGTTTTCGAACATGCCCTTCGAGTCGTCGGAAGCGGACTTAGCGCCAAGAGGAAGAAACGTGGAGAAGGTCTGGTCGCGTTGATTGATCCAGTCATTCTCCGCATTGGGATTGAGTATTATCCACTTGTTGGCACTTTCGATGCCCGCAATGCTGGCGAAGGCTCGGATGATCTTCAGCTTTTCGCTTCTATCGAGATAGTCGCCGATGTCGTGATAGCGAAGCTCGCACTTGCCGGCTTTCGTCGGATTCTTGACGAGCAGTGTGATGGAAACCGGCGTCCGGGTGCCTGCACCGAAGACGCTTCCCGCTTCCATCCTGCGCTGCTCGCCTTGTGTCCTGGCGTTTCCGCGAAGGTTGAATACGTAAACGCTCGTAAACTCATCGCAAAGGCTTGCGCAGGCCGTCCATATTGTTTGCGTCGACGAAGGATCCGTTGGTGACGAAACCAATGATGCCGCGCTTGTCGATGCGGTCGCTGGCCCAGCGGATCGCGCGTATGTAGCTGTCGTAAAGGTTTCGGACAGTGCTCGCGGACGACTTTACAGCGTACGTGGCGCTGATCCGCTCGTCGAGCGTGGGATAGCTCAGATTCTGGTTGTTATCGTTGGTGCTCTCCTGCTGCGCCGAATACGGTGGGTTCGCGATGACGACCCGAATCGGACTGGCCTTCTGTCGTTTCACTCGCGCGGAGTTTTCGGGGAACGTACCCGCGATCTGTTGCTGGCCGGATTCGTAGAGCTGGAAGGTGTCGGTCAGGCAGATGCCGTCGAAGGGAATGTATTTGCCAGAGTCGCCCTCACCCCTGCCCTCTCCCGGAGTACCGGGCGAGGGAGAAATAAGGCCGTGGAAGGTTTCTTCGATGTTGATCGCGGCGATGTAATAGGCGAGCAGAACGATTTCGTTGGCGTGCAGCTCGTGTTTGTATTTGTGAAGCAAGTTGCCCGGCGGGATGAGGCCGGATTGGAGCAGGCGAACCAGAAACGTGCCGGTGCCGGTGAAGGGGTCGATGATGTGGACGTCCTTTTCGCCCAGCCCACTTTTGAACTCATCTCGCAGAACGTCCTGGACGCTCTTGATGATGAAGTCGACCACTTCCACCGGCGTGTAGACGATGCCAAGGCGCTCGGCCATGCGGGGGAAGGCGGTGCGGAAGAATTCATCGTACAGTTCGATAACAACTTTCTGGCGGGCTTCGACATTGTCCAAACCTTTGGCGCGGTCGCGGACGCTGGCATAGAACTTTTCGAGGGTGGCGGTTTCCTTTTCCAGTGACTGCTCGTGCAAGATGTCGAGCATCTTTTGCATTGATACGCTGACGGGGTTTTGCTGGGTGAAAGTGTAGTTGGCGAATAGGGCATCAAACACCGGCTTGGTGATGAGATGCTGGGCCAGCATTTCGATGGCATCTTCGCGCGTGACGGCGGGGTTGAGGTTTTGCTGCAAACCGGCCAGAAATTCGTTGAAGGCTTTCACCTGCTTGGATTTTGGATCATCCAAGAGTGCCTTGATGCGGGTGATATGCTTTTCCGCGATGGCGGCGATATCGCGGGCCCAGGTTTCCCAATAGGCGCGGTCGCCGACCTTGAGGACCATCTTGGCGTAGATGGCGTCTTTCCATTCTTCGAGTTGGGGGAAAGCGAATGCGCCTTGCACTTCGCGCACCTTGGGCTTGGAGTCGCCGGGGCTGGATTGGCCGGTTTCCGGGTCATTCCCGCCCACGCCGATGACCTGGATGTTATTCGGGCGGTTTTTGTTTAGTTCCAGTTGGTTGATGGTGGCGTTAAAGCGGTCGTCGTGGGCGCGGAGGGCTTGCAATACCTGCCAGACGACTTTGTATTTCTCATTGTTCTTCAAGGCGTCTTCGGGCTTCATGTCCGCGGGGATGCCGACAGGTAGAATGATGTAGCCGTAGCGTTTGCCCTCGGCCCGTGCATGACTCGACCGACCGATTGCACGACATCGATGACGGAATTGCGGGGGTTTAGGAAGATCACCGCGTCCAGAGCGGGCACGTCAACGCCTTCGCTGAGACACCGCGCGTTGGAGAGGATGCGGCAGGTATTCTGCGGAGAATCAGCCTTGAGCCAGTCGAGCAACGCGCCGCGCCGCAGGGCGTCAAACGTGCCGTCAACGTGGTCGGCTTGGATCTCAAGGATGGTCGCGTCGTCCGGGTGGTTTTCTTTATACGCGGCCACGATCTGCGCCGTCTTTTCGACGAAGGCCTTGCTGTCTTTGATGGATCGCGAAAAAGCCACAGCCCTGCGCATGGGTTGTGCGTCGCCCTGCAAGTCGGTGGAGTCGCCTTCGCCATCGGTGGCGGTCGTGAATTTCTCGAAGTGCTTGGCCAGGCCGTTCCAGCATCCGGTGATTTTCACGGCATCGTCGAGATTCAATTCGGTGTTTTTGTCGGCAATCTGCTTCTGGAATGCCTTGGAGACGTATTTTTCGTCTACGGCGAGCACCAACACTTTGTAATCGGCCAGCAGGCTCTTGCCGACAGCTTCGCCGAAGCCGAGGCGGTGGAGTTCCTTGCCGAACAGAGTTTCATCGTCCATCGACGCCAGTTCTGCGGTGACTTCCTTGGCCTTGGTCTTGGCTTCATCGCCATAGATGCGGGGCGTGGCGGTCATGTAGAGCCGCTTGCCGGCCTTGAGGAAGTTGGCATCGTGAACCTTGACGAAGCCGGATTCGTCTTCGCCCGAAAGCGTGACGCCAGTGGTGCGGTGGGCTTCATCGCAAATGATGAGATCGAAGGCGGGCAGCCCGGCTTTCTGAGCTTTGCTGACGGCTTCGATGGACTGATAGGTCGAGAAGACGACGGTGAGGCGCGGGCCTTCTTTATCCTTCTTCGCCGCGGCTTTCAGCGATTCATACTGTGCCACCAACTGTTTGGCATTGGTGGTGGCGGGGAAGGCGAGATCGTGCATGGTGATCTCGCCGACATCGTCTTCGTTTTTTTGCGCCGTTTGCCGATGTTGATGTCCGAACAGACGGCGAGGCTGTGAAACGGTTTCGTCGATTCCGCGGTCCACTCGCGCAGTGTTTGAGAAAGCAGGGACAAGGACGGGACCAGAAACAGCACATGGCCGGTGGGCGCAACGGTCTCGGCGATGCGCAACGCGGTAAACGTCTTACCCGTGCCGCAGGCCATGATGAGCTTACCGCGATCAGATTGCGTGAACCCTTCGATCACGTCCTTCAGGGCAGCCGTTTGGTGGAGGCGGAGTTTTTTCTTCGGCGAGAGCGCGAGCTTGCCGGGCTTGGCGCGTCGAAGGTGCTCCAGTCGATGGGGCTTTGGGCCAGGTCGTGAACACTTAGCCGGGTGACAGGTTTGGTTTGCCCGAGCGCGTCTTCAGCGTTCTTTCCCCATTTGTCTGTGGTGCTGACGATCAACCCAGTGCTGAATGCGGGCTTGCCCAAGGCGGTGAAGAACGAATCGAGGTCGGCTTTGCTGAGCGTGTGTTCGGGGAGATAGAACTTGCACTGGATGGCGCAGTATTCGCCGGTGGCGCGTTCCTTCGCGACAAGGTCGATGCCGACATCGCCGACTTTGCCCTTGCCCGGCCAGTCGTTCCACATCCAAATGTCCGAAAAACGGTCGAGGTAGAGCGGGTCGAGCTGGAGGTAGGTAAGGATCAGGCGCTCGAAACGGTCGCCGAGGTCGCGATTGTTGCGGGCGTCGTCGCGAAATTGTTCGAGAATTTTCCCAAGCGTGACGGCGCTGCTTAAGCTCATAAGGCGCACTCTCGGCCCTGAATCCAGGCCGCGTTCCGCTGTCGCTTCGCCATACCCAATCCCTTTCGGCCCATCCACGATCAAGCTGGCGAAAGAATACCGGCGCGCATACTTCCGTCCAAATAGTGCATGGTCAAAAAGGGGTCACTTCTGCTCTGTCTCGACCCCGTAGAAGTTAGGCGCATGTTCGGTAGCGCTGCCTGCATTGTGTTGGTAGAAGATGCAGGATGCTCACGTGCAAATCGCCACGGAAGGTGATGCGGGCCGCCTATCATCTGGCCTGCCAGTGTTTTCCCGATTATTCCTGCAAGTTCTCGCGTCACGATTTCACGCTCCCACAGTTGTTCTGTTGCCTCGTTCTCAAGGAGCAGATGAAACGAAGCTATCGCGGCGTCGAGGCCTTGCTGGAAGACTGCAAATCCTGGCGGCGCGATATCGGACTGACGCGCACGCCGGATCACAACACGCTCTGCCGGGCGGCCAAGGTCCTGCTGCAAAAGTTCCGGGTGGACCGAATGTTGGACGTGATGGTGCGATGGGCGGCGTTGGCGCGCATCTTGAAACTGTCGACCAAGCCGTTGGCGTTGGACAGCACCTGTTACGAATCGCACCACGTCAGCCGCCACTACGAACGGCGATGCCATCAAACCCGCCAGCGGATGCGCGCCAAAGACGCGGAAAAAGGCCGTTCCCGCACGCGCGCCCAGACGGTCCGACGGATGCCCAAGCTGGCGGTGGGCGTGGCGAGCCATTGTCATCTGGCGTTGTCATTGTGGACCGGCACGGGCGCCGGTGCCGATCATCCGCATTTTGAGCCGCTGGTGTTCGATGCGTGGCGGCGCGTGCCCTATCGGCGGTTCACGGTGGTCGCGGATGCGGGCTATGATTCGGAGGAAATCCATGAACTGGCTCGACAGGACATGGGTCTGCGTTCGATCATTCCGCCGAAGATCGGCCGGCCCCGACCTCGGAAACAGCCGCCGGGCGGTCGGTGGCGGCGGCACATGATGCGGCTGCTGCACACAAAAACATCGCGTCGAAAATGCGGCTACACGCGGCGCTGGCAGGTGGAAACGGTGAATTCGATGATGAAACGGAATCTGGGTTCATCCCTGCGTGGCAAAACCGCCTGGAGCCGCAAACGAGACATGGCTCTCAAAACTCTCACTCACAACCTCATGATCCTGAGGCCGAAAGGGTCGAGACAGAGCAGGTCACTTCCCAAATTGACCGCTCATCCCTCAACTTGGGATGAATCACAGAATCCGAGATTCAATTTCCATCCGCATGCATCTGAGGTCAAAAAGGGGTCACTTCCCAAACTGACCGCTCATCCCTCAACTTGGGATAAATCAAAGAGTACAAGATTTAATTTCCATCCGCGTGCATCTGATTTCAATCTGTGGCAAAAATCGCATTTCGCGAATCCCGCATCGCAACTTTCACAAAACTGCGCTCTCAATGCGGCAGAACTTGTCATCCTGTCATCCTCGCGAATTCGCCGAAAAACACCGTTGAGCCCGCCATGTTACACATTTCGTCGCCGGCAAACTGTAACATGCCCTGCAAATCTCGTAACACAACAACCATCCAGACTTTATCGCAACACGAAAAGTTTGCGAACACTAATCCAATCGTGAAAACCGTAACAAAAAGTAACAAGCTGTAACATCCTCCCCAATCGGCCCGCCCTGAGCCCAGTCGAAGGGCAATCAACCCAGCGGCCCGCCCGCCGCGGTACATTGATATGGCATTAGCTCGGGCGCCATCGCGGATGACTATCGCACCAGCGTGAGCACCCCCGGTAGCCAGGGGAGTTGGTTGTAGTTGAGACCTGCCGCATGGGGGCCGAGACCCTGGTAGAGGAACTGCAAATTGGTTGGGTCGATGGTCTGCGTTTCGTCGGGATTGGTGCGAACCAGATCGCCGCTGCTGATGTCGCTCGTCCAGGCGTTGCCGCCCGGGAAGGTGACGTTGGCCTTGCCGGCGAAGGGATTGCTCTCGCTCGCCGCCAGCGGGGTCCACGAACCCGCCAGATCGGTCGCGGTAAAGGATCGGAAATACCTTCCCGCCCGGCCCATCGCCTCGACGAGCATGAGGTACTGATTCGTCCCCTTCACCTTGTAGACCTGCACGGCCTCGAACAGGTTGGCCGTGGTGTCGGTCATGATGGTCTTGGGGTTGGTGAATGCGCCGGGGAAGTCGCCGATCGGCATCGAGGCGCGGTAAATGTTTCCGTTGTCATTGGCGAAGAAGAGATAGGCGGTCGTATTGTTGCAGATTACCGTTTCATCGATTGAGCTTCCCCCGTAGAGTTTGTGCGGCTCCGACCAGCCCGATGGATTGGTGGGATCGGTCGAGGTCAGGTAAGTGAAAGGCCAAGGTCCCCACTCGTACATAAGAACCCAGATCTTCTTCGGGCTGAAATAGATCAAGGTCGGCGCAACGCCCCCCACAGGGATCGAGTTTTGGGTGGCTGTGGCCATCTGAGACCAATTGGAAAAGGTCATCATGGCCCCGCTGTAGGCGGTGCCTGCGGTGTTGACCCTGGACATGTAGACAATGTACTGATTGTTGTAGACCACGCAGCTGAAGTCCTTGAGCGAGACCCACCCGGACTTTGGCTGCGCCAGCGGACCCGTCGACGTCCATTTGAAGGTCTTGGGCAGCGCAGACGGAGATGGAGTCGACGGCACGTCGGCCGCGATACTGGGCTGCGTGCCGGCGGGAACCGGATCCCCCGCGAAACAACTGGGTAATGAGCTGCAGATTGCTAAAAAATATAGGACTGAAGCGATTGTAAAAATGCCTTTCCCCCACATTTTTGCTGTAGACTTCTGTCGCTGCGATTTAAGGGCTAATGATTTCATTCCAAATTCCTCTTTGGTTTCTTGCCCAAGACCGGCATGAGCCTTTTTCTTGATTCGTTCCTGCCGGGAGCAACTGATCTATTCCCTATCCGTCACCCGCGCCTCGATTGCATATTGCAGCAGTTCATTGCTGCTCTTCAAATTCAGCTTCTGCTTAATGTGCTCTTTATGCGCCTCGACGGTTTTCGTGCTCAGGAAAAGTTTCTCCGCAATGGCCCGCACGCTTTGCCCCGCGCCGATCAGGCGGAAAATTTCCAGTTCGCGATCGGTCAGCCGGGCCAGCGGCGGAAGGTCGGCGGCGGAGCGCGGCCCCGAAAAACTCTGTAATAATTTGGCGGACATTGCCCCACTGAGATAAACCTGCCCTTTCACCACCGTGCGGATGGCGTTCATCACCGTTTCCTGCGGCTCCTGTTTCATGATGTAGCCGCGGGCGCCGGCTTTGAGCGCCCGTTCGGCATACAGCGATTCATCGTGCATCGAAACAACCAGGATCGGCAGATCCTTCCAGCGGTCGCGGATTTGTTTGCACAGTTCCAGCCCGTCGCCGCCTTTGAGGGTCAGGTCGACGATGGCCGCATCCGCCTTGGCGGCGGCCAGCAGGCGAATGGCATCGGGCGGGGATTCGGCTTCGCCGCAGACCATCATGTCGGGTTGATCGTCGATCAACCGGCCCATCCCCTGCCGCAGCACGGGATGATCGTCCACCAGGAAAATCCGGTGTTTGTTGCCGGCAGATTTACTCGCCGCTTTTGCCATGGGCCTCATCCTCAAGAATCGTGTCGACATCGCGCAGAGCGCAATCAACGCGCGTCCCGCCGGTCGGGAGCCGCAGGATCGACAGCGTCGCGCCGATCAGCGTGGCGCGATATCGCATGGTTTGCAATCCTATTCCCTTTTTCTCCGGCAGAACCTCGGGAAAACCGATGCCGTCGTCCCGAACCGACACGGTGATTGTATCGCGAGTGTGGATCAGGACAATCCAGACGTGCCGGGCTTTTCCGTGTTTGATCGCGTTGTTCACCGCTTCCTGGGTGATGCGATAAAGATGCGTGCCGACGGAATTGTCCGACAACAGGACCGGTTTTTCACATTTGAACGTGCAGGGGATGCGGAATGTATTTTCGACCGTCGCGGCCAGTTCTTTCAGGGCGGACATCAATCCCGTTGCGGCCAGGTCGACGGGATGAAGTCCGTGGGCCATGCCGCGCGCCTGGGCAATGGCCGAAGAGACCAGCTCGGCAATCTGCCGGGCATCGGTGGATTCCTTGATCTTTTTTTTGCCGAGGCGCTGCTCCAGCGATTTGCTGAGGAATCCGATCCCGGCCAGTTGCTGGCCGAGGCCATCATGTAAATCCTGGCCGATCCGCCGCTGTTCGCGGTCGCTGATTTCCAGGATTTGCCGTTCGAGGCGCTTGCGGTCGGTGAGATCGCGCACGATGCCGGTGAACAAGCGGCGCCGGCCGATGAGAACTTCGCTGACAGCCAGGTCCATTGGAAATGTGGAACCGTTCTTTCGTTTTCCAACGACCTCGCGGCCGATGCCGATGATCTTCGCCATGCCCGTGCGCAGATAGTTGACCAGGTATTCATCATGCTCCGAGTGATATGGCTCCGGCATGAGCATTTTAACGTTGCGGCCGAGGACTTCGGAGGAGGAATATCCGAACAATCGCTCGGCGGCTGGGTTGATCGAGTCGATCGTGCCGTGCTCATCGATGGTCATCACGCCATCCACCATGGTCGTAAGAATCGCGGCGGTTTTTCCGGCGGATTCCTCTAGCGCCGATTCAGCGTTCTTCAGTTGCGAAATATCCCGGCTGATGGTGGAGATGCCGATCAGTTGCCCGGCCGCATCATGCACCGGCCCGGCGGTGAGCGCCACGGGTATCAAGGTTTTATCCTTGCGGATGCGGATCGTTTCCAATCGGGTGACCGCCCCGTCCCGCCGAACAGCCGAGAAGATGCGCGTCGTTTCGTCCATTCGGTCGGCCGGAACCAGCAGCGTGGCGGTGCGGCCTTTCACTTCCTCGACGGAGTATCCGTACATCCGTTCGGCCGCGCGGTTCCAACTCACGATCACGCCGTCCAGCGTCAGGTCCATGATCGCATCCTGGGAATATTCGACGATGGAGGCCAGGCGATTCATTTCCTCGCGCGATCTTCTGGCGGCGGTGATTTCCTGAACCGCGGCGATGACAAAGAGCTTGCCGTCCGATTCGGTCCGGATCGGCTGGGCAAAATCGCGAACCCATTTCAACCGGCCATCGGCGGCGATCAGCCGATACTCGCGCACATCGCCATTGCCGGAAAGCAGCACGGCCGGACGGTCCTTGAGCAGCGGTTTGTCCTTGGGATAGATCAGGTCTTCCCAACCGCGTTTTTTCAGCGTATCTGCCGGATACCCCGTAATCTGCGTGAACGGCCCGGCAGTCCAATCGCAGGCGGATTTGCCATTTTTGGACAAGCGAAACGCGTAAAGAAAATCAACCTCGGGAGGGATCGTCGCGGCTTTTGGCTTGCGGCCCATCCCGCAGTTGTAATCGCGATTCGGGAGATAGACCAATCCCTTCGCACCGCGAGAGCATCTTTCGATTTTGAAAGCATAAGTGCATTTTCGCCGCCCCATCGGCGGCCGATATTCTTTGCATCTCCCATCAGCAAATTCCCCTATGCCCGAAGGCGGGCAAGCACCGATTTTCCCGCGGCAACAAAGATTCGATGATGTCAGTAGCTTATGACGAAAGTCCGAAACAACCCGGCGCCGAAGCGTTCCATCCGGACGCGACGCGCAACTCCTTTGTACGTGTTCTCCGACTCGACGGGAAATCTGGCTCGCCACATGGTGACCAGCTTTCTCACTCAATTCCCGGCCGGATCGTTTGAGGTCGTGACTCGCCCGTTTATCAGCGAGCCAGCCCGCATCGACGAGTCGCTGGACGCGTTATCCACCCGACCGGGAATTGTGTTTCACGCGGTTGTCTCGCCCGCGCTCAAAAAACAAATTGCCGAGCGATGCATTGCACTGGGAATTCCCTGTTGGGACTTGACCGGATCGGCCGTGGAATTTCTCGCCAAGGCGGCCGCCCTGGATTCAAAATCCGACCCGCAGAGATTGCACCGGGTTGACAACGCCTACTGCGGGCGCATCAACGCGATGACGTTTACGCTGGAACACGATGATGGGCTTGGGCTGGACAGTCTCGGCCAAGCCGACGTGGTGCTGGCGGGAGTTTCCCGGACGGGAAAAACCCCGACGAGCATCTTCCTGGCGATGCAGGGATTTCGCGTCGCCAATGTCTCACTGGCCATCGCGGTCGCCCCGCCGAAGGAATTGCTGGTGTTGAATCCGAAAAAGATCGTCGGATTGGTGATCGATCCCGGCCAGCTTGCCGAGATCCGCACGCGCCGGCAGACGGCCTGGCGAATGAATCAGACCGGCTACAACGAACCTCGCGAAGTCGCCAGGGAAATCGAATGGTGCCGCCAGGTCTTTGCGAAATTGCATTGTCCGGTGTTGGACGTGACCGATCAGGCGATCGAAGAAACCGCCGCAAGAATTGTGGACATGCTCGGCTTGCCCGAACCGTCCAATCATGCCGTGGCGCAGGAGCTGTCATGAACGCTTACGCCGCGTCAGCATCGCGATGGGCCGATTCATTGAGAACATCGGTGACGAACTGGCTTTCCAGTTCGACCGGCTCCAGCGAAGCGCAGCTCCAGCGCGGCCGCGATGGTGCTGCAGAGCATCGAGAGCAGCCCGAGAACAAAAAGAGGATCCGCCAGGTACAGCGTCTGGGGCACCAGAGCGGACAGCCCGAGCATCAGGCAGCATCCGATGAGAAGCCCGATAGTCAGCAGCAGAAACAGCAGCGTCAGCCGAATGAGTTTAGCCCGGCGTTTGACGTGGGCGGTTTGCAGTTCGAGATGTTCCAGCAGCCGAGGCCCATACTGCGATTTGGAATTTGCGATGCGCTCCAGTTCGAGCAGGCGTTCGCGCTGAAAAGCGCGCAGCCGCGACACGATCGCGGCCATGCGATTGTAAAAAGCCAGGGCCAAAAGCCCGCAGGATGAAATGATAACAACCGGAACCACCGCGGAACTGACGACTTTGGACAGATCGGATGTCTGCATGACAACGCTCCTTGATCGGACATCTTCGGCCCGGATTTGAAGGCGTCAATATTTACCCGCCGGAAATGAAATCCGGCTTAGCGAAGGAAATCGTTATGGCAGTCCTCACAGCACCCCCCGTTCGCAAGGCTCGCGATAGAAAATCCGCGCCGGCTGAACCGTCGAATGTTCAGCAGTGGATCGATGAATGCGTCGCCCTTTGCCAGCCTGACAAAATTCATGTCTGCAACGGCAGCGCGAGCGACAGGCGGGAATTGATCGAGCAAGGCGTTCGCGAAGGCGTGCTGATCCCGCTCAATCAGGAGAAGCGTCCGGGCTGCTATTTGCATCGCAGCAACCCCAATGACGTCGCGCGAACCGAACAATGCACCTTCATCTGCACACCCAGCCAGGACATGTGCGGACCGACCAACAATTGGATGGAACCCAGGGCCGCGTACGGAAAACTCAAGGGTTTGTTCAACGGCTGCATGAAGGGACGAACGATGTACGTCATCCCGTTCGTCATGGGACCGATCGGTTCGCCGCTGGCCAAGGTCGGGATTCAACTGACCGACTCCGTCTACGTGGCGGTGAACATGGGGATCATGACCCGCATGGGCAACGTGGCGTGGAAACAGCTTGGCGAAAGCGAAGACTTCACGCGATGCCTGCACAGCGTCGGCGAATGCGACCCGCAGCGGCGCTTTATCTGCCATTTTCCGCTGGATAACACGGTCTGGAGCTTCGGCAGCGGTTACGGCGGCAATGCGCTGCTGGGCAAGAAATGCCTGGCGCTGCGAATTGCCAGCTTTCTCGGCCAGCAACAGGGCTGGATGGCCGAGCACATGCTGATCAGCGGCGTGAGCGTCCAGGGCAAAAAAACCTACGTTGCCGCGGCCTTCCCCAGCGCTTGCGGGAAAACGAATTTTGCCATGCTGATTCCCCCGAAAAAATATCGCGAGGCGGGATGGAAGGTGACCACGATCGGCGACGACATCGCCTGGATGTGGGTTGACGAAAAGACCGGCCGGCTGCGGGCCATCAACCCGGAGGCGGGTTATTTCGGCGTAGTGCCGGGAACGAACGAGAAGACCAATCCCAACGCCATCGCGTGCATGAGCCACGACACGATCTTCACGAACGTCGCGCTGCTCCCGGATAATGACGTCTGGTGGGAGGGGAAGACGGCCGAGGCGCCCGCACAGTGCCTCGACTGGATGGGCAAGCCTTGGACGCCCGCCTCGGGGTCCAAGGCCGCCCATCCTAATAGCAGGTTTACCGCACCGATGATTAACAATCCGGCGCTGGATCAGGCGGCGGACGACCCCAACGGCGTCGAGATTTCCGCCATCATCTTCGGCGGACGCCGCGCCAAAACGCTTCCCCTGGTTTTCCAGGCCTTCAACTGGATGCACGGTGTTTACGTCGGCGCGACTCTGGGAAGCGAAACGACCGCCGCCGCCGGCGGGCAGGTCGGAGTTGTTCGCCGCGACCCGATGGCCATGCTCCCGTTCATTGGCTACAACATTCGCGACTATCTCGTCCACTGGTTCCGCATGCGGAAGAAGATGACGGATTGCCCGCGCATCTTCCATGTCAATTGGTTTAGAAAGAACGACAAGGGCGAATTCGTCTGGCCCGGCTACGGCGAAAACGTCCGCATCCTCAAATGGATCATCGACCGCTGCAACGGCCGCGCGTACGCGGTGGAGACGCCGCTGGGTTGGATGCCGCGCGGCGGGGATATCGACCTGGAAGGGTTGAACATCTCGCAAGCCGATTTTGATGCCGTGCAGAAGGTCGATCTCGAGACTTTCAAAGCGGAAATCCTCGGACAGGAGGAATTGTTCCTGAAACTGGCCGGCGATTTGCCGAAGGAAATGATCTTCCAGAAGGAGTTGCTGGTCAGCCGGCTGTGAGCCTTGCAAGAGAGACTTATGCGAAGCGACACGACAGCATCAGACTCGATTGATTCCGATAAACGGGACGATCGCTTTGCGCACTTTGTTTCGCTGCGTCGATCGCGCCAAGGACGTCATCGGACGAGAGTTTGGCGATCGGCTTCGAATCGGAAGGCTCTGTTTGGAACAGACAGGAGACTCGAAAGTGAAGCGCCGCGTTTTTCCGTCGAGTCGGAGATGCGCGCTCGTCGTTTTCGTATTGGACGCATGGTCCGCTTCGGAATTGGAATCTCCGCGCTGTTGTCGGGCGCGATACTTGCGTTGACCCGACCGGAGCTTGCCCTGCCGACGCTGCCGATCTGGATGCTCATCATTTGCTCGCTCGTTTTATGGAACGACCGCGCGACGCTGACCCGGCACAATCAGTTGCGGAAAGAGATTGACCGAGCGCCGCAGGGGCCGCATCAGCAGTCGTAATGCAGCAGGTGGAATTATGGACACGGTAACCTTGAAAACCAGATTTGATCTCAACGATCCAATCGCCCGCGAGAACCGCGCGAGATTGACCGCCGCGGGCGTGGTTGCCATCAGTCTGGTCGGTCCGGCAGGTTCGGGAAAAACCGCGCTGACTGAGGCGCTGCTGTCGCGGTTGAATCCGCGAATTCGCACCGCCGCCATCGTCGCCGAACTCGCCGCCGAACGGCAGGTCCAGCGCATCGCCCGCCATCGCTGCAAGGTGATCCCGCTGGTTACCGATAGCCTCGCCGCCATCAATGTCCGCCAGGCGCTGACTCAATTGAATCTCAGCGAACTTGACCTGCTGCTGATCGAATCCGAAGGCAGTTCCTATAGTCCCGTGGAATTCGATCTTGGCCAGCATTTCCGCGCCTCCGTCTTCAGCGTCGCCGGGGGTGACGATAAGGCCACGGAATATCCATTCCTCGTCGCCGGATCCGACCTGGTCATTCTCAACAAAATCGACCTGCTTCCTCTGGTGAAATTTGATTTGAACGTGTTCATCCAGGACGTCTTGCGCATTAAACCCAAAATGCCGGTCATCCAGTCGTCCGTTGCCTCCGATAAGGGCATAGACCTCTGGGCCGAGTGGGTGGAATCGCATGTGTCGCCCAATCATTCCCACAATCGATCACCTCGCATGTTTGATCCGTTCATTCATATCCCCAAACGGTAGGTGCACCATGACGCAATTCACTCAAAGCAAAGTCGGCAGCGCCGCGGAAGAACGAAACGTCGGCCGACCCCCGCCCGCCGCGCTGATTCGCAAAGCATTGAAACAGGCAAACGTCCTGGGAATCCGCATCATCGGACATCCCGGCTCCGGCAAAACGGCGCTGATTGAGGCGGCCTTGAACAGCCTGCCGGCGCCCAAGCGGGTGGCGGTAATCGTGGTCAACCCCGCTTCGGATCGCGACGCCGCGCGGTTGCAGAAACTCTGCGGCCATGTCGCGCACGTCGACGCCGCCGTTCCCGACGCCGCTTCCATCTGGCGCGCTCTGTCCGAACTCAAGCTGCAAGATTTCGACACCCTTTTGATCGAGGCCGCCGGAGGTTTGGCCAACCTGCTGGATCTGGGCCAGGACGCGACAGCCGCCGTCTTTGCCGTCAGCGGCGGCGACGATAAGGCCGCCGAATACCACACGCTCCTGAGCAGCGCCTCGGCGATTCTTCTGACGAAAATTGATTTGTTCCCCCTGGTCAGATTCGACCAGGAAATCTTCCGCAGGGATGTTCGCGGATTCAATCCCTCCGCGGATGTTTTCGAAATTTCATCAACGACCGGGGCGGGCATCCACTTCTGGCTCGACTGGCTTGACCACATGCGCACCGCCAAGGCGCAGATCAGGCCACGAGGCGATTCTCGTGACGAATCAACGGAACAGTTTATCGGATAGTGACCCAAACGAGTGAAGGCGACTATCGTGAACAAATCGTTTTCAACGGGATGGATGAAACTGGGCTTGCGGGCACAGGTTTGCTCGCAATGCCGTCCCGTCTCATCGTCCGGCGATCCATTTCAGTATATCGCGCCGCACTCGTGCGAAGGCGCCTGCGCTGTTCCGTCAACTGCCGCGATTGGGCCGGTTTCTAGAACGGCACCACGCCAAGCCCCCCGCCGGATATGAGGAATTTGTTCTCAAGATGCTTTGCGACTCGGCGGCGGAGACTTCTCATGACCAATCCACGCCAATATCCATACCCAATTTGCACCTGATTTCCGAAGCATTGGCGATCTGCGAGCATATCGTCTCGCTTTCCAATCCGGGGCCAATCGCAACTCCACAGTCTGATTGCGCGCGTTCGGTCATTTGCGCTAGGACAACTGGGCGTTCATGGGAATTCCGGAAATTAATAAAGGAACTGAACAATGAATGGGTTGGATGTCGGAACGCTCTGCAGAATTCAATTCGCCCTGACCGCCGCATTCCATTTCCTTTTTCCGCCCATCAGCATCGGGTTGGCGTGGCTGCTGGTGATCGTGGAATGGCGCGCCTGGAGACGCAACGACCCGGTCGCCGACGCGGCGGGACGCTTCTTCGGAAAGCTGCTGGCGCTGACTTTCGTTGTCGGCGTCGCAACCGGCATTCCAATGGAATTTCAGTTTGGGACCAACTGGTCGCGATATTCCAAATTCGTGGGCGATATCTTCGGGGCGCCGCTTGCCGCCGAGGGAGTCTTCGCCTTCTTTCTCGAAAGTGGATTTTTGGGACTTTATCTGTTCGGCCGCGACCGAATCGCCAAGAAATGGCATTTCGTGGCGATCCTGATGGTCGCGTTCGGATCAACGCTTTCGGCGTTCTGGATTTTGGCGGCCAACTCCTGGATGCAGACCCCGGCTGGTTACGTCATCCACAACGGGCGCGCCGAGCTGACCAGCTTTTATGCGGCCGTGTTCAACCCTTCAATGTGGCCCCGCTTCTTTCACACGATGTTCGCCGCCTTCGTTACGGGAGCGTTTTTCATGGCCGGGGTTTCGGCGGCGGTATTGCTGAAAGATCGCGCTAATGTGGTCGGACGCTATACGCTCAAGCTGGCGATTACTTTCGGAGTCATCGTCAGCGTGATGGAGGTCTTTCCGTTCGGACACATGCACGCCAAGCAGGTCGCACACACCCAGCCGGCCAAATTCGCGGCAATTGAAGGACTTTACACCAGTCAAAACGCCGCGCCGCTGGTCATGTTTGCCGTTCCCTTCACCAAGCCTCCAACGCTCAAGGACACCGCCGAGGTGCCGGGGCTATTGAGTTGGATGGCCTTCGGCAACGTTAACGCCAAGATCAAAGGCATCAACGAATTTCCCGCCGCTGATATTCCTCCTCTTTGGATGACTTTCGTTTCGTTCCACAATATGGTGGTTTTGGGGCTCTATTTTATCGTCGTGATGGTGTGGGGCACGATTAAACTGGCGCGCGGGAGGCTGTTCGACAGCCCTCGATTCCTTCGGCTCCTGGTGATTTCGATCCCTCTCCCGCTTGCGGCTTGCGAGCTCGGCTGGATGGCCGCTGAAATCGGTCGCCAACCCTGGGCCGTTTATGGCGTGTTCCGCACCGCCGATGCCTATTCCTCAAACCTCTCGGCCGCAGTGGTGCTCTTTTCCATCATATTGTTCAGCGTTATCTACCTGATCCTGGGAACGCTCTATGTATTTTTGTTGGTCAGAAAAATTCGCGAGGGCCCGGACATGGCGGCCGGCAAAATTCGCTCGACCGTTCCCAGCGCCACCGGCTCTGATGAAAGGAATCTGGTGCGCGCATGACCCTCAACGCCATTTGGTTTGTTCTTGTCTTCGTTCTTCTGGGCGGATATGCCGTACTGGATGGATTCGATCTGGGCGTCGGCATGCTCCATCTGCTGCATGGCGATGACAAGACCCGCAAAAGTTTCATCAACGCCATCGCCCCGGTTTGGGACGGCAACGAAGTCTGGCTCCTGACCGCCGGCGGCGCGCTCTTTGCCGCATTCCCCATCGTCTACGCAACCGTCTTCAGCGGATTTTATCTCGCGCTGATGCTCGTGCTGGCCGCGCTGATATTTCGCGCCGTCTCAATCGAATTCCGCGGATTGGTCGATCGCCCGCGCTGGCGAACAATCTGGGATACCGCCTTCGGAACCAGCAGTTTTCTTCTGGCTTTGCTATTCGGCGTGGCGTTCGGGAATGTTCTCCGCGGCGTGGCCTTCACCACCGATGGATCCTACGCGGGTTCGTTTTTCGATCTTCTCAATCCTTATGCGCTCCTCGTTGGCATACTCGGCGTATCCATCTTCTTCATGCACGGCGCGATTTATCTGGCCGGAAAAGTCGATGAACAGGCCCGATTCGGGCTGGCGGCTATGGCAATTTCCTCCTGGGCCGTCGCCATATTTATGTTTCTGGTAGTCACCTGCGCTACCTTGATATGGGCGCCATCCCTGACCCAGTCGATCTACACAAGGCCGCTGACCTGGCCTGTCGGTCTTCTTCTCATCGGCGCCGCGGTCTATATTCCGATCGGTTTAAAATCCGGTCATTACGGCCGGACGTTTGCAGCTTCTTCAGCGCTCATCTGCCTGATGATGACCCTCGCCGCCATTGGGCTGTTCCCCCGCCTTCTTCCCTGCCTGAATGACCCAAGCGCCAGCCTCACGATTTACAACAGTTCCTCCAGTAGTCGGACACTGGAAGTGATGCTGGTAATAGCCTTGCTCGGCATGCCATTGGTCATCGCCTACACAGCTCTGATCCATCGCGTCTTTCGCGCGAATCCGACCCTCACCTATGAAACTTATTGATCGTTTTGGATGGTGGGGTAGCTTGGCCGAACTTAGATTTCAAAGCGGGCGAAGAGGTTCGAACTCTCGACATTCAGCTTGGGAAGCTGACGCTCTACCAACTGAGCTACGCCCGCGATCGTAGCGGGAATCTTAACGCGCCCAAGGGGGTAGTCAATTTAAGGTTTCACTTCGAGCAATGCCATAAGCCGGCTGTGAAGTTCGTCGCATTGTTGCGCAGACGTAGACCAGGAAATTATGGCGGACCGGATCGTCCTCGATGGGCTGGAGGGCCGTGGCTAACTGCACGGCATATTCCATCGCCTGGGCCTGCGTGAATATCAGATTCAGCTCGAATTCTTTTCCGCTCGAGCCGAGCAGTTCGTGTTCAACTTCCTTGGCGGTCAGGTCGCGGGAATCCTGTTCCATCCTGGGTAAATCAGGCACATCGTATTCGATGCGGTTGTCAGTGTTGGGAAACCCGTCCATCTGGGTCTTGGCGTACTGACAGAAATGGGCGACGTCCCTCACGACATTGCCTACCGAATCATCCGCATGTTTCAAAATGAATATCCCACTGACCTGGCTCTCATCGCTCATCAGTTTATAGAGCAGGCTGTAGCCTTCATTCCGCCGGCGGAACATTCCGCCATTTTCGGAAGGCGCTTTGGGGGTGGAGGCGCAACCGGTCATGGCCAACGCGACGAACAGCAGCAATAAATTTTTAGACAAGCGCCGGTGCATTCCCCGTCTTTCATAGCGGGTACGGAGAAATAATGCCACGTCGTAAATCGGGGTTGCGATTAAGCCCGGGAGCGTGATTTGGCCAACTTTTTTGCGCGGCGGGAAGGACGGCGATGAGCACCAAAAGGGGCAGGCTCTGCCAGGACGCCGCGGGGAGAGAGACTTCGCTGGAAACACCTTCGGGGGATTTCTTCAGGGCAGCGCCAGCAAACGGCTCGCCGCTCGTGGGGCCGGAATCGATCAACAAATCATCCGCGGGATTGCTGCTTCTCCAGTCCGAGGTTACATCGCTCGATTGGGTCAGCAAGGCCTGCAGGACGCGGGGTGACAGATTGCCGGAGGTGTAATCAAAATCCGATCCAGCCGGGGACAGGAGGCCGTTGCCAATGTCGTCAAATTTGGCGCTGCTGAGGTTGAACGTGAATCCGCCGCAAGCAGAGACAGCGGCGGAATTGGCCTGAGTGAATTGCGGCTTGGCGTTGGAATCCGGCTTAATTTGGCATTCCATTATTACCTCATTAACTGTATCAATCCCATAAATGATAGTCAACTGCGAATATATCAGTTTGGCGGTAACTATCATTTGCGGAATGGTGAGGCAGTGGCTGAATACCCGAGAACCTCCAAAGTCACCCGTTTAGACTGGCGATAAAATTGAGGTGGGAACAAATTCAAATGTGAGTCGTGGTCATACATCGCTTGTCGGCGAGCTATACGCCAGAAGTCCCAGGACTCTCGATGACCTTCCGTACACTGCCGAATTCGAGCAGCTCTACAGCGAATTTGTGACACGATCGGAGCGCCAAATATCGCGGCACGAATTTTGGCGCGCGCTGGCAAACGCCCGTAAAGCGGGCCGACTGGTCCGCAAGGCACGGTAAGCTATGACGGAAACACTCAAACTTGATAGTGGGTCTTGTATCGATCTCACCCCTGCTGGCGGGCCGTGGTTTGATGGCAAGACATACTTCGCGCCCGACGAATATGGTTGGCGATTGGTTGATAAGAATGGGGCGGTGCGAGGAAGTGGAATATCTCCAACTCGTGAAAAAGCCATAGATGAAGCAACTCGGCTAGCGCTGGCGTGATTCGAGCGGCTTGCGGCTTTTTCGAGTTCTGGGGCAAGCATCCCGTCATCGAGAAGCGGCGCATTTGGTCGCGTTGTGGGCATGAAAATGCCGCGTTGCTCGCAATCACCGCCGACTACCGAACCTCAAGCCTGCGGAGCAAATCATCGACCCGCTCAAACGCATCTCGGATTCGCAGATCGCGGTCGTCGCCTGGCGGGAGGTCGTCGAAATCCGCCACGGCTTGGGGGCCGAAATGGGCGGGCGATTGGAATTTGTCTGCGATCTTTGTCAGAGCTTCTTGCACCAGCTTATTGTGGAGGTGGGGCTGGAATGCGAGGGCCAGCGCCGCATTGCCGCCGGCGAAGTTTGTCAGGCAGAACCATAGATCCCACGCATCCTTGGCCTTGAGGCGGTCTGCCAGCGCCATTGCCTTCATCACGATGAATGGGACGATGCCAGCGACTTTGACCATGGCTGAATCGGCAGCACCGCTGGGAAGGTGGCCTTCTATTCTGACCTGCTCGGACATCTTGAATACGAGGTCGCTGCCGCGCGCCTTGCGGGCCTTCAAAGTTTGCACAGTTTGATGGCGGTGGCTTTTGCCTGTGCCCTGGTATTCGCCCGCCAGGAAATCCACCTGCACTTTGATCGCTTGGCTGCCGACGGTCACGGTGCGAAAGAAGATGAACGGCTGTGGCCCTTCTTCATAACCATGTCTGGCCAGGTGTTCGCGGATCGTCCGGTATACCTCGGCATCGATCGTGCGATGATCGAGCGCGATATCCACGTCGATGCTGCCGATGTGTTTGGGCTGGGCGTTCGCAAACAGTAGTTCCGGCACCCAACCGCCGACGATGGCCATGGAATCCTTGTATTCGCCCAGGATGCGCACCAATTCCAGCATCACCATGCGGGCGGCTTCCGTGGCCAGATCGGGATAGTCGATGCGGCTGCCTACCATGCTGGCTCCATGACGTTATTCAACAGGAAATCAGCGGCTTCCTCGCCGCGGCCGCGCAGGCTGAAAAGGTCCAAATAGGTTTGTGGCGGTGAAGTAATCGTACAGCCCTCGATCTCCCGCCTGTCCAGATATACGCCCTGGTCATACGGTTCCATCAACGTCACATTGGCACCACTGTCCACCGGCTTGAGAGACAGCGCTTTGGCAAGGGCGTCGACGTCAGCATCGACGTAGGCAAAAACTCGCTGGTAACGGACAGCCGGTGCGTATCGCGCCGCCGCCGAGAATGCCGCCAGCGCATAGCGGGCCGATTGCCGCTTGCAGGCGGCGGCGAGCTTTTGCTCGATAGTGGCGATTGAATCCAAGGTGAAGAAATCGAATCGGCGGCTTCGGTCGAGCCGATAGACGCCACGCCATTCGTCGAGAAGCTTTCGAGATTGGGCAAGCTTCATGCCGCCCTCGCCGGACGCCAGCCATTCGCGCGCCTCCAGCAAACCTTTGACGTTTGAGACCAACCCCAAGCTGACGCCGGCGGCGGTGGCCAATTCCTGAACCTTCCAAAAGCGCTTGGGATCGCCCAGCAGCACACGCAATACGCTTTCAGCGCACGGTGAATATAATGTACGCAGATCCCGCTTCTCGGTGAAACGATTCGCTTGTCCCTCGCGGCGAATGTAAACGGAATCGAAACAGAGCCGACAGTTGCCCGCAAAATCAACGTAGCCGATGTTTTGCTCGGCAAGTTGCTCACCGGTTTCAGGAGTTATGAACGGCGCGGCGAAAATACCGTAGATGGATGGAGAGGATTGGCGTAGCAGCCGTAAATTCGTAGCGGCCTGGCGGGCAATGCGCGGTTGACCACTGCTCTTTGCTTCGACGATGAGCCGCTTACGGAGCTTTCCGAAGCGGGCGGAAATTTCAAGGTCACGGCGGCCCTCGTCAGTTCCGCGTTCGACAACGACCTCATCAATCTTGCTAAAGGGAATGTCGGCCAAGCATGTACGGATTGCGGCTTCGGCCTGCCGAAGCAATGATCTTTCGGTTCGTGATTTCACTGAAACGCTCATTTTCGACATCCGTTGAAAGATATCCTATGGATGAAATCGGCTATCGTCAACACTGAATTGAGCGTTTCAACGAACGTTGAAATAGGCCATTTTAATGAAATGAATTATCGGACATTGTTCATCGGTCTTTGTCGCTACTTTCCACCATGGCAATGATCCCAATCCGCATAGGCGACGGAAGGTGCGGCCACGATTCGATGAGCTTGCACAATTCCGGGTAGTGTTCCAATGCTGTGCGCAAGCTCGCAGGCAAGCCAGTTGTTGCCGGATCGCAACTTGCTCCTGTATCATTGCTTGTGTCGGCGTCAGGTTGGTTTCGAAAACCGGTCTGCCCGAAAGGGTAGCGGGAGTTCGAATCTCCCCCTCTCCGTTGGCCAGCAGGCCAACAGAGGTCGCCGCGGCGACCGGTCTACTGTTCTACTGATCTACTGCTCAGAGTCTTGGGAAGTCGCCGCGGCGACCGGTCTACTGATCACCTGTTCTACTGCTCAAGGGTTAGTTCCCCCCTCCACGAACTCACCGTAGGCCAGTTGCCTTCGGCCCGGCCTCCTCATCCCAATCCCCGGCCTTTAAGCCTCGGGCTACGTGTCACAGGGGCTGTCACATCGATGTCACGGTCGCCAAACGGAGTGGGTTTTTGGGGGCGTGGCGCGGGGCCCTTGTCTCAGAATGTCTCGAAATGTCACGTTTTGAAAAATCGAGGGATTGAGTCACCGGGGGGTGAGAGACGAAGGGACCCGCCGCGGCGGGTAAACTCCGGCACCAAGGCTGAGAGGAGACGAAACCGGACAAAAGTTGCTGGCGGCGCTTTGCGGCAACCTTCCGACGCCAGAACAATCGGGACGTGGCCAGCGCCGGTTATCCACTTCGGATGCCGTGTTCGCCGCCGTGTTCAAGGTCTACTGCACGATGAGCGCCCGGCGCTTTACCAGTGACCTATGCGATGCGCAAGCCAAGGGATTCATCGACAAGGTTCCGCACTTCAATTCGGTTTTGAACTATCTGGAATCCCCGGACCTGTATCCCATCCTACTGGACTTGATTGAGCGCAGCGGCCAGCCGCTCAAATCCGTTGAGTCGCAATTCGCGGTGGATTCGAGTAACGAGGGACAGCCACCAATTTCCGGGGATCACAATAATAAGATGACCGTACCGAAAGCCCCTAAATGTCGGCACCCAATATATCGGGTTGACACCCGTAACGTGTCGGGTTACAATCGTTCGTGCGATGATCCGATCGTTCAGACACAAAGGGCTGGAAAAGTTCTTTGTCTCTGGAAAGAAATCTGGAATCCGGGCCGATCATGCGAAGAAACTCCGTTTGATTCTCGCCCGCCTTTCGGTGTCGCAGAGGCCGGGGGACATGGCGCTGCCGGGACTTCGGCTGCATCCCTTGAAAGGCGGCTTGAGCGGGTATTTTGCGGTTGACGTGAGCGGGAATTGGAGGGTGACCTTCCGATTTGAAGGCCCCGATGTGTTCGATGTCGATCACGTGGATTACCATTAGGAGCGGAATATGAGCTTGCGTATGCACAACCCCCCTCATCCCGGCGAAGTGATTCGATCGCTTTGTCTGGAGCCGCTTCGGCTTTCGGTGACCGCGGCGGCAAAGGCGCTGGGCGTCAGTCGCAAAAGCCTCTCGGAATTGCTCAACGGTAGGGCGGGGATCAGCCCGGAGATGGCGATCCGGCTGTCCATCGCCTTCAACACCAGCCCGGAGTCGTGGCTTAGCCAGCAGATGCAGTTTGATCTTTGGAAAGCGCGACGGAAAGCGAAAAGGCTAAAAGTGTGCAGAATTGCGGCGTGATAACGGCGGGCATCTCAGAGATTAGGATTACGATTAAGACTATGATTACGAAGAGGATTAAGAGTAAGAGCAAGAGAAAGATTAGGATTGGACCAGTCGCAAGCGGCTAGAAAATGCGAGTCGTCGCTTCTGGCTGCTCGCGAGTCTTCCGGAGTTTGTTCAATGTAAATTATATTTCCCGCAAGCCACCCCGGTTGCCCAATCCGCCATTCACAACAAAAGTGTTACCTTTTGCCCAAAAGCGCTTCCGCGCATCGAAAACATTTGCGGATCGGGGGGACTCAGAGAATGGGATTAGGATTAAGATTATGATTATGATTATGAAGAGGATTAAGAGTAAGAGAAAGATTAGGATGGCCAGGGGCAGTAAGTAATTTCCGGTGATGCTTGGCGATTGGGTTTTTGGAAAGAGAGGCGTGATGCGACTTAATGAGTTGAAGTGGGGGATGGGTTGGTTTTCACTGGCGATATTTCTATTTGCCGGGGCGATGGCGCCGTTGGCTTTGGGGCAGAGCGATCCGCTGGCGCAGCCGCCGGGCGGGGTGGATTTCAGGACGCTTAGTTACGGGGAGACGGGGTTCAACGCTTCTGGCCGGGCGATCTGCTGCGTGAAGGCGGGGACCAGCGCCCGGGCGGCACTGGATGCCGCGATTCCGGATGTCGCGAAAATCCTGGGCGTGAAGCCTGTTCTCACCAGCGGATTTGTGGACGGCAAAAGCGATCATGGCGGGGGAGTTAACTTCACGGCAACCGTCAGCGGAACAGCCGTGAAAGGGTCGATCCTGGTGGGCACCGGGCCGGACGGGGTGATGGTTTGCATCGTTTACGCCGTGGCAAACTGCCCGGCGAGCGATTGGTCGGCGCTGCTGGCCGATCTTCCTTCTAGCATTAAGCTGACCACGACGTCCTTCGGGGATGGCGTGGGAACCATCGGGCTTCCGGACGGATGGAAAATCGCCCAATCCAACAACATGGGCACGGTGATTGTGGCCGGGCCGGATGAAGAGCAAGTCGCGATCATGCTTACGATGGTGGTTCTGGCGCCGGGCTCGCCCGAAGCGGTATCGCAGCAGCGATCGCGTCAAATGGCGATTCAGTATCACGTGAAGCCCGCCGATGGATACGCGATCGCTGCTTACGCGAGCGGAGCGGATGCCCTGCAGGCGATCTTTCCCTATTGGAGTCAGACTTCGGTAGCGCACGGCGGTCCATCGCAGGCAATCAAACAGATCATCGGCATCAAAGCGCTGCCGGCGGACCCGGCTCACCCGGATATTGAAAGCTCGTTTGTGCAATACCAGGCCAACATCGGCAATCCGAGCGGGACGGTGGTCCGCCAGGCGATCGCGCAAACGACCACGAACCACCTGGCCCCGCTTCACGGGGGATGGCAATTATGCATCAGCGGGGTCAGCGCTCCGGATAATATTTTCGCCAAGGAAATGCCGACGATGATCGCCATCTGGCATTCCTATAACCCGGACGTTCAAAAGGCGCTGGCCAACGGGCAAGCGAACACGGCCGCGATGCAGAACGCGTTGAGTCAGATCCAGGCGAATATACAGGCCAATCAGGAGCAAACCGAGCAGATCATTTCCGACATGAATCAGCGTCAACTGATCGCCAATCGCAGCTTCGACAACGAAGACGAAATCATCCGCGGATATCGCACGGTCGAAGACACCGAAACCGGCGAGCAAGCGGATGTGAATCTTGAGGATGCGCACGCCATCGTGGACACACTCAATGAAGGGGATCCCGGGCGATATATCCAAATTCCGCTGAGGGATCAGGTGGATCCGTTCTAGAGGAATATTTTGGGCAGCTGAGGGATCGTCCGGTGGAATTTTTCGAAGGCGTGCTTCGCGTGGGGCATCGGGCGTCTTCTGCATGGGGAAATTCAAAAGACGATTAGGATTATGATTACGATTGGGAGGCGCGACGGGATCGTGGGGAACGGGGATTGAGAATTGTAAAGTTATCGGACGACAGGGGTTACGGCAGTTTATTATTCTTGCAATTATTGGGTTATTGCCTTCAAATGTTGGGCTGGTTTTGGGGCGAAAGGAGAATCGAATGGGACATCGGGTGTGCGGGCTTGGGTTGTCGGCTTGTTTGGCCGTGGCATGTCTTTTCTGGGGGGCGAATGCCGCATGCGCGGATGAGGTGGTTCTTAAAAATGGGGACCACATCACCGGGACGATTACATCCGTCGACGGCGGGAAGATGATCGTTTCGACGGCGTTGATGGGGGATGTGACCGTCAATATGAGCGATGTGTCGACGTTCTCGACTGAGGGGCCGATTAAGATTGTGCTGAGCGACGGGACGGTGCTGAACGAGAAGGTGGACAAGGGGAAGGACGGCCAGGTGGTGACGGGGGCGGGCGGGGCGATTGAGCCGCAGCCCGTGCCGCTGTCGAGCATGACGAAGATTAACCCGCCGCCGGTGAAATGGGCGGGGTCGGTGGTTTTGAATGCGTTATATAACCGCGGCGTGACGACGACGACCCAGATGGGGGCATCGATCGATGCGCAGCGGCGCAGCGACGACGATCGGATCACGTTTGGGGCGGCGTATCAGTTTGCCAGCCAGCGCATCGCGGGTGTGCAGACGACGACGGCGGATAACTGGCACATCGCTGCGAAGTATGACCTGTTCTTCACTCCGCAGTTTTACGGCAACGCGTTTGGGCGGCGTGGAGAAGGACCGGATCAACTTCCTGGACCTGCGGCTGACGCCTGGCGCGGGTGCGGGATATCAGTGGGTCGAGCAGGCGAATCTGAACTTCGACACTGAAGCGGGATTGGCGTGGGTTTATCAGGACTACACGACTCAGCCCACGGCCAGCGAGCAGTTCTCGGCGCGATTGGCGTATCACGTGGACGCGGCGTTCTGGGGGACGAATCTGAAGGTGTTCCATAACGTGCAGTTCTTCCCGTCGATTCAGGACGTTCGAGATATCCTGATGATCGGCGACGTCGGTTTGAGGGTAGGCGCTGACGAAGACCATGTTTTCCGAGGTCAAGGCGGAGTGGGATTACAACTCGCAGCCTGCACCGGGGAGCGTGCGGAATAACATCATTTACACCCTTGGCGTGGGATGGACGTTCTAGCTAGGGCCTGTCTGATGAATCGCTTTTGGTTATAAATAGCGGTTTTCAGACGAGGTGTCACGGATGCGACGTTATGAGCTCACGGATGAGCAGTACGAGTTGATCGGCGATCTGCTGCCCGGCAACGGCAAGCGCGGCGGGCAGTGGAACGACCACCGCACCACGCTCAACGGCATGTTCTGGATTCTGCACTCGGGCGCTCGATGGCGCGAGATGCCCGAACGTTACGGCAGATGGCAAAGCGTCTACGACCGCTTCAACCGCTGGAGAAAGGACGGAACGATTGATCGAATCCTCCAGCGGCTGCAGATGAGGTTGGACAAGCAAGGACGAATCGACTGGGACCTGTGGTGCATCGACGGCACCAATGTGCGAGCCAGTCGATCCGCCGCCGGAGCCAGAAAATCAAAACCGCCCCGGAAGAACCGGCGGATCACGCGTTGGGCCGCAGCCGAGGCGGGTGGGGCAGCAAGCTCCACCTGGTTACTGACGGCCAGGGAGTTCCGCTCGCCGTCGAGGCCAGCGCCGGCCAATGCCACGAGAGCCGGTACGTGGAGCCGGTGATGAACGCGATGCGCATCGGTCGCCGCCGTCGTCGCCCCAGGAGGCTGGCGGGCGACAAGGGATACAGTTACGGAAATGTGCGGCGATGGCTGCGTCGCCACCGAATCCAAGCGGTGATCCCGGCGAAATCGAATCAGCCGCCGCAGGAGAACTTTGATCGCAAGGCGTATCGCCGACGGAACGTGGTGGAGCGTTGCGTGAATTGGATGAAGGAGAATCGCCGCCTGGGCACGCGTTACGAGAAACTGGCGGTGAACTTTCAGGCCATGGCCAAGCTCGCCATGATCCGTCGCTATTTCAGGATTTTGGATTCATCAGACAGGCCCTAGGATGACCGCCGAATTGTGCGGCATGAACCAAATTGACAATGAGGCGGGCGGGACTTAACGTTCCGCCCGCCTATTTCTTATCCCATTTGGATGTATTTTGAATGAAGACCACTTCGACCAGCGCGTAAAGCGTATCTCAAGGCCCGGCATAAGATTGTCCGCGAGGCGTTGCAGCGTTTGAATTTGGACGCGATGCTGCTGACGACGCCGGCGGATTTGTGCTATCTCACGGATTTTACGGGGGAGGATTCGGTTGGGATCATCACCGCCAAGCGAGATCGTGCTGGTAACGGATTTTCGGTATACGGAGCAGGCGCAGAAAGAGGCGGGGTGGGTGAAGATGATCATGCGGGAGGGGAAGATGGCCGAAGCGCTGGCCGAGGCGATGCTGGGCGGCGAAGGTGAAGCGGGTGGGATTTCGAGGCCAATGGAGCGACGTTTGGGGAGATTCATGCCATCGACAAGTCGATTGATGGGCGGCAAGACCAAGACGTTGAGCTGGTGCCGTTGGAGAACGTCTGGTGGGGATCAGGAAGGTGAAGGACGATCATGAAATCGCGCTGATACGCAAGAGCGTCGAGATCGCGGAGGAGGCGTACACGGCGCTTTTGGGGGAGATTGAGGCGGGGCTGACGGAGAATTATCTGGCGGGGCAGTTGATTTTGGAGCTGCGAAGCCGGGGGGCGAGCGACAGCAGTTTTCCGGTGATCGTGGCGGCGGGGGCGAACAGCAGCTTGCCGCACTATCGGCCGGGGATGTGGTCGTGAAGCGGGATGAGCCGCTGCTGATCGACTGGGGCGCGATTTATCGGGGGTATTGCAGCGATTTGACGCGGACGCTGATGATCGGGCGGGTGAGTGCCCAGATTTAAGAAGATTTACGGGGTCGTGTTGGAGCGCAGCTTGCGGCGATCGACTTTTTGAGGCCGGGGGTGACGACGAAACAGACGGACCGGGTGGCGCGTGACATGATCGAAAAGGCGGGGTTTGGGGAGCAGTTTGGACATGGGTTGGGACACGGTATCGGCTTGCAAATACACGAGTTACCGGCGTTGCGCGAAATCGGCGGAGGAAGAAGAGTTGCGACCGGGTATGATTGTGACGGTCGAGCCGGGGATTTATCTACCGGGCGAGGGGGGTGTGCGGATCGAGGACGATGTGCTGATCACCCATAGTGGGCGCGAAGTATTATCGACGCTTGGATAAGACATTTGAGGGCTGCCATCTTGAGTGAAAAAAAACCCGGCCTGCCAAAACCAACCGAAAATCCCGGCTGCGTCGCCGAAGTCTGGGGGACCCATGGATGTGGCACATCTGCAGCAGATCGTGCAGCTGATGCAGGCTAACGATCTGAATATGGTTGATTTGCAGGACGGGACGAAGCGGGTGATTATGAAGCGAGGCCCGGCAGAGGCGGCGGTGCGCGATAGTGGGCGGCGCCAGCGGCGCGCCTGCGCCGGCGAAGGCGGCGGGGAATGGCGGCGAGGCGGCGGCGATCGGCCATCTGATTCCGAATCAAAAGTCCGATGGTGGGGACCTTCTATACCGCCACCAGCCCGGACGCCAAGCCGTTTGTGTCGGTCGGCGCGGAGATGAACGAAGAGACGGACGTTTGCGTGATCGAGGCGATGAAGGTGTTCAACAACGTGAAGGCGGATTGCAGTGGGAAGATCGCGAAAATTCTGGTGGGCAACGGGCAGGCGGTGGAGTTCGGACAGGTGCTTTTCCTCGTAGAGCCGTGAGCGCAGCGTCGCAGGCTCAAATTCGCCGACGCGGATGCTGTGGCGGCGGAAGTGCGGCGGCTTCGTCCCGGCTACACCCAGGCCGGGAATTGGAATCGTTGCGGCAGATTTGCTGGCATTTGAACAAGGCGGTTCGGTTTTCGATGCGGCCGTGGCCGCATTTGCCGGCGTCAGCCGGCGAAGCGAGCAGTGCAGTGGAAGACGCGCGGATCTTGCTGGCGACGGGCCGGATACCGGCGGGAGTGCATGCGCCGGATCGGTCACCCCGGCGGCGAACGCCCGGAGATCCGCGGTGGACGAGTTTTTGGCATCGCTGGAGGAGATTGAAGGAATTTAACGGGAGAGTTTGGCATTCATCCCAGGCTTGGACGGCTGAGCCGGGATCAAAACTGCGTGTGCATTGATTCATTGCGCCGCATCATCTGGGCTTTTTCACGCCGACGAACCGCTGACAGGAATCAACGGAAATGTTTTCAAAGATTTTGATTGCCAATCGTGGGGAAATCGCGCTTGCGGATCATCCGCGCCTGCCGGGAGCTGGGCGTGCAGACGGCGGTCGTCTATTCCACGGCCGACCGGGACGCGGCATATCTGAAGCTGGCGGACCAGGCGATCTGCATTGGCGAAGCGTCGCCGGCGGAAAGTTATCTCAATATCCCGCGGATCATCTCCGCGGCGGAGATCGCGGACGTGCAGGCGATTCATCCGGGGTATGGGTTTCTGGCCGAGAACGATCACTTCGCGGAAGTGTGCCGAAGCTGCAAGATCGAGTTCATCGGCCCGCCAGTGGCGGCGATGGCGGCGGTGGGGGACAAAGTCGCGTGCAAGAAACTGGCGAAGAAAGCCAAGGTGCCGACGGTGCCGGGCAGCGACGGAGCGGTGGACGATGAGAAGATCGCGCTGAAGCTGGCGGAGGAGATCGGGTATCCGGTCATCATCAAGGCGGCGGCGGGAGGCGGCGGGCGAGGGATGCGGCGTGGCGCATAACGATGTGTCTCTCCGGGCGGGGCTCGAAGCAGGCACAGGCCGAGGCGGAGAACGCGTTCAAGGATTCGACGGTTTATATCGAAAAATACGTGGAGTTCGGGCGGCATGTCGAGGTGCAGATCATCGCAGACCATCACGGCAACGCCTGCCATCTCTGGGAACGCGACTGCTCGATGCAGCGGCGGCATCAGAAACTGGTGGAGGAATCGCCCAGCCCGCTGCTCAAGGACGAGACGCGGCAAAAGCTGTGCGAGGCGGCGGTGCGACTGGTCAAGGCGGCCGGATATGTGAACGCGGGGACCGTCGAGTTTCTGGTCGATGCCGAAACAGCATTTTTATCTACTGGAAGTGAATGCGCGGATTCAGGTGGAGCACCCGGTGACGGAAGCAGGTGACCGGGATCGACCTGATCAAGGAGCAGATTCGCATTGCCTCGGGTTCGCCGCTGAGCTTCAAGCAGAAGGACGTGCAGCGAGACGGGCCACGCGATCGAGTGCCGGATCAACGCGGAGGATCCGGAGAGGAACTTCGCGCCGTCGCCGGGGTTGATCACAGAATTGCGCATGCCCGGCGGGCCCGGGGTGCGGCTGGACAGCCATGTCTACGCGGGCTATCGCATCCCGCCGAATTACGACAGCATGATCGGCAAGCTGATCGTCCATCGCCCGACGCGCGCGGCGGCGATCGCGGCGATGAAGCGGGCGCTGGGCGAATTTCATATTGCGCCGATCAAGACGACGATCCCGCTGCAGATGCAGATCATGGATAATCCGAATTTCCGTTCGCGGGGATGTGGATACGGGGTTTGTGGAGCGGGTGCTGCTGGGGAGATGAATCAAATACAACCGCGGAGCCGCCGAGACGCGGAGGAAGACGCGGAGAAGACAAGTAAGCTCGAAGTTCTTGTCTTTGATTTATCCGCGTTCATCCGCGAAATCCGCGGTTAAATTCTTTTTTTACCACGGATAACGCGGATGAACGCGGATAAAAATCAAATTCATAAATGACCTTCTGTGCGTTTGTCCCGCCACGGCCGGTTTTCTTCTCCGCGCCTCTGTGTCTCCGCGGTTGCATTTGAGTTACCGCAATAGGTAGACGTCGATCCAGGCGGTGGTGGTTTGCCAGAGGTTGAAGAAATCGGCCAGGGTGCGGGGGGTGATGGGGGCCACCGTAGCGGCGGCGTTCATGGCGATTTTGTAGTGAAATTCTTCGATGAAGGCCAGGAGCTCCTCTACGCCGGTGTCGTGGGCTTTGAGCATTTTGGGTTGGAATTCCAATTTAATGAGCGGGGGCATTTTCTGGCGGCGGATGAAATTTCTCGCGCCGCGGAGGACTTTGATGTCGTGGCCTTCGGTGTCGATTTGGAGGAACGAGATGGTGTTGATTTCGGGGCGGATAGCTTCGTCGAGTGTGACGGTTTGGACGTCTTCCCAGGTTTGGCCCTGGGCGGACTCGGGCTTCAGGGAGCAGCCGCTGACGCCGCGAATGTCGGGGATATACAAGCGGCGTGACGCCGGCGTGGTCGGAGACGGCGTAGGGGTACAACTCGATGGGGCCTACGCCGTTGCGCTCGACGTTTTTGGCGAAGAGCCAGCGATTAAGTGAGAGGGGCTCGAAGGCGTGGCAGGTGTTGAAATATTCGCGAGCGAGGACGGTATCGGTGCCGATGTTGGCGCCGATTTCCATGTAGGAGCCACGGTCGGCGGCCCAGGCATAGAGATGAGTGATGAAAGTGTAATCCCAGGCGCGGGTGTTACGGATGGTCGAGCCGATGGCGTCGCCCTTGGGGACGAAGAATTTCATCGTCTTGCCGGTGATGGTGGCGAAGGGGTATTCGACGGTTTCCAGATCGTCTTCCGAGAAGGAGTCCATGGATTCAGTGTAACGGGGTGGGCGGGGGATGAAAATGCAACCACGGAGACGGTCGCCACGGCGACTGAACTCCGGACGCGGAGGAAGACGCGGAGAAAATTAAAATGCAATTGGAATTTGTTTTTTATCCGCGCCCATCCGCGAAATCCGCGGTCTAAATTCTTTTTTAACCGCGGATTCCGCGGATGGGCGCGGATAAATTCAATTCAAGAATTCTTTGGTTCTCCGCGTCTGTCCCGCCACGGCCGGTTTTCAACTCCCCATCTCCGCATCTCTGTGGTTGCATTTGAATTTTGTGGTTTCCCTTGAAGCGTGGGCGGGAGGCTTTATCATCGGGGGCTGGAATCTAACCGAGGAAAATAAAATGGCAGTTTTAAAAGGTAATGCGGTGATCGGGCAGTCGGGGGGGCCGACGAGTGTGATTAATCAGTCGCTGGTGGGGGTGGTGCAGGCGGTGAAGGATGCCGGGCATGTCGATGAGCTGCTCGGGGCGCGGCATGGGGTGCGCGGGATTGTGGAGGAGAAATTCATCAGTTTGAAGAGCCTGGGGTCGGAACTTTTGGAGCGGATCGCGGGGACGCCGGCGGCGGCGCTGGGGTCTACGCGCGATAAGCCGGATCAGGCTTATTGTGAGAAGATTTTCAAGGTGTTTGCGAAGAACAACGTGCGGTACTTCTTCTATATCGGGGGGAACGATTCGGCGGATACGGCGCGGATCGTGAGCGAACTGGCGAAGAAGGAAAATTACGAGCTGCGCGTGTTTCATATCCCCAAGACGATCGACAACGATCTGCGGGTGCACGATCACACGCCGGGGTATGGATCGGCGGCGAAGTTCGTCGCGGCGGCGATGATGGGGGACGATTTTGACAACCGGTCGCTGCCGGGCGTCAAGGTGAATATTGTGATGGGGCGCAACGCCGGATTTTTGACTGCGGCGGCGGGTTTGGCGCGGCGCGGGCCGAACGACGGGCCGCATCTTATTTATGTGCCGGAGTCGCCGCTGAGTGAGGAGAAATTCCTGGCGGATGTGGACCGGGTTTATTCGAAGCTGGGGAGATGTTTGATCGCGGTGAGCGAGGGGATTTCCAAGCCGGGCGGGAAGACGTGGGCGGAATCGATGGCGGAAAATCTGGAGAAGGACAGCCATGGGAATATCCAGCTTTCCGGGAGCGGGGCTTTGGGGGATTTTCTGGCGGATTTGATCAAGAAGAAGATTGTGCCGGCGGGCGGGAAGAAGCTGCGCGTTCGGGCGGATACGTTTGGTTATTTGCAAAGGAGTTTTCCAGGATTTGTGAGCAAGGTGGACGCGGAGGAGGCGCGGCTGGTGGGGAAGATGGCGGTGAAATTCAGCGGGGAAGGGCAAGCCGAGGGAAGCGTGGCGATGCGGCGGACGTCGTCTGGGGATTATAAAATTGAGACATTTCTCACGCCGCTGTCGACGGTGGCGAGGGAGACGAAGCACATGGATCCATCGTATCTGGCGGATGGGAATAATATTACGGATGCGTTCATCAAATATGTAAAGCCGCTGGTGGGGGAGTTACCGAAGGTGGGGTCGCTGGATGAAGTGGCATGAGGTCATGGGAGTGGTAAAATGTCGTGTATGAATGCGGGTTCGCGTGCATGCCGTAGGTGCGGGCAGAGCTTGCCGAGTCATGCGCGGTTCTGCCGACGGTGCGGATTGGATCAGGGGCCGGGTTCGGGGTCGGCGCGGATGCCGCAAACGATGTATCGAAGACGGCATGGGGGGATCGGGGGGTTCTGGTTAATTATTGTGTTGATTTGGATTTTTATGGGCGGGGGGCATCATGGGTTTATTTGGTGGGGATGGCCTGGCGGGTTTTGGGGGATGATGCCTCATCATTGGTAACTAAGGGGCGAACCTCTTCACGAAATACCCCTCGTACTCCCGACATATGGCCGCGAAATCAAATCGCTCTCGCACCCGCTGACGCAAACGCTCGCCGGCAGCGCGACGTTCTTCGGAACTGCCGCACCAGCGATCGACCAGGGACCAATATCGGGCCGGGTCGTAGGTGTCGATAGCATATTCCGGTCCGACGAGATAGGCGCCGATGTTATGCCCATGCTGGCGTCCCGCGGCCATGGCAGCGACCGGGATGCCACAGGTCATCGCCTCCATCACGGTGCTGCCGCCGCCTTCCGGATATTCGTTGATTAAAATGTCGGCGGCTTTCATGAAGGCATGTGGCGTGGTGGTGGCGCCGTGGAGTCGCGCGCGGTTGGCGACGCCGGCTTGCGACAGGGGCGCGATCGCTTTCTCGATATCGCCGCGCCCGACGCCCAGCCACCACACATCAGGGTGTGATTGCATGAACTCCGCCAGGTGGCGGGCAAAATCTCCGGCCAGGAAGCGCTCCGGCAGTTTGTTGCCAATGCTCAGCAGCAGCACGGCCGTCTCGGGGATCTGGAATTGCGCTCGGGAAACCGCCGTGACGTCCGTACCCGCGGATTCGCAACCTATGCAGGAAATGGCGACGGTATCGATGCCACGCCGCTCTAGTTCGCCGCGATCTTCGGCGGCTTTGCCGGGATGATGGTAGAGAATCGCGTCCATGCCCGCGATCGGCAGGCAGACGCCGATGTTGTGGTTGACCTGGAGCGGCGCGACGCGGCCAAACGCCATGGCCGCTTGGATCGGGCAGGCCGGACTTCCGACAAAGGCAGCGACATCGGGATTCAGCCCCCGAGCCAGCGATATGGCGGCTGCCGCGCCATCAAGATAACTTCCACTGGTGGGAACGAGATGGACCGCTGCTCCGGCAGCTCGCATGCGGGAGATCAGTTCCGCTCCCACCTTTTGTGACGGCGCCTCCGGCAAGCTCAGGAAGATGCCCGGCGGCGTCCGAGCCGTTAATTCCTCCGCCGCGATCACCACCGGCTCGACCAGGGCCCGATCGAACAACTCGACCATTCGCGCGATCTGCATCGATGCGCTCTGTCCGGCCGCGATTGACTGGAGCACATAAGCCAGGCGAAGCGGGCGGCGTGCGCCTCGCTCCGGCAGGCGCCGCGGCGCGGGCTTGAGACCGGAACCAGCGAAGCATTGCTGGTATAGCTCGGCCATGAGCGCTGCCCCTGCGATGCCGCCGAGAAAAAGCCCGTTGTCCTGCTGGATGTCGGCAATGGCGGCAGCAGCGAGCCGCTCGAGGGCATCGGCCCAACGATTCTGCCCCATCGACTCCATGGCCGTCTTCAGACACCCGGCCATGCGATGCGACATGCGCAGGCTCGCGTCCCCGCTGGTGGATGGGTGGTTCATGACACGGATTTTAAGCCTCAAGAAAACCGCGTCGATCGGCTTAAAAACGCGGGCTCTCGTGCATGGAGATACACTCAAATTCGCTGGGAAACAAGAAACATCTGCGTCGCGACACGAGGTCGAGTGCTCCATAGTTCTCAACGCGAAAAGTTTTTAGAGTGCCAAGCATTGAGGCACTCCGCGCTCTCCGCGTGCTAGGCGCATGCAACATAATCCGTGAAGGCCGAAGAATCGTGCCGTTGCGTGAAAGATGAAACGTATTGGGATTATCCGGGGGAGGGGGAAGAACGAGCGCGGATATCAATTCGGATTCGTAGGACTCGCCCGCATCGCGGTAAATCGTTTTATTTTATTGCGAAGGGCGCGTGTTTAATTCCGCAGATTGCCCCTCACCCTCGCCCGCCGTGCCGGAACTGACGGAAGGGGAGAGGGGATAAGAGCGGACCATTTCCCTGATGATCATTAGCAGGAACACGATACAGGCGAGCTGCTTTAGCCAGAGATGGGACCAGTGGTAGGCCCAGCCGTCGGACCATAGGCAGAAGGAGATCGCGACCATGATCCAGAATTCTACGAAGCGGGCGCGGTTGAGCGAGAGGAGGCCGGCGGCGAGGCCTACGGTCGGGCTTAGGATGACGTAGGAATTAGATTCGGTGCGCGGGTTGAAAAGCATTAGATAGATCGCGGTGATGGTGACAAGAATCGCCGATGGCCAGGGTTCCGGCCAGCGGCGGCGGGCGAGCCAGCAGGTGGCGAGAGCGCCGAGTGCGGCGGCGAGTTGCAGAACCAATTCAGTCGTTTGCGAAATGTTGACGTGGAACGTGGTGAGCATTCCGCGCAAGTCGCAGAAGGCGCGGTCGGGTTGGGCGGCGTTGGTGAGCTGGTCGTAGCAGCCTTGGTATTGGCTCCAGACGTAATGGGGATTTTTTGTGGCGAAAGGGATCACGGCGAAGATCGCCAGGGAGATGGCGATGTCGCCAGGACATGGGGCGATAGACGGCGGCGGCGAGGAGGATCATGACCATCATGATCGGTTTGACGGCCACGCCGATCATCAGCCAGAGGCTGGCGCGCCACCAGCGTTTTTCCGCCAGATCGGCGGCGGCCTGGAGCATGGCGGCGGCGATTTGCAGATTGGATTGGCCGTTGCGCAAGCTCGCCAGGGTCGGAAGAATGGCGACGAAGGAGGCGATTGCGAAAACGAGGGGAGCGTTTTTGGGGGCGAAGAGTTTTGCGAATCGAAAGATTCCGCCGCAGAGAAACGCCAGGCCGAAGAATCGCCAGGCGATATCGCCGACGGGGTGTTTCATGAAAGTGAACGGGGTATACAAAATCGCGGCGTGGGGGAAATAGAGGAAGCCGTCGTAGCGGAAGACGCCGTAGAGGTTTTTGCTTCCCCACCAGTCGGTTACGGCCTTGGAATAAATGACCCCCTCGCTGTGGTCGTGCCAGTTGTGGATAACCATGCCGCAGACTATGAGGAAGCAGACGGCCCAGACCCCCCAGGCGAGTTGTGCGAGTCGCTTTTGATCCATTCTTTCGTGGGTCAAGTTAAATGGGTAAGAATAGATAGTCAAACCGCATTCCGCCGCTGGATTTCGCTATGAAATGACGATATAAAATCTGGATCGCGGCGTCCATGGATGGATGCCGACCGACCGACTATAAGGCACTGGAAGAGTAACTCATGTCACAATTTCCGGCCGACGAATCATTTTCGAGCGGTTCGTTTCGTTGCACGCTGATCCTGCCGATGTACAACGCGGCGGATTTTATCACCAAAACCGTGGATCGATTGCGGGGGTTTCTGGATGAGCATCCGGACTGGTGCTGCTTGTTCGTCTCGGACGGGTGCAAGAACGGGTCGGCCGAGGCGCTGGAGCCGCTGCTCAAGGCGATGCCGGAGCGGATGCGGCTGGAAGCGTACGAGAAAAATCGCGGCAAGGGATATGCCCTGAGGCGCGGGCTGAATCTGGCCAAAACGCCTTTTAAGATTTTCACGGATGTGGATCTGGCTTACGACCCCGACGAGACGGTGAAGATTCTGCATCTCCTGGAAGGCGGGGCGGATTTGGCGGTGGTGAATCGAGCCAGCGCGCAATCGCAGTTTTTGATCTCGCCGCGTGATTTTCCGAATATTTATAAGCGGCACATGATGAGCCGGGGATTTAATTGGTGGCTTCGGCAGATGCTGCCGATCAGCATTCTGGATACGCAGGCGGGGCTGAAGGGGATCACGGCGGGAGCGTGGGACCTTCTTTCGCCGCACATGACAACCAACGGGTTTTTCTTCGACGTCGAGTTTCTGGCGCGGGCGGGGGCGGCGGAGATGAAGATCGAGGAGATTCCGGTGCTGGTGCGCTACGTCGATCCGACGACGGTGCGCATGGTTTCGCACGGGTGGAGCATGATCAAGGACACGATTAAACTTCGCCGGTCTATGAAAAAAATGAAGCTGCAGAAACCGGACCTCCGGACGGTGGAGCGCGGTTTCGTCGAATCCGGCGCACGCGGGACATTTGTAAATCCAAAGATGACATTGGAATCGCAGCCTTTGTCGCTGGTGGTAACCGCCGACGATTTTGGCATCGGTCTGGAAACGAGCAGGGGGATTATTCAGGCGCATCTGAAGGGCCCGGTGACGGCGACCAGCGTGATGGTCGTCACGGGGAAGCATGTTGAAGAATCCGTGCCGCTGCTGCGGGACGCGCCCGATCTGGATGTGGGGCTGCATCTGGTGCTGACGCGGTGCGGGCATCGCCCGCTGGCGGCGAAGAAATCTTCGGGGCTGACGGATCGGGAGGGGAATTTCCTCTCGAATCGGCGGCTTTGTATTCGGGCGATGCTGGGGCGGATTCATGCGGCGGGGGTTGCCGAGGAGATTGTGGCGCAGGGAGAAATGTTCGAGAAGCTACTGGGACGAAGGCCGGATTATGTGGATGGGCATCATCATGCGCATCAGTTGCCGGGGATACGCGAGGCGCTGGTGGGTGTGATGCGGACGGTGCGGGTGCTGCCGCCGGTGACGCGCGTGACCTTGGAGGCCCGGCAGACGTGGGAGAATGTGAAGACGGCGCGGTCGCGGCGGCGGGCGGCGAATTATCTGGGGAGGCGGGCGGGCAAGGTATTTTCCGAGGGAAAGGTGAAGTCGAACGATTTCTATTTTGGGATGCTTTCTGAGGAGGATTTGAAGACGCCGTTTCCGTGGGCGGATTATTTGGCGAATCTGCCGAAGGCGGGGGTGGTGGAGTGGGTGGTGCATCCGGGGATGAGCGATCCGACGCTGGGGGGGAGGGATCGGTATGTCGTGGAGCGGACGATTGAGTTAGAGGCGTTAATCGGGGGCGAGGGGGTTCAGAAATGGGAGCCTCTCAGGGGGCAGTTGGCTCGGAAGTCGAAGATATTTTGTGCGGGGAAATGATGGGCGGGGGGTGCGATGCGGCAATAGGCCGAGGCCGGATTCGAACCGGCGAATAACTGATTTGCAATCAGTCCCCTTAGTCCACTTGGGTACTCGGCCGCGATTTTGGAACATTATCGCGGGGGAATGGCTTGAGGCAAGGAAAGGGGATTTACGGGGCGGGATCGGTGTCTTTTCCGCGGTCGGGAAATGCAACTGCAGAGGCGCGGAGGCGCTGAGGTTGGAGGAGGGGAGATAAGTCTTACTACAAAAAATGAGATTTTCTGGGGTATTGGATTGCGCCCGGCATCTGTGCGGTTGCATTTGAATCGAGATTAACTTTCTCGTTGTTGGCGGCGGAATTTTCTGGTTAGGAGGGGGATGGAGAGGAGGAGTAGGCCGATGGAGGCTGGTTCTGGGACGAAGGCGATGCCGGAGGGGTCGCCGGCGAGGCCGGTACTGGCGTCGTTGAGGAAGGCGCCGGTGTTGCCGTCGAAGCGTTCGACCTGCTCGGTGTCGCTGTTGTAGTTGGCGATGCCGTAGAGGTCGCCATCGGGTCCGAACTGGATGTCGTTGAGGTTGGCGGAGAGGAAGGTTTTTACGAGGGTTCCGCCGGTGGTGTATTCGACGACGCCGTTCCCGGTGTCGCCCATGTAGTCGTATTCAGCGACGTAGAGGTTTCCATTGGGGCCGAAGGCCAGGCCGGCGACGTTGTCGGAAGTAGCGGAGCCGAGATCGGCCACGGTGCTGAGGGTGCTGGTGGAGGTGTTGTATTTCCAGATATCGTCGGAGCCGGAAGTAGAACCAGCGAAATAGAGGTTGTTGTCCGGGCCGAAGGCGATATCGGCGGGGTATATGCCGGCCGGGGTGAGGTAGGTGGTGACGGTGGCGCTGCCACCGTTGGTGAAGGTGGGGTTGATGCGAAAGATACTTACTGGAAACCCGGAGTTGTTGACTGTGCCGGTGGCGTAGAGGAATCCATCCGGACCGAAGGTCGCGCTGGTGATAAAGCTAACGTATCCGGCGGCGACGGTGAGGGTGTTGGAGGTGGCGAGAATTTGGCCGGTGAGGCCGTTTACGGTTTCGAGAGTGTCCTGGCCGAATGTTTCGGGGAAGTTAAAGACGGTGTTGGTCCCGGGTTCGACGGTGAGGGTATCAAAGCCGTCGACGGTCGGGCTGGGGTCGCTAAAGCCGGGCGTGGCGGTGCCGGTGCTATTGTTGTATGAGAACTCGTAGGGTGGGAATATGGAGCCGTCGAACGACGGCGTTTGCAGACTAACCAGGACGGCGGCGTTGGAGATTGCGCAAATCGAGACGACCAGCCCGAGGAACGCCAAGGGCGGAGCGACAATTTCATGACTCCCACCCTCTGCCCTACGCAATGCCCGGATGTTTATATAAGGAGTCCCTTAATTCTCTGCCGCTATTGGTAGGATATATCAACTTAGCGAGCGATCAATAGCTTTTTTGCAGACTTAGTGCCAACTTATTTCAGTCGCCCGATTGGGTTTGCTGAAATGGGTAGATCGGGCCGAGGGTGAGGAGTTTGGGATAATTCGCCGAGGGGCGCGGTGGGATTTTCGAGCAGTTCGGGGTCGGGGAGGTCGGCTGGGGAGAGTTGTTCGCGGGGGACGCGGAGCCTTCCCGGCGTTGTCGGCGCCGGTGAGGAAATCGCCGGTGGTGCGATTGGAGGGAGAGACCTGCAGTTTAAGCTGCGTTCGGTCCGTAGAGTGGGTGTTTGGCTCCGAATCGGATTTCTCGAAGGCGTCTGAAAATTGTCGGCCCGGCGGTTTATGAAGAGCTGACGCGCGCGAACTATAGTTGCCGTTCGGAGGTACGACGTGTTTATGAATCCTTGACCGGGAGCGGGTGGGCGTTAGGATTCACTTCAATTGGTTGAAAATTCGTCTTTCCTGGGTGAAGCCTTAATTCGTTCGGAGGTGTTGTAGTGCGCGAGAAATGGTCTGGCGCGGACTGGTGTTTTCATTTAGCCGGAGAGGGCTGTATGAAACGAAGCGTATTTGGGTTTGAGCGTGTGGCGGCATGGGGATTGATCTGCGTCCTGGGTGGAACCGAGTCGGCGCGGGCGGCTAATCAGGTGGCGCAGGCGGGCATGAATTTCGCGGGACAGCCTGCTATAGCTCGGGCGGCCGGGGCGACATTACCGACGCTGACAATCAAGACGTTCACGGGTCTTTCCGCCGGGGTTCAGAACCTGGTGCAGGCGGGTAGCGCGCTGACGTTAGCGCCGGGAACAACGGCGTATCGCTCGGATGGATTTGCCGTCGCCGATCCTGGCGCCGGACCGAGCCTTCTGTTTGGAAATGCGCTGAATGCCAAAGACAAGGTTTATGAAACCTGGAGTGGGACGGTGCCGCCGATTACCAAGCCGACAATTGCGATGTATTCGCTGGATACCCAGGACAACGCAAAGGTACTCACGGACTTTGCCCGAGGGGTTTATTATCCCGGCGGCGCGCGGCCGCGCCTGCCGGTGAACGAATCGTGGCCATGATGCAAATTGTCAAGTCTGCCAAACCTGCGGGCAGTGCCGCGGCCGGCACGGTAGCGGGCTCCAGAGTATTGGATCCCTATCCAATCGTTGCGGTGTCGGGCGAAAACAATGCAAACAATTTCGCCAGTTACGCCTACTCAGCGACCATCGGCGGGACGGACGCCACCGACTATAACAATCCGGACGTGTCGACGCCGACTAGTCTGGCGGTGGACGGCGCGGACGAATCCACGTCCATGGAATATTTTGCCGACGACAGTAATGACCCGACGTTCAACGCGACTCAATCGAATCCGATATGGGATTTTGCTATTTCGTTGGACACACTCGACGGAGCTCCTGCGCTGGAAGCTTCGTTCAGCTATGACCCGAACCGGCTGTCGTTTGGAGGCCCCGCGCCGACGGCGGATGAACTGCTCGATGATCTGTTGGGTGACGACGGCGTCACTTACACAACCGACGGCGTGGACTCCGCTTCCCTGTGCATCAATGATCCTACCGAATTGTTCTCCGGAACCTACACGGCGTTGGACAACGCCAATTCGGCGGATCCGAATATATCAAGCGAGATCGACTTCAGTTTTGGCGATGCAGCCGCGGGAACGACAGTACCGGAACCCTCGAGCTTAGGTCTGTTTTGCATGGGCGGCCTGCTGTTGGTGCGCAAACAGCGCGGCTGCGGGATGGTTTGACGCCATCACGAGGCGATCAGCGTTGCTGAAAGGGGAAGACCGAACCCAAGGCAAGAATCTGGGTTAATTCGTTCAGTGCGCGATGGGATTCTTCGAGGAGTTTGGGGTCCGCAAGGTCGGCGGGGGCGAGGTGTTCGCGATAATTTCGCGTGACCCATTGACTCAATTCTGCGTAAAGGGCGTCGTCCAGAAACACTCTCGCGTTGATGCGTTTGATCTGGTCGGGGGTGAGAACCACGCGCAGGCGAAGACAGGCGGGGCCGCCGCCGTTTTTCATGCTTTGGCGGACGTCCACGAATTTTACTTCCTTGATGGGGGTGTCGCGCTGGGGGAGATCGGTCAAGAATCGGTGCGCGTAGGGATTTTCCTGGGACTCTATGGGGGCGATGAGGGTCATGCGATCGGCGCCGACGAGCTGGCTGTTGAAGAGATAGGAACTGACTGCGTCGGCGAGGGGGAGTTCCTTTTCGGAGACCTCGATTTTGTGAATGTCGCCGAAGGGCGGAGGGTCGAGCCATGCGCTGGCGTGATGAAGGAGAACATTCAGATTGCTGACGGCCACGACGTCGTTGTGAAAAGCGCCGGCGTCGATGGCGGCGGGGTTCTGTTGGACGAAGTGCGGGTGCGATAGTCGATGCAGGACGGAAATATACTCCGACGCCTGCCGGGTTTGTGGCGCGGGGAAGACGGGGCGGGGTTGCTGATCGGCATCGCGGCCAAAGACGAAGAACTGGGCGCCGGCTGGCCGTAGGAAGCTGAGAGGCGCATGTGGTTGGCGGCGCCTTCGTCGGCGTAATCGGAACTGGACGGCAGAGGGGGATGATGCACGAAGACGCTTGGGTCGGCGAAGATGGCTCGCAGGATTTGGGCGGTTGTTTGAGCTTCGATGGAGCGATGGAAAAGCGTGAACAGATTGGCGGGAGTGAAATGAACGCGGCCGTCGGCGGAATCGGCGCTGGGGGAAACGGTGGCGGCGTTGGCGGTCCACATGGCCGAGGCGCTGGAGCAGGCGGCGAGTAGCTGCGGCTTTTCTTTGGCGGCTTTTTCGAGGACTTGGGCGTCTGAGCCGGAAAATCCCGCCCGGCGAAGGGCGTTCATGTCCGGCGGCTCGTGAGGCGGGAGAACGGCCTGGGGGATGCCCATGTCGGCGAGCATTTTCATTTTTGCCAGACCTTGCAGGGCGGCTTGGCGCGGGTTGGACGGCTGATTGATGTGCTTTTGTGAGGCGAGATTGCCCGGGGAGAGGCCGGCGTAGTTGTGCGTCGGGCCGACGATGCCGTCGAAGTTTACTTCTACCGCGTCATCCGACATGGGAGCCTATTCTACATGGTACGCGGGGAATTGAACCGCAGAGCACGCCCGCCATGGCGAGTGGACTCCGAACGCGAAAACAAAGAAGAGATTTAACCACGGATTTCGCGGATGACACGGATGAAATGCGGAGCTCATTGTTTTCTTTATCCGCGCCCATCCGCGAAATCCGCGGTTCAATTTAGTTTTTGATTCCGCGGTAGATGACGCAGATGCCGAAGGTGAGGGGCGTGGATGATTTGGTTGAATCCCTGGACGGCGAGCATGGCGGTCATTTTGCTGCGGTCGATGAATGTGTTGACGCTTTCGGGGAGATATTTGTATGCGCCGGTTTTGTCGCGGCTGATCCATGTCGCGGTGCGCGGGAGGATGCGGCGGAAATAGAAGTTATAGAGGGAACGGAGAATGGCGTTGGAGGGGAGGGAGAATTCGAGAATGATCAGGCGGCCGCCGGGTTTTAAGACGCGGTGAAATTCTCGGATGGCGGCGGCGGGGTCGGAGACGTTGCGGATGCCGAAGGCGATGGAGATGACATCGGCCGAGGCGTCGGGGAGGGGGAGGGCGAGGGCGTCGCCGTTGATCCAGGTGATGGGGCGGCCGGCGGATTTAATTGTCGCCAGGGGGAGCATTTCAAAGGTGAAATCGACGCCCAGGATTTGATCGGGGCTGCGGGGTGCCGATCGCGGCGGCGAATTGGAGAGTCAGATCGCCGGTGCCGCAGGCGACGTCGAGGACGACATCGCTGGGTTTCAGGTCGGCCATTTTCACGGCCGTGCGCCGCCAGGATTGGTCCATCCAGAAGCTGTGGAGGCGATTGTTCAGGTCATAAGACGGGGCGATGGCCGCGAACATCTGCTGGACGCGGCGGCGCTTGTCAGCGACGACGTGGGGATTAGCCAGCAAATCTTTGTTCCAAACAGCGGTTGGATCGGCATCGGGCATTTGGGGAGTATAGGGGGAAATGATAAACTCTGAATGCTGAATTGCCCCTCACCCTATCCCTCTCCCCGGAGTACCTGGGAGAGGGGACCAGAGTTGACGTTCAACATCTGTCCTAAACTGTCATTCCGTCTTGCGCGTCCTGCTGCCGGGCGGCACTCATGGCGTCCCATTCTTCGACTGTGATGAGTGCCTCGCGGGCTTGAGAGCCTTTGTAGGTGCCGACGATGCCGGAGGCGGCCATCGCTTCGATTAGGCGGCTGGCGCGGCTGTAGCCGATGGTTAGTCTTCGTTGGAGGAGGCTGACGCTGCCGCGCTTGGTTTCGAGGACGACGCGGACGGCTTCGTCGAAGAGTTCGTCCTTGGCGGCTTCGGCGTCGACGCTGGTGTTGGCCTTGATCTGGACCAGTTCGGGTTCGTACTGCGCCTCGGCCAGGCTGCGGGCGATTTTTACGCTTTCCTTGATTTCCTTGTCGTCGATATAGGTTCCCTGACCGCGAACAGGTTTGCCGGCGCCGGGGGGAAGGAAGAGCATGTCGCCCTGGCCAAGGAGAAGATCTGCCCCGTTTTGATCGAGGACGATGCGGCTGTCCATCTTGCTGGCGACCCGGAAGGCGATTCGGCTCGGCATGTTGCTCTTGATCAAGCCGGTTACGACGTTGGCCTGCGGGCGCTGGGTGGCGACGATTAAGTGGATTCCGACGGCGCGGGATTTCTGCGCCAGGCGCACGATCGACGCCTCGACTTCCTTGCCGCTGGTCATCATCAGGTCGGCCAATTCGTCGATGATGATGACGATGTAGGGCAACTGCTTGGGGATATGCGCTTCTTCCTCGGGAGTCGCGGGTTTGAAGCGCTCGTTGAGTTCCTCGGGGGTGAGGGCGTTGTAGCCCTTGATGTTGCGGACGCCGGCCTCGGCGAGGAATTCGTACGCGCTCGTCCATTTTTTCGCAGGCCCATTCAAGAACGCTGGTGGCGCGGCCGACGTCGTTGACCAGCGGGCACATCAGGTGCGGGATATCCTTGAAGGCGGCCATTTCGACCATCTTGGGGTCGACGAGAATGAGCTTCACCGTGTCGGGGCGCTGCTGATAGATGATGGACATGATGATGGAGTTGATGCAGACGGATTTTCCGGAGCCGGTGGTGCCGGCGATGAGGCAGTGGGGCATCTGGGTGAGATCGGAGACGATCGGTTCGCCGCTGGCGTCCTTGCCGAGGAAGAGGGGGATGGCGAGGCTGCGCGTGGCGTCGGGGGCGGTCTGCATCAGTTCCTTGAGGCGGACTTTTTCCTTTTGGGCGTTGGGGACTTCGATGCCCACGGTGTTCTTGCCGGGGACGGGGGCGACGATGCGCACGCTTTCGGCGCGCAGGGATCGCATGATGTCATTGGAGAGGGCGGTGATGCTGGAGACTTTGATGCCCGGGGCGAGGGCCAGTTCGTACATGGTGATGACCGGGCCGGTGTCGATTTCGACGACGTGGGCTTCGATATTGAATTCGCGCATGGCCTGCTCGAGAACGGCGGCCATATCGCGGACGAACTTTTCCTGCGATTGGGCGAACCCGTGCTCGGCGTCGGCGAGGCAGTCCCAGGCGGGGAGGTGATATTCGCCCAGTTCCTTCGGACGCGGCGGAGGACTGGTTTGGCGCGGCTTCACCATGCTGGGGAGACGCACGATGATGTCGCCGCGCGGCGGGGCGCGGGTTTGATCGGGGCCTCGGGCTCGGGTTCCGGTTCGGGGTCTTTCTCTTTCTCCTCGGATTCGGCTTTGGCGGATTTTTTGCGCGAGGGTTTGGTTTCTTCGGCTGCCGGTTTCGCGTCGCGCGTGATGAAGCGCGGGAGGGACGGGAGTTTTGGAAGCGGGGGAACGAGAACTTGAATTTGGGTTTTGGGAGTTTGACGCGCGAGTAGGCTTCGACCGCCAGGCTGGGGGCGCGGAGGACGATGTCATCGGCGGCCAGCAGCAGACCCAGGAGAATGGCGGTGATAGAGCCAGGCGCGTTCCTACCGTGTTGAGATGCGATTGGAGATAGGAGGAGGCGGCGATCCCGATGACGCCGCCGTGGCCTTCTGGGAATCCGCTGCGCGAGCCGGGGATGAGGTTGTGGACGAGCGCCGCGAAACCTACGGCCAGGAGCAGCAGGCCGGTGACTCGGAGCCAGACGTCGGTGAGCTGGCCGCGATAGGTTAGGAGCGCCAGGCAGACGCCGGCGAAGAAGAGGAGGGGGAATACGCCTTGCCCGATGGCGAGGAAGACGTAATAGGAAATGAAAGCGCCGACGCTGCCGCAGATGTTTTGAATAGGCGGATAGGGATAAGCGACGTGGCTGGGCCAGTCAGTTGGATGAAAGCTCGCCAGGGCGAGCATCAAGAACAGCCAGGCCGCCCAGGCGATTGCCAGGGCCATGGGGCGAATAATGTGATCACGGTCAATCATTTGGTTCCTGTGTGTCCAAAGCCTCCGTGTCCGCGCGGGGTGGAGTCGAGGTCTTCGACTTCCTCGAGGGATACTTGCGGGACGGGGGAGATGAGCATTTCCGCGATTCGCATGCCGCGTTCGATCGTGAAACTGTTCTTCCCCAGGTTGATGAGGGGGACGCGGATTTCGCCGCGGTAGTCGGAATCGATGGTGCCTGGTGTGTTGACCAGGGTGACTCCGTGTTTGGCGGCCAGACCGCTGCGGGGACGGATTTGCGCTTCGTAACCCTCTGGGATCGCCATGGCGAAGCCACAGGGGACGAGCTGGATTTCTCCGGGTTTGAGTTCCATGTTTTTTTCGACGGCCGCGGAGACATCAAAGCCGGCCGAATGCTCGGTCATTCGCTGGGGTAAAGGCAGACCCTCACCATGAGCGAGGCGTTTGACCTTAACAGTTATCGGGCTGGACATAGGCAAAACTCCAATTCATGCGGGGGACAGGGGTTAGTTCCAGGTTTCGACCCATAATCGCTTGCCGAATTGACGGCCAGCAGCGGATGTTAGAAGGGGAAAGCGAATTCACGTTTTGTGCTGGTTAGGGATATGCGATACGGGACCGAACAAGGCAAGAGAACGGTGGAGAAGGAGGGTGGCAAACTCTTCCTTGGACCGCGAGCCGAGCTCTTCGGTCGTGCCGCTGGGATAAAGCAGGGTGGCGTCGATTACCGGGCTTGCTATGGTCTGAATTGAATTGTAGATGATCAGGTCGAGATGCTTTTGAGTTAGTTTCGTTGCCGAACGAGTCAGATCGGGGGTGGCCTCGAGGCTGAAGCCGACGGTTCGCTGGTCGGGCATTTTGACGGCTCCGGCAGCGGCGAGGATGTCGGGCGTCGATTCCAGCTCCAAAATCAGGTTTTCGCGGCGTTCAATTTTTCCCGGCGCTACCGATTTAGGACGATAATCACATACTGCCGCGGCCATGATTAAGAGATCGTTCCGTGGAAACTCAGCGAGAACGGCGTCGAGCATTTGTTGGGCCGTTTGAACGTCAATTCGGCGCAGGTTGCCCGGCATGGGTTCGCTGACGGGGCCGAGAATTAGGGTGACTTCGTGGCCCGAGCGCTGGGCCACTTCGGCCAGAGCGCGTCCGAGGCGGCCGCTGCTGCGGTTGCCGATGTAACGAACGGAGTCGATCGGTTCGTGGGTGGGGCCGGCGGTGAGTAAAATTCGCATGGCGAAAGTTTCGGTGAGGGAGAATGGTATAGGAGAAGCCGGCGGATGGCCATTCGATAAACTCATGGCGGGCCATTCGTTGGCATTGTGTAATGGTTTGACCGGGGGCGATTGACGGGCTAAGGTTGAAAGCCCACTGGAATCGGGAACCCGAGATCGACCACTTTTTATTTTTTAGGTGATGCGCATGATGCGTTTGTCGGTTTGGAGCGGAGCGGTTTTGGCGTTGACGGGAGTGGTTTGGGCGGAGTCGGCGGCGCCGTCGCCCGGGCCGCAATCGCTTGCCGCGGTTGAAGAACTCAAGAGCGAAGCATTTCAGGCGATTCGCAGCGGGGATTTCCTTCGCAGCAGCCAGCTTCTGGGGGAAGCCGCCAGCATGACGCAGGATTCGTCGGTTCAGCAGATGGCTGAATGGACGCGGGAGTACGGAGATCAGTGCAAATCATTCAACGGCGAGCGGCGCGAGCAATACGAGAAGGCGCTGGCCAACCTCCATCTTTTGATGGACAACAAGATGGATACCTACGCCATCGACGAGGCGGCCAGCGCGTATACCCTTTCGGACGACAAAGATAATTTCAGCAAGCAGCAGTGGGTCGTTGATTTGATGAAGGAATCGGCGGCCGCGGCGGACGCGGACGAGGCGCATCAGCAATGGCTGGAAGCGGCGCGGTTGTATTCGGATCTATGCTCGCTGGAGCCGTCGGTATCGAGCTGGAACGACAAATTCGACCTGGCGATGCGGCGCGTGACGCTGCTGATGATGTATGCGCCGATAAGCTGAAGAAGTTGCAGGATGCGGAATCAGCGGCGCGGGAAGCGGAGGACAAGCTGCTGTTTCCGACGACGCGCCCGGCTAAGGCCGCGGCGACGACGCAACCATCCAAGGACGACGAAGCATCGCAGGACCTGGACTGGCATGAAGTCACCAAGGGAATTCAGTATGACATGCTGTGGGATTCGCTGGTTCTGGCGGAACAGCAGTATTACCGGGACGTGACTTTCCAGGACATGCTGCAAGGGGGATTGAATGGGCTGACGACGCTGCTGACGACGCCGGGATTGGAATCGGCGTTTCCGGGATTAGGCGATCCGCAGAAGCGGGCCCAGTTCCAGGCGGGGGTCGATCAGTGCCTGGCGGATGCGAAGGGCGCGACGGACGACACGTCCGAGGAAGTAATGACGCAATCGCTGAATACACTTCGCGACCTGAACGACAAAACGATCCAACTGCCTGAAGAAGTTTTTGTGAGTGAATTCGCGGACGGGGCGTTTACGCCGCTGGATCCGTTCAGCAAGGTGATCTGGCCGTCGGAAGTTGAAGATACCGAGCGAATGACTCAGGGTGAATTTGGCGGCGTGGGACTGGAGATCGAAAACGATCGGGAAGGGAATCTGAAGATCGTGACCCCGCTGGAGGATACGCCGGCGTTTCGCGACGGGATTCAGGCGGGAGACATCATCACGCAAATTGAAGGGAAGAATGCGAAGGGGGTTTCCGTTGAGTGCGCGGTGAAGGAAATAGTCGGCCCTCCGGGCACGACGGTGAGTTTGCAGATCCGGTCCGTGGACGGGGGGCTGAAGGACCACGTGCTGCGGCGGGAACTGATCAAGGTCGACAGCGTGGAAGGGTATGAGCGGAAGCCGGGCGGCGGGTGGGATTATTTCGTCGATCCGGAGCAGCGGGTTGCCTACGTCCGGCTGACCAGCTTTTCGAAGACAACCAGCGAAGATTTGGACGCCGCGATTCAGCAGATGAAGCAGGGAGGCGCCAAGGCAATTATCCTGGATTTGCGGGACAACCTGGGCGGCTTGCTGCCGGCGGCGACGGCGGTGGTGAATAAGTTCGTGGCCAACGGCGTGATCGTGCGGACACAGGCGGATCGCGTGACGAGCAATCCTCCGATCGTGATCAATGCCCGCGCCGACGAGATGGAGACCGATGTGCCGATGATCGTGCTGGTGAACCAGTGGTCGGCCAGCGCGAGCGAAATCGTCTCCGGAGCCCTGAAGGACGATCGGCGGGCGCTGATCGTCGGGCAGCGCACGTACGGCAAGGGGAGCGTGCAGATGCTCTTCCCGCTGGATTCGAGCAAGGCCTATTTGAAATTGACGACGGCGCACTATTACCTGCCGAGCGGGCGGTGCATTCATCGCGAGAAGAACAGCAAGACGTGGGGGGTTGATCCGGACGTCACGGTGGAGATGACGCCGGAGCAGATGGGCGCGGTGATCGAAGCGCGGGAGGAGATGGACGTTCTACGTCGGGCGGACGCAAAGCCGGAGGCGCCCACGACGCAGCCCGCCGGGCAGCGATTGCTCAAGGCGGATTCGCAATTGGCGGCTGGGCTGCTGATGTTGCGGCTGGAGCTGGCGGGGGCGCAGCTTTAGGGTCGGTGGCTTCGCGCCGCCTGAAGGCGGCCGCTAAACCTGGGTTAGGGTGCGTTCGCGGATTTGTCTTCGAAGGTCGTTTCCCCGTCCTTGGTTTTGACTTTTCCCAGCAGTTTGGCGGAGTGTTCGATGAAGAGGCGTCCGCCTTGGTTGAGGACGTCGCCGCCGATGATTCCGCCGATGATGACTTTGGTCCGGGGCATGATGGTGACGGTGCCTTTGACGTTTCCGAGAATGTGGGCTCGACCGCCTTCCTGGACGATTAGATCGCCGAAGACATTGCCGCGGACGTAGAGCTTTCCGCCGTCAACGACGGTGAGGTTTCCGGCGATTTTGCCCCAGAGGGTATAGGGCTCGCTGATGACCCGGTCGCCCGTGAGTTGTCCCCGCTCTTCTCGCATAAAAGACTTAAAAAATTATTCGGTTCTTGGGAAGGGTTTGGGCGGGATTTCGCCCAGCGCCTGCCGCAGGCCGCGTTGGCTGTTGGCGTGGATGATCAGCAGGATGAGCAGCGACCCGGCGGGCCAGGCGACGAATCTCGCCCAGAAGAGAATGGAGCCCTGCGTGGTGGCGGGATGCGCGGGCCCGGAGGGCCAGTTCGGCCCAATTGTACAGCACGCCGGGGATTTTGATTTCGGGCGAATTGAACGTCTGGTTCATGAGGAAGGCCTGCCAGGGGAAAAGCAGGACGGCCAGGACCACGCACCAGAGAAAAGCGGAGACGACGCGCGAGACGCCGATCAATCGGCCGACGAGCATGATGACGACGATGAGCAGGAGATCGATTGCCAGAACGAGGGTGAGAACCATGCCGAGGAAGTCGATGCCGCCGGTGATGTATTTGAGGATGTCGGTCGCGTGATTACTGGCGGCGGGATCGACGCGATAGCGGGCCACGAAGAAGCAAACGATCTGGGCGGCGATCATGACGACGAGGGCCGTCCAGATGAGTTGCTTGGCCTTGCGGGCAGTGAGCATGGCGTCGGCGTAATCGGCGGCGGTCGCGATCGCGGACTGTGTCATGGCGGGTAGCTCCTCCCGATCTGCTTGCGAATTGGTAACGCAAACGAGCCGGGTTGGCAAATCAGAAGGTGAAGGACTCGAAATGGTCGGGGGCGGCCTGCTTGGGACCGAGGTGCATGTCGGCGGAAACGTGATGAGTGGGGGGGCGGCCGATTTCTGCGGTCAGTTGCGCTTTGAGGTTCGCGCGGCGCTGAGTGGTGACCACGAGCAGGGGGCCGGTGGTCTTTTGCCAGGTTGAATCGTGGTCGGCGTCCCAGATGATTTTGTGATCGTCCTGGCCGGCGGCAAATACCATTGGAAGTTTACCTGGGTATCGTGCTGGCTTTCGAGCACGGCCACCACGGCGTTGGGCGGGGCTTCCTGCCAAAAGGCTCGGACCAGGTTTCGCGCGTCCGAGTCGGGGCGGGTTTGGTAGGGGTGGAAGACGTAGTAGAAGAAAATGTAGCCGCCGTAAGCCGCCAGGAGATAGCAGAGCCATTGGCCGGCGAGTTGGCGTTTGTGCTTTTCGCGGAAGAGAAAATCGAGGATGCGCGAGTCCCGCTGCGATGAGGAGGACGATGGCGGGGGCGAGATATTGCAGGACGCGGGCGCTGTCGCCGTAGGGATATCGGCGGAGGATCGCGGCGGCGAAATTGAGGACGAAGGGACAGAGGAGCAGGATGGGGAGCCACCACCCGCGGGTTCGAAAAAACACGGCGATGCCGACGAGGAAGGCGAAGAAGCTGACGACGCTGCCGCCGTTTTTTGCCCCGAAGGGATAGGCGAACATGTTGCCGGTGTGGACTTGCACGAACCAGATGAGGAATTTCGCGGGCCCGTGGGGGGGAAGGCGTCGGACCAATAGGTGGTCATGGCGTGGCGATTGGCGTCGAATTGGCCGGTGACGGTGAGCTTCATGAGGATCAGGAAACAGCCGATGGCGACGATTGCGTAAATGGCTGTCCAAACCAAATCCTTTTTGCGGGCCACGGTCAGGAGGGCGAAGCCGATGGCGCCGGCGATAAAGATCGCGGGAAAAGAAATCGCCAGGCAGAAGGGGAGGAGAATGATGGTTAAGCCGAGCCAGATTTTGCGTTTCCGCAGGAAATAAAGCGTGGCGGGGATGAGGAGAAGAAGGCTGGCGAACATGTCGATGCCGTAGGGCTTGAGTTCGACGGCGTAGCGAACCGGATAATTTCCGATGGCCATGATCGCGACGGCGATAACGACGACGTTCGGGCTTGCCAGGAGGCGTGCCCAGTAGGCGAAGAGCAGGAGAGCCGCGAGGCCCGCGAGCATCGGCAGGAAACGCATGGCGTATTCGCCCATCCCGAACCAGAGGTACATCGTGCGCTCGGCGAGAAGAAATCCGGGCGGGGCAACCTGCGCGTAATCGAGGGGCTGGAGAAGGGCGGCGAATCCGCGATTGATGATGTTCAGGCCGACGAAGGCTTCATCCCCCCAGACGGGCATGGCGACGGCGTAGCGAAACAGGCGCAGAAAAAGTCCGATGGCGAGAAAAACGGTCAGCCAGCGCTGCGTGGACGATGTTTTCGAAGTGGTTACTGCGTGCATTGAATGACGACGCGCATCCTGCTGAGGCGGTCGAAAATTCGCCGCTCGCGGAGGATGGGCCACCAGTCGTAGAGGAAGATTTCGATCGGGCGCCACATGGCGACCCAGCCGCCTATGATGAGGCTTTGTTGGATGATTTCGGCGAATTCTGATTGGGGATACGCGCGGGTGGCCCAATCGCCTGCGAGAATGCAGAGGGCGAGGAATGCCGAGCCGATCAGCAGGCTAATTCGTCCGACACGAAGCAACTGGCGAAGTCGCTGCCGAGCGAGATCGGAGTTATGGCCGAAAAACTGGTGTACGGCTTCGGAGAGAGTTTCCGTGGCGTCGGGCGGAAAAGCGGCTTTATCCAAAAAAACCAAAAGTGTCAGGGGCTGGTTGCCGGGGAGTTCCTTGGCCCAACCGACGATGAATTCGGAGGCGTCGTCGTCCAAATCTTTTTCGCGGAAGGGAGAGGGGTCGATAGAGTTGAAGAGCTGGCTGAGGTCCTTGATGCGCACCTGGATGGTCCCGGGGGTGATGGGGGCTTTGGGAGGGGACGATGTGGGTCCGGCGGTCAAGGGATCGCCTCCATTATGTGAAAAAAGCCGGCGGATTGCTATCCGCCGGCTTGGATGGAGTTCGTTTTATTTACGACAACGTTCCGAGTTCCATTTCGTGCAGGCCCTTGCCGCTGGGGACCATCGGATAGACGTGCTCGTTGGGCTCGACGTAGAAGTCGACGACGATGGGGCCCTTGTGGGCGAGCATTTCGCCGACGACCTTGGGGACTTCGGATTTGTTATCGCAGCGGATGCCGCGGATGCCGAAGGATTCGGCCAGCTTCGCGAAATTCGGGTTCTTCATCGCGGTCTGGCTGTAGCGGCGCTGGTAGAAGAGGTCCTGCCACTGCTTGACCATCCCCTGAAAATCGTTGTTGAGGATGCAGATTTTGACGGGGATGTTGTATTCAGCCACGGTAGCCAGTTCGCTCATGGTCATGAGGAAGCTGGCGTCGCCGTCGATGTCGATGACGACTTTTCCGGGGCTGCCCAGCGCCGCGCCCATGGAGCTGGGGAGACCGTAGCCCATGGTGCCGAGGCCGCCGCTGGTGATCATCTGCGCGGGTAGCGCCAGCGATAGAACTGGGCGGCCCACATCTGGTGCTGGCCGACGCCGGTGGTGATGATCGCATCGCCGTTGGTCTGGCGGTTGAGTTCCTCGATGACGTACTGCGGCTTGGCATTTTTGGAATCGTCGAGATATTTGAACGGGTAGCGCTGCCGCCAGGCGTTGAGCTGGCTCCACCAGGCGTGGCGGTCGCGGTGCTCGATGAGCGGGAGCATGGCTTCCAGCGAAGACTTGGCGTCGCCGACGACGGGGACATCCACATCCACATTCTTGGAGATGCTGCTGGGATCGATATCGATGTGGATGATCTTGGCCTTGGGCGCGAACGTCGCGAGATTGCCGGTCACGCGATCGTCGAAACGCGCGCCAATGCTGATGAGGCAGTCGCAATCCTGGACGGCATAGTTCGCGGCGGCCGAGCCGTGCATGCCCAGCATACACATGCGCGCGAGTCGAGTTCGTCAAATGCCCCCAGGCCCAGCAATGTCGTCGTGCAGGGAATGTTTCCCTTCTCGGCGATTTTTCGCAGGGCGGTGGAAGCGCCGCTGATGATGACGCCGCCGCCGACGTAGAGGATTGGCTTTTCGCTGCGGTTAATCAGCTCCGCAGCATCCTGAACCTGCTTGGCGTGGGCCGCCAAGAAGGCGGTTTTGCGTTTTTGCACGTGGGGGCGCGGGGCGTCGTCGACTTCGCGGGTGCAGATTCCCGTCGTGACGTCTTTGGGAAGATCGACGAGCACGGGGCCGGGCCGGCCGGTGGTGGCGATCAGGAATGCTTCGTTGATCACGCGCGGGAGGTCGTGGATGTCCTTCACCAGGTAATTCCACTTGGTGCAGGGGCGGGTGATGCCGGTGACGTCGGCCTCCTGGAAGGCGTCGTTTCCGATCACTTTGGTCGCGACCTGCCCGCTGAAGACCAGGATGGGTATGGAATCGAGTTGAGCGGTGGCCAGGGGGGTGACGGTATTGGTGGCGCCGGGGCCGCTGGTGACGACGCAGACGCCTGGGCGGCCGGTGGCGCGGGCGTAGCCGTCGGCGCAGTGGCCGCTGCCTTGCTCGTGGCGGTTGAGGATGAACTTCGCCGGGGTTTTGTAGAGTTCGTCGAAGACGGGGAGGATGGCCCCGCCGGGGTAGCCGAACATGACCTCCACCTTGTGCTGCTGAACGAGCATTTCGTGGAAGATCTTGGCGCCGGTCTTGCCCTGATACTTGGGTTTAGAGGTCGTCGGAGCGATTTGCGTTTCGGTTTGCAGCGTGGCCATGGTTAGAACCCTCGGTTTTCAGCCGCCCAAAATGTAACTGAGCGTGTTTTTAGTGACAATTTAAATATCGTAAATTCTTAGCAGGAACGAGAATAAGCATTCTGAAGTGGGCCGGTCGCGGCGGGGGGCAGGCCCCGGGCCGTGGCGCCGGCCTATCGTACGGCGACCGTAAGCAACAACGCGATTTCGGCGGACGATGACATGATCAACACATAGTTTACCGAATAAACACCAAACGTCAATTGAATTATAAAGCCTTATCCTCAAATGGCTTGCGGGAGGCCAGAATGTAATAGAGGGTCGGCGTTGCGATGAGGGACAAGAGAACCGAGACGCAAACCGCGCCGATCACTGCGATAGCCAGGGGGCGGAGCATATCAGCCGATTCCCGGCCGAAAGTCAGGGGGAGCATCCCCAGGCCCGCCGCCAGGGAGGTCATTAAAACCGGGCGAAGTCTCCGCCGTCCGGACTGAATCAGGGCCTCTTCCAATGGCATTCCGGCGTTGCGCAGGTTTTTGACGTGATCGAGCATCAGGAGCCCATTTTTATGGACGATGCCCATTCCGATAATCGCGCCGAGGAAGGTCACGATGTTAAGGGTTGTCGAGGTGATGAGCAGGGCGGCGACAATGCCAAAGGCGGAAAGGGCCGCCCCGAAGACAATCGCGATCGGCTCCCGGAATGATCGGAATTCGAGCAGGGCGACGGTGAAGACCAGCACCAGGGCGGTAAGGAGCACGAGGGTGAGATTTCGGAACGATTCCTGTTGCTGCTGGTAGAGGCCGCCGTATTCGATGGTGTCGGGGGAGAGTGTTTTGTCCTGATCGAGGACCTGGCGGACTTCGGCCATGGCGCTGCCGAGGTCGCGATCCTGCAAATCCGCGGTGACGGCGATGCTCTGGCGCAGATCGTCGCGATGGAGTTCCAGTTGCGGGGGAGAGATTTCCAGGTCGCAGACTTGCTCGAGCTGAATGATTGTTCCGTCGGCGGCGCGCAGCGGAAGCTGGCGGAGTTTGGCGATGCGATCCACGTAATCGGGATTGCCTCGCACGCGGATATTCACAGTGCGATCGCCTTCGAGAACCGTCGTCGCGGTTTGGCCGAGCATGGTGATGTTGACGGCGTCGGCTATCGCCTGGCGCTGAAGCCCGTAGCGCTGGGCATCGGCGTAACGCACCTTAAACGAAATGGATGGCCCGGTGAAAACAAGCCCATTGAAGGTGTCCACCACGCCGGGGACGTGTTGGATGTCTTCTTCGATTTGATAGGCGGAATACTGGAGCAGTTTCTGATCGTTGGAGATGACTTTGATCTCGATCGGCTCGTCGGCCCAGGTGAGGTCGCCGATCAGATCGGAAAGAATTCCCGGAAATTCGAAATCGTCGCGCGGAAGAACGGCGACGAGGCGCCGGCGAAGCTCGGTGATGATCTGATCGCTGGATCGGCGGCGATCGGATTTGAGTTTGACCAGAAAATCACCCGTGTTGGGCTCGACAATGCCGACGCCGAGCGCGGTGCCGAGGCGGCGGGAATAGCTTTCCACCTCGGGTATGGTTTGAAGAATCTGTTCGACGGTGCGCATCTCGCGGTCTCCCTCGGTCAGACTGGTTCCGGGCGGGATGATGTAGTCGATGATGAAGCCGCCTTCGTCCATCCGGGGGAGGAAATCGGTTTTCAGATAGGTGTATCCCGTCGCGGCGGCGAAGAGGATGAAGATGCCGAGGCCCAGAACGGTAATGCGCGCATGCAGGGCGATTCGAACCAGGCGTTCATATAGCGAGATGAGTCCGCGCATGAGAAAGCCGCCGCGATCCGCGGCTGAGTCGCGCGGGCGCACGGCGTATGCGGCAAGTGTGGGGGTGAGTGTGAGCGCCAAGGCAAGTGAGGTGAGGAGAGCGACGACCATGGTGATCGCCAAAGCGCGAAAGAAAACGCCGGCGATGCCGGTCAAAAACGCCAGAGGAATGAAGACGACGACAGGAGTGAGAGTAGAGCCGACCAAGGGCGGAAGGATGTCGGCGACGGCTTGCTCGATGATGCCGGCGCGGCCGAGCCCGGCGGCGGCTTTGGCCCAGATCGCTTCGACTACGACGATGGCGTCGTCGATGACCAGGCCTATCGCTGCGGCGATGCCGCCGAGAGTCATGAGATTAAAGCTCAATCCGCAAAGCTTGATTACCAGTATCGTGGCCAGGACGGTGATGGGAATGACGAGAATGGCGACGAAGGTCATCGGCCAGTCTTTGAGAAAGAGATATAAGATAAGAACTGACAGGATGAGGCCGAAGATGATCGCGTTCCAAACGCCCGCGATGGAGGACTTCACGAGCAGCGACTGGTCGTAGAAGAAGGAGAGCTTGATTCCCGGTGGGAGTTGGCCGCGGATTTGGGGCAAAAGAGTTTTAAGATCGCGGGCGATATCGAGGGTACTGGCGTCGGGCTGGGAAAAGATGTTCAGAAGCACGGCGGGAGAGCCGTCGGCGGTCACGACACTGGTGCTCGGTTCCGCGCGCGCGAGACGACGGCAACGTCCTTGAGAGGAACGGGGTGGGCCCCATCGGGGATGGTCAGGTTTTCGATATCGGGAATGGAATGCACGCGGCCGTCGACGACCGTTAAATAGAGGCTGTGATCTTCCTGATGCATTCCAACGGCGGTCACGAGGTTGTTTTTGCGCAGCGCATCGGTGACCGAGGGAAGATCCAATCGCAGGGACGCCAGGCGCTGGAGATCGACGGTGACGATAAATTCCGGAGCGTGCCCGCCGACGAGATCTACGCGCGAGACGCCGCTGATTCGGAGGAGTTTTGGCTTCAGGACGTAGCGCGCCAGTTCCCAGGTTTGCGTGTCATCGCTGGTGGGGCCGATGAGACTGAGGCCGATGATCGGGAAGGTGGAAAAATTCATCCGATACACATCGGTACTGGCGGTGGGCGGGAGGGACTGGCGGATTTGCGAGAGCCGCGCCTGGGTGTTCAATTCCGCCGTGTGCATCTCCGTTTGCCAGGAGAAGAAGAGATCGATCTCGGCGGTTCCCCGGCCGGTGGAGGAACGGATGGTCGTGCAGCCGGGGAGTTCCTTCATTTCCTCTTCGATGGGGCGGGTGAGGGTGGCCATCATTTCGTCGGCGGGCATGGCGCCGTTTTGGACCATGATGATGACGCGCGGAAAATCGGTTTGAGGAAAGACGGCCGACGGCATGTTTATCGCGGCATAAGCGCCGGCGAAGGCGACCGCGATCACCAGGAAGGTGATCGAGACGCCATGTCGAATCGCAAATCTGCCGACCGAAGAGCCCATGTCCGTCCGCTCCAGTAAATGTGGGAGGGGTTACTGGCTTTGGACGGCGATGCCGGCGCGGGTGATCAGGCCATACGCGCCGGCGGTGACGATTTTGTCCCCCGCCTGTAATCCGGGGGATTGAACTTCGACCCAATCGCCATCGCGAATGCCCGTCTGCACGATCCGCATCTCGACGGCGCGCTGGTCGGAATCGACCAGGGCGATCTGAGCGCGGCCGAGGGAATCGCGAACGATGCTCTCGGCAGGGACCGCGAGGCAATTGCGCTCCTGGAGGACGATATTTGCGCCGATAAATTGGCCGGGAATTAGACCGGGCGCGGAAAGAGCGGCATCGACCGAAGCCATGCCTGTCGAGGCGTCGATCGTGGGATCGATGAAAGTCACTTGTTCATCAGTCGAGTGAGGGACGGACGGGAGAATCACGCCTTGGCCCAAGTGAACCTGTGGGGCGAGAAACGCGGGGACGTTCATCGCCAGAACGAGGTGGTCGGTGTCGATCAAGTCAACAGCCGGCGTGGATGGGCTGGCGACTTCGCCGGGATGAACGTGGAGGCCCGAAATAGTTCCCGATATGGGCGCGACGAACGTGAGCATTGCCCGGCGGGATAATGCTTGCGAGAGTTCTAGGCGCGCCAGGTTCAATTGCCACTGGGCGAAAAGCTGCGTCCAGACCGGCGCGTCGGCGCGGGACGCGCTGCCGAGGCGGTCATTAATAGATGTTGTATCCGTAACCAGTTGTTGGGCATTGTTCACGGCGGCGTCGGCGGAACGTGTGTCCAGCACGAAGAGGGTCTGACCCTTATCGACGTGCTGACCCTCGACGCAATCGACTTCTGACACGACGGCTGCTTCGGGGACCGAGAGATGAGCCTCGGCCGCGGGACGGGTGGTCGAGGCGGGGGCAGGCTCGACGTATCCATAAGCCGTCACGGTGTCGCGCAACGTGGTTTGCACGATTGCGCCGACCTGGACGGGGACTTTGATCTCGACATTCTGCCAGCCTTCGACGGAAGGCGCCGGCGTGCCTAGAACGCTGCCGCGGTTGCCCAGTTCATACAAAGCGAAACCGGCCGCGGCAAAAATGCACACGGTTAAAAATGATGTGATCCATCGCCCCACTTTCATGACGGCTCCTGCAAAAGTCACTTGCGAAGTTGAAACAAGAGATGCCCGATTTCCGGCAAAATCAGCTTTGAAACGGCCAATTCCACGGCGGCGGTGCTGCCGGGAAGAGCAAAAAGGAGCTTCCCCTTGGCGATGCCGCCGACGGCCCGGCTTAGGAGAGCGCCGCTTTTGATCTGTTCGTAACTAAGCATTCGGAAGAGTTCGCCGAAGCCGGGGAGATCGATTTCGAGAAGCGGCTTGACGATGTCGATGGTGGTGTCGCGCGGGCTGATGCCGGTGCCGCCGGTGGTGATGACGACGTCGATTTCGCAGAGGCCGAGGAGTTCGGTCAGGACGGTTGTGAGCTTGTCGGGGTCGTCGGGAATCAGGCGGCGCTCGGGGATGAAGTGACCGCCTTCGAGAAGCAACTGCTCGATCTTTTTGCCGCTGGCGTCGGTTTCGCGAGTCCGCGTGTCACTCAGAGTGAGTACGGCACAGCGGGCTTTTATGTCCTTGGCCTCGTTGCAGTGCTTGGGGTAAGACATAAGAAGTTGCCAGTTGCGAGTTGCCAGTTGCGAGTTGCCAGTTAATTGCCTGATGGCTTGGTCGACGCGTGGGGCTCCACGGCTAATTGGCCTTGTTCCAGGACAATATCCAGATCACTTTTACCGGCGGGGAGGGCGTAATCGAGACGGTCGGGGCTGCCCTTGTCGGTGGCGAGGATCGCGGCGAAGTGGACGGCTCGGTAGACGCGCAGGACGGCGAAATTGCCTTCCTCGAAGTTGCCGGTGATAGTGGTTCCGCGGCTTTCGCCGGGCGGGATGATAACGCCGCCGAGGTGTTCCTGATCCTGTGATTCAAGGGCGACCTGTTCGGGGGGTTCCCAGCCGTCTTCGTAGGGGCCGTGGAGTTTGGTGATCCAGACGGTGACCGGCTCGGTGAGGCGATTGGTCACCGCGACGTCGAACGTGACCCGAGTCGAGCAGCCGGCGGCTAGAGCGAGTGCCAGAACCATGAGCGCGGCGGAAAGCCTCGGCATGAGAGCATGGTAATTGGGATAGTTGCCAGTTGCCAGTTAACCGCCACGGCGGTCCTCCGGCTGGTTGCGAGTGAAAATGCCGACTCAGCCGATTTCACTGGCAACTGGCCGCAGGGCCGCCGCGGCGGTCAACTAACAACTGGCAACTACCCCGCAATTGACACCCGGCGGCACCGCCTTAGAATTTCCAGCCCAAACAGAGCGGGCTCGTAGCTCAGTTGGTTAGAGCGCGTCCCTGATAAGGACGAGGTCACAAGTTCGAATCTTGTCGGGCCCATTGAAGTAGAATCTGAGGAACGAATTGAAGCGAAATCAACGTGTCCATGGGCAGCCACCTCTGGGGAACCGCCTTTAATGGACTTCTATGTCTCATTAAAAGCCGCTATTCGCGTGTTGCGCTAACTGTCGCGCGGCGGAGGCCCTTTTCCGCAATCGATACCGCTCTCTGGCCAGGAAACAGTTCCGCCATAAGGCGGGTCGAAACGTGGCCAGGAGCCGACTCGAGAAAGACCCTCGCTCCCCGTTCGCGCACAACCTCCAACTCGGTGTAAGATTATTACTCCGATGGTCCCCGTGACGATTCAACACAAGTTCGAATTGGCGCTGCAACATCACCGAGCCGGGCTGCTTTAGTGAGGCCGAAGGACTTTACCGCGAGATCCTTGCAAGAACCCAATCACTTTCGCGCGATTCATTATCTTGGATTAATCGCTAATCAGGTCGGTCAACGAGACATTGCGGTTGACTTGATTCGTCGCGCCATTTCACTCAAACCGGATTACGTCGAGGCCCACGGCAATCTTGGCAGTGTCCTGAACGACTTGGGGCGAATCGACGAAGCCATCGCGGTCTTTCGCCAAGCGATTATGCTTAGATTCAACTTTCCTGAAGCACACACTAATCTTGGCAACGCCCTGAAAGCCAAAGGACGGGTGAAAGAGTCCATCGCCGCTCACGAACAGGCTATTTCCCTTGAACCAAACTACGCGGAGGCCTACAACAATCTCGGCAGCGTTCTGCAAGATGATGGGCAAATCGAGAAGGCTGTCGCCGCGTTTCGCCAAGCCATCGCACTCAAAGTCGACTTCCCAGAAGCGCACAGCAATCTCGGTAACGCACTAAAAGAACAGGGCCGGATCGATGAGGCCATCGCCTCCCATCATAAAGCCATTTCGCTTAACCCCGATTTGCCGGAAGCTTACAACAATCTGGCCAGCGCCCTTATCGCCAAGGGACGACCGGATGAGTCTATTGCCGCCAGTCGGCAAGCTATTCGTCTCAGATCCAGCTACGGTGAAGCCCACAGCAACCTGGGCAACGCCCTTAAAGCCAAAGGACATCTCAATGAGGCGATTTCCGCGTATCGCCAGGCCATTGCTCTCAAACCCGATTGCGCCGAAGCCCACTACAATCTCGGTATTGCCTTGAAGGATAGCTCACAACTTGATGAAGCGGTCGCCGTCTATCGTCAAGCAATTTCATTGAACCCGAACTTGCCGGAGGCTCACAACAATCTCGGCGAGGCTTTGAAAGAGATGGGACGCCTCGATGAGGCCATCGCTGCGTATCGCCAAGCCGTCGCGGTCGGACCCAACCTTCCGAATGTGCACAGCAATCTGGTACTGGCCTTGCATTACCATCCGAACTGCGATGACCGAGCGATCAGTGAAGAACTTCGCCGTTGGAACCGCCAGCACGCTGAGCCGCTGCGCGAGCATATCCACCCGCATTCGAACGATCGCGACCCGAACCGTCCCCTGCGGATCGGGTACCTCTCACCGGATTTCCGAAATCATGTGGTCGGCCAAAATCTACTGCCCGTAATCCAACATCACGATCGCGCGGAGTTCGAGATCATTTGCTACGCCAATGTGCCAACGCCGGATGAAATGACCCGGCAATTTCAGCAAAGTGCCGACGATTGGCGTGACATTGCCGGCGTTTCCGACGAGGACGTGGCCGAGCAAATCCGGCGCGACCAAATCGACATACTCGTGGACCTGGCACTTCATACGGACGGCAACCGGCTGCTGGTTTTCGCCCGCAAACCGGCTCCGGTGCAGGTAAGTTACCTGGGTTATTGCGGAAGTACCGGACTGAATGCGATGGACTATCGTCTTTCCGACCCCTTTCTGGACCCCGCCTCGACAGAAGTTGATTCTTATAGCGAAATTACGGTACGTCTGCCGCGAACATATTGGTGCTATCAACCCGGCTCGACTCCCATTCCCGAGGTACGCTCGTCGCCAGCGAAAGGGAACGGCTGGGTCACGTTTGGCTGCCAGAACAACTACTGCAAAATATCCTCGGCCGCATGGAACGTCTGGACAACAATTCTGCAGGCTCAGCCAAAATCGAGGCTGCTCATCTACTGCCCGCGCGGCAGCCATCGCAACCTTGCACATAAAACGCTCGTGGACCGCGGGATCGATCCCGACCGTCTAATCTTCTCAGAATCGCGGGGCACCGAATATTTTCAGCGATATTGCGAGATCGACATCGCCCTCGATCCGTTCCCGTTTGGGGGCGGGACCACCACCTGTGATGCGCTCTTCATGGGCGTGCCCGTGGTCACTCTCTCAGGGATTACCGCGGTTGGTCGCGGCGGACGAAGCATCCTCAGCAACGTCGGCCTACCGGAGCTGGTCGCGCATACCCAGGATCAATACGTTCGCATCGCCCTGGAATTGGCCAACAATTTGGACCGTCTGGAGACTCTCCGTCGGGGAATGCGAGATCGCATGTTGTCTTCGCCATTGATGGATGAAGCCGGGTTTGCCCGCGAACTGGATATGGCATACCGAGGCATGTGGCGGAAATGGTGCGAAGCGGTTTCGGCTGACCGGAAGATTTGAACCAAAATCTCAGGCAAATTGTCGACACTTGCGAACTTCCCGATGACGCATTGAAGCAAGTTCCGTCATCGCCTCGCACATCCGCGCGATAAATTCGGCCGGCACGTGACAATGAGTTGCGCGTAAGCTGTTATCTAATCACAAAACGCTTTACTTGTTTGCCCAACGTCTGTAAATTAATTCGCGCAAGCGATAGTATCAGTCCACGGTTGGGCATTTTTGGGGCTGCAGGGACGGGGTTGTTAACACGTCTGGCGTATTGGTTGCTGCTACCCTCGAATACTTAGGCTTAATTCCTCCTGGAAGGAGGGGTCATGTCCATTGTTCGCGGTCTGGGTCTAGGCAAACGCGGTCGTCGTTTTCAGCATCATATTTCCAAAGCCGTTGTTGAGGCGCTGGAATCGAGGATTCTCCTCTCCTTCGTGGTCACCAATGCGAATGGGGACGACAGCGCGGGCTCCTTAAGATATGAGCTTGGTTTGGCTGTCGGCGCGGCTAATGCGAATCATGCCGCCGAGATGGTGACTTTTCAAAGCAGCGTGACCGGCACCATCGACCTGGAGACATACGGCGCGCTGTCTATTAACAACACCTCCGGCTCGGTGACGATTCAGGGACCCGGTGACACAATTCTCTCAGTTTCTGCCGACGGGCACAGCAGTGTCTTCTCCGTCACGTCGTCGGCTACCGCCACGATTGAGTACCTTGGGATTACAGGAGGGGCGACAACCGAAGGGGCGGGAATTTTTAATAAGGGTCATCTGACGATCACGGATTGCGTAATTACCGGCAACAGTGCCAGTGACGACGGCGGCGGTATATTTAACTACGGGACCCTCGCGCTCACGCACTACACGTTCATAAGCGAAAACGATGCCACGGACTATGGAGGCGCTATATGCAACAAAGGTTCCGGGAACGTGACAATTGCCAGTTCGACTATATCTGGAAATAGTGGCGGAGCCGGAGGAGGAATATACACCGGCGCAGTCTTGAGCGTCACCAATTCAACCATCAGCGACAATTCTGCCTCCAGCGGTGGGGGTGGGGTATACATTTATGGTACTGGCACCGCGAATATCTCCTCTGACAGCATCATCAGTGGAAATTCCACCACCAATGGCTCCGGGGGAGGCATCCGTAACCACGGCGGTGAGTTGACCATTACGGCGTCCACAATCACCGGCAATTCCGCCACCGAAAGCAGCGGCGGCGGCATCGAAAATGAGGGAATTCTGGCGGCAACCACCTGCTATTTCCACGACAATTCGGCCACATTCGATGGAGGCGGGATTGCAAACCAAGGGTCGTACGCCGATACCATCTCGGGGTGCACCATAAGCGGCAACTCAAGCCAAGGACGCGGCGGCGGAATTTATAACAATGACAGTGTAGTAGCCCTACACGTCACCAACACGGTCCTGAGCGGGAATAGCGCGCAAACCGGCGGAGCCATCTACAACGAGGGCAGTTTTACAGTTCAGAACTCAACTATCAGCAACAACATCGCGCACGGTAACGGGGGCGGTTTGGCAAATGGCGTGTATGACAGTACGGCTGATTTGAACATCGATGAGTGTACCATCAGTGGCAACAGCAGTTCGGGGACCGGCGGCGGCGGCGGAATCATAAGCGGCGGCGAAGACTCCTCGCCGGATCTGGTCGTCGCCAACAGCACGATCACGGGTAACCGCTGCACCGGTGGCGGTGACAAAGGGGGTGGCATCGATGTTTACAACGGTTCCGCCAATATCACGTACTCGACAATCACCAGCAACGTTTGCGTCGTGGGTGACGGCGACGGAGGCGGAATAGCGAACTGGTACGGGAATGTGACCGTCGGCGAATGCACGATCAGCGGCAATCAGGGCGGCTTCGGCGGTGGGATAGCGGGTTATGGGGGGACGCTTACCGTGACGGCTTCAACCTTGGCCGCCAATGATGCCCAGAAGGGCGGCGGCGCGGCCTTTAGCGGTGGGGGGAGCAACGTCATCACCAACAGTACGCTCAGCGGCAATACCGCCAGTGGTCGCGGGGGCGGAATCTATAATTACTGCAACCTTAACCTTGTCGATTGCACGGTCAGCGGGAACTCCGCCGTTCATGGGGGCGGCATCGAAGACCACTACGGGTCCACCGCTCTCTACGGAACGATCGTCGCCGAGAATACGTCCGATGATCTGGAGGGCGGGAATTTCAGCGGGTTGTACAGCCTCATCGGCGATGGCAGCGGCGCAATTTCCGGTTCGCACAACCTGACTGGCGAACCGAGCCTATCGGCTTTGGGGTATTACGGAGGTCCAACCGAAACCATCGTGCCATTACCCATGACCGGCGGTAATCCGGCGATCGGCAACGGCGACCCCAGCGCCGGCCTATCAACGGACCAACGCGGATTTGCGCGGGACGCAACGACAGGATATGACATCGGCGCGTTTCAATCGCAGCCGAGTCCTATCGTAGTCAACACGCTGGGAGATGCGCTACCGGTCGGATTGGACCAAATTTCTTTGCGCGATGCGATCAATCTCGCCAACGCGCTCGGAGGAGACCAAACGATTGCCTTCTCGGCGTCTCTCACCGCCGGCGGCCCGGCGTCGATCGACCTGAACGGATCCGCGCTTGAATTGGACGACACAACTGGAATTCTGACGATTAATGGTCCGGGACAGACCTTGCTAACGATCAACGGCGAGCACAACAGCGGGGATTTGGACGTCGCGGCAAACTCCACCGTCACGATCTCCGGACTGACCATCACCGGTGGTTACAAAGAAAGCGGAGACGGCGGCGGCATCTACGCCGCCAACGCTTCTCTTACGATCAGTGAGTGCACAATTAGCGGGAATTCCGCACCTTCGGGACACGGGGGCGGGATTTACACCTACGCAACTATTCTGAATGTTGCGAACTCTACGATTACCGGAAATGTCGCATCATACGGGGGCGGCGTATCGGCACAGTGCAGCCACTACATCTACACCGTCACCACAACCATCACCAATTCAACCATAAGCGGTAACTCCGCAATCGGCGGCTTCGGCGGCTTCGGCGGCGGGATCAATTTGAATTACGCGGTGTCGACCATCGCGGACTGCACAATTACCCAGAATTCCAGCGGGATTGGTGGAGGAATTTTTGCACAGTATGGCATCGCCTACGTCACGGAGTCAACAATTGCCGACAATACGTCCTCAACTTCTGGCGGCGCCGTTGGCGGTAGTCACACGACTATCTCAATCAGCAGCTCCACAATCAGTGGCAATTCTTCCCAAGTGGGCGGCGGGATCCAAAGCTATGATGGGGAGGTAAATGCCACTAATTCAACAATTGCCAACAACACGGCAACCCTACAAGGCGGCGGTCTCTATCTCAACGACATCGACGGGAATGTTACCGATTGCACAATCAGCGGCAACTCCGCACCGTTGTCCGCCGGCGGTGGAATTTATGGTAATTCGGACAGTTTGCAACTATACGGCACCATCGTCGCCGGCAACACCGGAGGCGATTTATCCGGCACCTTCACCGGCACGTACAATCTCATCGGCGACGGTTCCGGAGGATTATCCACGAGCCCGTCGAGCCACAACATCCTTCCGTCAACAGGCTCGCCTCCAATCAATCCGCTCCTCGCTCCCTTGGGCAACTACGGTGGGCCCACCAAGACGATGGCTCTGCTTCCCGGAAGTCCGGTGTTGGATGCCGGAAGCACTTTTGACGGGCCGGATGACAATCCGATAACCGTCGATCAGCGCGGCACAACCCGACCGGAGGCCTCCGCGCCGGATATCGGCGCGTTCGAGAGTAAAGGTTTCATTGTTAACGTGGTAAGCGGGAACAATCAGAGCACGGTCGTAAACAGCCCGTTCTCGAACGACCTAAAAGTAAATGTCACATCCAATGATACGGGGCTTACGGCATCCGATCTGGCAGGCGGGATGGTGACCTTTACGGCCCCCTCAAGCGGAGCGTCGGCAACATTAGGCACGGATCACTCGACTACCGAAGCGGTTGTTTTGGATTCCAGCGGTGATGCGATGGTGTCGGCGACCGCGAATGCCATCGGCGGGGATTATCAAGTCGAAGCGTCGGCCGACCCGAACGCACCCGCAGCGGGAAGCGCCAGCACGCCGACGGATTTCTCGTTGACTAACACAAGCGGCGCCGTCCCGATCATTTCAGACATCACTGCCACTGCGACGACCACAGGGCAGATCTATCTTCGCTGGACGAATTTGATATTCAACGAGGCGTATTCTTACACCGTCTATCGCGAGGCCCCGGGCGGAAGTTACGCGGAAATCGGGTCAGGTACATCGGTTGTGACGTCACCCGTAACACACGCAACGGTATACGAAGACACAAGCAGCCTGGACCCGGGGGCCTCGTATAACTACGAGGTGACGGCGACATTGACCGGTGATGCGCCGACGACTCTGACGGTTCAGGCAACCACTGCGCAACAATCTGGCTATGAAACAACCCCGGTTGAAAGCCCCATCTCGATCCCTATCTATGCGGAATCAGGGCAGCAGTCACCATCCGTTTCGTCGGTGACATTGAATCCGGGCCACTACGAACTGGTCGCTACTGGAACAGCCAACATTGAGGATTCGGGGAATTCACTATACGCCGATGCCGAGTACTCTTTCGCGCCCACAGGCGCCGCCGATCCAGCGGCAAACAGTTCATATTTTGTCGGGCAAGGGCAAGGGTGGACAGTATACGGCTTGGGTTACGCCAACTACGGAATCGGCGTCAATGACAGCACCGTGGACGCGAACAAATCCCCATATTGGGGACCGTATAGTTCGAGTCATCAATATACCATCGATATCGATGTGACGCAGGCGGAAACTCTGTCACTTGATTTCCATGATGACTACTATCACGACAATGACAACTCGACGGATACGCTGGAGGTGACGATCTATGCCGCGCTGCCGGTGGTTAAAGCATATGACTTGACGGCAACCGCGGTTCCTTCGTCGAATGGGATCAGCAGTGACGCGGTGGAGTTGCAGTGGGCCTATGTGCCACCAACCTCGGGCAGCGCGACGATGGAGGTTTTGCGAGCTGATCCGACATCACCCACGGTCTTTTACGAGATCGGAACCGTAAACGTAAGCAGTTCATCTTCCGGTAATCCCATCGCAAGTTTTCTGGACAACTCGGAGTCTCTTGTCCCACCGTCTTCCAACACGCAATACAATTACGAAATTCAGGTAGTCGGTGGAGATCCTGGCAGCGGGTCGAATGTCGCCACGGCGACGACCGCCGCGAACGAACCATATTCCACCATAGCGGCCGACACCGTCGAAGTTCCCATCGACGGAAGCTCGGTTTCCTCCCACATCGTGCTTCAGACGGGCGTGCACTATATGTTGGAAGCGTCGGGCACGACACTGCTGTCGGGGGGAATTCCCGCTGATGCTGAGTATGTTTACCCGGATAATGTCCCGGACTCGAACGGGGCGGGGCCGAATTATGAACAGTATGGAATCGGCATCGACGACGCGTCGACGAACGAGACGAAATACGCCGACTGGGGCTGGGACGGCTATAGCACGAATCATACCTACTTCATCGATCTGGTCGGCCAGGGGCAGACAATCAGCTTCAACTATCACAGCGACCTCGCGCCGGATGCGACGGCGCAGGATTTGGAAGTGCAGATTTCCCCGAAGTCCCCTTCGCGCCGATATTGACGACAGCGTCAGCGGATCCAACTTTGCCGCAAATCGATCTGACTTGGTCCGGCACGCACGACGATGAAAGCGGATTCATCGTCGAGCGTTCGATGGATGATGTCACGTTCAGCCCCATCACGGGCACGCTGTCGTCGAGCACTGTTTCTTACAACGACACGACGGCAGCCTCCGGCATACCCTATTACTACGAGGTTGTCGCCACAGGCTTGGGCGGCAACAGCGGTCCATCCAACGTGATTTCCGCCAGCTTTAACATTTCGAGCTATGCGACCGGCTCCATTTCCGGGCAGGCGTTTAATTCCGTCAGCAGCACTGATCCGCCCGTCGGGGCGGAAGGCAGCCGATAACGGGTTCGGTCGCGCTGACGCCCGTCGACCTTCCAAGCTTCGGGACCGGACCTACTAACTCAGTAGTCGCGTATGCCCCGGATAATTCAGTGCTTACGTTGAGCGATGGGGGCACACAGATTTATGAAATCTCGCAACAAGGCGTGGTCACATTATTTGCGAATCTCGGCACGTTTCCTACGGATATCCCTCCTGGCACTACCGCATCTCACTATCAATTAGCGGTAGCGCGACCAGGAAACCCAGCGGGTTTTCCCGCGGGCGACGTTTTCTACCTCAATGGATTAACCGGCCAAATCATCCGACTGACCAATCATGGACAGGATGCGGTTACTCCTGATCCGCTTTGGACGGGTCCGACTGATATGTTACACCCAGATATAATTTGACGCCCCTCGATTCTCTCGCACCAGGTCAACCGGTTCCGGCCTGGATCACATTGCCGACCGATTATGTGGCTCAAGGAGCGGATTTTCTGGATAATTCCGGCGCCTTCGGGGGGACTTGATCATACCCACCTCCAGCGATGACACCACCAAGCCCAATACCGCCTATCAGATTTTTCTCGTCGATCCCAACGGCAATTATACGCAGTTGGATTATCTCCTGCCTAACTCGGGATCGATCAGCGGAGTCCACGATTCACCGGCGGTGGTCGTACTTCCCGACGATACGCAAAGATGGGGCTCGTATGCCGGAACGATCCTGGTTTTCCCGCAAACCAGCTTGAACCCGAGCAGTTCTACTTACTCCGTCTATGATCTGTCTCTTACCGATTCGCCGAGCGAATCCGGCGCGGACGATACGGCACCCCATTTAACGGAACAGTCATTCCAGCTAGCGGCCGGGGCTGGGGATCCTGAGTTCGGTCAGTCGCCTGAAGCGTCTATTATTCCAACCAATGCGAATTTTTTCGCCCTTTCATCCGAAGGCCTCTTCGAAGCGCCATACGACGGGAGTTCGACGACCAATTTTGGGGGTATCGCCGGCGACATCCTTCTCGTGCAGGAGACCAGCGACGCCTATCACTTTGCGGACATTTGGCTG
>CAWJPJ010000002.1:0-9465 GCA_963844715.1 uncultured Phycisphaerales bacterium | reverse complement strand
TACAATGAGCGTTATGACGATCCAGGAAATTCGCAAAGTCTACGAGGCACGTCCGTTTCAACCCTTCGAACTTCACACCGCCGACGGCCGGACTGTGCCCGTAAAATCACCCGAATTTCTGGCCTTCTCTCCAAAGCAACGATGCGTTTATGTGGGGCTGGAAGATGGTCTTGAAGTCGTTGATTTGCTGCTGGTAACCAGCTTGAAAATGCGGTCTAGAGGCGGAGATGGGCGGCGGCATTGAATGCGACAAATGCGACATAATCGAATTTAGAATAGTGAACGCTAACTCATAAACGCCTTTGCTATCAGAGATTGTGGGTTCGCTGGATTTGGTGGTTTGGATTTGTGTCGCATGCGATCATGAAAATGCTTTACAACAGTGGCGAGGTGCGGACTGCCATCCGCGGTTTGTTCTCAAACGGCAAGGGGCGACGTGTAGTGGTTGTCGGCTTCGTCGGCAAGGGAGCTGAAGCATATTTACCAAAGCGAAATGGAATCGAGTTGTACTGTTGGCCCAAGGGAGGGGGTACGAGCTCCGACGCATTGAGAAGGCTCGCAAAAGACAATGTGAATATTCGTTTTGTCGATGGGCTACACGCCAAAGTATATTGGTCTGAAGGCCGCGGCTGCGTCATCACATCGGCGAATCTCTCAACCAATGCCTTGGGAGCGGGCGACTTGAAGGAGGCGGGTGTGTTGCTTGGTCCAAATGCCTGCGACATTGATCGGCTTCTGTCGGAACTCCACCCACGACCGATGGCTGAAAGCGAGCTACGCCGACTCGATCGTGAGAACAGCCTTCTCGTGTCGCAACAGCCGCAGCTTCGCGCACTCGTTCGACAGCGGCAGTCCTTTGCCGAATGGGCAGCGAGTCGTTTTCGTAAGCAATGGAAGCTTGGGTGGTGGGATGAGGAGGACGATTTCAGCAAGACGGCTCGTAAGTTTGTGAAGGCTGAATACGGTCTGAGCAGACCGGACTATTTCATTCCAGGACGAAAGGGAGATTACAAGGACGGCGATTGGATCCTATGTTTCAACAGCGCGACACCTCGCATCTCTGAGATCCGGTGGTTATTCGCAGATGACGTGATAATGATAAGGGGAAGTAATCGGACTTATCCGTACGAAGCGTTGCAGGTGTGGCCGAGCGACAATCGACGGTGTCCGCCACCGCCATTCGAGATCGACAAGCGGTTTAGGAAGGCCTTCCGTAAGGCGATCAGTGAATATGGCAAAAAAAAAATCAAGGAGCTTAAGACAGCCAAGCTACCGCCGCGAGTTTTGGGGGATATGGAGAAAGAGTACGCAGTGCAATCGGCCGGATGATTCGCGTGCCAAAGTTGGAGCGGCAGGATGACATGCAGGTCTCAACGCTCAAGAAGGTCCTGGAGGCGTTGGGCGGCGAGGTTCACATCATTGCACGCTTTCCCAAGGCGGACGTAGAGATAAGTCAGTTCGAGAAGAGGGCACGCAAGAAACCGAAGAAGATCCTGCGGGAACTGCAGGAGTTGCAATTGGTATGATGGAATGCGCGAATGCGGCAACGGCTCCAAGCGTCGAGGCGCATCGCTGATGGCTGATGAAACGGCCGCAATCTCAGCATCATCTCCCTACGCGGATCTCTATTGCAAGACATAATACGGCTGCCCGCAGAAATCCGTCGTGAAGGTCGGATGGACTTGCGGCGAACCGGCGGCATCGCGCAGCTCGAAATAGTATTGGATGGGGAACGGCGAGCGGGTGAACTCGGCGGGGATGGTCGTTGTGAAGGAGGAATCATCTCGCTGCATTTCCTGGGATGAGAATCGCTCGGATTGATCGACGTGGCGGAGCCAGAGTCGGATCGACACGACCGTTTGCGGCACATTCACCGCGATGGTGATTGCCTGGCCGGGACGGAAGGAGGGCGGCGGGGTGTGCTGAACGGAAATCGCGGCGGGCTGGGGTTGCGGGAGCACGTGGGCGATTAATTCGGCGATGGCTGATGTTGATTGGCTGGCCGAGGTGGTGCGGCGTTGGAATTTTTCCATCGCGGTGATGTCATGATCGATCGCCGCGAGTCGATCGTTCCAGTTTCCGCGCTGCTGCGGCGCTGGGCCGAAGGTGATATCGGGGACATAGACCCCCTGGGCGTGCTTCGTCAATCGGGCCCATGCGGCTCTGGCGCGGCGATAGGCGGACGATGCTTCCTGCCGGGCTTGTAGCGCGCCGGTCTGGTCGAAGATGAAGAAGAAAACGGCGGCGCGGAATTTCCAGGCGAAAAATGTTCCCAATCCGGCGGCGATGGCGCAATCGATCGAGAGGCGCGACGCGGCAGCGGTGAGTGATGGAGGAATTTTGGAAAGCTCGGTGAAAGCGGCGTCGGCCCAATCTTCCAATTGCTGGGCGACCCGGAGCGGGGAGATTTTTGCGATCGGTTGGTCGGCCAAAAGCGATGCCGCATATTCGTTGATGGTGGCAAACAACTGCGGATCGAGCGGGCTGACATTTCCAAAAACTTTCGGGCTGGGCGTATCCGTGTACGGCTGCGGATGCGAGCTGTCGACGATCGACATGTTCGTGTACATCTCCGGCCAATAATTTGCGTTGGCGGCGGAGGGATCGTGCGCGGTGGTAATCAACGGCAGAATTCGGCTTGAATTTGCCAGCGCGGATTCGAGCGGCGTCGCGGCGGGGCCGAGATCGTGATCGAGTTGTCGTTGCCAGGCTTGCGCCTCGGTGTCGGGGTTGTACGTGAGCCGGCCGAAGAGACGGTAGGTGAGAAAATATTTTTCCCAATCGTGATCGGGTTTGAGAGATTCATCGGCGTAGGCGTCGCGGCCGCCGGGCAGACCGGAGCCTTGCCGGCCTTTGAAGGAAAGCGGGTCGAAAATCTCCACGCCGTTGGCGCCGCAGAAATTGAAAACTCGGCCGTATTCGGCGGCGAATTTGGGATCGCCCCACAGAAGCAATCGTTGCGTGCCGGGCCAGATGCGGGTCAGCACGCCGTAGCGGCGGTCGGATTTGAGAAGATCGCCGTAACCGTAGCGCAGAAAACTTCTCGACCCGGTGCTCAGCGAAAACTGCCCGCCGACGGGCCGGCTCGGCGGCATTTCGGTTTCGCGGATGCTGGCCTGGTGATACGGCAATCCCAAATGTTCGGCCCAGAATTTCGGGGAGATTTTTATCGGCAACCCCGTGGCCAGCGCGACATCGATCATCGGCTGGTCCATCCCCTTGGCGTGCATGTCGATTTCGATCGGCCGGCCGGTGCGCACGACGCCGTCGAAAACGGTTTTCCAGAAATCGTAACTTCCCTCGGTGATGCCGCTTTCGCCATGGATGCGAAACGTCACGCCGGAGATGTTGGGGCATTGCTGCAAAATGTTTTGCAGCGCGTCGCGGCAGTAAGCGGCATGATGGTCGTCGTCCAGCCCGTCGATGACGTAATTCGCATCGGGGCTGTCGACCCATTTGAAAGCGTGCGTCCAAAGTCCCAGTTGAAAATGCAGCCCGCGCGCGGCGGCCTGGTCGCTGATGAATCGCAGCGTGTCGAGATTCCGATCGCGCTCCTTATCGCTCAGCCCGACGACCCGCACATTGTATCCCGGCGGCGAAACCAGAAACGGATAGGCGAAGAAAAAGTACGTGTCGCGCACGTTGCGGAAGCCGTCGTAGCCCAACCCCAGCGCCAGATTGAATCGATTGAACCGCTGGGTGACGAGCATCGTCAGGTAGCGTTGCCAGAACGCGCGATCGTAAAACCATGGTTTGTCTTCGACATCGCTGACGAACAGCCGCATGACGCCGCGGATTCGGTTTCTCGGCCGCTCGGAGATTGATTTGATCGATCGCAGCGCCTCCAGCGGATCGGGGGCGTACCGCACGACGTCGGCCAATTCCGTCAGCGCGTAAACCAGTCCGAGCGCGTCGCGGCCGCTGATTTGTATCGCCTCCCGGTTTGCAGCGCGAATCGCAAATGATTCCGCTTCGTCGGGCACCGAGAGACCGGAAACATTCCACGAATCCTTCCATTTCGATGCGGCTGCCCCGCCGACGACGATGAGAATCACCCTGGCCGGAGAGTGTGGAATCTTGTTGAATTGATCCGACTGAATGCCGCGTTTCGCCAGCGCCGCCGCCAGCTCGCCGATCGCCCACTGCGCCGGCGGCGTCGCAGCTACCGGATCGGCGGCATTGAAAACGATCGACACGGAACGATCGGCGTTACCGCCGGCTCGGTCGTTGACCCGGCATCCGACGAGATTCCCCGCCAGCGCCAGTCCCCCGGCGATGGCGGAGCGGTGAAGAAATTCTCGACGGTTCAGATCACGGTCGGATTGGAACTTGGTCATGGCGCGTCCCGCGTAAAGGAGGCGGTAGCATGGCCGATTTTTTTCGCCGTGTCCTGTTTTGCGAGACGCAGCTTGCAATCGCAGGGCCGATCTCCTACGCAGCGGACGAGGTGATTTCGCGGTTGATGCGACGGGCGTTTTTGATTTCGGCGACGCGAAGATCGTAGGCGGTCTGCAAATTCAGCCAGGAACGGGCGTCGCCGCCGAAATAGCGAGCCAGCCGCATCGCGGTGTCGGCGGTAATGCCGCGTCTTTCACGGACGATGTCGTTGATGCGCGGGGCAGGGACGCGCAACGCCTTGGCCAGGGCGTTGGCGCTCATTTTCCGCGGGATCAAAAAATCCTCGCGGAGAATTTCTCCGGGATGTACCGGGCGCATGCCGCTTTTGAACATAGTTTTCCTCAATGATGATAATCCACGATCTCAACCAACTCAGGGCCCTGGGCGGTCCAGCGGAAACAAATCCGAAACTGATCGTTGATGCGAATGCTGTACTGCCCTTTGCGGTCGCCTTTGAGCGCTTGGAGCCGATTGCCCGGAGGCGAGCGCAGAAATTCCAGCGTTTCGGCAGCGTCTAATTGCACAAGCTTCCGAGCGGCGATATGTGCAATTCCGGAGAAACGCCTGCTCTTGCCTTGTTCAAATAACGCCTGAGTGTCCGCACCGCGGAAACTGCGGATCATTACGATCAAGAGTATAACATATATCGTTAAACGTCAAACATTTTTCAGTCCCGAGCTCATGCCGTTTGTCGGAGAAGGGCAGGCGGTCAAGGCTTGAGCCATTCCACAAACCACTCAATCGCGGCAGTCTGCGAATCGGGATTCACTTTGTGTGCCGTGTGCGGCTGAATTCTCAACACGAAATGGTCGTCGGCGTCCGCTGCGTGGTAGTCGGAATGGGCGGCGGTGGCGCAAAGCTCGACGCCGGGCAGCGGGGTGTGCGGGTCGGTGTCGCCTTGATCGCCAGCAGGGGACGGGGCGCGATCAAGCCGACCATCGCGGGGCCGTCGAATTCGCCGTCCAGGCCCGGCGCGACTTTGCTGTAGAACTCGTGAACGAATTTCGAATCCGGCGCGGCGATGTTCTCATCTTTTGCCGCGGCGGCGAATGCGGCGGGAATGGTGCCGATTCGGCCTTTCCAGTCGTTGTTGTCCAGGGCCCATTTGAAACTCTCCAGCCCGATGCACGGCACGGCGACGGCGATGCGCGGGTCGGCGGCGGCGGAGAGATAGGTTTCGATGCCACCCTTGGAAACGCCGTACAAACCGATGCGATTCGGATCGACATCGTCGCGGGTTTGCAGGTAGTCGATCAGGCGCATCACGTCCCAGACGGTGTCGAAATAAAACGGATGCTGCCCGCCGTGGCGGAAGGCGTCGAGGATGGCGGCCTGGTATTCATCGGAGCCTTTGCCGGCTTTGCAGCGCTCGCCGTGATAGCGGCCGTCGATGGCGACGGCGATGAAACCGCGGGCGGCCAGCAGCCGCATGAACGGAAGCTCGTCGGTTTTGGTTCCGCCGGTTCCGTGCAATGCGATCACGACCGCATGTCGGCCGGGCGATAGATCGGATTTTTTCAGAAGGATTCCGGGAACTCGATCCTGGGCATCGGAAGCGAAGGTGAAATGAAACTCCACCAGCGAATCCGCCGTCGGCAGGGGGGTTATCTGTGGAGCGAGATCAACGCGCGGACGGTCGATGAGTTTCAGGAAATCGTCGCGGACATCGGCAAAGCTGTTATGTGACGCGAGGCACAGAAATACCAAGATCAGAAGTGGACGGTTCCGCAGCCACATGGATTGCACAGTCTATCTTGGCCTACTGGCACCTGGCGACGTGAACCGCGAAATGGCGGGGCGCTTCACTCCCGGCTGCCGCTCAACCTCGACGCTACAAAGCCGCTCTGCACGACCGGGATTTCGTCACCTTGGAACCTAACCATGCCCGCAAACAGACCGCCAGCGACCACGTCGTCATTTTCCGCAGCGGACACAATGGAAGGCTGTGTTACGAGCACAAGTCCGTCGGCACCCATCGTACCAATTGCATATACAGTCGGTTGGCCGTTAGGACGGGGGATACACTTTAGAAGGCTCCCGATAAAGACAACTGGCATCCCTGGTTTCGTGCTTGGCGATCGGAACGACAGCCGCGCATTTTCAGTGTATTCCTGCTGTGCTTGTGGATCGGCCGCGACCGTCTCACCGATGATCTTCGTCACGGTTGCGATGCGCTCGGCGTAGTCGCTTCCGTCGACTTGAACATGGGCAAGCGAGTCGACGAGCTTGTCTGTAAGCTTTTCAAGAGCATCCGGTTTGGCTCTCGCGCGACCAGACCCTCGGCAATACGAGCAGGATACGGTCGAGGTCGTATATTGTGGTACGATCAGGCCATTCCCCCGACGATCACCCGTATGCACCTGAACGGAGACCTTTCCGATACCTTGGCACACCGGGCACACGAACAGTCCATTCTGACGAAAATACAATGCCGTTGACAGCAACTGGTTAGGGCTGACCGTGGGCTGAATGGATAAACTTGGAAGGTTCGGAGGAAGCTCTTGGGCTGCGGTGCGCCGCGGTGCTTGTGCGCTTCTGGCTTCCGCTCCTGCGTCCGCCAGAACCTTGTCGAAGCCTATAGATTTACCAGACGCAACTGAATTCAGCGCGGCCAAATGCGTCGCGCTCACTGCGAAATACGAGTTGTTCGACTTTACTGCAACCCAGGTATTCACACCTACAACGTGCCCACTATCGTCCACCAACGGTCCACCGGAATTCCCATGGTTAATAGTGCAATCTGTTTGGATCCAAAGCGAACTTGGAGAGTAGCCGTTTAAATCTTCCTGCAATGCATCGGGCAACTTATCGAATTCTCGTATACCACTGACAATTCCCTTGTTAATTGCATAGCCGAACGCTGGAAAGCCCAATGCGTAGACCTCCTCACCTTCCATCGGCAGGCCTGGGGCAAGCTTCAACTCCGTCGGGACAGCTTTCGGCGCGTCGCTTAGATGTACCCAGATTAATGCGAGGTCATATTCCGGCAGCACTGCAAGAAGCTCTACTCGCATCGGCTCCCCCTCATCGCCGGGAAAGACCGCAGTGGCACCGGCCTCGCCCCTTACGACATGATAACACGTAACCGCGCGCCCCAGCTTGTTTATTAAAAATCCGGTCCCGCTGGCATCCTCCTCGCCACTTGAGTCTCGCATCTGCAATTGAACAACGCCCCTCTTTGCTGCGGCTAGAACTTGTAAAGCGTCGGGCACGTCTCCCTGTGAAGAGTTCGGTTGCGATGCGCCAGCAGGGTTACCGGCCGGTATCGAGGCCGCGCTTCTCGGGACGACCGCGCTTGGGGCGGAAGCGGTTGAAAACTTCATGGTTACGTACGTTGCCTGATTGAACTCAATCGAAAATGTCGACGTAACGGTGTCCGTGCAAACTTCGATCCAGCGGCCCTTTGCGGAAAAAACCTCTTTACCATTTAAGGTGATCGCTGGTTGCGAAGACGAGCCGTCTAGGACCAGATTAACGTCGCCCGGTGCCGTTATCGGAAACGTTGTCGTAGCCGCGCCCCCGGTAATTGTGCAGGACTGACCGTCCGTCGTAACCACAATGCCCAATGGCCGGCTCAAGACGGCGCTTTTTTTTAACAGAATCAGTGGTCGCGCGCGCATTTTCACCCACAAATACAGCCTCGTCCGATTCATCCGGCGCGTGCCAAGCCTTATTGTCTGCGCTGTCCGCTAGAATCGCATGTGCAATGAGAACGGGGCAACGCAATAAAACGAAGAGCGCTGCCATAGTAATGAGGAGATATTTGTCTTTGGCCACCGCGCTCCCTAGACGAGAAATGGAATTATGGCTTTTCACGCAAGATCAAGCAAGCAAAATGTGAGCGATGCACCGATCGCCCTGCCTGCTGCGCCACCAAGACGCCCAAACATGAATTGAATCTGATCGAGCAACGGCTGAAGCGGGCCCGGGCCGATTACGAGTCGTATTCACGGGAGTAAAACATGTCAAAGCAATTGAAATCAAAAAAATTCGGCGGGAAAGTGCTCCGCGGTGGCCGCAACGTGTTCGCCGATCTGGGTTTTAGTCCGCGGGAAGCGGCGGAACTGGAAGTGAAGGCGGAACTCACCCGCCAGATTCACAACCGTATTGCGGCGATTGGCCTGGCGCAGACGCAAGCGGCACGGCGGCTGGGCCTGAGCCAGCCGGATGTGTCCAAGCTGATGCACGGCCGTTACACCGGATATTCCGTCGAGCGGTTGATTGCGCTGCTCAATGCCATGGAGATGGACGTGGACATCGTGGTGCGGCCGAAGAGTCATCATCGGACTCATCGTCCGGGCGTGGTGCGGATTGTGGAAATGGCGCGGGCGGGGTGAAGATTATTGCCGAGGGTAGGGCGTTGGCGGGGATCGGGTGCCCGCGTCAGAATTAAACCTCAAGGAGCTGGGTCCCCATCCCGCTTGAGCGCTGGCTCCTGTTCAGGCCATGCAGCCGTCATCGTCGGGCCGAGTTTAACGTTCTCCATGAAACGCTGAACCTCGTTGCCGGGCACATGTTCTTGGAGTATCAAACGCTTGCCAGCGGTATCGCGGGCGCAAATTGTGTAGAAGCCAGAACGGTCACGAGTTTCGCGCAACTGGCTGGGCTCAGGCAATGTTTTTGGCGCGTTGCTGTTCCCATAGCTGGAAACCTCAATTCCAGCGAGAACGCCGGCCTGATGGTAAATGAAGATCCCGAATGGTTCGATTTCGTCTCCGAACATGAAATCTGCGAGAAGTCGAATCCCGCCGGCGGGCTCGGGCATTTCTTCAATGCTGAAGTAGATCGTTGCGCAACCGCACGGACACCGCTGTGGCGTGACAGACGCTCGCTCCAACTGCGGTAGAAAAGATTCGGCGTCGACATTGCCGTGCTGCAACATCCACGTGGCCAGACGATATTCTTCGGCTGAGAGTGGGCGATTCCGCGGCACGGAATGTAATTTATCACAAGGGAGTGAACTTATGGCATTCAATCGTAGCTTTAGGGTGTTGCGGGTCGGTAAAATGTGTAGAGGAATGACGGATAGATATGGAACCCCTGGAACTAGAGCCATCATCCGGGTTT
>CAWJPJ010000001.1:0-143966 GCA_963844715.1 uncultured Phycisphaerales bacterium | reverse complement strand
GCGATATTTCTACTTTCTTGAGCAATCAAAAGACATGGGACTGCTTGTGATGGATGGTACGGAAAAGAGTGCTGACCGAAAACTGGCCAAAACCATCGAGCGATACTTCACTCAGACCATTACTGGGCGGCAGCGACACAGTGGATTGTTCCCGTTCCATTCTTCGTAGAATCTGATATGGCTTACGGAGTTCAGGCAGCAGACCTTTGCATTTACTGCTTGAATTGGGGGTGGAGGCTACCCCAGATGACCGAACCAACGCGAGCAGAAATCGAACCGTTCGCGCGGTCGATGGCCCAATTCATTTGGCACGGAGATATTTACAAGGATGGGAGTATCTATCCCGGACACGGCGCGATCTATGTTCCGGACCCCTACGAATCAAGGCGAAAAGCGCAATAAAAAAGCAGGTAATGCTTTCGGAGCCACCGTAGCAGCCCCTTGGCCGAACCTGCACCAATAGTATCGTCAAATACGGCGATGCCTGCAACAACAATACAGGCGCACTGTGTGCGACGATAACCGTTTTGTGGGCATTGACTTGTGCCGTTTTATGCCAAATTTTACGGCCATGTCCCGGCAGAATGACTCAAAAGTCCTGTTAATTAACTCACTCTGCGTCGGCCAACTTCCGTCAACTCCATCGGCTACCACCCCCGGTGCTCAATCAATTCCAAAGTGTAACCTGATGTGAAGTAATGATACCTGCTCAACCTCATCGCGCAGAAAAACCAAATTTGACGCGGCGCTTAGCATTTCTTGTCTTTGCGAGGCCTTCGGAGTATCTCTGCGTGCTGTCACGGGGAAACCGAGATGCCCGAAGCTGAATCGCCGCCGCCTGCCACGCCTGATCCCGCCCCTAATTCCGCGCCGGCCGGTGCGCCCGCGGAGCCCGCAGCTCCTGCGGAGCCGCCGCTGCGTAGTGTTCATACCAATACGTTCGCGCAGATCTTGATCGCCAGGGGATTTCCATGGCGGTGACGACTTATCAGGCGGGGAAGCTGGTTCTTTTGCGGTCGGAGCGGGGTGGGGAGGGGCCGCTGGTCAATACGCATTTTCGGGGGTTTCAGAAACCGATGGGGTTTGCCTGGGAGCGGGGGCGGTTTGCGCTGGGGACGGCGGCGCGAGATTTGGGAGTTTCACGATATACCGGCGGTGGCGCCTAAGCTGGACGAGAAGGAATCGAAGTCTCATCACGACGCGGCTTTCTTGCCGCGAATTTGTCATTGCACGGGGGACATACAGATTCATGAGATGCTTTGGCTGCCGCGATCGAAAGGCTGCCGGCAGATCCGTTTGGGTTGTCGGAGCTTTGGGTGATCAACACGCGGTTTTCGTGCCTGGCGACGCGGAGCGATATGTATAGTTTTGTACCGCGGTGGCATCCGCCATTTATTAGCTGCGCTTGCACCGGAGGATCGGTGCCATCTCAATGGGTTTTGTTTGCGGGACGGGCAAATTCGTTACGTGACGGCGCGTCGGGGAGACGGACAAGCCGGGCGGGTGGCGCAAATAAACCAGGGGGCGGAATCCTCATGGAGTATCCGTCCGGGGAAATCATCACGCGCGGGCTGTCGATGCCGCACTCTCCGCGCTGGCACAATGGAAAATTATGGCTGCTGGAAAGCGGGAACGGGGGATTTGGCGTGGTCGACGAAAAGAGTGGCAAGTACACGGAAATTTGCCGGCTTCCGGGGTTCACGCGGGGCATCGATTTCGTCGGGCCATACGCGATGATCGGGCTTTCGCAGGTGCGCGAATCGGCCGTTTTCAGCGGCATTGCGATCGCGGAACTTCCGCAGGACCAGCGGTTCTGCGGGGTATGGGCGGTGGATACGCGAAACGGGCAAATCGTGGGATTCGTGAAGTTCATGGATGCGGTTCAGGAGATTTTCGCGGTGCAGGCTCTGCCGGGGATTCGCTGGCCGGAGGTTTTGAGCGAGGATATGAAGCGGATCGCCGAGACGTATGAATTGCCGGATGAGGCGCTCAGGGAGGTTCCGCAATCGCTGCGGGCGCTTTCGCCGGCTCGGGCGGGGGGCAAGTGACGCCATGGACGCTTGTCTGCCGCCGTTGCGATAAGATCCTTCGATCGACGGAAACGTGCCGGCGACCGCGTTTATGATTCGCTGGTTTCCGACCGATGCGACGAGGGGGCGTCGCTGGCGGGAAACGATTCCATCGAGGCTTCCTCGATATCGTCGCGGGGCGCGTCGGACTTTTCTTTTCAGTCTGCCGGGCATTCGCCGCGGCTGCTTTTTCCGGGCGGGTCGATTTCGACGTCTTAGGTTCGAGTTTTTTGCCGGGGGAATTTTTCATGTTGGGTTCCTCGCTGCTTTTATTGAGTATTGCTCCGGGGCGCAATTTCCGGCAAGGGTGAATTTCCGCAAGCCGGCCGAATCATTGATGCAAATCATCGCGCGCGCCGTCGAGCCGCAGTTCGTGGATCAAATCCGTCGATTCATCCATCGCTTTTTCCAGCAGGCGTTCGATTTCGCCTATTCCGTCGGTTGGAATGTTCTTTTCGCGCGAATCCATTCGCATGATCCCCGCGCGCATTCGGGCGGCGGCGAGGAATTGCTGCAAATGGTCGTGGATTCGGTCGGCCAGTTCTCGGCGATAGGCAATGTCCGCGGGCGACATGGAGGAAAGTTCCTCGGTTTTTGCGTTTGTCCGGCTCATTCGGAAGCCTTCCGGGAACCCGCTCGGGGGGCGGAATTCAAGGACCATTCCACGGCGTAGCGCATCAATTTCGGACCGTCGGGGAGATTTAATTTTTGCTTGAGATGCTCGCGATAAGTCTCGACAGTCTTGACGCTGAGAAAAAGCTGCTCGGCGATTTGGGATGTGGTCATGCCATTGCCGAGGAGCTGCAAGACTTCCAATTCGCGATCGCTGAGGGTATCGATGCGCAACGTCGCGGCGCCGTTGCCCTTGCCGGGCCCGACAAATTTCCCCGAAAATTGTTCCCGACATCTTTTCGCTGAGATAGGTTTTCCCGTCGAGGACGTGACGGATCGCGGTCAGAAGCGATTCGGGCGGCGCCTGCTTCATCAGATATCCCTTGGCGCCGGCGGGAGGCAGCGCTCGGCATAAACCGTTTCGTCATGCATCGAATAAACGAGAAAGGGGGCGGTGTCGCGGCCAGACATGTTCTTCATCAGTTCCAGGCCGTTGTTTCCGTCCAGGGAGACGTCGACGATCATAAGCCCGGGATGGTGTTTTGCGGCCAGGGCGATCGCCTCCTGCATGGAAGACGCTTCGGCGCAGACCGACAGGTCCGGCTCGCGCACGATCAGTTCGGCGATGCCTCGGCGCACGATGGGGTGATCGTCGACCAACATAATTGTTGTTCGAGCGGTGGCGTGGGATCGCGTTGCAGTCGTCATGTCGCACCTGATTCCTAGTATGGCAAATGGCGGCGGCGCAGGCCCATTGTAATGCGGGAAAGCCGGGTAGTCAGTTCAGTAAATCCCCGATGCCCGCGATTTCGTAAAGGCAATAGGGTAGGGGGGTTGGACGGCCTGCGGCGGAATGGAAACCGCCGGGTCGTATCGACCGGAAGCCATTTGGAAAGGAGAAAAGCCTTGATCGCCGAAACCGCAAACGAGACGCAGGGCGTGATCAACCGCCTGATCGAATCATGCCTGGAATGGCGGGAACAGCTTTGCGCAGCCGCGCGAGCCTATTCCGACCCGCAGGTTCAAAGGGAGTTATCGGAATTTTGCCGGCAGCAGGAGAAGTTCGCCCAGGAGCTGGCGAAGCGTCTGACGGCGTACGGCGACGCGCCGGCGGGGGCCGCCGGGACGGGGTCGCGGGAGCAGCCGTCGCGGTTCGATTCAATCGACGCGCACGGGATTCTCCTGGCGTGCGAGAGATCGTCCACGTCGACTCTGGCAGCTTTCCGCCATGTCCTTGGGGAAGAGATGCCGCCGGAATTCGGCAACGTGATCGAACTGCAATTTGAAATGGCGCAGGAAAGCGCATGAACGAATCAAAGTGCTGCGGAGTTCGACGGCGAAAGATGAAATTCAATGAGCCTGTGATGTGACCGCGGCTCGTCCGCGACGCGGGTCGCGGACGAGCCGTTTTTCGGCAATAGCCGCGGTCCGAATGAAATTTTTTGGAATCCGAATCTGGAGGCGCCAAATGGTGACCGATACTCAGGAAAAGTCGAAGCAGAACCGCGGCGGCGAAAACGCCACCGACCACATGACGGAGGAGATGGAAGGTCTCCGCAGCGATCTGATGCAACTGAAGGAGGATGTAGTGAATCTGTTCGCCCACGTGTTTGGCCTGGGGAAAAGCGGCCTGGGGGCGGTGGGGGAGAACGCCTCGGATGCGATGGAGCATCTGAAGGAGCGCGTCGGCGATCTTAAACAGAAGGGGGCGGACTCCGTGCACGCCGCGGGAAAGAAAATCGAGGAGAATCCGATTCAAAGCGCGTTGATCGCGTTTGGGATCGGGTTCATCGTCGCCAAGATTCTTGGGCGGAGGCGATAAACCATGGAAGCACTGGCGAACATGCTGATTGCGACGTTTGATCTGGTGGAAGCCGAAGGGCGTGCGCTGCATCGCCGTTTGGTCCGCCTGGGCGCGGCGACGGCGATGTTGCTGGTGGGTTTCCTGGTGGCGCTGGCGGGGATCGGATTCATTCTGTTCGGCCTCTACGGATTGCTGGCGCAGTCCATGTGCCCCCGCAGGCGGCGATGGTGTTTGGAATTGTCGCGCTGGTTCTTGCTGGAGCCGTGATATGGACCGCCCGGAGCTTGATCCGCTGACCGGCGAGGAAGTTTCTCACGAGGTTGAGGAACGCAAGGATGAACTCCGCGCGGCGGGACGCGCGGCGAATCCGTTGAAGCCGCTGAAGGACCACCCGTTCCTGACGATCGGAGTCGCGGCGGCACTGGGCGCAGCCGCGCCGCGTCACCGGCGGCGGCTGAATGGTTGAGGAAAACATTCCAAAGCAGTGTTCTCCGTGCGACGGTGGCGGCGGGGAGGCGACTGATGGACCGTGGAACTCCCTCCCCTACGGTCGCAGCGCCCCCGCCCGCCCCCGTCATTGATCATCCGAACTAGCAGGACGCTGAAAAACTCGGGAGTTGGCGCATTTTCCTGTCTGTTGGCCGCTTTTCAATGGCGGGTTCCATCTCGGATCGTTCCAAGGGCTTCAGTTCGTTCGAGTTCGTTGGCGGATTGCATGCCCAGGTTGAGTTTCACACGGTACTCAGGTTGCGCATCCGGATCAGATTGAACGCCGCCCCGGCCAGGTGGGCCTGCTGGCCGGTTTTTGAATGTCCGATCAACCGGGTGCGATACAGGCCGCCGATCGTCTTGGCCCAGCCGATCCATTCCTCGATCTTCTTGCGGCAACGCTGGCTGATGGCGTAACCGAGGGTCTTGGCGCGCCGACGCATCCGCTGGCGGGCCGCGATGTTGGCTCGGTTCTTCCAGCGATAGGCGGCGGTGTCGCCGCCGATCTTGCCCTCCTTCACCGCCACGTGCGGACGGATTCTTCTTCGCTCCAGCCCACGCAACAGCGGACCCTGGTCGTACCCCTTGTCGGCCCCAACCGTCTTGGGTTTGAGCCCAAAACGTTTCTTGACCCGATCGATCAGCGACAACGCGGTGACCGGCTCGCTGTTCTCCAGCGGCGAGTTGACTTCCACCGCCAGCACCAGCCCGTGGCGGTTCTCCACGATCGCGTGCAGCGCATGGCTGAGCAACGCCGGCTTGCCGTCGCTCTTGCGGACCAGCTTCGCGTCGGAATCGGTGGTTGATTCGTGGGTGTCGTTGGACCGCTTCTGGCCGTGGAAGTCCACCTCGGCGTTGCGGCCCTTAAAACCGTTGTTATCTCCCGCATCATTGTCTTTTTTGTCCTTTTCATCCCTGGGTTTGAAGCTCTTGATCGACGCATACGCCTCGATCAGCGAGCCATCCACCGAGAAGTGGTCGGGGCTGACCAGTCCCGCGGCGATGGCCCGACGCACCGTGCCGTCGAAAAACGCGCCGATCAGCCCGTGCTCTTCCAGCCGCCCGCGATTGTGCGAGAAGACGGTGGCGTCGAATACCTCTTCGTCGATCCGCAGGTCCAAAAACCAACGGAACAGCAGGTCGTGATCAATCCGTTCCACGAGCTGCGCCTCGGAGCGAATCGAATAGATCGATTGCAAAAGCAACGCCTTGATCAGCCGCTCCGGCGGCACGCTGGGCCGGCCTTCGGCCGCGTAGGCGGCATCAAAACGCCGACTCATGGCCTTCAAGTCTTCATCGACCATGCGCTTCACGGCCCGCAGCGGATGATCAGGACGGACGCGTTGTTCCAGATCGATGGCCGCGATGAACAAAATGGATTGGGGATCGGCCTTGCCTCGCATGAATGACCTCCGTGTCTGGGTGTCACACAGTTCAGCGCCACCGAGAACATTCGTCAAGAGGGTTTTTCAGCGTCCTGCTAGAGCGGATTGCGGCTCCGCGTAGCGGCCATTTGTCCACGGCTGCAACGGATGCCGCGTCTTCGCGGCTTCCTGCGGAAACTAGCGGAACTCTGATACGCTTCGCCGCTCATCCTTGCCTCCGTTGCAGCCGAGGCCAACTGGCTCGCTACGTGGAGCCGCAAACCGCTCTAAATGGGGGACCGTGATTCCGGCGCATCGAAGAACGCGCCCCGCAAGCGGGGCCGCTAAACGGGGGAGGAGGGTGTCGCTGAATCGCGGTCTGCTATTTAGGCCACCCACGCATCGGCGGGATTAGACTGTTCCGTCCAGAACCTGGGCGATGACCGATTTAAGAATCTCAAAATCGATCGGCTTGACGAGGTGCGCGGCAAAACCCGCAGCGGCGGATGCCGCGACGTCGCCATCGGCGCCGTAACCGCTGACGGCAATGGCGTTTAAGCCTCTGTTTTGGCGAAGTTCCTGGAGGAGCTTTCTGGCATCGCCGTCGGGGAGGCCCAGGTCGCAAAGAAGGAGATCGACGGGCTGCGCCTGCACCGCGGCGCGGGCGGCGCGAATGGTGCCGGCGGTCTCGACTTCGTAACCTTCGGCGCGGAGCAAACTGTGCGCAGCATTCGGCCGTATCCGCATGATCTTCGACAATCAGGATTCGAGTCGATATTTTTTCCCTTTGGGTTCCTGCGACAGTTGCTTCACTGGCACGGTACGAATGTTTTCCGTTGTTTTCGCCGTTGGATCGGCCTTCGTCGGCGTCGCGGACGCCGGTAAGATCGGCAATCGCGGTCACCAATTGGCGGGGTTCGACCGGCTTGCAGAGATGGACCTGGAACCCGACGCTCAGGGCCCGGAGGCGATCCTCTTCGCGCGCGTAGGCTGTCAGGGCGATCGCCGGGGTCTGGCCGCCCTGCTCGACGGGGAATTGCCGCAACTTCTGAAGCAGCGAATACCCATCCTGCCCGGGCATCGCCAGATCGCTGACCAGCACGTCGGGGATGTTCCTTGCAAGGCATTCAAACGCCTCGCTCACGGACCCGGCGGTGACCACTTCGGCCTCGGCGCGGCGCAGGATTTCACAGACCACCTCGCGGGCGTCGACCTGATCGTCGACCAGGAGTACGCGCTTTCCGGTGAGCTTGACGGGCAATTCCGGGCGTTGGGCGGCGTGAGCGGAATCGGACCGTTCTTCTTTTCGGGGAGGAAGGTCTTCCATCGCTTCTGGAATCGAGGTTGGCACGGTGACGATGAATGTCGCTCCCTGATCCAATCCCGCGCTTTGGGCGGCGACGGTACCGCCGTGCATTTCGATGATGTGGCGGCACGATGTTCAGGCCGATTCCCAGGCCGCCGTGCGAGCGGGTGATTTCCCCGTCGGCCTGGCGGAAGCGGTCGAACACAAATCGGAGGAAATCCGGTTCGATTCCCTGCCCCGTATCGGAGACGCGAATCCGCGCGCTGGGTTTCAGTCTTCTCGAGCGCAACATCGACACGGCCCTTTTCCGGCGTGAACTTCACGGCGTTGGAGAGAAGATTCCAGATGACCTGCTGGAGACGATCGGAATCGGCGTAGGCGCGAACGTCGGGATCGAGACGGGCCTTGAGGGCGATGCCCTTGGCGGCCGCGGCCGGCTGGATTGCGTCGATCGCGGCCTGGATGATCGGGGCAAGAACGACATCGCCGCTGATTCAGCCGCAGTTTTGCCAGTGGTGATGCGCGAAACGTCGAGGAGATCCTCGATCAGTTTTGTCTGCGCCTTGACGTTTCGGTCGATGACATCCAGGCCGCGCATCGCCTCGGCGGGAAGCTTTTCCAGGCGCAGCAGACTGGGTCCAGCCGACGATGGCATTCAGCGGCGTGCGCAGCTCGTGCGAGAGGGTGGCGAGGAATTCGTCCTTCAGGCGGTTCGCCTGCCGATCCCAGGCGAAGATCGCGTTCTGGATGGCGATGGAGGTGATCTGCACGAGTTGCATGAGGATCGTCTCGTCGTCCGCCGATGAATTTCGCGGCTGCGCAATCGAACATCACGACCAGGCCGAGATTTTTTCCCGAGCGGTCGGTGAGTGGAGCGGCGAGCAGGCCTTTGTGAATCGCCGGGAGTTTGAGGGAGCGGATGATGTCCCAATCCGGGTGATCGTGAAGCTCGGCGACGCTCATTCGCGTGGCGGTGGGGCTTTGGGCGATGACGGTTGAACTGAGCGGCTCGAGGTTGATTTCGCGTTCGCGCCATTTGGCGTAGCGCTCGGGAAAATAGGTTGCGCTGCGCGCCGCCGGCGGGTGGAGGTCGGATCGGGAAAAGCAGCGCCAGCGCCTGATCGCAGCCGATGATGTCTCCGGCGCTATCGGCGAGGTTTTGCATCATCTGCTCGATGGCGACGGCGCTGTTGATCGACAGGGACGCGGCGGCGAGTTTCTGCAACTGCGTGGCGCGGCGGCGCATGGTCTCGCTTTGCCGGCGCACCTGGGCGGTTTTCTGGTATAGCTCGACGAATACGCAGACCTTGCTGCGCAAGACCTCGGGCACGACGGGGGCTTGGATGTAATCGACCGCCCCGAGGCGATAGCCGCGCGCCATGTGCATCTCATCGGTCGAGGGCGGTGATGAAGATGATGGGGACGTGCTGGAGGCTGGATCGCTGGCGGATCAGGCTGGCGGCCTCGAAGCCGTCCATATCCGGCATGTTCACGTCCAGCAGGATGACGGCGAATTCCTCGTTGAGGAGATGGCGCAAAGCCTCGCGGCCGGAATTGGCGGTCACGATCCGCTGGCCCAGATCTTCCAGAATCACTTCCAGCGAAAGAATCGTTTCAGGCTTGTCGTCCACAATTAGGATGGACGCACGCCCGTCTGATTCAGTCATAAACCTTCCATTCTACCGGTGGAGCCACAACCGCAGCATAGCCCAGAAGCTGCTGCGTATCCACGGGCTTGGCAATGTAGTCCGAGGCTCCGGCTTCGATGCACTTCTCGCGGTCGCCTTTCATCGCCTTGGCGGTCAAGGCGATGATCGGCATGGCGCGGAACTTGGACATTTTACGAATCGCCCGCATCGTGTCGTGGCCGTCCATGTCCGGCATCATGATGTCCATGAGCACGACGTCGATGTCGCCGATCCGTTGCAGGAGATCGATCGCCTCGCGTCCGGTTTCGGCGGAAACGACCTGCATCTGGAACGGCTCCAGGATGCTGGTCATGGCGAAGATGTTGCGGATGTCGTCGTCGACGACCAGCACCTTTCTTCCCGTCAGCACGGCCTCGGCCTGATACAAGCCGTTGAGTAGCGTCTGCGCTGTTCCTCGTCCATCGCCTTGAGCGGGCGATGCAGCATCAGCGCCGCCGCGTCGAAGAGGCGCTCCGGCGAGCGAACATCGCGCAGAACCGTCGTCTGCGTCAGATGTTTGATGCGCGCTTCCTCCTTGATGCTGTGCGAATAAGTCGAATAAAGCAGGACCGGAAGCTCGACTCAGCGCCGGATTCTCGCGGATTCGACTCGATGAGATCGAGCGATTTCACGTCGGGCTGATCCCAGCCGAGAACCATCAGGTCGAAGGGCGCCGCGGTCGAGTTCGCGCTCGGACGGCGGCGCCGTCGGCGGCGGGGACGATTTCGACAGGTCCGGGGCGTCGATCATTTCACTGAGGTGATTCCGCTCCTGCTCGGCGGAGACCGCCACGAGCACCCGGCGCTTTGGCGGAGCTGACGGCTTTGCGAATCCGGCCGAAGACCTCGTCGAGCGCTTCTTTGTTGCGGATCGGCTTGGTCAGCACGCCGATCGCGCCGATGCGCAGACCGCGCTCGCGTTCCTCGTCGGTGGTGATGACGTGGACGGGGATGTGGCGGGTCGCCAGTTCGTCCTTGAGACGGTCCAGCACGCGCCAGCCGTCGATATCGGGGAGGTTGATGTCCAGGGTGATGGCGTGCGGGGTTGAGTTCCCGCGCCAGCGCGATGGCCGAGGCGCCGCGCGAGGTGACGATCGCCTTCATCTGGTTGTCGTGCGCCATCTCGACCAGGATTTTGGCGAAGCTGGGGTCATTTTCGACGATCAGAAGAACCTGATCGCTCGCTGGCGATCTTGCTGCGCTCGTCGCCGAACTGTTCGGTCTGTTCAATGGAGGGCTCTTCGACGGCGACGGGCGTCGACCTCGGCCGCGGCCGGGCGCATCGTGGCCGCGCATGGCCGGCTCCGGATTGCGGCGCGGCTGCTTGAGGGGAACGTAACTCTGCGGCAGATAGAGGGTGAAAGTGCTGCCGGCGCCGGGCACGCTGGAGAGCCGGATTTCGCCGCCGAGCAATTGGGCCAGTTCGCGGCTGATCGCCAGACCCAGGCCGGTGCCGCCGTATTTGCGGCTGGTGCTTCCATCCGCCTGCTGGAACGCCTCGAAGATGATGGCCTGTTTTTCGACGCGGGATTCCGATGCCGGTATCGCGGACCGAGAAGGCGATCACGGATTTGGCCTTGGAGAGCATCTGGTTTTCGGGGTTCCAGCCGCTCGTCGCCGTTCGGACTTCCAGGCGCGACGGTTCCCTTTTCGGTGAACTTGAAGGCGTTGGAGAGCAGATTCTTGAGAATCTGCTGCAGGCGCTTGGCGTCGGTGTGCACGTCGCGCGGCAGGGACGGGCCCATATCGACGAGCGAATTCCAGCTTCTTCGACTCGGCCACGTGGCGGAAGGTGCGATCGACGTAATCGTGCATATCGCGGAAGGTGATGTTTCCGACGTCGACGATGACGGTTCCGGATTCGATCTTCGACAGGTCGAGGATGTCGTTGATCAATCCGAGCAGATCGTTGCCGGAGGAGTGAATCGTCCTGGCGAACTCGACCTGACGGCCGGTGAGGTTTCCTTCGCCGTTCTTGGAAAGCTGATCGGAAAGGATCAGCAAGCTGTTGAGCGGCGTGCGCAACTCGTGGGACATGTTGGCCAGGAATTCGCTCTTGTACTTCGAGGTGAGGGCAAGCTGCTTGGCTTTTTCTTCCAAGGCCTGGCGGGCCTGTTCCACTTCCTTGTTCTTCCGTTCCACTTCGACGTTCTGCTCGGCGAGCAGTTTGGCCTTGTCTTCGAGTTCGGCGTTGGTCTGCTGCAAGTTCTTCCTGCTGGCTTTGCAGCTCGCGGGCCAGCGACTGAGACTGCTTGAGCAGGTCTTCGGTTCTCATGTTCGCTTCGATGGTGTTGAGCACGATGCCGATCGATTCGGTGAGCTGATCGAGGAACGTTTCGTGGGTCGGGCTGAACCGGTCGAAACTGGCCAGTTCCATGACGGCTTTCACGTCGCCTTCGAAGACGATCGGAAGCACGATGATGTTCAGCGGCTTGGCTTCGCCCAGGCCGGAGGTGATCTGCACGTAATCGCCCGGGACGTTGGTGAGCAGAATCTTTTTCTTTTCCAGGGCGCACTGGCCGACGAGGCCTTCGCCGAGCTTGAACCGGTTGTCGATATTCTTGCGTTCCTTGTAGGCGTAGCTGGCGAGCATCTTCAGGTACGGCTCATCGGTCTTCGACGAGCTGTCCATCATGTAGAAGACCGCCTGCTGGGCGGAGACCACGGGGGCCAGTTCCGACAGAATGAGGCGGCCGACCGTGAGCAGATCTTTCTGGCCCTGCAACATTCGGCTGAATTTGGCGAGGTTGGTCTTGAGCCAGTCCTGCTCCGCGTTTTTGAGCGTGGTTTCGCGGAGGTTTCGGATCATTTCGTTGATGTTGTCCTTGAGGGCGGCGACTTCGCCCTGGGCGGCGACGGCGATGGAACGAGTCAGGTCGCCCTTGGTGACGGCGGTGGCCACTTCGGCGATGGCGCGGACCTGCGTCGTCAGATTCGCGGCGAGCTGGTTCACGTTGTCGGTCAGGTCGCGCCAGGTTCCGGATGCGCCGGGCACGGAGGCCTGCCCGCCCAGTTTTCCTTCGACGCCCACTTCGCGGGCCACGGTGGTCACCTGATCGGCGAACGTCGCAAGCGTGTCGATCATGCTGTTGATCGTGTCGGCGAGCTCGGCGATTTCGCCTTTGGCTTCCACGGTCAGCTTTCGCTTGAGATCGCCGTTGGCGACGGCGGTCACCACCTTGGCGATGTCGCGCACCTGGTTGGTGAGGCGTTCGGCCATGAAGTTCACGTTGTCGGTGAGTTCCTTCCAAACGCCGGCGACGCCTTTCACTTCGGCCTGACCGCCGAGTTTTCCTTCGGTGCCCACTTCGCGGGCCACGCGGGTTACTTCGGAGGCGAAGCTGTTGAGCTGGTCCACCATCGTGTTGATGGTTTGTTTCAGTTCGAGAATTTCCCCGCGCCACGTCGACGGTGATTTTCTGGGTGAGGTCGCCGTGCGCGACGGCCGTCGTGACGGTGGCGATGTTTCGCACCTGGTCGGTCAGGTTGCGGGCCATGAAGTTCACGTTGTCGGTCAGGTCCTTCCAGGTGCCGGCGACGCCCGGGACGTTGGCCTGCCCGCCGAGTTTTCCTTCGGTGCCCACTTCGCGGGCCACGCGGGTCACTTCCGAGGCGAACGAGCGAAGCTGGTCCACCATGGTGTTGACGGTGTTTTTCAGTTCCAAGATTTCGCCTTTCACGTCGACGGTGATCTTCTTGGAGAGGTCGCCGGCGGCGACGGCTTTGGTCACGTCGGCGATGTTTCGCACCTGGTCGGTGAGGTTGCGGGCCATGAAGTTCACGGAGTCGGTAAGGTCCTTCCACGTACCGGCGACGCCTTTCACTTCGGCCTGGCCGCCGAGTTTTCCTTCGGTACCCACTTCGCGGGCCATGCGCGTCACTTCCGCGGCGAAGCGAGTGAGCTGGTCCACCATCGTGTTGATGGTGTTTTTCAATTCGAGGATTTCGCCTTTCACGTCGACGGTGATTTTCTTGGAGAGATCGCCGTTGGCGACGGCGGTGGTCACGTCGGCGATGTTGCGCACCTGGGCGGTCAGGTTCGATGCCATGGAGTTCACGGAGTCGGTGAGGTCTTTCCAGGTGCCGGCGACGCCGCGCACGTCGGCCTGGCCGCCGAGTTTTCCTTCGGTGCCCACTTCGCGGGCCACGCGCGTCACTTCGGATGCGAAGCTGTTGAGCTGGTCCACCATCGTGTTGATGGTGTTTTTCAGTTCGAGAATTTCGCCTTTCACGGGCACGGTGATCTTCTTGGACAAGTCTCCCTTGGCGACGGCGGTTGTCACTTCGGCGATGTTTCGCACCTGGCCGGTGAGGTTCGAGGCCATGGAGTTCACGGAGTCGGTGAGGTCCTTCCACGTACCGGCGACGCCTTTCACTTCGGCCTGCCCGCCCAGTTCTCCTTCGGTGCCCACTTCGCGGGCCACGCGCAGTCACTTCCGAGGCGAAGAGCTGGAAAGCTGGTCCACCATGGTGTTGATGACGTTTTTGATCTGGAGAATTTCGCCGCGCGCGTCGACGGTGATTTTCTGGGTGAGGTCGCCGTTGGCGATGGACGTGGCCACCTTCGACACGTCGCGAAGCTGGACCGTGAGGTTGGAACCCATCGAGTTCACGGAGTCGGTGAGGTCTTTCCAGGTGCCGGAGACGCCGCGGACTTCGGCCTGGCCGCCGAGTTTTCCTTCGGTGCCGACTTCGCGGGCCACGCGGGTCACTTCCGCCGCGAAGCTGGAAAGCTGGTCCACCATGGTGTTGACGGTGTTTTTCAATTCGAGAATTTCCCCTTTGACGTCGACGGTGATTTTCTTGGAGAGGTCGCCGGCCGCGACGGCTTTGGTCACGTCGGCGATGTTTCTGCACCTGGGAGGTGAGGTTACCGGCCATCAGGTTCACGTTGTCGGTGAGGTCCTTCCACGTGCCGGCGACGCCGCGCACGTCGGCCTGACCGCCGAGTTTTCCTTCGGTGCCCACTTCGCGGGCCACGCGAGTCACTTCCGCCGCGAAGCTGGAAAGCTGGTCCACCATGGTGTTGATGGTGTTTTTGAGTTCGAGAATTTCGCCTTTGACGTCGACGGTGATTTTCTTGGAGAGGTCGCCGTTGGCGACGGCGGTGGTCACCTGGGCGATGTTTCGCACCTGGGAGGTGAGGTTGCCGGCCATCGAATTCACGGAGTCGGTGAGGTCTTTCCACGTACCGGCGACGCCGCGCACGTCGGCCTGGCCGCCGAGTTTTCCTTCGGTGCCGACTTCGCGGGCCACGCGGGTCACTTCCGAGGCGAAGCTGTTGAGCTGGTCCACCATCGTGTTGATGGTGTTTTTCAATTCGAGAATTTCCCCCTTCACGTCGACGGTGATCTTCTTGGAGAGGTCGCCGTTGGCGACGGCGGTCGTCACGACGGCGATGTTTCTCACCTGGGCGGTGAGGTTGCCGGCCATCAGGTTCACGGAGTCGGTCAGGTCCTTCCACGTACCGGCGACGCCTTTCACGTCGGCCTGACCGCCGAGTTTTCCTTCGGTGCCGACTTCGCGGGCGACGCGGGTCACTTCCGAGGCGAACGAGCGGAGCTGGTCCACCATGGTGTTGATCGTGTTCTTGAGTTCGAGAATTTCGCCCTTCACGTCGACGGTGATCTTCTTGGAGAGGTCGCCGTTGGCGACGGCGGTGGTCACCTGGGCGATGTCGCGCACCTGGGCGGTGAGGTTCGCGGCCATGGTGTTCACGGAGTCGGTGAGGTCTTTCCAGTTACCGGCGACGCCTTTGACCTTGGCCTGGCCGCCGAGTTTTCCTTCGGTGCCGACTTCGCGGGCCATGCGGGTGACTTCGGCGGCGAAGCTGCCGAGCTGCTCCACCATCGTGTTCACGGTGCGCGGCAGTGCGCAGGAATTCCCCGGCCAGGGGCCGGCCCTCGATCTCCATCGCCATGGTTTGCGAGAGGTCTCCCTTGGCGACGGCGCCGATCACGCGAGAGGTTTCGCTGACGGGATAAACCAGGTCGCCGATCAGCGTGTTCACCGAATCGATCGAGTCTTTCCACGAACCGGTCACGTCGCCCATGCGCGCGCATGTGCGAGAGCTTTCCTTCCTTACCCACGACGCGGCTGAGCCGCTCCAACTCGTCGGCCATGTGCTGGTTCAACTCGACGACTTCGTTGAAGGCGTCGGCGATCTTTCCATCCATCCCCGGCAGATCCACCGGCAGGCGCGTGGTGAAGTCACCCTTCTTCAGCGCGATCAGCGCGGTGAGGAGAATCTTCTTGCTCAGCTCCGGGGTCATTTGCGGGCCGAGCAAATCAATGATTGAAGGCTGGCCGGTGAGTTCCTCGGGCCGGCGCGGACGATCGTGTCCGTTTCCATCCCCACGCCCCGATTTATTGTCCCCTTTGGTTGAACGCATTTCGCCATTAGCTGTGGCGCGCTTCATGGTTATATCTCCAACTTGTAAGGCATAGCCTGCTTGGAAAGCCCTCGAAACAGTCCGTCCGCGCAGACGGACCGCTGCCCCCAAATTAGGCTGCCAACGGCAAATTTGGCAACGGGAAAAATCTGCGATTCAACAAAATTCATACGTTGACGAATCGCGAAGTATTGATGGAAAATAGGGGGCAAAAGAGAAGGGAAATATCTCGATGCGGGCGTTTTACGTCGCGGACCTCAACGCGCAAGGGGAGCTTCGCGAAGTAACGCAGTACGATTACGCCCTTCTCCAGCAGATTCCCGGGGCGGGCGATCTTATCTCCAGGTTTTCAAAAGAGTTAGAGAAAAAGGCTGAGGTGCTGGAAATCCCGCTTACGGACGAAGGCCTGGCCATGTTGCGCTGGCGTTCGACGGCGGCCAGCGCGGGAATCGCCACGCTTCGGCGCTCGACGGGGGAATTGGTTTCGCTGAGCCTGCTGCTTGCCGGGCGGGACCCCAATGCGGACACAACGACTGTCGACGTATTGCAGAAGCATCTGGTGCGCGAGCTTAGGCAGACGCCCTTTGAGCCGGGGTTCGATCTGGTTCATCTTCAGGAGCGCCCGCTCCTGGCGACGATGACCTTTGCGTCCAACGGGGCGGGTAAGGATCAGATGCTCGAGGCGCTGGCCGACCGATCGTTCGCGGCGGCGTATTTCCGGTCCCTGGGTTTGGCTTGATAATTTGCGGCCGCGCCTCAACCGGCGTGAGGATGAGGAAGCGTGACGGGATCGTGACGCCGCTCCGGCTCATCCTGCCTTTCTATCTCGGCGCGGTCCAGTTCGAATCGCAAAAGGCATTCGTTCGAGCAGAAATAATGCGGTCCGTCCGGCGCTCGGACCACCAAATCGCGCCCCTGGGCCCAGTTCTCATCGATCGTGGCATTTCCGCAATATTCGCACCGTTTCATCGCGTTTCCTTTCAGCGCTCCGGCCGCCAGCTGGGTTCACAACTCCATGACCGGTTTGGGGGCGCACGACGGCGCCCGCAGGTGCACGATGGTCGGCCCGCCGTCCGCGGGCTCGATGAGCACGTGCAGGCTCCCGTCGGGATTCTCGACCTTGCGAATATGGAACGGCAGATGCACCCAGTGGGCGACGTGCGGTTTGCCGGCGTCTCCAACGCTGATTTCCAGGCTTGAGGTGCGGGAGCCCTTGGTGTCGAAGCTGATTCCCTGAAAAGGAAGCTGCGCCGCGAGCGTTTCCGACTCGGCATTCTGCATGGTTTCAATCGTCACGAGCCAGTCGAGATGATCGCGATTGAATTCGTTGAAGAAGTTGCTCCAGTTTTCCGGGGGTATGGATTCAGTGCGCATGATTCGCCTCGCTTGTATGCGTTAACCCCTCCCCTCAATAAAAATGCTAGGCGCGGAACGCCGCGACAAAAGCGTTCCAAAAAAACTATTTTCAAATTCATCGCGCTAAAAGCGACGGAAGAACCCGAAGCAGCGAAAGAAAGGATTCCGGGCGGCTGGGACGCAAAACGGGGCGGAAGTGATAACGGGGATGGAATTGCTGTCGGTTGCGACGAGGGTGTAGGTTCCCGGATCGTTTACGGAGAGGCCGGAAAACGTCGCTACGCCGTTGGTTACGGTTGCCGTCAGCGTTCCGCCCAGGGCGGCGCCGGACGGGGATTTGCCGAGGGAAAGCGTTATGGTCGAGGTGTCGTTCGTGGCGATATTTCCATATTTATCGACGAGAACGATCTGGACGTCGAAAGTTTTGCCGTCGGTTGTGAAGCAGGGGACGCGCTGGAAGATCATGTGCGTCGCGGCGGCGGGGGTGATCGTGAAGCTCGTGGAGACGGCGCCAGTCAATCCGTGGCTGTATGCGGTCAACGTGTAGGCGCCGGCGCGGCGGAGGGAAAGATCGCTGAAGGTGGCTTCGCCGTCGACGAGTTGGATGGTCATGCTTCCGCGATGATGCCAACTTCGGAAGTCGCGGTTCGGTCCGTCGATCGCGAGCGTCACGGTGGCGTCGTCGGTGGTGACGATATTTCCGTTCTGGTCTTCGGCGGCGACGATGACGGAACTGAGGGTGCTTCCCGCCGTCGCGCTGGTCGGCTCCTGAATGAAGACCAGATGCGTGGCGACGCCGGTGGAAACGACGGGGTTAACCGTGAAGGCATTGGACGCGGCGCTGGTGAGGCCGTCCGCGGTGTCGGTAACCTGTAGCGTGTATTGCCCGGCGGTTGCGAGCGAAAGATCGGAGAATGTCGCGACTCCATTCTTGGCGGCGACGGTGAGCGTTCCGCCGAGAGTCGCCCCGGAGGGGCCGGTATCAATCGCGATCGTCACTTGGGAGTCGTCGCCGGTCATGACGTCGCCGCCGCTATCCTCAATTTGAACGGTGACCGCGGGGGTGATCGTTCCGCCGGCCGTGATGTCCGTCGGCGGCTGGAGGAAGACGAGTTGGCTGGCGACGGGAGCCGTCACGGTCGGCGTTGTGACGGTGAAGCGATTCGATTCAGGACTGGTGATGCTGTCCGTCGTGTCCGAAGCCGTGAAGGCGTAGCTGCCGGCGGTGTTCAGAGTGAGATTGCTGAAGGTCGCAATGCCTGCAACGGCGTTGACGGAGAGGGTCGAGGTATTCGTGAACGCGCCGCCGAACGGGGCGCTGGTGATCGTCAAACTTACCGCCGAGGTGTCGCTCGTCTCGGGGTTGCCAAATTGATCTTCGATGGTGACCGATATGGGCGCCAGGGGCGCGGTCGTGGTTCCGTCGGTCGGTTGAGCGCTGAAGACCAACTGGCTTGCCGCGGTGGGGGAGATGGTGATGGAGGCCGACGTAACATGGATGCCGTCGGCGGAATCGGTGACCGTCAGCGTGTAGCTCCCTGCGGTGTCGAGAGTGAGATTTCCGAAGGTCGCCACACCGGCGCTGGCGTTTGCGATGGTGGTCGAGCCGGCCGCGAAGGAACCGGGGCCGTTGGCGGTGATCGAAACGGCGGACGTATCGCCCGATTCGACGTTTCCGAATTGATCTTCGATCGAAACGGAGATGGACGAGAGCAAATTCCCGGCGGTGGCGCTTGCGGGGCCGGCCGTGAAGACCAGTTTTTCGCCGGAGCCGGTCGAGATTGAAAAGCTCGTGGACGGGCCGCTGCTGAGGCTGTCCGTCGAATCGGCAGCGCTGAGGGTGTACGAGCCCGTGGTGTCGAGGACCAGATTGCTGAATGTGGCGACGCCTTTGACTGCCGCGACTGTGGTCGTGGAGCCGGCCGATAGCCGCCGGGGCCGGCGGCCGAGATCACGACGTTGGAGGTATCGCCGATTTCGACGTTGCCGAACTGGTCTTCGATGGAGAGCGCCACTTGCGAGATCGCCGAGCCGGCCGTGCCATTGACCGGCCCGGTTGTGAAGACGAGTTTACTGGCGGCGGCGGGGGAGACGGTGAAGGAACTGGACGAGAAATTGCTCAAGCCGTCGGTGGTGTCGGAAGCTGAAAGGGTGTAGGCCCCGGCGGTATCGAGGACGAGATTGCTGAAGGTGGCGATTCCGCCCGAAGCCTGCGCCGTCACGGTTCCGCCGACGAGGGCGCCTGGGCCGGTATCTACGGTGAGGGAGACGTTGGAGTCGTCGCCGGTCAGGACGTTGCCGTTCTGGTCCTCGATCTTGACGGTGACGGTGGGAGAGATCGCGTTTCCCGCCATCACGCTGGTTGGCTCTTGCGTGAAGACGAGTTTATCGGACGAGGCGGGGTTGACGTTGAAGGCACCCGATGCGGCGCTGGCGAGGGAATCGGCGGCGTCGGTACCTTTGAGCGTGTAGGACCCGGCGGTGTCGAGGGTGAGGTTGCTGAATGTGGCCACGCCTTTGATGGCGCTGACACTGGCGGTGGAAGATCCAGTCAAGAGCCCGGGCCCGGTCGCGGCGATCGAGACAGTGGACGTATCGCCGGTTTCGACGTTTCCGAATGCATCCTCGATGCTCAGGGCAACCGGCGACAGCGTGGAGCCGGCGGTGCCGCTCGTCGGTGGAGTCGTGAACATCAATTGCATCGCGGTGGCGGGCGCGATCGTGAAGCTATTGGACGCGCCGCGGCTGACACTGTCGGTGGAATCCGATGCGCTGAGCGTATATCCGCCCGCGGTGTCGAGAATCAAATTACTGAATGTCGCCACGCCTTTGTTTGCCGCGACGCTTGCCGTCGAACCGCCCGCCAGAGACCCCGGCCCGCCGGCGGACACCAGGACGCTGGAGCTATCACTCGTTTCGACGTTGTTGAATTGATCTTCGATCGTGAAGGTGACGGATGCGATTGCCTTGCCGGCGGTGCCGCCGGTCGGCTGGGTGGTGATGACCAATTTGCCGGCCGTCGTGGGGGACACCGTGAAGCTTGTCGAGGCGAAATTGCTTAGTCCATCCGTGCCGTCGGAAGCGGAGAGCATGTACGCTCCGGCGGTGTCGAGGATCAGATTGCTGAACGTGGCGACGCCGCCCGAGGCTTGCGCCGTGACGGTTCCGCCGACAAGGGAGCCGGGGCCGGATTGAACGGTGAGCGTCACGTTGGATGTGTCGCTGGTCAGGACGTTTCCGTTCTCGTCCTCGATTTTGACGACGACGGACGGGGTGATCGCCACGCCGGCCGTGACGGCGGTCGATTCCTGGGTGAAGACCAGTTTGTTCGAGGTAGCGGCCGCGACGTTGAAACTGTTGGAGGCGGCGCTGGTGAGGCTGTCGGCGGTGTCCGTCGCTTTGAGCGTGTAGCTTCCGGAGGTGTCGAGGACGAGATTGCTGAAATTCGCGACGCCGGCGGAAGCAGTCACGCTGGTTGTGGAACCTCCCGTGAACGCCCCCGGCCCGGTCGGGGAGATCGAAACGCTCGATGTATCGCCCGTCTCGACGTTTCCGAATCGATCCTCGATGCTGAGGGCGACGGATGAGAGAGGCGAACCGGCTGTGCCGCTTGTGGGAGGTATGGTGAAAACGAGTTGCGACGCGGTGGCGGGGGTGATCGTGAATGAATTGGAGACCGGGCTCGTGAGGCTGTCGCTGGAATCGGTTGCTTTGAGGGTATAGCTGCCGGCGGTGTCGAGAGTCAGGTTGTTGAACGTCGCCACGCCGGCGGCCGCATTCACAGCGCTGTACCGATCCCGACGCCAACGGTCCTGGTCCGGTGACGGCAATCGACACGCTGCTGGTGTCGCCGGTTTCGGTATTTCCGAATTGATCCTCGATCGTCAGAGACACGGACGCCAACGCGTCTCCGGCGGTTGTGCCGACCGGCTGGGCGCTGAAGATCACGCGCGAGGCTGAGGCGGGGGAGACGCTGAACGAATTGGACGCCGCGCTGGTCAGGCTGTCGGAGCTGTCGGTGGCTTTGAGCGTGTAGCTACCGGCCGTGTCGAGGACGAGATCGCTGAATGTCGCGATGCCTTTGGATGCGCTGACGCCGACGGGCGAACCGACGAGCGATCCGGGTCCGGCGGCGGTGACTGTAACGGTTGAATTGTCGCCGGTCTCGACGTTGCCGAATTGATCTTCGATGGTGAGCGCGACGGATGCGAGCGCCGTGCCAGCGGTTCCGCTGATCGGGTTGGTGGTGAAAAGAAGCTGCGTGGCGGCGGCGGGGGAGACAGTGAAGCTGGTGGATGCCGCGCTGGTGAGGCTGTCTGTGGCGTCGGTCGCCTTAAGGGTGTAACTGCCGGCGGTGTCGAGGAGGAGATTGGTGAACTTCGCCACGCCGTCCACGGCGTTGACGCTGGCCGTGGAAGAGCCCGTCAGCGGACCAGGTCCGGTTGCGGCGATGGTGACGCTGGTTGTGTCGCCGGTTTCGACGTTGCCGAACTGGTCCTCGATGCTGAGATTCGCCGAGGCGAGGGCCGTTCCGGCGGTGCCGCTTGTGGGTTGGCTGGTGAAGACGATCTTCGACGCCGTTGTGGGGGAGATGCTGAAACTGCTGGACGCGAAATTGCTCAGAGTATCCGAACTATCCGAGGCCTTCAGCGTGTAGCTGCCGGCGGTATCGAGGACGAGATTGCTGAAGTTCGCGACGCCTTTGGAGGCCGATGCGCTGGTCGTCGAGGAACCGGTGAGCGGCCCGGGTCCGGAGGCGGCGATGGTTACGCTGCTTGAGTCCCCTGTCTCGATATTCCCGAATTGATCTTCGATGGTGACGCCAACGGAGGAGAGGGCGACGCCTGCCGTGCCGGCGGAGGGTTCGGTTGTGAAGACCAATTTATTCGCGGCTGCGGGAGAGACTGAGAAGCTGTTCGATGCGCCGCTGCTGAGGCTATCCGATGAATCCGTTGCACTGAGCGTATAAGACCCGGACGTATCGAGGACGAGATTGCTGAATGTCGCCACGCCTTTGACGGCGCTGACGGTCGTCGTGGAGCTGCCGGTCAGCGATCCCGGACCGCTGGCGGAGATCGACACGCTGGAGGTATCTCCGGTTTCGACGTTGTTGAATTGATCTTCGATGGTCAGTGCGACGGAAGAAGAGCGCCGTCCCGGCTGTGCCGCTTGAAGGGTTCCTGGAGTAGACGAGTTGCTCCGCCACGGCGGGGGAGACGGTGAAGCTGCTGGAAGCGAAATTGCTGAGTGAGTCGGTCGAGTCGGAAGCCTTGAGGGTGTAATTGCCGGCAGTGTCGAGGACGAGATTGCTGAATGTCGCGACGCCGTCGACGGCCTGGACGGTGACGGGGGTGCCCACGAGCGATCCCGGGCCGCTGTTGACGCTAAACGTCACGTCGGAGTTGTCATCGCTGAGTACGTTGCCGTCCTGGTCTTCGATTTTCACGACGACGGAGGGGCCGATGGAGTTTCCGGCGGTTACGTTGCTGGGCTGTTGGGTGAAGACGAGGCTCGACGCGGTCGAAGTCGTGGAATAGCCGGCCAATGCGGGGACGAGAAGATTGGCGATGGGAGTCCCCAAACCCGTGGCCAGGTCGTATCCGGTTGTCGCGGGGAAGCCGTTGCTGCCGGTTGTGATGTCGTGGAAATCGGAGCTGGGAAGGTTGTAGAGATCGGGGAGGGTTTGCGTTGCGCCGTTGAGCGTGCCGTCTCCCTTGAGGGCCAGGCCCTGATCGGCATCGGCGATGAGGCCGGCCCACATCGGCGCGGCAAGACTGGTGCCACCGGCTTCCTGGTAGGAGGCGTTGTCGAAAGTGTCGAGGAGATAGACGCCGGTGTTCGGGTCGCCGTCGATGGAAACGTCCGGGACGGTGCGGTTGGTGGTGCTGGCGCCATTGACATTGCCGGTTTGGTAACTCGGCTGCGATTCGTACTGGCTGACTCCGCCGCCGCCGTCGGCCCAGGCGGATTCGGAGCCGTAGGAGCCGTCGCTGTTGATGGTGAGGCTGGTCGCGCCGACCGCCAGGACGTTGGGCGACGTGGACGGATAATCGGTCTGCCCGCCGACGTCGCCGGTGGACGCGACGAAGGTGACGCCTTGATGTCCCTTGGGAGTGGTGAGGTCGGAGTCGAGGGAAGTTTCGCCGGAAACTTCGGAATTTTCCCAGCTCATCGAGACGACGGAAACGCCGGCGTAATCGGCGGCTTCGCTGACGGCTTTGAAGAGATTGGTGGTGGAGTTGGTGTTGGCCTCGAAGAGGATGATGTTGGCGTCGGGCGCCATGGCGTGGGCCCATTCGACGTCGAGAGATTCCTCGGCGTCCCAGGTTCCGGGCGTCGGGGTGCCGGGGAGAGAGGTGCCGCCGTCTTGATTCAGGACGGTGAGCGTCGGTTCGCCGGAGCCGTTGAACTGCGGCAAGCCGAAGTTCGAGCTGAAGGCGTTGGCGTCGGAGATGATGTCCGGGTCGCTGTAGGCATCGACGATGGCGATGGTTTGTGCGGCCCCGGTGCCGGCGGTGCCGTTGAAGGAGATCTGATCCACGCCATACGCCTGGCGAATCTGGCTGGGATTGAAGGGAGCGGACAGGCTGTCGGCGGAGACCTGAGGCACGACGCCGAGATCGATGATCGTCGGCGTGCCCACGGACTGATGCGCGGCAAGATGCTCCGAAAAAGGATCGGTAATGTATGTGCTGAGCAAGATGCGCGATTCAAGGGTTTCAATGCTGGGTTTGAAGCGCAGGCTTGGCCGACCAGATAGACGCGCCGATAGATTCCGCGCGGCGGCTCTTTTTTCCGAATTTCACGTTTTTAAAGCCCTCCGCCCATCCGCTGCCGGAACAGCCAGGCCCTCCGATGGCTCAAACGGGCACAAAAACCGACCCGGGGTTGCCCATCCCGGGAAGTTACTTATCCGCCGGCGCCGAGGTGATCGGCACGAGGGGTAAGCTACACCGCCTGCGGCGAATCTCAACAGAAAAATTGGGGTTTTTCATTGGCTCAATTGGGGATTGCCGGGATTTGCCGTTTGGTACGTCGTGGGACTTAAATCTAGGACTGATAGACAGTTGCAAATGTACTGCGAGACAAGTGGATAATCTCTCACGCACTATTTCTGCGGTTCGAACCATAAATGGGAGCGGCGCGGGGGTTATTCCCTTTTGCCGCAAGCGAATAGGTGCATTAATCCGGATATGCATAGACGTTGCCTTGTCCTCCTTAATTCTCCATAGCTCCAATTCGGGCGACCGGTCGGAACGCGGGGCGAGAATGCATTTTAATAAGTTGGTGCTAAACAATTCTCGGGGGCGGGTGCGTAAGTTTTAGTTGGACGGATTCGCTCGTTTCGATTATTTTCGCGTCGTTCATCTCTCCGGCGTTGGGTGTTTAGCCGGGATTCTTGTCGGTGTACTTCAGGAAGGAAGGGACTCATGCGTCTTCTCGCGTTCGCGGCGGGAGTGTTGGCCGCCTCCGTGGCTTCAGCCACTACCGTTACTTTTAATAACTTTGCGAGCACATCGGGGCTGACCCTCAACGGCTTCACTGAGCAAGTCGCCAACGATGGGGCCGGGGATACGAACGTTTTGGAGCTTCAGCCGAGCGGCGGGAGTTTCGTCTTCGGGACCGTCTTCAGCACGACGCAGCTTCAGGCGGCTACGGGATTCAGCACGAGCTTTCAGTGGCGCATGAATGACCCGGTCGGGATCAGCGACGGGACGCAGGTGGGAGCGGACGGACTGGTCTTTACCGTGCAGACGGAAAGCTCCAGCGCGGGGGAGGCGGGCGAGGGGATCGGATATCAGGGGATCACGCCGAGCGTGGCGGTGAAATTTGATACGTTTCAGAACACGGCGAACAACGATCCCAGTTCAAATTACATCGGCGTGGCGACGGACGGTGATATCGACAACGGCGATTTCCCCGGCGGACAGACGAATGTGCCGACGCAATTCGACAACGGCACCATCTGGACGGCATGGATCGATTACAACGGATCGGATTTGAGCGTGTATGCCGTGGATGCGAATACAACGGTCAAGCCGACGACCCCGCTGCTCACGTATGCGGTGAATATTCCGGACGTTCTTGGGCAGTCCAACGCGTTTGCCGGGTTTACTTCCGCCGACGGGGCTTCTTCGGAAAATACATATCTTCTCGACTGGACCTATTTCGATTTCTTCAATCCGACCGGCACCGGAACGGGCGGCGGATCGACGGCGGTTCCTCTTCCGGCGGCTGATTGGGCGGGTCTGGGCATGCTGGGCGGCCTGGCGGCGATCGGTTTGATCCGGCGCGGCGTGCGGAACCGATCCGCTTAAGGCTCGGGAAATCCATCATTTTGCGTGTCGCGGCTCGTCGCATGAATTGTGCGCCCGGGGACGCTTCACGTATACTTCGCTCTCCGAGTCTTCGACGGAAACCAACCTTCCGAAGCATTAATGAACAGCGGCTTGAGCATTTCCCAGATGCCGATCTGATAGGTCACTGGCCGTGATCGACTCAAGATCCGAAAGATGCTTTTCCCGAGCAATTCTAAGATTGGCAACGAAACGTTCAAGGGCGATCAATGACCGGTGATCGCCCAGGAGATCGAGCAGTGTGGCGCAGACCTGCCTCATATGCGGACCGGCCGACATTTACGACCTCTCGGGCGTGCGGGAGGATCGTGTGCTCGAATAAATCAAGTTGACGGTCGGAGTCTTGAATGATCCTGATGTCCAAAACCACCCGTGCCGCCAAGTCATTCCCGGCTTGGCGGCGCATCGCTTCAGAAGCGCGAAGGTTGGCCTCGGCCTGCGCTATAGCGGCATTGAGCGTTTCGTACCTAAAGATCGGAATCGTCGCTTGGCCCAACACCGACTGCGTGACGCCCATCAGGTCTGTTCCAAGGCTCAGGTTGAAATCGGGCACGTATTGAAGTTTGGCGAGCCGTATCCCTTCGCCACGACCTCGTATCTCATCCGCGAGGGCAATGAGTTCGGGATTTTGTTTCGCGGCCAATTCAACCAGTTCCCCGTCCGCATATGCCAGTGATCGCGCCCGGGGCAATTCTGTCGGCACGGGCAATGGAGCATCTACTGGACGACTCATGAGCGCGTTGATCGCCGCGCGCTGGCTCGGCAACTGCGATTCCATATTGGCGATGTCGTTGCCTGACATATCCACTTCGTTGTCCGCTTTCAGCACGTCTTCCTGGCCGGAACTGCCGGCACGGTTTCGGGCTTCGGTGACTGTTGCTGTCGTCTCGAGCAATTGTTGATTGCTTCGTTCCAAACGAATCAGTTCCGCGTTCAATGCGTAGTCGTAGTAAGCACTGAGCACCTTATTCCGGAGGTCGTATTTCGCCTTGATGAAACGCCGACCCGCAGCACGCGCATTCTCCAGCGTTTGCTTGGCCGCAGCATCCAACTTGCCTGGCCACTTGATGTCGGTCATGGGGTCGTTGGACAATGCCACTGTGCTGCTTCCCCAACTGGCGCGCTCATTGGCGATGTTTGTTCCGGCCATGAGGTTGAAAGTCGTGGATTGCGTGCCGTCCTGTGGAATCTGCTCGATTGCCGACCGCCATTCCCAATAGCGCTGCTCCAATTCCGCGTCGTTCAGCAACGCGTATTCCACCAATTGATCTGGTGTTGGGTTTTCCGGCAGTAATGCAGTTGGGCGGGCTTCGAATGGCTTGTCGAACGGCTTGCCTGTTCGCAGTGCCGCGTCGCGTTCTTCGCGTTCGCCCGGAGGGTGGACGGTGCAGCCGGCCAATCCCACCAGCACCATGACAATCATCAGCCGAAAAACAGATATGAAATTAGGCATGAATGCCCTCCAGCATGACCTGAGGCTCTGTCACCGTTGGTTTCTGCCCCAATCCAATTCCTTTTGCCACATAAAAGATGATTGGATAAATCAGCAGTTCCATCAGGAAGCTGGTGAATAGTCCGCCAAGCATTGGGGCGGCAAGCCGCCGCATGACATCAGCCCCGGTTCCGGTCGCCCAGAGCAGCGGAACTAAGCCGATGAACGCCGCGGCGACCGTCATGGTCTTGGGTCGGATTCGCTTCACCGCGCCGTCATAGACGGCCTGCCACAGGTCCGCGCGAGTCCGCATCCTTCCCTCGGTCTTGAACCGCTCGTAACTATTGTCGAGGTACAGCAGCATCACCAAACCCGTTTCGGCATCGAGTCCGGCCAGGGCGATGATTCCGATCCACACTGCCAGGCTCATGTTGTAACCGAGCAGGTAGAGGAACCAGATTGCCCCGACGAGACTGAACGGCACCGCCAGCAATACAACGCCGACCCTGAACCAGCTTCTCGTGGCGGCATAGAGCAACATGACAATGATGATAAATGTGAGCGGAACGGCCCATCTCAATTGTGCGTCGGCTTGCTGGATGTTCTCGAATTGGCCCGACCAGACGAGCGTGTATCCAGCGGGCAATTGAAGTTTTTGCTGAATGGCGGCCTGCGCATCTGCGATGAAGCTGCCGATATCGCGCCCCGACATATCCACGAATATCCAGGCGGTACGCCGGGCGTTTTCGCTCTTGATCATCGGTGGGCCAGGATCGATCTTGACCGTGGCGAGTTCACCGAGCGGAATTTGAGCGCCGGTCGGCGTCGGGACAAGGACTTCCTTGATGGCCGACGGATCGTCTCGGAGATCGCGGGCATAGCGAATGTTCACCGGATAGCGTTCCAGCCCTTCAACGGCGGTCGTCGTCTTCATTCCGCCGAGGTTCGTGCTGATGACGTCCTGCACATCGCCGGTGGTCAGCCCGTAGCGTGCGGCTTGCTGGCGGTTGACGTCGATATCTAGGGCCTGTCTGATGAATCGCTTTTAGTTATAAATAGCGGTTTTCAGACGAGGTGTCACGGATGCGACGTTATGAGCTCACGGATGAGCAGTACGAGTTGATCGGCGATCTGCTGCCCGGCAACGGCAAGCGCGGCGGGCAGTGGAACGACCACCGCACCACGCTCAACGGCATGTTCTGGATTCTGCACTCGGGCGCTCAATGGCGCGAGATGCCCGAACGTTACGGCAGATGGCAAAGCGTCTACGACCGCTTCAACCGCTGGAGAAAGGACGGAACGATTGATCGAATCCTCCAGCGGCTGCAGATGAGGTTGGACAAGCAAGGACGAATCGACTGGGACCTGTGGTGCATCGACGGCACCAATGTGCGAGCCAGTCGATCCGCCGCCGGAGCCAGAAAATCAAAACCGCCCCGGAAGAACCGGCGGATCACGCGTTGGGCCGCAGCCGAGGCGGGTGGGGCAGCAAGCTCCACCTGGTTACTGACGGCCAGGGAGTTCCGCTCGCCGTCGAGGCCAGCGCCGGCCAATGCCACGAGAGCCGGTACGTGGAGCCGGTGATGAACGCGATGCGCATCGGTCGCCGCCGTCGTCGCCCCAGGAGGCTGGCGGGCGACAAGGGATACAGTTACGGAAATGTGCGGCGATGGCTGCGTCGCCACCGAATCCAAGCGGTGATCCCGGCGAAATCGAATCAGCCGCCGCAGGAGAACTTTGATCGCAAGGCGTATCGCCGACGGAACGTGGTGGAGCGTTGCGTGAATTGGATGAAGGAGAATCGCCGCCTGGGCACGCGTTACGAGAAACTGGCGGTGAACTTTCAGGCCATGGCCAAGCTCGCCATGATCCGTCGCTATTTCAGGATTTTGGATTCATCAGACAGGCCCTAGGTAATAACCGCCGAAGGATCGTTCAGGATACGCGCTGGTCGTGCCGGGAACGGTGAGCATGATCGTCGAAGCCTTCTCGGCCAAATCCGCCAGCACTTGCAGGTCGGGCCCCATTATCTTGATTCCCACCGGCGTCTTGATGCCGGTGGAAAGCATGTTTGTGCGGTTCTCGATGGGCATCGGCCAGGCATTGGCAACGCCCGGCTCGGTCACGACCGCATTCAAGCCGGGATGGTCGGTCCCGTCTGGGTCCTGCCAGCCGTAGACCAGTTCATCCATGGTGATTTTGCGCTCGTGCGGCCAGAATGTGTGCTCGAAAGGCCAGCGGAGGGTGGACGGCCAGGTATCGAAGAAATAGCTCATCTTCCGCTTACGCCATTTGCTCGGGTCCGTCTGCAAGCGAGTGACACTTTCAATCATGTCCAGCGGAGCAGGGTCGGTCGCGGTGTCGGCGCGGCCGATCTTCCCGTAAACGCTGACGACTTCGGGAAAGGTCTTGATGAGTTTGTCGGTCTGCTGGAGGACCTGCCGTGCTTTCGTGACGCTGATACTTGGATCGGTAGTCGGCATGTAGAGCAGATCGCCCTCGTCCAGCGGCGGCATGAATTCGCTGCCGAGCCGCATGAGCGGCCAGACGGCGGAAGCCATGAACGCTAGAGCCAGGACCAACACCACCCAGCGGAATTTCATCGCCGCCCAGAAGAATGGGTTATAGACCTTCTGCAATGTGTAACTGATCGGACTTCGTTCTTCGTGGATGATCTTCTGCGGCACGAGCACCATTGCCGCCAGAAGCCCCCAGCCGCCCGCCATCCACCAGCGATACGGTTGCAAATCCGGCTCAAGACGCGGCAGCCAATACAACAGACCGGCCGGAATTAAAATCGCCGCGAGCGTAATGAACAGATTTGTCTTCCGGCCCCACGCCTTGGGCAACGTGCGAGCCGTGATGAAATAAACCATGAGCACCGGGATGATCGTGATCGACAACACCGATGCGGACGCCATGGCGAACGTTTTGGTGAAGGCGAGCGGCTTGAACAGCCGACCACTTTCCCCGCCGAGAACGAACACCGGCATGAAACTGACCGTGATGATTAGAAGACTGAAAAATAGGCTGGGTCCGACCTCTTTGGCCGCGTCCATGATGATGTCGTTGCGCGGGCGCGACGGCTCGCCGGCACGGACGCGCTCTTCTTCGTGATTGAGATGCTTGTGGGCGTTCTCAACCATGATGATCGCGCTGTCCACCACCACGCCGACGGCGATGGCGATTCCGCCCAGGCTCATGATGTTGGCGTTGATGCCCAGGAGGTGCATCGCCAATAGACTGATGAGCATACTGCTGGGAATGACGAAGATCGCCACGAGGGAGCTGCGCGCGTGCAACAGAAAGAATACGCACACCAGCGCGACGACAAGCATTTCCTCAAGTAGGGTGTGCCGCAGCGTGTGAACGGCGCGCTCGATCAAATCGAAGCGGTCGTATGCCGTTTTAATCACGACGCCGGGCGGCAGGCCGTTTTCCAGATCGGCGAGCTTAGCCTTGGCGTCCTGAATGACTTGATAGGCGTTGGCGCCGAAGCGCGCGATGACCACGCCGCCCACGGCCTCGCCGTCGCCGTTCCATTCGCCCACGCCGCGCCGTTCCTCGCCGGCGATCTGTAGCGTGGCCACGTCCGAGAGCATGATTGGCGTGCCGTCCTTGCCGACGCCGACCGGGACATCCGCCAAGTCTTCCAATCCTTTGAGATACCCACGGCTGCGGACCATGTACTCGTTTTCGCTCATCTCGATGACCGATCCGCCAACATCATTGTTGGAGCGCTGAATCGCGGTCATGATCGTGCTGACGGGAAGTTTGTACGCCAGCAGACGCTCGGGCTTGAGCACGACCTGATATTCCTTGACGAAGCCGCCGATCGACGCGACTTCGGCGACATTCGGCACGGCCGTGAGCTGATAGCGCAAATACCAATCCTGAAGACTGCGCAGGCTCGCCAAATCCTGGTTGGAAGGAACAAGCGGCTTGCCGTCGAGGGGGCATAGGCCGGGCTTTTCGAACGCCCGTACCTTGACCAGCGACGCTCTGCGATCTGAGGAGGCCTGGCTCGGATCCGCATACCACTTGTTGTTCGACTCATCATGCCAAATCCCGTTGGGATGATCGGGGCTGTAGTAGCCGGGGTACAGGACGTATTGGTAAACCCATCCGACGCCCGTCGCGTCAGGCCCCAACTTCGGCTCGACGCCGGCCGGAAGCCGGTCCTTCACGAAGTTGAGGTATTCCAGCACCCGGCTGCGCGCCCAATACAGGTCGGTGCCGTCATCGAAGATTATGTAGATGAACGACTGCTCAAACATGCTGATGCCGCGCACTACCTTGGCGTGAGGAATGCCCATCATGGCGGTCGTCAGCGGATAGGTGACTTGATCTTCCACAACGTCAGGGGCTTGGCCTGGATAATCGGTAGTGACGATCACTTGAACATCGGACAGGTCGGGCACAGCGTCCAAGCTGATATGGATCGTCGCCCAGATCCCCGCCACGACAAGCATTGCCGTCAGCAGGAGAACCATGAACTTATTGCGGATTGACAATTCGATGATCTTTGCAATCATGGGATTTCCCTGCGGATGATTATGGGCATCTGTTAATTGACCGGATGCAGGAGTTCCTGGCCCGGAGCGGCCTGTTCGATGGGACTGGCAGAGGACCGACGCAGCTTGTCGATTGCTTCCGTTGTGCGGCTTTCGACATCGAGCAAGAATTGGCCACTGGTCACCACTGTTTCTCCGGGTGCCAATCCTTCCAGAATTTGCACGCGATCGTCGTCGCCCATCACGCCCATACGAACCTTTCGCGGCTCGAAGTGACCCTCCGCCAAGGCCACAAAGGCGATCTGCCGGGTACCGGTGTCAATCACTGCCTCGCGCGGGACCAACACCGCGTCCGACACGGGTTGGGTTAGGATATTCGCGGTGGCATACATGCCGGGGCTGAGTTCATGGTTTGGATTATCAAGGGTGACGCGAACCGTAACCGTACGGCTCATGTGATCCAGATGGGGATAAATGAATGTGATGGGGCCGGAAAATGTCTTGCCGGGCGAAGCTTCGACCGTTGCCTGCACGGTTTGGCCGAGAGCAACCAGCGGGATGTCGTCTTCGTACACCTGGGCGTCGAGCCACAGTTTCGTGTGGTCTTCGATCCGCATCACTTTCATGCCTGCCTGAACGGCCGAACCTTGAACCACCATTTTGTCGATCACATCGCCGTTCGCCGGGCTGCGGAATGGAACCGTCTCGGGCGCTTGCGTCGCCTGGGCAATCCCCGCAATGTCTTCGTCGGCGACATCCCACAGCCGCAACTTTTGTTTCGCTGAGGCGACCAGGTCTTGTGACTCTGACCGCAACGCATTCGACGCGTTTGGATCGAGGGACTTGAGCGATTTGACAGCCCCGATCAACTCCTCTTCCGCAACCTGTAGATCGGGGCTGTATAGGTCAAAAAGCACGTCGCCCCTATGGACGTGCATCCCCTCCTGATCGGCGTAGAGCTTCTTGATCCAGCCATTGATCTTGAGGTTAATGTCGTATTGCCCCGGCTCGGGAACTTCCAGAATTCCCACCGCCCGCACCGTTTTCGCCAACGGCCCGCGAGAGACTTCGGCGGTTCGGACCCCCATGTTCTGAACGATTGTCGGATCAATTGTGACCGTCGGACCGGCGGATTGCTCGTCCTCATAGACGGGCACCAAGTCCATGCCCATCGCGCTCTTGCCGGTGACATGCGCGATGGACGAAGGCCCCAACATGGGATCCCAGTAGTAAAGGATTTTCCGTTGTTCTCCGGCGGAATTTCCCGCGCCGGCGGAGGAATCCATGTTCAACGGCACGAGCCTCATGTGACAGATGGGGCAAAAGCCTGGATGATCCTGGATGACCTGGGGGTGCATCCCACATGTCCATAGTTGCCTGGGCTGAGCGGTTGAAGCAGCCACCGCCGTCAACTCGCTCTTTGGGTGCAATTTCCCGGAGATGGTTTGCACCGCAAATACAGCCGCTAAGGTCAAAACGATGGTGGATGCCACAATGACAATTGTTTTCATGGGATTCTGCGCAATGAGAACTTCGGTTTGAAAAAGAGGCGCACATTCACGCCGATACGGCGGAATCGCGAGATGCAATCGTGGTCAGGTTTTGGAGGGAATCAGATCGTCAGCTGGCAATTTAAGCTAAGAAGTGAGGGGGGGTGCGCGATAACAGACTGACGGATCGAAGGGGCGCAGGAACTTGTGTATCCGAAGAGAAAAGGCTGCACTTCAGCAACGGACAACATCGCCACGGCAAATGACTGCGAATTGCTGTTCGTTACCACCCTGTCGGCGGTGATCGGCGGGCATTGTTGCTTGCAATTGGCGTCGTGCTTGTGCGATTCATGAGAAGTTTTCGACATGGGACAGTTTTGCCCGCAGCGATTGCAGTGAACAGATGCACATTCCGTGCTTGCCGCACAGACAGCGGGCGAACAAGTCAAACAGGGAACACCGCCGGCCAGTAGGACAGTCGTAATCGCCGCGGAAATGAAATGGCGAAAACTCAGCACGACGGCTCAGACGGTACGGTCGCGTTCCCTAACGGTCAAGGACTCATATCTGGCTTTACGAAAAAGCTTCCGAAAATACGTATCTCCTCAACTGCGCCTATTTCGATTTCTTCAATCCGACCGGCACCGGGACGGGCGGAGGATCGACGGCGGTTCCTCTTCCGGCGGCTGATTGGGCGGGTCTGGGCATGCTGGGCGGCCTGGCGGCGATTGGATTAATCCGGCGCGGGTTGCGCGGCAGAGCCGCCTAAGTTTCGCGGAAACCATCATTTCGCGTATTGCGGCCGGTCGCACGAATTGTGCGCCCGGGGACGCTTCACGTATACTTTCCCTCCTGAACCTTCGACAGGAACCAACCCTATGATGAAATCGCTGAGGCAGCGCTGGTCGCTGCTGCTGCTCGTTGTGTCGTTGTTGGGGGGATGCCAGGCTACGTCGGAAATCTACAGTGTGCGCGCGTTTGGCGCCAAAGGGGATGGGCAAACGCTCGATACGGACGCGGTCAATAGCGCGATTGCCGCCGCTTCGGACGCGGGCGGGGGGACCGTGCGTTTTTCGGCGGGGACTTATCTTTGTTATTCGATCCACCTGAAGAGCAATACGACGATTTATCTCGATCAGGGGGCGATGGTGCTTGCCGCCGGGACGGATAAGGCGGGTCAGTACGATCCGCCGGAGCCGTTTGCATGGGATCATTACATGGATTTCGGGCACAGCCACTGGCACAACAGTTTGTTCTGGGGTGAGGATTTATCAAACGTGGCGATCGAAGGGCCGGGGTTGATCTGGGGGAGGGGTTTGAGTCACGGGGCGAATTTGCATCCCGAGCGGAAATTCCTGCCGTACGGGCTGGATCAGGATGCGGCGGTGGACTCGACGACGAAACCTTCGCCGGAGCCGGTGTATCCCGATCCGAAAGATGCGCTGCCGGCGGGTGTGGGGAACAAGACAATCGCGCTGAAGAACTGCAAGAACGTGATCCTGCGCGACATTTCGATTTTGAATGGCGGGCACTTTGCGCTGCTGGCGACGGCGGTGGATAATTTCACGATCGATAACGTGAAGATCGATACGGATCGGGACGGGATGGATATCGATTGCTGCCGGAACGTGCGGGTTTCCAATTGCAGCATCAATTCGCCGTGGGATGACGGGTTGTGCCTCAAGAGCAGCTTTGGGCCGGGGTATAACCGCGCGACGGAAAACGTGACCATCACCAATTGCTTCGTCACCGGCGGGTATGAAGAAGGGACGATGATCGATGGCACGTATAAGCGGATCGGACTCGATTACAGCCCGGACCGGCACGCGGCGCGAACCGGCCGGATCAAATTCGGGACGGAATCCAACGGCGGATTCAAGAACATCGCCATATCCAACTGCGTGGTCGATTACTGCGGGGGGCTGGCGCTGGAGAGCGTGGACGGGGCGATCATCGAGGACGTGGTAATCTCCAACATCACGATGCGGGATGTGGTGAACAATCCGATCTTCATCCGCCTGGGCGAGCGCTTGCGCGGGCCGGCGGATCAGACTTCCATGGGGGCGATCCGGCGCGTGCAGATCAGCAATATCAATATCACGAATATGGCGGGGCGTTTTGCGGCGCTGATTACTGGGGTGCCGGGGCATGACATCGAGGATTTGCACATCAGCAACGTGCAGATTCAGTATCCCGGCGGGGTGACGCTGGCGCAAGCCGCGACGCGGCCCGAGGAGCAGGCGAAGGACTATCCCGAGCCGTCGCGATTTCGGGGGATGCCGTCGTACGGATTTTTCATCCGGCACGTCACGGGGATCGACCTGACGGATATCGACATGAGCACGCTCAAGGAAGACATGCGGCCGGCGTATTACCTGGACGACGTGAAGGATGTGGATTTGACGCATATCAAGGCGCCGCATGCCCCGGGGCGGCCGAATATTGTGTTGCATAATGTGGACGATCTTTCGATTCATCAGTATCGTGGAATCGCCGATACGCAGCGCGATCATGTGGAGCATGAAGAGTTCTAGGTAGCACCCCTCTTTTTCCATGTCGGATGTCACACTTCAGCAGAAGCTCGACCTGGCCGGACAATTGCATCGGGCCGGGAAGCTTGGCGAGGCTGAAAAGACCTATCGGGAAATTCTGGCGGCGTCGCCGAATCAGCCGGATGTGATGCATCTGCTGGGGGTGATTCGTTTTCAGCTTGGTAATCCGGGAGAGGGGCTTGAGCTGATCGGCCGGGCGCTGGCGATCAATCCGCGGCACGCGGTTTATCACTGCAATCTGGGCGTAATTCTGTCTCAGGAGGGGAAACACGCCGAGGCCAATTCGCATTTTCGCGAGGCGATCGCGCTGCGGCCGGATTATTTCGAGCCGTATTTCAATCTCGCCAACGGATTGCGGGACATGGGGCGCGCGGATGAGGCGATCGCGCTGTATCGCACCGCGCAGGCGCTTCGTCCCGAGGATCGGGACGCGGTGAGTAACATGCTTTTTGCGATGCATTGCTTGGCCGATGCCGATCCGGCGGAGGTTTTCGCGGAACATCGGAAGTGGGATGAGCTGTTTGCCCGACCGCCGGCAAATCAGAATAAGCCGCTGGAAGTGGATCGCGATCCGAAACGACGATTGCGCGTGGGGTATGTGTCGCCGGATTTTCGGGAGCATTCGGTTGGGTTTTTTCTAGAGAATTTGCTCGCGGCGCATGATCCGAACGTGGTGGAAATCTTCGGGTACGCCGATTTGGCAAAGAGTGATGCGATGACGGCGCGATTGCAAAAGCTCTTCGGTCAGTGGCGAAATGTCACGGGAATCAGCGATCAAAATCTTTCCGAAATGATTCGCAAGGATAAGATCGATATTCTGGTCGATCTGGCTGGGCATACGGCGGGAAATCGATTGATGGTTTTTGCGCAGGCCTGCTCCGATTCAGATCACGTATTTGGGTTATCCGGATACTTCCGGTCTCTCGGCGATGGATTACCGATTGACGGATAACTACGCCGATCCTGTCGGGATGACCGACGGATATTACAGGGAAAAGCTGATCCGATTATCGAGGAGTTTTGTGTGCTATCGGGCCCCGGCGGATGCGCCGGAAGTTTCGCCATTGCCGGCTAAAAGCAATGGGTTTATCACCTTCGGTTCGTTCAATAATCTGGCCAAAATGAACCAAAAGGTGACAGATTTGTGGGTTCGGATTCTCCAGGCCGTTCCCAAGGGCCGGCTGCTGATCAAGAATGCGGGGTTGAGCGATGCGCAGATGCGCGAGGAGTTTCTGCGGCGATTCACATCCGCCGGCATCGACGCCTCGCGGATCGATCTTCGGGGCAAATCCGCGACGATTCATGAGCATCTGAAGGCCTATGGCGAGATGGATGTCGCGCTGGATACGTATCCTTACAACGGGACGACGACGACGTGCGAGGCAATGTGGATGGGTGTGCCGGTGGTGACGTTGACGGGGAAGACTCACGCCAGCCACGTGGGGTTCAGTTTGCTGACGAATCTTGGATTGGCGGAACTGGCGGCGAGTTCTGAAGAGGAATATGTGCAAAAGGCGGCGGGCATAAGTGGATTGGAGGAGCTGCGGGCATCGCTGCGAGAGAGGATGGCTGGATCGCCATTGATGGACGGCGATGGGATCGCTCGCGATTTGGAGAGGGAATTTCGACGGGTGTGGAGCTTGCGATGAGTTCGGCGCTTCTGAGTCAGGCGGCGGAGTTGCATCGCGCCGGGCGGCTGGATGAGGCCGAGGCGATCTATCGGCAAGTGGTGGCGGCCGACGGGGCAAACGCCGAGGCGTGGCATCTGCTGGGGACGCTGCTCATTCAAACGGATCGGGCACGGGAGGCGGTGCAACTTATTCGGCGCGCGATCGCGCTGGATAGTAAGCGCGCGGATTTTCATCTGAATCTGGCGGTGGCACTACTCAAACTTTCGCTTGCGGGAGAGGCGGCGAATTCGTGTCAGACGGCGATCGCGATGCGGCCGGATTGGCCGGAGGCCTGGTTTAATCTGGGTTGCGCCCTGGCGACGATGGGGCAGGGGCCGCGGGCGGTCGAAGCCTATCAATGCGCGGTGAAACTGAAGCCGGATTACGGCGGGGCGTGGTTCAATCTGGGGGACGCGCTGCGTACGGTCGGCCGGGGCGGCGAGGCGATGGAATGTTTCCGCAAGGCGGCGGAGATCAGCCCGAGCTCGCAGGCCCTGAATAATCTTGGGACGTGTCTTCTTGAGGAGGATCGGTATGCCGAGGCGATTGAGGTTTATCGGCGAGCGCTGGCGATCCAGCCGGATTCGGTCGACGCGCAATCGAATTTGGGGCAGGCGCTGTTGGGAATGGGGCGGGCGGCGCAAGCCGTCGAGGTGCTGGGGCAGATTCGGCATGTGCCGTTTGTGGCGGACAATCTTTTGTGGGCGCTGCATTTTGTTCCGGGCGCGGCCCCGAGGAAATTTTCCAGGAACATGTCGACTGGGACAGACGGTTCTCGCGGCCGTTGGCGAGAGAGATCTTGCCGCCGACTAACGACCGCGACCCAAACCGCCGCCTGAAAATCGGCTATGTCTCCTCCGATTTCCGCCTCCATTCGGTGGCGTTCTTTCTTGAAAACCTCCTCGATTACCACGATCCCCAGCAAGTCGAAGTCTTCGCCTACGCGGACGTCGGTCAGCCGGACGCCGTGACGCGAAGATTGCAGCAGTCGATCCATCAGTGGCGATCAATCTATGGCAAGAGCGACGTCGAAGTCGCGCGGATGATCCGGCAGGACCAGATCGATATCCTCGTGGACCTCGCAGGCCACACGGCAGGCAACCGACTTCTGGTCTTCGCCCGCAAACCCGCCCCGGTTCAAATCACCTACCTCGGCTACCCGGATACGACGGGTCTGACGGCTATCGATTATCGAATGACGGACATCTACGCCGATCCCCTGGGTCAGACGGAGAAGTATCACAGCGAAAAGCTATTGAGATTGCCCCGGACCTTTGCCTGCTACCGCCCGCCAGCGGAGGCGACGGAAGTCTCGCCTCTGCCCGCGGTAACTTATGGCCGAGTCACGTTCGCCTGTTTCACGACATTGGGAAAACTTCCCCCCAATCTTCTGGATTGCTGGGCGGAGATTCTGATTCAGGTTCCGACATCGCGCCTGCTCATCGCGGCCGGTGGATTGCAATCAAACGATCTCCAAAGAGAGATTCGAAGCCACTTCGAAAGGAGGGGAATCGATCCGACTCGGCTCGATTTGATGGGCAAGCGTCCCCTGTCGGAATACTTCTCCCTGCATCATCAAGTGGACATTTATTTGGATACGTTTCCTGTGAACGGGCATACGGTGACGTGCCATGCTCTTTGGATGGGATTGCCGGTGGTGACCCTCGCCGGATCGGTGCATTGTCAAAGATTGGGGGCAAGTGTTCTAAGCAATCTTGGGACGGGGGAACTGATTGCCAAGAGTCCGCAGGAGTACGTCCAGATCGCCGCAAGCTTGGCGGGAGATGTTCCGAAGCTCAAAGCGATGAGATCGAATCTACGAGAAAAGATGAAATCCAGTCCGATTTTGGACGCGGCTCAATTTGCCCGGGATGTGGAGGGGGCATATCGGGAAATTTGGAAGAATTGGTGCGCGGGATCGGTTTAGGCGGCTTTGACGGAGAAGACTTTGACGCAGTTTCGGCCGCCGTGTTTGGCGGCGTAGACGGCCATGTCGGCGGCTTTGAGGAGTTGGGTTGCCTCGCGAAGGGGGCCGGTGGGATCGAATGTGGCGACGCCGATGCTGATGGTGACGGGGATTTGCGCCGGCGATCACGATGGGCTGGGCGGCGACGGCGCGGCGAATGGTATCCGCGATGGCGGTTCCGACGGGCGCGTCGTGCCGGGAAGAATGAGGACCATTTCTTCTCCGCCGTAGCGTGCGGCCATGTCGCTGGTGCGGGCGGCGCTGAGAACAAGTTTACCCAAAGCGGTGAGGACCTGATCGCCGGCCTGGTGACCGAAGCGATCGTTGATGGATTTGAATTTGTCCACGTCCATCATGAGCAGGGTCAGCGGTTTTCCATTCTGCCGAGCGCCTTCGAAAGTCTGGATGAAGAATTCGTCGAAGGTGGCGCGGTTGTTCAGGCCGGTGAGGGCGTCGGTCGTGGCCTGTTTTTTGAGGGCATGATTTTGTTCCTGGAGCTGCGTGGCATGCATTTGGGATTGGAGCGTCAGTTCGACCAGGGCTTCATTGGCCTTCTTCAGAATGGATTCAAAATCCGCCGCGGCGCCGATATTGATTTCAAAGAGCGAGGCGACTTCCTTGGTCTTGGCGGCAATCTCCTGGAGGACCTGGTCGCAGGTGGACTCGTCCATCTTGTATCGCTCAGCGCAAAAAGCGCGAACCTGCTGGATCGAAGCGGCGGCGGATTCCTCGACAAAGACATCGGCGCATCGGCCGGAGAGTTGCACCAAATCGGCCAAAACGCGCAGACCCGGGTCGTGTACGACCTGGACGCCGTGACTGGCGCGGATCGGAGTGACGAGCAGGGGCGGCAGTTTCCATTGTTCGGTGAGCAGGGCGCCGACGTCGGCGTGGGTCATGCCGAGCTGGGCTGCTTCGGCTTCAACCACCGCCAGATGCGTCGCGCCGCGCTCGCAGATGTCGCTGTATTGCTGACCAAGAACCTGCGACAGGACGAGCATGCCGATGTCCTGCAACAGCGCGGCCAGGAAGGCTTCTTCCTGCTGCACGACGTTGAGCTTGGCGGCAAAGGTTCGCGCGGCGGTCGCGGAATAAATGCTGCGACGCCAATATTGCAGGTGCTGGAATCCCTTGGTTTTTGTGCTGCTGAGATTGCTCACCAGGGAAAACCCGAGGACGAGCGTTTTGACGGATTGCAGGCCGAGGATCACCAGGGCGTGGCTGATGGTGCCGACGTGCTGGCTGCGGCCGTAGAAGCTGCTGTTGACGGTGCGGAGGATTTTCGTGGAGAGGGCCGGGTCCTTGGAGATGACGCGGGCGATTTCGGCGATGTCGACGTTGGCCTTTCCCGCCAGGTCCAAAACCTGGACGGCGACCGAGGGGAGGGAGGGGAGATTCGGGCATTGCCGAATCTTTTCGACTAGCGCTTTATTCATGGCTGATCCAACGCCCCATAAAACGAGCCGGATGACTCGACAATCCACTCGGATCATCGGCTGGTGACGATGGCCACTTTTGCGAGGACGAAGACTCAGCGCCCGGATGGGGGGATAAAAGGGGCGGCTCAGATAGGCTTATTTTTGGCCCAATGCGGCCTGGATTTCGTGGCGGATAATGTCCTCATCCGTGAGACCAGTGTGAATCTTGGCTATTCGCCCGTCCTTGCCAATGATGACGAGGTATGGAATGGCCTGCGGCCGAATGATTCGCCTACCTTACCGTCCGAATCCAGCAGCACGGGGACGGTCAGCTTCTTGGAGTCGATGAACTTCCGGACGGTTTCCTTATCCTCCGCTTCGTTGACGGCAAATATCTTCAGGGAAGGGTCTTTGAGATTCTGAAAGAGATCATCAAGCCTGGGCAACGAAGCGACGCATGGCGGGCACCAGGTGGCCCAGAAATCGAGCACGACCACGGACCCTTTCAGATCGGAGGCGGAAATCTGCGTGCCGTCCAGTGAGGTGAGGGAGAACGGCGGGGCGGGATTGCCTTCGGCGGGGGTTTCATCGAGCGCCCGAGCGCCGGGCGGGGAGAAGGCGAAGCGAGCCGGATCGATCGCGGCTCCCGGCTGCTCGTGCATTTGCGTCGTGATGACGGCCGCTTTCACGGTGTGAGCGCCGCGCTGAAGGGCGAGGCGGGTTAGATCGACAATCTGCATGAGGAGCAGATGCGTGGAAGGGTCGATCACCACGGTGGTGTCGCGATCCGGGCGGATTATTTTGATCGCGGGAAGCGTTTTGCCGTCCAGACGCACGGGATCGGCGCGATCGACGGCGGTGGCTCCGTCGATCAGTTCGGCGGCCGCATCGGCGGCCAGCGCCAGAGCGAGCGATGGATTCTGTTTTCGGATGACGTCGGCGATTTCGACATCGACCGAGCCGAGACGATCGGAATCCTTGGGCAGTTCGCGGACCAGGTAGCGATTGTCGGAGGGGAGATAGAGGTAGAGATTCTTGCCGGTGTTTCCGACGAGGGCGTCATTGATGACCTGGTTGCGGAATTTGCCGTGGTCGTAATCGCCGGTGAATTGGGAGCTGTTGGCGGAGCTTTCGCCGTCGATGTCGAATTGGCCTTGAATCGTGCCGGAGACGGTGAGCGTTTGCAGGGATTGATAGGCGGTTCGAATCTGGTCGAGAAGTTTTTGGGCATCCGGCGAGATGGCGGCGGGGGCTGGCGGCGAAAAGACCCGAGAAAGCGGCGAAAAATGCGAAGAGTGCTGATTTCATGGGCGCGTGGGTTCTGTTGATGATAGTCTACGTTTTTGAGGCTGTGAGCGGATTTTTCGCGGGTTCGACGGGGGTATCGAATTCGTCGCCGCGGAATGTGTTGCCGAGATAGGCGCCGCGGACTTCGGGGTCGTTGATGATCTGCTGGGGGTGCCGTCTTTAAAGACATGGCCGTCGTTGATTATGAGAGCGCGATCACACACGCGCAGAGTTTGGGCGACGTTGTGATCGGTAATCAGGACGCTTTTTCCGAATTCAACCTTGAGGCGGCGAACTTCGTTTTGCAGTTCTTCGACGGCGATGGGGTCCACGCCGCTGAAGGGTTCGTCGAGGAGAATCAGCTTTGGGTCGGTGACTAGGGCGCGGGCGATTTCGAGTTTTCGGCGTTCGCCGCCGCTGAGGGTATCGGCTTTCTGTTTGCGTTGGCGGGTCAGGCCGTAATGCTCGAGGAGGGCTTCGGCGCGGCGATGCCGCTCGCGGCGGGAGATAGGGAGGGTTTCGAGAATCGCCAGGAGGTTATCGAAGACGGAAAGCCTGCGGAAATCGGAGCGTTCCTGGGACAGATAGCCGATTCCGAGTCGGGCCCGCTTGTACATGGGCATGAAAGTGATGTCGGTGGCGTCGAAGGCGACCGCGCCGCTGTTGGGCTCAATCATGCCGAGGATGATGCGGAAAGTGGTGGTTTTTCCGGCCCCGTTTCGGCCCAGGAGGCCGACAACTTCCTGCTGGCGTAGGACGAAACTGACGTCGTTGACGACGGTCCGATCGTTGTAAATCTTGACCAGTTTTGTGACTTCGAGCAGATTCATCGAGGGTCTGGAGTGTGACGGGGTGCGTCGGAAAATCAAGCCTGCCCGCGAATTGTGGATAACTCGTGGAAAACCCCTGGTAGCATCGAGAAATGTAAGGCAGCAAACGATCGGTGGTTTAAGGGGGGCAATTCGATCCTGATCCAATGTGAATCATTTCTTGATAATTCGGCGGGACTACGTTTGCCATATCTCGTGACTCTGAAGAGAGATATCTCACAAATGGACTGGATTCGATTTCACTATGAAACTATTAAATGAAGCCGCAATATGCAGCGGAAAACTGGGGTGTTTGCGGCCGAAACGGGCAAATAAATGTGGATAAGTCTTCTTTTCCAGATTGACAACCTCACTTTTTTTTGTGGTTTTTGGGGGGCACGTGGTATGTTTTCGGACTAAGGCGTCCGGAGAATTCCTTGGCACCGGGGGACGCTTATCCGTTCGGGAAGGGCTCGACGGACCATTTTCGGGTGTCGCCGTAAAAAAGGGACGCGGACCGCGTCTTTGCACGTCTCGAAAGGAGTGGCTGTATGGCCACCGGCAAGGTCAAGTGGTTTAACGACCAGAAGGGGTTTGGTTTCATCACCTCCGAACAAGGCGGAAAGGACATTTTTGTTCATCACTCCGTGATCGAAGGCCAGGGATTCCGAACTTTGCAGGACGGGGAATCGGTTGATTATGAGGCCGAAGATGGGCCCAAAGGAATGAAGGCCACGCGCGTTCGCCGGATGATGATGGCAGCGCAGTCGGTCGCCAGTCCCGCGGCGCCCGCCTGAGGCGACATGATCCTCTCGGAAAATTAAGCAGAGCGCCCGCCCAAAAGGCGGGCGTTTTGTTTTGGTACACTCGCGGGGATGAAGTACCGGAGGCTGGGGAAGAGCGAACTGCGCGTATCGGTCATTGGCCTGGGGACCTGGCAGTTGGGCGGGGAATGGGGAAAGAAATTCGAGCAGGCGGAGGTCGATCGGATGTTCGACGCCGCTCGAGAAGGGGGAATCAATCTGGTTGATACCGCCGAGTGTTATGGGGATCACGAATCGGAAAGACTGGTTGGGCAAGCGGTTCGGCGGGATCGCCGGAATTGGATCCTGGCGACGAAATTTGGCCATGCGTACACGGGTTTTTCGCAGCGGCGCGATGAGCGCGAGCCGGGGCAAGTAGCTGCGCAAGTCGAGGCGTCACTCCAAGCGCTGCAGACGGATTACATCGACTTGCTGCAATATCACAGCGTTCGGGATTCGGAATTTGATAACGATGAATTGACGGCGAACTTGATGAACCTGCTCCAGAGCGGAAAGGTGCGGCACTTGGGGAATTCCGTCGGTAAATCGGAGGGGATGCAGCATCAGGTTGAATCGTCCACTCGACGGCATGTCGAGACGATTCAGTGCGTTTACAATCGGCTCGATCGCTTGCCGGAGGAGAAGGCGTTTCCATCCTGCATCGAGCAGGACCTGGGGGTGCTGGCTCGGGTTCCCCTGGCGAGCGGGTTTTTGAGCGGCAAATACATGGTGGGGGCGACCTTTACGGAAAACGACATCAGGTCGGAACGCGATCGAAGGGTCGTGGATCAGCGATTACAAACGGTGCGGGAAATCGCCGAGAAAGAGGTGCCGGCGGGAGTGCCTATGGCGCAGTGGGCGCTGGCGTGGTGCCTGACGAATCCGGCAGTGTCTTGCGTGATACCGGGATGCAAGAACGTCGAGCAGGTGCGCGCCAATGCGGCGGCGGCGGCCCTGGCGATGGTTCGCTCGGATCATCGGCTGGCCCTGGCTTGAAAATCAGAAATGTTTGATGCGAGCCAGATGCTCGACGTACATGGTGACGAGCATGCTCGCGAGGATCGCCGAGCAAAAAAAGTATAGACCCGGCTCGGGGGTGACGCGGGCCAGCGGGCCGAGCTTGACGAGGACGATGAGGATGGAGACGGCAAAGACGTCGAGCATGGACCACTTGCCGAGCAGGCCGAGCCAGTGGAAGACGGCTTGGCGGCGGGCTTCGCTGAGGCGCGCCACCAAAGAACCAAAAGCGAGGCGAGTTTGATGAAGGGGAAGACCATCGAGAAGAAAAAGACGATCAGGGCGAGGATCAACTGGTTTTCCCTGGCCAGGCTGACGATGCCGGTGAAGACGGAATAATCATTTTTCCAGAAGAGCATTTTTTCGACTTTCATCAGCGGGAGCGAGAGGCCGACGACGAGGCAGGCGGCGCAGAGAAGAATCAGGACGGGGACCTCGAAGTGGTGAGGATATTTCTGGGAGAGAGATTTCACTTTGGCGGATGTGGTCATGTCGTTGCAGTTGCCTGACAAATGGACGGCCGATCGTGTGGCCCTCGAGGGGATTATCGACCTCAGGCATAGGGTACTGCGCGCGGGATTGCCGCGCCAATCGGCGAATTTTGCGGGAGACGATGGTCCGGCGACGGTTCACTTTGCCGTGAGTGAAAATGGAGAAATTATCGGATGCGCGACGGCGCTGGCGAGCCAGTGGGAAGGGGAGGCGGCGATTCAGGTGCGCGGAATGGGGGTCGATCCGGCGTATCGCGGGCGCGGCGTGGGGCAGACGTTATTACGCGAAATCGAGAAATTGGCGCGGGAGCGCGGCGTGAAGATGCTGTGGGCCAATTGTAGAACGCCGGCGGCGGTGTTTTACTCAAAGGCAGGCTGGATCAAGGTTTCCGACGAATTTGAGATTCCGACCGCCGGGCCGCATTTCAAGATGGTCCGGCGTCTGTAGAATTGTCCCCCCATGGCAAGCGAGAAATCCTGGCAGGCGCGACTCTCCGAGGCGACCGACGCCTTGGCGCAGAGCTTCGTTGAATCGATCAGCTACGACCGGCGAATCTTTAAGCAGGACATCGCCGGGAGCATCGCGCACGCGCAGATGCTGGCGAAAGTGAAACTGATCACAGGCGCGGAGTGCAAGGCGATCATCGACGGATTGACGAGCATCGAGCGCGACATTGAGGCGGGGAATTTCAAATTCGACGAATCGCTGGAAGACATTCACATGGTCGTCGAAGCGGCGCTGATCGAGCGCATCGGGGAGCCTGGAAAAAAATTGCACACGGGGCGAAGCCGCAACGACCAGGTGGCGACGGATTTGGCGCTGTGGCTGAAGCAGGAAGGGGTGGGGGCGATCATCAAGCGATTGCACATTTTGTGCGCGGAGTTCGTGAAACTCGCGGAGCGGTCGCGCGAGATCGTGATGCCGTCTTATACGCATCTGCAGCGGGCGCAGCCGATCAGCGCGGGGGCGGAAGCGCTGGCGTGGACGGAGATGTTCGAGTCGGACAGCATTTTGATGACGCAGTCGTTTCTGATCGCGGGACGGCAATCGCCGCTGGGAAGCGGGGCGATCGCGGGAACGTCGCTGCCGCTGGATCCGGCGGATACCGCAAAGCGGCTGGAATTCCAGGCGCCGCCGAGCAATGGGATCGAGCGCACGGCGTCGCGCGACATGGCGGCTCATTTCATCTTCGTGCTGGCGATGATCTCGATGCATCTTTCGCGCTGGGCGGAACAGTGGATCATTTACATGTCGACGGAGTTTTCGTTTTTGAAAATTGCCGACAAATACACGACCAGCAGCTCGATGATGCCGCAGAAGAAAAATCCGGACATGCTGGAATTGATCCGGGGGCGGTGCGGGAATGTGTATGGGGATTTGTTTGCGATGATGACGATCCTGAAGGGATTGCCGATCGGGTACAACCGGGATTTGCAGGAGGACAAGCGGATCGTGTTCCGGGCGTTCGATATGGTCGGCAATTCGCTGGCCATGGCGACGGCGATCGTGAGCAGCGCGTCGTTCATCAAGGAAAATATCGAGCCGACGCTGGAGCGCGGGTTTTTGGACGCGACGAGTCTGGCGGAATTTTTCGTGACCAAGGGCGTGCCGTTTCGGACGGCGCATCATGTGGTGGGGTCGCTGGTGTTGCAGTGCGAGAAGGAGGGAAAGACGGCGCTTGGGCAACTTAAGCTGGAGGATTTTCAGGGCGCGCTAAAAGCCGACGGATGGCCCATCGACTTCGCTCAGGGCGGGCCATCCGTTGGATTTGGGGGCGAGATCTTCGAGGCGCTGGGGGCGATGAACGTGGTGAAGCGGTATCAGAGCGCCGGCGCGGGGGGTGGGAAGCCGTTCGAGGAGCAATTAGCTTCCTGGAAGAAACGGTTTGCGACCATCAAATAAGAACCCTCACCCCTGCCCTCTCCCTGGGTACAGGGAGAGGGGGATAATGCCCTCTCCCTGAGTACGCAGAGAGGGGGATAATGCGATTCACTTCTTGATATTCTCGAAATTGCTCGGCGGCGGGGGCTCGGCGGCTTTGGCCTTGGAGGCGGCGTCGATGAGCTGCTTGCTTTCGGAATCGGGGGCGACCCAGACCTTTATGTCGATCTCCAAATCCGCGCCGAAGGCGATCTTCACGGCGTATTTCTCGATGCGGTCGAGCTTGCCGGGCAAATTCACGTCGTCGGGATTCACGGCAAAACCCTGAGCTTGCAGTGCTTTGGCGATGTCGGTGGCGCTGACCGAACCGAAAAGATGTCCCTGCTCGTTGGCCTTGCGCTCGAGGGTGACTTCGACGCCTTCGAGCTGCTTGATCAGATCCGCCTGTTTCTGCCGCCGGTCGGTTTCGAGCTTTTCGATCTCCTTGCGGCGCTCCTCGACGCGCTTCATATTGGACGCGGTGGGCTCGACAGCCAGGCCCTTGGGCAAAAGATAATTCCGCGCATAACCGGCGGAGACTTCGACGACGTCGCCAACTTTTCCGACGTGCTTGATGCTTTCGCTGAGGAGCAGTTTTACGTTTGCCATGATGAATCCTTAATTCCTAGTTGCCAGTTGCTAGTTGCTAGTTGCCAGTAAAATCAATCATTCAAAATGGGATGTCGGTTTCGCCGAAGTGTTGTTCTTCGCCGATCGGGGGTTCCTGGGGGGCGGGTTTGGTTGCCTGGGCGGGGCGGCCCTGGTTTGCCTGACGGGCGGGGGGGCGCTGTTCTTCGTCGGGGGCGGGGGCGTCCTGATTTCCACCGCCGCCTGCTCCTGCGCCGCCGGGTGCACCGAGGAACTGGAAATTCTCGACGACGACGGAGAGCTTGCTGCGCTTGCCGCCGCCTTGTTTGTCTTCCCATTGGTCCAGCTTGAGGCGGCCTTCGATATAAATCTGTTTTCCCTTGCGGCAATATTGATTAATGACCTCGCCGGTGCGTCCGAAGGCGGAGCAATCGACGAAGCAGACTTCCTCGCGGTCCTCGCCGGTGGCGGTTCGGAATTTCCGGTTCATTGCCAAGCCGAACTCCGCGACGGCAGTCTGGCTGGGCAGATACTTGAGCTGGGGGTCGCGGGTAAGGTTTCCGATGAGGATGACTTTATTAATGCTGGCCATGTTGCACCTTGGGTAAAGGCGGTGTTATTCCCTGCTCGCGGCGGGTTCGGAATCCTCCTGGCGCGGGGGCCGGCCGCGCATCGGCGGGCGATCCTCGTAGGGGCGGTCCCACGAGGGGCGTCCTCGCGCGGGATGATCGGCTGGGGTTCGACGGCGGCCATCTCCTCGGCGTTCAGATGATCCGCCTTGGTGATGAGGACGCGAATGATCTGATCGCTCAGATTCACGTCGCGCTCGATCGCCGAAACGGAAGCGCCGGGGCCTTTGTAATAACAAAGGATAAAGAGTCCGCGTTTTTGCCCGCCGATTTCGTACGCCAGTTTGCGCTCGTCCCATTTTTTGAGGACGAGGACTTCGCATTCGTGGCGTTCGACGATGCCGCGGACGATTTTCAGCGCGCCGTCCAGGTCCGTTGCGAAAGCGGAGCCCAGAAGGAACATCGCCTCGTATTGATTGACGGGGACGACCGGTTTTTTTGCCTTAGCCATTGGACGATTCCTCTGCGTTAAATTCGTTCATCGCGGCCTGGAGACCTTTTTCGACCCAGGCGAGGACGGCCTTTGCCGCCCGTTGCACCGCCGGATCGACCAGGCGGCGCTGCTCCTCGGTAAATTTTCCCAGGACATAATCGGCGCCCTGGATATACGGAGGCGGGGCGTCGATGCCGAGCCTCAGCCGCGGGTATTGATCGGTACCGATCGCCCGCTCGATGTCCTTCAGACCGTTGTGCCCGCCGCTGCTCCCGCCGGCACGAATTCGGATTTTTCCCGCCGGCAGGGCGATATCGTCGAGCAGGACGATCAGATCCTGGGGCGGGATCTGGAAGAATCCCGCCGCCGCCGACACGGCCCTGCCGCTGAGATTCATATACGTCATGGGCTTCAGCAGCACGATCTTTTCGGCCGGTCCGGAATGGAGGGACACGGTTCCATCCAGGACGAGGCCGTCGAATTTTTTTTTCGCCGCGGCGTCGAAGTCGGCGGGTTTTGCGACCCAGCCGGCTCGATACGCCAGTTCCTCCAGAATTTCCCAGCCGACGTTGTGCCGGGTTCCCACGAACTCTTTCCCGGGATTTCCCAGACCGACGACCAGACGCATGCGTTACTTCTTTTCCTTGTCCTTGTCTTTGTCCTTCGCATCGCCGGCGGCGGGGGCGCCCGCGGCGCCTTCTTCCTCGCCCTCGGCGGGCTTGCGGCCGATGAGTTCCGGTTCGGCGGCGGCGCCTTCCGCCGGCGGCGCGGCCTCGACCACTTCCAGAACTTCCTTCACGGTCGCCACGATCAGATCGCCGTCCTGCATCGACTTCACGCCGGCGGGGAGTTTCAGTTCCTTGATGTGCAGCACGTCGTTGAGTTTCATTTCCGAGACATTGTGCCGGATGGCGTCGGGAATCTCGGTGACGAGGCATTCGATGTTCAAAGCGCTGAGAATCTGCTGGAGCACGCCGCCGTCGGCTTCACCGGCGGGGGTGCCCTTGAGTTCGACGGGGACGGTGACCTTCACTTTTTCGTCGAGGCTCACCCGCGCGAAATCGACATGGATCACTTCGATCCCCAGGTGATCGTACTGCACTTCCTTGATGAGCACTTTCTCGCTCTTGCCCTCGAAGTTCAGATCGAAGAGGTGCGCGCCTTTATTGAGAAATGTGACGACTTCCTTCTTGGGAAGGGAGACGGGGACGATCGCCTCCTTGTGCCCGTAGATGACGCCGGGCAGAAAGCCGGCGAGGCGCAGCCGGCGATTGGCGCGGCTTCCCAGCTCGGTGCGGCTCTTGGCGGCGACTTGTGCGGATTGTACGGCCATGGTTCGTTCTCCTGTCTTCAAGCTCCATTGGCGTGTTTGTTAAACAACGCGCTGACGCTTTCGTTGTGGTGAATACGATGAATCGCTTCCCCCAGAAAATCGGCGACGCTGAGGACCACCAGCCGATTCTTGATCGGTTCGGCGCGGGTGCCGATGGGAATCGAGTCGGTGACGGCGAGTTTCGCGAAATCGCACTGGGTCAGCCGCTCCATCGCCGGCGGGGCGAAAACCGCGTGGGTGGCGGCGATGAAGATGTCCTTGGCGCCGTTGTCGCGAAGAATGCTGCACGCCCCGGCGATGGTGCCGGCCGTGGTGATCATGTCGTCGACGATCAAAACGTTTTTTCCCTGGACATCGCCGATGACGTGCTTGGCTTCGGTGGTCGTCCCGCTGCGGCGGCGTTTGTCGATGAAGCAGAGTTCGCCGCCGACCAGTTCGGCGTAGGCCTGGGTGCGCTTGACGTTGCCCACATCGGGCGAGACGAAGATGTGATTGCTCAAATTCAGCGAGCGGAACCAGCGCGCGAAAATCGGCGCGGCGGAGAGATGGTCCACCGGAATGTCGAAAAAGCCCTGCACCTGTCCGGCGTGGAGATCGACCGTCACGACCCGATCGGCGCCGCTGCGCTCGAGCAGGTTTGCCACGAGTTTGGCGGTGATCGGGGTGCGGCCGGCGTGTTTCTGGTCCTGGCGGGCGTAGCCGAAATAGGGAATGACCGCCGTCACGCGCTGGGCGCTGGCGCGGCGGAGGGTGTCGATCCAGACGAAGAGTTCCATCAGATGCGCGTTGACGGGATGGCAGGTCGGCTGGATGACGAAGCAATCGCGGCCGCGAACGTCCTCGTCGACCGTCACGATCAGCTCGCCGTCGGGGAAGAGTTCGGTCCGCCCGTTGCCTTGCTCGATCTTGAGGTACTGACAGATTTTCTGGGCCAGGTGCGGATTGGCGCGGCCGGTGAAAACCTTGAGATTTTTGGCGTCCAGATTGGCCATAAACTTCTTTGCTCTGCTCCGCTAAATATTTCCGGCGACCCTGGCGCCCTCCGGCACGATGCTTCCCGGCGGGAGCGACGCGAAAGGCCCGATCACGCAATCGCGGCCGATCGAACTGTCCCTCCCGATGAAAGAGAACGGGGAGATGAGCGTGTCGGCTCCGACCGAGACGTTCGCCTCGATATACGTATTGAATCCGCTGACGATCGTCGCTCCGTTCTCGCGAATTTTTCTCTGGATGCGGTCCTGCATTACGGCGTCGGCCTCGGCGAGTTGCTGGCGGGTGTTGGGGGCGAGAATGTCCTCCGCCGTCGCAGCCTGCACGGCCACGACCTTTTTGCCGGCCTTGCGCAGAATCGCATAGATATCCGTGAGGTAATACTCCCCTTTTTTGTTCTCATTTTTCAATTTTGACATCGCCAGCAACAGGTCGTCGGTTTTGATGCAATAAAGGGAGGGGAAAACCTCGCGAATTTCGCGTTGTTTGGGGGTGCAGTCGATCTGCTCGACGATTTCCATGAACTGCCCGTCGTCGCCGCGGACGACGCGGCCGTAGCCGGTGGGGTCGTCGAGCATGGCGGTCGCCATCGAGGCGGCGGCCCGCTCGTCCTTGTGCGCTTGGCGGAGGGTTTTCAGAACCTGCCCGGTAATCAGCGGGACGTCTCCGGCGAGGATGAGGATGTCGCCCGCGTGCTGCTTGAGTTGGGCCGCGCACATTTTGGCGGCGTGCCCGGTGCCCAGCTGCTCGGTTTGCTCGACAAATTCGATGCGCTTGTCGTTTCCGAAGGCGGCGATAATTTCATCCTTGCCGTGGCCGACGACCAGGAGCACGTGCGTGACTTCGGCGTCGTAGCAGGCGTCGAGAATCCAGCCGAGCATGGGCTTCCCGCAGATTTCGTGGAGCGGCTTGGGGCGCTTGGATTTCATCCGCGTCGATTTTCCGGCGGCAAGAATGATGGCGGTCAGCGACATCCGATTCCGATTTTCCGCAAAAGGATAATGCTACCCGGCCTGGATTCGAACCAGGACAAAGAGAACCAAAATCTCTTGTGCTACCGTTACACTACCGGGTAAAGACTGCAAAAAGCGAAAGGCGCTGGGAGTGAGCGTATTTCGCGGAACGGGCGAAAAAGACCGCCCGAATAACTTCTCCCGGGGCACGCGTCGGTGAATACCGCGAAATCCGTCGCGTCTCGTCTACCCATCCGGCCACGCGCCGGACCTCTCGACAATCGCCCCCTATAGAGTGTGGGGGAGAAGGGTTGGCATCGTACGGGAGGGGGGAAAGTTGTCAAGGTGGAGGGGGTCGGAAGGGCTTGTTAGGGGTTCTGCGGTTGCCAGTGGGGACACCATGGCAAAACGCCGACTTCGGGGCCGTTCAACTGGGGGAGGGAACTTCGCCAGAAGTGATAGATGTCGTCCCAGGTTTGGAAGACTGTAAAGTCGCTGTAGTTATTTACACCGGCTTTGTTGACACCCATTTCAGCCAGCTGCCCGTCGTTTAGGATTGCGACGAATTCCCAGCGCGAGTTTGAGGCGGAGCTCCAATAGGAATAGCGATAGAAGGTTTGCCTGCCATAGGCCATGCCGCAGTCGGGAAGCCCCAGGAAAGACAGGACCTCCATTTCCGTGACTGGAATCGATGGATGTGAAATCCGAAAATCGGCCAGCGTCATTGCCAAATCCGCGAAGCGGTCGCCGCGCGCTCGATTGGCTTCGTTTTCATTGTAGTCACCCCAGTAAAACCGTAAACGATCCGATAGCTCGACGAGACGAGCGACGCAATAGGGTTGGCACATAGGGCTATTGTCGGAAAGAGGGGGTGCGATAGCGTTGACGTCTTGCAAATCGAATTTCCCAATGCGGAGCAATGCCATGCGCCACATGTTGTTGACATCGCTCCAATCGTGGAATTTTGTATAGTGGCGGTAATCGTTGATATTGGTGCCGCCCCAGCCGAAACCGGTTAAAAAGCCGTGATCAAAACCGAGAACAGCAGAAGAATCATTGATTTTCCCTCCCTCTGAATAGTCGTAAACATAGGTAGTCTCGGTTCCGTCGTTGGCGCCATAATCGGGCAGTCCAAGTAGGGAGAGGGCTTCGGGCTCGGAAACGGGCGTGGGAGGAATATTCATTCTCATTGCTCCGATAGCGCCGGCCAACCGGGCGAACTGTTCGCCGCGGTGTCGATCTCCCTCCTTGACCGAGTACTGCAACCAAAGGTACTTGACTTCGTCCGGATCGACGAGCGTTCGCGCGACCGGCTCGGCGGTAGGCGGCGCACTAGCGGCAACAGGGGCGGGGGAAGGTCTGGCTGACTGACATGACAGGCATAAAAGGCAAATAACCAGCGGCAAATGCCTCATAGGAAATGAAATTCTATCAGACTCGCGTCACTTCCAAACCTGAAATGGGGTGATATACTGCATTGCGTTAGCCAAGGATGGCTTATGCGCATATCCCGGATCTTTCCTTCTTTAATTCTTGCTGGAACATTGAGTGCCCTGGGTTGTCATGGAAGCGGTTCGACCGCGGCTAGGGCGCCGGTGCAGCCGATTGTCGCCCCGGTCGCGGCGCCGGATGCGGTTCCGCAGGCGCAGTTTGTGGACGAGGCGGGGGTGCTGGCTCGGAAGACTCGGCAGTATGCGCGGGACATGTCGCCGCTGTTGGAGCAGCAGGATACGGGGGGGACGCTGCCGGCGACGCAGCCTTCGATTGTGCAGTGGGGGGAGCCGAACCATCCGCATCCGATGGAGCCGGCGGCAGTCGTCGCGGTGGCACCGGCGACTCAGCCGGTCGTGACTCCGGACAATCAGCCGAACCGCCCGGCTAGTCTGGCGGCGGCGAAGATGGATGATGACGTTCCGCAGATTCTGCCGGAGAGCGCGGACCATATCACCGATTCGACGACGGCAAGCGGGGTGAATGTGCCGACCGACGACTATGAGAAGAAGCTGTATCAGAATGTGATCGACTATCCCCGCGATCTCGGGAATCAGATCGATTACGAACTGCTCCGGTTCGTGCGCGATGAGCCGACGCCGGATTTGTCGACGATTTCGGGTTTGACGTCGGAGGATAAGGAGATTCTTTCGGCGCTTCTGGATGGGATCAACAATTTCCGCAACACGGTTCGGGCGGATGGGGACCAGATGCTGGGGAGCAAGATCCAGCCGCTGGTGGATATGGTGGATCGGTTGCATCAGCAGGCGGAGCTGGCGATCCCGGTGATCGCGCTATGCACGCGGGTGGATAGTTTCGCGGTGTATAAGGAAGTTCCGTCGTGCCGGTTCCCAGCCGGGGCGGATAACGAGGTGATCGTCTACAGCGAAGTGGCGAATTTTTCATCGACGCAGAACAACGACAAGATGTGGGAAACCCGGCTGAAGCAGGAGATGACGCTGTACACGGAAAGCGGGATGGCGGTTTGGCCGGAAAAATCGAACGCGGAATTATTCGTGGACGTGGCGCACGCCCGGCGGCATGATTTCTTCATCGCGCGAAGGTACACTTGCCGGAAGCGCTGACGATCGGAAGATATCTTCTGAAGGTGACGATAACCGATCCGCAATCGAGCCGCGTAGCGGAGGCGACCACGCCCATTGACATCATCGCCGAATAAAAGCACGTGGCTTGGCTGCACATTTCCGACGACGCCCCCGCCGCGCGTACTCCTTCCCGCCGTAACTCTGATCCTGGCTTCGGTGTTCGCCTATTTTCCGGTCCTGCGGAATGGTTTTGTCTGGGACGACGACTATTACATTCACGGGAACGTGCAGCTTCTGACCCCGGCAGGCTTGGGGCGAATCTGGTCGAAACTCGATTCCGAGCCGCAGTGGTATCCGCTGACGCACACGTCATTCTGGATTGAGTACCATTTCTTCGGCGCCAATCCGCTGCCGTACCACGTCGATAACGTGATCCTCCACACGCTGGGGGCGATCGCGCTTTGGCGGTTGCTGTTGCGATTGGAAATCCCCGGAGCGTGGGGTGCGGCGCTTCTGTTTTGCGTTCAACCGTTGCAAGTGGAAAGCGTCGCCTGGGCGACGGAGCGAAAGAATGTGCTGTCGGGCCTGCTCTATTTTCTTTCGGCGTTGACGTATTTTCGAGCAATTACTCCCTCCCTCGGTACTCCGGGGGAGGGCAGGGGAGGGGGTTTCCACCTCGGCTGGTACGTAGTGAGCCTGATCCTTTTTCTGGCGGCAATTTTGGCCAAATCGGTTGTCTGCACTCTGCCCGCCGCGATTCTTCTGGTCATCTGGTGGCGTCGCGGAAAATTGAAGTGGAGCGATGTGCCGCCGCTTCTTCCCATGTTTCTGGCCGGCGCGGTGATGGGGTCGATTACCAGTTGGATGGAAAGGCACGTCGTTGGCGCGGTCGGGCCGGATTTTCAGTTCACGTGGCTTCAGAGAGTCGTGATCGCCGGTCACGCGGTTTGGTTTTACTTTGGAAAACTGGTCTGGCCATTCCATCTCAGCTTCATCTATCCACGGTGGAACGTCGATCCGGCACATCGCCCGGCTCAGCTCCTTTATCCGCTAACGGCAATCGGAGTATTGATTTTTCTCTGGCTGCGACGAAAGCGGCGGGGGCGCGGGCCGATTGCGTGTGCGCTGTTTTTCGTCGGCACGCTTTCGCCGGCGCTGGGTTTTGCGAATGTTTTTCCGATGCGGTATTCGTTCGTCGCGGATCATTTTCAGTATTTGGCGTGCATCGGGCCGATCGCCCTGTTTTGCGCGGGGCTGTGGAAATTTTCCGCGCAATCGGCGTGCCTGTCGTGTTGGCTATCGCAGCAGTCTGTTGCGGCTTGTCGGCGGCTCGATGCGAAGTTTTTTCCGATCGGGCGACTCTTTGGGCGGACACGCTGAAAAAGAATCCTGACTCGTGGATCGTCGTGGCCAACTATGGGCAGACTCTTGCCGACGCGGGGGATTGGAATGGGGCGGAGGTCCAATTCCGCAAAGCCCTGGGGCTGCGTCCGGGGGATGGATTGCTGGAGACGCGGATAGGCGTCTGCCGGGCCGCGCTGGGGGATGATGCCGGGGCCATCGCTTGGCTTAAACGGGCGATTCAGGACTCGCCGGAATCGCAAGAATCCGTCATTAATAACATGCGGAGCGAACCATTTTACAGGTTGGGGTGGGTATACGGCTCAGTGACCGGGGATGAGAACCGGCGGCTGGCCGAGGAGGCGTACAGCGAGGCGATCAAAATTCGCCCTGATTTTGAGATGGCACGCGACAATCTTGCTGTCATAATGTTGGAGCAAGGTGACACGGATGGGGCGATCGCCGAATATCGGGCGGCATTGAAGATTGATCCGGATTCCGTTCCCGCTCACACGGGTCTGGGCAATGCATATCTCGCCCAGGGGAATTTCGAGCAGGCGTCGCGGGAATACCAATCCGTCTTGCAAAGGCGCCCGGGCGACGCCCGCGCCATGAACAATCTGGGCGATGTCTACGCGCGGCAGAAGAATTGGCCCGAGGCGATTGGCGAATTTGAAGCGGCATTGACGGCTGACCCGAATTTTGATCTGGCGCGGCGCAACCTTGCGGAGGCGCTGAAGGAAAATCAGCAGGCGAAGCAAGTTTCGCCAAAATAAATGACGCAGGGGGATACCTGCGGCAACAAAAGGGCGGCTTGCGGTTCTGCCGCTCTTTGCGAGGAGATCCCCCAAAAGGCATCAACCGGCTACGCGCCGGCGTCGTGGGCATTTTCGAGAATCAGCGTGGAAAAGCTGCTGCAGAACAAATCGATCCCGGAACTGATGGAAGCCGCGAAAATCTGCCGGCACTCGGGCAAATTTTCCGAGGCGGAGAAGATTTATCGCCGGGTGCTGGCACAATCACCCAACGACGGAGATGCTCTGCATCTGCTGGGTCTGGTGCTTTTTGAATTGGGAAAAGGGGAATTGTCACCGGAGTTGATTCAGCGGGCCATCAGCGTCAATCCATCGCGATCCGATTACGCGTTCAACCTCGGCGCGGTCTTCACCCGGCTGGGGAAGATCGATGAGGCGATCCGCGCGTTCCAGCGGGCGCTTTCGCAGCGCGAGGATTTTGCCGAGGCGTCGCTGAATCTCAGCAGCATTCTCGTCCCGGTGGGAAGGGCGGTCGAGGCCATCGAAGTGTGCAAAAAAGCGCTTCGCCACGGACGGATGACGCTCGACCTGACGTACAACCTGGGCGTTGCGTATCAGGGCAACGAGCAATTGGAGGAATCCATCGAGGCGTACCGCCAGGTTTTGGCGCTGGTGCCCGATCATCTGATGGCGTTGAATAATCTGGGCGTGAGTCTGCTGCATCTGCGGCGGACTGAGGAGGCGGAGGAGGTCTACCGCAAGATGGTCGCCGTCTCTCCCGGGGCCGCGCATGCGCACGTCAATCTTGGGGAGACTCTGCGTCTTCAGGGACGGAGCGCCGAGGCGGTTGCGGAATGCCGCCGGGGAGTCGAACTCGATCCCAAACTTCGCGACGGGTATTACAACCTGGGCGTGGCGCTGCGCGCGGCGGGCGACTTGGACGGGGCGATTGACGCTTATATGAAGTCGATCGCCGCCAATCCGGACCACGCGGAGAGTTACAACAACATGGGGAACGCTCTGAAGGACATGGGGCGAGTTTCGGAAGCGATTGACAGTTTCCGCCGCGCCGTCTCGCTGCGTGCTGATATGCCTGACAGCGACAGCAATCTCATTCTGGCGGTCCATTACTCGGCGGATTACGACTTGCCGGCGATCGTCGAGGAACTGAAAAAGTGGAACGAGCGCCGCGCGGTTCCGCTGCGCGGGGAAATCCGTCCGCACGGGAACGACCCCGATCCCGATCGGCGGCTGCGCATTGGGTACGTGTCGGCCGATTACCGGTATCACGCCTGCGCGTTCTTTCTCGATCCGCTCTTGAAAAACCATGATCACAACAATGTTGAGGTCTTCCTTTACTCCCAAATGGATAACGGCGATTGGATGACCGAGAAGTTCCGCGGCTATGCCGATGAGTGGCGGCGTGACGATCGGGAAATCGGACAAGGATGTCGCCGAGATGATCCGACGGGACAAGATCGACGTGCTGATCGACGCGAAATTGCATTGCTCGGAAAATCGGCTGATGGTGCTGGCGCGAAAGCCGGCGCCGGTGCAGGTCAGTTGGCTGGGATATCCGGGATCGAGCGGGCTGGAGACGATGGACTATCGCGTCACCGACGAAAATCTGGAGCCCGGCGGCGGCGTCTATCCCTTTGCGGAAGAGCCGATTTATATCGCCGATTGTTTCTGGGTTTACGACTCGCTGGGGATCGACCCGGGCGTGAATGCGCTGCCGGCGCTGTCGGCGGGGCATGTCACCTTCGGCTCGCTGAACAATTTCTGCAAAACCAGCGACGCGACGCTTTCCCTATGGGCGTCGGCGCTCAAGGCGGTCGCCGGGTCGCGTTTGCTCGTGCTGGCTCCGAAGGGGTCGGCCCGGCCGAGATTTCTGGAGAAGATGCGGGGATTGGGGATCGAGTCCGATCGAATCGGGTTTTTGGAACACGTTCAGCGGCTGGAATATCTGGAGAATTACAACCGGATCGATATCTGCCTGGACACGCTTCCGTACAACGGCCACACGACCAGCCTGGACGCGCTGTGGATGGGGGTGCCGGTGATCACGCTGCCCGGGCAAACTCCGCCGGGGCGGGTGGGGCTGACGCATGCGAAGAATCTGAATCTGCCGGATCTGGTCGCGAAGGACGAGGAGGATTTTGCGCGCATCGTGGCGAGGCTGGCGAGCGACTTGCCGGCGCTGGATCGATTGAGGCAGTCTTTGCGAGGGCGGCTGGAAAAGTCGCCGCTCATGGATGGCCCGGGGTTTGCGCGGAAAATGGAAGAGGCGTACCGGCGGATCTGGAAGAAGTGGTGTGAGGGGAAGAAGCGCAGAAATGCGCCGATTGCGAATCGTCCAATACCCGAAGATCGCACCGGCCGTGCCCATGCTGGCGTAATCCAGGGGGAGCGGACGCGCCAGCGGGGCGAAATATCCCTGCGGGACGCCGATGGCAAGGCCGGCATCCTGACCCGAGGCGGCGAGCAAATATCCCACGAATCCCACGAGAAGGGCGCCGACCCAGTACCACGTGCTTGGGCGCGCGGGAAACACGCCATAGGCGATCATTGCGCCGAATGCGGAGGAGATAAACACGGATGCCAGCGTCTGAAATTTGGCCTGCGACTGGCAAAAGAGCATCATCAATATGGTGGTTGCGACGGCCTGCGCGACCAGCGCGCTGGTTCCGGCAAGGGCCCCTTCGCTCGGGATCGGTTCGGGGGGGACGTGATCTGGAATCGGCCGGATCATTCCGGCGCGGCCCATGAACCAAAGCATCACCCAAGCCAAACCGACCACCGCGGCCAGGACGAACATCTCCGCCGCCAGGATTGAATAAACATGGGGATCGCAGCCGGATTCGAAGAGCACGGATTGAGTCGTCCCGCCGCGAAGCGAGATGGCGATCATTCCGAAACAGGCGGCGAACAGACCGGCCTCGAATCGGACGCAGCCGGCGATGATCGTGCAAACCAGAGTGCACACGATGAGCAAAACCGCCACGATCAACAGGGACGAGACGGGGGATGTGCCGAGGAACAGGCTGCCGTCAAAATGGGGCAATTCCGGCACGCCGAGCCAACGCGCGGCAAATCCGAAGATCACCCAGGCGACAAGCATGGCGATGACGACCACCGCCTGCGCCGCCGCTCCGCGCGGGCGGCCGAATGTGCCGGAGCCGAAGATTCCTTCGTCGATGTGAGATAAAGCGGGCGAGTCGGTCATGTTGGGATGGGAGTTTAACCGGCGAGAGGGGTGCGCGGAAGTCAGGCGGCATTCGCCCCTAAACTTTCATTGGTCGCCGTGGGTGGGACGCACTAAACTGATGACAGTGAGCAACGCCAATACCCTTTTCGGTCATGAAGAATCGGTCGAAGCCGCGGATTCCGCGGGTCCGTTGGCGGGGGTGGCTTTGGAGCAGGGGATCGACCGCGTTTTGGATTATTCGATTCCGCCGCGGCTGGCGACGCGATTGCAGATCGGGCAGCGCGTGAAGGTGCCGCTGGGGAAATCGAATCGGCCGGCGCACGGGTACGTTGTTTCGATTCACGCCAAGACGGATTATCCGAGAATCAAAAATATCGCGGCGATCGAGGACGATCGCGTGCTCGTTAACGCCCGGCTGCTGGAACTGGCCCGCTGGATGGCCCGCTATTACGCGACCCCGCTGGGCATCGTTTTGGATAGCGTCATTCCCTCGGCGGTAAAACGCCGCACGGGGTTGGGATACAACCAGATCGTCCGCCTGAACCAGGATCGGGCGTCAATCCAGGGATTTCTGGAGAAGACGAAGGCGCGCAAGCGGCGGGCGATCCTGGCGCGGTTGCTGCAACTGGAACAGGATGCCGGGGTTGAACTGATTCGACTCGCGGGGGAGGCGGGCGTGTCGCCGGGGACGGTTCGAAAATTGGCGGGGCTGGGGTTGATCTCGATCCGCGCTGAGCCGGATTTGCCCGAGCTGGTGCGGGAACTGCCGCGCGGAGAGGCAGACGAAAAGCAAATCGAATTGAACGAAGATCAGCGGAAAATCTTCGCCGAGCTTGAGCCGCGAATTCTAGGGGGAGGATTCAGCGTGAATCTTCTCCACGGGGTAACGGGGAGCGGAAAGACGGAGATTTATCTTCAGTGCATCGCGCGATGCGTGGAGGCCGGGAAACAGGCGCTGGTTCTGGTCCCGGAGATCGCCCTGACGCCGCAGACGGTGCGGCGGTTTATGGCGCGGTTCGAGCGCGTCGCCGTGCTGCACAGCGGCTTAACCGCGACCCAGCGGCATCGATTTTGGCAGCAGATCATGACCGGCCAGGCGGATGTGGTGGTGGGGGCCCGGTCGGCGGTGTTTGCGCCGCTGCCGAAGCTGGGAATTATCGTTGTCGATGAGGAGCACGACGCCAGTTACAAGCAGGATCAGGCCCCGCGCTACAACGGGCGCGACGTCGCCGTCAAACGGTGCGCAGATCGAGGGCGTGCCGGTTATTCTCGGCAGCGCGACGCCTTCATTGGAAATGTATCGCCGCTGCAAGGACGAATCCGACGCGCTCAAGACGGGGCGATATCACTATCTGAACCTGCCGCGGCGGGTGCGCGGGCTGGCGATGCCGACGGTGGAACTTGTGGACATGCGCCAGGAGCAGCGGCTTCGGAAGGGAATTCATCTGATCTCGCGCCGCCTGGAGCATCTGTTGCGCGCGACGATCGACGCGAAACGCCAGGCGATCATCCTTCTCAATCGGCGCGGATACGCGAATTACATTTATTGCCGGTCGTGCGGGAACGTGGTTCAGTGCAAATACTGCGACGCGACGATGACGTACCATCGGTCGGCCGAGGCGCAGCGCGCACAGCGGCAAAACCAGCGAGGGTGTGCATACCGGGCAGTTGCATTGCCATTATTGCCTGGCGGTGAATCCTTTGCCGACGGCGTGTCCGGTTTGCGGGAAACAGCTCAGTTTGTACGGGCTGGGAACGCAGCGGGTGGAGGAGGAACTGGTGCGGAAATTCCCCGACATAAAACTCGCCCGCGTGGACAGCGATACGATGCGGCAGGCGGGCGATTACGAGGCGGTTCTGGCCCGATTCGCGCGCGGCGAGATTCAGGTGATGCTCGGCACGCAGATGATCGCCAAGGGGCTGGATTATCCGAATGTGACGCTGGTGGGGGTGATCAGCGCGGACACGGCGCTGGCGCTGCCGGATTTTCGATCGGCGGAAAGGACGTTTCAGCTCATCACGCAGGTCGCCGGCCGGGCCGGGCGCGGCGATGCCCCGGGCCGCGTTGCCGTGCAGACATTTCTGCCGGAGGATCCGACGATTCGGGCGGCGCTGAGCCAGGATTTTGCGAGCTTCGCAACCAATGAGATGGTCGGCCGCCGCGAGGTCGGGTTGCCGCCGTTTGCGCGGATGGCGCGGATCATCCTGCGGCATCAGGATCAGGAGGCGATCCTGGAATTGGCGGCGGAAACGGCGCGGCGAATCGGCGCGGCGGCGGAAAGCCTGAAATCCCCCGTGCGAATCCGCGGCCCCATGCCGTGCGCGATTGTGCGCATCGCCGGGTATCACCGCCAGCAAATCGTGCTCAGCAGCCCGACGGCCGAGCCTATTCAGAAGTTACTCGACGCGGTTCGAACGGCGGGGGGGCTGGAAAGCGCGGATCGGGTCGCGGTCGATGTCGATCCGGTGTCCCTGCTGTAAACGCCAAAGACTTTTAGGCTTTTTGCGCCGGCCACGGCTTCCTCGGGGGCCGGTCGAGCGGGAAGCTCCGTCGCTTTATGCGTGACCGCCTCGAGGAATTCGAACGCATTGGGGAATAGGTGCTTGGTCAAAAACTGAGGCAGGAAAAATTGTGGGTAGCAGAACGAGAGGTTTTTCCCATGTAGAACGTGAATGCAGATCCCCATCTGATCGTCGACGCAAAGCAAGTTACGTCCGTGATAGACGGACCTGAGAAACTTGCCATCTTCCGGGCCGCTTTCGTCCGGGTATCTTTGAGCACCCCACAAGCTCCTCTTGTAAACATACGAAAAGCCATACCCTAAATAATTCTCGATGAACCCCTGATTGTTTTCGTTGGTGAGGATGACGGGTTGCACGTCTCCGCCGTCCCAGGCGAAGTGGAGCCCCTTGGTGATGTGCATATTCCAGTACGCCACCGTCCCGGTCAGGGTGCTATACAAGTAGTATGAAGAGAGTTTGATGAAATCAGCGTTGGCCTGGCGCATCGTGGAGATCATGCTCGCCAGGTAATTCGGGGCGTAATAGTCGTCGTCGTCAAAATGGACAATGGTGTCGCTTTCGGACCGCTCGATCAGGTCGTTGCGTTTGTTGCCAACGCTACGGGAAGTCGGATCATGGTGGTAACGCACGCGCGGGTCGGAGAGGGACGTCATGAACGAAGAGGGGATGGGGCTATCGTCATCGACGAGCCATTCCCAATCGGTAAATGTCTGGGCGCACAACCCCTTATATGCGTGTGGGAGGAATCGCTCCCGACAACGCGTGGGCGTGATGATGCTGGCCCCCTTTTTCAACATGGCCGGAGGTATTTTACATCAATTTCTGCAAAATTCGATCCAATTTTTTATAAAGAAGGTCAATTTCTGTTTCATTTATGCTCAAAGATGGGCGCACGCGGATGCTATGGGCGCCCGCTCCCAAAAGTAGAAGAGACTCGTCCTCCAGCGCGTGGGTAAGAAAATTTGTCGCAGTTAATGGGTCCCGCAGGCTAAAACCCTGATAGAGGCCCAATCCGCGGGGATTATGGATCATCCCGGGGTATTTCGCTGCCAAATCAAATAGCCCTGCGGTCAGTCGTGCGCTTTTTCTGGGACCTGTTCGATAAGGTTTTCGCGGCGAACGATTTTCATTTCCTGCACAAATCGAACCATGTCCGCCAGATTTCCGCCCCAGGTGCTATCGAGAACGCCGTGGTCCTCCATCGGATAAAGCATATAGACGACGCCGTTGCCCAGTTTTTTCGCCGACGCCACGGCCTGCGGCGGATGCGGAAGATTGAACTGATCGATGGCCCAGAACGTCCCGGTTTGTCCGCCGGCGGTTTGCACCTCGTCGAAACCGAGAAAGCAGTCGTGCCGGTGGCATAGCTCGCTTAGCTGCTCGAAAAATCGAGAGAGGGCGACGCGGTGCCCGCCGGCGCCCTGGAGGGGCTCAACGATCACGCCGGCGATTTCGTCGGCGAATGCCGTCAGAAAGCCATCAATGGTTTGCAGCGTGCGATCGGTGGTCGCCTGGTTTTCCGGATCGGGCTTTTCGAAATCGACGTAGGGGAAGGGGACTTCAATATTGCCGCGCACGATTCCGTGAAAATCCTTGGTGATGACCGGATCGTCGGAAAGCTGCGTGACGTTGAGGGCGAAGATCGTTCGCCCGTGAAACGCCTGATCGAAATAAACGAACCGGCTTGCCGCCGGGGTCTTGCCCGCGCGCTTGAGCTTCTGGCGTTGGAGATTGATGAAATACTTCATCATGTTCTCGACGGCCTCGGCGCCAGAATTGACGGCATAAACTTCCAATCGAGGCTGTGCATGCTTCTCGGAGCGAGCTCGTACAGCAGGCGGTAGTAATCGAGGCATTGGGGCGTCAGAAAATCGGGATTGGCAGTCTTGTTGTTGGCGGCCAGGCAAAGCTGCTTCAAATACTCCGGCTCGCTGAGCCCCGGGTGATTGTGGGCGATGAGTTTCGCCCCGAAGTAGCCGGCCCAATCGAAGATTTCCTTTCCCTCCAGGGTGACCAGCCACGCGCCATGGCATTTTTCCAGATCGATCACGAAGGGATAGGGATCGGCTACCACATAATGCGATAGCTCGTCGAGCATCTGGCGGCTGGAACGACTCATGCCGCGGATTTTAACCGGGAAGGAAACGCAAAAGATATTGGACGCGGGTGAAAATCAGATGAAGACAGCTCATTGGCAATCAGATCACGCGGTCGAGGAGCGGCTGGGCGGATTCGTATCTTTTCAGGTTCGCCAGGAAATGCCGCACCGTATAGACGAACTCCTCGCCATGGCCGCCTGCGGTGTGGGGGGTGATGTGGCAATTCGGCGCGGACCACAGGGGATGATCCGGCGGGAGCGGTTCGGGGTTGGTCACATCGAGATAAGCCGCTCGCAAATGATTGGATTTCAGGGCGGCGGCCAGGGCGTCTTCGTCCGCGGTCGTTCCACGGCCGATGTTGTAGAAAACCGCGCCGGGTTTCATCTGCGCGAACAGATCGGATTTGAAGAAGCCGTCGGTTTCGGGGGTGCTCGGGAGGATGTTCACGACATGATCGGCTCGGGGAAGCAACTTGGGGAGTTCCGAATTCGCGTGGGTCTCGACCGGCTCATCCCCGCGAACGGTTTTTCTGACCACGATCAGCTTCGGCTGAAACGGCGCGAGGAGTTCCATCAATCGGCGGGCAATCGCTCCCATGCCGAGGACGAGAATCGTGCGCCGGTGAGCAGCCGCGACGCTTGGCGGATTGGAATGGTCTGCCAGTGCGATGCTCCTGGTCCGTGACGCACCGAGGAATCTGACGAGCGTCGGCAAGCATTAAAGCCAGAACATGCTGCGCACAGGGATCGGCGAACACAGAGGAGCTGTTGGTCATCCTCGCGCCGCGCGCTTGCAGTGCCTGGCGAACGTCCGGCCGATCGTAGCGAGCGTAGCCCGCGCTGGTCAGATGCACCCAGGCGAGGTTTCCCAATTCGATGATCTGCTTCACATCGGGCTGGCCGAGCGCGATGGACGCGTGGCCCAATTGCGGATCGGGCGGTCCTGCCGACAGATTGCCGGTCAACTGGGTGGCAATGATGAGTCGATGTTGCCGCGTCCCGGCGGACAATTCCGCCATGGCTTCGGCGGGCAACCGCGCGTTGCACCAGATCACCATCGGGTCGCTCATGCCAAGCCGATTCTACGCTCCACCGGCGCGAAAATAAAATCTCCCGTGATTTCCGGACACGATGGTAGAATCGCGCCATGAAGCCGAAGGATATTTTCGGAATCCTCGTGCGTATCGCCGGGCTCTTCCTGGCGTATCAGGCTCTTTTGTACCTCTGTGGATTCATCGCCTCGATTTTCGGGGTCTCCCATTTCTCGATTGCCGACAGTCTCTTGGCGTATGGGATCGATATCGTCGTCCTGGGCGCGGCGGCGGCGTGGCTTTTGCGCGGGGCTCCGTGGTTGATGATTTGGTGCTTTCCGGAGCCGAATCCGAACCGGTGCGCTAAATGCGGGTATGATTTGCGCGGTTCGCCGGACCGGTGCCCCGAATGCGGGACGCTTCCGGAAAAGCCCGTTGAATAAGCCTGGAAGCCGATTAATTATCGCAACTTGTCAATCGCGCCCCGGATTGGTAGCATCCTCGACCCCTTAAATCGGGACGAATTATGGCCAAAAAAGAGATTACCGTGCAGTTCAAGCTTCAGGCCCCGGGCGGGTCCGCGACCCCCGCGCCCCCCATCGGTCCCGCGCTCGGCCAGCACGGCGTTAACCCCGGGCAGTTCATTCAGCGCTTCAACGCGATGTCCGCCCATATGAAGGGGAAAGTGATCGGCTGTCTCGTCACGGTATATAAGGACCGAACGTTCGACATCGAACTCAAAAGCCCGCCGGCCAGCGTACTTCTCAAGGATGCCGTCAAGGCCGAGAAGGGGAGCGGCGAGCCGAACAAGAATAAAATTGGAAAACTCACGATGGCCCAGTGCAAGGCCATCGCCAAGGAGAAGATCAAGGATCTCAACGCGTTTGATGAAGATCACGCGGCGAGAATCATCGCCGGGACTGCCCGGAGCATGGGTATCACGGTCGAAGGATAGTCCTGGGTGGCCTATGACGGTGCAACGACTGGAAGCCATGTTGGAGGAACAGCCGTTTCGGCCGTTTGAGATCCATACGTCAGATGGAGAGGTCGTTACCGTGCGGTCGCCGGAATTCGCCTGGCTTCATCCGAGCCGGAGAGTGATTATGGTGGCGACGTCAAAAAAGGAAGATCGTGAAGAGATCATCGACCTGCTTCACATCACCAAGCTTTCCCGACGGGAAGGCGGAAACGGAAGATCAAGACGCGGGAAATCCGCGGCGTAACAGTAACTGCTGAAAGCCGAACCACGGGCTTGAACAGTGGGAGCTTCTTTTTCGGAGCGAATGAAATCATGCCTGTCATTGTCAAACGATCCAAGCGATATCGAGAAACCGCCAAGAAGGCTTCGCAGGAGTTGGTCTCCGCGGACAAGGGCGTTGATACGCTCAAGACCTTTGCCCCGACGAAGTTCGATCAGTCGGTCGAATTGATCTTTTCACTCGGAATCGACGCCAAGCAGGCGGATCAGATGATCCGCGGCTCGCTGTCGCTCCCGCACGGGATCGGCAAGGCGAAGCGCGTCGTCGCGTTCTGTCCCGATCATCTCGTCGCTGCCGCCACCGCGGCGGGCGCGGTGCGGGCCGGGGGGCAGGACCTCGTGCAGGCGATCGAAAAGGAAAACTTCACGGATTTTGACGTCGCGATCGCCACGCCGGACATGATGCGTTTCGTCGGACGATTGGGAAAAGTCCTCGGGCCCAAGGGCCTGATGCCGTCTCCCAAGGCCGGCACCGTTACCGCGGACATCGCCGCCGCCGTCAAGGAATACGCGGCCGGTAAAGTGGAATTTCGCAACGACGCGGGCGGAAACGTGCACACGGTCGTCGGGAAAATGAGCTTCGACAAGCAGAAGCTGCTGGACAACATCAACGCCATGGTCGGGCAGATTCACAAGATGAAGCCGCAAAGTTCCAAGGGCGTTTTCATCAGGAAGGTCGTGCTCAAGGGCACGATGACACCGGCCGTTTACCTCAACGTCGCGTAAAGCAGGTGAAACCATGAGTAAGAAAGTCAAAAGTCTGATCGAAAAAGAATTCGCCGCGGCGTTCGAGGGCGTGGAATCGGTGGCGGTGCTGAGCCCCAGCGGCGTAAATGGCATCAAGAACAATCAGCTCCGCCGCAAGCTGCGCGAAAAGGGCCTGAAGATGAAGGTTGTGAAGAACACCCTCGCCCGCCGCGCCACTGAAAAGAGCAAACTGAAAGGCTTCGACAAACTGCTCGACGGCCCCAGCGCCGTGATCTTTGGGAAAGCGAGCATTTCCGCGATCGCCCGCCTGCTGATTGAGGCCAAGAAAAGCGACGAAAAGCTCGACCTTCGCGGCATCTTTTTCGACGGGGAAATCTACGCGGGCGAAAAAGGCGTCGAGCAGGTCAGTAAATTCCCCACACGCGAGGAAGCTGTCGCGACCATCGTCGCCGCGCTCCTCGGCCCGGGCCGCAAGCTGGCTGGGGCGATCAAGGGCCCTGGCGGAAAGCTGGGCGCGATATTGAAGACGATCGAAGAAAAGGCTGCCAAGGCCGCACCAGCGGCGGCGCCTGCGGAGGCGCAAGCCTAACGATACAAGCAATCCGGCGGCTGCCGATGCCCCTGCGGGGTTAAACCGCTTCGATGTGAGGCGGGCATTGACGGCGGGATGAACTCGACACGTTTGGGCCACGTCACGGCCTGGAGATGGACGTCATGGCTGAAGTAACTGCTGATATCAAGGAACTGGGAGATAAGTTGGCGGGACTGACCCTGAAGCAAGCGGTTGAGATCGCCGCGTATCTCAAGGATGCCCACGGCATCGAGGCCGCCGCCGGTGGCGCGGTCATGGTTGCCGCAGGCGGAGCCGGCGCTGCGCGCGGCGCGGCCGCGCCTGCCGAAGAGAAGACCACGTTCGACGTGGTTCTCAAGGCGGCGGGCGACAAGAAGATCAACGTCATCAAGGTGGTGCGTGCCGCGACCAATCTTGGGCTCAAGGAAGCCAAGGACTTGGTTGAGGGAGCACCGAAGACGGTCAAGGAAGCGCTCCCCAAGGCTGACGCCGACAAGCTTAAGAAGGAGCTTGAAGAGCAGGGCGCGACTGTTGAACTCAAGTAGATATCTATCCCCGAGGCCCAGGGAGACCACCTCTCTGGGCCTCGGGCGAGGATTTTATTTGACAACCCACGGAGGGGTATCTATCCTTCTAGCACAGTCGCTTTTGGAAAAAGGCACTAAATAATCTCGGTGGAAAGCCACGAATCTTCCAGATCGGACGAGATGGGAGAGGTGTGGCCGTTTGCTATTTTGCCACCGGGACGTGAACTTTAGTCGTTACTGTTGCTAAACTTAGAACGAATACGGGCTCATACTGGATGAACTGGGCCTAAGGACAAAAGCCGCTTCACTTTATCAGGGTAAGGCGGCTCATTTTGTCGAAACATCGCAAACCATTCAGTTTCTTGGGCTTGTGAAAAGGAAATAACGGATGCAAGTCTACGAGCCGCGCGATTTCAGTAAGCGTGGGGATACCCTTCCGATCCCCAATTTGATCGCTATCCAGATCCTCTCGTACCAGAGGTTTCTGCAGAAGGACGCGAAGCCGGAAGCTCGCAAGAACGAGGGCCTCGAGGCCCTTCTGCGCGAGGTCTTCCCCATCGAGAGCTACGACGGGAATCTCCGTCTGGAATACATCAGCTACGAGCTCTCCGAGCCGCGATACACCACCGACGAATGCCGCGCTCTGCGGCTGACGTTCGGGATGCCCTTCCGCATCAAGGTGCGCTTCGTCCGAAAGGACAAGGACGAGGTGGTCGAGGATTCGATCTACCTCGGCGAAATCCCCATCATGATTGGCGGGGGCGAGTTCATCATCAATGGCGCCGAGCGCGTCATCGTGAACCAGCTGCACAGGTCTCCCGGCGTGGACTTCCTCGTTGAAGTCCAGGAAGGCGACCGCCCGCTGCACGGCTGCCGCGTCATCCCGGAGGCGCGGAAGCTGGATCGAATGCTCGGTCACCAAGAAAGACGCCCTGGCCGTCCGCATCGACCAGAGCAGCAAGATTCCGGCAACAACCTTCCTGCGGGCCCTCGATCCCAAATACGGGACCACCGAGGCGATCATTCGTGAGTTTTATCAGGTTGAAACCGTCAAGGTCGGGCAGCTCCAGGCCTCGTACTACGCAGCCTCGGCGATCATCGATACCGAAAGCGGCGAGGAACTGGTCAAGGCCGGCGCCCAGATCGGCGAGGCCATCAACAAAATCCAGGCGAGCAACCTCAAACACGTCGAGGTGGTCACCAAACTGACCGATCCGCTGATCCTCAATACCCTGGCCGAAGACAACATCACTGCCTCCAAGGATCACAACGAGCATCAGAACGCGCTGCTGAAGATTTACGCCCGGCTGCGTCCCGGTAACCCGCCGCAGCTCGACAAGGCGCAGACCCTCTTCGAGGAAAAGTTCTTCGACGAGAACCGTTATCGCCTTGGCCGGGTCGGGCGCTTCCGCATCAACCGCAAATTCGACCAGAACGTTCCGGAAACGGTTATGACCCTCCGCAGCGAGGATCTGGTCAATTCGCTGAAGTACATGTTCAAGCTGCGTAGCGGCGAAGGTTATGTGGACGACATCGACCATTTAGGGAATCGTCGTCTGCGCACGATTGACGAACTGGCGGCCGAGGAACTTCGCAAGGGATTCCTGAAGCTGAAGCGCACCGTTCAGGAGCGCATGAGCCTGAAGGACCCGAACGAACTGGGCCGCATCGCAGAACTGGTGAACTCCAAGAGCATCAGCAGCTCGATCGACTTCTTCTTCGGCCGCGGCGAGCTTTCGCAGGTGGTCGACCAGACGAATCCGCTCAGTCAGCTCACTCACGAACGGCGTCTCTCGGCCCTTGGGCCGGGCGGCTTGAACCGCAAGCGAGCCGGGTTCGAAGTGCGCGACGTGCACATTTCGCACTACGGCCGAATCTGCCCGATCGAAACCCCTGAAGGGACCAACATCGGGTTGATCGCGTCGCTCTCCATTTACAGCGACATCGACGAGTACGGCTTCCTGATCACGCCTTACCGCGTGGTCAAGGAAGGAAAGGTCAACGGCGATCACAAGTATCTGCGCCGACGAGGAGATGAAATCCATCCTCGCCCCGCCGGATGTTGTCGAAAAGGATCACTCGCTGCGCAAGGGGCTTGTTCTGGCCCGTGTGCAGGGAGACCTGGCGACGGTGCCGAGCCGCGATGTGCAGTACGTCGATATCAGCCCGCGCCAGACGGTTTCGGTCTCGGCGGCGCTGATTCCGTTCCTCGAACACGACGACGCCAACCGCGCTTTGATGGGCAGCAACATGCAGCGCCAGGCGGTTCCGCTTCTGCGGACCGACCCGCCGATCGTCGCCACCGGCATGGAACGCCCGGTCGCTCAGAACAGCGGCATGGTCGTCCGCGCCGAACGCGGCGGAGTCATTACGTACGTCGATTCATCGCGAATCCTGGTGGATAACGCGGATGAATACGTCCTGCGCAAATTCGTCGGGCTCAACGAGCGCACGTGCCTCAATCAGAAGCCGGTGGTGAAGAAAGGCCAGCGCGTCGAAGCGCGGGCAGATCATCGCCGACGGCGCGGCCACGCATCTGGGCGAACTGGCCCTGGGCCGAAACGTGCTGGTCGCGTTCATGACTTATGATGGCTACAACTTCGAGGACGCCATCGTCATCAGCCAGCGGCTGGTGAAGAACGACGCGTTCACGTCGATCCACATCGAGCAATACGATGTGGAAATCCGCGAGACCAAGCTCGGCCGCGAGGAATTCACTCGCGATATCCCCAACGTCTCGGAAAGGGCGCTGGCGAATCTGGATGAGAACGGCGTGGTGCGCGTGGGAACGCGCGTCGGGCCGGGCGATATCCTGGTCGGTAAAATCGCCCCCAAGAGCAAGAGCGAACTGACGCCGGAAGAAAAACTCCTGCACGCCATCTTCGGCCGCGCCGGCGAGGACGTGAAGAACGATTCCCTGGAGATGCCTGCCGGCGAGGAAGGCGTGGTGATCAACACCCAGCGCTTCAGCCGCCGCATGCACATGACGGACGATCAGAAGAAGGCGCTGAAGAAGGACATCGACCGCTACGAAAAGGAAATGAATCAGCGGGCGATCGCGATCTTCAAGCAGATGATCGCGGAGATCAACGAAGTGAGCGGCCAGCCGATGGTTGACCCGGGCACCCGCCAGAAGGTCGGACAATCGGAAAACGCCGACGTCATTCTCGAGCAGGTTGAAAAATTCGCCCCTGATTGGATCAAGGGGAGCAAGGAAGCCAAGGAACAGGCGATCAACACGCACAGCCGTTTCTGGCCGCGCGTGCAGGCCGTCCTGAAGGAAAAGAATCGCCGCATGGAGCACATGAAGCGCGGCGACGAGCTTCCCAGCGGCGTGCTGGAAATGGTGAAGGTCTACGTCGCCACCAAGCGCCAACTGAGCGTCGGCGACAAGATGGCCGGGCGGCACGGTAACAAGGGCGTTATCGCCCGCATCGTGCCCGAGGAAGATATGCCGTTCCTCGAGGACGGAACGCCGGTGGAGATTCTGCTGAATCCCCTGGGCGTGCCGAGCCGTATGAACGTCGGCCAGATCCTGGAGACGCACCTCGGCTGGGCGATGGCGGTCCTCGGTCAGCAGGCGACCACGCCGGTCTTCGACGGCGCGACGGAAGATGAAATCCACGCCACCATGGACGAGGCGAACGTGGCGATTCAGAATCGCCGCAAGACTCGCAAGACCGATCACAAGTCGGTCGGCGAGCACGAGCTGGACATCGTCATGCCGTGGGGCGGAAAGATTCAGCTCGTCGACGGGCGCACCGGCGAACGCTTCGAGCAGAAGACGACCGTCGGCTACATCTACATGATGAAGCTGCACCATCTTGTCGACGACAAGATTCACGCCCGCGCCACCGGCCCCTATTCGCTGATCACGCAGCAGCCGCTCGGCGGCAAGGCCCGCACCGGCGGACAGCGTTTCGGCGAAATGGAAGTCTGGGGCCTCGAGGCCTACGGCGCTTCCTACGTCCTCCAGGAACTGCTCACCGTCAAGAGCGACGACGTGGAAGGCCGCACGAAGATTTACGAAAGCATGGTCAAAGGCACCAACACGCTCGAAGCCGGCACACCGGTCAGCTTCGACGTCCTCTGCAACGAAATCCGCGGGCTGGGTCTCAATATTCAGCTGGAGAAGAAGAAGGGCGCCAGCCGCGAGGAAGAGGATGCGGATCTGATGTGACGGAAATCAGCGTAACGGTGATGAGATAAATCGCGGGCAAGACGCCTGTGGCTTTTAGGAAAGAAGACGATCATGGCTGAAAGCGTTTACGATCGGATTAACGATTACGGTTCGGTTCGAATTCAACTCGCCAGCCCGAACGATATTCGGTCCTGGTCCTTCGGCGAGGTGAAGAAGCCGGAGACCATCAATTACCGCACCTATCGCGCGGAAAAGGACGGGCTGTTCTGCGAACGCATCTTCGGGCCGGAGCGCGATTGGGAATGCTCGTGCGGGAAGTACAAGGGCACGAAATACAAGGGCATCATCTGCGATCGTTGCGGCGTGAAAGTCACGCACAGCCGCGTCCGCCGCAAACGCATGGGGCACATCAATCTGGCGGCCCCGATCGTGCATATCTGGTTCTTCAAGGCGCTGCCCAGCCGCCTCGGGTCGCTGCTGGACATGAAGACCAGCGACATCGAGAAGATCGTTTATTTCCAGGATTACGTGGTCACCGATCCGGGCAAGACGCCGCTGAAAAAGAAGCAGCTCTTGACCGAGGACGAGTACCGCGCCGCGTACGAGAAGTACGGCGATGAATTCGAAGCCGAGATGGGCGCCGAAGCGATCAAGAAGCTGCTCGGCATGCTCGATCTGAACACCGAGGCGGAAAAAATCCGCCGCGATATCGAAAAGACCAACAGCAAGCAGAAGATCAAGGACCTCACCAAGCGATTGAAGATGGTCGAGGCCATCCGCAATTCCGAGAACAAATCGGAATGGATGGTCATGGACGTGATCCCGGTCATTCCGCCGGACCTTCGTCCCCTGGTTTTGCTGGAGAGCGGCAATTTCGCGACCAGCGACCTGAACGATCTGTATCGCCGAATCATCAATCGAAACAACCGCTTGAAAAAGCTGGTCGATCTGAACGCGCCGGAAGTGATCATCCGCAACGAGAAGCGCATGCTTCAGCAGGCGGTGGACGCGCTGTTCGACAACGGCCGCTGCCGCCGCCCGGTGCTGGGCAGCAGCAATCGCCCGCTCAAGTCCCTGACCGACATGATCAAGGGCAAGCAGGGCCGCTTCCGCGAAAACCTGCTCGGCAAGCGCGTCGATTACTCGGCGCGATCGGTCATCGTGGTCGGCCCGGAACTGAAGCTGCATCAGTGCGGTCTTCCCAAGAAGATCGCGCTGGAGCTGTATCAGCCGTTCATCATCCGCAAGCTCAAGGAGCATGGCTTGGCCGACACGATCAAGTCCGCCAAGAAGATGCTCGAGCGCCGCGACCCCGAGGTGTGGGACATTCTGGAAGAAGTGATTTACCAGCACCCGGTGATGCTCAATCGCGCTCCGACGCTGCACCGCATGGGCATCCAGGCTTTTGAGCCGGTGCTCGTTGAAGGCAACGCGATCAAGATTCATCCCCTTGTCTGCAAAGGTTTTAACGCCGACTTCGACGGCGACCAGATGGCGGTGCATCTCCCCCTGAGCATCGAAGCCCAGGCCGAGGCGCATGCCCTGATGCTCGCGCCGAACAACATTTTCTCTCCCGCCAACGGGACGCCGATCATCACGCCGTCGCAGGACATCGTGCTCGGCATCTACTACATGACCGTCGATCGCGAAGGGGACAAAGGCGAATACTCCCTCTTCAACAGCCCGCAGGAAGCGATGCTGGCGTACGACCTCGGCAAGATCGCGACGCACACGCGCATCTTCGTGCGTCTGGGCGACCGCAAACAGGTCGTCCCCAGCGAAAAGTCGGCCCCCGTTGCCATCGAGGACGAGACCTGGAAGACCCTGGAAATCCATCGCAAGCGAAAGAATCCGGATTACGTTCCTCGTCCCAAGCCGGCGGGTTTTGCGGAGAAGGTTGTCCTTACGACCGTGGGCCGCTGCGTCTTCAACGACATTCTCCCGACCGAGATGCCGTTCTACAATTACGCGCTGACCAGCGGCGGCGGCAGCCGCGTCATCGCGGACACCTACGCGACTCTCGGCCGTCCCGCGACCATCAAGTTGCTTGACGACATGAAGGCGCTCGGCTTCAAGCGATCCACATTGGCCGGCCTCAGCTTCGGCGTCACCGACATCCGCACGCCGGAATCCAAGGCCACGATTCTCGAAGAAGGCCAGAAAAAAGCCGACAAAATCGAGAAGAACTACCGGATGGGAAGCATCACGGATCAGGAACGTTATTCCCAGCTCATTGATCTGTGGGGCCATGCCCGCAAGCAGGTCACTGAAGACCTCATGACCGGCCTGGAAAACGATTTCCGCGACGAGGAAGGCAAGCCCGTCCAGAAGGACGTGGCCCGCCAGAAGGGATATCTCAAGTATCTCAACCCCATCAACATGATGGCGACCAGCAAGGCGCGCGGTTCAGTCGACCAGATGCGTCAGCTCGGCGGGATGCGCGGGCTTATGGCTAAGCCGTCCGGCGAAATCATCGAAACGCCCATTAAGGCGAATTTCCGCGAAGGCCTTTCGGTGCTCGAGTATTTCTCCTCGACGCACGGCGCCCGCAAGGGATTGGCGGACACGGCTCTGAAGACCGCCGACTCCGGGTACCTCACGCGAAAGCTCGCCGACGTGGCGCAGAACGTCATCGTCAACGAGATCGACTGCCACACGCTGAACGGCGTGACCAAGACGACCATCTACAAAGGCGAGACCGTCGAAGTCGAGCTGAAAGACATGATCGTCGGGCGATCGGCGCGCGACACCATCCGCAACCCGATCACCGACGAGGCGATCGTCGAGGAAAACCAGATCATCACCAACGAGATCGCCGACCGGCTCAAGGACTTGAAGCTGGAAAGCATCCGCGTCCGCTCCCCGCTGACGTGCGAAAGCCCGCGCAGCGTGTGCGCCCGGTGCTACGGCGTCGATATGTCGACCAACCAGGTCGTCGAGGAGGGCCTGGCCGTCGGAATCATCGCCGCGCAATCCATCGGCGAACCCGGAACGCAGCTCACCATGCGTACGTTCCACACCGGCGGCGTCGCGACCGGCAGCCTGATCGAAAACGACATCAAGGCCGTCACCGGCGGCAGCATCGTTCACCACGACATCAACGCCGTCGAGGTGACCGACGCCGAAGGCAACAAACGCCTCATCGCCATCAAGCGAAACGGCGAAATTGCCATCGTCGACCCCAAGGGCCGCGAGCTTGAAAAGTACAAGGTTCCCTACGGCGCGACGGTGCTCGTCGCCAACGGCGAAAAAGTCCGTCCGCGGCAGCAGCTGGTTGTCTGGGACGCCCACATCACGCCGATTCTGGCGGAAAAGGGCGGCATCGTCCGCTACGAGGATATCGAAGAGGGCGAAACCGTCCGACTGGAAGAAGAACGCCGCGGCGGCAGCGCCGGCGAGAGCAAACTCGTCGTCATCGAGCACAAGGGCGAACGTCATCCCCGCATCACCATCGAGGGGGACGACGGAAAGATTCTCGACTTCCACTACCTGCCGGCCAAGGCCCGTATCGAAGTCCGCAACGGCCAGCGCATCGAGCCTGGGCAGATGCTCGCTCGTCAGCCGCGCGAAGCCGCGGGAACCATGGACATCACCGGCGGTCTGCCGCCGCGTCACGGAAATCTTCGAGGCCCGCAAGCCGAAGGATCCGTCCGTGCTGGCGGAAATCTCCGGCGTCGTGGAAATCCGTTCCGAAAAACGCCGCGGAAAGACGACCATGATCGTCCGGTCCGAAACCGGCATGGAACGCGAGCACCACGTCCCCAATGACAAGGAACTCCAGGTCCACACCGGCGACAGCGTGGACGCCGGTGATCCGCTCATCCACGGGCCGATCATTCCGCACGACATCCTTCGCATCAAGGGCGAAGAGTCGCTGTATCAATACCTCCTGGCCGAGGTGCAGAACGTCTACCGAAGCCAGGGCGTGAAGATCAACGACAAGCACATCGAGATCATCCTGAATCAGATGTTGCGCAAGGTGAAGGTGGAAGACGCCGGCGACAGCAAGTTCCTCCCCGGCGAGGTTCTGGATCGCTTCCGTTTCCGTCAGGGGAACGAGACGCTATCCCTGAGCGTGAAGATCGCCGATCCGGGCGGCACCTCCTTCAAGGAAGGGGACATCGTCCTGAAGACCGAACTGAAGGAAGCCAACGATGCCGCCGAGGCCGCGGGCAAGGAAACCGCCAAGGGCAAGAAGCCGAAGCCCGCGCGGGCCAAGACCCTGCTCCTGGGCATCACCAAGGCGTCGCTCCAGAGCGAAAGCTTCATCGGCGCTGCCAGCTTCCAGGAGACCACCAAGGTCCTCACCGAGGCGGCTCTGGCCGGCGCGGTGGACACGCTGGTTGGTCTGAAGGAGAACGTGATTCTGGGTCACTTGATCCCGGCCGGGACGGCGTTCCAGCCGCACCTGAACCTGAAGATCAAGCACCTGGCCGAGCCTCCGGAATTGCCCGAGCAGGCGCCCCCGGCGGTGCGAGTCACCGTCGCGGCTCCGCCCGCACCGGCCCCCGAGGTGGTTCCCCAGGCTGGCGCTTAATTACACCTTTTTGACTGAATCTTGCATGCAAGTGGCCCCGCAAAAACAATGCGGGGCCATATTTTTTTTGATGGGCCTTCCGGCCGTTAGGGCGGGGGTAGGGGGAATGATTTATCAAATTCCGGCAAACTGATCACATAAATCATTATTTGAAATGATCTTAGATTCATGTTCGAAACGGCATATTTGGCCCGTTTTGCGCAGTAGGAAATGAACCTATTTTTCCCCCCGGCGTACCGCTGCATGGGCGTTTGGAGCCAAACCCGGCTTGACAGCCCGTGGTTTGGTCTACAGACTGCCCGCCCCTTTGCTGGGGTTTTGCTGAAGAGTTATGGGAGGAAGGTCGATACGAGCCTCAAGAATGGAGTCTGGTGGCAATAAATAAGTAGACAACAAACTATGGTGCGTAAGACCGGAAAACATCTTGTCATCGTCGAATCGCCCGCCAAGGCGAAGACCATCAATAAGTACCTCGGCAACGACTATGTCGTAAAAGCGAGCATGGGCCACGTCCGCGACCTGCCCAGCAAGGGGATGGGGGTCGATCTCACGACGTTTGAGCCGGACTACGAAGTCCTGGAAAGCCGCTCCAAGGTCATCGGGGAACTCAAAAAGCTGGCCAAGGAAAGCGACAAGATCTATCTCGCAACCGACTTGGACCGCGAGGGCGAGGCGATTGCCTGGCATTTGAAGGAAACCCTCGGCATCCCGGACGAGCGGGTCTTCCGCGTCATCTTCAACGCCATCACCAAGAGCGAAATTCAAAAGGCGTTCCAGAAGCCGCATTCCATCGATATCGATCGCGTCAACGCCCAGCAGGCGCGGCGGATCCTCGACCGGATCGTCGGTTACGAAATCAGCCCGCTGCTTTGGCGCAAGGTCGCCCGGGGGCTGTCGGCGGGGCGCGTCCAATCGGTCGCCGTGCGGTTGATCGTCGAGCGCGAGCGGGCCATCGAGGCGTTCGTGCCCGCGGAGTTCTGGAAAATCGGCTCGGTCCTTACGGCCAACGGCGCCAAGGTCGCGGACTTGGCACGGCAGTGGGGCGAATTTTTGACCAACACCGGCAACGGCGAGCGCACCAAGATTGAAAAAGACAAATGGCTCGCGGAGCACGCGGCGTTCGTTGCCGAACTCGCGGAAATCGGCGGGAAGAAATTCGAGCCGGACAACAAAGCCGCCGTGCGCCGCGCGGCGGAACTGCTCGGCTGGGTCCTCAAGAACGAGGAGACGACCGAGGACGCCGATGAAAAGGGCCCGGCGCGGCATCCGACGGTTTATATCGGTTCCATCGGCAAGCCGCCGAAGATGACGGTCAAGTCAATCGAGCGGAAGCGCGTGACCAGCAAGCCCCCGGCTCCGTTCATCACCAGCACGCTCCAGCAGGCCGCCAGCAGCCGGCTCGGATTTGGCGCCAGCGCCACGATGCGCATCGCCCAGGGTCTCTATGAGGCCGGGCACATTACCTACATGCGAACGGACAGTTCCAATCTGTCCGCCAACGCGCTCACCATGGTTCGCGGATTCATTGAAAAGGAATTTGGCGCCAAATATCTGCCGGAATCTCCGAATACATACGCCTCCGGCAAGAGGCCCAGGAAGCTCACGAGGCGATTCGCCCCACGGACGCGGCGTTCACGCCCGCCGAGGCTCATGCCAAACTCGGGGGCGACGATTACCGCGTTTACCAGCTTGTCTGGAATCGTTTCGTCGCCTGCCAGATGCCGCCGGCTCAATTCGATGCGACGACCGTCCAGATTGCCGCTCCAACCAAGGACGGCGAGGCCATCTTCAAGGCATCGGGCCGCAAACTTGTCTTCGACGGTTATATGAAAGTTGCGGGCATATCGAGCGAGGATCAGCTGCTGCCGGAATTGCCGCAGGGTTCGCCGGTCTTCCCGATCGAGATCACGCCCACGCAGCACTTCACGCAGCCGCCCCCGCGTTTCAGCGAGGCGACGCTGGTGAAGGAACTGGAGCGCCTCGGCATCGGCCGGCCCAGCACCTACGCCTCGATCATTTCAACAATCCAGGACCGCGAATACGTCGAGCAGATCGACCGCCGGTTCCACGCGACGATGCTTGGGTCGATCGTCACCGACAAATTGATGCAGGCGTTCCCCGAGATCATGGACGTGCAATTCACCGCCGGCATGGAAGGCAAGCTCGACGAAATCGAGGAGAAACACCTCGACTGGATCAAGCTCCTCAAGGAATTCTACGGACCGTTCCACAAGACGGTGGACTCGGCGCTGGACAAGCTCGAGCACGCCGGCGGGACGCCCTCGAAATACACCTGCGACAAGTGCGGCAAGCCGATGGTCTACCGCATCAGCAAGAACGGGTTCTTCCTCTCGTGCAGCAATTACCCCGAGTGCGACGGGATCAAATCCGTCGACAAGCAGGGGAAGCCGAAGATGCAGGAAAAGAGCGAATTCAAGTGCCCCAACTGCGGCGCGAAATGCGGAAGATGGCGCGGCGCTTCGGCGAGTTCCTCGGCTGCACCGGCTACAACGTCAAAAAACCCGACGGCACGCGCGAGTGCGAAACCATTCTCAATCTCGACAAGGAGGGGAAACCCCTCCCGCCGAAGACCAAGATCGTCACGCCGGTGAAATGCGAAAAATGCGGCAGTTCCATGATCCTCCGCGACAGCAAGCGCGGGCCGTTCCTCGGTTGCAGCGCTTTCCCCAAATGCCGGGCCACGCGGCAAGTCGCCAAATTGGACGCCGAGAATCTGAAACTCGTCGAAGCGCTGATCCCCGCGCTCAAGGAAGGTCAATCCAAGGCCAATGAGATGGTCATGAAACTCACCGGCGGCCAGATGCCCGCGGCGGCCATCAAAGTGGGCCCCATCACCACCGACATCGACTGCGACGAATGCGGCAAACCGATGCTCATCCGCGACGGCCGAAAGGGTAAATTCCTCGGCTGCAGCGGATACCCCAAGTGCCGCAACACCAGCGACGTTCCCGCAAAGCTGGCCGAAGAACTAGGGCTGAATGGCAACGGCAAAGCCGAATCAAAACCCGCCTTGCATATTCCGGAAGAGCCGCAGGAAGAAGTGGCCTGACGGTCGCGAGTTTTTACTCGCAACTGGCAACTCGCAACTAATCTTCAATTATTGTCATCCGGCGGCGGAATGATCTGGGACTGAAAATTCACCAGGATCATCCGATCCGCATTCCCCGTCACGGGCGACAGGATCGTGTGCCCGCGATACCCGCCCAGTAGCACGTATGTCAGGTCGTTCGGCTTCTCCGGTTTCTGCGGGAGTCCAATCGCCATTCCCTGAACCGGATTATCAATCGTCGTCGCCGAGAGCTGCCCCAGCCCGGCGATGACCACGCGAACTTTCGCGGCATCGGAAATCGTTCCGTCCACCGGCACCAGCGCCACCAAAACCTGGTTCGGCGTTTGTCCGACGGTGATCGGCGTAATCATCCCGCCGATCGGGTCGGGGTTGCCGTGCTTTCCCTGTTTCAGAACCGAGACGCCTACGCGGTAATTCCCGTCCGGCAGATTCAATTCGAATTTCCAGACGTAGACCCCGAGTATCGCCGCCAGATCGTCACCGGAGAGATTCACGTCGGGCAAATAGGTGCTGGCTATTCCCGCGGGGTTGGAGTCGTCGTGATGACGGGCGATGGCGGGCACGTCGCCGCCAATCCAAGGCAGCAGGGGGATCAGCGCGATCCAGGCAATCAGTTTCTTTTTATTTAGGAAGTTCATACCTGTATGTTATCGGCAATCCGACGCTATCAAAAAACTGTCTCGCATCCATCAAGTCGCCTATAATGCGCGAAACATCATTCGCGGAAAGGACCCGATTATGGCATTCACGCTCGAACTCGGCCAAAAAGCCCCGGATTTCAAGCTCCCCGGCGTCGATGGCAAAACCTATTCCCTCGCCAGCTTCAAGGACGCCAAGCTCCTGATCGTGTTTTTTTCTTGCAATCATTGCCCCTACGTGATCGGCTCCGAAGATCGCATCAACAAGTTTTACGATGACTACGCCCCCAAGGGCGTGGCCATGATCGCGATCAATTCCAACGAAACCGAAGGGCATCCGACGGATTCGTTCGACCACATGGTGCAGTGCGCGAAGGAGAAGCATTTCAAGTTTGCCTACGTGCGCGACGATTCGCAGGACGTGGCGATGGCGTACGGCGGATTGCGCACGCCGCATTACTACGTCTTCGACGCCGATCGGAAGCTCCGCTACACCGGCCGCATGGACGACAACCCGCGCAATCCCGGCAAAGAAACCACCCACGAATTGCGCGATGCGGTGGATGCGCTATTGGCGGGAAAGAAGCCGCCGGTGGAAGTGACCAATCCGATCGGATGCAACGTGAAATGGCAGGGGAAGGAAAGGCATTGGATGCCGCCGGAGGCGTGCGACCTCGTATAACTCGGGAAACCAGAATCCCGAAACCAGAAATCCGAATCAAACCAGAATGCTCGAATGACCGAAGGGCGCTCGCGCCTTGATTCGGTCATTTGGGCATTCGGATTTGATTCTGGTTTCGGGCTTCGGATTTCTGATTTACTCAATGTACCCGATCCGCCCCGTCAGTTCCCTCACCATCTGCTGTTTCTTCTCATCGCTGATCCCGTCCGAAATCGGCCATTCCGCCGCCATATATTTCGGGGCGTCTTTCATTTTCAGCTTGTGTTTTTCGAGAAGTTGATCGAGTTGGGCGACGACGACCGCCGGGGCGCCGGCGACGACGGTTCCGGCGGGAACGTCCTTGGTGACGACGCTGCCAGCGCCGATGATGGAATTATCGCCGACGGTTACACCCGGCAGGATGATCGCGCCGGCCCCGACGAAAACGTTCTTCCCGATGATGACGCGACCTATTTTCGTGAACCCGATGTGTCTTCGCGTGCTGGCGTCGTGCGCCAGAACCGTTACGCGCGGCCCGAGGGTCGAGTTATCTCCGATCGAGATCATCCAGCACGTGTCCGGGTCGAGAAAGCACATCGGGCCGATGTGGACGTTCTGGCCGACCACCAGGCCGTCGGCTACCAATTGCTTCAATTGCCGGCCGGAAGTGAGGAGGTTGCGGAGGCGAGAGAGAAGTCCCATGGAATTCGGCCAGATTTAACGGCTCTGGCATCGGTAAGTCAAACTGCCGATATCGCTTGCCTTCTGGCGGCCGCGTCGCAGTGCTTCGATTAATGAGCCAATTTCGCGGGTCCGATGTGGCAATCTGATAAAATTATTGCTCCGCCAACCCCAAGCCGGTATCACTTTGCCCTGAGGGGTGTGGGTTATGGAGCCGACAGGTGAACTGACCTTTTGCTGCGCGGATTGCGGACGGCGTTTCCGCTGGACGCCCGCCAAGGCGGGAAAAACGGGAACATGCGTCTGCGGTGCGCCGGTGAAAATTCCGCTGGTTCCTCCCGAGCCGGAAGAGTTTGCGCTGGTGCCCGCCGGGGGTGAAGCGACGGCCGCTGAGGTCATGCCTCCGCCCTTGCCCCAAGTTCCGTCTTCGGACGATGGTCGGCCACTGTCTGAACCCGCCTCCGCCGGCGCTTCCCCGATTCCTCCTCCCACCTTCTCCTCATCAATCCGTACCGATCTTCGTCGTCCACCCCGGCGCCTATCACTGTGGGTCCGAAAACTCTTCAAATCCGCGCAACAATAAGAAGGCCTGTTTACCGGTGGATTTCGCCGATTCGCGCAAAATAAGAGAATGAGCTTCCCCAATTTCGCATATTGGCGTTTGCGCGAGATGTTTTGGCGGGAGGGTAGGTCGCCGAAAATGGAAGGAACCTTTGGGTACGAATGGTACGACACGCCGAACCGGCGATTCGCATCCATTTTGGATGTAGAAGAGCTGTGCGCGCGGCTGGGGATTTCCATCGTCCGGAAAATTTGCATCAACAGCGAGGAAATGCGGGTCGTCGACGACGACGCGAACAAGAACGCGACGGAAGCGGTTTTTGTTTTGGTAAGGAACCGTCGATGATTTCGCAAATCCAGGGCTTTTCGGTATCATTTCGCCCGGCGGAATGACCAAAAGTTCGAAAAGTATAACCGACCAATTAATTGGCGAAGAGATCTCGCCGGTTTCGGTCCGCGCGCCGGCGGATCGAGGCGAGATTCTTCGGACGGCGGTCGTCTGCGCCGTTCTTTTTGTCGGGACGTTCGCGCTCTTCAGCCCCGCACTCAATCATGGATTCCTGGGTTACGACGATCCGAATTACGTCACCCAGAACATTCACGTGCAGACGGGTTTGACGTGGGAGAACGTCCGCTGGGCATTCACCACGGGCCACGCCGCCAATTGGCATCCGCTCACCTGGCTGACGCACATGCTCGATTGGAAGCTGTACGGGGACAACCCGCGCGGCCATCACGCGACCAATATCTTATTGCATAGCCTTAACGCGGTGTTGGCGTTTTTGGCGATTCGCCGATTAACGGGGTCTTTCTGGCCGAGTGCCGTGGCGGCGGCCCTATTCGCCTGGCATCCCTTGCGCGTCGAATCGGTGGTTTGGATCTCCGAGCGCAAGGACGTGCTGAGTGGTTTCTTTGGGTTGGCAACGATCTGGAGTTATGCCGCCTATGCCCAGGCGCATCGCGCCGGCAAGTCGGTTTTGCTTTATGTCCTGACGCTGGTGACGCTGGCGCTCGGACTGCTTTCCAAGCCGATGCTGGTGACGCTGCCCTGCGTGCTTTTGCTGCTGGATTTCTGGCCGCTGCGGCGGGTGACTAATCCGGCGAGTTTCCTCCGCTGTGTTCTGGAAAAGATTCCCTTTTTCGTGATGTCGCTTGCCTCCAGCATCGTCACCTATCGGGTGCAAAGAGCGGGCGGGGCGGTTATCGAATCGTTCGGGCTTGCAAGCCGGCTGGTCAATTGTGTGGTATCCGTCGCTCTCTATCTGGAGAAATTCTTCTGGCCGTTCGGATTGGCCGTGGGTTATCCGTACCCGGCCCATTGGCCCGCCGCGACGGTCGCGCTTTCCATGACGGTGGTGGGGGCGATTTCGCTCATCGCCCTCTTACAGTGGCGGCGGCGGAGCTGGATTCTGGTCGGGTGGCTCTGGTGTCTGGGCATGTGGGTCCCGGTCATCGGGCTGGTCAAAGTCGGCCTGCAAGGCATGGCCGATCGGTACACGTATCTCCCGATGATCGGCATCGAGCTGGCTCTGATCTGGACTTTGGCTCCGCTATTCCGCAAGGCGCCCAAACCCGCCGCCGTTTTTATTTCGCTCATTCTGCTGGGTTGTGCAGCGCGGACGTGGAATCAGATTTCGATCTGGGGCGATCAGCATGTGCTCTATCGGCATGCCTTGGAGGTCACAAGCGACAATTACCTGGCGGAATGCTATCTCGGCAGCATTCTGGTGAACGACGGGCAACTGGATCAGGCCCGCGATCTGTTCGTCCGGGCTCTGGAGATCAAGCCGGATTACGCGGACGCCCGCCTCAAGTTGGGGTTGGTTCTGGAGCGCACCGGGCACCTCGACGAAGCTGCCGCCGAATATCGCCGCGTGCTGGCCGATCGTCCGAAGGATGGGCAGGCGAATTATCATCTGGGCGAGTTGCTGGTTAGCGAGCATCAGGCGGCCCAGGCGATTCCTTACCTAGATCTCGCTCTTCGCGCCGATCCCGAATTTCCCAACACGTGGATCAGCAAGGGAGTTGCCGATTCCGACCTTCACAGGTATCAGGAAGCGCTCGATTGCTTCCAGCACGCGCTGATTTTCAAGCCCGGCGACGATGAAGCGCATTTTGACGAAGCCAATGCGCTGAGTTCCCTCAATCGGCTGCCGGAAGTGCTGGCCGAATATGACCGGGCCATCGCGCTGAACCCCGCCATGGCGACGGCGCACAGCAACAAGGGGGACGTGCTGCGGAAGATGGGCCATCCAGCGGACGCCATCGCGGAATATCGCCAGGCGATCGATATCAATCCAAAGGACGCCGATACATTTTTTGGGTTGGGCTCCGCGTTCGATGACCTCGGCCACCCGGCGCAGGCGGCTCGCTGTTATGCGCGGGCTGTAATGATTCGCCCGGCTTTTCCGGATGCCCAGTACAACCTCGGCGTTATTTTATTCAACAATAACCAGCCCGCGGCGGCGGTCGACCACTTTATCGCCGCGATTCGGGCCGAGAACGACGACGAGCCGGCCTACGTTGCTCTTGGGCTTGCGCAGAACCAGCTCGGGCGGACACAACAGGCGATCGCCGCTTTGCAGCAGGCGATCACATTGAATCCCAACGATGCCGACGCCCACGACTATCTCGGCACGGTGTTCGACGGCGCCGGCCAACACGCCGCCGCGATCGATCAATGGCATCAGGTTCAGCGCATCAATCCCAATTATCCTGGTCTGGCGGATCAGCTTCGGCCGACTCCCGCCACCAATCCTCAAACCAACCCCAGCGGCGGGTAGGGGAGCCCAGACGCGGGGTTCATTAATTGGCGGGCCTGGTTGCGGCGGGGGAGGCGAGATAGGGTTGGCCCGACTGGTACATCTGAAGCCGGTTTTCAATCGCCCCCACCAACTGCGTATCCCCGCCGGCGCGGGCCAGATCGATCCCCCTCTTTGCCGCGGCGATTGCATCGTTGAAATTGCCGGTGGCGGCGAAAGCGGCCGCCAACGTGTCGAGACATTCCGGCACCTGATACCCGGTGCCATCACAGATTTTCTGAGCCAAAGCAAGCGCCTGGTTCGGATCGCCCCCCTCGGAAGGATTCACCGTGGCCAGTTGCCACGCGAGGCTGTTTGCAGCCTCGAGATAATTCGGCTTGATTCGCAGCGCGGCTTCCCAATTCGAAATCGCCTCCCGCGGCTGGCCCGCCCGAGAGAGGGCCAACGCCAGGTCATTATGCGCTGTCGCGGAATTGGGCCTGATTCTCACCGCCTCGTCATATTCCGCGACCGCCTGCGGAAATCGGCCTTGTTGCATGAAAAGCACCGCCAGGTTGCAGTGTGCTTCGAAAAAATCGGGATCAATTTGCAGCGTCTGCCGGTATTGATCAATCGCATCGTCGATTTTGCCTTGCTGAGTGAGGGCGATCGCCAGGTTGTAGCGCGCTTCGGCGTACTCAGGCTGAATTCGCAGCGCTTGGTCATATTGGTCCACCGCTTCCGGTAACTGGCCTTTGCGCGCACGCGCGTTTCCGAGATTGCCGTGGGCCTCGGCATAATCCGGCTTGATTCGAAGCGCCACGAGATATTCGTTGATCGCCTCGTCGGTCTTCCCCTCCTTTTTCAAGGCGACGCCCAGGTTATTGTGGGTTTCGGCGTAATCCGGATCGTATCGCAACGACTCATGGTAAAGCGCGATCGCTTCGGGGAGCTTTCCCTGGTTGCGCAAAACGATGCCCAGGTTGTTCAGGGCCAGCCAGGTGGTCGGATTTTTTGTCAACGTGTCGCGCCAGAGCGTTTCCAGATCGGCGTAGATCCCGCATTGCCGCCAGGTGAGGATCGCCAATATCGGCAGCAGCACTCCGGCAAACCCAAAGTACGATTCAGGCATGTGGAAGCGAGCGGCTGCGCGACGACCATCGCGGCCGCAAGGGCAATAAGCCCCAGGCTGGACAGATAGGCCCAATGATCGCACACAAACGAGTAGCGCATGAAGTATGCGTTCATGAATCCCAAAGACGGAAAGAGCGTGCCGACATAAAAGAAAGCCGCCGCCGCGGGTCCGCGCCCGATTCGATTCCGCCAGCCAAACCCACACGAGAACGCCAACGGCGCTGATCGGAAAGAACCATTCCCAAGCCGAATGGGTGTTGAGCCGCCAGCGCGTGTAAACGAAAGAGAGATTCGCCGGCCAGACAAGTTTCCAGAGGTAAAACCAAAAAACGCGGCCGGCGATCAGGCATCGCTGCGCGAAGGGAATCGCCCACTCCGGTCCTCGGGCTCCGACGTGGTTTTTTTCGAGCCACGCCGTGCCCAAACAAAAGCCAATGGATACCGCAAAGAACGGCAAGGTCAGGCATATCTCCCGCCAGTTGATCCATCCCCGTTTCCACCAGCAGATCAGCAAAATGACCGCGGGCAGGGAGAAGGCGGTGGTCTTCGACAACAAAGCGGCCGTGAACAAAACGAACGCCAGTGCATACGCTCCCCAGTGCCGGGGCGAGCCAACTTTCTCTTCGCCCCAGAACGAATTGAAACGCCCGTAAGCCAGCAGAGCGCTGAGATAAAAGACCATCGAGAGAACGTTTTTTCGCTCGGTGATCCACGCCACCGATTCGACCATAACGGGGTGGACCGCAAAAATGGCGCTGGCGAGCCACGCGCCAGGCACCCCAAGCCGCCACGAAAATCGCCACAGCAGCAGGCGGAACAGATATGCAGCACAAGGTTTTCAATGTGGTAGGGGACCGTCCAGAAGCCCCAGAAGTGATAATCCAGCCAAAACGTGGTCCCGGTGAGTGGATAATACTGTTGCAGGGCCGTGGGATTGAGCCACATCGACCGCAAGCCGGCAAAATTGCGCAACAGAAAGGAGATGCCGGTCGTCCAGGAGTCGTCGTCCCAGACGAATTTCCCCGACATTGCCGGGTAATATGCCGATGCGCCCAGCAACACGATCACGGCAATTCCGGCGCAGCGGGCCACAAGATTATTGGATTTTTCCTTCACGGGTTTTGTCCCGCCACGGCCGGCTGGCTCTGAACGACAGGTGGCGGTTGCATATAACGATGACGATCCTCATATGATTGCAGGCGAGCCTGGATCTCCCGAACCAACTGCGACTGACCGGCGGCGCGCGCCAGATCGATTGCCTTCTTCGCCGTGGCGATCGCCTGGTCGAATTGCTGGGCGGCGGCATAGGCGGTCGCCAGCGTGTCGACATAGCCGGCGACCTGATATCGAGACAACTCGCAAGCGCACCGCGCCAGACTGACGGCTCGCGTCGGATCGCCCCCGTCGGCCGGCGACAGGGTTGCCAGCAGCCACGCCAGCGCGTTTTGGGCTTCGGAATAATCAGGGTTGTATTGCAGGGCCAGGTTCCACTGCGCGATGGCATCCTTTGCCCGTCCGGTTTGCCAAAGGACGAAGGCCAGGGTGTTGTGCGCGGGAGCCGAGTCCGGCTTGATCCTCACCGCGGCCTGTAAGTGCGAGATCCCTTCGTCGATTTTTCCCGATTGCAGCAGGAGCTGCCCAAGATTGTATTGCGCGTCGAAAAAGTCGGGTTTCAGCCGGATCGTTTGCTGGTAATGGGGGATCGCCTCATCATTGCGGCCCATTTGCTGGAGGGCAAATCCCCAGTTGTATTCTGCCTCGGGATAGTTCGGCTGTAATTGCAAAGTCCGCTGCCAGTGGGCGATCGCTTCGTCCAATTTACCTTGCTTTGCCAGAGCCAAACCAAGGTCGTAGTGCGCGTCGGCGTAATCCGGATCGATGTTCAGCGCTGCCTTGAAACGTTCGATCGCCTCCGGGATGTTCCCCAAATCTACGAAAATTAACCCGAGATTGTACTCCGCCTTGGAAAAATCGTGCTGCAGTTCGATGGCCCGCTCGTAGTGGGGAATCGCTTCCCGGTCTCTGCCCGCAAGTTGCAGGGCGATGCCCCAGTTGTATTCCGCCTCCGCAAACTGCGGATTGAGGCGCAACGCCTCCGCGTACTGCGAGATGGCCTCTTGCGTCTTCCCGGCTTGCGCATAAACGATCCCCATGTTGTTATACGCCTGCTCAAAATCGGGATCGAGACGGATGGTCGCCTGGTAATGAGCGACTGCCTCGGCGGTCTTTCCCTCGGCCGACAGCAAAACGCCCAGATTGTTGTGTGCCAGCCAGGCATCGGGATTCTTCGCCAGGGTATCGCGCCAGAGGTCCTCCATACCGCCGTACGCATGACACTGCCGCCAGGTCAAAACGGCAAGCAGCGGCAGGAGCAAAGCCGACACGGCGTACAGCGCAGGCCTGATCTTAAATCGGTCCGCCGCCGTGACCGCCAGCGCCGCGGTCAGAGCGATCAGCCCCAGGGTGGAAAGGTATGTCCAGTGATCGCAGACGAAGGAAAAGCACATGTAATAGGCGTTCATGAACCCCAGGGCGGGGAAGAGGGTGCCGATGAAGAACAGGACGGCAGTCAGCGGGCCTCGGCCGACGCGGCGGCGGTAGTGCCAGAGGGCCCCAATGATCGCCACCACGCTGATCGGCAATAGCCACTGTTTCCAGGAGGCCACATTCACGTGCCAGCGGGTAGACGAAGCAGAATGAACTGGGCCAGACGAGTTTGCCGACATAGAACCAGATCACCCGTCCCGCGATGAGACATCGCGCCGGGAACGAGATATCCCACGCCGGTCCCTTGGCTCCCACGTGGTTTTTCTCCAGCCAGCCTGTCGCCACGCAAAAGATGATCGAAATGACAAAGAAGGGTAACGTGGGAAGAACGTCCCGCTTCAAGCGAATCTCGCCCCTCTTCCACCAGCAAATGAGCAGTAGCACCGCCGGTAGCGCGAAGGCGGTGGTCTTGGCCAATAGAGCGCAGACAAATAGAACCAACGCCAAGCTCCAGGCTCGCCAGTCCCGCTTCGGTTTCTTCTCTTCCCTCCAGAACTGGCTGAACCGCCCGTAGGCGAGCAGGGCGAGCAGAAAGCAGACCATGGAGAGGACGTTTTTACGTTCGGTGATCCAGGCAACGGATTCGACCATGACGGGATGGACGGCGAATATCGCTCCGGCCAGCCAGGAGCCTGGAACCCGAAGTTTCTTAAGCGACGTCCAGAAAAGAAGCGCCGAGGTGAGATGGAGCGACAGGTTTTCGATGTGGTAGGGGAGGGTGTGAAATCCCCACAAATGGTAATCGATCCAGAAGCTGGTGCCTGTCAGCGGATAATATTGCTGAAGCGCAGTAGCCTGGAACCACATCTTTTCCAGTCCCGCAAAATCCCGCACGAGGGGGAGAATTCCGGTGGTCCAGGAGTCATCGTCCCAGATGAACCCGCCCGGCAGAGCCGGGAGGTAGGCGAGAACTCCCAGCAACACAATCACCCCCGCTCCGGCGAGGTGGGCGTTGATACTGTCGCGCTGCTGCCTCACCGATGCCATCAGTTACTCCGCTGCGCCAATTTCCGCTCCTGAAGCCTCCGCAGATGTTTCATCAGTTGCGGGCCCCCCTGACTCTCCAAGTCGGGATCGAGACGCAACGCGATCTGCAAATGGCTGATTGCCTCGGCCGCTCGCGCGGGCTCCCGCGACAGGGCCAGTGCCAGATTCCACTGCGCTTCAGCATAATCCGGCTGGATGCGAACCGCGACCTCAAGCTGGTCGATGGCGTCGTCCAATCGTCCCGGGATATCCATCAACATATTTCCAAAATTGTTATGCGTTTGCGCCGAATTCGGATCGTAACGCAGCGACAGCTCAAATTGCTCAATCGCTTCGGCGGTCTGGCCCGGCATCTGGCTCAACACGGCCCCGAGATTGCCATGGGCATCAGCGAAATCGGGTTTGATTCGGATCGCCGATTCGAAGTGCTCGATCGCTTCCTGCACGCGATCCGGATCGGAGGCCAAGATGCACCCCAGGTTATTGTGCACCTCGGCGTAATCGGGTCTGTAGCGGAGAGTCGCCTCCCATTCCTCGATGACCTCCGCCTGCCGGCCCGGAAGCTGGTTCAAGGTATCCCCCAGGTTGTAATGGGCGACCCAGCTCGCCGGATTCTGGGCCAACGTCGCGCGATAAAGTGTCTCGGGATCGCGATAGATTCTGCTCTGCCGCCACGTCAGGACGCCCAAAATCACCAGCAAACCCGCCGCCGCTATGGTGCGAACTGCCCCCGGTAGTTTGCTTGCCGCCATCGCTGCTGCCGACGCGAACAGCGCGATGATCGCCAGGCAGGATAGATATTGGAGATGATCGCCGACATACGAGATGGCGAACCAGTAAACATTGACGAAGCCGAGCACGGGAAGCAGCGTTCCGGCGAAGATCAAAAAAGCCGCCAGGGGCCCGCGATGTTTGCGCGCCATAGCAACAAAGAGCTGCCCCGAAAGCAATCGCCGCCGGCGTGTAGGCATATCGATGCCAGGTTCCGGCCGCGGCGTTCCATCTCGGATACATGTAGACCAAATGCGCCGGCCAAAGCAGTTTGCCCAGATAGAACCAGAATATATGCCCCGCCAAAATGTTCTTTGGAGCAAGGAGAGTGAAAAGTCAGCCGGCGAAGCGGCGCACATCTTCCGCTCCATCCCAGCCGCCGGCAGGATCAGCGGCACGCCGATGAGCAGCCAGGGAAGGAGCGGCAGGACGTCGCGCTTCCATTGCAGGCGTCCGCGTTTCCACCACAAAACGACCAGCAGCGCCGCCGGGAGGGTGATCGTTATGCTCTTGCAAAGCACGGAACAGATAAACAGTGCCAAAGCGACGAAGAAACCTGGCCGCCGGCGCAGTTTCGTCGAATCGCAAATAAACCAGGGCCGACCCCAGGGCGAGGAGCGTGGAAAGCGTGTTTTTTTGCTCCGAAATCCACGCCACGGATTCAACGCACACCGGATGAAGCGCGAATATAAATCCCGCGAACCAAGCCCCCGGCAGCGCCAGCCGCCGCATGATCGCCACCAACAGGCACGCCGAACCGGCGTGCAGCAGCACGTTCGTCAGATGATATCCCAGAACGGAATCGCTCCATATTCGGTGCTCGATCCAAAAGGCGGTATGCAACAGCGGAAAATATTGATGGGTGGCGCCGACCACGGTCCAGATCCGCCGCAGTCCGGCCCAGGATTGCAGGGACGGCGCCGTGACGTGGTAGGCGTCGTCCATGATCAACCCGCCGTGCAGCGCGGGTCCATAAGCCAGCAGGGTTGCCCCAAACAAAAGGAGCCCCAATCCGATCTTCGCCAGGAGGGCCAAGCGGATTTTGGGAGTCAGAGCAGCCGGATTTTTCTGCTGCGGTTGAGACACCAGTGACATCGTCACTCTCACGCCATGGAATCGACTACTGCGGAGCCAAAACATCCCCCCCATATAAAAGGCATGGGGACCGGGGTTTTATGCCCGGTCCCCATGTTATCAAATCGCGTCACCGCTTGCTTATTCAGTCGAACAAAAGGCTCCAACTCGCGATCAGGTCTGCATCGTGCAGTTGGTCAGAACACAATTGCCCAGCACGTCGTTGTCTTTGTTGCTGTAGCTGTGGCACTCGTTCAACTTGATCTTGCCGGTGTTGCCGTTGGTGCTGAAACCATGCGGCGAGTTGCCGGCGGTGTTGTCGTAGGCGGTGCAGCTCGTGTAGGTATTGGCTGTGCTATCGCCGCCAATGCCCATCTTGAAGCCGTTGCCGTTCCCCTGGTACCCATCATAGGAACCTTCGTTGTGGGACGTGCAGCTCGTGGACGTGACCGGATCGCCCGCCTTTTCGTAGTCGAACCCATCATCCGAATTGTCGTATGCGGTATCGCTGGAGAACGTGTTGCCTGAGCCCGTTCCGCTCTTGCAACCGAAACCATCGGCATTGCCGCCGCCGGTCTGCGAGTCGACGTTGTCGTACGACGTGCAACCGGAGACAGTGCAGCTCTTGGCGTCGCTGTCTTCGAGGATGATGCCGGTGTTGTAGTTGTTATGCGCAACGCAGGAACTGATGGTGACGCTCGAGGCTTCAACGTCGATCCCGTGATTCGCGCCTTCGACGGTAATGCTTTCGATCTTCTGGCTGTTGCCGCCATCGCAATAGAAACCTGCGGTGGTGTTGTATTTGGTCGTGAAGCTGAACGTGGCCGGTCCCTTGACCGTCACGTTGGTGGGAACCTTGATTTCCACGGTAACCGTATAAGTGCCGGAGCACGAAACCGTGGTTCCGGACGCCGCATTCTCGATGGTCGAGACGATATCCGCCTTGACCAGCGAGGGCATACATAGCAATCCGCCAACCGCGGCGAATGCGATGTACTTGAGTGATTTGAAACAGGTCATGATTGAACCTCCGTAGGGTGAGATTTGATTGAAACTACGGCCTGACAGACGGAGGGACATTCCCCCCGTCTTTTGGGAGTTCTCATGTGGGGGGCGGTAAGCAATACCGCCAAATTCCCACATGAGACTCCTCGCAGCAGCGGGGGACGAGATTGATCAGCAATGTTTTTGTGACTGCCGTCCGCGGTCGATCGACCGCGGAACACCGGGCTTGGCCGGCAGTACATAACGAGATGAGGGAACGCGCTTCCAATAGAGGCCGTTAGCTTTGTGAATTGGCCCAGATCACGCCGTGGCAGCCCAAACGTGGATTTCCACGTCCCAAAATTCGCCGCACGGCGCGTGGAAGTCGTCCCCAAGAGACAGACTCCCCACCTCCGCCAGACATGGTTTTTGCCCGGCTTACGTCTAAGAATTATGTAACAACAACTCTAAATTGCCGGATTAGCCACTGTCGGCCACCCCGGATTAATCTTTATGAAATGCTAAAAACGAACCTGATTCCTTCGCCTAGATAATCTTACGCTGTCGTGAGTTTATCACCTAGATGATGTTATGCAATGAGTAGAAAAGACTACAACACCAAAATTTGCACCGGCGCGAAACTTTATTAAATTCTTGGCAAGCGAGGATGAATTTGAGGCCTTTTCTTATCATTGGCGGACTGGTCTGCGGATGTCTTGTCAATTTTGCGATGGGGCAGCCGACCACATTGCCCGCCGAAGCGCAGACATCCCCATCGAATTTCTCAGAACAGCAAATCCTTCAAACCTGGGGTTGGATCATCGCCCACGAGGGAAAGGCGGACCACTCCGAAATCAGTGATGATGAGGCTCCGGCGTTCCTGAAGGGCGTGGCCGAGGGCTGGAAAAGGGCGCCGTGTCCCTACTACTACGGCAAAATCATTCCCGACGTGAGAATTCTGGCCAAGCAGCGACGTGCAAAATACGTGACCGCCGTTGCTGATAGGAATCAGGCCGAGGCGAAGGCGTTCTTCGATGAATTGGACAAGGATCCCGACGTCGTCAAACTGCCCAGCGGCCTACGCTACAAAATTATCCGGCCCGGGTCCGGGCCTTCCCCGACTCCCCAGCAAACCGTAAACGTGCACTTCCTGGGGCACCTCCTGGACGGGACCGAATTCCGCAAACCGGCCCGATCGATTTGGTGCTCTGGCCAAACCGCTTTAACAAATACGTTTACGAGGGCCTTCAGAAGATCAACAAAGGGGGCTTGATCAGGCTATATGTCCAGACTCCGCCGTCTGAATACGAATTGGCCATGTACGGCATTCCGCCCGGATCGGCCGTGATTTACGAAGTCGAACTCCTGGACATCAAGCCGACCCCGCCCGATGTGCTCGAAATCACCCTCCTCCCGCCGGCGCCCATCCCTCCGCCGGATCCGCCGTCGGGGTATTCCGTACAGCAGATCATCGAAACATGGGGCTGGAACACGACCCGCAGAGCCGCCCTATCCAAGTTCGGGTTTGGCGACGACGAATTGACCTTTCTGACCACGGGTTTGATGGCCGGGGTCAAAGGTGAGCCGCCTCCGTACGACCTGGATCAAATCGGTCCGGCGGTTCACCAGTTCGTTCAAGAGCATGTCGAAAAGGCGCGGGAGGAGTTTAAAGAGAAACAAACGGCCGACACGCAGGCGTTCTTCGCCGAATTGAAGAAAAACCCGAACGTGGTCGAACTCCCCAGCGGCCTGTGCTACGAAATCATCAAACCCGGCACCGGTCCTTATCCGGCCCCGGGAAAAACCATCAAGGTTCATTACGTCGGCAGTCTCCTCGGCGGCAAAGTCTTTGACCGCACCGATCCGGGAGACACCCACACCGTCGCGCTGCGAAGTCCGCCCGGAGTTTGGCCGATCGCCGGATGGTATGAAGGTCTGCAAAAAATAAGACAAGGCGGGACGATCAAACTCTATATCCCCCCCTCGCTCGCTTACGGCGAAATCGGCGCCAGCGGAGTGCCGCCGTATTCGACGCTGATTTTTCAAATCGATGTGGTGGACGTGAGTGACACGCCCAAGAAACCCTAATTTCCGCCCTCGATAAATTTCGTCACGTCTTTTTTCAGTTGCCGCAGTGAATCCGGATTGTGATAGACCATGTGGCCGCTCTGGTAGTAGGTCTGCGTCACGCGGGATTTCAACCGGCCGCTTTCGTCGAGATGATCGAACGTATAATTGGCGGAAAGAAACGGCGTCGCCAGATCGTCATATCCCGCCGCCACCATCACGCGCAAATGCGGGTTGCCGACCATCGCGTCGCGCAGCGCTGACGTGACGTCGAGAAAACCCATTCCGCCTTCCTGCCCGGCGGTGAAATCCCACGAGCCGATCGGCTTCAGCACGTCGTATTTCAGATCGGATTCGTATTTCAATTCACGCCGGATGTAATCGTTGAATGTTCCGGCGTAAACCGGCAAATAATACGAAAGGCTCGGATCGAAATCGGCGGAATCGTTTCCCGCATCCGTGTCTTCGCCGATAATTCGCCCGTCGAAACGGCCGATGACTTCGCGCTCGTCGGCCAGTAATTTCTTTCTAAAAATAGATGGATCGATGCGCAAATTGCACCGATCGATCAAATCTTTCGGGAGCGACGTGTATTTGGCGAGCTTGTCGATCGCATCGGAGCGATCGGAATCGCTCAACGCCGAACCTTTGGCCAGAATTTTCAGGTAATCGCCTTGGGCCCATTTGCTGACTTCGTCGAGAAGTTTCGGCTCATTACTGGTGTGAATCTTCCCGTGATAAACGGCGATGGAGGTGTAGCTGGGGAGATAAAGCGCGTAGGGGAGATCGTTGCCGTCGGAGATGGCGATGGTTTGGAAATTGAGGACGGAGGAGATGAGGATGATGCCGTTGACGGCGATTCCGTCGTTGTCGGCGAGATATTCCGCCAGGCCGGCGGCGCGCGTGGTGCCGTAACTTTCGCCGGCGACGAATTTGGGGCTCGACCATCTTTCGTATCGCGTGAGATAGATGCGGATGAATTCGGCAACCGATTTGATGTCGTTCTCGACGCCGAAGAAATCCTCGGCTTTGTGCCCCTCGGCGGGGCGACTGAAACCGGTGCCGACAGGATCAATAAAAACCAGATCGGTCACATCCAGCCAGGATTGATCGTTGTCAATCAAATGGTACGGCGGCGCGCCGGGGAGGCCATCGGGCCCGAGTTCGATTCGTTTTGGTCCGACGGCGCCGAGATGAAGCCAGACGGCCGCGGCGCCGGGGCCGCCGTTGAAAACGAAGGTAATCGGCCGCGTCGCGGGATCGGCGGCGGGCTGCTTCACGTAGGCGACGAAAAAGAAATCCGCCTTGGGTTTGCCGGCGTCGTCCTTGAGTGCGATCGTGCCGGCGGTGGCCTGGTAGTCGATCTTTTGGCCGCCAATGGTGACGGAATGATCGGTCACGGAGAGCTTGTCCTCCCCCGCAGGGCGCGTGGCGGGAGACTCAGTGTGCGAGTCATCCGGACGGCTCTGGGCGCGGGCGATCGGGGAGCAGAAAAGCAGCGTCAGAGCGATCGGAAGTGCGAGGGAGAGCGAGCGGGCGGTTTTACTTTTTCGCATGCCGTGAAGATACTCTGGGAGGTGCCGGGAGCATAGCTCAGCGGTTAGAGCAGGGGTCTCATAAACCCTTGGTCCCTGGTTCGAATCCAGGTGCTCCCATTTAAAATTTCGCTCGGGATCGTCGAGAGTTCCTCGGCGTTTTCGAGCAATTCTTCGACGCGCGTGTGCAGCGCCTTCGACTCCACTGGACTCCGCCGAGTTATGCCGAAATTCGCACCCAGGTGACAAGTCAGGTGACAAGCGATTTTTGCCAGCAACAGGCACGTCACCCGTGCCCGTCTTCCTGGTTTGCTGGACGACCGGCGACAGGTTCGGCAGCACGTCCAAGGCCGATGCCAACGCACCCCGGTAGACATGCGAATAACGGTCCATCGTCAAGGTGATCGTCGAATGCCGGGCTAGCGTCTGTGCCGTCTTGGGGTGCACGCCGCCAGCCGCCAAATTGGAAATGAATGTATGGCGCAGGGCGTGGAAATCGGCCACGCGATTTGCGTGATCGCGGTACGCGAGGAATACCGAAGCGTCGCGATTAGCGCAGATCTCGCCAGTCTCGGCAGCGTTGATCCAGTGCCCGGCGCGCGTTATCCAAATCCGCCCGGAACATTTTCGACATGGCCGATTCTGATGGCACATTGAATGCCTTAGCCTGGGGCATCTTTCCCGCGAAGTATGCGGCCAAGAACGATCGCGTGTTGCCGGCCTTAACAGCAGACATATCCTCCCGGCGGTTCTTCGCATACGCGGCAGCGATGGTCTACAGTCGGCTCGCCGTCTTCAACGCGAAAGCTCGATCTGTGTGAGGCTTCGCAGTTCGCCCGCCCGCAGCCCTGTTCGACCGCCAAGCCGATAGAGAATTGCTCTCGCTTCACCAGTCATGCCATAACGATTCCGAATCCTTGGCTGTTACGTCCAATAGCCATCGCAATTCATCGGCCGACAGCGCCCGGCGATCATGCCGCCGATCTGTCCGCACATTCAATCCTCGCAAATGAGCCAAGGGGACTCCGTCGCCCGGCCGTCTTGCACCATCCATCGCGCGAATTGCTTGGCCGCTTGCAGGTAAAAATTGGATGTTTGAGCCGATATTCCCCGTTCGATCGAACCATCGGCATTGCGATAGTCGATCCGCATGTCGGCAATCGCATCATGCAACTTGCTGGCTGAGAGGTCCGACCAGAACTTAAATTTGCATTCGTTAAATAGCCGGCGAGCGCGGCCAGATGTTTTCTCGGCATGATGCTCCGTGTCGCCTTTGGACAATAGCGAGTCTTTCCAATCGTTCAAATGTTCAGCCAGCGGCTTGCCTGCGGCGACCTTGGCTGCCGACAGAATCTCCCATTTCGCCAATTTGGCCCGAATAGTCTGTGGCATGGCTTCGACCGACCGAGCCAATTCTGTCGTAATCACGTCGCTGCCCCCGCGAATACTGTTCAATCGATCAATCACCTTGGCCAATGATTCGCTTGCGCGCCGATCATCAAACAATGGCAAGCGGCGCAAAATCTCGGAATGATCCACGAAGACAGCATACCACTTCTCCGACAGTCTCCGCTCCCCTCCCGACCAATATGGCATCTTTCCGCACTCTCATGATTCATCCCTTCCTTGCGTGATGCCCACTCGTCGCAACCACATTTAAATCTAAAGCGACAAGCAACGCTTCGACGTACCCTAAGCCAATTTGCCGGAATCCGCGCAAGAATTCGTAGACGGCGGATTGCGGAAGCGTTGGGCAATTTTCGCGCGCGATCCTCCAAAGTTTGTACCGCGTCATCTCCCTGCGTCCCAGTTCATCCAGGATTGCCGAGCGAATACGGCTGGGCGGTGGCTTCACAATATGGCCATTGGCGTCGCGCCGAATCGGCCTGGAGCCGAGTTTCGGACCTTTGTCATGGTCAATCCGAGCATCAGACCTCTCCATCGCCCGGCGAAGTCGATCCAAGTCGGCCGGCGTTGTCGGCGGCAACTGGTCGGCTGTCTTACGAACGATTCCGCCGCTGGATTTGCTCGGCATAGAGTTTCCTTTCAAGGGAGTTGGCGCCGCGAGCGCTGATGATTCGGGTAACTTGCCCTTCTTCGTCCGTCCGATCCGTCCAGGAGATTCGAAGGATTTTTCCGCGATCTTCCGGGTGCGAGCCGAACGTGCAATACCGATCTTCCTTATTGCTGTGCTCGTCATCGTAATCCTCAATCAGATAATAATCTCCGTCCTCTTGGCCCAACACTGCCGCCGCGTCATCAAGCGTAACACCATGCCGACGCATGTTCTGAACGGCCTTCTTCTTATCCCACTCAAACCGCCAATGAAGCCGCATGGAGCCTTTCCGGTGCTGCCCATGACAACAGCATATTACCTATATCGGTAGCACACAAGAGAAATTCGATAAATTCATGGAGAACGAAGCTCTTTGCCTTTCGCCAGCCATCGATTCCGCGGTGGGCTGCCGGCATTGAACCAGTCAATCAATTCCTGACGCGACCACCGCACTGCTCGGCCCATTCGCACCGGCAACGGTCCAAGCCGGCCAGTCTTGTGCAGACAGTAAAAATGTGATTCGGAAACGCCGAGCAACGCCGCGGCTTCGGCGGCTGATATGCCGAGCGATTCAGATTGTATCCCGTTTCGATGACGAACCGTGGATGCGATGACGGTTGGATCGCCAGGATGTTGTTCCAATGTCGATGCCATGGGCGTTGCAGAAAACTCCCGATGAATATCGGGAACACGGTAAATGTTATTATCGTCATTAACAAAGTCAAATAGAATCCGTGGGTTTCCCAGCAATGCCATCATGCTGCCGCGATGTGGGTCAATCCTCGGTTGGCGTGACGCCAAATCGTTTATGATGTTTCTCGGCGATTGCGGAACGGACGGCGGGCTTCGATTCCAGCCAGTGCAAAATCAACGCTTCGAGCACGTGCTTGGGATTCGCAAGATTCCTGGCGCAATCGTATTCAAAGTCATCAAATAGCTTCTGGTTGAACCGGTAGGTTCGCTGTACCGTCTGAAGTTCCGGGGAGATGCGGGGGCGTGCCATTCTGTCTAGCTCCTTCCTGGGATCATCATGGTAACCATGTATTCCAAGCGTACCATGTTTTTAACGTTAACAACTTACGCGAGGATAATCGCCTTCAACAAGCATTCGGTGCCCTCCCCAGGCACAAAGTTTCTCTTCAACCCCGCAGCCAGAAGGGGGTTGAAGAGAAACGGCGGATAGCAGAAGGGACCGAGCGCAGGCCCGGCCGTCGCGCAGGGCTGCAAGACGTGCTGCCACGCGCAGGCCGTACTCCGGCCGAGCATGGCGGCCGGCTTGTCGCCCGGAGCAGGCTGGGCCGCAGCGGCGGAACGTCAGCCGGGCTGCGAGGGGCGATCATCAGGTTGTCTGATTTTCCGATCATGATCTCGATGTCCCAAACAATGTTGGGGGGCTCGAAACAGGTTGGGGTTTGTCGTTTGAACCTGCTGACGGGGCCACTTGCTGCTTTGGAACGGGGTCCATGACGGATCGGCGATCACGCCGATTGGCTGCCAGGATGTCCAAGAAACTCTCGAACCGCCTGGCCGCGCTGGCCAATGCCACTTCCTTGTCCTCCGGCCTCAGTGGTGGCGTGTATCGGAGGTAGGTGCGGACAAACAGCGCCAGCATTTCCTTGACCAGCTCATGCTGTGCCTGCTGGTCCTCGTGCACCTTCACCAGCCGGTTGAAACACCGATCAACGGCCCGGCAATAGGGTTTGCTCCTGCTTCTCTCGGTATTCCGGCATGAGCGCTTGCTTGGCGGCGTCTACAACCACCGAGCCAAGGGACGATCGGGTTTGCGCCGCCTGCGCCTTGACGATCTTAAGCAGAGCTTCATCCAGCCGGATTGTCAGTGGATGCTTGTCCATTAAAGCTACCGATCCATGTCTAGGTCCCGTCCCTGTTCCAGTTCCAGGGTGACGTTATTCACGTCGGTAATGCCAGAAGCGGCCTCCCGCTCGGCCTGCTTGCCCATGAATTTCCCGAACTCGGCGACATCCACTTCATAGTCGCCACCATCGGTCCGGCCGATTCCAGTGCCGGGCCTCCTGGCGCAGGCCTCAACCAATTGCTCGGCCATGTTTGCCTTGGCGCGCGCCTGTTCCCACGCCGCATCCCCATCGGCACGGGTGTCCAATAGATGATCCCGATGCTGGGAATTGGAATAGATCCCACCATTAGCCCCCGCCTGCTCGACGATCTCGTGGGTAATCTCCCGGCGCATCTGCGCGTCCCGTCCAAGCTCAGCCACGTCGCCGATGCTCAAAGATTGGTACGCCTCCCCGTCCCTGACACGAGCATAACGCATCGTTCCTGACTCCTCCCGGATGACAACAAAGCGTTGGTCGGTGATCTCATCGACCCGGCCCAATGCGACCACTTCCCCGGACACCGCCTGGGTAATCGGCTCCCTGCGACACATACATGGACTTGTTCCCCAGGCTGCCGTAAAGCTGCTTGATGATGTCGTGGTGCGCGCCCAGGTCCATCAACTGGCGCTTGAAGTCGGGGTCGAGTTGCCATGTCGTTCCGTGCATCTTCTCCGCCAGCCCCATCTTCTCCAGCCATTGCAAGCGCCAATCACCAGCGGCCGATCCGACCTTCGCCAGCCGATCTGCACGTCCGGTGACACGTCGATGACGTGCTGATCGTCCATGTACCGCTCGATGGTCCGGTCCAGGGAAGTGAACCGCTGCGCCTGGACTTCCTTCTCCCGGGCCTGCTCCATCTCCCTTTCCGTGCGCTCGCCCAACAGGTCCGTTGCCGCCTCGGATGCCCTCTGCCGGATGCCATGACCGATGTACTCCCGGCGCAGGATCAGGTCTTGACCCTGGTCATCTTTGCCCCGGAACAGGATATGGGCATGCGGATTGTCGGTGTTGTGGTGCTCGATCCCGATCCAGTCGAGCTTAGTGCCGACATCCCGCTCGATCCGCTGCATGACATCGCGCACATAGCGCGCGCATGTCGGCGATCTCGTACCCCTTCTCCGGTGACAGGATGAGCCGGAAATGGTGGCGATCCCCCTCCCACTCCCTGGTCACAGACCGACCGTCTAAGCGCTCTTCCTGCGCATCGAAGAACGTCCCGCGCTCCCCGTCCCGGCTGGCGCTGTCGCGGGCAAGGTAGCTGGTATGGCGCAAGTCCGCTGCCGGATCGGCGCGAATGGAAGCGGGAGAGCATCTTGACCGTCACCTCTTTGTGCGCGCGGATTGCTGCCGAAGGGCATGGTCCCGCGCCCCTGGACCCGCCGCGGTGCGCACGATCCGCGCGCATCTTCGATGCGCCAGAACCCCCGCCCCAGCCGCCTGGCGATCTCCCCGCTGACGCTCCGCTCGCGCCCTCGGCGACCGCCATGCGCCCGACGCGATTAGAATCAACTCCGTCTCTCGACTTTGACCGATTCGCGTGTTTTGCCATGACACCGCTCCTGAAGTTCAACGCCGGCAATCACTTGAGCGCCAAACGCCTGACAAACCAACTTGCCAAAATGCAGGTGATTCGCCGAAAGTGATTGTAATTGCTACAGATACGAAACACCTGAATCACCCCTTTATCTTGCATTCCTTTATTACGTTGTTAACTGTATCAATCCCATAAACAATAGTCAACTGCGATTATGTCTGCTGGACGCCAAACATCTTCGCAGATCGTCGAAAGCGACTCGGAAGGAAGAACACAAGAGGGTTTCTGGAACCAATCAACAAAGCGTTCTGAGCAAGAGGTCTGCCACGTCTACGGGGGACAAAATCTCGGCAGGAATTGGCTGACGCAAAGAAGATGGCGGGTCGAGTTTTCTCAATTGAGGGTGCCTGATGAGCGATCCAAAACGAGGTGCCGTGTGCCCGAAGGGCCCATCTTCCCGGTGAGAAGGACGCCACAACGTACTACCGGGCAAGCCAGCAGTAAGCCGAACAACGCCTGTCCTATACGAGTTAACGCCCGTGAGGGTGGCGATGCGTATATGACAGGCACCCATCCTCAACACAGGGTTTGAAGACGTGTCGTCTCATTCCCAGCTCTCAGGCCCGAGCCCAGAATCGAAACCGCGATTTAACTGAAAAGCTTACACTCCGTTCCCAAAGTGATCTGACACCTCATTGAGGCTATCGTTCCCGTGCCGTGCCAGTATTCCGACCATTCCAAAGCCCAAAAGTGTAAGCGAGGTCGGCTCGGGAACGGTGATCGGCGTCAGGAGGAATGCCTCAATCTGTTACATTCCTGATATCGTCGCCGCTTATGTCCAGCACATTCGTCAGGTCAAGACCGCGGCGAAGACTGCCAGACCGACATCTATTATCTGCGCGATATTTTCGCCCCGTCTGCGATGAATTGAAAATCAACAGCCGCAAGCCATCCGCGAAGGCGACGAAGAAGCCGGTGAAGGAGGCGGGCGTAGCCCTCTTGCGCGGACCAAGAGCGCCGGTGATCGAGGCGGACTGGCATGGAAGCGATCCGCACCGCTGACATCACCACGTTGATTTCCGCGCAAGTTCGTGCCGTGGCCGCGGCCACAAGACCGCAACCGCTATCGCGAAATCTTGATGCGGCTGTTGAACTGGGCGATGGAGCAGAAAACCTTCGCTCGCATGCCCAATGACAAGAATCCTGCGGCGAAGGTCGAGCGATACAAGCAGCCGGTGCCGACGATCCGCTTCGGCTTTCAGGCCGGAGGGAAAGGAAACGTGCGCTATGAGCCGACCATTTTGTTCAAAAGCTCGCCAAAACTTGGCCGGTCTGCCTGCGGAAGGTCGAGTGATATCTCCCGTAGGTTTGACCAACTTCACCGGCAAAAGCGACATGCTGTTTGAACGGCATACGGACCTCCGATCACAATTGGCCAGGCTGGTTCTCGTGCCGTTCCACACCACCAGTATACGCTATCGCCGCTTCTTGTAGACGCGAAGCCGCCGAAGCTGGCCTGTAACTCGGGTACCGAGATAAAGCAGTTTGACCCGTCGTGCTATCATTCCAATCACGATCGCTGATGTTCAGACAACGAGAATTGAAATTACCCGCGCGAATAACACGCCAGGTGGAGATTACAGGGCCAATTAGTTGGCAATTTCTCGGTTGGCTAGTGGAGGCGTACGTCCGCCACATCCGCACGATAAAGACAGGAAAAACCCTCCGGTGGAATCGATCAGAAGAACGTCGAAATTCTCTGGGTGCATTTGCGGCAGGACGCACCCTGTGGTGGGGATGATGGTCAGTTACTGGCCTTGGAGGAACTTGACGATTTCCCGCTCTTCCTCGCCTGTCAGGTCTGGCGCAGGCGCATGTGGTGAACAATGGTTTCCCACTGTGCGGCGCTGAACTCTTCGGGCGGACGGCCGTTGTGGCAGCGCATGGAGCTATCCGCCCACAATTGCACGCCTGACTTCACCGGCGGCGGACCAAATAAGGCGAAGGTGGGCCGGGTTGAAGGGGCTGAGCTTAGTGGAGTGGCCGGCGTGTTTGGATTGGAGGCGCATCCGTACAGACCCATGCCGGCCAGGGCACTGCCCAGGGCCACGACCAGGATGAATTTTGGAAATGTTTTATTTTTCAACATGGGAACTCCGAATTAAAGTCCAATACCGACTTGAAAGATGAATGAGTCCGCGTCGTCACCCAGTTTTTTGTCGTCGAGTTCGTAGGCGGTTTTGATGACGCAGTAGGGAGTCAGCCAGTAATCCACGCCGAAGGTCCAGCGTGATTCGTGCTCGCCGCCGGGCGAGTTCAGAGGCATTTGCAGGTTGTCCCAGCGGGCGAGAAATTCGAGGTTGCGCTCGAATTCGTTGTCGGCTTTGGTCGCGCGATAGGTTGCCGAGACGTATCCGCCTTGGCTCTTGTTATCAAACGTGATCGGGCCGAAACCGATCAAGCCTGTTGGATCATAGGTCTCCGTGCTGACATCGGACCAGATATATTCAGCGCTGAAATCGAGTTGGCCCCGAATCGCATCGACGACCGGTTTCCAATGAAAATCAGCCGCCTGCAGGACGGCGTTGGCGCGGGGGAATCCGGGGGGATTCGGCTGGGAGAACTGCATCGAATAGCCGGTTTCAAGATCGGGGAACGGCAGGAATCCGATGCGCCCGCCGACCGCTTTGTTGTCGTTCAGATCGGTGAAGTCATCGAAATTCAATTGCCCGGCAGTGCCGGGATTCACCGTGTCAAGGTTCGGCCCGTTGGCGGCATAAATGTCGTAGGTCCACTTGGTGGTGCCGGATGGAATCGCTCCGCGGGCGAAAAAACCAACCTCAGACTCCGGCGCGAGGGCATCGAAAGCGAGCGGATCATCCGGGAATTTGTTGACCCAGGGCGGATCAAAGTGGTTGTGATATTGACCGAAAGGAACGGCAAACAATCCGCCGCCCACGATGCAATAATCGCACACCTCATAAGATAAATCTGCAAGATTCACGGTGAGGGTTGATGTTTCTGAGTTGATGTCAGCACCGCCGATGCCCAGATCGAACGCTGACTCCACCAGCAAACGCTTGTCCGTCGGCTGCCAAAGAATCAGCGGGCTGACATCGGCGTTGAAACTGGAAGGCGAGTGGCGCACATAGGAATAACCGAAGGCGGCGTCGCCGGCGATGACAAGGCTTTCGAGACCTGGCTGCGCCTTGCTGATCTGATCCTGAGCGCCTTGATGGTTTTATCATTATCCTGAGCATCCTGGTCGGAATTGGTGGTCTGGTCGGTCTGCTGCTTTTTAATCTCGCTCAACTCCTGTTTCATCTCGGCATTGTCTTGCTTTAACTGGTCGAATTCTTGCCGGGTGACGGACGGTTGTGTGGTGGAGTTGTCCTGCCCCCACACAGGCGAGCGAAGGAATGTACCTAGGATAACAATTCCGAAAAGAACTCTGTGCATGATTGCTCCTATGGCTATTGGCCACTGGCCGGTTGGGTGCTGGGTTGGGACGCCGGCGGCGGCGCGAGTGTGCGAATGTAGTCGACCGCCTTCCAGCGATCAGTCTCAGACAACGAATTCTTGAAAGCGGGCATTGGTTTCTTGCCCTCGGAGATTTTCCAGAACAGTTCCCCGTCGGTTTCCGAGGAGACCCTCGGATCCGCGAGATCCTTGGGTGGAGGGTTAATGGCAATGGCGGCGGGGCCATCTCCCTTGCCGGCGGCGCCGTGGCAGGCGAGGCAGTTGCCGACGTAGAGGGTCTTGCCCGCCGCGATGGCGTCGGCGTCAGCGGGGACGGGATTCTGCTTCCTTGCCGCTCGTGAAGGCGCTTCCAATCGTCCGCCGGTGCATCGTTGGAATACGAAAGGCGGCAGTCATGAATACGAACAAGAGGCCGGCGGCGACGACCAACCGCCGCAACACACGAGATCGATTTATATGTATCATCTAACTCCCTGAGGTTATGTCGAGTCGGTGCTCAAGAGCACGCGAAGCTCACTTTGACGCGGGCTCCTTACCCGCGAACGCCCGCACGTAATCCACTAGCGCGTGAATCTGGTCCGAAGTGAACTTGTCCTTGAAAGCAGGCATCATTGGAACTTTGCCGTCATGGATGCGGATGCTGAATTCCTCGTCCGATTGGGTTTTCTGCCAGGCAGCATTTGTGAAGTTAGGGATCGTGGGCAGCGCGACCCGCAACGCGTTCCCCGTCCCATCCACGGCGTGACATGCCAGACAATTCGTGGCGTAGAGGCCAGAGACGTCCAGTTTTTGCAAAGGTGCGGCCGACACCTGCGGCTGCAGGGCGATTTCAGGCTTGGTCATCCGTGTGTCGTCTGCTATCGCGAAAACCGTCAATCCAACCAAACCGACGACGCCAACACCGAGCACGGTCATGGCGAATGGCCTATGCCGCGGGTCGCGAGAGGAAGTACGGTCCAGCAGAGGCCAAAAGAACAGGATGCAAAAGAAAAGCGACGGGAGAACGAAGGTCCCGATGACCTCATAGGGACCGTGAAAGTATCTCAGGATCTGAAACAGAAACATGAAGTACCACTCGGGCCGCGCCTCGTAAGCCTTGGATGGATCGGCCACGGCCCCGAGTGGAGCGGGATGGATAAATACCCATGTTGTGAGCAAAAGCAGCAAGCCCAGAGCGACGACGCCATCTTTCCAAACCTGTCCGGGCCAGAACGGTTCGGTTTTGCTTTCGAGCAGTTCTTCATCTTCCCACCAAGCCGTGGTGACACCGTGCAAGCGGAAGAAGTACAGGTGTACAACAACCAACGCGATGACTGTGCCGGGGAGAACGAAACCATGCAAAGCGAAGAACCGGGTCAGGGTGAGGTTGCCCATGTCCGGACCCCCTTGCAGGAGGAGTCTGAGGCGATAACCGATGACCGGAACGGTGCCGACGATCCCCAGCCCGACCTTGCTCGCCCAATAGGCCTTTTCATCCCACGGCAACAAATAGCCGGTGAACGCGAGCGCCGAGCGTCGCAAACAGCAAAAGCACACCCGTCATCCACGTCAATTCGCGAGGACGCTTATAGGCGCCCCAAATATACACCTGCACCAGGTGGAACAGCAACAGGATGACCATCGCGCTGGAACCCCAGTGGTGCATGCCACGGATGAACCAGCCCAGGGGCGCTTTCCTCCTGGATATATTTCACGCTCTCCCATGCCGTGCCGACAGACGGTGCGTAACAGGTGGTCAACAGGACGCCGGTCACGACTTGAAGGACGAACATGAACAACAGCAGACTGCCGAACGCGGCGGTCCATCGCGATCCGCCCTTGACTGGCTCAAGCAGCATGCGCTTTCGCAATTCCCGCCAACCCGTGCGGGAACCGAGGAAACCCGTCCCGGAAAGCGTCTTTGTCTCCTTCTGGGAAGTATTCGGCATTGCGGCGCTTTCTATTGCGAGGCCTTTCCCGGCCGTCTTTACAGTTGCACGGTGATTCGTTCATGCTCGCCGGTGCGGAAGTCCTGCCAACGCACCCACAGGTGTCCATGGCTAATCTGGGACTCCAAGGCGTCCATTGCTCGCGGGGACGGCCCGCTGACGCAACTTCCAGCCTTACTAAAGATGCTGCCGTGACAGGGACAGAGGAATTCTGATTCCGCCGCCAACCACGCGATCGGACAGCCCAGATGGGGACAGATTGGCGAGAGAACTTTGACGTCGTCAGGACCGGTACCGTTAACAAGAACCCAGACGGATCGAGCCTGCCGGGTCTTGGCCCAACCATCTTGTCGTACGATCTCAATGGAAAGCAGCGTCCATCTTCCGACGGGGATTGAATCAACCGCGCCAGCATCGGAGAAATCATCGCCAACCGCGCTGGCCCCACGTCGGCGCCATAAAGGAGTGGTCACGAATGCCACCGCCGGCGCGAAAATCAAGCCACCAAGAAGGGCCATGAGACCGGCCGTGCAACCGGAGAGAAAGTGCCGACGATCGGGAACTGGTTCTGACATTGATCAAATCCTGGAACTGCCGTAGGAAATAAACTGGCACAATTTAACGCGAACGGTGTTCAATTGTGTTTGTTCTACGGACGCACGGAACCCTCTCCCACCATTGATTGTCACTCCCTGTGTCTGCGAGGTCAAATTTACATGGCGATGACGACACATTGTTTTGATCCATCCATTGATCGGCCAACCCGATGGGCATTTGGCAGATCGCGGAAATACATTTGCCGCGTCCATCACATTCACCGGCTGCGGCAGTGCCCAGAACGGTCAGGCTGTGTCGCGGAAATTGTCGTCGATTTTTATCGATCGCTTCGATGCCAAGAAGTATGGGAATCCGGCAGCGTAAAAAGAATCGGGTTTCGCCCGCCAAATCGCATAGGGGAATTTACTGACGAGCAACGATCGGCCGAAATCGCGCAGGTTATTCAAAACCGCTGCCTCGCTCATGGTTTTTCGAGAGATGGCTGACCCGCATCGGCTTTCGAATCAAGGACGCTCATCTGTCCCAACGCGATATCTCGCGCCAATCGTGTCCGGGAGTTGCAATCTCCGCCTTATCGAACAATGCGGCAACCCGCTCCAAAATCGCCAGCGCGTCCGTCGCGTAGTCCAGGAAAGGACCCGGCTCCGCGCGATGATCGGACAAATGCCGATCGTTCTTCGGGGTCTCCTCCGACGATTCGCAAAGCAGTTTGATAACGAATTCCTCATACCCGGTCGGCGGCTTCGCGCGGTGCCGCTCCAGGATCGCGCTAACCGCGGCAACTGGATGAACAAGGGGCAACAGACCTCACAAGATCGAACGGTAGGCAGTACGGGGTGATCGGCGGGCCGTGGGACGGGTTGACATTCCGAGCAAACCCCGCCGGAATCCCATCTTCATCCATCCAATTGGAAGCGATTTATTCACGGTCGCCGCTTTCGCTCGTTTGTTCCTCGCCCGCCGCTATCCGATGAATTCGTCAGATGGTGACTCATGCGGGTCGCCGCGTAACCTGCTTTGAATCTTGTCGCGGTGTCCTGTCCATCCAGTCGAGCCAATCGATTAGGCCCGATCCGGTCATCGCCGAGGTTTCATGGATTTCCGCCGATGAATTGACAGCTCGAATATCATTGCGGAAGACTTGCCCGTCGAATTTCACCAAGGGACGGAGATCGATTTTTGTCAGGAGGATCGCCGAAGCATTTCAGTAGAGCGTGATATTCCGCTGCTTTGTCGTCGCCGCCGCTGACGGCGAAAACGGCGACGGTTGCGTCCTGGCCCAGATCATGCAAATCGGCCAATCCTCCGGCCGCTTCGATTAACAACGTGTCGAAATCCTCGAGCCTCAATTCGCCCATGGCGCGCCAGATCGTCGCAGCATCCGGAGTAGCGGCATCGATTTGGGCGACGTGGCCGCAATATTTTTGTAGCCGCTCGGCATCACGACCGGAAGCGGGATTTACGACGATGACCGCCACGCGCTGGGCGCCACCAGCCGCTTCAACGTCGCTTCGATCAATTCCGTTTTGCCGGATCCGGGATGCCCGATGATGCGAATTCCCAATACCCGCGATTGCACCAAAGCCCTGCGAATCAGCGCGGCAGGGGGCGGCCGGCCAATGCTTAATTCTGCCGCGACGGTGACATCGACATGTTCGCGAGTACCTTCCGCCATGGTGCACCTATTGGTTGGGAATCCTGATGAACGGGTCGGCCGTTTCCGGAAGTCGCCGCTGCTTGATGCGTGGCGACAAATGCGATTCGACCCATTGAACCCACTGGCCAATCCCCTGATTGGATTGAAGAGACAGTTGGATAATCGGCATCCTCGCCTTCACGCGCGTCACATCCTGATTAAACACTTTGAAATCGAACTTCACGGAGGGAAGCAGATCGATTTTGGTCAGGAGCACCACGTCGGATCTGGCGATGAGGAAGGGATATTCCGTCGCCCTATCCTCGCCGCCGGCCACGCTGAAAACGCTAGGCGCGAAAATGATGCCCCAGATCGAATTCCACCGGACTGTGTGCGTTACCTTCGGATTCAATCAATAGAAGATCTATTTCATTCAGATTTAATTGACTGATCGCATCGCGAACGTTGATCGCGGCGAGATTGTCAGTCACGAGCGGAATGGCGGGCAGCCGCGGCTGGAAATGCGTTCCACTTGCCGCTCGGCGGCGAGGTTGCCGACGATCACGGCGGTGCGAACGCGTCGGATTAAGGCGGGCGAGCAACCGACCTCGATCAATCGAAGTCTTTCCCGATCCGGCGGGGCCGACCAGGCTGATCGCGGTCATGCCTGCGCGCGTCGAACGCGCGCGGCCCGCCCGTGCGATCTGACTGTTCATATCCAATCGCTGCTTGATAATGAGTGACGCGCAGCCATCGCCCACTTACAACCGGCTGATCAGCAACTCCCTCTGGAAGATCATTTCCTTGGGCAAATCGCCGGCCAGCTTCAGGAACAGCTCTTCCTGGCTCGAGAATTTCGGCCTTGAACGCTTCGAGATCGACCGTCTGGATCGGCTCGAAGTCGGCTCGGGATGATGTTCAGGCCTTCCAGGTCGATGTCCTCGGCTCGCGGCATCCAGCCGAGCGGCGTTTCGACGGCGTAGGCGCGGCCGTGGCAGCGGTCGATGATCCATTCGAGCACGCGCATGTTTTCGCCGAAGCCGGGCCAGAGGAATTTGCCGTTGTCGTCCTTGCGGAACCAATTGACGTGGAAGATGCGCGGGCAGTCGGTCATCTTCTTGCGCATGCGGAACCAGTGGACGAGGTAGTCGCGGATGTTGTAGCCAATGAACGGGAGCATCGCCATCGGATCGCGGCGGACGACGCCGACCTGGCCGCGTGGCGGCGGCGGTGGTTTCGCTGCCGAGCGTCGCGCCGACGTAGACGCCGTGCATCCAGTTGAATGCCTGGAAGACCAGCGGGATGGTTCTGGCTGCGTCGGCCGCCGAAGATGATGCGCGGAGATCTGCACGCCGTCGGGATCATCCGCGGACGGGTCGAGCGCGGGGTTGTTGGTCATCGGCGCGGTGAAGCGGCTGTTGGGATGGGCGGCCTTGCGGCCGGACTTGCGTCGGGCGTCCAGGGCTTGCCCGTCCAGTCGATGCACTCGGCCGGCGGCTGCGTCGGTCTTGCCTTCCCACCAGACATCGCCGTCGGGCAGCAGCGCGACATTGGTGTAGATCGTGTCGTGGCACATGCACGCCATGGCGTTGGGATTGGTCTCTTCGTTGGTGCCGGGCACGACGCCGAAGTAGCCGGCCTCGGGATTGATCGCGCGCAGGCGGCCGGTCTTTTCGTCGACCCACATCCAGACGATGTCGTCGCCGACGGTGGTGATTTTCCAGCCCGCCTCGCGATATTTTTCCGGCGGGATCAGCATGGCGAAATTGGTCTTGCCGCAGGCGCTGGGAAAGGCGGCGGCGACATAGGTTTTTTCGCCGCCGTGCGCTGACGCCGCTAGATGCAGCATGTGCTCGGCCATCCATCCCTGCTGCTGGCCGAGGAAGCTGGCGATGCGCAGGGCCAGGCATTTCTTGCCGAGAAGCGCATTGCCGCCGTAGCCGCAGCCGAAGCTCCAGATCGTGTTGTCCAGCGGGAAATGGCAGATGTAGCGGCGCTCGGGGTTGCACATCGCCGAGGCTGTGCAGGCAGCGCGTGAAGTCCGTCGCTGTCGCCGAGCTGCTTCCAGGCGACCTCGCCCATGCGCGGTCATGATGCCCATGCTGACGGCGACGTAGATGCGAATCGGTCATCTGCACGCCGACCTTCGCCAGCGGCGAGCCGATCGGCCCCATGACGAACGGGACGACGTACATCGTTCGCCCGCTGCATGCACCCGTCGAACAGGCCGCTGAGCTTTGCGTATACGCGGCTTTGGGCTCCATCCAGTTGTTGGTCGGGCCGGCCATGTCCTGGCTGGGCGTGCAGATGAACGTGCATTGCTCGGTGCGGGCGACGTCGTTGGGGTTGCTGCGATGCAGGTAGCAGCCGGGAAGCTTCTGCTGGTTGAGCGCGATGAAAACGCCTTCGCGGACGCCCTCTTCAATCAGTTCCCTTCGCTCGCGAACTGCCGTTGCAAACGTAAATCTCGTCCGGCTGGCATAGGTTGATGCATTCGTCGATCCATCGCTGAACCGCCGGCGGCAGCTCTACCGTGGTTTCCCTGCGGACCGGAATTTCTGTCATCGTTGTCATTGCTGTCTCCTCTAAATGGCTGGTATTCCAATGTAGTCGATCGCATGTTGACGGCTTCAAATCCGCACGGAAGATGTTCGATTAAGGAGCCTTGTCATGCCGACCTCCGACCTTTCACGAATCGTCAGTTCCGCGGTCGTTCCTGTTGTCATCATTTCCGCCTGCGGGCTGTTGGCTCTGGCCTTCTACAATCGCATGGCCGCGATCGTATCGCGCCTGCGGGCGTTTCAGCGCGAGCGACTCACGGAGCACGAACGGTTGAAAAAATCCGCGACCGTACACGGTCGAGAATTGCTGGCGCACCTGGAAGTCCAAACAGAGCATGTAAGACGACCGCGCGAAACTCATTCGACTGACTCTGCTGTTTCTGCTGCTTACCATTGGGTTGCTGATCGGGTGCAGCCTGATGCTCGGCCTCTCGGCCGTGGTGCCCGAGGCGATGTACCTTGCGATTCCGCTATTCGTCCTGGGCCTGCTTTCGATGCTGTGCGGCACGATCGCGGCGGCGCTGGAACTGAAGGCTTCCCTGCAGCCGGTCGAACTGGAGAGCCAGTTCGTCACCGATGTGCTCAGTGAATCGGTCGGTGCGCGAAAGTGACTGGTGTAAGCGCTCATGACAACTCCTGCGCCATCGCATGATTCGATGGTTCGGGCAAGCCGAGCATGTCCACGATTCTCGCGGCGGTCTCTTCGATCGCCTGGTCCGTTACATCCAGAACCGTGCAGTGCAATTTCGCGAAGACCTGCCGGCTCCAGGCAATTTCCCTGGCGACTTCGCGGGGTTCGTTGTAGCCGGATTGAGTCATTCGCCACGCGGTCTGTCGGCGAGTGCGGATCTCCGCAAGTTGACCGGGATCGATCACCAAGCCGACGATTTTTTTTGGATTCAAGGCGGCCAATTCCTTGGGCGGGGCAACGGCGATGGCCAGCGATACATTCGCCACCCGAAATCCCTGCATCGCCAGAAACATGCTGGTCGGGGTCTTGCCGGTGCGGGAGACGCCAGCGAGTACGAGGTCCGCGTGGTTCAGACTGTCCAGGCCAAGGCCGTCGTCGTGTTCCAGCGCGAACGTCAAGGCGTTGATGCGCCCGCAGTAGGCGCTGTCCACGCGATGCAGCGTTTGGGGATCGGATTTCGCGACCAGGCTGGCGGCCCTGGCGAGAAACTCCACGGCCGAGCCCGTCAAATCCCAGCAAGGGATTTCGAGTTCAATGCATCGCGCGGTGATTTGCTTCTTCAGCAAAGGCGATACGACCGCGTGAAATACGATCCCCGGAAGGGCGGCAACCGCATCGAGGGACTCGACGATGCGATCCGGCTCGCCGATGAAGGGGCGAGTGACCACTTGAAACGACCCGGCCGGAAACTGTGTGAGGAAACTCGTCACCATATGGCGAGCCAGGTTTCCCGTGGAATCGGAAAGCACGTAGAGCGGGATCGGGCCTGGCGTCCTGGGGGACGCTGTCTGAGCCGGCTTGTCTCGCAGCTTCGTCATGGCCACCCAAATAATCGGATCTTATGTGCCGCCGCAAAATCGGAGCTTGCCCCTCTTTGGGCGTAGGGGGATTTGCTGATGGGGGATACACGGCCCGGACGGGCCCCGGCGTCCGATTCTTGATCTGCCTGCCAAGTGGCGATTACAACTGCCGCGATGGGCCGCAAGCCAAAAGCCGTGACCCCTCCGGACGCAGTTGACTTCATTTACGCATTTCACTTGACCAAACGCGGCAAAATCACCTTCGATTGGGTCGCCGGCCCGTTTCCTCAGATCACCGGATATCCGGCCGGCACCCTGCCAAAACGCGGCTGGGACGAGCTGATCTATCCCAAGGATCGCCCGCTGCTCAAGACCCGCCCCGCCGTTTTGCTTGCGGGCCATGGCGACGTTCGGGAATACCGCCTGATTACCGCGGATGGCCATCTCAAATGGATTCGCGATTATGCCCAGCCGGTCCGGACTGAATCCGATGGAAGCGTCTTCGTCGTCGCCGCCGCGCAGGAAATCACTGCCGCCAAGCGTTCGCAAGCGGAGATGATCCGGCTGGCGTCCATCGTCGAATACTCCCAGGACGCGATCATGGACATGACATTGGACGGCGTGATCGTCAGCTGGAACCGCACCGCCGAGCGGATTTACGGATATTCCATTGAAGACGTGAAGGGCCGAACGGCCTCGCTGTTGGTCCCCGCCGATCGAATGGGCGAAACCGCCCGCGTTCTCTCCGCGGTTCGGCGCGGGGGTCGTGAACTCGATTCGAAACGCGTGCGCATTCGAAAAGACAAGACCCCGATTCCCGTGGCGCTCACAGCCGGACCGGTGCACGATGCCTCCGGTGAACTGGTCGGCATTTCGACGATCACCCGCGATATTTCAAAGTCGAAACGCCGAATCCGCCTTGCAGGAAACGGCAACGAAAACCGCGGCAATTTTGACGACCATGGTGGATAGCGTGATCACCATTGACGAACGTGGCATGATCGACTCGTTCAATCCCGCCGCCGAGCGACTATTCGGATACTCCGCCACTGACGTTCTGGGCCGCAACATCAACGTGCTCATGCCCGATCCTTACCGTTCCGAACACGATGAGTATCTTCACAGTTATCTTCGCACGGGCATGGCCAAGATCATCGGGATCGGCCGGGAAGTCGTCGGCAAACGCAAGAACGGATCGACGTTTCCCATGGATCTGGCTGTCAGCGAAGTGCTGATCGGCCAACGGCGCCTGTTCACGGGGATCGTCCGCGATCTGACCGACCGCAAGCGCCTCGAGAGGCAAATCCTCGAAATCAGCGATCGAGAACAGCGCCGCATCGGGCAGGATTTGCACGACGGCCTCGGTCAGCAATTGGCCGGCATCGGGTTCCTGAGCAAGTCACTGGAGCTGCGGCTGACGAAAAAGACGGTCGCCGAATCCGCCGACGCCCGCCAGATCGCCCGGCTCGTTTCCGAGGCCATCGCCCAGGCGCGCGGCATGGCGCATGGGCTGCATCCGGTCGATCTTTCGGCGACGGGACTGATGTCCGCCCTGCGGGAATTGGCATTGACGGTCGAAAACACGTTCCGAATCGCCTGTACGTTCAAGTGTGAGGAGCCGGTTTTGCTCTCCGACGAAGCTGTCGGCACGCATCTTTATCGGATCACTCAGGAGGCCGTGAACAACGCGATCAAGCACGGAAAGGCCAAGCACATCCGGATTGTTCTGATCCGCGCCGGCGATACAATCACGGTGTCGGTGCGAGACGACGGCATCGGTTTCCCCGAGGTGCTGCCGGAAAAGAAAGGGATGGGACTGCAAACCATGCGATATCGCGCCGCGTTGATCGGCGCGACGCTTTCGGTTTTGAGACTCCCGACTGGTGGAACCCGAGTAGACTGTGCTCTGCGCAAAGCCGAGGGCATTCTTCGAGGCGAAGCAAATGGCAAAAACGCCGACTAAACCTGCGAGCAATCGCCACCGCATATTCCTCGTGGATGACCATCCGGTGCTGCGCCAGGGGATGGGGCGGTTGATTGACGATCAGCCGGACATGATGATGTGCGGCGAAGCCGAATCGCCTGCCGGATGCGATCCGACTGCTGGCGACCGCCAAGGCGGATGTGGCCGTCGTCGATCTGACCCTCCGGGGCGGCGATGGGCTGGAATTGTGTAAACAAATCCGCGATCGCTGGAAGGAGCTGCCCATCCTGGTTGTCTCGATGCACGATGAGTCGCTTTATGCCGAGCGGGCGCTGAAGGCGGGCCCGCGGGTTACGTGATGAAACAGGAGCTGCAGGAAACCGTCATGAATGCGATCCGGACGGTCGCGAAGGGACAGGTTTATCTCAGCACGACCATGTCCGCCAAACTGCTACAAAACCTTTCCGGCCACCGTTCTTCGGCGGATCTTCCGCCGCTGGCGAGGCTAACGGACCGCGAACTGGAGATCTTCCGGCTTATCGGCGAAGGTCAGAGCGTCCGCGCCATTGCCGACAAACTTTTTCTCAGCACCAAGACGGTCGAGGCCCACAAGGAACACATCAAGCAGAAGCTCAATCTGAAGAGCAGCAACGAGCTGCTAAAGTACGCCATCGAAGCACGACTCACTGACCGAGAATGAATTCATTCATGCCCCGCCACGGCGAACTCCTCTTGCGCACGTGGAGGCACGGTGGGGCCGAGTTCTCTGAGCGGCACTCGATGCCGATTCTCATCCCATAGAACGAGCGGTAGACAAAGGATAATGCGATTACGAAGAAGGCAATCGCCAGCCAGATCGTCAAATGCGGCGGGAGATTGGGATTCTTCTTCAAACCCGCCGCCAGCTCGACGGCCAACAGGCCGAAGAGGGTGGTGAACTTGATGATCGGATTCAGCGCGACCGACGAGGTGTCCTTGAACGGATCGCCGACGGTATCGCCGACGACGGTTGCGGCGTGAAGGTCGGTCCCCTTCTGGCGAAGTTCCACCTCGACGATTTTCTTGGCGTTATCCCAGGCGCCGCCGGCGTTGGCCATGAAGATGGCCTGGAACAGTCCGAACGTGGCCATGGAGATGAGGAACCCGATGAAGAAATAGGGTTCAATGCAGGCGAAGCCGAGGGTGAGGAAGAATACCGCCAGGAAGATGTTGAGCATTCCCGCCTGGGCATATTTCGTGCATATTTCGACGACTTTCTTGGATCTTCGATGGAGGCCTTGGTTGCGCCTTCGAGGCGCATGTTGCGCTTGATGAATTCGACCGCGCGGTAAGCGCCGGTGACGACGGCCTGCATGCTGGCGCCCGGTGAACCAATAGATTTCGGCTCCGCCGACGATCAGGCCCAGCAGGAACGGGGCATGGAGGATGGAGAGATTTGCAATGGCGGCGGTGTCGGCCAGGCCGTTGGTCAGCATCATGATGATCGAGAAGATCAGCGTGGTCGCACCGACGACAGCGGTGCCGATGAGGACGGGCTTGGCGGTGGCTTTGAAGGTGTTGCCGGCTCCATCATTTTCCTCGAGCAGGAGTTTGGAGTGCTCGAAATCGGCGTCGATGTTGTAATCGCGTTTCAGTTCAGCCTTGATATTGGGGAGGGTTTCGATCAGGCTCAGTTCGTAAACGCTCTGGGCGTTGTCGGTGACGGGACCGTAGCTATCCACCGCGATGGTCACGGGCCCCATTCCCAGGAATCCGAAGGCGACAAGACCAAAGGCGAAGATGGCGACTGCCGCACTCGCGCCGGGGTTGAGCAGTGACGCGACGCCGGAGGCGCCGCCGCGGCGGCCACGCCGTATGCGACGGCCATGAGGCCGGCGATGGCCACGCCGCCCATCCAGAACGCGGAGAAATTTCCCGCGGTCAGCCCGCTGAGGATGTTGAGCGATGCTCCGCCTTCGCGGCTGGCATCGACGATCTCGCGGACGTGCCGGCTGTTGGTGCTGGTGAAGATCTTCGTGAATTCGGGGATGATCGCGCCGGCCGCGGTGCCGCAGGTGATGATCGATGAGAGCTTCCACCAGATGGAAGGGTCAATGGCGGGGTTCCCCTTGAGCAGGAAATACGAGGCCAGGTAAGTGGTGCCGATGGAGATGATGCTGGTCATGAAGATCAGGCCGGTGAGCGGCTTTTCAAAATCCATTTCGTCGGCATGAACGTATTTGGCGTGGGCGATCGCTTCATTGAGCAGATAGGACACGCCGCTGGTGAGCAGCCATCACCAGGCGCATGGCGAAGATCCAGACCAGCAGTTGCGACCTGAATGGCCGGCGGGCAGGCCAGCAGGATGAAGGTGATCAGCGCCACGCCAGTGACGCCGTAGGTTTCGAATCCGTCGGCAGTGGGTCCGACGCTGTCACCGGCGTTGTCGCCGGTGCAGTCGGCGATGACGCCGGGGTTGCGGGCGTCGTCTTCCTTGACGTTGAAGACGATCTTCATGAGGTCCGCGCCGATGTCGGCGATCTTGGTGAAGATTCCACCGGCGACGCGCAGGGCGGCGGCGCCGAGCGATTCTCCGACGGCAAAGCCGATGAAGCACGGACCGGCATAATCACGCGGAATGAAGAGCAGGATGACCAGCATCAGGACCAGCTCGACGCTGATCAATACCATTCCGACGCTCATGCCTGCCTGGATGGGAATGGCATAAACGGGATAGGGCTTGCCGCCGAGGGATGCCAGCGCGGTGCGGCTGTTGGCGAAGGTATTGATGCGGATGCCGAACCACGCCACGCTGAACGCTGCCGCCGATGCCGACGAGGCTGAACAGAAGAATGATCGCGACTTGCAGCGGCGCGTCATGTTTGCCCGCTTCGTCCGTGGCCAGGAAGCCAAAATAGACGATCAGGATCGCGCCGATGAACACTTCCAGCAGAAGGATGAATTTGATCTGGGTTTTGAGATATGTCTTGCATGTCGCGTAGATGGTTTCGGAAACCTTGCGCCATGGACGGATGTACTGGAAGGCTTTGAAGCCGGCGATAGATCACGAGGCCAAAAAGGAAACCCAGGCCGCAAATCCCGATGCCCAGGTCAGCAGGTCTGGCCGCCAATGGAGTTGTTGAAGAATCTGCGCATTGTTGAGGTCGGGGATTTTAAGGCTTACTTCGCTGGCCAGCGTCGCCGACGGAAATCCAACCGCGAGCGTAAGAACCGCGGCAAGAAAGCAGGCCAAGGACCAACGTTTGTTAGGGATTGAGAATTTCATAGTCCGATACCTTTCATGACAACGGTGTTCCAAAGACATTGAAAAGCATCGGACAACCAGGCAGGCCGGAGAATCAGAGTCGGCCCTATTCTTCGCGTAGGGGATTTCGCCGATGCAGGTTGAAAGTGGCTTATTTAGCGAACTGGCAAGGGCTCAGGACATAAAACGAGCCCGCATGACCTATTCCAAATTCGCCCGGACGATCTCCACCGAGCAATGCGCATGTGCCGCCACGCACGACGAAACGCTGCCCAGCAGGATTCGCTCCAACCCGCTCAGCCGCCTCGCCCCAAGGAATACGCAATCCGCCGCCCACTTGTCAGCTTCCGTCAGCAGCACGTCACTCGGCTTGCCCCCCAGCACTTGCAAAGTCGCCACCAGCCCGGACTTTTTCAATTCTTGCACCGCTTCATGAACCGCGCCCGACAACCGGCGTCGCGATTCTTCCTCGAATATGACCGGAATCGTCCCCTCCAGTGTCGTCGCCGCCGCCACCTGAATCCGCGAATCCAGCACCCCCACCACACGCGCTTCCGTCCCCGCCGGCCAGTTCCTCGCCGCCACCGCCTTCACCGCCGTCCTGGCGTTGTCCGATCCATCCACCCCAATCAGCAGGCGAATCGATCTCTCCTGCGAATGCAGGTGGTGTCGCCCAATCCGCACCGAGCAGGCCACCTGATGCGTCACATGCTGCGAAACACTCCCCAGCACAAAGCGGCTGATCCCCGTCCGCCCATGACAACCCACCACGATAATGTCCGGCTTCCACGCGTGGGTCTCCCGGACAATCGCCGCCGCCGCATCATCAACCCACGCTTCCGTACTGATATGCCAACCCGGAAAATCGGCGTGCAAAAGCTCCGCCGCCTGCTCGGCGTACGCACGAGCCTCTCGCGGCTGATCCCCTTCCAACGCCTCTCTTTCGATGATCTCAGGAAGATAAGCGTCCGCCCCCGCCTCCCAGGCCTGAAAGGGAACCGTCGCCAGCGCCGGCGAAGTATCCGCCACCGACAAAACCCGCGCCTCCGCCACAGCCGGCAAACCCGCCCGACGCAGGTCCACAATCGCCGCATCGGAGCATTCCGAGCCGTCGTATGCAATGAGAAGTTTCATGGCCGACCTCCATTCAACTCTCCAGGCGCCTCCCCACCCATCCATTATTATCTGCACTTGGCCGAAACCACGGGATCGGCATTGACCCCGTTTTTAATGTAGGTGAATTCGCTGATGCGAAAACCTTGCCGCATGATTTAATGGTATGCACTATGCAAGATGTAAAACCAACCACCGAAGTGAATTCCCCCGAACCCGGCCAAGGATCGCCCCGGCCCCTGGAAGCGATCTTTGCCCCACGAAACATTGCCGTCATCGGCGCCACCGAAACCAAGGGAAGCGTCGGCCGCACCGTCCTCTGGAATCTCGTTACCAGCCCCTTCGGCGGCACGGTCTTCCCCGTCAACCCCAAACGCGGCCAGCGTCCTGGGGATAAAAGCCTATCCCAGCATCGCCGCCATTCCCGAGCCGATTGACCTTGCCGTTGTGGTTACACCCGCCGCCAGCGTCCCGCAGGTGATCAGTCAGTGCGCCGACGCCCGCGTAAAGGGCGCCATCGTCATCTCCGCCGGTTTCCGCGAACTCGGCCAACCCGGCCTCGAATTGGAAAACCGCGTCCTCGAACAAGCCCGCCGCGGCGGGATGCGCATCATCGGCCCCAACTGCCTGGGCGTCATGAATCCACTCACCGGCTTGAACGCGACCTTCGCCAAAGGCATCGCCAAGCCCGGCAACGTCGCCTTCATCAGCCAAAGCGGCGCCCTCTGCACCGCGATTCTCGACTGGAGCCTCAGCGAAGCCGTCGGCTTCAGCGCCTTCGTCTCCACCGGCTCGATGCTCGACGTGAACTGGGGCGATCTGATCGACTATTTCGGCGACGATTCCGCGCACCCGCAGCATCCTGATCTACATGGAATCGATCGGCGACGCGCGCGCCTTCCTCTCCGCCGCGCGCGAAGTCTCGCTGAATAAGCCGATCATCGTCATCAAAGCCGGCCGATCGCGACGCCGCCGCCAAAGCCGCCGCCTCGCATACCGGCTCCCTCACCGGCAGCGACGAAGTCCTCGACGCCGCCTTCCGCCGCTGTGGCGTGCTGCGCGTCGATCACATCTCCGATTTGTTCTCCATGGCCGATGTCCTCGCCAAGCAGCCCCGCCCCGCCGGCCGCCGCCTGGCGATCGTCACCAACGCCGGCGGTCCCGGCGTCCTGGCGACCGATGCCCTTCTCGCCAGCGGCGGCGAACTCGCGGCGCATGTCCGCCGGACTTCTGCAAACGCTAAACTCGTTCCTCCCGCCGCAATGGAGCCACAATAATCCAATCGACGTCCTCGGCGACGCCGCCCCCGAGCGGTTCGCCAAGGCAATCAAAGCGGTAGCTAACGATTCCGCCAACGACGGCGTACTCGTCGTCCTCACCCCGCAGGACATGACCGATCCCACCCAGACCGCCGAGGCTGTCAAGGCACTGGCGAAAATGGAAGGCAAACCGCTGCTGGCAAGTTGGATGGGCGGAGCCCAGGTCGCCGCCGGCCACGAGATCCTCAGCCGCGCCGGCATCCCCGCCTTTCGACTACCCCGACGCCGCCGCCCGCGCCTTCACCTACATGTGGCGCTATTCCTACAATCTCCGCGGTCTGTATGAAACGCCGACATTGGGAGAGGACAACCGAAAAGAAGTCGATCGAACATCCGCGGAAAACATCATCGGAACCGCCAGAGCATCCGGCAGCACCCTACTGGACGAATTTCAATCCAAGAAGCTTCTGGCAGCCTACGGAATCCCGGTCGTCGAGACCGTCACGGTCAGCCACCGCCCGCCGAGGCCGTCAAAGCCGCCGACGCCGCCGGATACCCCGTCGCTCTGAAACTCTTTTCGCACACGATCACCCACAAGACCGACGTCGGCGGTGTAAAGCTCAATCTGGCCGACATGCCGAGGATTGCCCGAGCCTTCGACGAAATCCGCGAATCGGTGACCCGCCTCGCCGGCCCGCAGCATTTCCAGGGCGTCACCGTTCAGCCCATGATCGACGCGCGCAACGGCTACGAACTGATCATCGGAAGCAGCCCCGATTCGCAATTCGGGCCCGTCCTCCTCTTCGGATTGGGCGGTCAGCTCGTCGAAGTTCTCAAGGATCGCGCCCTCGGCCTACCCCCGCTCAATGCCACCCTCGCCCGCAGAATGATGGAGCAGACCCGAATCTTCAACGCCCTCAAAGGCGTCCGCGGCCGAAAGCCCGTCGACATCGACCTGCTGGCTCAAATCCTGGTGCGCTTTCAGCCAATTGGTAATCGAGCAACCCTGGGTGAAGGAGATCGAAATCAATCCCCTCCTGGTCACCTCCGACCGGATCATCGCCGCCGATGCCCGCGCCGTTCTATGGCCCGCCGAAAAAAAAGAAGCTGACTTGCCCCGCTCGGCCATCCGCCCCTATCCGACCCAATATGTCAGTCAGTGGTCGTTGAACGACAAAATGCCCGTCATCATCCGGCCCATCCGCCCCGAAGACGAGCCCCTTCTGGTCCATTTTCACCAGGAACTCTCCGACCGCAGCGTCATCTTCCGCTATTTCCACCCGATCCACCTTAGCCAGCGAATCGCCCACGAGCGCCTCATTCGCGTCTGTTTCAACGATTACGATCGCGAGCTGGCCCTGGTCGCCGAAAGCCGACGTCCCGAAACCGGCGAACGATTCATCTTGGGGATCGGCCGTCTCAGTAAACTCCCCGGCGGAAAGGAAGCCGAGTTCGCCATCGTTATCACCGACGTCTGGCAAAACCAGGGCCTGGGAACTCAGCTCCTCACATTATTGTTGCAAATTGCCAGAAATGAAAAGATCGAGCGGCTCCTCGCCACCATCATGGCGGAAAATAAGGAAATGCAACGCGTCGCCGAAAAGCTGGGATTCAAACTCACGAGAAATCTGGACGAGTCGACGGTACTTGCGGAACTAAAAATGAACGGCGGCGGACGTGCGTGATCGCCCACGGGTACGGGGATGAGTCCGCACGCGAAGCGTTCCGTCCGCCGCCGATTCAATTTGGCTCCACATAGAGGCCGGGATCCTCCGCATTCCCAACCCTCCGGACCATCGCCCGGCCTCCGGGCCACATCGTTAAAAACAGAATCAACGACAGCATCGATGGAATCACATTTGGAGCCAGCGATTCCGTCGCCACGCATCCCGACAAGCTGACAATTCCTCCAACCGCCAAAGCTGTCCAGACCGTCGCCATGCCCCGGAGATAATCCCCCGGCGCCACGGCCTGGCCCGCCCAATAAGGTTTAAAGACGTGCCCGCGCCAGAACAGCGACGCGGGCACAGCCAGCGCGCAAGATAACCCATCGCTCCAATGAACCATTTCTCCCACCCCGTCTGCGGCTCCGTGATCCGCCCCGGCGCCAAATGCCAAATCAACCAAAAGATCAATAAAAACGGAATCGCCAGCAGCCCCAGCCAGCAAAACCAAGCCAGGCGCAATGCCCGTGCCGGCGTAAGCTTCGACGCGGGCCGCGGAAGATCGATCGTCGAGATGGATTGAGTCATTGGGCTGCCTCCTGTTCAAAAACGCGGACCAACCCAACGGCATCGAGTCGGCCAGCAATCGCAACACGCGTAATATCGAACAGTTGCCCCGCTTACAGAATCGGGGCTGCTGCCGCTTTTGACGTAGGTGGATTCACCGATGCCCCGGCTATCGGCGGGCCTTCAACGCCAAGACGGTCCGAGCCAGAACCTCATTGGCCGAGCCTCGCGCGTCAATCGGAACCAGCAATCCCATTTCCCGATAAAATTGCGCCACCGGCGCCGTCCCCTTTTGATACGCCTGCATGCGGACTTTCACCGCCTCCGGCTTGTCGTCCTCACGCTGAATCAAATTCCCGCCGCAGTTATCGCAAATCCCCGGTTTCCCCGGCGGCCGACCGGTAACGTGATAAACCGCCTCGCATCGTCCGCACGTCCGCCTCCCGCTCAGTCGCGCCACAATTTCATCCAGCGGCATCTCGTAATAGATCACCCCGTCTAGCGCAATCGATTCATCCTGAAAAAGCTGCTGCAACGCCGTCGCCTGCGCCAACGTGCGTGGAAACCCGTCCAGAATAAATCCGCCGCCGCAATGCAAACACCCAACCCGCTCGCGCACCAGTTGCCAGACGATGGAATCGGGAACCAGTTGCCCCTGAACCATATACCTGATCGCCTCCGTCATGGCCGGACTGGGCGCGCAGTGGCCGGAACTCGAAGCGCGAAAAACGTCACCCGTCGAGAGATGGCACGCCCCCAATTCCCGGCTCAGCAGTTCCGCCTGCGTCCCCTTCCCCACTCCCGGCGGTCCCAGCAAAACCAATTTCCACGGATTCGCCAGCGCCCCCGGAATCACCGAACACTTCGCCCCCGGCCCCGTCAGCCACGCCGCCCGATCGTTCTTCGTCGAAGTTGCCATAGTACGCTCCCGAAGTTGTCAGTCTCAGTTCGCATCGTGGACGCGGCGGATGCCTTCTTGCCAGCTATTCAGCACCCGCATGTAATTTCCGCGCTCAAACGCATCCGGATCAGGGCACCGCGCCAAACTCAGCGAGCCGCGCATCTGTCGCACCGATTCGTACTCGTTCTCGACCATCCATTGCCGGAAATCCGTCAAAACGTTCTTCAAATGCCCCGGCCCGCGCTTCAGCAGCGCCGAAACCAACTGCACCGCATGCGCCCCCGTCATGACCGCCTTGATGGCGTCCATCGCCGTGTGCACCCCCCCGCTGGCCGCCAGCGACGCCGAGCACCGCCCCGACAAAATCGCCAGCCACCGCAACCGAAGCAGCAGCTCCGACGAATCCGACAAATGCAACCGCGGAACCACATCCAGCATGTCCAGATCGATATCCGGCTGATAGAACCGATTAAACAGCACCAGCCCATCTACGCCCCCGGTGCTCAGCCGACTGGCCAAATGCGGCAGCGACGTGAAAAACGGCGACAGTTTCACCGCCAGCGGCAACGTCACCGCCTCGCGCACCCGATGCACCACATCCAGCGTATTTCGCTCGATCTCCGTCCCCGTCTGATTGAGATCCGTCGCCACGTGATACACATTCAACTCCAGCGCATCGGCCCCCGCTTGTTGGATCAATTGCGCATAGCGCAGCCATCCCGTCGGGCTCGTCCCATTCAACGACGCAATCACCGGAATCCGCACCGCCTTTTTCAATCGGCGGATATGCTCCAGGTACGCCTCCGGCGTCAGCGCGAAATCCGAAGTCCCCGGAAAAAACGACGTCGCCTCCGCGAACGCATCCGCGTACATCTCGATATGCTGCACGCTCGTATACCGCTCCCCTTCGATCTGCTCCTCGAACAACGACCGCATCACAATGGCCGACGCCCCCGCGTCTTCGAGTCGACGCGCCATATCCAGATCATCCGCCAGCGGCGATGCCCCCACGATCAGCGGATTGGCCAATTCCAGCCCAATATAGGTGGTAGTGAGATTCATAAATGCGCCTTTGCGGTTGGAGTCGGGGGCACCGCCGCCGGAGTCTGCCCCGCCGGAGGCTCCGCCAACTGGTGATACAACGAATATCGATCCGCCACCTGCCGCTTCGCCCCCTCCATCAAAACCTTGTAGCGGTCCGGATTCTTCTGCTCGACCATCCGGAACCGAGTCTCATTGGCCATAAACTGCGGCAACAGATTGTTCGGCGCGTTGGAATCCAACTGAAGCGGGCTCTGACCATTGGCCCGCCGCCTCGGATCGTATCGATACAGCGGCCAATACCCGCTCCCCACCGCCAATTTCTGTTGTTCCGGCCCAAGCACCAGATCGTACCCATGCGCAATGCAGTGGCTGTAAGCGATGATCAGGCTCGGCCCCGGATACGACGCAGCCTCCTGAAACGCCTTGACCGTATGCACGTCCTTGGCCCCCGCAGCCACCTGGGCCACATAAACATTCCCATACGCCATCGCCAGCAATCCCAAATCTTTCTTGGGAGCGGATTTCCCCGCCGCCGCGAACTTCGCCGCCGCGCCGATCGGCGTCGACTTGGATTGCTGACCTCCCGTGTTGGAATAAACTTCCGTATCGAGCACCAAAACTTTCACATCCGCCCCCGATGCCAGCACATGATCCAGCCCCCCGTACCCGATGTCGTAAGCCCATCCGTCCCCGCCGACGATCCAAACGCTCTTGTAAACCAGATAATCCGCCAGCGCCGCCAGTCGTTTGGCATCCGGCGTTCCGTCCAGTGCCGCCAGTTTCCGCCGCAGTTCCACCACCAGCGCCCGCTGCGTGGCGATCCCCTGCTCGCTGGAATGGTCCGCACTCAAAAGCTCCTCGACGAATTCCTCATCCAGAGACGGCTCGAGTTGACGCAGAAGCTGCCGGGCTTGCCCCGCCAGTTGATCCACCCCCAGCGCATCCCCAATCCGAATTCCGCGTTGTCCTCAAACAGAGAATTGCTCCACGCCGGCCCCCGCCCTTCGTGGTTGGCGCAATACGGCGTCGTCGGCAGATTGCCCCCATAAATCGACGAACACCCCGTCGCATTCGCGATCAGCAGCCGATCCCCCATCAATTGTGTCAGCAACTTGATATAAGGCGTCTCTCCGCATCCCGCGCAAGCCCCCGAAAACTCAAACAGCGGCTGGAAAAACTGTGACCCTTTCACATCCACGCGCACCTTGCTCCGATCGATTTCCGGAATATTCAGGAAGAATCTGAAATTCTCCGCCTCGCGCTCCCGCAGCGGCGCCTGCGGCGCAAGATTGATCGCCTTGCGCTTCGGCATCGACTTATCCTTCGCCGGACAAACCGCCACGCAAACTCCGCACCCCGTGCAATCTTCCGGCGCCACCTGCAACGTATATTTCATCCCCCGCAAATCCACCGCGTTGTAATCCGTTGATGCAAATTCCGCCGGCGCCCGGCAAGATTCTCCGCCGGATAAACCTTGGCGCGGATGGCCGCGTGCGGGCAGACGAACGCACATTTATTGCATTGAATACAAAGTTCCTTCTCCCAAACCGGAATCTCCGCGGCAATATTCCGCTTTTCCCACTTCGCCGTTCCCACCGGCCAGGTCCCATCGATCGGCATCGCGCTCACCGGCAGCAAATCCCCCCGATTCGCCAGCATCATCGCCGTCACGTTCTTGACGAAATCCGGAGCCTCCACCGGCATCAGCGGCGGCAATGCCCTGCCCGCGGCAAATTCTTTGGGAACTTTAACTTCATGCAAATGCGTCAGCGTCCCATCCACCGCCGCAAAATTCTTTCGCACAACCTCTTCCCCCTTTTTCGCATACGTCTTTTCGATCGACTTCTTAATCTGCGCAATCGCCTGCTCGCTCGGCAGCACCCCGCTGATGGCAAAGAAACACGTCTGCATGACCGTGTTGATCCGTCGCCCCATCCCCGCCTCGCGCGCCGCCTTGTACGCGTCGATCGCAAACACCTTCAGCTTCTTCTGAACAATCTGCTCCTGCACCTCGCCCGGCAACTTCCCCCACACCGCCTCCGCCTCGCAAGGCGCATTAAGCAAAAGCACCCCGCCCTCCTTGGCGTATCCCAGAATATCGTATCGTTCCAGAAAATTGAACGAGTGGCACGCCACGAAATTCGCCTGGCGAATCAGATACGCCGAGCGAATCGGCCGCGGCCCAAACCGCAGGTGACTAATCGTAATCGCCCCCGATTTTTTCGAATCGTAAACAAAATATCCCTGAGTATTGAACTCCGTCTCCTCGCCGATGATCTTGATGGAATTCTTATTCGCTCCCACCGTCCCATCCGATCCCAGCCCGAAAAATACCGCCCGGAACACATCCTCCGGCTCAATTTCGAAATCCTCCGGCGTAACCAACGACAATTTCGTCACGTCGTCCACAATCCCCACCGTAAAATGCGGCTTCGGCCTGGCCTGTTTCAATTCATCAAAGACACCCTTCACCATCGCCGGCGTGAATTCATGCGAAGCCAGCCCATATCGCCCCCCAATCACAATCGGTTCCTGCGTAAACCGCGAAATCCCCGCCGCCTTCCCCTCATGCAGCGCCGCCAGGCAATCCAGATACAGCGGCTCCCCGATACTTCCCGGCTCCTTCGTCCGATCCATCACCGCAATCGCTCGAACGCTGACCGGAAGCGCTTCCAGCATTCTCTCCACAGAGAACGGCCGATACAGCCGCACTTTGAGAACCCCCACCTTTTCCCCGTCGCGCACGAGTCGATCCACCGCCTCATGCGCGCTATCCGCACCCGATCCCATAATGATCATCACCCGCTCCGCGTGCGGATGGCCCACATATTCAAACAGCCGATACTCTCGTCCCGTCAGCGCCGCGAACCGCCGCATCACTTTTTCCACCGCCGCCGGGCACGCCAGATAAAACGGATTCCCCGCTTCGCGCGATTGGAAAAACGTATCCGGGTTCTGTGCCGTCCCTCGCAGCACCGGCCGGTCCGGCGTCAACCCGCGCTCTCGATGCGCCGCTGCCGCCGCTGGATCGATCATCGCCCGCAGATCATCGTCGCTCAGCATCTCGAACTTCTGAATCTCATGAGACGTTCGGAACCCGTCGAAAAAGTGCATGAACGGAACCCGAGTCTCCAGCGTCGCCGCGTGCGCGATGCACGCCAGATCGTGCGCTTCCTGCACGCCGTTGGAGCAGAGCATCGCAAACCCCGTCTGCCGGCACGCCATGACATCCGAGTGATCCCCAAAGATCGAAAGCGCATGCGTCGCCAGCGTCCGCGCCGTCACGTGCATGCAAAAAGACGTCAATTCCCCGGCAATTTTGTAAAGATTTGGCACCATCAGCAGCAGCCCCTGCGATGCCGTAAACGTCGTCGCCAGCGCCCCCGCCTGCAGCGCCCCGTGTATCGCTCCCGCCGCCCCGCCTTCCGACTGCATCTCCACCACCCGCGGCACCATCCCCCAGATATTCTTCCGGCCCTGCGAAGACCATTCATCCGCAAACTCCCCCATCGCCGACGAAGGCGTGATCGGATAAATCGCGATGACTTCACTCACGCGATGCGCCACCGACGCCACCGCTTCGTTCCCTTCCAGTGCGATCGTCTGACGTGTGGGAGACGGCATATCAATAATCCTTTCGCCAACACAATTAATTTCGGTGATTCCGCGCCACTCAACCATCGGGCCAAGAAATGATTTACCCCTAGGTGCAATCACCTACACCCAAAGACGGATTTTCTCCGGCTGCCGCGCTGGCCGATGATTCTTAGAATTCGCCACCGATGATTGCCCTGCTGGAAACAACTTCGCCGCCGTCAACCAACTCAAGCGAAACGGTCGTGCGCTGCGCTGGCAGATCACCGGCCGCGTGCAAGGCGTCGGTTTCCGCCCCCTCGTCTTCCGCCTCGCGCATCGATTCCAAATCAACGGCGCCGTTTGGAATGACGCCGGCGGCGTGATCGCCGAGGGACAGGGCACCCGCCGCCAACTCGACGAATTTATCACCGCCCTCCGCGCCGAAGCCCCCGCCGCCGCCGTCATCCGCCAAATCATCCAGCGCGAAATCCCGCTCCACGACGAGGCCCAGCATTTCGAGATTCGCCGCACGCCCGACTCAGCGGCTCCCACCGCCGAGGTCGCCGCCGACCTCGCCATCTGCCCCGATTGCCAGGCCGAAATCCGCGATCCCGAAAACCCTCGCCGCCGCGGATACGCCCTGACCAACTGCACCAATTGCGGCCCGCGATTCAGCATCATTCGGGCCATTCCCTACGACCGTTGCAACACCACAATGGCCGATTTCCAGATGTGCCCCAGTTGCCAAAAGGAATACCAAGACCCGACCGATCGCCGATTCCACGCCCAGCCAACCGCCTGTCGCGAGTGCGGCCCGCAACTACAGTTGCTGGATCCCGACGGAGCCCGAATCACCGAAGACCCCGTCGAAGGCGCCGCCCGCCGGCTTCTCCGCGGAGAAATCGTCGCCATCAAAGGCATCGGCGGCTTTCACTTAGCCGTTCGCGCCGATAACCCCGCCGCCGTCACCCGCCTTCGCGATCTCAAACATCGCCCCGCCAAACCCTTCGCCCTGATGTGCGCCTCATTGAAAGCCGCGCGCAAATTGATCCGGCTAACCCCAACCGGCGAAAAACTGATCGCCTCCCCCGCCGCCCCGATCCTCCTCGCCGATCGCATCGATCATTCCTCGATCGCCGTTGCCGTCGCGCCGAATCAGCACCGCCTCGGCATCATGCTGGCCTACACCCCCCTGCATCATCTGATATTCGACCAGCTCCAATCCTCCGGCATCGACACCCTGGTCATGACCAGCGGCAACGACATCGACGAACCCCTTGCGTTCGACACCGCCGACGCCCTCACGCGCCTCGCCGGCCTATGCGACGCAATCCTCCTCCACGACCGCCCGATCCAGCGCCTCGATCGATGATTCAGTCATTATTGACGCCCCGACAGCCCCGATTTTCGTCCGCCGCGCCCGCGGCTACGTTCCCGAGCCGATCGCGCTACCGCCAAATTGCGACGCCGCGCCCGGCCTCGCCGTCGGCGCCGAACTGAAATCCACCGTCGCCACCTGCCGCGACGGACAGGTCGTGCTCAGCCAGCACCTGGGCAATCTCACCCGCCCGCGCACATTCGAAGCCTTCAAGCATGCCATAACCGATCTGTGCGACCTATTCTCCATCAACCCCAAGTGGATCGCCCACGACCTGCACCCAGCCTATCTAAGCACCCAATACGCCCGGCAATTCGCCGCTCAGCGCGGCGAGCCGCTGATCGCCGTGCAGCACCATCACGCCCACGCCGCCGCCGTCCTCGCCGAACACGGCATCACGCAACCCGCCCTCGCGATCATTTGCGACGGCACCGGCTACGGCACCGACGGAACCATCTGGGGCGGCGAATTGCTCGTCGCTTCCCTCACTGATTTTCGCCGAATCGGACGCCTTCGTCCCATGACTCTTCCCGGCGGCGACGCCTCCGCCAAACAACCCTGGCGCAGCGCCCTCGCTCTTCTGCACATGGCCTTCGGCCCCGACTTCGCGCAACTCCCAATCTGCCGACGCCTGGCGGACCCCACCCAACTCGATTTCGTCCAACAAATGTTCACCACCGGCCTCTCCTGCATTCAAAGCAGTTCGGCCGGCCGTCTCTTTGATGGATTCGCCGCCCTGCTCGGCCTCTGCTCCGAAAATCGCTTCGATGCAGAGGCCCCCATGGCCCTGGAAGCCGCCGCCGCTCAATCCGGCCATTCCGTTCGAATGTTGAAGAACGGATTCAGTCTGAAAGATGCCGACGGCTTAATCCAAATCGATCTAACGCCGCTCGTGAAAAAAATCGCACACGGCCGAGTCGACGATTCAGCGGGCGACATGGCGATGCTCTTCCATCAAACCCTGGCCGCCGCCTGGACTGCCGCCATTGCCCGCGCCATGCAAAAAACCGAACTCCGCACCGTCGCCCTCAGCGGCGGCGTCTTCTGCAACGAACTCTTCACCAACTTGCTCACCCGGCAACTGGAGCAACTTGGCGCGCAAGGTTCTGACCCACCACGCCATCCCTCCCAACGACGGAGGGATCGCCTTCGGCCAAGCCGCCGTCGCCTCGGCCCGCGTGAAACAAGGACTTTTCGGAGACTAAAGCCATGTGTTTAGCGGTTCCAGCTCGCCTCGTGGCCTGTCGCGGCACAAACGCGACGGCCGATCTGCACGGCAATCGCGTCCAGATCAGCACCGTGCTCGTGCCGAATTGCAAAAAAGGCGATTGGGTTCTTCTCCACGCCGGCTTTGCCATCCAGACATTAGATGAGCAGGAAGCCCAGGCCACCTGGGCCGTCGTCAAAGACCTGCGAATTGTGGGAGGCCAGCCATGAATTCTGCAGCCGTCTTCGACGCAAAAGTCCAGACCGAAGAATCCCTCCGCCGGCTCAACGCGGCTGCCCGGCAGCTCACCCGTCCCGTGAAATTCATGGAAGTTTGCGGCACCCATACCATGAGCGCTTTCCGCAGCGGCCTGCACAGCCTGATGCCGCATAACGTCACTCTATTGAGCGGCCCAGGCTGCCCCGTCTGCGTGACCTCGCAAGGAGACATCGATCAACTCATCGAACTAGCCAAACGGCCCGGCATCATGCTCTGCACCTACGGCGACATGCTTCGGGTAATCGGCTCGGAAGGAAGCCTCGAACAATGCAGAGCCGAAGGGGCGGACGTTCGCGTCGTCTATTCTTCCTTGGACGCCGTTCGGCTCGCCGCCGAAAATCCGGACCGGGAAGTCGTCCTCGCCGCCGTCGGATTTGAAACCACGACCCCCGCATCGGCGGCCGCGGTGATCGAAGCGAACCGGCTTGGTCTCCGCAATTTCTCCGCCCTGGCCAGCCACAAACTGATCATTCCCGCCATGCGGGCACTGCTGGAGAGCGGCGACGTGCAGGTCGACGGGTTCCTCTGCCCCGGCCACGTTGCCGTCATCATCGGCGCCGCTGTCTTCGAGCCGATCGTCCAGCAATATCACCTCCCCTGCGTCATCGCCGGTTTCGAAGGCCCGCAGATCGCCGCCGCCTTGGCCCGACTCACTGAGTTGGTTGTCGAAGGTAGGCCGGGCTTGGAAAACCTCTACTCCCAAGCCGTCACCGAAGAAGGCAATCGCTCCGCGCAGGCCGTCATTAAAGAAGTTTTCATGCCCGCCGACTGGCGATGGCGCGGATTGGGCACGCTTAAAGAAAGCGGCCTGGCATTTCGCCTTGCCTACGCGAGATACGACGCCCGCACTCGTTTCCGTCTCGCAGTGCCCGCGGGAAAGGAACCCGCGGGCTGCCGCTGTGGCGATGTCATCACCGGCCGCGCCACCCCAGCTGATTGCAAATTATTCGCAACCGCCTGCACACCTGTTCGCGCCTTGGGTCCATGCATGGTCAGTTCCGAAGGCACCTGCCAGGCTTGGTTCAAATATCACCGCATCAAAATCGCAAGAAAGGCTCCGGTGCAATCATGACCAGCACCCTCGACGTTCCAGGTTCGTCCACCGGCCTATCCGCGGTCCGCGCATTACCCTGCCCACGGCGGCGGCGGACAACTCACCGACGACCTCTTCGTTCGCAGTATCCTCCCCCGCCTCGGCAACCGCGTGCTGAACGAGCTGACTAGATTCCGCAATTCTTCCTGGCGCAGCCAGCTGGCCTTCACCATCGACAGCTACATCGTCCAACCCCTCAAATTCCCCGGCGGCGACATCGGCCGGCTTTCCATCAGCGGAACCGTCAACGATCTGGCCGTCTGCGGCGCGAAACCGCTGGGAATCGCCCTCAGCCTGATCCTGACCGAGGGAATCACTCCCACGACGGGGTGGCGCCCCAGTCGGACATGACCCGCCACGGTAGCCCCAGGCGCCCTTCAGCACCTGCTCGATGGATATCGGGGCGTTGCCGCCTGGTCAGCGCCGTTGACCTTGTTGTAGCCGGTCATCACGCGCCGGGCTGCGAGCGCTCGACGGCGATCTCGAAAGCCGGCAGATCCGATTCACGGTGCACGTCCTCGTCGATGATCGCGTCCGAGCCAGTGCCGGCTCGTATCGTTGCAGTTCAGCGAGAAGTGCTTGATCATGGCGATGACGCCTTCTGCCTGGAGGGCGATCCACTCAGCGGCGAGCACGCGCGAGAGAAAAGGATCCTCCGACAGGTGCTCGAAATTGCCCCCGTTGCGGGGGTCACGGGTGAGCGTGACTCCCGGCGCCCAGCTGCGCGTTGAAGCCTCGGCTGCGTGCCTCGCGCCCGACGATCAGTGCCTGCCTGACGGGCCGACAGGGATTGAAGGTGGCACCGAGCGGATCGAGGCGGGGAGGGCGGTGGCGGTGTCCCCCTCCCGGTATTCCGGGTTGGTGACGCCGAGGGAGGCGTCGTCATCGACCGGCGGGGACCGCCGAGGCGGGCGACGCCCGGGACGTAGCCGGCGCTGATCGGGACGTCCCGACCGGGTCCGCGGTCCGCCTCGCGCACGACTTTGTTCCTCCCCATGAAGCTCACCAGCAGGGAGAAGCGCTCGTCGTCGGTCATCTGCTGTTCGATCTCACACGCCCCCTCGCGTCGGCGGAGCCCTCGTCGATCGGCATCGCCCGCACGATCGCCCAGCCGCCTTCCCCGTGAGCGGCCGGCGCGACCGAGGGCGGCGGTGAGGTCCTTCCGTCCCGTCACGCCGAGCTTCGCGTAGGCGCGCAAGAGGTGGCTGTCGACGGTTCCGCACGGAGATGAGGGGCGGTCGGCTACGCGGCTCCCGCCGGAGGCGGCGAGGGCGACGACCTCCCGCCACTCACCGCGCCGTCGGCCGGCTCGCCCTGCCCTGTGCCCGCGAGGGCGGGGGTCTTGTCCGCTCGGCCGGCGGCGACGAGCTCCTCGGTCCTGCGCCCACGACGTCGCCTGCGCGGGAAACCCGGCGTCCCGGAACGCCCGCGCCGCCTCGCAGCTGGCCTCGGCGGCAAGGAGGAGGGCGCCGGTGCCCTCGAGGCGCTCGGCCGCCTCCTCGAGCTGGGGGGCGAGCCCGTTCCGGCACCGCCCACGTGGCGCGAAACGCCGCGACGGGTCGCCGTCCACGCCGGCGGCGAGCTCGGCGAGGCGCCGGGCGGGTGCACGGGCCCTCGCCGAGGCGGACGACGTCGTGAAGCAGGCGCGCCTTGGTGACCCCGTGCTCGCGGGCGGCGGCTCCCTCCGCCGCCCGCAGCAACTGGCCGCGCGCGGCCGAACCGCGCCGGCGGCCGCCGCCGACCGGCCCGCGCCCGCTCACGACGATCGATCAAGGCGGTCATCCAGTCAGCCGGGAGCCCGTCGAGCTGGCGACAGCAACGGCGAGGCGCCGATGTTACCGGCCATCCCTCCCCGACACGACGCCACCCGTGCACCAGCGGAGTGGCGCCGGGTCGCGCAGCTCCCGGTTGACGGCGGCGGCCTCGCGCAGCATCGCCACGGCCGCCGCGAGGAGGCCGCGCTCGATACCCGCCCACCCGCCGAGCAGTGCGAAGGAGGCGGTGCCCTCGGTGTTGCCTGCCTGAGGCAGGCGCCGTGGCGCGGTCCGCATCGGCGCATGCGGCCTCGAGGCGGCCGGCGCCGGCGTGACCGATCACCGCGCCGACAGGTTCGCGACTCGGGCAGCTGGGTGTCGTCGCCGCTGGCGGTGCAGGTCGAGGCCGGCGGAGGCGACGGCGACCGCTTCGTTGCCGCGGCGGGCGGAAAGCGAGGCGACGGCCTTCGTCTAGGCGGCTCGGTTGACCGCCTCCCGCTCGGCCGCCTTGACGGGCGCGTCGGCGTCGAGCACCTCCACCGGCCGCGGCGAGGGCCCGACCGACTCGCAGGCCCAGAGCGACAGACGGCGCGGCGGGCGAGGAGGCGGAGGCGGGGCGCCGGCTCGGCGAGCGCTGCGAGGGCTTCGTCGAGCACCGCCTCGGCGGCGGCGTCGTCGCCCATCAGCATGCCGAGGTTGTCCGAGGGGCATCGAGGACGGCCGCCGGCTCGCCGTCGCCGGTGCACTGCGGCACGAGACCCGCCAGCACCTGCTCGGCTTTGGCGCGGCGTCCGGACTGGAACTCCGCCTCGCCGAGCACGAGGCCGGCGCCGACACCGGCCTCCGGCCTCGAGCGAGGCCGGGCGAAACGGGAGCGAGGGGGGCGTCGAGGCGCTGGCCCCGGCCAGGCGGCGCGCTTGAGGAGGACCGGATGGCTGGCGAGGCCGGCGTCGAGCCTCCAACGGGCGAGGCGGAGGGCGTCGTCGACGCGTCCGATGCCGGCCTGTTCGAGGCCTCGGCGAGGGCGTGCTGAGCCGGCGCAGGCGGGCGCGTGGCATATGCTGGCGGCGCACCTCGCCGTAGAGGGGATGGCTGAGCCGCGCCTCGAACCCCCAGGCCTGCTGGACCGTACGACGAGCCCGGCGCGCTCGGCCTCCTCGACGGAGTCGGCTCCGGCGACCGCCTCGGGCAGGCTGACGGCGGCGGCTGCCGAGCGCCAGCAGGTCGAGCACCTCGGAGGTCTCGGGAGGGAGGTCGGCCAACCGGGACGTAACAACCCGCCAACCGCTCGGCGCCGGCGGCCTTGCGTGAGCGCCCAAGCCCGCCGTCGGGCACCAGGGCCCCGGACTCCGCCGCCGCGGCGAGCAGCTCGCGCACATCGAGGGGGTTGCCGCCGCGTCTCCCAGAGCCGGTGCACCGCCGAACCGGTGACGGGACCGCCAAGGACGCCCGTGGCAAGAGCGCGTACGTCGGGCTGATCGAGCGGGTCGAGATCGATGCGCTCGGCGAGCCCGTCCTTGCAGAGCGGCGTGACCGGGTCGGCGCCGGACCGGGGCTGCGGACGCTGAGCATCAGGTACGCGGGCCCGTCTGCGCCAGCTGGTGGACGAGCGCGGCGGAGCCGTAGTCGAGGAGGTGGGCGTCGTCGACGACGAGGGGCCGCCGGCGCTCGCGTTCGACCCGCTCTCGGACCGCCTCGCTCGTCCGCCGCAACAGGCCGAGCATGTCGCCGCCGGCGCCGTCGAGCTCTGGCAGGAAGGGCGCGAACGCCCCGAAGGGGATGGCTCCGGCGGCCCTCGTCGCCACGACGTGCTCGGTCGGATCGCCGCTGCCGGCAACGGCGTCCGCGACCTCGGCTCGAGGCGCAACTGGCCGACGCCGGCCGATCCGGCGATGACGAAGGCGGCGGGACCCGGCGCAGCGAGCCGGCTAACGACGCGGTCGAGCTCGCGTAGCCTTCCCACGAGCGGCATCTTCTGCATCGCCGGTTCGACGCACACCACGGCGCCCAGTTTCACGCGCCGTGCCCTGACCGGCGGGTTCCACCGCCATCATACCGCTCCGCAGCCGGCCCCCGGCGCCTCGCTACCGATTTGCGTAGCGATTGCTGATGCCGTTGTCGAGTCGGCGGCTCACAATCTGAGCCGAGCCCTAACGAAGGCGGAACCGGTGAAGGTCAACAGGCTGCTCACAGCGCTCCCGGTCGTGGCGGCGACCGGGAGCGCCCTGCTCTCCGGCATGCCCGGAGCGGCGGCGGGACCTGAGCGACGTGGGCACGACGGACACGAGGCAACCACGGCCGAGGTCGTCGGCCTCTACCTCGACCCGCCCGAGAAGGCCCTCGTGCTCGGGCTCGAGCGCTCCGGCGGGCCACGCGCTCGGCGATGCCCGGAGGCGGGGCGCCTGGCTACAGTGGCCGGCGACCCCCGTTGGCCCGGGGGAAGGTCCGGCGGCGGGTGCGGAACCGACGTGCTCGCCTTCCTCGAGCTCGTCGAGAAGCAGGTTCCCGCCGACCTCGAGGTCCTCGCCATTCTGACGAGCGGTTCGGCCGGCGCCGGGCAGCTGCTCGCCCGCTGGCTCGAGGGATCCGCGCCGGGCCAGGTGGCACTTGCAGCTCACCCCCGCCGGCTCATCCTGGCAGAGCCTCGTCGAGCCGTGGCTGAGGGAGCTCTGCCGGGCCGGTTGACGGGACCGGCCTCAGCCCCTGGCTGGCCGTTCCCCCTCCGCCCCTGGCTGGCCGTTCCCGTCAGACGGTCCGTTCAGGACGGGTGCCTTCAGACGGCGACGACGAGCCGCTTCAGCCCGCGCTGGGTCACGTCGTGGAACCGCTCGAGCTCGACGACGCCGTAGCGCGGATGGCGGTCGAGGAGGCAGCCGAGCGGGACCGGGCCTGAGTCGCGCCAGCCCCGCCCCGAGACAGGCGTGGATGCCGCCGCCGAAGGCGACCCGTCGCCCGAGCGGCCGCGTGACGTCGAAGCGGTCCGGCTCCGGCCAGGCGCGGGGGTCGCGGTGGGCGGCGCCGATGACGAGGAGGACGCGGGCGCCAGCCGGGATCTCGCTGCCGTGGAGGACGATCGGCTCGGCGGCCACACGTCCCATGTTCTGCACCGGCGACTCGAAGCGGAGCACCTCCTCGACGGCCCCCGTCAGCAGGCCGGCGTCGGCGCAGACCGCCTCCCGTTGGTCCGGGTGTGCCTCGGCAGTACGAGCGCGTTCGCCAGCAGAGCGGCAGTGGTCGAGTTGCCCGCTTCGAACAAGAGGAAGCACATCCCGATCAGCTCGTCCTCGCTCAGGGGCGATTCCGCCGGCCGGCCGGCGACGAGGAGGCCGAGGAGGTCCTCCGACGGGCGCCGGCGTCTCTGGGCCAGGTGCTCGCCGAAGTAGACGCGCATCGAGCCCGCCGCCTCCCGCGCCGCCAACGGGGTGCCGTCGTCGTCCGGGACGCGCTCGATGAGCGCGTCCGACCACGACTTCAGCATCCGCTCGTCGCCGCGCGGGAAGCCCATCAGTTCGCAGACCGCCAGCACCGGTAGCCGTTTCGAGAACGCCGCGCAGAAGTCGAAGTGGCCACCCGACACGTCATCGAGGAGCTCCGTTGAGAGCGCCCCGAGCCGCGCCTCGAGGCGTGACAGCGATCTCGGCTCGAAGGCGGCGCGCACGACCGCCCGCAGCTCGTCGTGGCGGGGCGGGTCCAGCGTGAGGATCGACGGTCCCGTGAGCTCGAGCAACTCGTCGACGGTGACGCCGCCGGCGCTCGAAAGACGCCGCCAGTCGCGAAAGCCGGAGTAGACGTCGTCGAACCGGCTGAGGGCAAAGAAGTCGCGCTCTTCGTTGCGGTAGACGGGCGCCGTCGCCAGCATCATCGCGTAGGCGGGGTAGGGGTCGAGCTGGGTCGCGAGGGAGAACGGGTCGTAGACGAGCCCGGTCGCCGCCCGCTCGCCCGCGCTCACGGCCCAGAGTCTGCGGTGCCCGGCGCCGGCGGTGCAAGGAGCGGCGGTGCCGGCCGCCCGCGGAACCGCATCGACCGGCGATGTTCCTGCTGCGACGAAACCGGCATCGCAACGGGACTCGCATCTATGATCCGGCGCGTGGACGGCCGCCCGATCAGATGCCGGCGCCGCCGTGACGACCTGCAGTCCGTCTCCCCGCGGGCCCCGCGACACCGGCCCGATGTGCTGCCGTGACGTTCGATCTCCTGCTTATCGCGGTGGCGGTCGCGCTCGACCCGCTCCCGTTGACGGCGTTCATCGTTCTCCTGCCGTCGAAACGGGGAGTGAGGAAGGGGGCGGCGTTCCTCTTCGGATGGCTGGCGTCGCTCGCGATCGTCGTCTCCGTGACGGTCCTCGCCACCGGTAACAACCCCCCCAAGTCGAACACCGCGCCCACCCTCGCCTCGATTGCGGTGAAGATCGCGATCGGGACGGCGCTCGTGCTGATAGGCGTCCGGCACTGGCGCAAGATGGGGCAGCCGAAGAAGCCGAAGAAGCCGCCGAAGTGGCAGGCGGGTGTGGACAACATGTCGCCGTGGTTCGCGCTCGGTCTCGCCCCGGCGCTGCAGCCTTGGGGCCTGATCGCAGCCGGGGCGGCGACCGTGCTGTCGGCGAAGGTCACGAGCGCCGAGAGCGCGCTGGCGCTGATCTTCTTCTGCATCGTCGCCTCCTCCTCGTACGTCGCGATGGTGGTCTATGCGGGCTTCTGGCCGAGAAGGCCCAAGTGATGCTCGCGAACATCAGAAAGTGGATCGAAGGCCACACCGACCAGGCGATCATCATCGGCTCGCTGGTCGTCGGGTTCTGGCTCATCGGTAAGAACGTCTACCTGATCGTCGGGTGAGGGCGCTGCTGCCGGCGGTCTCGGCCGCGCTCCCGAACGAGCCCCTCGTTGGCGGCAGGCCCGGTGCCGAAGGGCTCGCCTGACGACGTCGGCTCCCTCACAACCCGCCTCCCGGTGCTCGAGAACAGGTACTTGCATCGACGAGAAGGAGGTATACGCGACTGGGTTCTCGGGCGGGGCCGCGGATGGCGAGCCAGCTCGGATGCGACGACTCGAAGCCGTTCGCGGCGGTCGCCCCGGTGAGCGGGCTCCGTTTCCCGTCTCCTTGCCCGCTGGCGCGCCAGATGCAGGTCGTGTCCTTCGACGGGACCGCCGACCCGGTCGATCCCTACGGGGGCGACGGCCAGGAATACCGGACCTACAGCGTGCCCGTGGCGGCGATGCGCTGGGCGGCCGCCGACCGCTGCAAGTCCAAGCCCGGCACGTCGAAGCCGGCCGCGACCGTCAAGCTCACGGCCTCCACGGGGGTGCAAGGGCGGTGCCGAGGTCGAGCTCTACACCCTGACGGGGGAGGGCCACGAGCGGCCGGGCAGGCCGCCTGTCCCGAAGGCGGTCACCGAGCTGCTCGGGCCGCAGTCGGACGCGGTCGACGCCGACACCGTGATGTGGAAGTACTTCTCCCGCCACGAGCTCGGCTGAGGCCGGACGGGCAAACTGCCAACTCCGGAGGACGCGACGCCGATCGCGACAAGCGTCCCGCAGGCGCCTGCGCACGAGCGGCTCGGGGGCTGTCGGAACGGTGAGCGGGCTCGGCCCGAGGGCTAGCACCCGCCCAACGTTCCGCTCCCCAGCCGAGGGCGTGGGCAGGGGCAGGTTTGACATACCCAAGGCGTCGCGCCGCAAACCGGCCGTCGTGCCGCGCGCGGACCGTTGCGGCGGTAATCCATGGCGCGGAGCGGCCGGGCAGGTACGCTCTCGGCCATCGACGGGTCGACGCAACAAAGCGGTGCAATCGCCCGGCGGCCGATAGCGGCGACTGTGGCTGCGGTCTTGCTCGGGGTCCTCATGGCGCCGTTGCTCGCCGGCCTCCTGACCGCGGGGACGGCCACCGCGGCGCCTCGGCCGCCGGCGGTTTCGGTCCCGGCGGTGGCGCCGGCGTCGCCGGGCGGCACAACACCCTCCACCACGGGAGGGACCACCGCGCCGACGACGACGACCACGACCGCAACGACGACGACGACCGCTGCGACCACGACGACCACGACGGCACCGACGACGACGACCACGACCGCCTCGACGACCACGACGACCGCCTCGACGACCACGACGGCGCCGCCCACGACCACGACGGTTCCCAAGCACTCCTCGTCGTCGGGGGTTCCGACCTGGGCGTGGATAGTCATCGGCGTCGGCGTTGCCGGCGCCATCGCGGTCGGCGCCGTGGCCCTGAGCGGTCGGCGCCGCCGTCTCCACGACGCGGACTGGGCGCGCCGGTCGTCAGCGACCGTCGCCGAGGTGGACAGCCTGGCCGTGCATCTCGGCTCGGCAGAGGCGAGCGCGCTGACGGCGCTCGCGGCAAGGGACGCACCGAGGCTCGCCGACCTGATCGCGGCGCTCCGCCAGCTGCAGGCGGAGTCGCCGGCGCCGACGATGCAGGAGGACCTCAACCGACTGATCAGGGTCTCCGGCGAATTGCAGACCCTGCTCATGTCCACCCAGCTCCCCGGCCCCCGCCCCCTCGACGCGGACGTGCAGCGGGCGGCGGCGAGCGTGACGAGCGCCGCGGCGACGGTCTCGGCAGGGGTCCGTCGGCTGCAGGGAGACGCACAGGGCTCCTCCGGCGGCGGAGGCTCTTCCGCAGCATCCCGGTAAGCAACGACATCGTTTCAATACATTCCGCGCTTGATGATACAAACGCGCGGTCGCTCTGCTACGCTGTAAGTTGTCGTTTCTATATCGGATCCAAAAACAGGGGGTTCCCAGATGCACGGCAAACGCTGGAAGGCAATGACAGGGGTGCTGGCCGTCCTCGGCGGAGGGTTTGCGATCAGCGCCGCTTCGTCGACGGCGGCGTCGGCGAGCGGCCCGACGACGGAAACGGCGCAAATCCTCATTCCCGGCCTCGCCAGCACGTCGATCGGTGGCTACTACACCGGCGCCATGACCTCCGTCCCGAAGAAGGAGCACCTGAAGCTCGAGTTCCCGAGCGCCGGGCCGGGTGGTTTCGACACGATCCCCCAGGTTGCGAGCGGGCAGTACCCGTTCAGCCTCACCGACGCCGGCTTCGTCTACACCGCACACGACTCGGGCATCCCGGTCGTACAGGTCTTCGCCCCGTACAACTCGCCGGTCTGCCTGATGTCGCACCCGGCTGAGCACGTGAAGTCGTTCTCCGACCTCAACGGCAAGGACGTCGAGGTGACCGCGACTGCCCCGTACTGGCTCTACATCGAGCACAAGTACAAGCTGCACCCGCCAAGGTCGTGAACTACTTCTTCTCCCCAGCCGTGGATCAGCGACAAGAACATGGTCCAGCAGTGCTTCATCACGAACGAGCCGTACGTCGCCAGCCACGAGGGCTACCCGAACACCACTCTCCTCGTCAACAAGTCGGGTTTCAACGACTATGACGACGTGCTCTTCACGACCCAGTCCGAGATCAAGAACCATCCGAAGCTCGTCTCCGACGTCGTGCACGCCGTCGAGGCCGGCTGGTCCAACTTCTGGGCGAACCCGAGCCCGACCGACAAGGCGCTGGCCTCGACCTACGGCGACACCGAACGCGGGCGCAGATGGCTTACAGCACAAGTCCCTGATCACGATCGACACCCACCCCGTCGGCTACGCCCGGCCGGTGAAGATGGAGCAGTCGGCCAACCAGCTCTATAGCGTGAAGGTGATCAAGAAGTCGACCGCCATGAACTGGAAGGCGGCCTTCACCAACAGCTTCCTCCCGAAGTCCTGACGCATTCGGACGCGGCAGTTCTGATCGACAGCAAGACCCTGTGACGTGACGCGTTCGCCGGCGGCGGCCACAACAACGCGGGCGTTAACACCAGGCTGACGGTGTCGGCGTGGCAGTCGGCTCAGGCCACGGACGACCACGCCTCCGTCTCGTAGGGGTCTCGAAGTCTTTTCCGGCGCACAAACGGCGGAGCGAGCGTGTCGCCGCCGTTGCGCCGGTCGACCTCGAGCTGCGGCAAGGCGAGTTCGTCGCCATCGTCGGACCTTCCGGCTGTGGCAAATCGACCTTGTTGCGGGTCACGGCCGGCCTCCTAGTGTCGTCCTCGGGCGTCGTCGAGCAAGCGGGGGCAGGAGAACTTCGTCTTCCAGGAGCCGGCGCTACTGCCGTGGCGGAACATCGAGCGCAACTGCGCCCTCCCGCTCGAGCTGTCCCACGTCGGGAAGGAGGAGCGCCCGGCGGCGGGTGAAGGATGCCCTCGAGCTCGTCAAGCTCGAGCAATGGGCACGATCCCACCCGCACCAGCTTTCTGGCGGGATGAAGATGCGGGTCACGCTGGCGCGTTGCCCTCGTCGCCGACGCTGAGATCGTTTACCTCGACGAGCCGTTCTCGGCCATCGACGAGCTAACACACGCGAGGAGCTCAACGAGCAGCTGCTGCGGCTCTGGGCGGAGCGCCGCTTCGCCGCCCTGTTCATCACCCACAGCATCAGCGAGGCGATCTACCTCGCCGAGCGGGTGCTCGTGATGTCCCCGCGGCCGGGCCGCTTCCTCGGCGAGGTGCGGGTGCCCTTCTCCTACCCGCGCAGCTCGTCGCTGCGCACTTCGGACGACTTTGTCCACGTGCAGCGACAGGTGGTCGAGCTGCTGAGCGGCGTCGCGCCAGGAGGCGGGGTCGCGGGGAGAGACGGGGTCGCCCAGCGCACCAGAACGGGCCCGAGCTGGTGCTGCGGCCGGTCGCGGTGCCCGAGCAGGCGGAGACGGTCTGAAGATGGCGACTGTCGCCGGCCGCCGCGTCAAGCCGCTCGACGGCGGGCTGCTCGAGACCCACCCGGCCCTCGAGCGGTTGGTGAGGGTCTTGCTGGTGTTGGCGGTGTTCGCAGCTGTCATCGGACTCTGGGAATGGCTGTGCCACGTCGTGTTCTCGGACAGGGCGTACCTCGTTCCGACGCCGGCTGCCGTCACCCACGCGCTCAAGGACAACGCTGGCACGCTCCTGGCCCGCGTCGTGGGTAACGGCGCAGGAGGCGGCGATCGGCCTGCTGGTGGCAGCGGGTGTCGCCGTCGTCCCAGCGCTCGTGACGAGCGTCTCGCGCTACCTCGGCGATGCCGCCTCCCCCATGTTCGTCCTCTTCCAGACGATGCCGATCATCGCCATCGTGTCCCCCCTGCTGGTCATCTTCGGCTACAGCAGGTTCAGCAACATCGTCATCGTCTCGATAATCTCCTTCTTCCCGGTCCTCAGCAACTCCCTCACCGGCCTGCGGGCGACGAATCCCAACCACGCTGAGCTGTTTGCTCTCTACCGCTCGTCGCGCCCTCCGGACGCTGTTCAAGCTCCGCCTGCCGCAGTCGCTGCCGTACGTCTTTGCCGGCCTCCGCGTCGCCGCCGGCCTGTCTGTCGCCGGCGCCGTGCTCGCCGAATGGCTCATCGGCGAGTCCAACGGGCAGCAGTCGCTCGGCGAGATGA